>CAVSUL010000004.1:0-782797 GCA_963731325.1 uncultured Verrucomicrobiae bacterium
GGTTTCACGAAGCAGATATTAAACTGACAAAGCGGAAGGAATGACAAACCGGACAGTACCCATATCCGGCATGGCGGGTCCGACGTTGGCCTATTGGCTGCCGCGTTTATCTACTGCTGCTTACGGTTGCCACGGCAAGAAATGTGCGCAACTATCCCCAATCGCGGTGAGCGTGACGCACGCCCACCGGCAAATTTCTGAATAAATCCGAGAGTCGCACACGGAGGAAATTCATGTCTCAACCAGAACAGTTTGAAATCCTGATCCTTGGCAGTGGACAGGGGGGAAAGTTACTGGCGTGGCATATGGCGCGATCGGGGCGACGGACTGCCGTCGTGGAACGCCGGTGGATCGGGGGCTCCTGCCCCAACATCGCCTGCCTGCCCAGTAAGAATGAAATTTGGAGCGCGAGGGTTGCACATCTGGCGCATCACGCCGCGCAGTTCGGTACATCGACCGGTCCCGTCGCGACCGACATGGCAAAGGTTCGCCAGCGCAAGCGCGACATGGTTAGCCGCGAAATTGATTTCCATTTGCAGCAATACAAGACGACCGGTGCCGAATTGATCATGGGGACTGGGCGTTTTGTTGGACCGAAAACGCTCGAGGTGAGCCTGAATGACGGCGGGACACGCGAGCTGGCGGGTGACCAGGTTTTCCTCAACATCGGAACGCACGCGGCAATTCCGAGCGTTCCTGGCCTCGAAGCCGCCCGACCCCTCACACATATTGAGGCTCTGGAGCTCGACTACTTGCCGCCACATTTGATCGTGCTCGGGGGCGGCTATGTCGGCCTCGAATTGGCCCAGGCTTACCGTCGCTTCGGTAGCCTCGTGACGGTCATCCAGTCTGGGCCTCAACTGATGACCCGGGAGGATCCTGACGTCGCGGATGAAATGCAGCGGATTCTCAGTGACGAAGGTATTCAAATTCTAGTGGCGGCTGAGCCACTCAATGTGCACGGCAAATCCGGAAAGGAAGTCAGCGTTGCCGTGCGCACAACCTCCGGTGAGCAAAAGATCGAGGGCAGCGACATCCTGGTCGCGGCGGGGCGCATTCCGAATACCGCCGGGATCGGGCTTGAGAAGGCCGGCGTTGAGTTGGATGATCGTGGCTACATTCGCGTCAATGAGCGGCTGGAGACGACTGCGCCCGGTGTCTGGGCCCTGGGGGAATCCGCCGGTAGCCCCCAGTTCACGCACGTATCCGACGACGACTTTCGAATCATCAGGGACAATCTGGCTGGAGGGAAGCGCAGCACGCGTGATCGGCTAGTTCCATACTGCCTGTTCACGGACCCTCCACTTGCCCACGTGGGACTGAGCGAAGGCGATGCGCAACGCCAAGGCGTCACCGTGCGCGTCGCGAAGTTGCCGATGAGCGCGGTGCTGCGCACAGAGGCGACGGGCGAAACGCAAGGCTTCATGAAGGCTCTTGTCGGAGGGAGCGACGACCGCATTCTCGGCTTCACGATGATTGGCTCCGAAGCCGGCGAGGTCATGGTCGGGGTGCAAATGGCGATCCTGGCAAACCTTCCATATGGGAGGCTCCGAGACGCCGTTCTCGTCCACCCGACCATAGCGGAAGGACTCGGTTCACTCTTTTCGAATGTGCCGCCCGGGTCCGTACAATAGCTCACGCCAAAAAGTGAGTTGTTGACGCCCGGATTCCCGCTTTCAACGGTTGCGGGCTCCAAACACAAAATAAGGAGAACACATGAGCAAACTCACAGGTAAAGTCGCAGTCGTCACCGGCGCATCCAAAGGCATCGGCGCGGCCATCGCCAAGTCACTCGCCGCAGAAGGCGCTTCCGTAGTTGTGAACTATGCTTCCAGCAAGGCTGGCGCGGGCACAGTTGTGGCCGCCATCACTGCGGCTGGTGGCAAGGCCGTCGCCGTGCGTGGCGACGTCTCGAAGGCCGCCGAGGCGCAGGCCATCATCGAAGCAGCCATCAAAAACTACGGCCGGCTCGACATCCTCGTAAACAACTCCGGCGTGTACGAGTACACCCCCCTCGAGGCCATCACCGAGGAGCACTTCCACCGGCACTTCAACATCAATGTGCTGGGCCTCCTCCTTGCGACGCAAGCCGCTGTGAAGTACCTCGGAGAGGGAGGCAGCATCATTAACATTGGCTCCGTTGCCAGTCGCATCACATCTCCGAACAGCGCGGTTTACTCCGGCACTAAGGCCGCGGTCGACACCATCTCTGTCGTGCTGTCCCGCGAGCTCGGACCGAAGAAGATCCGGGTCAACACCCTCAGTCCCGGCATAGTCGAGACCGAAGGCACCCACAGCGGCGGCTTCATCGGATCTGATTTCGAGAAGGCCGTCCTCGCGCAGACTCCGCTCGGGCGCATCGGCCAACCAAGTGATATCGCCTCCATCGCTGTCTTTCTCGCCTCGGAAGACTCCGCTTGGCTTACTGGTGAACAACTTCTTGCTAGCGGTGGCCTTCGCTAATCCATAAACAGCTGTTTGCTGGAAGCTGCAACTTTCTGACCGTCGCATCGCTACCACGCCATTATACTCTGAAGCGGATCATCTTCGACGCAAAAGAAAGCTGGGAATTGAAGGGAGGGCGAACAATCGCGTGATCGTGGCCCGGTTTAGTCGGACCGGTGAGAGTCGGTTTCATTTATCTGAAGTTGTAAAAACAGACCGGGATTCACTGCGAAGTGATGCCCAAACTTCCTGGCATGCTCGATCGTGATCGAACGTTCTCCTTTCAAGATCTTTGAGACGATCGATTCGTCTTTTCCGAGGATCCGGCTCATTTGACGCGTGGAAATCCCGTTTTCTTCCATGAGGTATCGAAGCACTTCGACCGGAGAAGAATATTCCGGCTGAGCAACGTGGTTCTTCTCATACTCGTTGACCAAATCTCCGACGAGTTCGAGGTAATCAAGCTGATCTTTGTTGAGGCCTTCTCGGATCGAAAGCGCGTCAATAACGGCCGTTGCTCTCTGGCATTCGGATTTGTCGTGAATCTTCCGGGGGAGATATACCCGGCAAAGGTCCTCATAAGTTGTCGGAAGCCTCCTGAACGCTGCCTCCATTTCTGCTTTCAAGCTTGTGGTCTTCATATTGTTTGTTTCCAGGTTCCCTTTGAATATTCGGCGTGAGGGAGAAAATCGCGGATGAAGATGATCTTTTGCTGTCGGCGCCTGCTGATCGCCGGACGAGGCGGTTCAAGGGCCTTCAATTTTACCCTTGATCGGAATCTGAAAAGAGTCGCCCGGACGTGCGCTTTTCGCGAGCTCTATAATTCGGGGGAACACATGGCACAAACGCGATGCCTGTTGCCAAAGTGTCTGTTGAAGCAAGGAATGTTTGAAAAAGAAGATCGGGTGGCCCGCCTGCTTCCAGGCCTCAACCTCGTGAGGGTTTCGTGAAATTGCAGTATCAGCCGATAGGATGACCCAATCCATCTCTCCGGCGAGCGCCCTCATCCATTCGACGTCAGGAGTATCGGGCGCAAACCGATCTCGAAGATGGATTACTTCATACTGAGGTTGTACCAGACAATTGATAGCATGCGCGATTTTGGGCGAAAGATTGTTGTCGAAAAAGAACCTCACGCTGCCAAACGCTTCTCGAATTCGACAGCATCTTGTATATCTCTTCGATCTACTTCAAACCACTTAGCGACTTCCTCTTCGGGAGTACCGCTCTTCACGGCAAGGTATAGAATCTCGGTCGGGACGCCGGCCTTGAAGACGATCGGCTGACCAAACTGGCGGTCTGGATCTAATACAACGCGTCGCCCAATACCGAGCGGCCACCATCGCGCGATTTGATCGTATTCCGAAAATTCCAGATCGCGCAGAAATGGTTCTACGACCTTAGGAAAGACCTTCTGTCCGAGCACTATCTCTTCAAATTCCACGCGTCCATCGTCACGGAGGCGGTCAATAATGTGCTTCCCATCTGTTGCAAATCGGCGCATGCAAAAAGGATGTTCCGTTTGATACCTGTCTTTTGCGATCTGATGAGCAAGCCGCAATATTCGCCAGGACACACCGGCTCTTAGAAAGGCGTCCACGAATCGGATCTCTTGCAGGTCTAGAAAGCCGAGAACGATTTTGTCACCGATTGGCTGGTGTTGGGTGCTCCACAATTTTGGGTGACGAGCGGTCGCCGACGATTCCGATTCGGTTTGCTGAAGCCAATACCGGATTCGCCTAGAGGAAACCTTGCTCAGCCGGGCCGCATCAGGGACGGTGTAAATTCCTGTTCCGAGAAGTGTGGCAGTGGCAGACACGCCCACAGCATACATTAATGGTCAATCCTCTTCTAATCCCGAATCGCCGCTGCTTGGCTGGCGGCGCGAATTCTCGCGAAAGCCGACGCCAGCCCTCTCTAAAACTTACATAGCTGATCAACTGCCGAACTCATCCGCGCGAGACTGACAAGTCAGTCGACGACACCATGATAGCAGCCCCGGACGACGAAATAGGCGAGAGTGACTTGAGCAACAAACGCAGCAACACAAAATAGTCCAAAGGCAGAACTCACTGGGAATAAGATACTTAGAAAAGTAGATCAGCGCCCTCTCAAGGCCGGTGCACGGGTTCGAGTCCCGTACGCGCTGCCAGTCGCTTTAAGTTACTGGATATCAGTGTATTACGACTTAGCTTGCCAGCCGCGAATTCCCACATCGCCCAGGCGCAGCAAGGCTTCCTGCAACAGACCGGAGATCCTGCTGGCGCGAACCAAACGGCCTGGCAGTCCCTGGAGAACTTGCGCGAGCAGCAAGCCTCGGCCTTTTCGTATTTCGACGCCTTCCTGATCTTTGCGGCGCTTGATTGAACCTCAAGATGGAACCATGCAGCATGGAGGGACAAAAGGGATGTTTTGCGGTCAGCTCCGTGCGTGAGTTTGCGATATTGCCACCGGAAGCTGTCGCTCCTCTACGGGATGGCAACTGCGGTTGCTCAAGAACTGCTCCAGCTTCACGGAGATGGCGACGATGACCGAACAGATCCCAAGAGTTTCTTCCTTCTTGTGCCAAGCAGCATCGGCTTCCATGCTTGACCCGGCGGTACTAGAGGAAAACAGGAAAAAGCATTGCGTTTCATAGCGGTGTCCGAAATTCGAAATTTAGTAGAAGTTTGACCATGCGGCGGATTGCGGTTGAAAATGGGCGATGAACACCAGCTCAAATGTGGTCAGAGGCGCTGAGACAGCGACCGAGCGGCTAGAGCGTGAACTGGAGCAGCTACGGAGCGAGCTCGATCGGTGCACCACTCGGTTGCAATTGACGGAAAAGCTGCTGGCCCATGTGCAGGATGCCGTTTTCGTGGCCGACCTCGAGGGCCGGATTATCGACGTGAATCCGGCTGTTGGGCTAAAAGGCAGGAGTTGCGCAAAATGCGCCCGTCGGATTTTGCCACAAGCGCCTCGTGGGAAGAAATTCTTGCCTTGATAGGCACGATGGAGCTGGGAGATCCCGTCACGGTCCAACGTGCGTAGCGATGCAAAAGCGGTGAACAGAAGATCGTCGACGCGAAACTGACTCGAGAAAATCACGCGGCGCGGGATCTGATCGTCGTATTTAGCCGGGATGTCACCGAACAGAGAGGCCTTGAACCGCGGTCGCGTCAGAATGAAAAAAAGTTGACCGAGAACCAGCGGTTCACGAACGCCGGGAGGACGGCACTGGATGTGGGAGGGGACAAGAATCGAAGAGGCATTGAGGCGCAGCGAGGAGTACCTTCGCCTTACAATTGATACAATTCCAACCCTCGCCTGGTGCAGCCGGCCCGACGGCTCGAATGAATTCCTAAACCAACGCTGGCTTGGTTACACAGGTCTTTCGATTGAGGCGGCGCGGGATTGGGGAAGGCTGCCGTTCACCCTGAAGATCTCCCGCGTGGCGCAAAATATTTCCCAAAAAATCACGCAAAGTAATTCGCCAAACCATACAAAAACATGTGAGTTTCCAAATTATTTGGCGCCTTTTTTCCACGCTATTTGGCTCGAGCTGGTGTTGACGAAGCAGCGCTCTCCAGGCAAGGGAAGCCCGCGTCCCCGCGCCGAACCTCCCCGGAATCGGCATTGCTCGGCTCAGCCGTTCCGGGTGACGCCTTCTTGGGTTCTTTCGTCGATTCGTCGGGATTTAGCCTATTCGGAAGACACTTTGTTAATCCTCACCTGGGCCTGGGCTGGATACCTGGCGCATCACCTCGTCGAGATTGAAGCTAGCCGGTTTCTGTCTCGGTGGGAATTCTTTGAAGCTCTGGAGCCACTCCGCGACCAATGCCACAGCGCCATAGTTCATATAGGCATGATGGACGAACCATTGGTCGTAAAGGATTGATGAATCACCGCGTTCGAACGGATCGGCCAGCAGATCGAAGAGCTTTGGCAACCGCAGTTTTTCGAACCCCCGCCTCCAGATGTCGATTCCCTCGTGGTTCTGTTCAACAAAAACAGTCTTCCATCGACCTACCCGAAGGGCGAAAATGTCCCCATCATCACTCCAATAGAGGAAGCCCTTGCGAGGTGATTCTTTAACCTAGCCTTTGAAGAAAGGCATCAGGTTGTAACCGTCGAGGTGGACCTTGAATGTTTTATTCCCCACTTGATAGCCATTGAGGCACTTTGCCACCACATTGGGATCGCCGCCCGCAGCGCAAAAGGTCGGGATAAAATCCATATGGGCAAAAATATCATTGTAAATGGTTCCCGGTTTGATCACCCCGGGCCAACGAATCACTGTCGGCACTCGAAAACCACCTTCCCAGTTCGTCGCTTTCTCCCCACGAAAGGGGGTGCTGCCGCCGTCCGGCCATGTCATCAACTCCGCGCCGTTGTCCGTGGTATAGACCACGATTGTATTGTCGGCTATCCCTAGATCGTCGAGCTCCTTCAGCAATTGCCCGACCATGCCATCGTGTTCAACCATTCCATCCGCTTCAAGTCCGAGGCCGGTCTTCCCCTCGGACTCGGGTTTAAGATGCGTCCAGATGTGCATCCGCGTTGAATTGAAGTAGCAGAAGAATGGTTTTCCCGCTTTATTCTGGCGGTCCATGAAATCAATCGCCGCAGCGGTGAATTCCTCGTCCACCGTTTCCATGCGTTTAATCGTGAGAGGGCCAGTATCTTCGATTTTGCCGTCGGCATAAGAATGAATGACTCCCCGGGGTCCAAAGTGCTTTTTAAATTCGGGATTCTTTGGGTAATCCGCATCTTCCGGTTCTTCCTCGGCGTTCAGGTGGTAAAGGTTGCCGAAGAACTCGTCAAAGCCGTGATTGGTGGGAAGAAACTCGTCCTTATCGCCCAAGTGGTTCTTCCCAAATTGCCCGGTCGCATAGCCGAGGGGCTTGAGTAGTTCCGCGACGCTTGGGTCCTCCGCTCGCAAACCCACGTCTGCACCGGGGATACCCACCTTGGTAAGTCCGGTCCGGATCGGTGATTGCCCAGTGACAAAGGCTGCCCGACCGGCGGTACAGCTTTGCTGTCCGTACCAGCAGGTAAACAACGCGCCTTCATTGGCTATCCGGTCGATGTTCGGAGTCTGATAGCCCATCATGCCACGATTGTAACAACTTGGATTGAACCACCCGATGTCATCGCCCATGATGACAAGAATGTTGGGTTTCGGTTCTGCTTTCTGCTGCGAATAAGCAGCATTCGGTATGGCGGTTAAGATAAGTGCGAAAGCGGCCGCCCACCGCGCGCGCACGGCTTTGAGAACTTCGAGTATCCTCGATCGTATTTTCATTGTTCTGTGGGGTTAATAGGTTAGTCGTAGGAAATTTAGCGATGATCGTGTGGCAGTTTCACGTCCCAAAGTCACAATAAGCCACTCATGTCGTAGGAGTCGAGGCCCGGCCGGGGAAGACCGCGGATCAGGCAACCGTATCGAGATTGTGGACCGTGACGGCTCAGTATTGCTCGGCTGGGACATCGGCAGGGGCATAGCAGCGATAGGTTTGACATTGGTTCTTGCCTAGCAACGCTGGTCGGTTCAGCGCTCAAAGGTAGAAGTCATTTCACTGCAACCACGTCCTCAAGCTGCCAGGTCTTGTCGAAGAAGGCTTCCGCAGGTCCATAGAAGCGGAACATCGGAAAAAAGCCTCTTCCTGGGACTGTCTTGATCCAGTTCCCCTTTTCTTTCGGCTCGTCCGGGCCGAGTGCAATGTCGATCGAGCCGTCCGCATTGACAACCGGTTTGGTGTAGCTGCTCACGGACGGAAATGGCTGCCCGTTTTGCAGTTCTGATCGGCTCAACGAGTCATAAACGAGGACGGACCAGAAGTTCCCGGCTGGGATATTGGGAGGGATGTGAAGCCGGTAGTTTTTCGCGCCGTCCAAAAAGTTTCCGACGGCGTCTCGCTAGGTCCACAGATATTGCGAGCCTTGGCCGACGTTCTTCTCGACCACGGCGGGCGAATTGCCGAGTGCCATGTAGTAAACATTGTTCTGCACATCGATCTGGGGAATGCCGTCCAGGAGGAAATTCCAAGGCACGGCGCTGGGGAAGCCTTGCCACTTGCGACCAGGGGTAGTAATAGGTGCCCTCCGGGACGTCCCCGTATGCGTTTGCGCGTGGCATTGCACCACCCAGGCGCCCCCGCTTCATCGAGAAGAGCTTTAGTCTTATCGTCAGGTGTGAACGGCTTGCCCTTCTCGATACCAATTGCCTGCATTTGAAAGCGCTCAAATGGCGAAAAACTGTCCAACGGCTCTTCGTCTACGAGCATGGCGAGAAGTTCGAAAAAACGAAAGTTATCTGGGAAGATCGTATCGATGTCCTGCTTCGAGCCGTTCAAGAATTGCATCGCCGTGCTTTTCCGCTTTGGCCAGACCGCCTTTTCCGATCAGCGTCACTTTGGCCGGGTGCTCTTCCACAGCGGGATCGAGCCTCCGCCGTAGTGGAGCAATCTTCCGCCGCGGCGATTTTGTCTTCCGCGTTTAGCAAAACCCTGGTCGCGGACTTTCTCCGCCGAAGAGGAAGTTCGCCGCTCAAAGCCGTCCTCCTCAGCCAAGAACGCCTTTATTAATGCGAATCGCGACGCGATAATCGGGAGCCTCAGCGCGATGGCGAAAGCGGCGCCGTGGACCTTCGCATTCGGTCTCTTCTTTGCGTCGGTACTGCTTTACAGCCAGGCTGCGACGACCCGTGCGCTCATGCCGCTCGGCCTTTCTCTCGGAATCTGGCCCCTGTTGCTGATCGGCATGTTTCCCGCGGTGAACGGCTACTTCCTCATCCCTACCTATGGCACAATCATTGCCGCGATTAACTTCGACCGCTCCGGCACGACGCGGATCGGCAAGTACGTAATCAACCATTCCTTCCTTATCCCCGGCCTCGTCAGCACTACGCTCGCGGTCGCCATCGGTCTCCTGATCGGCAGCCTGATGAGAAAATGAAACACCCAAATAACCCATTTTGTACCATGAATATCACTCCTGAACGCATCGCCACCCTCGCCCAGGCCATGGGTGTTCCCGCCACCGACCTCGCGGCGATCATCGGGCGCGGCACTTCACATGCCTACGAGGCCGGTGATTACCTGTACCATGAATCCGCGCCGCGTCTCTGGATGGGCATCGTCGAGGAAGGTGAAATCGAAATCGTCCGCGGGCTGCATGGCAGTTCCGTGCGGCTTGCTACGGTCACACCAGGCACGGCCTTCAGCGAAGGCGTAGTGCTTGATGACTTGCCGCATTCCGGCTCTGCCGTCGCGCTCACGGCAGTTCGCGTTTTGCAGATTCCACGGGGCGTTTTCAACGACGTCCGCGCGACGAATCCTGAATTCTTCTACCGCATGGTCGGCCATGTCGCGCAGCGTCTCAGTGCGCGGCTGCGCGCGGCCGGCGAGCAGCTCAGCGGTGGCCCGGCGCCGGTCATCGCGACTTGGCGCAAAGAGCACGATCTTCTAGGCGAGCGCGAGTTGCCAGATACCGCTTACTACGGCGTACAAACCTTGCGCGGCATGGAAAACTTTCCGCTCTCCGGCGTCCCATTGAGGCACTTCCAGCACTTCGTCCGCGCGTTGGCTTTCGTGAAGAAAGCTGCGGCAACCGCCAACTCCGAACTGGGCGTGCTCGATCCGAAGCGTGCGGAAGCTATCGCGGCCGCCTGCGACGAAATCATCGCGGGTAAGCTACACGAGCACTTTACCGTGGACATGATCCAAGGGGGCGCGGGCACCTCGACAAACATGAACGCCAACGAGGTCATCGCCAACCGTGCACTCGAACTGCTGGGCCACCGCAAAGGCGAATACCAACATCTTCATCCGAACGACCACGTGAATTGCTCGCAGTCGAAACGCTCTGCGGTCGCGAAACGCTTTGCGGCCGGGAAAAGCTACCACCACCACCATATCCTCCTCTTGAGGCCGATGGCCGACTGCCGCTATAGCTCCGTCCGCCTCCACCCATTCCTCCAGCTCGGCCTCCACCGCCTCCACCACGCCCGCCTCCACCGCCACGTCCACCGCGGGCCATAGACTCGGTCTCTGAAAGCACCAACAACGCCCCGGCTACCAGGGCTAAGACCTTAAATGACGCTGCTTTCATGAGTGACTCCTTCTTTACGGGTTCTGCGACACTCGTTCCACTTCGACCTGTCCTATCGAAGGCTGCAAATCGCCATTCAGGGTTCGATTCTGCGATTCCCAAGTAAACGTGTTGTCGTCTACCTTCGTCAGTACATTTTCTGCCGTCGAGTGGCCGCCATCGGGCAAAGTATTCGAAGCTTGAATCAGCCAGTGCTCACCGTCGTTTGCCCAGGTCGACTCTCCGAAGCCCCCATTACTATCAAAAATCCAGGATCGAATCTGCTGATGCTCCGGATCCCAGCCTATGATCTCCCAGCCATCGGTCTCATCCGGCTCGGCTCCCTGCACTTTGAAGGTGCGAGTAAGAAAATTCTTGCTCGCTGCCCACTCGATCTTGGTCTGGACGGTCTGATCGCCAGCCTTGTCCTTCCAGGTTCCAACTAGCCACTCAAGCGCCTGAAGCTGGGAGTAGGCATTCGGGGGGGCGCCGAGGTTTCTGTCAGTTGAGAAATCTGCCATTGATCCCCTTTTTTGACCCGGATAAGCTCGTATCGCGTCGCTTCAGCAGCCCCGCTCTCCGGGCTTACCGTCGCCACGCCTCTGGAAACCACCACGTTAGGAGTGAGCTGCATAACCTCGTCAACGGCAATTTCCAGTTTTGCGCCGGGGTTGTCCTGAAACGCTGTGGCAAGCAGCTTTTCAATTTTGTCCCGGCCTTTGGTTTGCTGGGCGTCCTGATCAATGTAATCAGCGTCCTCAGCGAAAAAACTCGCGACCGCTTTGGCGTCTCCCTTGTTGTAGGCTGCTACTTAGCTCTTAGCTAAGTCACCCATCGCTTGCGTCGCCGGCGCTGATTGATCCGACGAGTTCTCCTGTTCCGCCGCTTGCGCGGCCAGCGCCGAGGTTGCGGATGCTGCGCTGGCCGTAGCGAGCGAGCCAGCAACGACTATTGTTATCAAAAATATTCCTGTCGGTGGTTTCATTTGCTTTGTCGGATGATGGAGGTAGGTGGAAGACCCGCCCTTTTATCGCGCCGCTATAGCGGTTCGCCCCATGGAGAAAGGTGGTATGGAAATCGGGGAAAAAGAGGCGCGCCTTCGAAGTTAGCTTAGTTTTGCTCAGTTTCGAGAAAGTTGCAAATAGTCTCACCTTTTTTCGGTGTTGCATTCGCCTGCCGATTTAGCTCTTGGCATCCGTGGCCGCTGGCCCCATAGTCCTCCCTAACCCCCATGTTCCATGGAACCCTACCGCAGTTTTGACGAAATCCTTAGCGCTAGATTGAAATCTGTTACCGAATCTCTCCGTCGCGCAACACCCGAAGAAGTGCACAAGTTGCTCGGCGAAGTCTTCGCGGCCGATCCGTCACACCCTTGGATGGAATCCTCCACGCGTTTCGTGCAAGATCATCAGGACGAGACCGCCTACCGCGCGGAAACCTCGGATGGCGTTCGCTTGGTGTTTTATCCGCGAACCGGCCGTGGAATGTGGTATATCTTCGACACGAAACGCAAGAAACTCTCCGGTGTCGGCATCATCAGCGAGAATAACATCAAGCGTCTCACTCAGCTTGTGGCCGGGAGCCAGGCGCAGCCCACCTAGGGTCTTCTCTTTCTCCCGGCTAAAAGAGCTGGCGTCTCTACGGCCCCCTACCAACTATGAAGCGCCCATCATGTTCAACGAAGGCGTTGATTATCGCCGCCATCTTCGGCCTTTCAGCTTGCGAGAAAAAGACTGTCCAGACCGAACCTCCACCACCTCCGGAGGTCTTAGTAACTCAGGTCGTGAAAGCCGATGTGCCGATTGTGGGCGAATGGGTCGGTACATTGAATGGATCGGAGAACGCCGATATCCGGGCGCGAGTGACCGGCTATCTGCAAAAAAAGGCATACCAGGAGGGGAGCTATGTCAAAGAGGGCGACCTGCTGTTTGAGATCGATCCTCGGCCTTTCGAAGCCGCTCTTGCAGAGGCCAAAAGCCAATTAGCGCAAGCCGAAGCTATCCAGCTTGCGACGGAGGCCGACTTCGAACGTTCTCAAGAACTTTTTAACAAGAAAGTGATTTCAGTACAGGAATTCGAAAATAAGAGGCAGCTGAACAAGGCGAATGTTGCGAAAGTGGGGGCCCTCGAGGCCGCGGTGCAAACAGCGCAATTGAATTTGGACTACACCAAAATCACTGCACCGGTGGACGGCATAGCGGGGCTTGCTCAGGCCCAGATCGGGGACCTCGTGGGTACGGGATCCGAGACACCACTGACTACCGTTTCGAAGATTGACCCGATTCGCCTCTATTTTCCATTAAGCGAAAAAGATTATAAGCAGCACGCGAGCGCGCTCAAGGAGGCGATGCAAAGACCGGATTCGGAACGCAAAAAAGCCATTGAAATGGTGTTTGCCGACGGAACGGTTTATCCGCAAAAAGGAAAGTTCTCCTTCGTGGATCGCCAGGTGGACCCAACGACTGGCACCATCTTGATTGCTGCTAATTTTCCGAATCCAGAGCATACGTTGCGACCGGGACAATTTGCGAAGGCAAGGGCTTCGATCGACGAGATTTCCGGCGCTTTGCTGGTGCCCGAGCGGGCGCTGGTAGAGCAGCAGGGAAGTTATCAAATCGGAGTTCTCGGTGAGGACAACAAAGCCGAAATCCGGCCGATAAAGATCGGACCGCGCTTTAATCGCCGGGTGGTTGTCACCGAGGGCTTGAAGGAAGGAGAAAAGGTGATTGTCGAAGGAGTTCAGAAGGTGCGGCCGGGTATGACCCTGCTGGCTAAACCTTACCAGGAACCCAAGGCAAACACGGCTGATTCCCAGATGATGCAAGAAGTGAGGCCAGCAACGAGCTAGGAATCCGAGAGGCTTGATGGCAAAATTCTTTGTTAACCGGCCGATCGTCGCAATGGTGATTTCGATCATCATGACGATCGCTGGGGTCGTGGCCTTTCTTGGTCTTCCGGTTGCCCAGTACCCCAACATTGTGCCGCCCGAGATGCAGGTTAACACGACCTACGTAGGAGCGGATGCACTCACGGTCGAGCAATCGGTAGCGACCCCGATCGAGCAACAGATGAGCGGCGTGGACAACATGAACTACATGTATTCCACCAACGCCAATAACGGGGCGATGCGTTTGGTCGTTAACTTCGATGTCGCGACCGACCCGAACACCGATCAGGTGCTCACCCAAATGCGGCAATCGCAAGCCGAATCCCAATTACCATCCGATGTCCGCAACTACGGAATCACCGTGGCAAAATCCACGTCGGCACCGCTGATGGTCATCACCCTGACTTCACCCAGCGGGATTTATGACTCAATTTTTCTCGCCAACTACGCCTACATCAACCTGGTTGATGCAATGACCCGGGTGCCTGGGATCGCGAGTGTTACGGTTTTCGGTGCGGGTCAATATGCGACACGGATCTGGGTCGATCCAGACAAGCTGGCAAATCTCAACATCACCGTGCCAGAAATCGTGAGCGCGATTAATGCGCAGAATACCGTGAATCCCGCCGGCCAGATCGGGGCGGAACCGATTCCTCGAGGGCAGCCTTTTACGAATACGGTCAGGGCACAGGGACGGCTCGTCACCGAAGAGGATTTCGCGAACATTGTGCTTCGGGCGAATGTGAACGGATCATTCGTCCGGATCAAGGATGTCGCCCGCGTCGAGCTCGGCGCTCAGACTTATGCACAGACCAGCCGGGTTAACGGAAAACCAGCCGCGGTTTTAGGTCTCTACCAATTGCCCGGGTCAAACGCAATTAAAGCCGTCGAGGGCGTGCGCAAACTAATGAACGAGCTGAAGCTGCGCTTCCCCGTCGGGTTAGAATACGGCGTAGCACTGGATACAACCGCGGCGGTTACGGAAGGAATCCACGACATTTATAAGACGTTAGTCGAAGCAATGATCCTGGTGATCGCCGTCGTCTTCGTCTTTTTGCAGGGATGGCGCGCCACGCTGGTTCCGTTGTTGGCAGTACCAGTCTCTTTGGTGGGAACCTTCATGGTATTCCCGCTCCTCGGTTTTTCGGTCAACACCCTGTCGTTACTCGGTCTCGTTTTGGCGATCGGCCTGGTCGTGGATGACGCGATCGTTGTGGTCGAAGCGGTTGAACACCACATCGAACAAGGACTTTCTCCGAAGGAGGCAACCCTGAAAGCGATGGACGAAGTCTCGGGTCCGGTCATCGCCATCGCCTTGATTCTGGCTGCCGTATTTATTCCGACCGCCTTTGTCCCGGGAATTACCGGCCGGCTTTATCAACAGTTCGCGCTTACCATCGCCATATCGGTAATCATCTCTGCGTTTAATGCTCTGACCCTTAGTCCGGCTCTGTGTGCCCTCCTATTGCGGCCGAAGAAGAAATCTCGTGGACCCCTCGGATTCTTGTTCCGAGGCTTCAATGCGGGGTTTTCGAATGCAACAAACGGATACGTGAGTTTATGCCGTTTGTTGATCCGCCGAAGCTTCCTGGCCGTGCTCGTTCTCGTTCTGGTCCTCGTTGCGACTGGATGGCTAGGTAAGCGAATCCCGGTCGGTTTTTTGCCCGACGAAGATCAGGGTTATCTTTACGCGAATCTGTCGCTTCCTGATTCCGCGTCGCTCGAGCGAACGGACGACGCCGCAAAGAAAGTAGAGGACATTTTGTTGAACACGCCGGGTGTCGACAAGGTCACAACCGTTTCTGGTTACAGCCTGCTTAGCTCCGTCACCAGTACCTATAATGCGTTCTTTTTCGTGACGCTCAAGGAATGGAAGGAGAGGACAAGCCCTGAAGAACATATTCAACATATCATCGCCTCGGCGAATCGAGCTTTGAGTTCAATACCGGAGGGGCGGGCCTTTGTGTTTCCGCCGCCGGCGATTCCAGGCATCGGAACATCCGGAGGCGTGACATTCATGCTGGAAGATCGTTCCGGCAAAGATGTCCCATATTTGGCTGAGCAGACGAAAACGTTCATCCAGGAGGCGGCAAAACGGCCCGAGATCGCCAGAATCACGACCACATTCACGCCTACGGTACCGCAGGTCTTTGTTCATGTAAATCGGGACAAAGTTTTGAAACAAGGGGTCGAGCTTTCCAATGTTTACAAGACCCTGCAGACCTTTATGGGTGGATTGTTTGTTAACTATTTCAACCGTTTTGGCCGGCAATGGCAGGTCTACGTCCAGGCAGAAGGAGCCTATCGGACTGACGCTGAAAATCTTGGCCAATTTTTCGTGAGAAATACTAAAGGTGATCCAGTCCCGCTTTCCGCGGTCATCGATATTCAACGGGCCTATGGGCCGGAGTTTACCCAGCGCTATAACTTGTATCGGTGCACTCAGTTGAATGTGACGGCAAATCCGGGCTTCAGTTCCCTTCAGGTGATGCGAGCGCTGGAGGACGTTTTTGGCAGCACAATGCCGAAGACGATGGGATACGACTACCTGGGCATGTCTTTCCAGGAAAAACTAGCGCAAAAAAGCGTGCCACCCGCTGTCATCTTTGGGCTTTCGCTGCTGTTCGTCTTTTTAATACTTGCCGCTCAATACGAGAGTTGGGCGTTACCGATCAGCGTGTTGATCTGTACTCCGGTGGCAGTGTTCGGAGCGTTTCTAACGTTGTTTGGGAGAGAGCTGGAAAATAACGTTTATGCTCAGATCGGCCTTGTCATGTTAATTGGGCTGGCGGCAAAGAACGCCATTCTCATCGTCGAGTTTGCGCGCGCGGAACGAGCCCGAGGCAGACCGTTAGTCGACGCCGCGTTGGAAGGCGCGCGTCTCCGCTTACGCCCGATTTTGATGACGTCATTTGCCTTCATCTTGGGGTGCGTTCCGCTCTGGACAGCCGAGGGGGCAGGTGCGGTCTCGCGCCAAATCATCGGGACAGCCGTGATCGGCGGCATGTTAACCGCCTCGTTCATCGCGATTTTCTTAATTCCAGTGTTCTTCTACCTCGTCGAGAAATTTTCTGATCGGAAGAGAAAAATTGAAGGGGAGATGCCTCAAGTGGAGGTGGTGGGCGCTGCGCGGACGGCTAACCCAGGCAAACACTGATCAGCAGTTTGCGTTATCGATCTCTGCGATCGCATTTCCCGATAAATAATCAAGCCGCTGACAGAGACTCCTTTCAGCGGCCAGTGGGTGTCTTCCGCATCGCCAGTGAACTGATTAGCTCGACCATCTGCAGATGCGTCGCGGTGTTGTGGTCACGCAGCTCATCAAGCCTTTCCAAAAACCGTACCAGGACTACAACCGCACAGCATATGACGGTCTTGAACAGAACCGGTTGAACAATTGGGGCCGTATCGAAACGGCGGAAGAACGGTAACGCATTTGCAACCAGCACCGCCTTGCCTACTATCAATGCAGATAAGGTCACCAGCATGAAGTTGGCAAAGTGGATCCAGTAATCAGCGAGAATCAGTTGGGTGGTCAGTGCGACGAGATTGAAGCCGATGGCAAAGAACAGCGTTTGGGAGCCAACTCTCTTCTGCAAGCCTGTGTGGACGGTTATTTCATCGCTCCCTCTACGATACCGAACTATCTGGCTACCCAGATGAAGGCAGGATCAATCGATGTGAACCATCCTGCGTTCGCCGAAGCGGAAGAGAATGCTCAGCGCCATTTGCAGCGCCTCCAGACGATAAAAGGCTCGACTCCAACCGATGACTTCCACAAGGCATTAGGTCGAATCCTTTACGACAAATGTGGACTTTCCCGTTCCCGAGACGGGCTCGGAAAAGCAATCTCGGAGATTCGATCGTTGCGCGATCAGTTTTACGACGATCTGCGGGTCCCGGGTGGCCCTGAGTTGAACAGCGAGCTCGAGAAAGCTGGTCGGGTGGGCGACTATCTCGAGTTTGGGCGAGTTGATGTGTTATGACGCCTTAACCAGAGAAGAATCATGCGGCGCCCATTTTCGCGAAGAATATCAAACACCGGATGGCGAAGCGGCTCGAAACGATCAGGATTTCGCCTTCACCTCAGCCTGGGAGCGGACAGGGGCCGGCAAGGAGCCGATTTGGCACAAGGAACTGCTGCGCTTCGACTTCGTTACCCCTTCGGTGCGAAGCTACAAATGATCGGGAGGTTGTATGCAGCTACACCCCAGGTTTGGCGCCAGCAAAGCAAAACGAGCCAAGGTCATTTTGGTGACTACAGCTTAGTGGATGTTAGTCCGGATATGTCCTTTCTCGAAATGCTGGATCACTTAAATGATCGCCTGATTCGCCAAGGCGAGAGACCGATCGAGTTTGATCATGACTGCCGGGAAGGTATTTGTGGCCAGTGCGGCGTTATGATCAACGGCCGTGCGCATGGTCCATTGCCAAATACAACGACCTGCCAGTTGCACATGCGAACGTTCGCTGAGGGCAATACGATTTATGTAGAACCGTTTCGCGCCGATGCATTCCCGGTTAAATGGGATCTCAAGGTAGATCGTTCCGCGTTTGATCGGATTATTCAGGCTGGGGGCTACATCGCGGCGAGCACCGGCGAGGCACCGGAAGCGAACGGCATTCCAATTAGTCACGCGACTGCGGAAGCGGCGTTCGATGCCGCTGCCTGTATTGGTTGCGGTGCCTGTGTGGCAACTTGCAAAAACTCAAGCGCGGCCTTGTTCACGGCAGCGAAGGTCGTGCACTTGGCTTTACTTCCGCAGGGGAAAATCGAGGCGCGCCAGCGTGTTGTGCAAATGGTGGTACAGATGGACAAAGAGGGATTTGGCCACTGCAGCAATACGGAAGCATGCCAGGTGGAATGCCCCCAAGAGATATCGGTTTTGCACATCGCTCGGATGAACTGGGAGTACAACCGCGCGCTCCTTGCCTAAATTCGCGTGCGCCCTGAATGAGCGAGAATTTCCGCAAATCGACCGAAGCCTCCGGCCACTACGCCTTTTCGGGCGCCGGAAACCGGAATTTGGTCACCTTGGTGTAGTGTTTTGGCACCTAATTCCCCCGTCTCCATCAAGTAGCCTCCGATATTTCTTTTTGCTGTTAAGGAACTCTCGACCGCGAAGAAAATGACTACACCTATGCAAATCACACAGCGGGCGACCGTGTCGACTTTGCTTGCGCTCCTACTGGGTTTTGGACTCATGCAGATGGGCAATACGTTCCAGGGCACGCTCCTCAGTATTCGGGGCGGGATCGAGGGCTTTTCGCCCGCTCAAATTGGCGCGGTCGGTGCAGGCTTCTGGGCCGGTATCGTGGTCGGATCGCTGCGCTGCGGAAGATGGATCCAAAAGATCGGCCACATCCGGGCCTTCTTGGCTCTTGGAGCGATTGCCTCGACCGCGCCGCTCGTGCACCTGCTTGTGGTAGATCCGATCTCCTGGGTGGCGACTCGCGCGTTGACCGGGTTCTGCTTTGCCGGACTGTTTATCGTCGTCGAGAGCTGGCTCAACAGCACCGCGACGGGCCAAACTCGAGGACAGATCCTGAGCGTCTACGCCATGACCGGGTTGTCAGCCGGAATCGTTGGGCAGCTCCTTCTGCCGGCGGCCAACCCAGCAGGTTTCAGACCGTTCTGCATAATCGCGATCATTATAGCGGTCGCCTTGGTACCAATCGCTTTGACTCGGGCCGTGGCGCCTACCCATCAAGACGCAGGACCCCGGATTAACCTGAGGGAGCTGTATCGGCAGTCACCCTTCGGGCTCGCGGCCGCGTTCTTGTGTGGAGTGACCACCAGCGCGTTCTTCACCCTGGGCCCGATCTTCGCGCAACGGCGTGGACTCGATACGGGCGGAGTTGCGGTATTCATGGCATGCGGCACCCTCGGAGGGTTCCTGTTGACGTGGCCCCTTGGCTGGCTCTCGGACCGGCTCGACCGGCGTTTAGTCATTATCGGGGCGGCAGTCACGGCCGCCGTGACCCTCCTTGTCATCGTGGCGCTGGTACCGAAGCAGGCACCGGGATGGATCCTTTATCTCTGTGTCGCCATTTTCGGAGGGACGATCGTGCCGACCTACAGCGTCGTCATGGCTCATGTGAATGACGCCGTCGGGGAGGGCGAGTTCGTAGCTGCCTCAGGTGGGCTGCTGATCGTGCAGGGTGCTGGCGCGGTGGCTGGGCCTATCGTTGCGGGGCTTGCCATGTCGGTCTCGCAACGAGGCCTGTCACACACAATCATTGCCGCGCAGATCCTCATGGCCGTTTTTGGGGTGTATCGGCTGACACGTCGAACGGCTACGCCTGCTATCCACAAAGGAACTTTCGTGGTCGAGCCGTCTATCCCGGTTGGAACCACACTCGTGTCGGAACATTCAAGGGGCGGCTCGCGCAGCAAAACTCGAGGGTGATGCTTCGCAGGGCAAGCCGGACTGGTTACCTGCGAACACGTCACTTTGCGCTGGGATTCACAAGCATTCTCGCGTACCGATAAGGCTACCTGCAGAAAGTCGGCTGCAATTCGGCAATAATTGTTAAGCGAAGAAATCTGGAGGCTCCTTGAATTCCTCAAACTGCTGACGTCTGTCTGGGCAAACTTGGGAGCGCAGCGTCTGCGACGCTAACCCCTATGAAGAAAAAAGAAATCATCGAAAGATCCCAGAAATTCATGACGCCTTACCGCGTCACCAATGGCAAAAAATTTCGCCTTAAGGATATCGATCCTAACGATACCGGCGAGGTCACCTCCGAAGACAAACCGCGGGCAAAGGAACTGCTGGCCAGTGGCGTTGAAACACTTGCCGAATTACAGGACATGCTTTACGCGCAGGATCAATGGTCGATACTCTTAATCTTTCAGGCGATGGACGCCGCGGGAAAAGATGGCGCGATTAAGCACGTCATGTCCGGCGTCAATCCTCAAGGGTGCCAGGTCTATTCATTCAAGAGTCCCTCGACGGAAGATCTCAAACACGACTTTCTCTGGCGCTGCCTGAAGTGCTTACCCGAACGCGGGCGGATCGGCATTTTCAACCGAAGTTACTACGAAGAGACTCTCGTCGTCCGCGTCCATTCCGAGCTGTTAGCAAAGCAAAAGATCCCACCGCAGCTTATCACCAAGAAGATCTGGGAGGATCGTTATGAGGATATCCGTAATACCGAGCGCTACCTCACGCGCAACGGTGTCGTCATTCGAAAATTTTTTCTACACGTCTCTGCGGACGAACAGAAGAGGCGCTTTCTTGAGCGCTTGGATAATCCAGCGAAAAACTGGAAATTCTCGTCGTCCGATTCTCGCGAACGCAGCTTCTGGACGGACTACATGAAGGCTTATGAGGATATGATTTGCAACACAGCGACCGAGGACGCCCCTTGGTATGTCGTACCCGCAAATACCAAGTGGTTCACGCGAGTTGTTGTCGCGGCGGTGGTGATCGATGCACTCGCATCGTTAGATCTCCGATATCCGGAAGTCGGCGAAGCACGGCGCCAAGAACTTGCTGTTGAAAAAAAGGAACTGATAGCAAACGACGATCACTGAGTCCTAAGTCGCTTGGAAATGGACCCCACAGACGCAGCGGCTTCCAACCCACCGAAAGTCAATGGATTAAAAGCGGTCTTTCCACCCGCACAATGGGTACCGAACTACGAGGCCGGTTGGTGGAAAGACGATATGGTTGCGGGTATTACGCTCGCGGCCTACGCGGTACCGGTAGCGCTCGCCTACGCCACGCTCGCCGGGTTGCCGCCACAGGTTGGCATCTACGGTTACCTGCTCGGCGGGATGGGCTACGCGTTGTTTGGCTCCTCTCGTCACCTGGCGATTGGGCCAACCTCCGCGATCTCCCTCATGGTTGGAGTTACGGTCGCGCCCCTGGCCGGGGGTGATCCTGTGCGCTTTGCTCAGATTGCGACGCTATCGGCATTTGTAGTCGCCGTTATGTGCATGTTCGCATGGCTGTTGCGACTGAGCACCCTGACCAGCTTCATCAGCGAAACCGTGCTGCTTGGCTTCAAAGCAGGCGCCGCTCTCAGCATCGCCGTAACGCAGATTCCGGCTCTGCTCGGTATTCCAGGTGGTGGGCACAACTTCATTGAACGTGTGTTTGCGATCACCAGCCAGTTTCCCCAAGCAGATCCCGCCGTCACGACCATCGGCTTCGCCGCCCTCGCCTTGTTGTTATTCGGTGAAAAGTTCCTGCCTGGCCGCCCGATCGCGTTGTTGGTCGTCGTCGTATCGATAGCCTTCATCTCTTTGACTAACCTTACCACGCGCGTTGCTACTGTCGGCGAACTTCCGTCCGGTCTGCCCAGTTTCGGCCCACCCATGCTGCGGATACGGGAAGTGGACGGCATCATTCCACTCGCTTTCGCGGCATTGCTGCTGTCTTACATTGAAAGCATCTCTGCGGCGCGTGCCTTCGCGACAAAATACGGCTACAAGCTCGATGTGAGGCAGGAACTCCTGGGTATCGGAAGCGCGAATCTACTGGTCGCCTTCGGACACGGCTATCCGGTTGCCGGTGGCCTCTCCCAATCCGCGGTGAACGAGAAAGCCGGGGCCAAGACTCCCTTGTCGCTCATCTTCGCGTCGATAACGCTCGCCCTCTGTCTGCTCTTTTTCACAGGGTTGTTGAAAAACTTACCTAAAGCGGTGCTTGCCGCTATTGTCCTGGTGGCGATAAAAGGGCTAATCAATTTCCGTGAAATCGGACGCTTATGGCGGATAAATCGGTTGGAGTTTACGGTCGCGGCTATTGCCTTAGTTGGCGTCCTCCTGCTCGGCATTTTAAAGGGCGTTGTCGTCGCCGCTGTCGCATCGATCCTACTGCTCCTCCAACGTGTTGCGCACCCGCACGTCGCCTTCCTGGGCCGTATCCCTGGTACTCGCCGTTTCTCGGATCTCGCACGCCATCAGGATAATGAGCGGATCCCCGGCGTACTCGCTTTCCGCGTTGAGTCGGGAATCGTCTACTTCAACGTCGGCCACGTACTCCGGGTCGTACTCGACCGTGTAGAAGCAGTGGGAAAATCGCTGCGCCTCGTCGTTTGCGATCTCTCAACTTCGCCGACGGTCGATCTCGCAGCCGCCAGAATGTTTCTAGATCTCCAAACTGAACTTGCTAAACGCGGAGTGATTTTGCGTCTCGTCGAGGCGCGTGCCTCCGTCCGCGATTTGCTTCGCCTTGAAGGGGCAGACGATCGAGTTGGGCACATCGACCGTTTCGCGACGGTGGCAGACGTGATCGACCACTTTGAAAAGGAGAGCGGGCAGATATGAGTTCCGAATATCCAGCTCCGACCGACACGGTCTGCTATTTCGCGGGCAATTCGTCGCACGCCACTCGGGCGGTTGCGATCGCTAAGTCACTTTGACGGTGTAGTACTCGGGATTGACTTATCGATACGCGCGGGCCGGGAGCTCGAACCGGGACTTGCCCTAGCATTCGGATATGGACGGAGGCCTGTGCTGTCAGGACTTTCGATTGCTCCCCGGACGTTCTTGACCGGGCGAGTACTCAGGTTTTTGGTGGCAGTCCAAAGATCCGACGCTGCCCCGCTCATGCGGATTTTGGAAAGGCCAGAGGCAGCATCGGTTTCGAGAACGAGGACAAGCTTGCCGGGTCTCAAATAGTACGCATGACCAATGGAGTCAGACCTGGACTTACTACCCGCAGCTCTCGCCTCTTCCTTGGTGACATAGGCGACCCGCCCGTGGACTGCCGACCACCGGTAGCCTTTTGCTACCCAATCAGCGTAATCGGTGGCCAAGCTAGTCGATGCAAGTCCTACCATCGCCAGTACAGCTGAGAACAAATTCGAGAGTTTCATGAGTTCATTCGAGCATTCGATCCTGATTCTCGACAGGGATATGCACTCAACCCAAGACGCAATCGAGAGCCAATCAGTCGATGGCGGAAACCAGTTTCCTTAACCATAACCGATCGACGACCACGATGCAAAGCGGCGTTAGGTTTAGACGCTGCAGGAGTGGTTTTAGGCGAACCTGAGTCCGATTAAGAGAATGAGGAAGAAGAGCCTGCCTGGAGGGGTCGACGGGGCTAACGTCCTTGCTCCCGAAACCTCCGGAAAAGGAGAAGGAGGAGAGCACCAAAGAGAGCAACCAGAAAATCGACAGTTGTAAGTTCCGGCTTGCCAGGACATTATGAATTTAGATAAGCGCCCTCTCAAGACCGGTACACGGTTCGAGTCCCCTACGCGCTGCCCCTCGTAAATCCCGACAAATCACTGACCTAGGAAAATTACGCGAAACTGCATAGGTCTGAAGCTGTCCCAAAACTGGGAACCGAGGGCAAGATTCCTTGATATTCGGGTTATATCGGGCTACGAAATTCGACATTATGTCAGACAAACAAACTGTCGAATTAACGGATGAAGAACTTCAGGGCGCCAAGGTTGATTTCGTCGCTCAGGCCATGCCGCCGCAGCCTGATATGCAAATATTCAAATTCCTCTGGATCAGCTTGTCGGTCCTGGCGGCTGGCTGCGCGCCGGTCGATCATCACCAGGACAGCCACCACACCAGGCAAGCGCACCCGACCGCCCAACAGCGAGCGCTGATCGGTTCCTAAAAATCAAAAAGAAGGAAAAGCAAATGGCCAAAAGATCGCCTGAGATGACTGCCGCCAGGCGCAGGCGAATGAGCCCGCGCAACTTTGCGTTGCCCGGCCGGCGCTATCTGGTTGATACGCTGAAGCGCGCCAGGAACGCGCTCGCTCGCGTGGCGCAGCATGGCACCCGCGCCGAATAACGCAAGGTCTAACGCGCTGTCGCCAGGCGGTGAAAATCGATCGAGGTAAGCAAAGATTAAAAATGAACCGAAGAGAGCACCACGACTGTCTGCACAGCCGAGCTCATTCAGGTTCCGGCAAAGCCAAAATCTCCATTTGAACACTATCGCTTCACGACATATTAATCGTTGAGGTTTGAGATAATCATGGCCCAGGCTATTGCGCACGCCAGTAGTGAGGTGCACGACGAAGGATCGCACCATTCCGAGCTAAGCTTCTTTTCGAAGTACATTTGGTCGGAAGATCACAAAACCATTGCGCTTCAGTACCTCTTTGCGACCATGTTCTTCCTCGGCGTCGGTGGCCTGCTCGCCATGGCGGTGCGCTACCAGCTTGCATTTCCGAACACGCCGGTCCCGCTTATCGGAGGATTGCTTCCGAAATGGCTCGTAACCGACACCGGCGCCATCGCCCCCGGCGGTTACAACGGGCTGGTCACGATGCATGCTACCGTAATGGTGTTTCTCGTGATCATGCCGTTTTTGCTCGGGGTCTTCGGGAATTTCTTAATCCCGTTGAAGATTGGCGCGCCGGACATGGCCTTCCCATTCTTTAACGCGCTGTCGTTTTGGTTGTTCTTCCTGTCCGGGATCATTCTTCTCGCCAGCTTTTTTGTGCCGGCTGGTTTTCCCGGCGCAGGCTGGACTTCCTACGCGCCGTTGTCTTCCACCGCGGCGTATAGCGGCACGCCCGCCGGCCAAAGCTGCTGGTGTGTCGGTATTTTTGTCAATGGGCTGGCATCGATCGCAGGTGCGATGAATTTCATTACCACGACCGTCAACATGCGCGCACCGGGAATGAAAATGTTTCGCTTACCACTGCCGGTCTGGGCCCTTTTCATTACGGCGATCTTGGTCCTGCTAGCGGTTCCAGTGCTATCCGCTGCGGTTGCCATGCTGTTCTTTGACCTCAACTTCCACACCGGCTTTTTTACCGGGCGCAACTACGGCCAACCTTTGTTATGGCAACATCTGTTCTGGTTCTTCGGGCATCCGGAGGTGTACATCCTGATCCTGCCGGCGATGGGCATTGTTTCAGAAATCTTGTCGGTCTTCGCCCGGAAACCCGTTTTTGGCTACAAAGCAATGGTGTGGGCAATGGTCGCCATTGGCGTGCTCGGTTTCATCGTCTGGGGTCACCATATGTTCGTCAGTGGAATGAATCTCGTTCTGTCGGCCACTTTCTCATTTTCAACGATGGTGATCGCCGTGCCTTCGGCAATTAAAACGTTCAACTGGCTGGGAACGGTCTGGGGCGGCTCACTGCGGTTCAAGACGCCGATGTGCTTTGCGTTGGCATTTGTGTCCATGTTTGTGATCGGGGGCCTGAGCGGGATTTTCATGGCAGCAACGCCCGTGGACCTCTTCATTCACCACACCTATTTTATCGTAGCGCACATCCACTACGTCTTCTTTGGAGCTAGTCTCTTTGGTATCTTTTCCGGGATTTACTTCTGGTTCCCGAAGATGTTCGGCCGAATGATGAACGAGTTCTGGGGCAAAGTGCACTTTGTCCTGTCGTTCATCTTCTTTAACTTCACGTTCTTTCCGATGCACAGCCTCGGGTTGAACGGGATGATGCGACGGATCGCCGATCCAACCTTGTACGATCACCTGCGCAGCCAGCAGCCTGTGAACATCTTCATCAGTCTGAGCGCATTCGCCCTCGGCTTTTCGACGCTCCCGTTCTTTATCAATTTCTTTTACAGCATTTTCAAGGGACCGAAGGCGCCGCGAAATCCTTGGAATTCGACGACGCTGGAATGGACTGTCCCCTCACCCCCGGGCCACGGGAATTTCGAAACGACGCCCACAGTCTATCACGGTCCCTATGAGTACAGTGTCCCTGGAATGGAACAGGACTATTTACCGCAGAACCAGCCTGCACCTGAAAAGGCATTGATTGCAGCTCATTAATTCTTGGAGAGATCAAAGGTGCCGGGTAATTTCGCGCCGAGCTGATAAGTAAAGAAGGCGAACACATCCGTCAGGTCGGACACCTGCTGGTCGAGAGAACTGCCAAATCCATGCCCAAAAGAGTTGATGCGCAGCAGGATCGGATTGCCCGGCGCGGCCGCCGCCTGTAGTCGTGCCACGAATTTCAGTGAATTGGAAGGAGCTACCCTTCCGTCATTGAGACCCGCTGTGATCAAGATGGCCGGGTACTTCGTGCCCTCGACTACGTGATGGTAAGGCGAATAAGCGTACAAGGCCTTGAATTGCGCCAGGTCTTTCACTGAGCCGAACTCCGTAACGTTGAACATTCCATTGGGCTCGAGTTCGGACCGCAACGAATCGTAAATACCAGCCTCGGAGACAACCGCTTTCATCAGATCCGGGTGCTGCGTAATCATCGCACCCATGAGCAGGCCTCCGTTGCTGCCGCCTAACATGCCGAGTCGCGATACTGAGGTGTACTTGTGCTCCACCAGATAACGAGCACAGGCAGCAAAGTCGTCGAAAACATTTTGTTTGCGAGTCAGGTTGCCGGCTTTGTGCCAGGCTTCTCCGAATTCGTTGCCACCGCGCAGGTTCGTGTCGACATAAATGCCTCCGCGATCGTACCAGGCTCGGAAGCTCAAGCGCACACGCGGCTCTTCGCTCAATCCGTAGCCGCCGTAGCCATAGAGGATTGTTGGATTTTGTCCGTCCAGCTTTACCCCTCGTTTATGGACGATATTAAGTGGCACTCTTGTGCCATCCTTGGAAATGGCAAAATCACGGGTCACCTCCAGGTCATCGAAGTTAACCGCGGCCTTGGTGTTGAGCGCGGTAGCCAGCAGTTTGTTTGCCGCCGCGTCGTAGCGAAACCATTCCGGAAGAGACTTGTAACTTCCGATGCGCGCTAGCGCCAGATCGGACGCGGCCGCCACTTCCGCGACGTTGGAAACGGGACGGATCGGCGCAACGCGTTCGTTTGTTCCATCAAGATCATAAACGCACAAATTCGAAGGGCCACCCTCCAAAATCTTGAGCAAAAGCGAATTATCCGTGACGGCAACTTCCTCCAAGACCCCTTTGGCTTGTGGAACGATCGTTTTTGGACCCGCATCGTACTTCAAATCGAATTGAACTAACTGTCCGCGGGGCGCACTGGCCCGGGAGATCGCAAAGAACGAGGAGTTCGGCCCAATTTTCCCTTTTTTAATGCCATCGGCGAAATGGCTGATCTGTCGCCACTTCTGGTCCCGGCCCAGCACGAAATGCGCGAAATCTCCGCCGTCCCCGTTGGCGACGGTCGCGACGATGAGGTCCTCGGTGCGACTCGATTGCAGCTCGACTTCGGCGATCTTGGGAAACTCCGTGCCGATCGCGTAAACGTCTGCGCTCTCCGGGGTTCCCATTTTGTGGAAGTACACCTGCTGGTAAAAATGGAGATCGGCCGCGGGCCGTTCACCCACCCGCGGATACCGCGTATAGAAGATTCCCGTGCCGTCCCTCGTCCAAGCGGCGCTGCCGCCGCCCGTCGGATACTGGACGCGGGTCAGGTGATCGGGAAGTTGTTTACCCGTCGCCACGTCAAAAAAGAACAGGTCGCCATCCTCCGTACCGTTTTTCGAGAGCGACACAGCTACTTTTGAGCCGTCGTGCGAAGGGGTGAACCAGTCAATTGCAGTAACTCCGGTCGGATCCAGCGTATTCGGATCGCAAACGCTCTTCGCGTCCTTCACCGGCTGATCAGGCGAATCGAGCGCGACCAACACCTCCTGCTGTTTAGACGGATCAAATTCCAGAGCGAAGATTTTCCCGCCAGCCAACTGAAAACCGGCTACAGATGGCGGAGTGGAGGTAATCAGGGTCTTGATCTGGGCAGCAATTTCGTTGCGCCCCGGCATCGCATCAAGGAACTCGCGGGCACGGGCATTCTCTTTTTCCGCCCAAGCTTTGACTTCGGGATTCGAGGATTGCTCCATCCATTGGTAGTCGTCGCGAACCCTGACCCCATGATAAGTATCAGTGACCGGCTTCTTTTCGGCTGGTGGAATCGCAGCCAAAGGTGGTGAGGCGTTTGAGAGAGTCTGGATCAAGAGCAGAGAGCAGCTCGTGTAAAGCAGGAGGTGTTTCGAACACATGGGCAGGGAAATTGGCACGAGTTGTTCTTTGAATCAAAAAGAAGAGAGCGGTTTAACGACAGGCGAATTCCCAAAGTTCGCGCCAGGGATCAGCATTTCGAGCGCAGCAAATTGTGCAGCCCTCTAATGAAGAAGAGTTTGACATCAGCGAGCACATCCGGTTGCTTCGGGAGAGTCGTTTCAACGGAGGCCCCCCAATGGATATAGTCTTCTGCTTGCTGGACCAGGCATTCTGCTTGCGTGGCGCTGTTCCTATCAGTCGCTCGCCCCACTGACCGGTTTGGAACAATGCTCTGCCTCTCTCACCAGAGGACGAGTGTGTTACCATTCAATCCCTTCCCCCACCTAACCCCCAACGTTTCCTTTCAATGTTTCAATGAAATCACGCATCTCTTCTCGCATGATTTTGCTAGCGCTCTGCGCATTCGGTGCGAGCGCCTACGGCCAATCAGCCGCAACGACGGTCGACCAGAGGGTCGAGGCGATCCTCTCCCAAATGACCTTAGCCGAAAAGCTTAGCTATATTGGCGGTACCCCCTTTTTTGACGTTAAACCGATCCCTGTCCCGAATCTCCAGGTCCCGCTGAACCCGCAGATTTACCAGACAGACGGTCCGCTCGGCGTTCGCCGCAACGACCCTGGCATTCGTTTTCCGGCGGGTCTAACTCTGGCCGCAACCTGGAACCGTAATCTCGCCCGTGAACAAGGAATCTCCATGGGTCGTGACAGCCGGGCCAGAGGGTATTTTTCCATCCTTGGACCAGGCATGGATTTCTACCGTGTACCGATGGGCGGCCGCAACTTTGAATATATGACGGGCGAAGATCCTTACCTTGGGGGCCAGCTTGTGCCCCAAGTGGTTAAGGGTATTCAAGCCCAGGGCGTGTGGTCGTGCGCCAAGCATTTCGTCTGCAACGATGAGGAAGAAAACCGAACGAATGTTCAGATCCTGATCGATGAACGGACCTTGCGAGAGATCTACCTGCCGCCTTTTGAGGCCGCCGTAAAGAATGGTGGCGTTGCTACCGTTATGGGAGCGTACAACGGGGTAAACGGGTATTTCTGTTCCGAAAGTCTGTTTCTGCTGACTCAGGTATTGAAAGAGGAATGGGGATTCACGGGTTTGTTGATGTCAGACTACAACGCGATCCATTACGGCTTGAACGCGGCCTTAGCCGGTTGCGACCTGGATTTGCCGACCGGCAGTTTCATGAACAGTCAGACCCTGCTCCCTTACATTCCTGATCCTCTGTCCGTTGCAACCATCGATGACAAGGTTCGGCGCATTTTGCGGGAGGTCGTCTCTTTCGGATTTCTTGACCGCCAGCAGCTGGACCCGACGATTCCGCTCGACGATCCCTATAGCGAGGAAGCCGCGCTCAAGGTTGCTCGTGAAGGGATTGTGCTGCTGAAGAATAAAGAAAATCTTTTGCCGTTGAAAGAAGATATACCCACGGTGGCCATCGTCGGATCCCTTGCGCTGAACGCGCCACCGACTGGTTTTGGGAGTTCTTATGTCACTCCGATCAGTTTCGTAAGCGAGTTGGAAGGCATTCAGAATGAGGTCTCTCCGCAGACAAAGGTAGACACGATCTCTGCCTGCACGCTAAACCCGGCGCAGGCTACTTGGCAGTACCTTGATGTTAATAATGAGGTTCAGCAGGGCCTGAAAGCGGAATACTTCACCTCGAATGATCTTTCGGGTATGCCGGCGATTACGCGGAACGATATTCATCTGAATTTTGATTGGGATATCGATCCGATTCCGGTCTCGAGTAACCAGGGAAGCTTCTCTGCGCGCTGGACCGGTCAAGTGGTGCCAGTGATCTCTGGCGACCATGTTTTCAAAGTTCGAGGCGACGGAGGACTTCGACTAATCGTGAACGGGCAAACCTTGGTGGACACCTTCAATTCACCTCCGCTGCCCCCGGTAGGGTACGGGCCGACCACCGCGCTCTCCGGAAAAATCGCTTTGCAGGCCGGCAAGGCTTATACGGTGGAAATCGATTACCGTCGCGTCGGCGGCTTTTTTGATACCTTTGAGCAAGGTGGTTTGACTGGGGTACAAGCCAGTTGGGCTTCGCTGGAAGCTCCTCCTAATTTTGCCAAGTACGGTGCGGTTGTGGTTGCGGCCGGGATCAGCAACGAGTACGAAGGCGAAGGACAGGACCGACCATTTCAGCTGCCGGAATTTCAAGACGAGTTAATTGCGAATCTGGCACGAGTTAACCCGCGAGTGATTGTGGTTTTCCACGGCGGCGGCAACTTCGATTCACAGCAGTGGATCGCTAATGTCGCCGGGTTCCTCGAGACCTTTTACCCGGGTCAGAACGGCGGTCAGGCACTCGCTGAAATCCTGTTCGGCGATGTGAATCCTTCCGGTAAATTACCGGTGACCATGGAGAAGCGGATTCAAGATAATCCGGCTTACGCCACTTTCCCCAATCCGGTGAATCAGCATCCCGACGCGATTCCTTACTCCGAAGGGATTTTCGTAGGATACAGGGGTTACGAAGAGAAGAATATCCAGCCGTTGTATCCGTTTGGCTTTGGCCTGTCCTACACAACCTTTGGCTTATCTAATCTCAAGATCGAGCCAGCGGTATTCAACGGGAATGTTCCGGTGAATGTGTCGTTTACGGTGACAAATACCGGACAGCGCGCCGGCGGTGAAGTCGCACAGCTTTATGTGGGGCAAACCAACCCGAAAATCGCGCGGCCCCTGAAGGAATTGAAAGGTTTCCAGAAGGTCTTTTTGCAACCCGGACAATCGAAAACGGTAACCCTGCAGCTCGACCAGCGGTCGTTCGCTTATTTCAACACCGATGCGCATGTCTGGGACGCCGTAAAAGGCAAATACAACGTATTGGTTGGAAATTCGTCGCAGGATATCAGTCTGAGCGGGCAAGTAACTCTGCCAGCAGAAATCACGGCGCAGCCCTGATCGGGCTAAGGAGCCGTTTGGGCGTGTCGGCACAGGGCCTTACTGCCCTGTGCCGCCCGAAAATTTCAGAGATCGTCTCACCACGTGGCTTTGGCTGGGCGCTGGCAGGCCGAGAATTTAGAGATTGTCTCGCAACAACGATCGAGTTTGATCAATAATCATGGTCGAATCTTCTGATTTTCGGATGAGGAGAATACCGCTCAACCACGGAGCCGGCCATATGCCCGCAGTTGGGTTTGGCACCCTAATTCCCGAGGCAGCCGCGACGATAAGTGCTACCAGAGACGCGCTGGAAGCCGGATTTCGACACTTCGATTGTGCGGAACGATACCGGAACCGCGGCCCGCACGCCAGGGAATCTCAACATCTCCGCCCTTCCGGAAGACGCGCTTGACGAAATCAATCGAATTCAGACCAGACAGAGGTTCAATGAAGTGGTAAAGTCCCGCACCCCGGGTTTCGTTCCACAAGGTGGATGAACCTGAAAACCAACAGCACCTGGAGCAGTCCATGCAAGAGGAGCAAATACGCGAAGCCCTGAATGCGCACTGGCACGCGTCGGCAGCCGGCGATGCAAACGCCGAACACGACATTTACGATGACGATGCCATTTGTGATTATCCCCAGTCAGGGGAGCGAATCCTCGGGCGAAAAAATTTGCAGGCTTTGCGAAGTCATCATCCCGGCAAGCCGTCAGGCTTCAACGTCAAGCGAATTCTCGGAAACGGTGATCTCTGGATTACGGAATACACAATCACGTACCAGGGCCGACGTGCTTACACGGTGAGTATTATGGAGTTCCGCAACGGAAAGGTCGTGCACGAGACACAGTATTTCGCGGATCCCTTCGACGCGCCGGCTTGGCGGAGCCAATGGGTTCAGCGGATCGTGTGACGCCGCACTGAGACGAGATTGAACCCCGATCGGCGGATTGTTCCAGTAAGAAACGACTCCGAACTACTACGTTGTTTGGAAGCTGCCGATGGCGGGACTCGAACCCGCACGGAGCTTTCGCCCCAACGGATTTTAAGTCCGTTGCGTCTGCCATTCCGCCACATCGGCCCACCGGCCGAAAAGGAACTCCTGCGCCGGAATCACGCAAGAACAAAAAAAAGAGCGACTTAAGCCGCGGGAAGTTTTTCGGTGTCCGGGGAGAAATCAGTCTTGCGAGTAAAGGCAATGCGGTCGGTTTTCGGGACCGGCGCACGACTATTGGCGTGATAGATCTCGGTTCGGAAGATTGGAATCTCTTTGGGAGCCTCAATCCCGATCTTTACGGTATCGCCGTCGATGCGCGTAATTTTAATATGGATCTGATCACCGATCACAATCCCCTCGTTCACCTTTCGTGACAAAATTAGCATCGTGGTGTCTTTCTGACTATCTGTATTACTACTTTAGGCGTTACACCCAAAACGCGCAGGCGGATGTTTCGCATAAATCTGGACGGGATCAAGTCCGCATCATGCTGCGGAGGCGGTCCGCGAAAAAAAACGATCTTTCAGACTTTGGTTCTGCTTTATTCGTTCCTCGACTCGACCGGAGAGCCGGTTGACCTCGGAGACCAGAGCTTCTAACAACGGCTGTACATATTCCGGGAAGCACCCAAGAACGTCAGATGTCCTGGCTTCTTCACTTAGCCCGATGCGTCCAGCGGTCTGTCGGAGGATTTGTTCCCGATGTTGGGCACACCGGGTAGCGAGTTTTTGCTGGCTGGCGATCTGTTCTTCAATCCGCTCAGCGTCCGGGACATCGCGACGATACAGGATTTCTGTCTGCTGATTTACTAACCGAAGCAGCCCCCCTTCCTCTTGCAGTTCCTCCCGCAGCGCATTCACGAGTTCATCCCAACCAACGTCATGAGTTTGTCGCGGAATCGCCGCCCGACTCCCGCTATTTTCCTGAGCAGGTTCTGACATAACTACGCAATTACGCTGAAGAGATAGGTTCGAAGTTGTTTGACGGCTTGGGTGTGTATCTGGCAGATCCGGGATTCCGTCAGTCCAAAGCAAGCGGCTATATCCGCTAATTTCAACCCCTCATAGTAATACATGGCAAGGACTTTTTTCGGGACGTCAGCTAACTGGCTGATGCGTTTGGCCAGCAATAGCACCATCTCTTTGCGTTCCAGAGCATCGAAAGCGGTCGCGGACGAATCGTCAGCAATTAGCTCATGAAGCGATTGATCTTCGCTGTCGACCTCATCGCTCGCATCCAGCGAGACCATTCTTACCGGACGCACCTCATCCAGCAGATTGTTCAACTCGTCTTCGCTCATCTGCATTTCTGCGCACAACGACTCCTGGCAAACTACTCCACCCTGCTCCTGCTCCAGGCGCGAGATAACTGACCCCAGTTTCTTCGCTTTGGATCGACTCGCGCGAGTGAGCCAATCCATCCGCCTGAGCTCATCGAGGATAGCTCCCTTTACCCGCATAGCGGCGTAACTCGTAAAGCTGTTATGCTGTGCCGGGCGGTAGTTTCGCGCAGCCGCGACCAGTCCGATCATCCCGATGCTGTGGAGTTCTTCCAACTCAATCTTGTTCGGCAACTTTCGCTTCATCCGATCAGCAATAGACCGGACGAGTGGGATATGCTCGAAGACGCGCTGTTCAAACGCTGCTTCGTCAACCACTGTTGGGGAGGTTTGCGGTTTCGGGTTTGCCGGGGACCGGGTGGGCAGGGCAGCTGTCATCATACGTGTGGAGCCGGGTGTGAAGCAATGGCCGTGCCACGAAAAAGAACGTCCGCAATTCTATTTTCGTAAGGTGCTGCTCCTAAGGAGATTACATTATAAATACGATTTGAATTACCGCTGGTGATAACGCCAGATACCTACGAATTCAGAGCGAAACCGGCAATTCCTGCCTAGGCAAATTTTGCCGATGGTGACGAAGTTCTGGTCCGAACTACCGCCGCAATTTTATTACCATCGAACGCGAAAGTCCGAGCCTACGCCGTGACTGTGTCCAACTCAGCCGATCTTCCGGGACGCAGCGGGCGGTAATAGCTGTCGCGCTGAACAGGCTCGCGACCGGCTTCCCGGATGACGCGTTCCAAAGTCGCCACGGTTTGTTCTTGCGGAGTCGTCGAGCCCGCCATGTGGAAGATCTTTTCCTCCATGAGCGTGCCGTGCAGATCGTCAACCCCGTAGCTGAGCGAAACCTGAGCCAGGGGAAGAGTCATCGCAATCCAATAGCCGGTGATGTGATCGAAGTTATCCAGGTAAATCCGGCTGACGGCCAAGGTTCGCAGTTGATCAAGCGCCGAAGCCGGTTTCAGATGCGATAGTTCGGTCGTTTGGGGAACAAAGGCAAAAGGAACAAATCCGGTAAAACCTCCAGTCTCGTCCTGCAACTCGCGGAGTTGTCGAAGATGATCAACGCGTTGTTCGATCGTTTCGACATGGCCAAAGAGCATCGTGCAAGTGCTCCGTTCACCCATGCTGTGCCAGATCCGGTGGACTTCCTTCCACTCTTCAGCCGATTCTTTTCCTCGACAAACCTTGTCGCGGACCTCCGGATCAAAAATTTCCGCGCCTCCTCCGGTCAGAGAATTGAGTCCGGCTGACCGCAATAGATCGAGAGTATCCGGGATAGTGCGCTTGAAAATGCGTTCGGCTAAATGTCGAACCTCGATCGCGGTAAAGGCTTTGATATGAAGTTCAGCATTAAGCTGTCGCAACCTGGTGAGCAGTTCCAGGTACCAGTCGCCGGACAACGTTGGGTGAAGGCCGCCAACCATGTGGACCTCGGTCACACCCTGAACCAGCGCGTCCCTGGTTACTTGAACGATCTCTTCAATGGCCAATTCAAAAGCATGCGGGTCCCGTTTTCGCGCACCGAAAGCGCAGAACTGGCAGGAAAGGATGCAGATATTGGAATAATTGATGTAGCGATTTACAAGATAAGTGGCGCGGTTCCGGTTTTTCCGTTCACGCACAAGATTGGCGATTGCGCCCACCGCGTTAATATCGGGTTGACGGAAGAGAGTGACCGCTTCGGCCTCATTGATTCGTATCCCCGCAGAAACTTTTTCATAGATCTTTTGCAAGGAATCAGGGATGAATCGGCTGTTTGTGAAATGTTTCACAATCCAGCGTGCCATATAACTTTCGATGCAGCAAGCAACCCCGGACGGTCAACCACATCCTCAGCAACTCTGCACGGGCGGACGGGTTTGAAGAAGGGACGATGAGCCTTGCTTTGAAGGTGCCCTTGATGTCTTCACCCGTCGTAGTCGAGCCGGAGATCGAGTGGATGTCGCGTATCCGAGACGGCGATATGGAGGCTTTTCGGCTGCTGGTTGAGATGCACCAGTCGCGGGTGGTCGGGACCATCGGCAAAATGCTCGGTTCGGACGCTGAGGCGGAAGACCTGGCGCAACAGGTTTTTATCCGAGTCTGGAAATCGGCGCCCCGTTATAAACCGACGGCAAAGTTCACTACCTGGTTGTTCCGGATTACCCGAAACCTGGTTTTCAACGAGCTGCGCCGGAGACGCCATTTTGCGGGCCGGATCGAGGACCTGCCGGAACAGGCCGAGCGAACCGAACGGGAACCCGACCAGGTGATGCTGGAGGGCGAACTGCAGGACGCCATCGAGCGGGCCATCGCTCAGCTGCCAGAAACGCAGAGGCTGGCGATCGTCTTGCGCCGCTACGAAGAGATGTCCTACGAGGAAATCGCCAAGGTGATGGATACGACGGTTCCAGCAATCAAAAGCATTCTTTTCCGGGCGCGGACAGAGTTAAGAGAGAAGCTCGCCAAGTACTTGGAATAAATGTCCGATGACCGATAGCCAATGAGCAATTGGTCATTGGCTATCGGCTATTTGCTATTTCCTCCAAGCTGCTTCTCCAGCACCTCGCCAACCAGGTTCGGATTGGCTTTTCCTTTCGACAGTTTCATGACCTGGCCTTTGAGAAAGTTGATTGCGGCCTTCTTCCCCGCTCGATAGTCTTCAACGGATTTTGGGTTGGCGGCAATCACCTGCTGACACAAGCCGGCGATTGCGCCGAGATCGCTTTCTTGCCGAATGCCTTCTGCCGCAACGATTTCCTCGGGCGACCGGCCACTGGCAAACATCTCGGCAAGGACCTCCTTCGCTTGTTTGCTGCTGATACTTCCCGTTTGCACCAATCGAGCGAGTCCGGCCAAATGTTCCGGGAGAACCGGGCAACTCTCCACCGTTTGCCCCGCTGCGGCCAACGCACTCAGAAGATCGTTCAGCACGTAGTTGGCGACCAGTTTCGGGGTGTCGGCCGATCGGGCGGCACGCTCGAAGTACTCCGCCAACGGCAGATCATCCGCTAAAACGCCGGCATCGTAATCGCTAACGCCGTATTGTTGAACAAAGCGAGCCCTTTTTTCCCAGGGCAGCTCGGGCATCTTCCGACGGACGTCCTCGAGAAAAATCTCACTTTTGACCGGGAGAAGATCCGGGTCGGGAAAGTAGCGGTAATCGTGCGCGGATTCCTTTGTCCGCATCAAAAAGGTCTGGCCGGCATCATCGTCCCACCGCCGGGTTTCCTGTTGCAGCGTTTCACCACGCTGCGCGGCATCGATCTGCCGATCGATCTCGAACGCCAGAGCGCGCCGGACACCGCTGATCGAGTTCAGGTTTTTGAGTTCGACCTTTGGGCCGAGTTCGGTCGCCCCACGCAAACGGATGGATACGTTGCAGTCGCAGCGCAACTGGCCTTTCTCCATGTCCGCATCGCTCACGCCGCCGTAAATGAGCGCCTGCTTCAAGGACCCCAGGTAGGCAAACGCTTCCTCCGGGCTCTCGATATCAGGTTGCGAGACAATCTCCATCAAGGGTGTGCCAGCCCGGTTGAAATCGATCCCGGTCACCGACTCAAAATGAAAACTCTTAGCGACGTCTTCCTCCAGGTGAATGCGCACCAGCCGCACTTTTTTCCCCGGATGAGCAATGCTTTTTTGAGCATCTTTCGGAAATGCCAGGTCCGCGAGAGGCACCTCTCCATTCTGACACAGGGGCCGATCGTACTGCGAAATTTGGTAATTTTTCGGCATATCCGGATAGAAATAGTTTTTCCGGTCGAATTTGCAGATCTCGGCAAGATCGCATCGGAAGATCAAACCCGTAAGAGCAGTGAGTCTCAACGCCTCCAGGTTCATCACCGGCAAGGCCCCAGGCAAACCGAGGCAAACCGGGCACGTGCGGGTATTAGGCTCGGCCCCGTATTCCACTGCGCATCCGCAAAACATCTTGCTCCGCGTCTTTAGCTGGACGTGCACTTCCAGCCCGATTGTCGGCACATAGTCGCTCTTCATTTCCAACTCAAAGAGCGTGGCTGAAGCCTGCATCGCTCGCAAATCCTTTTGAGGATTTGCGAGCGAGCCCAGGCTGTGTCAATGCCCATTGACTGCGTATCGGAAAGCAGATTCCAGCTCATGACTGGAGAGCTGTCGCTGCACCTCCGGATCCTGGAGAGCGGCAATCACTCCGGGATTTGTCAGGATACCGAGCAGATTCCCCCGGCGAGCTTGCTCGATCAGAGCGGAATCCGATTGGAGCGCATGGACTTTGGAGCTTTGCCAGAGAGTTTGGAAGCCGGGATATTCCACGAAACGCTCGATCGCCCGAGGATCGCTCACTAGCTTACCGGCGAGCTGGACATCGCGGTAGACCCAAGCTGGGACCGGATCGACAACGTCAAGCAAGGTTTGACCAGCGCCTAACTCCATGGAGGCGTCCAGCCGGGCCAGGTTACGAACGAGCAGATCGGCCGATTGCCCCTGCAGGATAGCCTGTTCCTGGGCCATCCGGCCGGTGATCCGGATTGCGATCGCGGCAAGCCAAACAAAGAACAAACCAAAGAAAAGCCCCAAGACCGCCCCGCCCAAGCCGAAAACAAATCGCGACCCGGCCGAGTCCAGGTCCCGGGTCCGTTTGAAAAGGATCTTGCCGCCGATCTGGACCGCGGTATACGCGAACAGCCAAATGCCGAGAAAGGCTACGGGAAACAACAGGAAACCCGGTAGATGCGTAGCCTGCGCCGCACTTTGAACTACTGCCGGGACACCGAATTGCACGGCAACGGCAGCCACAATGAGTGCAACGGGTACAAGCAATTGGCGCAGCAGTCCTTTACCCCATCCGCGGAATATGCTGATCAGCAACCAGAGTGCAGCCAGGATCAGTATGAAATGCTGCCATTGCGGTGAGCCTGGTATCATGTGCCTGGGTCAGGACTGCGCCACCGGTATCCCCTGAGTCTGTTGGCGAAGGAAGTGGTCGCAAAGAACCAGATAACTCATCGCCTCGACAATTGGGACGGCCCGTGGAACAACGCAGGGATCGTGCCGCCCACGCGCGGCAAGTTGCGTTTCCGACAGATCGGTCGTGACGGTTTTCTGAGTTCTCAGAATGGTCGCGGTTGGTTTGAAAGCAACTCGGAAAAAGATAGTTTCGCCATTGCTGATCCCGCCTTGAATGCCGCCGGAGAAATTGGTCTGCGTGCGTATGCGGTTATCGCGAACCTCAAAGAGGTCGTTGTGTTCAGCCCCGGTCAACTCGGTGCCGGCAAAACCGGAGCCAATTTCAAACCCCTTTGTGGCAGGAATGCTGAGCATCGCTTTGGCTAAATCTGCCTCCAGCTTGTCAAACACGGGCTCGCCCAGTCCCGGAGGCACCCCACGAAGGACGCACTCGACTGTCCCCCCGACGGAGTTCCCTTCTTTGCGCACGTTTTTAATCAAGTCGGCCATTCGCTCTGACGCCGCTGAATCGGGACACCGGACAATCGATTGTTCGACGTCCCCTCGTTCGACTCTCTCGGGATCAACTTGAGCGACAATGCGATGCACGCTCTTCACGTACGCGACCGCGGTCAGGTCCGGCAGATGCTGAACAAGCACCTTTCGAGCGACTGCGCCGGCGGCGACACGTCCGACAGTCTCCCGTGCCGAGGCGCGCCCACCACCCTGCCAATTCCGGATCCCGAACTTAGCCTGATAGGTATAATCCGCATGGGATGGTCGAAAAGTGTTTTCCATCTCTCGGTACGCTTCGGGTCGCGCATCGGTATTCTTAACCAGGATTGAAATCGGCGTACCAAGAGTCAGGCCCTCAAAGATCCCGGAAAGAATTTGGCAACGATCGGCCTCCGCCCGGGGCGAGACGAGCTCACTCTGGCCGGGACGGCGCCGATCGAGTTCAATCTGAATTTCCTGCTCGGTGATCGGCACTCGCGGCGGACAACCATCGATTACCACCCCCACCCCGCCGCCGTGAGACTCGCCCCAGGTGGCAACGCGGAACAAAAGACCAAACTGGGAAGACATGATGCTCAGCATCGCCATATGCTCGCCGCAAGCAACTCACAAGAACAAAGAACGGAAGGCAAAGGAATCCATGGTTCGAAATTCGCAAATCAGCCCGGTTTGCCGCGAGAAGTTAATGGGCGAAGTTTTCGGTCAGTTGTCTGGGGGAGCAAACCGGCTCGAAACGGAGCTTCACGAGTCTCCTGACATAGGGTTGTCATAAGACCATGCCAATTGGAGAGAAACTAGTGCTGACCGATCAGGCAGAAACTGCCGAACGTCCAGCAACCAGCTTTCGACGTACAAGCTGTAATTGAAGGATTCCGGCCGGCTTTGACACCGCCTTAGAGGAAAACGACATATTATGACAATGATCGCCTTAAACACACTCAGAGTTCCCGAGACTTTTCCGCCGTTTAGCTTGTCTCGCCTGCTGAAGACCGTCTTTCAGCCGCGAGCCGGCGAACGCGTGGCTCTGCTGATCGATTTACCAGACCCGGGGGAAATCAAGGACTTCGCGTTCCTGAAGGACAGCTCGCGGACGACGCAACGGCTGGCTTATGAAGTCTTTTATAAAGGGCTGCACGACAATGTTTTGAACGATCTGAAACTGAAGGGTGGTGATCTCTTCGCCTACGAGATTACCGGCGGAAGCAACCTGGATCTTCCAGATGCGGCATCTGCCATCGACGGAAACGAGATCAGCCTGGAAAAGGACGTTTACCCCAACTATGACCTGATCCTTTGCCTCTCGACATTCTCGGCGACCGCGCCGTTAACCGCTTTTGCCAAGCGGTACAAATTCCGGGGCGCGACTCTGCACGGTTTGAACGAAACGATCTTGCGGACGGGATTGGCCGTTGACTACGAAGAAGTAAGCCGAAGCGCCGAGAAGCTGCGTTTGGGTATGACCAAGGCCGATTGGGTGGAGATTGACTTCGCGGTTGGCCGGCAGCGCCATACCCTGCGACTTGATCTCGGGCGGCAGGAAGCCCAGAAGAGCCATGGACTCTGTCGGGGCGGACCTGATGTCGCCAACCTTCCGGCCGGAGAGATTTACTTCGTACCGGAAAGCGCATCGGGATCGTTCCCGTTGAAGTACGAGGATGGAACCATTGCGCTCATGAGTGTCCGTGGCGGCCGGATTGTCGACGCCAGGCTACTGTCGGGTACCCAGCAAGTCGTCGACGAGCATCTCGCCAAGCTAAAATCCGACCCAGTGACCGGAGAAATCGGTGAACTCGGTTTTGGAACGCAACTGCTCCCGGCTTCCGGACGAGACATTCAGGATGAGAAGATTCTTGGCACGATGCATGTGGCGACCGGTCGAAGCGATCACTTAGGCGGACATCTTACACCGGACAAGTTTTCCAATCGGAAAAACGCGACCCATGACGACATCCTGTTCGCGCCGGAGAAAACCCCGGAGATCAACGTTCCGCAAGTCCGGATGCATCGTGATGGCCGGACCGAGATTCTGATCGAGAACTTCGCGCCCGCGGAATACATGGCGGCATTGCTCAGCTGACGTAGTGGTTTTGACAGAGGTCTGAGACCTGGCCGCCGACACCGATCGGCGGCGCGGGTGCAGACGGATTGCCGATCGAAGATAGAAAATGAATCTGACTTATGAAACGGAGTCTGCTCTGCAAAGCTATTTACTGTTTCACTACGGCAATGCCGAGGAGCAGCTCCCTTGGGTATTTGGACCTCGCGAGGCGCTGTTCTACCCGGTTCGTTGTGTCGAGGAGTTTGCCGCAGGTCTTGGCTCCATCGGACGGGCTCTCGATCTAGGCTGTGCGGTCGGACGCTCCACGTTCGAGCTGACCCGGTTCAGCGAGAGCGTGGTTGGTATCGATCTTTCGCAGCGATTTATCGAAACCGCCGAGGAGATCCGCCAGCAAGGTTCGGTGACGATCAGAAGAACTTTAGAAGGTCATCGGTTCCAGATCAGCACTCACGAACTCGCGCCAGGGATTGACCGCGACCGCTGCCGATTTGAAGTGGGTGACGCTTTGCATCTCCGGGAAGACCTCGGACGTTTCGATTTCGTTCTGGCGGCAAACCTGCTGGACCGCGTTCCGGATCCTCGGAAACTGTTGCGAACTCTGGCCGAGCTAACTTCTCCGGGTGGACATTGCCTGTTGGCTTCTCCGTACACCTGGCTCGAGGAGTTTACCCCGGAGTCTCATTGGCTCGGAGCAGGCTCGGAGGCAGACGAAGGCACTTGGCCAGCGCTCCAAGCGGAAATGCTTGAAAACTTTGAACTCATCCAGACCAAGGATCTGCCGTTTCTCATCGGCGAAACCGCGCGCAAATATCAGTGGTCTGTCGCTCAAGCCGGTCTGTGGAAACGACGGAGCGCGTGTAGCTGGCATCGTCCAGCTTGGGCGGCCTCGGGCGTGTCGGACTTCAAGGTAGGATGAGCTTCCAGCTTGTCAGCTTTTCGAACCGGCATCCTGGGCGGGTCGGACTTTGGCCTCTTGTCCCGGAGGGACCTTGGAAAATAGACCGGCAATTTATTGCCGGTACTCGATTTAAAGATGATTTCCGTCCCGGAGGGCCGGGTGATCCGGGACCATCGGACCGCAGGCCCGCAAGATAGAGGAATAGCTTCGTTTTTTCCGCGGAGGCATGATGACTCGGCTATTGCCGCTCCAGGCTCAATCCGGCTCTCCGGGGCGGGAGACCGAGCCAGCGAGGATTGCCGATGCTCTTGCAAAGTCCGACAGACCCATCCTGCCGGCGCTACGCTTAAGAAAAGCGATGCAACGCTCAGGGGACAGCCTGCACCGGCACAACCTGTCGCATCTGGTCGTAGCCAACAACGACTGCCTCCAATTGATAGGTACGCCCGGCCACTAAATCCCTGGTGGAAAGAGTCCCGATAAACTCAGCGCGTTCCTGTGGATTGATGATCACGTACCCGGGATTCTGGTTTACCGGCTGATCGTCTGACCACTGAACCAGCTTCTTGCCGCTCGCATCTCGCAGGATGAAGTCGAAGTGACGGCTGTCGTTAAATCGAAGATTGACGGTCTTCTTTGTCCGGTTAATCAGCAATAAGTGCGCCTCGATCGAATGTACCTGTGCGACGCGGACAACGTCCGGGTTCAGCTGCACACGCATTTCCAATCCGTAGTAAACGGGTCCGGTGATTGGACCGAACGGAGAAGATTTCGAAGGCTTAATCGTCCCGGGAACTCTTCCGGCTGGCGTGGGGCGCTTATGGCCGGCAAACGGCACCCATCGATAAAGGCCGCCCGACGAACAGCCGACAAGCGCGACAAAGGTTATCGAGAGAAGGGTGGCACGGAAATTCATGGGAGACCGTTTACCGGAACGCTCCGATCCATGCAAATTCTAAGTGCTTGTTTTCCAAGGCATTCGGCCTGAAACAGCCCGGTAACCGCGGGATCAGGCAAATCCCATTTCTGCCAGAGGGCCAGATATTCCGACCGAGGAAGACACGCATAATGCGGATTTTCCACCGCGCGCATCCAGCAAATCAACGAGATCAGGTCCTTCTCAGGCATGGTGGTACACCCGGCGGATGGTCTGTCTGGTCCGCGCCGAATATGAAAAAAAATCGCGCTGCCATAGCCGGGGACGGGAGGGTCTGTGTTATGCCGGATCTCAATTAACCAGCGATACGCAAAGTCGCCCTGCCGCATCCTAGCCTTGGAAAACCAGATCGGAGGATTTGCCGGATCGACCAGGACGTGGCGGTTATAGACAGGACTTGCTACGTCATCGACCCAGGCATCCGCTGCACCAACTGTATGAAACGGGTAATCGGCGCCGCGGGGGAGCGTCTTATCATAAGTATAAATCAGACCGATCTTGAACACTCCCGCGGGGGCACGGTTGTCGTGCTCGACCTTGATCGGCCCGGTGCCTTGACCGGTCAGTTCGCCGCGACCCCAAGCAAGTCCATGTTTCCCGAAAAGCACCGGGACAGGTTGGCCGACCGGTTTCCACGCTTGAGAAGCACGCTCGAAACGCTGCAAAGATCCATGCATTCCATCCCACGTTGGATCGATTCCAACGACCAGCTGACGAATCGAAGGGTCCAGACGGTCCTCGCCCTGTGTCGCAACGTTGAGAAAAAAGGGAATGGCCAGGAACGCCAATGCTTTCACGGCGAGCACAGTAGCCTGCATTGCTCATTCGGCCCAGCCCGGATGATCAATACAGGGTCTCCAGCTGGTTCTGCAACTCCTTCCATCGCCGCCAGAGCGACTTGCAGCGATGAACCGATCGTGCGGTTATTAGCGCCGGAGGATCCAACGTTTTCAGCTCTATGACCCAATCCATTCCGCAGAAGGTTCATCTCGCAATCGTTGGCGCCGGCGGCATCTCGGCCGCACATGCCGAAGGGATCAAGGCTAATTCCGATCGCCTGGAGTGCGTGGCCCTGTGCGACATTTCGGAGGACAACTTGCGAGCGAGAAGTAAGCAGCTCGGCGGAGTGGCGCTACAATTCAACGATTGGAACACGATGTTCCAGGAAGCCGGCGATAAGATTGATGCTGTGATCATCTGCCTTCCGCATCATTTGCATGCACCGGCTATCCTCGATGCAGCCCGAGCCGGTAAACATGTCCTCTGTGAAAAGCCAATGTGTATCAATCTGAAGGAAGCGGACGCCATACTCGATGCCGTGGCGCAAAGCGGAATCATCTATATGTCGGCTCACAACCAGCTTTTCGATCCGGTTGTTCAGGAAGCGAAACGCTGGATCGACCAAGGCCGGATCGGCGCGCTTCGCTGGGTTCGATCCCAGGATTGTTTCATTCCGGAGGGCGAAGGACGTTCCTTCCATGGCAAATGGCGGGCTCAGCGTAAGCTCCAGGGGGGCGGAGAGCTGATCGATACGGGTTACCATCCCTCCTACCGCCTGCTCTATCTGGTCGGAGCGCCAGTTGCACAGGTTCGCAGCACGATGGGACGTTTTGAACAGCAAATTGAGGGTGAAGACACGGCCTCAGTCCAGGTGCGCTTTGCCAACGGTGTGATCGGCGAGATTCTGAGCTCATGGGCGATGGAAATTGCGTACGGATCTCATCAGATTCACGTGTGCGGGGATGAAGGTCAGATTTTTGGTACGGGCAACGAATTGTTTCTCCTTCCACGCGGATTCTATCAACCGGCAAAAATGCAGCTGCCCCAGGTGCTGAGTTTCAATGCCCAGATCGCCCATTTTGATGAATGTATCAGGGAGCAGCGGCGTCCGATCCACTCGGCGGAAGAGGGTCGGGCAGTATTGCAGTTGATTCTGAAAGCCACTGAGAACGCAGATGGCTGGCAAAAAACGGCCCGCTGATTCAGGCGAGGCCGGTAGGCGTTTTGTGGAAGTGCGTGCGACCCGGACTCCACAACGTCTCTTCCAGACTTGAACCTCCATTCGGCACCGGGCATGTTGCGACATGCTGGATAAATCCCGGTCTGCGCTCATCCTTGTCGGACACGGTTCGACCACGAATCCGGATTCGAGCACCCCGACCTTCGCGCATGCCGAGACGATCCGGGCTCGAGGAATTTTTGGGGAAGTACATTGCGCCTTCTGGAAGGAAGAACCGAGCCTGCGCGAGGTTTTGCGGATGGTTGATTCCGACGAGATCTACGTGGTTCCAAACTTTATCAGCGAAGGGTATTTTACGGCAAAAGTGATTCCGCGCGAACTCGGAATTACGGGCGCCATCAGCCAGCTTGGCGGCAAGACCGTCTATTATTGCGATCCGGTCGGCAACGATCCGCGAATGGTAGAGCTGCTGCTATCCCGGGCAAGAGAGGTCGCTCCCGATCTGTCGTTCACCCAGTCGGCGTTGCTGATCGCGGGGCACGGAACCAGCCTGAATGAAAATTCGGCCGTCGCCGTGAAGCGCCAGGTCGAGCTCATTCGCGAACGCGACATTTTTGACGAAGTGCTGGCGGTATACCTGGAGGAGGAGCCGAAGATCGAGCACTGGGATACGCTCACCCGGCAGCCGTTCGTCGTGGTCGTGCCCTTCTTCATTTCCGATGGCTTGCATAGTTACGAGGACATTCCGGTCCTCCTGGGAATTTCGCAGGCGTCGCAGGGAGCAGCCAGTCACCAGGAGGTTTTTCGTAAAAATCCTTACCGGCTCCGCGGACGTACGCTTTTCTATGCGAACGCGATCGGGACGGCGTCAATGATGGTGGATATCATCCTCGCGACGGTGGCGCGTTTCGACGCGCATCACCAATTATTTGCGGCACGGTGATCATCGACGTTTTCGAACAACGGTTGCGCGCCGGGTCATTGACGGTTGCCGAAGTGGTGGCGCGCAGCGCGCGCGAAGGAGGATTCGACCTGCGGCACCGTGGAGACATTGGCATTCCGACAGGCGAACTGACTGTTTTCCAGTCAGCGGAAAAAGCTCGCGAGATCGCTCGTTTCGATGCAAACGGCGCTTATCGTCCGCTGAAAGCCGCTCCCACACTGATGCGCGGATGGTGTTTGCGCCTGGATAGCCCAAGAGAAGCTTTGCTGGCGCTCGATTACTTTTATCCTGGTGCGTTCGCCAGCTGGATTCGATTTTGCGAGGGTCAGGTCACCCCGGTCCCGTTGCGAGAAACCGCGGGGCGCCAATCCGGCATGTACCGAATCACCCAAAAAGTTTCGGATGATCAGGCAAACGAATTGGTCGGAAGATTCTGCAACTCCTCTGCTGGTTGTCTGCGGACCATTCTGTGGACCATCGAAACGGGTCGGCCGATTCGCTCTCTGCCCGGTTCCAAATTTAATCCGGCGAGCGATCAAGCTGGCGAGCGAACCGACGTTATCCCCTTCCTTTGTGTAGAAGCATGTAACCTGCTCGTGGCCGAACTTCGAAAAGTCGTCAAAGCAGCAAAGCGATGACCCTGTTTTTGTGCCGAACTCTCGTCTCGATGGCCGGTCCGCCGATCCGGAACGGCGCCTTTGTGGTCGAGGGCAACCGATTCATAGCGGTTGGAGCAGCCGCCGATCTGCTCCCGAGCCATGCCGGACCGGTAGTCGATCTAGGCCGCGGCGTCGTGCTGCCAGGTCTCATCAACGCGCATTGCCATCTCGAGTACAGCATGATGCGGGGCGCAATCCTGCCGTCGCGAAATTTTTCGAACTGGGTGAGGCGCATCAATGGTCTGAAACGCGAGTTCTCCGATGACGATTATCTGCGCGGCATCGAATTTGGTCTGGCCGAATTACGGAAAAACGGGGCGACTTCCGTTTTCAATATTCTCGCGGCGCCGCAGGTCCTGCCCCGGCTGCGGAGGCCGCCGATTCGTACCTGGCATTTCCTTGAGCTCATCGATGTCCGTCCCCGGCCATGGACGGACGATTATGCGTTCGGGTTCTGGTCGTGCTTCAACCAACCGGCGGATGATCTGCAGGCCTACGGCCTAAGTCCACATGCTCCGTACACCGCCTCAACCGATTTGTTTCACGTTGCGCGCCAATTTTCGACCAGGTTTGGCCTCCCGTGCACGGTCCACGTCGCGGAATCGCAAGAAGAGTACGCCATGTTTACCTCCGCGAAAGGAGCGCTGTTTGAGTTCTTGAGGAATCTCGGCCGGCCGATGGATGATTGCGGCCTGGCGTCGCCTTTTCGCCGCCTCGCGCAGGAAGAGCTGGTAAACCAGCGAAGCATTCTCGTGCACATGAACGAACTCGACGAAGAGGACTTCACCTGGTTAAAGCGTCCCGAATGGAAAGATCTGCCGGTTGTTCACTGCCCAAAGAGTCACCGGTTCTTGCATCATCGGATGTTTCCCCTGGAGCGGCTTCGCCAGATCGGAATCAGAGTGTCCCTGGGCACGGACAGCCTCGCCAGCAATGACTCCCTCGACCTTTTCTCGGAAATGCGCGTGTGCCGGCGCAATTATCCATCGCTAACTCCGGAAGATTTGCTTATGATGTGTACGCTTCACCCGGCACGCGCGATCGGGATGGAGCACTGTTTGGGCAGGATTGCGCCGGGATACTTGGCAGACGCCATCCTTGTTCCGGCAACAACGGAAGATGTTAAACGCAATGTGTACGAGACTGTGATAGAAAACCGGCAACCGATCCCATGGATGATGGTCAACGGAGCTTTGGCGGATTGATTTTTTTTGCCTGCGCGCTGCTGCTGGGGGCTTTCCCGGCCGTCGGCATTGCCCAGGCAATTCCAAAATTGGCGGCAGACGGCGCCATTGTACTCGATTCACTGACCGGGGAAGTGCTGTACGCCAAAAATGAGGATGCGCGGGAGTACCCGGCTAGCTCGACTAAGATACTGACCGCTCTTTTGGTGATCGAGGCCGGGGATTTGGACAAGATTGTCAACGTCGAGTTGGCGGATACGAAAGTCGAGCCCAGCAGTCTTGGCTTGATTCCGGGCGAACAGTACACCCGCCGGCAATTGCTGTTCGGGCTTCTCTTAAAAAGCGCGAATGATGTGGCGATGGCGCTGGCGCGGGACAATGCTGGCTCGGTTCCGGCGTTTGCCGAAAAGATGAACCGGCGAGCCGCGGAACTCGGAGCGACCTCGAGCCATTTCACGAACCCACACGGATTGCACGACCCCGATCATTACACCACGGCGCATGATTTAGCACTGATCGCGCGGGCTGCGATGCAACAGCCTTTTTTTCGTCAGATCGTCTCGACAATCTATTATCAATGGAGCTCTGGCCGCGGAACGGTGTACCAGCTGAGGAATCACAACCGGCTTCTCCGGCATTTTGCGGGCTGCAACGGTCTGAAAACTGGCTACACCCGGGCAGCGCAACAGGTACTCGTAAGCTCCGCGCTGCGGGATGGGCATGAAGTCATCTCGGTCGTTCTGCACACCGATAAGCCGGGAATATGGGACGACAGCAAGGCGCTGCTGGCATATGGCTTGACCCGACTCGGCTGCTCTCCGGAATCGATCGTCGATACGACCGATCGGGCAGAGGAGCCCGAAGAAAAGGAAGACCAACCGGACAACTCGGCAGGTAGCCGTTGATCGCCCCAGAGAGGAAATGCGCGTCCGAGGATCGCCCACAATCAAGCGGTCCTCGAAGGCGAATTTCTTCTCTGGTTCGATGAGTGAGTTGCAGGAGAGGGCGCGCTCCACTAAGCTGGCGATTTGCAAAGACTGAAGTCATGGCCGGTCCTGGGATGCACCAATTTCAGAGTCTGTCGATGCAGCAGGTGCTTGCGCCGCAGCTGCAGCAGAGCCTGCAGATCTTGCAGGCCCCTGCTCTGGAGCTCCGGAATCTTGTACAACAAGAACTGCAGACAAACCCCGTTTTAGAAGATGACGCCGACCCCGAGGAGACGCTCAAAACCCGGGACGACGCCGATTTTCAAGAAGAATTCGAACGTTTAGCTCGCCTCGATGAGGAGTGGCGCGATTACATGGCCCAGAGCATCAGCTACGCCTCGCGCAGTCCGGATGACGAGGAACGCCGGCAATTCTTTTTCGATTCTCTGGCCAATCAGGAAACGCTTCAACAGCATCTGCTGGAGCAACTCCAGACCGCCGATACCACCGCGGAATCGAAGGCTGCAGCCGAGATAGTGATCGGCAATATCGATGATCTCGGATTTCTCTCCACCCCGCTGGAAGAGATTGCTTCGACGACCGGTGTTTCTCTCGAACAGCTTCAACGCGCTCTGCAATTAGTACAGACATTTCACCCGGTTGGTGTGGCTGCTCAGGACCTGAGAGATTGTCTCCTGATTCAGCTCCGGCGGCTTGGCAAGGAATGCAGCCTCGAATACCAGATCATCGATCAACAGCTGGACGAGCTGGGTCGAAGAAAGCTTCCAGAGATTGCCCGGCGGCTTGGCGTTTCGATTGAAGATATCCGGCACGCCGCCGCTTTCATTGGAACACTCGACCCTAAGCCCGGCCAAATATTCACTCCTGACCCAAACACCTACGTGTTGCCTGACGTGGTCGTTGAAAAAGTGGGCGCCGACTACTCCGTCTCGCTCACCGGAGATCAGATTCCGCATCTGCGCATCAGCAAAACGTACAAAGATCTGATGACGCAGGGTCGAAACGGCTCGGAGGTCCGCGATTATATCCGGGAAAAGATCCGCAGCGGGAAGTTTCTGATTAAAAGTATTCACCAACGCCAGCAAACGATTCTCAATATTGCGAACGAGATCGTCAAACGTCAGACCGATTTTCTGGATAACGGGACGGCGTTTCTGAAACCGATGACCATGGTTCAGATCGCGGAAGTCGTCGGAGTTCATGAAACCACGGTGAGCCGGGCTATCTCGGGGAAGTACATGGCCACTCCGCAGGGCGTCTTTGAAATGAAGTATTTCTTTACCCCGGGCTATCAGACGGCCGATGGCGCCGCGCTCAGCAATACCAGCGTTAAAGGAGCCATCGGCGACCTGGTCCGCGGTGAGAACGCGCGTAATCCCTTAAGCGACAAAGAAATTGTGGAAATCCTCTCCGAACGCGGTATTCCTATCGCGCGCCGGACGGTGGCAAAATACCGGTCGGAGCTGAATATTTTACCAAGCAATTTACGCCGGCAGTTTTGATGTGCGCGCCTTTTTGCTCCTGACCTCCGCGATCGTATCTCTACACGCCGGGGCACTCGCCCGGCCGTTCCGTTTTCCGGATGATACCTTCGACTATTCCAACAACCTCTACTACGATTATCATGCCAACGCGGACGGAACGACAACCGTCAAACGGCGAGAGGGAGAGGACCGGCCCGATTATTCCCGTCACTGTTACGCGATGGCGCGGTCGACGGTGCAGTTCTTTCGTTTTGCCGAATTTCGGCCAGACCTTCCGCGGCTTAGCGAGGAAGAATACGGTCAACGCATCCGCACGCTCTCCCGAATACCTCCATGGAGTAAGGGTCCCTCCCAGAAGATCGTTTTTCCAGGCTACTCGGACCTGAACAGTTTCTCCCGAGCACACACCTTGTTGCTTCAGCACAATCTAGGGATCTGGTGGCCGTCCTATTTACGCGTCGGAAATTGGCGGATCATTGAGCCGGAGCCGCGGTCCGGGCAGACTCATCTCGCGGCTTGGCTCAAGCGGCGGATTGACAATCGTCAAGTCCAGACGGTTTACATAACCCGACTTCGCCCGATTAACCATTGTCTGGTCGCGTACGGATATGAGTTGGCTCCGAACGGCGACATCAAGTTTTCCGTTTATGATTGCAACCAGCCAGGAAAGCTCGTTCACCTCACCTACCGGGCGTCCGAGCGCAGTTTTTACCTGGATAAGACGTGGTATTATTCCGCGGGCCTGGTGAACGTGCTAAGCCTGTACGTTTCGCCGCTATTCTAGAAACCTACGCATGGGCCTTTTCTCCTGGCTTAAGTCCGATAAGAAGAATCCTCAGAAAGGAGTCGAGGCAGCGCCGCCGGCGAACGAAGGTTCCTCGGAGCCTCTCTTCCCGGCAGATCCAATTGAGCCAGTTAAACCGACTCCGGCGAATCTGGCTACCGAAAAGCCGGGAGATGTCGAGAAGCAAATCCGTCTGAAAGAAACCCCCATCAGGCAAGCTCCGAGAAGAACCGATGCTCAAAAAAATGACGTAGCACCTGAGCAGGGAGACACCGCTGATCTGGCCGAAAAACCGCCGGGAAAGTCTGCGGCGGCGCAACCGCTGGCAGCACCAGCAGACAGGGAGCCTGTCGGAACCACCGAAACGATTTGGGTGCGCCTGGCTCCCATCCTGGAATCTCTTCCTGTGGGTGTGGAAAGGCCTGCCTTGCATCACTTCGGGCAAACCGACGTTCGGATTGCGTTAAGCAAGGACTCAATTGAGTCCCAGCTGCCGTCAGGCCGGGTGGCAATTCCCTTGCCAGAGTTTCTCCAGGGCCTTCCGGCCGACATCCGTGACGCGTTCGGTTCCGTCGATCCAGGCGCGACAGTTCCGATCCCCTTGCAGGAGATCTTTCGAGAACTCCCGATGGAGTCGATCAAAACGCGAGCAGACCAAGTCGTCGAGGTCGCTCCGGAGGCAATTGTCACACCGTTTTCGGAGCACGCCAGGGAGGATGCGGCGCGGTTCACGCCGACCGGAGAAAATCAGGCCCGCGAAGTTCCGGCCACCGCCCAGGGGGGGAACGAACATGCGCCAAGAGCCGACTACGACGTGCTACGCACCCTCCTGGTTACCGATGAAGAACTCGATATTTCCAAAGTAGTCGCCTTGACTAGCCAATTGCCCGGAGTGCAGCGCAGCCTTTTAACCACTCTCAATGGTCAGAAAATCGCCGGAGACCTCGGCGAATCCCGGTACACCAAGGCCGCTGCTTTTCTTCTTCCCCACCTTTTCACCACTGCGGCGCGCACCGTGGGAGAGATCTCGTTTCGCCCGATCGAAACGTTGACCCTCAATTTTGGAGACGAACAGCTTAGCAGCTTCGTTCAGGAGCATCTCTGCCTGACCATCCTCCACCCGTCACGCCCGTTGCGTCCGGGAGTTCGGGAAACCATTGTGAAGGTGCTGGCCGAGCTGGTCCGATTACGGCCGGCTACCATTCCCCCGAAAGACCATGCCAGTCCTTAACTACGCGCGCAAAGAGATCCAGTTTAAAATTGTCTATTACGGACCCGCCTTAGGCGGCAAAACGACTAATCTTTCCTATATCCATTCCCGGATTTCTCCCGCATTCCGCGGCGATCTGATCTCGCTGGCCACCTCGGCAGATCGCACATTGTTTTTCGATTTCCTGCCATTGACCAGCGTTGTGCTGCAAGGTTTCAAAACAAAGTTCCAGCTTTACACCGTTCCAGGGCAAGTGATCTACGATGCGACGAGGCAATTGGTCTTGCGCGGCGTGGATGGCATTGTGTTCGTCGCTGATTCGCAGTGGCACAAGATGGAAGAGAACGTCGAGAGCTTTCGCAATCTCGAGAAAAATCTGGAACGTCAGCAGCTCAGTCTCGATGAGACGCCCTATGTGCTTCAGTTCAACAAACGCGATCTGCCAAATGTGAGTCCGCCCAACTATCTGGAATACCTGTTGAACAATCGGTCACGGCGCGTGCAGAGCTTTCCGACAGTCGCGACGGCCGGGCGCAACGTCTTCGCCGCCTTGGATGCAGTGAGCCAGATCCTTTTACATCGGTTCGATCGCGAACAAAAGAAACTTGCTGGCTGATCAGCGAATTCCGTGTTCAAAGGCTCTAGCTATATTCGCTGGCGTCTGCTCAACGGCTCGCTATCCTAGGCAAATGCTTGATTATATGCAAAAGGGCGGGCCGCTCATGTGGCTCATCCTGTTGTGTAGCGTTGTTGCGGTCGCGGTGCTCGCCGAGCGATTGCTTTATTTGCATCGGGCAACCATCAACGTTGGGGAGTTTCTCCAGGGGGTTTCCAATTTAATCCGAAACCGAAATTTTGCAGAGGTGCGAATCGAGTGCCAGGCGGCGTCCGTACCGGTCACCAGGGTAATCCATGCGGCGATTCTGCGTCATCGGCTGCCTCGGCAAGACTTGCGGGAGATCGTCCAGGAAGCTGGGCAATTGGAAGTTCCTCGACTGGAGCGGCACCTTGGCATTCTTATTGGAATCGGTTACATCGCCCCATTGATTGGCCTGCTCGGAACAGTCACCGGATTCATTCAGGCTTTCGTGCAACTTTCCGCCGGCAACGGCTATGCGACGTTGCCGGACGTGTCGGCCGGAATCTATCAGAGCTTGTTGACGACCGCCGCGGGTTTGGTGGTAGCAATTCCCACCATCCTTGGTTATTGTTATCTCTCCGCCCGCGTCACAGCGATGCTCCATGACATGGAGCGGGCCGGCATTGAAGTGGTCCATCTTCTTACGGAGCCGCAACTCGAGTCCTCGATCGTCGAGTTTGAGCCGAGTTCACAACGGAGCGGAGAACGCCGATGAAGTTAGTGCGTTCGGTTCAGTTAAATCCCTATCTGGTGTTTTTGACGCCCTTGGCCGACCTGACCTGTCTGCTGCTGCTGCTCTTTCTGGTAAGCTCTACTTTTCTGTTGCACCCCGGCATCAGTGTCACTTTACCATTCTCGAAATTCACGCTCGGCCCGGAAAAGAATCCAGTCGTAGTGACAGTCACGGCTGGGCCCTATCCGACAATTTATTACCGCGATCAGCAGATCGCTTTGGAAAACCTCGGGCATGCGCTGGATCAAAGCTCTCTCAAGGAAAAGTCCGTGATTATCCGGGCTGACCAGATGACCCCACAGGGTATTGTCGTTCAAATCATGAATCTGTGCTTGGAGCGCGGATATTCCGTTGTTCTGGCGACAGCTCCTCGCCAGCAATGAATTCCGAAGCTTCGGAACAGCTGACCTTCGATTGGCTGAGAGAGCGCTGGGATTACCGTCTTCCGTTGCTGCTGGGCGTTTCTCTGGTGCTGCACATCCTATCTTTCTACATTTTTCAGACAGTCTACCCCGCGACGACGTCGTTGCCGCCCGCATCGGCTCGCATCAGCGTGCTCAATCCCAGCGACCCGTTGCAAGCTCGTCTGCTCGATTTGGTTGAGCTCAATAATCCAGCGAGAATTTCGGCCCCAACCTTACCGGACTCCTCCGTGAATAAACTAGTGCCGCCGTATCGACCTACCTTCGCGACAGCGGCGCCGGAATTGCTTCCACTCGACGAGAGCGACGCGAAGAGCGCCAATTCGTTGCCGGCTCTCCTCACCGGAGAAGCCTTGCTGCCGCTCAGGGTGCGTCCTGAAAAAGGCGATCACCTGTTTCATAGCACGCTCCTATTTTCGGAAGCACTGTCGTCGCGTGCCCCTCGCTCACTGCCGGCCTTGCCGACCACTCCCAGATTTGTCGAGGCAAACACGTTTTTCTTAGGCGTTAATTCGGCCGGGGAGGTCACCTACTCCTTCCTGTGGAAGTCGAGCGGCGACAGCAACCTGGATCAGACTGCGGAAGCTTTTCTGCGCGGTCTTCGTTTCAAAGCGGCAAGTGCTCCGAGTTGGGGCATGGCTACGCTGCACTGGGGAGTAAACTGAATGCTCCGAGTTGAATTGCCGATCCTGGTATTTATCTATCTCTTTGTTTTTCTCGCCGCGATCTTTTCGCTCTGGATCGTGTACGAATGGCGGCGGCAAAGCCAGGAAAAACAGGTCTTGCGTTACCGGGTACAGTGCACGATCTGTGCGTCTATTTTCGAAGATAAAAGCAATGCACTGCTCCCGCGGTGCCCTCACTGCGGGAGCCTGAACGAGCGATTCAAAATGGGAGGTTTATAGCTCCATGGGAATGTTCATCGGGCGAAACCGGAAAGCGCGAGTGACCTACGGGTTTGACGAGATTGCTCTCGTTCCCGGCGATGTCACGATCAACCCGAATGAGGTCGACATCAGCTTCGCTATCCCGCGGAGAAACGCGGAACCGATTAAGCTGGAAGTTCCGATCCTGGCCAGCGCTATGGACGGGGTGGTCGATGTGAATTTCGCGATCCAGATGGGCAAGCTTGGCGGCTTGGCGGTGCTGAACCTGGAAGGTGTGCAAACTCGCTACAAGCATCCAGCGGAAGTGCTCCTGAAGGTTCTCGAGGCGGACAAAGAGAATGTGACTGCCCTTCTTCAGAAGATTTATCAGGAGCCGGTCCAGGAAGACTTGATTGCCGCTCGCATCAAGGAAATCAAAGATTCCGGGGTGATCACCGCGGTAAGTTCAATTCCGCAGAAAGCCGAGCGTTATGGCCGGCTGGCGGCAGAGGCCGGCGTGGACGTGTTTGTTGTTCAAAGCACAGTCTCCACGGTTAGGCATATCTCGACAGAGTATCAGAGTCTGGATCTGAAACGCCTCTGCCGGGAAATGCCTTGTCCGATCATCGCCGGCAACACGGTGGGTTATGCTGTCACCCTCGAAATCCTGGAGTGCGGCGTCGCCGGCGTTCTAGTCGGAGTGGGCCCGGGAGCGGCGTGCACCTCTCGAGGCGTCCTGGGCCTCGGAGTTCCTCAGGTGACCGCCACTGTCGACTGTGCGGCGGCCCGAGATCATTTTTATAAAAAAACCGGCAACTTCGTTCCGATTATTACTGACGGTGGCATGAGCAAGGGAGGAGACGTCTGCAAAGCCTTGGCGTGCGGAGCAGACGCCGTGATGATCGGCAGCGCTTTTGCTAAAGCTGTTGAGGCACCCGGGAAAGGCTATCACTGGGGGATGGCCACCCCTCACGCGAATTTGCCCAGGGGTACCCGGATCCGGGTGGGTACTACCGGTCCGCTGCGGCAGATTCTGTTTGGCCCCGCCGAAGTTGATGATGGGAGCCAGAATCTGGTCGGTGCGATCACCACCTGTATGGGCAATGTTGGCGCCGCCAATCTCCGCGAATTTCAGGAAACCGAGATCATCATTGCTCCCTCCATACGAACCGAGGGCAAGCTTTTCCAGCAAGTACAGATGGTTGGCATGGGTTCGCGAAGCTCGTAAGTTTTTAGTTGCTTATTCATTCCTCGATAGCTTAGCCCCTACAGCGTTATTTCATGAGCGTTCGACGTGTCGTCATCACTGGCATGGGATTAGTCTCCCCTTTGGGCAGCGATCTGAAGACTTTCTGGGAAAATCTGATCGCCGGGCGAAGCGGGATCCGAAAAATCGCGCAGTTCGACGCATCAAGCTTTGATTGTCAGATCGCAGGAGAGGTATCCGATTTCGACCCGGTGCGCTATGTCAGCAATCCGAAGGAAGTGCGGCGGACGGATCGTTTCACCCAATTTGCCTTAGCCAGCGCCAAGTTAGCCGTTGAGGACAGCGGGCTCGATCTGGACCGAGTCGATCGGACCCGGGTCGGAGTGCTGGTTGGCAGCGGCATCGGCGGGCTGAAATCGTTGGAAGATCAACACACGATCTTAATGAACAAGGGGGCGTCGCGCGTCTCGCCTTTCATGGTGCCGATGATGATTGTCAACATGGCGAGCGGTTTGATCTCGATCGAGTACGGATTCGAAGGCCCCAACTTCTCGATCGTCAGCGCGTGCGCCACCGGCGCCAATAGTATCGGAGAGGCTTGGCGCATGATTCGCGATGGAGAAGCGGAGGTGTTCCTGGCGGGTGGTTGTGAGGCGGTCGTCTGCCCGCTGGGTATCGGCGGTTTCTGCGCGATGCGCGCGATGAGTACGCGGAATGACGAGCCCGAGCGGGCCTCGCGCCCATTCGACCGCGATCGGGACGGATTTGTGATGGGCGAAGGGGGCGGCGTCGTTGTTCTAGAGGAATACGAACATGCGAAGGCGCGCGGCGCGCGGATCTACTGTGAACTGGCCGGCTACGGACTGACCTCCGACGCCTACCACATGACCGCTCCTAAGCCTGACGGGACGGCGGTGGCGCGCGGTATGAAAAGCGCGATCGAGCATGCCCGGTGCGACGTCGAAGACATCGACTATATCAATGCCCACGCCACCTCCACTCCCGTGGGTGATATTTCAGAAACAAGCGCCATCAAACTTTTTGCCGGTGATCACGCCAAAAACGGTTTGCTGGTCAGTTCAACAAAGTCAATGACCGGACACCTCCTGGGCGGCGCCGGCGGGTTGGAAAGTATCGTGTGCGCCCTCGTCATCCGGGAAGGCGTGATTCCCCCGACCATCAATTTGGAAAATCCGGACCCTCAGTGCGATCTCGATTACGTTCCAAATCACTGCCGAGAGAAGAAGGTTCGGGTAGCTTTGAACAATTCGTTCGGCTTCGGGGGCCACAACGCCACATTGGCGTTTAGAGCTCTCTGACCGAGACAGGCGGGTTTGCTTGTGCCGCTGGAGGCTAGCCGGGCGACCGCTGTGCATCTGGCCGGGGTCCGCGAAGGACACCTCTCGGTGCCGCACACTGATGAATAAGGGTTTTCTGCTTCTTTTGTTGAGCGCCCTGCTTTGGTCTCTGGGCGGGGTCCTCATTAAGAGCGTCGACTGGACTCCCATGGGGATTGCCGGTACCCGCAGTCTGATCGCGGTAGTGCTCATGTTTATCTTTTGCCGGGCCGGTTGGCAAAAGCTCACCTGGACCGCTATCCCCGGCGCATTGGCCTATGCCGCTACTGTCGTGCTTTTCGTTTTGGCGACCAAGCTGACGACCGCGGCTAATGCCATCTTTCTCCAATATACCGCGCCTATTTATATCGCGATCATTGGGCCGTGGTATCTCCAAGAAAAAACCAGCATGCTCGATTGGATATTTATCCTGGTCGCGCTGTCGGGCGTCGGTCTCTTCTTCGTGGATCGACTCAGCCTCAATGGTTTCATCGGGGTTCTCGCCGCACTGGCCAGCGGCTTGAGCTTTGCCTGGATGACAATGCTGCTTCGGCGCCAACGGCACGCCTCGCCGGAGGCGGTCCTATTTCTGGGAAACGTAGCAACCGTGCTGATCGCTCTTCCCTGGCTTGTTCAGCCGGTTGATCTTATTCGCAACGGGCCACGCCTTCTCGCGCTCGGTGTGGTCCAGCTCACTATCCCCTACCTGATCTATGCGCGCGCGATCCGCCACGTCCGAGCCTTGGACGCGGCGCTCATCAGCATGATCGAACCGATTCTCAACCCGATCTGGGTCATGTTGGTGACCTTTGAAAAGCCGTCGCTCTGGTCTGTCATGGGAGGAGGTCTCGTTCTGGGAAGTTCGTTCGCCCGGACTTTTACAAGCGCCCGGGCAAGAACTGAGCTTCTGCCGAGCCCCGAGGCCGTGATCGACCCAACAGAAGATTAGAGACGATTTAAAGCTTCGTGAACCTGCCGCGCATTTCGACCTTTCCCTGCTGCGTGCCCGACAGGGCGAAAATTCGCAGATTGTATCACACGCACCGCATTTGCGTTACCGGAAGGCTAGTCTGGCCCGGAGCATTATGGAATGCGCGTGATCGGGCCAATGCCGAGTTGCCTAAAACGCTTATACTTTCACGCGTTCGATCCTGGCCCCAAGTTCACGCAGCTTTTCATCAAGCAATTCATAACCGCGATCGATGTGGTACACGCGGTTGATTTCTGTTTTGCCATCCGCGCGCAGTGCGGCTAAGACGAGCGCGGCGGAGGCTCGTAAATCGCTCGCCATGACTGGCGCGCCGCTCAACGAGCCAACCCCTTTTATTCGCGCAGTGGCACCATCCAGGTCGATGGCTGCACCCATGCGTTTGAGCTCCGCTACATGCATGAAACGCTGGGGAAAAACATCCTCGGTTATCGCGCTCAGACCGTTGGCGGTTGCCAGGAGGGCGCACATTTGCGCCTGCATGTCCGTAGGAAACCCGGGATAGGGTTCGGTGCGCAGCTCTAAAGGCTCGACCGCTCCATTCGGTCGAATCGTCAATGCTCCATTCTCGGAATAGAGATGGTGTCCGGCTTGTTCCAAGGCATGGGTCACGGCATAGAGGTGTTCCGCTCTGGCTCGGGCGATCGTTACCGATTTTCCGGCTACTGCCCCAGCCACCAAAAAAGTTCCGGCCTCGATCCGGTCCGGGATTATTTCGTGCTCGGCACCGTGAAGTTCCTCCACCCCATCGATAACAATCCGGGATGTACCGGCTCCGCTGATGCGTGCGCCCATCTTATTCAGGAAATCAGCCAGATCGACGACTTCCGGCTCGCTCGCGGCGTCCTCGATCACGGTCGTCCCCTCGGCTAGAACGGCGGCCATCATCACGTTGTCCGTGCCGAGCACCGTCGAACCGTACTTCCCGCGAAGCGATATCTCGGCACCTCGCAATGTCGGAGCAAAGACCTTGATATTGCCGGCGTGCACCCGGACCGCCGCGCCCAACGCTTCGAATCCTTTGAGATGGAGATCGATCGGACGGTCTCCGATAACACAGCCCCCGGGCAGAGAAACGGTTGCCTCACGTTCCCGACCGAGCAGCGGTCCCAGAACGCACACAGATGCCCTCATTTTTCGCACAACATCGTAAGGCGCGATCGTATCGACCTTGTCCGCCCTTACCGTCACAATTCGACTGGCCCGTTCTACCTCGGCGCCTAGGCGGTTGAGGATCTGCAACATGTAATGAACGTCGCTGAGGTCCGGCACGCGTTGAATGACGCATGGTTCCCGGGTCAACAGACTTGCCGCGAGGATCGGCAGCGCTGAGTTCTTGGAGCCGCTGATTTTAACGGTTCCCTCCAGGGGATAGCCTCCGTGTACTATGATCTTATCCATACCTGCCGACGACAATTCTGCGAACCCCTTGGTAGTCATTCTTGACCGAAATGTCGCGAAAATTCTCCGCCGCCAGCAGCTGTTGGACAGACTCGGCCTGGTGCTGGCCGATTTCCAAGGCAATGAACCCGCCAGGCGACAGGTGTTCCGGCAGCGTTCGGATGAGTGTCCGGATCAATCGAAGACCGTCCGGACCACCATCGACAGCCACTCGAGGATCGTGTCTCACTTCCGGGCTGAGATTGTCAACCTCGGCGGTCGGAATGTAAGGCAGGTTCGCCACCACTGCGCTGAAGGAGCCGGTGACATCGTCGAGGAGGTCGGATTTCAGCAGCCGAATCCGGTCCGCTACCCCGAACCGTTGAGCATTGGCCAGGGCGAGGGTCAGAGCCTCTTCGGAAACGTCGATTGCGGTGACCTCCCAGTCCGGACCTTCGAGCGCCAGCGTAATCGCCACGACGCCGGAACCAGTCCCCACATCGAGAATCCGGTGCGGCTCGACTTTGGATTGCCGGATCTCGGTCAAGGCAGTCTCCACCAGTTGTTCCGTTTCGGGCCTTGGAATCAAGGCTCGTCTGTCGATCAAGAAAGTGCGGCCATAAAAGTCCCAGTTACCAAGCAGATGTTGCAGAGGCTGACCTTCGACTCGGCGCCGCACTTTCTCCCGGAGTGGAGCAAGCTCTCGCTCGGTCAAGACACGATCAAATTCGAGGTACAGTTCCAGCCGCTTTTTCCCCAGCGTTTCGGCCAGGAGGTGCTCAATGTTCAGACGCGGTTGATCAATCCCGCGTCTCGCCAGATAAGCGGTGGTCGATTGGAGCACTTCAAGGACGGTCACGGAAGGTCGGAGAAGTCGAGCGGCGGCAGGCTTTGAGGGGGTTTAAACAATCCCAAGAATCGTTCTTCAAACTCTCATCCAAAACGCAGCGGAATTCTCTGGCGCAGCCGAGAATTCTGCTGCAACAGCCTGCATGGCTCGTCCGCCTCAGCGGCGGACGAGCGATGCAGGCTCAAGCGAGCGCTTTTTCGAGCCCGGCCTCCTTGAGACGTTGTTCGAGATCGCGGGCCCGCAAAGCGTCGATCATCTCGTCCAATTGCCCATTCAGGAAAATGTCCAGGTGATAGAGGGTCAATCCAATCCGATGATCAGTTACCCGGTTCTGCGGGAAATTGTAGGTTCGAATTTTTTCTTCGCGCCCGCCTGATCCAATTAAGCTGCGACGGTGCGCCGAATATTTCTCGTTCTCCTCCTGCTGCTTTTCCTCGAGCAGCCGTGTCCGCAGAATGGTCAACGCCTTCTCCTTGTTCTTTTGCTGGCTCCGGCCGTCCTGGCATCGGACGATTTTCCCAGTGGGAATGTGCAGGATTTGAACCGCTGAATCGGTTGTATTGACACCCTGCCCGCCCGGCCCACCCGCGCGGCAAACCTCGATTCGGAGATCTTCCGGCTTCAGTTCCAGGTCAATTTCCTCGGCTTCCGGAAGGACGGCAACCGTCGCGGTCGATGTGTGGATCCGCCCCTGCGCTTCCGTCACTGGCACGCGCTGGACCCGATGAACACCGCTCTCGTACCGCAGCATGCGAAACACCGAATCTCCACTGACCTTGAGGATAACTTCCTTGAATCCTCCGAGCTCCGAAGGACTGCTCTCGAGCGATTCAAACCGGAATCCGTGCGCTTCTGCGAAACGTGTATACATACGATAAAGATCCGCGGCGAAAAGCGCTGCCTCGTTACCTCCGGTACCTGCGCGAATTTCGACGATCGCGTCGCGATCCTCGTGGGGCTCGTCCGGAAGCAACGCGACCTGTACACTTTGGGAAAGGCGGGCGATTTTTTCGCGCAGCGAAGGAATTTCTGCCTGCGCCAGCTCGGCGAGATCGGAGTCTTCGGCCGAAGAAAGCTGCTCATTTTCGTCCAACTCCCGCCTGGCCTTTTCCAATGCAGCCCAGGTCTCCAGCAGAGCTTTCAGATGAGCATGCTCTCGCATTAACTGGCGGGCGCGGTCAGGATTGGCAAACAAAGTCGCCGAGCCAATCTCCTCCTCCAACTCCCGGAAGCGTTTTTTTCTTTGCTCAATCAACGAGGAAAAATCCATAAAACAGAGGACGGTGAACGTGTGAAAACTACGCGCTCCGCCCCGGCGTGTTCGAACAGGTTCTAGCGGCCTTTGCCGACAAGCGTTTTACCGTAGCGACGAGCAAATTTCTCTACTCGCCCAGCGGTGTCGACAAATTTCTGTTCCCCGGTAAAGAACGGGTGGCAAGCAGCGCAAATACCGATTTTGATATCGCGACGGGTGGACCGAGTACGATACACCGCTCCGCAAGCGCAGACGATCTTGGTATCTTCGTATTTCGGGTGGATATCAGGCTTCATGGCTGTAAAAGGAAACGGAGCTTATCACATGCCTGGAGACAAGCAAGTGCCGCCGGAATCCTTTGCCGCAGGTTGGGATCGCGTCTGCGCCAAGCGTCGCTCCGAGCCCGCCATCTACTCAGGGGAAGGAGCTGTTCTTCGAACCTTCGAACAGATTGAAGGGGAGCGAGCGGACTGGCGCAAACGCCTGGCCGGCTTTCCTCCGGCTTCTGCGGTCGTCGCTCAGCTCGGCAATCATCCCGCCTGGCCGGGGTTTTTCCTCGCGGTGATCGATCGCGGCCTCGTTGTTGTACCAGCCGAACCCGATCTGTCGAAGCGCCAGCTGCAGCGTATTTTCGATCTCACTCACGCAGTCGCAGCAGTCGAAAGCTCGGGAATCCGCTGTTTAAAGAGTGACTCCGTTTCCTGGCCAGATCCTCGACCCGATATGCTCAAGATTACCTCGGGGACAACGGGACTGCCTCGCGCGGTCCAGGTTCGGGCGGAGCACCTTATCGCCGATTGCCGGAACATCTGCCAAACGATGGGCATCGGCGAAGAAGATATTAATTTCGGAGTTATTCCTTTTTCGCATTCCTACGGCTTTAGCAATCTGATTACTCCTCTGGTGTTCCAAGGGACAGCCCTCGTTTGCACTTCAGACCGGGTGCCTCGGGCTGTCTCCCGACAGATAGCCAGCTCGGGTGCAACAATTTTCCCGGGAACTCCTATCCTCTTTCAGGCGTTAGCGTCCCTGCCGGAAAATGCTTCGCTGGGGCAAATCCGCCTTTGTATCTCGGCCGGCGCGCCTCTCCCGGCCGAAGTGAGCCGCCATTTTTTTCGTCGTTTTGCCCTCCGGATTCACAGCTTTTACGGTTCATCGGAGTGCGGCGGGATCGCTTTTGACCGTGAAGGTGAGCTTGACCAGCCTACCGGCTTTGCCGGCACCCCAATGTCCGGTGTCCAGATTACCAGGCTAACCGACGATCGGATCAGCGTAACCGGCCCGAACGTGGCCGACGGCTATTTTCCCGAGTCAGATCCTGAAACGCTGCAACCTGGCCGTTTTGTACCGGCGGATCTCATACGCTGGTCAGGCACGGCGATGCAGGTCTACGGCAGAGTATCGGATTTCATCAATGTCGCCGGGAAAAAGTTTCATCCCTCCGTCGTCGAAGAACATTTGCGCAGCTTTCCGGGAGTGGTTGACGCGATTGTTTTCGCCGTCCCATCTTTGGCGCGAAACGAGGATCTTATTGCCTGTATTGCCGCGGACATCGCGCTCTCGCGAGGAGAGTTAGAGGCGCACTGTCGCGCTGGCTTAAACACTTGGGAAGTGCCTCGCGAGTTCCTGATTCGGAAAGAACTGCCAGTGGATACCCGTGGAAAGATCAGTCGAGCGGAACTTGCCCGGCGTTATCTGCAACGGCTCCTCTGACAGAGGATTCCGAAGTCTCGCAACGTGTCTTTGGTCCTGTTTTGGTAAGGCGAAAATTTATCCGACGGGGGCGACGCGATTGCAGCTTCGCTGCGCTCGGACTTATACGATTCGACCGAAGCAGTCAGGGTGCTTTTTCCCCAAACCGAAAATCCGAGAACCAGAATTTCGAGGGTTCGACGGATAAGCTGCTAATCGTCAGCCGTCCTGGGGTCGCGTCTTCCTGCACTTGAAAGCTTAAGGTGCAATCGGTCCATTCACCTGAAATGGCAAGATTCGTGCCGGCGGCAACGGAACCCTGATCGCCAAAATCTTTTTCCAGGACGAAGTAGACATACTCACCAGGGATGCTTTTGGCGCGGAACTTCAGCTCGTACGTTTTGCCCTTCTGCAGCGGAACGCCGGGTGCTCGTAATTCGACGCTCCAGAATTCCGGTCCTGGCTTATTCACAGTGACCATGATCGCTTTTCCGGTAGTCCCGGCGTCGTTAATCGTTTCCATTGCCGCGTTGGCACCCTTTTCGGTCACTAATTGCCAGCGGCTCGGGTCAAGTGTGGTGTCGTCCGCCAGAATCGGCGTCACGGTCACAATCCCACAGCAGCCCAGCAGCAAGGCAATGAGCTTCCGTCGCAGGTTTGCTCTCATTACTCCAACCAGATTGCCTGCCGCGAAATCGGAAACCGGCGATGACCAAATTTTTCCCACCCCGCCTTATTAGCCAGAATCGTCATCTCGTGAAAGGAAAAGGCACGGCGCATGGAGAGCCGCGCATCGAAACGAGTCATCGGCGCACGAAAAACAGTGTTCGTCAGTAGACGAACTCCGATGGCGCCCAAATGAGAGCGAACCAGGTCGGCCACCAGTGCGCGCTTGCTGGTGAGATTCAGGATTTTGCGCAGTAATTGCGTCGCGGCCGATTCTGAAAAATGATGGAGGGCCAAGGAGCAGAGTACCAAGTCGAACTTCTGCCCGGGATCGTACCGGAGAACGTTGCAGCAGCACAGCTCGATCGGGTCAGCGCGATCACACCGTTCGCGCGCGATCGCCAAGGTCGACTCCTGAAAATCGACTCCCGTTATCCGGACATGCACGCCGTTCTGATGCGCCCAATGAGCCACTAGCCGCGGAATATCCGCCGACCCGGTGCACAGGTCCAGGACCGCCACTGTATCGCCCGCCTTCAGCCACCGGCGCAGAAACCTGCGTACCAGCGAGTGGCTGCCAAAATAAAGGTTGAGTGCTTCCAGATTGTCGAGATCGTCGCGCAACTCGGCCGAGACCGGTTGGGGTCGGTCCATCATCTCGGACAGCCCAGCGTCATAATCCCGAGATCTCGAAAGATGAAACATTTTATTTAGAGCATAGTAATGTTGAACAACAAGCAGGCTTGCTCATTATCGATCGGCTCCCGTCGAAACTTGGAGAACTCCTCACTTTAAAGCAACGAAAGCGAGCATCCGGCCCGTTTGCCCCCGCTCCATTCGATAAGAATAATAGTGTTGAAGATCACTGCCGGTATTTTTCTGACAGTCGTATATTTGCTCAATGCCCGCTTCGGCCAACTGGCGTGTGATAGTGGAAGCAAAATCGATCTCATAATGTGGCGGCCGAATGCACGGGCTCAGTTGAGCAACAATCGCGGCCGGGTCACAGCCAAAGGATGTTTGCAGTTCGCGGACGGCCGGACCGACGATGTTCAAAGCCGTTCCTCTTTTGCCGGAATGGAGTATTCCTATGACCCGCCGGCTCGGATCAGCGAGGTAAATGGCGCAGCAATCCGCCACAAAGACGCCCAGTGTTACGCTTGAGTCATCCGTCAACAAGCCATCGGTCTCGCCCAGAAATTCAGGAGCGGAGCGATCGACCACCGCCACCTTGTTTCCGTGCACTTGCTTCGCCAGACGAAGCGGCTTTCCCGTCTCGACAGCTACCGCTTCCAAATGAAAGCAGCGCAAACGTTCCAACGCGGTCGCCCGATCGGTCCGAACGTCGAGATCAGGCACGCGGCGGGTAAATCCGTGGCTGACGAAATCGAGCTTGAGTAATCCCGGAAAGCGCTCGATCAAAGACGCGAGATCTACCCCAGAAACTTCCATTCCAGCCGCCCGGTGTTCCCCGCTCAAGATCGACTGAAGCAACGATTTTCTCGCATGCTAATCGCTCGGAAGCGGAACTTTGCCTTGTGGAGGTCTCAACGACTCTATCTTCGCTTTGTGAGTGGCCGGCTTGTCGGGATCCAATGGCGAATCGAACCGGGAGCGCGCCGCCCTTTTTGCTTCCGCTGCAATCAGCGTTTTCGGACGGGCCTGCGGGCTGTCGAACTGGTCGTTGAAAAAGGTCTCGGTTGCGGTCGATCGTTGGAATTCAAATACGGCGGATTCGTAAGTAAACTCCGCTTGAACCAGGTTGGTCTGGGAGGTGGTCAACGCTGTTTGAGCATTCAAGACATCCAGCTGAGTGCCGGTGCCGGCCGCTAATCGTTCCTGGGAGAGCCGCAGAGACTCGCGAGCCTGCTGGATCGCCTTTTGCGCGCTAAGGACCGTTTCTTGGGCCTGCCGCAGATTGCTCACCGCGGTCGACACCTCGAGCTCCACTTGGCGAACCGAATCATCAAAAGTCACCTTCGATTGCTCGAGTTGCCCCCTCGCTTGCTTGACCTTTCCGTAAGTCAGGCCGCCATCAAATATATTCCAGGAACCCTGGAAGCCGAAGAACCAACCCTGCCGCGTGTCTTTGAGATTGCTGCTGACCCCGGAACTGGCTTGTTCCAGGCCGGCATTGGCACTCAGCGTGGGTTGAAAGCCAGCCGCGGCCGTAGTGATATTCTCGACGTTGGCCAGCACGTTGGATCGCTGGGCCTTTAAAAAGGGCCGGTTGTTTCTCGCGGTAACCAAAGCGCTGGCCAGATCAAACTTGATTGGATTGAACTCCAATGTTCCGGAAACGGGCAACGGTTCATCGGTTGCGTATTGACGATCGGCCGGAATCCCCAGCGTGCGCGCCAGGTTTAATTGCGAAATGCGGTAATTGTTGCGGGCCGCGATCAACTGAGGAATCTGGTTTTGCAGCGCAACTTCCGCCTGCAACACATTGAACTGTGGCACGGTGCCGGCCTCAAAACGGCTCCGCTGATCATTCAACTGGCTCTGCAGCAGATTGACCGATTCTTCCTGGACCTGGATCAACGCCCGATTCAGCAGGATCTGGTAGAACTGCGTGCGAATCGTGGAGACCGTCTGATCGATAATATCGCGAAGAGCATAGTAGGCCTGGTCCTCCAGGATCCGCGCCGCTCGACGCGATGCGATAGTCGCTCCCCCGTCCCAGATCAGTTGAGAAACCGTCAGCTGTACCTGCCAACTCTCGGTTGGTGTGGTGCGGCTGCTGGCAAGCAACGTACTGGTGGGTATCGAGATCACGTTGGAAGTACCGGTCGCCGGATTAATGACCAGCGGCTGGCCGGCGGGTAGAGCCAACAAGTCGAAGTTATTCACATGGGAACTGGGAAGGCTGACCCGCACCAGGCCAGGATCGGTCTGCATATAATTCGCGGTAGCCGTCAGCTGCGGAAAAAGTCTCGCTTGCGCCTGGTAAAGCACTCCTTTCTGCTCTTTGAGAACCTGGATCTGCGCGAGGATCGATGGGTTCTGTCGCAGGCCAAGTTGAACTGCATCATCCAAGGTTAAAGTACGGCCACGCGGGCCGACGGTTTCTTCGCCAGCCATCGAGACAACGGTCATGGCAGCGATGGTCAAGGCGATCGAGATCAGTCTCATTATATTTTAAAAGATTTGTCGCAAAGAATCGAAATCTTGCGGTAAATCTGCAACCACATTTTCCCTTCTTCCGCAGAGAGATGGTCTTGAAGCATCGTCGTTATCTTGTCAACCATGTCTTGTCGGATCCGGGCAACCAGGCTGGAGCCTCTCGAAGTGATCCGCACCATTACTTTGCGCCGGTCATCCACTGCGTGGGTCCGTTGGACATAATCAAGTTTTTCCAAGCGGTCCACCAAGCCGGTAGCCGCGGCGGTGGTGTGACCCATTTTCGCAGCGATGCCGGACATCGTAATGACCTTCTGCTTCTCGAGGTAAGTGAGCAGAAAAAACTGCGGAAAAGAGACACTGCCCTGGTTGAGCTCGTCGGAGAGATTCACCAGGAAGCGGCGCTGGAGCTCCATGACGATATCCGCCAGCTCTTCGGCCTGGCTCAGCAAAGTGCAATGATCCGCGGTGGCCACCATTCGGACAACAATTAATGACCTTAACTTTCAGTCTCTGGAGTAAAGCACGGGCCTAGTCAAACGTCCAACGGCGGCTTGAGCGGCTTGCGCTGACAGCCTCGAGCGTACCAAGTAGTGCCGGCATCCTGCCGGTTCAAAAAGCTGAGAAGCTGGAAGCTTATCCTACCTTGAAGTCCGACAGACCCAGGCCGTCCGCGCTACACGACAGGATCGCTCAATCAATACGAATAAACCGACATTTCCAGGACAATTTGCTATCTTGCGGCGGAGAAAGGATCTCCCACCCGTCCACGGATGAAAGGCGATGCGAGGATCTCACCCGATTGTTACAATCCTGACCGACTTCGGTACAGCCGATTATTTTGTCGGCGCGATGAAAGGGGTCATTCTCGCCAAAAATCCGAAGACGAATCTCGTTGACCTTACCCACGAAATTCCGCCCCAGGATGTTGCTACCGCCGCCTTTACCCTTCTCGCACTCTATCGTTATTTTCCGCGCGATACCGTTCACCTGGCTGTGGTTGATCCAGGCGTCGGTTCGATCCGTCGGCCGATTGTGGTGAGAGCCGTCGATCAATATTTTGTGGGGCCCGACAACGGACTTTTTTCTCCGATCATCGATGCGGATTCGGAGGCTGTCATCACGCACGTAACGAATCCGGATTACTTTCTTCCGGAATGGAGTTCTACGTTTCACGGGCGTGACATCTTTGCTCCAGTCGCCGCCGCGCTTACGCTGCGCGTTGAACCTTATCGGTTCGGTTCGACGATTGATGATCCGGTCCGCCTGAAATCAGAAAAGATGCAAACCACAGAAGATGGGTCCCGAATCGGTTCCATCATCCACGTTGACCATTTCGGGAATTGCGTCACAAACTTTCCCTGGAGCGAACTCAGAGCGATTCTCGCGAACCGGTCTTTTTGTTGTCGAGTGAGGAATGTCAAAATCAGCCGACTGTTCACTTATTACGGTGCGGCGGCAGATCGGCGTGAACCATTCCTGATCGTCGGCAGCGCCGGTTTTCTGGAGATCTCGCTCAATTGCGCTTCGGCCTCAAAGGAATTGGGCATCGGTCTCGGCGACGCGGTGCTCTTAGTCTTGCATTCGTCGTTGAAGTAAGCGGGATCGAGACCGTTTCGTCCAATTGCCGGCCCTGATTTTCGGACAAAGTCGGGCTCAAGCGACTTCCAGTGGCGTAGCCTGCTTGTCGTGTAGCGCGGACCCCCTCGCCAGTTGTCGGAACTTCCCGGAGCGCCGGCATCTTCCCGGTTCAAAAAGCTGACAAGCTGGAAGCTTATCCTACGGTGTTGTGCGATGAACCGGGCCCGACCGTACTCTCGCATGCACCCTTGGCACCGCGGAGCGTTCAAGTACGCGAGGCCGTCCGGCCGTACGCCACTTAACCCGCTCCCCCTTGCATTGACTCTTGTTTTGGGTGACGAAGTTGGTCACCGGGAAAAACAGTTCCCCTGTTACGAAACTTATGGCCTACAAACTCTTTCAACCACCCGCCGGTGAGAAGATTACGACCGTCAGCGGCGCGATTCATTGTCCCAACCATCCGATCATTCCATTCATTCGAGGAGATGGGACGGGTCCGGATATATGGGCGGCCAGCCAAAAAGTGTTCGATGCCGCCGTCCAACTGGCCTATGGCGGCTCACGCAAGATAGCCTGGTTCGAAGTCTTTGCTGGCTCAACCGCCAAAGAACGGTTCGACAACTGGCTCCCGGAGGACACCGTCAATGCTTTCAAAGAATATCTGGTCGGTATCAAGGGCCCATTGACCACCCCAGTCGGCGGCGGGATTCGGTCGCTCAATGTCGCGCTGCGCCAGTTGCTCGATTTGTACGTTTGCCTTCGGCCGGTCCGCTGGTTCAAAGGGGTCCCTTCCCCAGTGAAACGTCCCGACGAAATCGACATGGTCATCTTTCGGGAAAACACCGAAGATATCTACGCCGGGATCGAGTTCCGCTCCGGCAGTGCGGAGGCGCAGCGATTTCTTCGGTTCCTGGAAACAGAGTTTCCGGCAGAATTTTCCAAGATCCGGTTTGGGACAGAAAACGCAACCAAGGCATTTCTTTCTCTCGAGCCGGCATTGGCTCCGGCGCAAGTCGAGGTAGGTATCGGGATCAAACCCGTCAGCCGGTTAGGATCGGTTCGGCTCATCGCCGCGGCGATCCGGTACGCGATCGAACGGAAACGCAGATCGGTGACCTTGGTCCACAAGGGAAATATCATGAAATTCACCGAGGGTAGTTTTCGCGACTGGGGCTATCGCCTGGCCGATACTCTTTTTCCGGAGCAGACCTATACCTGGAGTCGCTGGGAGCAGACGAAGAAGGAAAGAGGTGAATCGGCGGCGAACGAGGAACTGCAGGCGGCCGAGAGAGCCGGAAAAGTGATCGTGAAGGATGCGATTGCGGATATTACGTTGCAGCAAGTGCTCACCAGGCCGCGTGAGTTCGACGTGATCGCGACTTTGAATCTAAACGGCGACTACTTATCCGATGCCCTGGCCGCTCAAGTGGGAGGAATCGGAATTGCCCCCGGCGGCAACATCAATTACCACACGGGGCACGCCATTTTTGAAGCGACTCACGGGACCGCCCCAAAATATGCCAATCTTGACAAAGTAAATCCGGGTTCTGTCATCCTGTCCGGAGAGATGATGCTTCGCCACGTCGGCTGGGCGGAAGCGGCTGACATGGTGATGAAGGGGATGAACAACGCGATTGCCAGCAAACGCGTTACCTACGATTTCGCGCGGCTCATGGAAGGTGCCACCGAGATCAAGTGTTCCGAGTTCGGCGACAACGTGATTCAGCACATGAACTGAAGCAGCGGTTACAGCTGCTTCAGGTCGCGATCTCAATCTCGTCAGGGTCCGTCGGGCGTTGGTCGTCGTCATCAAAGAGGATACTTCTCTGGCGATCCCAGACATAGCGGTGGAGTAAGACTTTCAGGGTCGCGGTGAGCGGAATCGCCAGCACTACTCCAAGCAGGCCGCCCAGCACCAAGGTCCAGAAAAACACCGATAAAATGACCGTGACCGGATGAAGCCCAACCGAGTTCCCGACGATCCGCGGTGCCACCACCATGCCATCAATTTGTTGGACGATAAAAAAGATGATCGTCACCCAAAGCGGATGGACCCAGTCATTGAACTGGACGAAGGCAATGAGCACCGCCGGGATATAGCACAGCGCAAAACCGATGAATGGCATCAGTCCGAGAAATGCCAGAAAGAGCCCAATCAGAAACCCGAACTGCAGACCGAGAATCGAGAGTCCGATCGCGGTGAGTGCGCCATCGATCAAACTGACCATCAGCTGGCCGCGGAAGAAATTGATGACGTAGCTGTTAATCTCGGTCAAAACAATGACCACCTCGTCTTTGAATTCGGATTTCCGGATGGGCAGATAATTGCTCCAGGAGACGGCGATCCGCCGTCCTTCCATGAGGAAGAAGAAAAGATAGATCGGCACAACCAGCAATCCGAATAGAAAGCCGAATACGCCGAATACGCCCATCAAACTTCCTTGGAAAAAAGTCCAGGACCGCTGAGCGAGCGCTGGAAGTTGTTCCCTGAGGTACTGCAAGAACTGTTGCACATAGACGTTCTCGTTGTATCTCCCAACGTTGCCATTGGTCGGCGCCGAGTCCGGCTCGGGAGACGCGGCGTCGAGCTTCCCGGTTGGCCGGGACGCATCAGGAATCGACCCACCACCCGGCAGTTTCTCCAGATTTTTCTGCAAAAAGCCGTCCATTTGGTTCCAGCTGCGCTCGAGGTAGGAAGGAAGCGCTCGGGAAAACTTTTGCGTTTCGTTGTATAAAGAAGGGCCAATGACGCCGACCAGCAGGAGGCCAAACACCGCGAATAAGAGGAAAACCACAAGCACCGCCAACAGCCGCGGGACGCGGCGATGTTCCAGCCAACTGACCAGCGGATCGAGCAGGTAGGCTAAGACCGCGGCTAGGGCAACCGGTAGAAGCAAGGGTTGGAGGAAGGCAATGGTCCGTGCGGCGACGTAAACCGTCAAGACAGCAATCGAGCCGATAACCAAAAGCGATAGCGCGGTTATCGCATTCCAGAGGGTCTTTCTTTGCCAGGAAGTCGGATACAAGCAGGAGCAAAATGCGGACGATTTCCCGGCGTTTCAACGCTAAATTGTCTTCGAGTTGCTTTTCTCCCAAGCCGCTAAATCTTGGCGGATGACAATTTCAACCGAGGCCATCACCGAAGACGTCAAACAATCGGGCCAATGGGTCGGTGCGGTCCAGGCTGAGGTTTCCAAGATTATCGTGGGCCAAAAGTATCTGGTCGATCGCTTGTTAGTGGGACTCTTGACTAACGGCCATATCCTCTTGGAAGGAGTCCCTGGCCTGGCAAAAACGCTGGCGGTAAGAACGATGGCTTCGTGCATTCGCACCGAATTTCAACGGCTGCAATTCACTCCGGATCTGCTGCCGGCCGACATCATCGGTACGCTAATCTACAACCCGCGTGACGGCGAGTTTCGACCAAAAATGGGACCGATTTTCGCCAATCTGATCCTGGCCGACGAAATCAATCGGGCGCCGGCCAAGGTACAGAGTGCCTTACTTGAAGCCATGCAGGAACGCCAGGTAACCATTGGAGAGGTCACCTATCCGCTGCCTGATCCTTTTCTTGTACTGGCCACCCAAAACCCTTTGGAACAGGAAGGCACCTATCAACTGCCGGAAGCGCAGCTTGATCGCTTCATGCTCAAGCTCAACGTGACTTACCCGACAAAAGAAGAAGAACGCCGGATATTGGATTTAATGGGCACTTCCTCCCCGGACTTAAGGGTGAATCCGGTTGCAACACCAGAAGACATTTTCCGCGCACGCGACGTGGTCAACCGCGTCTATATCGACGACCGGGTGAAAGATTACATTGTCGATGTTGTCTGGGCGACCCGCCAACCGGCCGATTACCAACTCGCGATGAACGGACTGATTCGTTATGGAGCTTCGCCACGCGCCACGATCTATCTAACCTTGGCCGCCCGCGCTCACGCTTTTCTCGATGGCCGGGGATATGTCACGCCGCACGACGTCAAATCCATCGGCCCGGATGTTCTCCGCCACCGGATCATCATCAGTTATGAAGCCGAGGCTGAGGATGTCACCAGCGAATCGATCGTCGAACGAATCTTTGCCGGATTGCCGGTTCCCTGAAATGCAATCTACTCGCGACATTCTTCGGAAGATTCGACGGCTTGAATTGCGCACCCGCCGGTTCGTCGAAACTGCTTTTGCCGGTCAGTACCACAGTGTCTTCAAAGGGCGTGGAATGAATTTTGACGAATTTCGTCAGTATCAATTTGGAGACGAGATTCGGACCATCGACTGGAATGTCACGGCACGCTTCGGAGAACCCTACGTCCGCAAGTATATCGAAGAGCGGGAGCTGACGGTGCTCCTTCTGGTGGACTTGAGCGCTTCCGGCGGTTTTGGTAGTGTTAGCGTCAGCAAACGCGAATTGGCGGCGGAAGTGGCTTCCCTGCTGGCTTTCTGCGCCATTCGAAACAACGACAAGGTTGGCCTGATTTTGTTCACCGACCGGGTCGAGCTTTTTGTACCACCACGTAAAGGCCGCACGCACACTCTTCGATTGATTCGCGAGATTCTTTATTTTCGCCCCGCCGGGCGCAAAACGGATTTGACCGTGCCTCTCGATTTCTTGAATCGAGTCGTCACGCGAAAAGCCGTGGTATTTCTTTTTTCAGATTTTCAGGCAACCGACTATGAGCGCCCGCTCGCTATTTGTAATCGTCGTCATGATCTGATTGCGGTACCGATCGAGGATCCCGGCGAGACCGTGCTGCCTCCCGTTGGCCTGGTGCAAATCGAGGATCCGGAATCAGGCGCACAGTTTCGGGTCAACTTTTCTGATCGACGCGTGCGACAGCATTTTCAGGAAATTGCGCTTAGCGAGAGGCAAAAACGAGAATCGTTGTTCCGCCGAAAGAGTATCGATTCGCTTCCTCTCCGGACAAACACCGATTATTTTCCGGCTTTGCGATCCTTTTTTCTCCGCCGGGAACAGCGATTGAAACACCGGATATGATGATGTTGTGGTGGGCGGCAGCTTTGTCCAGCGGCCCGGACGAAATTGAGGACATTCAACCGCCGATCGCTCCCGACCTGACGGCGTGGTTGCTCGGTCTCCTTATTGGCCTGCTGATTTTGACCATCGTTGCCTGGCGCCTCTATCCAGAACCACGAAAGAAAGCCAGCCCTCCACCGTTGCCGCGGGATTTTGCACTCGGTCGGCTGGAGGAGCTGCGAATGAGGCTGCGCACAATGTCGCTCTACCAGTTTGCGATCAGCGTTTCAGATGTTCTTCGCGGATTCATCGAGCAGCAGTACGGGATAAAAGCGGTCAGTCAGACCACGCCGGAATTTCTCGACGAAGCTTCCGAAAGGCTGCCGCTCACTCCGTCGCAGCATGAGGAGCTGCGCCAGTTTCTCTGGATTTCCGATAACATCAAGTTTGCCCGGGTTGAAGCCCGGCCAGATGAAGGCGAAAGTCTGCTTGAGCAGGCTTTCAGCTTTGTAAAAGATGAACACTGACGTGCGGATCGAGCAACCCTGGTACTTGCTTTTATTGCTATTGTTGCCGGTCGTGTGGTTTCTCCAGCACAGGGTGCGCCGTCCGGCTTCGCTGCGTTTCGCTCCCGGCTGGATCTTTTCGCGAGGTCCGATCAGAGCTGACCGGTCCTTCTCCGTATTGATTCCGCCGATCTTTTTTTATTCCGCTGCGGCGCTCCTCGTCTGCGCGTTGGCTCGACCGCAATTGGGAATCGTGTCTTCGCGTCTGCGCACGAGCGGCATCGACATCATGATCCTCCTCGACGTCTCGAGGTCGATGCTTTCGGAGGACTTCTCGATTGGCTCGGAGCGAGCCAGCCGGATCGAGGTCGTCAAGCAAGTCACCCAGAAATTTATCCAGGGGCGCGTCAACGACCGTATCGGCATCATCGCTTTCGCCGGGCGTCCCTACCTCGTCAGCCCGATGACGCTGGACCACGACTGGTTGCTCGAGAATCTTTCGCGACTGCGAATTGGGCTCACCGAGGATGGTACCGCCATCGGCTCAGCGTTGGTTAGCGGTGCAAATCGCTTGAAGGACCGCAGCGTAAAAAGTCGCGTTCTCGTGTTGCTGACAGACGGTGACAACAACGCCGGCAAAGTTCCCCCGGATACTGCGGCTGAGGCGGCCGCGGCCATCGGCATCAAGATTTACACGATTGGCGCCGGGACAAATGGGCTTGTGCCTTTCCCCGAGACCGATCGCTTCGGCAACAAATTTTATACCCAGCAATACATGCCGTTCCGGGAAGATACCTGCCGGCAGATCGCGGAGATCGGTCACGGACAGTTCTATCGTGCGACTGACACCCGGAGCCTTCGAAGCATTTTCGCTTCGATCGATCGATTGGAGAAAAGGGATTTCGATGTGCAGGAATTCCAAAACTACCGCGATTTCTTTCCCGTTCTCATCAGTCTTGGGCTTGTCCTTTTAACATCGGCCACTGTGCTGAATGAGGCAGTCTGGAGAACGATCCCATGAGTTTTGGCGAACCAGCGATTTTGTGGGGACTCCTGATCGTGCCATGCCTGGCTTGGGCGATATCCCAAGCTGATCGCGGCGTTCGGCGCCGCCTCTCGCAGGTAATCGCACCCCGCCTTTTTGACAGCCTGCTCGAGCCCGCGGAGCTCTCCCGGCGGTTTCTACGCCGCGCACTGCTTCTGGCCGCGATCACGTTCTTTGTTCTGGCTTTGGCCCGTCCCCAGTGGGGAGCGGTAGAACATCCGGTTGTTCAGAAAGGCCGGGAAATCCTCCTGGCAATCGACACCTCCAGGAGCATGTTGGCCAACGACGTCGTGCCCAACCGCCTCACGCGAGCCAAACTGGCCGCGGAAGACTTGGTCCGTGCGATGAACGGCGATCGTTTTGGCGTCATTGCTTTTGCCGGGGATGCCCAAATCCAAGCACCGGTCACAGTCGATTACCCGAGCATTCTTGAGACGATCGCCGCCCTGGACACTCATACGGTTGAGCGAGGTGGCACCGATTTTGCCTCCGCAATCCGGGCTGCGGAGCAAGCCTTCGGCCGACAGGAAGGCATCAGCAAGGCTCTCATCATTCTGACCGACGGCGAGGAGCTTGACGAGGACGGTCTTGCAGCTGCTCGGAAAGTTGCTCACGACGGCATTCGGATTTTCACGATCGGCATTGGATCGGAGGCAGGCGCAAATGTCCCGGAGGAATCGGGTACTCTATTGCACGATCGCGAAGGAGAATTAGTACTGAGCCGCATGAACCCGGCTTTTCTCCGCCAATTGGCCGAGACAACCGGAGGATTTTATGTTCATATGGATCAGAATGCGGTGGCTCGAGTCGTCAACGAAGGGCTCCGCCAAATTTCCCGGAAAAATTTTGGCGATCACACCGTCCGAAACCCGGTGGAACGCTATCGCTGGCCTCTCGCTTTGGGACTGCTTTCGCTCCTCTGTTATTTTATCGTTAGCGAAAAGCGTCGTGCGGCCATGGTGAGCCAGGGATCACTGTCGACCACGGCGGGCCTGCTCATCGTCCTGGCTTGGTGGCCGGAAATGACTCTCGGTATAAGCGCCCTCGATCTTTACCAGCGTGGCGATTTTGACGGCGCTTTGAACAACCTGCATGAGCAATTGAATCAGCACCCAGAGTCGCCTCGACTCAATTACAATGCCGGCGATGCTGCCTATCGGCTCGAACGTTACGACGAGGCGTTTGAAGCGTTCAGTAAGGCGCTCCGCAGCTCTGATCCAGGGCTTCGCCAAAAAGCGTACTACAATGCCGGCAACTCGTTATTCAAAGAAGGCGATGGAGAGTCGGAGATCGAGCGTCGCCTTACCTGCTATTACGATGCCCGGTACCTTTATCATCAGTCGCTGGATCTCAATCCGCAGGACGAGCCGACCAAGAAAAACCTCGCCCTGCTCGAACGCCGAATCAAAGAGGCGGAAGAACAAAAGGAACAACTGCGGCAACAACAACGCTCGCGCTCTTCCCGGCAGCGTGGTGGCAAACGCAAACAGCCGAACGATCGGGGTCAATCCCAGCCGGGGCAGCAAGCATCGCCTAACGGTGATGCTCAAGATCAGGATAATCCGGATGACGAGGACAGCGGCTCGTCCGATGAACAGCAACCGGCACCGACCCCGGGACAGGAAAAGAAAGGCGATATTCGCGAGAACACCCCGGGCGATGAACAGGGCAAAACCTCCGACCCTGGTTCACATTTCGAAGGACGCATGACTCCGAACGAAGCACTTGGCCTGCTCGACTCCCAGCAGAACGAAGAAGACAAGGTCGATCTCACCCATCGCAAACGAGAACGCGGCGTGGCCCGCGACTGGTAGTATGAATTTTCTCTATTCTTTGTTGTTCCTGGCGGTTTCGCTAGCTCCGCCGAATTCAACCCAGCCCAGCGTGACTGCCTCACTTTCCCGCGATAGTGCCGAGATCAATCAACCGGTTCAGCTGAGACTGTCGATTCGGCCCGGGCAGATCACCAGTCCGCCGAAGATTGCCGCAGCGGGACTCGCGATTACCTTCGATGGCCAATCGGTTGGCATCCAGACTGTCGATGGGCAGACCATGACTTCCACGACGTTTCACTACACCGTCGTTGCCGAGCATGAAGGCACTTTCGTCATTCCCTCGGTTACGATAGAGGTCGGCAACAAGAAATTTCGGACCGAGAAACTTACGCTTAAGGTCGGCCGACCGACAACGGACAACGGCGGGGCAGGCGCCAAGCCATATTTTGCCGAGTTGATCGTTCCAAAAGATTCCGCCTACGTTGGTGAGCCGATTCCAATCGAACTGCGTTTCTACTTCGACCGGCGCATCTGGTATGAGCCATACCCGCAAGGCCAACTGCCGATCATCGAAGGCGGCGACTTCGTGACCAAGAAGTATCCGTCTCCGACGGAAAAACAGCAGGTGGTAAACGGTCGCGAATATCAGGTTCTCGTCTACAAAACCGCCATCACTGGGGTCAAAAGCGGTCGTCTGGATCTGCAAGCCGCCTATCAGGAGTTCATGATTCGGGCACCGATGATTCGTCGATCGTTGCCGGGAACAGATGATTTTTACGATCAATCGCCAGGATCCGATCCTTTCGATTCATTCGAAAGAAAGGACGTGAAGATCGAGGCTCCCGGCAGGTCCCTGGACATTAAACCTTTGCCGGAAGCTGGCAAGCCAGCCAGTTTTTCCGGAGCGATCGGCCGATTCACCCTGAAAGCAGACGCACAACCGGCGCGCGCGCGAGTCGGCGATCCCATTACGATCAGAGCGGCGATTGAAGGGTTAGGCAGTTTTGACCGCATGGAGCCGCCAATCTTGACCGACGCCGTTGGTTGGAAAACTTATCAACCTTCCAGCGATTTTGTGGCTAACGACGAGCTCGGAATAAGTGGTGTGCGTACCTTCACGTATGCCGCCGTCCCAAGCGCCGCGGTCTCGCGGACTCCTGTTGTCGAGTTCTCCTATTTCGATCCAGACGCAGAGAAGTACGTCACTTTACGTTCCCCGACGATGCTGGTCCAGGTCGAAGGGCGATCGTTGCCCGACCAGGGCGCCCAGACCAACTCCATCGAAATCTCTCCGGCTGCTCCAGCTCCTTCCTCGACTCCCCCTCTGGAAGTTCTCGATATTCAGACGGCAAATTCGCCGTTGGTTTCCTTCGAGCCGCTCGTGCGCCGACCCTATTTTTGGCTGATCCAAACCTTGCCGGCAGCGGTGCTAATCCTGATCGGCGCTGGTTTCTGGCTCAGGACCTTCCAACTAGCGCGTGCGCCGCTCCAGTCGTTGCGGGCTGAGCGGTCTGCCTTACGCGGAAAACTGGATCAGTCGGATGCCCGGATTGTCTTGCCGGCAGCCGTTCGCCTGCTCCTGCTGGATTGCCAAATCAAGGCTGGTGGAACAAAGCCGGTCGCTTCGATCGAGCAAGAACTCCGGGGCCGGCCTGTTCCGGAGGAACTGCGGCAAGAATTGGAGTCGCTGCTGGCGCGCAACGATCGCGTGGTCTACGGCCATCTGGACCAGGAACCCCTGTCCGAAAGCGAAAGAACAAAGCTCAAGCAAATCATTCGTCAATGGGAGCACACTTCCTGAAGTTTATCGGATTGAGTGGCGTTCTGCTCCTGACGGCGATCGAGGCGGCCAAGGCGGAAACCCCGGATCTCTGGCAACAAGCCAATCAGGCTTATCATGCCGGGCGTTTTGAAGAAGCAAAAGTGGACTACCTTCAGCTGGTCTCGCGAAAGCTCTACACGGCCAACCTTTTTTACAATCTGGCGAATTCCTGGTTCAAGCTTGGCGACAAAGGCCGCGCCATCCTGAACTATAAAAGAGTTCTCGTGCTGCAGCCCCATTCTCCGGAAGCAACGGCAAATCTTCAGATGGCTCTGCGTTCGGCAGATAGCGAGGAACAGCACAACTTCGGTGATTTTCTGGGAATGTATGCCGACTACTTTCCGCTGCTCGCTTCGGTCTGTTTTTGGCTGGGCGCGGCCTGCGCCCTGTTCTGGGTTCTCCGACCTGGACTCCGCTTCGCGCAGAGGGGGTTTTTCCTCTTCTTCGCGGTGTTTCTGGTGACCGCCTTCTTTACCATCTGGCTCAAAGAGGGCAGCAAGGATCCCCGTCGGGCGATCGTCATTGAGAGCGCCGCCGACATGAAGTTCGGTCCGGCCAACAGTTCCCGAACGGTCGAAACCTTGAGCACCGGCCAGGAGATTCGGCTACTCTCGCAGCGCGGGGAATGGAGCCTATGCCGGACTGGGGCAGGCGTGCTGGGGTGGATACCCACTCGGAAATTTGAACGACTCATTCCCGAATGAGCCTGGCTCGGATTTGTGGCCTTGCCCTCCTTTTCTGGAGTTTGACTTGCTCACCGGGTCGAACCGATCAGCGCCCGGATACTGCGCCCGAGTGGGTGCGGTTGCTCACCACAAATAAGCCTGCCGGCAATTTCCCGCCCCTTCCGCCGCTTTCCGCCCGCTATCGGTTTGGCTGGAGCGGATTCAATGCCGCCTCGGCCGAAGTCAAATTCACCTATAGCGGAGACAATTACTTTCTCGATGCTGTTGGAGCAACTTCCGGCCTGGCGCGCTCCCTGTTTCTGCTCGAGGTTAATCATCATTCCGCCGGAAATCGAAAGACCCTGCGCCCGGCACACGTCTCCCAGACGGAGAAATATCGCAACGAGACGGTACAAACCTCGATCGATTTCAAAGCGAATGAAGTGACTTCGTTGCGGAAGACTTTCCCACAGAAGACTCCGCCCAAGCCGCAAACTTTTTCGGCGGCTCCGGCTTACGATCTCATGTCCGCTCTACTCTGGCTGCGCAGTCAGCCTCTCGATGACGGTGATCGCGAAGTGCTGGTGGCTTATCCGTCAAACGCTCCTTATCTCGCATCGGTCAAAGTAGCAGGTCGAGAGAAAATCAACATCAAAGGCACCGAAAGGAGCGCGATCAAATTGGATCTGTCGTTAAAGGCGATCGACAAGCATCTTCGGCTCAAACAGCATAAAAAGTTCAAGACCGGGCGTGCGTGGGTTTCCGACGACAACCTGCGGATTCCACTCCGGATAGAAGCCGACATTTTTATCGGTTACGTCTTCGCCGAACTGGAAGAAGCTCATAACCAATGACCAATGATCGATGACCGACTGGTTATCGGCAATCCGCCCGCGTCAGCCCGGCAGCGGAAAACGCCGAGTCATTGAGCGAACACTCTCCCGGACCTTGTCAAGAACCGCCCGATCGTCGCATGAGCGCAAAGCCTGATCCACCAGATCGGCGATGTCCATCATGTCCTCCTCGCGCATGCCGCGCGTTGTGACCGCCGGGGTGCCCAGCCGGATTCCGCCCGCTTTAAAGACGCTCTCGGTGTCAAAGGGAATGGCGTTTTTATTCACGGTAATCCCAGCGCGATCCAGCGTCTCCTGGGCCTGTTTCCCGTTCATGCCCTTGGACCGAAGATCAACCAGCATGAGGTGGTTATCCGTTCCTCCGGAAACCAGCCGATATCCTTTCATTCCCAAACTGGCTGCCAATGCCTTGGCGTTCAGCAGGATCTGTTGCTGATACTGCCTGAAGTCCTCCTGCAAAGCCTCCCGGAAGCAGACCGCCTTCGCCGCGATCACGTGCATTAAAGGGCCTCCTTGTATCCCAGGGAACATCTGGCTGTCGATGGCTTTGGCGTGTTCGGGCTTGCACATGATCAGCCCTCCTCGAGGTCCCCGCAGACTCTTGTGAGTCGTGCTCGTCACAAAATCGGCGACACCAACCGGACTGGGATGTAAACCGGCCGCGACCAGACCGGCGATGTGGGCGATATCGACAAAAAGATAGGCGCCAACCGAATCCGCGATCTCGCGCATCCGGTGAAAATCGATCACGCGCGGATAGGCCGAAGCCCCGGCCGTAATCATCCGTGGGGAAGTCTCGCGGGCAATGCGCTCCAACGCTTCGTAATCAATGACCTCCTTTTCCTGGCTCACCCCGTAATGGGTAACTTCGAAAAAGTGTCCGGAGAAATTAGCTTTGTTACCGTGGGTCAAATGTCCGCCGTGAGACAAGTCCATCGTCAGGATCTTATCGCCGGGCTTCAGAACGCTGAAGTAGACCGCCATATTGGCTTGGCTGCCGCTATGTGCCTGCACGTTCACGTGTTGCGCGCCGAAAAGTTGCTTTGCCCGATCGATCGCCAGCTGTTCAATGACATCGACAAACTCGCATCCACCGTACCACCGGCGCCCCGGATAGCCCTCGGCATATTTGTTGGTGAGCGGCGAGCCTTGAGCTTCCATCACCGCCCGGCTGGCGAAATTTTCCGAAGCAATCAATTCGATGTTCTCGAACTGGCGGTTTTTTTCCTGCTCGACTGCCTCGAAGATTTCGGGATCAACTTCTCTTAGATCGCGGTTCCCTGATTGATTCATTCGTGCATAGTCCTGATTGCATTCCTGCCCATTCGATTCCACAAAATTCAGGAGACCCGGCAACGCGCGCTCGATGACTTCGCGAGTAGCCACGTATGCCTGATAGCCCATCCCGATCGGATCAGCGACGTCTAAAGAATCGGCGTTGGGTTCAAACTCCCGCAATAGAAAGGCCTTCTCGGCAGCCTCCGGATAGAATTGAAGCATCTGATCCAAATGACTTCTGGTCATAACGATGATCCAGGAAGCCGCATTCACCTGATCGTCGGAAAGGCTGTGGCTTCTGAATCCGGATATATCGATGCCGCATTCTCTCAGTACTTCGATGCCATGCGCACTCGGGGGCTGACCCGGATAAGCACTTAGTCCAGCCGAGCTTACGCGAATGTCTGTCCGGTCACCGAGCAGACGGCGAAATAGCCCTTCTGCCATCGGGCTGCGGCAGATATTTCCCGTGCAGACAAAAAGCACTGATTTTTTTTGAGCCAAAGCAGCCAAACCTTACACCGAGCATCATCGGTCGCAAGCTGGCGCACTGTCTCATCGATCAGGATGGCGTTGCCACAGTTGGATCATCGTTGAACGTTGCGCCCGTGATTCGATTCTTGAGGTGCTTTCGAGATGACGGTACCATTTACCGCCTTTGAACCCGTTGACTGCTTTTGATTATGTCGAAGCCCTCTTCCGGCTCGTTTTCATTCGGACCGGGCGCAAAACGACCGCTCTAGCAGTCGTCCGTGAGGTGATACTTTCGGCTTTCGAGCAGGCGGGCTATCAACTGGCGGCCATGGATTTTGAAAAGCTTTTTCAAACTGCTCTCGAATGGAAATACGCCGATTCGTCGCTGGAAGCTTCCGAGTTATCCGGCTGGCTGCTCGCCCTTCACCGGCTGCCGGAACCGACGAGATCGGTTCTGGTCCTTTTCTACCTGGAAGTCCTTGAGCCGGCCGCAGCGGCGCGCGTGGCGACGGTTTCTTTAGAACAATTTGCGACATTGGTTTCGACCGGGCGCCGCTTGCTCGCGGCGGATTTGTCCACTGCCCCGGCCCAGCCGGCCTAGTTCCTGGTTATGAGCGGACAGTTCTCCTCTCTAATCCGACCGGCTTACGAACAGAGCCCTGAACTGGCCGGAACCGTACAGCAAGTCCAAGGCGATCCGGCATCTGCCGCCGAGCTTCAGCAACAGATCGCCTTTGATGACAAAGTGGTTGCGGCCATTAGAACGATCACTCTCAGTGACGCACAGACCGCCGACCTGGAGCGATCCCTCAACGAAGTCGGGTCCAGGGTTGAGCGAAAGCCCGCGTTGCCTCCGGAAATGACTACGCCGCCCGCCGCAAACCAATCACCGAGCCCCGGTCCAACGCTCGCGCAGTCCGGTGGTTCGGAGGATACCCTTATTCGATCAAACGCAACCGTGGCTGGCGGACAGGGAGAGCCGGCTGATAAACCGCCCGGCGGAGCTCCTCGACGCACGATTCTGGCCGCGGTTGGCGTCGGACTCATCGCCACCTGTGCCATGATTATCTGGGTGATCGCTGACCAGCTCAATTCATTCACCGGCTCGGAACGCATCGGCCAATTGCTTGAATCGGCCGACAACCTCAATGGAGATGAGTTTGAACCAGTCGATAGTACCGGCAAGGATGTTGAAGACTGGTTCTTTCTGAAACATGGCCTAGAGCACTTTGGCGTCCCCGCCCAATTTGCCGATGCGAAGACTTTGGGGGGCCGCGTCTTTAAGTTCGACGGGGTGGAGGTTGGGGAGATCGTGGCGGTCGGCGAAAAGAAGATGTTGTTCTACCTGTTCCCGGCAGCCGAAGTCGGCGTGAAAGTGCACAACGGCAAATGGAATATTGTAGAGGACGGTTCCTGGATAGGTGCGGTTACGGGTATGAACGACACCGCATTTGTGGTTGCTATTCGCGGCACCCGGCAAGACATGGAACAGATCCTGGCGAAGAAATAGGTTTTGCAAAGTGGCACAGGCCTCCAGGGCGTGTCGGACTTTGGCCTCTTGTCCCGGAGGGACCTTGGAAAATAGACCGGCAATAAGTTGCCGGCCTATTTTCCAACGTCCCTCCGGTGCGGGAGACCGAGCCAGCGAGGATTGCCGATGCTCTTGCAAAGTTCGACAGACCCTATCCTGCCGGCGCTACCTGGTACGGATCCAGCCAGTCAGTGGAGTCTGCGCGGCTGCTTTGGTTGGGGTTCGGCGCGCCTGTGGTCCTTCCTCGGCCACAGTCGCATCCAATCTTCCTGGTCGAGGCAAACGTTCGCTTCCTTTTCGAGCAAATATCGTGTATGCTGGTCGCATGGTCGAAGTCTTGGGAGTCTTCGGCTTCCTGAGTTGGCTTTTCGTTACTTTCTGCGAATGGCTAAGCGATCTTCCGTTTTTCCCGGCGGTCGTTTTGGGGTGCATCCTGATTCCCGCCCTGGCTGCCCGCGACTATCGTTATCTGACCCGAAAGTGGCGCCTGCAAGGGATCTTGGCTCACCGCGAACCGGTGCCTCCAGAGCGATTCTACTGGAGCGTGCAAGCCGATAAATTGGGGTCGCGCGCGAGCCTCCTGTCCGTCGCAACAGTGCTGGCATGGTGGAATGCGGTTATGTTTCCAGCCTCTTTGACGATGACGCCCGAGGCCATTCTCGGCTGGCTGAATGCTGTCGCCGGAATTCTCACCGGCAGCCGTTTGATCAGCCTGTTAATTCTTTTTTTTCGCGCTTCCCAGTGGTTCGACGCAATGACACCCAACGTGGTTGGCCTGTTTCGCCGCACAATGTACCGGCTTTCGGACAACTACGAGTACTTGGGTCAGACAAAACGGGACCACGAGAAAGAGGAAGTGTATTAAAGTTTGGCGGCGCCAACCTCAGACATCTCGCCCCAAGCGGGAATCGTCTCCAGAGCAAAACGAAAAAACATTGCGATTTCAATCCAAGCCTGACAGCGAAACGGAGGTTTTGTAATCATGCGATCCGATATGGTGCCCGGCGGGCTCTTTCCCGACTACGAACTCACTGATCACGCTGCGAAGCGGCGCAAGCTCTCGGAACTGCAGGGTCAGCATCCGATGGTTCTCGTACTCAGCCGCGGGGGTTTTTGCCCCAAGGACCGCCGCCAGGCCGAACTACTGGTCCAACTGCACCGTGAGCTCGAAGTTGCCTATTGTCGTCTAGTCACGATAAGCACCGACAATATCACTCTTACGAACGAGTACCGCACAGGCGTCGGCGCTCACTGGCCGTTCCTCTCCGATGCGGGACGAATCATTCAAAAGGATCTCGACATTGCCGAATACACGGATCCAGTCAACAATCCGATGATTCCACATGTCATCGTTCTGGAACCGGGCCTTATCATATACAAGATCTACAACGGCTATTGGTTCTTCGGCCGGCCGACGCTTGAGGATCTCCGTCAGGACCTCCGTGCCGTCACCCAAAAGTGTCGGCCAGACTGGGATATCACAACGGCAGAAATGAAGACCGCATGGAAGGAAGGCCGCAAAGACCGCTTTTATCCCTACGGCAAGAGCTATGTTCAAACGCTCGGCGAGCAGGATTAGAGTCGGTCTTCCATCGAAAACACCGATCTGTCGCTAAGGCTTAAGATTCCTCGAGCTCAAATACTAACAAGCGGTCGCAGTTCGCCGAGCATGGTCGGAATGAGTTCCGAAACGGTTGGGTGAATGTGCACTGCCCTTTGCATCACCGTGTAAGGCGCTTTGGCATACATTAAGTCAAGGATCGAGTGAACGACCTCATCGCCACCGGTTCCCAAAATGGCGGCACCCAGGATTTGCTTGGTATCCGCGGCGACCACTATCTTCATGAAGCCTTGAGTCTCTCCTTTTTCGACCGCACGACGTACTTTCGTCATCGGCCGTTTTCCGGCTAATGCCGGCTTGCCCGCGCTCCGGACCTCCGTCTCGGTCATCCCTGCTCTCCCCAACGGCGGATCGATATAAAGTGCATAGGCAGGAATCCGGTCGCTCACCCGCCGGGGATCCTTATCGAGAATATTCGCGGCGACGATTTCATAGTCATTGTAGGCCGTATGCGTAAAGGCGCCCTTCCCGTTGCAGTCTCCCATGGCCCAGATACTCGGCACGTTCGTTCGCAGCTCATCATCGACCTCGATGTAACCATGCCGGTCGACAGAAACGCCGGCCTTATCGAGCCCGAGGTCATCGGTATTGGGACGACGTCCTACTGCGAGCAAGAGATGGGACCCGCTAACCTCGGGACTGCCGTTTGTGCAGTCAAGCGTCACCGCCAGTTCCTTCCCCTGTTTCTTTACAGCCAGGCACTTTGCGTTCAGGCGCACGTTGACTCCTTCGCGCTCCACTATCTCTCTCACTCCGGTCGAGACATCTTCTCTTCGCGATGAATCAAGCGCGGCCCCATTTCGATAATGGTGACTTCACTGCCAAAGCGCCGATACATTTGACCAAACTCAAGGCCCACGTAGCTGCCGCCGATGACTACCAAATGCCGAGGAAGAAAATCGACGTCCATCATCGAGCTATTGGTAAAGTATTCGACCTGATCAAGCCCGGGCATTGGAGGCGTTTGAGCACGCCCCCCCGACATTGATGAATATGCGCGTCGCCGTGAGCAGCGTTGTTCCTACGATCATCTCGGTGGGAGATGTGAAACGGGCGTGGCCTTGGTAAACCGTACAGTTCTGCAACTGCTTTAGCCACGACTCGATACTTTTTTGCGACCCGCCCGACACGGCGTCTTTCCTGGCCTTCACTTTCTTCATGTCCACGCCCACTTGACCGTTAATCGCTACGCCGAAGTCGGCAGCCCGACGCGCCAAATGGGCCGCGTAGGCACTTGCGATCAAGGTTTTGGTGGGTGTACATCCCGTATTCACACACGTGCCGCCGAATAGTTTGCGCTCGACGATCGCCACCTTCATCCCCGCCCCGATCAAACGCCCCGCCAGAGGCGTCCCGGCTTGTCCCGTTCCGACTATGATCGCGTCATATGCATTCGACATAAACAGGTCCTTTCTGATACCGCAGCCCCAACAATTCCCTCGTTTTCCAGGAATCTCGTCGTTGTGCTCGCGACGACAACAAATAACAGAAACGATCTGGGCGCACCGAGCCGGTTTTATCTCTCGCGTGGCTCCTCTTTTCTCTTAGAGTCTACGTCGTGGCTACCCTTCCAATAGCTCCGACAGGAGCCAGCATCTCCCGGAATCAACCAAGTAAACGGTCGGATGATATGGGCGCGGCCTATTATCGCGTTCGAGCGCTCAGCGAAAGTCTTTGTGAAACGCTTCAGCCTGAGGATTGCGTAGTCCAGACTGTTCCCGAGGTGAGTCCGACGAAATGGCATCTCGCGCATACCAGCTGGTTTTTTGAGAATTTCGTCCTCAAAGAAGCTCTATCGGACTATACGCCGATCAACGCACAGTACGCTTATTTGTTCAATTCCTACTACAACGCCGCTGGTAAGATGCACTGCCGGCCCAAGCGCGGCCTTATCTCCCGGCCTACTTTAAGCGAGACTTTAGAATATCGACGTGCAGTCGATTCGCTGATGGAAGGCATTTTGGAAAATGAGGACCTCCTCAAGCGATTCGCGCCGACTATCATTCTGGGCATCAATCACGAACAACAACATCAGGAGCTGATGCTGACCGACATAAAACACGTGTTTTCCGAAAACCCTTTGCGGCCCAGCTTTCGCGAGCGCCCAGAAAAAACCCCCTCCACGGTTACCCCGATACGATGGGTGCTCTTCAAGGCCGGAGTTTATCAGATCGGGCACGCTGGCGGCGGATTTGTTTACGACAACGAGGAACCGCGACACCGGCAGTGGGTTGAGGATTTCCATCTCGCGTCTCGTCTGGTTACGAACGGAGAATACATCGAATTTATCGAAGACGGCGGATATCACCGGCCAGAATTCTGGTTATCACTCGGGTGGCACACGATTGGTGAACAACGCTGGGAAGCGCCACTCTATTGGGAAGGCGGTGACGGGAATTGGTCGATTTTCACTCTCACTGGCGCACGCGAATTGGACAAAAATGAACCGGTTTGCCATCTGAGTTATTTTGAAGCCGATGCGTTTGCCCGCTGGGCCGGTGCCCGCTTGCCTACAGAGTCTGAGTGGGAGGTCGCGGCTGGAGATTTGCCGCTCGTCGGAAACTTTGTGGAGAACGAAATTTTTCATCCGAAACCGATCGACGAATCGACAGCCCGCGAATCTATCGCGCAAATGTATGGCGACCTCTGGGAATGGACGAGTAGTTCATATTCTCCCTATCCAGGTTATGTTACCGCTCCGGGTGCGCTCGGCGAATACAATGGCAAATTCATGTGCAACCAGTACGTGTCACGGGGCGGCTCCTGCGCTACCTCGCAGTCGCACATTCGTAAGACCTATCGGAATTTTTTCCCGCCAAACGCGCGTTGGCAATTCATGGGGATTCGTTTAGCCAAAGGCGTGTTCTAACGTTCCTTTAAAACATTCCCGCTGCGACCGCGGTTCTCGCTTGGAGCGAATGTTTATTCGTGGCCGGCCGGGAAACCGTGCTAACCCAAAGGACTACGCCTAAAAATTATTCTTTCGACGATGAATGCCGGCAACGAATCAGTTCAGCACGAGACGAAGCCGTATCAAGATAGTTTTTGCGACGAGGTTTTGCGCGGTCTCGCCCACCGCCCTAAACGAATCGCATCGAAATTTTTTTATGACGAAGTTGGCTGTCACCTTTTTGAGGAGATTTGCCAACTCGACGAGTATTATCTCACTCGTACTGAGATCGACATCCTGCGCGAAAACGCGACCGAGATTTGCCGCGCACTGGGCCCCGAGTGTCTTTTGGTTGAATTCGGCAGCGGCAGCAATGTCAAAACCCGCATCCTGCTCGACCATTTGTTCGCGCCGGCAGCGTATGTACCGGTCGACATCGCACGGGCGAATTTGTTGCGATGCTCGGCCAGACTTTCGGACGATTATCCTGATCTTCGCATCCTGCCGGTATGCGCCGACTTTACGACCGATTTTACGCTGCCGAAGATGCCGTCGGCATTGAAACGGATCGTTGCATTTTTCCCTGGTTCCACCATTGGCAATCTTGACCCGGCTGAGGCCGAAGATTTCCTTCGCAGGATAGCGGTGCTCTGCGGTCTCGGCGGAGGGCTCCTGATTGGCATAGATTTAAAAAAAGAAACGCAGCGGCTGGAGCGGGCCTACAACGATGCGCGGGGCATCACCGCTAAATTTAATCTGAACCTGCTCGCCCGAATCAACCGCAGTTTTAGGGCGAATATTCGGCGCGAAAATTTCCGCCACTACGCGTTCTACAACAAAGAACTTGGCCGAATCGAAATGCATCTGGTGAGCCTGACCGAGCAAATCGTACAATTGAATGGCGCCCACATTGCCTTTGCCGAGGGAGAACAGATTGCCACGGAATACTCGTACAAATACACTATTCAGGAGTTCGGCGACCTGGCGACGCGATCGGGATGGAGCGTTGGGGAGGTTTGGACGGATCCGGAACACTTGTTCTGCGTGCAGCATCTTGTGGCACGGTAACAGCCGACATCTTGGAACGGGTCCCGGACGCTGCTGAGCAGAGCAAAGCTCCTGTTTTCAAAGTTGCGGATCAACAATAGCCACTTCGCCAATCGTGCACAGATGAGCTTTCGAAAATGATCAAACTCAGTTCTGTCAGCAAAAAATTCGGCACGACAGTCGCCCTTCACGAAACGAGCCTGGATATTTCCGGGGGCAAAACAACCGTACTGATCGGTCCGAGTGGCTGCGGCAAGTCAACAATTCTGAGACTAATCATTGGTTTACTTGAGCCCAGCAGTGGCACCATCGAAATCGACGGGGACCGTGTCACGCCAGCAAACATCCTCACTTTGCGGCGGCACATCGGCTACGTGATTCAGGAGGGCGGGCTTTTCGCTCATTTGACGGCCAGACAAAATATATTGCTCATGGCGAAGCATCTAAAACAGCCCGCAGAGCGAACGGAAACCCGTCTGCGTGAGCTGTGTGAGTTGAGTCATTTCCCTGCCGATGCACTCCCGCGTTATCCAGTCGAACTCTCCGGTGGCCAGCGGCAACGGGTGAGTCTGATGCGCGCGCTTATGCTTCAGCCGTCAGTGCTGCTACTCGATGAACCGCTCGGCGCGCTTGACCCAATGGTCCGTGCCCGTCTGCAGGATGAGTTGAAGGAGATTTTCAAACGCTTGGAACAGACAATTGTCCTGGTCACCCACGACATGGCTGAGGCCGGCTTTTTTGCCGATCGCATTGTATTGCTGAATGAAGGCGGGATCGCCCAAAGCGGAACGCTCGATGATCTGAGGACCAGGCCGGCCACGGCGTTCGTCCGCGAATTTCTACGCGCTCAGCGCGCACTTGAGGCAATATGAAGCCGATCATTTCAGTCTTACTGATTTTCGCGTTGTCCGTTGCGACTCAAGCCCAGCGAATTGTGGTTGGTTCCAAGAAATTCACCGAGTCTTATGTTCTGGCCGAAATCGCCAAGAGGACTTTGCAGAAGGCCGGCTTCGCAGCCGAGGTCAGACAAGGGATGGGTGGAACGATCATTTTGTGGGAAGCTTTGCAGGGGGGCGAAATTACGCTCTACCCCGAGTACACTGGCACGATCGAAGAGGAAATCCTGAAAACAAAGCAGCCGCTAAGCGCGGATCAAATGAGCGCGCTGCTTCGGCAACGTGGGGTGGGTATGACCGGGGAGCTCGGGTTCAACAACACCTACGCTCTGGTTATGCGACGGGATCGTGCTGCCAAGCTTGGCCTCCGCACGATAAGCGACCTGCGGAGTCATCCTGATCTGAACGTTGGCTTGACCCACGAGTTTCTTGACCGCCAGGATGGCTGGGCACCGTTGAGCGCGCGTTACGGCTTGCAAATGCAGAACGTACGAGGGATCGATCACGCGCTTGGCTACGCGGCGCTGGCGAACGGTTCGATCGACCTAAAAGACGCCTATTCGACGGACGCAAGAATCGCGGAAAACGATCTTGTTGTGCTTGATGATGATCTTCATTTTTTCCCGCGATATAAAGCGGTGTTTCTTTACCGGCTCGATATGGACAGTCGTGCCGTGGCTGCGTTGGAAACGCTGGTGGGCACGATCGATGAAGCGCGCATGACGCGCTTAAATGCTGAAGCCGAGCGGACAAAAGATTACGCTCTGGCTGCTGCGCTTTTCTTTGGCCAGAAGTCAGCCCCTTCCAATGATCTTATTGGAAAAATCGGGGGCTGGACATTGCGACACTTGGAATTGGTTGGAGCCTCGCTTTTCCTAGGAATTGTTGCCGGCATACCGCTTGGCATCCGGGCAAGTCGCCCCGGACCGGTCAGCAACTTCATTCTCGCCACCAGCGGCATGATCCAAACTATCCCGTCTCTTGCTTTACTCGCATTGCTTGTGCCACTCCCCTTTTTTGGAATTAGTCCGGTAACGGCGATTTTCGCTCTTTTTTTATATAGCCTGCTGCCGATCGTTCGGAATACCGCCACCGGTCTGCAGGACATTCCAACAGCGGTCCGTGAATCCGCCGCAGCGCTGGGATTAGAACCTCACGCACAACTTTGGAAAGTTTTCTTGCCACTTGCCTCACGCACGATTCTGGCCGGGGTAAAAACCAGCGCCATCATTAACGTCGGCACCGCTACGCTCGCTGCACTCATCGGGGTCGGCGGATTGGGAGAACCAATTATCAGCGGGCTAAATCTGAACGACTACAGCACGATTTTGGAGGGCGCAATTCCCGCTGCCTTGCTCGCATTGCTGGTGCAGTTCTTCTTCGACGGACTAGACCGCGTCTTCGTTCCTAAAGGTCTGCGGCTCAAACAATAAAAAATCGCATTATCGATGGGGCTAATAATACGCGGATGAACATGCCCTGTTGCACAGCATTCGAGAAGTTTTTGGGGGGCGGCAATCTCCTTGAAACGGTCCGAACGGTTTGTGGTACGTTCGGGAGAGATCCGTTAGTTTTGATAATGTCAGCAAAGAGTTAGGAGAACCCATTGGCAGCACGGCTTGTGTCCGTTAACGTCGGTTTGCCACGCGATATCGCGTGGCGCGGCAAAACCGTCCGCACGGGTATCTGGAAGCGTCCAGTGCCGGGTCGCCTCATCGTCCGAAAGCTTAATATCGATGGTGATGGCCAAGGAGACTTGGGCGGCCACGGAGGCGTGAACCGCGCCGTCATGGTTTACCAACTGGATTCCTACCGATACTGGGAGCGCGACCTCGGCCGTACTAATTTTTCGTACGGACAATTTGGAGAAAACTTCACGGTCGATGGTTTGGCTGACGTCGAAGTGTGCATCGGCGACCGCTACCGGATCGGCACTGCTTTATTCGAGGTATCACAACCGCGAGTCACGTGCTTCCGCGTCGGCATCCGCATGGACGAACCGCAAATGCCAGCCCTGATGGTCGCGCATCACCGACCGGGTTTTTACTTTCGTGTGCTGGAAGAGGGGGACGTCGGCGCCGGCGACGAAATTTTGAAGGTCGCAGATGGCCCGGAGCATATGAGCGTCGCCGAGATGGACGCACTGCTTTATCTGCGCGGGCATACGCCAGAACAACTAAAGCGCGCGCTGCGAATTCCGGCTTTGAGCCAGGGATGGCAGAGTTCGCTTCGGGCGCTCCTGCAACAGAAGACGAGCAGAAGCCCGGGGACGGGGAACCCGGGACTTGCTCCGCCGAGCGGTCCGCCGCCCGCGTGGCCAGGATTCCGACCGCTGAGAGTGTCGCGTCTCGAGCGGGAGAGCGTCAGCGTAGTCTCACTGACGCTGATGCCTGCGGATGGTCGCCCACTCGTTGCCGCTCTGCCCGGCCAGTTCGTTGTCTTACGCATGCAACCGGAGCCCAAAGGTCCGGTTCTGTTGCGCAACTACTCGCTTTCCGATTTGCCCAGTCCGGAGCACTACCGGGTGAGCATTAAGCTGGAAGCGAACGGCGCCGCCAGCAGCTATTTGCACAATCGGGTCAGGCCGGGTGATTTGCTCGACGTCGCCGCGCCGAGGGGGAATTTCACACTGCAACCGGGCGACAAGCAAGTCGTGCTACTCAGCGCCGGTGTGGGAGCGACCCCGGTGCTGGCGATGCTGCATTCGCTAGCGGCCGAAAAATCGCCACGTGAAGTCTGGTGGCTGTTCGGAGCTCGTAACCGCGAGGACCACCCGTTTGCGAAGGAGTCGCGCAAGCTGATCGAAGCTCTGCCGCGCGGCAAAAGCTTCATCGGATACAGCCGCCCGGGTCCGCAAGATCGCCCGGGCGTGGACTTTGATCATTCGGGACGTATCACAGTCGAAGTGCTCGAAAAACTTGGTGTGCCGCGCAAGGCCGCTTTCTATCTGTGCGGGCCTGCCGCGTTCCTGCGGGATCTGAGTGACGGACTGGTGACTTGGGGCGTCTCAGACGACCGCCTGCACACAGAGATTTTCGGCCCAGGCAAAGCGCTAACGCCCGGCGTCGTCAATCCGTCCCAAGCGCTTCCGCACTCACCGAACGGGCCTGTGGGTTCGGGTCCGCGAGTGTCTTTTGCGCGCAGCGGCCTCGATGTGTACTGGAACGCAAAGTTTTCAAGCCTTCTCGATTTTGCGGAGGCCTGTGACGTGCCGGTGCGCTGGTCATGCCGTACGGGGGTCTGCCACACCTGCGAAAGCGGATTGATCTCAGGCACTGTCGACTACCAGCCCGAGCCGCTTGAGGCGCCCGCCCAGGGCAATCTGCTGATCTGTTGCTCTCAACCCAAGGGCGACGTGGTAATCGACTTGTAGGGCGGGAAAAATGGCAAAGCCAAATGATTATTGACGGAAGATTGGAATACTTCGGCCGTGAGCGCGCCGCACAGGATGCCAGAGAATCGCCCCTATCAACCTGGCTCTGAGTGGCGAGACGCGGCCGAGTATCGAAAATCACCCTCAACGAACTAACCTTTCGCCGACTTAACTTGAAACCAGGCGCACGCAAATAGCGTAGTACCTAACACGATATGTTATAGAGCACGCGCGTCCATCGTCATGATCGGCGAAGATCTTTTGTATATCACATTTCAGATGAAACGAGGACCTCTCGCCTCGCCCACGGATCTCGCACGTCAGCGCCGAAAGCCGCCCAGAGGTGACATGTATACCGGATTGAGACTAGCAAGGGCGCTTTCTACCTGGGTATCAGGGCTGCCATACACCACCAGGCGTACAGGCTTTACCACCTCCCCGGAATCGCTCGCCGAATTTGGCCTTGAACGAGGCCAGATGGCTCAGCACAGCAGAGGAATCCTGATATCGCTCATAGACGTGAACAGTCGTGTGTGCAGCGTCGCCGCTCCACTCATAATTCAGCGTTCCTGGTTCAGAGCTTTTAATTGAACTGGCTATGGTTTTCAGCAGTGCTTTCAACTCGTCCAGTCGCTGCGGGTTAACGGTCAACTTGGAGAACACGCGACGCCGTTCGAGTGGCCACACTCTCCGAGTACTTCGACCGCTGGATGAGTGACTGTCTTCTACAGCGACCGCCGAAGGAAACCATGGCAGAAGTAATGAGTAGGCTACTCTGAAACCGGCTGAATGTCAGACTACGGGACTACACCAACGGAGAGCACCTGAAACCCGCAGGTTCGAGAGAGGCGATACTGATGTTCCCACAACTCGCGCAGTTCACAGACCTCAGCTTGCTGCTCCTACGGCTCATGGTTGCGGCAATCTTTGTCACTAGCGGCTGGAGCGACCTCAAAGACCCGAAACGCCGCGCGCAGAGCATCGGCATGAGCCCGGCCTCCACAATATTTCTGGGCGCGGCGGAACTTGCCGGTGGGTTGGGAGTAGCTTTCGGCGTGTTGACGCAACTTGCCGCGATCGGTCTGATATTGGTCATGCTGGGAGCGATCCACCGGAAGATCTTCGTCTGGCACACAGGCTTCTGGGGCGAAAAGGCATCTGGCTGGCATTACGACCTTATGCTCGTCCTGATGAATCTGGTCATCATTTGTACCAATGGTGGCAGGTATGTGCTCTGGGAGTGATGTTGCGCCCGACCATGTGCATTCACTATAGAGAGCATACTGGTCGCTGAATGTCAGAGAGGGTTCATCAGGCGACCTGCGCGCAGAAAGCACAAACGGAATCACGCATGCCACGCCGGGCAGCTATCAGGGAATCTACTTAATCACGACTGACTTGGAACTGACGCGGAACGAACTTCTGAAACGTGGAGTTGATGTAAGTGAGCCGTTCTACTTTGGCCCGAAAGGACAAGCTTCCGGGTTTCATCCCGAGCGGGCCGATTACAACAGCTTCGCTTCGTTCGAAGATCCGGATGGCAACGGTTGGCTGATCCAGGAAGTCAAGAAGCGTGCTCCAGGACGGTGACGGCATTCACCGCTATTCCACTAGGAGATGAAATTCATTTCTGTGTTTGCCTTCCGTTCTGTCATCAGTACCTTCTTGGCCCGCTGCCTTACAGAGGCGAATCACGGGCAGCGGGTCGGATTAGGAGTCCTTCTTGGGTTGTAGTGCGACGGCTGGTGACATTCAGAATGTTTCTTAAAAATGTTATCGAGATATCTGAGGACGGGCTCCAATAGATGTTCTTCGCGGATTTTGGAAGGGTGGCTGAGCGGTTGAAGGCACCTGACTCGAAATCAGACGTACGCGCAAGCGTAGCGTGGGTTCGAATCCCACCCCTTCCGCCACAGAATCAAGGACTTATGCAAGAGATGACAACACCATAAGAGGGACGTGCTTGGATTTGGGTGCCAAATAGGTGCCGATAAAAACTGCCCTTTGGGGATCAGAGGATCTTGTAAAGGACCAACAAACGGTTTTGGAGCCTACTCAGGACCGAGTTCATCTCGCCTTCGGTTAGCGTGCCCAGGTGCCGCAGTAAACGGCTGACGCTCACCGTTTGAATTTGTTGGACATGAAACGCTCCCTTCTTGAGAAAAGACCTATTTATGCGCACTTCCCAAGGATTGTCCCGCAGAGCCGTCGTGTGCGGAATGACCGTGATCAGCGCCAGCTCATTGTCTTGAGGGTAATCGGTCAGGAGCAAACAAGGCCGGACCTTCCCGGCAAGCCCTAGGTCAACGGTCCAGACTTCTCTTCGACTCGGGCGTGCCACGGAATTGATCCTCTGATTCCATTTGATCTAAAAGTGCGAATCCTTCCGCGGCAACATAATCACACAGCGCCAAGTCCTCGTCGCTTTCCAATGCAAGCAAGCGCAAGCCCAGTTCCCGTCGTTCCTGATGGGTAAGCTTAGGCAGCACTTCGATGATTTCGTTTAGACTCATGGCTATTGCCGTTTTTTCCGTGTTTCAGTTGCTGCAGTTCGTAAAACTCCCGTCGCTTCAGTTTCGCTTGTTCACGTTGTTTTTCGAACAATTCGGCATTGACGATAGTGTACAGACTCTTGGCCGGACTAGCGCTCGACCAGGGGTCTTTGAGATCGAAGCGCGCGGACAACAACCGGATGAAATCTTTTTCGAGAGCAAAATCCTTGATCAGCTTATTGATGGCGTCTTGTAATGCGGGCCGAAGTGCCCAGAGCCGGCCCTTGCGTGCGCCGGCATCTAGGAGAATTTCCAGCACGGCGAAGGCGTGCCGTAGGCTTTCGTCAACGTGTTTTTGGGTTTGGCTTTCTCGGTGCCGCTCTTCTATCCATTTGAACGTATCCTTTGATAGCGGCGCCCCCGTAGCGTCCAAGGGTGTCTCGGGAAGAGAATTGTCCATGAGTTGGCTCGGATCTAGACCGGTCACCACGTAAATCCGGCCAGCGAGTGGCGCACTTGGCCGCAACCGACCAGTCTCAATTTGTTTGATAGTCGTCAGACTGCAGCCGACTAGCCTAGCCAACTTCTGCTGAGAGAGCCCGTAGCGCCTGCGAACGGTGCGAAGTACATGAAGAGCTGCTGATTTTGTAGCCATGGTGACGTATGGGCATGCATAGATAACCATTTCGGTCACTACTGTCCATCTATATCTTTGCATCACCATAGAAAAGCATTGACGCTACAGTCATCTGTACGTAACCATGTGCCCTGTGGCGTCTCACCCACCCGCTCAAATTGAAAAGGAGGAGGAGCTGATTCCGCTCGAGGAGCTTCTTGCGCTTCCACCGCTTCGCAAGCTTACCCCCGAGGCTTTCGGCAGATTGCGCAGAAAAGGCGTTTTTCCCTATCTCCGTCTCGGTCACAAAACTTACCTTTATCGAGTGAGTCAGGTATTGGCGGCCCTCCGCCGTTGTGAACGTCCGGTGTGCTAACCCAGGAGATCGAAGACCATGCGCACCCCCACCCTTTCTTCTTTTCCACCCTACGATTGGGATCAGCTAAACCGCCAGGCAACGCTCGACCGCTTCGAAGCTGCATTCTACGTCCGTCTCTCTCAGCGAGCCTTTGACGAGCGTACCGGAACCATTTTCCCCGTCGTCAAAGTCGGCCGCCGAAGCCTGTTTCTGCGCAGTTCATTACTAGCCGCGTTAGCCAAGCTGGAACGCAAGGCAACCAAATAACACTTTCGCCAGCGCTGTGCTGGCAACCGGCCGAACGAGGCGGAGCCAGAACAAGAATCCGCCCACTAAAACAAAGGCTGTGATCCAGCTACGGACCACAGCCTCAGAAGAAACAACGCAAATGTCCAATACAGTATCCGTTGCCCCGCGGCAATCTAAACGACTTCGGCGGGAATTTCTTCCGCCTAAAAACCTGATTCTCATTTGGGCCTTGGTCGGACCATCCAATCGCAAGTTAATCATCTTTCGGGCGGAGAAACCATCATGACCGATGCAGTAGGGCAAGCAGTTTCGGCGCGACCTGAACCGTCCGAATCGGGCAAGATATTGGAACATAGAGACAAATTTGCAAATGTTGCAAATTTGTCTGATGCGTACCGAATCCCCCCGTCCGCAGCGGACGAAGGACCTCCTGACGAACGACCGGCGTCCGTTCAGACCGAACTTGACCTAGTACAAGTTCGGCGTTTGGACTCTATCAACCCGGCTCCGGAAAATGACGAAATCTACAATGCGATCGCTTGGGATGACCCAGAGATTCACGAACTGGCTCGATCGATAAAGGAGCATGGACTCCAAGAGCCAATTCTGATTAGTCGCGACGGCTTCATCATAAGTGGACATCGGAGGCGAGTCGCAGCTTACATTGCGAAACTTGAACTATTACCAGTTCGAATTCATCCGGTAAGCCATACCGAAAACCGCGAAGAGTTTATCAGGCTGTTAGTTGAGATGAACTCACAGCGCATCAAGAGCACAAGCGTGCTTGTCCATGAATCGCTAATTAAGACCGATCCGAAAAAAGCGCATGAGCAGATTGTCAATGATCGGAAAGAAAAGGACGAAGACCGAAGCCTGAACAGCCTGACGGTAATCGACCCCGTTGACGACGGACGGCGGTGCCAGATCTCAAAAGCTAAGAAGCCATTTTTGGATGCAATTTTGCGCGTCTTGGAAGAACAGCGCGAGTATTGGCCGCTCTCCGATCGGCAGATTCACTATCGATTGCTCGGCCCGGACGCGCCGCTAACGCACGCTTCCAAACCTGATTCCCGGTACATCAACAACAAAGCGTCTTATCGTAGTTTGACTGACCTGCTCTCCCGCGGCCGCATCAATGAGGTTATTCCGTGGAATGCAATCGAGGATGTCACCCGGCCGACCGACCTGCATTCGGCCTTCTGGAATGCCGCGGCGTTCTTCCGGCAGGGATTCAGGAATTTCCTCAAAGGCTATTGGCGGAATTTACTTCAGTCTCAGCCACATCATATCGAGATCGTTGCCGAGAAGTTAACCGTCAGAACCATTCTTCAGAAAGTCGCTGAGGAGTACACCATGCCGCTGACGATTTCCCGTGGTATGTCGTCGCTCCCGCCGAAGAAAGCGATTCGCGATCGTTACATTATAAGCGGAAAGGAAAATCTCATTTTGTTAGTCGTCAGTGACCTTGATCCGGCCGGTGACGCCATCGCCGAAGATCTGGTAAAGAGTTTCCGGCGAGATTTCGATGTTGATGATATCGAAGCCTACAAGGTCGCCCTCACGATTGACCAGGTGGAGGAATTCAGCCTTGAGCCGAGCATGGAGGCCAAGGACACCAGTCCGACTTATGAAGCTTTCGTCGAGAAATACGACATAACCGATGCTTACGAGCTGGAGGCGATGGAGCCGAGTGATCTAGCTGACACGCTCTCGAGTTCCATCGAAGAAGTTCTCGACCTCGATCTCTACAACCAGGAACTAGCTGCCGAGGAGGCTGATTCGGCACAAATCATCGCCGTCCAGGAGCAGGCTGTTCAGTTCTTCAAGTCTTTGAATATTAATCAAAACCAATGAAAACCGAAACGATCGATATCGAGCTTTGGGCGATGCAGTTGATGAATCCCGACGAATTGGACCGCTATGGTGATAGTCTTGAAACGATCGAGAAAGAACAAGCGATCCAAGCCGACTTCGCCCAGCAGGCTCGTACACATAATCCTTCCAAGAAGCTGACTTCACAGGAGCGCGACAGTTTTTTGGGTTCTATCGGACGCCGCGCCGCAGCTTTGACCGTCAAAAACGAGATGATCCAGAAGCTCGTCGGGCAGGTCCCCGCGTGGGAGAAGCTGGTCACAATGGCTTGTCAGACAATGGAGAGCTTAGTCCAGGAAGGCATGACACCTAATAAGTCCGGAGGCCAACGCGAATTTTTCAAACTCGTTTACCACCGCATTTTGAGAACCTGGGGAGGAGACATCAAAAGGGATCCGGATTTCCAACACGTTCACATCAGCGAGTTTCTCGAGAGAATGTTAGTCATACGGTTACCCGAATTGGCCGCGCAATATCGCGAGCGAGGTAATCCAATCTTGGCACAGGTGATGGAAGAGTTAGCAGAAGACAACTAACTATGACTCAACTTCGACCCTACCAAGAGGACGCTGTCGCCGGCGTGTTCAAGTCCTGGCAGGAATTCGACCGTGTGCTTGGCGTTGCGCCGACGGGCAGTGGCAAGACCATTGTCTTCGCCGACATCGCCGAGCAGCGCAAAGACGATGGCCGAGTCCTGATTCTTGCGCACCGGGACGAGCTGATTGACCAGGCGATCGACAAACTCGACAAGGCCCGGCAGCTTTTTGCTGCCAAGGAAAAAGCCCAGGATCGAGCGTCGCTTGACGCCGGCGTGGTCGTCGCTTCGGTGCAGACGTTAGCGCGCCAGGCCAGACTGGAGAGGTTTCCAAGCGGTCATATAAAGACCATCGTCATTGACGAGGCGCATCACAGCCTCGCCAATTCCTACACTCGAATCCTCGACTACTTCAACGGCGCCAAGGTTCTCGGTGTAACTGCGACACCGGACCGCGGTGACAAGCGCAGCCTAGCTAACATTTTCCAGGATCTAGCTTTCGAAATTAACTTACTGGATCTAATCAAAGCCGGGTTCCTGTGCCCGATTAAAATTAACACGATCCCGGTTGCGATCGATATCAGCAACGTCAAGACGGTCGCCGGGGATTACGCTGCCGATGAGCTGGGAAGTGCTTTAAGCCCGTGGCTAGATAAGATCGCCCGGGTCCTGGCCGCCGAATTCGCGGACCGCAAGACCTTGGTGTTCCTGCCTTTGATCGCGATCTCGCGAGAATTCGCTCTGCGGTGTCGGGAGCACGGCCTAGCCGCCGAACACATTGACGGCCTTAGCCCAGACCGATCCGAGATCCTGGCTCGATTTCAGCGCCGGGAAACGACTCTGCTCGCAAATGCGATGCTCTTAAACGAGGGCTACGACGAGCCGGGAATCGATTGTGTTATTTGTTTGCGACCAACGAAGATCCGGAGTCTTTACGCCCAAATGATCGGGCGCGGTACCCGGATTCATCCCGGCAAAGATCATCTTCTTATTCTCGATTTCCTGTGGTTGAGCAATCGTCATGACCTGGTCAAGCCGGCGCAATTGGTCGCGGCGGACGAGCAGGAAGCCGAGCGGATAGAATCCCAGCTCGACGCCGCCGGCGGGATGTTAGCTCGAGCTAAGGAGCTATCCGACCAGGCGTTAATCGAAGCCCGGAGTGTCGAGGCAGAACGGCGGCGGAAACTGGCCGAGCGACTCGCCGAAAACAGCACTAGGGAACGCAAGCTTTTTGACGCGATGGAGTTCGCTGTCGGGTTGCGGGACGTCCTCCTTTGCGATTACACGCCGACAATGCATTGGCACGCGGAACCGGCAAGCCCGAAACAATTGAAGGCATTGGAACGCTTCGGGATTAATCCGCTCAGCGTCCAGTCGCGGGGACACGCCTCGGCGGTACTGGACAAGTTGGTAACCCGGGCGCGCATTAGTCTGGCGACCCCTGGTCAACTCCGTTGGCTGGTAAAACTCGGGCATCCTAACCCGGCAATTGTCAGCTTCGCCGAGGCGAGCGCTTTCTTGTCAGCGCGCTTTAACCGGAATCGGGCGGCCGTATGAGCGAACCCGCCTATCCGCGGTTTTTGCGAGAATTGCTCGAGAGCTGCCCGGCAGCAGGCGGCGGCGTGCACCCGTGGCTGTTTCGGGCCGCCCGCTGCCTGCATCGCTACCATACGCCCGAGGAGATCTGCGATGTTCTCGCGAAGCGCGTTGCTAATTGCGGGCGCGAACTCGAGCCCCATGAAATCCCGGATGCGGTGAAGAACTCGGGCGCATGCGCTTGGGAGCCGAGCGGCAAAAGCGCGAGCGAACGGCGCGCGGAATGGCTCAAAAATCCAACTACTCGGCGAGTTCCGGAATTTACCCCCGAGCTCGCGATCCGGACCGCAGCGCGGATCCCGATCGATATCACTCCCGACTGGTTGAAAGCGCATTCGCCGGTTTCGGTTTCCTGTTCAACCGAAGAATTCCTGAGAACGTTTTTCCAGCCGGGCGAAACGGCTGTGGTGTTCAGCGTCTATAAAAGCCAAGGGCACCTTTGGCCCGGCACGATCAACATCAACCGATGGAGCGGGGTCCATTGGCCCGAGGGCACATGGTTCCTCTGCAATCCAGTTGACGGTCAGTCCCATTTTAATCCGCGGTTGTGTAGGAACAGTCAGCGTAGCCAGGAGAGCGTCACGTCGTTCCGCTACGCTGTGCTGGAATGTGATCACGAACCGAAAGAAACCTGGTTTCCGATCTGGCTGAAGATTCTCGCCAGCCTGGCGCTGCCGATCGTCGCGATCACTGACAGCGCCGGCAAGAGCGCCCATGCGCTGATCAAAGTCTCCCAGGACTCCAAGCAGGCTTGGGACCAGTACAAGCGCGAGACTCTGCGGCCACTGGTCACGCTCGGAGCTGATGACGGCGCGCTTTCCGCGGTCCGGCTCACCCGGTTGCCGGGCTGTTACCGGGCTGAGCGCCGGCAGGAGCTTCTTTTTTTGAACCCGGCCGCGGACGGCACCCCAATCTTTTACCAATCAAAAGCTCGCCCATGAGTCCGCAAATTGACATCAAGGCAATCATCCATGAATTCGGGCCGCCAGGCTACGAAAACGACAAAGGTAAACTTTCCAAGCTCAATGAAACATTCTGGGCGGCGCTTTACGCCAAGAACCGGGAGAAGATCATTTTTGAACCCTGCGAACGGGGGTTCTACGATTACGGGTCGAGTACGGGAAATTACGTTCCGAAAAGCTCTGATGTAATTCGCACCGAAATGAGCGCACTCATTTTGGACGCTGCACAAAATTGGCAGGGCTGGAGCGCTTTAGAGCGCTTTCGCAATGCCGAAAAACTCGCCGGCGTAATCGCACACCTGCGCGGGCACGTCGAGGAACGCGACTTTTTCAATTGGCCGTCGTACTTCGCCCACCTTGGCAACTGCTCACTCGAGTTCGCCCGCGATGGCAGCAATTTCGAGGTTAAACCCTTTTCGCCCGATCACCGTTGTCGGAACCGCTCCCCGATCAATTATGCGCCCAGAGCAATGTGTCCGGAATTCCAGGATAAGATGCTCGGACATCTTCCCGCGGAAGATCGCGTTCTTCTGCAGAAGTATTGCGGGCAATGTCTGCTCGGCCGCAATCTCACCCAGCGCTTTGTCATTCTGGACGGCGTGGGCGGGTCCTCCAAAAGTTCACTCGTGCAAATCGTCAACGGGATAGTCGGGCCGCGAAACGTCTACGCCCTGCGCACAAAGCTGCTCGATGAACGTTTCGAGATCGGGCGCATGGTCGGGCGCACCTTGCTAGTCGGCTCCGATGTCAAAGGCAATTTCATGAATGAACCCGGGGCGCACGTCGTTAAACGCCTGGTTGGCAATGACACCCTCGAAGGCGAGACCAAGGGCAGTAACCAGAAATTTCCGGTTCAAGGCGTTTTCAATATCATGATCACCAGCAACTGCCGGCTGTGCATCGACTTGGACGGTGACCAAAGCGCTTGGGAGCGGCGCTTGATTATTGTCCGATACGACAAGCCTTACATCGGGCAACGGATTTTCGAGATCGACAAATACCTTCTCGCCCGGGAAGCGCCCGGAATCCTTAATTGGTGCATCAGTGGGCTTTCCATGCTTTTTGGGGATTACGCCCAAGCGGGCGATATCATTTTGACTGCTGATCAGCAAAAGCGGGTAACCGATCTGTTATCGGAATCCGACAGCCTGCGACTTTTCGTCGAGAACGCGATCGTCCGGGACGAGAACAAGATGACAAACGGCGAAAACCACTCGCTGACCGTGGATGACATCGTTACCGAATACATTGAGGACTGCATCAAGGTGAAGCAATGGACTCCGTTGTCGGTCACAACGATCGAGAAACACCTGCCCGATCTAATGCAGAGATTTTTTGGGTCCGGCAAAGCGCACGATTTAAAAAGGAACGGAAAAAACAAACGCGGATTCTGGAAAGTTCGATGGATTTAACCCAAAGCACGGAAATTCTTCTGCGGACGTTGCGGACGGGTATCCCGTACTCCAAATCTGCGGACGTTGCGGACGGGTATCCCGTACTCCAAATCTTAAATTTACCCGTCCGGAACGTCCGTTACGGACCTTACGGACGGGTAACTACCTACCCCCTGCTGCTAGAAAAAAATTTCATCTCCACAGAACTAGAATGTGAATATACCCGTCCGTAACGTCCGAAAGCCTTACCGGGTTTTACCCGTCCGCAACGTCCGTAAACCCACCAAAAGCTTATGCTGAAAGTGTTCTCTTTACCCCCAATCCCGGGGATTCATCCTAACCTGCGGCTCTGCGGGATCGATGCGCAAGGCGACACTTACTGTCACCCCGGCGTGATCGGGCTTGCTTGTGTCCGAGCCTCTTGCGATGCCCGGGTAAATGCGTGGTTGCAGATCGGGGAGGGACGTTTGCCGCTGGTTCCAATTAAATGGGCTCGGGCGAATTTCAGCGATTGGCGCGTGGAACTAGATGCGATCGACGCCGGCATTCGTTCCGCAGAAACATCACTGAACAGTTTGAATTAACCCCCGACCCGCAGCGGTTCTGTGGAAAACCAAAAATGAAATCAGCAATGACAATCGCAGAACAGATGATGTTAAATGGACGATTCAATGAGGCTTGGAATGAAGGCGCACGCCCAGGCGACACAAACAACCTTGGCTTTTTGGAGCAGTATGAACCCGAAGCAATCCAGCAACTTTATGGCAATCTTCTAATCAGTCTCCACTTTCTCGAAAGCAAGGTGGCCACACTCGAAGATTATTGCGAAGGCCACTACATCAGTCTGCCCGGGGGCGACCAAATCTTGGACGAACTTTCGGCCTAAGGAAGGACAGTCACTCAAAGCGCGTGGCTACCTACTGTAGTCCTTGCACGAAACCATCCTAAAACCATTCCCCAAACCCACAAAAAATCTATGTCTACCCAGGCCTGGAGTTACGACACCCTCCGCCGCTGTCCGCGATGTGGCGGGAGTATTCATCTGGAGTTCGATGAACCCAACGATCTGCTTAGCGGCCAATGCCGCGCGCCGTCCTGCGGCGGCTATGAAGGCTGCTCCTCCTTCGAAATAACCGGCCTGCTCAGCTCGGTGCACGGTCCAATTTTCAGCGGCATGATTAACCGGACTATGGCGCTTGCCATTGCTCGAGCCCGAACCCGTCGGCTTAGTTTCCAGCGCAACAATGCTACCTGGCGAGAGCAGTGGTCCGCTCCTAGCGGCCGAGTACGGATCTTCCAAGTTAGTCCTTCCGCTCAGCCCGTTTACTTTGCCGCTCTCATCATCGAGGAAGGCAGACAAGAACCGATCACGCAAACGTATTCGGATTTTGACTGGGCCTACCAGGCAACCTTCCAAGTCAGTTTCGCCGAGGAATTACGAAGGAACTCTCACCAGTGAAAACGAGTCTCGCCCAGGCCTTCAAAGCTCTAGATTCCTGCACGGTGCGGCTCTCCCCGAAGGTCGGCAAAACCGAAGGTTGGCAACCGGATTTCACTGGCAAGCTTTTTCTGGAGAGTGGTACTCTTAGTCTCCAGGCCTGGCTGTTGCCTTCTTCAGTGGTCGGTCGATTCGAAGGATTGTCCATCAAGTTTTTCTCTCGCACCACCCAACATCCGAAATAGAAAGATCCCACTCATGACACTTACCATCTAGCTATCGAGCAGCGATTACCGGGCTTTGTGCGACAGCGCCGGCCTCTTAAATCGTGGCGTATCCGAACACGCGCAAAAGATGCTCTCCGCCTGCATTCATCGTAACCGTCCTCGCAATAATAGCGCCAGATTTCCGCAGGAAACCGAAGCTCAGTTTCTGGCAGCCAACCGAGCCAAAACTCCGGCGCAACCTTCACTCGTCGAGTCGTTCAAGAAAGCTAACCTCAAACAAACTCGAACCAGATGAACCAGACCCAATCTCCACCCGTCCGTCCACCCATTGTTCCGCGGGCTCCGGCGCTCCCAGTCCGTGAGGCTCCGTCTCCATCCTATCCTCCAGAACTGTTGGCTAATGCACCTCAGGTGCCGGCAATTCCTTTTCCTAAACCGCCTGGCGCGGATCAAGCGAACCCAATCCACTCAAAGCGCTCGATACAGCCGCTGTACGTGTGGACAAACTGTCACGAGAAGTTGCTGAGTACCGGGCTCGCTTGAAGGAAGTGGAAGCCCGCGAGGCACAGTTACTCGACGACGAACAGACTGCCGAAGCTGACCTCGTTGACCGGCTCGCTAAAATCCAAGCCCAGTCAAAAGTCCTATCCTCCCGCTCCCATAAGCTTGAAGAGAAACTCAGGAGCGCCACTCTATCCCTCCGGGACCGCCTCGATTATGCGAAGGTCAGTCTCCAGACGGCTGCGGAGAGTCTCCGGGCTGAGCGCATCGCCGGTCATTTGACCCCCCTAGCTAAACGGATCATGCCGGGAATCGATCTTTTGCTCGTCCTCGAGCATGCTTACGATGTCGTGCCGCTTGAGAAGTACATCCGCGATTCGCTGTTCGGCTCATTCCTTTCAGGTCGCCCGGCGTCACCTGAGCTGCGACTCGAACAAATGCTGGTTGAGATCAGAAGGTTGCGAGCTTCGTTTGCTGACTTCGAAACGGAGAAGGCGCGGAAGTATGACTTCGATTGATCACTGCTTCTCGAGGCTTCCGTGCCGAAAATCAAATCCCCTACTTAGGTTCTTTCGAAAATTTTCCGAGCCAGCGGGTGCTGCAGATCACAAAATCTTGAGGCAATTATTTTGCAAAATCCGATCCCCAGTGCGTTAGCCGGTCACCACATCTCCAGTGGAGATTTGGCCACTCTCCTGGCCGTATCGGATGCGGTGATCTCCGAGCTGGGCCGGACCGGAATTCTGCCGCGGATCAAAGACCCCAACGATTCCCGAAAACGTGCTTACCTCTATCCGGCAACTGAATGTTTGCTCGCCTACGTTGAGTATCTCAGGCGGGACGAACTCAAAGCCAAAGCTGAATTGATGGTGGAACGATCGAAAGCTGCGCGGGCTTCCCGGCAGAAAGCGGAGCTGGAGATGGAGGTGGTTCGGGGCGAGCTGGTTCCCCGTGCACAGATATTGGCTCGGTTCGGAGCGGCGTTGACGGTTTATCGTCGACAGGTTCTTTCGCTTCCGCCAGGGTAAGCCGGCGCTTGTTGCAGGCTCGCGATTACGTGGAGGTTTCTGCGGTGTTGGAAAGCGAACTATTGGACGCGCTCTCTACTTTAGCCGAATTGCTGGAAAGTGGCGCGACCCAGAAAAACGGCCAACTTGCTCAAGAAAAAACGCTCTAGGATGGCGCAGGAGCGCGTTTGTGATGGGGCTGGCTATGATGACCCTCGGGCTTTGAAAACTCTCTTCAGGCAGCTGGCCCAAGCCGTGGCGCCGCCCGAAACCTTGGATGTCCTGCAGTGGTTGGAGCGTTACCGGAGACTCTCGCCCGAAGCGAGTGCCGAGCCTGGTTCCTGGTGTTTCGACCGGACGCCGTACGGGAATACAATCACCCGCCAATCGCCGATTCCAACATCCGCGAAGTCTGTATCATGGCCGCATCCCAAGTCGGCAAATCTGAGTTCGCCACGCTTAACCCGATCCTTTACTTAGCGAGCGTTGACCCGGCGCCCATGCTTCTGATCTGTCCAACTTTGCAAGCTTGCAGGAGCATGAGCCTGGACAGACTCGATCCCATGCTTCGGGATTCGCCCATTGCCCGACCGTTTGTGTCTGAACAGATTGGCGGACCCGGATCAGATAACTCGATGTTCCGCAAGAATTTCGAGAACGGTTGCCAGCTTGCTATCGTCGCCGGCCTTTCTGCGACGGGCTTGAGCATGCGACCGGTCAAATACCTGTTTTTCGAGGAATGCAGCCGGCTTCCATTGATGGCGGTCGGTCGTACCGCCGAAGGCGACGTCATCCAATTGGCCAAGGTTCGAACCTCCACCTTCGGCTCCCAAGCCAAGATTATCTATTCCAGCTCGCCAGTGGAGGAGCAATCCTGCCGAATCACTGCGCTATTCAGGGATTCAACCGAAGAGCACTACTACAGCCAGTGCTCGCGCGGTCATTTCCAGATTCTCGGGTTGCCCGAGATGATCTTTGAGACAGGGGAGTGCATGTGCCTGGAATGCAGCCGGAGCTATGACCAGGCGACCTGGCTGGAGCGAGGGCGAGTGGCGAGCACACGCCCAGCACCCGTTCCGCCGAGGGTTTCATCTGAATTGCTTTGTCTCGCCTTTTATCGACTGGCGCATCGTTGACTCCGAGTTCCGAGCAGCCGAACACTTGCGCCAGGCGGGTGATTCCAGCGCGTTTAGAGCGTTCTTGAACACGCGATTGGCTGAACCCTACGTTCCGCCTCGGATCGAGGTGGCAAGCGAGAACTTGAATGACGGAGGAAGTGTACCCGGCTGAGGTGCCTGAGCCAGTCAAGGTGTTGGTGGGTGCGATTGATACCCAAGATGATTATTTGCAGTATCTGATTGCTGAAGTCGGCACTGGACGCGAGCTGTGGCTACTGGAGTTCGGCGAGATTCAGGGTTCGATCACGACCCAAACCACCGATGTCGCTAAGCAGCTAGACGCGCTGGTTGTGCAACGGATGTGGAATCGCTCCGACGGCAGCTTTATGCGGATCCGGCGTTCGCTCATGGATGCCGGCGGCCATCATGGCAGCGCGGTCTACCGGGAATGCAAGAGAAGGCATCCTCTCTTGATCGCTTCCCGAGGGCTGTCGCTTTCCGGTAGCCAGCTCTACCGGATCGGCCAGAACACGACCGAACGATCCCAAGGAGTCGACATTTCGCCCGACCTGGCCAAGGACCGGGTGGCCGAAGCACTGGCTTTAACTGAGGTCGGTCCAGGCTACATCCATATCTGTTGCGGGCCGTCCGGAGAAGCAGTCCGCGGCTTCGATGACAACTTCTTTGCCAGCTTCGTGCTGAGACCAAAGAAGTCCGCTACCGCAACGGTGTCCGAATCTCCAGCTGGAAACGGATCGGCAGCCGGCGCAATGAAGCATTGGATTGCCTCGCACTTGTCTGGTCGCGATCGAATCTCTGCGGCTCAACCTGGATGAGATCCCGGTCCAGACTGAAGCTCCTGCAGGCGATCAGTCCCAACTCCAGCCGGTCGTGACCAGACCGACTGGAGAGCCCAGCCAGTGCGATGGGACATCGTTTACCAGCCGGCTGGGCGTTCGATCAGTGTGGAGAGCGAAAGCGCGCCTACTCCTCAGCGGAGATACGGAGTCCAGAACCGGCCGGTTGTGTGGTGATTGATCAATTGGAGGCGGAATCTCTGCCAGGGGTGGCACGAGCTCTCATAGAAGCGCAAGAACCTTTGTACGGCTTCCGGATCAGCCAGAACCGGCTTTGCCGGAGATTGGGGTACCTCTGAGAGTGCGACTAATTCTATGCTTGACCAGCCCTAAAGATTATTCCATATTGGAATAATAGTTATGAGTGAAAGGGAATGGAGAACGGTTCGACCGACTTGTATTTGAGGCAGCATGCTTTCTATGAGGAAAAGAGGCCAGAACCGCTCCGGGCAGTCCTTCGTAATCTAGTGCGGTATATAGAAATGCTAGAGGCGCAGTAAACTTGCAGCTTATTCACCCGAATTTCGCTCATAACGAACGCCATGGAGTCATTGCTCTAACCCAGCAAGGCTACAAACCAAAGCAGCCAAAAACTCGTTTGTACATTTACCCGCAACAATATTCCAAAAGATTATATTTGATTACTATAGGTGATGCGGCTAGTCAGAAGGGCGACATCAAAGACGCGCACCGCTTCATAGAGTCACTAAAAGGCTAAAACACAACATGGACAAACCAATCAAAGCGCATGAAAAAGGCTATTCTTCGGTTTCCGAGATGCTCAAAGCGATCGGTGCCTCGAAGGATACGGTCAGCGCTGTTGAGGAGGTAGAACAGCAAGAAACCACCAACACGCTGATCAAAATGAGAGTCAGCCGAGGTTTAACCCAAGCCGACATTGCTCAGAAACTGAAATGCTCTCAAGGCCGAATTTCAAAAATCGAGAGTGGAAAAGATGAGGATCTCCGACTTTCAGACTTAGTGGACTATTCGCGTGCCACTGGCGTCGCCCTTCAAATTCTGATCGGTCCGCCGAACCACGCGCAGGCCATCAAGCACCACGTTTTTGCGATGAAGCACCATCTGGACGCTTTGGTGAGGCTGGCTCATGAAGACAAAGGCGAGATTGCTGAGGGAATAAACAAGTTTTTTGCCGAAGTCGCCTGGAACGTTGCAGTTCGCTTGGGGGAATGCTCGAAGAAGATCAAAGGCAGAAAAAAGAGTGCGGCCGACGAGGCTCCGAGATAGAAATCGTCCGGTCTGAGGAAGCTTGCGACGAGCCTGTAGTAGCGAGATGAGTTTTGTCAAGAAGTCCCCGCGCGAGGCGGCCTGGGCTGGCACTCGAACAGTCTCACCGCGTTTTTAAGGTTCGGTCCGAAACCCTTTCCCTCTCCCTTTGGTGGGTGGACCCCGTTGGCCCAACTCGCCTCGCCTCGCTAAATCCTCCGAGCGGCGACATCTAGTTCGCCGACTTGATGGACGAGCTCGATTCGGTGGCGGCTGGTGCCGGTGCTCCTGGAAGGACGAGGGATTCGAGAAGTCATCCGGTGCGCCTTTGCAGCAGAGCTTGACCGAGTAGGCCGCTCTATGAGGATGGGTGAAATTGTGGGCATAGAAGCAATCGAGCTCTCACTCGGGAGGTGTTCAAGCTCCAGAGTGGAGGAAGCGTTGGGTGGCTTCCGGATCGGCCAAGACGTTCGTGATGATATTGGCCACGATCCGGGTGCGGTACTTGCCGGTTAGATTCTCGAAGGTGCGCAACTGATTAGCAACCGATCGCGGCAGAGTCACATCGATCCGCTCATCGCCCAGCCGGGGCCGTCCTACCCGAGAGGTTTTGGCGTTTGTTGGCATATTGGTGAGAGAACAAAAGCTGCGACGCAAAGCCCTAGCAAAAACCCGGATAAATTGCTACGGTGGAGCGCTCTGAGATCCAGCATCGCCAAGTCTCTCCGCCCCCCTGGCCGTCCCCGCTCCGATACCGAATGCTGCGGCTGGCAGATTCCGCGTGGGACAGCTGCACTCATCAGGAATGAATGTCAGCGGCTGGGCTGCAATCCCGGATACTTCGTCGCCAGAGTTGTGTTGACCCGTTATTTCGGAGCAGGATGCTCCGATGAAGAAGAAAGACGACGTAGTTTTCGGTGTTAAACGTGCCGGCGTAACCTGGCTGTGGCAGTTCCCGAGTTCGACTTTTAAACAGGCCCGGGCTGGCGCAAAGCGGCTGGGGCTGAGTTTAGGTCAGCTCCTTTGCGGAACTTATCCCTTTACCGATGTTTCCAAAGCGGAGGGTCTGAGGAGATTTACGCGCGCAGATCAGGAGGCCTCCACTCTGAAGATCAAAGTCACCGGGTGTGATGAATTCACCCTGAGCTGTTTAAAGCGTCAGGCGAAGTTCTCGGGTTTGAGTGTCGAGGAATACATTGCCGAGGCTGTCTACGGAATTCTCGCATGTGATGAGGAAGATTCTGTTTTAGACGCCCGGACCGGAGAGGTCGTCTTGCAAGGCTGGGAGCTTGGGAACTATATCGGCTGCCAGGTCGAAGAAGGCGCCCCGAAGCCGCCGCCGGACAACTTTACTCGGATACCGATCCCGGCCGGGGCGATCGTTGAGGAGCGCATCGATGAGTTTGCCTAGCCTAAATTTTGGGATTCTTCAGTAAGAGCACCGGCAAGTTGCTCGTCGAAAGGGACAATGTTTTGGGCGCCTTTAGGCGGACTGATTGCCCAGAATTTGAGAGCTTCTTCTCTCCGGGTGCCTTTGTGGTAATGACGCCACATTGTTTCCGCGTCTTTGTGTCCAGACTGGAGCACGAGCTTGTTCACGTCTTTGTGGACCGCCAGCCAGTAGGAGCAATAGGAGTGGCGCATCCCTTGTTGCGGCCATCGAGTTACTTTGGCCGCTGCGCGATTAGCCAGCCGATGGTTGCGCAAGTTCTCGTGTGCCCAGGTGACGACTAGGCCGCTAGTCCGTCCACCACGCGCCCGGTATTCATTCAACCAGCTAAGAGCATTCTTTGAGATATCAACGAATCGGCGGCGTTTTGTCTTCGACACTTCCGGCCGGATTGTGACTGTGTGGTCTTTGAAATCGAGGTCGCGCCATTCGAGTTTTTCTAATTCGCCATCAGGTCGGATTCCGCAGAAGAAGCCCAAGACCAGAAAGGGAAGGAGCACGAGATCATTTTCCAGAGCAGCGGTTAAGAGCCGGCTGACTTCTTCAACTTCCAAAATTTCAACTTCCTGGCGGCCCACCTCCATGAAATCAAGCCGATCAATTGGATTGGTCGCAAGATATCCGCGTTTGATGCCGTAGTGAAACACGGCTCGCCAATAGCGCATCACCGCATTGCGGCTCCCTGGCGGTAGAGGCAGGAGCAATGGCTCTAAGGTTTCGTGAGTGATGTCGCAGACTAAAATGGAATGGAGACCGCCGAATCTGTCACGAGTAATACGCAGCTCTTTGAGGTATTTCTCTGAGCGTTTCTGTTTGAAATCGAGGTAGCGATTGAAGAGATCCAGAAACGTGACGCTCTTGGCCCGTCCATAAAGGGTTTGTCGATAATGCAACACCGCATCCTTGAGAGTCACGTCGGGAAATTCGGCGAGCAGTTCGTGACATTCAGCAGCTTCGACAATTTGCGCGCTCGTTAAGTTACCCAAGCTCGCGCCGAAATTGTGCCGGCGGGTTTTGAAATGTTCGGCTTGGGCTTTGGCTTCGCGTTCGGTATCGAAAAAGAGCCGCCTCCGTTCTCCGCTATCGGAAAGATTAGGCGGTATGCTGAGATACCACGGAGCTTTGCCCAGTTGCTCTCGGGAGGCGAGTTTTTTGGGCTTTAGTGAATTTGATGCTGGCATGCTGGGTGCCAATGGTGCCAGAAAAAACCCAAACTTCAAGCAATTTGGTGCTGTTCGGTGCTGTTCCTTACGAGGGAGAGCCCTTTTCTCCTAGGGATACCTTCCGACTCGAAATCAGGCCTAGGCGCAAGCCTAGCGTGGGTTCGAATCCCACCCCTTCCGACGCCTTAACCCCGAGAATCGTAAATTGGCCGTGCAGAATAAAAACAAGGAAGTTACCACTTGAATACGTCTTTGGAAATCCGGACAAGTAAGGTTCCGGAGGTCACCTTTGTCTTCTGGATCATCAAGATCGCGGCGACGACCGTGGGCGAGACGGGCGGAGATGCACTCTCCATGACGATGCAACTGGGCTACGCCCTGAGCACCGTCATCTTCTTCGGATTCTTCTTATTCGTAGTCACGGCCCAGGTTCGCTCCCGATCCTTTCATCCTTTTCTCTACTGGGCCGTTATCGTAGCCACAACGACCGTCGGGACGACCATGGCGGACTTTGCCGACCGCTCGCTGGGGATTGGCTACGTCGGCGGCTCGATTGTGTTGTTCATTCTGCTGATGCTCTCTCTTGGGCTGTGGCGCGTCGTCCTGGGCACGGTGTCGTTTCAGCACATTAGCTCACCGAGGGTGGAAATATTCTACTGGATGACAATTCTTTTTTCGAACACGCTGGGAACTGCTCTCGGCGACTTTTTTGCGGATGACTCGGGCCTCGGGTACGACGGAGCGGCGTTGGTCTTCGCCGGTGCTCTGGTCTTCGTCGCCGCCGGTTATTTCTTTACGAAGATTTCCCACACAGTGTTGTTCTGGACCGCGTTCATTCTCACCCGACCGCTCGGCGCGGCACTGGGCGACCTTCTGACTAAGCCCCTGGAGCATGGAGGGTTCAATCTCGGGCGGATCAGCTCTTCCTTGCTGATCGCTCTCTTCATCATTCTTTGTGTCGCTTTTTTGCCTCAACGAGCAGGCAGCCATCCGGGAACGGAAGAAGCCGCGAGTGAACCGTAGCACGCCTGACTCGTTAGATTTCCGCTTGGTCCTCGTTTTATCGGGTGCTGACGACGACTTGTAGTGGTTGACCTGAGTTCGTCGTAACGATGACCTCCCGACCGCGATGGGTGTCTTGGATTCTGTAGGCAGCCGGCGCCCCGTTCAATTGGACGGATTCGATGGTGCTGCCAGCTGGGAGTGCGTAGCCGATGTGGACGCGGAGACCCATCGGGACAGTAGCCGTGGTGGTATACTGGTTGCCGGTGTGACTGGTCAATACTGAGATCGTGCCTTTACCAACGCGCACGTTATTAATGGAGAGGTTAGGCCACGTGCTCGGAAGCTCTGGGACAATCGAGATTTCGCCCTGCGGTAGATCAGGGCGAATACCCAGGTAATAGTAGACGACCGGCCACTCGACTCCGTACGATGACCAGGCCTGCATCACCATTGCCCGACTGGTGAAATCCGGGATGAAGTAGGTGTAGTCCCGACTAGGGAAGAGTTCCGGTAATGCGCCAGGCTGTTCCAGATCGAGTTCTTTCGCAATGAACGTGGCATAGCGAAGAGAGAGGTCCATCCGACCGTAGTTGGCTTCCGCCACGGCCATGACTCCGGTGTTCACCGCCGAAGCCTGAAAGTTACCCATGATGTTGGGTCCGCTACCCTGTTGGTAGAAGCCACCTGAACTGGGATCAAGGTCAGTAAATCTCGCCGACTCCAGGGTCGGGAAAGCGATGACCGCTCGCTCTGGTAAGGCAATATCTGTCTCCATCGGAGTCGCGTTAATCCAAAAGAACGTTTGCAATTTCGTGATCGGCGCGGTGGTGCCGAGCGTTGCGCCCGGATCGTCCGGAACCGGCTCATTGAGGGCGAGTGAATCGGCAAACAATCCCTGATCCGGCTCCCACCAGTCGGGGTCAAATTTCTGGCTGAGTTGGTCTGCCTTTTGGCGCGCAAAGTTGCGGGTACAAACATCGTCTTTGCTCGCCGCCATTTCTTCCAGGTCATTCAAAGCCCGGATTGTGTAGACCGCGACATCTAGCTTTTCCGCACCCATGCCCGTTGCTTCCACGATCCCGGCGCCCTCCGGCCAGCCATCACCGTTTAGATCGAGCGCGCTGGTGATGTAGTGTAGGCCGGCGTTGATGAAGTCATAGTTCTCATCCCGAAATGCATTGTCGCCGGACCAACGCCAGAGGGTTGCCACTGCCGTGGCGAACTGAGCAGTTTCTTGCACATCTCCCGGCTGGGCAACGGTCCCGAAATAGATCGAGCCATCCGTAACGATTTCATGCAAGACCTTGCCGGTGGTCCCATTTACCGCGGTGGACACTTCACGGAGGGTCCGGAGATGATTTCTTGCCTCGTCCCACTGCCCGGTAGCAGTCAGCCCATACGTCGTAAATGCTCCGTCCGTACCAAAGAACCAGGGGTAATCCGGGTATCCCGCACCAAAACCACTTAAGAAGGCGAAGAATGCCAGGGGCGCTGGATAGACTGTTCCTTCCATCGTATCGCGAATCTGAGCAGCTGTCACGAAGCGGCGCATATCGGCCAGGTTAAACTTGGCCCAGTTGAACGCTGCTTGAATGGTGGGATCCGGGATCTGCGCGTCGGATCGAGCTAGAACACTCAAGCGTGATTGGATCTTCTGCCTCAGCAGGCCTTGTGGGTCAAATAAGCCAAAGAACAACGCGCCATAGGCTTCGATCTTGCTTGTGTGTGTTCCGGCGACACCGAACCAGATGTTCACCGTAGACCCGGCGGCGACCGTGACCTGCCAAGACAGCTGGCCGCTCGCTCTTTTTTTCAAGGGCCCCAAGTTTTCCATCAAGGAGCTAGCACCCATGAACAGAACGGTATCCTGCGGACCGGATTGCTTGACTGAGCCCGCCGTAACCGCATACCACGGCTTTCGAGGCTCTTGGAAGACCAGGCCGGAGATTCGCGGATCGAAAATGACTTGGTCTGCCCGGTCCAGTTCGTCTGAAGTCTGTGTCGTACCGGACCAGGGATAGGCCGGGAGAATTTCGCTAGTCGGTTGAAATGTCAGCTTCGTGCTAACCGGAGCGCTGGCACCATTATGGATGGTCAATCCGATCAGGGCCACTGGTAGTCCATCCGGCGCAAACTCAGTTCGGGAGATTTGGAGCCCGTTCGAAGTGGCCGGGTAATCTAGTCGGACAAAGCCGGGCCCCGAGGTAAATTGGGCTGCGGCTGGAAAAGCCGAACCGTCCAGGAAGAAGGTATATGAATCAAGCAACTTGAGCGGATGCGACCAGACACCGTTCATGTGTCCTTTGATATGAAATCCCATGCCGGGAAAATTTCCATCCTGGGTGCCAACGATGTAGGCGCGATCACCGGCGACCACGTAGCGTTTCGCAGCAAGGTTCTCGGTCGTCGAACGGGTGGGATAGTTGGCAGATTGCTGTGCGGTTTGGGCCCACACAGGAGACGCCAGTAAGAGCGTCAAGAGAACGGGAGGCAACAAATACTTACGGTCCATGCTAATTTCTCCTTACTTGCACTCTCAGGCATGACTGAAAGGGTGCAGCCGCGCCTGGAGCGTTGGGTGACGAAATAGATATCGCTTCGCAAGCATATATCTGACGTGCTCGGATGCAAAGTGACACTATTTGCTCGCCCCTTCTTAAATCGTGACGGGTGGCGAGTAACGAGTGACGGGTGGCGAGTGACGAGTAAGAGTGGCGAGTGGCGAGTGACGAGTGACGGGTGGCGAGTGACGGGTGGCGAGTGACGAGTGGCGGGTGGCGAGTTCTCCTCTGACTCGTGACTGGGGACTTCTTTAGCTCAGCAGCCGGCCAACGGTATCCCGTAAGACGCTGATCTTGTTGACGATCTGATCGATTTCCAGCGAAAGGAACGTATTTTCCCGGACCGCCTGCAACGTCGGAGTTACCACCTCGGGCCGAAACCCGCGGCTCCGCTCCTCCAGTCGGGCAGCGTGGAGTTGGTCGACGAGACTGCGCAAAGCTCCGGGACCCTCTTGCAGGTCGATGTCTATCTCTGGTGGCTTTTTGGTCTCGAGAGCTGTTGCCAGGCTTTCGAGCGAAGCGGTGATCGCTCTGCCCACCGCGAATATTTCGGCTGGCGGATCGGGCCGCTTGAATTCGCGAGCGTGTTCGGCCAGTGAAGAGATGGAGTTGGTCAAGCTCCGGGCGTAAAGGATGAGCGTTGTCCATTCCTCCGATTGATGGCGAACCCGGGCCGGATCCGACTGCAGCCGCTGCAAGGCGGCTTCCGCATTGGAGCTAGCCAGTTCGCTGCCGAGGTGAAGCCGGTCAATTTCCTCGGGTTCGCCGATCCCGCCGAGATAGTAATCGATCACGTGGCGAAAGTACCTGGCGTTGCTCCGAAGTAATTGCGCAACAAAAGCGGGCAGTTGCGTGCGCTGCCAGCTTGGGAGGACGATCCAGGCGCCGATCAAAGCAATTCCGGCGCCCAGCCACGTATCCGCGATCCGCATCAGGCTCACCTCCCAATCCCCTTTGTCGACCAGGTTCACGATCATCATGAACAGTGGAGTGAGGGCGAGAGTGAAGATCGCGTAGTTCAACGGACGAACAGTAAACGCGCAAAAGGCGAGGAACGCGATCAGCACTGTCTGCCAGGCTGTCGTCTGGACGCCCACTCCCAAAACTGCTCCGATCAAACCGCCGATCATCGTACCGCCGACCCGTTGAACCGTTCGCGAAAATGTACCGCCATAGTCTGGCCGCAAGATGACCAACGCCGAGATCGGCACCCAATAGCCACGCCCGCCCGGTAACGCATGGCCCAACATCTGTGCCAGCACGGTCACCAGGGCCAGTCGGAACGCGTGACGGCAAGTAACGGAATCCAAGGTGAGATTCGCGCGAACAACTCTGACGAGATCAGGTGCGACAGTTCGGCGGACAGTGATCGGGTGACCAGCTTCATCAACTCCAATCCGCTCCGGATGGCCAAGCAACTCCGCGATTCTCTTGAGTTGGCCCGTCACGACGTACGCCTGCCGAACGCATTTTCCGAAGTTCAACAGTATACGGTACTGGTCGGACGCCGCATAGTGCTCCGTCCGCCGATGTTCAAGCTCGGCCTCGAAGGCCTCCAGGGCACTTTGCAGCCCCTGTAAATCGACGGCGGTTTGGCGATTGAGGATAGCTAACCCGATCGCGCGAGAAGCCGAGGCAAATTCGTCGGTTAACCGCATCAATAAAGGCTCAAGTTCAGGCCGGTCAGCCAGGAGCGCCGAGGCGATCGCCAGGTAACTCAGTACCGATCGAACCGTTTGTTGGGCGTTTGTGACAGAAACTAACAGGAAGCGTTCCGCTTGACTAAGACCGTAGCGGCGCGATCGCAGAGTCTCCCAGAGGGTCCGAGCGTTCGTTAGATCGGTAGTGAATTCGCGGAGTGCGCTCGCCGTTCCCGAGTCAGCGTTCACATCACCCGGTTGTCGCCGGAGGTTCTCCGGTCGGAGTAACTCAGCAATCTTGACATACAGCTGGTTGGTTGCTTCGCGGATCGGTCGATTCGGATGGATGGACCAGACCAGCAGCGATAACATGGTCCCCCAAAGGCCTCCCAGAACATAAAGAAGCGCTTGGAGCAAAGCCGTTTCGGGCCGGGAAAAGCTCAGAGCGACCAGAAATGTCAGTGACGATAAAAAACTGATTTGCCCCGGCGTAGCGCCAAACAACGGGGCAAAACCGGCACCAAAAATCCAGCAAAAGAGGAACACCAGACTCAAAACCGGATGAAAAACACTGGCGCCGGCCAAAGCAACCGAACAACCGATCAACGCGGTTGCTCCGAGCATGGCCCGAGCTTTTTGCGGATAGGTGCCACCCACATCGGCCAGAAGCGAGAACCAAGCTCCGACGGCCAGCAGTGTGCCTGGGCCGAGCTGGCCAACCATTTCTCCAATCGCGATTGGCACCGTCATCGCGACAGCACAACGCAGACCCGCTTCCATGGCTGGGCGCACGCGAGCCAGCGCAAACCCTTGGCGAAGCTGGTCCTGAACGGAGGAGAGAAAAGGCATACTAGGAGATGGCTCAAGAATGCCTGCGGCTTCTTACTTCCACAAACAAATCGTCCGCCGATAAATCGATCTTCGCCCGGCGCTGCAAGAGGCGAGAATTCAGAGCTCGTCTCGCAACGTCGGCTCCTGGTGTTTTACCAGGCAACGGCTGCCAGTGCGCTGCGCGTTTTAGTGCGCTGCGCGTTTTGGAGTGCGCACGACTTGTCGCCGCTTTGAGACCGAGCGGAGCGCGGCGACCAACAATGCGCGCCTTTCACCGGGGAATTCCGCACTTCGTGGTTCAACCCTCGGTCCAGGTCGCGCTCCGCGCGAATCCTGAAGCGGCGACAAGTCGCACACACTCCAAAGGCGGCTGTACGGAGCCGGGTCCGCGTCTAGGCCTTCCGCAGCGAGGCGAAGGTGTGTCGGTCGCGCATCCAGGATGCGAAGTCTAGCAAACCTACCGAGTGGTGAATTGAATCCTGGACAGGAGCTGGGCCAGACGAACTGCGGCCTTGCAAAGCTGGTCTGCTGCGATTGCCCGGGAACGGATCAGGTAGTCGTTCGGAAGACGGATCCAGAGTCGCACCGATTGCTGATCGTCATCGATCTGACCGGCCCGAAAGACAATTCCTGCGTACGCTTGCCGGGCGGCCGCAACCGAATCCAGGGCCCATTCCTCCGGCCAACGGTGATAATCGCCACCGGTTTCCGCCACCGGGGCACCGGTCGATTGCTCGCTCAAGATCCGAGCCAGGTCCGCCGGACTCCTGGTCCCTCCGATTGATTCGACGACGGTCGAGTCCCAGAACGCATGCAATTCATGTTGGGGATCAAAAAACAACTCGTTGCCGCCACGATCGCTCGGCAGGCCTACAGCCTGGGCCGGGTCGCTCACCAACGTCGGAGCATGCGTCTGGCCTAGGATGTAATAACCGCTGACGCAATGGAGCGGCTGGTGAATGTCTCCGACAAAGTGGACCAGCAGCCGCAGAGCTTCGGCCTGGCTAAATTCGCCCGGCAAAGCTTCCGGCGATTCTAAAACTTTGATGCAGCGTTCGATCGTTTGAACGACGTCCTCGCTCGAGATAAACGGCGGCGCAGCCCGGTAACTCTTTGTGCCAAGCGGCAGATCGACGAAGTGCCAGAGATAATTTTTGGGAAACTCGCGATTAAAGCGCGCCGCTTCCGGATCTCCGGCTAGTGCCCCACGATTGCGTGACGCTTCGCGCACGTCGTCCGCCCAAGTGGAGATCGCGGCGAGATCCCCCGCCCCGCCTTCCGCCAGCAGCGGCGCGATTTTGGCCCGCACTTCCGAAGAAATCAACTGCTCAGCCAGAATGCCAATCGCGCGGTGACCCTCCGGTCCCCAGGCGAGGAGAGGCTCAATGGACGCAAGGAAGCAAAGGACTGCGAGGAAGCCTGCAGCCCTCGTCCGGCCTACTCCGGACGAGCGCTGCAGGCTGTTGAACAATTCCCGAGTCCGCAGTGCGAGTGCCAGGGTTAGTGATGACGCTTCCGCATTTTCTTCGGTTGCGCGGCGTGCTGCGCCTTGCCGCTCGTTGGAACGGGTCGAATGATCTGGCCGCTCTCCAAAACACCAGCATAGAGTGTCTCGGGCTGCCCTCCAACCATACCGGTCATCCGGACGAGGTAATACGGCACCGGCGCAGTAATATGCTCGACCGATTCGGCTTTCACGTTCGAAGCATTATAGAATCCACCCGGTTTTCCCCCGACGTCGGTGAGTGAGTTCGGATAATTGTCTCCGGAGACAGTCTTATCCTTCGCTGTACCGCCCGCCCATGCTACCGCAACCAGTGCGGCTGACCCCTGCGTTACGTCATTGTGCACCGAGTATGGCATGTCAGGATCAGGTTTGAATTTATCCGAAGCGCCCGCTGGAGGTTCCAGCAAATAAGTCTGGACTCCACCACTAGCAGTCCGAACCGTGTATGTTATCCCATACGCTGCCGTGATCAGCAGCGGGGAGATCGAAGCCAACACTAACAGGAACAATGGCCTAGCCTTCATAACATAAATCTTAGCAGTCCCGGACGAGTTGCCAACGGTATTTCCAATCATTGCGCCGCAAGTCGAAGATCGAGAAACTCGAACATCCCGCTTGCAGCCCAGGCGCCGTGTGATCTTTCTTTCTCTCGAAATGCGGCTTGCCAAGCTCTTTCTCATCTTCGCTCTGCTTTGCGCTCTGCAGCTTCTTCCGGGCCACGCCGCCCCCTCGGTGATCACTCCCAAGCCTTCCGCCAGCGAGTCAGTTGCTCCGGCGCCATCCCCTCACCCGACGCCAACCCCGATTGGCCTCCCGGTGATTGTGGACGAAGGCCAGTCCACTCTCGCTTCGCTCGCTCAAATTCAGAATGGCCTGAATCCGGATCCGGTGAGCGTCTCCGTGAGGGAGAGCCTGGCGGCGTTGACCAACGATATCGATCTGCGGGTCGCCGACCAGGCGAAATTTTCTGCCGGACAGGCCTCGATCGAGTCGATCAACCGCTCGCAGAGCGCCTGGGGGGAACTGCGGGACAGTCTGGCCACGCTGAGTCGAGATCTCGGCCGACGCGCGACCGCGCTTGATAAAACCCTCGCCCAGCTAAACCAGTACAGTGCGGTTTGGCAATCGACTGCTGAGGCGATTCGAAAGGCGCAGACTCCACCGGAAGTTTCGCAACGGCTCGACTCGGTCATCGCCAAGGTGCGTGAAACGCACCAAGCGGTGGAGAACGCGCGAGCAGATATCCTCGGTCTGCAGGACCGGGTGCTGGAGCAATCTGACCGCGTGCAATCCGCTTTAGAAAGTCTCCAACAGTTTGCAGCCGACGCGACCAAAAGGCTCTTTGTCCGAGACAGTCTTCCAATCTGGAATCCGGAATTCATTTCGCAATCCAGATGGTCACAAGAGAATCGAGAAAGTTTTTCGTCCGATCTGGCTCTTCTCCGGAATTATGTGTTCGAGCGTCCAGGCGCATTTCTGATACACGGCGTAGTCTTTCTTCTACTGTTCTTTGCCATGCACTGGCTGCGCCGCAGAGTGGCGTCCTGGACGGAGCAGGAACCGAGACTTCAGCGGGCCGCGCCGGTTTTCGAAGTGCCTCTGGCGACCGCTATTGCGCTTTCATTTCTGTTCGCGAGTTTTATTTACCCACAAGCTCCCCGGGCGCTTCAGGCCCTTTTGGGTGCAATCGGACTTTTGCCGGTTGTTATTATTTTGCGGCGTCTGCTTGAACCGGCTCTCTTTCCGGTTCTGTACGCATTTGTGGTCTTCTACCTGGTCGATCGGATGCGCATCCTCTTCGACGCACAACCGCTGCTAGCCCGGGCCTCCCTCTTGTTCGAGGCGGCCGCTGGCTGTCTCTTTGTCCTGTGGTTGCTGCGGAAGAGACCCCTGCCTGGATCGTCCGACCGTGAGACCAGAGCTTTTGTCCGCACGTTCCGCGCCGCCCTGAGGATCCTGCCGATTGCTTTTCTTGCCGCGTTTCTGACCAATGCTCTGGGATATGTCAATCTCGCGAACTTTATCGCGACCGCCATTCTGCACTGCGCCTACGCGGCTTTTCTGCTCTATGCGTTGGTCCGAATCCTGGAAGGCCTCACGATTATTGCATTGGAAACGCGACCGCTTGCCTTGTTCAAGGCGGTTAAAAGAAACCGCGTAATGCTGCAACGCCGGATTGACGCGGTAGTTCAGGTCGCGGCTTTTCTATGGTGGCTAAGCATCGCGTTGCGCTCCCTGGCTCTACGGGACGCAGTCATGCAGCAGATCAATACTGTGCTTAACGCGACGTTCTCCCTGGGATCGATCAGCATCTCCTTGGGACGAATCCTCGCTTTTGTCGTCGCGATTGTCGGTTCGTTCCTGCTGTCCCGGTTTCTCCGTTTCGTCCTGGAAGAGGATGTCTATTCTCACCTCCGGCTTCCTCAGGGAGTTTCTTATGCAGCCTCGACGCTTCTGCATTACGTCCTCATCGTCCTCGGGTTTTTTATCGCGCTAGGTGCACTTGGTTTTGACCTCACGAAATTCACGATTCTCGCGGGCGCCTTCAGTGTCGGCGTCGGGTTCGGTCTGCAAAACATCATCAATAATTTTGTGTCGGGCCTGATCTTGCTTTTCGAACGTCCAATCAAAGTCGGCGACGTTATCCAGGTCGAGACCGCGATTGGCGAGGTGAAGCGCATCGGCATCCGGGCCAGTGTCATCCGGACTGGGGAAGGATCGGAAGTCATCGTTCCGAATGGCACCTTGATTTCCGGCCAGGTCACAAACTGGACTTTGTCGGGGCGCGAGCGAGTGATCGAGATCCAGGTGAGTGTCGCTCGGACCAGCGATTCCGAGGTGATCACCAACCTTCTGGTGCGAGCGGCAGAAAGTAATCCCGCGATCCTGAAACAGCCGGCTCCGAAAGCCTTTGTAACCAACTTGAGCGCAGCTGCGATGACCTTTGCCTTGCGTGCCTGGACCGATCGTTATGAGAATTGGGTACAGGTCCGCGGCGACCTTTCGATCGCGGTGAATGCCGCTTTGATCAGAGAACAGATTTTGCTGACCTAGCCTGCATCGCTCACAAATTTTTTGGGGATTTGCGAGCGATGCAGGCCGTTGGCAGCCCAATTTTCCGGCTTTTACTGGAGGATTCTGCTGCCGTTTTTTGCAGATAAGGTTTTAGACAGTGAACCGCACACGCAACAGGCTCGACTCACCTTACCTCAAGTTTTCTCAGCGATCCGGATGTCTACGGAGAGCTCGTCGCCCTTCTTCAAGCGCGATGGGCCGCGGGTCCGGATAGTAAACGTCCTTGGCCCCGAGAAACTCGCTTCCACGATCCCCGCGCCGATCTCGGTTTCCTGAAAGACAGGACGAGCGGACTCCCAGTCGATAACATCTTCCTCGAGTTTCCCATCCAAGAGCCACGTATCGGTGGCCTTGTCTGGTTCGGATTCAGGATCTTCTTTCATCGCTTCTTCAATCTTGCCACGAATTCTTTTCATCAACTCGTGTTCGCATAGCAAATGGAGCTGGTTGTATCGGAGAGCATTTGGACCGATAGTCATCAGGTTCCGATGATCCCCAGATCGCATAGCGCCCATGCGTCCAGGCATTGACTTCCGTCGGTCCGTGCCACAGCTTGTTGAAAGTGTTTTGGGCCTAGATCGGTTCCCCTTCCCGTGATCGTCCCGATTGGAACGCGGGATTCCATCCATGAACGAAAAGATCTCAGGACTCGCTGAGGCGACCCCTCCCGTCGCGAGCCGCCGCGCCAAGATCAAGAACGTCATTCAGGTGGCCAGCGGCAATTTTCTGGAGATGTATGATTTCATTCTCTTCGGCTACTACGCCGGGGCGATTGGAAACGCCTTCTTCCCAAAAGGAGATCCTTTCGCGGTGCTGATGGCCTCGCTGATGGCCTTCGGCGCAGGTTACTTGATGAGGCCGATCGGTGCGATCGTTCTTGGTTCTTTTATCGATCGGTACGGACGGAGAACCGGGTTGATTCTCACACTCGCCCTGATGTCGGTCGGGACACTTACCATCGCCTGCCTTCCTGGCTACGCCGTGATCGGGATCGCAGCACCTTTACTGATCGTACTGAGCCGGCTGATCCAGGGCTTTTCCGCCGGGGTCGAGCTTGGCGGTGTTTCTGTCTATCTCTCCGAGATTGCGACCCCGGGTAACAAGGGCTTTTACGTAAGCTGGCAATCGGCCAGTCAGCAGGTCGCCGTGATGTTTACAGCTGCTCTGGGCGTGGTTCTTAATATCGCATTGGGCAGGCCCACGATGGACAGCTGGGGCTGGCGAATACCATTCTTGATTGGCTGCCTGATCATACCCCTCCTGTTTGTGCTCCGCCGCGGCTTGCCTGAGACCGAGGCGTTTCGAGCTCGCAAACATCGTCCATCATGGTCCGAGCTTCTCCGCACGGTCACCCGCAACTTCGGGATCGTCGTGCTTGGAATGATGCTGGTGACGATGACGACCGTCTCTTTTTATTTGATCACCGCCTATACCCCTACCTTCGGTGCGCGCGAGCTTCACCTGGCGCCCACCGCGGTGCTTCTGGTAACCCTGTGTGTGGGATTCTCTAATCTGATCTGGTTGCCAGTCATGGGTGCGGTCTCCGATCGGATCGGTCGATTCCCTGTCCTGGTTGGTTGTACGGTGCTGGCCCTGGTGACTGCTTATCCCCTGATGCAATGGCTCGTTGCCTCCCCTTCGTTTGAAAGGTTACTAGCTGTCCTGCTGTGGCTCTCCTTTCTCTTCGGAAGCTACAACGGCGCCATGGTCGTCGCCTTGACCGAGATCATGCCGGAAGAGGTACGGACCGCCGGTTTCTCGCTCGCTTATTCCTTGGCCACCGCGATTTTCGGCGGATTCACCCCAGCCATCTGTGAAGAGTTAATCCACATGACGGGCAATCGCGCGATGCCCGGCGTCTGGCTTTCGGCAGCTGCACTCATTGGCCTTATCGCCACCCTGCTGTGCCGGTCACGATTGACAGCCGGGTATCAGCCTTCGCTTTACCACGCATCACCGCCGAGTAGCGCGGGTCCGGCGATGAGGTGACACCGCACAGCGTAGCTGGGTAGGATAAGCTTCCAGCTTGTCAGCTTTTATAAGCTTCCAGCTTATCAGCTTTTTGAACGGACAAGATGGCTCTGGTCTCGTGAGGTGATTGCTACATGTCGTTGTCGCGCTCGTTCAGAGCTGGGCACTCTTTATTCCGTGTTCCTCGTGCTGTACCCAGGCTCTCTTGGCTTGGCATTTTCAGCGCGGGCGCAGCACTGCGCGTTGGCCCGGTGTGTCAATGGAGGATGAGCGGCGGACGCGCCTTCTCGCTCGCCCGAATCTCGCGCGATCCGACCGACGAAGCGCATCGCTTGCAGAGGTAGTCGTAAATTTCCCGATCAGGCAGAATCAACAGCAGCTTTTCGTACACCGGCTGCGCCGACTGGCATTTGGAACAGTACAAGGATGATGCGCGGAAATTTTCGAACTGTCTCATAGAACAACGACAACTCTCATTCTTGGACAGGAAGCTGCAGCCGTCAACCGGTGAAGGCTTAGCCTGCGTCGCTCGCAAATCTTAAAGATTTGCGAGCGATGCAGGCTGATGATCCACAATAATCGGCTCACCGACGCGCAGGAGCCCAGAGGTTTGTTCGCAGCAAAAATTCATCCCGAAAAACACCCCATCTTCCGTTGTTCGGCGGTATCGGGCGAGTGTTCGCAGCGGTTCGGGGCTGCGCTGCAAAGTGATCTGATCCGTCGTGGTAATTACACAGCGCACGCAGGGACCACCATGCCGGAAAGTCATTTTATTGATCTGAAAAGACTTCCATCCGTCCTCCTCGTAGGCCGATCGGCAACCGGCGACAACAAGATTGGGCCGAAAACGGTCCATGCCCAGCCGGATTGGCAATCTTGCATTCAGGTCGCTTAAAGATTCCTCCGACAGGACAAGAAACGGAAAAGCATCCGCGAACGATACCTCCGGCGAACCCATCGCCCCCTGGTGCATCGCCGGGATCCTCTCCTTTGCGACCGGCCGGGAATAACCGCGCCCGATTTGAACCAACCGGCATCGGAAGCCCAGAAAATCCGAGAACCAATCAGCCGCCTGATCTCCAACGTCCTCGCTCAGCACGACATCATTCCAGATAAGGACTTGTCGCGGAGTCGGCGAAGCCGGCTCGTTCGGGTGCAAGCTTAGCCGAAGTGACTCAGACCTGGGCGCAGACAACATAAGTCCACCGTTGTCGATTGACGGCCGGATCAAGGCCAGTTTCGGTGTATCCCTCTGGGTCAGAAATTCTGCCGCCGCATCGACCACCATGAATCGCCGATCGTATTGCAGACCCCGCAGCTGTATCGCCGCTTCCTCCAAACGGATGCCGGCACACGATTTTACGGGATAAATATAGATCTGCGAAAGGCGAGGCGAAAACATGGTCAAGGGGCGTCAAGTATGCGCCTGGCTCCAAAGGATAAGCCAGGCAACCAGGAAGACTAATGGCAGAAGAAGCGGAGAGGCGATTCCTAACCAGCGAGTCAGCTGGCTTCCTTGGATCTCCGGGAAGCCTCCGACCGAAGAGACATGAGTCGTGTAGGCGTTACGGAGACGATAAAGCGCGAGAACTCCTGCGATCACGCTGCAGTAAATCAGAATATCAGAAATACAGGCAACCGCTGGAATAATATTGAAGAGGAGATCCTGTTGTCTGGCCAACAAGGGATTGCGAGCCTGTGGCGCGGCGTTGGCGATGATCGCATACCCGGTGAAAAAGAACGATTGCGCCGCCATCAGCCAGGACAGCCGTTGCACGATCAAAATGTCCTCGTGTTGGATCTGATCCCGGATGGTCTGGTACCAATCCGCCGGGCCAAACAGATTAACCAAGGGTTCGCTCATAGGCGTTCACGTAGATTATTTTGTCTTCGAATTGCCAAATTGGATAGTTCCTTTCGCTTCAACAAAATGCTTGATTCAAACGGTTCTGAGCCGGAAAAAGCAGCGTGCGGAACATCGGTTGGATGTTGCTCTTTGTGTGTCTGTGCGCGCCGGCGCTCGCCGAGGACGACGTGTTGGAGCGCGCGTTCCGAGCCATCGAACGAACTGACGAGACGCTTGCCCGGGCCCGAGAGCTTCACACACGGAGACGGCACGCGCAGCGGGAAGCGGCATTCAGACCGGCTGGGATGCCAGCAAGCGGCGCGGCCGCGGCCGGTCAGCAGATACCGTTGCCAGACGAGAATGCCGGCCCAAAGCCGCCGCCGCCGCCAAGCATCACGGTCACACAGCTGCGACCGGAAGATATCCAGGATTTTTCGCAGGCCGACCTTCCCGAGCGCGACCTCATCCAAAAGGCCTTGGCGCTGACCGAGCGCCGTCTTGGCCCAGCTCGTAATTCCGATAATCCCGACAGCGGCGGTCTCGATCCGGGTGGTTTTGTGCAGTTTCTGTTGAAATCGCGGGGCATCTCCGATGCTCCTCATGATCCGGCCGAGATTTACGTCTGGGCGAGGAAGAACGGCGATTTCCATGCTGTCCTGGATCGAAATCCAGCCTCTCTTGAATTGAAGGATCTCGTGCCGGGAGATCTCCTGTTCTGGTCGACCGTCGATGCGTGGAATCAGGAAATTCCGGTAACCCAGGTGAGTCTTTACGTTGGCAAGGAACGCAGCGATGGAAAACCGGTGATGGTCGGAGTGAGCCAGGGGTTGCTCTATCACAATGCGCCGATGACAGGTTTAAGCGTGCTCGACGTTCAGCAGAACACCACCGATCCAGCGGAAGACTACCTCCTGCCCCGGCTCGTCGGGTATAGCAAGATTCCAGGCTTGAACGACAGATCCGGCAGCGCACCACCCGCGCACTAGGAGTGTTAGTGCCAGTGTCGGTGTCCGCGCCAGTGTTAGTGCACCGTGCGAAGCATTTGTGGCATTTCCCGCCTGTGTCATCTTGCTCCCATGATTCCAGGAAGCGAGAAACGCAAAGCCGAGCACCCAATTGCTCAACTATTTCTTGACCGATGGTCACCCCGGGCGATGTCTGGCGAAAGCATCTCGGAGGAGGTACTCTTTACCTTATTCGAGGCGGCACGGTGGGCTCCGTCTTCGTTTAACGGTCAACCGTGGCGTCTGTTGTACGCACGGCGTGACACCGAACAGTGGCCTCTATTCTTTGATCTCCTCGTTGATTTCAACAAAAGCTGGACGAAAAACGCGGCGGCGTTGATCCTTTTCATTTCAAAGAAGACGTTTGAGCATAATGGCGAACCGGCGATCACTCATTCGTTCGATACTGGTGCCGCCTGGGAAAATTTCGCGCTCCAGGGCAGCCTTAGTGGCTTGGTCGTTCACGGCATGCAGGGGTTCGACTATGAAAGAGCCCGATCCGTTCTCCAGATCCCGGAGGATTTTTCGGTTGAAGCGATGGCGGCAGTCGGCCGGCCGGGCCGCGTCGAGGATCTTCCGGAGCGGATTCGCGAGAGAGAAGCGCCCAGTGACCGCCGACCTCTGGCGGGAACGATTATGGAAGGCCGTTTTCACGCCTAGCAGCCCGGGCGGCCGTTCTTCAGAGCGGCTCTGCGGTACGCATTGTTTGGTTTGATTAGGATACCGGCGCTCAAGCACCGGCCTATTCTCTTTCAGCTCCTCCGGAGCGGACTGACACTGACACTGGCACTGGCACTGACACTGGTGCCCGTGCTAGCCACTGGCGCTCGCACTCGATTTGTGGCATGTGAAACCTTCACATGCTTTCCGGCACGCAATCTCTCGAACTTATCGGGATTTTCTTTTTGCCTTTTGTGCAAGAAGACTCTGCCAGCGTGACAGCGGCGCTTCTTGGGACGAATGGCACTTTTCCCGCCTGGCAAACCTTGACCGCATGTGCGCTTGGGATGTGGACAAGCGATTTCATCGTTTACCTGCTAGGCCGTCTCGGCGGATTGAACCTTTTCCGATTGCGTTGGATCCGAATGATCGTTTCGCCTCGACAGGTTGAGCGAACTTCTGCCTGGTTCGAATCTTTCGGCTGGCCGACACTCGTCTTTAGCCGATTGGTGCCAGGGTCGCGGACGGCCCTTCTTTTCACGTCGGGATTGCTTCATTACCCGGCCAAAAAATTTCTCCTGGTCAGTCTTTGTGCGGCTCTTGGCTGGCTGATCGTTGTCTTCGCGCTATTCGCTCACCTTGGTCTTGGCGCGACCGCGATCCTTGGGCTGCGCTGGATCCTGTCTGCTGTGCTTCTGGTGGCAGGCGGCGCTGCGGGTATCTCGTTTCTCGCGCGGAGATGGAGAAAGCCTGCCCGAGATGTCCCCCCGCTGCCGGACCGTTAAGAACGCGTGGTGTTTTTCCTTCTTCCCGCCGCGTTTTTCGCAGGTCTGGTCGATGCGAGTGTAGGCGGGGGCGGACTGATTCTTGTTCCCGCCTTGTTTGCCTCTTTTCCGGCATCACCGCATCCCTTGTTGTTAGGCACCAACAAACTCGCCTCCGCTTGTGGAACCGGGAATGCGTATCGGACCTACTCGCGCCGTGTCCAACTCCCTGTTCGTCTCGTCGCCAGTGTCGCCGTGGTTGCGGGGTTGTTCGCAATCCTGGGAGCCGAAACAGCGCGTGTGATCTCGCCGCGAATCTTTCGTCCCCTCTTGCCCTGCGTGCTCCTGGCAGTCCTCGTCTACACCTTTCGCCGGAAGGATCTCGGAGCCTTTCACGCCTTCCAATCGGACAAAAGCCAGCCCATGGCTAAAGCGCTGTTCCTTGGCGCCTGCATCGGATTCTACGATGGCATGGTCGGGCCTGGCACAGGTACCTTTCTGATTCTCTTGTTTGTCCGGCTCCTTGGTTTTGACTTCCTGCATAGCTCCGCGGCAGCCAAACTGGTGAACCTGTCGACAAACGTAGGAGCTCTGTTGCTCTTCGCCGCGACCGGCAATGTCTGGTGGCAACTCGGTCTGGCTATGGGACTGGCGAACATGTTGGGGGCGCTGGTGGGAGCGCGTATTGTTATCCTGCACGGAAACCGGTTAATCCGACGGATTTTTCTGGCAGTCGTTATCGTGCTCTTGTGCAAAACCACGCTGGACAACTTCTGGTAAGCCTGGATCGCTCCGAAATCTTAAAGATTTTGGGCGATGCAGGCTCTAGGTCTCGACGAGCGGAACGCTGGAAACCCGCGGATCCACTTTTTGCAGGTTTTCGATTCGGCCACGGGATGCCTCCACCGCGTCGCGGTTGAGCAAGCCCGTGATTGTGACCACGGCACGATAGGTCGATTCCGGAGCGAGGATTGGGACGCGACCCGCACTGCGTTCAATGGGTTTCGGATAAGGAAAGCTAGTGGCTGGCTCCAGGCCAGTTACATAACCAGTTTTTAGCGCTGCTTCATTCTTCCAGAGAGTTAAACAAGGTAATTGCCTCGTATTGTAAACGACGGCGACGCCTTGGTCGGACCTTGGCGAAACGAGGGTGGCTTCCGTCCAGCCTTGTTCATCCGCGAAGACTTTAATCAGATGCACCTGTTCGCTGTACCCGGCCGCCTGCGGACCGGCGTACCGGTTCCAATTCGCCATTCCTTCTTCCGCGGCGCGCCGATCCCGGGGAGCTACCGATTCTACCGGCGCATGAAATTCGGCGCCCGCGCCAAGCAGGGGCGGCCCGAAGTTGATATGGTAGAGCGTTTGCATCTCTTGGGGGATATCACCCAGATTGATGATCTGGTCATCTAAGGTCACCGCCGCGGAATCGATTTCGGTGACGATGTTGGTTATGAGCCTGAGTTGAGGTCCGAACATGATGGTTTCATCGACGAACCCGCGCAGGATTAAACGCGGACGCGGCGCCGCCTCGAAACGAAATTCGAGATAACTGGCCGGAAGGTAGTTGAGCCGCCCATGCAGGGTCAGCGGTCTGCCCCGGTCGAGGCAAGGCGCGCCGATTGATTCAAGACCGCAACGCGATACCCATTCGCCGTAACCATTCAACCACCCGAACCCACCCGCCTCAGTCAAATTCACGTATTTCGGATGAACGATCTCACGCACAGGCGAATCCCAGCCAAGCCGGAGATCCCCGATCCGGCCCGACCAAAGCTGGCAACCACGTGAAGGAACGACGGTAAACTTGAGAGCGCCGTTATCAACCTCAACGATTTCCACGCCGTCCTGACGGCCGCCCACGAGTTTTGTTTTGGAAACCTTCCAAGAGCTTGCTCCGGTATATTCTTTTACTTCGTCAGAGACAAGTTCCCAGGAATCGAGGTCAATGCCTGCGCTAGAGTCAATCAGTACGGTGGAAATCGGCATTTCAGAGGATAGGCAGGTCCAGAAATCGGTTCGAATAATATTTTAGCGTAACGACGGCCTTGTAGTGCGTGCGACTTGTCGCCGCTTTGAGATCGCGTGAAGCGCGGCTCTCTGGCAAGGGGTTTTTTCCGTCACGGAACTTGGCGCTTCGTAGTCGTTCTCTCGCCGCGGTCGCGCTCCGCGCGGAGAGAAAGCGGCGACAAGTCGCGCGCACTCCAAAACGCTCCTTGGCCGAAGATGCCCGTTGAACCGCAAATCGCGGCAATTTTTCACCGAACGCATCCGACGAAAGGTGTTATGTATTTGTGTTGAGGTAACTCGTGCGCGTAAAGCCGGAGAGTGTATTCAGCCGTCGCCTCGTGAATCCGCACTATTATTCTGCCTGGGCGTCTTACCGAACCCTGCGCCGACTGGTGTTCCTGCTGTTCGCCGCCGCAATCGTGCAGGTCAAACTTTTTGTTCTTATGCCGGCAATCCTTTTTCCGCTCGCGTTTTTCGCTTATTTTCTCAGTGCATTGTGGCTAGCCAATTGGCGATGTCCCCGCTGCCGCCAACCATTTTTCCGGGGCGCATTCCTGCGGAGCCTCTTTGGAGGACGTTGCTTCCACTGCGCCTTGCCGAAGTGGGCTGTGACCCGTTCGGGGAACATTGTCTTTCGCCCGCGTTTTCCGCTTGGCTGGACTGCCGAGACAGGGTTGGATTGACTTTAAAAACCGAAACTCTCGTCCGTCGGCTAATGCGATTTTGCGATGAAATTTTCTAGTCTGTTGGTGATATCTCTTTTGGCGGTTACGACTGTGGCCAAGGCGGACCATCCGCTCTATGTGCCTGGCCCATACCCTCCCTCCGATCCGCCCATGTCGGCCAGCCGCCTCCGGAGCGAGCGCGATTCCTCGGACGAGCCTAATTCGAGGTCACGGCAAGCCCGATATCGGCGGACGAGCAATACTCGGGCGCACCCCGCCAAGCATACCCAAAAACGGCGAGGATTTTTTAGCTGGTTTGCGCCGCATAAAACGAAACACAAGCCAGCCGGACGACATCACCGCTAGATACCGGCAATTCGACCCGCGACGGTGAACGACCACTGCTTACTCCGACCCGCAAGGGAACAGAATGTAGCGCCGGCGGCCCTTTCGGTATCTTGCAGGCACGCGAGATCCCGCGCTTTGCCTCAGCGCCACCAGTCCCTGCAGAATGCCCACGAGGCCGTCAGCGCCACGGTTTACTCTGTCCCTCGGCGGAGCACCATCTTAGGCCGACTGACGGTAAGTCTCGCTTTCACCTTCTTTCTTGCCGGATGTTTTTTGAAATCGAACCGGGTGACGGAAACGCCGCCGGTGTTCCCGCCCGTTCCAGCCGCTCAAGTACAGATCCTCAACCGCCTGCCGCCGGGGCGTTTTGAGAAGCTCGGTTTCTTGACGATTCAGCAGGATATTAGCAGGCCGCCGAGCAGCGCGCTCTCTATCATCCGTGAACTGGCCGCGGCGAAAGGCGCAACCGCAGCTGTCTTCTTCTACTCGGGCCGACGAAATTTTCGGAACGGCCGGAACCAACGAATTCAAGACCGAATTTTCACTTATTTGGCGATTCACTCGTATTAAACCGCCTCGCGGAAAGAAATGCCAAACTGGGAGATCAGCCTCTATGCACCGGCAAGAGCGCCACTTTTACGCTTGGCGCGGCACCAGCAGCGACTCGCCGGTCATCTCCGCCGGTTTTTCCAGTCCCAGAAGCTGCAGAAGCGTTGGTGCGACATCCGCCAGGATGCCGTCGCGGACCAGGTATTGATTTGCATCATTTGCTACATACAACAGGGGAACAAGATTGGTCGTGTGCGCCGTATTCGGCGATCCATCAGGATTGCGCATCAGCTCGCAATTCCCGTGGTCCGCGGTGACCAACGCCTTTCCATCGATCCGCAGGAGTTCTTCGATTACCTGACGAAGGCAGTCGTCGACCGTTTCCACCGCGATCACCGCCGCCTCGACTACGCCGGTGTGTCCCACCATATCCGGGTTCGCAAAGTTCAAGATGACAAGATCGTAGTGCGCCATCCGCTCGAGGAGCTCTCGTGTGACTTCTCGCGCGCTCATTTCCGGCTGGAGGTCGTAGGTAGCAACCTTCGGCGACGGCACGATCACGCGCTCCTCTCCGGCAAACGGGTTTTCGAGACCGCCATTAAAAAAATAAGTGACGTGCGGATACTTCTCCGTTTCGGCGATGCGCAGCTGCCGTTTGCCGTCCGCGCTCACGACCTCTCCGAGAATGTGCGTCAGCACCTGCGGAGGGAAGGCGACCGGCGTCTCGTACTCGCTGTCGTACTCGGTCAGTGTAAAGAAATGCACATGAGGCCATACCCCTCGATCAAAGCCCTCAAAATCTTTGAACAAAAATGCTTCGCAAAGCTGACGTGCTCGATCTGCGCGAAAATTGAAGAAGAAGACCACATCGTTATCGCGCACGCGCTGTTGGTTGAAATACGATCCGATAATGGGCTTGAGAAATTCATCGGTTTCCTGATCGCGGTAAGCCGCGCGCAGAGCTGCCGGCAGATCCGTCTGGACCTCCTTGTCCTTACCGTGAACGATGGCATCCCAAGCGACTTTAGTCCGCTCCCAGCGATGGTCGCGATCCATTGCATAGTAACGTCCAACAACAGTCGAAATCTTTCCCCCTGAGGCACTTACCGAAGATATTACGGTTGATAAGTAGTCCGCTCCGCCGGTCGGCGACGTGTCTCGTCCATCGGTAATGGCGTGAATCAGGATATCGCCGACCCCCTGCCGGACCGCTTCCTCGACCAAGGCTATGAGATGAGCCTGATGACTATGCACGCCGCCGTCGGAAACCAGTCCGATAAAGTGGAGCCTGGCAGACTTCGCCAGCCGGAAAGCATCTTGGATAACCGGATTATGTGTCAACTCGCCCCGCTCGATCGCCCGATTGATCCGGGTCAAATCCTGATAGACAACCCGACCCGCTCCCAGATTGAGATGGCCCACTTCCGAGTTGCCCATCTGGCCGGCGGGCAAACCGACGTCCATTCCACTCGCACTCAACACCCCTCCCGGATATCGCTGATAAAGCGAATCGTAAAAAGGAGTCTTTGCCAGTAAGGTCGCGTTTCCGTCGGCAACTGCAGCGTCTCTCCCGTGCGGGTTAATTCCCCACCCATCGCAGATGATCAGCACTACGGGTTTGGCCATGCTATCTAATCGTCACAGACAAAAAAGCCCGCAATGAGAAAGAACGGATTTTTGAGGCGTTTCTTGCGTTAGCGAGAACTTGTTGGAGGCCGTCTCGAGTCGTGACAACTCCAGCGCCCGGTGCCCGGCAGCGATCTCGGACACTCGTCTCACTCCCCGAGCGCCCAGGTTCATCGTCTGTTAACCTCTTAACTCTTCTCCGCCGACGCCTTTGCGGCAGCCTTCTTGCGCTTGAGGTACTCGTGTCGTTTTCGCCGCTTTTGCGTCTTGTTGTGCTGCTTGCCCATCCTCCTTGCGGGATACCCTTGAATCAGGCAAACGTCAATTAAACGCCGGCCTCGACCAAGCCACGCGAAGCGCGTGCCGCAAACTCCTGGTGAAACTGTTCAGGATTCGGGCGAGGACCGTTCTCATGGGTTCTCCCCCAATAACGCGAAAACGTTTCGCGCGGCCTCCGGTCGCGCACGAAGTCTTCCAAAAGCCGCCGGACATGCCCCGGAATCTCGTCGATGGAAACGACCTTTTCGTGCAATCCCGCCAAGCGTTCCCCCGTCAGAGAGCCACCCACATAAAGGGCATATTTCCCAGGCGCGCGCCCGACAAAGGCGATGTCGGCATTGTAGGGACGCGCACAGCCGTTTGGACAGCCGGTCATCCGAACCAGAACTGGTTCGCGCTCGAGATCCAGTTCCCTGAGAATCACCTCAACCTCGTCGAGCACCGCGGGAAAAACTCGCTCACTTTCCGCCAGCGCCAAGCCGCAGGTTGGTAATGAAACGCATGCCTGCGAAATCTGGCGGGTCGGAGTCAGTCCCTCCGGGCGGGCAATCCCGAACTGGGTAAAGATCGCTTCAATCGAACTTTTCTGCTCAGGGGCGATATTGGCAAAGATCAAGTTGCAGTTCGTAGTTAGGCGAATCGGGAAGCCAAATTGTTCCGTTATCACCCGAAAAGCCGTCTTGTATTGGCCGCGGCCCGAGTCCTTGATTCTGCCCTCTTGCACCCAAACTCCGCAGAACAATTTGCCGTCGCCCTGCTCATGCCAGCCCAAGTAATCGCCGACGCTCTCCCACGCGACGTCGCGAAATGGGAGAACCGGAAAGTCAACGCGTCGAAGCACCTCTTCTGTGAACCAATCGATGCCGCGATCTGCGATCAAATATTTCAGCCGAGCGCGCTTGCGGTCGGTGCGGTTTCCGTAATCACGTTGAGTAGTGACAATGGCAACGGCGACGCTAACAGCATCTTCCGCCCGCACAGCAAAGAGTGGCTGGGCCAAGGCCGGGAAAGTATCGACGTTCCCATGCGACATGCCGAACCCGCCGCCAACCACCACGTTGTAGCCGACGAGCTTTCCGTTTTCCACCAGGCTGATGAAACCGAGATCGTTGGAATAGATGTCGACGTCATTCCGGGGTGGGACCGCGATCCCGATTTTGAATTTCCGGGGCAAATAATGGCTCCCGTAAATCGGTTCGGCCTGCTCTGTTAGAGCCTGAGCTTGCTCAGTTTGATCTTGATTCAGCCGTTCGCCGTTCAGCCAGATCTCGGAATAGGACGAGGACCGACTCAAGAAAGTGTTGCTCAGTTCTTTGGCCAGGCGCTGCGCTTGCCGGTGGGGTTCATCGACAAAAGGAGCGGCCGGCGCGGTGGTATTGCGCACCACATCGCCGCAGGCACCCCAGGTCGTGAGGCCGACCCTGTTGACCCGACGGATACAATTCTGCAACTCGCCTTTAAGAACCCCATGGAGTTGGATCCCTTGACGAGTGGTGATCCGTAGCGTGCCATTGCCGAGTGCATCCGCTACGCGATCGTGATCGAGATACTGGGCGGGCGAGAGCGCTCCCCCGGGAATTTTGGTGCGGACCATGAACATCCATGCCTTGTCGAGGTTTTTCGCTTTGCGCTGGGCCCGTTGATCCCGGTCATCCTGCTGATAGGTGCCATGGAATTTCAGAAGCTGATACTCCTCATCGGAGAAATGAGAGGTATCGGCTCGAAGGGCATCGGCAATTGAACCCCGGAGGCCCGAGCTTTGCGCTTTGATTTGTTCAACAGTTTTCGCGGCCATGGATAATCCCTATAGGGTTATAGCCTTTTTGACCGGCCGCAAGCGATAAATCGATTCTCCCGGAGCGAAAAGTCCAGGACAAACGATCCTATTGGGGCGCGGGCGAAGGCGGGGCGGCCAGCTCCACCGGCGGCGGCGGCGGCGGGGGCGGGGGCGGCGGGGGATCGTTCCGCTGAATCACTACAGGCGCTTGTCCATTGTCAACCTCGCTTTTCGGAAGATAAAGGCCGATGTTGACATGTGGCCGCCCGCCATGTTCGTGCGCCGACTCCCGAAGCTTCTCGCGCAAGTCCTCCATTTTGTTTCTGATATCTTTCTTGAGGCGTTCCTTATCGGGAAGGTTCTCGCTCACCGCGGACTCGATCTCCTCCTGAAGCTCGGGACCGAGACGAGCCAGATCATCCGCGCCGGGACCAATCAGAACCGCTTGGCGCTCCACCCGAGCAGTCAGAAGCCGCAGAGCTTGTTTCCGCAGCGCCGGGTCAGGATTGGAACGCCCGACATCGATCAGAAAATCCTGGGTTCGCGGTTCCTGGATACGAGCGAGGCTTTGCAGGCAGGCACATTTTATGTCCGCCTTGTCCGCTGAGTTGAAGATGGACATCAACTTATCGACGATCGCCTGCGTCGGTCGCTGTCGAGAGTTTTTCGATTGCGAGAATTCGCAGCCTGTCCGGTTGCCCGCTCTGGGCGATCTGGGCCAACTGACCTAGAATTCCTGGCGAGCTAACCTGTTTCCGATTGAGGTGGCGAACCACGATTTCTTTAGTGGCCTGATTGTCGCTTTGCTGAAGTAGCTCGACGAGCGCATCCAATGCCGGCGCTTTATCCAGACTCGTCAAAGAACGAGCAGCTTCTTCCCGAACCGACTGGTCCTTGTCCGTAAGCGCCGAATTCTTCAGGACTGCCACAAGCTTTTGCTGCTCGTCGGGGCACGCGCCCGCAGCGTCGGGACTAGGCGAGGACGCGCAGGTGGGAAACGCCACAGGCGGAGCCGTCTGCGCGTAACTCCCTACGGGTAGCAGGAATGCCGGCACAAAGGCGAACACGCCGCCACAGATCAAGATGATGACGCCGACCGCTTCCAACCGCGCGAGCAAACTAGCCCGCACACTTCGATCGCAATTTGCATCCAGGATCCTCTCCACGCGCCTGAGCAGGTGTTGTCCTGCTTGGCCAACGCCAGTGGAAAGGATCGGCTCCCCGGCTGGCGCAGAGGCGAGCCTGGCGAGCAGGCCGGCGTATTGGTGAGAATTCGCGCCGTTGACGAGGACCGAATCGTCGCACGCCATTTCACAATCAAGCCGCAACTGACTGGCAACCAACCACAGGAATGGATTGAGCGGGCACAACGCTTTAAGCACCTCGACGAGTAGATTGGACCAGTCATCCCGCCGCTGAATATGGGCGAGTTCATGTCGAAAGACCTGCCCGGCTTCATGCTCGGACAAGCTGCGAGTGAAGCCGAGCGGGACAAGGATTTTCGGGGGCCAGATGCCTATCGCCACGGGTGAGGCGATGTCGGCAGTTTCCAGCAGAAACGGTCGTCGGTATCCCTCGAGTCGCCGACCATTGGACGAGGTCAGGGCCGATCGATGGAGCAGCCAAAGCTCTCGGACACTGCCACCTAAGCGGAGAAGCAGGAGGATAGCGGCGGTGGCCCACGTGGCCGAGAGAATAACGGTCCAGTTGGCAGCAAGCAGGGTTAGCGGAGCAGGAAGCGGCTCGCGCGGCGGTGCAGCCAGGTTGGTTCCCCCGCTTGATTCGGGGAGCATCGGTTGGGCGAAGGCAACAAGCAACGGTTGAGCCGAAGCGATGGGAGGCGACCAGGCGGGCACGCGCGGCCGCAACCAACTGAAGACCGGCGCTAGAAAAAAAACGGTCAAAAAGATCAACCCGATCCGGTGCCTGGTTGCGGCGCTCCAGCCCGGCCGGAGACGATGAAGCGCCCAGAGGGAAAAATAGAGGAAAGCCGAAAGCAAAACGCCGTTCACCAGCGACGCCGCCAAAACGTCGCAGAGCGGCTGCAAGAGATGGATTAGCATATTCATTGGTCAGGCCGGATCATTTTTCGGATCCGTTCGAGGTCTTTCGGATTGAGTTGGTCAGACTGGATGAGGTTGAGGACAAGTGATGGTGCGGAGTCGTTGAAAAACCGGTTAAGCACATGCGTTACCGCCCGACGCTGCGCCTGCTCGCGATTGATCACGGCATGGTAGACAAAGGCGGCACCGGTCTTGGTGTGCCGGACGTAACCTTTTTGCTCCAGGATACGGAGTGTAGTGAGTACGGTGCTATAGCTCAGGGAAAGATCGGGGGGTAAGGCATCGACCACCTCGGCTACGGTGGCGGGTCCGCGCTCCCAGAGGATCTGCATGGGTCGGAGTTCGGCATCGGTCAAGGTGGGGGAAGGTTTCCGGGGCATTCTATTAAAGAATTAGTTATGACCTTTGGCTATGCCACGGACCTTGTCAATTAATTCTTTAATAGAAGCAGCGCTTTCTGCGCGATCACGTCGAGCGGAACTCGTCACGCCGTAAGCTTTTCGCGGAGGCGAACGATCTGCTCCCGCCATCAGCCCCCTGCGCTCGGCGCGTTGCAGGAACTGAAAAGAAGCACCGGGAAGCAGCTCCAGGTCCACTAATTCCGTTTTATTGCATGCCTCATCCGGCTATGTTAGCAGCCAGTAATGCTGAAGTTCACCAAGATGAACGGAGCCGGAAACGACTTCGTGCTGATCAACAACCAATCCGGCGATTTAACGCTGACCAGGGAACAGATTGCCTTCCTGTGCGACCGGCATCGAGGAGTCGGCGCGGACGGAGTTTTAGTGCTCGAGGCGCCCCAGCGTACCGGGCAATTTTATATGCGCTATTACAATAGCGATGGCGGTGAAGCGGAAATGTGCGGCAACGGCGCTCGCTGCTTTGCCCGGTTCGCCAGTCGCGAAGCGGGCCCGTTTTCGACCCTGAGTTTCGAAACTCCGGCCGGCTTGATCAATGCAATTCTCCACGAAAATGAAGTGACAGTGGGTCTAAGCGCGCCTCGGCAACTTGTGCTGCAGCGTACCGTCAGTATCGACGACCGCAAATTGATCATCCATTCTGTAAACACGGGCGTGCCGCACGCGGTAACCTTTGTTGATAATGTTGCAGAAACGCCTGTGGTGCTCTGGGGAAGACAAATCCGGCATCATGCGGCTTTCCAGCCGGAGGGCGCTAACGCAAATTTTGTCCAGATTACCGGCCCGAGCAATTTAGAGATCCGGACCTACGAGCGCGGGGTTGAAGGCGAGACCTTGGCTTGCGGAACCGGCGTAACCGCGGCAGCCCTGATCTATGCCAGCCTATACAATGTCCCGGGCCCTGTGTTCTTGCAGGTGCGAGGCGGCGATTGGCTCACCGTCGAATTCACCCGGCGGAACGGGAATTTCGCGGACGTGAGCTTGGGCGGTCCGGCCACATTTTCTTTCGAAGGGATTATCGAGACTATTTGAAACCGAGTGACCGCTCCTCCACCGCCCGGCGGTTTGAGGCCGCGCCACTTAACCTTGACGCTCGAACGAGAAGCTCTCTTACTGTCAGATCATGTTTACCGGCACCTATACCGCGATCGTCACACCCTTCCGAGGCGATCGCGTCGATGAGAAAGCTTTCCGGGAGCTGATCGACTTCCAGATTGCCGGCGGCGTCTCAGGGCTCGTGCCTGCAGGGACCACCGGTGAAGCCGCAACCCTGGACAATGATGAACATTTGCGCGTCATCGAGATCGCCCTGGAACAGGCCGCAGGCCGCTGCGCGGTTGTCGCCGGCACGGGCTCCAACTCAACCCGTGAGGCAATCGATCTGTCACGGCGCGCGGATCAATTGGGAGTAGACGGGGTTCTACTCGCCAGTCCTTATTATAACAAGCCGACTCAGGAAGGCGTTTACCGGCATTATCGCGCGATCGCCGAAGCGATTTCGACCCGGATTATGCTTTACAATGTACCCAGCCGAACCGCCGGCGAGATCGGTGTCGAAACCTGCGCGCGTCTGGCTCGAGATTGTCCGAACATCGTATCGCTCAAGGAAGCCGGCGGCAGTACGGAAAGGGTGTCTGCTTTGCGCCGGGTTTTGCCGGAGGAATTTACGATCCTGTCCGGAGACGATGCCCAGACGCTTCCTTTCATGGCGGTTGGAGCAGTTGGAACGGTCAGCGTGGCCTCGAATGTCGTGCCGCAGCTCGTTTGCGACCTGGTCAACGCGTTTCGGAAAGGGCAGCCGGACAGAGCTCGAGAAATTCACCTTCGCCTGTTCCGGCTTTTCAAGGATCTATTTATCGAGTCCAACCCGATCCCGGTGAAAGCCGCCCTCCACCTGATGGGTAAGATCGAGACAGAATACCGCCTCCCCCTGTGTGAGATCAGCAAAGCAAACCTGGCCGTGCTGAGAGCGACTCTCGCTGAGCTAAAGCTGGTATGATTCGATTGCTGGTCCAGGGCGCATCGGGACGGCTTGGACAAGTCGTTGTGCGCCTGGCCGTCACTACGAAAAAGTTTCAGATCAGCGAGATTCGGCGAGGCGAGTCACTGGATCGATTGGAACAAGTGGACGTTGCGCTCGACGTCAGCGAGGCGGCCGGCTCACTTTTGCTTGCCCGGCGTGCGGCCGCTTTGCGCAAGCCGGTGGTCATTGGCAGCACTGGGCACGACAGGCCCCAGATCACGGAGCTCGAGTCGCTTGCTCGAGGAATCGCGATCGTCCTGGCGCCTAATTTCAGCGTTGGAGTCAATCTCCTGTTCTGGCTGAGCAAAAATGCTGCGCGCATCCTCGGCAGCGGTTTCGACTTGGAAATTCTGGAACTGCATCACCGTCACAAGAAAGACGCCCCAAGTGGCACCGCACGGCGTCTGGCGGAGATTCTGGCGGAGACCCGGGAGATTGATCTCGAGCCAAACGAAAGGCACGGACGGGTGGGACAGACCGGGGAGCGGCTCGCGAACGAGATTGGGCTCCACGCGATCCGCGGCGGCGATGTCGTCGGAGAGCATACCGTCTATTTCCTGGGTTCGGGGGAAAGGCTGGAGCTTAGCCACAAAGCCTCCAGTCGCGAGACCTTCGCTCATGGAGCACTGCGGGCGACAGAATGGGTTCTGTCCCAGCCACCCGGCCTGTATACGATGGAGGATGTCCTTGGATTGGGCCAAAGACGCGCCGGGACAAGGCTCTAATCTCCGTTCCGAACCTCGCTCGAAAGCCCGCGCTACCGGATTGTCACCAGTGTACCGATCGGAGTTTCGAAAAACAGGTTTCGGGCCACTTCTTCCTTGCCCACTCGAATGCAGCCATGACTTGCCGGCCGGCCGGGATTGACCCCCAGGTGAATGCCATATTCACTAAAAGAAAGTCTCAGGAAATAGGGCATAGCAACCTTGTAGAGAGAAGACATCCTTTTGCGTTCTTTGTCGGTCACCAAGTAATGTCCCGGAGGTGTATCGAAGCCTTTCCGTCCAGTCGATATTCTGCCCTGCAGCACGGGAGACCCATCCTTTAAAAGGACGACTTTTTGTTGGGCGAGTTCGACCTCGATGGAAAAGTGCTCCGCTCGAGGGTCGCTGTTAAAAAGTTTTTGGGCTAGCTCAGGATAACCAAGCCGGGCCGCGTACTGGGCCGCTACCCAACCCCAACTCGACGCTGCGAAACGCGCTGCTCCATGCTCGAGCAACAATTCACAAGCGCTTTGATGTCCTAAGCTGGCCTCGAGAATGAGGGGTGTTGCTCTGGTTTCTTCGGCGAAAAAGTGAGCCAGTACCGGCTTGACCTCGCGCAGCATCTCAAGCCGGGAGGCCGACATTTCAATGACCTCATCCGGATTGGCCCCGCTCTCCAAACTATCGCGAAGCTGATCCAGGTCATTGGTTAAAACCCCTCGCGCCAGCTCGTCCTGCCGCAGATCGACCGCTTTATCGGCAACCTGCTGACACAAGCTGTTTAGTAGGTAGAGAACGAGGATGAAGGCTGATCCCACAGTCTTCGCACTACAGTCGAACGCCTGTAATTTTAACGGTGAGGCAACCGATCTCCAAGTGCTTTTTCCAGGAGCCCTCTCATCAAGGCCGATATGTTGCGTGGTGAGAAGCCTACCGATGGGAATAGCGGAGACATCCGCTAAGGCCGGCAGCACCGGGAAGGAACAGAAATCAACCGGCGCGCTGCTGCTTGCGATTACGCTCTAGTTGAATGTTCAAGCGAACTTGCTGCTCTTGCAGGCGGCGTTTTAATTCAATTCGGCGGTTTGCATCGGTTGGTTCGCCTAGTTGCGCTCTTATGCGCCCGATGTCGTTTAGTAGTTCGATTTCTTCGGTCACAAAACCGGCGCTTTTGAGTATGCTTTGGCCCACCCGCCGGTCCGGCGGAGCGCGAAAATAATCATCCAGATCCAGCGGCTTGCCTCTTCCTGGCAGATTTTCCTTGCCGGCTTCGGGGCGACCGACCCAATCATCGATTATCTTCTCGATTCCTAGCGACATGCTTGACGGGGAGATTCGAACGAGTTCAAGAAAGATCAAGGACGTTTGGGTTACTTTCCCTTTTTCAAATCCTGGCGTACCGAGTGGAAATGCTTCGCCAGAATGATTGGCAAATTGACCGCGCGGCGGATCTCCGCACCGATGACGCCTGGTTGCACGCCCAACTCGACGATAACTCGCTTGTCGCGCCGGTTTGGCGTGGACTCAACCTTTTCTCCGCGCTTGCTCCATCACAGCCGCTTCTGATGCCGGTTTCTCCAAGACTATTGAATCCGTTGTTCCTGGGAATTCGGGCGGATCATGTCGCGCTATTCGCCGCGAACGTTGTGGCGGAAACAGAGGAACTCGCCTTAGCCGCCCTGGGTATTGACCGTTCCATGGCCCGCTTTATCCATTTGCGGAGCTATTCCGGGCGGCTTTTGCCAACTGAGCGGAGCGCGCTTTTCTATGCGCGTTCTCTCGCGCTGTGGCAGGAAGAAACGAAATACTGTTCTCGCTGCGGCACCCGCCTGCAGCCTGAAAGCGCGGGACACGTTCTCGGTTGCCCGAACCCCGCCTGCGGAGCCAAACACTTTCCGAGAAGCGATCCAGCGACGATTATGCTGGTTTATCAACGCAATCGTTGTCTTTTGGGCAGACAACCGGAGTGGCATGGAGGGCATCTACTCCACTTTGGCCGGTTTTGCGGAGGTTGGCGAAACCTTGGAGGAAGCCGTGCGCCGTGAGGTCAAGGAAGAGAGCGGTATTATCGTTGAAAACATTCACTACTTCGGTTCCCAGCCCTGGCCATTCCCGCGATCGTTGATGCTGGGATTCTTCGCGGAGGCGATCACGAACGACATCGTGTGCGGCGCCGAACTGGAAGACGTGCGCTGGTTTAGCCGGACGGAAGCCGAATGCATCCTGGAACGCCTAGGACAGCGGTTTCCGCATTTAGACACAATCGCCCGCCGTCTCATCCGTCATTGGGTCGCGGAGGAAGAGGTTTTGCATGAAACGTGAAACGCGAAACCTGAAACGCATGAAGAAAGATCGCGCTGCGGGCTTGCCGTTTATCCTTTTGACGGTTTTTCTCGACATGCTGGGCATCGGCCTGGTCATTCCTATTCTGCCGGCTCTGGTCGGAGAATTTACCCACAACCGCGAGGCGCAATCCTATTGGTACGGTATTCTGCTGGCGAGCTACGGGCTCGCTCAGTTTGCTTGTGCACCATTGGTCGGCGCGATCAGCGACCGGTTCGGGCGCCGGCCCGTCTTGCTGGCATCGATCTTTGGTCTCGGCTTCAATTTCCTTGTTACCGCCCTGGCACCTTCGTTGTGGCTATTACTGATAGCCCGGTTAATTGGCGGCGCGACTGGAGCCAGCTTTACGGTCGCCGGAGCCTATATTGCCGACATCACACCTCCCGAGCTTCGGAGTAAAAGCTTTGGGATTTTGGGCTCGGTGTTCGGGCTCGGCTTTATTTGCGGGCCGATGTTAGGCGGTCTATTGGGTCAAACCAGTCTCCGCCTACCTTATTTCGTTGCGGCCTGTCTATCTCTCACAAACTGGATTTACGGATTTTTTGTCTTACCAGAATCGCTGGCCAAGGAAAAGCGGACCGCGGTAATCACCAAGAAAGCAAACCCGTTTTCGGCGATCCTTGCCTTGTCGCGTTTACGCGGGATCGGCGGCTTGGTCTGGGTGTATTCCCTCACGGTGTTTGGCCAATTCATTATTCAAACGACCTGGGTGCTATACACCAACTTTCGCTTCGGATGGGGACCGCGCGAAAACGGCTTTTCGCTTTTCGTCGTTGGCGCGGCCGCGACATTAGCTCAGGCCTGGCTGTTGGGGATTCTGCTCAAACGTTTTGGCGAAGTGCGGACCGCTGTTTTCGGTATGGTCTCGGCGGCGACCGCCTGTGTACTCTACGGGCTCGCTACCCAGGGTTGGATGATGTATGTGATCATCGCCGCCAATCTGCTCGGATTCACCGTGGGCCCAGCGCTACAGGGCATCGTTTCAAAAGCTGCGGGTCCCAGCAACCAAGGCGTTACGCTGGGGTCTCTCAATTCCATCAGCAGCTTGATGGGCGTTGTCGCGCCGCTGGTGGGAAATTCCCTTCTGGCCCTGGTCGGGCACTTGCCTCCTCAAGATTGGCGGGTCGGCCTTCCTTTTTTCCTGAGTGCTCTTATGCAGGTCACCGCACTCGTTCAAGCGGCAAGGCATTTCAACCGGCTGCGCCCGGTTACTCCTGCGACCGTCCCCGAACCGTCACAATGATGTCGTTATTGACGACCCTGAGCGAGAGCAGGTGCGTCAGTACAGCATTGCCGGCCGGCAAACGCTCGGCGATTCCGCGTCGCACAGCTTCCGCCGCAATATTGCGATAACTCTGTGTGCTGAAGAGCCAGGGCAACCGCTTGCCATTCGCTTCGACATCGAAGTTCTGCACGTCGAGCTGCCCGTTGTTCACTTTCAACCGAGCCGCCAACCGTCCGTTAAAAAACCGGTGATGCAGGGACGGGAAAAATGGCACGTCGGAGACAAAGCTCAGCGGAAAAGTTACCTCGGCTACGACCCAATCGCCTTCTGTCCGAAATCGCATGTGCTGAGCCAGATCGCGGTTACGCCCGTCGGCAAAGAACCAAGCGTTGAGATCGTTTGCCGTAAAATGAACCTCTGATTGCCGGCCACCAGCCATGGCCTCCTGCAAAGCAGCAAGCTTTAGCCGGAAAGACCGCTCGTCGGCCGCCGACGGCGGTGGCTCCAGCCGGCGCGCCTCAGCCGCAGTCATTCGATACACGCCCTGATAGGTAGAGATCGCTCCCCAGAAAACGGCCGCAACGAGCAGAAAAACAACGATGGCCAGAACAAGGCAACCACCAAAACACGCTCCGCGGTTCCTGCGAAAAAGAATCGGCGCGGAGAAACGTCGCGGTTGGTCGAGCAGCCGGCAGCCGGGCGGAACACTACAGGTCACCTTTTGGCCACCAGTTTCTACGCTGTTCGCTTGGCCATCCATGTCACCGGCTCGCAAGAAAATCGGTGAACCATCGCACTGTCTCTTCCAACGCCTGATCGAATTCGCGGAGCGGGCGCCAGCCCGTTTGGTTGCATAGCTTGGATGGATCGACCGCGCGTCGTGAGTCGTCTCCGGGCCGGGCATCGAGGTATTCGATCTGATCGGCTGATTTTCCAAGATAACGCAGAATCTGTTCGGCGACCGAAAGGCTCGTCCGGTCAGAGCCTGCCCCGATATTATAGATCTGTCCGCTGCGTCCCTCCATGAACGCGGTAAACAGGGCGGCACAATGATCGCTCACATGCATCCAATCGCGCCGATTGGTGCCGGCACCGTAAACTGGGACTGGCTGGTCCGACAAGGCTCGGGCGATCGCCATCGGAATGAATTCTTTGGGCGGCTGCCCAGGACCAAAACTGTTTGAGCAGCGGGCCACCACAACATCTTGACCGTGTGTCCGGTGATTTGCCAAGGCCAACAGATCCGCCGCCGCCTTGCTCGCCCCAAAAGGAGAGCTCGGCCTTAGCCGGCTTTCTTCCGAAAAACGCCCGTGATCAATTGAACCGTAGACTTCGTCGGTCGATACCTGCAGGAATCGCTTCACACCATGACGTCGAGCTGCTTCGAGCAGCGCCGCGGTGCCCTCTACGTTGGTATGAATCAGCGACCGGAAGTTCGGAGTAACCTGGTCAAGTTCATTCTCGGAAGCGAAATTGATGATTCCAAAATAGCTGTGCCGGGAGAGCAACTCGTCGAGTTTTTTTATTTCGACGATATCGGCGTGCACGAATTCATACCGCTCCCGGTAAAGATCCGGGAGCTCAGCCGTAGTCCCGCGCGCTACGGGATCGGCCAGGGCGTCGATATTGGTAATCGACTCAGGCTGGTAATGTTCCAGAACGTACCGAATAAAGTTGTTGCCGATAAAGCCGCAGCCTCCGGCAACCAGCAGGCGCATGGGTCGTAATAGTTGATAAGCGGAAGCAAATAGCAATCCGAATCGAACCGGTCACGAAACCGCGGACCCTGCGGATCCGCGCAGTCGGGCATTCTCTGAGTCAATGCAGATTTCTTAGCGACCGCGATCCCTGTTTGCTATTCGATTTCCGACGTCCCCGGCAAATCGCTGAGTCTTTACCTGAGAGGGGCTGATCGGTTAGGCTCGCAAATTTGTGTGAAAATCAGATTCCGCAGTGCGCCGCACTGCGGAATAGGATTCGCTTGCAAACAAAGACCAACTACAATTCAACAAACCTATGAGAAAAACCATATTTATCATATTTTCCATTATTACCCTTATAACGTGGCTGCAAAGAACGCAGAACCGGATGTCGGCTCCGGTTGATGCAAAGAGCGCCGCGCTAGCCTTCATTGCGCCCATCCATCCGCCTCGGAGCGCCGCGCTAGCCTTTATTGCGCCCATCTATCCGCCAGTGAAGGCCTAAGACTGTAATCTCCAACTTGGACTGCCACAGCCCGCATCGCTCGCAAATGCCTGAGCATTGGCGAGCGATGCAGCCTACTGCTGAGCAATGCTGCTATGGCCGCTGATGATTTTCCAACCCGAATCCCCCTTTTGCAGATACGACGTGTCGAGTCCGTAGACTTCTTCCCGGCGAAGAGGAAATCTTAAAGTCCAATTAGTCAACGCAAAGGCCAGATCCGGGCGAATGAATCGTATCTGAATACGGTCCGGAGTCATGAAACCCATTTCCTCGGGATTTTCATAACCCTTGGAGTAATTATCGTGGAGGGCTTTCCAACCGGTGATCACCTGCTGATCAGAAACAATTAGAAGCTCGGGGGTGTTCGAAAAGAATGTAAGATACTTCTCAATATCATGGGCGTTCCAGCTGGCGAGCATCTCCATGAGTGCCGCATAAACCTCCTGGCCGGCACTGGTTCCCTGATTTGCCGCGGGTCGGATCGAGTCAAAATCCCAAATGGCCTCCTGCCCAACAGTCGAACTGGCAAAGCAGGAAATCGTTAAGAAAACGGTGACCGCCAGCCTGCGAAAATTCATTCTGTAGCCGCTGCTCTTATCGAACGTTTAAAGTCTTTTGCAAACGCTGTTTAGTGCCTTTGTCAACGCAGAACAAAAAGTGCCCTGCGTGAAGCGAAGACCAACCAGATAGCTCAGATCTAGAGAAATGCCAATTCTGAGTGCGAGACGACCCGGCTTTCAAGTTCGAGTTCATACCTGATGCGCCGCTCAGGTCGTTTCCTCAGAGACAACGCTTAACTGTTCAGCCGCTTTTGTTTATATTTTCGAATGATCCCGCAGAGTATACGATGGCTACCGCTTGCCGGCTTGATGCTAGGTGCTGCAGCCTGTACCCGGGAGGAGGTCGTCACCACCCCTCCCGAATCGACCTCCACCACGACAACCGTAGTGCGACGAACCAATCCCCCTCCTGGCGTGCCTCCCACTACTACGACCACCACTACAACTACCACGCCACCGGCTCCCGTGGTCCCCGGTTCGCAGTAATTTCACCGGCCTGAGGGACGAAAAGGTCGCTCCCAAAACCGGCAGCGACCGCTTTGAAACGATCAGAACCTCAAGCTCCAACCAAGGAACAGGTCCTCGCCCTCTGTTCGTCAGCTTTCGGATTGATTCAGATGATCAATCCTTTCCTGAAGGCGACCGCTCCGTTTTTGGTTCATCTGCACCAACTGCTGCTGTTGGTCGGGCGTGAGAATCTTGAGGATCTGCGCATGCAAGCGAGCCCGCTGCACGGTCTGTTCCGTGCGCGCACTCTCGAGGGTCGCGGAGAGCGAACGAATGGTCGCTTCGTCATTGGGGTTCTTGGCGATCGCTTCGTCCACTGTTTTCTGCGCGTTGAGTACCGCTAACATGGAAGCCTTGAATTGCGGGCGATTGCTCTGCATGATCTCGCGGAGCTGCTGCTTTTGGGCGTCGGTCAGATTAAGTTTCTTCCAGAGCCAGCCTCGATGGTGCAATTCCTGATGAGCGGATGGCGCCTCATTGGTTGAGCCGTTCTCGGGAGCCTGTGTTTGGGCCAGCAGAGGGCTGGCCAACAGCGTCATCCCGAGAACCAGAAAATGTAATTTCATACCCTTCTCATGACGCGCTTGCCTGTGGCGGAGTTACACCATTCGCCGCGCCTCATGGAGTGCGTGCGCATTCCACAGCCTCACTTCGGTTATTGGTCATCGGTTATTGGTCATCTTCCAGTGTTTTCGCCACGTCTTGAAATCGGCCAGGGTCGCTTCGGCCATTTTCTCCCCAGCCGCTTCCAATTTCGAGGCAGTCAGTTGAGCGCTCGCTTGCCGCAACCGGTCCGGCTGACCGTATAAAACGTGCACATTGGCAGTTTCGAAACCCATCGCGCGTAAAAGACGCTTTTGATCGACTGCCCCCACACTCTCGGGTGCGAGCTCTCGCAATTCGGAAATCTCGATTCGACCTGTCTCGGACATGATCGGACGAATCAACCATTGGCCGGCTAGGCTGACATGCGGACTCGTCGGCCGAGCTGGAGAACCAAAAAAGTCCATAAGGCGTAATGGACCGGCTGGTCTCCCGTCCGCCCAAAGCAACGCGGAAGCCGCGCACGCCTTCGCCTCCCGTGCGATTGGGCCCCCTTGCCACTCGGCAAACGCAAAGATGCGCCGGTGACCGAGACTGCCGAGGCCTTTGGGTCGTGCTCCGGTCTTGGTTACTCGCAAGTGGACCTCCGCTCCCTTTGGGAAATGGGAACGCAGCTTGGCGGTTGCTTCGGCTGGTAAATCGGATTCCCGCGAAGCAGGCTCGGTTCGTTCCTCGAGCCAGTGGTTCCAGAAGATTTTGGGCTCCTTTAGTGCCGCCCGGGCGAGACGCAGAAGCCATGCATTTGTTTTTTCGAGAACAAACGGCTGACCATCGGTTGAAACACCTTTCCGATAGCCTCTCCAAATCTCTTCCACTGCTTGAGAAAACGAGAGTTTAAAATTGGGAGACTGTTTGGCCGCCAATTTCACGCTCACGGCGATTCGAACAAGATCGTTCGGGAAAGCGCAAATACCCGCCTCGTCGAAATCGTTCACGCCCCAAACCATCCTCCCTTCACGATCCCGCCACGTGCCGAAGTTTTGGATGTGCAAATCGCCAACTCCTTCGACCGGATGAAGCTTAGCCAGATCGGAGCAATGCAGGTTCCAAAGCTCCGCCCAGCGGTAGAATGTGGCACGCAAGAAAGCAAAAGCGTCAGCCGCCATTTCCTGGTGTTTGGCGTCGAGATCGGGTTGATAAATCGCGATTTGCGGTCCGACCCAGGCCTCATAGGCAGCAGTTGATTCAACAATATTGTGCATGGCTAACCGGGGAGTGTCAGGGAATCGCCCGAGCTATCTGGTCAGCCATCCTTCGGACAGCCTGCGACAGCAGTGCGGCCAAACCAGCTTCATCGCCCGGCGTCCAGCCGTCCAGCACGGTATTGGTGGCGCGCCTTACCAGGGGAACGCCGCTTGCCGCGGGAAGAACCTGCCAGGTCGCGGACAGAACGACTTGACCATTGGCATTCCCTTCGAACCGGATCAGCCGGATGTTTACGTCATACCGGTGGTCGGAAATCTGGATGGAAGGCTGAAATCCGATCGCCCCGATACCCCGCGCGGTGAGCTCATCGGCGACCGCGCGGGCAATCCCTTGATCCAGAGGCTCAGCCCAACGTCCGGTCGTGGAGTAGTGCACCTGATTGCCTGTTCCCATGCTCGCGAGATTGGCCCGCGCCAGATAAGCCGGTACTCCCACCCGTCGAACAAACACCGTGTTCCGGGCCGAACGAACCACAGTAGCGTCGCCCGCCGGCGTGAGAACATAGAATTTCGGCAGGGGCTCTTTGGAAGCACAGCCAACTAGCAACAAAGGTAAAAGAAGCAGGCGTTTGCGCATGAACCGGCTTGGCGAGACTTCTCTATGGTTGGCTTTTCGCGGGCTTTCGTCCAAAAAGAATTGAGTTCGGGTTGCGTTCCAGGAATTCCGATAATCGCTGCAGTGCATCGGCCGCCGAGCCAATCTGCGAGAGAGTGCTATCAAGTTGATAACGAAAACCGGAGGAAGGCTTGAGCAGGCGGTTCAACTCGGCAGTCGACGACTGAAGCGATTCCATACTTTTCTTCGCCGCCGCTAACGTAGGCTTGAGATTTTCGGAGATCGGATTGAGTTCGGTGTCCAATCTCTTCAAGGTCGCGGTGAGTTGATCGAACGACTGACGAACACTCGTCAGCGTGCCTTTGAGATCCGGACCATTCACGAAGTTATCGAGCCCCTCCGACGTCTTGGTCAACGAGGCGCCAAGCTGATCCAACTTCATAGCGTCGATCCCTTCCCGGGCGCTCACGATCAAATTCTCCAAATCCCTTGAGAGGGTAAGAAAATCGACATTGCCAAGATTGCCGATGGCTTTGGTCAAATTTCCGAGGATGGCCTCGATATCGGACGGTTGAACAGGGATTTCGAAATAGCTTTTTCCGGCAAGATATTCCGGGTGCAAAACGGCCGGCGCCGCGTCCTTGAAGTAGTCTAGTCCGAGATAGAGCTGACCGCTGATAAGACTCTCAAATTCCAAACGAGCACGCAATCCCGCCTCGATGCGTTTCTTATGCAATTCCGGATTAAAGAGATCCACTTTCGCCCCAAGGCCTTTCACCACAAGCGCGCTATCGATCTGATAAATCACTTGCACAAAGGTGGGCTGACCTTCGCCGCGGAACCCCAGGACGACCCGCGTGATCTTGCCCACTGTGACGCCCTTGAATTTCACGTTTGAACCGGTTTGTAAACCACTCACGGACTGCTCGAAGAACGAAACAAAATTCTGTTTCTTGGCGAAAAAGTTCGTTGACCCAAAAAAAACCACCGCGCCAATGGCAATGAGGATTGCTCCAAAGACAAAGGCGCCAATTAACGTCGGATTCGCCTTTTGACTCATCGCGAAATCGCCTCCTCCTCCTTGGTCGAGTCATTGTATTCTCCGCACAGCAGGAATTCGCGGACTATTGGCGGGCCTTCCTTCACCAGCTCATGGGGATTACCCTGGGCAATTATGCGTTTACTATCGGCGTCAAGGAAGATGGAAGTATCGGCAATGGTAAAGATGGAAACCACGTCGTGAGTGACGACCACAATGGTTGTACCAAGACTATCGCGCAAACGAAGAATAAGCTCATCCAATCTTCGAGCGCTAATCGGATCAAGGCCGGCGGAAGGTTCATCAAAAAAGAGATAAGCCGGGTCCAAAGCCATCGCCCGCGCCAGTCCGGCGCGTTTGCGCATTCCTCCGCTAATCTCTGAGGGGTAAAAGTCTTCGAACCCTTTGAGGCCAACCAAAGCTAACTTCAAAGAAACGATCTCCCGGATCTCCGCGCCGTCCACCTTCGTGTACTGCTCGAGAGGCAAAGCGACATTTTCGGCCAAGGTTCGATCGCTCCATAAGGCACCTCCTTGGTAAAGAACGCCAAAGCTTCTTTGGATCCGCTCCCGTTCCTCCTCGGAGGCTTTCGAGAAACTCTGATTGTGATAGAGCACGTCTCCCTTTTCCACCTCTTTGAGCCCGATCAAATACTTCAAGAGAGTGCTTTTGCCACAGCCACTCCCGCCCATGATCACCATCACCTCACCCGTCCGCACTTGAAAGCTCATATCGCGGATCAGGATGAACGATCCATAGCCCATCTCGAGGTTTCGAACCTCGATTGCGGGAGTTTCCTTGTGATCCGATTCAGGGTCTGGCATGAACTTCCTCGGCAAAGGGACAACGGTAGCACACTTTACAAATTACCCATTTGCTGGATCACATCGATGGCCGCATCCGACGCGACGATCCAGGTGATCGCGAGAACCACCGCCGAGGTCGCCGCATTGCCCACGGCTGACGCATTACTCCCACAGCTAATTCCCCGCTGACAACCGGTCAACGCGACGATCACGCCAAAGATAGCACTCTTAAATACTCCCGTTCCGATGTCGACCAAGGTCATGGCGCCAAGGGTCTGATTCCAATATTGAATCCAACTCAAATTGAGTATCGAGGTACCCACCACGGCACCGCCAAGGATGCCGATGAAAATCGAGTAAAGACAGAGCAGCGGCATCATGCAAAGAAGGGCAAGAACTCGCGGCGCCACCAGGAAATCCATCGGAGAGATAGCCAAAGTCCGCAAGGCATCGATCTCCTCGGAGACTTTCATGCTGCCAATCTGCGCCGCAAAAGCAGCCCCGGTTCTCCCTGCCATGATCACCCCGGTCATGATCGCTCCCATTTCGCGCGCCATCGCCACGGCAACCAGATTCGCGACATAAATGCCAGCACCGAATTGGCGCAACTGTACCGCTCCGACAAAGGCGAGAATCAGGCCCGTAAGGAAACTGATCAAGCCGACGATTGGCAGAGCTTGCGCGCTGCATTCCTGCATGGTCAGCCAAAGAAGACGCCAATCGAAGGCCGCACGTCCCCGGAAGATTCGGCCGAAGCTCAGGACGCATTCGCCGACAAACGACAGCGTCACTCGAAGCCCGCTGGCCAACCCCAACGTGGCGGCGCCCAGACGGTAAAAAAGGGAGGGTCTTTCCCGCGCTTTTTTTTCCTGTCTGCTTCTCCGGGACTGCCTCAGACAGCGCCACCAAGCTTAATATTTCGCGAGGCACTCCAGACTCATTAAATTCCAACTGATTGTGTTGGCACCAGTCCTTCAGTTTCGAAAGAACGATGAGCAGGCTGGTATCCCATTGAGTAAGTTCGGAAAAGTCAAACCGCAGAGTCCGAGAGTTGCCCCGTTTTTCTGCCACTTCCTTGAGCAGCTCGATATCTCCGGTTCTTTCTTCTGTCTTTAAGATCCATGGCCCTTTGAAAGCGATGATCAGATCGTTATTCTCGTGGCGAATCTCGGATTCCCGGGAGAACCTCGATGTTGCCGGAGAAGGAGCGCTCATGAGAAGAAAACTAGCCTGCCTGCCTCGCAAAATCCCTAGAGATTTTGCGAGGCAGGCAGGCTAGTTTTCTTCTTCCTCGTCCTCGTCCTCTTCCGGCAGCGTCACCATTCCCGTGTTCGCGTTGAAATCCATCAGACCGCCATAGCGACCCCAGGCAATCATCGTTTGCAAAATTTTTTCGGCATTCTCGTATGGTAATGCGTTCGCAATGTCTTTGAGAACGGTCTCCGACTCGACTTCCTCTTGAACCTCGAGGTAAGCGAGAATGATATGGAAGAGCCGGAGCTTTTGCACTTGCTCGGCGAAAATCATTTTCCGAGTCTGCCGGTCGGCATCGTAAAACTTCCGGCCAAGGTCGGTGAACTCCACCTCATCTTTTGGCGTGTTCACAAACTCCAGAATCTCGGCCGCTTTCACGATGGCAATGGTCTCGCCGAAGTCTTTGCCGATCTCGTTAGAGATATCGTAAACGTTGTTCTCCTCGGGTGAGTCATGAAGAATGCTAAGAAGACCGAGGATCTGGTTCAATCCAACCACTGGAATCGATTCCATCCGGGAGCGGGCCCGAGAAATTGGCCGGCCTGAGACAGCGACCTCCGCCGGAATGTCAGGCAGTGACGTCATCGTGATGGTCTCATGGATGATTTTCATCAGCCGTTGAAAACCCGAATCGTTCGGATGACGCGGATAAGGCAAATCGTTGTTCAAGACCAAACCAAGCCGGCCAGGGTGAGGAAAGAGGATGCAGATGCGGGTCGCCATCTCGACCGCTTCTTCAATGTTGTGCGTCACCATGAAGATGCTCTTCAGCGGCGTACCTTCCTTTTGCCAGATGCTCAGCACTTCATGGCGCAAACTTTCCGCCGTCAGGACATCGAGAGCACTGAACGCCTCGTCGAGACAAAGAATTTTCGGATTGGAAACAAGGGCGCGCGCCATGCCCACCCGCTGTCGCATACCACCGGAGATTTCTCGCGGATATGCTGCGTGATAGTTGTTCAAACCAATCAAGTCGATGGCCTTGTCCACCGCCTCGGATTTCTCGGCATGAGTCATTTGCTTCGCCATGAGACCGACGGCGACATTCTGTTCGACGGTCAACCAGGGGTAGAGAGCAAAGGTCTGAAAAACGATCGAAGCATCCGGATTGATACCCGTGAGAGGCTTTCCGTAGCTCAAGACCCGGCCGGTGGTGGGTTTGGTCAATCCGGTCAGACAACGCAGGAGGGTCGATTTGCCTGAGCCGGACTGACCAAGCAGGGCGAGCAATTCACCTTCGTGAATCGCCAGGTCGATCTGATCAAGAACCTTGAGTTCACGACCACCTCCAACGGTATACGATTTTGTTACGTTGCATAGCTCAGCAATGACTGGCGCGACCACAACGGGAGGCACCGCAGCGGTGGGAGCAAGCTCAGTTTTCACGTGAGTTAATCCAGGTGGAATCTTTTTTCGGCGTAGCCATAGAGCGGGCGCCAGACGAGGTTGTTGATGACAACGACAAAAAGAGCCATGATCGCAGTTCCGCAGATCAAAGCCGGAATCCCGGAACCACCCTCCTGGGCGCTCACTTCCGAGATGAAGGCTCCTAGCCCGGTCGCTTTCAAGGTCTTATCTCCCCAAGTAGCGACTTCGGCCAGGATCGTCGCGTTCCAGGCTCCACCCGCGGCTGTGCAGGCTCCGGTAATCCAAAATGGGAAAATCGCCGGTAGAATCAAAGTCTTCCACAGAGGCCAACCGCTGAGACCATAGGTTTTCGCGGCTTCTTTTAGATCATTTGGAATCGCCATCGCTCCGGCGATCACATTGAACAAGATGTACCACTGAGCTCCCATAGCGATCAGCAGAATGCAGCCCCAGTCCATGTCGATGTTGTAGCGAATAAACAACCCAACGACTAGCGGGAAGGTCATATTTACGGGAAACGAAGCGAACATCTGAACCAGCGGTTGAGCGAATTGCGCCACCCGCTGCTTCGAACCAATCCAAACCCCGATTGGCGTCCAAATCAGGGTCGCTAAGATCGTCACCGCTAAGACTCTCAACAGGGTCACGAATCCGAGTCCCACAATCGTGAAAATTTCAGCCACTGATATATGGTGGTAAACGGCATCGAACCCGGCCATGACCCCGAGAATAACTTCGTAGAGAATCCCTAACAGCAGCACAATTCCGATGGTCTTCCAGACATACTTGCCAATCTTGCTGGGCCGTCGCGGTACCTCATCTCGCTGCGGCCTAAGCTTCGCTTGAAGATCAGCATAGTGTTCGCTGAGTGGAATCAAAACGTGCTCCCCGACCCACTCAAAAACGTACGCCCGTCGCAGTAAATTATAAAACCAAGAGGTGGGTGGGTGAGCCGATTCGGTCAACTCCATTTTAAACTTGTCAGCCCATACCAATAGTGGACGCCATACCAGTTGATCGGTCGCCAAGATCACGACAAGCATCGAAATGATCGCCCAAAACGCGGCCCAGTTATCGCCCTTGCTCACCGCAGTCGCCATGAAGGAACCCAAGCCAGGCAACTCAATGTTCTTGCCCAGGACGGTGATTGCCTCACTGGCGCTAACCGCAAACCACCCTGCGCCGAACGACATCATGCAATTCCAGATGAGGCTATGCATCGAGGCTGGTACTTCGAGCTTTTGAAAACGCTGGATAGCAGTAAGGCGGTAATTCGTGGCAGCTTCGTGCAAGTCTTGGGGAATCGTCACCATCGAATGATAGAATCCGAACGTCATGTTCCAGACCTGCGCTGTAAAGACCGTCACAATGCTAGCGAACTCCACTCCGAGTAGACTTCCGGGAAAAAGCGATACAAAAAAGGTTACGAAGATCGTAAGGAAACTGAGTACCGGAATGGACTGCATGATGTCCAGAAACGGGAGGATGATCGCGCGGGCGACCTTGTTCTTCGCTGCGGCGTATCCTACCGCAAAGGTGAAGATCAGTGAGAACCCAAACGCGATCCACATCCGGAACAGGCTTCGTCCGATGTAATATGGGATATGCCGGATATGGGTGGATATCGAGAGTGTTTGCGACGTGGCATCGAAATGTGCCATCGTTCCCGCTCCAAATTCGAGAATGCTCCAGAGCAGACCCAATACGCCGGCAAAAATCAGCAAATCGACCCAGTTAAATGAGCGTTTGCTTTCGGCGACGCCGAGTTGCGTAGCGGTCGACTTCATCGCTTGCTTTCTCCACCGGCGCCTCAAAAAAGGCAACGAGAAACCTTATGGCCCGGAGCATCGTGGCGCGCCTGCGACTTGTCGCCGCTGTGAGATCGCGCGGAGGCGACAGTCAGTCAGTCAACGGGCCCTTCGCTACAATGGAACTTTGCGCATCATGGCGCTGTTCTCGGTCAGAGCCCCGCTCCGCGCGGTTCCGAAAGCGGCGACCAAGTCGCACGCACTCTACACTACTTCCCCAGTAAGACGATCTGACCGCGAGGTGTCTCGGACCCGCCGGCGTTTTCGACGCTTACTGCGAATTTGGCAGCAGAACGAACAGGCTTGGCCGGCTGCAAATTTACCCGCACATTGCCCTGATCCGAAATCGGGACAAGGCCGGCACTGATCGGCTGCGCCTGCGTTGGATCGATAATCCAGAGTTGATAGCTCTTGCCGGGCTGAGATGCCGGAAGATCGCTGAACTGCATGATTCCGGTATGCTGCGCCGGGTTCCAGACCGCAACCGCTCCGGTATGGGCGTATTGATTCACCTGGGCCTGGAGCGTGGCGATCGTTAGTTCCGAAAGAAGATCACGTTTTTTCAGCCGCTGGATCTCGTTCTGGGCAAGTGAATCTCTGGTTTGCCAGCTATCCAGTTCGTGTTTCAACTTGGCGTTCTGGTCAGAAAGACTGGCCAAATCGGTTTTCATCCGGGCTCGATCCAGCAAAAGGAGGATGGCGGCGAAAGCCAGACAAGCAGCAATTGCCCACGGGAAGAAGGAGGTAAACGAGCGCGTTGACCTCTTCGGCGAGCTGATTTGTTCAGGTAAATAGCTCGGCGGCGTCGCTGGAGGGACCGCCAGAGAAAGCGAAGCATAGGTTTCCTCTAGTTCCCGGAGAAAGCTCTGTAGATCAGCGTCCCGGGCCAAATCGGCCTCGAAACGGGCGGATTCCTCGCCGGTCAGTTCTCCGAGAACGTACCGTACCGCCAGATCTTCTTGGGCTTCGTCTCTCATCGGGTGTCGTAAACAAATTCCCTCATCTTCAACAACCCTCGGCGGATCCGCGCTTTCACCGTGCCAAGCGGTGTTTGCAAACGCTCGGCGACCTGCTCATGAGTCAACCCGCCGAAGAAGGCCAGTTCGAGAGCTTGTCTCTGTTCTGGAGCGATCTTTCCGAGAGCCTCGCGAACCTGCGCGCTCTGTTCGCGAAAAGCCGGTTCGTGTTCTGATCGGTCGTCCAGCGTAGTGAAGAAGCTCGTCTCAGTGATAACTTTCTCGCGCAGCTTCTCAACGCGCGCACGGCTCCGAAGCTTGTCGATGGCCTTGTTCCGGACAATCAGGACCGACCAGGCGAACGCGCTGCTCCGGTTCGGATCAAACTGGGCTGCTCGCCGCCAGATGTACGTGAAGCCTTCTTGCAAAACGTCCTCGGCTTCTTTGGCGTCATTCATCATGCGCAGAGCTAACCCGTACAGAGCCGGGGCGAGCCGCGCATAATAGGTGGCAAACGCTTTTTCGTCGCCGGCGGCAATTTGCCGAAGCAATTCAATGTTATACTGGCTCTCTGCTTCTTCCACCGCAGCGATGTGAGTGATCCAGTCCCCCGCATATCTTAAGTCCCCGCCTGGCGCCAGCCTATTTCTGCAAAAGTCACCGGAGTGCGGCGACCTGATCGAGGCTTGATACCCAACCTCCCTTCCTTCTGCACCCCGGGCGAGAACTCAGCCGCTTTCGGCCGGCGAGTCGCAAAGCACAACGAATCATAGGTTTAGTTAATTCCTGTTCCAACGATTCGATCAAAGTGTTCAGGACACTGCTTCACTCAGCCGAATCAGCTGTAGATGCGCTCGTTTCGCCTCACCAGATGCGGTGCCAACGCCAGGGATGCACCTATGGTAAAGCGAGAACGATAGCGCCGGTCACGATCAAGCCCGCGCCGAGTAGTTCTCGGGAACTCATCCTTTCACCAAGAAAAGCAAAGGCCATAGCCATTGCGATAACTACACTAAGCTTGTCTATTGGCGCGACCTTCGACACCTCGCCGAGTTGCAATGCCCTGAAATAGCACAACCATGACAAGCCGGTGGCCAGGCCTGACAAGACGAGGAACAACCAACTGCGCGGGGATATCGAACTGACCTGCCCGGAGCGCAGAGTCGCGACAGTTACCAGCCACGCAAAGACCAGTACTACCGTTGTTCTGATGGCCGTCGCGAGGTTGGAGTCGATACCGGCAACACCGACCTTGGCGAGAACCGCCGTCGCTCCGGCGAAAATCGCCGACAGAAAAGCCCACAAAAGCCATTGCATGCCCTACGCTTAGCTCAAGAGTCTCGACTGCCAACTGACGAGAAGCGCCCAGCGAGACCTCTTAGGCCGGCCGACGCCTCTCCGAGCGCTCTAACCAGACGATAAAATCGTCGCTCTTTGAGGCGCGGCCTTGCTAGGCTAGCTATAGCTAGAACGTTTCCGCTTCGTCCACCAGCGCCCGGTATTGTTGAAAAATCGATTTCAGGCTGAAGCCAATTGCCGCAATTTGGTCGGCAAAGGCGCTACATTGGGGAGTGTGAATGGATATGCAGAAGGGCCGGGGCCGGCAACCTTCCAGATTGTAAAAGGCTCCGGCGGTCCCGCCGGAGCGTGCGAGTACCTGGACCGGTTCGGCTGCCAAGGGAACGAATCGCTGCGCGACTTCCAGGGCGGGCCAGAGTACCTCAGCAGCGATCACGCGGCTGGAAACCCGAAATTGCAGACCTGAGAGCGGTTCCTCGCAATGGATCGTCACAACGCCATCAAGCTCGTTCGTGGCGAGTTCGTTCTCGAAGAACCGAACAACCGGGTCCGACGAGCCCTGCCAAAAGTCCCGGCTAAAGCTGGGTTCCGGCTCGTTCAGCCGGGGCGGATTTGCTAGCGGGTAGCTAAAGACCGCGTAGTCTCGGGCGAAAAGCGACGCAAGATCCAATTCGACCAGGAATTTTGCGACTGCTGTGCTGCTGACTACATCCGATGACCGAAGTCCTCCAACCAGCGCCAGCCGAAGCGGGATACGCCGGGAACGCGGCCCGATCAGGACGAAGCTGGGAACCGAATGATACCTTAATTGAAGGGTTCGCCAACGCGCTAAACTGCCGGGCGCGCTCGAGAGCAACTCGAGGGAATCGAAAAGTTCCCTCAGGGAAGGCTTTGGGCTAATACGGTTACGCGAATCTGCCGGCAAGGTGATTGAACTGAGCATGACATTTCTTTCGGTTGACCGATTCAGGGCGAAAGGTAGCATGCCGATCTTTAAAGTCTACTAAATTAGTAATGTTAACGATCCCGCGGCGGATCCTCTCGTCCGGCTTCTAGAAATTACATTGCGTTCATCTTCAACCGCCCCTGCTTTTTTCGGTAAATCACAGACCCGTTCCAGCGTGGGAATGAAGCACTCCGCGAAAAAACCGGTCGCACCGGCCAAACCCTCCGGTTCACTTGAGGAAACGTTCATTCCACGCTTGGCGGAGCCTTTCGTAACTCATTCAGGAGCAAGCACTTGTAAATGAGTTCACCCGCAACATTGCCAAAAGCTTGCGGGAACGATTCTCCGGGCCGTTGCTCGGCCTGCTCCGTCGATTTCGCGAGCGAAATGCCTTACGGTTTTTAGAGTTGTGCCGCACCCATTTCTGCCCCAGGGTTTTGTCGTCGGCCGCAAATTCTTCGCTACCTTAATCATCAACCCTCTGCTTGAATCCAGAAAGAGCGCTGATACTATGCGGCGCCTAAATTCCTATTATGCGTTTTCCTTTAGCGCTTAGCTTAAAGATCGCCGGACACATTGTGCGGCACAAGATTCGCGGGACGAAGAAGTTCGCCACCGTCCTTCAGCTTGAGCCACTCCACACCTGCAACCTTACCTGCACCGGGTGTGGAAGGATCCGGGAGTATTCTACTGCTTTGAAAAACGTCATGTCCCTGGAGGATTGCTTGGGAGCGGCGAATGAGTGTGATGCGCCGATGGTTTCCATCTGCGGAGGAGAACCGCTGATCTATCCCCAGATCGAAGCGCTCGTCACCGGCTTACGCCAACAAAAACGAATCGTTTACATCTGCACCAACGGGATGTTCATGCGAAAAAAAATGCGGGAATATCTCGCCTCCGAGTATACCCGGCATCCGGCAAGGACTGAACAGACGCTCTCGAGACTGGAGTCGCAAAAACTGCTTTCTCCGACCGAAACCGGTCAGATCCGGCAAGGACCAAAAGATCCGAAGAAGGCGGTTATCGCGCCGGGCAAGTGGCTTTACTGGAACGTCCATCTGGACGGCTTGGAAAAAGTTCATGATATCATTGTCGAGCGAGAAGGCGTCTTTCGGGAGTGCATCACAGCTATCCGCATGGCCAAGGCACTGGGTTACCAGGTAGCGACGAACACAACCGTCTATCGCGAAACCGAGATGGACGAGATTGAAGATCTGTTCGCGTTCCTTGGCGCCATCGGAGTTGACGGACACACGATCTCGCCAGGATATGACTATGACGCGGCTAAGAAAGATATGGCCAGCCGTCTCGGGATCGATCCGGCCAATTTCTTTCTTACCCGTCGGATGACGGTTGAGAAGTTCGCCAAGATACAGAGCTGGGGTGAACGTTTCCCGATCCTGGGTACGCCGATTTATTTGGAGTTCCTGGCCGGCCAACGGGACCTTTCGTGCTCAGCCTGGGCGATTCCGACGCGCAATATCATGGGCTGGAAAGCACCCTGCTATTTCATGACGGATCTGGTCAAAACCGAGGGGCACTACAAGAGCTATTCCGAGTTGCTGGAAAAAGTAAACTGGGATCTCTATGGAGTAGTGGATGGAATCGCGCGGGATCCGCGCTGCGAAAACTGCATGGTACACTGTGGATATGAACCGACTGCTTCGCTCGGCCTCCAGGCCAAGCCGGGCGATACCTGGAAAAATGTGGTCTACAACTTCGGAGCACGCCCAAAACAGCCTCCGGGCGCGATTAATTATAAGAGGATATTTAACGGCGTTTCGACGGCGAAGCCGGTAGCACCGGTCAGCAGCCGTTAGTTGGCCGTTAGGTTTGAGGAAGGTCTATGCGATTGCCGCCCGCTTCTTCAGCGTCGATCCAGGAAGCGATCAGCCGAGCACAACAGCATCTGATTGGGCTTCAGTCAGAAGACGGTTACTGGTTGGGTGAACTGGTCGTCGATGCAACACTGTGTGCGGATTACGTACTGTTCATGCATTGGCTCGGGGAAATCGAGCCTGCGCTGGAGCGCAAGTGCGTCGAGCACGTCCTGCGCCGCCAGCTGCCGGACGGCGGCTGGAACATTTATCCGGAAGGTCCGTCCGAAATCAATGCGACAGTTAAAGCTTACTGCGCGCTTAAATTAGCGGGCATCCCTTTCGACGATGAACGAATGGTCATCGCCCGGCAGCGGGCCCGCGCACTTGGAGGAATCGAGAAAACAAACACCTACGCGCGTCTCTACCTGGCTCTAATCGGCCAGGTATCCTGGGATGCGGTACCCACGATTCCTGTCGAATTTCTTCTGTTACCGCACTGGCTTCCGATCAACCTGTATGCGGTTTCATCCTGGACCCGGTCGATGGTCGTACCCCTCGCGATCATCAATCATTACAAGCCAACGCGCTCGATTCCCGAGGACAGGGGGATTCGTGAGCTTTTTCTCAACCCGAAGAAGATTCCCAGGCTGCGAGCCTCGGGGTTGAAACATTTTTTTATTCTGATCGATCGGCTTCTGAAACTGGCCGAACGTTTCGGGGAATCGCCTTTGCGCAGGGTGGCTCTCGCCAAAGCGGAAAATTGGCTCATCGAACGCATCGGGGATGGCTGCAGCGGACTGGCCGCAATTTTTCCCGCCATGATCAATTCGCTCATGGCCCTCCGCTGTCTTGGCTATGGGCGAGAGCACCCGGTGTATGCGAAAGCCGACGCGGATTTCCGGGAGTTGTTTGTTGAGGATGAAGGCTGGTTCCGCATCCAGCCCTGCTTATCTCCTGTCTGGGACACTGCGATTACCACGTTGTCGCTGGTTCGATCGGGTTTTACGCTGGAGGACGAGCCGATCCAAAGAGCAACCGACTGGCTGGTCAGCCGGGAAGTGCGCATCTCCGGCGACTGGGTGGTCCGAAATCCCAAGCCTGAACCATCCGGATGGGCTTTCGAGTTCAACAACCCTTTCAATCCGGATACCGACGATACCGCAATGGTGCTTCTCGCCCTGCGCACCGCCGGATATGCAGGCAATCCCGAGCTCTTTCAACGTAGCCTGCGCTGGCTGCTGAGCTTTCAGTGCAAAGATGGGGGGTGGGCCGCGTTCGATAAGGACGTCACAAATCGCCTGCTGGAGCATGTGCCTTTTGCGGATCACAACGCGATTCTTGACCCGAGCTGTTCAAACATAACGGCGCGAGTCCTGGAAGTGCTGTCGACGTTCGGATATTCGACCGATCATCCTTTAGTCGACCAGGCAGTGACGTTCCTGCGCCGCAGCCAGGAACCTGACGGCTCCTGGTACGGACGTTGGGGAGTTAATTATATTTACGGCACATGGCAGGTCCTGCGCGGCCTCAATGCGATCGGCGCCGACATGAGCAGCCCCTGGATCCAGAGTGGGCGCGAATGGCTCGAAAAACATCAGAATCCGGACGGCGGCTGGGGCGAAAGCTGCGCCTCTTACGACGACCCGTCGTTGCGCGGCCGTGGACGAAGCACGCCTTCGCAGACAGCCTGGGCCCTCATGGGCCTTTGCTCTTTTCCGGAACTGGACCGGGAGAGCGTGGAAAGGGGCATCAACTTTCTGGTGCAGAACCAGAATGCAGATGGCTCGTGGAGCGAGTCGCTGATTACCGGCACCGGTTTTCCCCGGGTGTTTTACCTCAAGTATGACATGTACCGGAACAACTGGCCCTTGCAGGCCATGGCCATTTACCAGCGGGCGGCTGCCAAGAAGATTTCGGACCGGGAAAAACAAGCAGAGTTCGGCACCAATCTGCGAAGCGACCTGGAGGCGATACCGGCATCCGCTTCGGTGCTGGCTGCGCTATCGGTAGTTCCGGGATTCGACCTGATTCGCGACTTTCTGTCAAAGCTTAGTCACGGCTAGCCCGCAGAATCGCTAAGGATTTGCGAGCGAGGCAGACTAGGGTAGGTCATAAAGCATGGTATCTCGGGCAGACCACAATAGGATGAAGGTTCTTGTTACCGATGCGATTTCGCCGCGCGGGATTGAAGAACTTCGTGGCACTGGTGACCTGGATGTGCAAGTCGCCATTGGACTGGGTGAAGAACATTTGGTCGCGACCATCGCGGACTGCGCGGCACTCATCGTTCGTTCGCAAACCAAAGTGACCCGGCGGGTAATCGAAGCCGCGAAATCGCTGCGCGCCATCGGGCGAGCCGGCGTCGGAGTTGATAACGTGGATGTTGAGACAGCAACTCGCCGCGGGATTATTGTGATGAATACTCCGGGCGGCAATACCATCTCCACAGCCGAGCACGCCTTTTCTCTGCTGGTTTCGATTGCGCGGAATATTCCTCAGGCCGACGCGAGTGTGAAAGCCGGTCGATGGGACCGGAAATCGTACGAAGGCGTGGAGCTGAACGGCAAAACGATCGGCATTCTGGGTATGGGCAGGATCGGCACTGAGATAGCGCGCCGAGCGATCGCCTTTGGCATGCGCCCGGTCGCATACGATCCTTACCTCGCGCCGAGCAGAGCGCGAGCGCTCCAGGTCGAGCTCTACGATGATCTCAGCGAAGTGTTGAGCCGCGCTGATTTCCTGACGCTGCACATGCCGTTGTCGAACGAGACTCGGCACCTTCTGGACAAGGCACGTTTGACCAAATGCAAACGCGGAGTGCGCATTGTGAATTGTGCTCGAGGAGGCCTCATTGATGAATCCGCGCTGTATGATGCACTGGTTTCCGGCCAGGTAGGAGCCGCCGCACTTGACGTCTTTGAAGTCGAACCTCCGCCCGGCGATTTTCCGTTGCGGACACTTCCCAATGTGGTTTTTACCCCTCACCTTGGCGCCTCGACGGCCGAAGCCCAGGAGAGCGTAGGAATCGAGATCGCGGATGCGGTCCGGTCCTTGTTGATCGACGGAGTGATTCGCAATGCGGTCAACGTGCCCAATATCGATGCCAAGGCGCTCGCTCTGATCGGCCCATACCTCGATTTTGGAGAGCGCCTTGGACGATTTCTTCGCCAGATCGCGCCGAAGCGATCTGAGAACCTGCGAATCAATTACAGTGGCAAAGTAAACGAAGGCGATACCACTCCAATTTCGCGCTACGTGCTCAAAGGTTTCCTGGAGGAAGCTGGCGGGATCGACGTGAACCACGTGAATGCTACAGCGCTGGCGGAGACTCTTGGGCTGAAGGTCCAGGAAACGCGCGAAAGTGTAACTGGAGAGTTTACGGATCTGGTAGAGGTTACAGCGGATGCCGGATCGGAAGTGGTGAGCGTCGCCGGCACCTTTATCGGCGCCTCTCCGCGAATCGTGCGGATCAACGGCCGGCACGTGGAGGCCCGATGCAAAGGAGTTCTGCTGGTGATGGAGAACAAAGACGTCCCCGGTATCGTAGGCCAGATCGGTACTCTTCTGGGAGATCACCGGGTGAACATTGCCAACATGTCCCTTAGCCGGGATCATGTCGGAGGCGAAGCACTCACTGTACTGAACCTCGATTCCGCGCCTTCCGCGGAATTGCTGAAGGAAATTCTCCAGAATCCAAATATTACCGCCGCTCGGGTAATCGAGCTCTAGCGATTGTCTGCATCGCGGCAATAGATGCTCTCGCCTCCTCCGCGCTATTTTAAAGCGGCGACAAGTCGCGCGCACTCCACGACTTAACCGCTCGGCTGGCCCCGCGGTTAATCGAGCATCTTTTGCAAAATATGGACGTCGAGCCGGCGCCCGAACTTGCGACCAACCTCCTTCATCGTACCAATAAGCACGAACCCGGCTCGCTGATTAAGTCTCAGACTGGCTTCGCTGCCTTCGGCGACGCGTGCAATGAGGGTATGGAAGCCACGGTGGCGCGCCTCCGCGATGAGGGCCTGTTTCAGGTTCCAACCGATCCCTTGCCCCCGATACATACCAGCGACATAAGAGGAGGTCTCGGCCGTATCCTCGTAAGCGGTCCGGTCCGACCAGCGAGTCAGCGCGGCCCATCCGACCACTTGGCCCTTGATCTCCGCAATGAGGATCGGGTAACGCTCATCATGGGCGTCGAACCACCCCCGTTGGGTATCCAGGTTCTTGGGTTCAGTATCGAAGGTGGCGGTCGTGTTCAGGATCGCCTCGTTGTAAATTTCGGTAATCGACTCAAGATCGTGCAGTTCGGCCCGACGAATCTTACACTCGTTCTCCATTTGTTCAGAAGGGGAGCGGTTCATATGGTAAACCGTTTGCTTCCGCCACCGCACGATTGTGGATTTTACCGTTCATGACGTTGATACCCCCGCGCAAAGCACCCTGGCGTTTGATCGCGCCTTCCACTCCGCCTTCGGCGAGAAATTCGACGAAACGGGCCGTGACATTGGTCAGAGCCTGTGTGGCAGTCCGCGCGTACGCCGCAGGCATGTTGGCCACACAATAGTGCGTGACACCTTCTTCAACGTAAATCGGATCATGGTGCGTCGTGGGACGCGAGGTTTCACAACATCCGCCCTGATCGATCGCAATATCAACCAGGACGCTGCCCGGGCGCATCATGCGTAACATTTCCCTGGTAATCAGCCGCGGGGCCCGGGCACCTGGGAGGAGAACTGCCCCGATCAACAGATCCGTCCGCGGCAACATCTCCAGGAGATGCGCTTCACTCGAATACAGCGTATGCGCGGTGTGCATTGTGATATCAAGAAAACGCATCCGCTCGACATCTACCTCGAGAATCGTTACTTCAGCGCCCAGTCCAGTCGCCATTCGAGCGGCGTTTACCCCGGAGGTCCCTCCCCCGACTACCACCACATTCCCCGGCAGCACCCCAGGTACCCCGCCAAGCAGTACGCCTTTGCCACCGCTATGCTTCGCCAAAAAGTAGGCGCCCACCACAATCGACATGCGACCCGCAATCTCGCTCATAGGTTCGAGCAGAGGCAACCGGCGATTCATCTCGATCGTCTCATAGGCGACGGCCGTAACCCCCGAACGTTGAAGTGCTTGGGTCAGTGCCTTGTTGGCCGCGAGATGAAGGTAGGTAAAGAGAATCTGACCCGGCCGAAGGAGAGCATATTCGCTCGGCAATGGTTCCTTGACTTTGACAATCAGCTCCGCCTCGCCAAAAACCTCGTCGTGGCGTTTGCACAGCACGCCCCCAGCCTGCGCATATTCCTCGTCAGGAAATCCCGAACCCAAGCCGGCCCCAGTCTCAACAAAGACCATGTGCCCCAACCGGGTCAGTTGATAGACGACCGAAGGAAGGACAGCAACGCGGTGTTCTTGTTCCTTAATCTCTTTCGGGACGCCGACCTTCATCTACAAAGGTCGATCGAAGAAAGGGATCATTCAAATAAACAACAGCCGGCGTTGCTCAGAAATCCAGAGGGATGGATGAGCGATGCCAGGCTAATTCATTGATGGGTCGTCGGGCGTTTGCGCCAAGAGCCGGTAAGTTGGTCCCAGGGTCGAAACCATCCGATACCATAAACTCTCAACTTGCGGAGCGAAGAGAATCTCACGAGTGAAAGGAAAGATCAGCCAAGCCTGCTGACGGACCTCGGCCTCAAGCTGTCCGGCGCTCCAGCCCGCATAGCCGCGAAATGCTCGGAGCAATCCTCCTTCATGTTGAAAAGCGCCAAACTCTTCGATGGAAAGATGCGACTGTACGGTCAACTGGCCTTCGTCAGCAAAATCAAAAGAAACCAAGATCAATTCTTCCGAGCCGACTGGGCCGCCTGCGTACACTGCGATGTCGTCAACGCCCAGCCCCTCCTGGGCCGGAAGGTAATCGGCCAGCTTCTTGTCGGTTGGACGATTCAGAACGAGTCCCAAAGCGCCCTCCTCCCGATCATGCATCGAGAGAAACAGAATCGTGCGTCGAAAATTGGGATCGCGCATATTGGGGTGTGCCAGCAGCAAGCTTCCGCGCAGATTTGGCACATTCTTATCGAAGTCTCTCATTACGTTGAAAATCGCAAACTTGCCGACGAGATTTGCGTATAGTGTAGAGATGCAGCGTACTGCTTTGCCCGGAACAAGGAAGTCTGATTTCGTGTGCGACACCGGTGTTCGTGGCGCGCGCATACCTGGATGTCTATGCAGTCATTTTCTTCCACTTTGCAGATAGCCGATCGGGAATTTCGCTCCAGACTCTTGATTGGGACCGGAAAATTTTCCAGTAACCAGGAAATGGCAGCCGCCTTGGAGGCGAGTGGAACCGAGCTGGTCACCGTTGCGCTCCGTCGAGCGGATCTGTCGGGTAAACACGACCCATACGCGAATATCCTGGAGTTCATTGATCCGAAGAAGTACCTGCTTCTTCCTAACACGAGCGGTGCGATGAACGCCGATGAGGCCGTTCGCCTCGCAAGGCTGGCGGCATCCGCCGGCTTACCCAAGTGGGTCAAACTGGAGATTCATCCCGATCCCCGATATCTCTTGCCGGATCCGATTGAAACCTTGGCAGCAGCGGAGCGCCTGGTGAAAGAGGGATTTACGGTTTTGCCCTACATCAATGCGGATCCCGTCCTGGCCAAACGCTTGCAAGAGGTTGGGACGGCCACGGTAATGCCACTCGGATCCCCGATCGGGAGTAATCAAGGCATCCGCGCCAGGGACCAGATCCGGATCATCATTGATCAGGCGACGGTTCCGGTGATTGTTGATGCCGGCCTGGGCGCGCCGAGCCATGCAGCAGAAGCCATGGAACTTGGGGCGGACGGTGTGCTGGTAAATACCGCCATCGCAGTCGCCAGCGATCCGGCCGGAATGGCTCGGGCGTTTCGAAAAGCTGTAGAGGCCGGTCGCGAAGCATTCGAGATCGGCGCGGCCACAAGGAGCGAGGAAGCGCAGCCGACCAGCCCGCTGAGCATCTTTCTAGATCGTACTGGATGAGCTTGCTCGAGGTGGTTGACCTGCGCGTTTGGTTTCCAGTCAGGTCTTCCGTTCTCGGACGGACGGTAGACTATGTTAAATCGGTTACCGATGTCTCGTTTTCAATTCCAGCCGGCAAGACAGTCGGCCTGGTTGGCGAAAGCGGGAGCGGGAAGACGACCATCGGCAAAGCCATCCTGCACCTGATACCGATCACCGCAGGCGAGATCCGTTTTGCCGGTCAAACCGTGAGCAGCTTATCGGAACACCTTTTTCGACCGCTTCGTCGGGAGGTCCAAATGATTTTTCAGGATCCTTTCGGATCGCTGAATCCGCGTTGGAGAATCGCGCAGGCCATCGCTGAGCCGCTGCAGATCCATTTTCCCGAGATGCAACCGAATAGACGCCGCTCGCGGGTCGCGGAATTGCTGGAGATGGTTGGTTTGAAGCCTGCACAGATGGATCGATTTCCGCACGAGTTCAGCGGTGGACAGCGGCAACGGATCGGAATCGCCCGAGCGTTGGCCGTGGAACCTCAATTAATCGTCTGCGACGAGCCCGTGAGCGCGCTGGACGTGAGCGTGCAAGCACAGATCGTCAACCTCCTGCAGGATCTGCAGGAAAGCCTGGGACTTTCCTATCTTTTTATTGCGCACGACCTTGCCGTCATCGAACACATCAGCGATGAAGTGGTCGTTTTATTTGGCGGTCAGGTCATGGAACAAGCGCCAGCCTCTCGCATTTACGGATCTCCCCAGCATCCGTACACTCGCAAGTTGCTCGCCAGTGTGCCGACTCTGAAGTAAATCTGCCCCTCTCACCGAATCCTGTTTTGGAATGACCCTGATACTCCGAAAGCTGCTGCGGCTGAACTGGATTCTGCTCCTGTTGACTTTAGGCCTGGCGATATTTGGGGTGGTCGCGATCTACAGCGCCACTTTTATGCGCCAGGAGATCTATCTTACCGAGATGTGGCGCCGGCAGATTGTCTGGTTGGTGATCGGCATCCTGGTCTTCTTTATCGCAGCACTGATCGATTATCGATCCTGGCTCAACAACGTTACCCTGCCTCTCCTTTTCTATCTGGCCGGACTCGGTCTGCTCGTTCTCGTGAAATTTAAGGGACGCAAGACGTACGGGGCGCAGAGCTGGCTGGACTTTGGACCACTGAGCCTGCAACCGGCGCAACTGGCGGTGATTGCCACCATTCTCCTCCTGGCCTGGTTTCTGGCGAACACGGAAAACTGGCATGGCTTCTGGGCAACGGTCGGAAGGATTCTGAGTTGCGGCGCGATCATCGCGCCTCCCTGGCTACTGATCCTGCTCCAACCGGACCTCGGCGAGTGTCTGGTCTGGATTCCCACTTTGCTGGGCTTGCTCTTTGTCGGTCGAATCCCCAAACGCTATCTCCTTGTGATAATCATCGCCGGCATCGCGTTGGTTCCGGTGGTAGCAAATTTCGGCTTAAAGCCTTTTCAGCGGGAACGGCTGTTGACGTTTGTAAACCCCGATTACGACCCGCAGGGAGCGGGTTGGAACATCAACCAATCGTTAATTGCCATCGGTTCCGGCGGGTTCAATGGCAAGGGATTTACCGCTCCCAACACGCAGGTCGCCTTGGGTTTCGTTCCCCAGACGGTGGTTCACAACGATTTCATTTTCGTTGCGATCGCCGAGCAACTGGGTTTTGTCGGCGGGATCACTCTGATCGCGGCCTTCGCCGCGCTTCTTCTGACCGGGTTGCTAATAGCCGCATCCGCACAGGACGCGCTCGGTCGCCTGATAACGGTGGGTGTTGTCACCCTGATTTTCACCCATATCTATATGAACATTGGGATGACAATTTCGATTACGCCGATCACCGGGGTTCCGCTGCCCCTGATTAGCTATGGCGGTTCGTTTCTCGTGCTAGTGCTCTTCGCCCTGGGTGTTCTGGAAAGCATCTGGATCCATCGGAAACCGTTGGGCGGGCGTCACCGCTTGGCACGGTAAGGTCGGGAGTGGGGCACAGCTAGACCGCATAGTGGAAACCCCATGGAACCAATGCGACTCATAGGACCTGTGGGACACAACCGTCCGCGGCGAACGCCTTGCGGAACCGCACTCCCACAAGACCTTTAATAGATCTTGATATACGCCTTCTCGCGAAGGCCATCGATCCACCGCTGCGTAGCCTTCTGGCGCTCCGTTTGTTCCAGCTTCTTTTTGATGCCGTCCTTCACTTCCTGGAGCGGGATAATGGTCGAATCCTTCTTGTCCTCACAGTAAAGCAGGTAATACGCGTTTCCCACCTGCGTTACCGGGCTTACCTGACCAGGAGCCAAGGCAAAAGCGACGCCGGTCAACTCCTTGTTCAATGTCTTCTCGTCAACCCAGCCCCAGTCCCCTCCGTTCTCGGCCGTACCATCCATTGAGTAAGTCTTGGCCAGCGTGGCAAAGTCCGTACCGGTCGCTGCTTTTTGCCGAATCTCTTCCGCCATCTTTCGCGTCGAATCAGCGGATTCGACGTCGAGCGGATCTGCATTCAACACGATCATTCGAAGCTTTATCTGCGCCGGCGTGGCAAACTGTTTCCGATTCGCATCGTAATACGCCTGGATCTCTTGCAGTGACGCCGAAAAATCCCCTTTTACATTATTCTGCCGCATCACCTGCACGATAATTTTGTCTCGTTCGGAATCGCGGAATTTATCAAGGCTGTACCCCTGAGCGTCGAGAGTGCGTACGAAAGCTTGGCGATCCCCGGCAAAATCGTCTCGGATGATCTCCTTGACTTGTTCATCCACCGCATAATCGGGAATGTTGTATTTCTTTTTCCGGAATTCCTGCAAGACCAGCTCCCGATCGATCAGATCAGCCAGGGCAGCCAGCCGGGTTTCTTTGATCTTTTCGATCAACTCTTGTCCGGTGAATTGCTGACGCAACGATTGCTCCTGGGGCGCCGAAACTTCCTGGACCTGCGAGAACGTAATGACGTCGTTATTCACAACCGCAGCGATCCCGTCGATCACCTGGGGTTCCGCAGCGCGGGTATTGGGGACTAAAGCGATAACCAAAAATAAAAGACACGGGAATAACAGCTTCGAAGACATGGCTATTTCAGGTGAGACTACTTATAAGGGTGAACAGCTCGGAGAGGTTATTTTCCGACGATTCAGAAGTCAAGCGAGGAAACCGGGTTCCGATAAGCAGGTAGTCGCCGCCCCGACGCAGCATGACTTTGCGGTCTTTCACCTCGATTTCCGTGATCTGCTTTTCGCCGGCGGAGAGCTTGATTCGAGTCAACAGAAGCAAGTTTCGGACGGCGCCCGGCAGCGGTCCAAATCGATCTCGCCATTGCTCTCCAACTTCCTCCAGTTGCTCGCTCGTAGAGGCTTCCGCAACTTTTTTATAGGCCTGAATCCGGAGCGCCGGCTGCGCGATATAATCGGATGGTATAAAACTGGGGGCAGTCGCGTTTTCTCCTTTGATCGCTTCGGCTTCGTTGGTTGTGACAAAATCCAGCCTGACCAGAACATCCGCTCGGTTCCGGGACGGCTGACCACGCAGCGTCTCCACCGCTCGCTGGAGAAGCTGGCAATAGAGATCAAAGCCGATGTTCACAATGTGGCCGCTCTGTGCTGTGCCCAATAGATTGCCGGCACCCCGGATCTCGAGGTCGCGCATGGCGATTTTAAAGCCGGCCCCCAGCCCCGAATACTGTTTGATGGCATTGATCCGGCGACGCGCCGCGCCAACAGTCATGAGATCGCGGGGCAAGAACAGATACGCATAGGCCTTGTGCTGGGCCCGTCCGACACGTCCGCGAAGCTGATAAAGATCAGCCAAGCCAAATCGATCGGCCCGATCGATGATGATCGTATTCGCATTGGGTATATCGAGACCGCTCTCGATAATGGTGGTCGAAATGAGAATGTCGCTTTCCCCGGCAACAAAGCGCTCCATGACTTGTTCCAGCTCGTTTTCGTCCATTTTCCCATGACCGATCTCGATCCGCGCCTCGGGACATAGCTGGCAGATTCTCTCCCGTACGCGCTCGATTGATTCGATGCGATTATGCAGAAAATAGACCTGGCCCCGTCGACGCAGCTCTCGCTGGATTGCGTCCCGGATCAATCGTTCGTCGTAGCCGCAGATCATCGTTTCGACTGGCAGCCGATTGGGGGGCGGAGTCTCGATAATCGACATGTCGCGCGCGCCCACCAACGAAAGGTAGAGTGTCCGGGGAATCGGGGTCGCGGAAAGCGTCAGAACGTCGATCAGCTTGAACTGCTCTTTGAATCGTTCTTTGTGCCGGACGCCAAAGCGTTGTTCCTCGTCAATGACGACAAGCCCGAGATTCTTGAAAACAACGTCGCCAGAGATCAGCCGATGGGTACCGATGACAATATCGACCGACCCCGTTTTGAGCCCCTCGAGAGTCTGCCGTTCCTCGCCAAGGGAAAGAAAACGGCTGAGCATCGCCACCTTCAATGGGTAATCGGACATCCGTTCGCGAAAGGTATTGAAATGCTGTTGGGCCAGCACTGTGGTAGGAACCAGCATCGCCACCTGTTTGCCACTCGTCGCTGCCTTGAATGCTGCCCGGATTGCCACTTCGGTCTTCCCGAAACCGACATCACCGCAGATCAACCGGTCCATCGGCTGCTCTGATTCCATGTCGCGTTTGGTGTCCTCGATCGCTTTGAGCTGGTCCGGAGTTTCCTTAAATAAAAATGACCCTTCGAACTCGATCTGCCACTTGGAGTCGGGCGGAAAAGAGAAGCCGGTCATCGTGTTCCGTTCGGCTTGCAGACTCAAAAGACGGGCCGCGTAGTCGTAGACCGCGTTCTCGGCGGCCTTTTTTGCTTTGCTCCAGCGACTGTCGCCCAGGCTGCTAAGAGGCGGATATCTCTTACCAATGCCGACGTAACGCGAGATGAGAAATGCTTGCTCGAAGGGCACATAGAGCCGCGCGTCATTCGCGAACTCGAGCAGCACAACTTCCTGCGAAGCTCCGTTTGTCGCGATCTGCTGAATCCCCAAATATCTTCCGATTCCGTGCTCCAGGTGAACGACCAAGTCGCCTTCCGCCAATTCGCTGAAGTCGATCGGCACGCGATTTGCCCGGAGACGCGACCGGCGTAAGGCGAGTCTTTGTGCGCTGGGGCTTTGGTAACGACCAAAGATTTCCGCATCGCATAAGACGGCTAGCCGGCCCGCGGGATAGACGAAACCGTTGTTCAGCAGACCAACCGCGAACTGTATCCTTTCGACCTCGACAACATTGTCCGTCAACACATCGCGCAGCCGCTCGATCTCCCCCTCGTTATGACAGACGGCCAGCAACTCCCAGCCTTCGCGAATCCATTCACGCAACTGCTTCAGAGCAACCTCGCGCTTGCCTTCCTCAACCAAAAAGTCGCCTGCCTCAAAATCCTGAAAACCAGATTCGAAAAATGCGGTGCTGAAATCCTCGGGGCCGCGACCCGCCGCCGCTCCGGAGGAGATCCGGATATCGGTTGTTTTCAACCCGGCTTCCACGTCGATCAAGAGATCGTCCGGTCCGAAATAGTTACGAAGCGGCTGCAGGTCGGCTCCGGGCGAGCCTACGAGCATCTCGCATTGATCGACCACCTGGATCGAGGTTTGCTCATCGAGGTCGAACTCCCGAATCGAATCGAGCTCATCCCCAAAGAATTCAAGACGGACCGGTGCAGAATGCTGCAGCGCAAACACGTCCACAATCCCACCTCGGACGGCGAATTGTGCGCGACTGGTGACCTGGTCAACGTGCTCAAAACCAGCGTCAACCAGTTCCCGGAGAAATTGATCACGATTCAGGCGTTCACCGCGCCGCATGGTCTTTATGTTTTGCCGCAGACTGTCCGGAGACGGCACTCGGTCGTCCAACGAAGTCTTGCTCAGCACCACCACATGGCGTTTTTGGCCGGCGATCTGTCGGAGCAGGTCGAGTCGCTCCGCCGTGATCTCCGGATCGGGAAGCGCGCCTTCTATCGCCGGGATCTCCAATTCCGGGAAAAAGAATGCGTCGATTTTCCAGTTGAGGAGACCGTTATAGATCTCCTCTTGTCGGCGAACGTCGGGACAGACCAACCAGCAGGAACGAGAAGCAAAATGACTGGCGACACACGCTCCGGCAAAGGCTTGTGCCTGCGTGCAGACGTGTTCAAGAATAACTCCTCTCTTTTGAGCAAGCTTTTTTCGAAACGGCGGAGAATTTGCGGCCTTCGAAACGGTGGTCGAAAAGAGTTCTGTCATGTCCATCCCTATTTTATCACGGCAGCTGTCGGAGGGTAGGACGAGCTGTCGTCTCACCGGGACGGGCCACCGTGAACTTGAGACTCGGGGCTAGCGGTTCGCGGCTTGGGTCTCGAAGCTCCGAGTCGCAACTCGCACTGGCGCACTGACACTGGCACTGATACCAGGCTTACTGAAAACTCAGCTCTTTGGTAATCCCGTAACGCTCGATCCGTTTTCGCAGAGTTGCCCTGGTTATCCCTAAGAGCTTGGCCGCCTTCACCTGGTTCCCTTTGGTTCGTTTCATCGCGAACAAGGTGAATTCCCGCTCAAGCCAGGGTAGAAGCTGGAGACTGGCGTCTTGCGCGGCTGCATCGAGCAGTGTCTCTACCGCCTGATCCATACTTGGTTTGGGCCGCGCGGAAATCTGGACAGGAACATCAGTGATCCCTTCGCTATCCTCCCCGCTGCCGGCGCCCAGCGGAATGTCTTTGGGCAACAACACGTCGCTGGTCGCCAGCACACAGGCCCTTTGAATCGTGTTTTCCAGTTCCCGCACATTCCCCGGCCATGGATGCTCCTCCAGCAACTTGAGGGCCTCCGCCGAAAGCGTCAGCTCCGGAAGATGCTTCTGGGTCGCAATCCTTTTGAGAAAATACTCGGCGAGAAGTCTGATGTCCTCCCGTCGCTGGCGCAACGGCGGTAGATGGATTCGCACCACATTGAGGCGATAGAAGAGGTCTTCGCGAAATCGTTTTTTCGCCACTTCGTGCTCCAGCGTTTTGTTCGTCGCCGCGATCATGCGAACATCCGCCTTCACAATGGCATTGCCGCCGACTCGCGAGAATTCCCCTTCCTGCAGAACTCGAAGGATTTTGCTCTGCACCGCTAGCGGCATTTCGCCGATCTCATCCAGGAACAAGGTTCCCCCGTCGCTTTGCTCAAAACGCCCGATCCGCTGATTGCTCGCGCCCGTAAACGCTCCTTTTTCATGCCCAAATAACTCGCTTTCCAGCAGATTTTCCGGGATGGCGGCGCAATTAATGGCGATAAACGGCTGATTACTTCGGTTCCCGTAGTGGTGGATCGCTCGCGCAACCAGCTCCTTACCGGAGCCGCTCTCGCCGGTGATCATGACCGGCGCGTCACTGTGAGAAACCCGGCCGATCATTTTGAAAACCTGCTGCATCGGGCCCGACTGGCCAACCAGGCTATCCTGATACTGCTCGACGGTGAGTTGAGGTTTAAAGGCGGTGGCTGAACGCATTTCAGCCTGAACCGTGAGCGCGGCGTCGACAACCGGTTTCAAATTGAATGGCAATGACTCTTTGCGAAGGTAATCGAAAGCGCCCAGCTTCATTGACTCGATCACCGACTGGGTCGTCCCGAACGCGCTCATCAAGATCACCAGCGCATTGGGATCACGCTGCCGGACACGAGCGAGCAACTCCAGCCCGCTAAAAGGCATCAGGTGGGTTTCGGAAATCAGTAAATCCGGGCTGTCCGCCAAGTAAATCTTATATCCTTCGTCCGCTGTCGTGGCGGTCAGGACCCGCGTAATAGGCGTTTGCAGCTGGTGCTGAGCCCATTCGAGAAAGTCAGTTTCTGGGTCTACGAGTAAAATACTCTGCATCGATGATTCAGTGAGGAGCGGAGCCCTGGAGGTGGGGCGATCCATCCCCGCCAGCTATCTGCCCGTATTACGGCTGTTACATTTTGCGCATCTCACGCAAACCGCAAGGGATTAAAGAAAGCGGGGAAGCGGAAGGAAGCGGCTTCAGCCGCTCCCTCCGCTTCCCCGCTTTCTCTACACTCCGCCGTAGCGGCGCTGGCGCTTGCCAAACTCTTCGACCGCCTGCCAAAGATCGCCTTTTCCGAAATCCGGCCAGAGCTTTTCCGTGACATAGATCTCCGTGTAACTCAGTTGCCACAAAAGGAAATTTGAGATCCGGAGTTCTCCTGACGTACGAATCAACAAGTCCGGGTCGGGCCACGATGAGGTATAAAGATATCGCTGAAACAACTCTGGGTTTAGCGTCTCCGGATCGAGCCGGCCGGTTTGCACATCTCTCAGAACATTTCTCGCCGCATCAACGATTTCGATCCGGCTGCTGTAATTTACCGCAAGGATCGTGGTGAGACGGTTGTTCAGCCGGGTCGTCTCCATCGCCTCTTGCAGCTGCTCCTGGCAATTCTTGGGAAGTTCGGACAACCGGCCAATGGCCTGTAGCTTGACACCCCGGCCCTTCATCTCGCGGGTGTAGTCTTTCAAAAATCGGCGGAGCAAGCTCATAAGAGTGTCGACCTCTTCTTTCGGTCGCCGCCAGTTGTCGCTGGAGAAGGCATAGAGTGTCAGAAACTTGATGCCCATCTCAAGACACGCTTCCACACACTCGCGAACCGCCCTGGCGCCTTCCAGGTGCCCCCTGCTGCGCGGCCAACCGCGCTGACGCGCCCAGCGGCCGTTGCCATCCATGATCACGGCCACATGCTTAGGAATGGCGATAGACATCGAATGCTTGGATACGCAACCGCCGCCCGGCCAGTCTAAACTGCTATCCCTGAATTCTGAGGAAGGCTCTCCCTCGACCTGGGGCAGCTTGGACTGGTTTGCTTTCCATTCCTTTTGCTTCTGAGTTGACATCAAACAAGAATGGTTTGCGACCGGCTGCGGCCTACCCCCACCAATAGCAATGTCGCCCCGGTCAACTCGCAAATCCTTTCCAAATACTGTTGCGCTTTGAGGGGAAGCTCGGCGAACGATTTCGCTTCACCGGTTGGTTGGTGCCAGCCCGGCAGTTCCAGATAAACCGGCTCGCACCGGGCCAGCCGCTTCGCGCAACTTGGCGGATATTCGACCCGTTTCCCCTCGAGCCGGTAGGCTACACAAATCTTTACGCGATCCAAGCCATCAAGCCCGTCCAGATTCGTAACGGCCAGGTGATCAATTCCGTTCACCACGGCCGCATAGCGGAGCGCAACCGCATCTAACCATCCGCAACGACGCGGCCGACCCGTGACCGCACCGAACTCCCGGCCCATGTTGTGCAGGAGATCGGAAAGGCGATCATCCTCGGTTGGAAAAGGCCCCTCTCCGACCCGGGTGGTGTACGCCTTTAGGGCGCCGACTACGCGATCAATTTTCGTCGGCGGTACACCGGCGCCTGTGCACGCGCCACCAGCAGTCGTGTTAGACGATGTGACAAACGGATAAGTCCCGTGGTCCAGATCCAGGAAAGTGCCTTGTGCGCCCTCAAAGAGAATCTCCTTTCCCGCTGCCATGGCCCGATGAATGGCCAGCACGGTATTCGTCACAAAGGGCCGGAGCAACTCGCCCACCGCGGCATATTCGTTAGTGAGCTTCTTCAGACTGATCGCTTTGGCGCCTACTCTGCGCAAAAGTCCGTTGGCATCGCGAACCCGAATTTTCAGCTTTTCCAGAAATTGATCGGGCTCCAGCAAATCGTTCATTCGCAGGCCGACGCGAGCGACCTTGTCACCGTAAGCCGGTCCGATCCCGCGACGGGTGGTACCGATTTTGTTTTTCCCTTGTGCCAACTCCTGTCGTTCCTCGATCAACCGGTGGAACGGAAAAACGAGATGCGCGGACTCGCTGATTAGCAGATTTTTCGAATTCACCTTCACCCCTTGGGCGGACAGCTCCGAGATTTCCTGCCAGAGAGAGATCGGATCGATCACTACCCCATTGCCGATGATACAAAGCTTGCCTTTGCGGAGAATGCCGGACGGGATAAGGCTCAGCACGTACTTCTTTTCGCCGACATAAACGGTGTGGCCAGCATTGTTGCCCCCTTGGCTGCGAACCACTACATCGGCGTGCTCCGTCAGGTAGTCGATGACCTTCCCTTTGCCTTCGTCGCCCCACTGCGCACCGATTAAGATCGTGTTACTCATAAGAGGAAGTTCAGCCGGCCAAAATGAACAATTTGGCGGAACAAAGTGCGAACCTAGGCCCCTGTCTAATCTCGCGCAAGCAACATCCGTGCAGCACGCTTGCCGATCAATCCCGACGCGCCAGTTCGGGCAGGAGGGTCGTGGAGTGCATGCGACTTGTCGCCGCTTTGGGTTCCACCCGGAGCGTGGCTTGGGCTGAGGACCGAACCGCGAAGCCACCGATACGCCGTGAGCTGACGGGGGCGCCGGCGAAGATTCGGTCTGCTAGGCAACAAGGCGCCGCCTACCGCAGGATGCCCCGCTCCTCGCGGTATCGCTAACCCGATAACCCGCCAGTCCTACGACTGCTGCCCTGGAGCAGGTGCGTCGACCGGTTGCGTCGCAGGTTGACCTGCTGGCTGGACAGGCGGGACGCCAGCGGCTGGCACCGCTGTTTGGGCAACTGGCGGTACGACTGGCTGAACCGGTACCGACGCCGCAGGTACTTGTTGAGGCGGAGCTTGATAGGGCTGGGCTGGAGGCGGCTTCAGATCTTTTCCGGCAGCCTGCAACTCTCGATCAAAGTCCTCCCGGGCCTTGCGAAACTCGTTCATGCTCTGTCCCAGACTGCGAGCCAACTCGGGTAGCTTCTTGGCGCCAAAAAGCACCAGAACAATAATCAGGATAAACATCCATTCCGATGGTCCTGGTGTCGTGAAGGCGAGAATACTCATGTCTGTCATTCTACTCCCATCCTGACGTGTTGCACGCCGATTCTGCTGGGTTTACTTGAGCCCATCGAGACGGGAAATCAGGTCCGCTTTGCTGGTCAGGCCGACCACCTGATCACGGACTTCCCCCCCTTTAAAGAAAAGCAGGGTCGGAATATTGCGGATACCGAAACGGTGGGAGAGCGCCGGATTGTTATCGACATCAACTTTGCCAATCCGGACCTGCTCGCCTTTTTCGCTGGCGATCTCATCCAGCACTGGGGCGATCATGCGGCAGGGGCCGCACCAGCTCGCCCAGAAATCAACAAGAACCGGCACGGTCGATTCGCTAATCGTTTGATCGAAGTTGGTCTCGTCCAAGTGAATGGGGGCTGTCGTTGTCATAGAGAAATCCTTCATTCTTTTGCCAAAAGTAGCAAACCCGTACTCAACGGGTCAGCTAAAGGCTATCAACAATTGAACAATAAGCGAGATGACTGAAAAAGCGAGAACCAACCCCGCCAGCGGAACGGCCCATGGATCGCGCTGCTCCGCCGGCAGCCGTGACATCAGAATGCGGCTGGTAACCCCTTCGGCCGGCTCCTCGGCCCCGGCTTGCCGCCCAGACGGCGGTGCCTCAACCGGCCGGGCTGGAAGCTCCACCCGGGCGGGTCCTTTCTTCAAATCGGCCATAAGCTTATACCGGTTGTTTGGCGCTATTTGTCAACTGCCGACGTCGGGAGTTGTCAATGAAACCCCTTGCGCGGATTTCTGTTTAAATCCAGCTTCGAACCCTTCATGAGAATTCTCGTCACGGGTGGCGCTGGTTTTATCGGATCGCACTTGCTTGACGCGTTGCTGGCACAAGGACATTCGGTCGCGGCGGTTGATAGCTTTAATGATTTTTACGACCCCGCCGTAAAACGACAAAACATCGGTCCCATCTTGCGGCAAACCCGACTGTACGAATCCGACATCGAGGACGGAACAGCGATCCGAAAAATTCTCGAAACGGAAAAACCGGAGGCAGTCGTGCATCTCGCCGCTCGCGCCGGAGTTCGTCCCTCTGTCGAACAACCGGAATTGTACCTACGAACAAATGTGTTGGGGACCTTCAATCTGTTGGAGGCAGCGCGCCAGACGGGCGTTGAGCGTTTTTTGTTTGCTTCCAGTTCGTCCGTGTACGGTGCTTGTAAGGATCTCCCATCCAAAGAGAGCCAGGCGATCCTACAGACGCTCAGTCCATACGCGGCTACGAAGTTGGCCGGAGAACAGCTCTGTTCCAACTACGCGCATCTTTATGGCATCCGAGCACTTAGCCTGCGTTTTTTTACAGTGTACGGTCCTCGACAGCGGCCGGACCTGTCGATTCACCGGTTTACGCACCTTATCTCGCAGGGACGGCCGATTGAAGTTTTCGGGGACGGCAGCGTTCGGCGAGACTTCACTTACATCGACGATACCATCCAGGGAATTCTGGCCGCCTTGAATTACGGCGGCGCTTCGTTCGAAGTCTTTAACTTGGGAGAAAGCACGACAGTGGAGCTGAATGAGATGATTCGGGAGATCGAGTCTTGTCTCCAGAAAAAAGCCGTAATTCACTATCGGCCGGCGGTGCCAGGCGATATGCCCCAAAGCTACGCCGATATTACCAAAGCCAAGGCTTTGCTCCACTATCGCCCGGATACCCTGCTTCGGGACGGCATTCCGCGCTTTGTCGAATGGTACAAAAGGTCGCACGGAAAATGAAAAACCAAGGTGGGATAAGCTCGGTCATTGAGCTCTGCCAGGCGCTGGTTCGGTGTCCCAGTGAAAATCCGTCGGGCGCTCCCGAGAGCGCCGGGGAGCAGCAAATCGCGGAGTTCGTCGGTCATCTCTTGGAACAAAACGGAGCAATGGTCGAATTCGAGGAAATCGCGCCCGGTCGCCCGAACGTGTACGGCCGCTTTCCCTCCCCGAAGGATGCTGCTCAAACCGTCCTGTTCGCCCCGCACCTCGACACGGTACCGGCTCGCGGTATGACGGTCGATCCATTCGGAGGCCGAATTCAGGGCGACCGAATCATCGGCCGAGGTGCGACCGATACCAAGGGTTCGGTTGCCGCCATGCTCTGGGCGCTTTGCTCCGTCGACCTGCAACGACTCGATGTCGCTGTGGCCTTTGCTGGGCTCGCTGACGAGGAAGCAGGTCAGCTTGGAGCACAAGCTTGCGCAAAACGGCATTTCGCGGATTTCGTGATTGTTGGTGAACCGACTGACCTCGGGATTGTCTACACCCACAAAGGCACCGCCTGGATCAAACTCGTTGCCCGGGGAAAATCAGCGCACGCCTCGAAGCCGGAGCAAGGCGAGAACGCCGTGGAACTGCTCTGCCAGGCTTTTGCGATGTTGAAACGGGAATTCCCCGCAATCAGCCCGATCGCGACAAATCCGGTATTGGGAGAGCCAACGATCAGCTTGGGACTCATTGCCGGTGGAACAAAGATCAACGTCGTGCCGGACTTTTGTTGCGCTCAGATCGATATCCGGACGCTGCCCGGCCAGGAAAATATGGTCGAAACAATTGTTGATTTTGTTCGGAAAACGAACCTTCCGATTTCCGTCGAACCGCTCAAGGTCTCGCCCCCGCTGGCGGTGAACCCGGCCTTACCGAACATCGCTCGCTTGCAAGCGCTCGGGGCCCAGCTCACCGGCGCACCGTGGTTCTGCGACGCCGCTGTCTTCGTGCAGCATGGTACGCCGGCGGTAGCCGCGGGACCAGGCTCGATCAGTCAGGCGCATACCGCTGACGAGTACCTGGCGATCTCAGATCTCGAGCGGGGTGCGGATTTCTTTACCCGTTATTTACAAAGCTTTTATCGATGACCGAATCCAAGGCAAAAACAGCGATCGCGCCGACGCGGGCCGAAGACTTCGCCGAGTGGTACCAGCAGGTGATTCGCGCGGCCGAGCTCGCCGAGAACTCCGACGTGCGCGGCTGCATGGTGATCAAACCCTGGGGTTACGGAATTTGGGAGAACATTCAACGGCACTTGAATGCGAAGTTCCAAGCGACCGGCCATCGAAATGCCTACTTCCCGCTCTTTATTCCGATCAGCTACCTGGAGAAAGAGGCCGATCATGTCGAGGGATTCGCGAAGGAGTGTGCCGTCGTTACCCATCATCGACTTGAGCTCGGCTCGAACGGGAAGATGCGCCCGGCACCCGGCGCGGAGCTGGCTGAGCCGCTCGTCATCCGGCCTACTTCCGAGACCATTATCGGATCGACCTTTGCCAAATGGGTTCAGTCCTATCGCGATCTACCCATTCTTATCAACCAATGGGCTAACGTAGTCCGTTGGGAGATGCGCCCGCGCCTTTTTTTGCGCACCGCGGAATTCCTTTGGCAGGAAGGACATACCGTGCATGAAACCGAGGCGGAAGCTCGTGCTGAAGCCACTCTGATGTTGCGGGTTTACCAGGAATTCACTCGCGATTTCCTGGCATTGCCGGTATTTGCCGGTGAAAAGTCCGAGAGCGAACGTTTTCCTGGAGCCGTCAACACTTACACGATTGAGGCGATGATGCAGGACGGTAAAGCCATCCAAGCAGGGACTTCGCATTTCCTCGGGCAGAACTTTTCCCGCGCTGCCGGGATCAAGTTTCTCTCGCGGGAAGGCACTCAGGAATTCGGTTGGACCACCAGCTGGGGCGCTAGCACCCGATTGATTGGCGCGTTAATCATGAGCCACGGCGATGATGATGGCCTCATTTTGCCGCCGCGCATCGCGCCGGCCCAGGTCGTTTTGTTGCCGGTCACGCCTCGGCCCGAACATCAGGCGCCGGTGCGTGAAGCCATCGAAAAACTTCAACAGCGAATCGAGGAGCTTGCGTTTGCCGGCGAACCGGTCCGCGTGGAAATCGATCATCGTGATATCGGCGGAGGAACAAAAAATTGGGATTGGATCAAGAAAGGGATTCCGGTGCGGCTCGAACTGGGACCGCGCGACCTCGCTCAACGTACCGTCGCGTTTTCGCGTCGGGATCAAGCAGGCAAGCAGTTCCGATCGATTGACGAGGTTCTGGCGGAGTTACCGTCTGTGTTGGCCGAGATTCAAGATGGACTCCTGGCCCGGGCGACGAAGTTTCGCGACGACCACACGCACTTGATCGATTCGAAGAGTGAGTTTTACGAATTCTTTTCCAGAGATGAATCCGCCGGGCCGAACCTTCGGGGCGGGTTTGTCATGGCTCATTGGTCGGGTGATCCCGCGATCGAGCAACAGATCAAGGAAGATTTGAAGGTGACGATTCGGTGCATTCCTTTCGCAGACGAGCGGACGGCGGAAGGACCGGGAGAATGTGTGGTTTCTGGAAAAAGGAGTGAGAAACGGGTTCTGTTCGCGAAGACGTATTGAGAGGGAAGGAGTCGAGCGTCGAGCGTCAGGAGTCAGGACTATTCGGCTTGAGTGGCAAGTCCGCACGGTTGCTGTTTTCAGTCCCGGCAAATATCGCTCAGAGTTACAAGAGCGGTACCGCGACGACTCCCGACTCCTGACTCCTTGACTTATCGGTTGCCGCGAATATCCTCCCTCCCCTGTCGCACCCGTAGCTCAACTGGATAGAGCATCTGACTACGGATCAGAAGGTTGTGTGTTCGAATCACGCCGGGTGCAACTAACTGATGGCGAGGGGTTTACGCAGAAAAAAGATCGATGACAAATCAGCCATTTCCGAGAAGCCGTGCCCAAATCGTGCCCAAAAAAGTTCACTTTTTGAGGTTTTGATGCCGCCTTACCCAGACTCCAGATGCCCCATCGGCTTGGAAAAGCTAGAAGGCATCGACTCTGAAACCGCACGCAGAATGCGCCAGCTGCTCAAGATGAGAACAAAACCACCTCTGGAAGTGCCTGAACTGCTGACCTACACGTTGGCTGCCAAAGTCTTACGGGTGAGACGGAGCTTTATTCAAAACCTCGTGAGCAAAGGAGAGCTGTCAGCGATCTATGTTAAGCCGCACTGGCCGCGTATTAAGCACGGCGATCTGAATGCCTGGTTGGCCGCAAGGGAAGTTCGCTGCAATCCAGTCACTGGCGCTCTTGAGAGGGTTTGGCGAGACTCATGAAGCGGAAGCCGAACACGTGGACCTGAATTTGGGTCCACGTGTTATCCCGGAAAAGCACGCGATCTATCTCGGGTAATCGTCTCAGCTGAGAGAAGGTGATAATTCTGTTATCACGAGTAAGGGCAGACGACAGCATCTGAGATCACGCACAATCCTCAACGATTGTCCCAGCCGGGATCGGTATCCGAGTAAAGTTGTCCGGTGGCGGCTTCGGTGCGCCTTTGTCGACCTGGCAGCCGATATAGTTCCCAAGCTCCCAGCCTTGCAAGACGACCTCTCCGGTCCGGGTGTCTAAAACAGAATCTTCCTCATCACATGTGAGAATTCCGTAGACAGCCTCGGCAATGTATTCCTCGACACTCAAACCCGAGAACTTCGCCTGACGCTTTAAACAGCTCAGGGTGAATTCATCACACCCGGTGACTTTGATCTTCAGAGTGGAGGCCTCTTGGTCTGTGTGAGTAAATCTCCTCAGACCCTCCGCTTTGGGAACACCGGTAAAGGGATAATCTCCACAAAGGAGCTGACCTAAACTCAAGCCCAGCCGCTTTGCGCCGGCCCGGGCCTGTTTAAAGGTCGAACTCGGGAACTGCCACAGCCAGGTTACGCCGGCACGCTTAACACCGAAAACTACGTCGTCTTTCTTCTTCATCGGAGCATCCTGCTCCGAAATAGCGCGTCAACACAACTCTGGCGACGAAGTATCCCGGATTGCAGCCCAGCCGCTGACACTCCGCCCGGATCAGTGCAGCCGTCGTCCGCGGGATTTGCCACCCACAGCATTCGGTATCGGAGCGGGGACGGCCAGGGGGACGAAGGGACTTGGCGATGCTGGATCTCGTGCTCTCCACCGTAGCAATTTGCCCGCGTTTTTGCTAGGGGCTTGAATCAGGAGTTTTGTCCTCAAGGGAAACGATTTCGGAGTGCTTCCATCTGACCATGAGCCAAAGCTGCCATTTGACCGCTGGTGCGAAGTCCTGGCTGGACTATTGGCAATCGCGATCGCCTGTTACGATATCTGGAAGATCGGACCGACGGGTGGTCTTTCCCTTCCTTTGGATGAAATCCTCTTGCTTACCGGGATCGCCCTGGTGGCTGGGATCAATAATCTGTTTGGCCCAAAACCTTAGAAGGCTAGCATGCCAACAAACACCAAAACCTCTCGGGTAGGACGCCCTCGGCTGGGTGACGAACGGATCGATGTGACTCTGCCGCGATCGGTCGCTAATCAGTTGCGCACCTTCGAGAATCTCACGGGCAGATACCGCACCCGGATCGTGGCCAATATCATCACGAACGTCTTGGCCGATCCGGAAGCCACCCAACGCTTCCTCCACTCTGGAGCTTGAACGCCTCCCGAGTGAGAGCTCGATTGCTTCTATGCCCACAATTTCACCCATCCTCATAGAGCGGCCTACTCGGTCAAGCTCTGCTGCAAAGGCGCACCGGATGACTTCTCGAATCCCTCGTCCTTCCAGGAGCACCGGCACCAGCCGCCACCGAATCGAGCTCGTCCATCAAGTCGGCGAACTAGATGTCGCCGCTCGGAGGATTTAGCGAGGCGAGGCGAGTTGGGCCAAACGGGGTCCACCCACCAAAGGGAGAGGGAAAGGGTTTCGGACCGAACCTTAAAAACGCGGTGAGACTGTTCGAGTGCCAGCCCAGGCCGCCTCGCGCGGGGACTTCTTGACAAAACTCATCTCGCTACTACAGGCTCGTCGCAAGCTTCCTCAGACCGGACGATTTCTATCTCGGGAGCCTCGTCGGCCGCACTCTTTTTTCTGCCTTTGATCTTCTTCGAGCATTCCCCCAAGCGAACTGCAACGTTCCAAGCGACTTCGGCAAAAAACTTGTTTATCCCCTCAGCAATCTCGCCTTTGTCTTCATGAGCCAGCCTCACCAAAGCGTCCAGATGGTGCTTCATCGCAAAAACGTGGTGCTTGATGGCCTGCGCGTGGTTCGGCGGACCGATCAGAATTTGAAGGGCGACGCCAGTGGCACGCGAATAGTCCACTAAGTCTGAAAGTCGGAGATCCTCATCTTTTCCACTCTCGATTTTTGAAATTCGGCCTTGAGAGCATTTCAGTTTCTGAGCAATGTCGGCTTGGGTTAAACCTCGGCTGACTCTCATTTTGATCAGCGTGTTGGTGGTTTCTTGCTGTTCTACCTCCTCAACAGCGCTGACCGTATCCTTCGAGGCACCGATCGCTTTGAGCATCTCGGAAACCGAAGAATAGCCTTTTTCATGCGCTTTGATTGGTTTGTCCATGTTGTGTTTTAGCCTTTTAGTGACTCTATGAAGCGGTGCGCGTCTTTGATGTCGCCCTTCTGACTAGCCGCATCACCTATAGTAATCAAATATAATCTTTTGGAATATTGTTGCGGGTAAATGTACAAACGAGTTTTTGGCTGCTTTGGTTTGTAGCCTTGCTGGGTTAGAGCAATGACTCCATGGCGTTCGTTATGAGCGAAATTCGGGTGAATAAGCTGCAAGTTTGCCTGCGCCTCCAGCATTTCTATATACCGCACTAGATTACGAAGGACTGCCCGGAGCGGTTCTGGCCTCTTTCCCTCATAGAAAGCATGCTGCCTCAAATACAAGTCGGTCGGAACCGTTCTCCATTCCCTTTCACTCATAACTATTATTCCAATATGGAATAATCTTTAAGGCTGGTCAAGCATAGAATTAGTCGCACTCTCAGAGGTTCCCCAATCTCCGGCAAAGCCGGTTCTGGCTGATCCGGAAGCCGTACAAAGGTTCTTGCGCTTCTATGAGAGCTCGTGCCACCCCAGGCAGATATTCCGCCTCCAATTGATCAATCACCACACAACCGGCCGGTTCTGGACTCCGTATCTCCGCTGAGGAGTAGGCGCGCTTTCGCTCTCCACACTGATCGAACGCCCAGCCGGCTGGTAAACGATATCCCGTCGCACTGGCTGGGCTCCCCACGTCGGTCTGGTCACGACCGGCTGGAGTTGGGACTGATCGCCTGCAGGAGCTTCAGTCTGGACCGGGATCTCATCCAGGTTGAGCCGCAGAGATTCGATCGCGACCATGACAAGTGCGAGGCAATCCAATGCTTCATTGCGCCGGCTGCCGATCCGTTTCCAGCTGGAGATTCGGACACCGTTGCGGTAGCGGACCTCTTTGGTCTCAGCACGAAGCTGGGCAAAGAAGTTGTCATCGAAGCCGCGGACTGCTTCTCCGGATGGCCCGCAACAGATATGGATGTAGCCTGGACCGACCTCAGTTAAAGCCAGTGCTTCGGCCACCCGGTCCTTGGCCAGGTCGGGCGAGATGTTGACTACCTGGGAGCGTTCGGTCGTGTTCTGGCCGATCCGGTAGAGCTGGCTACCGGAAAGCGACAGCCCTCGGGAAGCGATCAAGAGAGGATGCCTTCTCTTGCATTCCCGGTAGACCGCGCTGCCATGATGGCCGCCGGCATCCATGAGTGAACGCCGGATCCGCATAAAGCTGCCGTCGGAGCGTTTCCACATCCGTTGCACAACCAGCGCGTCTAGCTGCTTAGCGACATCGGTGGTTTGGGTCGTGATCGAACCCTGAATCTCGCCGAACTCCAGTAGCCACAGCTCGCGTCCAGTGCCGACTCCGGCAATCAGATACTGCAAATAATGATCTTGGGTATCAATCGCACCCACCAACACCTTGACTGGCTCAGGCACCTCGGCCGGGTACACTTCCCTCCGGTCATTCAAGTTCTCGCTTGCCACCTCGATCCGAGGCGGAACGTAGGGTTCAGCCAATCGCGTGTTCAAGAACGCTCTAAACGCGCTGGAATCACCCGCCTGGCGCAAGTGTTCGGCTGCTCGGAACTCGGAGTCAACGATGCGCCAGTCGATAAAAGGCGAGACAAAGCAATTCAGATGAAACCCTCGGCGGAACGGGTGCTGGGCGTGTGCTCGCCACTCGCCCTCCCGCTCCAGCCAGGTCGCCTGGTCATAGCTCCGGCTGCATTCCAGGCACATGCACTCCCCTGTCTCAAAGATCATCTCGGGCAACCCGAGAATCTGGAAATGACCGCGCGGGCACTGGCTGTAGTAGTGCTCTTCGGTTGAATCCCTGAATAGCGCAGTGATTCGGCAGGATTGCTCCTCCACTGGCGAGCTGGAATAGATAATCTTGGCTTGGGAGCCGAAGGTGGAGGTTCGAACCTTGGCCAATTGGATGACGTCGCCTTCGGCGGTACGACCGACCGCCATCAATGGAAGCCGGCTGCATTCCTCGAAAAACAGGTATTTGACCGGTCGCATGCTCAAGCCCGTCGCAGAAAGGCCGGCGACGATAGCAAGCTGGCAACCGTTCTCGAAACTCTTGCGGAACATCGAGTTATCTGATCCGGGTCCGCCAATCTGTTCAGACACAAACGGTCGGGCAATGGGCGAATCCCGAAGCATGGGATCGAGTCTGTCCAGGCTCATGCTCCTGCAAGCTTGCAAAGTTGGACAGATAAGAAGCATGGGCGCCGGGTCAACGCTCGCGAAGTAAAGGATCGGGTTAAGCGTGGCGAACTCAGATTTGCCGACTTGGGATGCGGCCATGATACAGACTTCGCGGATGTTGGGATCGGCGATTGCTTCGGTGATCGTCTTCCCGTAAGGCGTCCGGTCAAAACGCCAGGGACCAGGCTCGGCACTCGCTTCGGGCGAGAGTCTCCGGTAACGCTCCAACCACTGCAGGACATCCAAGGTTTCGGGTGGCGCCACGACTCCTGCCAGCTGCCTGAAAAGATCTCCTAACGCCCGAGGGTCATCATAGCCGACCCCATCACAAACGCGCTCCTGCGCCATCCTAGAGCGTTTTTTCTTCAGCAAATTGGCCGTTTTTCTGGGTCGCGCCACTTTCCAGCAATTCGGCTAAAGTCGCGAGCGCGTCCAATAGTTCGCTTTCCAACACCGCAGAAACCTCCACCGGATCCCTGGCTTGCAACAAGCGTCGGCTGACTCGTGCTGGTAAAGAAAGCAGTTGGCGACGGAAGATTGTCAAGGCCTGGCTGAATGTCGCTAACACCCGCGAGCGGGACACAAGTTCACCGCGGCGAAGCGCCACCTCCAGCTCGGTCCGGTTCCGGGCCGCCGCGGCGCCTCGGGCCCGTTCTTTGAGCCAGCGACGCCGAGCTTGCGCGTCGTCCCGGCGTTGATAATCCACATAAGCGCTAGTGGTCGCAATCAGTGGGTACAGGTTCTGGTTGGTGTTCTCCGGGTTGATCTTGACCGGGAGCACTCCGCTCCGCCCCAGCTTGGAAACCTCCGTGTCAGTGATCCGGAGAATCTGGGCGATCTCGGAAGTGGTTACCTCCAGCTCGCGTAATTCTTCCAGAATCGGCGGTCGAAGTTTGCGCCCCATCGATTACAACACGTACAGCTTTTTGTTAGGATTGTGAAAAAGTTTCGCTGAGATTTTGTGATCTGCTGCACCCGCTGGCTCGAAAAGTTCACGAAAGGATCCGCACCCGGGGGTTCAAAAACATTCGGGGCAGAATGTTTTCATTGGCTAACCGCAATAAAACATCACGATGACATGGCGAGCCCAACTTGCACGAGCAAGCCAAGTCGCGACCACGCAGCCGGTCAAGATGTTCACGCATCCATCGTGCTCGATCATCGTCTGAATGAAGCAGCCAGTCTTCGAAGAGACGGACAGCGGTTGCATTGTCCGGCACTCCTGGATCACCGACTCGGAACGGGTTTCCAAAGTGTCCTCGCCGTGTCACTACGACAGCACCGGGGGGTTTCCGATAGCCACGGACACGGCGCAATTGAACGCCTTTGGGCTCAGGGCTCATGGGAAGAATAGCTTCGCGGCTACAGGGGGCGGGCCGTGAGGCAACCGGTGCACGTGCTGGTGTAGGGCGAGGGACTAGGGGCATGGGGGGTAGAAGGCGGGGGTCAGTAAGTCTTTGGGCTAGCAGGATTCGGCTGGCAGGATCAATCGAAGTTATACTGTTTGCTTCGCTCCGCTTCGAAGTCCTCGAACGAAGCTCGCAACCTTCTGATCTCGACCAGCATTTGTTCGAGTCGCAACTCCGGTGACGCCGGTCGACCTGAAAGGAATGAACCGAACAGCGGATCTCGGATGTACTTGGCGAGCGGCACGACATCGTACGCATGCTCGAGGACGGGCAAAAGATCGATTCCCGGCATGATCCGTTTAGCTAGGGGGGTCAAATGACCGGCGATGCGCTGGGCCCGGAGACTCTCCGCAGCCGTCTGGAGACTGACTCGCGCAAAATCGAGGCGGTCCCGGAGGGATAGGGTGGCGCCTTCGAGTTTCTGCTCAAGCTTATGGGAGCGGGAGGATAGGACTTTTGACTGGGCTTGGATTTTGGCGAGCTGGTCAACGAGGTCGGCTTCGGCAGTCTGTTCATCATCGAGCAGCTGCGCCTCGCGGGCTTCCACTTCCTTCAAGCGAGCCCGGTAGTCGGCAACTTCTTTCGACAATCTCTCCATCCTCGCGACAGCTTTATCCAGCGACTTCAGAACATCGGGTTCACTTGCATCAGGGCCAGGTGGTTTAGGGAAGGGAATTGCCGGTACCGGAGCTGCAGTAGCTCGCAGCGCCTTGGCATAATCCGAGAGAGGCTCCGGCTTCCCGACCGGGATTGCCGGGATCGGCGGAGCAACGGGTGGACGGACGGGGGATTCAGTCGTCGAGTTCATTTGTTTTGAGCTGCTGCCTTTTTGAGAGAAGCAATAATAGGGGAAGGCTGCTTCGAGTTTTCGACCCGGGTTGATGTCAGGTACTCTCTTTCGCTCCCTCGAGGAAACTTGGCGCTTTGATTACGAGGACGGTTACGACGAATGCTGGCGGAGAGCACCTTTTCGGCGTGTTCAACTGGGGAACGATTTAGCAGGTGAGCAGCCTCGCAGAGCTGTTCATGATCGTCGGCCGACAAGTTAATGGTCAGTTTCATGGAATCTTTCTATTTTGGGGTTGTTCGGTGGTGAGAGAGAAAACTTGATGGACAGCGCTTCGAATTGGCCAACCACTGAAGATGGCAGGAGCCAGGCCTGGAGACTTAAGGTACCGCTCTCTGTGAAAAGCTTGCCAGTAAAATCAGGCTGCCAACCTTCGGTTTTGCCCATCTTCCTGGAGAGCCGCACGGTGCAGGAATCTAGAGCTTTGAAGGCCTGGGCGAGACTCGTTTTCACTGGTGAGAGTTCCTTCGTAATTCCTCGGCGAAACTGACTTGGAAGGTTGCCTGGTAGGCCTGGTCAAAATCCGCATACGTTTGCGTGATCGGTTCTTGTTTGCCTTCCTCGATGATGAGAGCGGCAAAGTAAACGGGCTGAGCGGGAGGACTAATCTGGAAGATCCGTACTCGGCCGGATGGAGCGGACCACCATTCTCGCCAGGTAGCATTGTTGCGCTGGAAACTAAGCCGGCGGGTTCGAGCTCGAGCAATGGCCAGGGCCATGGTCCGGTTAGTCATGCCGCTGAAAGTCGGTCCGTGCGGCGAGCTCAGCAGGCCGACTATTTCGAAGGAGGAGCAGCCCTCATAGCCGCCGCAGGCCGGGCCGCGGCATTGACCGCTGAGCAAATCAGCGTCTTCATCGAGTTCTAGGTGGACACTCCCGCCGCATCTCGGACAGCGGCGGGTTGTGTCGTAACTCCAGGCTTGGGTAGACATAGGTAGGTTGTGGGTTTGGGGAATGGTTGGGATGGTCTGTAGGAATTGGTACGAGTTCGGTTTGGGGCAGTCATGACTTTATGATCAGTGCTCGTCCGCCTCCATACTGCGTTACGAATGACCTCTGATACATGCTTTGTGCGCAAAGTTGTTCTTCGCGCTCGATGTTTAGCGGGACATAGCCATTAGCCGCGATGATCACCGGCGTAGGAAGACCTCTTAAGATAAGGTCCTCAGCTGGCAGTATATTATGGACACTGAACCGCGAAACCTTTCGGCGGTGCCAAGGCAACAATAGAAAGGCCAGAAGCTGGCCAAGGAACAGACGACGTTTTACTTGCTTTGTTCTCATAGGGTAGAAACGAGTGAACTGACTGAAATTGCGAGCACTGGTCTTTCATGCTGATGGCGGTGGAAGGCGACCATTCAAAAACTGATCCAGCTCGGATTCGAGGGACCTCAAACCACTTAGATTTTTCTGCTCGCTCTGACATGTTTTCCCCCGCTAATTAATTCAAACTGTTCAGTGATGTTTCTGCGGAACGAATGCCGGCGTCGATCGCATCTAATTCCACGCGCCAATCGCTGAAATTCGCCCGAGCCCATTTAATTGGAACCAGCGGCAAACGTCCCCCCGCGATCTGCAGCCACGCATTTACCCGGGCATCGCAAGAGGCTCGGACACAAGCAAGCCCGATCACGCCGGGGTGACAGTAAGTGTCGCCTTGCGCATCGATCCCGCAGAGCCGCAGGTTGGGGTGAATCCCGGGGATTGGGGGTAAAGAGAACACTTTCAGCATAAAATAGCGGATTGGTCCTTTCGGACGTTACGGACGGGTAATTTCAAGTCTGCTCGGCTTCCGGACGTTACGGACGGGTAATTTCGAGTCTGCTCGGCTTCCGGACCTTACGGACGGGTATTTTACTATTCTTACTCTCTCTACAAACGCTTGTTGCCCAGAACCAGGGAATATGTCAGACCCCGTCCGTAACGTCCGAGTAGTCTTTTTGCGGACGCCCCGGACGGGTGTGTTGCTAAGGTTGCGGTGTGGAACATTTTGTTCTACAAAGGAGTGGGGGGGGCGCCGGGTGCTGTTTTGGGGGTTTTAGGGTCGGATCCAGCGGACTTTCCAATATCCCCGGCTGGCTTTGCCGGTTCGTTTTACATCGTTGGACCTTGCCGCGCCGAAATTTTGCAACATGAGATCGGGCAACCGTTTTTCGACCGTTGCGGACGGAACCGGTGTCCATTGCTTAACCTTGACGCAATCCTCGATGTATTTGGTCACGATTTCATTGGATGTCAGTGAATGGCTTTGGCCGATCTGTGGGCCACTGTTTACGGTGCCAGCGTCTCTCACAATTTCGTTTTGGACGAACAAGCGCAGGCTGTCGGATTCCGATAACAGATCGGTCACCCGGTTTTGCTGATCAGGAGTTAAAATGATATCCCCGGCTTTGGCGTAATCCGCGAAAAGCATGGAAAGCCCGCTGATGCACCAGTTAAGGATTCCGGGCGCTTCCCGGGCGAGCAGGTATTTGTCGATCTCGAAAATCCGTTGCCCGGTGTAGGGCTTATCGTAGCGAATGATAATTATCCGACGCTCCCAAGCGCTCTGGTCACCGTCCAGATAAATACACAGCCGGCAGTTGCTGGTGATGATGATATTGAAAACTCCTTGAACCGGAAATTTCTGGTTACTGCCCTTGGTTTCGCCTTCGAGGGTGTCGCTCCCAACAAGGGATTTAACGACATGCGCACCAGGCTCGTTTAGAAAATTGCCCTTGACGTCCGGACCCACGAGCAAGGTGCGCCCGACCATGCGCCCGATCTCGAAACGTTCATCGAGCAGCTTTGTGCGCAGTGCGTAGACGTTTCGCGGCCCGACTATCCCGTTGACGATTTGCACGAGTGAACTTTTGGAGGACCCGCCCACGCCGTCCAGAATGACAAAGCGCTGGGTGAGATTGCGGCCGAGCAGACATTGCCCGCAATACTTCTGCAGAAGAACGCGATCTTCCGCGGGAAGATGTCCGAGCATCTTATCCTGGAATTCCGGACACATTGCTCTGGGCGCATAATTGATCGGGGAGCGATTCCGACAACGGTGATCGGGCGAAAAGGGTTTAACCTCGAAATTGCTGCCATCGCGGGCGAACTCGAGTGAGCAGTTGCCAAGGTGGGCGAAGTACGAAGGCCAATTGAAAAAGTCGCGTTCCTCGACGTGCCCGCGCAGGTGTGCGATTACGCCGGCGAGTTTTTCGGCATTGCGAAAGCGCTCCAAAGCGCTCCAGCCCTGCCAATTTTGTGCAGCGTCCAAAATGAGTGCGCTCATTTCGGTGCGAATTACATCAGAGCTTTTCGGAACGTAATTTCCCGTACTCGACCCGTAATCGTAGAACCCCCGTTCGCAGGGTTCAAAAATGATCTTCTCCCGGTTCTTGGCGTAAAGCGCCGCCCAGAAAACCTCGTTTAATTTCGAGAGTTTACCTTTGTCGTTTTCGTATCCTGGTGGCCCGAATTCATGGATGATTGCCTTGATGTCAATTTGCGGACTCATGGGCGAGCTTTTGATTGGTAAAAGATGGGGGTGCCGTCGGCGGCCGGGTTCAAAAAAAGAAGCTTCTGCCGGCGCTCAGCCCGGTAACAGCCCGGAAGTCGGGTGAGGCGAACCGCGGAGAGTGCGCCGTCATCAGCTCCGAGGGTGACCAGTGGCCGCAGCGTCTCGCGCTTGTACTGGTCCCAAGCCTGCTTGGAGTCCTGGGAGACTTTGATCAGCGCATGGGCGCTCTTGCCGGCGCTGTCAGTGATCGCGACGATCGGCAGCGCCAGGCTGGCGAGAATCTTCAGCCAGATTGGAAACCAGGTTTCTTTCGGTTCGTGATCGCATTCCAGCACAGCGTACCGGAACGACGTGACGCTCTCCTGGCTACGCTGACTGTTCCTACACAGCCGCGGATTGAAATGCGTTCGGCCGTCCACGGGGTTGCACAGGAACCATGTGCCCTCGGGCCAATGGACCCCGCTCCATCGGTTGATGTTGATCGTGCCGGGCCAAAGGTGCCCTTGGCTTTTATAGACGCTGAACACCACAGCCGTTTCGCCTGGCTGGAAAAACGTTCTCAGGAATTCTTCGGTTGAACAGGAAACCGAAACCGGCGAATGCGCTTTCAACCACTCGGGCGTGATATCGATCGGGATCCGCGCTGCGGTCCGGATCGCGAGCTCGGGGTTAAATTCCGGAACTCGCCGAGTAGTTGGATTTTTGAGCCATTCCGCGCGCCGTTCGCTCGGCGTTTGTCCGCTCGGCTCCCATCGGCACGGCCCGGAGTTTTTGACGGCGTCGGGGATCTCGTGCGGTTCCAACTCGCGCCCGCACCCGGTGACGTGCTTCTCGAGGATCGCGCAGATTTCCTCGGGCGTATGGTAGCGGTGTAAGTATCGGGCGACTTTAAAAATCCACGGATGCACGCCCTCGCCTGCTCCCGGGCAGCTCTCGAGCAATTCTCGCAAGAACCGCGGATAGTCGGGTTCGCTCATACGGCCGCCCGGTTCCGGTTAAAGCGCGCTGACAAGAAAGCGCTCGCCTCGGCGAAGCTGACAATTGCCGGGTTAGGATGCCCGAGTTTGACCAGCCAACGGAGTTGACCAGGGGTCGCCAGACTAATGCGCGCCCGGGTGACCAACTTGTCCAGTACCGCCGAGGCGTGTCCCCGCGACTGGACGGTGAGCGGATTAATCCCGAAGCGTTCCAATGCCTTCAATTGTTTCGGGCTTGCCGGTTCCGCGTGCCAATGCATTGTCGGCGTGTAATCGCAAAGGAGGACGTCCCGCAACCCAACGGCGAACTCCATCGCGTCAAAAAGCTTGCGTTCCCTAGTGCTGTTTTCGGCGAGTCGCTCGGCCAGTTTCCGCCGCCGTTCTGCCTCGACACTCCGGGCTTCGATTAACGCCTGGTCGGATAGCTCCTTAGCTCGGGCTAACATCCCGCCGGCGGCGTCGAGCTGGGTTTCTATGCGCTCGGCTTCGTTCTCGTCGGCCGCTACCAATTGCGCCGGCCTGACCAGGTCATGACGATTGCTCAACCACAGGAAATCGAGAATAAGAAGATGATCTTTGCCGGGATGGATCCGGGTACCGCGCCCGATCATCTGTGCGTACAGACTCCGAATTTTTGTCGGTCGCAGACAAATGACACAATCGATTCCCGGCTCGTCGTAGCCCTCGTTTAAGAGCATCGCATTTGCGAGCAGCGTCGTTTCGCGGCGCTGAAATCGAGCCAGGATCTCGGATCGGTCTGGGCTCAGCCCGTCAATGTGTTCGGCGGCTAGGCCGTGGTCCCGACAATGTGCCGCGAACTCTTGGCTGATCGCGATAAGGGGCAGAAAGACGAGTGTTTTGCGATCGGCAAATTCGGTGGCCAGAATCTCGGCGATCTTGTTTAACCACGGACTCAAAGCACTCCCCAGCTCATCGGCAGCGTAATCCCCGGCGACAGTCTTGACGTTGCTGATATCGATCTCGACCGGGATTGTCTCGATCTTGATTGGACACAGATACCCGGCTTTGATCAGGTCGAGCAGTCCGATTTCAAAAGCGATATCCTCGAAGATGTTCGCCAGACTGCGTTTGTCCCCACGGTCAGGAGTGGCGGTCACGCCCAGCGTTTTTGCGCCGTGGAAATGGTCCAGGATCCGGCCGTAAGAATTGGCGGCGCTATGATGCGCCTCGTCTACAATAACGGTTTTGAAATGTCCACGAGGGAACCGCTCCAAACGAGTCTGGCGCGCTAGAGTCTGCACCGACGCAACGACCACGCCGGCGTCAAGCGTCGCTCGATCCTGGGCTTTTTCCTTGGCAGCACAAAGTCTCCTGGCCTTGTCGAGTTTGTTGATCGCCTGGTCAAGCAGCTCATCCCGGTGCGCGAGAATCAGGACCCGGCCATCATGTTGCCGTTTATCGGCGATGTCAGCGAAGACAATGGTCTTGCCCGACCCCGTCGGCGCAACACCGAGCACCCGGTCGAATTCCTGCCAGGACTTGAACACGCCGGCGCTCGCCTCTTTTTGGTAGTCGCGGAGCTCGATCATTTAGTTAGTTTCTCGCCGGAGATAGGAGAGGTCTCTCCGGTTTTTTCAGAAGGGCATTCGGGGGATTTAAGAGGTCACCAACTGATTGACTTGGCATTCCCCGGCGCAAACCCGCCGAGAAGCTCAGTGACCGCCTTGATGGGCGTGTCTCCTGATCCGCGCACCATCACGTTGAGCGAAGGGTCGCCCTGATAGCGTGCCTCCCAGCTTGTCCCATCGAAAGAAGCGCCAGGCGGCAGCAAGAGAATAAGCATCTCCTTTTTCGCATCAACTAAGTTCGACCCGGGAAAGCTGTTAGCCTCTAATGCTTGGCGCAAGAGTCCGTTAACCTCTGCCGTAGCCCGCGCGTCTACTTGCTCTTGTGTGAAAAAGAAAGACTCGTCGCAAACACCGCTGCCATTCGCCGAGTCCAGTCTGTAGTTAATCTCAAGCAAGATATCTCGATCGATTTTGATCAGGTCGTTTTTGAGTAGGTCGTTCATATTGTTTTCTTGTTTGTTAGTGCCTGCAGATTTTGCCGCTGCGGGCGCCGGAGGGTTGGCAAAGTTAGTCGTCTAGCGGTTCGTCCTCTTCCTTTCCTAAGTCGGGCGCATACTCCGGGAGTTGCCGTTTTTGATAGTCGGAAATGTAGTCGCGCGGTGCTGGCCGCGCCGTTCCCTCCATGAGATTGAAAACCTCTTGGCCCGTCAGCGGCCTGAATAACTCTTCAACTTTCGGGAGACGGTCGAAAAACGCTTTGGCTACCTGGGTCAGACAACCGTGGGCGAGAATTTCCAACTGCACACGTGCCGATTCGCGCTCGTGCTCCTCGACGCGTTCTTGGACCATGACGGCAATTTGCGCATAGGCAACCCTCCGCAGCTCAGCCCGAAGTTCTTTAAAAAGGTTTACCCCGCCGTTCAGCCAATGTGGTTGGCTGATACTGGGACAGAATCGTCGAGGGATTCCACGTTCCCTCGAACGAGCATCAACACGAGTCTGTGTTTGCTCCCAGTGCTTATGAAGATCCCGGAATGCCTCTTCCCAAACCGGATCAGTCTTGAGTGGATAAAGCGTATTTAACTCGGTCTCAAAATCCGCGCGCAGTTTGGGCTCTAATCCTAAGATTGAAGTCTTGGCGGCTTTGACGTTGGCCCGGAGGGCTCGGAGGAGATACTCGATTTCCTTTTTACTTAAACGTTCTTCTGGTTCTTTAGAAATCATCGGCGTCTGGAGGATTTCAGGCGGAAGAATTCCCGCTGACTTGGTTTAGGTTGCGTCGGAGCGACGATTGCTGTAATTGACACTGGCGTTTTGCTTCTTCATTTGGGCCACAATTCTTCAAAGGGGTTGTGGCCCTCTCAGTTAGTGGGCAGATTCTTTGTTCCGGCTCCGCCACGTTGTAGCCGGTGCCAGCAAGTGCTGGCGAAAATGTTCAACGGCCTTTGCTGAGTTCTGTGGTTCTCTCGTTTCTCGTCAAAGAACGGGGTTTAGATGCTGGCCGGCCGCGTTTCGAAAGTGGTGCGACAGCATGTCCGCCGGCCGAGTCGATCGCGAATTTCTTGAGGTAGGCCTCAAGCGCACGTTTCGGCTCGACTCTCACGAGCCGGCCATTCCTGATAACCGGAAAAGCGTTCTCGCGCGCGAGCCTCCACCCCATTGATTCCGAGCACCGAAGCACCTTCTCCGCGAACTCCGGGACGGTCATCAGGGCAAACGTCGTCAGAGTTTCCGTGTCGTCTAGTTCTGGCTGCATGGAATATCAGGATGTATCCCAACATCCTCCCGTGCAAGCGAACTCGTTGACACTCTAATACTTCGATGTATACCACTATCCCAAGGTGACTCCTAAAGAACAACCCCCTCACGTGCTGCGGACCACCCGCGCACGCTACGGGTTGAGCCAAAGCAAACTGGCTTCGTTGATCGGTCGAGCCACGATCACGATAAAACAGATTGAGTCTGGCAAGCTTGCAGTCAGTCCAGAACTCGCCTACCAGGTTTTCATAGTAACACGCCTGGATCCCGATCAATTGATCGAGAATTTCATGCCGGAACAGCCGATGGATCCAAGTGGGCAGGCCCTTACGGGCGAAACTTTTACGTGGATGAAAGAGGCACGCGCAGATGCACAATCAGAAAAGCATGTTGAGGAATCGTTGAATCACTACACTGAAGTCCTGCGGCTTCTGCTGGATGCTAGCATTCGAGAAGGAAAGCTGTGGGCTCTTAGACCAGCACTCCAGAATGCGATCAATAAACTGATGAAAAAATTTGAGCTCGAAGCAGACGTGCAAAAGCTTTTAACGGCACGTTGGGGGATTAATGACTTATGGTCCCTCGCGTCTCCATCCAAGAGTTTCTACGTGCTCGCAAATGCCGATCTTTCGAGCGGGATCAGAGAAAAAGCTCAGCAGATCCGGGCGGAGTTCTTCGAAACCAAGCAGATCAAGAAACACGCGACCGTCAAGCCGCACCCGAAAATCGCACTACGTTCGAAGCCACCGGGAAAGAGGGTTTGACTCCCCAGTATTTGGCCGCCTCAGCTGGTGTCATTCCACGGTAGTAATGGTCCCACATCGTTTGCCGGGAATCGTGGCCGCTGATCAGCAGGAGTTTGTCAGCGTCCTTGTGGGTAGCCAGCCAAGCCGAGCAGAAGGAGTGTCGGGCAAGCGACTGAACCCAGGCTTTGCCAGGAGCGACGGAATTTAGCTTGGCGTCTCGGCGGCAGGACCGATAAAGTTTCCGTAGCACGTTTGAACTGAAAGGCACGACAGCACCGGTCATCGACCCGCCTTTGATTCGGTAAGCTTCCAGCCATTCAATTGCATTGTCCGAGATCGGCACAAAACGCCGGCGACGCTTCGTCTTGGAAACCTCAGCACGAACAAGCACCTCTCGTTTCGCTAAATCTACATCCTCCCACTGCAGCCTGGTAATTTCGCCGTGATTAACATCGGCTCGAATGCCGCAAAAGAAGGTAAAGACATAGTACGGGACGAGCTCGGGATACTTGTCCAAGGCTGTCAAAAGTAGCGCTTTGAGCTTGTCCGCCGGCAAGGTAATCACCTCAGCCCTCGCCTGGGATCGTTTCTCTAAGTACAAGAACGGGTTCTCTTTCGTCCATCCACGAGCAATCGCAAAGTTGAAGGCAGCGCGGCCGTACCGCCGAAATGCATCAAAGGTACCGTCAGGTTTATCGGCAAGGATGCTTTCCACATCCCGAAGGCTGACTCTCGAAACCAGCACCGGTTTCAGTGGTTCCATCGATTCGGTAAACCACCTATACTGGGTCAGTGTCGAAGGACTTCGGCGAGCTTTCGCAGACAGAAACTCGCGAAACAAGACTTCACAAGTGACCGAAGCTTTCTCTCGTTCTGCCGTTTCGCGATAGAGTTTTGCAGCATCAACGAGACTCACCTCTGGATAATCCGACAGCAGCGCGAGTGCTTTGGTTGCGTCGAGAGCTTGCCCTGGCGAAATATTGGAAACCGCAATTGCCAGGTTTTCCTTTTTTACGAAGAGCTCCTTCGCCCGCCCGTTGGCGAGGGCTTCAGTGTCAAACCGTTCCCGGACCCGAACTCCGGTCGGACTTTTCTTAGCAGGAACATCAAGCCGAAAACAACCAGCACCATCGGGACGGATAAAGGGAGAATACTTGTAAGGCATAGTTCAAAAAATCAGATGTCCGCCCTACTGTGCCCAATCGTGCCCAAAAATCAAGACTTTGGGACTCTTCGGTGGACTTCTGTATACTTAAACTCCCTAGGTACAGGCACTTACGTAGGGAGCAAAATCTGACTACGGATCAGAAGGTTGTGTGTTCGAATCACGCCGGGTGCAAGCCGCAGCCAGAACGACTTACGCTACGAGAATGCAGCCCGCTGTTGGAGTGACTCGGCCACTTCTCTGACTTTTGAGGCGTTTCAGATCTGATCTGACCTGTCCCCCCACAACTTGCTCGCGAAAATTACTTTCCCTAGCCTTGCGCTCCCAGGATCTGGCCGTCCTTACAGCCTGCTCAGCATCAGGACACACTAGTCGTCAATTCCTGGCTCTGATTACTGATTACCGATTACTGATTACCGATTACTGATTACCGATTACTGACTCCCGACTCCTGACTTCCTGTCCTAGGCAACCTCGGCCGTTCGTCATATGATAGAGCGCCGAACGCGGCGAAAGGACACCAAAAAATGGCAAAAAAGATTTCTATCCTGGTTGGAACAAAGAAAGGCGCATTCATCGTTCAGAGCGACATTGAACGGCGCTCCTGGTCTCTGCGCGGTCCGTTCTGCGAGACTTGGCCACTAAACCACGTCGTTGGAGATCCGGTCACCGGTGTGATCTACGGCGGCGGTGGCAACGGATGGTTCGGTCCGGCGGTCTGGAAGTCCACCGATCTTGGCGCCACCTGGACACATTCGAGCGAGGGTTTGGCGTATGAAGCCGGAGAAGAACCGATCAAAGCGGTATGGAGTTTAGCGGCTGTGAACGGCCGAATTTACGCCGGAGTTGAACCAGCCGGCCTGTTCCGGAGCGATGACGCCGGCCAATCGTGGCAACACATCGTCGGGTTGCGAAACCATCCTTCGCGACCGCATTGGCAACCGGGTGGCGGCGGTCTCGTCCTGCATTCCCTCGTAACCCATCCGGATGACGCCAGGCAGCTCTGGGTCGGCATTTCCGCAGCCGGAGTATTTTATACGACGGATGACGGCGACACTTGGGAAACCCGCAACCAGGGGACAAGGGCCGACTTCATGCCGGAAGGGCAAAAGTATCCAGAATACGGCCAGTGTGTGCATTGTCTCGTCATGGCGCCTGGAAAATCGTATCGTCTGTACCAGCAGAATCACTGCGGCATGTACCGCAGTCAGGACGGCGGGCGGCATTGGGAAAGCATTGAGGCGGGTTTGCCTTCGAGCTTCGGATTTCCTGCGGCCGTCCATCCGCGAAATCCCGCAATGCTCTATCTTCTGCCGCTGAATGGAGACACGGCAGGCAGATATGTACCGAATGGCCAGGCTGCCGTTTGGCGAACCCGGGACGGCGGTGAGCATTGGGAAGCGTTGCGGGACGGTCTCCCCCAGGAAAACGCGTTCTTTGGCGTGTTGCGTCAGGCGATGGCAGCCGACCAACTCGACCCGGCCGGCGTCTACTTCGGCACAAATACGGGCACACTATTCGCCAGCGCTGATGAGGGCGACAGCTGGACAACCATCGCGCAGTACCTGCCTCCGATCTATTCCGTGGAGACGCTCCTGACTGATAACTAAACGGCCTACGTCTGTGCCGGAATCCGAAAAGATGCCATCAACGAAACAGAGCGAATTAGTGAAGCCAGACGAGTCCTCGCCGGCGGTCTTTGTGCTGCTCCCGGCGCCCCTCGTTAGCCTGTTTCCCGATTCTGCGCGATTGGTCGAACTATCGGCTTCCAGCGTGGCTGAAATGATTGATCAATTGGATTCTCGCTGGCCCGGGATGCGCGACCGGGTCTGCGATTCCACGCCGGCGATTCGACCCCACATCAACATCTATGTTGAAGGGGAGCGCGCAAACCTCGAAACACGCCTGCCGCCAGGGGCGGAGATAACCGTGATGACCGCCATCAGCGGCGGATGACTCGGCCGCAGAGCTTTCCGACCGCTTGACGTTGGCACGCCCGAGTGCCCAAGCGCGGTTAAAAGCCGGAACGAGGCTGTACGCAAAAATCCTAACACAAGATCTTGTGTTTCTGATCGAATCCTACTACAATCCGTAGGTAATGACCTGCCGCGTCCACCGAACCAAGTGGAAGTTCTGCCTTTGGGTCGAAGACGAAGAGAGCGGCTCGTTGTCCGGCGTCTGCGGTGAAGGATTCGATCAGGCTGAGTGTGAGGCCTTGATCGAGCATCAAATCCAACGGAACCGCTCTCAAGGGAGGCGCGTTTTGACCGTGGAGGTCGGCGAACTTTGCGGCGACTGCGACGGCGAAGGAACTGTTCAGGCGGGAAACGGCGGGCGAGTTTTATGCGGAAACTGCGGAGGTCATTTGGGCGTGCTCGGCATGGCATCGATGCCATAATCGGGCATCGCCGGATTATGCCTTCCGACTTCGCTCCTGGCTATGGGTTCTGGTCACCCTTGCGTTGCCACGCTGTATCTGGACCAAACGGTTGTACTTCGCTAAGCGCTCCGACTGCGTGATCGAGCCAGCCTTCAAAAAATCCGCAGCCCAGCCAACTGCTAAATCCGCCAGCCAGGTGTCCTCCGTCTCACCGCTCCGAGCGCTTACCGATACCTTCCAACCGGCGGAACGAGCTAGCAGATAAGCTTCTCTTGCTTCGGTCAGTGTCCCGATTTGATTCACTTTCAACAGGAGCGCATTTGCTGCTTCCGCCTCAATCGCCCTTCTGATTCGGATCGGATTTGTGCAGGTCAGATCGTCGGCCAACGTGAGCGACTCAGGATTGAGTTTGCGACACAGAACGGGCCAATAGCTCCAGTCCTCTTCTCCGAGGCCGTCTTCGATGCTGACGAGCGGGTAGATTTTGCTCCAGTCCGCCAACATTCCGATCATCTCAATCGGAGCTAACCTGCGTCCGTCCAGAAGGTAGTTGCCGTCGGCGTCTCGGAAATGACTGGCGGCTATATCAACTGCCAACGACATCTCTCTCCCTGGTTCGAAGCCAGCCGCTTGAATTGCCTCTGTCGCCGTTGCGAGCATGACGGCGCTACTCTCGAAAGGCGGAGCCAAACCGCCCTCGGCGGCGGTCAGCGGGCGGGATTGATAACGTTTCGCGCTGATCGCGGCTGCGGCCTGGTACACCGCGTACGTCTTGGCCAGCTGTTCCAAGATCATGCCCTCCGAGGATGGAACCAGCAGCACGTCCTGGATATCAACCTGTCCAAACGCATGTTTACCGCCGCTAAAGAGGTTGATCGTTAATTCCGGCAATTGCGGTGACGCGTTCGGCAGAACCGAGGAGAAGTAATCGAACAAGGCTACTCCTTGTTGCGCCGCCATCGTGCGAGCAAAAGCGAGCGAGACAGCCAGAACGGCGTTGGCGCCCAGCCGTGATTTGTCCGGCGTGCCGTCAACCTGTAACAGAAGGCCGTCCAGGGCATCCTGATCTTCGAACCTTTGATCTATTACCGCATCGCGAATCGCGCCTCGGACATTCGCTGCCGCTTGCCGGCAACCGAATCCTCCGAAGCGTCGACCGCCATCGCGCAATTCCTTGGCCTCGGCCCGCCCGGTGGAGGCGCCCGAAGGAACTGAGACCGATCCGCTGAGGCCGTTTTCCGCAAAAATTTGCGCAGACAGCGTCGGACGACCCCGGCTATCGAGAACTTCCCATGCGTCCAGTTCCTTAATTCTCATTGAATGCCGCAACCGAAGCGCTCGACGAGGTCAGGCATGGTAGCCGGAGCCCGCTCAATGAGATCTAGAGCGACCGATCTCTGGAGGCTCCGTTCGGCTGCGGAGAGATACTCCAGAGGCGAGCGACCAGCCACTCGGGCGAGGACGCAAGCGATCGTATGCCGGATGGCGCGCTGCTCGGTGCCGGCGAACCATGGAGCCGTTTCGACCTCAGAACGATAAGATCCCCAATACTTCGCTGCAGCCTCCAAAAACTCGGACCGGTGTTCAGAAATATGAAGGGCTTTGCTCAGCAGGTGAGTCAGACTGAAACCCAGGTCAAAGGCCGGATCCCCGAAATGGGCCACTTCATGATCGAGCAAAATGAATTTGCCATCGTGCACCAAAAGATTTTTCGGGCTGTAATCGCCGTGCACCAAGGTCAGGCACTGCGCGCGAGTCTCGTCCACTAAGCCGGTCAAAAACATCCGGGCTTCCGGCACAACCGTAGAGGTGAAGAGATAGTAAGGTTCAAGTCGGAGCGTTTCGAAAAAAGAGCGGTCCCGAAAGACCTTTCTCAGTTCGTCACGTTGTTGAAAGCTCTTGCCGTGGATGCTCGATAAAAGTTCCCCAAATTGTCGGACCAGCGCCGGATCAATCATTCCCTTGAGCAGTTGCTCTTTCCAATTTTCGTGAGGTTCCGGAACAGCATCCATCGCCAGAATGTGCTGCGACCGATCCTCGAAAACGAGCGCTGGGACACTTAGAGGAGGTGCCACGCTCGGAAGGTAACGCAAACTCTCCGCCTCAATATGGATACGAGCCGGATCGCTGAACCAATCGCTGGCCACGCGCAATTTCGGCAAAGCCTGCTTTAGAACCCAACGCTCTCCGCTGGGGCGAGTAAGCAAAACGGTCTTGTTCGACACGCCTCCGGGCAGGATTTGTGTGATCGGCGTTTCCTCTCGCTTGATTCGACCGGTCATCCGCAGATATCGGCATAACTGGGCCTCGTTTTCGATGTCGACCGCGCCGGGCATTGCTTTCGTTTTAAGATGCGCGCGGAACACGGTCTACGCCAGGGACGTGACCACGAAATGCCGCCTTCGCCGCGCGATCGCGCAAAAGCGCTGTTGCGAAATATCATGGTCCATTTCGCCCAACCTCAACTGGGTTTCCGAGCCATGAACTGAGATGCCAATTGGAACGCTTCGGTCAGCAAGGCCCCGCCGTTCTGGTTAGATCCAAGGAAACGATTGAGAACCGGGTTGGGCGCTTGCGGATCTGTTTGATGAGTGCCCGACGCCAGCAGTTTCATCACCACGGGTATGGCGACTGGCAGGAAAGTCATGATCAGTTGCGAGCTCAGCCCGGTCCGGCGCGAAAGCTCGCCGATCAAGCTGTTGAACCCTGACTGGCCAAAGAGATTTTCGAGATCTTGCATTCCCACTCCCGGCTGAGAAAGATCGGACACGGTTTGTTGGGCGGCGGCGGTACCTTGGCTCTGTTGCTGCTGGCTCAAGGCAGTCTGTACATGGGATCCAAGGACCGACAGTACTGGCTGCAAGGCCTGCGCATTTCCCAGGCCGGGAATGCTTTGGGCCAGGTTCACCAAGCCCTGCAGGTCCTGCTGAGTTCCGGCGTGATTCGGATTTTCCACAGACTCGAGAATCGCTTGGAAAAGGCTCATACTGACCAGTTCTAGCGTACGACCCCGGCGACCGGCAAGCGTAGACCGTTTGCGGAAGATTCCGCCGTTTGCTCGTCTGCGACGGGCTGGCCTCGCTAGAGGGTTGAACAGTCGAAGTAAACCACGTAATCTGGCTTCTCTCTCGCGAATAATTGAGCGATGGCTAGCTTCAACTCGAAACTCTTTCCTTTGATCCTTGCGATCGCCGTTCTGGGCACAACTCGGGCAGTTGCGCAGGCGGTCCCAGTGGGCGCTTTCGACAGTGAAGTAAAAGCGCTCCGAGCGAGACTGGCCGATGCCCCGCCGGATCCAATCATCTTTTACGGCAGTTCATCCATTCGCCTCTGGAAGACGCTCCAACAGGATTTCCCCGGTTACACCGTCCTCAACTGCGGCTTCGGAGGCTCTCGTTTGACTGACTGCGTCAAGTTCGCTCCACTGTTGGTTCTGCCGCTCAAGCCCTCCGCCGTAGTAATTTACGCCGGGGACAATGACCTCGCCCTGGGGACGGCGCCGGAGAAGGTCTTTGATTCGTTTCAGCGGCTTTTCGCGCTTTTGCGAACGGATCTGCCCGAAACGCCGATTGCCTTTGTTTCGGTGAAACCAAGCCCGGCACGATGCAAGTATCTGAGCAATATTCTACGGTTCAACGGCTTAGTAGACAGTTTTCTCGACAAGCAACAAGACTGCGAGTTCATCGACGTCTGTTCCGCGATGCTCGGCGAGGACAAAAAGCCCGATCCCTCGCTCTTTGCGGCCGACCAGGTTCATCTTAGCCCGGCCGGCTATCAAATCATGCGGAAAGACATAGGGGGCTTCCTGCGGACCGAGTTCCCGCACGGGATGACCGTGCATCGATGACCGAAACTGTTGAGACAATTCGCAGTTTAACCTTCACATGGAGGCTTTCTTGGGGGCGGACGCCCAACCCGTGCAAATTCCAAGGCCAGTCTCGAATTTGGCACGATCCACTCGAGTCGATTCGCTGCGCTCTGCAGAAATCTCCTCTTGTAACCCAATGAGGATCGGATTCGTCACAGTCGGCACGGAAATTGCCTCAACAGACTGACGGCGCGAATGAAGAGACTGATCGAGCTTGATATTCTGCGGGGATTTTTGCTGTTGCTGATGGTCGTCAACCATTCGCCATCCCCTCTCCGCGTGTTGACTGATCAGCCAATCGGATTCTTTTCCACCGCCGAAAGCTTTGTCTTTGTTTCCGCCTTCCTGGCCGGTCTGCTTTTTCAGAGGCGAAGCGAACGATCAGGGTTTGCCGCAGCCCGTTCCGCGACAGTCAATCGCGCAATACGGATCTATCGTGCCCACCTGTGTACCGTTCTTTTCGCGTTCTTCGTAGCCGGCTTTTTTCTGTCGGAGGTTCCCGGTATCCAGAACATCCTCGATCCTTTTCTGAAGAATCCGCGTACGGCGACCTTCGCCTCGCTGGCCCTCGTTTTTCAGCCTCCTTTGATGGACATCCTGCCGATGTACATTGTTTTTTCTTTGCTTACTCCGATCGCATTCTGGGGTGCGAAAAAGTGGGGCTGGAAAGCGGTCTTCCTAACCAGCATACTGGTCTGGCTCGTATCGCAGTTCAGGTTACGAGACTTTCTGCTCTCGACCACCAACGGGCTTCCTTATGTTAATTTTGGACCTTTCGATATCCTTTCCTGGCAGGTCCTTTGGGTTGGTGGCCTGATTTTCGGCCGTTCGCTTCAGGAAAAGCGCCCTGTTCTGCGGCTTGATCTTTGGGCGGAAGTAATTCTCCTTGTTCTGGCCACCGGTTTCCTCGTGTGGCGATGGATTTCGATCTATCTCAATTTTGACCCGAGCAAGGAGTTCTGGTTTTTCGACAAATGGCATCTCGGTCCGTTGCGAGTCTTGAACTTCTTCGTGGTGGCCTGGTTTGCTTCCAAACTGCTCCCGTCGATCTCGCGCTGGGCGAACCCGTTGCGGCCGCTGGGCCTGGTCGGTCAACATATGTTGCCCGTGTTTTCGATAGAGATTTGCTTGTCCCTACTGATGCTAGGCTGGCTCAGCACCGTGCAGGACGTCAATTTGCTCTCGACGTGGCTGGTTTGCGCCCAACTCGGGAGCGTTTTCCTGGCTGCCTGGTTCTTTGACTGGTTTTCGCGCAGGAAAACCGCTATGAAGCCGGCGATGGCAGCTGCGCAGGCTGGGTAAGGTCCCGAGTTTCGAGTCCCCGAGTTCGGCGGTATCACGCTTCGGGACTCCTACAACACGGACTGGGCAACGCTGGTGCCACTTACCCCCGCACGCAAAACACCGACGGACAGCCACAACTCCTGGACTTCTGCCTTCCTACCTTCTACTGTTTGCCCCCTCACTCGTATGTCTTGGAAGCGCGCACAGATCCACGCTGAATCAATGCTCCGTGACCTCGGAGTGCCCGCTCCGATCAAGGGCCGAAGAGATCTGCGCGGATCCAGACTGGTCCTCATCGATGACGAAACCAATACGTACCGCACGATGTGCTTCTCCATCGCGGCCAAGCTCACCAAGCGGCGCGGCGCAGAAATCGAGCTTCGCAAGCCTGGACCGGGCGAAATGCCGCATGCCAAATTCCTCCGGCAATCACCAGCATCCACTGGCGATCGCCGACCATTCGTTCAAAACCCGCCTCGCCGAGGATCGATCGGAACTACTAATTCCCCTGGCACCGGGAACCGCAATTCCTCCTGACCTGAAATCAATTTTCGGGGCACCCGACCGCATGCAAGGATTATCGAATCAACTGGCTGATCTCGGAGAGACGTGCAAGATCTTCAGGCCGATCGATATCCAGTGAGCCCTCGGGCCAGTCGATCATCTGAACTTTCCGGGCCGAACGCGCGAGGACGCGGGCACCCACATCGCCGGACAACAGCTGGAGCGGCTCGAACCAGCGGCTGCCGAAGAGTATCGGTACGCCGGCAACGCCATCGTATCGCGCAGCAATCACTGTATCAGGATTTCCCGTAAACTTAGCGAGGAAAAGGTCAAGGAGAGCGGCCGTCAGGGCCGCCTGGTCGACCGTAACGATCAGAATTCCGTCGAAGCCCAGCGAAACAATTTCGGCAACTCCGGTTTTGAGCGACGAAGCCATACCGGTCTCCCACAACGAATTCAACAACACCTTCACGCGAAGATCGCGCAAAACCCGGCCGCAGGCCTCCGCAGAGGATCCGAGCACAACCGATACCGAATCGGCCGAGGACGCACAGGCGGCGCGAGCGATCCGGCGCAACAATGGTTCCTGGCCAATCGTCAAAAGTTGCTTCGGCTGACCGAGGCGCTGGGACCCTCCTGCCGCGAGAATGACAATCCCGACTCGTGGCATGGTTTATCCCCCGCCCCATTAGATCTCGCGCATACTGACCCGCGTACCTTCGCTCGCTGGTCGGAGCAAACGCTCTGGCCGAATCGGAAAATCGCGCACCCGGATTCCTGTCGCGTTGAAAATCGCGTTCCCGATTGCCGCCGGGGTGCCGGTAATTCCAATCTCTCCAATTCCCCGCGCACCGATCGGATTGAAGACAAAATCAGGTCGATCGAGAAAATGGATATCGATGACCGGCACATCGGCGTTGGTTGGCACCAGATATTCCGCAAGGTTGGTATTGGTAAATCGACCGGTCGCAGCCTCCAGGTGACTCGCTTCGAAAAGCGCCATTCCAATTCCAAACACCATCCCGCCCATAATCTGACTTCTTGCTGCCGTGGCATTCACAACGGTCCCGATATCCATCACGCTCGTCATACGAGAGATGCGGACCTCACCGGTCCAATAATTCACTCTTAATTCACAGAACTGTGAACCAAACGAATGAAAAACGTATTTGTTCTCTTCATCACCCGGGGAAGCCATTTCCGTCGCTTCGACCGCGCCACGCTCAAGCTTCGTCAAGAAGTCGCCGAATTGAATCGATTGGCCGTTCGCGCTTAACGATCCCCGATCGTACGCGAGTTGTTCCGCCTTCAGACTGCTGAAAGGCGACCTCTTATCTTTGATCGCCAGCTGAATCAATTTTAGTTTCGCCGATTCCGCGGCGGCCTTGATTGCGGGCGTCACGCTGGCGACCGACTGAGACCCTCCGGAAACTGGCGCCGCAGGAAGAGCAGAATCGCCGAGATGAGCTTTTACTCGCTCGATTGGCAGACCAAGGAATTCCGCTCCGACGATGGCCAAAACCGTGTACGTGCCCGTTCCGAGATCTTGGGTCGAGCAGGAAACGACCGCCGTGCCATCCGCTTTCAGCCGCACCTTTGCCAGGCTCCGGGATCGATGCGCGGGATAAAGGGAAGTCGCCATGCCATGCCCGATGAGCCAGTCTCCATCGCGATTGACACGAGGACGTGCTGCGCGCTTTGACCAGCCAAACTTTTCTGCGCCTTGCAGATAGCATTCCCGCAAATTCTTATCAGACCATGGCAGATTCGGTCCGGGATACACCTCTGCGTAATTTTTCAGCCGCAGTTCCACCGGATCCATCCCCAGCCTCACCGCGAGCTCGTCCATGGCCGACTCCAAAGCAAACATGCCTGGCGCATTGCCTGGCGCGCGCATGAAAGTACCAGGCGGCACGTTCAACGGAACCAGCCTGTGGTTCACCTGGATGTTCGGGCTTTTGTAAAGAAAACGGGAGGTTCGATGAGCCGCGGCTTCGACGAACAGCTTCGAATCTGACGTCGTGGTCGTCGCTTCATGCTTGACCGCTTGCAACGTTCCGTCAGTGGCGGCACCGAGGGTAATTTCCTGAATCAACGCAGGCCGATGCCCGACCGATGTAAACATCTGTTCCCTGGTCAGCACGGTCTTCACCGGCCGCCCGATCGCTCGCGCGGCCGCCGCAGTGAGCGGTGAATGCATCCACATCGAGCCTTTGCACCCGAACGCTCCTCCCACAAAGGGGCAGAGCACGCGAACGTCGTCTTCGTCAATCCCCAATGCAGCTGCGAGACTGCGCCTCTGGCCAACCATGTACTGAGTCGCGTCATAGATCGTTAGCCGATTACCTTCCCAAACGGCAACCGTGGCGTGGGTCTCCATCGGATTGTGATGTTCCATCGGCAGGGTGTACCGCGCCGCAACGGTAACCGGGCTGGCGCTCAGGGCGTCGTCGATTGAGTTAACTCCTGGCGCAAGGACGCCAGCCACCGCTTTTTCGCGGTCGACCTTGTCCGGCGCGAAAGCCTTGGGCATACCAGCCTCGAAAGAGGCCGCGTGTTCCTTTTGCTTGTAATTGACTTTCACTAAAGCCGCAGCATCGCGCGCTTGTTCGAACGAATCGGCAACTACCAAGCCGATCGTCTGTCCGTAGTAGTCGACCTTTTTACCTTGCAAAGCGGGCGTTCCATCTCCGCTGTTGCCACCTTCCGACCGGTCCAACGGCATGTACAACTTCAGAGGATGGAAAGGCGTAAACACAGCGACAACACCCGGCGAACTTTCCGCGGCGCTCGTGTCCATCGATTCAATCGTACCGTTGGCGATCGTGCTCTGCACCAGATAGCCGTAGGCCAGATTAGGGGCGGTGTTGTCGCCGGAATATCGGGCCGCTCCGGTGACCTTTAAGCGGCCGTCGACCCGTTCGTGCGGTTTGCCGATGACGTTGTTCATACTAATCCTCCTACCTGCATCATGGCTCGGACGAGCGTTCGCTGAAGGAGCTCAACCTTGAAGCCATTCATGCTCAAAGGCTGAGCGCCGGCCGCGGCAAGCTTGGCCGCGGCTTCGAACGTGTCTTGTCTGTTTGGTTGGCTGACTAACGCCTGTTCGACAGCCGGCAACGTCCAGGGTTTGGTTCCGACCCCGCCAACCGCCACTCTCGCGTCTCTGATTTTACCGTCGTCGGCGATGTCCAGAGCCACGGCCGCCGAGGTTAACGCAAACTCATAGGATTCCCGGTCACGAATCTTCAGGTAGGCCGACCGCCGTGCCCATGGCAGACGCGGAACCATGATCCTCGCAATGATTTCCCCAGGCTCCAGTCTGTTTTCCAGGTGAGGCGTTTCGCCGGGAAGCAAATAAAATTCGCTCAACGCCAGAGTCCGCCTGCTTCCGCCGTTCCAGAGCTCCAGCGACGCGCCCAACGCTACCAACGCGACTGCCAGGTCGCTGGTATGAGATGCCACACACGCTTTGCTGGTACCGAAAATCGCCAGCATCCGATTGTCGCCTTCAATGGCCGGGCATCCGCTCCCTGGATCTCGCTTGTTACAAGGGCTGTGGACATCGCGGAAGTAACCGCAGCGAGTGCGTTGCAGCAGGTTTCCTCCCATGCTTGCCATATTTCGGATTTGAGCCGAAGCGCTTTTCAGGAGGGCTTCTGAGATCACTGGATAGTTGGTTGCCACCGCCGGGTGAGCAGCCACATCGCTCATCCGCTCGAGAGCGCCAATCCGCAGCCCGCCCTCATCGAGTTCGATGCCTCGAAGCGGCAGCGCATTCAAATCAATGACTTTGCCGGGTGTCATCACATCCAGCTTCATCAGATCGACCAAGGTCGTTCCGCCGGCGATGAAAGCGCTTCCTTCAGCGGTTTGGGAGGCCACTTCTGCCGGCTGCGTCACTACTGCAAAATCAAAACTTCTCATCGTTAGGTTCCTTGCATTTTCGGCGCAGCCACCTTGATCGCGTCCACGATATTCGGATAGGCGCCGCAGCGGCAGAGATTGCCGGACATGAACTCTCTGATCTCGGTGTCGGAACGCGTGTGACCTTCCTGGATGCAACCGACCGCCGACATGATCTGACCCGGTGTGCAATAGCCGCATTGAAAACCATCACAGGCGATAAAAGCCGCTTGGACTGGGTGAAGCTCTTCGCCGTTAGCCAGGCCTTCGATGGTGGTGACAGCTTTGCCGTTCGCCAGAGCAGCCAATGTCAAACAGGACAGCACCCGCCGTCCCTCAACCAACACCGTGCACGCTCCACAAGCGCCGTGGTCGCAACCTTTCTTGGTGCCGGGAAGATCGAGTCGTTCGCGCAAGGCATCCAGCAGAGTCACCCGAGGGTCGAGCTGCTGTACATAGCTTTTGCCGTTAACATTCAACTCGACCTTGATTCGGCCCGAAGCCGGCTTGGTTGGCATCGCGGTCCGACTCGCCCCGGGTTCAGTGGTTGCTCGCGTGGTGAGCGGACGGGTGATCGTCAATCCGGCTGAGAGAGCCGCTAACTGGCCGAGAAAACGCCTCCGTGACGGTCGGAGATCATCGTTGGCCGCCGAAGAACAGGGCGGTCGATTCTTTCTATCCATAGTCTTGCGCCTTGAGGATCAGGCTGCCGGTTGTTCAACATCACCGAAATCCTCTCCCTCATCCCAGGGAACGCCCAAAAACGTTCACCCGATCGGACGCCCTCGCGCATGCAACCGACATCGGCTTGCCTCTACGCCACGCGCCGGTGCATCGATGAAGAACAGCCTCCTAAACAGCTTCTGTTCTCAAAAATAAAGACGCGATTCACAAACAAACAAGCGCCAATGCGCCTCTTTATCTAAAGTGATGATTCGAGTACCATTTTTCTGTGAACTTGGCTCTGACCGGTATCCATCACGTCACCGCGATCACCGCTCGGGCGCGGGACAACCTCGCCTTCTACACCAGAACTCTCGGGATGCGTCTCGTAAAAAAGACTGTCAACCAGGACGACGTCAGCGCGTATCATCTGTTTTATGCGGACGCCGCTGGTTCGCCAGGGAGCGATCTCACTTTCTTTGATTGGGAATCCGCGGTGGCGACCAGACCGGGAAATAGCACGATCTCTCGTGTGGGGTTGCGAGTGCCCGACTCAAAGAGCCTGGATTGGTGGCGTTCCCATCTTAGGAGCAACGGTGTCCGGCACTCTAATCCGAGCACGGTGGATGACCGCTTCACCATTGAGTTTTCCGATTTCGAAGGTCAAACCCTATCGCTGGTTGCTGATCCTTCCGAACAGCCCCGGCACATCTGGGCAGCAAGTCCAATCCCACCAGATCATCAAATCATCGGTCTCGGTCCCGTGACCATCACGGTCGCCGAGCTCGCGCCGACTGCGCGAATGCTCACCGATTTGATGAACATGCAGCTTGTTCGCCAATATGCCGATCCCGCAGTCAGCGGTTTCTCGGTCCACGTCTTCAGAATGCAAAGGGAGGGGCCGCAAGCTGAGTTGCACGTGCGAGTTCGCCCTGATCTAGGTCAAGGCCGACCCGGAGCGGGCGGAGTGCATCACGTCGCTTTTCGCGTACCGGATGAGTACCAATACCACGCCTGGGCTGAGCGTCTGCGCGAGTTTCGCGTGCCCAATAGCGGAGAGGTGGACCGTTTCTATTTCAAAAGCCTCTATTTCCGCGAACCGAGCGGAATCCTTTTTGAGCTCGCGACGGACGGACCCGGTTTTGCGACCGATGAAACCGAGGACACGCTCGGCACTCGGCTTGCACTTCCCCCATTCCTCGAGCCGCGCCGGGCTCAAATCGAGGCCGGCCTGAAACCGCTCGGTCACCTTTGAGGCACTCGGACCCGAATTCGCCCACTTGGGGACAAATTCGCCCACTTGGGGACAGGTCCGAAATCGCGCAGCCACTCGCTTGGGGACAGCCACTCGCTTGGGGACAGGTCCGAAACCGCTTGGCGCAGCCACTCGAAGGACAGAGCCACTCGCTTGGGGACAGGTCCGAAACCGCTTGGCGAAGCACTCGAAGGACAAGGGGAGCCGCTTGGGGGACAGGGACTGAAGCGGATCCCTCAAGTCCTCGAAATGGCCCCTCTTCCAAACCCGTTCGCTCGGCTAACCTCCGTTTGCGAATGCGCTCGAGGGACAGTCAGGTCGCTCGAGGGACAGGAAGCCGCCCGCTTGCGGACAGGTCCAAAATCGGAAGCCGCCCTTCCCCTATTCCTCGAGCCGCGCCGGGCCCAAATCGAGGCCGGCCTGAAATTGCTCGGTCATCTTTGAGGCGTCTCGGACCCGAATCCGCCAGCTGGGGGGGACACGCCCGTTTGGGGGACAGGTCTGAAACCTCGGCATCGAAGCCGCTTGGGAACAGCCCGAAATCGCGGAGTCGCCCGCTTTGGGGGACTGGAGAAAGCCGCTCGCTTGCGGACAAGCCGCTCGCTTGGGGACAGAGCCGCCCGCTTGCGGACAGGAGAAGGTCCTAAGATGGCCTGGCTTGGCTTTTCGGTGCTGTGGTTTTTTGTGTGGAGGTCGTTTTGGCGTGTCGGCTACCCCACGCTAAACACCGAAGTGGCGATCGGATGAGTTGCGACGTTAACTGGACCCCTTTCCCCCTTTCGCCTATGCACTTTCCGCGCTAAACGTTTTTATTTATGAGCGCGAATGAAGCGGTGGGTGTCATCGGACTCGGCATAATCGGCTCGAGGGTCGCCCGAAATCTCCGCCAAAAAGGGTTTGATGTTCGGGTCTGGAACCGCACAAAAAAGAATGAGGAAGGCTTCGTGGACTCGCTGCCGGAGCTCGCCGCGAAGAGCACGGTGATCCAAGTTTTTGTCTCGAATGATGCTGCGGTGCTAGAAACCGTCGCACAACTCCGACCAGCATTGACGAGCGCGCATCTCGTCACGCTGCATTCGACAATATCACCAAAAACGGCTGAAAAGGTAAAAGATGAAATCCACTCCACGGGCGCCGCAGTAATCGATGCGCCCTTCACCGGCAGCAAAGGAGCTGCGGCAAACGGCCGACTGGTTTATTACGTTGCTGGCAACAAGCCGGCTGTCGATCGAGCTCGACCAGTTCTCCAGGCCAGCAGCAAGACGATGCTATTTCTAGACAAGTTCGGCGATGCCAGCGCGGTGAAGATCGCGACGAATTTGATTTCGGCAGCCATCGTGGAGGCCTTGGCCGAAGCCCTGGCCATTGTCGAAGGTGCCGGCGTTGACCCTCATAAATTCGCCGAAGCGGTTGAAATGAATGCCTGCCGCTCCGGCGTAAGCGATCTGAAACTTAAGAGCATGATCGAAGGCGACTTCGAGCCCAGTTTTTCTTTACGCAACATGCTGAAAGATTCTCGCCTTGCGCTCGACCTGGGAGCTCAGTGTGGAGTAGAGCTACCGGCAACACGCGCGGTGGAGCGGGTCTTGGACAAGGGGCACAGGCTCGGGTTGGACGACAAAGATTACGCGGTCGTCGCTCAGATCATCAAAAACAATCAAAAAACGGACAGTTAGACCGCAAAATATCGAAGAAGGTTTCGTGAAAACAATTTTGAGTGCCGATCCCGGCCGTTGGGTTGGGATCATCCGTCCCTACACCCCGGAACAGGTCGAACGGCTCGCTGGCTCAATTCGAATCGAGTACAGCCTTGCCCAGCTCGGCGCGGAACGTCTGTGGCAATTGCTCCGAGATGAACTCTATATCCCTGCTTTGGGCGCACTAACCGGCAACCAGGCGGTTCAGCAGGTGAAGGCCGGCCTGAAAGCGATTTACCTGAGCGGCTGGCAGGTCGCCGCCGACGCCAACCTGGCCGGCGACATGTATCCCGATCAAAGCCTTTATCCTTCGAATAGTGTTCCGGCTGTTGTCCGCCGGATCAACCGCGCGCTGTTGCGAGCCGATCAGATTGATAATCAGGAAGGAAAGCGCGGTACCCATTGGCTCGCCCCGATCGTCGCAGACGCCGAAGCTGGTTTCGGCGGACCATTGAATGTGTTTGTATTAACCAAATCACTTATCGAAGCCGGTGCCGCCGGCCTTCACCTTGAGGACCAGCTCGCTTCCGAGAAGAAATGTGGTCACATGGGCGGCAAAGTGCTTATCTCGACTGAACAGGCGATTCGGCATCTCGTGGCCGCTCGACTGGCCGCCGACGTTTCGGGCGTCCCGTTAGTTATCATTGCCCGAACCGATGCCAACTCAGCCAGCCTGTTGACGAATGATATCGACGAGCGCGATCGTCCCTTTTTGACCGGGGAGAGAACCAGTGAGGGTTTTTTCCGGATTCGCGCCGGTCTGGATCAAGCCATCGCCCGCGGTCTGGCGTACGCGCCGTATGCCGATCTTCTCTGGTGTGAGACACCCGAGCCAAGTCTCGAGGAGGCCCGTCAGTTTGCAGAGTCGATCCATGCCGCATTCCCGGGCAAACCGTTGGCCTATAATTGCTCGCCGTCGTTCAACTGGAAGAAGAAACTCGATGCTCCAACGATCGCCAAGTTCCAGCGCGAGCTTGGCGTGATGGGTTTTAAGTTTCAATTCATCACGCTGGCGGGTTTTCACACGCTAAATTATGCGATGTTTCGGCTGGCCAAGAAATACCAGGTGCAGGGAATGTCGGCATACGCTGAGTTGCAGGAAGCGGAATTCGCCGCCGAGGCGCTGGGCTACACGGCAACCCGGCATCAGCGGGAAGTCGGGACCGGCTACTTTGACGAAGTCTCCCGCGTAATCTCGAGTGGCTCGTCCTCGACCACTGCTTTGCGAGACTCGACGGAGATAGCGCAATTCCACTGAACCTCGGAGCGTTACTTCTCGAAAACACGTGTTAATTCGTCTGGCTCAAAGAGATATTTACCGGCTCTCCGGTGCCGATCGAGTCCGGTTTCTCAACGGCCAGGTGACCAATGACATCCTTCATCTGCCCGAAGCGCAAGGCGTTCATGCGTGCGCCTTGAGCGCAAAAGGTAAACTGAGCGGCGATCTCTTCGTAACGGCCTGGGCCGAAGAGATTTTTCTCGACTGGGAGTCTGTACTTTCCGAAACGCTGGTGCCGCGTCTCGAGCGCTACATCATCGCGGATGATGTAGCCCTCGAAGCACAGGATTGCAGCCTCTTCCATTTTCTGGGGCCGCTCGACAACGTTCTACTACCGGACGGAGTGCGTGTTGCTTCCTCTTCCCGCTTTCGGCAGATCGGCGTGGATTTATTTGTCCCGAACTCGTCCCAATTAGATTTGCCGCAGGCTCTCAACCGGCCAATCCTCAATGATGCCGAACTTGAGGAATTCAGAATCGAGAGAGGCATCCCCAAATGGGGCGCGGAACTGAACGCGAATGTCATCCCTGTCGAGGCCGGCCTGGATCAGGACGCGATCAGCTACACAAAAGGTTGTTACCTCGGCCAGGAAGTTATCAGCCGCATCCGTAGTGTCGGCCACGTCAATCGGCATCTACGCGGCGTGCGGTTAACGAAGGGTGAAACGCTGCAAATTGGCGCAGCGTTGCTCGGTGCGGCGCAGAAGAACGTTGGCTACATCACGAGCGCAGTCTTGAGTCAGAAACGCGGCGAGCGCATCGGTTTAGCCTTTGTCCGCCGCGGGTACGAGCTGCCTGGAGCACGGTACACGCTGAACTCTCCCGGGGAACCGGTTGAACCTGGCGAAGTCGAAATTTGCGATCTCCCGTTTTCTTGATCATGAAAGGTTTCAAAAGCAAAGGCCGCCTCGGCATCTTCGGCGGTGAATTGATTAGCCCGAGGCGCGAAAAGCTGTATCGCGAATTTCCGCCGCGCAAAGGATTGAACTTCTTTTTCTCGTTGTGCACCCTCCTCGTCGTCTTTTCCAGCTATGCCCGATTTTCTGCCGCTGATGAAGTCGCCGTCTTTGACTTGGCCTGGGGCAAAGGAAAACAGAGAAACGTTCGCAGCTTTGCGGTGGCACTCGATTCCACCGCTGCTCCCTACACGGCCTACAACTTTAAAAAACTGGTACGCGATAAATTTTACGTCAAAACCACGATCCACCGGGTAATACCAAACTACCTGGTGCAGGGCGGTGACCCGCTGAGCAAGAGCAAAGATCGAGACGCAGTTGGGACCGGAGGCCCTGGATACACTTTGCCGGCGGAGATTCGTCTCAGACACACCCGCGGCTCGGTCGCAATGGGCCGGCTCGCCGATCCGGTCAATCCGAACCGGCGTTCGAATGGCAGTCAGTTTTATGTCAGCCTGCGGGAAATGCCAGAGCAAGACGGGAAAGACACCATTTTCGGTCATGTAATTTCGGGATTGCCGGCGCTTGATGAAATCAGCCGGCTCCCGACTGACACAAATTCCAACCCATTGGAACGCGTCGTGATCACCCGCACTTTTCTCATCGATCGTTCCGCGTTGTGGGGGACCGCGCCGCAATCGGCAAACGGCAGACAGCAATCGCAAAGCGCAGGATAGCCTTCCGAGCTGGCTCTTCGATTCGCTCAAAAGAGAACACTCCAGGCAGAACGTTTCCTGTTGGCTGGTCGGAATTACAAACCTTGCAAAATAATTTCAGAGCGGGCTCGATCAGCGTCGAGGCGCTTTTACCAAAGCCTGAGCAATTTCCACCAGAGGCCGCCAAGAATAAACCAGATCAAAATGTTTATGACACTGGCGAGCGCACCTAATTTCCACCACGCGCCCAGCTCGACATAGCCCGAGCCGAACAACACCGGCGCCGGGCCGGTTCCGTAGTGCGTCAGGCTGCTGAAAAGATTGCTGCAAAAGCCGAGCACCAGAGCGGCTAACACAGGCGGCGTCCCCACCGCAACCGCCACCGACAGGAACGCGGCGTACATCGAGCTGACGTGGGCAGTTTGACTGGCAAAGAAGTAGTGACTGTAGAAATAAGCCAGGCACAACGCTGGAAAGGCGATGTTCCAGCTGATACCGCCCACCATGCTCTGCACGTGCTTGGTAAACCAGGGGATCAAGCCAAGTTCATTGAGAAAAGTAGCCATCATGACCAGCGCGGCAAACCAGACCAGCGTATCCCACGCCCCTTCTTCCCGCAGAATGTCTTTCCAAGTGAGGACACCCGCGATCAGCAACACGCCAAGCCCCGCGAGCGCCGTCGTTGCGCTGTCGATCCCGGCGAGCCGGTCGCCCAGAATCCATAAAAACAACAACAAAAAGAACACCCCAAGCATGATCCATTCGACCAGCCGCACCCTGCCCATCTCCGCGAGCTTTTGCTTTGCCCATTCACTCGCCGCGGGAGTTTCTTTGATCTCGGGCGGATAGACCTTGTAAAGCGCCAAAGGCATCAGAATCAAGCTGGCCAAGCCCGGCACGATCGCCGCCAGAGCCCATTGTCCCCAGCTGATGTGAATATTCATCTGCCCCGCCAACCGGGCGGCCAGCGGGTTGGCCGCCATCGCCGTGAGGAACATCGCGCTGCTGACGACGTTACCCTGGAATGCCGCCTGGATGAGAAATGAGCCGATTTTGTGAGCCGTGCCGTCGTCCGGTTCACTGCCAAATGCCCTGGCTGATGCCCGCACGAGCGGAAAGACCACCCCTCCCGACCGCGCGGTGTTACTCGGAATTGCTGGGGCCAATACCAGATCGGTCGCAATCAGGCCGTAGCCCAGTCCCAACGTTTTCTTTCCCAGGGCCGCCATGAACAGATAGGCAATCCGACTGCCCAAGCCCGTTTTGATGAAGCCGCGCGAAATGAAGAACGCGACCACGATCAGCCAGATCGTGCTATTGCCAAAACCGCTCAACGCTTGGTTGATCGTCAGCGTTCCGGTAATCGCCGTTGCCGCGATCCCAATCAGAGCAATTGCGCCCATCGGCAAGGGCTTCGCGATAATGCCAACGATGGTCGTGACGAAAATTGCCAAAAGGTGCCAGGCCTTTGTGTCGACACCCTCCGGCGGAGAGATTAGCCAAATGGCAACACCGACCAGGAAAACGACTAACAAGATCCAAAGTCGTTTCCGCCCTGGCCTCGGAGCCAGGTTTTTCGCGGCGTCCGACTCGGCTTCAGACGATTCGATCGAGGCTCTCTTCACGTCGGGCTCACCCTGCTTCCCCAGGTCGGGTCATTGTGTTGGCCAACTGCTTTTCGAGCTCTTGTCAGAAATCGGTTTCTAACGGATTCAGCGAAGGAGGGCACGATTATACTCCCAGTTCATACGAGCGATCTGCAACACCGAGATCTGTTGGGGGCACTCCACTTGGCATGCCTCTGTATTACTGCAGTGGCCAAATCCCTCTCGATCCATCTGCGCCACCATCCGTGCGACCCGCTGGCGCGCCTCGATTTTGCCTTGCGGAAGCAAAGCCAGGTGGACGATCTTGGCCGCCGTGAAGAGCGCTGCGCTCGCGTTCTTGCAAGTAGCCACGCAGGCGCCACATCCGATACAGGCGGCGGCATCAAAGGCCGCTTCGGCAGTCGCATGACCAATCAGAATGCTGTTGGCTTCCGGCGCTTCGCCAGTGCTGGCTGAAATGTAGCCGCCAGCTTGTATAATCCGGTCGAACGCCGACCGATCTACCTTGAGATCGCACTTAACTGGGAAGGCACCGGCGCGAAACGGCTCTACATAAATCGTGTCGCCGTCGGCGAACGCCCGCATGTGCAACTGACAGGTAGTAGTGTTCGCCAGCGGCCCGTGGGCGCGGCCGTTGATCATGAGTCCGCACTGGCCACAAATCCCCTCGCGACAATCATGGTCGAACTCGATCGCTCTCTCTCCTTCGCGAATCAGCCGATCATTCAATAGGTCCAGCAGTTCCAGGAAAGACATTTCCGGACTAACATCCGTTAAACGGTAGTCGCGGAACTGGCCGTTCTTTGATCGATTTTCCTGGCGCCAAACCTTGAGGTGTACCTGCATGCCCTGCCGGATTATTTATAGCTACGCACGGATGGATTGACGAATTCGAAGCGCAGCGGTTCCTTGTGCCAGATCGGCTCTTTGTCTGCCTGAGTCCACTCCCAGGCGGAGGTAAACGCGAAATCTTTGTCGTTCCGCAGCGCTTCTCCGTCCGGCGTTTGATATTCTTCACGAAAATGGGCGCCACACGATTCGTCGCGGGTTATGGCGTCGTAGCACATTAGCTCACCGAGTTCCAGGTAGTCAGCAACTCGACCAGCCTTCTCCAGCTCGGAATTCAGTTCCGGGCCGCCGGTCACCCGAAGGTCTGTATAAAAGCGGCCGCGGAGCGACCGAATCTCCACCATCGCCGTCTCCAGCCCTTGGCGAGAACGGGATAGTCCGCAGAGATCGTAAAGTATCTTACCTAAAGCCTTGTGGAAGTCATCGGTCGGTGTCGTTCCGTTGATAGTCTGGAGCCGCCGCAACTGCCGCCGAACGTTCTCTTCGGCCTCCGTGAACGCACTGTCTTGCACGTCGACCGGCTCCGCCTTGATCTCGGCCAGGTAGTTCGGTATCGTAGAGGGAGCGACGAAGTAACCGTCTACGCAAGCCTGGAGCAAAGAATTCGCCCCTAGACGATTGGCACCATGGTCGGCAAAATTCGCTTCACCGACGGCATATAGCCCTGGGATAGTCGTCATGAGTTCGTAGTCGACCCAGAGACCTCCCATCGAAAAGTGCGCGGCAGGCGAGATGCGCATCGGTTGTTTGTAGGCATCAACCCCGTTAATCTTTTCGTACATCCGAAAAAGATTGCCATACTTTCCCTGGATTTTGGCTACGCCTTGTTCGCTGATTGCTTTGGAGAAATCGAGATAAACGGCATTCTTTAACGGTCCGATCCCAAAACCGGCGTCGATTCTTTCCTTCGCCGCTCGCGATGAGATATCGCGGGGTGCGAGGTTCCCATAAGCCGGGTAGCGACGCTCCAGATAGTAATCTCGTTCTGGCTCCGGGATTTCGTTCGGACTGCGCCTTTCATTTGGAATTTTCGGCACCCAGATTCGGCCGTCGTTGCGCAATGACTCAGACATCAAGGTCAGCTTCGATTGATACTCGCCGGACTGCGGCAGACAGGTCGGGTGAATCTGAGTCCAACTTGGGTTGGCGAAAAAGGCACCCCGCTTGTGTGCCCGCCAAATGGCAGACGCATTGCACCCCATCGCAAGTGTCGAGAGATAGTAAATTTTCCCAAAACCACCCGTGGCGAGGACAACCGCATGGGCGCCATAGCGCTCAATGACTCCCGTGTCCAGATTGCGCGCGATGAGCCCGCGCGCTCGACCGCCGAGCACCACCAAATCTAGAAATTCGTGCCGCGTAAAGAGCTGCACCGTGCCAGCTTCCACCTGACGCATGAGGGCCTGATAGGCGCCAAGCAGAAGCTGTTGTCCGGTCTGTCCTCGCGCATAGAAGGTTCGAGAAACCTGAACTCCACCAAAAGATCGATTGCTCAAATATCCACTGTATTCGCGCGCGAAGGGAACGCCCTGCGCGACCGCCTGATCGATTAATTTGGCACTGCACTCAGTCAGGCGATAAACGTTTGCTTCCCGAGACCGGAAATCACCACCTTTGATGGTGTCGTAGAACATGCGAAAAATGGTGTCGCCATCGTTTTGATAATTCTTGCAAGCGTTGACTCCGCCTTGCGCCGCAACTGAATGCGCGCGCCGGGCGGTGTCATGAAAACTAAAACAGACGACTGCATACCCCAGCTCTCCGAGGGAGGCCGCAAGCGAACTGCCCGCCAAGCCTGTTCCAACCACCGCGATCCGAAATTTCTTGCGGTTAGCTGGACTGACTAGCTTGGCCGTCGATCGGTAATAGCTCCACTTCTCTTCCAGCGGCCCATCCGGAATCTTTGCGTCCAGCATAAACCTATGGCCTAACGAAATAAATGTAGATCGGGATGAGTGCGAAACCGGCGCTTATGCCGATGCTGTAAACCCAGCCGACAACCCTGATCGAATGAACATAGCGGGGATGGTAGATTCCCAAGGTCCGGGCGGCGCTGAAAAAGCCGTGCAACAGATGGTATCCGAGCGCGATCATGGCTAAGCCGTAGATCAAAACATACCATCCGTTGTGGTAGACGGTGACGACTAACGCATAAAGGTCCTTTTGTCCGTCCTTGTCCATGGGCACATGGCCGAACTGCAAGCGATACCAGAAATCCCGCAGATGAATGATCAGGAAAATAAGGATGATCGTTCCCAGTAATCCCATTTTTCGAGAATACCACCTACTGGCTGCGCCACGCCTGTCGTAGGCATATCGCTTTCCACTCGCCCGCCGGTTTTCGATCGTGATCACGAGAGCATAGATAGTGTGGGCCAGGATGCTCGCAAACAATGCGTAAGAGATAAGCTTAATGAAGATGTTCTCCGAGAGGAGCCTGGAATAGAAGTTGAATTGCCACTGGGCAATTCGTGCCGGCAAGAGCAGCTGCAGGTTGCCGAAAAGATGGATCACGAGAAAGAGGCAGAGAAAAAGTCCGGTGAGCGCCATCAAGTTCTTCCTGAGCAAGGTCACCGAAAAACGGCTTTTCGGCAGACTGATCCTTACTGGCCCTTCCCGTAGTGCGGAGATCTCCGCGGTTTGTACGGGACCATCCAAAGGGGCAACCCCCGTTTTTGTGTTTCCATCTCCGTTGCTCATTAGCGGCCTCTTCCAGCGGAGACCCTGCCAAATCACATTCCGCTCCGCCATCAAATTCCAGGGAAATAGCCTTTCCTTAGCGAACAACGAAAACATGGTTAACGCTTTTCGCCGCCCAGGATCACTCGTCATTTACTGACGCTCCGGCAGCCTCGCTTCAGCATGATCGAGGTCGCTCTGGATGCGGCGCAAGACTTCGTCATTGATGACATATTCGTTGCGCAGCTGGATGATGGTGCGGCGCTCCACGTCCAGCGCTTCTTGTTGCAAACGTTGAAAGGACGCGATGAGTCCGCTTGAACGATCTGCCCTCGTGTCCGCACAAACCTCCAATTGCCGAATGCGGTCGTTGTATTCGACGCGGAGCCGCTCCACCAGCTCATTCGGGAAGCGCCGATCGACTTCGGCAAGATAAGCTAACGCCGCTTCGTTCGCTTTCAATCGCGCCGTTCTTTCTTCCATACGAGCAATCCCATCGTCCGCCACGCCGAGTCCGCGAATCAGCGCTGGCAAGCTCAAACCTTGTAGTACAAGCGTTGCCAAAATCACCCAGAACGTGATGAACAGTATGTAGTCGCGTCCTGGGAAAGGGCGCCCGTCCACCAAGGTTAGGGGCAACGCGAGCGCCGCCGCTAGCGACACCACACCGCGCATTCCTGTCCAGCTGACAATTACCACGTTCCGCCAGGCGGAATACGGATCTTTTTTCCCAAAGGCGATGTTTGCCCGACCCAGGAGACCGGTCGCGCCAAAAACCCAAGCGATGCGTACTGCGATAACGGCGCCGCTGACCAGCGTACCGTGCCAAATCAGTTGTTTCAGAGATCGCCCGGGGAGCCCATGAAGAATGCGTGGCAGTTGCAGACCGATCAGGACAAAGACCAAGCCATTTAAAAGAAACACCATCATCTCCCAAAACACGAATGCATTGAGGCGCGTCCGTGAGGTAAGCGTTTCCGGCGAACGCCAGCCGAGAAACAGCCCGGCCGCGACTACTGCCAAAACCCCGGAAACCTGGAGGCGCTCCGCAGGAACGTAGGCGGCAAACGGCGTCAGTAGCGAAATGGTGATTTGCACCGGCGGATCATCGAGACGGCGCTGGACGTGAGAAGCCAGCCAACCGATGACCAATCCAATGGCGGTGCCGCCCACCGCGACCAAAACAAAGCGTCCACCAGCCTCGGATAGCGAAAACCGTCCGCTGACCGTTGCGGCGATTGCGAATCGATAAGCGACGAGCGCTGTGGCATCGTTGACGAGGCTTTCGCCCTCCAAAATCGTTACGATCCTGCTCGGCACACGCAAACGGCTCCCGATCGCTGTCGCCGCCACCGCGTCCGTTGGCGAAACAACGGCGCCAAGCGAAAACGCCGCCGCCCAAGGTAAACCAGTTAGCGCGTGGGCAACAGTCGCCACGGTCACGATAGTGAGCAAGACAAGTCCGATCGCCAGCAGCGCGATCGGCGTTAGGTTCGCGCGAAAGTCTCGCCAGGAGGTAAAGAGTGCAGCCGGATAAAGTAACGGCGGCAATAAAAACAGAAAGACAAAGTCTGGTTGCAGTTGGATCGACGGCAACCCGGGAACAAAGGCGAGCGCAAGTCCGCCGATCACCTGCAGGACCGGGTACGGCAAGGCGACTTTGGTCGCCAAGATGGCCAGACCCGCGACAGCGATCAGCAATGTGCAGATAATTTCAGCGCGATTCATAAGCGCTCCCTCGTCTCAGAGCGATGATGACCCATTTATCATTATCATTTTAGCGACGGCCAAAAGACAACAAAAGGGGACAAAGACAACAAAAGGGGAAAAGACAACAAAAGGGGACAGGTCTTCCCCAGCCTGATGCCGTCGAGACCCTGGAGAAAGGGCGGATGGATTTCCAGTCGCGCATTGGGAGCACCTTCCCCAGCCCTGACGATCAACGATGTATAAAGGGAGGCGCACCCAGTTGGCTCGGAGAACTGCGCATTTAATATTGATAACATTAAGAGAATTCGTTATTTTGATTCAAATGCGCCACCCTCGAATCAAGCTTCCCGGCGATGGCTTCTACCACGGCATGTCGCGCGCCGTAGACGGGCTGACCATCTTTCCCAATCCCTGGGCCTTTTCGGCCGAAGCGGACCATTTCCGCGGGCTGATGCGCCGCCTGGAACAGGCCTGCTGCATCCAGATTTTAACCTACGCGGTCATGTCCAATCATTTCCACATTTTGTGCTATGCCCCCCAACGACGACTTTTGTCGGATGCCCAATTGTTGGACTGCATTGCGGCAGGCTATGGAGCGGTTCGCCGTGCGCTGGTCGCCCGACAGCTGGCCACCTTGCGGCCGGCGGCTGCCCAGCAGCTCAGAGAACGCTATTTGGCCCGGCTCTTCGATATCTCGGTTTTTTTCAAAGAACTAAAAGCTCGCTTTGCTCAATGGTTTAACCGGCGCCATCAACGCTATGGCGCCCTTTGGGCCGAGCGTTTCAAAAGCACTTTGATTGAAGAAGGACCCGCCCTGCGGGCCGTGGCGGCTTATATCGATCTCAACCCGTTGCGAGCCGGTCTGTGCCGAGACCCCAAGGACTATCGCTATTGCGGATACGCCGAAGCGGTGGCCAAAAATTGCCCAAAGGCCCAGCTTGGCTTAAGTCGCGCCTTGCTTTTGAGTGCCGAGACACCCTGGTCAGCGGTTGGCCGGCAGTATCGTAAGCTGCTCTTTTTTACCGGCACTTCGGCTTCGAAGGCCGGTGCGGTCAGGATTGCTCCCCAGCTCGCGAGGCAGGTAATCGAGGAACTGGACGGCAGAATTCCGCTGCCGGAATTGCTGCGCTGCCGGATCCGCTACTTTACCGATGGTGGAATTCTGGGAAGTCACGCCTTTGTCCAAGATCAATTTGCTCGTTGGAAGAGCCTTCTGCGCACCCCGCACGCCCGTGACCCTCGACCGCGACAATTGCACGGCTCAGAGGATCAGCAGATTTGGGTGCTTCGCGCCTTTCAACGCGCCTCCGGCTGATCGTGCTGCCCCAAAACCGTCGCGTTTTCGGCCGTGCCGGTGGCTTTTTTCTTCAACGGGACAGTTCGGACCGCCTTAGCATCGTAGTTGTTTGCTCCCAAAACCCCAAAACCGCTGCTCTCAAGCGTTCACCACCCGAATTAGACCGGGTCTCCGCGGCTATTTCGCACCAGTTTTTTCCGCGTAGTCGGATCTTTGCTCTGTTCCAAAGTCAAGAGGTCTCGTCGCTCGAGCGAGGGCCTCGCTCATAGAGGACCTCCTGTTCCAGCTTTATGGACCTGTCCCGCTGCCATCGCTCAGACCTGTCCTCAAACTAGCTTTAGACCGTCCCAGCCTGGACCTGTCCCAGCGGGGCGGATTCAGACGCAGCCCTGTTCTCGCTGCACGGTCAGGATCTTTCGCTGGCGTGCAAAGGCCACGTCACGGGGATGACCTAGGCCTTTTTCGGCGCTTTAAGGGACTGTCTCCGAGGTTTCCGCCCAAGTGGACCCGCCTGCAGCCCCGGACCTGTCCCCAAACTAGCCTCGGACCTGTCCCCGGTAAGGCAAGGAGCGCCTGCAGCCCCGGACCTGTCCCCAAACTAGCCTCGGACCTGTCCCCGGTAAGGCAAGGAGAGGCGTCTTTGGTGTCGACGAGCCCGTCGAAATGACTCGCGGTACTCCCTACCCTGCGTCCTAGCCCCTGATTCCGTTCGGTCCCGAGAAAGGAGCCTTTGACCTGGCAAGTGGGGCCGTGCTGGCACGTTCGATAAAGATTGGCTGAATCGGGCGACTCGGTGAGGTTACCGAGCTCTGATTTACGTGGGCCATTAAGCATTGGATGCTGCGCCGGCCAAGAGCGGCAAAATCTTGTTTAATGGTCGATAAAGGCGGTCGGAAATAGCCAGATTCGGGAATGTCGTCGAAGCCCACCAACGAGATCTTTTGCGGGATCGAGACCCAGTTCTCCTCAAAAGCGCGGATCGCTCCCAGCGCCATTTGATCATTAGCCACGACAACCGCGGTGAACTTGCCCCAATGATTGGAGATAAGTTCTTGAGCGGCCTTAAATCCAGATTCTGCAGTCCAATCGCCATCAACAACCGGCCCGAGAGGCAGACGCGCCGCCTTTAGTTCCTTTTGCCAACCAAGGTAACGAAGCCGGGCAGCTCGCCAGAGGACAGGTCCGCGGAGATGGGCGATTTTCTTATGACCGAGGCGAAGCAAATGGCGGGTTGCCTTCCGCGAGCCCAGTTCCTGGTTGATAAAAACCGAAGGACACTCGAACCCGAACTCGGAATCGACGGCGACAATGGGGACATTTCGGCAAACATCCTGCAGATCGCGCAAGTTGACCTCCCAGGGCAGGTGAATGAGGATGCCGCAGACCTGATGAGCGCACAGGTCGTCCACGGCTCGGCGGATATCTCGAGTGCTTTGCTCAACGACGCCGCTGAACATGAAAGTCAATCCGAGTTCCTTGGAAGCCTGTTCGCTGTTTACCATAATCTGGGATGGACCGTAAAAATTCGTCGCAAACGTAACTAACCCAACCGTGGTTGAGCGCTTGCCCGCAAGCTGCCGGGCCGTCAGGTTTGGTCGGAAGCCAACTTCCGCGAGCACCTGCTGGACTCGGGTGCGGGTTGCGGGCGAGACCTCGGGCATGCCGTTGATCACCCGGGAGACCGTTTGATAAGAAACCCCGGTGAGGGCTGCGACGTCGTGTATAGTAAGGTTCTTTTTTCTGGGAGAAAGTCGCATGGAAGATGAATGAATCGTCAGGTGAGGCTGGAGAGTCGCACCGGGGCGCGACATACTTTTTTCTTGCAAACCACCAAGCAAACCATTATGGGATGTGAACGGTCACGGAGTCACGCTCTTTTTTCAGCAGTTTGAGAAAATGGCCGGTTTTGTGACCGCTCACGGTTTCCGCCACGGCGCATCGGATGACTATCCAAGTCCCGACGCGTCCCAATGGAAGCTATCAACTGCAGCCCCCGGTATTATGAAAACAGCCTCTATTTATCGAATCAGTCTTGCCCTGTTAACGTTCCCCAGTCTTTTTGCCCTCGCTCCGCTCCCCGCTGTCGCCGCTGACACCCCCCAGAAAAAGCTCGTAGTGGGTTTTTCTCAGGTTGGCGCGGAAAGCGGTTGGCGCACCGCCAATACCGAATCAATCAAATCCGAAGCCCAGAAGCGCGGGATTGATCTCCGTTTTTCCGATGCTCAACAAAAGCAGGAAAATCAGATCAAGGCGATCCGCTCATTTATTGCCCAAGGAGTGGACGTGATCGCATTTTCGCCGGTTGTCGAGACCGGTTTTGAACCGGTCTTGCAGGAAGCGAAGAAAGCCGGGATTCCGGTAGTTTTGTCTGATCGCGCGGTCAAAGTTTCCGATCCCAACTTATACGTCACTTTCCTGGGGTCCGACTTCGTGGAAGAGGGTCGGCGGGCCGCCAACGCCGTGGTCAAACTGACCGGCGGCAAAGCGAACATCGCTGAATTGGTTGGCACCGTCGGATCGGCGCCGGCGATTGATCGGAAGAAAGGCTTCGAGGAAGTCATGGCTAAATATCCCGACATGAAAATCATCATGTCGCAAAGCGGAGATTTCACCCGAGCTAAAGGTAAGGAAGTGATGGAAGCGTTTTTGAAATCACCGAATGCCAAAGAGATTAACGTTCTCTTTGCGCACAATGACGACATGGCCTTGGGGGCGATCCAGGCAATGGAAGAAGCCGGGATAAAGCCTGGTCAGGACATCAAAATTGTGTCCATCGACGGCGTCAAGGGGGCGTTCGAAGCGATGAAGGATGGAAAGTTGAATGTCACCGTCGAGTGCAACCCGTTACTCGGGCCGCAGTTGTTTGACCTGATCGAAAAGGTGGCCAATAAAGAATCGATCCCGAAACGCGTGGTCAGCCAGGAAGGTGTTTATGACCAATCGCAGGCGGCGGCGGAACTGCCAAAGAGACAATACTAATCGTCTTCGCTCTTTGTTTTAAAAACGGGCGCTCAAACGAAAGGCGAGCGCCCGAATTTTATTGTAACGTCATCGAGTGGCTAACCCGCTCTTAGAGATTGCTGGGCTAACAAAAGGCTTTCCGGGGGTCAAGGCGCTGGATGCGGTGGACTTCGCGCTCCAGTGCGGACAAATCCATGCGCTGATGGGAGAAAACGGCGCGGGCAAGAGCACCTTAATCAAGGTATTGACCGGAGTCTTTCCGCGCGACGCTGGAGAAACGCGCCTGGCGGGTCGACTCATTGCGCCGAGATCGCCGCGCGAGGCAGAGGCGCTTGGCATCAGTACGGTGTACCAGGAAGTCAATCTGATTCCGCACTTGTCGGTCGCCGAAAATATTTGTCTCGGGCGCCAGCCGACCTGTCTCGGGGCGATTCGTTGGGGCGCAATTAACAGACGAGCGCGCGCTGCGTTGGCCCGGCTCGACCTGTCTCTTGATGTCAACCGTCAGCTTTCCTCTTATTCAATCGCCATTCAGCAGCTGGTCGCGATCGCTCGCGCGCTGGACATCTCGGCTAAACTATTGATTCTCGACGAGCCGACCTCCAGCCTGGATCGGAGTGAGGTCGAAGAGTTATTCAAAAAACTTCGGAAACTCCGGGAAAGCGGTCTGGGAATCATTTTTATCACTCACTTTCTCGATCAAGTTTACGAAATTTCTGATTTGATCACGATCTTACGCAACGGCTGCAGAGTCGGTTGTTTTGCGACCACGGATCTTCCGAGGATCAAACTGGTTTCGCACATGATCGGCAAAGCGGTTCAGCAAGTGGAAGCGCTGGAGCAAAAGCGAGCCAGCATGGCTTCGATTCGTTCGGAGGCGCCTTTGCTGGAAGCGCGCGGCCTGGGTCGAAAGGGCTCTCTCCAGCCTCTCGATCTGGATATAAGGCCCGGAGAGGTAGTTGGATTAGCCGGCCTTCTCGGATCCGGTCGGACCGAAACTGCCAGACTCCTTTTTGGCGTTGACCGGCCCGATCAGGGCGTCGTGCGGGTTCACCAACGGGCGGTCAGATTCAGTTCGCCACGCGGAGCGATCCGCTGCCGGATTGCTTTGACTCCGGAGGACCGGAAAGTTGCTGGGATCATTCCCAGCCTTACTGTGCGAGAGAATATCGTTTTAGCGCTCCAGGCGAGTCGAGGAAGCTGGCGACGCTTGTCAGTGGCCGAGCAGGAGAAGCTCGCTGACCGATTCATCCAGGTGTTGTCAATCAGGACTCCCAGCCGGGAACAGATAATTCGCAATCTGAGCGGCGGGAACCAACAAAAGGTCCTCCTCGCCAGGTGGCTAGCGACGGAGCCGAGGCTGTTTATTCTCGATGAACCTACCCGGGGAATTGATGTGGGAGCGAAGGCTGAGGTGGAGAAGTTGATTCAATCCCTTCGACAGGACGGATTGGCCGTGCTGTTCATCAGCTCCGAGCTGGAAGAAGTCGTCCGCCAGAGTCAGCGGGTGGTGGTTTTACGCGACCGCCGGAAGGTCAATGAACTGAGAGAAGGACAGATTTCGGAGGAAGCTATCATGCAATCCATTGCAACTCATAATCTGGAGCGACCGGTAGCATGATTAACTGGGCTTCTGATCTATTGTTCTGGCTTGTCTTTGGCTCAATTTTGTTTTTTTTACGCGGCCGACGGATCTTCTGGACGGTCGGTGCGCTCGGGTTACTTCTGCTTTTTAATCAGGTTTTTACTCCAGGATTCTTTCACGTCCAGGTGCTCGACGGACATTTATACGGTTCCCGAATTGATGTGCTCAATCAGGGCGCGAAAGTAATGCTTTTATCGCTGGGGATGGTTTTGGTGATCGCCACTGGCGGGGTTGATCTTTCGGTGGGCGCGGTGATGGCTATTTCCGCCGCGGTTTCGTCCCGGTTGCTCGTAACCGAGCATCAACCTGCCGGCATAGCGATCACGGTTGCGCTGGTTATCTCTATTTTGGCGGGGGCCTGGAATGGGATCCTGGTTGCGGGATTCGGTATCCAACCGATCGTCGCGACCCTGGTATTGATGGTGGCCGGGCGCGGTGTCGCGCAGCTGATCACGGAAGGCCAGATCATTAACTTTCTTGATCCGACGATGGTCTACCTCGGCAACGGCCATCTGTTCGGTTTGCCGTTTACTCTCACATTGGTTCTCGTGATGCTCGGCCTCACCTTTCTGCTCGTCCGGCGCACAGCTCTCGGGCTTTTTATCGAATCGGTTGGCGATAACGATGAGGCCAGCCGCTACTCCGGAATTAATGCGAAGCAGGTCAAATTCCTGGTCTACACTTTTTCCGGGTTTTGTGCCGGACTGGCCGGACTAGTCGCATGTTCTAATATCAAAAGCGCGGACGCGAACAACATTGGTCTCTACTTGGAGTTGGATGCAATCCTCGCCGTGGTGGTTGGGGGCACCTCGCTGCAGGGAGGTCGGTTTTATCTGATCGGCGCAGTTGTCGGCGGCCTCTTCATCCAGACACTTACGACGACGATGTACGCCAGGAACGTTAGTTCCGACATCTCGCCCGTACCGAAAGCGTTGGTTATCATCGCGGTTTGCCTATTCCAGAGCGAAGCCTTCCGAACGCGATTCTCGCGCGTTATTCATCCAGTGGCGAGAATGGCGAAACCGTTTGGCTCCCGGGTTCCGAAACTTCTGCCTACCGTGCCGCATGACTCGCCTAAACCCTAAGTATATTCCGTTCCTAGCCACGGCTCTGGTCCTGCTCGCGGTCTTTGGCACTGGCTCATTGCTTTACCCGAATTTCGGAACTCCCCGGGTATTGGTAAACCTGCTGAATGATAGTGCGTTCGTGGGTGTCGCGGCGGTGGGAGAGTCGTTCGTCATCTTATCGGGGGGAATCGACCTGTCAGTCGGTTCGATGGTCGCGTTTATAGGCATCTTGATGGCGAAGCTCCTTCAAGTCGGCTGGGATCCTTTTCTGGCGATGGGTTTGGCCCTCTTCATCGGGACTCTCGCTGGAGCCATCATGGGTAGCTTGATTCACTTTTTTGAGCTTCCCCCTTTCCTGGTCACTCTCGCCGGTCTCTTTTGTCTGCGCGGACTGGGTTTTGTGGTCTATCCCGAGTCCATTGGGATCGACCACCCGTTCTATGCTCAGGTGTTGCCCCAGCTCTCAATCGTAGTCGCTCCCAAGGCGGTACTGCCGTTTACCGCAATGTGTTTCCTCGGTTCGGTTGTTGTTGGGACCTTTCTGGCCAGTTTCACCCGGTTCGGCCGGAATGTGTATGCGATTGGATCCAACGAAAACTCTGCTCGTCTCATGGGGTTGCCGGTCGGCCGAACCAAGATCACGACTTATGCGCTCGCCGGGTTTTTTTCCGCGCTGGGCGGCATTGTGGCAACTTTCTATATGCAATCGGGCAATCCGGCTTCTTTCGTTGGTTTGGAGCTCGACGCGATCGCCTCGGTGGTGATTGGAGGTACTCTCCTAACCGGTGGCGTTGGTTTTATCCCAGGGACGCTGATGGGGGTCCTCATTCTCGGCTTGATTCAGCAAATCATCATCTTTAACGGAACGCTGAATAGTTGGTGGACCAAGATTGTGATCGGGGCACTGCTCTTAGTGTTTATCGTTTTGCAAAAACTAATCTCGCAACGAGGCGAGCAAGGAACACTTGTTGCCGGGCAATAGTTGAACTCAGGGCAAATTTGTCGCTGCTATTCTAACGACATCTCGACGCCCTCCTCGACCCGAGGCGTGAGTTGGTTGCCCATAATGATACGAGCGCAAGTGTTCCAGTGTAGTAGCGCATCATCGTTTCGCGCGGGACGAAGCGATTCGGCCTTTTCGTACCAGGTCATTGCCTCACGCAGGAATTCGTATGCGTTGTGACCGGAGCCGGGATGGCGCTGTTGCAACTGTGCCTTGGCCCGCCGCTCGCAGATGATGCCGGCGTAATAGGCACGTTCATATGGATCGCGAAGACGGGCGAGAATTTCCTGCGCCTGCGTGACGCCTACGGCGTAACCTTCGGCCAAGCGGTCGGTCAAGGCCAGTAGCAGAAGGACCAGCGCCTCCTGGTTCTCCGGATCGATCTGCAGCACATCGTTACAAATACTCTCAGCCTCCGCCGGTTCGTTGAGCAGGCGGTAGCGCAACGCTTTTTCCAGGGCGGCCGGGATGGCTTCCGCCGAAAGCCGTTTAAGTTCAAACACTATTTCCCTCCTTTCAGGGTTTTGGGCGAAACAGTTTCAGCAACTTCCCTAATGGATCATAAAAATCGTCAACCACACGCTCCTTCAGCGGAATGATCGCGTTATCCGTGATGGTGATGTTTTCAGGACAGACTTTCGTACAGCACTTAGTGATATTGCAGTAGCCGATGCCATTCGCCTGTTTTAGTTCCGCTAATCGGTCCTCGACGTCGAGCGGGTGCATTTCCAGCGCGGCGGCAAAAACCAGGAAGCGCGGCCCGATGAATTCCTCGTGCTTGCGATGGTCACGCAACACATGACAAACGTCCTGGCACAGAAAGCACTCGATACACCGGCGAAATTCCTGGACCCGGTCGATGTCCGCCTGAGCCATGCGCCAGGTGCCATCCGGTGCGTCAGGCGGACGCGGCTTGAACTTCTTGATTTTTTTCTTCACGCGATAGTTCCACGAGACGTCCGTTGTCAGATCGCGAATCGGCGGAAACGCCTTCATTGGTTCGATCGTCACCGCTTGGTCGAGCCGTAAATCGTCGAGTCGCGTCATACACATCAGCTTCGGCATGCCATTGATTTCGGCCGAACAGGAACCGCATTTGCCAGCCTTGCAATTCCACCGGCACGCGAGGTCATTGGCCTGTGTGGCTTGGATGTTGTGAACGGCATCGAGCACAACCATGCCCTGAGAAACCTCCGTAGTGTAGTCCACGAAGGTTCCACTATTCGCATCGCCGCGCCAGATCTTGAAAACCGCAGTTTTCACTTCATCTCCTCGATGATTTGCTTCAGGTGCTGCGGTATTTCAGGTATCTGCTCGCGATGCACCTGCATTGAGCCATCCGCAGCTTTGCGGAGCAGGATGCGCTGTGTACCTTCCGTCGCGTTTTTACTCGGAAAGTCGTCGCGAAAGTGTCCTCCACGGCTCTCCTTTCGCTCAATCGCGGCACGGGTAACCGCTTCGGAAACCGTGAGCAGATGCTTCAAATCAAGCGCGGTGTGCCACCCGGGATTGTATTCACGATGCCCCGGAACAACGACGTTTCCCGAGCGTTCCCAGAGCTTGCTCAGACCATCAAGCGCGCGAGCCATTTCCTCTTCCTGGCGCACGATGCCGACAAGGCTTTGCATCATTTCTTGCAAATCGTTTTGCACCTGGTAAGGGCCTTCGGCGCGGGCGTTTGCCCGGGCCGCGCGATCGAAAGGTTCCAGAGCCTCGCGCGCGGCGCCTTCAATCTGGGCATCGTCGATTTGACCCGCGTCGTGTGCCTGGGCAAAGTTCGCGGCGAATTGGCCTGCGCGTTTGCCAAACACGAGCAGGTCGGACAATGAATTTCCACCCAGCCGGTTCGCTCCGTGCAATCCTGCGGCCACTTCTCCCGCAGCGAAAAGTCCTGGCACGCTGGACATCTGGGTTTCCGGATCGACCCGCACACCTCCCATCACGTAGTGGGTGGTAGGACCCACTTCCATCGGCTCCTTGGTAATGTCGAGGTTCGCCAGTTGCATGAACTGATGATACATGCTCGGGAGCTTCTTTTTGATGCGTTCCGCCGCGTTCGGGATTTTTTGTTTGATCCACGAAATGTCGAGAAACACGCCACCATGGGGACTGCCCCGACCGGCTTTGACTTCGTTCATGATACAGCGCGAGACATGATCGCGGGTGAGCAGTTCGGGTGGACGCCGAGCATTTTTGTCGCCCTGAGTATAACGCCATCCTTCTTCCGGGTTATCGGCGGTTTGCGATTTGTAGTTCTCCGGGATTTCTTCGAACATGAAACGTTTGCCGTCCTTGTTGCACAAGATACCGCCTTCACCGCGCACACCTTCGGTAACGAGAATGCCCATGACACTCGGAGGCCAAATCATGCCGGTCGGGTGAAATTGCACATACTCCATATCCGTCAATTCGGCGCCCGCATGATAGGCGAGCGATTGTCCGTCACCGGTATATTCCCAGGAATTGCTGGTGATTTTATAGGCGCGCCCGATTCCCCCGGTGGCAAGCACGATCGCTTTGGCCTGGAAAACCTTGAACCGGCCGCGTTCGCGGTCGTAGCCGAAGGCGCCAACCACCCGATCGGCATCGCTCAGCAAGGTGACAATGGTGTGCTCCATGTGGACTTCAATCCCCTGATGAATGCCGTGGTCCTGGAGCGTGCGAATCATTTCTAATCCGGTCCGATCCCCAACGTGAGCGAGGCGTGGATAGCGATGACCGCCGAAATTCCGTTGAAGAATTCTTCCATCGGGGGTGCGGTCAAACACCGCTCCCCACGCTTCGAGTTCGCGAACACAGTCGGGTGCTTCTTTAGCGTGCAATTCGGCCATGCGCCAACTGTTGACGTATTGGCCGCCGCGCATTGTGTCGGCAAAGTGGACCTTCCAATTGTCACGATCATCCACGTTGGCCAGCGCCGCGGCGATACCACCTTCCGCCATCACGGTATGCGCCTTGCCGAGGAGCGATTTGCAAACCAGGCCAACCGTCACGCCGGCAGCCGAAGCTTCAATGGCCGCACGCAGCCCCGCCCCACCCGCACCAATGATGAGTACGTCGTATTTGAGAGTCTCGTAATTGGCCACTTGATTCGCCGAAACGTTGCAGGGTTAAAGCATAGCAGAGCGCACGATAAGGTACGAGGCAACGGTTGGCTCAACGAGGCGAACGCTTAAAAAATCCTCCAATCATGCCAGACGCCCAGCGAGCACAGACGTACATAAAGATCGGTGAAACCGACCCAGAACAGACTCATCCACGCCCAAAGCATATGGCGGCGATTCAAGCAACTCACGCAGGCGTAACCTCTCGCGCAAACCGCACCTTTGGAAATCTCATCCCGGAAACCGCCGACCAAATGGCGCAACGAATGACAGCCGAACGTGTAGCCGCCCAGCAAGATTACGTTCAACGCGAGCACAATCGTTCCGAAGCCGACGCCGAAATGATTCGAACCGGACGCATCGGTAAACCACGTCGCTTGCCATGCATCGTGGGCGAGAATGAGAATGAACAACAGCGCGAGGTAAAGGAAGTAGCGGTGAATGTTCTGCATGATGAGTGGAAAGGAGTTCTCGCCAAGATATCCCTTGCGCGGCTCACCCACTGCACAGGCGGGCGGGTCGGCCCAAAAAGCTTTATAGTAAGCACCGCGATAATAATAACAGGTGAGCCGGAAACCGGCGGGCGCCCACAGAACCAAAAGGGCTGGGGAAAACAGCAGCCAGGTGGGCCACCAGCCCGGCTTCGGCCCAAGAACCGCGTGCGGCGAATTGCCGAAAATTTCCGGCGAATACAACGGCGAAAGATAGTGGGCGCCATTCTGTGCAAGCCAGTAATGGGTGCCCTGAAATGCCGCCCAGGTTGAGTAAACGAGAAATATCGACAGCCCGAGAAATACGAATAACGGTTGCGCCCACCATGCGCCACGCCGCATCGTTTCGCCGAACGAGCGTTGCTTCACGGACGCATTCGCGTAAGACATGTTGGGTAACCGGTCCTCTCGGGCAGGTGGGAACCGACTGCAGCTTTACATATCGGCGAGGGTGCCTCATTTCAAGCTCATTGCGCGGTATCTCTCGCTTCCCAGTGCCGGGTAAGGCTTCAGCTGTTTGACGTGTCCCTCTTTCTCTTCCTTTCGGGCGAGCGAACGCGCGGTTCTTGCAGATTGGCCATCCCGATGACGAACGCCTCGGAAGCGCATTGCGTGAAATCAAGCACTCCTTTGCGGGTGTAAGGCAGATTTCCGGTGATCGCAAGTTTTGCGATACCATGCACCATGGACCACGCTATCAGTGCCAAGCGATGCGGATCTCCCGCGGGCAAGGCAGCCTCCTTCTGCGATTCGATGATAAACGCGAGGAGCGTTTGAAAGGCGTTTTTGCCGGCCGGCGCATCCTTGGCCAGGGCCCGGGCCGGCAGATCGAACATGACCAGGAAGTGCTGCGGCCAGTTCAAGGCGAAATCCACATAACCGCAACCGCACAACGCCAAACGTTCGGCCGCCGTCCGGCCTGGGGCTGCCCGCTGCTTCATCGCGGCGGTGAGCCGCTCAAAGCCTTCGACCGCGATCGCTTCGAGCAACTTCTCCTTGTTCCGAAAATGACGGTACGGCGCGTTGTGGGAAACTCCAGCCCGACGGGCCGCCTCCCGGATTGTAAAGTTCTGAGGTCCAGCCTCCTGAATCAGCGCGACGCCGGCGTCGAGCAAGGCTTTCCGGAGATTTCCATGATGATAGGAGCGCTTCAGGGACATCGCTCGTAATCTAAGCGAAATATGTTGACATTAGCAACATGCTTGTTCACCAAATGTTGCTAATGTCCACATTTGCCGAACTGGCATTTTGGCAATTGATCGAAAACCCATCATTAATCCTTAGAAAAGGCGGAATATGAGTTACCCATTTGCGGCTCTTCTTTTAGCCGGCCAGCTTGCTCGGAGACGGCTGGAAGAGGTTTTTGCGACGACACGAGAACTGGGCTGCGACAATCGTTCTCTTTCGACGGTCGGGCAGGTTGCTATCGATAAAAAGACGGCGACCAAACCACAAAAAGCAGCGCGAGACCTTACGAGTTTGCCCGAGTTCTCTTCCTCTCTCGCTTACGCTCTCAGGTTGAGACTCGGGCGGGTTTTGACCTGTCCCGCTTTCTCTTCTGCTCGGATTGTAAAGTTCTGAGGTCCAGCCTCCTGAATCAGCGCCGCGCCGGCGTCGAGCGAGGTTTTCCGGAGATTTCCATGATGATAGGAGCGCTTCGGTGACATTCTTAGGTCAGCCTAGCCAAACGATGTTGACAACGACAACATTCCGGCGCACGTTAACGTTGTCAACGTCCACATACGTCGCGTCGGGCGGTTGGCCGCCAATCGAAAACCAGTTTCAACGGAGACGATTATCACCATGGTTATACCTGAACGCATGACCGCCCAGATGGATAAATCCTTTTGCGTCTTTCTCATCGGTATGCGCATCAATCGCGCCTGGAAAGTGCACAAATGGTTGCCCGTATTCCTGGCCATGCCAAAGATGTTATTCGAACTTCAGCGCCAGCCCGATCTCGGATTTCTGGGCGGTCACGTGTGGTTCGGCAGAACCATCTTGCTTCTTCAATATTGGCGATCCTTTGAGGCTCTCACCGGATATGCGAAGCAGTCCGATCTAGCTCATTTGCCTGCCTGGGCCCGCTTCCGCCAGAAGGTTGGTAACAGCGGCGATGTGGGCATCTGGCATGAAACCTATCTGATTGCGCAGGGACAGTACGAGAGCATTTATCACAATATGCCTCCTTTTGGACTTGGACAGGTTGGCGAACTCGTTCCAGCTACCGGGCATCGCGAATCAGCTTCCAAGCGAATTCGAGTACCGCAACAGCAGAACGGTTAATCGTCTTCTCTCTTCGGATTTTGCTGGCCGCTCGGCTGAGCATGTCTTAGTACCAAACCCGGGCACGAGCGACTATGAAATTACCCGACAATAAAACCAAAATCGTTGCGACGATCGGTCCGGCGTCAGACACGCCGGAAATGCTGGAACGCCTTGTCCGAGCCGGCCTGAATATCGCACGGCTCAACTTCTCGCACGGCAGTTTGGATCAACACGCGGAACTGATCACCCGGATCCGGGCCGCTGCTCAGGCCTGCGGCCGGCGCGTCGCGATCATGGGTGATCTTCCCGGACCCAAGATGCGGCTGGGAACGATTGATCCTGATCCGATCCATCTCGAAGCCGGCGACGCTTTCACTCTCACCAGCGAGAACATTACGGGTAACGAGCGCCGGGTCTCGATGAGTTTCGAGCCGCTACCCCGCGTCGTAAAACCCGGTGATCGCCTGTTTCTGAATGACGGATTGGTGCAACTTCTGGTGGATCGGGCCGAAGGCAAGGAAGTACATTGCACCGTAGCCGTCGGTGGCGAACTTCGCTCTCGTAAGGGCCTTAATCTTCCGCGCATCGATCTCGGCATCTCCGCCTTCACCGGGCACGACCACAAATGCCTCGAGTTCGCCCTCGCTCATGGCGTTGACGCGATCAGCCAGTCGTTCGTGGAAAGCAGTGCTGACATCGCGGCGGTGCGGAGTGCCGCTGGCGCCCTTGGCAAAAGGCCCTTTCTCATCGCCAAGGTCGAACGCCACGAGGCCATCGAGCGCTTTGATGAAATTTTGGCAGCCGCGGATGGCATCATGATCGCGCGCGGGGATCTCGGCGTGGAAATTCCGATTGAGGAGATGGCAGTTTTGCAAAAGCGGCTCATTGCCAAGGCGAACCTGGCCGCCAAACCGGTCATTACCGCCACACAGATGCTGGAATCCATGACCGCAAGTCGATTACCGACCCGAGCAGAAGCCACCGACGTGGCCAATGCCATTCTGGATGGCACCGATTGTGTCATGCTTTCCGGCGAATCGGCGGTCGGCAAGTTTCCCGAGGAAGCGGTGACGATGTTGGCGAAAATCGCCGCCTTCACGGAAATTCACGGTACCCGGATGCCCCTGACGATGCGGAAAGACGCCGCTGAAATTCTTTCCAACCCAAGGGCCATGTTGGTCGAGCGCGCTCTGGAAATGGTGCCTTGCGATGCGGTTTTGGTCCCGACCCGCGAGGGAGGAACCGCGCGAAGGGTAGCACGGTGGAGAGCACCGGTCTGGGTGGCGGCAGTGGGTCCCGAGCCGGCGGTTATGCAAGGTTTGACGTTTTCGTATGGAGTCTATCCGGCCGATCTAAAAGAGGAACCGGCTGATTGGCGGAGTTATGCCCGGCATCTGCTCTCCGAACTAGGGCTACCTTGCAAGCAGGTCATGCTCATGGTTGGACCCACGGCTCAAAATCCAGAAGCCAATCAGCGTCTGGAGCTCATGGTCTTTGACCAGACCAGCTCCTGAGACGGCTGAAGTAAGGTGTGCAATCCACTGTCAGTGCGGGCGCCGGCGAGTCGGGCATGCTGCGCGTTGTGGAGCGCGTGCGACCTGTCGCACGCGCTCCGTGACACGGCCCTTCGGCTCAGGCCGTTTTTGGAGTGGGGCTCTGTACGTTTTGCGCTTTCGTAGCGGCCAAAGGCTTGATCTTTCGCAGCACCGCCTTTTCGGCCTCGACCAACAGGAAAATGATGAAACCGATCACAATCGGCAACAACCATTCTCTCGCCGGAATTGGCGCAGAATGGAACCACAGATTCATAAACGGCACATACACGAACAACAGTTGCAGAACAGCCAGGATGCCGATGGCGATCCAAACCACGCGGTTAGTAAACAGCAAATCCAACCGCAAGCTTGATTCTCTCAGGAAGCGGCTATTGAACAGATAAAACACCTGGCCGAGCGCCAGCATGTTCACTGCCATCGTTTGCGCAGTCTCAATCGAATAGCCCCGATGCTCTTCATAAAGAAAGACCCCGATGGTCGCGCCCCCGATCAGCACCGAGACGAAGGCAATTCGCCAACTGGCATGTTCACCTAGAATCGGTGCTCCCGGCCGGCGCGGAGGACGGCGCATCAACCCCGGTTCGGCAGGTTCATAGGCTAGCGCCAATGACAGCGTTACGGCGGTGACCATGTTGACCCACAGGATCTGCACTGGCGACAGCGGCAGATCCAGCCCCAGAAGCACTGCCACCAGGATGACGAGTGCTTGGGCACCATTGGTCGGCAGGATGAAAAGGATCGCCTTCTGAAGATTGTCATAGATCGTACGGCCTTCTTCTACGGCGCGCTCGATCGAGGCAAAATTGTCATCGGCCAGCACGATCTCGGCCGCCTCTTTGGTTGCCTCCGTACCTTTGATCCCCATCGCCACGCCGACGTCCGCGCGTTTCAGCGCAGGCGCATCATTGACGCCGTCGCCAGTCATCGCCACAACTTCATTATTGGCCTGCAAAGCCTGTACCAGACGCAATTTATGTTCCGGACTGGTGCGGGCGAAGATGTCACTGTCGTGAACGATTTTTCGCAGATCCGAGTCGGACGCAGCTTCGAGTTCGGCGCCGGTAACCGCTTTCTCGTTTTCGGTAATCCCCATTTCGCGTCCGATGGCGGTAGCGGTGCCGGCGTGATCTCCGGTGATCATCTTGACCCGGATACCTGCCTGTCGACAGGCTGCAATAGCTTCAATGGCCTCTGGCCGGGGAGGATCCACAATACCAACGAGCCCCACGAATACCATTCCCTGATCGAGGTCAGTCAGCGTCAGGCTACTCGTGCCCTCGTTGGCCGGACGACTGGCGGCGGCCAGAACGCGGAGGCCCTGACCGCCCAAGGCGTCGATCTGCTTCTCCCAGAACGCCAGGTCGATCGGCTCCGGCTCGCCGTTCGCGGCACGCTGCTGTGGACAGCGGCTGAGCAACCGGTCGGGCGCTCCTTTAAGCAAAACGCGCACTCCATCTCCAGGCACGCGATCGAGCGTCGCCATGAATTTGTTTTCCGAATCGAAGGGAACCACGGCCAGTCGTTGATAATGCCCCCGGTCAAAGTTGGCCTTTTGGCCGAGGGTGCGGAGCGCCCCTTCGGTCGGTTCCCCGACCACCTTCCATTGGCCATCTTCTTCAGCGATCTCTGAATCGTTGCAAACGGCCATGATCTCGACCAAGGCTTGCAGATCCGGATTTTTTGTCAGAGAAGCCTCCTGTCCTTCCCGGGTGACCTTGCCTTTGGGTGCGTAACCGATACCCTCTACATCGTACTGGGCGGCGGGGGTAACCAGATGGCGAACCGTCATTTCGTTACGCGTGAGCGTGCCGGTTTTGTCCGAGCAAACCACTGTCACGGAACCCAATGTTTCCACCGCAGTGAGCTTGCGAGTGATCGCGTTGCGCTGCACCATCCGCTGTACGCCGATCGCCAGGGTAATTGTCATGATCGCAGGCAAACCTTCCGGGATCGCGGCGACTGCGAAACCGATCGCTGCGGAAAAAAGCTCGTCGATGCCGAAGCCGTGCAGCAGCCAGCCAATCAAAAACATTACGACGGCCATTCCGAGGATTGCGAAGGACAAAGTCTTGCCAAAGGCGGCCATTTGTTTCGTAAGCGGCGTCGCCAGGGTTTCCACCTCCGCCATCATCCGGCTGATCCGGCCTATCTCGGTCCCTGATCCGGTTGCGGTCACGACTCCCAGCCCGGTGCCGGCCGCGACCAGGGTGCCCGAGTAAGCCATGCAACGCCGGTCGCCGATTCCGGCCTCGGCTTTCACCGGTTCCACTCCCTTATCCGAAGGCACAGACTCCCCGGTCAGCGCAGATTCCTCGATTCGGAGGTTCACGGCCTCAAGAAGCCGCACATCAGCTGGGACGCGGTCGCCAGAGCGGAGCCGCACGATGTCTCCCGGCACTAACTCCGCGGCGTCGAGCTCTTCCCACTGGGCCTCGCGCCGGGTGTGGGCGCGCAGGGAGAGCATCTTTCGGATGCCTTCAAGTGCTTGTTCCGCCTTACCTTCCTGAAGGAAGCCGATGGTGGCGTTAATCACGGCCACTGCCAGAATCACACAGGCGTCCACCCAATGCCCGAGAACTGCCTTTGCCACACCGGCAACGAGGAGGATGTAAATAAGAATATCGTTGAAGTGTTTGAAAAATCGCTTTAACAGACCTTCTTTCGGCGGGGCCGGAAGCCGGTTGGGGCCGGCGGCTTTGAGTCGATTGACGGCCTCGGCCGTTGCAAGCCCGTCGCGTTGACTCTGCACTTTGTTCAGCACTTCATCGGCTGGCAACGCGTATGGATCGGTGACGGTCGCAACAGTATTGGACGTCAGATTGGCTGAACTGCTCGACGTTTGGCTCATGATCTTTCCACTTTTTCCGGCATGCTTTTCACCTGTTCCGATCAATCTTAGCGTTTAATTACCGCTATCTTCTATTTATCTTCTATTTATGGAATCACGCGATCAACGCAATCTCGATTGGCGGACTCGATACCTGTTCGGGCAAAAGCATCGCGCATTGTCGTGAACGTCTAAGTCGGAGAAAAGGAAAAGTTAATTCCCGAAAGCAAGTTTGCTTGCGATCAAACAGGTTTGCCGGATAAGGAGTGGTCTTCGATGGCCGGCTCTTACTCTTACGAACAGGAACCGCGCGGTGACCCAGGCAACCGAACTCCGGCAAACTGATGGATATTGTTCTCGCGGCCTTGCCGATTGCCTTTCTCATCTTTGTGATGACGAAAAAGAAGGCGCTGCCGTCTACCATCGCGTTTGCCCTCGCGGCGCTACTGACCTACGCCATTCGGATCTGGTTTTTTCGAACGAGCCCGAACCTGGCCAGTGCCGCCGCAATCAACGGTTTGCTCAGCGCGCTCACACCGATCTCGATCGTGTTTGGCGCGATCTTTTTCTTCGTAGCGCTGGAACGCTCAGGCGCCATGCAGACGCTGAGCCAGTGGCTTGACGGCGTTTCGCGCAATCCGGTCGGACAACTGATGATTGTTGGCTGGTCGTTTATCTTTCTGATCGAGGGGGCGAGCGGGTTCGGAACGCCTGCGGCCTTGGCTGCTCCGGTGTTGGTGGGCCTGGGGTTTCCTCCGCTGCGCATTGCCGTGCTGTGCCTGATCATGAATACGGTTCCGACTTCGTTCGGCGCCGTCGGCACACCGACCTGGTTCGGTTTTGGTTCTTTGGGATTGGCCGAATCGCAATTGCTCGAGGTCGGGCTGAAGAGCGCCATCCTGCATGCCGTCGCCGCACTGATTATTCCGGTTATTGCCCTAAGCTTCGTTGTCGACTGGAAAGTGATTCGCAGGAACCTGCTCTTCATTGAGTTCTCCATTTTAGCGAGCGTTCTGCCGATGATTGCCGTAGCGGCTTTCAATTACGAATTCCCCTCGGTAGCTGGGGGCATGATCGGTTTGCTGACAACAATTTTTCTGGCGAGCCGAGGCATCGGTCTCACCAAACAGGATAGCAATCCGCAGACTCCGGAAGTAAGCCCCTTACGTGCAAGTGATATCCTGCGCGCGTTAACCCCCCTGCTCGCTACCGTTGGAATTCTCCTGGTCACCCGGATTCCAGCTCTTGGATTGCGGCAACTCCTGACGTCCGAGGCAGACTGGGTATCGGTTCGACTTGGCCGCCTCGGCTTATTCTTGCTCAGCCCGTCGCTTGTCTTGCAGTTGCGGGGCATTCTCGGCGAAGACCTTAACTGGTCGCACGCGCTGCTCTACGTCCCCTCCATCCTCCCATTTTTTGTCGCGGCCGTGCTGACCCTTCTGCTTTATCGCTGTCCGGCAAGCGTTTTCGGGGAGGTCGCCAAAGAAACCTTCACCCGTCTGCGCAATCCGGTGATCGCCCTTTTCGGAGCGCTAGTTTTTGTTCAGCTGCTCACGACCGGCGGTGACCGGGCATCTACCCGGATTCTTGGTGATGCACTGGCAGTCGGGACCGGGGACCTGTGGATTTATTTCGCCGGATTTCTCGGGGTGCTTGGAAGCTTTTTCTCTGGCTCGGCCACAATCTCGAACCTGACCTTTGGACCGATTCAGCTAAGAATCGCCCAGGATCTCGGCGTATCGTCCACGACCATGCTGGCCGTGCAGACAGTGGGAGCAGCTCTCGGCAACATGGTCGCCGTACACAACATCGTGGCGGTGTGCGCGGTTTTGGGTTTGAAAAATCAAGAAGGCGTTATTCTGAAAATGAACTTCGTCCCGACGCTGGTGTACGGGATCATTTTGGCGGCGCTGGCCGGGATTTTGTTCGCCCTGGTTTAGGTCGGAGAAGCGGATTCACAGAAAGAAACAGCGGCGCTAAGACCAACCAGCTTCTGCAGCAGAATCTAGTTGCTCGCTCCCGGCCAATCTGTTTATCTAACGGCCTAATATTCCCCGTTGGCGCACGTTCCTTTGTCGCGTGAAATGAATGCCTATTATGCCCGATTCATGGAAAGTTTCCGGATCCTATTTCGAAGCCTGTAATTGTGATCTTGCGTGTCCGTGTGTTTTTTTGAGCCCTCCGACAAGCGGCGACTGCACTGTCTTGCTGGCTTGGCACATTGATCAGGGTCGCTTCGGCGAGGTCAATCTGGAGGGGCTCAACACGGCCCTTGCCGCATATGCGCCCGGCCACATGCTGCAAGTCAAATGGAAAGTCGCCCTTTATGTGGATGAACGGGCGAACCAGAATCAGCGAGACGCTTTGACTCAGATCTTCTCCGGCCAAGCGGGCGGGCATCTGGCGGGCCTGGCACCACTCATCGGGGAAGTGCTCGGGGTTAAGGCGGCGCCAATCGAATATCGCTCCGAAGGAAAGCGACGGAGCTTGCGTCTGGGCGACGCAGCGGTTTCAGAGATCGAGGGGTTATCTGGACAAGATGGCGAGGAAGTGACGATCCGTAACCATCCCTTCACCGCGGTTCCAGGCTTTCCGGCGGTGGTGGCAAAATCCAAAGAAATGAGATTCAGTGACTACGGCCTGAAGTGGGAGGTGTCGAATAAGAACGGATTCTTTTCGCCGTTCGTGTACCAATCTGCGTGAGCCGGCGTGACCGCGAGCCCAATCCTGGTACAAGTTCTCAAGCGCCACCGCGCGGTCGTCGCGATGGGTCTCGCGGGAATCGTGGCTCTGTCGTGGACTTACCTTATCTACATGGACTGGGGAATGCGCCATATGGATGTTGGGATGCAGATGATCATTATGCCCGCCATGCAGCATTGGACCGCTTGGGATCTCGTGCTCGTGTTTCTGATGTGGGTGATCATGATGCTTGCGATGATGGTCCCTGCGGCCAGTCCGGTGGTTCTGCTTTTTGCTGAGATCAATCGGCGTCGCAACGAGCAGCAGGACACATTCGTAACAACCTGCGGATTCCTGATTGGCTATCTGACGGCATGGACCGGCTTTAGCGTCCTTGCCACGCTCGCGCAGTGGGGTTTGCTTACGGCGAACTTGGTTTCACCGATGATGGAGAGTACGAGCAAGGCCTTGGGCGCGGGATTGCTGCTCGTCGCGGGTCTGTTTCAGTTCAGCCGTTTGAAATACGCCTGTCTGGCTCATTGCCGATCTCCACTGGGATTCTTGCTTACGGAATGGCGCCACGGCTCGTGGGGCGCCTTCAGGATGGGATTGAAGCATGGCGGCTACTGTCTCGGCTGCTGTTGGGCTTTGATGGGTCTCCTTTTTGCCTTTGGCGTGATGAACCTATTATGGGTCGCCGCCATCAGCATCTTCGTCCTGCTGGAGAAGATCACTCCAGCAACCCGATGGGTCAGCAGTTTCAGCGGTTGCTTGTTCATCGCCTGGGCGGCTTGGGTTGTTCTTGCCACGTAAAGCTAGCGGCATGGTTTCTGGCGCAGCTTCTGCGACATTTCTCTCGCTCTATCGTGCGGTCAGCTCGGGCGGAAACGTCTTGGAGTGCGTGCGACTTGTCGCCGCTTTAGGGTCCGCGCGGAGCGCGGCCCAGACCGAGGATCGATGAGCGAAGTGCGTAGTTTCCTCCGAGAAAAGACCGCCTGCTTGGTAGTCGCGCTCCGCGCGGTCTGAAAGCGGCGACAAGTCGCACGCACTCCATAACACGCAGTAAATTTGTAATTTTAGTGCCAATTGCGGTTGTTGAGCGGAGTTTGCGAGAGACGCCTATTTCTTGAAGTGCACTTCGTTCGGCGAAGCCCGGCCCGCCGCGAAATCGTCCAGGTTCTGGATGGTGGTCTGCGCGATGTTGGTCAGAGCGGTATCGGTAAAGAATGCCTGGTGCGAAGTGACGATTACATTTGGAAAGGAAAGCAGCAGCTGGAGCACGTCATCCTGAATGATGGTGTCAGACAGATCCTCGAAAAACAGCTCCTCCTCCTTTTCATAGACGTCGAGGCCCAGCGCCGAGAGATGGCCGCTCTTGAGCGCCTCGATCGCTGCCTCGGTGTCGACCAATGCGCCCCGGCTGGTATTAATTAAAACGAGACCTCGCTTGGTCTTCTTGAGCGATTCCCGATTGATAAGACGGTGGCTTTCGGGGGTGAGCGGGCAATGGAGGCTGATGATATCACTGGCCGCGTAGAGGTCATCGAGCGAAACATATTCACCGACTGCTCGAAACGCGTCATGAGGAAAAGGGTCGGATCCGAGCACTCGGCAGCCCATGCCGGAGAGAATGCGGGCGAAAAGCATCCCGATCTTGCCCGTACCGATGATGCCAACCGTCTTTCCGTTGACATCGAAGCCGAGCAGACCGTCGAGCGAAAAGTTGCCCTCCCTCACCCGATTGTAAGCGCGATGGGTTTTTCGGTTGAGCGTCATGAGGAGCGCGAGGGCGTGCTCGGCTACAGCATACGGCGAGTAAGCAGGAACGCGCAGAACCTTGATACCGAGTTTGGCCGCAGTCTCGAGGTTGACGTTGTTGAAACCCGCGCTACGCAACGCCACCAGCCTGATCCCAATGCCGTGCAATTTCTCGAGCGTCGGAGTCGACAGATCGTCATTGATAAACGGGCACACCGCCTCATTACCAGCCGCAACGCCGGCCGTATCGAATTCGAGCCGGAAATCGTGAAACTCGAAAACATGCCCGGTGTTGGCTTCTTCCAAAAAGCGACGGTCGTAGGGTTTGGTACTGAAGACGCTGACTTTCATAAGAGGCGAGCCTTGGATTCGTGTTTTACCCGAGGTGCGCCCATTTTCCAATCGATTCCAGAACGGCGCTCGACCAAATATCGTTTGAATCGACGCGCCCGATCAACAAGATTTTGGGCGCAACAGAGCCAGAAAACTACCGGAAGCATTGTTCCAAGTTCGGGTTGGAATGGAGAGCGCTCTCGATTTCCGGGAGGCAGTCGCGCGAGGATAAGACAGTGTAAAACCCCGATTTGACTGACAGTGCGACCCGGGCCGCTTCAAGCCATTCGTCACGATCAAAGGGATCGTTTGCGATGGCGCGCCAGAATCCGGTGGCATCGAACAGGTCTGCGATGCGTCCGGAGTTCTGATCTTGGAGAAGGCTGACCAAATATGTAGACACGCCGACCTGAAGTCCGTGAAGGCGTGGCCGTTTGCTCACGCTATCCAGCGCATGCGAAATGAGATGCTCGCTTCCGCTGGCTGGGCGCGAGGAACCGCAGATCGACATGGAAATGCCGTTCATTAATAATGAAGTGCCGAGCAAGGTCATCCCCTCAAGGTCCCGCTTTGGCCGGGCCAGAAATTGATAAACGCTAGCGTCGGAGAGCAACGCGGCAAAGTCGTCAAGCGGTGTTCCCTTTGCGTGAAAGGCCAGTTTCCAGTCAGTCACCGCCGTCAATTTCGAAACGAGATCACCAACCCCGGAATGCCAGAGAATTTCTGGAGCATTCAAGCACACAGCCGTGTCGAGAATCACGCCGAATGGCATGGCTGACGGCAGCGTGCGGCGGCGGTCACCGAACGTGAGACTGGATTGCGGACTGCAAAAACCGTCGTGCGAGAGCGACGTCGGCACGGAGAGGTAGGGAAGCCGACAGAGAAACGAGATGTATTTGGCAACGTCCAGTGCTTTGCCACCACCGAATCCAACGATTGCATCGGCATTCCGTGGAGATTGGCGAAAAAGTTCGGTCGCCTTTTCGAAACTGATAGATTCCACCGGCGTTCGTTGCAGAAGTTGAATATTTCGAGACCGGAACGAAGCGACCAGACGCGCCATCAGTCCGTTATCCAGATCCTGGCTGAAAAATAGAGCTACCCGCATGAACTCGTGGCGTTCGGCATAGATGCCCATTCGATCCAAAGCCCCCGGCTTTATGCGGACTAGCGCCGGGATCGCAGTCTGTCTCGGGATCAGCATTCGGCTTAGTAAAGCTGATCCGCGATCTGCGACCAGCGCTCAAAAGGATGGAATCGCTCGCCGCGTTCGCCCAAAGCCTCGGCCAGCCACCCCCGGGCAAGACGCAACTCCGGCCTCACCAGCAGCGCCTCCGGTCGATCTGCGACAAATTTTTCCCAAGGATCGTCTTGTGAGGAAAAAGGCCAGCGTTTACGGATCCGTTCGAAAAAGTCATACCGCGTCACGGTACCGTCAAAATCTGAAATCAGAATGCTCATGGATTCGGTGGATGACCTATTCGAACCGCGCCGGTTGTCCGGTCGAAGCCAAAACAGCGTTCCACCAGATGTCGTTTGGATCGATGTGTTTTTTTTCCGTGGCGAGCATCTCAATAGGAATATGAATATAGGAATCGTGCAGCAATCCGATCACCAGCCCCGTTTTGCCAGCCATAGCGGCGTGTACCGCGTTACGCGCATAAAAATCGCAGAGCACCGAATCGGCCGCATTCGCCGGGCTGCTGCGAATCGTATAGCTCGGATCGAAGTACCGCATGACGATCGGAATGTTCGCTTCTTTGAAGTAAGCCTCGATTTGCCCGCGGAGGAAAAACCCGATATCTTTCAACTTGATATTGCCGGACGCGTCCCGGTCCGTTGAGCCCTCAAGTAATTCCTGACCGGCGCCTTCCGCCACTGCAACAACAGCGTGCGACCGGTCGAGAATCCGCTTTTTCAACGCGGAAAAAAATCCCTTCTTACCCTCCAACTTGAAGGGCACTTCAGGGATCAGCGTGAAATTCACGTCATGATTTGCGACCGTTGCTCCGGCAGCGATGAATCCCGCGTGCCGGCCCATAAGTTTTACAAGCGCCACCCCGTTGTGAACACTGCGTGCCTCAGTATGCGCACAGTCAAGGACTCGGACCGCCTCTTCCACGGCGGTGAGATACCCGAAAGTACGCTCCACAAATGCGACATCGTTGTCGATCGTTTTTGGAACGCCCACTACTGAGAGCGCGTGACCGCGCTGCCTGGATTGCTGAAAGAGCTCGTTGCCGCCGCGCTGCGTGCCATCACCGCCGATAGTGAAAAGAATATCCACTTTCCGTCGGATAAGATTGTCCACCGCTACGGCCATATCGACCGGACCGCGCGAAGTGCCCAGTATCGTGCCGCCATGATGATGAATGGGATCAACAAAATCGCGCGTCAGCACGATCGGCTCCGCCCCGTGCACCGGATCGAGTCCTTGATATCCGCCCCGAAATCCCAAAACTTCGGCCACGCCGTAAGTATGGCGGAGCTCAAAAAAGAGCGTTCGGATCACGTTGTTCAGGCCGGGGCATAAGCCGCCACAAGTGACGATGCCCGCACGAGTCTGGCCTGGATCGAAAAATAACTTTGCTCGAGGTCCGGCGATCTCGAACAACTTTTCATCGCCCTCGAGAGCACTTGGATCGCGAACAATCTCCGCGGGAAGCCGGGCCTCATCCCTGACCGAGTACCACAAGGGGGAAGGAAATCGGGCTTCGCCGAGCGTATTTATCTTCATGTGCCAACTTCTGATTGGGCGGGGGCGCCATCCGCTAGATTCAGACGCAAGACTATAACCGAGCGGCCTTGTAACGCGTATTCGTTGAGATGCCGCAGACGACGGATCTTTACGTCCGGGTCTGCGGTGTCTAGGACGAGATCCCAATCCAGCCCGCCGGCGCGTCCACCAAGGCGGAACGAAATTAAGTCGTCCCCCGCATTGAAAAGAACGAGGAAAGATTCGCCCACAATACGCTGACCGTGCGCGTCCATGTCGTCTATTTGCTTGCCCATCAAGCCCATGCCCAGGCAGCGAGTGTATCCTTTGTTCCAGTCGGCATCTCCCATCTCGGTCCCGTTCGGCGTAAGCCAGTAGAGATCCTTGACATCAAGACCGTAAATCGGCCTGCCTTGGAAAAAATGCCGGCGGCGAAAGACTGGATTTTCTTTGCGCAGACAAATAAGCTTCCGCACGAATTCGAGCAGATCCTTTTGCTCAGCAGAAAGTTCCCAGTTGATCCAGGAGAGCTCGGAGTCTTGACAATAGGCATTGTTGTTGCCGTTTTGCGTGTTACCAAATTCATCGCCGGCGAGGAGCATTGGTACACCTTGGGACAAAAACAGCGTGGCGAGAAAGTTCCGCTGCTGTCGCTGCCGCAAAGCATTCACGGTCTGGTCGGTGGTCGGTCCTTCGACTCCGCAATTCCAACTCATATTGTTATTGTTGCCATCGCGATTCTGTTCGCCGTTAGCTTCATTATGTTTCTGATTGTAACTGACGAGATCGCGAAGGGTGAAGCCGTCGTGGCAAGTTATAAAATTCAGGCTCGCGCTGGGGCGGCGACCATTATGCTCATAGAGATCGCTGCTACCGGATAGGCGGCTGGCCAGCTCTCCAATCTTGCCGCCATCACCTTTCCAAAAACGTCTGATGCAATCGCGATACTTCCCGTTCCATTCCGTCCACAGCACCGGGAAGTTGCCAACCTGATAGCCGTTAGGGCCCAGATCCCAAGGCTCTGCCATCAGCTTTGTCTGCGAAATCACCGGGTCCTGATGGATGATGTCAAAGAAAGCAGCCAGACGATCGACGTGCCAAACGTCGCGAGCCAACGCGGTCGCCAAGTCAAAGCGGAACCCGTCGACATGCATTTCCAGCAGCCAATAGCGCAGACTATCCATGATGAGCTGCAGCGCATGCGGATTCCCCACGTTGAGCGTATTGCCGCAACCAGTAAAATCGATGTAATGCCGGCGGTCGTCCGCCAGACGGTAGTAAGAGGCGTTATCGATGCCGCGCATTGACAAAGTGGGACCCTGGTGATTTCCCTCAGCCGTGTGATTGTAGACAACATCAAGGATAACTTCGAGCCCCTCGTAGTGGAGAGTCCGGACCATCGACTTGAATTCCTGCGCGGCGCGCAGCGGCTCAGTGGCGCCGTATCGCGGATCGGGCGCGAAGTAACCAAGGGTGTTATATCCCCAGTAGTTGACCAATCCTTTATCCACAAGAAACTGCTCATCGATATGGTAGTGAATGGGTAACAGCTCGACGGTCGTTACCCCCAGATCGCGAAGATATTGAATCGCGGCCGGAGAGGCGATTCCAGCATAAGTGCCGCGCAGCTCTTCCGGCACCTCCGGGTGTCGACGTGTAAAGCCTTTCACGTGGGTCTCGTAGACAATGGTCTCATGCCAGGGTATCCGCAGCGGATGATCGTCGCCCCAACTGAAAGCTTCGTCGGCGACGCTTGCCAACGGCGCGAACGGAGCGCTGTCCCGTTCATCAAAGCCGTCGGCATCGGCCGAGCCGCGCGGGAACCCATAGACGGCATCGTTCCATTGCAGGTCACGGCCAATCGCTTTCGCATAGGGATCGAGCAGGATTTTATGCGGATTAAATCGATGACCGTCCTGCGGTGCACTCGGGCCATGCACTCGATAACCGTAGAGTTGCCCAGGCTTGGCATCGGGTAGATAGCAGTGCCAGACCTGGTTAGTCACCGACGGCAAGTCAATGCGCATGGCCTCGACTTGGGCGTCGGCGGAATCAAAGAGGCAAAGCTCCACCTTGGTCGCATTCTCCGAGAACAGAGCGAAGTTCACCCCCATCCCATCCCAGGTCGCACCCATCGGATAAGGTTGGCCAGGCCAGACGCGTTTCAACATTCGTTCGCCTCCGCTTCCCAAGTCTGGCCCGGGAGGTTCGACAGTTTGGGATTGGCCTATTTCAGTGTTGATCCACGTGGACGTGAACCGGTTTCGCCTTCCAGATCTGCTCGCAGTAATCGTCGATCGAGCGGTCCGCGGAAAACTTGCCCATTCGCGCGACATTCAGGATTGATTTGCGCGTCCAACTCGACTGATCAGCCCAGAGGGCATTCACCTGGTCCTGGCAGTCGATATAGGCCTGATAATCGGCGAGCAGGAAAAATGGATCGTGCCAGAGCAGATTTTCGACGATCGGCCGGAAAAGCTCCTTATCACCTCCGCTCAGCACGCCAGAGGCGATTAAGTCAAGCACTCCGCGCAGTGTTGAATTTTGGTCGTAATAATCGCGCGGCCGGTAACCCTTCGATCGCATTTCCATCACCTGTTCGACGGTGAGGCCGAACAAGAAAAAATTTTCTGCGCCCACTTCCTCACGAATCTCGACATTCGCGCCATCAAGCGTTCCGATCGTCAACGCACCGTTTAGAGCGAACTTCATGTTTCCGGTCCCGGATGCTTCTTTTCCGGCCGTCGAAATTTGTTCAGAAAGATCAGCGGCCGGATAAATATGCTGTGCTGTCTTGACATTAAAGCCGGGAAAGAAAACCACCTTTAGCCGATCGCGGACAGCGGTATCTTTTTCGATGAAGGCAGAAACTGCATTGACCAGCTTAATAATCAGCTTCGCCATGAAATAGCCAGGTGCCGCCTTCCCTCCGATGACAAACGTCCGGGGCGAAAAATCGGCTTGCGGATTATTTTTGAGCCGCAAGTAAAGCGTCAGGATATGCAGGACGCACAGGTGCTGCCGTTTATACTCATGGATGCGTTTCACCAGGATATCGAACATCGATTGCGGATTGACCTCGATCCCGGTGCGCGCCCTGATCAGCCCGGCGAACTTTTGCTTATCGCCTAATTTAGCATTTCGCCAAAGGTTCTGGAAATCCGCTTCCTCGGCAAAAGGTTCCAGTTTGCGCAGTTCAGAAAGTTCATGCAACCAGCCGTCCCCGATGCGATCCGTGATCAGCTGAGTAAGAGCTGGATTCCCTACCCCGATAAAGCGACGCGGATTAACTCCGTTGGTAACATTACAGAATTTCTCCGGCCAAAGCTCGGCGAAATCGGCTAGAACCGTTTTCTTGAGCAGGTTCGAGTGCATCTGAGCGACTCCGTTCACCCGGCAGGCAGCGACCGTTGCCAGGTTCGCCATGCGGACAAAGCGTTGTCCGCTTTCATCAATCAACGACATCCGGGCAAGCCGTTCTTCATCGCCGGGAAACCGGGCGCGCACCTCGTCAAGGAAACGATGGTTGATTTCGTAAACGATTTCCAGGTGCCGGGGAAGCAAGCGACCGAAGAGTTCGACTGGCCATTTCTCCAAAGCTTCCGGGAGCAGAGTATGATTGGTGTAGGCGATCGCTTGGCTGGTCACCTTCCATGCAGTGTCCCAATCGAGTTCATGTTCATCGAGCAACAGGCGCATCAGTTCCGCCACCGCTACCGCCGGATGCGTGTCGTTGAGCTGAACGGCATTCTTTTCGTGGAAATTTTCTGGCCGGCCCCCGCGCACCTGGTGCACCCGCAATAAGTCCTGCAGAGAACAGGAGACAAAAAAGAATTGCTGTTGCAGCCGAAGAATCTTGCCTTGGACGAGCTCGTCATTCGGGTAGAGCACCTTGGTGATATTCTCGGAACCCATCTTTTCCTCTACCGCCCGATAGTAATCGCCCTGGTTGTAGGCGGCGAAATCAAACGATTCGACCGCTTCCGCCTTCCAGAGACGCAGAAGGTTCGCGGTACCCACGCGATAACCGAGAATCGGAGTATCGTAGGCTTCACCCTTGACTACATTGTCCGGCACCCAGCGCACCCGATGATGACCTTTAGCGTCCTGCCAGGTTTCCGTGTGACCCCCGAATTGCACAGCATAGTAAATTTCGGGGCGAACAACCTCCCAGGGGTTGCCAAACCGAAGCCATTTGTCGGTCCGTTCCTCTTGCCAACCGTCACGGATCGTCTGCTCGAAAATTCCGAATTCGTAGCGGATACCGTAACCGATGGCCGGTATCTGCAGCGAGGCGCACGAATCCATGTAGCAAGCGGCGAGTCGGCCAAGGCCGCCGTTGCCTAAACCCGGTTCGTCCTCTTGCTCAAGTAACTCGTCCAGATCGTATCCGAGTTGGGACAGTGCCTGCCGCGTCTCCTCGGCAATCCCAAGGTTCAGCAAGTTGAGCCCAAGATGTGGCCCGGGCAGGTATTCCGCCGAGAGATAGGCGACTCTTCGGGCTTCCTGCTCCTCATGACTTTCCGCCGTACGCACACCGCGGTGAAACACGCGGTCGCGCACCGTGAGGGCCAAAGCGGTGTAGAGATCGTTGCGCGTGGCGATCGCTGGCACGCGGCCAAGACCGTAGAAGAGATGATCAATAAATGACTGCTTGATATCCTCAACACTAAGACCGGTGCGCAGTCCGCGGAGGTTCGATGGGTCAGCGAGATTGTCTTTCATTGGTTTGAGAAGCTGTTGGGTGACTCCATTCACTGCGTCTACTGAATGTCTTCAAAAAGGAAGGGTGATCAGGTCAAAATTACGGCCGTAATTCAATTCCATCCGGGGAGAGGTTTTACGCCAACGTTTTGTCGTACCCAAAGTAAGGCGCGGAAGCTGCGTGCGCTAGCCGATTTCCAGAAAGACTTTCTAAAGGGAGGCTTTAAGTTGGACAAACAACTAGCTTTTCTTCCCTACCAATACCTCCTGATTTTGACGAGATAGCTAGCCAGCAAAAAGACCGAATTGACCAAGCCACCTTTGCCGCTGTTTCAAGGTATTCTCCCTCTCGATCGATCGCGGATTATGCCAGATGTTGTGGCTGGCCTCACCCTTGCCGCGGTGGGCATTCCCGAAGTGATGGGCTACACCAAGATCATCGGCACGCCGGTGGTCACCGGGCTTTACACGATGTTGTTGCCCATCCTGGCGTTTGCCATCTTCGGATCGTCACGTCACCTCGTCGTAGCCGCAGACTCGGGTACAGCCGTGATTGTGGCTGCGGCTCTGGGTTCAGTCGCCGCTCCCTCGAGCACCAAATACGTCGCCCTCACCGCGCTGGTGGCCCTTGTCGCGGGCGGAATGCTACTGTTGGCCCGGTTGTTGCGGCTGGGCTTCCTCGCCGATTTCCTGTCACGCACCGTTCTGGTAGGTTTCTTAACCGGTGTCGGTATTCAGGTTGCCTTCGGTGAGGCACCCGGGATGCTCGGTCTGGAAAAGGGAGGACACGGGTTCTTCGGGAGCATGCTCTTCATGTTTCAGCATTTCTCTGCAACTCATTTGCCCAGCGTAATCATCTCTCTGTGCGTCCTGGGGGTGGTCATTGGCTGCGACCGGATCGCCGCCCGCTTTCCCGGCGCGCTGATCGCCGTGGTGGGAATGATCGTGGCGAGTATCGCTTTCCACCTGGAAAAAAGCGGGATCAAGGTTGTCGGTGAAGTGCCGAGCGGTTTGCCTCGCTTGGGTCTGCCGGAAGTTTCGTGGAGCGATATTCCTATCGTCCTTTCGGTGTCAGGGTCCTGTTTCATCGTAATCCTGGCTCAGAGCGCTGCCACCTCCCGGGCGTATGCGCTGCGTTACCGCGAGCGTCTCGCGGAAGACGTAGACCTGACGGGCTTGGCGTTTGCCAATGCAACTGCAGCCTGCAGCGGCACTTTTGTCGTGAATGGCAGCCCAACCAAGACCGCTATCGTAGACGACGCCGGAGGTCGCAGCCAGTTGTCGCACCTCGTCACCGCCACAATGGTGGCGTTGGTGTTGCTATTTCTGACCGGGCCACTAAGCCACCTGCCCAATGCGGTGCTGGCTGCCATCGTGTTTCTGATTGGCATCAAATTAATCGACTATCGCGGGCTCGCGGAGATCCGGAGAAAGAGCATTGCGGAATTCCGCCTGGCGATGATTACTGCGGCCACCGTGGTGCTCGTCGGAGTGAAAGAAGGGATTCTCCTGGCAGTCGTGCTGTCGCTGCTGGATCACGTACGCCACGGTTATCGGCCGCATACAGCTGTGCTGCTGCGGGATCCGGATGACCACTGGCGTCGGATCAATGCGGCACCCGGTAGACCGGCTGAACCCGGGCTGGTGGTCTATTGGTTCGGTGCCGACCTTTATTACGCAAACGCAAATTATTTTGCCGACCAGGCGCTGGCCTTGGTAACACCGGTGCAGGCGCCCGTCAATTGGCTTGTCCTGGATGCCGGGGCAATTACGGCAATCGACTACTCCGCCGGCAGCACTCTCAGGGAGCTCCAGCGGGAATTGACGGCGAGGAGTGTCTCTCTGGTGTTAGCCCATGTCAGCGCCGATCTGCGCACGGACCTGGATCGTCAAGGGCTAAGCGAAGTGATTGGCACCAATCGTCTCTTCGACACTTTGCGAGAATGTCTCGAAGCCTATCAGACCACAAACATTGCGCGGAATCCGAAGACGCCATCGTAATCGGTTTGACGCGACATCTTTGCCCTCCTTTCCTTTCTCTTTGCCCTCCTTTCCTTTCTTGGCGCTGCGGTTGCGGTAGCGCCGCGCTGCAACGCACAAATTAACGCGTCGCGATTTAAAAAGACTCGCTGTACACTCCAACGTCGCTTATCTGCTGACGGTTAAAGCATTTGGAGGACAGTTATGAAACTCGGGTACGATAAACCACTTTATGTCCAACCATTCGACCACCGAGGATCTTTTCAAACAAAAATGTTCGGGTGGAAAGGAACGCTGACGGAAGAACAGACGGCGCAAATTGCCGCTACAAAACGGGTGATTTATGATGGTTTCAAGGTGGCCGTAGCGGCCGGCATCCCCAAAGAAAAGACCGGCATTCTGGTCGATGAACAGTTCGGCGCAGCTATTCTCAATGATGCCAAGGCGGAAGGCTTTGCCACCGCTTGCCCAGCCGAAAAGAGTGGACAAGATGAATTCGATTTTGAGTACGGCAAAGATTACGCCAAACACATCGAAAAGTTCGAACCAACTTTTTGCAAGGTCCTGGTTCGCTACAATCCTGAGGGTAATCAGGAGTTGAACCGACAGCAAGCCGCGCGTCTCAAAGAACTGGCCGATTACCTTCACGGACGGGGCAAATCCTATTTTATGTTCGAACTTCTGGTCCCAGCGGAACCGGCTCAGCTCGAGGAAGTGGATCACAACGTCCATGCTTACGACCTCGAGGTCCGACCCGGGCTGATGGTGCAGGCGATTGAAGAATTGCAGGATGCCGGAGTTGAGGCCGACGTGTGGAAAATCGAGGGCCTGGATCGCGTCGAGGACTGCGAAAAGATTGTTCAGGCGGCTCATCGAGGCGGGCGAGACAGGGTCGGGGCCATCCTCCTGGGTCGGGGTGAGGACGACAAGAAAGTGCATGAATGGCTGATTACGGCCGCCAAGGTCCCCGGGTTCATCGGTTTTGCGGTGGGTCGTACCGTTTTCTGGGAACCGCTTATTGAGTGGCGGGGACAAAAGATTTCGCGTGAGGCAGCCGTGAATGAAATCGCCCGCCGATACAGCGAACTGGTCCACGTGTTCGAACAAGCGCGGGTTGGATAAGTTCATCCAAGCCGGTCGGGATCAACTCGATCTTCGACACCGATGGAAAAGGCCTCCTTTTACCGTGCAAAAGGCGCTTCCCCTGCTGCCGGATTGGGTCTCGATAATCCTGAATGCGTCGATCGCCCCTGATAAAAGGGTCGTCGGCGTATTGGAAGCATTACGTTGGCTGCCTTGGAGACACCGATGTCACAGATGATGATCCGTGCTTTCGACAACAAAAACACACCTCTTTTTGCCGGAAATGAGCCAGTCGATCGCGTCTATTTCAACCTCGTCACATTGGCGCCGTCCGAGATTTACCAATATCGTTTGCATCAGTTTGAAACGGTTGCTGTGCCGATGGGAGGCATTTGTAACGTCTCAATCGATGGCAAAACTTTCTCAAATTTAGGAGGACGCGCCAGTGTGTGGGATGGCAAAGCCGACTCAGTGTATGCCGGACCGAACGCCGAGGTAGTCGTCATCGCGCAAACTGGTTGCGAGATCGCCATTGCCGGAGGCTTATGGGATCGACCTGCGGCAGCGTTCCGCATACCTCCGGAGAACGTGGACATGGTCGATGTCGGTTCGAATGAGACGAAATCCCGCCGTCGTATTTTTCACATTCTGGGACAGAATGCTTCGGGTCGCACCGGAAACTTGCTCGTCAGTGAACTCTACGCGGACGAAGGTTGCTGGTCTGGCTATCCACCTCACAAACACGATACCGATCAGCTTGGAGAGACCGACCACCAGGAACTCTATCACTGGCGCTTCGAGCCGCCGATCGGCTTCGGTGCACAGCTCTGGTATACTAATAAGGGCGATGCTGCCGCGTATATCACCCGCCAGGGAGACACATTCGCCTTCTCCGCCGGCTATCATCCAACTGTCACATCACCTTTTCACGCATCATACATATTCACGATCCTTGTCGGGAAAACGAGACGTTCGCTGATTCAGAATTTTGACACCACATATCAACATCTAATGGACCAAATCCCGGGGATCGCAGCCATGCGGGAAAAGTTCAGATGATGCTCCTCTCGCCTTTTGATGCCAAATCGCGGTTGCGCTAACACCTGGGAACCCGGCGCAAAAGTGTGCTGAGCGAGTCCAGATAGACCAAGCGATGCCTGAATAAAGCGTCGCCGCGTGACGTCTCTAGAGACGGCAACGCGAACATCTGTCCTCTGCAGTATGAACGAGCATTACTCGGGAAATGATCCAATCCCGCCCGAGCTAGCCAAGCCCCTCAATGACCTTGAATCTGCGGTACGCAGGTTCGGCTCTGCATACGCGGCCAGTCCAGACGCCGTGAATGACGATCTGCTCGACCTGGAGCTGGCCGCGCTCAAGCAGGCCTGGCAGGACCTGCAAGAAGCGCAGGCAGCTCGGCGATTATCTCATTCAGTTCTAATCTGATCCAGCGACATGATCTGGAGCTACGCCGGTGCTGCACGCATTCACGCTGGATCGCAAGTTTTACGAGGATTGTACCTACTGGAACCCGTTCTGCCCCACCTCCAACATTCACGCCCTGAGCAAATCGGCCCGCTCCTCGGGACCGGTCGTTTGATCGGTTTCATCTCGCCGGAACGCTTCCGTGAGCAGATTGCTCCGACCGATCGAAAGGGTCCCTGAGTCGAGCCTTAATTAATGCACGATGCTCTTAGCCACTTGCTCAACCTGCACGACGGCGTCTTTCCCGGACTCCGCGCCGGTCAGAACCTTGTTTGCGTTTTGAGAAAAGGCCGTCGACAACTGATTGTAATCGGCCCCGGTGACGGTTGAAGGCCGTGCCACGGCGTTGTTGAAAACATCCAGCATGATCTTAAAAAAAGGATATTTCGCGAGCACGTCCTGGTCGCTGTACAAGGCCGGCCGGGTGGGAAGGATGCTCCAATCGATCGCTCTTTTCTTCTGGACCTCTGCTGAGGAGAGGTATCGAACCAGATCAGCTGCTGCATCAGGAATTTTGGAATAGGCGGAAATCATTAACTGCCAAAACGGCTTTGCCTTCAATCAGATGCTCGCGAAGAATCGCAAGGCAGGGTAGATTTGGAAGCTAATATCTTCCCGCGACTGCATAGCGAGTGGGACAACCGATCTCTTCACCCTACCTACAAATTTTGGAATCGCCAGGACGAACCTTCATATTACGGTTTGCTCATTCAGACGCGTGAATATGCTGAAGTGATGCAGAAAAAGCAGATCGAAAGAGAAAATAAGGGTCAAGAAGACTTCTAGTTCGATTAAACCATTTGCGGCTATCGTGGCGCTATCGAATCGGGAAAAAAGTTTTTGCGGGTCCTTCCAGGGGTGAAAGGTCGATCGCGGCCGCGGCACTGGTTGAAAAAGAACTTGTGAGCCGCCAGGCCGCTTTTCTCCTGGTCGGTCTGCGTCAGAAGCTCTTGCAGCTCCCCCCACCTGGTGCGAGTCAAGTTCGGCTCCGAAGTGACCACCCAGGAAAGATTTAACAGCCTCAGAGAGATGGTGGGGGGATGCTCACGGAGCTGGCCGATTTGCCCAACACGGTCGAACCCAACTGGCTGGAGAAGCTGGAGGAAGAAGGATAGCGAAGTTTTTAGCCTGTTAACCGCTGGTTCATTCCTCTCCGCTCTCTTGCATTAGGAACTGGATGACGGAATTGAACGCATTGGTGTAGACGGCTTCTTTGAACGAATTCGTTAAGTCGCGCTGGATCGCACGACCGCTGGCCTAGCTGTAGGCGGTCAGGAAGTCGATCTTTCTACCGGCTTTTTTTTCTGGACTCGTAGTAAGCGTTTGGGTCAGCGCGAGCCGCGGCAACGATTTTTGAATTTGAGGCCTTCGCAAGCGAACTCATGTCTCCTTGAGCATGTGCGGATATCGATAGCGCCGCTGCACAAAGGGCTAAAGTGGCGATTTTCATGACTTCTTGCGACGCGCTGGGTTGGTTTTTGGGGTTTCCTCCTTGGGTGCCTTTCGACGTTCAACGGCTACGTCGAAGTTTTTACCGGAGGGAAAGTGGATGGTCCAAGTCCCAACAGCAATTTCCGAAGGTACCGTGAAGATCACGGTCAATTTTTTAGGAATGAGCGGTTCCAGCGAAGCGGTTCCGGTATAAGCGGATGTTTTCCAGCCCACTCCTCCGTCTACTTTGTACTTGTAACCACCTTTCTCAGCGACAAAGTTCTTGCCAAGTATCCCACCGAGACTGACCGTTTTCTGCGAGGTATTTTTGGCGGTCATCTGGATTATCAAATACTCAGTTTCTTCTGCCGGTTCTACGTTCTCGAAGTGAGTATCAAGAAAAGCTGAAGTGATCGTGTAGGTAACCGAGCCTGATTCAATCGTCAGCGGCAGTGTTTCAGCCGCGAATGCTTTAGCTGCGAACAGTCCAGCAGCGAAGATCAGTGTTATAATTTTCTTCATAGAATCCATAAATTTCATACCTGCTCCGCGCCGGGGAAGGCAAGCTGCTTTCTTGTCAAAACTTGTCAAAGAAACGTGGTTTTATGACAAATTACGGGGTATTCACCGAAAATCATCGGTAACCTATCGGAGCTGAGGCTATCCCTCGAAGATCTGCTCTAGGAGCGGAAGAGAGGCCCTAGCAGAGGAGATGGGCAGGGCTGGATTCGAACCAGCGAAGGCGTAAGCCAGCAGATTTACAGTCTGCCCCGTTTGGCCGCTTCGGTACCTACCCGTCAGCTTAGCGCCGCGTTACGAGATGCGAATTCGATCCGGTTGTGCGGAGGAGCTTATATAGGAGTCTGCGTGCCGAGGTGCAAGCGATTTCTGGCAGGGCAGACTGCATGATCATTTGAACCCTTACATGAGAGAGATTGCCAGACTGATGCTGGCCACGAGAAAGCAAATCTCACTGCACACGATCAGCCCAGTGGACCATTGCTTGCTTCGGTTCACCTGCCGGCGGTGCTGGCCGGCGGCCTCCTGACGCTCGTTACTCTCCGGGTAACTTTTCAATTCCCAGAATTCTGCCAACGCCTGGTTGGTTCGGCGCAGATACAGCCCGGCAAACACCGCAGCGAAGATTCCAAGACAAAAAAGCAGAACAACAATCGGAAGCATTGCCGGGCGAAACTCCGCCTCTCCGCGCGCCCCGAAGAAGCCCAAGACGGTCACTACGCCGGCACCATTGATCAGAATCATGCTCTGGATGAGCATTCGGCTGGTCAGAACCGTCTGGCGCGCCTCTTCTGAACTGCGTTCTCGAGCGATCGTACGCTCGGTCTCTAGAGTGCTCTCAGTGTCCATGATTTTTCTTGTCGGCTTCGCGTAATAGCTTGTCTTTGGCCGCACCGGGACTTCGGCCCATCGCTTGGAGAACCTCGGTTCCTTTGGCCTGGAGCAGACGCACGTCAGTTCCCACTGTCACCAAGCGGAACCCCTTCGTCAGCATCTGCTCTGCGTAAGCCGGTGATTCAGTGTGAATACCGGCCGGAATTTTTGCTTTCAGCGCACGTGTCAAAACATGCTCGATGGCGTCCACTACTACCTTCTCGACCGGATCAAGTCTAGGTTTGTGCCCCAACGACAGGGCCAGATCGGATGGTCCGACATAAATCGCATCCAAACCTTCTACCGAAAGAATATCCTCAAGCTGCTCCAGCGCGGATCGTGTTTCGATCATCGCAATCGCCAGGATCTCATGGTTCGCTTGCGCAATGTAGTCCGAACCGGCGTAAACGCTGGCCCGGATGGGACCAGAACTTCTGGTTCCCTGCGGAGGGTATCGGCACGCTGCAACAAGCCTGGCAACATCGGCTGCATTGTTGATCAAAGGACAAATGATTCCGTAGGCACCGGCGTCGAGGAGCTTCATGATTATTGCGGGATCCAAGCCAGGAACCCGAACCAAGGGCACCGTTTCCGTCGTCGAGATGGCCTGCAGCATTTGCACCGCCATCTGATAATCGATCAGTCCATGTTGCAGGTCGATCGTCAGGGAGTCCCATCCCTGATGGGCCATGAGCTCGGCAGAAAAGCTGCACGGCAACGCTAACCATCCATTGACAGCTTGGCTCTCCCTCTCCCACAAGGTTCGCAATGCATTCCGTCGCACGTCATGAATCCTTCTGTCGCGGCGGGTCGCAGTCATCTTGCGGAGCTTGTCTGATCTCCGGAGGCTGGTCGAACAATCCGTAGAGGATCAAAGTCCGGCGAGCACCCGTCTTCGGAACAGTTTCAACGCGCTGGCCCTCTCGCCGCATTCCGAGCTTTTCCAGAACCCGACCCGACGGGACGTTGCTTTCCAGGCGGCGGGCATGGATGCGGTGGCAGCGCAAAACGTCAAAACCATAGCGGACCAAAGCTTCCGCCGCCTCGGTACAATAACCCTGGTTCCAAAACGGCGCGCCAATCCAATAACCAAGTTCCGCTGAATTTCTGGCTCGATTGACCGTGAGGCTGACGGTCCCGATCAGCAGTGGCTCATCTCTCAGGCAGACGGCAAAAACCGCACCGCGATCCTCGAAAAAGATTGTTTGATGCGTGGTGATCCAGCGTTCCGCCATGTCCTCCTTATACGGGTAAGGGATACTCAAGGTATTCTGGCTGATCTGCCGATCCTGGAGGAGTTCGTAAACCCGTCTGGCATCACGGATGCGAAAGGGACGCAAACAGAGGCGCCTGGTCGTGATCGATTCCTGGTGTCGCATGAGGAAAAAAGTTCCGAGTCACTAGTCCCGAGTTTCGAGTCCCCGGTTATGATCCCGTGTGGTTGGCATCGCAGAATACTGATAGTGGACACCGAAACCAGGACGCCAGCAAGACACGAGTCCGAGTGGCGGTGGCGGGTGGCGAGTGGCGAGTGGCGTCCACTATCACCTCTCGGACACCCAACACACGTTACTCGCTACTCGTAACTCGCTACTCGTAACTCGCTACTCGCCACTCGCCACTCGCCACTCGTGGCCGCCCTTGCGTTCGTTCAGCAAAGCCGCAAGATTTTCCAAGTATGCCTTTGCTCGGTTGCATCGCGGACGATTTCACCGGCGGAACCGACCTTGCGAACAATCTGGCGAAGACCGGCTTTCGCACTATCCAGACACTGGGATTGCCTGCGCCTGCCCTCACGTTGACGGCCTTCGATGCCGTGGTGATCGCCCTCAAGAGCCGGACCGAGCCGGTAAAGACCGCGGTGGAACAGTCCGTCGCGGCCCTCGACTACCTCATCCAGGCTGGCTGCAGGCAATTCTATTTCAAATACTGCTCGACATTCGATTCGACAGCACACGGCAATATCGGGCCAGTCATCGACGTCCTGTTAGCAAAGCTTGGAATCGACTTCACCATCGTTTGCCCGGCCTTTCCGGACACCGGCCGCACGGTCTATCGCGGCCATCTTTTCGTTCATGACGCGTTGCTGAACGAAAGCGGGATGGAGAATCATCCGCTCACTCCGATGCGGGATCCGAACCTCCTCCGAGTGCTCGCGAGCCAGACCACTTCCCGAATTGGGCTGCTCCGTTTTACTCAGGTGCGCAAAGGTGCTGTGGCTCTGCGCGCAGAAATGGAACGCCTGCAGGCGAGCGGATGCCGGATGGCAGTGCTTGACGTTCTGGAAAATAGCGATCTGCAGATCCTGGGCGAGGCAGTGCAGCACCTTCGCTTGTTGACTGGCGGATCGGGTCTCGCCTCGTTCCTGGCCGGGAATTTCGGATTAGAAAAAGGCGAAGCAATCCAAGGCAAGGCTTCGCCGGGAAAGCGGGCGATCCTGGCCGGGAGTTGTTCGCCAGCCACTCTCCGGCAGCTTTCCCGCATTTCCTCGTTGTATCCGTCCCGCCAGATTCGCGTTGAAGATGTGCTGACCAAATTGACGGACACGATCCACGGCGTGGTGAGCTGGGCGGAAGAACACTTGAGCTCGGCCGTACCCGCGGTGATCTATACGAGTGCGCCGCCGGAAGAAATCCGAATGTCGCAGGATGCCTATGGGATTGCCGAGACGGGCGGCGCCGCCGAGGCGGCACTTGCGTCTGTGGCCGTTGAGCTCGTGCGGCGCGGCGTGACTCAAATGATTGTCGCAGGCGGGGAAACCTCCGGCTCAGTCCTGAAAGCCCTGGAAATTCAAAGTCTCACGATCGGTCCCGAAATCGCTCCCGGCGTCCCGTGGACACTAGCTTCGTTTGAAAAAAAGCGCGTCGCACTCGCTCTCAAATCCGGGAACTTTGGGGGAGACAATTTTTTCATCGAAGCCTGGCAGACACTTCCATGACCACCGAATCAGCATTACGAGAAAAGATCGTGCGAGTTGGGCAAACCCTTTCCCGGCGTGGTCTCAGTCCAGGCACCAGCGGAAACATCAGTGTTCGTTTGGACGACGCTTGGCTGGTCACTCCGACTAATTCCTCTCTTGGCGACCTTGACCCAGCTCAGTTAGCGAAGCTTGATTGGGAGGGACGCCAACTCTCAGGATCCAAGCCAAGCAAAGAGTCCTTTCTCCACCTTGCGCTCTATCAGAACCGGGCGCAAAGCGGGGCGATCGTGCATCTGCACAGCACGTACGCCGCGGCAGTTTCCTGCCTTCACGCATTAAACCCAGAGAGTTGTATTCAGCCGATCACTCCGTATTTTGTCATGCGGGTCGGGAAGTTGCCCCTTATCCCGTATTTTCGACCGGGTGATCGCGCGCTGGCTGACGAGATCGGAAAACACGCGAGAAATCACGCTTCAGTCTTGCTGGCCAATCACGGTCCGGTCGTTTCGGGGAAAGATCTGGACTCCGCTCAATATGCGATCGAAGAACTCGAAGAAACCGCCAAGTTGACGTTGTTGCTGCAGAATCAAAAGATCCGGATACTTACGTCAGAGGAGATCCAGAGCCTTGTCGAGGTCTTCGGCGCGAGCTGGTAATCAATCCCATGCCGAAACTTGCTGCGAATCTGTCCTGGCTATTTTCCGAGCGACCATTCCTGCAACGTTTTCCTGCGGCAGCAGAGGCAGGTTTTGCCGGAGTCGAATTCCTTTTCCCCTACGAACATCCGGCGGCGAAGATAAGGGAGGCGCTGGATGAAAATCGACTCAGCCTGGCCTTGTTCAATTGTCCGCCGGGTGACTTTGCGCGAGGCGAACGCGGCTTGGCCGCTTTACCCGGGCGAGAGAAGGATTTTCGCGAGTCGTTCAAAAAAGCTCTGGAGTATGCGGACGATTTGCAGACGCCTCTTCTGCATATCATGTCGGGAATCGTCGATCCACCGCGCCGGGAAACTGCCTGGGGTGTCCTTCGCCGCAATCTCGAGTTCGCCCTTCAGCAGCTTGGCAACCGCGAGCTGGAACTGCTGCTGGAGCCGATCAACACACGTGATATCCCTGGCTATTTCCTGACCACCGTTGAAGAAACGGCGGCCTTCATTCATCAGATCGGTCATTCGCGCCTGAGGCTCCAGCTGGATTGGTATCATGCCCAGATCATGGGCGGTGATTTAGCGCGGCGCACAGAGAAATACTGGAACCTGGTCGGACATATCCAGGTAGCGGGTGTTCCCGATCGCAACGAGCCTGACAGCGGTGAGGTGAACTATGGGTATCTGCTGCGCCAGTTGGACGCCTTGAGCTATCGCGGATGGGTGGGCTGTGAATACAAACCACGGGCGGCAACGAGCGAAGGGCTGGCTTGGGCAACGCCTTGGCTGCAGGTGTAGGCGTGTCGGCGTGCTGCGTGTCGGCGTACTGCGTGTCGGCGTGTTTTTCTTGCGTGTCGGCGTGCTGCGTGTCGGCGTGTTGCGTGTCGGCGTGCTGCGTGTCGGCGTGCTGCGTGTCGGCGTGCTGCGTGTCGGCGTGCTGCGTGTCGGCGTGCTGCGTGTCGGCGTATTGCGTGTCGGCGTACTGCGGTAGTGTCGGTTTTTTTGCTTTACTGTCTAGAGTCTGGGCAAGTTGTTCTGAGGACGTCAGCTTGAGCCGGCGAGACCGCCCTCCAGGCGGTCGGTGCAGCGCCGGGCGAGCTGTGAGCAACGCGCTTTGGCGTTGTTCAAGTCCTCGGCAACAACTTGCCACTTTTCTCATGGTTTAAAGAGCGCGTCAGCCGCCAAAAATCGTTCGCCGAATTGGATACCGCTTCGTCACTGGGAAAATGCCCTCGAGTCCTGGATGCCACGGTTTTTGAGCTCATTCATCACTCCCAACCAGAATTTGGCCCCTTCGCTTTGCTGTATCCACAAAACAAGTACATCTCTGGTGCCGTCACGCTGGATGCCTAAAGCCAGATAAATGGCCTTGTTCCGGACTGAGCCCTCGTCGCGAATTTTGACTCTCAGAGCGTCAAAGAACACCACTGGGTACATCGGCTCCAGTGGCCGGTTCTGCCATTCCAGCACATCCTCCAGGATCGAGGCAGTTACATTGCTGATTAGCCCAGATGATGGCTCAGTTCAGTTCCCAGAATCCGCTCGTAAAGCCGTTTTGTCAGTTGCTCCAGAATCCCTCCACTGCCCAGGCCGACACGCAGTACGCCGACACGCAGTACGCCGATACGCAGTACGCCGATACGCAGTACGCCGATACGCAGTACGCCCGCCCACTACCAGCGTCGCCGGCCCTGCCGCCCGCCGGTCGCGCTGCGAACCAGCATGAATTCACCTATATTTTCGGTGGTGAACAGGCCGACCAGACGTCCGGCGTGGTCAAGCACCGGCAAGGCCGGTGCTTTGGCCGATTGCAGGATCGCCAACGCACGTTGAAAACTGGTCTGCGGCAAAATGGATGGAAGCCCCGTGATCATGACGTCGGTCACCAGGGTTTCCGAACCCGACCTTTTCAAGGCAAGGAGCAGATTATGCTTCGTTAAAAGACCGGCAAAGCCGCCATTGTCGTCGAGCACCGGAAAGTCGTGTTGAGAGGTACCGAGAAGGGCATCGACCGCCTGGTCCAGCGTAGAGGAGGAGTTTAACGTGTCAAACCGCGTGATCATTGCACTCGACACGGGCATCCCGGCTGTGGCCGTTCGCAGTTGTACGATCGCGGACTCGCTCTCTGCCCCGATGTAGATGAACATCGCAATCAGAATGAGGAGCATATTGAATCGATAGGCTGCGAAGACGGCGAGAGCTAAGGCGAGGCCTTGTCCGATTGTCGCCGCGATGTGCGTTGCCTTTACGTAATCCATGCGGGTAGCGAGCAGAGCTCGGAGTACCCGTCCACCGTCCAAGGGGAATGCGGGAATCAGGTTGAACAGACCCATCACGATGTTCGTGTAGAGCAGAAGCGACACAAGCCCCAGTGCATCCAGATGACGCCAGAAATTCAGGTCCAGAGCTCCCCGGGCCACGAGAATCCCTGCAAGAAGGAGAGCGATCAGCACATTGACAAAGGGGCCGGCCAAAGCCACCACCAGCTCCTGCAGGGGTTTTTCCGGCAATCGCTCCATCCGTGCGATACCTCCGATCGGCAACAAGGTAATGTCAGCCGTTTTGACCCCGTAGCGGCGTGCCGCCAAAGCGTGGCCAAATTCATGAAGGAGCACACACACAAACAGCAGACAGATGAAAAGAGCGCTGATCGCTCCGCCCTCCGCGCCGGCGTCGCTCCCCGCGTAGACGACGTAAGCCAGAAGGAGGAAGAACGTGGCGTGGATCCGGATATCGATACCGGCAATCCGCGCGATTTTGAACGACCATCGCATGGGAAGGAGTAGTCCAAGGAAGTTCGAGGAAGTTCCGGGAAGTTCAAGGAAGTTCAAGGAAGTTCGGGCGAAAGGCGTCTCGGAGTGCGCGCGACTTGTCGTACGCACTCCAAGACGCCTTTCCCTTGAACTTCCCGGAACTTCCTCGAACTTCTTCTTCCCGCATGAATTACAAAGACACTCTCAACCTGCCGAAGACGGACTTTCCGATGAAAGCGAACCTTGCTCGGCGGGAACCGGAGATTTTGTTGGAATGGGAACGCTCGCGGCTCTACGACCAGATTCAAGAGGCCCATCGCGACGACCCGCTTTTTGTTCTGCACGACGGACCGCCTTTCGCCAATGGCGACGTTCACATGGGCACCGCGTTGAATAAGATTTTGAAAGATCTTATCGTGAAAAGCCGAACAATGGCTGGATGGCGGACCCCATTTATTCCTGGTTGGGACTGTCATGGGTTGCCTATCGAATACAAAGTGGTCAAGGAATCACGGGGGCTGAGCGCGCTGGAGATCCGCCAAAGATCAGAGGCCTATGCCCGCAAATTCATCGATATCCAGCGTGAACAGTTCAAGCGATTGGGAGTCCTCGGGCGTTGGGAAAGGCCTTATCTGACACTCGATCCGGGCTACGAGGCGGAGATCCTGCGGGTATTTGCAGAGATCGTCCGACGCGGTTTGGTCTACCAAAGCAAGAAACCGGTGTTCTGGAGCACCGGGGCGCAAACCGCTCTGGCAGAGGCGGAAGTCGAGTACCAGGAGCGAAACGATCCGGCTATCTACGTCCGATTTCCGATCGCGACTGGACCCTTGGCCGACGTGGCTTCTCTGGCCATCTGGACGACCACTCCATGGACGTTACCGGCGAATCTGGCGATCGCCGTACACCCGAAACACGAGTACGTTGCTCAGGCCTTCAGCCATCCGACTCGACCTGAACCGATCGTTCTGGTGCTCGCGAAGGAATTGGTGACCTCCTTTGCCGAAGAGACCGGATGGAAGCCAACCGAGCAGGTACTCGGCTCGTTTTCCGGTCGCGAGATGGAGCGGTGGGAATGCCGGCATCCTTTTCTGCCGAGACAGGCGGTCGTTTTTCCGGGCGACTTCGTAACGCTTGATACCGGGACTGGCTGCGTCCACATCGCGCCCGGGCATGGTGAAGATGATTACATACTCGGACAACGATATGGCTTGCCGGTTCTATCGCCGGTCGATGATGACGGCCGTTACACATCGGAGGTCGGTCTACCCCAGTTGGTCGGACTCTATGTCTTCGCCGCCAACCGGGAAATCATTGCCTTGTTACAGCGAAACGAAATGCTTCTGGGCGAAGAGGTCTATCACCATAGTTACCCCCACTGCTGGCGCTCGAAAACGCCGATCATCTTTCGCGCGGTCGAGCAATTTTTCATTCGAATGGACGACCTCAAGGCCGCGGCACTGGCGACGATCGATCGAGTCAGATGGTTTCCCAGCTGGGGCCGGAACCGGATATACGGCACGGTCGAATCACGGCCTGACTGGTGCATCTCGCGCCAACGGAGCTGGGGCGTACCGCTCCCCGTTTTTTATCAGGAAGGTAAGGCCCTGCTGCGCCCGGAGTGGATCGATCGCTTTGCTGACCTCGTAGCCGCTCGCGGCACCAATGTCTGGTATGAATTACCGGATGCGCAGTTGGCAGAGAAACTTGGATTGCCGCCGAATCTTACCCGGCGAAACGATACTCTTGATGTCTGGATTGACTCCGGAGTCAGCCATGAAGCGGTTCTCCGGCACGAACCTGAGCTCCGCTGGCCGGCCGACGTGTACATCGAAGCAACCGACCAGCACCGCGGCTGGTTCCAATCTTCGTTGATCACCAGCGTGGCTGTGCGGGGAGAAGCTCCCTACAAAGAAGTCATCACCCACGGGTTTGTGGTCGATGTCGATAGCCGGCAGAAAATTTCCAAATCCCAACAAGGAACATACGACAAGCCGACTGAGGCCGAGCATTTCGTGAATAAATACGGCGCAGACATCGTTCGCCTCTGGGTCGCCAGCGTTAATTATGGGGACGAAGTGCCTTTCGGGGAACGCATGTTCGACCAACTCGCCGATACCTATCGACGGATCAGAAACACTCTCCGCGTGCTTCTGGGAAATCTGCACGACCTCGCGACCGAAGCTGAGCCGCGATATACGCTGGTCGACCGCTGGCTTTTGAGCCGGCTGCAACAATTAATCCAACATTGCCGAGCGGCTTACCAGACTTACGAGTTCCACAAAGTCTACCATGCGATCAACCAGTTTTGCGCCGTGGATCTGAGCAGTCTCTATGTTGATATCACGAAAGACCGGCTGTATTGCGATCACCCGAACTCGCCGCGTCGCCGCGCTACCCAGCTTGTGATGCGCCAGGCCTTTGAGGCGATCGTTCGTCTTACCGCGCCAATCCTGTCTTTTACTGCGGAAGAAGTCTGGCGGACCTTCGGCAGCGCCAGATCGGTGCATCTGGAGGTATTCCCGACTCCGGAGCCTGCCTACCTCGATGAGGCGGCGGAGCAGAATGTTCAGGCCTTGCTCGGAGCGCGCAGCCTGGTTGCCCAAGCGATGGAGGCAGCTCGTCAGCAAAAGTTAATCGGAAACAATCTCGAAGCCCACGTCGTGCTAAGCCTTTCGCCGGGAGATCCTGTACTTCAATTGCCGCCGGACGAGGTGGAAGAATTCCTGATTCTAAGCGATCTCCAGATCCGGGCAGTCGAAGGCGAACCAGGAGCGATTGTTTCAAAAACCATACATTCCCGCTGTGAGCGCTGTTGGCGCCATCGCCCGGCCGTCGGAACTTTTGCCGAGCATCCCACTCTCTGTGATCGTTGCGTGGCCGTAGTGAACGAGTTGGCTATCTCTGAATGAAGTTTCTTCTTTTTCTGACCTTGCCTCTGCTCCTCGTCGATCAGATCACGAAATGGTTGGTTCTCCAGCAGATCCCGTTCGGCACGGAAGTGTCGGTGATTCCAGGGTTTTTCAGTCTGGTGCATGTCACGAATACCGGCGCGGCGTTCGGCCTGTTCCAGAACAGCAACCTGTTCTTCGTTGGCTTGGCTGTTGCGGCACTGATCGCACTGTTCTATCTCCTGATCCGTGACTCGCTAACCAGCGATCCCAAAAAGCGGCTGAGGCTCCTGACAAAAATCGCATTGAGCTTGCTGACTGCCGGCGTGCTTGGCAACCTGATTGACCGGCTGTTGCGGGGTAGCGTGGTAGACTTTCTCAACTTCTACATCCACGAATACGTTTGGCCCTCTTTTAACGTGGCGGACAGCTGTATCTGCGTAGCGGCCGGATTATTGATCCTGGGTTCGTTTCTTAACCGGCCCGAGAAGTTAACAATGAACCGGCGAACCAGCGAACCAACGAAGCGATGAAACCCCTCCTCAGTTGATCTGTGCTTCACTAACAAGCAGCCAAGGCTTGCTCGAGATCCTCCAACAAATCGGCGGGATCTTCGCAACCGACGCTTAGCCGGATAAAGCCGTCCTCGACTTGATCGCCGCCCCATCTGGCCCGGCGCTCCGCGCTGGAATGAATTCCGCCGAAACTTGTGGCCTCCAGAATGAGATCGCATGCGCTCAAGAAAGCATCCGCCTTCTCTTTTGTCGGGAGAACGAAACTGACGATCGGACCGAAATGGCGCATCTGCCGGGAGGCAACCGGATATGCGGGATCGGACTTTAGACCGGGATAGCGAACAGAGCTTACCTTCGGTTGTTGTTCACTCAGAAACTCCGCGACTTGCAACGCGCTTTTACATTGTTGTTGCATTCGCAAATAGAGAGTAGCCAGCGATCGGTGCGCCAACCACGCTTCCATGGGCCCTAAAATAGCTCCATTCTGCGACCGCCAGGTTCGAATCTGAGAAATCAAATCTGGATCGCGACTTGCCACATATCCAAGCAGAAGATCGCTATGACCGGTGAGGCCTTTCGTTCCGCTGGCTAGCGAAACGTCAGCTCCAAGCTCCAGCGGTTGCTGACCAAGACAGGTAGCCGTTGTGTTATCGACGATCACCAGCCCGCCACAACGACGCGCCTCCGCCGCAAGCACTCCCACATCGTAGACCTCGAGCTGCGGGTTGGTCGGAGTTTCCAACCAGAGTATGCCGGCACCTTCGATCAACCCGAGCAGGTCATTCTGGGAAGTGGCGGCGCGAATCTGTACATGGATTTTTTCTTCCATGACTCGGGTGAGCTGTCGAACCGCGTAGTAACCGTCGGAAGGTAAAACCAGACTCATGTGCGGTTTTACCAGGCAGCCCAAGACGGCCGAAACGGCAGCCATTCCCGAGCTAAACACACAGGTCTCGCCGCCTTCCAGAGATCCGATCGCGGTTTCCAAGCGCGCCCAGGTCGGATTACCCAGTCGTCCGTAACTATACGGTGAATCGGTCGGATCACCCGGGGTATGGAACGGAGCGGCAAAGGTCGGACCGGCGAGGAAAGGTTCCCCCGCCTCCGGCGTCGCCAAGCCTGCCTTGAGCACACGAGTCGCGGGACGCATCAAGCAGTTAAACAGTTGGACATTTACCAGTCAATGGGAGCGGCTTGAGCGGCCTGAGCGAGTGGCGTAGCGCGGACGGACCCGGGCTGTCGGACTTCAAGTAGGATAAGCTTCCAGCTTGTCAGCTTTTTGAACCGGCAGGATGCCGGCGCTACCTGGTATGGACGAGGCCGTCCGCGCTACGTCGCGCCACTCAAGCCGCGCCCTTCGCCTGTCAATCGCCGCACCAACACGAGCGCTTCTTCCTTTGTCGTAATCTCATTCTCCAGCTGTGCCGTCTCAACCGCCTCAAGAATTTTCCCAAACACCGGTCCGGGCTCCAAGCCGAGCGCGATAAGATCTCGCCCGGTAACCAGGGGTGGCGGGATCAAAGGTTCCGCCGAAAACTCGGCCGCCTTGTCTTTGAGGAAATGATAGTTGTCGATACTACCGTGGCTGCTCTCGCAGTCAATGCGATGCAATTCGATCTCAAGCGGAAAAGTGTCCCGGGCCATAAATCGACGCAACCGCGCCGGGCGCATCCGCTGGACATCTTTAAAAACCATGTGATTTCGCACTACCTCGACGACTGCATCGATTTCGGCTCGCGAGAAGCGCAAGCGGGTTAGCACCTGTTCCGCCATCTCCGCTCCAACCCGATCATGGCCATTGAATCGAATCCGGTTCTCCTGCGGATCGAAAGTCTGAGTCGATCGCTTGCCAATATCGTGAAGCAAGACGGCGAGCACGAGCAGCGGTGGAGAATCCGGCGCCAAAGACTCTAACATTTTCCTGGTGTGAACATAGACGTCTCCTTCGGGATGAAATTCCGCGGGCTGTTCCACACCTTTCAAAGAAGAAACCTCAGGCAAGACAATCGCCAACAACCCGCTCGCGTCCAGCAGATCGAATCCGCGCAGACGCGTTGGGTGCGACAGAATTTTCACGAGCTCATCGCGGATCCGCTCCGGGCTTACTTGCAAGATCTCCGGCGCCTGCGATTGAATCTCCTTCCAGGTAAGCTCCTCGACGGAAAAGCCCAGCGTAGCGGCAAATCGAACTGCCCGGAGCAAGCGCAGGCGATCTTCCCGAAACCGATGCGCTGGTTCACCAATCGCCCGAACCAGGCCTCGATCGATATCTGCCTGGCCCCCAACGAAGTCCAACACTGCATCCGCGATCGGGTCATAGAATATCCCGTTGATGGTAAAATCGCGCCGCTGCGCATCCTCTTCCGGTGACGAGAACCGCACTGACTGCGGATGGCGACCATCGATGTATTGCTCATCGGAACGAAAAGTAGCTACCTCAAACTCGCACCCCGCTTCCAGCACGCGAACAACCCCGAACTGAACTCCAACCGGAACCGTTTTCCGAAATAAGCTCTGGACATCCGCCGGAGTCGCGCTGGTCGCGATGTCGATATCCTTCGATGGCAAACCGCGCAAGGCATCCCGGACACTACCTCCGGCGAAAAGAGCAATAAAACCGTTGCCCTGCAGTCGTCGGACCAGGGAAGTAGCGGTTTGCCACGCTGTTGCTTGAACGAGGTTTGCCGGTAGAGACACTAGGCAACTTCCGCGACCGGAAATTCGGCGTCAAGATCCTGCAGATCGGCTCGAGCCGCATCAAGGGCCGCCGACAAGGGCAGAGCCAACTCCAGATACAATTGGGCGAGAGCAGCTAATTGTTGCTCCAGGTTCAGCTCGATGTCTTGGGTATTGTTCATCGGGGTTCTCGGTTTCGTCGAGTACCGGACGTGGGGAAATAAAAAACCCACCGCCGTTACTCAGCGGTGGGTTTGCTTTTAAAATCTTGATTCGTTTATCTGGACTTTTTAGCGAACCCACCACTTCGGGTGATGGACTGATCGCGAAGCGCAATCCCGTCACACCACGCCGTAGCCGGCATGTGATCAATGAAATTGCGCTTAAAGTCAGGTACGAACATTGGATGGAGAGTAGCAAGGGGCAGGCTTTTCGCAACGGAAAATTTGGAGTGCGCGCGACTTGTCGCCGCTTTGAGACCGCACGGAGCGAGAAACAAAACACGAAGCACCGAGTTCTCCCGCGGAAAACTCATCGGATTGACAATCGCGCTCCGCGTGGATTTTAAAACCTAGTGCTTGCTAAGACTGGCGGTATTTTCGGGTGTTGCGCGTTGGGGGTCGACCGGCCTGACCTCCGCGAAGATACCACAGTTCAGACAGGGGTTGCCTTTGGCCATCTCCACGGCTTCGTCCAGGCTGTTCGCGAGAATGAACCAGTAGCCGCCAATCACTTCCTTGGTTTCGCCGAAAGGACCGTCGGTTACCAGATTTTGTCCCGCGATCGTTTTGCCTTCATACGCGAGCCGGTGGCCTCGCTTAATCTTTCCCTCATTCGCCAATCGCTCATACCAAGTGTAAAACTGTTCGATCGCGTTCTGTATTTGACTCTCCGAAAGGGTTGGATCCCATTGTCCCCGTGAAATCACGAGGTATTCGGCTAAAGCTGGTTGTTCGCTCATGATAGAGAATTTTCTGAAGTCGTCCGTGGTAGTTTTGAATTCATCGGTGGCGCGCTCTACAGGACTCGAACCTGTGACCTAGGGATTAGAAATCCCTTGCTCTATCCACCTGAGCTAAGAGCGCTTCGCGATGATCGGTAGACAAGCACAGTGCTGCCAAGCTGCAACCCGATCATCGGCGAGGTTCACCGAATGTTGACCTCAGGGGAGCTCGTTGTCCGTCCTATAGCTCCAAGGAGTCGCCGGCCTCGAGGATCGAGATCTCGGCTCCTTTTCCTTCAGCCAGACGCGCGAACTCTTTTGGATCACCATAGAGTACCGGGAAAGTGCCATAATGCATCGGGACAACGCGTTTCGGTTTAAGGAATTCGACGGCTTTGGCACCGTCTTTCGGACCCATGACAAAGTGCTCGCCAATCGGAAGACAAGCCAGATCGATCGGAGCGTCTTCGCCGATCAAGCGCATATCGGAAAACAGGGCCGTATCGCCGGCGTGATAAACCCGTTTCCCATGGAAATCGAGAAGGATACCCGCCGGTTCGCCCAGATAAATTGGTTTTCCATCGTCACCTGTGGCAGATGAGCTGTGGATTGCCTGAGTAAATTTCACCGCTCCAAAAGGAAACCTCGCCCAGCCGCCATAGCCCATCGGCACTGCATCAACGCCTTGACTGCCAAGCCAGTTCCCGAGTTCGAAAGTGGCGATCACTTTTGCGCGGGCGCGCTTTGCGATAGCAACCGTGTCGCCCACGTGATCGCCGTGCCCATGGCTTAGTACGATAAACCCGGGTCGAAAGTCTTCCGGCTTGGCTTTTGCCTTTGGATTGCCAGTCAGAAAAGGATCGATAAGCAGTTGTGTACCATCGCTTTCGAGACAGAAAGCGGCATGACCAAGGAAAGTTACTTTAAGCATAGCGCAGAATAGCTCCGATGAGCCGTTGGCGAAAACGCCGGCAGCCAAAATATTCGAGCTTGCTCGCGCGCGGACAACGCGAGCACAAGCGACCATCTTTCGCCGAAGACGGCTCGCCTCACTCTCAAATCTCCCCGCTGATCAGGTCGGTAATCTCTTCCGTCGACAGGCCAGTCATCAACGGCTCTTCACTTTCCACCGTGGCGTCGATGATTGCCCTCTTCTTCTTTTGCAGCGCGATAATCTTCTCTTCTACCGTACCCCGGCTGATTAATTTATAAGAGGTAACGGCGCGTTCCTGTCCGATGCGATGCGCTCGGTCGGTTGCCTGATCTTCGACCGCCGGATTCCACCAAGGGTCATAATGAAAAACCGTGTCCGCTCCGGTAAGCGTCAGCCCGACACCGCCAGCCTTCAGGCTGATCAGAAATACCGGAATTTCGGCGTTTGTCTGGAAGCGATCGACCGCTTCTGACCGATCGCTGGTTTGGCCGTCGAGATAACAGAAATCGATCCCGGAGTTCTCCAACTCGTTTCGCAGCAGATGCAGCATTTGCACAAACTGGCTGAACACCAGGACCCGGTGACCGCCGTCAATCACCTCTTCCAACAGCTCAAGAAACATCTCTAACTTCCCGGAACTCCCGTTTTGACCAACCAGACGAATGTCACAGCAGACTTGCCGTAAACGCAAAAGCGTGGTCAGCATTGTCATCCGGGCGGGCCCACGATTCTTTTCTCCCTGGAGTTCGTCCAGCTTTCGTCGAGCCTCGGAATGGATTTTTCGATAGAGCTCGCTTTGTTCAGGCGAAAGGTCGCAGAACGATACTTGCTCGATCTTTTCGGGTAATTCGCTCGCCACTTCGCGCTTTAACCGCCGGAGCATGACGGGGCGAATCCGTTTGGCGAGTCTGATTTTCTCGGCTTCCGACCCGCGGCTGATGGGCAGTTCATAGCGCTCACGAAAATCGTTGCGGGAACCGAGGTAACCAGGAAGAACAAAGTTCATGATTGACCACAGATCCCGGACCGAATTTTCCACCGGAGTACCGGTCAGGACGAGACGATAATTGCCGCGGAGCGTCATTGCCGCCTGGGCGTTTTGCGTGTCCGGGTTTTTGATATGGGTCGCTTCATCCAGGACGATCGCAGAAAATTCAAATCCCCGGTAAGCGTCGCTGTCGCGTCGGAGCAGTGGATAACTGGTCAGAACCAAATTATGATTCTTGATCTCCGGAAACAGTTTGGAACGGTTAGGTCCTTCGATGCTTAGGATACGCAGATGAGGCGCGAAGCGCTCTGTTTCGCGCCGCCAATTGAACAGGAGCGAAGCCGGACACACAACCAACGTCGGCCCGGAGAGCGAGGAAAGAAACGCGAGGCACTGGACCGTCTTACCGAGACCCATTTCATCGGCCAAAATCCCTCCCAGCCGGTTCTTACAAAGGAAATGCAACCAGTAAACGCCTTGCTTCTGGTAGGGCCGGAGCACCGATTCAAAGGAACCGAGTGCGACCGGCTCAAACGGTTTCAGCTGCTGTTGGCGAATGGCCCATTCGCTGAACCAGCCGTCCGCTTCGATTACCGCGCCGGGCAAGGAACCTAAGGTGCCGTTGACAAAACCGGCCTGAGCCCGGTTCAGCCGATACGTACCGGGCACGACCTGATCCGGAGAACAGTCAGCCAGGACATCCTGTACGATTTCCAGATCGCTCGGACTGAATACCGCCAATTTTCCATTCTTTAGCCGGGTAAAACCCTGGCCGAGTTGCAGCAGTCGCTGGATTTCTGCGTTGGAAAAACGCTCGCCGCTCGCGCTGGCTAAGGAAAACGAAAGATCGAACCAGTCTTCCCCGGAGCTGGTGACAGCAAAACGCGGCGCGATCCGTTCAACCTGTTTCGTGACGTTGGCAAACCGGCGGCCGATCGACACCTTCCAGATCTTTTCCAGTTCGGGTAACTTTGAAGCAAAAAACTGCAGAATAGCGTTCTGACCGCGCAAAATGAATTCGCCGGTCGGCCGCGAAAAAGCGAAGCCGGCTTTCGCCAGGCGCCCCACGCACCGACTCTCGAATTCCAGGTTACGCGCCCAGGTCCGTCCATTCTCTTCGTAAATAAAGGAGTCGCTGCCCGGCGTTAACCCCGCTGTGACAATCCGCTTGCCGTAGAAACATTGGACGCGTCCGGAGAGATGATTGAGGGAACCCTCAAAAGTCGCGACTACACCCGGCGTTCCCGGCTGAGTTTCCGGCACCGATTCCCGGCCCTCCACGGAAAAAAATTCGGATAACCCAGGGAGTTCATCACGAGCAAAAACGAGGCTCTGTTCGCAAGACAGAACGACGGGTCCGGACAGGACAGGAAAATAAGCAGCCGGAACACCGGGCGCGACTGGAATGAAACTATGATCGCGCAACACCCACGCCGATTGGTCGCCAGCGAGCAATGAGCCGGCGATTTCGCTGGAGATCTCGCAGCGATGATCCGCGAGGCGCCTGATCCGGAGCGGCGGCCGTATGCCTGCCTTTTCGACAACTGCTCGGGTACTCCGGCCGAAGGAAACCCTGGGATGCCCCTGCAACCGCCGAAGCAATTCCAGGAAATCGTTGCGCGAAAACGTCGCCATCCCCGGTAATTTTCCACCGAACAAAGGACGACAGCCATCCAGGATTTCCCGGTCGGGCGAAGAACACACGAACGTGCGATCGGTCGGCAGGGCGCTGGCTAGGATTCGATCCGACCTGGTTGATACCTCGAAACCGACAATCACCTGATCCTTCGGCCAGGCATTCAGCAGGGTCGGCGCGATCACGATATGGAGCTCGATTGGATCCCCCGGGCCTTCCGTGAGCAGCTCAGGGCCGCGCATCGGATTTGCCGGTGCTGTTTTCGCCGCAACCGGAGCACTCGGCCGGATCGAAGCTAACCCAACGGCCAGAGAGTGAGGACAGATCTTCCCCCATTGCCGCGATTCACGACACGAACACAGGTTTTCGACCCGGCTATAACCCTCGATCTTCAAACCGGCTCGATACTCGATATCTCCCTCGCGTACCACCCCCTGGAGCACCGGCGGCCTGTATCGAGCGCTTATCACCCGGCCCATTTCGACCAAAGCTTTGGCGTGCTTCATGGCCGACCACCCTCCGGTATCCATGAGAAAGCGCTCAGTGATTGTGACCGGAGGCATGGGACCGGAAGATGGCAACTGAACAAGGGCGAGTCAATAGAAGCGCAGGGAGCGGTGGGAGCGGCTTCAGCGGAAGAATGTAGCGCGAGAACACGCTGAAGCCGCTCCCACTGCTCCCTGCGCTTCTGTAAATTTTCTTTCCACCGAGGTCCTTGACGACCACACTCTCGGCAAAATGAAGTTGCTGGCGATTGCCAATCAGAAAGGAGGCGTCGGCAAGACAACAACGGCGGTCAATCTTGCGTCCTGCTTGGCGGCTAAAGGGAAAAATATCCTCCTGATCGATCTGGACCCTCAGGGAAACGCTACCAGTGCCCTCGGAGTGGAAGATACGGCCGGCAAAAGTCTCTACGAGCCGCTGATCGGGCTTGCCAAGATCGCCGATAAGATCGTCGCCACACGTTTCGCGAATCTTTCGATCATTCCAGCGGACCTTGACCTGGCCGGGGCAGAGATTGAGGTCGCCCGCGTCGACGATCACCTGACCCGGTTGCGAACCGTGCTCACCCAGCTCAAAGATGCCGCGCGCTTTGACTACGTATTCTTGGACTGTCCGCCTTCCCTCGGCATTTTGATGACGAACGCGCTGGCCGCTGCCAACCAACTTCTCATTCCTTTGCAATGCGAATATTTCGCGTTGGAGGGTCTCTCAAAGATTGTTCAGATTGTCGAGCGGATGAGAGCGGTCAACGCACATCTCCAGATTGGCGGTATCGTGATGACAATGTACGACGCCCGCACGAATCTCAGCCAGCAGGTGGTGGGTGAGGTGCGCCGGCATTTCGATGCATTGGTTTACCAAACCATTATTCCTCGCTCGGTCCGCCTGGGTGAAGCGCCGAGCTTCGGTAAGCCAATTATCGAATACGAACCGAATGGCGTCGGCGCAATCGCTTACCGCGCTTTGGCCGAGGAGTTTGTGCAGAGGGAGCAAGGACAGATCAAGTTCGTCAACGCGGAGAGAGCGGAGGGGTAAGAGAGGAGTCCAGGAGGAGGAATCGGTAATCGGTTATCGGTAATCAGTCATCGATGACCGATGACTGGCTCCTGACTCCCGACTCGTAAAATCTAGACTTCCAGGCTTCCAAACTTTTAGACTTCTCCTCCATGGTTTTGAGAAGTTTTCTGGCAGCACTCATTCTGCTATCTCTGGCCCCGTTTGCCTCCGCGCGGGAGTTCCGGGCTGCCTGGGTCGCCTCGGTTTACAATCTCAACTTTCCCTCGAGCCCGGGCCTGAGCGAAGATGAGCAAAAGGCCGAGATTCGTTCACTCGTCCGTACTGCCGCGGCTGACGGACTGAATGCGTTGATGGTTCAGGTACGTTCGGAAGGCGACGCGCTCTATGCCTCTCGAATGGAGCCCTGGAGCCGATATCTCACCGGTACGCAGGGCGAATCGCCCGGCTACGATCCCCTCGCTTGTTTTATCCGCGAAGGGAAGGGAGCCGGAGTAACGATCCATGCGTGGATCAATCCTTACCGGGCCGCTACCAACGCTTCCGCGCCGCTGGCGCCTTCGCACGTGGCCCATGAGCTTCGCCAGAGCCTCCATCGGGTTGGCTCTTCTTTATGGATGGACCCGGGCGATCCGGCTGTCCGCGAACATGTCGTCGAGGTGGCACGCGACCTCGTCCGCCGGTACGAGATAGCCGGCCTGATAATCGACGATTATTTCTATCCTTACCCGGGCAACGGCTATACACGAGGCAGTTTTCCGGATCAGGCGACCTATGCGGGTTATGTTGCCCGCGGTGGAAAACTTCCGCTGGACAGCTGGCGACGGGCAAATGTGAACGAGCTGGTCCACGATCTCCACGCTGCGGTGAAATCGATCCGCTCCGATGTGCAGTTTGGGGTGAGTCCCTTTGGAATCTATACTCATGGAGAACCTCCCGAAGTGAGCGCCAATCTTGACCAACTCCGGGATCTTTATGCCGATCCGGTCGCCTGGCTGAAGAACGGCTGGGTCGATTACATTTCTCCACAATTGTATTGGCCCGATGGGGGACCGCAGAGCTTCTCTGTTTTGCTCCGCTGGTGGCGGAGTCCAGAGGTGAATCCGCATGGCATTCCAGTTTATCCCAGTATCGCGCTCGAAAGAATGGGGGCAGGATTCGGCTGGCCCTCCGGGGAAATCCGGCGTCAGTTCATCGTGGAATCCTCAATCAAACCACGGGAGTCCGGCGGTTTCATTCTGTGGAATGTAGGCCAGCTTTTGCGCAACGAGAAGGGTGTCGCCAGCATCGTCGCGGCACAGGCGCGACCGGAGTAAAAAACGAAGCGACTCGAAACTCGGGACCCGGCACTCGGGATTCGGGACTTCTAGCTAGAACCCAAGCACCGGATGAGGTCGATATGGTTCTTCGAGCCTCTTTATCTCCTCCGGGGTAAGCTTGAGTTCCAACGCTTTGACAGCGTCCTCGAGATGATTCGGCTTAGTCGCACCGATAATCGGTGCAGTTATTGCGCGCTGCTGCAGAAGCCAAGCTAACGCGACCGAAGCGTTACTCACGCCCCGTTTTTTAGAAACTTCGGTGACTCGATCGACCACCTCAAAGTCGCCTGGCTGGAAATACATTCCATGCGCAAACTGATCGCTTTTCGCCCTCGTGGTATCCCCTTTGTCGGCCGTACGCCGGTTCCCCGCCAGGAATCCTCGGGCCAGCGGGCTCCAAGGGATGACGGCCACGCCTTGATCCAGACATAGCGGATTCATCTCACGCTCCTCTTCGCGGTAGACTAGATTGTAATGGTTTTGCATGGAAGCAAAACGCGCCAAACCATGCTGCTCCGCGAGACTGAGAAATTTAAGAAACTCCCACGCGTACATTGAGGAAGCGCCGATATACAATGCCTTTCCGGCAGAGACGACGTCGGTCAGAGCTTCAAGAGTCTCTTCCATCGGAGTGGAATGGTCGTAACGATGGATTTGATAAAGATCGACGTAATCGAGACCGAGCCGCCGAAGACTCGCGTCGATCGCGTGACGCACATGCTTTTTGGAGGTGCCTCGCTCGTTCGGAGTATCGCCCATCGGGTTGTAGACCTTGGTAGCCACGACATAGCTTTCCCGGTTAATCCCGAGCTTTCGAAGGCAACGACCCGTAACCTCCTCGCTCGCGCCGTCTGAGTACATATCGGCTGTATCAAAAAAATTGATCCCGGCATCCAGCGCCCGTTTGAAAAAAGGACGCGCATCGTCCTCATTCAAAACCCAGTCGCGCCACTTCGAAGTACCGTAACTCATGCAACCCAGGCAGAGTCGCGAAACTTTTAATCCAGTCGATCCAAAAGCGACATATTCCATAGCGGCAGACTGAAGAGAGGAATAGGAGAAGTTCAAGGAGTTTGACGAGTAGCGAGTGGCGGGTGGCGAGTAGCGAGTGGCAAGTAGCGAGTAGGACAACCCGTCACTCGTCACCCGTCACCCGTCACCCGTCACTCGCCACTTCAAATTTCCCCAACGCGAATACAGGCAGCGAAGCGGTTGGACATCTTTTTTTCCAACGGGGGCACTTGCTCTTGACAGGCTGGCAGTGCGTAAGGACAACGCGGATGGAAACTGCAACCGGCCGGCGGATTCAGAGGCGAAGGCGGGTCACCAGAGAGAATGAGACGATGGCGCTCCCTTTCCCGGAAAGGGTCGGGAATCGGTACGGCGCTTACCAAAGCCCGGGTATAAGGATGCAGAGGATGCTCCACAACCTCCGATGCCGGGCCGATCTCGACTAACCGCCCGAGATACATGACCGCGATCCGATCCGAGATGTATTTCACGACAGAAATGTCGTGAGAGATAAAGATCATCGTCAGCTGTCGTTCGCGGCAAAGCTGCAGAAGCAGATTGATGATTTGGCTCTGAATAGAAACGTCCAGAGCTGAAACGGGTTCGTCCGCGAGAATAAGCTTGGGTTCCGGTGCCAAGGCCCGCGCGATCGCGATCCGCTGACGTTGGCCGCCTGAGAACTCATGAGGGTAGCGCCGAACGTGACCGGCAGGTAATCCGACCGTTCGCATCAACTCGGTAACTTTCGCAGCCAGCGCCTTTCGAGGCAGCCTTTTCCGTGTTTGCAGTGCTTCGGCCAGAGTATCAAAAACCGTCATGCGCGGATTTAGCGAGGCGTATGGATCCTGGAAGATCATTTGGAAATTCGCCCGCTCAAGCCGCACCGACTCCGATTTCAATCCGCCTAGATTGCGCCCCTCCAGAACAACTTTTCCGTCGGTCGCCGGGATTAACTGCATGACAGTCCGCGCCAGCGTTGATTTTCCACAGCCGGACTCCCCGACTAATCCAAGGATCTCGCCCTTCCTCAGCTGCAGCGAAACTCCATCAAGCGCCTTCACCGCACCGGCGGCTTTTCGCAGCACGACACCCCGATAGATCGCGAAATGCGTTTTGAGATCAGACACCTCGAGAAAAGCGCTCATACCACCGCCGGCTCCTGCACCGACTTCGTTCGGAGATCCGTGATCTCGCCACTTTGAAAGCGAAGACAGGCCGTCTCGTGTCCCGGATCCTGCTCCTGGAGGGTGATCGGTTGAAGCCGGCAACGGTCAGCGGCCCAGCCACATCGGGGAGCAAATGGGCAACCGCGAATGTCTTTGGTCAAATCCGGCGGCAAACCAGGGATGGTATAAAGCAGCTGCCCTTTCTGGTGCAAGGCGGGGATCGATTGCTGCAGAGCCGCATTGTAGGGATGCATCGGACGTTGAAAGATCTGATCGATCAGCCCGGCCTCAACAATGCGCCCCGCATACATGACTTTCACCTTCTGACAGAAGGACGCCACCACCCCCAGATCGTGAGTGACAAAGATTACAGCGGTCCCCAGTTCTTTCTGGCGCTTCCGAATCAACTCGAGAATCTGCGCCTGAACTGTGACATCCAAAGCCGTGGTTGGTTCATCGGCGATCAGAAGCTCCGGCCGAGCAATCAAAGCCATCGCGATCATGACCCGTTGCCGCATTCCTCCGGAAAATTGATGGGGATAAAAACGGATCCGGCGGGCAGCGTCCTGGATTCCCACCTCTTCCAGACTTTCAATGCCGCGCTTTATCGCCTCATGCCGGGAGAGCCGGTCGTGAACTAACAGCGGCTCAATCAGCTGATCGACCACCCGCAGGTAAGGATTCAACGAAGTCATCGGATCCTGGAAGATCATCGAAATCCGTTTCCCGCGGATGCGTCGTACTTGCTCTTCCGAACAGCTCAGAAGGTCAATTCCAGAGAAGAGTGCCCGACCCGATTCAATCTTCCCCGGCGGCTGCGGAATCAGGCGCAAGAGAGAGTAGCAGGTGACCGATTTGCCTGAGCCAGACTCGCCAACGATTCCCAGCGTTTCCCCCGGCTCAATGGAAAAGGAGACATCATTGACCGCGCGAACCATCCCCGCGCGGGTGTGGAAAAATGTCTTCAGATGTTCAACTTCGAGCAGCGACATAAGACAAAGTCAGGCTAATCTTTGCTCGATTTCGGGTCCAGAGCATCGCGCAGACCGTCTCCCAGGAAGTTAAGCGAAAAAAGAGTCAGCGAAAAGAAAACCGCCGGAATCCAAAGCAGCCACGGGTAGGTTTCCATCGCTTTCGCTCCCTCCGAAATGAGGACTCCCCAGGAACTCATTGGAGGAGGCACACCCAAACCGAGGAAACTAAGCACTGCCTCAAGCAGCATCACGTTAGGTACGGTCAACGTGGCGTAGATAATAATCGGCCCGAGCACATTCGGCAGGAGGTGCCGGAAAAGAATCCGGGGCTGACTGAGACCGAGAGAAACCGCCGCCTCAATGAACTCCTGGTTCTTGAGTGACATGATCTGACCGCGGACGATGCGGGCCATGTTCAGCCATTCCACTGCGCCGATAGCGACAAAGAGCAGGATGATGTTTCGGCCAAACCAGACCATCAACAGGATAACCACCACCGTGAAAGGCAAAGCGTAAAGGATATCAACGAAACGCATCATCAGGTTGTCGAGCTGCCCTCCGACAAAACCCGCGACAGCGCCCCAAAGCACGCCAATCACCACGCTCACTAGCGTGGCAGCAAATCCAACCGCCAGGGAAATCCGCCCGCCCACCAGAACACGGGCCAACAAATCACGCCCAAGCTCGTCGGTGCCGAAGAGATGCCTCTGATTAATTCGCCGGTAAGCGTATTTTTCAAACTGGTAGCTCTGGCCGTGTTCGATCCGGCGAGCGATATCCTCTCGCTGAGCCTTCGTCTGATCGAGAAATTCGTCGCCTAGATTGGAAAGGGCGATCAGCGCGATCTTTGGCGGTCCGGTCTTCCGCGCCTCCGATCTTTCCACCAACGGATCGAGCGGAGGACTTGCTTTCAAGGTTAAATCGGTCTGCTCGTAGGTATAACCGGTAAAAAGCGGGCCGAGAATACACACGAGGGTCATTAGAGCAAAAAAGACCAGACCAAAGATCGCGAGTTTGTTCTTCTGGAGCCGCTGCCAGGCGTCACCCCACAAGGAGCCTCCAGCGACAGCCGGCTCATCCGCGATCGGAAGGCTTTCAACGGGTGCAGACGCTATACTCATGACTCACTTGCTCGATCGCGGATCCATCAATGATTGCAGCACGTCCGAGACCAGATTGAAAATGACAATGAGCGCCCCATAGAAAACGACCGTTCCCAGGATGAGCGGATAGTCCCGGTTAAAGACCGACTTGATAAATTCCTGGCCAAGACCAGGCACATTGAAAACCTTTTCAACCACGAACGAACCGGTGATTAATCCGGCAAAAGCCGGACCGAGAAAAGCCACAACCGGCAACAAGCCGCCGCGCAAGGCGTGCTTCAGAATAATCAGATGATACGGCACACCCTTTGCCAAGGCCGTGCGAATGAAATCCTGATTCAGGATTTCGAGCATGCCGCCCCGCGTCAGCCTCGCAATATAAGCCGCATAAAATAGCCCGAGAGTAACCGCCGGCATGACCATGGGCGGAAAAGGAACGTAGTTCAATCCGTACCAACCGCTGACCGGCGCCAGCCGCAGCACGAGGCCGAAGACCAGCGCAAGAATCGGCCCCATAACAAAGGTAGGCACACAGATCCCTCCCATCGCCACTCCCATCGGCAGATAGTCAAGGATAGTGTTTTTCTTAACCGCTGCGATGACCCCCGTGGTTACCCCAAGAGCAAGCGCAAGCAGAAAAGCCAATGCCCCGATCTGCAGGGAAATCGGAAAAGAACGCGCGATCACCTCGTTGACCGAATCGGTCTGGTAAGTGTACGATGGCCCAAAATCGAACCGAGCGGCCTTGCTCAGGAAACTCAGATACTGTTGCCAAACTGGCTTATCCAGGCCGTAGTAGGCATCGAGCTGCGCCTTGACTTCGGGAGTGACCTGCCGTTCCGCGCTGAACGGTCCGCCCGGAATGCTCTTCGAAAGAAAGAAGGTTAAGGTGACCAGGATCCAGAGGACCGGGATGAGCTGAAGCAGACGACCCAGGATAACCTTAATCATGGCTCGTCGCGCCGTGGGATAAGCTGCCAGCTTGTCATTTTGCTAGGATAAGCTTCCAGCTTATCCGCTTTTCGACCGGCAAGGATGCCGACCCTACTTTGACACCACGGTATCGTTCGGGGGCTCGCCTCACGGACTGTGCGGCTTCGGCTCATTCTTCGCGAGTTCTTCCGGGGTACGAGTCGGCTCACCTAAATCAATAAACTTGTAATTGTGATTATCCAAAACCAGTGGGTTCCAATTCTTTACCGACGGGTCCATCAGACAGCAGCGAGTATACCAATAGATGAGCACCACCGGCGGTTCACTCAGGAACACCTCTTCGGCTTGCCGCAACAGATCGAGCCGCTTGGCCGGATCACCGGTCCTGGCCGCCTGCGCGATCAAAGCGTCATACTGCGGATTGGACCAGTGAGTGTTGTTATTGCCATTTCCAGTCGTCCACATGTCGAGGAACGTTACCGGATCCATGAAATCAGCAATCCAGGCCGAACGCGAGATGTCGTAATTCATGTTGTTTTGAGAATCCAGGTAGACTTTCCACTCCTGGTTCTCGATCCCGACATCGATATTCAGTTCCTCCTTCCACATCTGCTGAATCGCTTCCGCGATCGTCCGATGCGCTTCATTCGTGTTGATCAGAATGTTGAACTTCGGGAAACCTTTTCCATTCGGGAAACCGGCTTCCGCGAGCAGTTGGCGAGCACGGTCGGGATTGTACGCGATTCGATCGAGCGCCTGGTAGTCCCCCATGCCTGGAGGAACATAGCCGGTTGCCGGCTTCTGGTCGGCCCGGGTGATGTTCCGGCAGATGGATGCACGGTCCAGGGCCAGATTTAAGGCAAGCCGAACTCGCGGATCGTTGAGGGGTTTTCGGTCGATATTGAGACGATAAAAATAGGTGCCTTCGTAAGGGGTAATTTTGATGATGTCGGGACGTTCGCGCCGATAATAAGGAATGCGGTCCAGAGGCACGGTGTTGGTCTTGTGAAGCTGGCCGGCCCGAAAAGCCCGATCTTCTGTATTGTCGTTCTCAATCGAATAAAAATTGATGCCGTTCAGTTTGACAGTTTGCGCGTCCCAATAATAGGGATTGCGCACGACTTCGATCACGTCGTTCGGCCGCCATGTCTTGAGAATAAAGGGCCCGGTTCCGACATAGTTGCCTGGAGCAGTCCACTTGGTGTCGCGATCGTCAATTTTTCCATATTCCAGAACCGTTTTTTCATGAACCGGGAACCAAGCCGAATGGAGAAGCGCTGATAGAAAATAGGGAGTCGGTCCAACGAGTTCGATTCGCAAGGTGCGATCATCGATGGCCTTCACTCCGACCTGTCCAAAGTCTTTGGTTTTGCCTTCATAATAGTCGCGGGCACCTTTCAGGATAAAGAGTGAGTCGGCATAACCGGCGCCCAGACTGGCCGTCAGCATTCGACGATAGGAAAACACCCAGTCATGCGCCGTCACCGGATCGCCGTTCGACCACCGTGCGTTCTCCCGAATATGGAAAGTCCAGACGGAGTAATCTTCATTATGCTCCCAGCGGTCCGCTAAGCCCGGGATTTCTTTGGACTGATCGTCCCGGTCGTTCTCAACCAAATTCGATATCAAGGCGTTAATGATGTGGCTCTCGGTCACTCCCTGGGCAATCTGTGGATCCAAGGTGCGGGGCTCAGTTCCTTCTGTGATCAGCAGAATCTTATCGCGGTTTGCTTCTTCGAGCGTCCGGCTTGGGCCAGCGTCACCGCCCCGCGCCGCTCCCAGCCAGAGCAGACCGATAGTAACTGCCGGAATCAGAAAAAGGAGCAAGCGCTTCATTTAGAACGAGCTTTTCGTGAGCCTGACTTCCTTTCGAGGAGGGGTTGCATCGATTGGGTGTCGCCGAGCAGTTTTCCCGCTAGCCAGCAGTATCGCCCGAATTGCTCTGCGCGTAAATGGCGTCTCGCACGGCCATGGCAGACGTAGACAATATTGGCCAAAGTGACTCGCATGCTTGTGAAGGATCCCAGATTACCCGCCAGCGTAAAAACCCGCAGTATTCAACATTTGCGCGCAATTGCAACGTTATGGGCACAAGGGCGAAAGGTGGCACAGGCTTCCAGCCTGCCGCCTCCTAACGGGCAGGTTGTGGCCTGTCGGACTTTGGCTTTTGCTGGGAATGACGAGCTCTCGCAACGTTGCTTCGGCTCCGTTCCGGTAGGGCGAAAATTTTTCCGACGGGACTAAGACCCAACGCCCGTTTGCACCCTTGGCCGCGCTCCGCGCGCAGAGAAAGCCGCGACAAGTCGAGCGCACTCCACATCGATCCACCCGTCAACGATCAACTCGTTCGTCTGGGCGTTTGTGCGACATTTTGCGGATAGCATCCCGGAGCTCGGCTGCCCGTTCATAGGCCTCCTCGGCAATCGCCCTCTGCAAATCGCGCTCCATCGCCTCAAGCGGGCCGAGCGGAATATTTTCTTCAACCTCTCTCAGCCATTCGTTGAGGAAAGCCAACTCGGATGACGACTCAATCCATTCCGGCTGGCCGATCTTTCGATAAAAGGATTCGATTTCCGTCTTACCCTGCTGGATCACCTCCAGGGCCGTGCCAACGGATTTGCTCTCCAAGGCCAGCGAAGCGCGTGCCCTGGTGTTCATCATCATGACGTACGGTCTGAACTGTTCGAACGCCCATTTTGTCTCGTCCTCCGTTGCGTGTTCGGCCACAAAATCGAACAGGTCGAGATTTCGTTTGGTGTCCCGCACGACATTACGGAAATCGTTGAGCTGAAAAAGGCTGATGTACCGGTGATAGTACTGGTAACCTTCATGCTGCAAACCGAGGAGTTCCTGCTCGCCAAGGGCGTAGGGTTTTCCGGAATCGCGGAGAGCTTTCGCCTGGGCCTGATGATACTCGAGCAAAGACTCAAATCCATGAGGTCGCTCTCCGTCCGGACGGCCATTCAGTTCCATCTGGATGAGACCGAGGTCAACGCGCAATTGGACTTTCTCCCTCCCATCTTTCCCCATGATTTTGCGTGCTCTGATTTGGCCGGGCTCGAGCGGCCAGCCCTCAAGCAGATTATTCAGATCCAGATCGCTCACTCGCCAGAATATCGAAAAGATAGGGCGGATGTCAAAGCTGCAGCCGCCGGCGAAACGGTGTCTCCGAGGCGTTTGATCTAGTGCCAAATCGCCACTCCGACATTGTCATTCGTGGGCGATTTCGTTGTTGCGCTGGGCCACACTCCAAAGCCATCTTTGACGTATTTCTGTATTTTCGCCAGCGAAATGCTTGCCATTCTGTCCTGATTCCGGCAAAAAGACCCTCTTATGCACAAAATAAAGCTTACGTTGCGATTCCCACAAAAGTCGGGAATACCTCACAACACCTTGGGTCATACTTCCCTGACGAAACTCAAAAAGTCCCTTGTACTTCACAAACGTATTCCCGAAACCATAGCCTGTTTATTATGTTTGATGGCCGTCTGCGCAGCAGGCGCCGATCTTCTGGGGACGAACAGTTCTCAAATAAGCCTGCTCAAAGAGTTCCGCCCGATCGGCGGTTCCCGCAACAACCTCAAAAATCCGGACCTTGACGTCGTTCCTGGCTCGCCAGAGATAGCCTTGACTCCGCTTAACTTCGCTCCCCGAACTCATGACGGACTAATAAACGGGCCAAATCCCAGAATTATCAGCAACGTTATCTCAGGAGGCACCGGTGCAAATGGCCAAAACGGCCAGACGACCGATCCAGTTGCTTCAGCATGGCTATACGTTTTCGGACAATTCGTGGATCATGATCTCGATCTGGAAGAAACGCCGCTAACCTCAGCAGCCATCAATATCCTCGTGCCACCGGGTGATCCGGTTTTTCCTTCTGGAACCAGCATCCTTATGACTCGGGACACGAGAAGCCCGGACACCAACACCATTATCAATACCGTCGCAGGATACCTCGATCTTTCTCAACTTTACGGCTCGACCGTCGAGATAGCGACCTCCTTGCGTAACGCCGACGGAACGTTAGTAACCTCCGACAATGGGCAAGCCCTCCCGGTAATAAACGACACATTCGTGACCGGCGATCCACGGGTAATGGAAAACCCGGAGTTGACCGCAGTGACGACCCTGTTTATGCGCGAGCATAATTTCTGGGTTCGTACTCTCAAAGCTGGGCATCCCCAATGGACCGGTGACCAGCTTTACAATATGGCAAAAGCCATTACGACGGCGGAATATCAAAACATCGTTTATACGGAGTATTTGCCTCTGCTTATCGGGCCAGTGCTGGGATCCTACCGTGGCTATAATCCGAATATAGATGCGCAAGTGACGCAGGAGTTTTCTACCGCCGCTTTCCGGCTGCATACGCAGGTATCGGACACGCAGGAGGGGCTCGACAATAACGGGAACGTAGTCTTCACCGAATCGATCGCGCAGGCGTTCTTTAATACGCCCGAGATAGATGAGTCGAATGGCATCAACCCGTTGATACGCGCCATCGGCGTCGACTTCTCTCAGGCGACCGACGTTTACGTCGTGGCGGCACTTCGCAACCTACTTTTTGCAGGCCTTGTCGGCGGCGGCATAGATGAAATTGATCTCATCGCAATTGACATACAGCGCGAGAGGGATGTAGGTCTCGGCACGCTTAACCGGACGCGGCAGGCGATTGGGCTTGAGCGATACAATTCCTTCGCGGATTTGACCACCGATCCTGTACTGCAGAAAAACCTTCAGGCGGTCTACGGCACCATCGACAACGTAGACTTGTTTATGGGCGGCTTGGCGGAGAAACATGCTCCCAATGCCGTCGTAGGCCCTACTTTCCAAGCGATTATCGCACGTCAGTTTCAAGCGTTAAGGGCGGGAGATCGTTTTTTCTGGATGAATCAAGGATTCAACGACGAAACAGCCTCCATGATCGCAAACACCACCCTGGCTGACATTATCAAGCGAAATACCGACACGGTTAACCTGCAAGCAAATGTTTTCATCGAGGCGCCTCTTTCGCCGGCTCTCCCGACACATGTCGAGACACGCGTGACGCCACCTGCCGTGATAGACACGCACGGACGCACGGTGCCACCCTTCCTGCATAATGGGTTGTAGAGAGGAAGGGCGACCGGGGCTTCACCCCAACCAAAAAAGAGCCAAGCTCGATTGCGAACGCCGGCAGCAACTGCTGAAACGCAGTTTTGCTGCCGGCGTCAAACGGCATGGCCGGGGGGGAGTTGGTCAAACAATCGATACGGGACCTCTTCTATGTGAAATCGCACTGGCATGGATCCTGCCGCGCAGCCTATTCGACTATTCCGGCATGGTAGCAAATTCGGCGGCGAGGTACTGTTCTGCCGCAGTGAGATCGAATTGATCGATCACAAAGAATTTGCGTTGGTTTCCTTGGGCGAGTTCGCCAATCAGAAGCGGATCGAGCGCACGCGGACCCGGATCGGCGAGGAACTCGCTTCTCCACCGGTGCTGTTGATCGACGATAAGGTAAAGGTTGTCGAAGTAAGCTCGCGCAGCGCGTGCCTTTTCCCGGGCTTCCCTCGGAAGGATTCCATCAAATTCTGCGCTGATGACCAATTTCTGCCAGGGGCAGCGCCAGTCGAGCAGTGACACGCCGATGACATAGATCAGCAAGGCGGCAAAAGCCCATCCTCCCACCAGGATGAAGGCAGCTAACCTACTCGCTATTCCGGTGGGATGCGAGAACACATAAACTGCGGCAGGGATTATCCCCAGCAATGCTCCAAGCATAACAGAGATCCGACCGAGCACACCTTCCGCCTTGATCCTGCGCTCGTTGACCTTCTGAACAAACGTTTGCGCCTTCTCAAGCGGAAGGTGTGCAAAAAGGCTGTCCGGGTCGCCGCTCCTCGGAGTTGATCTTGTCGAGATTTCGAAAGCGACCCGGTTATCACCAGCCAGGTCGAAAATGGCAAAGACGGGCAGCTCTGCACCGGTCGCTTCGTCTCGGTAGGTCCGTTCGAGACCAGCCGGATCAAACTCTTCCAGCTGCAGCATTTTGTTCGGCGCTTTCACTAGAAGGGTCTTGCCCTGGTCGCATGCTCTCTCCAATGGAAAGAGGTGATGGATTGTCTTGCCCCGAGCGGTGCCCGGTCGGCAATAAGCCTGTCGGAGCAGGTTGAGATTGTCGCTCATAGGATTCTAAGAATGTTTACTTTTCCTTCTCCGCTTCCGAATCCTTCCGCGAAGGTCTCTCGTCTAGAAAGGAAGCTATAATATTAGACAGATGCGAGCCGGTAACATTCGATGATCTTTGTCGTTATACGACATATTTTCCGGTGCCGCCAGTGACCGGGGGGGTCAGGTGTCGTCAGTCATTGCTACGAATTTTGTCCCATCCGCCTCAGTACCGAGAAGATCAGTGCGATAATTGGCTCGGCACTTCCCATCCCTCGGGATCGGAGCTACCCGCCCCGAAGGTGCTTCGACTTTGCGGAGCCGGTGATAAGTGGGCTAAATTGTAGTCTAATGCAGTCATGCCGCTTCCAACCTGTAGTGGAGCAATGGTTCGAACGAACATTCGGGATTCCGACCGAGCCGCAGCGATGCGGCTGGCCCGCGATTCAGTCCGGTGCAAATACACTGCTGGCTGCGCCTACGGGTTCAGGTAAGACGCTAGCTGCTTTTCTTGCTGCGCTTGACCAATTGTTTCGGGATGGACTGGAGGGGAACCTTCCGGATGAGACCCGAGTGGTTTATGTGTCGCCACTCAAAGCACTCAGTAACGACATCCATAAAAACCTGGAACAACCGCTAGCCGGTATTCGTGCTGCATTGAGAGACAGCTACGGTCATGACGTGGATGTCCGGGCCGCAGTGAGGACTGGTGATACCCCGGCGGCCAAGCGACAGGCCATGATTCGAAAGCCGCCGCACATTCTGGTCACCACGCCCGAGTCGTTTTATTTGCTCCTCACCTCATTGTCTGGCCGAAAACTGCTCGCGACGGTCCGAACACTGGTCATTGATGAAATTCACGCTGTCGTGAATAATCGCCGTGGATCGCATCTGGCGCTAAGCATGGAGCGGCTGGCTGCGTTGATTAAAAGTCCGTTGCAACGCATTGGATTATCCGCCACCCAAAGGCCGATGGAGGAAGTCGCGCGTTTTCTGGTTGGTACACGAAACCTGGATACTTCGGGAAACGCGCAATGTACGATCATTGATTGCGGTCACATGCGCAAACTGGATCTCGCGATCGAATTACCGGGCTCACAGTTGGAAGCGGTGATGTCGAATGAAGTCTGGGCTGAAGTTTACGGACGGCTGGCTGATCTCATTGCCGCACATCAGACGACGCTGGTGTTCGTTAACACTCGTCGGCTGGCTGAACGGGTGACTCATCATCTTTGCGAACGACTGGGCAAGGATAAAGTGACTTCGCATCATGGCAGCCTGTCGGCCAAGCTCCGGTTGGAGGCCGAGCATCGATTGAAACGAGGCGAACTGAAAGCGTTGGTGGCTACAGCTTCCTTGGAGCTCGGCATCGATATCGGGTCGATCGACCTGGTCTGCCAGTTAGGGTCAACCCGATCGATCGCGACTTTTCTGCAGCGGGTAGGACGAGCGGAACACCGGCGCGGCGGACTGCCCAAGGGCCGGCTATTTCCACTGAGCCGGGATGAGTTGGTTGAAGGGGTCGCTACCCTCCGCAGTATCCGGAATGAGGAATTGGATACCCTGGAGATGCCGCAGAAACCCCTCGATCTGCTGGCGCAGCAGATGGTTGCCTGCGTAGCTTCCGAGGATTGCGAGGAAGAACAGCTTTTCGAACTGATGCGGTCTGCCTATCCCTATCGAAACCTGACACGGAAAGAGTTCGACGATGTCTTACGGATGTTGGCGGAAGGGTTTAGCACTCGACGTGGACGACGCTCATCTCTGGTCCATCATGATGCTGTGAACCATCGGGTTCGCGCGCGTCGCGGAGCCAGGCTTCTGGCGCTGACTTCCGGCGGCGCTATTGCGGACAATGCGGATTACCGGGTTGTGTTGGAACCCAGTGGAACTTTCGTTGGCACAGTCAATGAAGATTTTGCGGTGGAAAGTATGACAGGAGATATTTTCCAACTCGGCAACACGTCATGGCGAATCTTAGGAATCAACTCAGGTACAGTGCGGGTCGAAGACGCGCAAGGCCAACCCCCGGGCATTCCATTCTGGTTGGGCGAGGCGCCGGGCCGCACCGCTGAATTATCGCGATCTGTTTCACGTTTGCGGTTCGATGCCGAGCAACGGATCGCAATCGTGCTTGAGCAAAACAAGAGGAACGGATGTGAACCGACGCAGACCGGTTCCGGACAGGATCTCGCGGAATGGTTGGTGGTGGAGACAGGTCTTTCTGATTCTGGGGCAGCTCAACTCGCTGCCTATTTCAACGATACGTTCCGGGCCTTGGGCGTCATTCCGTCACAAGGAAAGCTCGTACTGGAGCGCTTCTTTGACGAAGCCGGCGGAATGCAGTTGGTCATTCATTCTCCATTCGGCATTCGTATGAATCGAGCTTGGGGACTCGCCTTGCGTAAACGGTTCTGTCGGTCGTTCAATTTTGAATTACAAGCTGCCGCCAACGACGATGCGATTGTGCTCTCGCTCGGAACCCAGCACTCATTTCCACTCGATGACGTCTTCCATTACTTGAACAGCCGGACCGTCCGCGATCTCTTAATTCAAGCGCTGCTTGATGCACCGATGTTCGGAATCCGGTGGCGATGGAATGCGACGCGTGCTCTCGCTCTGCCGCGCCAGCGGGGGGGACATAAGGTCCCCGCTCCGCTGCAACGCATGGAATCGGAAAACCTATTGGCGGCAATTTTTCCCGACCAACTTGCTTGCCTGGAGAACATCGCCGGTGATCGAGAAATTCCGGAAAATCCCCTGGTGCGACAGACCATCGACGATTGTTTGACCGAGGCGATGGATATCGACGGGCTGATTGATCTGCTCATTCGGATTGAGAGTGGTGCGATCGAATGTATCGCGCGCGATCTACCGGAGCCATCGCCTTTTGCCCATGAAATCCTTAATGCCAAGCCTTATGCCTTTCTGGATAATGCGCCGCTTGAAGAGCGGCGGACACAAGCCGTCTATACTCGGCGGGCCGGTGAGTCGTCAGCTAATACCGATTTCGGAATTCTCGATGCAGCGGCTATTGAGAAGGTTTGCGCTGAAGCTTGGCCATGTCCCACGAGTGCCGATGAGCTCCACGAGATATTATTGTTGATGGGAGCCATCGATAAGGAAGAGGTGCGGCAGTGGGCGGAGGGAAACAATGTCTCGCTCTGGCTCGATTCGCTGAAGTCCGAAGGACGTGCTGGAAAACTGGCGACGCCGCATGCTTTTTTCGTGGCGGCTGAGCGTTTGCCGATGTTGCATGCGGTCTACCCGGGATGTGAAGTGACGCCTGCGTTGATCGCACCGGAATCGGAACGGGAACGGCATTGGCCGCGCGCCGATGCTGTGCGCGAGTTGGTACGGGGGCGGATGGAAGTGACGGGACCGATCACAGCCAGTACGCTGACGAAATTCTTTCAGCTATCCCCGGAGGAAATCGAAGGCGCGCTTCTCGCTCTCGAAGCGGAAGGATTCGTCTTGCGCGGGAAGTTTCATCCGGGTGCTCAGGAAACGGAATGGTGTGATCGGCGGCTCCTGGCACGTATTCATCGACTGACGATCAATCGGTTGCGCGCGGAAATTCGGCCGGTATCGATTGCCGAGTTCCAGCGGTTCCTCTTAGCTTGGCAGCGGGCCGGCGAAGAACATCAGGTCGAGGGTGTCGACGGCGTCAGAGCTGTCCTGGAATTACTCGACGGTTACGAGATGCCGGCCGGCGCCTGGGAACCGGAAGTTTTGGCGCTTCGCGTTAAAGACTATACGCCAGCCTGGCTGGACCAACTCTGCTTCACCGGACGCATTGGATGGGGCCGACTAGCTTTACCGCAAAATTCAAACGGCCGATCGGTGTCACCGATCCGGTCGAGCCCGATGTCGTTGTTTACCCGTGAGCATCTTGCCCATTGGTGTGCTCTCTCGGCTGAATCTGAGCCCTCCGGCTTTTCGCCGGATACGCAGCACACCCTCGAGACATTGTCGCGGGCAGGTGCGCTCTTTTTCGGCGAACTGGTGAAACAGACCGGTTTATTGCCTTCACGTCTTGAGCGCGCTTTAGCCGAGTTGGTGGCTCAAGGTCGCGTGACAGCGGACAGCTTTGAAGGCTTGCGCGCGTTGCTGACACCTGAAGAGAAACGCGCCCGACTTTCGTCGGCGGAACGTCGAAGGCGCCATAAAGCAATCACTAGTGTAGAGTTTGCCGGCCGGTGGTCATTGTTGCGCCCGATCAGACCAGCTGAAGCAGGTAAACGCGACGATGCGCTTGAGGCGTTTGCGCGGGTACTGCTGCGGCGTTATGGCGTAGTGTTCCGGCGGATAATGGAAAGAGAGTCTCTCAGTGTTTCCTGGTTTGAACTCAGCCGGGCGTATAGGCGGCTGGAGGCTCAGGGCGAGATTCGTGGCGGCTATTTTGTCAACGGCGTTAGCGGCGAACAATTTGCTTTGCCGGAAGCCGTCGGATTATTGCGCTCGATCCGCAAAAAGCCGCTCACCGGAAACCTGATCACGATCAGCGCTGCCGATCCATTGAATCTTGCGGGGATTCTCACGCCCGGGTCGCGCGTTGCGGCAATCAATGCGCATCGAATCCTTCTCCGCGACGGTGTACCTGTTGCTGCGCTGAAGGCAGGCCAAATAGTTCCTGTGGGAGGCGAGGTCCTTGGGCCTGACAATATAATCGGACGCGCGCTGCGGGTCGGCAAGTTGCCTCCGGTTCTCCGGCCATACTACGCGTAGCTGGCGATCAACGTCATCGCGGAGCCGACCGTGATCGTTGGATTTGTCGGGGCGCAGCTTGCGCTTGATCCGGAATACACGCGCCAGCTGTCCGTCTGCTGGACTGCGATGATCGCGAAGTACAACGCCAGTCATAGTCGGCTCGATAACGTGCCTGGTTCCGGAGACCCAATCAATGAAGACATCATTGCCCGACTACCGGCGTATGCCCGCCAGGAGCGGTACCGTCAGGCCCTCCAAGCGATCAGTCTATCGCGGATGGCCAAGGTGCTCTTGCCGGTCGGCGAATGCGCGCGCTCTTGCCGAGTCGCTGCTCGGCTTGATCCCGGCTGCGGCGCTGGCCTCCGACAAGCTCTCTCAGAGCAAACCGTCGTAAGGCGCGGCGTTTCAGTTAAGAGAAAATAACCACGCTACCTCACCCCAGGAGTCGAACAGAAAAGATACGCCAGTCACCGTCTACGACACTTGCTCCTAAAGGAGTCTTATTAGGTGTCTCTCTCCTTCGCAAAGGGCACAAAAAATCATGTCACTTTCAGTTACGTTGTTCCTGATCTAATTGCGTGTAAGGATTTCAAGTGGGCCAAGATCATCGCGACGTACCGGTCATCGGTTTGCGGTACGGAGGCGCGTATATGGACTCCACCGGAGCTGAATGTGGCAAGCGCATCTATTCCGAAAGACAGACGGTTGGCTCGTATCGCAATCGTTGAGCAGCACATTCGACTTGAGAACGAGCATGACCTTGAAGGTGTTCTCCGCACCTTCGGCGATACTGCACGCTACGATGATGAGCCGTGGGACGAACACTATAAGGGCCGGAACGGAGTCCGCCTGTTTTACGAGCAGCTAATGAAAGCGTTGCCTGACTTGGAAATCGCGGTTCAGCGCCGGCATGTCACAGATGACGCCATACTCGTTGAAGTTATAATACGCGGTACACACCTCGGCGGGTGGCGCGGTCTTCCGGCGACGGGACAACGAGTCGAGTTCCCGCTTTGCGGTGTGTACACGTTCGACCCCGATGACCGTCTGACCGGGGAAAAAATTTACTACGACCGGGGCACCGTGTTGAGACAGCTCGGCGTTTTCCACGAGCCGCGAAGCTTATTGGGACAAATCTCTATTTTGGCGACTCATCCCACCACGATTTGTGCGTGCTTGCGTGAGAAAGCTCCTGCGCAGGTGACACGTTCATCTGAAACTTAAAAAGCCGGATAGCCCTTTTTACTTGCTGCTCCGTTGCAATATGCGCGCCCAGACAACGGCAAGTTTTTGAATTTGAAGTCGGAAGCTGTGTCGGCGGCGGATGCTGCGGGAGTCATTTTGTGTAGGCTATTTTCCAGTGCGGATTAGATCGATTAAGCGCCTCCAGGCGATCTTGGGGACGAGACGGCGCTGGTCGGCAGGCATGCGATGGTCCATTATTTCATGCGATGGTCCATTATTTCTTTAGCAAGCTTTTGCGTCTCTTTGGACGCTTTGCTCATGTGGCCGGCGTCGAACGGTGGATGTGGGTCGTATTCGATGGTCAACTGGATCGCTTCGGCCCGGTCGCGATCAACGATCTCACCTGTTAGCCAAAGCGCCAGGTCGATACCTGCCGACACGCCAGCGGCGGTAACAATTTTGCCAGACCGCACGATGCGCTCGTTTGGCTGCGGTTTGGCGCCCATAATTTTGAGCACGCCCATCTTGTACCAGTGCGTCGTAGCTGGCAGACCTTTCAGTATGCCTGCAGCGCCCAAAATCAACGCGCCGGTGCAGACCGAGGCGGTCCAGGCGGTCGTTTTGTGCACCTTGCGTAGCCAGTCAAGTACCTCGTCGTCTACCATTTGGCTTGGTGTGGTCATGCCTCCTGGTGAATACGACTTTTTTTGCAGGCTTATAGTCAGTCGCACTTTTTCCAGGCCGAAACCTTTCTTGCAGGTTTATCCCTCCTTTGGGATACCTCAGGAAAACGTTTTACCCCCTCGCCGATAGTTTCTGGGAGCTTTATCCTGGCCGGCTATCACATACCGAGAAGCGAGCGCGTTCCTTGATCCGAGCGGCCATCACAATAGCGATTGAGCGCCGCGCGAAAGAGGCTGGCGGCACTTGGCGCAGCGAGTGAGAACAACGTCATGGAGGAGCAAAACTTCATGTCATCGGGCGAGCCGAAGATGGCATTAAGCGATCGGCCTTCGATCGCCAGCACCGTGCGCGTGGCTAACTCGAGACTCGGTCCGAGCACCGGATGGGCGAGATAGGCACGCGACTCATCCAGAGATTTGATGCCATAGAACTGTGCCGTCGGTGACCGGCCAAGGCCGAGCAGTTGAGGGAAAACGAACCACATCCAATGGCTCCGTTTGCGACCCGCGCGCAATTCTTCCAGTGCGGTCTCGAAGACAGGGCCCTGCGCCGTCACAAAACGTTGGAGATCGAAGAGATCGTCAGGTGGCACTTCAAACGCTGCTCCTTCCGAGGCCGGTTTTAAGCTGCTGGGCGCCGCTTCCGGGTTAGAGAGTCAATCCAGGTCGATGTATGGCCGCTGCCCTTCTCTCAGTCCGGCACCTGCCGGGGACACCAGCGGTGACAAGTCAGGTCCGACTTACGTGCTTACGCAGTCCCCCCTTGCATCCGTCTGGAACGCGTCTTGTGCGGAATAGACTTCGCCAAGGGGTCCGGCAAATTCCTTCTGCTTCAACTCCTCCTCAACGGACAGCACGAGCTTCGCGAGCCGTTCGAGATTGGCGCGCGAATGGAACTCCATCTCCTTGAGCTGCGCGAGGACGGCCAGCGAGTCCTCGAGGACGGCAGGCGGCTTGGGCGCAGAACTCTCGCTGGACACAGCGCTCGCGCTCGCTGCAGTGTTTGTAGGCAAGGCGGCGGATTCGGCGGAGCCGATTTTCTTCTTCGCCGCCGGCGGCTTCTTCTCCGGCTGCGCGGCGGGCACATCCTCGGGTCGCGCTTCGGCACCTTGGTGCTTCTTCTCCTGGGTGACCATCTTGGCATGCGCGACGTTGCGGGGATCAGACATGGAATTAAGAGATAGGTCTTTTTTCGTTCCGCAAGTTTCTTCTCCTCCTCGTTGAACGCACGATTGAGCGCGAGGGGCTGCGAGAGAGGCTTACCTACGACCGAAGATTTTCGGGCGCCACGGCCGCGAGTTAAATGCTATGGACCAAGTTATAGGCGTCATGCTCGTCATCGTCCAAGGTCCGCCTTCGCCTGGCCCGAAAATTTCACGAGCTAAAGCGATCGTTAAATTTTCGCGCTATGGAGCGCTCGCGGAGCGGCTTGGCAGGCAGATTGGAATTAACCAGGAGGGAACAACACGTTGATTCTTCCCACGGTTTGTGAGCGATGCGGGCGGGTGCGTGGACCAGCACGCGACGAAGCGCGTCCCTGCCGACTCCGACACCCTAACCCGTCCCTTTTTGGTTGCGGGTCCGCGGCGCCTGGAGATATTCAGGCTCGCCCGCAATCAGCTGCTTTTCGCTTCGGCCGTTACGTGATTTTTGCAGGCTAAGTGCAGCTATCGCCGCAACGGCTGCTGCAGGCCTCTGAAAAGGGGTTTCGAGACTTGCGAGGAAAGCTCAAGGAGACCGAGAAAGGTTCCGGTCCGGCACCTCTCTTCCGTATCAGAAAGATTTATGAAGGGACTTTTCTGTTTGATGGATCGCGTTCTGCGGAACTCGAAGAGGTCTACTTTCATGCGGGCCAACAACCTGCTTACAATTATCGCGTCTCCTTTCAGGCCCTGTCCGCACGGGAATCGATCGAACGGTACGATCAGTTCCAATTTAACCTGAATCACGTGCTAAAAGAATTTGAACACACATTCGGAGATCGTTATGACGCCTGGGCGAGCCACGACGCCTCGCAGACCGCGGTTTTACTCGATGATTCAGATACCTCTGGATCGCTTGAAATCCAGGTGCATGTCGCATTCTCAGCGCCTCAGTGGTGAACGCGCCGGCAGTAACGACTGGAATCACGGAGCGGATCGCGGCGTCACCGTCCGGTTCGGCGCCTGCGACGGCAAGAATCCGAACTGCGTGCCGATCACGCCAGGTTGGAACTACATCATGCGCCTCTACCATCCGCGTGCCGAAAATCCTCGACGGCAGCTGGAAATTCCCAGAGGCGCGGTCGATAAAGCGATCGATGGCATCTTGGAGGCAAACACGAGCAAACGGCGCGAGCTTCTCTCCGAGTCTCAGAGATTGCAGTTGCTAGCGGTACGACCAGCCTTCGTGAACTCGAAGAGCGCTACAGCTTCACGCCGAGCGATTTGGAGTTCATCGGGGCGCAAAGCCCAGTTCGTTAACAAAAACGATATACGGTTCAATATACCTAAACAGCGGCCCAACCGGCGCGCTCTCGATGATTTTGGATGGAACAAGTTTGGGATCCGTCCCCCGCTGGTATTATAGCGGCTCCCGCTTCGTACCGCGGCACTTAGACTATCAGGTGCTATTCGGCCATGCGAGCGTTCGGCATAATCGCCACGAATATGTGGCGAGAACCCTAGGAACTTCAGCTCAGCAGACGCTCCATAGCAAAATTGTGAATCGGAACACCGCGCAGTTCGAAATCACGTCGGCAGACCAGCTCGAAACCTTTCCGTTTAAACACACCTTTCGCCAGTTCGCTGGCCTCGGTATAGAGTCTCGGCATCCTGGCAGCAATGGCGCGTACGAGGAGTTCGTCCAGTAACTGTTCGGCCACGCCAGTCCCTGAGACGTCTGGATGGCAATAAAGGTGGTCGATGTGGCCGTCGTCCTCTAAATCGGCATAAGCGATCACTTCGCTCGAGGCGTTGACCGCAACAAGTGTGGTCCGTCCGTCGATAGTTTTAGCGTGCACGGTTGCAGGATCTATGGGTTCAGGAGCCCAAACCGCTACCTGTTCTGCTGTATATCGGAGAGGACCGAGTCCGCGGACCGAGACGTAAAAAAGTTGAGCGATGTGCGGAGCGTCGCCCTTCTGATATTCGCGAATATAGAATTTGAGCGGCCGTCTGACCATTCCTGTTTATAACTCGACCTCCGGTCATTGGCTATGGTCAGCTAACGAAAGCCGACTTGATCGTGGATATATCTAAGCGGACGCATCGGCACTGGAAGACCGGCTGCTGTACGATTTAGGCTCGTTCGTGACCTAGATTTCGCAGTCTCATCCCCGAGCAGATTGCGCCTCTTAGCGTGCTTAAGTTTCCGTTTCGTGTGCGTACCCAAATACAGGCACATGGCCGACACACCCGTTTTATGCCGCATCGGAACACGCTAGGTCCGAGAGAACCTCCTATTCCGTGCTGCAAAAACTGGATGCGGTATAACACCGGTTATGCCGCATACGGCATAACGGGTGACCGGTCGCGGTCTGAAAATCGCGTGCAGGCGCCATTGAAAATTTCACACAAGGGTGTTAAATTGAATCCGCGGCCCTTGTGGGGCCAGCCGACGCTAGCGCGAAGCTCCTCCAGGGCCCCGCAAAAGGAAACGCCATGGCAACCTACCTCATTTTGTATAAGTACACCGAGCAGGGGATCAAGGACATCAAGGATGCCCCAAAGCGAGTCGAAGCTGCAAAGAAGGCTGCGGCGGAGGCTGGCGTCACGATCAAGGAGGCTCTCTGGCTGCAGGGGGAGTACGACTTCATGGCCATCACCGAGTCGAACGACGAAACGGCGGCGACAGCCTTTGGTCTGAACATCGCCAAGCAAGGCAACGTCAGGGCGATAACGATGCGCGCCTTCACGATCGCAGAGATGGAGAAGATACTGGCGAAAGTGGTTTGACCCGCCCCAGGTACAGGCTCCTTAGGAACAACGGAGGGCGGCGATCCGCTAGCCCTCCTCTTCGGCAAATGCTCGACTCCCGCAAAGTTTGACCCCGCTCGCCGACTCATATTCAGAGGGTTCGACAGGCCTCCGTCGACGCAACCTTGCCATAAGCGCCAGAACAACCCCAAGGATTATCTCTGGCGCGACTTGACCACAGACGCAAGTTCTGTTCGAACCGAGCCGCGTCAACCCGGTTTTTGCTTCAGCTCGACCCGCAATGGTAGGACGTAAGATTTGGCTGGAACGATAACGTTGTTTGGAAGTATTGGCCGGTGCATGCGGAAGATCGCGGCCATCAACGCCATATTATTGTCGCTCCAAATACCGCCGTGATTGTCGATGATATCGGATGGAACGCGGACGATCCAAAGCGGCACGTGAACACCGATATATTTGTCGTGATCCAGTACAAATTGGATTTGCCAAGCTTGCGGCTTAGTTTTTGGAGCGGCCGCTGCTGGCCGCGATTGTTTCCCTGCTTCCGCAGCAGTCTCGGAGTCCTTGGGAGCGCTCGTGAAGAAAATTCCGCCTACTGGATTGTTCTCCAGGTTGTAGTCGAACGCGTCCGAATCGCCGGGAAACGTTCGTTGCGAACGAACAATTTCATAGTTGACCAGATAGCTATCGTTGCCGGGTGTACTTAGGTAAAAGTTGCGTTCGGAAACTGTTTTGTGGGTTCGAGGAACTGCCACCTGGTTCCAGGCCCAGTGTCCATTGAGGATGACGCCCGCTTTGCTGCCGATCGGAAAGACGGTACCGGTCGCAGTATCGTTCTCGGATTGCAACTCGACGACCGTCGGCTGGCTCTCGGCGATTGGATCGCCACCGCTCTTCGGTACAAAGTGTCCACCCCAGTGTAATGGGTTGCCTGGAATTGGATTCGGGTAGTAATCGTAAAGACTATGAAGATCGCTGACGAGTTGCCTGGTCAACACCGAATCCGACGCGGGGTTGAGCATCAGGGCGAGATCCCATGGTGGTCTCACTTTCTGTCCCTGCAACGTGCGCAGAGTGTGTTCGACGGTTCGTTCCAGAATCAGTCCCCCGAATGAATGACCGACCAAGAAGACATAGTTGTTTTCGTGGATTCGAGCCGTTTGGGAAAGCTGTTCGATGGCATCCAAACAATCGCCATTGCTGGCGATCCGTTCCGCTGCTTGCTTCCGGTTCCAAAAGGTCAAATATTCGAGGTAGGGGACTTCAAGCGTTTTACCAGGCCAGGCAAAATAGACGCCAAACACATTATAGTGATGGATTTTGACCTGTCTGGATTGGGACAGCCGGCTTAGGAACCCTTTAAAGTTGCCGACGTCGCCCGATGTGGAGTTATTAAGCCATCCATGGATGTATACGACCAGCAGCGGGCGTTCTGTGTTTTTCAATAACTGAATCGTGTTATTGAGCTCGCCTTTGTAGGCGTCCGCGTAACTTCCGAGCTCGCCAAATTCGATCGTTGCAAGCTTATATTGTCGATCATCGTTGAGAATATTGTTACGGCCGCCTTCGTACGTCGGCCCGATCGACGCGCAGCCAAAAAGACTGAGCAAGATCAGCGGAAGCGCTGTTAAAAGGAGAAGTACACTTTCTATTGACGGAATATCAACCGCTTTCGAGCCGTCGATATTAACCGGTGCGGCGTGCGAATGGAATTGTCTCGAGGAGTTCAAGAAGTTGCAGGAGTTCAGGAGTGGGACGCTTCGCAAAGAGATAGCAAATAACAGAGGAGGAGTTCAAGGCGAAGAAAAGAGACCTGATGATCCTCTCCCGGGAACTGGACAGGTAATAAAGTTTAAATTTTTCGTGGGAGGAGGCTCCAGGCTATCCCATATTTCCACTTGGTAAGCGTCGATCCAGGCGTCGAGGTGCAGCCTCATCTGGGCGCTCGCGTTTTTGGTCGGGTCGGCGTGAATCAACGAGACATTCACCAGAACCAGCCGAAGAAGGAAGCTTATTCACCCGTCTCGCCGTCGATAAGAATTTCGCGGCCCTCTGCAAGTTTACGGAGGACGTTGAGCTTTTCTCCGAAGAACATGAGCGTCCATCGCTCCGGTGGTTGCCCTAGCCCGAGGACCAGCCGGTCGATCGCAAACGTATGGTCGCCTTGCCAAGTCCCCTTGACCGCGTTGACCCGAGGGGAACCTTCAAATTGATCATCAAAATCATGGTAGGTTAGCTCTCCCCTTCGATACAGTCCGTCCAGTCCGATCGGGCCGGTAAATCTCGGCCCGGATTTGGTTTCGTCACGGGCGTAAGTCACGATGTCATAATGCGGCTGCTGACCAGTTAAAATTAGCGACAACGACTTCACATTTATTTCGTTAGGGGGAAACCTATACACCTTTCCTGAGATGAGAGCCGTCGTGTTCGGGATCGGGGCGACATCGGTGGGCTTCTCGGTTGAGACATCGAGTATCTTGTTTGCCAGCAGCTTCGCGCCCGCGGCGTCAGCCGGGAGCGACGTATCCGATTTTACTGACCTGGAAATAGAGTCGGCGAATTCGCTCATTGAGTAATCATTGGCGCGGGCCGTGGTCACCGTCACAACATCTAAATCGGGAAAGACCATGATCACCTGGCGATGATGGCCGGACGCCATGTAGACATTCTTCTCTGGGAGAGCCCAAAAAAGGTTGGAATACCGGAGTTTCGGTTCCCAAGAGGCACGCATATCCACCGTGGCGTTGCTCACTTTATCGATCCAGGCGGCCGGCAGCAGTTGCTTACCTTCCCACACGCCATTGCGTAGGTAGAGATAGCCAATCTTCGCCATATCGCGAGCCTGCAAGGACAATCCGTATCCCCCAATCGAGATGCCTTGAGGATCGTGCCGCCAGTACACATCGTTGATTCCGAGAGGGCCAAAAAGCTTGGTTTTTGCATATTCCAAGGCACTCATTCCGGTGAGTTTAGTGAGAATCGCGGAAAGGAGGTGAGGATTGCCGCTGTTATAGTAGAAGATCTCCCCTGGAGCACTCGACATCGGTCTATCGAGGATGAATTTGACCCAGTCAGGGCTGCGCTCCATTTCGAGCAGTGAATAGGGGCTGCCAACCAGCGATTCAGTCCATGCGATGCCCGAAGTCATATCCAATAGGCTCTGAACGGTGATCGCTTCCTTTCTCTCATCGACGTTGGCGATGCTGCGACGGTCGAAAAAATCGAGCACTCGATGGCTCGGACTATCCAGCAAGCCATCCTTTAATGCGATCGCCGTCAAAGTACTGATGACTGCCTTTGTGGCAGAGTACATCGCGTGAGGAATGCCGGCGGCGTAGGGGGCGTAATATGCTTCGGCGACAATCTTGCCGTGCCGCGCTACCAACAGACTGTCGAAGCTTCGAGTTGTCCCCCAGTCAACCAGCTTAGCGAGCTCCTTCGAATCCATGCCCTGCTCTTCAGGGGTGCACGTCTGCCATTCCTTCGTTGGCCAGATTAGTTCTGTTGCGTCCTGAGTGGGTGCAGCCCCGCTGCAAATTGAAGTTGGGAACATCAATGCGCTCAACGCCGCCGCCAGGAATACCAATTTGTAGCTCCGTGAATTATTTGGCCGAACTTTTCGCACCTTATTTGGCATATCGCAGTTGACGCCTTTCTCTCGCTCGCAAGATTCTCGCACCGGGCCAATCCTGTGGGATAGCCTCTCGGCTATTCGACGATCCAGGCAGTAAGTTGTGCATCTATCTTGTGACTTGAGTCGGTCCGCAATTGCGGGCGATCTTCCCCGGCGAGCATTGCATTTACCGATCATAGTCGATAACAGGGCGAATCGAATTGCGAAACGATCGCACCTCACACATCCTGCTTCTTAGCAAACTTCGGATACGGCAAATAGCTATCTTGGTAATGGTTTTCCATAGTCGGCCCAACGAATTACCATTTTTATGGCGTTGAGTTCCCCTCGAGCAAGGCGCTCCATGACCCCCGGCGTTTCCTCGAGCGAGCACGACCCGCTGATGAAACGACGCAGCAACGTCTCCTTCTTTGAGGCGAGATGAACCCCCTGTTCAAACTCAGCCCGGTTGAATCCATACGATCCGCGAAGGGTTATTTCGTTCGAAGTCATCCCTTGTAGGGGAAGCGTGAACTCTTTGGCCAGATTCCCGATGAGCACCATCGTGCCGCCGAAGTCGCAAAGATCGTACGCCGTCCGCACTGTGGCTGCCGCTCCTACCGCTTCGAAAACACCGATAGCCTTCCGACCGCCGGTCTGTTCGGCAATCACCCCAGACGGATGACCATGATGGGCATCGACAGCCTTCGCGCCAAAACTCCGGGCCAGTTGCAACTTTTCATCGACTTCCTCGATAACGAAGATCGATTCGAAGCCGAGATCCCGTAGTACGACCGCCAAGGCCAGGCCGATCGTCCCTGCTCCAACAATTGCCAGGATTGCGCCCTCGGCCGGCTTCATCAGGTTAATAGCGTGAAGAGCGACTGCGAGCGGCTCGGCAAAGAGGCCGATCGCAGGATCCACTTGCGGATCGAGTCGAAAGGCTTGTCGCTGGTGACAGGTGAAAAACTCGGCCATTGCGCCCCATTGCCCGGCATTGACTCCGAGAATTCGTTTGTCGGGACAGATATGCTCCATCCCAGCCAAGCAGTGACGGCAAACTCCGCATCCCAGAGTGGGAAACACGGCGACACGGTCTCCGCGGCGAAGCGACACAACCCTGGCACCCGCTTTGACGACAGTGCCGGCAGCCTCATGCCCCATGACCATGCCCGGCTTCCGCCGGCCGCTTTCTCCCGTGAAGCCATGGACATCGCTGCCGCAGATTCCAACTGCATCGGAGTGAATGAGCACCTCTTCGGGACCGAACAAAGGCTCCAGGACCTCCTCGATTGAGAATTGCCAAGGACCATTGAATTGGAGGATTTTCATCGGAATGGTAACGACCCATGCAAGCCAACTCCTCTCTTATCTCCGCGATAGGAATGGCCGCGCGCTGCCACAACAATCACCTCGCTTTTCTAACTAACTCCGCCGCCAACGGCCGGCTCCAAGCTCGAAGTTCCAGTTCCTTGCGCTCTCCAGAAACCAATACCAATTCGAGCGAAAACTCATGTCTTGGATACTATCGTAAAACTCCCATACGATTCACAGACTCCTCGCACTAGGTTGAAGGATTGGGGCGCAGGACAAACCCGCCATCGACGGTGTAAAGGGAGCCGACCACATAGCTGGCCTGATTGGAGAGAAGAAACTCGATGATGGCCGCGATTTCGTCGGCTTGGGCGGCGCGACCGATCGGGATCGAGCGGGCGAGCCGGTCTTGCTGCTCCTTCGAAAACCAGCGCCGCTCGCCTGGAGTGTGAGTCCAACCGATGTCGACGGCATTAAGACGGATTCCATGTTCTATCAATTCCAGAGCTGCGCACCGCATAAAATGGTTAAGCGCGGCTTTGGAGACATCGTAGGCGAAAGTGCCCTTGAAAGCCATTGTTCCATGACCCGAGGAGCACATCACCATCCGCCCTTGGCGCCCGGCTGCAATCATCTTGCAGGCGACTTTCTGGACGATCTGAAAATTGGCCAGGAGATTGACGTCAAGCGTCCTCTGGATCAATGCGATATCCGTCTCAAAAAATCCCTTCTTTTCCTGATAGGCCGCGTTGCACACGACGAGGTCGAGTGGGCCGTTCCGGTGAATTTCCCCAAGCATGGCCTCCACCGCGTCGGGCGCGCCCAAATCGGCTTGGCACAATTCGGAGGTGTAACCAGCCTCGCGGAATTCGTCGAGGGTCTCCCGGGCAGCCTTTTCGTTTCGAGCGTAATTCAGATAAACCACGGCACCCTGCCGCGCCAACCGCTTGGCGATCGCTTTGCCGATGCCTTGCGTGCCGCCGGTGATAAGGGTTCGCTTACCCTTAGATTCAGGATAGTCGGGATCCATGACAAATTATCTCAGCTGGCGAAACGCCTTTCGATCCTCGCCTTGAACAGATTCCCTCAGCTCCTCGCTGCCATTCGCGCCGACCGAATAATTCACCGGCCAGCCATTGCCGCCATACTGACGAAGATCACTGCCGCAGACGCCAACCAATTTGATCGAGGCCAGCACATCTGCTTCATCAATCTCTGGAAATGGATACTCGCGCAATTCCACCGAGGTGCGGTTCTCTGCGAAAATTAACAAGCCTCTCATGATCTATGTTCAGGAAGGCCGGGAAAACTGATTTCATTCCCCGCCCGATTGCGCGGTGAGGTTAATCCCAACTTCGGCAGCCGCGGCGGCGATGGCTTGGCGGCCAAGGCCTGACTTAACAATGCGGATCAGTTCTTCCTCGCTTGTCTCAGACGTGGAGGCGTCGAGCACGATTCCGCCGGAGTGCAGGAAGTTAATACGATCGCATACTTCAAAGACCTGGTTATAGTTGTGCACGATCAGAATGATCGAAACGCTGCGCTGCCGACGGAGATTCTGGATCAGGCCCAGAACGTGGGCACCCTCCCGCACGCCGAGAGCGGCCAGTGGCTCATCCAGAACCAAGATGGTTGGCGACGAGTAAATTGATCGAGCAACGGCGACCGACTGGCGCTGCCCTCCAGACAGAAGGTCGACTGTGCTGCTCACGCTGGGAACTTCGATCCCCAGCGTATCGAGATAGGTCCGGGCAAGACCGCGCATTTTCTTATTGTCCAAGAGTTTCAACCCCAGGATGCGCTTGTGGTACTCGCGGCCCACGAACATGTTGTGGTAGACGCTGAGGTCATTAATTAGGGCGAGGTCCTGATAGACCGTCTCGATGCCCAGGGCGCGCGCTTCGCGAGGGGATCCAAAGTGTACCTCTTTGCCTTGGTAGACAATGGTGCCGCTGTCAGGACGGTGAAACCCGGACAGGATTTTGATCAGGGTGGACTTGCCCGCGCCGTTGTCGCCAACCAGAGCTAGTACTTCTCCTTGACGGAGCTTGATGCTCACATCGACAAGTGCCGTCACGGCCCCGAAGGTCTTGCTGATGTGGCTCATTTCAAGAATGACGGGAGCGTTCGGGTTGATCGCGGCAATCTCGTTCTGCTTCATATGCGTTTGCGCGCGCGTACCCGGTCAACCTGCACGTTGAGAATCATAGCCAGAATGATCGCGGCTCCCAAGTAAATATCGGACACGGTTGCCTGGGCGCCGATCATGACAAGACCGTTGTTGAGAGTGGCCACCACGAACGCACCGAGCAATGCGCCGATGGCGGTCCCAGACCCGCCAAGCAGCGAGGTGCCTCCGATCACTGCTGCCGCAATGGCCTGCAGAGTAAGGAAGGGACCGCCGGCGAGTGGGTCGGCGGAGGAAAACTGAGTGGTGTTGATAATTCCAGCAGCGGCAGCGAATGCCCCGGCGATCATGAAATTATACACTTTGATCCTGCCAGTGCGCACACCGATCTCTCGTGCTCCGACAATGTTACTGCCGGTCGCAATGGTGTGCAGACCGAAGGTGGTTCTGTTCAATACCACTGCCATCGCCGCGACAACCAAGACCGTCCAAAGGAAGGGCGTGAATGCCGTCAAGCCATGCCAGGACCAGATGAAATCGTTCGGACCATACAGATTCTCGCCGAAGATTTCGTTGAAGGGTTCTTGCACGGGCGCCACGATAGGTTGGCTGTTGTAGATCGACACAACGACACCTTGCAGCAGGAAAAACGTGCCGACCGTGGTGATCAGGGAGGGCACGCGGAATCTGACGGTGATGACGCCGTTGACCACTCCTATCAGGAGCCCGAGCAGGACACCGGCCACGGCACTGACGGCTATTGGAACGCCCCAACCTATGGACGTCAGAACCATCACATAAGGAGCGAGAGAGAAGGTGCTTCCGACGGAAAGGTCGATTTCGCCAGTGATCATGAGCATGACTTCAGCCACGGCAATCAATCCAAAACGACCGGTGTCGCGGAGAACAACGCTCAGCTCCTGGGAAGATAGGAACGCCCCGTTGCTGGCCAACTGGAAGTAGATCGCCAGTATAATCGCAACGACGGCAATGCTGGCCTCCCGGTAGCGGGATAAAATAGCCAGTACGCGCTCCAATGCTGTGTCGGGTACTTTTAATCCAACCTTGTCCGTCGTTTTCTGGGCGGTCTGGGTCGTCCGCGGCATATGTTCATCATGCTATAATGCTCGGCGGTGACCCGTCATCGACTTCAGAATACCGCGCGCGGATCGGCCTGCCTTCAGCCCGACGTGCTTGCATTGGTATGAATGGTGACGCAAATGGCGGCCTGACTCGACAATTTCTTACGTCGGCTCGGCGCTGGTGCTGCCTTCAAAGCGGCTCTTACCAAGATAAAGATGGACGTTGTCCTTGGTGACGTAGGCAAGGCTTGTATTTGTATCTGCCGGGGCGACGGCCTCGCCCGAAAGCTTGTACAGATACATTTGCTGCAGAGGCACGAAGCCTTGCAGATAGGGCTGCTGATCGGTGGTAAAGGTCATATCGCCGGTGTTGATATAGCCCAAGGTTTGGGGGTACAGATCATAGCCCGCAACGATCACGTTTTTTTTCGCCAAGCCGTATTTGGCGGACACGAAGCCGCAGGCGTAGGTGTCTCCACCACCGGTGCCAAACAGACCAGCCACATCCTTATGGCTGAGGTAATAACTCTCAATCCGCGATAACTCCGTGGCTTGGTCTACGCCGCTATTGACTACATCGTAAGTTACCGGGTTGCCGTGGTCCTTGATGGCCTGAATGTAGCCGTCAAGGCGCGGCTGCAGGTTGAGCGTGCCCGGACTGGGGATGGACAGCATGACGTGGCTGCCCTTAGGCACCAGCTTCAGCCATTTTGTGGCGATATTATACCCGGACTGATAAAGAGGTTGCCCCACATAGCACAGACGCTTGTTGGGACTGCCGGCCGGCACGTCTGCGTTGTAGCCAATCACCGGAATACCGGCGTCCAGAGCCTTGACCGTCGGAGCGTCAAACGCCGTGGCGTCGATAAGGCACACGGCGATTCCGTCTGCCTTTCCGGCTATAGCAGTTTGCATAGCATTGACCATCTCAGAGACGACGCTGTTCTGCGAGCCGGTCCATTGATAACTGCACCCATAGAAGGCGCACGCATCCTGAATACCATATATCGTCGGCGCAAAGAACTCGTTGGTGGTTACATGATTAACAAAAACAAATTTATAGTTCTTTTTGGGCAGGCCCCCGGCCGCTGCCGGTGGATTAGCCGCGAAGCCTGTGCCTAGCCCGCCAGCAAACACCGCACCCCCCAAGCCAAGCTTTGTTGCCATCGCGAATGCCTTGCGCCGACTGACTGCGATGCTTATCTCCTGCGCTGCTTCTTCCTGGTCTTGCATGTCGTTGTGCATTTGTAACCTACTTTTTTCTAAGGGACTATCCTCTAGTGGACGCAACCAAGTTGGTAGGCGAAGGCGAGCATGCGCCTCGAATAAAAGTCAAGTTAGTTAAAACATCTTGCAGACCGCAGAACCTTTTCATGGATGATTATTTTGGGGTAGATTTTTTTATCTGGAAGCCTTTGGAACGGCTTACCTGGGGGGAGTGATCAATAAAACGATACTGGAGATTCTTAAAGCGGATTTTGGCAACTGTCCAACAAATCTTAGTGGCCATGGTTTTCAGCATCGTCCTCTGCCTATACCCAGTGCAGGAGCGATGAATGAGCGCACAGCGAACAACTCTACGAGAGGCGCACCGCGCTTTTCGCGGAGCGCCGAAGCCTCATCCTCGACGAGTTCGGGCAGTACGGCGTGAAATGAGTGCTGCAGCGCAGACTACTGCATGAGCGCCTTTTCCGTACGGAGGCGGAGCGAGCTGACGGCTACGACGAACACGATCAGCACCCCGAAGATGAACGTCTTGTACGTAGCGTTCACTTGCATGGTTAAGGGCGTTACCGATGACGCCCCAGAGGGGGGACGCCGAAAAAGGTCCAATAACGGCGTCTTTGCCACTGTTGATCGGCGCTCCGCCAATCACCACGGAGCCGATCGCTTGCTGCTCGATACCGGTCCCGGTGCTCGGTTGAGCAGCGCCGACCGTGACAGCTAACAGCATGTCGGCGCCGCCGACAAACATCCCGTTGAGCGCAAAAAAGATGAGCTTTTGCCATCTAATGTTAATTCCTGCCAGGTACGCCACCTGCGGGTTATTCCCGATCGCATAGATACTGCGACCAAGCTAGGTGTGCGCCAGAATCGGGTAAGTGATGAAATAGCCGGCCAGAGGCGACAATAAAAGGTAACGGCAGAAAATCAAAAAAAGCTTAACGCTCGCTAAGGCTTCGAACTGACCATAGAGGTTTGCGGCGTACCCTGGGTAACAAACGGAGCGATACCCTGAAACACGCCGATGTACGCGAGCGAAACGATAAGGAGGAAAGGAGGGCTCATGAAGAATGGAAGCGGTACCAACAGCCAACGAACAGATTGTTGCGACAAGCACTCAGGTGAAACCGGCTAGCCAATTATCTCAACCGTTTCGCATCAACATCGCTATCAGAACGGTGAATAAGCCTACATTCGCTCCGATCGAAATGTCGATCTCTCCGCCACGATCAGAACCGTCGCTCCGCAGGATCGAGCATAACAGTGAGTCCAGGTCAGGTCCAAGTCACGGCACTTTTCGGCTCGCTTAGCACGACGCTTTGCAGAAAGCGGATCGCTTTTCCCAATCCCTCGCGCGCCGTCGTAGCCGACCATGCGTAAAGCAGAGATCAAGCCGCACCAGGACTGACGAGAGGTGCCGTAGCCGACAGTACGGAAGATCCAGGAACGGTTCAGCTCGTCTCGGTAATGTTTAGTGTCGAGCACCCCCTTTTTTTCGAGCGTTCCAAGGCTGGACGCTGGTATCCTTGGCGTACACGTGCCAGATCTCCGGATCGCAGTGCGCAGTGCCGGTGAATGCTCCGGCACCGATCTCAACGGCTTGAACGCCAAGGCCGGCAAGGTAATCGAGCGCTCGCTCGAAGGACATTGATTGCAGAATGACAGTGAAGACACCAACTTTCATAAATAAGAAGCCAAGACCGACTCAGACGGCCGTTGAAACCGCAGCTACCGCCCTCAAGAATGATGCTCATCCTCGGACTGGTCGGAAACCCGGTTGGACGTGAACCAGCGGGGGTTGAGATCGGACAGTTTCATTAGGCCGAGAAATGTTGGTCGATTTTGGCACGGAGAAACTGCACCGATTGCCGGAGATCGTCCATTCCGTTTAACCCGTCTTCAATGGAGATCCAGGACTGAAATCCGACTTTTCGGAGCGTGGAAAAGATTCGGTCATAGTCGTTCATCCCTTGCCCGATCACGCCGTGAGATAAGCGGGCAGCGTACCCGGTGGAATCTTCTTCCGTCCGTAGATCTTCAATCGTTCCGTATTTAATGAACCGATCACTAGCGTGCATCGAGACGACGCGATATTTGAAGCGCTCGAGTAACTCCAACGGATCTTCGCCTGCCAGGATCGTATTGGAAGGATCGTAGTTTATCCCGAACCAGGGTGAATCGATCTGGTCCACAATCTGGCCAAACACTTTCATTTTTTGAGCAAACTCCGGATACTGCCAGTAGTTGTCTTTGTAGTGATTCTCCATCGTGAGGATCACCCGATATTGCTCAGCGACCGGCAACAATTCTTTGATTACCTGGACGACTTGCGTTACGCTGGCGGCCGGCATGATCCCCGGCCGGCGCTGGCCGGAGAGAACCCGGCAGAACTTACCGTCGAAAAACGCGGTGAGTTCGATCATGGCGATCTCCCGCTCAACCTCCCCTCGCAGCAACACCGAATCCGGCTGGGTGAAGTCAGGAGAACAACAAAGCATCGGCATTTCCAGCCCGTGCTCGGCTAACCGTAATTTCGCCACAAAAGGCAGCTCTTTGTCGTCGCCGAAAAACCCGGAGAAGAATTCCAGTCCGTCTACCCCTAGTGTCGCGGCCAGATCGATCCACTCAATCAAGGTCATCGTGTGATGGACACAGAGTTCGTCCATGAAACACTTCGGAAAGGCGGCCAGCTTCGGTCTCATAAAGATTCTCTAACCCGACCCGCCTCGATAATGACTTGCGCAGGAACCCTCAGGTCCGATGACTTCGGTTCGGCAATCATTGAGCTGGGAGCAAAATCGCTTTCACGATTTCGCCGGAATGCATGGCTTCAAACGCATCGTGCCACTCAGCCAAAGGCGAGACCCGGTTCAGCTCCGCGCCGATATCTAATTGACCTGAGGAAAGCAAACGGATGGTCCGTTCCCAGATAGGCCAGTTATGGGAAAAGCTCCCCTGCAACGTCACTGCTTTCTGAACCAGCGGATCCAGTGAAAAATTGAACGGTTGCGGTCCCCAACCAACTTTGCTGATCTGGCCGGCGGGCCGGACGATATCGATCGCGAGCTTCAGCGTGGCGGAAACACCAGCGGCATCGATCACTACATCAAAACCGTACCCATCGCGCAGCGATCGGGTCCACGCGACGATGTCTTCACCCTTCGCGCCGAGAGTCGCAGACGCGCCGGTTTGCTCGGCAACCTGCAATCGGCGCTCGTCCTCGGGAGTGCCGATGACAACTAGCTCACCGGCGCCGGCCAGCTTCGCCATCGCGGCACAGAGCAAACCAATTGGCCCTGGCCCAATAACCGCTACTGCATCGCCAGGGAGAATACGAGCATTGCCGCACGTGGCGTTGTAAGCAACACAGCAGGGCTCGGTCACGGCCGCGACTTCGAAGGGCAGCGTGGCGGGAATGTGGTGCAGAAGGCGTTCGGGCACTTTCGCATAGCGAGTCATCGCGCCGTCAACTCCGGCCCCAAACCCACGCCGGTTGGGATCCAGGTTGTACAGGCCGCGGCGAACAAATGGCGAATTGGGATCGATAACGGCGGCGGTTTCGCTGACAACTCGATCGCCTTCGTGAAAACCGCGAACGTTCTTGCCGACTTGAGCGATGACGCCGCCGAACTCGTGACCGAGCACAACCGGATACTTTACTTTCCAGCTATGCTGTCCGCGGGCTTGGTGAATATCGCTGCCGCACACGCCGACCGCTTGAACAGCTAACAACACGTCCTGATCGCCGATCTCCGGAACCGGAACTTCGCGGATCTCCACGCTGTTAGGTTCCGGCGCATAGTTAACAACAGCCGGCATTGTTTTACTCATGAGTACTAAAATAATCCAAAGTTAAGTTTGCAGAGAAAATCCATTCGTTGGTTCAGATTGGTTACTTAATGGGCCGCTGTTGGACCGACGGCTACATCGCCATAGGCATGGACCTGTTCACAAACGAGCCGTAGGTTACTTTCTAAGTCGCCTCCTGCAGTCTTGAACGCTTCAGCGTCGATGGTGAGCGGCGCGCCCAGCACGACGAGCGGAGCCCCGTATCCCGGGGTGCGGATCGCTTGTTCGACCGAGAGTCCGCCGACCGCTTGCACCGCTAAGCGAACGGCCTGCACAATTTCTCGTAATCGATCCAGCGGGCTCGGGCACTCGCCACCGGATGCGACGATGCCGCGGCGTTCGTCGTAGCCGATATGATGGATGATGTAATCGCAGCCGAAATCTTCGAGCCGTTTGACGGCCGCAACGTAATCGGGTGCAGCCAGATTATCGCCCATCACCTGGAGGCCCAAAATCGCGGCCGGCTCGCACCACCATCTTGACCGTTTCCGGGTGCGCCCGTTCCATGACCACCACGTGAGTGGCGCCCGCTTTAGCCATCATCTCAGCTTCTAGCCAACCGCCATCCATTGTCTTCGAGGCTTCGACTTTTCTGTTATAGTCAATCATTTGCTCCCAATTGCATCGCATGCGCGACGATTGGCACGGTTCCACCTCTCCAGATATCGATCGTTACCGTGCATCGCGCGCCACGGCAGCTCTGGAATCACTCGGGCTTTCATCTTTATCTGTGCCGTTTCGGCCATTAGAAGATTGAAGCTAAGCCGCTAATCCGCGCATTCACCGTAACGTCTTCAGGAAATGCAGCCCTTCCGTGGCAAGCTGCTCGGGCGAATCCGCTAGCTTTCGCGAGATACAACAGAGTTTGCCTATGCGCTCCATACCCGGATCGAAAGATTCGATCGTGACAATTCCCTGATAATTGACATCGGCCAAAGCTTGAAAAAGGCGCGCCACGGAATCTGGCCCGGCTGGGAATATCCCGATGTTTTTCACAGGCGCGCACGCAGCCAAGGAGATTACCGGTTTCGTGCACTGATTCTGCAAAATCGTCTTCTTCGCGGATCATACGAAAGCTATCCAGATGAAATTTGACGTTTGGAAGTCCTACATCGCTAATGAAGCGCAGCATCAGCCGCGACGTTGATGAAACGGGCAAAACGGTTCATCACTTCAATGGCTTCCGAGTCTCGTACCAAGGCTTTCACTGCCCATCGATATAGCACTCGGGTAGCACTTTTTCCAGGCCGAATTGGCCTCTTTGTACAGTTTTGTCCCCTCTTCGGAATACCTTCAGGAAAGCTTTTTGTCCCTTCGCCGATCGTTTCTGGGAGCGGCTTCCCTCGGAGCATAAGGCTGGCTGTCGCGCATGGATTCGAACCATGAATAACGCCTCCAAAGGGCGCAAATCTGTATTCATATAGTACACATTACCAGGCACTTATGAACATCGATATTTTAGTTGTACTATTTGTTGCACTTCTTTTCCTTTCTTTCTCTCAAGATAGGTCGTTTTAGGCGGACTCGATGCCCGGGGAAACCGAGTCGATCAACCAACTCCACAGATCGTCGGTTTCGGTCGCAGTGAGTGCCAGCGGCGCGATGCTGAGAAAACCTTCGCCGTGTTCAGCCGCCCGGCAGCTAGACGGTCCGTGAATGACTTGCTGCCAAGCCTTCGCAAATAGATCAGTGATCTTGATGCGCGGCAGCATCGCATAAGCCTGTCGCGTGAGTTTGCTCCAGTTGCTCTGGCTCCTGGTCATCCGGCGGGACGATTTTCAGTACGCCGTCGACGATTGAAGCCTCAGGCAACTCACCCGCCTTAGCTAATCGATCCACGCGCAAAAATGCGGCATCCAGCTGCTCACTACGTTGTTGAGATACGCGCTGGAATCGGCATCGACCGCCAGGCCGGAGGGTTTTATCGCCCGGTAAATCTCAGGCGGCAGCAGGTATTCCTCGAAATCTTTGTAACGGCGGCTGCCGACAACCCAAAGATCTCCGGCCCGAAGCGATTTGCCCAATTCCGAGAGCACGCATGTTTCGTAAAAGCGCCGATCGATTCTCTCGCTTGTGAAGACGTGCTTTTTGCCAGCGTGGCCGGATAAATCCGCTGGGAGCATTGTCCGGAACACGCCGGGCGTTTTTGAAAGTGAGTTCAGGGAGCAGTGCAACCGCTTGGAGCAGTTCTTCGGTGGATGACGTCGATCGGAACTCAAACGCCTCCAGTAGTTGCGGCGCGTAACGTGCTCTCGCTCTGCCGCGCCAGCGGGGGGGCCATAAGGTCCCCGCTCCGCTGCAACGCATGGAATCGGAAAACCTATTGGCGGCAATTTTTCCCGACCAACTTGCTTGCCTGGAGAACATCGCCGGTGATCGAGAAATTCCGGAAAATCCCCTGGTGCGACAGACCATCGACGATTGTTTGACCGAGGCGATGGATATCGACGGGCTGATTGATCTGCTCATTCGGATTGAGAGTGGTGCGATCGAATGTATCGCGCGCGATCTACCGGAGCCATCGCCTTTTGCCCATGAAATCCTTAATGCCAAGCCTTATGCCTTTCTGGATAATGCGCCGCTTGAAGAGCGGCGGACACAAGCCGTCTATACTCGGCGGGCCGGTGAGTCGTCAGCTAATACCGATTTCGGAATTCTCGATGCAGCGGCTATTGAGAAGGTTTGCGCTGAAGCTTGGCCATGTCCCACGAGTGCCGATGAGCTCCACGAGATATTGTTGTTGATGGGAGCCATCGATAAGGAAGAGGTGCGGCAGTGGGCGGAGGGAAACAATGTCTCGCTCTGGCTCGATTCGCTGAAGTCCGAAGGACGTGCTGGAAAACTGGCGACGCCGCATGCTTTTTTCGTGGCGGCTGAGCGTTTGCCGATGTTGCATGCGGTCTACCCGGGATGTGAAGTGACGCCTGCGTTGATCGCACCGGAATCGGAACGGGAACGGCATTGGCCGCGCGCCGATGCTGTGCGCGAGTTGGTACGGGGGCGGATGGAAGTGACGGGACCGATCACAGCCAGTACGCTGACGAAATTCTTTCAGCTATCCCCGGAGGAAATCGAAGGCGCGCTTCTCGCTCTCGAAGCGGAAGGGTTCGTCTTGCGCGGGAAGTTTCATCCGGGTGCTCAGGAAACGGAATGGTGTGATCGGCGGCTCCTGGCACGTATTCATCGACTGACGATCAATCGGTTGCGCGCGGAAATTCGGCCGGTATCGATTGCCGAGTTCCAGCGGTTCCTCTTAGCTTGGCAGCGGGCCGGCGAAGAACATCAGGTCGAGGGTGTCGACGGCGTCAGAGCTGTCCTGGAATTACTCGACGGTTACGAGATGCCGGCCGGCGCCTGGGAACCGGAAGTTTTGGCGCTTCGCGTTAAAGACTATACGCCAGCTTGGCTGGACCAACTCTGTTTCACCGGACGCATTGGTTGGGGACGACTAACTCGAAATTCAAACGGCCGATCGGTATTACCAGTCCGGTCGAGCCCGATGTCGTTGTTTACCCGTGAGCATCTTGCCCATTGGTATGCTCTCTCAGCTGAAGCTGAGCCGTCCGGCTTTTCCCCGGATACCCAGCGCACTCTCGAGACATTGTCGCGGGGCGGTGCGCTCTTTTTTGGCGAACTGGTGAAACAGACCAGTTTATTGCCTTCACGCCTTGAGCGCGCTCTGGCCGAGTTGGTGGCTCAAGGTCGAGTGACGGCTGACAGCTTTGAAGGCCTCCGCGCGTTGCTGATACCTGAAGAGAAACGCGCCCGACTTTCGTCGGCGGAACGTCGAAGGCGCCATAAAGCAATCACTAGTGTAGAGTTTGCCGGCCGGTGGTCATTGTTGCGCCCGATCAGACCAGCTGAAGCAGGTAAACGCGACGATGCGCTTGAGGCGTTTGCGCGGGTACTGCTGCGGCGTTATGGCGTAGTGTTCCGGCGGATAATGGAAAGAGAGTCTCTCAGTGTTTCCTGGTTTGAACTCAGCCGGGCGTATAGGCGGCTGGAGGCTCAGGGCGAGATTCGTGGCGGCTATTTTGTCAACGGCGTTAGCGGCGAACAATTTGCTTTGCCGGAAGCCGTCGGATTATTGCGCTCGATCCGCAAAAAGCCGCTCACCGGAAACCTGATCACGATCAGCGCTGCCGATCCATTGAATCTTGCGGGGATTCTCACACCCGGATCGCGCGTTGCGGCAATCAATGCGCATCGAATCCTTCTCCGCGACGGTGTACCTGTTGCTGCGCTGAAGGCAGGCCAAATAGTTCCTGTGGGAGGCGAGGTCCTTGGGCCTGACAATATGATCGGACATGCACTGCGGGTCGGCAAGTTGCCTCCGGTTCTCCGGCCATACTACGCGTAGCGGTTAACAATTCCTAACCTTGGAGGCTGGCCCGGAAAGCGAGATATTCTTCCCGGAATTTTTCAAGTTCAGAACGAAGTTCACGTGCTTCAGTTTGCAAGCGATCGAATTCGTCGGGAGTGGCGGGGCAGTTTCGACGACAAGGAAAGGCTCCAGAGAAAAGAGAACCCGCCTCAGAGCTAACTGAGGCGGGTACAATCCTCCTAAGGTCGTAACCTTATTTGGAGAGACTTTCTTTACCGGTCGGGGCGGGTGGCGGCGCCGGAGGCGGAGTCTTTTCACAACAGCCAGAGACCCCAAGTGCTGCGGCGGTCAAAGCCGCTAAAATGAAGTATTTAACAAAGGTCATAGGGCTAAAACCCATTTAGGCCTGGGGGACCAACAGGGTAATCTATCTCTCGTCTTTTCTTGGTTAAGGGATTAAATGAAGGACCATAGGTGGTTTAGCGGAGGCGGAAGGAGCGTGTCGAGAATAAATTACAAATTTTTTGGAACATTCTTCATTCAGCCGTCCGGCCCATCCGCGATCGCGAGGGAGCAGTGCCCACTCGGGCGTTTCGACCAGGCCGAGTGGAAAGCGTACCGTTATGAAGGTCGCCGATGAGGCTTGTCCCTGATAGCTCGGAGCCCTTGCCTGGACCTACAGCGACGAAACCACCGATGCGATCCGCCAGCTGTTCGACACCAGCGCCGACAGCGGTCTGATTGGCTGCCGGTCATGCCCGAAGAAGCCCAGCTCCTATTTTAGCATTTCCAAAAAAGGAGAACCGCCTCAGAGCCAACTGAAGCGGGTACAATCCTCCTAGGGTCGAAGCCTTATTTGGAGAGACTTTCTTTACCGGTCGGTGGGGGTGGCGGTGCCGGCGGCGGAGCCTTTTCACAACAGCCAGAGACCCCAAGTGCTGCGGCGGTTAAAGCCGCTAGAATGAAGTATTTAACAAAGGTCATGGGACCAACAGGGTAATCCATCTCTCGTTTTTTCTTGGTTGAGCGGGTTTTATGAAGGACGATAGGTGGTTTAGCGGAGACGGAAGGAGCGTGTCCAGAATAAATTACAAATTTTTTTGAACATTTTTCATTCCGCCGTGTCGCTCGGCAAAGTATTTTGCTGCGCGGAGGCGCTCTTGTCGGTTCAGGCCTGCACGGTGCATTCCGGCCAATTCTTCGATCTTCGCGCCTGTCTCAGAACGAGACTGCCGGGCGCTTCCGCCTCTTCTGGGGAGACAATCTCTCGTGGGGATGAAGATATCGGCGCCGGTTCGGGCTCAAGCGCCTCCTCTAACTGCAGATGCCCAGCTGAGCTCAGCGTTTTTAGCTTCTCGAGTTTTTGATGGCCGCTTTTTTCCTGGCACGCCTCCAAATCGCGACCAGTTTATGGTTCTCGAAGGCTGCCAATTTGTGATTCAGTTTTAGTCGCGTATAAACCCATGAATCTCATCATATTTCTTCTCCTAGCGCTCGCGACGCCGGTGTTTGGCCAGTTGAAGTGGGAGAATCCTGAACAGACCCTGACCGCAAACCCGTTGGATAAGGTCATCGTCGCCAAGTTTCGATTTACCAATGTCGGAACTGCGTCTGTAAAAATTACCGACATGCAGCCATCCTGCGGGTGTACGACTGCGTTCTTGGAAAAGAAGGAGTACGCTCCCGGGGAATCCGGGGAGATTGAGGCGAGGTTTAAGCCTGGTGGCCGACACGGCCGCCAGGAGAAGTGGATTGTCGTTAAAACGGACTGGGTTCCACCGCAACCGACAATCCTGCGTTTCACGATCGACATTCCCGAAGCGATTACGATCCAGCCGGAGCTCGTTTTGTGGCGCGTCGGTGATCAACCGAAACCCAAGACGATTCGGATTACGATCCCAGACGGGATCCCGGCAAAGGTTGTTTCAGTGCAAGCAGACAATGCAGCGGTGAAGCTCGAACTTCGTGAGATCCGACCGGGCAAAGAGTTGGAGGTAAAGGTTACGCCCACGACCACCAGTCAGCCAGAAAACGCCAACCTGCTGATCCGAACCGATTATCCTCCGGAGAACCCGGCGACGCACTATGCCTATGCGCGAGTGAAATGAGGATTGCTAAGGTGGTGGTATCGCGAAGGAAATTCGGAAAGTCCGAGTCCGAGGAGGAGCGAGGAAAAAGGCAACTTTTATCCAGGTTGAGAGCACCGTGCAGGACCCAAAAAAGGAAAAGAGACGGACGATTTCCGCATCAGGCGAGGCAAGTCCGCCAGATGCAAAAAACCAGCGGGTTTATCTAGTGGCCTAGCCTTTTCAAAGCTTTCCCGGTTGCAGGTGCAGGCGGTGTTCGCATCGGGAGTTGGGAAACATCATCTGCTTGGTTCATTCGCCCTTCGACGCGCTGGCCTCGGATGTGACTCGCGGTTATTTCGGCCACTAACACCTCTCTCTCGGAGCGGAAGAGAGCGCCAACACCAAACCACGCTAATCCGGCCAGTACGGCCAGTGCCGCTGCCATCGCAAGCGGGACAAACAAATTCGTTCGGAACCGATCTGCTTGACTAGGCCGCCCCTCAGCCTTTGCTTGAGGGTTCCGCGTTGTCCCTGGGAAGGGACTTCGACTAGATCTATTACATGACGTTATAGGCGACCCATAGGTGTAGCGTATTGCAACCCCAGAACCGACATATATGTGCCACATCAAGAGATACTTATGTCGAGAGCGGTGTCTGCTTCATGCGTAATTGGTGTGTCCGTGTGAGTAACACAGCTGAACTCACTCCGCGCGCCTGGGTAGCCCGAACCTAACCGCCGAAATCCGGTGAAGTGGTCGGTAAGACGGATACCAACAAAAGGTCCTTCGGGCGTAGATGAAAAACGCCACCAGTGAACGTGGAACTCGATCGGCCGCTCAACCCGTCGGATTGGGGACCGTTTGGTAAACTACATCGCTACCGCTGTAAAATGGGCGGTACCATACTCCACCAAACTCGAAGTATTTGGCGCCATTCACCGTCGCGGTTGTGGCTCCTCCCGGGATTGACGGAACCAAGACACCTAGCGGCGGATCCACAATCTTATAGCCTTGGCCACTTGTCTCGTAGAACACACCGTTAGAGTAGGCGTAGCTTTTGTCGGCACCATAGACCGTGGTAGAAGACTCAGGAACCGAAGGGATGACCGCTCCCTTCGGAGGCGGCACGACAGCATAACCCTTCTTACCCTCGGGCGCGGGCGCGTAGTAAACGCCACCTGAGTAGTAGTATGGGTTACCTTGGACTACGACGGGCGCTGATTGGGCGGAAGGTTGGCGACCGTTGCTCCTAGCGCCACGCCAGCCGCGCCCGCGGCTGCCAATCCGGCGGTAGTAACCGCCCCAAGTACCAGGGGAACCGGCGCCGTACCAGACGCCGTTAGCCCCAACGTATCCGTAGGTGTTTGCATAGTTGTTCGCAAAATTCTGGCGACTCTGTTGGGCATTCTGCCCATAATTCTGACGGCTCTGCTGCGCATTCTGCCCATAGTTCTGGCGACTTTGCTGTGCGTTCTGCCCGTAATTCTGACGGCTCTGCTCCCGGCTATTGGCTCCTTGCTGGTAGGCGCTCGTCCGCTGATTAGCGCCCTGCTGGCGCGTATTTGTCTCATTTTGGTGGGCTTGCTGGCGCTGAGCTTGATTCTGGGTGCTTGTTCCCCGCTGTCCTTCCCGTGAGCTTCCCTCGAACTCTCTACTACCTGCCTGCCCATTTCCTGTCCCTCGAGCACCTGCCGAGGGCTGTCTCTCAGAGGAAAACCGTCCTCCCCTCGCCGCACCTTCGCGCGAAAAGCCGCTGTCTTTTCATTGGGCTGCTGGGCGGTAGCTCTGAGCGCAGCGCGCCGAACCAAAGTCACCTTGCGCAACATGCGCCTTGGCGCTCGCGGCGTCTATCAGATTTTGGTCCGCCACTACTGGCCGAGATGCGCCAGGGCGCTGCGCAGCGGCGCGCTGGAGATCTCCATCAGTCCCTCGAAAGGCGTGTACATCGCCAGAATCAGGAAGATCGCACCTGAAACTGATATCGCGCACAGAAATAGGGTGCTAATAACGGTAAGGTTGGGAGGGGCGAACAGGCCAAAGCTGATGAAAACCAAAGTGAGCCACAAGATCAGCACCACCAGCAATGGCAGGGAGACGGAGGTGCTTTCCTGTTCGACATCAACCAGCGCAATTTACCGAGATCAATCGCCATACTTGAAGCCTTAGCCTTGAGCGCGCGTTGAGTATCGCTCGTTGGCGACAGCGCCTGAATTTTATCGTAGAGAATTTTCCCCGCGAGCCGCTGTCGGCGCCATTTGGGAATGCCCTTGACGGTCTTCGTGCAACATCAGTTCGAGCGTGCGAACAACGGCGCCGCGCAACAAATCACGGCTTCTTTTGTCTCTGGCCCGTAGTGCGCCAGGACGCGGTCAAGTAAGACAACATTGGCGGCCGTCTGCGTCAGTTCACTGCTCTGCGTGTCATAGAAATTCTTAGCCGAAGCGACCAGCAGACCCAGAACAAGAGCAGTCATCGTCGCGACCATTCCCATCCCCAGTCTTACCGTATCTTTAGAGTCAGCACTCAAATGAGCCTTGGGGAGAACGGTGCGAAGAAAAATACCAAGGAGCGCACCTCCGAAAGTGCAGGCCAACACGATCAATCGGATAACGATGGAATTCATGATCAGCACTCCTAAAGACAACAAGCTCACCTCAATTGGCTGCCAACGTCACTTGTATCAAGCCGCCATTGAAAGGCGATCGCAATATAGGCGGCCCGCACACCTTGAAGCTCGTCGAAGCCGTAGCTCTAAGAAGTCGTTGAAGACCAGTGTGTCGAACGGCGTGCATGCCGCCCATGACATTACTGAATCGCGTGAAAGTGCCATTCTAGGCAGACCGCCCGCGATCGAGCTGCGGTACCCGCTTAGCGCATAGAACAGTCAAAGGCACCTTGTCGGACAATTCTCCAATGCAGCGGAGCGCTGCGGCAACGGAATCGCGTCTCGCCGAACGGACCGAAATCTTCCCTGTGACGAGTGTTCGAACTCACTAGGCGCGCATCAGCTTGCGCCTGAAGGCAAGATCCTTTCCGGCAGAAAAGGTGTGACAGACAGCCCGTTTGCGGAATCCAAGGTTGGTGATTTTTGCCTTGCACCCTGTCAGATTGAACGGCCACTGTTTGTTAATAAGCACGTATTCAGAGTTTAGAATCGGCCGGGAAAACCGCCGATCGTGGTTATGACGATCGGAGTGTACACCGCTGCTTTGGCGTGCTTTGGATCTCGTCGAAGATTGTCCCCCCTTCTCTATCGACGCTTTGCCGCAGTGGTCCGTGCGGCGCCGTTTTCTAGCCAGCTTTTTTTCCGGCGTTGGGCGAGCGGATCGAACCATTTTCGGCCGGTGCCTGGCTTCAATGTCTGCACGTAAAAGCGCTTGATCGTTTCCTCCCGGTCGCCCATCGCCTTCGCGACTTCCCCAAGCGAGCGAAACGTCTGCGCGTATATTGCATAGGAATTCCGCAGACAGTTATCGGGAAGCTTGATTTTCATCAAACCGGCCGATTCTCGACGGCAAATGTAGAAATAGTTCTCGGATATCGTCATGATCGGTCCCGTCCCTGCCAACGGGCGCAGGATCCCAGCTGCCGCCGGCTCGAGCGGTATGTAGCGTTTCCGATCGCGGGCCCTGGTCTGCTTCGCAACCTCATAGCGAACGTAAATCAACTTTTCCTTCCAGAGTATTTCCCCCCAGCTTAACACTGGATCGTCCGGAGCCGATCTGACCAATTTCGCACGTCCGAAACCCGGCCAGGCCGCCCAAAACAAAATAAGGAAGCCAATCCGTATATTTCAGGGTGACCGGAGTCCCTGCGCAGGGAGCTTCCTGCCCTTGGAGGTGCCGATTGATTTTGTTGTTGATACTTGTGTCAAACGTCCAAAAGAAGCTTGGATGAATAATCCTCAGCCCGCCGGATTAGCCCTAGAACGTGCCGTTCTTCCAACGAGAGTTCGGCGAGCGCTACCGACCCGGTCTTGCGACTCCCTGGTGAATTGAGCACTTGCGAGAAGTGGCTGTCGCGCATGGATTCGAACCATGAATAACGCCTCCAAAGGGCGCTGTGTTACCGTTACACCACGCGACAAGAAAATCGGAAGGAGTACTTAAGATATATCGAATCAGGCGCAAGCAAAAACGCCTTTGGCCGCTTTTCTCATGGGGACCGTCGGCCGGACAAACGGATTTCCCCGGGGGAACGACTTGAACAATTTCTCATTTCCGCAATCTTTGGGGTCCACGAAATGCAATCGAGCTGTAAAGAGAGTCTGAGCACCGAGCGGAACCCGAGCGCGGAGAAAACAGTCATGGCGATTCTGATTGCCATCAGCTGCTCTCATCTGCTGAACGACACGATCCAGTCAATGATCCCGGCGATCTACCCGATCCTGAAAGGCTCTTTTCGACTGAACTTTGCCCAGGTGGGACTGATTACCTTAACCTTTCAGCTGACTGCGTCGCTCCTGCAGCCGTTTGTCGGATTATACACCGATCATCGTCCCCAGCCACAGTCGCTGGCCATCGGGATGGCGTTTTCGCTGGTTGGTCTGATCATGCTCGCTTTCGCAGCGAGTTATCCGATGATCCTCCTGTCGGCTGCTCTGGTCGGCATTGGTTCATCGGTTTTTCACCCGGAGGCCTCGCGCGTCGCTCGGATGGCATCGGGTGGGCATTATGGGCTTGCTCAATCGGTGTTTCAAGTTGGCGGGAATGCCGGTCAATCCATTGGTCCTCTCCTGGCGGCGCTCATTGTCGTACCGCACGGTCAACGGAGTATCATCTGGTTTTCGCTGGTGGCATTCACCGCGATGATCCTGCTCGCGAACATCGGACGGTGGTACCAGAACCACCGGATGCGGACGAAGAAACACCCGCTGGATTCGGCGATGCATCGCCGGCCGATGTTATCAAAGTCTCAGATCGGCGCCGCGCTGACCGTCCTGATTGCCTTGATGTTCTCGAAATTCTTTTACCTGGCCAGCATGGGCAGTTATTTCACTTTCTATTTAATCGGCCGGTTTCATCTGTCCATCCAACAGGCGCAACTGTTTCTCTTTTTGTTTCTGGCTTCTGTCGCGGCGGGCACAATCATCGGAGGTCCGGTCGGAGACCGGTTCGGACGCAAATATGTGATCTGGATTTCAATTCTGGGGGTCGCTCCGTTTACGCTGGCATTGCCCTATGCCAATCTTTTCTGGACGGCGATCCTGAGCGTGCTGATTGGAGTCATTCTTGCTTCTGCCTTTTCCACCATTCTGGTGTATGCCCAGGAATTGATCCCTGGAAAAGTCGGACTCATTTCCGGGCTATTCTTTGGATTCGCTTTTGGTCTGGCCGGGGTCGGTTCGGCTGTCCTGGGGCAACTGGCTGACCTCACCAGTATCAATTTTGTTTTCCGGGTCTGTTCCTATCTGCCTTTGATTGGTTTGCTGGCCGCATTCCTGCCCAACCTCGAGAGCGCATCTCGGAGGACCTTGGCGCCGCAGGCAAGAGGCGCAAGGTGAGCACGATGCGCCACTTCTCGATCTGGGGAAAGCGGAGTTGCCGAAGACTTTGTTTCGCGCTTGTCTGTTGCGTCGCTTTTTCCTCGTGCGGCGTGTATTTCGGCGGACCAATCCGTCCCTTCGGGCCGGATGATTACGCGATCCGGTTAGCTCGGCCCTATCCATCCGAGGTTGCTCTCGCCCGGAAACGGTTGGAGAACTTTGTCCGCAGAGCGAACACCCGGCAGGTAGCCCGCCTGACCCAGCAGCCGGTGGTGGCCGTACAAGCGTACCAGCTCACGGCTGCCGAGATTCCCTGGCTCGCCCACCAGATCGCGGCAGGTAGGGTCCGGGCGGTGCGCTACTACGCCCAGCCAAGGAACGATGTCACCAATGTGCCGGTGAAATTTCTGCTGTTATTCGATTCCCGAACGGGCCGCCTCGCGGCCGCCGAGGGGGTTCTGGTAATCGATACTCCGCCGCGAGGCACGACGGCCCGGTTTGGCGGGGTCACTGCTATCTACGCCGGAACGGGCTGGTGGTAGCAGCGTTTCGCGTTTCGCGTTTCGCGTTTCACGTTTTAGAACGAGCGCCGTGACCTATTAGAACGGATGGGACCTATAGGACGGACGGATCACATCTCGACCACCTGAAACGTGAAACGTGAAACGCGAAACGCCTCTAGGCCGGGTAGTCTCCCGTGATATAGCGCTCCAAGTGATCGATGGTCGCTTGCTGCGCAGAGATCACCCAGTTCACCAAATCGCCGATGGAGACGATCCCGATGAGCCGGTCTTCATCCACGACAGGCAAATGACGCACCCGGTGTTCAGTGATCAGGCGCATGCATTCCTCGACGCTGTCATCGCCGTGAACGACAAACAGGTCTTTGCTCATGATGTCCGACACCGGCGTTTCACGGGATGATTTTCCTCGAAGGATCACTTTCCGGGTGTAATCGCGTTCCGAGAGAATCCCCAAAAGCCGATCATGCTCGATCACCGGGATGGCTCCAACATTCTTTTCCGCCATTAATTGAATGGCGTCGAAAACCGTTTTATCAGGAGAGATTGACCAGACGGTGGCGGGTTTCTGCGCCAAGATCCGGCTGACTGTGCCGGTAATTTCCATAGGGGAATGGTTCAACCTGCCGCAGCTTCGTCGAAGGTCAAAGGGTAATTCGTACGACTCTGGCCGACGAAGTACCCAGGTTCATCTTGGCACACCTGGCTGAATGAGCCGCAGAGTCGGAAAATAGGTTTTATAATAGCCTCGATCGCGGGTCAGTAATGCGTTTGCGTGCATCTTGGCATGCGCCGCCTATGAGGAAATCGGCCAGCATTCGAATCGTGGATTGGACGCTCCTTTGCCGGTAGATGGCGAATTCCCGGCCGGTAAAGCGGAAGAACCAATCGGTGGGCATTTCTGGCCACCAGATCCAACCCTTTCCCGTATTAGCCGCCTATCTCGGGCGCCTCGGGATTCGCGTCCGGCCCGAAATAGCGGAGCACTACCAAGTCTTCCACCGCGCTCGTGTTTTCGAATCGCACGCCGGCGCGGGCCGCTGGCTCGCTGCAGAAAACCTCGTCATTGGTCATCTCCACAAACCGAATTAGCTTCGGACAATCCAGCACAAGATTGTTCATTCTCCCGTTGCCTTGAACCACGATCAGGCCGTAAGCGCCGTTGTCATTGATTGTGCAGTTGACGCCCGGTTCGATCGTTAGCTCCTTGGCAGTAAACAGCTGCTCGCCGTTGATCTTTCCATAAACAATCCACCGATCCGCGTAACCTTCCGACCCGGTTTCGGCCACGGAAACAGGCTTGAGAAAATGGTTCTTTTTGAATTCCGGATCGATGTTCGCCTCCCAGTCCAGCTCGCTGACAATGAAATCAAGATCGAAGTGTCGCTCCTTGGGAATATCCTTGACCAAAAGCGATCGCGGCACTTCCCGCCCTTCAACCAAGGATTGAAACATGGCAAAGACGTCCGAGCCCCATTGCGGCTCGTAGGTGCAGAGCGAACCGGGCGCGTGCAGCAGACCCGGGCCAATCAACCAACCGGTGCCAGGCTCCAAGCGATAAGCTTTTGAAAGATCAAGAATGCCATTGTCGCCTTTGTTCCAGTTTTCCAGGCATCGTTTGACATCTTCCCGCGTGGTCCCGGGTTCGAGACCCATAAAGGTATACGGAAAGTTGTTGCCTATCGTGTTGTGCTGGGGCGGAAAATAATAGCTCTCCGGCTTACCCTCCTGTCCGACCAGCCGGGCATGTTCCTGCGACTGATGCATGTGGTGTGGGATGGGACCCATGTTGTCGAAGAACTTGGAGTAAACCGGCCATCGGTGGTAACGCTCCCAGATCGTTTTTCCAATCAACTCAGGCCCGAGCTCCTCAATCGCAGCGGCAAGCGTAAACCGCTGACCGTCAACGACGCAATAGCTCAAGCCTTCATCCGGGGTGCGCCCTTCGTTTGCCGCCGGTGTTGTCGAGGCGAACCACCGCTCGTCGATGCCGCCGCGATCCAGGCCGTAGGCGTAAAGGTCGTCCGGATGGAGTTTCAAACGGCGACCCGGCTGGAGAAAGGATCGCGGCACCCAGCACGGCGCCAATCGCAGCAGTCCACCGCTCTGATCGAGTGCATCCTGAACAGTGTGGCGAAGGTTCGTATCGACGGTCTTGAGCGCGGTAACAGTTTTCATTTTGGGCGACGGGGCGGGAATGTTTAGAGCACTTCCTAAACGCTCAACGTCCAAGGTTCAATGCTTAACGAGGAGCGGCTTGAGCGGCTTGAGCGGCTTGAGCGGCTTGAGCGGCTTGAGCGGCTTGAGCGGCTTGAGTAGCGCGGACTGCCTGCGTCCGCTATTCTCGACTGCGCGCTGCGTCAGGTGGCCGACTGAGATCGTTTAGAAAGCTCAGCCGAAAAAACCGGAACTTTTCTTGGAATCGGCCACCGCGAAGAAAAGAAAACGAAAAGCCAGAATGCTGAGTAACGCTCAATGTGGCCGGGGAACGCGGCGAGAGCACGGACGGGGGCCGGGCGCGCTACTCAAGCCACTCAGACCGCTCAAGCCGCTCAAGCCGCTCAAACCGCTCAAGCCGCTCAAGCCGCTCAAGCCGCTCAAGCCGCTCAGACCGCTCAAGCCGCTCAGACCGCTCAAGCCGCTCAAGCCGCTCAAGCCGCTCACACCGCTCACACCGCTCAGACCGCTCAAACCCCTCCCCACGCGCGGCCGTCGCGCCCGAGCAACTTCTCCGCTTCTTCCGGGCCCCAACTCCCGGCCGGGTAGAAACACAAAGGCGGTTGCTCCCCATCATGATGCCAGGCTTCCTGGATGCTATCGACAAATCGCCAGGCTTCCTCGACCTCGTCGCGCCGGGCAAAAAGCGTGGCATCGCCCGCCATGGCATCGAGCAATAGTCGTTCGTAAGCCTCCGGACTCGCCTTGCCGAACGATGTCCCATATTGAAAATCCATTTTCACTGGCTGAATGCGGACGCTGGCGCCCGGCACTTTGGATTGCATCCGGAGCGATACTCCCTCGTCCGGCTGGATCCGGATCAAGAGCACGTTTTGGGACACCGCGTTTTGCCCAGGCGGCTGCTCGGCCCGATTGAAAAGCACGCCAGGCGGATTTTTGAAATGAATTCCGATCACCGTGGCAGTTGTCGGCAAGCGCTTACCGACCCGGACGTAGAATGGCACATCGGCCCACCGCCAGTTGTCGATCAAAAGGCGCAGCGCGACGTAAGTCTCGGTCACGGAACCGGGCCGCACATTTTTTTCGTCTCGATACCCCGGCACGGGCTTGCTGTTGATCGACCCGGCGGAGTACTGGCCCCGCACGACGTCTCGGCCGACCGCCGACTGCTGAAGGCGCCGCAGCGAGCGCAGCACCTTGACTTTTTCATCTCGAATCGAGTCGGCACTTAGATCCGTGGGAGGTTCCATCGCCACCAGGCAAAGCAATTGCAGAAGGTGATTCTGGACCATGTCCCGCAGAGCACCCGCCCCCTCATAATAGCCGGCGCGACTCTCAACCCCCAGTTGCTCGCTCGCCGTAATCTCAACGTGGTCGATGTACCGTTGATTCCAGAGATGCTCAAAAATGGAGTTAGCAAAACGCAATACCATGATGTTCTGGGCAGTTTCTTTGCCCAGATAGTGGTCGATCCGGAAGGTGGATGCTTCATTAAAGACGTCGCGTAAGACGGCGTTCAGATGCTGGGCTGTGGGCAGATCGATACCAAACGGTTTTTCGACGATGATCCGCGACCAGGCGCCCTCCCGGCGGCGACTCAAGCCGGCTTCTTTCATATGATACAAAATCGGCTCGAACTGATCGGGACCGGCGGACAGGTAGAAAAGCCGGTTGCCACGCGTCGCACCCTCGGCATCAAGCTTTTCGAGGCGCTCTGCGAGGCGGTGATAGCCGTCTTGGTCAGAAAACTCGCTTCGATGGTAGAAAATCCGTTCGGCAAAACCCTGCCACAGATCGTCGTTGACCTTTTGCCGAGAGAATCGGACCGCCGCCTCCTTCAGTTCCTGGCGAAACACATTATCGTCCTTGTCGCGCCGGGCAAAACCGACCACTGCCAATCCCGGAGGCAAGTCGCCGTCTGCGCGCAAATTGTAAAGAGCTGGGATCAGTTTTCGATGAGTTAGATCCCCGGTCGCACCAAAGATAACGATCGAACATGGCTCCGGGACAGCCCGGGTCGCAAAGCTTTCCTGCACAATTTTTTCGGTCATAGCATCCCCTTTAACACTCCCTCGGCTATTGCACGCTAGAGTGGGTAAAACAAGTTTGAGTCCCCGAGTGGCGAGTAGCGAGTGGCGAGTAGCGAGTGGCGAGTGGCGAGTGGCGAGGCGTGGCGAGTGGCGAGTGGCGAGTGGCGGGTGGCGAATGGGCGGGTGGCGAGTGGCGGGTAGCGAGTGGCGGGTAGCGAGTGGCGAGTGGCGAGTTCCAGAGTCCCCAGTCGGCACTAAACAGCGCTGGTGCCGTGAGAGAGATCTCATAGCTCGGCGGTACCGCCTCGAATCAGATCTCCACAGGTGGCCTGTCTCACGACGTGCCGCTCGCTACTCGCCACTCGTCACTCGCTACTCGTCACTCGCCACTCGCCACTCACTTTACGTAAATGGCGTAAAAGCCGTGGAATATCCCAATCTTTCCATTTCCCGGGTTGTCAACGACATAAACCCCTTCCGGTATGGCCAGAGCCCGGGTTCTGACGTCGTAGATCAACAGCAATTGCGTTGAGACATCGTTCCCGGTCACTTCATGGGAATCGCTGCCATAGACCGAAGTGGCTTGGGCCGTTCCCTTGGTCAGGCGCGCGAGCACTACCGGCACGTCGGCCACGCTCACTTCCTTGGCTTTCACTGCAACAAATGGAGTCTGGTCCAGAAGGGCGCGGGTAGCCGGACGTAACCGGCTGAGAAAGGCTTGGAACTTCTGGGTCGCCATCGCGACCTCCCAAGGCTGGGGATCACCTGCGGCAATCGAGTAGTCGATGTACCCGGCCCGAACCGTTGGCGTCATGATCAAACCCAGGACAAAACCGGCCAGGAGCAAGCGAAATGCAGTCGGTGATCGTCGCATTGGCGAAGATGCACTATTTAGCCCGGAATTCTTCCTTTTGCGAAGGCTAATCGCGATAAGCGACGAGTCTCGAGTTGCGGGTCGCGGCTTAAACAAGTAGCGCGTACGCCCTCCTCCGTGCGTTCGCGCCTCCAGCGTGCTGCGCGACGCTCAATCTCGGAATCGAGGAGGGAGCCAGTGTCGCTGGGTACGCAAGAAACCGACCCGCTACTCGCCACTCGCCCCTCGCCACTCACCCTCGCCCGATATACATTGCCGTAAAACCGCCAAACATCCCCATTTTGCCTTTGGTCGGAGTGGACATTACGACGAATCCTTCATCCGTTGCCGGACGCCCGGTTGCAGCATCAAAAATCATGACAAATTTCACCTGCACCGCCGCGCGGTTGGTCACATCGCTGGGGTTTACGGTGGTGAGCGTCGTGGTGTTGGCCATCCCCATTCGCTGCACCAGCCCGGGCACCTCGTTGGCCGGCAGCTCGGTTGATTCGACCGCCAGGTACTGCGGCAAAGCCGCGCCTGTTTTTCGGTGCCTGGCCAGGAAACGATTCACACGCGCCTGCGCATTCGCGGCTTCGGCGGGATACGGCTGGCCAACCGAAACGGCGTACTCGGTATAGTCCGCCGTTCGGTTTGCGGCGCAGCCGGCGGCAAGGACAAACAGCGGTACACTACACAGCAGACGCCGGAGCGTACGGGAAAAGAAAAAAGCGAAGTTATTCAAGCGCGATTGGGGGTCGGTGTGGGTGTCAGTGTCAGTGTCAGTGCCAGTGCCAGTGCCAGTGCCAGTGGCAGAGGGGAAAGACCGTTGTTTCTCATCCTGCGGCCAGAAGATCAAAAGAAAAATTCATCCGGAGTGAGTCGCCGGATGAAACAATTTCAACAGCTTCCGGGTCATCGACAATGACCTTGAGATTGCTGGCAATATCCGCCAAGCAAGGAATCCAGCAATCGAAAGCCTCCTCCAAAAACAGCGCAACTCTCGGGCGGAGCCGGAGAGTTCCGCGGTACAGCCTGCCTCGCTCCGGAAATCGCTAACGATTTCCGGAGCGTGGCAGGCTCGTGACAAGTCCGTTCGCAAAATGTTTAAAAAATTTTAAAAAAGATCTCGACAGCTGGATTGCCAATCGGTTAGGACTCGCATTGCCCTTCAATATAAACCCCCATTAAAGGAGTAGAAAACAAGATCACAATGTGTCCCAAGGTTGAGTTCTCTAGGCTTCGATGCCTGAAGTATACTGTTGTGGCAGGCCTTACACTGCTCTCGACTGGCGCGCTTTATGCCCAAAGCACCGACCAGAGCGACGTTTCGGCTCTGAAAGCGCAGATGGACCGCATGCAGAAGCAATACGAGGAACGTATCTCTGCAATGGAAGGCCAGATGAAAGCTTTGGAGTCCAAAGCCGATTCCGGTTCCATCCTGAATACGCGGATCCTCACCGATGCGGATGGGAAAGAGATGGCTCCTCCTCCAGGATTGGAAGAGTCGTTCCTGAAATCCTTGACCCGTAATTTTACCTTCTCGGCGTATATCCGTGCCGGTGTGCAATTCAACGGCAACGGCGGCGGCGGCAACTTCAGCTTTTCGCTGCCGGATACCGATGGCGGCCGTCCGCGTCTCGGTAATGAAAATGACACCTATTTCGAGATAACCTGGGCTCAGGCTCACCTCCTCGGTGATAGCCCGGACGTGATGGACGTTTCCATGACGTTCACCCCGGCCATTCGCTACGTTCAAAGTCGAAACACCTTCACCAGCAGCCACGGTGGAGTTGAGAATAGCGGAAACGACTTCGACCTTGTCTGGCGGCAGGCGTTTCTTGAAATGAAGAACGTTTTCAAGACCGCACCCGAGATTACGTTCTGGGGTGGTGAGCGGTTCTACGATCGTTTCAACATCGATCCAAACGACTATTTCTATCTGGATACGTCGGGATATGGCGCCGGTGTGTACAACATCGACGTTGGGATCGGGAAACTCGCGTTCGCTTACCTTGGCGGACTGAACGACAGCTTCATCTCGCAACAGATCGGGTCATTTTATAAGCACACCTTCGACCTTCGTCTGAAGGATATCGACATTGGATTCGGCAAACTGATGCTCGTGTTGATTGGTAACTATGAGAAGGGAGCAACCTTCGAAAAAGGTTACGACAATAATGGCAACATCATCACCCTGACCAATCCGTTGAAGACGTCCGACGCCTGGGGTATCGGCGGCGGCTTGGTCTGGCAGTATGATTTTGGCAACAAGAGCTTCCTGCAGATCTACGGCTTAGCAGGCCGTGGCGCGACAGATTTCAGCGCGGGCGACAATTTCGGTACCGTCACCGGGTTTGAGAGTGCTTTCCTCGCGAACCACCCAGACACGCCGGCCGGTCAGGTGATCAGTGCGGGACGTGCGATTGATAAAATAAACACTTTCAGGGCAGGCGGCCAATTTGTCTGGAATCCGAACCCCTGTTTCTCTCTGGGTGTCTGGGCGTTTTGGAACCTGGATAACGCCGGTTTCGGGGAAGCAGCTATTATCAACGGTGTGCTGGAACATACCAGCGGGAGACGCAACTTTGTTCAGGGCGGTATTCGGCCAATCATCTGGCTGACCGACAATATCGCTATCCAAGGTCAAGCCTGGGGTGGCTACATTGATAATACCCGGGTCGTGGGATCACAAGTTGATACCCACAACGCCTTCGGTCGCCAAGGCGAGATGGGCGTGTTCACCATCGCCCCGACGATCAAGCCGAAAGGCGGATACTTCACCAGGCCGGAGCTACGCGTCTTCGCGACCTGGGCGATCTGGTCGAATTCCTTGAAGGGTGCGACGTCGCCCTACCAGGAAGCCGGCAGTACGTTCGCTCCTCCTTACAATGGCAACACGAACCAGGGTTGGTTGTTTGGGACCCAGGTTGAGTGGTACTTCTAAAAGAACAGCCAAGTCAGATTGAACCTTAACCAGAGCACCCCGCCACCGTTTTGGCGGGGTGCTTCTTTTTTATGGAAAAGGCGTTCCGCGCAATTGTGATGCTCATCACTCTCAGTGCCGGACAGTTTCTCGTCGCGTGCGCCGAGCAACACAATATCGGCGAGCCAGTTTCTGTCGGCATCTCGCCCGAGCAACGTGTGGCGCAGCCGACAAGTGATCAGAAAAGCCTGGGGACAGTGGGCGGCAACTAGCCGCTGACTCCTGACTCCTCAGGGCAGCATTGGGCCTCTGGTCTCGCCGCTCGGCGTTCCAGTCTTCATCGACTCCGGAACCTGAGGCTGATCGGATTGCCCCGCGGATTCCGCCGGAGGCGCATAGATGTCTCCCACGTTCGCCCCTCCGAAAGAGCAACTACTCACCAGACACGCCAGCGACAGCAGGCCAGCACAGCCGAAAACCCTGATCCAAAGCTTCATCCGTGTCCTTTAACCGCACCGCTTTCAGGACAAAAGGATTTTTTTTCTTTGAGAAGGCGGCTAGCGTCCGCCCAAGTCGGAAGTCGGTCCCATAGGACCCATAGGACCCATAGGACCCATGAGGACCCGTGAGACCCATGGGCCTCCTGTAACTCCTGCAACTCCCAGACACGTCAAACCGCTCAACCTGCTTGAATCGGTTCGCTTTCGATGGTTCTCTTTGTAGGCTGCAGCTTCGTTCACCCCCAAAATGAAAAGACATCTTCTGCTTTTGTTCTGCTTCCTCTGGCCATGTTTGCCGGGATTTGCGTGGACCGATGGCGAACTCCTGATCTGGATTAACGGCGACAAGGGTTACAATGGCCTGGCTGATGTCGGCAAGAAATTTGAGAAAGATTTCGGGGTTCACGTCACCGTCGAGCATCCGGAAAGTGCTACCGACAAATTTCAAGCGGCGGCCCAGTCCGGCAAAGGACCCGATGTTATGCTCTGGGCGCATGATCGTTTGGGTGAATGGGCCGATGCCGGTCTGCTGAAACCGCTCAACATAGCGGATGACTTCAAAAGCCAGTTCATCCCAATGGCCTGGGACGCGGTCACGCACAAGCAGCAGATCTGGGGTTACCCGATTGCTCTGGAGGCTGTTTCTTTGATTTACAACAAGAAGTACGTGACCGGACCGCCTCCGGATCAACTCTCCGCCGTACCGGCTTTTGCCAAACAGTTGAAGGCCAAATATCCCCAGGTAATTCCAATCCTTTGGGATTACGCCACGCCGTACTTCAGCTGGCCTTTCCTGGCGAGCGCGGGAGGTTACCCATTCAAGAGAGATGCGACCGGCTACGACGTAAACGATATCGGAGTGGCGAACGACGGAGCAATCCAGGGTCTCACCGCAATCGTCGACCTGATCAACCAGGGTATCATGCCGCGGGGCGCAAGCTACAGCGTGATGGAACAGAAAATGAACAGCGGCGAACTCGCCCTGATGATCAGCGGCCCTTGGGCGTGGGCTAATCTGCGGAAGAGCGGGATCGACTTCGGTCTCGCTCCGGTGCCGGGGGTTGCAGGAAACCCAGGGAAACCCTTTGTCGGGGTTCTGACTGCCATGGTCAATCGGTCCTCGCCGAACAGTGACCTGGCGATTCAATTCATCGAGAAATATCTCTGCACCCCTCAAGGTTTAAGTACCATCGACGCGGACGTGCCGCTCGGTGTTCCTGCTTTAAAAGCGGCCTATGACGAGATCGCTTCCCGAAATCCGCTGGTGAAGAGTGTTTACGAGAATGTGCAGAACGGGGTCGTCATGCCTAACATTCCCCAGATGGGCCGATTCTGGAGCGCGATGGCCTCCGCTTTTCAGATCGCGACGAACGGTCAGGCGAGTCCGGCCGCGGCATTGGCCGAGGCTCGTAAGAACATGGAAAAGTGAGCACCATCTGGTCGGCTTCGTTCTTCAGGTACATTATCGTTGCGTTGGTTGCCTTGCCCGCGCTGTATGTCAACTTTGCGATTTACTGGGCAGGAAACACCTGGCTCGCGCTAGCCGTTCTTCTGGTCATTTGCCTGGGCATTTATACCTATCTCACGCAGCGAGCTTATTTTCTCCGTTACCTGTTTCCCGGGTTGGTTGGGTTCGGACTGTTTGTCATTTTTCCGCTCGTTTACACGGTTCTGATCAGCTTCACCAAGTACAATTCCCAGCACCTGCTCACTTATCGGCGGGCCCGCGATTTGCTCCTGCAGGAAAGCTTTGTTCCCGACAACGTTTCGTATTCCTACCGGTTATACCGGCAGCCCGACGGGCGTTACCTCTTGTACCTGGAAAACACCAAAGACACAGCGCAGCGGTTCATCTCCGATCCGTTTCCTCTAGTTCCAGCCGAGCAGACCGGCCGCCCGGCGCAGCCGTTCCAGCTCAAGCCGCTGGGTCCGGGCGAAAATGTCGCCGGCCAGGCCTTGGACATCCCACAGATCGCTCGCGAAAAACTGATTCCGCCCTTGCGCGCGCTGCAGTTCAAACTGCCGACCGGCGAGCTGTTGGAAAAACAAGGTCTTGTTCGATTTGCGCCGCAGGAGCGCCTGTGGTCCCTGAATCCGGACGGAACGTTAACGAACCGAAAAGACGGCACCAAACTCGTTCCAGACTTTACGAAAGGCCGGTTCGTCGATGAGAAAGGCCAGCCAGTCGACGTCGGTTTCCGCACACACGCCGGATTCGCTAATTATGTACAGATATTCACCGATCCACGCCTCCAAGGACCGTTTTTCCGGATTTTTATCTGGACCGTTGCCTTTTCGGCCTTCTCGGTCTTTTTCTCCTTCGGCGTCGGAATCATTCTTGCGGTAATTCTTGATTGGAAGGAACTGCGACATCGGAAGATCTATCGCACGCTCATGATTTTGCCCCAGGCCGTTCCGGGTATCCTTTCGATTCTGATCTTTAAGGGCCTGTTCAGCCAACAGTTTGGTGCGATAAACGAACTCCTGAGAGGTCTCTTCGGCTTGGCCCCATCCTGGGAAACTGATCCGTGGGCGGCGCGCATCATGATTCTGATCGTCAGCGTCTGGCTCAGTTATCCTTACATGATGCTGGTGAGCACTGGCATGCTGCAAGCGATTCCTGACACCCTCTACGAAGCGAGTACGATGGACGGCAGCAATCCGGTAACTGACTTCCTCCATATCACGCTTCCCCTCGTCTTCCCTCCTTTGCTGCCGATCCTGATCTCCAGCTTTGCGTTCAATTTTAATAACTTCAATCTGATTTACCTTTTGACGGCGGGCGGTCCAAAGATGGTGGGCGGCGGCATCGCGGGAGAGACTGATATTCTGGTGACCTACACCTTTAATCTCGCTTTTCGCGACTCCGGGACTAACTATGGGCTAGCCAGCGCCGTCGCGACCGTGCTTTTTTTTATTGTTGGAACCATCGCATGGATCAACCTGAAGATCAGCGGCCGCAGGGTAGTAGCCTAGAGTGGTCTATGCCTGAAACAAGGAAGAGCTTCAATCCACCGCATTTTGGAGTGCGTGCGACTTGTCGCCGCTTTGGGACCGCGCGGAGAGCGGCTATTAACCGAGCGACCCTTTTTGCCAAAGAATCTTCCGGTACCCTGGGCTCGGCGTTGGCGGACACGCCGCGCGGTCAGAAAGCGTGCGACTTGTCGGACGCGTTCCAAATTCCCGCCAGGCTCTCGAATGAATTTCGCTCAGGCATGTTGCCCCACCCCTAAATGTCTTATGACCGCAGGAGAACCGGCCCCAGAGCAGACGAGCACGGCGTCACCACTTCCATCTCCGCCGGCACCGACCAGGCCGGCGGAGTTGTCGGCGCCTGACCCGGCTCTGGCCCGCTCGGCATCGCGGCGGAAAAGGAACCTGATTCTGCGGAAGGCTTTTGCCCACGGCTTCCTGATCTTCTTTATCGTGCTCGTACTGATTCCATTCGAGATGGTGTTGGTCGCTTCTTTTCGGGCCGGCGACTTTGCTCCCAGCCGAATCTTTCTGACGCCTTCGGAGTTTAGTCTCGAGCATTGGGATTACGTGCTCGGCATCCCCTACGAGCAGATGGTGAATCCGGCGACAGGGGAAAAGCGCGTCGTTCGGCCGGCGGTTCCCCCGCTGCTTTGGTTCTGGAATTCGATCAAGGTTTCTTGTTTCGCCGCCATCGGCATCATCTGCCTCTCGGGGACGGCAGCGTACGCCTTCTCCCGACTACGTTTCAAATTCCGCCGGCTCACGTTGCGTTCCCTTCTGATCCTCCAGATGTTCCCAATGGTTCTTACCCTGGTGGCGTTCTACGTGATTCTCGACTTTACCGGCCGCTATGTGCCGTGGCTGGGCCTGAACACCCAGGCGGGATTGATCATGATCTACCTGGGCGGAATCTCGACTTTCATCTGGATGATCAAAGGCTATTTCGATACGATTCCCAGCAGTATGGAAGAATCGGCTCGAATCGATGGAGCCTCGCATTTCCAAACCTTCGTTCGCATCCTTCTGCCGATCAGCATTCCGATTTTTGCTGTCGTCTTTATTCTCGCCTTCATCGGCTATATGTCAGAATACCCGGTTGCTTCGGTTGTTTTGCAAACGGGTGATCAATGGACGCTGGCGGTGGGCGCCAACTCGTTTCTTTACGAACAGGAAAAATTGTGGGGTCGTTTTGCCGCACTTGCGGTCTTGAGTGGCGTCCCAATTACTGTAATGTTCCTTCTGTGCCAGAGGTTCGTTATCGGAGGACTGACGTCTGGCGGCATCAAAGAATAGTCAAACCCCCGGGAGCACAAATTCTATGAGTGATGGTTCCGTTACTATCAAAGACCTCGTCAAGACCTACACTGACGATCGTGGCCGCCCGACGTTTACCGCGGTCAAGAACATCAACCTGAACATCCAGAATGGCGAATTCGTCGTCTTGGTCGGACCTTCCGGTTGCGGGAAGACAACGACGCTCCGGATGGTGGCCGGTCTCGAAAAGATTTCCAGTGGCACGATCGCCATTGGTGATCGCGTCGTGAATGATCTGGAGCCCAAAGATCGCGGGATCGCGATGGTCTTTCAGAACTATGCGCTCTACCCGCACATGACCATCTTTAACAATATGGCCTTCGGTTTGCAGCTGGCGAAAAAGAAGAAGGACTTCATCCAGGAGACGGTCACGCGCACCTCGAAGGCGTTGGGGCTCAGCCAGATGATGGAACGCAAGCCTCAAGCGCTATCCGGGGGACAACGACAGAGAGTAGCGCTCGGGCGAGCCATCGTCCGCAACCCTACCGTCTTCCTTTTCGACGAGCCCCTCTCGAACCTCGATGCGAAGATGCGTGTGCAGATGCGTTCAGAGATCTCGCGCCTCCACGGGCAGCTGGGTTCGACAATGATCTACGTGACGCATGATCAGGTCGAAGCGATGACGATGGGCGATCGGATTTGCGTCATGCGAGATGGAGTGATCATGCAGGTAGCCGACCCTTTGACCCTCTATCGGAAACCCGAAAACCTATTTGTCGCCGGGTTTATTGGCAGCCCTCCCATGAATCTTCTCCGGGGAAAGATCGAGCGTCGGAACGAAGGCTTGGTCTTCGCTGAAACCGCGGAAGGCGGTTTAGTTATTCCGCTCACCGGACCGGTGGCCGATCTAGCCGGCAAGTATGTCGATAAGAACATTGTCTTTGGAGTCCGTCCCGAACACATCACCGAAGAGACAAAGAATGGCAGTCATTCGCCGGTCACGGCTTCGGTGGATATCGCCGAACCGATGGGATCCGAGTCGATCGTCTATCTGAAGACAGGCGGCGGAAGTCTGATCGCTCGCATTCACGGCGAGCATCTTTTCCAGATGGGGCAAAACCTCACCGTTTATGTAAACATGGATAAAGTGACTTTGTTTGATGCCGAAACTGAGCAGGTGATCCGCTAGAAATAAACCGTATGCGCCAGATTCTTGATACCGAACAATACGTTCAAGTACCCCCGATGATGTTGGCCGATCCTTTTTACCGCATCACCTATCTCATCAAGGAGGAAATCAGGAAGTATAAGTGGATCGAGGGCGAAAAGGGGCGTCAGCTCAGCTGGGAACAAGCGCGAACCGAGTGGATGGATGCGCACCGGCAAAAGTATGAAGCTTTTCTGATGGATACTCTTTCTTTTCCACCCGAGATGTTGCAGGCCGAAGAGCCCGAGACGGCGGACGAAAAACGGCACTGAAAAGGGTGCCCTATGTCCTCTGCTGGGGATGAAGCGCGGTTGTCGGTGAGGAAAGAATTCGGAGATCGGGTTGCACTCTGTCTCTGGCGCTATGCCGATAGGGTCCGCGAATTCACAAATTGTCGCTCGTTGTGTCCTCGGCCCGGAGCCGTATGGAGTGCACGCCTTGTCGCCGCTTTGAAACCGCGCGAAGTGCGACCGTAGTCAAGGCGGCCCTTTTCGCCAAGGACCCCCCTTCGTGGTTCTGGTTTCGGCCCGACGCGCGATCCTAAAGCGGCGACAAGTCGCGCGCATTCCATGAAGGCTCTCCAGACTCCGGAAAGGTTGATCATTCCGAATGCATAAGCCGCTTTTTCACTGGTTGAAAACCCGCGGAGCAGGCGTTCTCCTGCATCCCACTTCCCTCCCCGGAAACACTGGAATTGGTACCCTAGGCAAAGAAGCGCTCAATTTTCTGGATTTCCTCGCCGCGGCAGGTTTCAAGTACTGGCAGGTTTGCCCCCTCGGTCCGACTGGTTTTGGTGATTCGCCCTATCAGACATTTTCCGCCTTCGCCGGTAACCCTTATCTGATAGACCTCGACACCTTCGTCCAGCAAGGATGGATTGACGACGCGGATCTCCAGGAGCTGAAAGCCCTTCCTGCGGATGCAGTTGACTACGGAGCCCAATGGCAACTTCGGCACCGAGTGTTGCTTCGCGCCCACGAAGGTTTCCTGACCCGTGCGTCCGCCGACGAAAAGTCGTTGGTTCGGGATTTTAAGCGAGCAAACAAAGCGTGGTTGGAGCCTTATGCCCGTTTCATGGCGATCAAAGGGCTCTTTGACGGGCGATCATGGCTGGAGTGGCCGGAGGAGTTGAAACACTATTCTACCGCGAAGCACACACTGCCGAATGGGAAACTGGAGCGAGAAATCGGCTCCCAGATTTTCTATCAGTACCAGTTTTTTCTCCAATGGAGCCACGTTCGCCGCTACGCCAACTCTCTCGGTATTTCGATTATCGGCGATATTCCAATCTTTGTCGCCATGGACAGCGCTGATGTCTGGAACCATCCTGAGCTGTTCCTCATGGGGAGCGATCTCCTGCCGTTGGGGGTGGCGGGCGTACCGCCCGATTACTTTTCGGCCGATGGACAACTCTGGGGCAATCCGCTCTACGACTGGACGAAGCACGAAAAGCGCGGTTTTTCGTGGTGGCTGGCCCGCCTGAAGGCCAGCTTTGAACTGTGTGACATTGTCCGAATCGATCACTTCAGAGGGTTTGACGAATATTGCCGGATCCCGCCCGACGCGATCAATGCGCGAGTCTTTGAATGGGAAGCCGGTCCGGGACTGGCTCTCTTCGTTGCCATTCGCGAAGCTTTTCCCGATGCTAAGCTGATCGCCGAAGATCTGGGGATCATCACGGACTCTGTCCGCCAACTGGTGAAAGACGCTGGATTGCCCGACATGAAAGTCCTGCAGTTCGGATTTGAAGGAGCGACCGAGTATTTGCCACACAACCTGGAGCCTTATTCGGTCTTGTATCCTGGCACGCATGACAACGACACGGCCTGGGGCTGGTTCAGCAAACAGCCGGAAACGGTGAAAAGCTTTTTCCGGCGATACCTGCAGGTCACCGGTAATTCGGTCCCGTGGGATATGATACGTGCTGGTTATGCATCACCTTCGCGGCTTTTTGTCGTGTCGATGCAGGATCTCCTCAACCTTCCGAGCGAGGCTCGGCTGAACACTCCGGGTCAGGCCATGGGTAACTGGCGTTGGCGCTTTACGCGGGAGACTCTCGGCAAGCTCTGGTCCGAGAGCGCCGGGTATCTGAAGGAATTGGCAGCCCTGTACGAGCGGTAGAGCGGCGGAGCGGTCACGCCGTAGTTTCCCGGCAATGATGAACACATCATAAAATCATGTTTTTGTCATGCCTTTTCGGCGCTAGTGCCGATCTGGGCGTCCCAAGGGCGTATCTCGGCCCATGGCACCCTTAACCACGCGATCCCTACGTTTTACTTGGCTTGCGCTTTCGCTTCCTTCAGCAGCTCCTCGGCTCGCAGCCGTGCTCCGCTTTGCGGAAATCGTCGGATAAACTCTTCCAGCAGAGGTTTGGCCCGCGCCGGATCTTTTTTCGATTGAAGGTAAAGCGCGGCAAGATCGAACAGGCTGTTTTCATGATTAGCATTCTGTTTTTGTGCTGTTTCGTACTGCTCAATCGCTTTCTCCAAATTGCCCGAAAACCGGTACGCACTTCCGAGGTCGGTTCGCAGATCCGGGTTATCCAATCCTCTCTGAATCGCGGTCTGGTACTGTTCGACGGCTGCGGTCCAGGCATGTTGGTCAAAGTACCAATTACCTAAAGTCATGGCGGCTTCCGCCGGCGGCATGCCAGCAACTTCCGGCCTGGGGAGAACGTTCGCGTTGGATGAATCGGGCGGACTCACCTCGCGATGGCTCTGCAGCAGCAGGAACGTGAGCACTGCGCCAATTCCAAAAACAATAAAACCCAGGAGGACGGTCGAGCGTTTCACCTTTCGCGTTTCGCGTTCAGGGCAACAACCGAAGCTGATCTTCCCCGGTTTGATCCGCTTCTTGCCGAACTTCCGTGAGCAGAGAGCGAAACTCGCATTTCTCCAGACCCTCGATGAGCTTGGGATAATCGGGCTTGATCGCTAATCCACCGAGCGGTGTGAGCAACTCGTGGTCCAGGTCAAGACGGACCATCTCGCGATTGGCTTCGATCTGCGTCCGGTTCGTTTCCAGCTTTTCCCGAAGCTTGGGGTTGGATACCTTGTCGAGGTTGGCCAACAAATTCTTGATCGACTGAAACTCCCGGATGAGGGCGGCGGCTGTTTTCAAGCCGATTTTGTCGATCCCGGGAATGTTATCGACACTGTCGCCGATCAGCGCAAGCACCTCGGCAATGCCCGCTGGAGGTACGCCCCACCTCGCAGTCACTTCCGGAACACCTAACAACGCGTGAGGATCCTTTGGTTTCTTTAAATCGGGTTTGTTGGTCGAATAGATCACAACATGCTCGCCAACGAGCTGGAAAAGATCTTTGTCATTGGTGGCGAGAATTGTCTCGTAACCTTGGGCGCGCGCCTCCAGAGCATAGCAAGCCATCAGGTCGTCCGCTTCGGTATCGGCCTTTCCGATGGAAACCAGACCCATGGCCTGGGAGAGTTCCCGAATGTATTTGAGCTGCGGTACCATGCGTTCCGGCATGGCTTCACGCTGTTGCTTGTAGGTCGGCTGGAGCTGCATGCGTTTCGCGGAAAGCCCTTCGTCCCAAAACACCGCGGCCAAGGCCGGTTTAAGATCTTTGAGCATCTTGCGGACGGTCTTCACGAAGCCGTAAATCGCGTTGGTTGGCTCACCCCGCGAGTTGGTCAGATTTTGGATCGCGTGATAAGAGCGATAAACATAGTAATGGCCGTCGATCAGGAGAATTCGCACGTTGGAGAAGGAGCAGTTGAAGGAAAGTCAGGGAACTTCAGGGAAGTGCAAGTCGGTTGCCAGGGGCAAAGACGGATCTGCGTCCTTCGCTAAATCGCTTTCCTCTCCACGAGCTCGCCGCGCGGCGGCGGCATAGGCGATCATCGCCGCGTTGTCGGTTGTCAGAAAAAGAGGAGCCAGCTTCAACTCGAGACCGGCAGACCGCGCGGCGAGCCGCATCTTCAGCCTAAGCCGTGAATTGCAGCTCACCCCGCCGCTGACCGTGATCAGGTCGCATTGATATGCTGCCGCGGCGGTAAGCGCCTTGGCGACGAGCACGTCCACGACCGCCTCCTGGAAAGAGGCGCAAAGATCGTTCAATGCGTCCGCCTCCACCTGTGGCAGAAGGTAGCGGACAGCAGTCTTTAACCCGCTGAAGCTGAAGTTGAAATCTCCCGTGTTCAACATGCTGCGAGGCAAAGCGAACCGCCGAGGATCGCCTATGGCCGCAAGTCGATCGATCGGCGGACCCCCTGGATAGGGCAAGCCGACCATCTTCGCCACTTTGTCAAAGGCTTCCCCCGCGGCGTCGTCAACCGTACTCCCCAGTACGGCGTACCGGCCAACGTCTTCCAATAGAACTAAGAGTGTGTGCCCGCCGCTCACAATCAGCCCGAGCGAGCGCCGCGGCCCTCGCTTATCGCCAAAGAACGGCGATAACAGGTGTCCCTCAAGGTGATTGACCCCGATAAATGGCCGATTCAGCGCGACGGCGATCGCTTTGCCGGCTGAGACACCAACCAGCAGGGAAGAAAGCAAACCCGGTCCCCGGCAGGCCGCGACGCAGTCCAGATCGCTCGGATGACATTTCTCGCTCAACCGCCGCAGAAGAGGTCGCAACATCCGCAGGTGATGGCGCGAGGCCAATTCTGGAACAACGCCTCCAAACTCTTGATGCAGGGCGATCTGCGAGGCTGTCTCCGAATGCAGCAAGTCCGCGGGAGCACGCAATAACGCTACGGCCGTTTCGTCACATGAGGTTTCGACTGCTAGGGTGACCGGCCCACTCACTGCTCGGGGTTTTTCGCACTTTTGCGCGCACTGTAAATCATGGCCGCCTTCAGCGCATCGACCGCCCGCTCCAGCTGAGGATCGCCTTCCTCGTTGACGAGTTTTTGCTCCTCCGGCGTCAAGGAGCGCTCGCGTCGGCGCAGAAGGAGGGCTCGCTCCTGGTCTGACGTCATTGTTGCCCGGATGTTCGGCTCGATCCCCTTCTCATTGATCACCTTGCGGCTCGGGGTGTAATACCTTGCTGTCGTCAGACGGAGCGCGGAACCATCGGGTAGTTGAATGACACTCTGGACCGAGCCCTTGCCAAAGGTCGTCTCCCCGACCAGAACTGCCCGGTTCAAGTCTTTCAGCGCTCCAGCAACAATCTCGGCACCGCTGGCACTGCCACCGTTGACGAGCACGATCATCGGAAACCGGCGTTGTTTTCCTTCCTTTTCGGTCAGGTATTCCCGACGTTCAGCCGCTCCTCTGCTCTCGGTGTAGGCCACCATCGTTTTGGGCGGTACAAAAAGCCCTGTTACATCGACCGCGCTCGTTAACAAGCCGCCCGGATTGAAGCGAAGGTCCATAATCAAAGCCTGCATCCCCTGCGCCTGCAGTTGATCCAGGTGTTGTCCCAATTCCTGCGCGGTGGGTTCGTTGAACTGGGTTACCCGGATATAGCCGATCTTCGGACCACCGCTACCAGTGTCCGGTAAAATCCGCGCGTCTTTGACACTCGGAACCTTGATCACCTCGCGCTCCAAAACGTAGTCTTTGGTTTCCTTGGTCGCGGGCCGGTAGATCGTCAAGGTCACCTTCTGGCCAGGGTTGCCGCGCAATAGCCCCAAGGCATCCTGCAAACTCATCCTTTCGGTAATCGTGCCGTTGATTCGCAGGATTTCATCGCCCGGTAGAATGCCAGCTTTAAAGCTTGGCGTATCCTCCATCGGTGAGACCACGGTAATGACACTGTCCTTCATCGTGACCACAATGCCGAGGCCACCAAACTCACTGTGAGTCTCGTCCTGCATGTCTTTGAAATCGGCCGGTTCCATGAACTGGCTGTGCGGATCGAGGCTGTTCAGCATGCCTCGAAGGGCGGCATACATCAGATCGCGATAGGAGACCTTTGAGCCATCCACGTAATCCTGTCGGATCAATTGCAACGCGCGCGTGAAAACGGTGAGATTGGAGTACCCGCCGTCCTCCGGATCGGCGGCCGCGTTGGCAGTCATTATCTTGAAGACAACCGCGAGATTCAGGATCAGTAATACACCCACAAGACCAAGAGCCAGCCTGCGCTTCATGAGAAGCAGGATTATAGCACAAGAAGATTCGCTGGGAACCGTTGATTCAGGCGGACCGATGAAGATGACCGATGGCCGATGAAGATGGCCAATGACCAATGGTCAATGGTCAATGGCCGATCACCAATGACCGATGTCCGGTGTGGTCAGGACATCGGTAACACTTTTGGGTCAATACTCCTGGCACAATTCCCGAAAATTCCCGGTCCGCAGCGCCCTGAGCGCAAACTCTATTTTCTGTTCCATAGGCTCACTTTTTTTCCAGGGCATGACCGAGGTTTTTACCTCTTCACCGCCCAAAAGTGTTACCTATGTCTTGAACCTATTGTGTTACCTATGTCCTGAACCTGCACCTCCGGCAGCGGTGCAACACTGATCATTGGCAATTGGTCATTGGCCATCGGTCATCTTCATCGGTCATTCGCCATCGGTCATTGGCCATCGGTCACTGGCCCGGCCGCCGATGATGGATCAGTTTTGTCCCTTTCGAATCGATGAGGACGAGTTCGTCGGCGGTGAGGCTCTCGATAGCTTCCTCGACCTGGTAAGACTGCACCTGCGCAGAATCGCTTCTAATAACTTCCCCAGACGCCACTAGTTTACCGTTCTTGACATCCCACGTTCCAGTATAGCTCCACTTTGTCGTACCACCTGCCTGGTGCAAGATCTGATCGGCCGAATGAAACCCGTCTCGATGAAAACTGTTCTCGGCATACAGCCGGTAGCCGGCGCCGCTCTGATCCGTAATCCATGTTCCGACCAGTTCCTGGATCAACCGCGCATCGCTGGCTGGCGGTCCTTTCTGGCAAGAGAGTAATCCACCGAAGGCCAGCGCAAGAACGAACTTACAACCAAAAGCTCGGCAGCACCGCGACCACAGCGCCCTCGAATTGCCAGCACTGGAACGTTTTGACACAGCCTGCATCGCTCGCAAATCCTTAGGGATTTGCGAGCGATGCAGGCTACGCTGCGTCCTTATCCTGTTTCCGCCGAATCAATGGCGCGCGTTTACCCTCCACCACCGCCCGATTGATCACGACATCCGCGATATCCTCGCGGCTGGGAACATCGTACATGACGTCGAGCATGATTTTCTCAAGCATCGATCGAAGGGCACGCGCGCCGGTTCCTTTTCGTGCGGCCTGCTGAGCAAGAGCCCGCGTGGCATCCTTGGTCACGACCAGATTAACCCCCTCCATCGACAGCAGCTTGGTATATTGCTTGACCATCGCATTCCGTGTATCGGTCAGAATGAGCATCAGTTCATCTTCCGTTAAGGCATCCAGTGCGGTTACCACGGGAAGGCGGCCAATGAATTCAGGGATCATCCCGAACGAAAGCAGGTCTTCCGGTTCGGTATGCCGAAGCGCTTCGTTCGGTCCGACTTCTTCTTCCGGGGAAAGATCGCCATGAAACCCGAGGACTTTGTTCCCTAAACGTCGGTGAATGATTTTATCCAGGCCCACAAACGCTCCTCCGCAGATGAAGAGAATCTTTTCGGTGTTGACCTGAATGTACTCCTGGTGCGGGTGCTTTCGGCCACCCTGGGGCGGCACATTACAGCTGCTGCCTTCCAGGATCTTCAAGAGCGCTTGCTGAACGCCCTCTCCGGAGACGTCGCGGGTGATGCTAACGTTATCGGTCTTGCGCCCGATCTTGTCGATTTCGTCAATGTACACGATACCGATCTCCGCGCGTTTGACATCGTAGTCAGCGTTTTGCAACAGCCGAAGAATGATGTTCTCGACATCCTCCCCGACATAACCGGCTTCGGTCAAAGTGGTCGCGTCAGCAATACAAAAGGGCACTTCCAGAATGCGGGCCAGCGTCCGGGCCAAGAGAGTCTTTCCGGAACCGGTCGGACCAATCAGGAGAATGTTGCTTTTTTCGATTTCGACATCGGGCAATGGTTCCATTGCGAGATCCTTGCCGCCCGAGGATTGGAGGATTCGTTTGTAATGGTTGTGGACGGCCACTGCTAACACTTTCTTGGCGCCGGTCTGGCCCACCACAAATTGATCAAGCTGCCGGCGGATCTCAGCCGGTTTTGGCACGCGGAGCGTTGTTGTCTGACGACGGGCATCCTCGTTGAGTTCCTTGTCAAGAATGCCTTTGCAGACATTGATGCAATTGTCGCAGATGTACACCCCGGGCCCCGCAATGAGCTTGCGGACCTCTGCATGGCTCTTTCCGCAAAAAGAGCACATCGTCAGGTTTGAGGCGCGCGCCATAAAATGTGCTGGCTGTCGAGGTGTTTAACTTACAGCGACGGCGGGCGCAGGGGCGGGCGTCGTCTCCTCGGTCGGCACCTCCGAAGGAATCTGTTTCTTGGATCGAAAAACTTCATCAACCAGACCGTAGCTTTTCGCCTCTTCCGCCGACATCCAGTAATCCCGGTCAGAGTCCAGTTGTACCTGTTCTGCGGATTTGCCGGTATGATGAGCCATGATATTGATCAGTCGCTGCTTAATCTTGAACATCCATTCGACCGTGCGCTCAACATCGCTGGCTGTGCCCTGAGCTCCGCCCGACACCTGGTGAATCATGATGTCGGAATTCGGTAGCGCGTAGCGTTTGCCTTTTGTCCCTGCCATGAGAAGGACTGCCGCCATACTCGCGGCCACTCCCAGACAGTACGTCGCGACGTCGCAGGTCACGAACTGCATCGTGTCATAAATTGCCAGCCCGGCGGTGACGGAACCTCCCGGAGAATTGATGTAAATGTTAATATCCCGCTTGGGATCTTCCGCCTGCAGGAACAGCAGCTGCGCCACTACCAGGTTGGCCACATGATCATCGATCCCCATCCCGATAAACACGATCCGATCCTTTAAAAGGCGGCTGTAAATGTCGTAGCTGCGCTCCCCTCTCCCGGTCTGCTCGATAACCATGGGAACCAGAAGATTGCTCGGCGAGGAATTGTTTTTTGACATGGGCAGAAAGACTTCAAGATCAGCGAGAAACTACTTCTCCAGAATTGCGTTGGACGTTAGCATCCGAGGCCAGGAAATCAAGGACCTTACCGATCAGGATCTCTTCCCGGAGGTGCGGAATGGCTTCGTGGGATTGGAGATCCGCGAGCGCTTTTTCGTAACTGATCCGATGCTGTTCGGCGAGAGCGCGTACCCGATCGGTGAACTCTTGCGGCTCCGCCTTGAAGCCTTCCTTTTCGGCAATTCGATTGAGAATAAAATTGGCCTTCAGCCGATCCCGGGCGTTTCGCGCGGCCGCACTGACGATGTCTTTTTCATTTTCGCGCAATGCTTCATCCGTCACCCCACGAAGTTGATTGTGTTGGACGATGTCGTTCATAATACGGCGAGTTTCATCCTTGACGTACGACTGTGGAAGTTCGCACTCGACCCGGCTCACAAGGTAATCAACGATCTGGTTTCTTTTACTGGTCTCCGCCTGGCGCGTTTTCTCCGATTCCAATCGACTGCGCACCGTCCCCTTGAGTTTTTCCAGATCAAGGCCTTCGTCCACTTGCGAAGCAAACGCGTCGTCGAGTTCCGGCAAATGCATCTGTTTGATCGCTTTCAAGGTAACGGTGAAGCCGAGAGTCCGATCGAGCAAACCCGCTACCGGAAAATCGCCCGGGACAGGCAAGGCGAAATTTCGCGTCTCTCCCGATTCCATTCCGAGCAAAGAGTCCACAAATCCCTTCAGCAGAATTTCTCCTTCGGCTTTAATCCAGAAATCCCCTTTTCCGAGAAGCATTTTTGGCGCCTGTGGAAATGCTTCCGCCAAGGGCTGCCCGTCCACATTGACCGCATAATCGATCACCGCGAAATCAGCCGGCTGCAGCTCGCGCCCGGTCACATCGGTAAAGGTGGCAAAACGCTCTCGGAGATTGCCCAGCGCCGCGTCAAGTTCCTCATCGGTAACCTCCGTCGGAGGCAATTGCACTGGAATATGGTGATACTCAGGGAGGTCAAACTCAGGCGCCGTCACCACCGTCGCCGTAAAGCGCATTCGCCGTTCCGGGGTGAACTCCACGTCCTCAACCTCGGAGACCGAAAGCACCTTCAGTCCCTTCTCGCGAATCGCTTCGCGAGTTGTCTCGCCGATCAGCTTTCGGGTTAGTTCGTCCTGAATTTCCTTACGAAATTTAGCCTCAACCACACTCTGCGGAGCCTTCCCGCGGCGAAACCCGGGAATCCGCGCGACTTCGCGAAAGCTTTGCGCGACCTCATTCCACTTCTGTGTGACCTGCTCCGGCAGTAACTCAACATGCAGAGTCGCAAGGCAGTTCGGTAGATTTTCAACTTCCACGTTCATGGGTCTGAGAAAGAAGTTCGAACGTTAGTGCGGTGGAATCGGGGATGCAAATGGGGTTTCACCGGTCGCATAGGTCCTATGGGTCCCATGGGTCTTGTGGGCTGCCACTGAAGTTGGCGTTACAGACAATCAGCCCACGATTCGACGGCACCCTCTTGGATTGGCCCAACCAGAGCCAACCCCATTTTTGCGGGCGAAAAGCAGAAGTTCGCCACCATTTTGATGTCCTCCGCGGTGACAGCCTTGAGCTTTTCCTGCACTTCTTTCGGATCGACGACGTGATTGTAGGCCAAGAGCGATTCGCCCATCCACATGATCTGGTTGGTCGTGCTCTCGAGACTGAGTTCGTTCTGCCCAATCGTGTATTCCTGCGCTTGACGAGTCTCTTTTTTACCTGGGGCTTTTTCCCGGATTTTTCCCAACTCGCGCCCGATGGTTCGCAACGCATTATGCAATTTGGACAGTTCCAGCCCGACCCCGATCGAGACTAAGCCGGAATCCTGCAGAACCAGCGTGCCGCTATGGACCGAGTAACAGTAGGCGTAGCGTTCGCGCAGCTGCTGAAAAAGGCGGGAACTCATGTTCTCGCCCAAAATCACGCTCAAAAGCTTCAAGGCGTACCGGCGTTCGTCGGTCCGGCTCATCGCATGGTAACCCAAAGCGAGATGCGTCTGCTCGGTGTCTTGTTCTGCGACCTTGATGCGCCGATCGCGCGAGTTTCCGTTCCAGGGTTCGAAAGCAGGAAGGCGGCCGCGCGGCAACTTGCCCAGCCCTGCACCGAAAGTCGCGACGACTTCTCGGTGATTGCACCTTCCAGCCGCCGTGACCACAGTGGTAGCCCCATTATAATTCTGCTTGATAAAATGAACCAGATCGGACCGCTGAATCCCTTCGATCGTCTCTAGTGAACCCGTCAAAGGCCGGCCAAGGGCATGCGCAGGCCACATCGTCTCAGTCAACAGCTCCTGCGAATATTGCGCCGGTTGATCCCGATACATCAAGATCTCCTCCCGGATCACATCGCGTTCACGCTCAATCTCTCCCTCGGCCAGGACCGAGTTGAGGTACATGTCGCATAAAACCTCCGCGGCCGTCCCGAGATGCTTGGCCGCGACCTTGGCATAGAAACAGGTGTGATCTTCCGTGGTGAACGCGTTGATAAATCCGCCGAGGCTCTCGATGTCCTCCGTGATCCGTTTGGCACTTCGCCTCTCCGTGCCCTTAAATAACAGGTGCTCAAGAAAGTGCGAGATTCCGCAAAGGTTCTCCGGCTCATGCCGTCCACCCACCGCGATCCAGAAACCGATACTGACACTCTTCATCTCGGCCATCTCGCAGGTCGCGATCCGAACGCCATTTTCCAAGGTAGTTGATTGATATAACATCGAGAACATGCGCAACGGGGCGAGCAGCGCAGAGCGGCTCTAATGCCCGTTGGAAGCTACTGCTAAGTTGACAAGTTTTTCGGCTAAATCCAGGTCTCTCGGGTAAGTAATCTTCAGATTCCAGGTGTCACCCTGAACCAGACGCACAGGATGCCCAATTGCTTGGACAGCTGAGACCTCATCGGTAACCGATTCGCCACCCGCCAGCAAACGTTTATATGCAGCTTCCAGCCAATCTCGGCGGAAGACTTGGGGAGTTTGCATGGCCCAGAGCCGGGAGCGATCCACGCTGCCGGAAACAACGTTTGCCCGATCGGTGGATTTCAGCGTATCGACGACCGGGATAGCGAGTGCGGCCGCGCCGCAGAGTTCCGCCTGTCCGACCGCCAGTTCGATATCCGCCACTCGGACGAGCGGTCGCGCCGCGTCATGGATCGCGATTAACCGCGCCGTATCGGCCAACGCTTGCAGGCCGTTCCAAACCGAAAAATGGCGAGCGGCACCGCCGGGCACAATCTGCCGCACCTTTCGGAAGCCGGCGTCTCGAACCAGAGCCTCTGCTTGCGCCACAGACGCCTGGTTTACGACGACAATGATGTCCGAAACTGTCGCGCAAGTTTCGAATCTTTCAACGGACCAAGTCAGAATGGGCCGGCCCGAAAGCTTTGCGTAAATCTTGTCAAACCCCATTCGGACGCTGGTGCCGGCACCGACGATGATCGCGCTAGCCTGCATCGCTCACAAATCCTTTGGGATTTGTGAGCGTTGCAGGCGTTTGATTTGATCCTGGACCGCCTGGCTCAGGGATTTGCCATCTATCCGGCCGGCTGCTTTTTGCGTCGCGATTTTCATCACCTGCCCCATTTGCGCCGGTGATGTCGCACCGGTTTCGTCGATCGCTTCTCGAACCAGCTGGGCGATCTCTTCACCCGTCAACGGCGTGGGCAGATATTCCTCTAGAATAGCAATCTCCCGACGCTCCTTTTCGGCGAGCTCCGAACGGCCGCCTTGTGCGAAGCCGGCTATCGCGTCCTGTCGTTGTTTCACTTGCTTTCGAAGAACGGTTAACGCCTCGGGGTCGGTCAACCCTCCTCGCGCTCCAGCTTTTTCGATCGTCGCGTTCATCAATGCGGACTTGGCCATCCGCAGCACCGAGAGCTTCTCCACGGCCCGAGCACGCATCGCCTCGCGCAGGTCGTGGTCAATTTGTTCTTGAATGGTCATTGGAGAAGGAAGTTCGAGGAATAGCAAGGAAGTGCAAGCTGCTTGCACTTCTTCCCACAAGCCGCCAGTATACAGCACATGCGAACCGGTTCTCCGGTTTTTGTGCTCGCTGCATTGGTTCTCTGCGCGCTCTCCGGACGCGTCGGGGCGGCGTTGCCCTTCTCAACGGTCTTTCACGGCGAATCGCGTTTCGATGCTTTAGTCGCGGAGAGCCAGCGGGAAAACTGGCGATCCTTGCCGCTTGGCGACCGGACGGTCGCCGTAGGGAAGGCTTTGCTCGGAACGCCTTACCGCAATTATACGCTGGAGATCGATAATCGAATCGAAGCTCCGTCTGTCAATTTCAACGGAGTCGATTGCTGGACCTTCTTCGAGCTTTCGCTCGGTTTCGCTCGCATGCTTCACGCGAAGGATGCGAACTATACACCGCAGGATCTACTCGCGATGATCGAGGTCGACCGTTACCGCGGAGGGCGCTGTGACGCGACCTACACCTCACGCCTTCATTACCTTGAGGATTGGATTTACGATAACGAAAGGCGCGGTTTGGTTCGAAACCTTACGCGCTCCCTGGGCGGGGTTCCGATGCGCGGCCGCTATCTCAATGAGATGAGCCGCTTCTGGAGATCGTTCCGTTATTTGCGAAACAACCCGGCCCTGGTTCCGCAGATCGAGACCATCGAGAACCGGATCGCCAGCCGGACGATCTATCACATTCCTCGGGCGCAGGTTGCAAACGTCGAACCCTATATCCAGAACGGCGACGTAATTTGCATCACGGGCGCGGGCCCCGAAGGTTTTACCGAGCATGTCGGCCTGGCCTATCGCGACTCGGCGGGAACGTTGCGCTTTATGCACGCTTCGAAAGACGAACGACGCGTCATCATTGACGCTCCGCTGCATAACTATGTTTTTCGCTATCGCAAATTTGCCGGCATCATGGTCGTGCGGCCTGCCGAGGTGGCCGAGGAAGCGATGCACCGGGAAATCGCGAAAAACGGCTGAAACTGGCGGGTCGGTTTCCCCGTACGTCATCGCTCATGCCTGCATGGGTTCTATGGGACCTATGGGGCCATGCGAAGCAACTGAGGACGCCCCCCAGAACACCTCTGCGTTTGGCTGAAAATATGTTCATTTGACCATGCCTCCGACCCGATCGATCTTGCGGGATGTCACGCAACGTCTCCGCTCTCGTAAAAAAGGGACGCGGTGCAACGGTCAGCCCGCCGAATCGGTTTGAGCAGCTGCACTACGAGTCCGACGATTGCGTCCTGGATTTGCCGGACTCTGCCGACCCCTGCGCACAACCGGCGCGTCGAACCGAGTTCTTGCGCGATGATAGCCAATCGATTCTTGCTTACAACCAAAGCCCCGACGTCGGTTTCGATGTCAGTTTGAACGCGTACCGCGGTTGCGAGCACGGGTGCTCTTACTGTTACGCTCGACCAACTCACGAGTTTCTGGGGTTCTCCGCCGGCCTGGATTTCGAGTCGCGTATCCTGGTGAAGGAACGCGCCGCCGAACTTCTCCGCCAAGCGCTGAGTGCTCCCGGCTGGAGGCCGCGGGTGATCGCGATGAGTGGTGTCACCGATTGCTATCAGCCCATCGAGCGCAAGCTCGCCCTGACGCGCGCCTGCCTGGCTGTACTGGCCGAGTTCCGTAATCCGGTCTACATCATTACAAAAAACCGGTTGGTTGTGCGCGATCTGGATCTGCTGTACGAATTGGCCCACTGGAATGCGGTCGGTGTAACCATCTCGGTGACAACGCTGGCTCCCGAGCTCGCTCGTAAAATGGAACCACGAGCTTCCCTGCCGGCCGCTCGGCTGGATGCCGTGCAAGCCTTGGCGAGTGCCGGAATTCCAGTTGGCGTCAACGTCGCGCCCGTGATTCCCGGCCTGAACGACCATGAAATTCCCGGTATTCTAGCTGCAGCCGCCGAGGCCGGCGCCAGATTCGCCCGTTATACCATGGTCCGATTGCCCTTATCCGTCGCTCCGATCTTCACGGCTTGGCTTAGCGTCCATTTTCCGGAAGCTGCCGAGAAGATTCTTGGGCGAATTCGATCGATGCGGGACGGTCGGCTGAATGACGCCCATTTTGGGTCGCGCATGAAAGGCCAGGGCTTATTGGCGGAGCAAGTACGCCGAATTTTTGCGGTCGGTTGCCGCCGGGTAGGTTTGGCCGAGAGGCACTTGGAGCTGAGCACTGCGGCCTTCCGAAGAGTACAAAAGGGCCAACTCGAGTTGTTTGGGTAGGCGTACAAGAGCGGCTCGAGCGGCTTGAGCGGCTTGAGCGGTTTGAGCGGCATGAGCGGCATCAGCTGTGCGAGTGGGCGCCTTGCCGCGTAGCCGGAACTGAGGTTTGCCGGTCCTAGAGCAGCGCGGACACGTTGTCGCACTCCCATGAGCCATGGGAAGTGCGAAAACGTAGCCCCCAGCTCTCAAGGACCGGCCAAATCTCAAGTTCCGGCTACGCGGCAAGGCGCCCATGCCGCTCAAGCCGCTGATGCCGCTCGATGCCGCTCAAACCGCTCAAGCCGCTCATGCCGCTCAAGCCGCTCAAGCCGCTCGAGACCGTCCTTGACCAAACGCGCTCCGGCACTATCGAATCTTCATGCGATCTTTGATTGTCAGCCTCCTGCTGATTGGATTGGTCCCGGTTTTTGCGGCGTCGGAAGCGGACTCCCGCTGGCAACTAGTCCAACAGCTGAACCAAAGACTTGAGGCGCCGGTCCCGGCCGGGGTGAATTCGGTCGAATTTCGCGCCGGTCCGAAAAAGGCACTTCACGAGGCAGCGGCCACTTTCGCCCAACAATTCCCAGGAGACGGCCGAACTCCCAAAGCGCTGGTCTGGAAAATCGAGAGTACCGAATTTGCCGGCAACGCTCAGAACCGGCTTTCGCTTCTTGAGCAGAACGACAAAGACGCTCAAGCACTGGCCCAAAACCCTTCGGCTTCTCCGGAGCTTCGCTCCCAAGGCGAGCAGGCGGCACTGGAGAACTGGATGGATAATTCTGACGTGCTGACCTCGACCGGGCAGTTGTCCAAGCTGGAACAACGCATCGGAGCTTTCCTGACCACCCATCCGACCGCGACCGAAGCGATCCCTTATCAGCTTGCCCGCGCTGATCTCTTGTTTCGAATTGACTCCAAAGAGGCGACCAACTTTCTGCAGCAACTGTCGCGTTCCGGTGACCCAAAACTCGCCGATGCCGCTCGAGCCAGGCTCGATCGCGCCCAGCTGATCGGTAAACCTCTCAAATTGTCTTTCAGCTCGTTAGACGGCAGCAACCTTGATTTGGATAAACTGCGCGGCAAAGTGGTCCTGATCAATTTTTGGGCCACCTGGTGTCCCGACTGCCTTCGCGAATTGCCGGCTTTGAAAGAGGTTTGGCAAAAGCACCGGGCGGATTTTGTCGTGGTCGGCATCTCCTTGGATCGGGATCGTCAAGCCCTCGAAACGTTCATCGCCCGAAAATCGTTGCCCTGGCCACAATACTTCGATGGAGAAGGCTGGAACACCGCGATTGCCACGAAATACGGGGTTCACTCGATTCCCGAGAGTTGGTTAATCGACAAAACGGGAATCGTTCGATCAACCGCGGTTCAGTCCGAGGATCTCGAGCCGGAAGTGGCGAAGTTGCTCGCCGAGTAGGATAGCATTTTGGAGGGCTAGTTAGCTGGCTGCCGCGCTCCGCGCGAATCCTAAAGCGGCGACAAGTCGCACGCACGCCAAAATGCTGCTGCACGTCCGCCGAGCCACAAAACCACTGGTCCCCTCTTCCTGGTTGTGCTTGGTTGGTCGTTTACCGGTTTTTCATCCGATGTCTGCTGAGAAGATTCGTATCATAGGCGCTCGCCAGCACAATTTGCAGAGCATCAATGTCGAGTTGCCTCGGGAGAAGCTGGTGGTGATCACCGGAATGAGTGGTTCTGGCAAATCTTCCCTGGCGTTTGATACGCTGTATGCCGAGGGACAAAGGCGTTATGTCGAGAGTTTGTCCGCCTACGCCCGACAATTTCTCGATCAGATGCAAAAGCCGGATGTCGATTTCATCGAGGGGCTTTCGCCGTCGATCGCGATCGAACAGCGCGGCTCGGTGGCCAATCCCCGCTCGACCATCGCGACCACAACGGAGATTTACGACTATCTTCGCGTCCTCTATTCGGCGGTTGGCCAGCCCCACGATCCTGCCACCGGCGAGAAGATCTTCAAGCAGACGCCGCAACAGATTGTCGATCAGATTCTGGCCTACCCGGAAGAAACCCGGCTTTCGGTGATTGCTCCGGTCGTGCGTTGCCAGGTGGGCGAGTACCGTGACGTTCTCGAGAAAATCAAACGAGAAGGTTTTGTCCGAGTCCGGGTAGACGGCGAGATCCTGGAATTGAGCCGGCCCGAGCCGATCCGTCTGACAAAAAATCGGCGGCACACGATTGAAATCGTTGTAGATCGGTTGATCGTCCGTGAAGGTGTGCGGACCCGTTTGGCCGAGTCAGTCGATACGGCTCTTCGCTGGGGCAGCAATCGGATCATCATCGCGCAACAGTTGCCGGGCCAGACCGAGTGGAGAGATGTCCCGTACTCGACGGATTTCTGTAACCCAAAGACTGACTTTGTTCTGCCTCTGTTAACTCCAAAGCACTTTTCCTTCAATAGCCTGGCGGGAGCATGCCCGGCCTGCCAAGGCCTGGGTACGGAGGCATTTTTCGATCCGGACCTCGTAATACCCGATCCCGAGAGATCCATTCCGGGCGGAGCGATCGCGCCATGGCGGAAGGCCGCCAAGCGTCTGCAAGTTTATCGAAACGCGATGTTGGAGGCTTTGGCACGGGAGTTCGGTGCGGATCTCGAAAGACCCTACGCCGAACTTCCGGAGCCTTTCCAGCGCGCTCTGCTAGATGGAACAGGCGATCAGCCAATCCGGTTTTCCGTTGGCGAGCGCTACGTGGAAAAACCATTTGAGGGTTTGCTGGCGTTGTTGGACCAGCTTTTCCACCAGACTGAGAGTGAATTTACCCGCGCTCGGTTAAAAGCATTTCAAAGCCGGAGAACCTGCTGCGTCTGTCGAGGCGCCCGGCTGAAGCCGGAGATTCTGGCCGTCACGCTGCAGGAAATCTCCGGGCAGGAAGTCAATATCCATGCGTTTTGCGCGTTGACAATCGATCAGGCGAAGGGATTTCTCGACCGGATCGTTTTGACCAAACACCAGCAAATCGTGGCAGGCGAGGTGCTCAGCGAAATTCGCAACCGCCTGAGTTTCCTGATTGAGGTCGGCCTCGGCTACCTCACTCTGGATCGAGAAAGCGGGACTTTGTCAGGCGGCGAAGCACAGCGGATCAGATTGGGAACGCAGATCGGTTCTGGGCTGGCTGGTGTGTTGTACGTGCTGGATGAGCCGAGTATCGGTTTGCATCAGCGGGACAACGATCGGCTCATCGGCACTCTTAAGCGGCTCCGCGATTTGGGGAATACCGTCATCGTGGTTGAGCATGACGCCGACACGATTCGCGCGGCCGATTACGTCGTTGATCTCGGCCCAGGCGCCGGTCCAAGGGGTGGCCAGGTGGTGGCAGTCGGTTCGGTCGACGAAATCGAGGCAAATTCGGATTCACTTACCGGCCAATATCTTTCCGGTAAACTCCGGATTCCGGTGCCGCGGGTGAGGGTGATGCCGAGCGCGATCTCCCACCACGACCGCCAGTCGCCTTCAACCTGGACCGAAGGCTGGCTAACCATTGTTGGAGCGGCGGAGAATAACCTCAAAGATTTATCGGTCTCGTTTCCCTTGAGTTGTTTTATCTGTGTTACCGGAGTCTCCGGCAGCGGCAAATCAACCTTAGTCGACGACATTTTGCGGAAAGCTTTGTTCCGTCATTTTTATCGTTCGAAGGAACGTCCCGGCGCGCATCGGGCCTTGATCGGGCTTGATCAGATCGATAAGGCCATTGTCATCGACCAGAGCCCGATCGGGCGGACGCCGCGCTCCAATGCAGCGACCTACTCGGGGGCGTTCAGCCCGATCCGCGAGTTATTCAGCCAACTCCCTGCCTCCCGGATTCGCGGCTATGACAGTGGTCGTTTTAGTTTCAATCTGAAAGGCGGCCGTTGCGAGAACTGCCAGGGTGACGGGGTTATCCGAATCGAAATGCATTTTCTCGCCGATGTATTTGTCGAGTGTGAGGTATGCCGAGGGACGCGCTACAATCGGGAAACCCTCGAAATCACTTATCGCGGGAAAAACATTGCCGATATTCTCGCAATGTCCGTTGATGAGGCCGCTCGTTTTTTCCGCAGCATTCCCGCCGTTTACGACAAACTCGTGCCGCTCGGCGACGTCGGGTTGGGCTATCTGACGCTGGGCCAATCGGGAACTCAGCTTTCCGGAGGCGAAGCGCAGCGGGTAAAGCTGGCAACGGAGCTAGCCAAGAAAGCAACCGGACGCACCGTTTACATTCTCGATGAGCCGACCACAGGGTTGCATTTTGCCGACATTCATCAACTCCTGGAGGTGCTGATAAAGCTGCGGGACCAGGGAAACACGTTGATTGTCATTGAACATAACCTTGAGGTAATCAAAAGCGCTGACTGGGTGATCGATCTCGGGCCAGAAGGCGGTGCGCAGGGCGGACAGATCGTGGCGCAAGGCCCACCCGAAAGGATCGCCCAGACTTCCGCCAGCTATACCGGCAGATTTCTGCGCCGGGTACTCCCATGAAGCGAGCAGTACCCATTTTGGCCAGCCTGTTGCTATTGGTAACTCGCGCCGGTGCAGAGAATCTTTTGGACGAAGCCGAACAAGCATATCGCACGGGCGTCCCGGAAGTAACTGTCGCCAAGCTGGAGCGGTACCTGGCCGGTCCGCATGATGTGGCGACGGATGCCCGCGCCAGGATTCTCTGTGGTCGTTGCCTGATTGAAACGAGCAAATTCGAAGCCGCCCTTGAGATTCTTGGTCAATTACCTGAAGCGGTCCGTGATACGGGAGAAGTCCAGACTCTGCAAGGGCAGGCCTACCTTCGTCAACAGCGTTGGGAGCGAGCCGCGGAGGTCTTCCAAAGTCTCCTCCAGCAAAGTCCACCCCAGTTTCAGGGCGAGGCGCGGCTTGGTTTGGCCCAGGCACAGCGCGGCCTCAACCAACTCGATAACGCCCTCGGTACCTTGAAACCCCTGCAGAGCAGCGAACCACTGGCTGGTTTGTTGGCTGCAGAGATCGAGCTGCAAAGAGGTAATTCGAACAACGCTCGACTGCTCCTCGAGAAACTGACGGCCCTGGACACTCGGCTCCAAACGAGGCGGGATTGTCTTCTCGCCGAATGTGACCTCACTGAGCATCGTCTCGACCAGGCGGAAGCGGCATTCAATGCGGTGCTCGCTTCGTCACAAGGCAGCCCTCGAGTGCGCGCGATCGCCCAGATCGGTCTGGCGCATGTGGGAATATTGAGGCAGGAAACGGAGGAAGCGGAGGAAGCACTGGAGAAGCTCATTTCGGACGATCCGAATAACCCTCTGTTGGGCAGCTTGTTCAAAGCGCTCTTCACTATCTACTCGCAAGAAACGAACCCTTCGCTGAATGAATGGCTCGCTTGGGCCGAAGACGGCACGGACGCGGCGGACCGGCTCGGCTATGCCCGCTACTACCTTGCCCGCCTCTATCTCCAACAGGCATCGCGGGAAAAAGCGCTCTCCTTACTAAAGCTGCTTCTGTTGCAGCAACCGAGACACCCGATCGCGCAGGAAGCGGCCGCGACGCTCGGCCGCGAGCTCGCCCGAAACGGGAGTGCCGCCCAGGCAATCGATGTGCTGGAAACATTCCGCACCGCAGCCGATCTAACGCCGGACACGCTTTCCCCTTCCCTGGCTTTTGTTCTCGCGCGAGTTTATTACCTGACCGGTAAGATCACGGCCGCCCATCAGATTTTCGCGACGATCAAATCATCCGACCTGGACATCGAGAAAAGGGCGCTTTTCAACAGCGCTCTTTGCAGCCGGCAACTTGGCCAACAGCACGCCTACGACACTGAAGTGGCAGCCCTGCAAAAGCTCCCGCAATCGGAGACCTTTATAGGCGCGCTACTCTTTGATCGGGCATTACTTCAGGCCCGCGCCGGACAATCCCAGGCAGACCAGACGTTTTCGCAGTTTATCCGAGAGTACCCAAAGGATTCGAAATTGGCGGATGCTCATCTCATCCTGGCCGAATTGCATCTGACTCAGCAGCCGGCCGACCCGCAGTCCGCTGAGAGCGAACTCGACAAGGTTCAGTCAAGCGATCCGGCCCTCCGCGAAAAGGCGGACCATTTGAAGTTTGTGCTTGCTGTCAGCGATCCAAAGCAGAAAGCGCCGGTTGTCGAACAGCTGGCCAAAGAATTTCTGGAAAAGTATCCACAATCACCTTTTCGAGCAGAGATCCATCTGCGATTGGGTGAATTTTTTTTCCGAGAGAACGATTTCGCCAATTCCCAGACGCAGTTCGAACTCGTGCGCGAAGAAGATCCTGATTCCCCGCTACTCGAGCCAGCGCTGTTTCTTGCCGGCGAAGCTGCCCGCAAAAGCCTCAACCCCTCTTCGCTCGACAACGCGATCACGCTGTTTGAAGACGTCTACAAGTTGGGCGGACCGCTTAAGTTTCAGGCCCGGTTGGAACAGGCTCTGGCGAAAAGGCAAGTACACCAGGAGAATGAGGCAATCGTTCTGCTCGAGGATCTGTTGACGCAAAGACCGCCCGATGAGGTGCGCTACCAAGCGCTGGAAGAAATCGGCGAGGCCAAGTTCACCATGGCATCCAGCCAGCCCGAACTCTATCAGCAAGCCGTTGAGGCATTCGATCGACTCGCTTCGCTGGAAAACCTGCCTCCGGAGTGGAAGCAGCGCGCGCTCTACAAGAAAGCACAGTGCTATGAAAAACAGCACAAGCTCGATGCCGCTCTAGAAACGTATTACGACATCATTTCGATTCCCGCAGCCAACAGCGATCAGCTCTGGTTTTTCCGGGCCGGGTTCGGAGCTGCGCAGATCCTGGAGGATCGCCACGCCTGGAGCTCAGCTGCCGCTATCTACGACCGGCTGGCGAGTTCGCGGGGTGCTCGATCGGAAGAAGCAAAAGACCGCCTCGACCGGCTGCGCCTTGAGCATTTCCTCTGGCCGGAATGAAGAAAGCGGTCTGAGTAGGTTTTGGAGTAGGTTTTGAGATTTGAGTGCGTGCGACTTGTCGCTGCTTTTTCTCGCCGAAAACGACGCCTCGTCGCTCGGTCCTCGGTCTAGGCCGCGCTCCGCGCAGATCCTAAAGCGGCGACAAGTCGCACGCACTCCAAAACCCGCTCGATTGACTCGCACCGGTTCTACTGCTCAGCTATTCAGGTGACTAGACCCATTAAACTTTTTATCCCCGGCCCGGTGGAGGTGTCACCGAAAACTCTCGCCGCTCTGACTACGCCGATGATCGGCCACCGCAGCAGTGATTTCAAAGCGCTCTATCGCGAGATGATGCCTCGTCTGCAGACGCTCTTCGGTACCGATCAACTCGTGTACCTTTCGACATCTTCCGCTTGGGGCGTCATGGAAGGCGTCATTCGCAATCTCGCCCTCAAAGGTGTTCTCAACTGCATGTGTGGGGCCTTCTCGGACAAATGGAATGACGTCGCCAAACGCTGCGGAAAAAAAGCAGATTCGCTCCAGGTCGATTGGGGATCGCCGATTCTGCCCGAAGCGCTTGACCGCAAATTAGCCGCCGGCTCTTTTGACGTCGTTACGCTCATCCACAACGAGACGTCAACCGGCGTAATGAACCCGTTGCCCGAGCTTTGCCAGGTGATGCGGCAGTATCCCGACGTTTTGTTCGTGGTTGACACTGTTTCATCTTTTTCGGCGGTCCCCATCCCGATGGATGAGCTAGGCATCGATGTGCTCCTGACCGGCAGTCAAAAAGCGCTGGCGCTACCGCCCGGCCTTTCGCTCTTTGCCTGTTCACCCCGCGCTTTGGAACAGGCGCGGAAAGTTCCGGATCGCGGCTATTATTTCGATTTGCTGGAGTTCCAGAAGAACGCGGCGGAATACATGACACCGAGTACACCAGTCATCCCTCACCTGTTCGCTCTTCGTTCCAAACTGCAGGATATTTTCGAGGAAGGACTAGCGGCGCGGTTTCAACGGCACCGCCAAACCAATCAACTAGTGCACGATTGGGTGCGAGCGAACGGCTTCGCCTTCTTCGCGGCGGAAGGATACCGCTCAGTCACCCTGACCTGCGTACAAAACAATCGCGAGGTTGATGTTGCCCGACTCACGAACTTGCTCCGCGAGAATTTCCGATTTCAAATCGATGGCGGTTACGGGAAGATCAAAGGCAAGACTTTCCGGATTTCCAACATGGGAGACGAGACACCCGAAACGATGGAGCCGCTTCTGTCTGCGATGACCGAGACTTTGAAGCAGTTAGGGAGTCACGATACCAGACATTAAGCATTTGATTCCCAGCCTCTCATCAGCGCCGAACTGGCCGAGCGCGCGATCCGTTCCAACCAGGTAGTACCGTCGTTTGACGAAAAAAGCCGGGCGGGAATTCGTTCGGTTAGTTCGAGAAAATTGGACGACTCCAAAAGTCCCCAACCAGGAGGGACCTCACTAGACCGAACAATCCCCGGCGGTGCGACGAGATAATTGACGTCCGCCAATCGATACCCGCTGAAACGGTCGAACTTGGTGTTGTTCATCAATTGCCGTTGCAGCACCGCAATCTTCTGGCTTACCCGCCGGTAACCTCCGTGCTCCAGAATGGAAAAATCGTAGCTGCACCATTCCGGAAAAAGATCATCGTTGCGACAAAGGCCAGGATGGTGCATCCGCAAAAGGGCTTCGAGTTTGGCTCTCCGCTGCTGCAGTTCACCCAGCAATACACGAAGTTCTTGCTGTTGCCGGCTGTCGCGGAGGAAATCTTCTCGCGACTGTTTACATTCAAAGACCGCGACGGTCGGCATCCGTTTCTCGGAGACCCGATAAGAACGATAAGCGGCGACATCAACCCGGTAGTTCGAGTGCGGTGCCCTGACCTCAAGGCCGATGCAGCGGAAGCCGCGGTCATAGGCCCAGATCGCCGCAAGCCGCTTCAGAGAACGATGCGCTAACGTTTCACCTGGCACGTTTTGCGTCTCACGTTTCGCGTTTCGCGTTTTGCGTGTCGCGCTGTTCAAACCATTCACAAATCCGTCACGGCGCCAAGCGAGGCGGAGCTCACCTGGCGTGCATACTTGGCGAGTACACCTTTTTCGTACCTGGGCTCCGGTACACGCCAGGCCTTCCGGCGCCGTTCGATCTCGGCGAATGGAATCAGCAAGTCGAGCGTGCGCTTTACAGCATCGATCTCAATCGGGTCCCCATCCTGGACAACGGCGATCGGACCCCCGACCATCGCCTCAGGAGTAACGTGACCAATCACGAAACCATGACTCCCACCGGAAAAGCGGCCGTCGGTGATAAGCGCAACATCTTTCCCCAAACCTTTACCGATGATCGCCGAGGTTGGAGCTAACATTTCGCGCATGCCAGGCCCGCCTCGCGGCCCTTCATAACGAATGACGAGGACATCCCCTTTCTCGATTTTGTCATCGAGAATCGCGCGGTTCGCCTTTTCTTCGGATTCGAACACTTTGGCTTTTCCTAAAAAGCGCAGCCCCTCTTTGCCCGAGATCTTGGCGACGGCGCCTTCGGGCGCGAGCGTACCGTATAGCACAACCAAGTGGCTATCGGCCTTGATTGGGTCACCAAACGACCGGACGATCGATTGATCTGTCGGGTACGGCTTTACGGCGGCCAGATTCTGGCCCAAGGTCTGGCCGCTTACGGTGAGGCATTCGCCATGGAGTAGTCCTTCGTCGAGCAGCATCTTCATCAGGGGCCTGATTCCGCCGATGGCGATCAGTTCTGACATCATGTGCTGACCACTCGGCCGGAGATCGGCCAGGACAGGAACCTTTTTCCCGATCCGGGTCCAGTCATCCAGCTTCAAATCAACGCCCGCGGCATGGGCCATGGCCAGCAGATGGAGCACAGCGTTGGTCGAACCACCCAGAGCGATCACCACGGTCATTGCGTTTTCAAACGATTCCCGAACCAGGATGTCCGAAGGCCGGATACCCCGTTTGATCAGCTGCAAGACAGCAGCCCCCGCCGCGCGCGAATCTTGCGCTTTCTCCTTGGAGACAGCGGTTTGCGCCGAACTGTTCGGCAGACTCATCCCCATGGCTTCAATGGCCGATGCCATTGTGTTCGCGGTATACATCCCGCCGCAGGAACCCGGACCAGGGATCGCGCACGACTCAACCTTTTCCAGTTCGGCATCTGAAATCTTCCCGGTTGAGTGAGCACCGACAGCCTCAAAAATCGAGACAATATCCACCAGGCGATTGCTAACGCAGCCGGGCAGAATCGAACCGCCGTAGACAAAAAGGGAAGGCCGATTGAGCCGGGCCAAGGCGATGAGACAGCCCGGCATGTTTTTGTCGCAGCCACCAATCGCGACTAACCCGTCGAAGCCTTCCGCCGCTGCAACCGCTTCAATGGAATCGGCAATGATCTCGCGTGAAACCATAGAGTATTTCATCCCTTCAGTACCCATGGAGATTCCGTCCGAGACAGTGATCGTATTAAAAACAATCGCTTTACCCCCCGCATCGTCAGCGCCAGCGGCGGCTTCCCGGGCGAGTTGATCGATGTGCATGTTACAGGGAGTGACCATGCTCCAGGTGGATGCGATGCCGATCACCGACTTCTGGAAATCCTCTTTCTGGAAACCGACCGCGTAGAGCATCCCTCGGCTAAAAGCGCGTTCGGGGCCATCGAGCAACGGAGACGAGAATTGACGTGGTTGGTATGGAAGCTTCATGACGAGAAAATGGATGAGAAAAGTTTCACCACAGGATTACACGGATTTTCCCAGATTCAGAAGATTTAGACAGGCGGACTGTAGACAACTCAGCGCAGCGGAATAATCTCGCCCGTCTTTATTTCGTGATGCGGTTCGATGATCGCCCAACCGCTGTGAGTGGTTTCACGCTCGCAACGAATCAAGTCTCCCAAACGCTCGAAATGAAAGTCGGTGATTTCGTGGCTGCCCTGCCACCGTAGACTTATTCGGGTGCCTCTTTCCAGACCCTGGTGCACGCTCACGATCACCGCACCTTCTGATTCAGGATTCATTAGATTTCAATCTCACTCAGGCCACTAACCGCTGCCCGCTCTGGGAATCGAAAAGATTCAGATCATCCTTGTTGAAAGTCAGGTTAACCCGTGTGCCTGCTTTAAAACGATCGGTGACCGGAACACTGGCCATTAACAATAGCTCGCCATACCGAACTCCGACCCGAGTTTCATCGCCGAGGTTTTCCACCACCGAGACTGTGCCGGGTACACTCGACCCGGAACCGTTCTGGTCGACCTTGATTCCCCAGGGTCGGATACCAAGCTGCACCGATGAACGGTTACCGAGCAGACGACCGATATATTCGGTCACCGGAAGGGCAAAGTCAGTGTTCGGGACGACTAAGCGCCGGCCGGAGTCGCTCCGGACCGAAAAGATGTTCATCGGCGGCTCTCCCAGGAACCCAGCAACGAACTCGTTAGCTGGATGATTGAAAACCTGCAGTGGGGTGTCGAACTGCTGCAATTTTCCTTCGTCGAGCACCGCGATGCGATCAGCCAGGGCCATCGCCTCGAGCTGATCATGGGTGACGATGATCGTACTAAACCCTTGCTCCTTATGCAGCCGCTTAATCTCAGTCCGCATTCGAACACGCAAAGCGGCGTCCAGATGGCTAAGCGGTTCGTCAAGCAAGAGCACTGCGGGGCGGCGAATCAACGCTCGGGCTATGTTAACACGCTGTTTTTGGCCGCTGCTCAACGCGGCCGGCTTCAGGTTAAGCACGTCGTCGATTTGCAGATAGTTCGCGAGTTCAGAAACCCGTTTGTCGATCTCCTTCTGGTTGATCCCGTGCGCTTTCAAGTTGAAAGCGAGGTTTTCTCTTACAGTGAGAGGCGGATAAAGGGCGTAGTTTTCGAAAGCCAACCCGATCCCCCGGTCCTTGGGGTGAGTGTCGTTGATGAGTTTGCCATTAATGAGCATCTGGCCTTCGGTAATCGTTTCCAAGCCGGCCACCATCCGCAGGGTCGTGGATTTTCCACAGCCAGACGGCCCGAGCAGAGCGATAAACTCTCCATCCCCCATCGCCAGATTCAGATTATCGACCGCGCGCGGGGTCGTCGGACTGTATTGCTTGACCACGTTCTGCAGGACTAGATCAGCCATGAGGAGCAACCTCTTTGGATTGTTCGGAACGAGCCAGAAACTCGTGCGTGCTATCGTCGAAAAGAATGAGCGACTGCGGATCGATCGCAAATTGAATGCGGCGGTCCATCTCGAAAGTCAGGTGTCCATCGGTCAAGGCGCGTACGCGGGTGCCATCCACCGCTTCGACCGTCAGGATCGATTTTGTGCCAAGCGGTTCAAAACTGTAAACCGTTCCGTGGAAAGGATAATCAGCTCCATTCGACGACACCGCGACGTCGGCAGGTCTTACGCCGACCCTGACTTTCTCGCGGCTCTTTTGCTGGAGCACTCGCGTCACATCAGGAGGTATCGGCAAAGAAACATTTTCCCCGAGGATACGCAGGGCCAGGTCGGTCCCTCCTTTGGCCGTTAGAGTGCCGTCAACGAGGTTGATTTCGGGATCTCCAAAGAGATGGGCGACCTCGGTGCTGGCGGGCTTGAAATAGACTTCTTTCGGGGTACCGATCTGTTGAATCCGCCCCTGATTGAGCACGACAATTCGGTCTCCCAGGCTCATCGCTTCCAGATAATCATGAGTGACGTAAAGGGTGGTTGTTCCGAGTTGGCTCCGCATCTCCTTCAGCTCAGCCCTCATGGAGTGTCGAAGCTTTGCATCGAGATGGCTCAGGGGTTCGTCCAATAGGAAAATCTCCGGATTGCGGACCAACGCTCGACCGAGCGCCGTCCGTTGGCGCTGTCCGTTGCTCAGAGCCGTAATGTGTCGATCGAGCAAATGATCGATCTTCATGACCTTGGCATATTGAGTGACCCGCTCTTTGACCTGGTCTTCCGGCAGCTTGAATTTTGGACTGCGCAACGGGAAAGCCATGTTGTCGAAGACGTTCAACTGCGGGTACAAGGCATAGCTTTCGAACACCATCGCCACGTTGCGCTCCGCCGGCTCCAACCCATCAATGTTCCGACCAGCAATCTTCACGTTTCCGCGATTCGGGGTCACGATCCCGGCGATCAGATTTAGCGTCGTAGTCTTTCCCGCACCGGCCGGTCCGAACATTGCCACAAACTCGCGATCCGCGATCTGCAGGTTCAGATCCTCAACGCCTCTTCGCTTTCCGTACCACTTGGTGAGACCTTCGATTTCGACAGTCGCCATAGGTTTATCCTTTCACCGCTCCGAAGGAGAGGCCGCGGACCAGGTGTTTCTGGATGAGCAAGGCCAGAATCACTTCCGGCAGTGCGCAGATCAGCGCAGCGGCGGCTACCCAGCCATAGTGGACCGTATCGGAAGCCAGGAAACGCGTCATCGATACGGTGGAGGTTTGCGTGTGACCGCCGCCGAGGAGCAGCGCAAACGTGAATGAGTTCCAACAAAAGATAAAGCAAAGAAGTCCGGCCGCGACCAAGCCGGGTTTGACCAGCGGTAGCAGCATCTTGAAGAACACCTGCCACCAACTGTAGCCGTCCAGTTGCGCCGCCGACTCCATGTCCTGTGACAGATCCTCAAAAAACCCCCGCAGAATCCAGATCAGCAAGGGAAGGCTGATCAATTGGTAAACCCAAATCAGTCCGATAAAACTATCGATCAGATGAAGTCTCTGGTAGATTAGATACAGGGGGATAATGACCAGAATTTCCGGAGCGAACCGGAACGAGAGAAAGGTGAAGGCAATATCTTCTTTGCCTTTGAATTGAAAACGTCCCAGGGCGTATGCCGCGGGTACACCTACGATCAGCGACAGTGCGACCGCCAACACGCTGACTACGAGGTTGTTCCAAAGCGTCACCACAAAATCTGATTCACCAAAGACCGCCTGAAAATTTCGCCAGGTCGGTGTAAAGACGAAGGTCGTGGTGAACATTTCATTATCCGGCTTGAAAGACAGCACTACCATCCAGATCAACGGAAACAGCGCGAAAAGCGCGTAGGCTAAGAGCAGAAAATACTTCAACGCGGTCCCAACCCCCTTGAGCGAAGAGTTGTTGTCGTCGCGTGTTGTCGCGCCACTCATGTTAGACGGCTCCTGATGAGATTTTCTGGGCTCTTTTCCAGAACCCAATCAACACAAAACAGACCGCATAGATCAGTGTCCAAAGAAAGAGGAGCATCGGAATAGCTCCGCTCAGATTGTAGAATGGGAAAGCCTGGTTGTAGGCCGCGATCGAAACGCTCAACGTGCGATCGCCGGGGCCACCCTTAGTCGAAGCAAAGATAATTGCGAACTCCTGAAGGGAAGTCATCAGGCGGAAAACCAGCGCAATCAAGAGAACGGGCGAGAGCATCGGTAAGGTCAAATTGCGAAAGACAAACCAAGGTGATCCACCGTCGATCAACGCCGCCTCGTACGGGGATTTGGGCAGTGAGCGCAATCCGGCCAGAACCAGGATGACGACAAAGGGGGTGTAGATCCAGACGTCGATCAGAATGACGGTGGCCAGTGCCCAGTTTGGGTCCGCGCTCCATCGAAAACCGCCCAATCCGATCCAGCTAAGAGGAAAACGCAGAATTCCCACTGAGGGATTGGTCATCAGTTGCCAGACCAGGGCTCCGATGACCGGAGCAATCATCAACGGGAAAATCAATACCAACCGAAGGAACCGTGAGAGCCAGTTCTCTTCGTTCAGGAGCAAGGCAATCCCCAAGCCGAGCAGCATCTCGATGCCCGTGGCAAAGCAGGCGTACATCAGCGTAATCGTCACCGAATGCCAGAAATCACCGCCGGTAAATGTGTCGACGAAGTTATCAAAGCCGACGAGGTTGAACTCGGGAGTTCGCAAGGTGAGATCCGTGAACGAATAAAATATCGCGACAACGAAAGGGATGAGGATCCCGATGGTTAAAAGAAATGAGGGAGCAAGGACTAGATAAGGCCGAAGAGCCTTACGTCGGGCGTAACGTTTCGCGGCGTCCGATAGATCTATTTTGGGAGCGGTGATCGGTCGTTGTTCGATCACCGCCGTCGCGCTGCTGGAACTCATGATGTAACCATGTTGAGTAGTTTGGCGCTCGATTGAGGGGGATCGCGCGGCTGGTAAATTTAAATCTAGAAGTCGATCAGAACGCGACTCACTTCGGCAAACACCAGGAGTCGATCGCCCAACGACAATCGACTCCTTCATAATAATTATTGGGCGTTTTGGGCCACGCTCCGCGAGTTCGAGACGGGAGCAAGGCTCAACTTGAGTTTCGAAGTGTCCCGGGAAACTCGTTTCGCGAGATCCTTCATCGTAGCGTCGGCGTCCGCGCCGGAAAGCACGATCTTCTGGAGCGCGGCTGCCCATTCCGTAGTCGACTCAATAAAATAAGGCTGAGGAGTGAACTTGACGCTGGTGTTGGGAATTGTTTCCTTGAAGGTCTCCTCGTAGCCAGCTACTTTGGCAAGTTTGTCCTTGAATTGCTGGTTGTCCCAGATCGACTGACGAGCCGGGTCAACGGTCTTGGCGTTCAAAGCTGCCCAGAGTGTAAATTCGGGACCAGTAAAGTACTGGATGAACAGCCACGCAGCTTTCTTGTTTTTCGAAGTTGCGTTCATCGCAAGCTGCCAGACCCATTCATTCGATTGCACCTTATCCCCAGGTTTCATCACCGGATTGGGGGCAAATCCGATATTCCCGGATTGGCTGGTACTGCCCGGCACGTTTTGGAAGTAGCCATTGATGTCGGCGTCCCAAAGGATAGCGGCTTTACCCGCGCCGAGATCGGCTCCGCATTGGTACCAGGTGTAGTTGGACCATCCGGGAGGACCGCCCTCCTTGACCATCTCGGCAAATTTTTTGGTAACCTCGATCGCCTGCGGAGAGTCGACTGCAGACATAAGCTTGCCGTTCTTGATCTCGAAATCCCTGGCTCCAGCCATGGAGTAGATCGACATGTAGGCCGGATGGATGGTCGCCCAGTTGCGCGTGCCGCGAACCGCGACTCCGTAAGAGCCGGGACCGTTCCAACCCTTGAGCTTCTTGGCGAGATCGATCATCTCCTCCAACGTTTGGGGAGGTTTGAGACCCTTCTCGTCGAAATACTTCTTGTTATAGGCTAACGAATACAGCTCAAAACCCAGGGGGAGCGAATAGAGCTTGCCAGTGCCCGTTGGTGATCCCGGTTTCAGGTCCCACTTGCCGCCATTGAACACTCCTTCAAAAATATCCTTTGCATTGTAACCCGGGTTGGTCAGCGCAGGATCATTCAGGTATTTGTCCAAGGGCTCCAGGCGGTTTGAGCTGGCATAATCCCACATTTGGTAAACGCCGGTCATAAATACATCCGGCAAACCGCTCGCCGCGGAAAGCTGCGTCGTGATCTTATCGAAGTAGTTTTCTTCGGGAGTGATCTCGTGCTGAACATCAATGCCCGTTAATTCTTTGAACTGCGGCAACCGTTGAATGATCGCATCGGCGTAGGGATGTTGATTGAACGAAACGGTGAGCTTCGTGCCAGCAGCTTGTTTCCAGTCAAAATTGGTTGACTCAGCGTGAATCGGGCTGGCGATTCCGAAGCTGGAGAGCGCAACGAGAAGTGGCGCAAAGACTTGTCCTGGTCTGGGGGAACGTTTTCTCATGATATCTATTTTAGTTGGTTGAGTTGGCGAACCGTCGAGCGGCCCGGCTTGTATAGGGGAGAGAGTTGACAAAACATCGGAAATTGCGCGGTCCACTCGGGTTTCGCGCAGGTTGAAACGATTGCGCTGCCGGGGTGGAAAGCACCGGGCATGACCCGGTACCGGAACCGCCCCGGCGGAGCGATCCGCCGGAGAGAACATTGGCCGATCTGGCGAGTGAACACAAACGCTTTCAGCCAAAAATTGAAACGATTTCATACCAACGAATCCAGCGTGGTTTTCTGTCTCGCCGGAGCCTGATGCGAATTCCGCCCTAGGGTTCCAAGAGGATTTTGAGCGACTTTTCGCCTTTCTTCATCAGCTCAAATCCTTTTTCATGCTCTTCCAGTGGTAGCCGGTGTGTAACGACTCCCTCGGTCGGCAGTCGCCCGTCGTTGATCGCTTCGATGACAAACGGGTAACAGTAGGGCCCCAGGTGTACGCCGAGCACGTCCAGCTGTTTCCGATCGGAAATAATGCTCCAATCGACGGTCACATCGTGCGAAAAGACGCTGAACTCCACAAAGCGACCCAGTTTGCGAATCATCTGCAGCCCCTGCACAACTGCATTGGGGTGACCGGTTGCCTCGATGTAAACGTCACAACCATAGCCGCCAGTCATGTCCTTCACGATTTTAACGACGTCATCGGAGAGAGGGTTAAGCACCAAGTCGGCGCCAAACTTCTTCGCCAGTTCCAGGCGCTCCGGCTTGGTATCCATGACGACCAATTTTTTCGGGCTCCGCAGTTTGGCAGCTCCAACCATCCCTAACCCAAGTGTTCCGGCTCCAGCCAGTACGACGATATCATCCCATTGGATATCAGCCCGCTTCACACACCAGGCCGAACAGGCATACGGCTCAACCAAAATGGCTTTTTCGATTGGTAGATCCTGCGGTACCTGGTGATTGATGCCCTCTTTCGGATAACGCATGTACTCAGCAAAGCCGCCATTCACGTTGTTCTGAAACCCATAAACATCGTGCTTTTCGCACATCCAGTATTGACCTCGTTTACAGAACCGGCAGTTCCAGCAGGGAACGATCTGTTCGGAAATCAGCCGATCGCCGATTTTGACTTCGCCTTTTTTAGCGACGTTGTCTCCCATCTCGACGACGTGACCGAGAAACTCGTGGCCGGGAATCATCGGGGCTTTGATGTACGCCGGTTGCCCGTTGCCGCCCCAGAACGATTCGGCGCCAACATACGATTTGATATCGCCCGCACAGATGCCGCAGGCCTCGACTTTCACAATAATATCGTCGGGACCGGCCCGTGGAACAGGAACGGTCTCGAGACGGTAATCGCCGGGCGCGTAGGCTACGACCGCGCGCATAGTCTCGGGTAGTTTCGCTTTTCCAGCGGTCGAACGAGTTACCGGCTGGGGCATGGTAGCAGTTGACGTACTCATCTTTAATTCTCCTTCGTGGGGGTGTGTTTTTTTCAGTTCTAGATTTCTGAGTTGATGCGCTCTCCGGGTAGTCAGGTTGAGAGCTCTTTGGCGAATGTCTGCAGAATGAGAGTGCCGGAGGTCGCTCCCGCGTCGAGAACTCCGCGGGAGCGTTCCCCCAGGCGGCTAGCGCGCCCGATCTTTGCCACGAGGTCGCGTGTGGATTCCTTACCCTTCTCTGCGGCATCCGACATTTTTTTTAAAGCTTCCGCTAGCGATGCTCCCTGTTGGACGGCCGTCTGATAGGCTTCCTGCGCTGGTATGACAGTGTCCATGATTGTCTTGTCGCCAACCGTGGCTCCGCCAATGTCGTGCAAACCGGCGCGCGCCTCTTTCAGCATCTCGCCAAAGAGGGTGGCATCGGTTTCCGCGTGCCCCTTGGCTTTGAGACTCATTTGGATGAACAACGTTCCATAGATTGGACCCATCGAGCCACCAATCTCAGTCATTAAGGTCTTACCGATCAAACCGAGGCCTTCACTCAAAGAGACTTCCCGGTCGCCTAAACGAGCCTTCACCAGATTAAAGCCTTTCGCCATGTTAATGCCGTGATCGCCGTCACCGATCTTGCCATCCACCTCGCTGAGATAAGCTTTATTATCTTCAATCGTTTGGACCAGAGCGAGAACGACGCGACGTCCCTCCGAGTTAGGAAAATTCTTCATGGTTGCCTGTTGAACTGGGTTAGTCCCATACTCTCTGCTTCAACATCAATTAACGCTTTCAGCTCCGGATCGAGCTTCATAAGGGTAAAAGTTATTCCCATCATTTCCAAAGAGGTGAAATAGTTACCGACGTAAGAGCGATGGATGCGGATTTTTCGTTCCTGCAACACGTCGTAGGCCCGGTTGAAAGCGATGTAGAGTTCCATGACAGGAGTAGCCCCAAGCCCGGAGACCAGGACGACTACTTCATCGTTCTCCGCGAAGGGCAGATCCTTCAGGATGTAATCGAAAGCTAAATCGGCTATTTCCTTGGCCGAACGCAAATCACTGATCAGTACACCCGGTTCGCCATGATGACCGATGCCAACCTCCATCTTACCGGGGTCGATCGTGAAATTTGGCTTGCCGACGGCGGGAATGGTACACGGGGTGAGACCAATGCCGATGCTGCGGGTATTGTCGATCGCCCGCTGCGCGACCGTGATGACCTCATCGAGTGATCCACCAGCCGACGCTTTTGCTCCACCCACCTTCCACATAAGCACTTCTCCAGCAACGCCGCGGCGCTTCTGTGGTTCGGATTTCGAAGCGGAGGCGACATCGTCGTTGGCCACGACAGTCTTAACTTCGATGCCATCGACTGCGGCCAATTGTTTGGCCATTTTCACATTCATATTGTCGCCGGCGTAGTTACCATAGAGACAGGCGACGCCGGCCCCCCCATCAGCGGCCCGGAAGGCGTCGTAGAAAACCTGGGCGGACGGGGAGCTGAAGATCTCCCCCACGGCAACGGCATCGCACATATTGCGACCAACGTATCCGATAAAAGCTGGTTTGTGGCCTGAGCCCCCGCCGGTCACTACCCCGACTTTCCCGCGAATCGGCGCTTTGGCATACTTAATGACTCGAGGATTATCGGGAACGGATGCGACCAGCCCGTGGTGACATTTCAGAAAGCCCTCGAGCATGTCTTCGACGACTTGATTCGGATCGTTGATGATTCGTTGCATGGGAGGAATTGATGGGGCTCAACTTTGTTGGAATTGCTTTTCGATTTCCTTCATTCGTTCAACTTTCGGGGCCGAGGTCCCGCCTTGGTATTCGGAGGCCAGCCAGGTGTCGACCAGCGATTTCGCTAGTTCTTCACCAACGACCCGTCCGCCCAGGGCGATAATCTGACAGTCATTGCTCTTGCGCGAGCGTTCGGCGGAATACACATCGTGACAAACCGCCGCTCTGATCCCGGGCACTTTGTTCGCGGTAATGGCCACACCGATGCCGGTGCCACAGAGCAAAATGCCGCGCTCGTGTTTCCCGGCGGCGACTGCTTGCGCCACCTCCAAAGCAATGTCGGGGTAAATGATCGAGGGATCAGCGGTGTTAACCCCGTAATCCTCAACCGCAAGCCCACGAGTTCTCAGATGTTCTACTAACTTATTTTTCAGTTGGAAGGCGGCATCATCGGCCCCTATAGCGATCGCCTTAGTTTTTGTCGTCATGCCATTGGACCCAGCGGTTAACGTGAGTTGAAGCGCTCGGGAAAGACAAGCTGCGGCGCCGGGAAACTTGTCGTTCACAAAGAATCACCTTGCCGCTCACCCAGCGCGGCGATCTCCAAGCGAGATTTGGGGAGAGACAGAACACGAGCTGAAGTAAAGCTCTCACCCCTCTTTGCTCCGTCAAGATCATTTGGGCGGTAAAGGCGGGAGGCCGATTGATGACACGCAATCTCGGTGAGAGGTGAAGGCAATGGGATACCATGGGATGCGAATTTCCCGGATCGCGATATCGTTCCGCCTGTTGAACGCTGGCCACCTGCTTGCATGCCCGAAGAGTCCAAATACCCGAAACTGCGTCGCCCGGGTCCCAAACCCTCGATCCTCAAATCCGCCCGGCCGCCCTTGCTCTCCGAAGAAGAAGCGTTCGCGAAAGTAACCTGGCTGTACCATCACAGGAAGCTCACTCAGGAACAGATCGGTCAGGAACTTGGGCTATCTCGCCCAGCGGTCGCTCGCCTGTTGCGTCAAGCAGTCGAGACCGGGCTGGCGACCGTATCGCTTCGGCGGGATCTCCTGCAGCGGATCGAGCTTTCCGCTTAACTTGCCAAACAATTTGGCCTCAGAGAGGTCTACATCGTGCCAACGGCAAAAACCGACAGCCCGGCCCACACCCTGCGAGCAGTGGGTAAGATGGGTGCGCTTTATCTCGAGGCAAACGTCAAACCCGACCAGATCCTGGCCGTCGCCTGGGGCAGGACACTCTCCGAAGTCGCGCGAGCCCTCGGCGATCAAGCGATTAAAGGTCTCGTAGTGGCCCAATCATTTGGTGGTCTCAATAGCGGTGAGTCCTTTAATCCGTCAAGAGTCACTTCCCTGGTCGCAGAGAAATTTCATGCTCGCGTTTATCATCTTTTATGTTCCGGCGATCGTTGCTACGAAGGAACTAAGGGAGGTCTTGCTGGCCGACGCCGGGGTCAGAGCAGCTCTCGATGTGGCGCGACACGCTTCGTGTTTCATGGCGGGAATCGGGATTCTGAGAACCAGCGCTGCGATCGTGGAGAGCGGGTTTCTCGATCTGTCAACGCTCGATCGTCTCAAGGCCAGGGGAGCCGTGGGCGACATCTCAGCTCGCTACTTTGATATCAACGGTCACCGCCTCCCCCGGAGATGTTGAAGACCGGATCATCGGACTCTCCTGGGATGATCTGGCCGGTCTGGAAAATGTTATCGCGATAGCGTGCGGGCCGGAAAAGACGGAAGCGATCGTCGGTGCGCTCAGAACCGGGCTTCTTGACGTGCTGATTACTGACGACCGAACGGCCGTGTCGGTGGTTGCGTATCTTTCAGGGAAAGCGGGTGGTGCCAATGTTTAGCGAGCCGGAGCTCCAGACGAACGAGTCGTCATTTCGTTAGAAAGCCTGGGAGTAGAGTCAGCCTGGCGAAGCGGCCCCTCGCTAAGTGAACCAAGCGAATATCGAATGGCTCAAAATCAATGCCAGGATTGTCGAAGTCGCGATCGAACTCGGCACGGGCTGCCCCCTACTGTCTTCGCCGGCGAATCGCGTGATAGATTACGAGGAGGATGATCGCGCCGATCAGTGAGGAAAAGAACCCGGCCGGCTGGAGCGGGTTTCTGGGATTGGGCGGTATCCGAAAGACATAAACGAAAATCAAATAGGCAAGGAACGATCCCGCAATCCCGATCAGGATCTGGACGATACACCCGCCGGGCTCTTTGCCCGGAACAATCAACTTCGCCAAACCGCCGATAATGAACCCGATGATCAGGGCGTAAATGAGTTGCAAGAATGACATGGCTGCTCCTGTCGATTTTCGACTTTTCTCTTTTGCAAAAAAGCTGAGGTAACTACAGCTGTTTTTGCCGGTTACTGCCAGCGAAAAAAACACGAGCACGATTGGTGGCGGCTCCGCTGCGACTGGCTAATCGGGTAAATGTCTGGTTACCCTTTCTTCCGACGTGCGTGCATACCGGTTTTCGCTGTACTCCTCGTTCTGCGGTGATTATCTTGCCCCGGGTGGTATCCTTGGCGCATCCCCCATCGTTGCGCGTACTTCCCCGCCTTCCTGTATCCCGTTGATTATCTTCGCTGCCGAATATGAAGAAGCTTATCAACTCGCCTGAGAATGTCGTGGAGGAAGCAGTTCGCGGTATGGCGCTTGCCTTCCCGGATCTAATTACTGCTCATTATAAACCCAACTACATTGTTCGAAAACATGCTCCTGTGCACAACAAAGTCGCCGTGGTTTCCGGGGGTGGCAGCGGGCATGAGCCGATGCACGGAGGTTTTGTCGGACGCGGCATGCTTGACGCCGCCTGTCCTGGAGCGGTTTTTACCAGTCCGACGCCCGACCAGATGCAGGAAGCGACCAAGGCAGTAAACGGCGGCAAGGGCGTTCTACATATCGTCAAGAACTACACCGGCGACGTCATGAATTTTGAGATGGCGGCCGACCTCGCTCGAAGCGAGGACATTCAGGTTGAGGCCGTGGTGATCGACGATGATGTAGCGGTGAAAGATAGCCTTTACACGGCCGGCCGACGGGGAATTGGGGCGACGGTCCTGGCCGAAAAGATCTGTGGCGCAGCCGCGGAAGAGGGCCGGTCCCTATCCGATGTCGCGTCGTTGTGCAAGAAAGTAAATAGTCAGGCTCGGAGCATGGGCATGGCCCTGACTTCCTGCACGGTTCCCCATGTCGGCAAGCCCACATTCGAACTTCCCGAAGATCAGATGGAAATCGGAATAGGCATTCACGGTGAGCCGGGGCGCCAGCGGATGACGCTGACGAACGCTGATGAAATCACCGAAATGCTCCTGAACCCGATTCTGGAGGACCTCCCCTTCAAGTCAGGCGATGAGGTACTGCTTTTTGTCAATAGTATGGGAGGAACACCATTGCTCGAGTTGTTTGTGGTTTATCGAAAAGCACACGAGCTGCTGACTGGCAAGGGAATCAAGGTCACCAGAAATCTCATTGGACCTTATATCACAAGCCTTGAGATGGCTGGCACGTCGATTACCCTCCTGAAGTTAGATGGCGAACTGACCAAGCTTTGGGATGGGCCCGTCCATACACCCGCTTTGCGTTGGGGGGTGTGAACCGGTGGTCACTTCCGAAAAAGCGCTCGCCTGGCTTCGGCGGTACGCCGAGTACCTCACCGAAAACAAAGAGTATCTTACTCAGTTGGACTCGGAGATCGGCGACGCCGATCACGGCGCCAACATCCATCGTGGCTTTCAAGCGGTGATCAACAAAGATCCTGAGCTGCAAGGAAAAGACCTGGGAACTTTGTTCAAAACTGTCGCGATGACCCTTATTTCAACGGTCGGCGGGGCCAGCGGGCCTTTGTACGGTACTTTTTTCCTGCAGGCAAGCATGGCCGCCGCCGATAAGAATGAACTCACGGCAGACGAGTTTGTGAACGCGCTGGAAAAAGGTTTCTCCGGAATTGTTGCGCGGGGAAAAGCGGAGGTGGGTGACAAGACGATGGTTGACGCCATGGAGCCCGCGATTAAGCGCCTTCGGCAAAGTCTGTCCGATGGCGCAACTCTATCCCAGGCCCTGGCCGAGGCCGATCAAGCCGCCGAAGCAGGAGTGAAATCCACCATCCCTCTGATCGCTCGAAAGGGTCGTGCCAGTTATCTGGGAGAGCGAAGCGCCAATCACCAAGACCCGGGTGCGACCTCAACCCTTTTCCTGTTTCGCGCAGCGGCCGAAACCATTTCCTAGTGAGACCGCGCCCCAGATCAATGAGTTATCGTGTGGTTAAAGAGCGCTGGAAGTGGCATCAGTTGGACTAAGCGGCCTCATTGTAACTTTCTATGGTGGGTTTGGTGCTTATTTCACACAGTCAAAAGCTTGCGACCGCCCTTGCCGAGCTGATCTCGGCGACAGTTAGCTCTGACCTGCCGATTATCGCGGTCGGTGGGGTCGGTCCAAATCACGAAGACCTCGGAACGGACGCAACTCAGATCATGGAAGCAATCCAACGGGTGTTTTCACCCGACGGCGTTCTCGTCTTAATGGATATCGGGAGTGCCGTGCTCAGCGCCGAAACGGCGCGAGATTTCCTCGAACCCGATCAGCAGAGCATGGTCCAGCTCTGTTCTGCGCCATTGGTGGAGGGAGCGATCTCGGCCGCTGTTCAACTCAAGCTGGGTTCGAGCCTCCGGGACGTCACGGAGGTGGCAAAAGCTGGTCTGGTGCCGAAACAAGAGCAGATCGGAGACGCGAGTGCGTTCGAGCAGGCCGGGGATCCCCCAATGCCGGAAGCCGAGACCCGGAGCATAGCGCCGACGGCCTCGTCGGTATCCGGGAGGACTCTTCCAGCGCCAGAGGCCGACGCCACGACATGGGAAATGGAAGTCGAAAACGAGTATGGACTCCACCTGCGGCCCGCGGCGCACCTTTTGAAGTCCTTGTCGTCTCTGTCGGCATCCGTCCAACTGATGAATGTCACCGGCAACCGCGGACCGGTGCAGGCTTCGAGCTTGACCGGGCTCGCCCGACTGCAAATCAGGCAGGGCGATCGCTTAAGGTTCCACATCACGGGCCGGGACCGGACCGAAGCGCTTCGCACAATTCAAGAGCTTGCTTCCCAAAAATTCGGCGAGGTGCCGGACTCGCTACTCGACACTCGCAACTCGCTACTCGACACCCGCAACTCGCTACTCGACACTCGGGCCTCGCAACCATTTGGAGTTTCCGCCGGAGTCGGAGTGGGCCGGCCGTTTTTTCTCGAGGAGACATTGCCGACCCTGCCGGACCAGCCGTTGCTGGACGAAAAGGCAATCGAGGACGCGGCCACGCTTTTGCGGAGGGCGGTTGCTCAGGTGGCACAGGAACTCAATGAGCGGGCGGACCGCTTAGGACAGCTCGATGAGAACGCTCGAAACATGCTGGAGGCCCAGCAATTGCTTGTTCAGGATCCCGAGGTGAGCAAGGCGGTCGAGGAGCGCATCCGAACACGCCGGGAGCCAGCGGCCAAGGCGTGGCACACCGTCTTGACAAAACTGGCCGACGAGCAAGCCAGGTCGACGAGTTCCTATTTGCAGGCTCGCGCCGCCGATTTTCGAGAGATTCAGTACGCCGTTTTGCGCAAACTGGTTCCCGAAATGTCATCCGGGATTTCTCTGGGATCCGACTTGGCCGGTTGCATTCTGGTCTGTGCTGAGTTGACGCCTTCCCTGCTCGATGCGGCTCGGGGGGGAGACCTGGGGGGCGTGATCCAACTCCATGGAGGCCCAACCTCGCACGGAGCCATTCTCGCTCGTGCATTGCGCCTTCCATCAGTCGGAGGCGCCGCCACCCTTTCTCAAGAGCTGCGCACCGCCAAAATGGTGGGATTCGATGGAACTACCGGCCAAATCTGGATCGATCCGGATGAAGCGACCCAGCGATTGCTCCGCGAAAGGCGGGAAGAGGAAGCTCGCGCTTATCTTCAATTACTTTCGGCCATGCGCGACCCGGCGGTGACAATAGACGGCACAGCGGTTCTGGTCGGTGCCAACGCCGGATCGGAGGCCGAAGTGCGGCAGGCGCGCGAGGTGTCGGCTGATAACATCGGGCTGTTTCGAACCGAATTCCTTTATCGCGACTTCGATCATCTTCCCTCCGAAGAAGAGCAGTTTTCGCTCTTGGCGCGCGCGCTCGAGCCGGCCGGCGATCTGCCGGTTAACCTGCGTCTCCTTGATATTGGCGCCGACAAACCGCTGCCCTTTCTGGCGCAGCCGGCTGAAGCCAATCCATATCTGGGAGTTCGGGGGATTCGGCTGCTCTTGCGACACCAACCATTCTTGCATTCTCACTTGCGTTCGATTCTGCGTCTCGGTTCAACTCGTGACATCCGGATTTTGATCCCGATGGTCACCGAGCTTAGCGAAATCCTCGCCCTGCAGAAGCAACTGGAGCTGTGTCACCGGGCACTGAGCGACCAGGCAGTCGCGCACCTTTGGCCTGTTCCGCTAGGTATCATGATTGAGACTCCGGCAGCGGCCTTGTTACTGGACCAGTTTACCGCCCACATTTCCTTTGCCAGCCTGGGAACCAACGATCTGACCCAATACATTCTCAGCAGCGAACGCGGCCACTCTGGGTTAACGCGTTTCGCCGATTCGCTGCATCCCGCCGTTTTAAAGGTTTGCGCGCAAGTAATCCGCGTGGCGCGTGAAGCAAGGCTTCCCCTTTCTCTGTGCGGTGAAATTGCCGGCGACTTGGACGCGCTGTCCGTGCTGCTGGCGCTCGGGTTAACCCAATTGAGTGTCTATCCTGCACTGGTTCCAGCGGCTAAAGCCCGCTTGCGGCAGCTAAGTGTACGCCAAGACTCGCGACTGGCTGACGCGACAACTCTCAGCGACGCCGCCGCCGTACGCGCCGAGTTGACTAAACAGCCCGGAGCACAAGATTCTGCCAGGATTGATTAACTAGCCTTTTGGCGGGAGCTGCTGACCCAGGAGTTTTGTGATCTGCCGAAGCACATTTAGAATTCTGGGGGCAATGGAATTCCGGGTGGCAATGGAGTTTGCCGCCCCCGCTTTGCTGGACAATCGCCTCTTTCAGATGATCGAAGAGAACGTATGTTGTAGCGGTTGACCAAACAGCCAGCCGCACCTTACACCTAAACTGGACAGTGTATGAAGAAAGCTATCGTAGAATTTATTGGGACATTTTTTCTTGTCTCAACCGTAGGAAACACGGTTCTCAACCCGGGCGGAGTTGGCAATTTCGCGCCGCTAGCCATTGGCGTCATTCTGATGACGATGATCTACGCCGGAGGACACATTTCCGGTGGTCACTACAACCCCGCAGTCACTCTAGCGGTGTTAGTCCGAGGTAAATGTCCTCTTTCCGATGCGATTACCTATTGGATCGCTCAGTTCCTGGCGGCTCTGGTAGCAGCCGCAATCGTTATCTACTTCAAAGGTTCTCCCCAGCTGCCGCCTTCGGGCGAAGTTCGAATCGGTCCCGTACTGTTGGCGGAGTTCCTGGGGACCTTTGCTCTCTGCTTTGTTGTGCTCAATGTCGCGACGGCGAAAGGAACAGAGGGAAATTCCTTTTATGGTCTGGCGATTGGGTTCACTGTGTTGGCCCAGGCTTATGCCGTCGGCGCGATTTCGGGGGGCGCCTTCAACTGCGCAGTCGCTCTAGGAATTACCATCTGGGGGTTGGTTAGCTGGGGTAATTTTATTCTTTACTTAATCGCCGAGTTGGTGGGGGCCGCCGTCGCCGCCGCAGTGTTTCTTTACGTCAATCCGGAGGTCTCGATGGGGCCGCTGGAAACACCTCCGGGTCCGGAAAAAGAGGCTCCGCTGGCTTAGCGAACCATCTGACGGGCGCCATCACCACTCCGGTCCGCTCGGTCGCGGTACGTCATCCTGGATTCAAACACCAAATCGACCAAGAAATCGTCTCGCCGGCGGATGCGATCGACACATTAAGGTTGGAAGCATCTCAAGGCTGGAATGTGTCACCATCCGAGCAATCATTTTATCTAAGGAAAATCGGTGTCGGGGGAATAATTAGCGCACTGGTGAAGGCTTTTTCTACCTCGTCCCATCGCACGTTCCTGGAGCTCCTTTATGAAGTATCTTCTCTCCCTTGATCAAGGGACGACCAGTTCCCGTGCCCTCGTGATTGATCACGACGGAAAGGTTTTGGCCGTCGCCCAAAAAGAATTCGATCAGATCTTTCCGCAACCTGGTTGGGTTGAGCATGACCCGACCCAGATCTGGTCCTCCCAGATCGGGGTTGCGGCCGAGGCGCTAACCCGAGCTGGCGTGAGCGCGAAAGAGATCGCCGCAGTCGGCATTACCAACCAACGAGAAACAGCCGTCGTTTGGGACCGGGCGACCAGTCAGCCAATCCATAACGCGATTGTATGGCAGGATCGGCGCACCGCCGCGATGTGCGATCAGCTGCGCTCCGAAGGATGGGAGGAGAGGGTTCAACAAAAGACCGGGCTGGTCATCGATGCGTACTTTTCAGGCACCAAGGTCGCGTGGATGTTGGACAATGTTGAGGGAGCCCGGCAAAAAGCGGAGCAAGGAGAGCTGGCTTTCGGTACCATCGATAGCTGGCTAATCTGGAAACTGACCGGCGGGAAGGTGCATGTTACCGATGAAACCAACGCGTCGCGCACCATGTTATTTGATATTTACAACCGCGATTGGGACGATGACCTGCTCAAGCGACTCAACATTCCCCGATCCATGCTGCCGGCGGTCAAGAGTTCGAGTGAAGTTTACGGAGAAAGCAATGGCCCATTGCTCAGCCTCCCGATCGCCGGGATCGCCGGCGACCAACAAGCCGCGTTGTTTGGGCAAATGTGTACCAAGGAAGGCATGTCGAAGAACACCTACGGTACGGGCAGTTTTGTTCTGCTGAACACTGGCCCGAAGCCGGTGGATTCGGAAAACAAGCTGGTCACCACTATCGCCTGGCGAACTAACAATCAGACGATCTATGCCCTTGAAGGCAGCATCTTTATCGCCGGTGCGGTGGTTCAATGGTTGCGCGACGGTCTGAAGTTGGTGCGCACTGCCCCGGAAGTTGAGGATCTGGCCGCCACTGAGCCTGACAATGGTGGAGTATATCTCGTCCCGGCTTTCGTCGGACTCGGTGCGCCACACTGGGACGCGTATGCCCGTGGAACGATTATCGGGATTACTCGGGGGACGACCGCCGGACATTTCGCACGGGCGGCCTTGGAAAGCATCGCTTACCAGGTTTCCGACGTGCTGCTCGCCATGAAAGCCGATTCCGGAATCGGTTTGAAAGAGCTGCGCGTTGACGGCGGCGCATCCATCAATAACCTGCTGATGCAGTTCCAAGCGGACATCCTCGGTATACCGGTACTGCGCCCCAAGACCACCGAGACGACCGCGATGGGTGCAGCCTATCTAGCCGGTCTGGCCGTTGGCTACTACAAATCAACTGACGAAATTGCGGCACAATGGGCCACCGATCGTACCTTCGAACCAAAGATGTCAGAAGATCAGCGGGAAAAGCTCCGGGCAGATTGGCAAAAGGCACTCAGTCGGGCTAAGGATTGGCTTAGCAAGTGAATCGAGAGTCCGCCATTCAAGCAATCGCGGATCGTTCCACGAAGTGGGATTGCTTGATCATCGGCGGGGGCGCGACCGGCCTCGGAGCAGCTGTTGAAGCGGCTTCGCGGGGCTACCGGACACTGCTGGTTGAAAAAATCGATTTTGCCAAAGGCACCTCGAGTCGTTCGACCAAGCTTGTCCATGGCGGAGTCCGCTATCTGGAGCAGGGTAACCTGCACCTCGTGCGCGAGGCGCTCCAGGAACGTGGTTTGTTGCTGCGCAACGGCGCGCATTTGGCACATCCGCTGCGGTTTGTCATTCCGGCTTACCGCTATTGGCAGCTACCTTTTTACGGTGTCGGCCTGAAGGTTTACGATGGGCTCGCCGGCAAATGGTCCTTGGGCCGGTCGGAAGTTTTCGGACGATCACGGACCGTAAATCTGCTGCCAAATGTCGAATCCAGGCAGCTCAAGGGCGGAATCCAGTATTTCGACGGTCAGTTCGATGACGCAAGGCTCGCCATCTGCCTCCTGCGGACTTTTCAGGATCTGGGGGGCATCGCGGCAAACTATGCCGAAGTATGTCGTCTGGTCAAAACGGACGGCAAGCTGAGCGGCGCCATTGTGCGGGATCGGGAAGCCGGCCAGGAATATGAGGTCCAGGCAAAATGCGTGATCAATGCGACCGGCGTGTTTACCGATACAATTCGGGAGTTAGATGATCCGAAGGAAACAAAGATTATCGCTGTCGCCCAAGGATCGCATCTGGTCCTTCCATTCGATTTTCTGCAAAGCGATTCGGCGTTGATGGTGCCGAAAACTTCTGATGGCCGAGTCCTTTTCGCGATCCCCTGGCATGACCGGTTGGTCGTTGGTACGACCGATTTTTCCGTCCCGAAGCCCGAAGAAGAACCGCGGATTCAAAAGCATGAAGTCGATTTTATGCTTTCCGAGGCGGGAAAATACCTGGCAAGAGATCCAGCGGCCAGTGACGTCTTGGCCTGTTACTCCGGTCTGCGTCCACTGGTGAAGGCCGGAGGTGGGAAAAACACCGCGGCCATTTCGCGCGACCACACGGTTCTGATTTCCCCGAATGGTCTGATTACGATTACGGGCGGCAAGTGGACAACGTATCGGCGCATGGGGCAGGACGGTATTGACCGCGCCGCCAAAGTCGCTGGTCTCGAGCCGAAACCGTCTCGCACGGAGAGCCTGTCCTTGCACGGCAACCCGGGTCCACAGCAAACATCCGCTTCGGGAGATCACCTCTCGGGCTACGGCACGGATCGGTCCGAGGTGGAAAAGTTAGCCCGCGACCAGAACGGCGCGGCAAAGATCCATCCGCGTTTGCCTTACCTCATGGCGGAAATCTCCTATGCCGTCGCGTTTGAGATGGCAAGGACCGTTGAAGACGTCTTATCCCGACGAACCCGCGCCCTTCTGCTTGATGCGCAAGCCGCGCAAGAATCGGCGCCGAAAGTCGCCCGGATACTCGCCAGCCGGCTTGGCCGCGACGACGCCTGGGCCGAAACGCAAGTGAGAAGCTTCGAGGAACTGGCCAAGGGTTATCGGCTGCCCGGGTAGCGAGTAGCGGGTGGCGAGTGGCGAGTGGCGAGTGCTGCTATTGCGCTCCTGACTCCTGCGTTGCGCTCTTCCCACCATGCACGCGTGACTCGACCTTCAATCGTAGCGCATTCAACGCGATGAATCCGGTGGCATCCGATTGATCGTAGGCTTGCGACGGATCTGCTTCCATCGTGGCGATCTCGGGCCGGTACAGACTAACCGCACTCTTTCGACCGGCTGCGATAATGTTGCCCTTGTAAAGTTTGAGTCGCGCCACTCCGCTGACATTTTTCTGGGATTCTCGAACCAGCGACTGGATCGCTTCACGTTCCGGAGCAAACCAGAAGCCGTTGTAGACCAGTTCCGCGTACTTCGCCGCCAACCCGTCCCGAAGATGCATCACCTCGCGATCCATCGTTAATGACTCAAGCTGGCGATGCCCGAAAAAGAGAATCGCCCCGCCCGGAGTTTCGTAGACGCCCCTGCTCTTCATCCCAACAAACCGGTTCTCGACCATATCGACTCGGCCGATCCCGTTACGGCCTCCGAGGCGATTCAGCACCCGCATGATCCAAAGCGGCGAGAGCGCCAACCGACCGTCTCGGACTCGCTGGGGGCCACCTGAGAATTGCAGTTCGGTCAGAAGTTTGTCCAGTTCCGGATGTTGAATAGCCCGGCAAAGCCCGGCCTCAAATTCAAGCTCGACGTATTCCGATCGATCAGGAGCATCTTCTGGAGCTACGCTCAGCTTGTACATATCGCTGAGTTCGGGAGCGCTCGCATCGGTCCAGGGATCCTCCAGAATACCGCTTTCAAAGCTGATATGAAGGAGGTTGCGGTCCATCGAGTAAGGCTTTTTGGCACTGGCCGCGACCGGGATCTTCTGTTGTTCGGCATATTTGATCATCTCGGCTCGACCAGGAAACCGCTGCCGAAACCGTTCTTCGCGCCACGGCGCAATCACCTTGATTTCGGGCGCGATGGCCGCCACTGCCAGTTCAAAACGCACCTGATCGTTTCCTTTTCCGGTGGCCCCATGCGCCACTGCGTTCGCGCCTTCGGTCCGGGCAATTTCGACCATTTTCTTTGCGATCAGCGGCCGCGCAATGCTGGTACCGAGATAGTATTGACCTTCGTAAAGGGCTGACGCCTGGAACATCGGAAAAATAAAGTCGCGGGCGAATTCCTCCCGCAGATCCTCGACATAACATTTGCTTGCGCCGGTTTGCCGCGCCTTCTCCTCCAACCCGATCAGCTCCTCTTCCTGACCGATATCGGCGCAAAACGCGATCACCTCGGCCGAATAGGTTGTTTTCAGCCAATTGAGGATGACCGATGTGTCCAGCCCCCCGGAGTATGCGACGACGATCTTCACTGTGTTGAGCAATACGAAGCTAGACAGGGAACGTCAACGAGCTTGAGCCGTGAATTGTGGAGTGCGCACGCGACCCCCTTCGCTTTCGCTACGCTCGGCTACAGCGCGGCAGGCCTTGTCGCCGCTTTCGGATCCGCGCGGAGCCCGGTCCCGGATCCACATCCGAATCGTGCAGGGCGGAGGTCCCGGTAAAAGGAACCGCCTTCGTGGCGGCCGCGCTCCGCCCGGTCTCAAAGCGGCGACAAGTCGCACGCACTCCACGACGCTTTGAGCCCAACTGGCTGCCGGGAGGCAATGTCGAAACCTTGGCCCAACGTCCATCGTATAGACTGATTCCACATCCCATTGTAGTTTCCGCGATCGCGCGATGGACTTTCTGGTTCTTTGTCTTCTGGCCCTCCTGGTGAGCGTGAGTCTCACCATTCACCTCCGCCGGTTTTGGGCGGTCTACGGTTTGCATACCGGCAAGGTCTCGGCCGAACCGTTTTCGTGGGTCGAGGGCATCATCAGCTTTATTCTAATCTTCTGGATTGTTGGACAATGCTTTGTCCTGCTCTCCGCGCCACATCGCCCGGTCAATAGCAACATCAATACCGGCGAACTTGTGCAGAGTTCGGTGCTGACCTGGGCTTCCATCCTGATTCTTTTGCTGGTCCCGCTCCGAGCCCGGGGTTTCAAACTGGCGCACGTTTTTGGTTTCGATCGGGTCGGTGTCGGCCGAGCAATCGCGACGGGGGTCTTGCTGTTGCTTTCCGCGTTGCCGCTGGTTTTCGCGAGCAGTGCGCTCGTTGCCAGATGGTTGCATTCAGACGGTTTGAACGATCCGCAGGAAATCATTCGGATCTTTGAGACAGCCACTAGCCCGGCCCAAAGAATCCCAATCATACTGCTAGCCATAGTCCTCGCGCCTCTCGCGGAGGAGACGGTATTTCGGGGTTATCTGTACACCGCATTGAAAAGATATTTTGGAGCGCTTCCCTCTTTATTCTTTACCAGCATTCTCTTTGCGTTGGTCCACCTGAACGTTCCCGCGCTGCTCCCATTATTTTTGTTGGCCTGCATCTTGACGATTGCGTACGAAAGATCCGGTAGTTTGCTAGTGCCGATGACCATGCATGCCACCTTCAATGCGGTTAACCTGCTCGGTGTGTTGTTCTTCACTCAGCGATGAAGGTCTCGGATCTTGGTGAGGATCGCGTGATCGACCTGTTGGCGCGCGGACTCCGCCAAGACAAGCACACCATCCTCGGCCCAGGCGACGACTGTGCCGTCGTCAAAGTGGGGAAACATCGACAATTGCTCAAAACGGACTCGATCGTTGAAGGCGTGCATTTCTTGCCGAGCGATGATCCGCGCGCGATCGGCCGAAAGGCGTTGTGCCGGGCAATCAGCGACATAGCGGCGATGGGCGGTTTTCCTCGGCACGCTTTGGTCTCCCTCGCGGCACCCGTCACCACCGGAATATCCTGGCTCGAGCGACTCTACGAGGGTATCAACGGAGCGGCGCGGAAATATGGTGTCAATGTCGTTGGCGGAGAGACGTCACGCTCCCCGGGACCGGTGTTTATCTCCGTTTTCCTGACCGGCTCTCTGGCTCACAAAGATCGATTCGTTTCACGAAGTGGAGGAAAACCGGGCGACCATTTGTTCGTCACCGGTCGCCTGGGCGGCTCACTAAACGGTCGTCATCTCGCTTTCACCCCGCGAGTCGCCGAGGCCAATTGGCTGGTCAAAGAGTTCTCGATTCACGCGATGATGGACCTGAGCGACGGTCTGGCCGCGGATTTGCCGCGAATGTCGGCGGCAAGTGGCTTGGGATTCCACCTTGAGAACGCGAAGATACCGTTGAATCGAGGATGCAGCCTGAAACAAGCCCTCCAGGATGGCGAAGACTATGAGCTGCTTTTCAGTGTATCACCTCGCAGCAGCAAGAGACTCGCTCGAATGTGGCCCAAAAAATTCCCATGGTTACCATTAACGCACATCGGAGAATTCCGAAAAGGTAAGGCCAGTCGGATCGCGTCGGGCGGCTGGGATCATTTTAAATCGTGAGCGAACAGGCCACGCCTGATCCGAACCGAGGCGCGGCGATCGAAACTGCGAATCACAGCTCATGCCGGCCACTGTAGCTCACAGTCCCGCGGAAACACAGGCGGCGGCGGCTAACCTCGCCCAGGAACTTCGCGGCGGCGAAGTATTGAGTTTGACAGGCGATCTTGGCGCCGGCAAAACGGAGTTTGTCAAAGGCTTGGCCCGCGCACTCGGTTGCCGGTTGGCAGCGAGCAGCCCGACCTTTACGCTCATTCACGAGTATCACGGCGGCCGACTGCAGCTTTATCACATGGATTTCTACCGGCTCAAAGCGGCATCGGAGCTGAATGAACTGGCATTTGATGACTACCTTCGCAAGGACGCGGTCTGCGTGGTCGAGTGGGGAGAGAAATTTCCGGAACGTTTGCCGGAAGACGCGATCCACTTGCGCTTCTCGATCCTATCCCCCGAAGAGAGATTGATTCAGTGGTAAACCGGCGCTCAAACGCCCAGCACCTTACTTGCCGCTGCCCAAGCTAATCCCTTCGACAAAGAAGCGCTGGAAGAAAAGAAAAACCACGATCACGGGCACCACGACCAGACATGACGCCGCCATCAGCAGATTGAATTGAATTCCGTGCACCGTCTTGAAAAATGTTAGTCCAAGCGACAGGGTGTAAAGTTTGTCACTCTGAAGATAGATCAGCGGACCCAGGAAATCGTTCCAGGCACCGACTCCTGCTAACAAGGCTACAACGATCAGGACAGGGCGGGCCAGTGGCAGAATAATGCGGCACATGATTTGCAGTTCACTTGCTCCGTCAATCCTCGCAGCCTCGGAAAGATCGCCAGGAATTTGCAGCAGAAATTGACGCAGCAAGAAGATGAAAAACGGATTTCCAAAAAAGGTCGGCACAATGAGCGGGATATAGGAATTCACCAACCCCAGTCTGGCAAAAAACGCGAACATCGGGACCATGGTGATCGGATTCACCGGGAACTGGATAAAGACAAAAATCGAAGCAATCACCGGATAGAACAAGAGATCGCGACCGGGCCACTTAATCCTGGAAAATCCATAGGCGATGACAAAGTTGGATAAAACGCTCCCGACCATCACGAGCGCGGCATAGAAGAGGGTGTTCTCGAGATACGGAAGAAACGGAAAAGTTTTCGTAGCGTGCTGAAAGTTTTGCCAGGCAGGCTCTCCGGGCCAAAGCGTGGGAGGAAACTGAGCAAGTTCCTTATCCGATTTCAAAGCAGTGATTGCCATCCAATAGATCGGCGAAATGTAAAACAGACTCATGGCCGCAAGGAACAGTCGCGATCCGACGAGGCGAAAAAGCTCTCGCTGCGTCGCGGAGGATTTAGCCGCATGGCTTTGCTGATTCATTTCCTCAATCGAGACGGTAGTTGACCCAGTACTTCGCGGACCAAAAGAGTGTTATGGCAAGCGTCGCGTTGATCAGGAACAGAATCCCGGAAATCGCGGCAGCGAAACCTACCCGACTGTATTCAAAAGCATTGTTGTAAATGTAGAGTGCAGTGAACATCGTCGAATTCAGCGGACCGCCTCCAGTCATGATATAGGCCGGCACGAAAACCTGCATACCCAGACCGATTCCGATGATCAGGTCGTAAAGGATTGTGGGCGTCAGCAACGGTAAAGTGATGTACCAGAATTTTCTCCAAGGCCCGGCCCCGTCCAAAGCCGCGGCATCATAGAAGTGAACGGGGATGGCTCGGAGTGCGGCCAGAAAAATCAAGCCGAACTGGCCGGCTCCGAACTGCGCCGCTAACACAATCGCGAGTTTTGACCAACGAGCGTCACCCAGCCAGTCAATCGCCGGTACGTGCAGAAAGCCGAGGAGATAGTTAAATAGCCCGTACCGCGGGTTCAAGATCCAGATCAGCATCATCGACAGCGCGAAAGCGGGAGCAATACTTGGGATATACAGGAGCACTCGATAAACATTTACTTCTCGCAGCCGCTGATTCATCGCGAGAGCAAGCGCAATGGCGACCGCGACTCCAAGGGGAACGGCCAGGATGACATAGTAAAAGGTGTTGTAAATCGACTTCCAAAACAGGGCGTCGTGCAATAGTTCCGCATAGTTTCCCCAGCCAATCCATCTGGGTTCGCCAAACCCGGAATATTCCGTCATTCCCAGGTGAAAATTGGAGAGGACCGGATAGATCAGGAAAAGCAAAAAGCCGATCAGCCAGGGACTAATGAAGAGGAGCCCGAGCAGCACACTTCGAAAATCCCGCCGACCGATCCGGCGGGCAGTCCGGGCCGCCGTCATGAGCTATTTGCAAAACCGATCCATTTGCGGTTGAACGATCTCGACCACGGCCTGCAGCGCTTTCTCCGGCGTCTGGCTGTTGGTAATGACGGCTTCCTCCGCTTCCTTCAATTTGTCCCAGTACAAGGCGCCCACCGGAATTGGTGGACGCGATTTGGACACCGGCAACAGGTTCAGGAAAAACTCATACTCGGGCGCAAACAAGTCTTTCCGCTGCAGAAGACTCTTCAAGGTGGGAAGCGAAGACGCTTCCTTCACGAGCATGGTCTGACCTTCCTCACCGGTAACGAAACGAAGGAACTGATAGGCCGCGTCGATGTTCTTTGACCCCTGCAGAATCGCGATCGACCAACCCCCGGACCAGCTCGTTTTCTGGCCGTTCGGCGCCGGAATGTAAGTCACGCCGTAGTCAAGTGTTGGCGCAACCTCTTTCATTGTAGCGAAGACCCAATTACCCGTGATTACGAAGGCCACTTTGCCGGTGAAAAATGGCATCTGGGAATCCGGCATTGTGCCCACCGAAGGCCATTGCCAATAGGTGTCGACAAAGGTTCTCGCCTTTTGCGGGTCAAGCGCTTTCGCCCAATCGTATAAGAATTGGTATCCCTTCACAATCCCAGGGTCCGTGGCTGTCACTTTGCAGTTCGCAAAATCAAAAAAACTGCCGCCAAAGGCGTAGCCCCACGTGTAACCCCAGCCCTGTTCCAGCCAGGGAACAAAGCCAATGCGAGTATAGGCCCCCGATGAATCCGTTTGGTTCAGTTTGAACGCCAGTTCCTGAAACCGCCGCGGATCCATCGGACCCTTTGCTGGATCGAATTCGGCCGGATCAATTCCCGCATCCTTCAGCAGTTTTTTGTTGTAGAAAAGAACACGGGCATCAGTGTTTGTCGGAAGCGCGTAGACCTTCTTCTGGTAGAGGACTTCCTGCCACGGCGCGGTTAGATACTCCTGGCTGAGATCCTTCCCCTCTTTCGCGATCAGTGGGGTTAAGTCGATCAGCAGGCCGCTGGCCGCGCGCTGTGCGACCGTGAAGCGATCGATTACCGCAACATCGGGCCCCGCGCCACTTCGGACCGCGGTCATCAGCTTGGCGATATCGGTTTCCGATCCCGGAACGACCTCGACACTGACTTTCACGTCCGGATTCTTTTGGGAGAACTCATCCGCCGCTTTTTGGTATGCAGTTTTTTCGGGGGCGCCAAGCGAGGAATTGATCCAAAACTTGAGGTGCGTCTGACCCACCGCACTTCCCGACCACGCGACTATCGAAACGAACAACAGGAATGCTTTATTCATGGCATCAACTGGGTTAGGAGCGTATCCACTGAGGTTAAGAGGATTTTACTGGCAAAAGATTGCGCACGGTTTTCGCCTCCCGCCGGCTGTAGAACGGAGCATTGAGAGCTGTCTTGGGCGCACGACTGCGCAAGACGAGGCCCGCAAAACTTCGAAGCTTGGGCTGCGACGAGCGCCAGCGCTGAGCGTTCAGGGGTTCTTCCTACTAGACCCGGCGTTAACTGGCCAGTCAAGCTGACAATGCCCCCAGGCGTTTTGGAGTGCGCGCGACTTGTCGCCGCTTTGAGATCGCGCGCACTCCAAAACCCGCTGCCGCCATCAGCAGAAACGTTTTTACCTGGCAAAGAAAGCAGTTGCTCGTCGAATCACTTCTCTCGCCCGCAGGATCCGCCAGTGCCCTACCCCGCTTAGTGCAACAAACTCCGATCCGGGCCACGCCTCCGCAATCTGTCGCGCTTGTTCGATCGGGATATCCTGATCGTTCACGTCGTGAAGAATGAGGGCGCGGGCCGACGCACTCCTGGCCATCTCCGGAACAGACAGCACGCGCTGCGGGTAGCGCACCTGGAATGCCTGGCGTAAAAGGTCCGCTTGAACCTCGGAGATTTGCTGATTCCGGATAAAGGTCTCCAGCAGCGGAGCGACGAACCCAAGCGGTGCCAGCAGGACCGCCGCAGTTACCTCCAAGCCGCCATCCATCGCGATCACCGCGGCGACAGTTCCCAGCGAATGGGCGAGAATCCCCGATACCGGGCCCATGCACCGCGCAACTTCCTGAGCGGCACGGGCGAAAGCGGGCCCGCTCGCGTAGCAGCCGGTAGAACGGCCATGCGCAGGCGCGTCAAACCCGATTACCGAGAAGCCCGCCTCTAACAACGCCGGGATAAAGGCAAAAAACTGCGCCCCTTTCCCGCCCCACCCGTGCAGACAGAGAATCTGACGACGGCTATCGCCCCAACGATAGTAACTGATTTCTTCGATATCGTTCTCAGTCCCGGGGAAGATCCGCAGGCGGCCCCTTTCCGCTTGCTCTAGAAGCGAATGCTCGCCCCCGGAATCGCGAACGACCGCCGGCGGGGGACGCAGAAAGGCGTGGAGCAGATCTTGCGCTGACCTGTGATCGGCCACTCCTTCTAGCCAACTGATTCCGCCAGCTCCATTGTCCCTTTGAATTTGCCGGGTTCTTCCGTCACGCCAAAATTTTCGCGAGACAATTCGGCAATTCGAAGGAGCTCACCGGGGGTCAGTTCGGGCGAATCCGGCGCGGCGGCGAACTCCTTGAGCTGCTCCTGGTTGTAGATATTGGGCAGCGAGGATGCTACTCGCTGGTCCCGCAACAACCAGAGTAACGCTGCCTGACCAAGAGTCCGTCCCGGAATTTCCAGAAAACGCAACCTTTCAACCTTCTTGACTCCGTTCAACAGCCAGCTCCGCGGCCTGTGATTGCGGTGATCATTCGCCGGAAAAACTGTATCCGCCGTATACTTTCCCTCGAGCATGCCGGATGAATGAGGAACGCGGATCAGGAACATGGTTTTGGCGCCGGATTGGTCTGCCGCCTGCTGAATGGCTGCTCCCGGATGCTGCTCGAGCAGGTTGTAAATGTGCTGTACGACTGCCGGACGGCGCTCCCGAACGGTTCTGATACCCTCGTACATCCACCCAATGGCGGGCCCGAGCGCCACCCCATACGAGCGGATCAGGCCATCGCTCTTCAAGGATTCCAAGGCCGCCCATAAAGCGTCGTCGTCGACCTGCGGCATCCGGATATTGTGAAGCTGCAACAGATCAATCCGGTCAGTTTTCAGTCGGGCCAAGGCCGCTTTTGTCGCGGCGACGATGGCTTCCGGCGAAAAATTTTGCGGTATTTCCCGCTGACCTCTGCGTTCTTCACCGTAGTGGACGAAGTCATAACCGACCTTGGTGGCGATCACGATTTGATCCCGCCGGTCGCCAAACGCCCGGGCGATCAGCTTTTCGCTGTAGCCGTTGCCATAGGTATCGGCGGCATCGAACAGCGTGATCCCCAGATCGAAAGCCTGGTGCATCAGGTCGATCGCTTCCTCTTCTGTGAAAGAGCCCCACCAACCGGTGGAGACTGTCCACATCCCAAACCCGACTTCACTGACCTCAAGGTCAGTACCGGAAAGACGACGGTATTTCATGGTATCGGACAGAGTATGGCGGTAACAAGGGCACGTGGCAAACGGTCGGCGTATTGCGAGTCGGCGTACTGCGGGTCGGCGTCTTGCGAGTCGGCGTACGCACTCCACAACACGCACTACGCACTACGCCGACACGCATCAGTTGCGGTTCCTGCAGACAACGATTCATTTGACGGGTGAGCCGGCTCGCGATCGAAAATTCGACCAGTCAAGGGTCGTTGGCTGTCGAGGCTCCAGGTCGGGAGCTCGAAATCTTTCGGTTCCAGGGCTCGGCCGAGCTTGGGCCGGTACTCCACCAAGCTCTGGCCAGAGTCGATCCACTCTCAGAGGTGATCGTGGGGATTGGGCCAGGCACTTATACGGGGCTTCGGGTCGCAATCGCCAGCGCAATTGGTCTGGAATGGTCTTTGGGCGTCAAGACTTTTGGTTGTCCGTCGGTGCTCGGGTACGCTGAACAGTCTTACGCGGTGATTGGCGATGCGCGTCGCAGCTCGTTCGCGGTCAGCGTCGTGCGGAATGGTACACTGGCGGAGGGGCCGGAACTCATCGGCAAGGAAGAAGTCAGCTCATTTCTCGCGGCAAACCGCGAATTTCCGATTTTCGCGGTGAACGAGATTCCGGGCTGGCCGCATCTGCAGCTGCAGTATCCCGAAGCCCGATACCTGCTTGAGAAACGAGCATCCTTCACGCCGCTCGACGAGCCGATCTATTTAAAGGAGCCACACACCACCAAGCCGAGACAGGATGTCCGATAGCGAAGAGACGACCTACGCGACGCGGAATACCTACAAAACCCGTACAGCCGATAGGACTCATCGGATCCATCGGCCACGCTCGGTCTCCGACTCTTTTCCTTGTCTTTGCTCTGCGTCTTTTCTTTAACTTGCCTGGGATTGCGGTATGGCATTAGTCCTACCAGGCTCCGCATATCTCTAAACAGGGAATCGGAAAGGCCGTTAGAAAACAGAGGGACTCCATGCAGATCGTACAAACCTTCAACGTTTCGCCTCGCTTGCCGGAAGCGCTCGAGCCGCTGCGCGAACTTGCTCATAATCTCTGGTGGACGTGGGAGCCAGATGCGCGAAAGCTCTTTCGCGATCTCGATATTGCGCTTTGGGACGAAACCAATCACAATCCCATCCGCATGCTGCAGCGCTCGCGGCAAGCACGTCTCCTCGAACTCGCCACGGACGACGATTACACGCGGGAGATGCGGCGAGTGTACGCCAAGTTCCGCGCTTACATGGAACGGCAGGATACCTACGGCAAGAGGCGCCATTCGACGCCCCGAATCGCTTATTTTTCGGCTGAATTTGGGTTCCACGAATCGGTCCCGAATTACTCTGGCGGCCTCGGGATCCTGTCCGGAGACCATTGCAAATCGGCCAGTGACCTTGATTTGCCGTTCACCGCAGTGACACTGCTCTACCGGCACGGCTATTTTAAGCAGCAAATCAATCGGGATGGTTGGCAGGAAGCGGTGAGCCTCAACCAAAACTTCCATCATCTGCCGCTGCGCGAAGTGGTGGTGGCGGGAAAAAACCTGGCGGTACAAGTCGATATTCTCGACCGCGTGGTAACGGCGAAGGTCTGGGAACTGCAGATCGGCCGTATCAAGCTTTATCTTCTGGACACCGATATCCAGGAGAACGCGCCGGAGGACCGGCCGATCACCGAACAGCTCTATGGCGGTGATCTCGAGATGCGCATACGGCAGGAAATTGTGCTGGGAATCGGCGGCGTTCGTGCGCTGGATGCACTGGGAATCGTTCCCCAGGTGTTCCATATGAATGAGGGGCATTCCGCCTTTCTCTCCTTGGAGCGGATTCGTAAGTATGTGCAGGACAAGGGATTGGAATATTATACCGCTCTCCAAATCGTTGCCGCTTCGAACGTCTTCACGACGCACACGCCCGTACCGGCCGGCAATGACGCTTTCTCGCGCGATCTAATCGCCCGCTATCTCTATAAGTACTCGGAATATTTTCGCATCAGCTTCGAGGATCTCTTTCGGATCGGGCAGCCAATCGCGAATCCGCCCGACGCTTTCAGCATGACCGTGCTGGCATTGCGCACCAGCCGGCATGCCAATGGTGTCAGCAGGCTGCACGGCGCGGTGAGTCAGGGTCTCTGGCAAGACGTCTGGGCGGGGGTCCCAGTCAAGGAAGTACCCATCACCAGCATTACGAATGGGGTGCACACCCGCACCTGGACCGCCCCGGAATTCCATCGCATTTACGACAAATATCTCGGGGCAGACTGGGAGGAACACCTGACCGACCCGGAATACTGGCGCCGGGTGATTGATATCCCGGACGAGGTTCTTTGGGAAACCCATCACCTGTTGAAAAGCCGGTTGATTGATTTCATCCGGGGCCGGTTACGCCAACAGCGTCAGCGTCACGGAGAGTCACCAGAACAGCTCAGGAAAATCAACGGGATTCTCAATCCGGATGTGCTGACGATCGGGTTTGCCCGCCGGTTCGCTACTTACAAGCGCGGAACCTTGCTGTTCAATCGTCCCGAACGGCTGCTGCGCCTGATTCAAAATGCTGAGCGCCCGGTTCAGTTTATCTTCGCCGGAAAAGCACATCCCAAAGACGAGCCGGGAAAAGGCTTTATCCAGGAGGTTTATCGATTCTCCCGTGATCCCACGTTCGAAAACTCCGTTGTTTTCGTTGAGGATTACGACACCTATATCGGGCGACGGCTCTATCAAGGCGTGGATTTGTGGTTGAATAACCCGATCCGGCCTCTCGAGGCGAGCGGCACCAGCGGGATGAAGCTTCCACCGAATGGAGGCCTGAATTTCAGCGTCCTCGACGGCTGGTGGTGCGAAGGTTACAACGGGAAAAACGGTTGGCCGATCGGTCCAGAGATCACCGGCGGTTCGGTCGATTTCCAGACTGAGGTCGATTCGGACAGTTTGTTTAACATCCTGGAAAACCAGATTATTCCGCTCTACTACGCGAAACCGGACGGCCGGCTGCCAATCGCCTGGCTGCAATTGATGCGCGAATCGATTCGTAGCGTAACTCCCGTTTTTAACACTCACCGGATGGTCAAGGAGTATACCGAGCGCCTCTATGAGCCGGCCGCCGCGGCTTTCACCGCGTTGAGCGCCGACGACTGCAGCGCGGCGATCGAGCTGGCGCATTGGAAACATCGAACCCGGGTCGACTGGCCGAAGATTCGCATCCTGTCTGTGGAGACTTCCGGCGGACCAGCCGCCACACTGTTTGTAGGCGACAAATTCTTCGTCGATGTTCGGGTTTACCTTGGACCGGTTCCTCCTTCTGACGTGCGCGTTCAGGCATATGTTGGCCAGACCGACGACGGTTCCATGGTGGAACCTCATCCTTGGGATCTCACGGAAATCAAACCGGAGGCGGGCGAAGGAGTATTTTGTTTCAGCGGCCCTATTCCTGCCTCCGAGAGCGGAAGCTACGGATTGAATATTCGCGTAATTCCTACGCACAAGAACCTCGTGCAAAACCACGAACTGCGGCTGATTACCTGGGCGAAGTAGAGGACCGATCGCCAGTGCCAGTGTTGGTGTCAGTGCCGGGTTTGCGATCGACGCGGTGAACAATGGGGAAAAGGCAATCGATCTCGGGCAGCCCCTGGCTTCTCGCCTTTTCGACGGGCTGGAACTCGGCTCGCCACAAGGACGGCCGCCAGATGCTGGACGAGATCGTCCAACTCGGGTTTGACCGAGTTGACCTCGGCCCCGGTCTTCGCCCCTCCTTGCTGGCAGGGGTTGCCCGGTTTCTGGTTGAAAACGAACTGCGTGTCGTCAGCGTCTCGAATCTTTGTCTTCAGCCGGTCGAAACGGCGGCGGACGTTTTTGACTGGTCCTCATTGTCTGCATTCCAGCGCGATCGAACAGCGAAGCTCACGATGGAAACGATCGATTACGCCGCATCAATTGGCGCAGACCGAGTCGTGCTTCATCTCGGGTCATTGCCTTTGCCACCGTATACGCAAACGCTCCTGAACCGGATCAAACAGGGAAAACTGCTGGACCGCCGATATGTGGAGACCAAGCTTCGAGCGATCAAGCAAAGGGAGTCAACGGACATCATTGGGAGAGTGCTCGAATGGCTGCAACCCGTGATCGCCCATGCAACCGATCACTCCATTGTACTCGGAGTAGAGAATGGATCGGGAATCGAGGCGATTCCGGGCGAATCTGAATGGGACAACATCCTGGGCGCGGCCCGGAAGAAGACGCTCGGTTATTGGCATGATTTCGGTAACGCGCAAATCCGCGACAATCTTACCCTGATCGATCACGAGGAATTTTTCCTCTCAATGTTGCCTCGAATGGTGGGGTGTTATGTGCAGGACGTAAAGTTTCCGGATGTGGTCGGATTGCCCCCCTTCACGGGCTGTGTGCCGTTTGCTCACATGATTCCTCGCGTCCCGGAAGGTGTTCCAATGGTCTGGCGCATGTCTCCCAAGGTCGATTCGGAAGCGATCGCCCGCGCCCGGGAGAGATGGGTTAACTTTGCGGAGAATCGATAGGCAGCAGGAAATGCCGATGAAAGTAATTCTTCATTTTGCCAGCACCGCTGACGGAAAGGTTTCTACTCGCCAAGCTACCCCATCCCTCTTCACTTCCCCCACTGACAAGCGCCGTTTGTTGCTCGTTCGTTCGCTCGTCGACGCTGTCATGGTTGGCCTTCAAACGGCGACGATCGATCGCATGACCATGGGCTTACCGGATCCGGCACTGCGAGCGGCGCGCGTTGCGCGCGGACAAAAGGCATACCCGCTTCGGGTGCTCGTCTCGGGCTCAGGTCGTATTCCACTCGATCTTCCGCTCTTTACGAAACGATTCTCGCCTGTGCTCATCTACTCCACTGAACGTATGCCCGCTCCGATCCGTAGCGAACTCAGCCGGCAGGCCTCTCTTTGTCTTGCGTCGGGCCAAACGCTCGATATTCGAGAGGTCCTATCTGACCTTGAAGCCACCCACGCTGTCCGATCAGTGGTCTGCGAAGGCGGCGCGACGCTCGCCCGAACTTTGGTTGAAGCCGACGCCGTCGACGAGATTTATTTAACAATCGCCGCTAAGCTGTTTGGCGGCGACCAGGCGCCGGGCCTTTTGGGAAACACCCACCGGTTTTTATCAGCTAGCCGGCGCTTTGTCTTAATCCAGTTTGAGAAAAACCGGGCTGCCGGTGAATGCTATCTTCACTACGGCCGGCCGCGATCTGCATGAAACAAACCAATTCCATCACGATGTTCGCGCCGGTCCAAAGGATCTTTGAAACCGCCGCCGATCTGGAACAGTGGCCGCGAATTCTGCCCCATTATCGATCTATCCGTTATCTGGAAAAAGGGGTTGATCGGAATGTCGTGAAGATGGCGGCTGTACGTGACGGCATCCCGATCTCGTGGATCTCCGAACAAATTATCGACAAGGAACGCCCGGAGATCCGGTTCCGGCACCTGACGGCCTGGACTAAGGGGATGGAGGTAGTTTGGAATTTTCTTCCTCTGGCAAATGGCGTCAGCGTGACCATTGCGCACGAGCTTCATTTTCGCATTCCGATTCTCCGGCCGGTTGCTGAACCAATCATCGGTGGATTCTTTATCGACAACATCGCGACAAAAACCCTTCGCCATCTGAAGACGTATCTGGAGAAGGCATGAAACGTGTGGTCATTACCGGACTAGGGCCGATTACTCCGATCGGAATTGGCAAAGACGCGGTTTGGGAGAGTATCGTTTCCTGTCGTAGTGGCATCGGGCCAGTCACTAGATTCGATGCTTCGCTCTTCAATGCGCGGACAGCCGGAGAAATCTCCGATTGGGACCCGGCCGAATACTTTCCTTCACAACGTTTGAAGCGCCTCGACCGTTACGCCCAATTCTCGGTCGCATCGGTAAAGTTGGCCCTGGACGACAGTGGACTGGTCTTTTCTCCGGAAAAGCCGCACGATCGGGTCGGGGTAAGTTTCGGCACTGCCCTGGGTGGCGTGGCCAATGCTGAGTCGCAACACAAGGCTTTCGTGCACGGCGGCCCGAAATCGGTTCACCAGACATTGGCTCTCCAAGTTTTTGGGGGGTCCGCGCATTGCAACATCGCGATTGAGTTTGGCTTGCGCGGAGTCGGCACGACCAACTCCAACAGCTGCGCCAGCGGTAACGTTGCGATCGGGGAAGCCTGGCGCTACATCCGCGACGGCTGGGCCGATGTCATGATTGCCGGTGCGGCGGAAGCACCGCTCAGTCCCCTCACTTTCGGGGCGTTCGCGTTCATCCGGACGATGAGCCGCAGCAATCCTGCTGTCGCCTGTCGTCCCTTTGATGCGCAGCGGGATGGTTTCGTCATGGGTGAAGGGGGGGCGGCAGTTATCCTGGAAGAATACGAACACGCCCGGGCTCGCGGTGCTCATCTGTATGCCGAGGTCGCCGGCTATAGCCTGAACAATGATGCATTTCACATGACTTCGCCGTTGGTCACCGGCGAGTCTTGTATTCGCGCAATGCAGCAAGCGCTCGCCCGGGCGAACATCAGCGCGACTGAAGTTGACTATATCAATGGCCACGCCAGTTCCACCCAGTTGAACGATGCCAATGAATGCTATTGCATCAGGAAGGTCTTTGGCGACAGGTCCAGCCAGATCCCGGTCAGCGGCACAAAGGCTTTTTACGGTCATCCGCTTGGCGCCAGTGCGGCGATTGAAGCCGTCCTTTGCGCGCTGGCCTTCGAGCACAATACCATTCCGCCAACCCTCAACTACCGGACGCTCGACCCGGCGTGTGATCTCGACGTCGTACCGAACACACCGCGCCCAGCACAACTGAACACGATCCTGAGTAATGCGTTCGGATTTGGAGGAATCAATTCGTGCGTGGTCTTCAAGCGGGTCAGTTGAATGGGACCTAGGGGACCTATGGGACCTAAGGCGGGACCAAAGGTCCTTGCTTACCGAAGCGCAGACGCGGGGGCTGCCAAGCTGGAGACCGCGTCGCCGAGTACGTCCGCTGCCGCGCTCCGCGCGTTCTCAAAGCGGCGACAAGTCGCGCGCACTCCAAGACGCGTCAGTCCAAGCGCTAGCGCGGGAGCGCACGCCCGACGATTGTCACGGGGTTGACTCCGGAAGGCAAGAGTCCAAAAACGTGACCCTGGCCTTCCAAGCGGCTTGCACAGAAAGCGGAAGAAACCTCCTCAGGCGCAAAGCGAATCAGCAACGAAGCCTGCAACCCAAGAGCCAGTTGCTGGACGATCCGGCGCGCCCGGAACTCCGCGGTTGATTGATCCGCCAATTCCGCCGGCAACCGATCCACGAATCGGTCGTAAACCTCATTGGCGCCCCTGGCGGCGGCCAGCTCGTTCCGAATGGAGGGCACAGCGGCGGGTTCTTTGTTCATTGCTCGCAACACATCGAGACACTGCACGTTACCGGCGCCTTCCCACAAAGAGTTCAAGGGAGCGTCGCGGTACAACCGCGGCAATGGAGATTCTTCCACATAACCATTCCCGCCGAGGCACTCCAGCGCTTCCGCAATGGCGATCGGCGCACGCTTGGCAATCCAAAATTTACCTATTGCCGTGGCGATTCGGCAGAAACTTCTCTGTTCCTCGTTCGTTGAACTTTCATCAAAGGAACGCGCTAATCGCAGGGCCAGCATCGTCGCCGCTTCCGATTCAATGGCCAGGTCGGCCAAGACGTTCTGCATCAGTGGTTGCTCAACCAGCCTTTTCCCGAAGACCTTGCGAAAGTTTGCATGATGAATCGCTTCTGCAGTAGCCCGCCGCAAGCCCGCGGCAGACCCGAGCGCGCAATCGAGTCGGGTATGCCGAACCATTTCCATGATCGTCGTTATGCCGCGTCCTTCCTCGCCGACGAGCCGGCCCCAGGTGCCATCAAACTCCACCTCCGCCGAGGCGTTTGAACGATTTCCCAGTTTGTCCTTGAGTCGCTGGATCCGAAAAACGTTGCGAGTTTCGTCCGGTAGCCAGCGCGGGACAAGAAAGCAGGAAAGGCCTGCTTGGGCCTGGGCCAGGACAAGAAACGCGTCACTCATCGGCGCGGAGCAGAACCACTTGTGGCCCGTCAAAACAAATTCTCCAGACGAGCCGCTCAACGCTTCTGCGACGGTGGTATTCGCTCGCACATCGCTGCCCCCCTGACGTTCGGTCATGCCCATCCCGAAGAGCACGCCCCGTTTGTGAAGCGCCGGGATGAACCGGCGATCGTAGCTGTTCCGCAAAATTCTCGGCTCCCACTCGGCATCCAAATCCGGTTGTCGACGTAAAGACGGGACGACGGCGAAAGTCATCGTCAAAGGGCAACTTGTTCCCTCATCGATCTGATGGCGGAGCATCACGAGCACCGCCCGGGCAACATAGCAGCCGGCGCGCGGGTTGAGCCATGTCATTGCGTGCATCCGGCGCTCGATGCCCAGCCCCAGCAGCTCATGATAAGCGGGGTGGTATTCCACTTCGTCGATCCGATTCCCAAACCGATCATGGGTGTGAAGCTCTGGCGAAAAACGGTTCGCCAATACTCCCAAATGCAGCATTTCGGCGCGACCGGCCTCCGCCCCAAACTCGAGCGCTTCGGATTCGAACCAGGCAGCGCCTTCCCTCCGCAACGCTTCCCGCAGACACGTGTCTTCCTCGAGAAGATTCGTATTCTCCAGCGCAGGCGCCTGATTGAACACGTTGGGCGGGGACATGGAGTTGTGCAGCAATAAACGGCTTCCCGGCTCCGTATTCAACGCTGAGCTCTGCTTTCCGCAAATCGGAAAGGTCATCCGGCAATGCCCTGAGCGGGACTTCAGGGTTTGCCTGAAATGCTCGCCCTTCCCAGGCGATTCCGAGTCAGATTGAAAAATCGTACGACCGCGCGGCCGATATCCCGCGAGCTGCGGTGTATGGATAATCTGCAGTTCAAAGGTGGCTGGCACGAAGTGAAAGGCAAACTGAAACAGAGATATGCGCAGTTGACCGATGACGATCTTACTTTCGCCGAGGGCAAAGACGAAGAATTGCTCGGTCGGCTCCAGAAGCGTCTCGGAAAGACAAAGGAGGAGCTCCGAAAAGAGCTGCAATCACTTTAATGAACCAACCTCCGCAGGGGTAAAGCCCTGGGCAAAGCTTCGCCGCCGGCCGCTTATTTCAGGGCCGACGGCATCGCGTGTACACCAAGGAGGGTGTGCGACCGGCCATGCTGCTTCGCTGGGAGTCATGGCCGGTTCCGTTTTTTGGATGCCCGTGCGTAATCCTTCCATATGCGGGCCGGGCCGTCCGTACCACTCGCCACTCGCTACTCGCCACTCATCCCACCTGCCACTCTTTTAACGCTTGCGCGCGACGGTGATGCCGTCTCCGATCGTGAGAACGACCGCCGACACACGCTCATCATCCCGGATCTTCGTATTCAACTGCCGGAGCACCCGAGTGCCTTCGTCGGCGGCCTTTTGATCAAGGACCGCGCCGTGCCGCAGAATGTTGTCAAGCGCGATCAAGCCTCCGGAGCGGATCAATTGCAGGCAGGCCTCGTAGTAACTGTCATATCCAGCCTTGTCCGCATCGATAAAGGCAAAGTCGAAACTGTTCTCGCCAAACTCCACCCGCAGATCGGCCAAGGTCTTGAGGGCGGGACCGATGCGCAGCTGAATCTTTTCGACAACGCCGGCCGCTCGCCAGGCTTTGTTCGCTATTTGTTCCCACTCTTCACTAATCTCACAAGCGATCAATTTGCCGTCCGCCGGTAAAGCCGCCGCCACTGCCAGCGCGCTTAATCCAGTAAAAGTGCCAATCTCTAGCGCACGCCTTGCTCCGATGAGCTGCACCAACCAGGCAAGGAAAGCTGCTTGGTCCGAACCGAGTTGCATCCCGGCATTGGTCAATGTTTCGGTCTGAGCCCTCAGTTTTTTCTGAAACTCGGATTCCTTTGTCAAGGTAACCGAAACGTATTCCTCAATCTCGACCGGCAGCAAGGAGCGTCTAATCATTCGTTTACTAAAGAGCACAGCGCGGCATCGCCGCAACCACAACGTCCTTGTGCTCACGTCGCCGCCGGCTTTCTGCTGCGTTTCTTTTCCAGTCTTGATCCAGTGAGTTGACCGGACGGGAAATCAGGAACATACAATCTCTCTCAGTAGGATATGCGTTTGCTGTTTTTCTTTCTCCTTTGTGCGGTTGAGGTGGGCTTTGGACAAGAGCTTGACCGGATCAATCCGCCTTTCGGCCTGCACTGGAACCAGACTGAGAAGCACATCGCGGAATTGATCGAGAAAGCGGGAGCCAGGATCACGAGCCGTGATGTGGTTCTTGGCCGGGACGCCTGGACCATTGAAGGGCTCCAGCAGCCTGCTTTGCGGCGGACCATCCTTTACTTTGGAACGGGCAAGACGCTCGTAGAGGTCGAACTTCAGTACGAGCATCCGGAGTGGGATTTGCTCGCTTACGAGGAGTTTTTGAATAGCGCGCGCAAACGCCTGGAGTCCAAGTACGGCCCTCCGGTCATACTGGCCCGAGACAAGAAGCCCGAGGGAGACGTGATGGTAACGTTGGTTGGTTATCAGTGGCAATTGCCAGGCAGCAGCATCCAGGTCTTTTTTTACTCCGCCGAGCGGAACGGCGACATCTATCGCAACGTAAGCGTACATTACCGTGCCGCCTGAAGGCTCCAGCGCTCGTGACCCTTTACGATTTGCGGGCGACTCGGGCTAGTTCGGCAAGGGCTAAATGCATCGCCCGATATCCAAAATGACCCTGATCGACCTCGACCAAACGGGAGCCTCCCCAGTTCTCCTGTAACTGCTTTAAGGCGCTGAGCGGGGTAATCGTGTCGTGCCGTCCCGCTACAATCAGCACGCGGTCGGGGTCGCAAACAGGGCGACCGGCAAGCGGCGAACTGAGGTGGGCATGTCTCAGCGTAATTCCCGGCGGAATCTGAGCGCGCGTAAGCTGGCGGCGGATGTGTCTACTGGCCGGACTCTGCCAGATTGCCTGTTCCAGATCGGTTACGGGCTGCAGAAGCGCAAGGTACTCCAGCTGCGGTTCCAGAGAACCGATGATCGCGGCGATCCAACCGCCGTAGCTGGTTCCAATCAGGCTGAACCGGAGACAGCCTGCCGTTCGGAAATGGTGCATCAGTTGCCGAATCTCGATCACTGCTTGCCGGAGCGTCTCACCGTTTCTTGGCAGGTGAGCCGATAAGGCAAGCGCACCGCTGGGAAACCCGTGCGGAGTGCGCGAAAAGTGGAATGGCAGCTGTGCGACAACCACGTTCCAACCCTGCCGCTGCAGGCGCCGGGCTATCCGGACATAACCGAAATCGCTTATCGACATTAACGCATGCAAGAAAAAGAGCGTCGGTGCGGAGCGGCCTGCGGGACTGTAGAAAACCCGAGCGCAGGCTTGATCGTTTTCCGGAAAACCAGAGACGATCGGGCTTTCCCATTCCAGACAGACGCCCCGCCAGCGCGATTGACGAAGAGGTTCGAACCGGTAAAAATCCTCGCGCGACGCCGAGGCGCATCGCGCGAGGTACTCTTCGATCTCTTCGCGCGTACAGGCCGGAACGGGCCAACGATTCTGCGCGACGTTGAGCAACAGACAGGCAACGGAATCACATACGCGAGAGGCAAGTCCCGAGATCATCGTTTAGAGCCGAGGGGCTGGAGTGGTGCCAGCTTCCGAACTCGGCGGAGTGTGGTCCGGTCGCTTTCGCGCTTGCGGAGTTCTCGGGAGGTCAGCCGGCGTCAAGCGATAGAAAGCCTGCATTTGCTGACCCAATTGCACAAATGCCGCCGCGAGTTTCTGCTGCAGATCAGCGCGCTGATCTGCTGCCAGTTGGACCGAGTCGGGAAAGATCGCCTGGCCGAAGCCGATCCAGACCGGCACGCGCCGGAACACAGACCAATCGCGCGGACAATAGAGCCGGTCAGTGCCAAGAATCACGCAAGGCACGATCGGTCGTCCGGTGATAGCGCTTAAGGCGGCAACCCCCGGCCAGAATGCCGCTCCTTCCAAGACCGACCCTTTACCGGCACGAATGCCGCCTTCCGGGAAAACGCCCACTACCCGACCCTCCCTGAGCCGCTTGATAGCGACTCGAAGCGCCAGCAAATCATTCCCCTCCCGCTTCACTGGGAAGGCGCGCAGACCTCGCATAAGCCCTGCACTTGCGCGATTTTGAAAAAGCTCTTCCATCGCCATCCAATTGATGTAAGGACGAACGTGCGAGCCAATGACTGGCGGATCAAAATGGCTGATGTGATTGCTGGCCAGAATAAAACTGCCTTCGGGCTGGCCGGCACCAAATTCATGGAGACGAATCTCGCAGAAAGCGCCGAAAAATCGGCGTACCCCAAGAACAGCCGCTCGGCAGAAGCTGTCCTGTAAGACGTTCTTCACCGATGATCTGCTCTTCACCGGGAATCCGCGGCCGGTGCCTGGTTGCCCAGCATCAAGCGCGAGCCGGAGTGACCGACGATTCGCACGTTGTTTACCCCGAGCAATGACTCCCAATGCCTCAATCTTGTTACCTGCACCACAAGAAAAACCGTCTGAGGTCCATTCCATCGCTCCTTTACCTCACCTTCAGTCAGATAAAGCGAGCGGCCGATACCATGCACCCGTGTGGCAAACTCGGTTTCGGGATTGGCATTGACCCAAAATATCGGGTGATCGAGGTAGAAAAAGAGACTGGTAAGATCGTTCGCCTCACACTCGCAAATCAGCGTATAGGGCCCCGACACTTGGACGATCGGCACGATCCGTTTCGATGAGAAAACGTCTTGAACCAGTGCCATCCCACGAGTCCCCAGGACAAAGCAAAGAGTCATGGCGGTTCCGAGCACCGGGACAATCGACGAATGCCGGCCACGCCACGCCAGAACTGTCGTAACCGCCCCGGTCGCGATGCCGGTCAAAGATCCCGTCAATAACAATGAATGCAGTCCGGACAAAACCTCCGGCGGCAATTCTCGGAGAGCGGAAAACACGGTAGTCTGTTCGGTGGGAAGAGCCGCGTAGTGACCTGGTCCAAGCTGAGCCGGTACGGTGAGAAAAGCCACGAGTAGAAGGGCGCCCAGCAAGAAACCCAGCACCCCGGGAACAATAAAAAAGGCTCGACCTACTTTTATTCGATCGCTGAAAGCCAAGGTCACCAGGACTGCGAGCACCGGCCAGGAGATCAGCAGGTAATAGTCCTGGATCGAAGAGAAAATGATTCCCACTCCGTTAACCAGCAGCCAAAGCCAAAGGATGTGGAATTCATCGGGGAGCAGACGAACTCCTTCTTTTCGAGACATCCACCACGCGGCCAACCCCGCCGGTAAAAACAGGCTCCAGGGGAAGATCAGAACGATATGCTCAAACAAAAATAAAATAAGCGGCACCCGACTGCTGTCAGGCGGCAAACGATGATTGAAAACATGGCCGATCTGTTCGTTCCAAAGCTGATCTATCAGGAAGCCGGGGAAGCGCCATTCCGTGTAGATGTACCAAGGCGTAAGAAGAACCAGTAAGAGGATCCATCCATGCGGACGAAAAAAGAAACGGCGCCAGATCGGACGCGTCGCGGGTCTTAACAGCGCGCTTAAGGCACATACCACTACCGGGAAAGCGAGCGCGTGAAGACCCTTGGAGAGACAACCAAGGGCAATAAACAACCATGCACCAAGTAACTGCTGGTCAGCGGCCTCTGGATCTTGGCAACCGGATTGTAGCGCACCAGTCAGGCAAAGCATGGTCAAGACCATGCAAAGAGCGAGCAAAGCTTCCGGCATCACCATATGGGTGAAGAAGAATGTCCCGGTGAAGGTGCCGAGCGCGATCCCGGCCTGCCAGGCTCGTTTAGGATCTCCGGTGAGACGGTAGACCAGGAAAGCCGTTGCTAAAAACCAGCCGATCGCGGAAACAACAACTGGAAACCGGGCCGCGAACTCGTTAATCCCAAAGCTTCGCAAGGAGATGATTTCGACCCAGTAGACAAGCGGAGGTTTTTGCAAGCGAGGAACACCGTCTTGGGTCGGGATCAGCCAATCAGTCCTGGCGACCATCTCACGAGCCGAGCCGGCATATTGTCCGTCGATCTGATCAAAAAGCCAGGGCACTCCGGCTGACGCCAGGTAGACCAGCGCAACCGCGAGAAATGTCACCACGAGCAGCCGAGGCTGAAGAAAACGTTGGATCCTGTGCGGCGCAGCAACGGGCCGGATCGTTTCCAGGACGGCCGGCTCGCCGCAAACCGCTGGGGCATCCAGGCGCACGGGAAACGTCGACGAGCCCAGACGGGTCCCGGAATGTTCTGAAAAAGAATCCATATACGACTTCGTCAGCTCGCGTTTTCCGCTGGACCGTCTCGCCGTGATCTTGTCGCGCTCGCGACCAGCGAAGCACGGAGTGGCGCAACGATCAAGTTGTGTCGGCGTTGTCGGCGTGTTGCGTGTCGGCGTGTTGCGTATAGGCGTAACGGTGTGTTGCGTGTCGGCAGCAAACGACGGATTGTGGTAAGCGTACCAGAAGGAATCAAATTTATGACGCCTGAAGAACAGAATCTCATTACCGGTCTTTTCGAGAGGCTGCGCCAAGCCGATGTCAGCCCGAAAGATCCAGCAGCAGAAGAATTGATCCGAACCGGGACGGCTCAGCTCCCTTCAGCTCCTTATCTCCTTTGCCAAGCTGTTTTGGTGCAAGAGCACGCTCTCGCCAACGCGCAAAATCGAATTGCGGCGTTGGAACGTCAGGTGGCTGCGACGGGCGCGGCTCCGCAAGCCCAGGGCGGCTTTCTTTCCGGAGTAGCCCATCTTTTCGGCGGAAAGCAGGCTGGTCAATCACAACCGGTGTCGCCTCCACCGCCGCCCGTGCAAGCGCAACCAACCAGGCAAGCTGCTCCGCCGCCGATTGCGGCAATGCAACAGCCGCCGCCTTATCCATCAACGGTGAACCTGCCGCCAAGTTCCGGCGGAGGTTTTCTGAGGACAGCGATGGCGACTGCGGCCGGCGTGGCGGGTGGATCATTGCTTTTTCAGGGAATAGAGAACCTGATTGGCCACAATGCCGGCCCGTTTGCGCCCGCATTCGGGAACCAAGGGTTTGCCGGCCAGTCCGGCGAGCCAACCGAAATCATCGAGAACAACTACTATGGGAGTGAACCGGGTAGCGGCAGCGAGCAGGTAGCAGATCAGGACATCCAGAACGCCGACTATGACCCGAATCAGGACCAGGACGCGAACTATGACACCGTCGACGACCAGGGATTTGATGACTCCAGTATGGACGACGGCGGCGGCTTTGATTCCGGCGGAGACGATTCCAGCTTGGTGTGAGGGCCGTAGGATAAGCTTCCAGCTTGTCGCGTTTCAATGACCGGCAGGGATGCCGATCCTGCGGTCTTTGCGAGCATCTTGGAGCGCGCCCTAAATTAGTAATCTTTGCGGCAATTTCGGTCGTCGAATGATGTTGCGAGACAATCTCTTTTTCGAGCGCTACCTCGTCGACCGTCCCTTGGCCGGTTCGATGCGCTCTCTCGCTTCGGCCTGTTCGACGACCATTTTTTTCAGGCGGTTGCCGAGGGAGGCTTTCGCCGCCGAGTTCATTCGATCGATAAATAATATTCCGTTCAGATGATCAAGTTCGTGCTGAACCGCTCTCGCAAGAAGTCCTTCCGCCTCGAACTCGATCTTCTGGCCGTCTAAACCATCGGCGCGAACCGACACATGGGACGCTCTCGAAATGTCGGCGCTAATTTCGGGAAAACTCAGACACCCTTCTGAACCGATCTCGGTCTCCCTGCTCAAATCAATTCGCGGATTCAGAAGCACCATCGGCATGTGCTCCCCCGGATCGACTTCCGCTCCGTTGATCCAGAGGCGGCTGGGGCGGTTCTCCGCTTCAGCCACGTCGACAACAGTGAGCTGCAGAGGCACTCCCACCTGTTGCGCCGCCAGTCCAACTCCATTCGCAGCTCGCATCGTTTCGAGCATATCATCGGCCAGAGTGCGGATCTCATCCGTGACCTGGTCGACGCGCTTGCCCTTCACCCGCAGGACTGGGTCGCCGTAAATCACGATCTCGCGGATCACTTGGTCTCCTTTGGCTGAGTAAAGGTGGGCAGGTTCTTGATACCTGACTCTCGCAAAGCATCCAACACCTGGACCAGAAAGCCAAACGAGACTTCTTTTGCCGCGTTCATCGCCAGGGGTCGGTCAGGAGATCCTTGTTGAAAGTCCTTCAAAGCAGGAGCCAATTGATCGACGCCACTGAGTTGCTTGTCGCCCAGGTACAGTTTTTCGTCGGCGGTGATCGATAGAATAATCGGCTCTTTCGGATTCTCACTCGCGGAGGCGGTCCGCGATTCCGGTAGTTTGATCGAAAGTTGGGACTGAGCCGTTTTAAACGTCGTCGTGACGATGAAAAAGATTAACAGGATCGCGAAGATATCGATCAAATTGACGATGATAATCTGCGGCGTTCGCTTCCTTTTGACGTAGAACCTCATCGCGTCGCTTCTTCCAGAGACGTTTCTTCGGCGCTATAGTTCTTGCGCGGCAGATGAAAGAGCTTTTCGATCAAATCAGTAACCAGCGCCTCCATTTCGACAGCAAGCCGTTCGACCCGGCGCGAGAAATAGGTGAAGGCGATCAGGGCAGGAATAGCAATCGCCAGGCCGACAATGGTTGTACTTAAGGCCTCGCCAATCCCTGAGGCCATGCCCTTGAGATCGGCGGTCGACATCACACCGGAACCGATATTGCCGAACACCTTTATCAGCCCGTTCACCGCACCGAGCAAACCCAGCAAAGGCGCGATTCCCACAACAATCTCCAGAATGAAGAGACCGCTCTCCATCCGGACAATCTCTTGCCTAGCCTTGGATTGTACCAGTTCGACCGTCTCCGGCTTCGAATTATTGTAGGGCCGGATCGCGGCCTCAACCACCCGCGAAAGCGGTGAGTCGTCGTCCATGATCAGGTGGCGCAAGTGCTCGGGTTCGTCACCCGGCTTCAGGGTATTGATCTCGCGCTCAATCAAGTGGGGAATCACCGCTCGACGGCGTAAGGCCAGCGAGCGCAGGAGAATAACCGTAAGCCCGACAAAGGAGCAAAACAGAAGTACTCCCATGAAGACCCCACCTTTGATAAAGAAGTCGGTAATATTTTCGAAAAGGGCTAGCTGATAATGCATGGCTATTGGATGAAGAAGGTGAACGTAAAAGTGAAATCGACACCGTTGCCCGGAACAGTGGACACGAGCTCTTCCGGCATGGGTGGTATTTGCGCATCGCACACCGCGCGCAAAGAGCAAGATGCTAATGTTTGATTGGCGGCCGCGCCGAGGACGTGAGCGTTTTCCACCCGGCCGTCGGGCAACACGTGAAAATTCACTTGGACCGAATCGGGCATGATGGAGGCGCCGCCGCGCTCGCTAACGTAAAAATACCAGCGCGATCCGACCGCGTCGGAAACCGCTTTCTGGAACCGGCCCCACGGGGTTCCCAGGGCCGCCACCGATGATCGTCCCCGGTTCGTGATATTACCACGCATCTCGTTGAGGATCGATTGTTGGCGGTAAGCGGTTCGAGGCGCGGTTCTTGGTCTCGGAGTCCGCCGTGAATTTGCCGGTGGCGGAGTCGGCACCGGAGTCGGCGCCTCTTTCAACATCGCCAATTCTTCTTCTTTCGGCGGGGTAGGAGTGGGCGTGGGCGTGGATTCCGGGGTTGCTGTCGGAGTGGGCGTAGGCGGAGGCGTGGACTCCGGGGTTGCTGCCGGAGTGGGCGTAGGCGGAGGCGTCGCCGCCGGTTGCTCCGCTTCTGCCTGGTCGGGCTGGCGATTGAATTCGGTGCCCTGTGCATCCAGTGAGTAGTCATGATTCAGAAACGCCATGTCCGGAAATTTTTTTCCGTCCTGCGTTGGGACCGGGTCGGTTCCCTTGGCGGCTTGGTCCGCGGCGGCAGCGGTGTCCTTGTCGGATTCAAACGTTGAATCTGCCGGCTTCTGATCAGCCTTTTGCAGGTCATCGGTCCGCACATACCGATGCTCCGGCTGTTGGGGTGCCGGCTGATCGAGCATTGTCAGCTCAGGCAATTGATCCTGGCTAGGCGATGCATGGACGGAAGCGGTCTCAGGCCAAATCGCGAAGACCCCGCTGACCGCGAGGATAATAAGAATGTGCAGGAGGATCGATCCCGCAACCGCCAGAGCCACCTTCTTCCGGTTAGACATCGACAAATTGCGCCAAGATTAAGTCGAGTCCGGGCATCGCTCAAGTCTGAACTCGCAAAGCCTGCATCGTAGCGCGGACGGCCTCGCCCGTACCAGGTAACGCCGGCATCCTGCCGGTTCAAAAAGCTGACAAGCTGGAAGCATATCTACCTTGACCCAGGGCTGTCCGCGCTACGATAAAGCTCAAATACGGCGGTCAGTGCCGCGGGACATTGGCGCCCAGATCTCCGGCACCGATGGGATGCCGCTGTCGCCCAATCGAGATTGTTCGATAATGCCGTTGGCAATACCCGTCGCGATTTTCTGACGGTACGATTCGTTGGCCACTTTGAGCACCTCAGAGGGGTTTGTCAGGTAGGCGCATTCACAAAGCACGCACGGAATTTCCGGGTTTCGCGTTAAACGCAACCGCCGCCGGGTGACGCCCCAATTATATTCACCGGTGGCCGCAACCACCCCGCGTTGGATTCGCGTCGCGAGTCCATGGCTGTTGGCATGCCAGAAAAAAGTCTGGACTCCGCTTGTCCGCGAATCGCCAACGGCATTGTAGTGGATACTTACCAGAACAGCTCCCGGGCCAGTCCGATTGGCTAACGCGACGCGATCATCGAGTTCTACAAAATAATCGCCGTCACGCACCATCACGACTTTCAGTCCGGCGCGTCTCAACAGATCCCGCACCCGCCTGGCGGTATCGAGCGTGACATCTTTTTCCCGAATGAACACCGACCCTCTTCGCCCGCTTGTTCCGCCATTATCCTTGCCGCCATGGCCGGCGTCGAGAACGACGGTCGTGAAATGGCGGTGAGGACCCGGCTGGTTGGAGGTGCAGGATGCAAAGAAAAATCCAGTGAGGGCGACCAAGGCTAATCCGAGCGGTCCGAGCCACCTCAACCGTTCAGCGCTCGATTTCGGCATTTACTTGCTTCCGGACCGCGACAATCAAGTCCACCACACTTCGCTTGTTTGCGAGGTTTACAATAAAAGAGGGTAAATCCCCTCCTCCATCCGTGTAGAGCGTATAAGTCGCTTGTGTTCTCTTCCCCCCATCGATGGCCTCAAGTTTCCAGGAACCTTCGGTCACGTTGACTCTGGTGATTCCTTGTTCCGCCGCTGGACCAAGTTGGTTAGCCTGCTCCCAATGGCTGGCATAGTGATCGCCGCTGTTTTCGTCATCGTGTACCAGGATCGTGAAATCGCGCCGACCAACAATTGGCGGGTTCAAGCGCATATATTGAACGGCCGTATGTCTCGCGGGATCTCGCGAGAGCACCCGGGCCTGCTCGGTGTAAGGCATGAATTGCGGATAACTGTCAACGTCGTGCAGGACACGTCTCACTCTGGACAAAGGCGCGTCGATTTCGCCGACTGCCCGCAACTCCTTGATTGGGCTTCCGTCCCGGATGCGAGTCAGCACGGTGACATCGGCACTCCGGCTAACCTCCTGCCAGGGGGTGGATCCACGAGAAACGGCCGAGAAGAATTGCGCGCAGATCACGATTGGCAAAAGCGCGGCAGTCGCCGGCCGGCTCCAGAAACGCCGTAGCGTTTTGTCGTAACCACGGTGGCAAGCAAACAAATTATCAGCCATGGATTGGTTTTCGGGAGACGAAACTCACAAAATGCAGTTCACCGCTTCCGATGCAACCCACATTTTCCCCTGGCAAGTCTTCCCGCCCGCTGTTTCTAATCGGTAGTGCAGCGGTTTGGCAAGCATAGAGACCGACTAACAACTTTTTTTGACCCTGTGCCGGTGGGGCGAAAAACTCAAAGATTGTCTCGCAACGTTGTTTTGGCCCTTCGCCGGCACCGGGCATTTCTTGTCGAATCGCGCCAGCATGCCGGATCGCGGACGCACGGGTTTATGGGAAACATCAGGAAAGTTGGACGCGCGAGACAGTCCGCCTTCGAGTTTCCGGGACCGGAGTGGATAGGACCATGAGACTCATAAGACCCAAGCGACACCTATCGCGGCACAGTCGGTTTTCCAAAAGAATCGGCGACGACATGAGCTATGCGGGCAATCGCCGCCTCAAGCTCAGATCTTTCCGACTTGGATCCAACGGAGAAGGTCACCAGCAGGATGAGAGGCTGATTCGGCGGCCAGACAATGGCGACGTCATTCGTCGCGCCGTTATCTCCTGTTCCGGTCTTATCGCCCACCCGCCAGCCCGGAGGAAAGCCCGCGCGCAATCGCCTTCCACCAAGCGTATTGCCGATCATCCAATTCGCCAGCTGCTTGCGGGAATTTTCGGACAACGCGTTACCTATGAGCAGGGCATTCATTGTTTTGACCATAGAGGTGGGTGTCGCGGTATCGCGAGGATCTCCCTCAATTGCGGTATTTAGAAAAGGTTCGTCGCGATCAAGCCTGGTAATGTTATCGCCGAGCGATCGAAGATACTCGGTCAACTTGCTTGGACCGCCAATGCTCTGCAGGAGTAGATTCGCTGCCGTATTGTCGCTATATTCGATCGCGGCAGCGCAGAGCGCGCCCACTGTCATGCCGCCTTCCTGGACGTGCTGCTTCGCGATGGGAGCCCACTTTTGCAGATCCCCTTCGCCATACGGAATCTGTCGATCCAGATTCTCCTGATGATTATCGACACGGTTGAGCACAGCCCCGCAAAGCAAGACCTTGAACGTACTGCACACGGGGAAGCGTTCCGCTGCCCGATATTCGATTCGCCGACCCGTGCCCGTCTCGAGCGCCAGCACGCCGAGACGGCCACCAACCTGTTGTTCGATCGCGGCGATACGGGCTTGACAGTCGCGATGTGTATTTGCCTCCTCGGCGCTCCCCGCCTGGGCTGTTAAAAAAGATGCGGCCGAGCCAATCAACAGGATTCGTAAAGGTAGATTGAGTGTCATTCGTTGAAACAAAAGCTAAAAAACTGCGCAGCCTAGCACCTATTGGGCCTATAAGACCCATGAGCCTCATGACATCTGCGCTCGGCCGATATCAACCTGCCAGTGGTACCGCCGCCACTTCCGGGACTTCGATCGCGGCAGGCAGGACAATCGTAAATCGCGAGCCCTGGCCCTCGGCACTTTCAACCGAGATTGTGCCGCCATGAGAATCGATGACCGCCTTTACCAGGCTCAGCCCAAGACCGAGTCCACGCTCGGTTCTACTCTTATCTCCGCGGTAAAGCCTGTCCCAAATCCGCGGCCTTTCCGCTTCCGGGATTCCTATCCCGGTGTCCGTCACCATTAAACGCACGGTCGAACCCTGCTGATCGCAGAGCAGCGATACTCGCCCGCCCTTCGCTGTATACTTGATCGCGTTGTCCAGAAGATTGCCCAAGGCCTGCCGGATCCGGTTTGGATCGGCGTCGGCACCGCAGGGGCCGGTGCAAATTGTCTCAAGGGCAATTCCCTTCTCTTCGGCCACGATCCGGTAGACATCCGCCACCTGTTCGATCACCTGGGCCAGCGGCACGATCGTCTTCTCCAGACGCATCATTCCATTTTCCGCCTCGGTGATATCCATCAGCGTGTGCAGCATCGTCAGCACGCGATCCGATTCCTCTACGCAGTCCGCCAATGCATCCCGCGCGAAAGCAGGCGGAGAACCTTGGAGCGCCGTCTCAGCCGAACTCCGCAATCGCGTGAGGGGAGTGCGCAGATCATGCGCCACATTATCGAGTGCATCGCGCAGCTCCTTGATGAGCCGTTCGTTTTTGGCGAGCACACGATTGAATTGGCGCGCCAGGTCTGCCAAGTCGCTCTGGGCCAGGGTTTCCGGTACGCGTTCGGCCAGGTTGCCCGTATTAATAATGTTGCGCGCCGTCTTTAAAACACTCCGCAGAGGAGCGCTGGCCCGATGGGCAAAAAAAGCGCCGCCAGCCAGCCCAAGCAGGAATGTCGGCGCCATCACAAGAAAGAAGGCCCGCACAAAAGGCTCCAGAAGCGCAACACTCCGGTTTGTGCTGCGCCCGACCTGCAGGATCGATCCATCACTAAGCGGCATGGAGGCGATCGTGAAATCGGTGCGGTCATCTTTGGGAATCCGCAGCCAGGATCGCGGGCGTCCGGGATCCGGGCTTGTCGCCGGATCGTTATTCAGACCCGCCCAGTCCGCGGGTGCGGCGAGCAGAAGAACGCTCCCGAGTTGGCCGGTGACCCGGACGAAGAACGGACCCTCATCCTGGTTGAACTGGCTCTGATGCACGAGTTCCTGCAGGGCCGACAGGCCTCGGGTGGTGTAGACCGCCGCACATTCCTTGAGGCGGGCTTCCACAATCGCCTGTTCGCTCCGCTCGTAAAAGGAAGTCAAAAGAAAGTAGAGCAGCGCAAAAAGGATGGCCGAACTCGCCGTAAAAATCACGGCATAGAGGACAGACAGTCGAAAAGCAAAACTATGCTTGAGGCGGCTTAGCTGAGCGAACCACATAACCCACTCCGCGAATGGTATGTATCAGTTTGTTGGGAAAGTTTCGATCGATCTTGGCCCGGAGCCGATGAATCAATACGTCGACCACGTTGGTCTGTGGATCGAAACTGAAATCCCAGACATGCTCGAGGATCATTGTCTTGGTCACCGGGCGTCCCGCGTACCGCAAGAGCAGTTCCAGTAGCGAGAATTCCCGGCTTGGCAAGTCGATCAGCTGACCGTCCCGACGCACTTCTCTGGTGAAGAGGTCGACTGTCAAATCGTCCACTGCCAGCTTGGAAGGTTCCGGTGTTTGGGTTGACCGCCGAATGAGGGCTTGGACCCGGGCGAGGAGTTCGGAAAAAGCGAAAGGCTTGGTCAGGTAGTCGTCCCCTCCGGCCTGCAGACCGCTAACCCGATCGTCGACATTGGCGCGGGCACTGAGAATCAGAACCGGCACATGTACTTTTTGCTGACGCAGTCGCCGGATCAGGGACATGCCATCGAGTTTTGGCAGCATGAGGTCGACTACGGCCGCGTCGTAGGTGATCGCCGCGGTGAGGTCGAGCGCGGCTTCCCCATCGGCAGCGCGATCTACCGCGAAACCGCTTTGCTTCAGTCCACCCGCAATAAACGAGGAAATCTTCGGATCATCCTCTACGACCAACACGCGCATAACTTGGGTCAACCGCTCTTCTTCGCTTTCCCGACCTGGGCGGGAAGAAACTCTGTCAGGGTAATCTACCATTGAAACAAAAAGGGACCGGTAGCAACCGGTCCCTTTGTTCGTAACCTAGGACTGCGCCGTTAGTGCGATTCTTCGACCGTCACGTAGCGGGTGCCTCCATGGCTCCAGACTTTGACCAGGGTCTCGCCGCCGGCCGGCTTGCTGGTCACATCAACTGCTTCCTGAGCATTGCTGATCGGATGGTGGTTGATCTCCAGGATCACATCCCCTTCCTCCAGTCCGGCTTCGGCAGCAGGCGTGCCCTGTTCCACTTGCGTAATGACAGCGCCGTGAACGTTTGCCGGCACCTTCAGCTCGGTACGCGTGTTGCGATCGAGATCAGCGACGGCAACACCGTGCAGTGTGTCATTCGAAGTAGTTCCGCCTGGAGCGTTCTCGCTATTGCTCGCCAAATCGCTCTTGGCCAACTCTTTCAAGGTGACGGAAAAGTTCTTGGTTTCGCCGTTGCGATTGATTTGCATCGGAACGGTGGTTCCCGGAGGCGTTTCCGCGACTTTCAGCTTTAACTGGCTCGCGTCCTGGACTGGCTGATCGTTGTACCTGGTGATCACATCACCGCTCTTTAAGCCAGCTGCTTCGGCCGGACTACCGGGGGTGACGTCTGCGACCAGGGCGCCATTGGCGCGGTCCAGTTTGAAGGCCTGGGCCAGGTTTGGCGTAAGAGACTGGATCTGGACCCCGAGAAATCCGCGAGAAACTTTGCCACCCTTCACCAGACTATCCATGACCCAGCGGCAAAGGTCCGATGGAACGGCAAAGCCAATTCCCTGGTTACCGCCGCTGCGCGACAGAATCGCGGTGTTGATCCCAACCAGGCGACCTTCGGCGTCGACCAGCGCACCACCGGAATTTCCCGGATTGATGGCGGCATCCGTCTGGATGAAGTCCTGGTCCATATCGCCCGAAGTCACCCGATTCTTGGCACTGACAATTCCGGACGTCACAGTCTGGCCTATCCCGAACGGGTTTCCGATGGCCAGCACAACGTCGCCAATTTGAACCTGGTCGCTATTGGTGAGGGTAAGGGCCGGCAGATTGTCCGCGTTGATTCGCACCAACGCGATGTCGGTCTGCGGGTCCGTGCCAACAACCTTGCCCGTGAAATTACGCCCATCGTTCAATCCGACTTGGATCTCCTTGGCGTTTTGGACGACATGGTTGTTCGTCAAGATATAACCGTCAGCCGAGACGATCACCCCTGAACCCAAGGCATGTTCCAAGGGTTGCGGCGACTCGCCGCCAAACCCATTTCCCCCGGGCCCATTGCCACCGAATCCGCGGTTGCCGAAGAACCGGCGGAAGAAATCAAGATCGGGTCCGCTCAACCGCTCCTCGGGGTTTGCGGCCGTCACGGCGATCTTCACGACACTCGGGGCGACCTTCTGCACGATCGGAGCGTAGCTGCTCTGAATGCTTTGCCCGCGCGGCAGCGCTGAATCATCCTCCTTCAGCGTTAAGGGCGGTTTCCCTGGTTGATTGTTATTCTCAGTACCGGCGTTGATTGCCCACGCCGAACCTGCGATAATGGAAATACCGGCTACTGCTCCCTGTAGCCAGCGTTGCGCATTGGATTTGTTCATAAAACTTGGTTGCTGTTTTAATGTGCGCCTCTATTAGAACACGCTCAAGTGACGGGACCATTGCGGCACAATTACATTTCTGAAAGGAACACAGGCCGGCAGTTCGCAAAGGTTGCTTCAATTTTTCAGGTTCAAACGACGGATTTAAGGTAGCGCCGGCATCCTGCCGGTTTAAAAAGCTGACAAGCTGGAAGCTTATTCTACCTCGAAGTCCGACCGCCCGAGGCCGTTCGCGCTACGGCATCGGCTATTGATCGCTCATCCCTTTCGGGTCTCCAGGTTACAAAAAAATTACAATGCTTTGCTCCGCGCGCATTCGCCAACCGCCGGTAGTTATCCTATCAGATGAATACCGTGACTGCTCTGCTTAAACTCGCGATGAAGCCGGCCCGGTTGGTTGCGGCCGGTTTGTACCTGCTTAGTGCACCGGCCGTTTTTGCCCGGAATGTGATCATCTTTGTAGCAGACGGACTCCGCTCCGGGTCGGTGAACGAGCACGACGCGCCGACGCTCGCGGCTATCCGGCAAAAAGGCGTGTTCTTCCAGAACAGCCATGCGCTTTTCCCCACCTTCACCACGCCGAACGCTTCCGCGATTGCGACGGGACATTACCTGGGTGACACCGGCGATTTCAGCAACACGGTTTACACGGGTTACCCCATCGGTCTGCTGGACAGTACCCAAACACCTTTTATCGAAAGCGATTCAATCCTCAGCGACATCGATAAGCATTTTTCCGGCAATTTTCTGGACGAAGAAACCTTTCTGGCTTTTGCCAAGGATCATGGTTTTGAGACGGCCGCCGTCGGGAAACTCGGTCCAACTTTGATCCAGGTGATCGCGGAGGCGAACCCTGTTCGCGGTTCAGTCCCGGTTCCTGAGACAATCATCGTCGATGATGCGACGGGAAAAAAGGGGGGCATTCCGCTGAGCTCGCGAGCAGCGGAGGCTCTTACTGCCGCGAAACTTCCGCTCGTTGCACCCGATCGATCCAATCGCGCCCCGCCGACCGCCCCGGAAAACAACGGTTATCCCGGGACAAACGAGACGCCCGGCACCCTGCAACCAAACGTCACCCAGCAACAATACTTTGCTGATGCCTTCACCAAGGCGGTTCTTCCCCTCTTCGTTGGCGAACATAAACCGTTTGCCGCGGTCTTCTGGAGTCGCGATCCGGACGGCACCCAGCATAACCAGGGCGATAGCCTGAACCAGCTGAGCCCCGGAATCAATGGCCCAACCTCGCGAGCCGCGGTTCGCAATGCTGACAACAATTTAAAACAAATTCTGGACTATCTCCAGAGCGTCCCAGGTCTGCTCGATGATACGGATCTTTTCATCACATCCGATCACGGGTTTTCCACGATCAGCAAAGGCGCCGTCGATAGTTCCGGTCAGAAGATGATTGCGAGCTACGCTACGACAAAGACATATCGGGACAGCAAAGGGAGGCAGGAAGTGAACACCGGTTTTTTGCCATCCGGCTTTCTCGCGATCGATCTGGCGCATGAACTGAAGTTGCCACTCTTCGATCCCGATCGCACCGTGATCAAGAACGGCGAAAAAGCCTACAAACCCATCGATCCTGAGGTCTCGCAAACGACGGAGGATGTGCAGCAGCGCCCTTCGCTGGGGAACGCTTTCCTCGGCGGCTCCGGGGCGATCAACACGCCGACCGATGCCACGATCGTAGTGGCGGCGAATGGCGGCTCAGACTTGATTTATTTGCCCAAACCGGATGCTTCATTGGTCCAGCGCATCGTCGATTTCCTCTGCCGCCAGGAATATGTAAGCGGGTTGTTTACCGATCCAGAGTACGAGCAGGTCAAGGGTGCCCTGCCCCTTACCGCGATTAACCTCAAGGGCTCCTCAGTCCTGCCGGCGCCGGCCATCGTCGTCAACTTCCGAAGTTTCACGTTCGACGAAAACGATCCGCTCATGACAGCCGTGACGATCTGCGATACCGGACTGCAGCAGGGACAAGGCATGCACGGAAGCTTCAGCCGGGCAGACACTTGGAATAACATGGCTGCTTACGGCCCGGACTTTAAAACCGGGCACGTCGACGAAGCACCCGCCGGCAATGCGGATATTGCGCGGACGCTGGCATACATCCTCAAATTTGAAATTCCGCTCAAAGGAGATCTTACTGGGCGCGTCCTCCTGGAGGCGTTGGCATCAGGGCCGGAAACAGTCGCTTTTTCGCGGTCAACAATCCATTCCGAACCAAACGCAAATGGAGTAGAAACGGTTCTGAATTTTCAGGCAGTCGGCGGTACGCGATATTTCGATGCAGCCGGTTTTGCCGGCAGAACAGTCGGGCTGAAGGCCGGGCGGTGAGGTAGTGCCGGTGCGAGTGCCAGTGCTAGTGTTAGTGCCAGTGCGAGTGCCGGTGCCGGTGCCGGTGCCAGCGTGAGTGTCAGTGCCGCTCGACGACCGCAATTGGCGCAAAGATTACTGATTTACGAAGCGTTTTTGGAGTGCGTGCGACTTGTCGCCGCCTTAGGATCTGCGCGGAGCGCGGCCTGACCGAGGATTGATCTGCGAAGTGCATTGTTCTCTCCGCGAAAAGACCCGTTAGCTGGTAGTCGCGCTCCGCGCGGTCTCAAAGCGGCGACAAGTCGCACGCACTCCAAAGGTGCTCCTGCCCGAACTGCCGCGCGATAGAGACAGAGACACGTTGCGAGACAGCCGCTTCACCTGAGCCTTGGCGAAGACTCGTTTGAGCCGGACGCTGAAGCTGCCACCTCCAACGCCCGACTCAAACAAGTTCTCGCCTGGCGCTCGAATGAATCTTCATCGCACTGGCACTGACAACGGCACCGGCACTGACACCGGCACCGGCTGCAGGCACTAACTCTGCTTCAGCTCAATTTCTTCTTGCTCGAACAGCTCAAGAATTGCTGCCGGTTCTGCTGCTTCCAACACGAATTTTCGGGATTTGCTGTCGCGAAAGATGCGCATCAGTAGGCCCAACACGCGCAAATACTCCGCGTCCAGGGCATTGGGAACGCCAATCACAAAGAGGAACTGCAAAAAACCGGCCGGCCCGTCCAGGGGCGGGGCCAGGCGACCAAAGGCCATAACCATCTCGGTGACGACGTCGGTTCGGATATGGACCAGGGCAAGGCCGAAATCGTACGTCACTTTATTCCCGCGTTCTTTGTCGACCAGTTGATGGTAAAACTGTCGCCAATCGACTACGCGCGCATCGTTCTGCAGAGATTGCGCCACGCGATGAACGGCTTCCTCCCTCGTGCCGGCTTTTATCCCCAGCAAAACGTTTTCTGGCCGCAAAGCATCGCGAAAACGGATCATAGAGCGCTCCCGCTCCAGCGGAGTTTCTGCCGGAGAATATCGGCAAAGGTGAGGTCCTTCGGCAGGAGCAGAGGCAGGCGAGCCTCCGCCGCCCGCACGACAACCGAGTCCCCGCCAGTGATCTGGGTGGCATCCTGGCCATCAACGCTGAAAAGCAGCGGCAGCTCGAACCGGCTCGGACGCAAGGTTATGATGGAGCGATTGGAAACGATGACCGAGCGGTTGGTGAGCACGTGCGGACAAATCGGGGTAACGAGAAACACCCCGGAGTTTGGACTGACGATGGGACCTCCAGCCGAGAGAGAGTAGGCAGTCGACCCAGTCGCGGTGGCCAGAATTAATCCGTCGGCGTTGTATTCGGCCAAAAACGTTTGGTCAGTCCAAACCTCCACCTGGACAAGGCGAGATCGCTCACCCCGCGAAACGACGACATCGTTCAGACCAAGCTGACGATGGATCAATTCGCCATCGTGTTCCAGGCGAGCCTCCAAAAGCGTGCGTTCGTCGACCCGGTAATCCGCGGCGGCCAACGCACGAGCCGCAGCCGCAAAGTCCGGGCCGCCGAAACAGGTGAGAAATCCGAGCGAACCGAAATTGATTCCCATGACAGGTTTCATTTTGCCGTTTAGGTCGCGCAGAAGCCGCAGGAGCGTACCGTCACCGCCAAGGGCGACAAACAGGTCGACTTGTTCGTAGAGCTCATCCAACACCCGTCCTTTCTCGCCGATCAGATGAGCCGAGTTCTGCTCCAGGAGAGTCGAAATACCCTCTTGATGGAGATTTGTCAGAAGGACCCTGAGCGAGTCAGCCGCACCTGGTTTGCGCCAGTGGGCGTAGATTCCTAGCGTCAGCGAAGACATGCAAGAAATTCCCGGTTTCCTTTTGCGCCAACGATCGGCGACTCCAGCGAGCCGAGCCATTCGCGGCGGAGAACGTCGATGCAGTAGTTTCTGATTCGCTCCACCGCGATGAACCGGCTCCCCTCGTCGCGCACTATCCCGCCCCGTCCGACCTGCTCGGACGTAAGCTCGAACTGTGGTTTAATCAGAACGATTACGAAGCCGCCAGCTTCGATACAAGAAAAGATTGCCGGCAAAATGAGGGTCAACGAAATGAACGAGACATCAGCGACAGCCAGCGTAACCTTGTCTCCCAGCACTTCTGGCGTCAGGTACCGCGCGTTCTGCCCTTCCAGGAGCGTCACGCGCGAGTCGGTGCGCAGCTTCCACGCGAGCTGATTGTGACCAACATCCACTGCGATTACCCGGGCGGCGCCGTTTTGCAAAAGACAATCGGTGAAACCGCCGGTGGAGGCGCCGACATCCAGACAAACTTGCCCTTCGGGCGAAATCTGAAAATGGCGCAACGCTGCTTCCAGCTTATAACCGCCTCGTCCGACAAATTTCTCGGGCGCTTTTAACCGAATCGTGATACCTGGTTTTACCAGCGAGCCGGGCTTGTCGACGATCTGCTCGTTCACCAGCACCTGACCGGCCCGGATCAGCCGCTGGGCTCGTTCGCGCGAGTCGACTTTGCCGAGTTCCACCAACAATCGATCAATTCTGGTCCTTTTGCCGGGTTCCACTTTCGAGTAAATATCCGACTTAACCCGTCGAAATAAAAGCTTGATAAAGGGAACAAAATCTATTCGGGTTCCGGGCCGGAAACTTATGTCGTCGCAAGATCTCAAGGAGCAAATCAAGGAAATGCTGATCAACAATTTGATGCTTCGGACTCCCAAAGAAGAAATCGGCGATGATCTGCCGTTGTTTGGGCCCGAAGGCCTTGGCCTGGATTCGATCGATGCTCTGCAACTTGTCGTCAGCCTGGAGAAAACCTTTGGAGTCGGGATTCCAAACTCAAATGTGGCCCGAATTGCGCTTGAGACGGTGAACAGCATTCACGATTACATCGTCCGGAACGGAGCAGCAGGCGGAGCCGTCTGAAGCGTTTCACGTTTCGCGTTTCACGTTTCGCGACACTCAAGTGTTGCGAGGCGCGAAACGTGAAACACGAAACGCGAAACGCCTATGGCGCCGCTATCACGGTTTCGGCTCGATTGATCGCATCGATCAGTTGACGAAGCCGGCCAAAGTGGCCTCGGTGAGGAATACCCACCATTCGCGGTAACCGTTTCAGCTCAGGCTCGTTCAGTTCCTGTTTCAGCGGCGCCGACGCGTGGAACGGACCTTTCTCGACGAGGTCACGGAATTCGCGGTTCAAAGCGTCGATCGCTTTCGGCGCAAGCTGTTCTTGAACGCGGATCACCAGCCGGTCGCCGACCCAACGGTAGGAGTGAAAGTTTCGGTAGAATTGAATGATTTCCGCAACGGCCTGCTCAACATTTTCAGTAACGCGAAAAAGGCAGAGGTCCTCTGGTGAGATCAATTCGGCGTCAAGCAGGTGCCGGGTAAGAAACTCGTGCCAGGTCTTCCAATACGTGCCGCCTTCCCGATCCACCAGCACTATCGGAATGATTCTGGACTTCCCAGTCTGCATCAGCGTGAGGCATTCAAAGCCTTCGTCCATCGTTCCAAAACCTCCTGGAAATAGCGCGATCGCGTGCGTTTCTTTGACGAAATTGACCTTGCGCGTAAAGAAATAGTTAAAATTCACGAGCTTAGCGTCGCCATTGATGACCTCATTTGCTCGCTGCTCGAAAGGCAAACGGATATTCAATCCAAAGCTGTGCTCGCGCTCAGCGCCTTTTTGCGCGGCGCCCATGATACCGTCGCCGCCTCCCGTGATAATCATATAGCCGTGCTCGCGCATGAGCCGGGCGAATCGTTCGGCCGCCCAAAAAGCGGGTTGATCCTCAGAGGTGCGGGCTGAACCAAAGATCGCGATCTTTCGGATGCCCTGGTAAGGAGCAAAAACCTTCGCTGCAGACCGCAATTCCTTCAGTGACCGATTGATCATCTTGAGATCCGGAACAGGCACAGCATCGCTTCCCATCCGCAGCGCGGTCACGATCATTTCGGCAATCAGCTCGGGCGACTGCCGAACGCCCCAGTCGGAAACCAACTCCTGGATCCGTCGATCGAACTCCGGATTGCCGGAGGACGCAAAGGAGGTCTGGAGAGCGTGGATCCCGCCCGCAGTAAAATCTTGCACAATCTGATCTAGAACGGCTCCCCGCTGATTGCATGCAAAAAAGGTTGAGCGATGTGGCCAGCCGGTTGCGATTGTCGAGCGGCCTAATCCGTGCTAATGCCTCGGTTCCTTTCATGATTGTCATATTAAAGCCGAACAGCCCGCCGGATAAAATCGACGAGGTAATCCGAGAGGTTGCCAAGCTGGGGTACACGCCTCACCCGATTCGAGGCGAGCTCCAGACTGTCGTAGCGGCCATCGGGGACGAGAGAACCCACCACACCCTGGAATCGCTTACCGTACTGCCGCAAGTCGAACGGGTATTGCGTGTGCAGAAGCGGTTCAAGCTGGCCAGCCGTGAATCGCGAACCGAGGGGACGGTGGTCGATGTGGATGGACTGCAGATCGGAGGAGACAGCTTTGTGGTGATGGCCGGCCCCTGCAGCGTGGAGTCCGAAGAACAACTTCTGACCACCGCTCGCGCCGTCAAAGCCGGCGGTGCAACGGTTCTCCGGGGCGGGGCTTACAAACCGCGAACCTCGCCGTATGAATTCCAAGGCCTGGGAAAGGAGGGCTTGCGCCTCCTGGAATGCGCAAAGCGAGAGACCGGGTTAAAAATCATTACGGAAGTGTTGAGCGAGCGCGATGTCGAGCATGTCGCGGAAACGGCGGATATTTTGCAGATTGGCGCCCGCAACGCGCAGAATTTCCAATTGCTGGTGGAGTGCGCGCGGTCCAGGAAACCGGTTCTGCTGAAGCGCGGCATGAGCGAGCGGATTGAGGAGTGGCTGCTGGCGGCAGAGTACCTGCTGGCGAATGGCAATCCGAACGTGTTACTTTGCGAGCGCGGTATTCGCACCTTCGAAAACTACACTCGGAATACGCTGGATCTATCCGCCGTGGCTATCGCCAAGAAAGAATCGCATCTTCCGGTCATTGTCGACCCGAGTCAGGGTTGCGGGCGAGCGGATCTGGTCAAGGTCCTTTGTCGAGGAGCTATCGCGGTTGGAGCAGACGGGCTGCTTGTGGAGGTTCATCCGAATCCGGCGGAAGCATTGAGCGACGGCCAACAGCAGATCGATTTCCAGCTCTTTGCCGAACTGGTCGATGAATCCCTGCCTTTTCTGAACGCCGCCGGCCGGAAACTCGTCTAGACCAAATGTACGATCTCACCTCGACCGGTGATACCAGGCATGCATCCGCCGAGCCGCAGCATTTCGAAGAACTAGCGACCAGAGCCCGGATTGCCAAAGCGATCGCCTTGTCGAACGATCCCGATTCCCAGACCAGCACGCATGGATCACCCCTATGATGTGGCGATAGTCGGCGGCGGACCTGCCGGAAGCACTGCCGGGACGTTTCTGGCCAAGAGCGGCCGGCGGGTGGTCATCCTCGAAAAGGAGAAGTTTCCTCGGTTTCGCGTAGGTGAATCGACCCTCCCGGCGATCGTCGATATTCTCGAACGATTGGGGGTCAGATCGAAGATCGATCAAGGCGGCTTCCTAATAAAGTACGGCGGAGAGATCGTATCGGCCTGCGGCTCAGCGCGGGCGCGTTTCTATTTTCGGGACGGCTGGCATTCTCGTCATGAGACGGCGTACCAGGTAGAGCGGGCACGGTTTGACCAGATTCTCCTGGAACATGCCGTTGAATCCGGTTGCGACCTCCGACAGCCCCTGGCCGTACAGAAAATCGGCTTCACGCCCGACGGGGTCACCCTGAGCACCGAGACTGGGCCAATCAGGGCCCGCTACGTCGTCGATTGCACAGGTCGCAACAGCTTGATCGCTAGCGAGTTGAACCTGCGGCAGCCCTACCCCCACCTCCGCAAATTTTCCGTATTCGCTTTCTTCGACAATCTGCGCTCCGAAGATGGCGAAAGCGGCACGATGACCAAAATGATTCGCGGCGTGGACAGCTGGTTTTGGCTGATCCCGCTGACGGGAGGCAAATGTAGCGTGGGAGTCGTGATGGATCTGGATCGCTTTCGAGCGTTGCGCATGACGCCCGAAGCGGTTTTGCAAAAATGCATTTCCGACCAGCCGGAGCTGAATCGATTTCTGACAGACTCTGCCCCTTGTACCCCGATCTACGCAACGAGCGATCTTTCCTATCATGTCTCGAAACTGGCCGGAGAGCGCTGGCTTCTGGCCGGTGACGCCGCCGGGTTTCTTGATCCGGTTTTCAGCAATGGGGTTTACCTGGCTTTTTTCTCCGGCGAAAAAGCGGCTCACGCGGTCGAACGAGCGCTGGTTGACCCTTTGCAACGCCGCAAAGCCTTTCAGGTCTATGAGCGGATCGTCCAAAACCGATTTAAGGCGTATTTGAAGCTGGTCAACGCATGGTACACCGACGAGTTCGTCGAGATCTTTTTGCACCCTCGTGAATTGCTCAATATTGTTCCCACAGTAAACGCGGTTCTTTCCGGCAACCCGAGCCGAAGCTTTGCTGTCCGCTGGCGGATGTGGCTCTTTTTTCTGCTCGTTTACTTACAGGGACGGTCTGGCAAGCTGGTGCCACAGCTGACGTTTCAACCGAGGGTTTCATGAGGAAGTGTATCTGGCTGGTGATCATTCTCAGCGTGTTCGCTGGCTGTCGAAGCATCGAGGAAATCTCCAGCCTTGGCCCGCAGGCGAAAACGCGTATCGGCCAAATGCTCTATCGAACACCGAAACGCTCGTTCGCGGCTGATGTTTATCTTAGTACGTTGGCCAATGGCGATTATGCGCTGACGATGACCAAGGGCGACGTGACAATTCTCCAACTCGAAGCTCGGGACGAGACCTTGACCGCAGCCGGCCTGCTGGTCCGCAACGGTTTCACGGGGGGTATCCGCCGTTTGCCCTCTACCCTGCGTCCCTGGGCAGACCTCCGCGCGATCATTCCGCATTTTGACAGGAATGAAAACCAGGCAGAGGCGCCCGGCCGCTGGCATGCCACTTTCGAACGAACGAGCGGCAGCCTCACCGAGGCGGAAATCCGGTTTCAGCGAGGAACTACCATGATCTTTAGCTTTGGCCGCTAACCGTATGGCTTCGACGCTTTCAGAACCGCCCCCGCTCGGGAGAAATGGCGAAGACCTGATTCTGACCCGGAACTCGTGGTACGCGCCGCGTTGGCTGAACACTGCCATCTGGATTACGGAACGCGTGCCAACCCGTTTAAGCCGAGCCCTGGCCGTGGCTTGCGGCGAGCTAGGCTATCGGCTTTGCCAGAACCGCCGGGAAGCCGTTCTCCGAAATCTCGCAGCTCTCATCGCCGACGAGCAGCAAAGGCATGCCGTCTGCCGGCGGTCCTTCCACAATTTTCTGCGAATGCTTCATGACTTTTGCGATTGTGCCTCCGGAGGCGCTCCGCGCGTGAACCAACTCATGACCGAGCGCCGAGGGTTCGATTCATTGGAATCAGCCCGGAAAACAGGGCGCGGCACAATCCTGATCACCGGCCATCTCGGCGCCTGGGAACTGGGAGGCATGGTGCTGGCTGCGGACGGGTTTCCGGTCAACGTGGTTACCTTGACGGAACCAACGCGTGAGCTCAACGATTGGCGCCGCGAGTACCGGGCACGGTTCGGTATCAAGACCATTACGGTCGGAACCGATAAATTCGCGTTCGTTGAAATTATCGCGGCCCTTCGCCGCAACGAACTCGTCGCCATGCTGGTCGATCGTCCCTACCTCAACAGTGGGGTTGAGGTGCGCTTTTTTGACCGTTTGACCTCGTTTTCTGCGGCCGCGGCGCATCTGTGGTATCATACAAGAGCGACGGTGATCCCGGCATTTGTTCTCCAACTGGACCCAGGCAGCTACGGTTGTTATGCCTACCCTCCGATCGAGATGCGTCCGGACCGAACGGCTGGCGAGAACAGCCAGCTGGTGGCCGACGTCTTCCAATCGATTATCCGCGAGTTTCCCGACCAATGGTTTAACTTCGTACCGGTCTGGAACCGCTAGATCAGTTTTATGAAACAACATCTCCTGGCGCTTTTGCTGGCGCTTCCCCTAACCCTGCATGCTGTTCCCTTGACCACCCCAGAGACGCAGGACCTCGTCAAAAAGATCGAGGCTCTCCATCAAACCAAGCCCTCGCTCCAGGCGCGTTTTCGCGAGGAGCGCCGTACTCCGGTACTCAAAGATCCGGTCGTCAACGAGGGCAAGATCTGGGCGACCCTGCCCGATAAAATCCGGCGGGAAATCGCAGCTCCTAACCCGAGCACGACAGTCATCGACGGGAAGAAGATGGTGATCTACTACCCGCGCTTGCACGATGCTGAGCTTTACGATCTCGAAAAGCGACCCATCCTCAAAGATCCGCTCAAGGCGCTCACGGCCGGCCTGGATTTTCAGCAGGTGTACAACTATTACAATGTCGAAGGCACCAGGGAAGGGAATGTTTACCGGCTGACCTTGACGCCCAAGACCTCCGCCCTGAAGCGCGTTGTGAAGTCCGTGACAGTGACTATCGACGAAAATCTCTCACCTGCCCGGGTCGACTTTGAAACCGCCAAGGGAGATCAGATCACGGAGGTCTACAGCAACGTTCGACGCGATCCCATTCCCGATTCGATGTTTGAGTTTACTCCGCCCGCTGGGACAAACATTACCAAACCGTTCGGCAGCTGACTTCGCAAACCGGTTCATGGTCCAGCGTGGTACCTGTCGGCTGGCCCAGCTCCGTCATTGACTTCGCCGCGTTTTAGGCTAGACAAACCGCTCCAGAAAATTTTGTCGATTGCCTCGTGGTGTAACGGTAGCACAAGTGATTCTGGATCACTTTGTCATGGTTCGAATCCATGCGAGGCAGCCATTCGACGCGCTGTCGCTTGCTTATGGCAGGCCGGGAAGGGTCAGACCTTGAATATTGACAATGGCAGGCGCCTCTGCTCCTCTGGCACGCTGCGTAAATGCCAAGGCCGCCACGGCTTGAGTTTCCAGGAGCTATTTACCACGCTTCTGCCCGAGGCAACGAGCGCCGTCCGATCTTTCGGTCAGCTAAGGATCGCCAGCATTTCCTTGAACTTTTAGAAGCCACCCGACTTCGCTTCGGATTTGTAATCCATGGCTTCGGCCTGATGCCCAATCATTTTCATCTCATCGGGCAAACGCCCAATCCGAACTTGGGAAAAATGATGGCTTGGCTGCTGACCAGCTACACGGTGTGGTTTAACCGCCGACACCAGCGGGCGGGCCATCTGTTCCAGGGAAGATACAAAGCCTTTCTGGTGGATGCAGATGCCTACGCCAAACGGCTCTTGCTCTACGTCCACGCCAACCCGGCCAGAACCATCGTAGCAAAGAGCCAGGCAATCCAAGAACGCTGGAAAATCCTCGACAACTTCCCCTGGAGTTCGCATCCGCACTATTCGGGAAGAGCTGCTTCCAAAGTCGTCGCGGTTTGTACCGAGTGGCTGCGTTACTGGGGCGAGTCGACCACGATTGCTCGAAACCAGTACCGTAAGGCGCTCTTCTCGGCGATCGGAACAACTCAGGATCCGCTTTGGGAGAAAGTCCGAGCCGGGATGGCGCTTGGAGATGATTCCTTTCTACGGCGGGTGCGCTCGCTTCTGGAGGGCAAGCCTGGGGAAGCGGTCCGCCCAGCACGGCGAAAACTGCTGAATGACCACAGCCGGCAGGAACTGGGCGATCAGATCGCCAAGATTCACGATCAACGTGTCCGCATTTGGAGCCGGGTGAATTTATTGGGCGAGACCCAAACCTCGATAGCCAAAGAGCTCGGTTATGCCGATGGAAGCACGGTAAGCCATCTTCTGGCGCGTCTTTCCCAGGAAACCAAAACAAAGCCAGCACTGGCAAAAACGTTACACGACTTGCGCCAGCTCGCTTCAGAATTCAAGGTCTGACCCCGCACCAGCATCCCTGTTCCGACGCAGCACGCGGAAGTTGCGATTGCGGCTCCCGCGGCGTCCCGCCCTTGCCGTTTCCCTTTCACGCCAGCAACGCTTCAGCCGCGACGCGGGCGCGAGCCCTTATTGCATCTTTGTTTGGGGGATTGCGCACGCGCATCAGCAGCTGAACCAGGAGCCCTCCCCAGAGCAGGACAAAATAGCGAGCTGCCAGATCAGCCGGGTCACCGGGCATGATAAGACCGAGCGGTTGAACCTTGCCGAGCAATTCGGTGAGCGCTCGATGGTTGGCTTCGCGACCGGCTCGATCGAGCGCGCGCGCGATGTCGGGAGCGCGATCGGATTCGCTGATCGCGAGGCGAAACATGGCCAGGACTTCCGGGTGACATACACCCTGCATGATCGAGCTACCGATCTCGATCAGCATTGCCGTTAAAGCCTCTCGAGTCGCTGGCACGGGGGCGTCCGGATTCAACGGCCGGCGCATCGACTGAGCGCGCTGGGAGATACACTCGGCTAATACGGCGTGCTTGTTCCTAAACAGCGCATACAGATCACGTTTTGACACCTGGGCGCGGGTGGCGATTTCCAGCATACTGGTGCGGGCAAACCCGCGTTCACGGAACGCCGCCAGGGCCGCCTGGAGCACGCGGTCGCGGATTGGCTTGGTGACCTGTTTAGGGTGCACGCTATCGGGCTGAGCTGTGGCCTTGGTACGCTTCATTTACAAATAAATCCGCTTGCTTTCGGTACGATATCGTATCATATCAATGACTTAACGGTACGCTAGCGTACCGTTTGCCGACCGTCTTGCCAATAATGATCATCTTTACCCACCACCAATAGCGCCGCTTCGTCCCGTCAAAGCTTGCGTCAAAGAAGCACTTCTCCGGCCAAGCTTTAGCCAAGGAGCTCCGCACAACATCTACTACCATGCTACTCATCGTCACCCAGATAGTCCTGCAATCCATATCCTCTACGCTGCATTGGATCGGTCTCTACTTCGGCATCCGCACTTGGGCGGGTCCGCGCAGTTCCCGGCAATGGCTCTGGATCATCGGGACCGGGGTCGTCGCGGCAGTATGGCTCCTCGGGATCATGCTGCTCGCCGCCAACAATTTCTTCCGCAATGACGTCCTGCCGCCTCGGATCCCTTCGGCTATGCTGATCACGCTCGCCGCCGGATATCTCCTTCTGTTTTCCGCTTCGTTCCGTGGCATTGTCGGCGCGATTCCGCAGCATTGGTTGATCGGTATCCAAACCTTTCGCATTCTCGGTGGCATATTCCTGGTGCGCTATTTCCAGGGGGAACTACCGGCGCTGTTTGCGATTCCAGCTGGAGTTGGTGACCTCTTAACCGGGGTTTTTGCACCCTTGGTCGCTTACTGGTGGTATTCCGGTAAATCGTACGCTCGGGGTGCAGCAATCGCCTGGAACCTGTTCGGGATGGCTGATCTGGTCAACGCGGTTACGCTGGGAACACTTACCGGAGGAGGCGGACTCGTGTTCCCGCTCGTGCTGGTACCGATCTACGCGGTCCCACGCGCGTTTCTGATCCATTCCTATTCCCTCATGGGCCTTCTACGCAAAACGTCGCAATCACGACCGGCAGAAAAGCTGCACGGTCGTCCCGAAGGCGCTCGGGCGTTAACCAACTCAATTAATTAGTCGAACGCAGGCGGGGCGTTCGGATTTTCGAGCTGATCAAAGCAGAACTGAATCTGTTCTCGTAAAAACCACCAATTCAGCCCGGTTCGACACGCAGTAATTCAAGGATTTTGGGGTATGTAATCTGGGTTTTCGCGTCGGGTTGGTTGGGATCACGTCATGGGGAACGCCGAGAGCCTCTGGAAACTCGTAAATTGAGACACGTCCCGGATTATATTGCTCCCATTGTGCGGCGAGTTGGCGGGTTTGTGCGCTGTTGGCGCATAAATCGCAAGCGGATGTAAGTATCGCTATACGACCAGCGCGCAGTGGCTGTGAGGCGAGATGGTTCCGGATCGCACGCGACAGTTCTAAAGTAGATGCGATGCAACGCGTCCCAAAGCGGGGATACGAATAGGGTGGGCCGATAGCGTCCTTCTCTTTGGCGTTCCACCAGAAGTAAAAGTTAGGTCCCCGATTCAGGATCGCGGAGACTGCATCAACCAGGGCCACCGGTTGGCTATGAATACCGAATAACGGGGATAGAAGTACAACCGATTCTATGTCGTCTCGATTCTGGGCCATCCAGGCAGCAGCGACGGCGCCGCCAGAGACACCAACCAGCGTGATACGATCTCCCAGCCCGGATGCGATATCGAGCCCAGTGGCGGCCTGGTCGAGAAGGTCCTGTCCGGACTGAAAACCCTGGATGATATTCATGCGGTCGGCGAAGCCTGCATAGCGCGCGCGAGGAATCAGAACGTTAGCTCCGGATGCATAAAGGATGCGTGCCAGGCGAATGTATTGCTCAGGGCAATTGGTGACACCGTGGAGAAGTACGAAGACACGTTCGGTTTTGCGTCCGTGAGTGAAGAGTCGCTGTGTCCCTCTGGGCGGAGCGGGAGTGCTGACTCGGCTTTTTCAAGCGCGTCAAATTTGTCGATCGCCTTTTCGTAATCTTGTTCCGTTCGGGGATCAAGACGAAATCGGGCTCGCGCCAAAGCCGAATGGAAAGCCAGACGAGCGCACAAAGCAGTACAAGGAAACGGCGCAGTTTCATAGGTGAAAATAAGACTGACACATTGCGAGGCTTAGCCAGTGCCGCGGCAGGAGGCTCACCGTCGCTCAGTTTTCGAAGTATCCCACGAGGCGACGCGACATAATTGATCGCTCTTTTGAAAATGGTCCAATTTAATCTGCAGAGCGCAGCGGGCGGCTTTCATCAAGATCGATAAAGTCGAACATGGTGAGGACCGAGCCAATTGGCATACCTGCCTCCTCAAGGCGAAAGCGGAGCCTCGGGGCGTACTGGTCGCGCCAGCAGCGTTTGGAAAGATAGTCATTCCAAATTTCGATTTCTTCCTCGGACGGCTTACGCCCGTTTGCGAACGCCCACTCGAGTACCTCGCTGTCGCTTCGGCCGCTCATACTCACCTGTTCCAGTGCGGCGTAATCGATACGCAGAAACCGGGAGCAGATCCCATCGAAACCATTAGTCGCACCCTTTGCCTCCAGCCAAGCCGGAGGGAGTTTGCCCGCTTGTGCTAGTCGAATCTTGTCGAGCATCCGTCCAAAGTGGAAAATTCCACCAACCTTGTCGTAAGGGCTGCGCAGGCCGGGAATGAGCGCAGTTCCGCGAATGGACTCCTTTGGGGGACTCGGATCAGCGGGAAAGGGCGGCAGGCGCCCCTCGTCGACGTCATTGAAGTCGAAGAAACTTTGCACGGCCTCAGGCGCGATACTGGCCTCGCGCATCCGTTCCCGCAGACGGCCGGAGCTATCGTCGCGCCAACCTCGTTTCTGCATGAACGCATTCCAGATTTCGATCTCCTCATCGGATGGCTTGCGACCGCAGGCGCAAGCCCATTGTAACAACTCCTCGTCTTTGCCGCCCTCTTTGGCCCGAGCCGCCAGAGTAGAATAATCGATCCGGAGGAACCGACAGCAGCGCCTGTCAAAACTGTGAGGATGCGCACTACCCAAGTACGGGTGATACTCGGCTGGCAGCGTACCGGCAGCATATAGCCGGATCTTATCGATCATGCGCCCGAAATGAACGATTCCGCCTACTTTGTCGTACGGGCTGCGCAACGCTGTGACTTTCATTGTCTTTTGATTTATAGGTTTACGCCTCTGCCGTCACCAATGAGGCTTTGGTGACTTCCGTCCCACCCATCACCTCAATCAGAATAAAATCATCGGCAACAATCCGATCCAAATCCTCGAAAGCCTCGGTAATCGGAGATTCAGATGCGGCGAAACCTTCCAACAGCTCCCGTTCGATCGCGTGGACACGCTGGCGGCATGTCTCATGCAATGCGGCGTCGCGCACGATTATTAGCGGTGATAATACCGGTATTCTGTGCGTACCCCGCCGAAGCTATAGCCCGCGCCTCTGACATCCTGCACGTAGATGTAGCTCTGTCCATGCAGATTGCCCAAGATGTTCTCGAAGCCTCGAAATGCCGCCTTGATATACTCGGCTTTCTCGTCCCTGGTATTGGTTTCATCGGTAACCTTGATATCGAAATAGAGGCTATTTTTTCCTTGTTCGCTTAAGGGCTTACCGCGCGCGCGACTCGTGGGTCCCGCAGACCCACACGAAACCTTGTCAGTCAGTATCTATGTCTGGCGACGCCCATCCAACGCAGCGCTCCATTGAGGAGGCTGATACTTCCACATTATGCAACGAGATAAGCCGGAATCTGTTTCGCTGATTCCTGGTATCTTCGTCAGTCCTCAACCGGAACCGGAAGAACACATTCTGTTCGTTCTCCCTCCTATGTATGCGGAGAAAGGTGACCTTCTTTGGCAGGAAGATGACAAATATGCAATAACCACCTGGATCTGGCGCCATGTCAGCTGCAGACCTTTCGCCGCTCACCAGCAAAACGAAGACTCCAGCCGCTTTTGCCAATGGCCGCGTGTGGCGGCATTTTTGGATTGACTCACCCCTAGGTTTTGCCGTGCTGGTTGTGAGCATACTAGCCGGTGAACAAGTCAAGACTTGGCTGCACCTGCCTATTCCCGGCAACGTGTTAGGCCTCTTTAATTCTTTTACTTTGCTTTCGCCTGCAGCTGATCCCGCCGCAACTTATTGAGGGGCCGCCAACCGACTACTCGATGTCCTGCCCGCGCTTTTCATTCCGATCTATGTGTCCGCAATCGGCCGGGGGCAACTTTGGTCAAACAGCGCAACATCGTAAAAAGCCAGATTGATCTCCTCGTTAAGCCGGGAAGGATAAAGAATTCCGTGTGGGCGCTGCTTGTGAAGCCAGAATGCGAATCCCTTAGCGGCAGGCGGCGAGCCACCGGTCAGGAGAAGCGCAGAGAATATCTCGACCCAAGACAAAATTTCGAACCTCTGAGCCCCCCTCCCGCTCGGGTGGCATAAAGGACGTTATGTTACAATCTCCTAGTCAAATAGGGGGAAACCGTGAGCTACGAGTGCTTGTGGCGGTTTCGACGCACGCGGGCGTTGCGGCAGCAGATCTCCCACTTGTTGCCGTCGGCATCCTCGAAAAAAACGGCGTAATAGCCCGGCGTGTAGTCGTGGCAGTATTCCGGTCCTTCCACGTTGTGCGCGCCGGCCTGGCGGATAATCGCGCCCAGACGATCGACCTCTTCTTCGCTGTCTGCGCGGAAGGCGATGCGGTTGGCGTTGCCGCGATGGTCCGGTTTCTCGTCCAGCGCGATGAACGGCGCCATTTTGCGGTCGCCCTCGGCGTAGTAGCAGACCTCGATTTCCGCAGCGCGGATTTCAGGGAACCCCAGGGCCGGGAGGAACACGTCGTAAAATTTCCTCGCCTCTGCGAAGCTGGACACCCGCAGATCAACGTGGTCGAAGGGGTGGCTGTTCATCAGGAGAAACCTGTCCCCAACAAACATCCGCCCTTTCTCGCTTGCATCAGAAATATTCGTATCCACCGGGAGCGATCATTGCATGCCACCGTAACATTCTGGCAGGGTGAATTCTATCAGGTCACCGTGACCATTGACCACCATGAACAGCGTTGCCACTTCCGCCGTATGGTTATGAACCACATCTAGAATAACCTCCAGACCACCCTCGTGTAGCCGCGCTACCATTTCGTTGAATTCTCTCAGCGTGGTCGGACCAACCCTGGGAGGTTACATCACCGATGAGTATTCCTGGCGGTGGATCTTCTATATCAATCTGCCAGTGGGCGCGCTCGCGTTCTTTCTGTGCTGGCTCATGGTGCAGGACCCCGAATATCTCCGGGAGCATCGGAAGGAACTGCGGAAGCAGCCACTGAATTTCGATTTCATCGGCCTCAGTCTCCTGGTGCTCATGATCGTTTGCTGGGAAGTGGTGCTGAGCAAGGGACAGGAGTGGGATTGGCTCAGTGACGCTTTCGGACGCGTGCAAGTTTTGCTCACCCTCTTTTTTATTGCAGGCGCCAGCCTGGCGTTTTGGGAAATGCGTCACGTCAAGCCCATCGTCAATTTCCGACCGCTGCGTGAGCGGAACTTTGCTATTTCCTCGGCGATTATTTTCCTTGCCTTCGCCGTGCTCTACGGGACCAGCACCCTTTTGCCGGCCTTATTGGAATCCCTTTTTGGCTACGACGCTTTCCATGCCGGGCTAGTCCTGTCGCCATCCGGCGTTTCTGCGATCCTGGCGCTGATAGTCGTTGGTGCATTGTTGGGTCGTGGACTCGACGCACGCTGGCTGATTGGCGCTGGTTTATTGATCCTCGCCGCCGGAAATTTCTGGATGTCGCAGCTCAACCTGGATATTTCCCCTTGGCAGGCCGTCTGGCCGCGAGTGGTCATGATAGCGGGCTTGGGTATGATCTTCGCGCCGTTGAACGTTGCCGCCTATCTCTATATCCCCCGCACGTTGCGCGGCGCGGCCGTCGGCCTCTTCGCGCTACTGCGCAATGAGGGTGGTAGCTTCGGAACTTCGATGGGCCAGACTATCATCGAGCGCCGCGAGATATTCCACGCCCTGCGACTCAACGAGAATCTCGATCCGCTCAACCCCGCGGTGAATTCCTATCTCGGGCAGGTCCAACCAGACTTCCTGCAACAGACAGGAGATTCTGCCGCGGCGGAATAGCGGTTTGGTTTTTCTGATCTTTTGGGACGTCAACTCGAGCGCCTCGGCATGAGGGCGTTTGAGCGCAGCACTGTCTTATGGTTAAACTCCGTGACTGCCGGATTGGCTATCGCTTTGTGCCGCCGACCGCGATACGCAAACAAATCGCTAAACACCGAACTTAGGCAAAAATTTGGTGAGGTGCGCCAGAACCGGAACCAGGGGCGCCATCAGTATCAGAAACGCAATGATCCATGCCATGGGACGCGCAAAGTTCAGGCTGTATCCGAGTCCGAACCGTTTCTCGACTAGCACGGCCGAGTCATCTGGATTGAAGTAAAATATGCCCAGCTTCCAATAACGATCCGGGGTACGGTCTCCTACCGGCACGGCAGAGTGGGCGACCCGCGCGTCATTACCAGCTGGCATGCGGCTACCACCTTGTCCAAGCCGCGCCAGCACAAAAATCACCACCAGCATAAAAACGAAAGCCAATGGAAGCAGGCCAACCGTCGCTAGATCACTACGACGTGGGACGAGGACGATCCAAGAAGCCTGTACAGTAAGGTAATATTCCAACGCTAGGAGTATCGCTGAGACCGTACGGCGGAACTTCAGTTCGTGTGCACGCTTGGGACCACCGGCATACACTGGCCGCACCCAATGAGCTAAACCGTAAAGAATCAGGGTTAGCGCCACCAGGACTCCGGCGGTACTGATGAGATAGACACTTAATTTGTATCCGCCTAAGCCATCTGTTTGTCCGGCGAGACTCCAATGCCTTCGTGTCCATTCGTGTCCAGTTGCACTTGTGAAATGCGCGGAGGTTTCTCTCCGCTGAAACCACAGGTACACCGCGCATGCGACCAGCAAAATGAACGGCCCTAAGGCGGCCAGCCAACCACCAGGAATGATCCGATTATGGCCGTGGAGTTCAGCCTCACGGATCGTGGTCGGCGGAACTGCATACGGGAGTACGCGCAGTCTTGCCCGATAGAATGCGATAAATGAGGCCGTCACCTGGATGAGCAGACCGGCGGAAACGAAGCCAACACCGAACCAGGCGATACCGGCAACGAAAGCCACGAGCGCAAGCACGGAAAGAAGGATCAGTTCAACCCGATAACGGCGGAGTATCGATCTTCCTTGCACCTGATCCCGGAACCCCCGAGCCACCGTAACCGCAAAATACAGATCACGGCGGGTCAGGCCGGGCATGAACCAAAAAAGCGCCGCGTTGAGAATAGCGATCCCACCGATCGTAACAGCGATAATGAGATGGATATCGATAAGTTGATGGATCATGGCGATGCCCCTCCTTCGAGTCTCCGGGCGGTTTCGATCATCTCGCGAGCTAACGATCTTGGTGACAGCCCGTCCGCTAGCCCTTTAGCAACCAGCTCCCGTAATGGACGGCTAAACCGCTCCATCGCATCCGGCCCCGCCCGGGGCAGATCACGTTGACGCACGAGCGCCCCATGATGCCGCTTCAGCTCCAGCCAACCTTCATTAGCCAGTTGACGATAAGCTTCCGCCACCGTGTTATGGTGAACCCCCAGCTTGATTGCCAGGTCTCGGACTGTGGGTAACTTACCGCCAGGACCGAACTTTCCGGAAACAAGCTCAGCCCGAAGACCGTTCGCGATCTGCTCATAGACCGGCACACGCGATGCTAAATCGATCCGCAGCATAGTCTGGCGCTACCTTGTATCAGTTTGTACATTACAAATATACAAATGTCAAATCGGCGGCATCAAGACAGAACGGTCGCTCACGTTCATCCCTGACCTTTGTTGACCTATTATGAGCCAACGCCGGATCTCGCAAAGCGGCACCTTCAGCGAAAAGAGGGAGGGTCGCCGATTTTTTGCATGCATCTGGACGCGGTAGGCTATCGCATCACTTGCTGCCGGCGAAGAACTCTCTTCATGAAAGGAAACGGTCTTCTTTTATTAGGTTTTTGTGCGCTGCTCGGACTGGGCGCCTGGCTATTGGCAACGAAGCCGCCGACCGAAGAGCTTCGGTCCGCAACTGCCCACGAAGGACCCGACGACCCCTCCACTCCTCCGGACGTTGGATGCGCGATGGCGCTTGCCCCCCACCATGGAACCGCCCACATCGACCGGGAAATTATTCAACTGCAGGAACAGGCCAGATCCCATCCGGGACGCACTGAAACGATGATTCGCCTGGGCTGGGCCTTCATTACCGAAGCACGTCTCAGCTATGATCCTGGATACTACAAACTCGCCGAACAATGTGCTTTTTGTGCCCAGGCAAAGGGCCGTGACAATCCGGACGCTCTTTTGCTGGCTGGTCATATCTGGCAGAGCTTGCACAGATTCAAGGAAGCTGAACCGATTGCCCGACAATTGGTGAATCTACGTTCGCAGGCGTTTGACTACAGCCTGTTAGGCGACGTGCTCATGGAACAGGGACGTTTAAATGAAGCAGTCATCGCTTATCAAAAGATGATTGACCTCCGACCGGACCTGGAGTCCTACACCCGGGTAGCTCACATCCGCTGGTTGAAGGGCGACCTCGACGGGGCGATCGAAGTCATGCGGATGGCGGTTACTTCCGGCAGTCCGCGGGACGCGGAACCAACGGCTTGGGCTTTCACCAGATTGGGGCTTTATGAGCTGCAAGCCGGCGAGCTGGCGAACGCTCAAGCAGCGGCTGGCGCGGCATCGCAATTTGCGGAGAACTACGCAGCGGCCCTTCTCCTGCGGGCTCGAGTATTGTTGGCTGAAGATCAGGCCGCGGCGGCAATTGGCCCTCTCGAGCAAGCAGCATCTCTCGCGCGCCTTCCGGAGTACCAATGGATGCTGGCGGATGCCTTGCGCGAAGCGGGAAAGACGGACGCGGCGAAAGACGTCGAACAGCGTCTCGTCCGCGATGGCGCCCGGAATGACCCGCGGACTTTTGCCCTTTACCTGGTCACGAGAGGCGAGCAACCCCAGCGGGCTTTGCAATTGGCCGAAGAGGAGCTGACTACTCGAGAAGACATTTTTACAATGGATGCTCTCGCCTGGGCGCTGCAGGCGAACGGCCGCACCGAGGACGCAAGAAAATACTCCAGGAAAGCCCTGCGTGAAGGCACCCGAGATGCGCGGTTATACTACCACGCTGGACGAATCGCGCTGTCCGCCGGCGATTCCGCCGGCGCCGAAAAATGGTTCGCCCTTGCCTATTCAATCAGACAAACGCTTATGCCCTCGGAGAAAGAGGATCTGGAGAAAGCAATTTCAGGTTGTCAGAGACCGGATCATTCCCGGTCGATCGTTATTAGTAACTAACTATAAAGGAAATCATGAAACTTACATCCCGATTAACCGGCTTTCGGCAAATCGGCACTGTTTTATCAGCGCTCTGCCTTTTCCCCTTCGGAGCCCTCGCCTCCAGTCACATGGATGCACCGCTCATCACTCGCGATCCTTCGGCCCATATTACTGACCTGTACGCCTTTGTCTCCAACGTCGGGAACATCAAATACCTCACTGCAGCGGTCGCGGTTTATCCGTTTGAAGAACCGAGCATCGGCCCGAACAAATATAACTTTGATGATAACGTCCTTTACGCCATCCACATCGCCACCGGCCCCGATCTGGCCGAGGGCGAAGCGACAATTAGTTACCTGTTTAGGTTTAAAACGACCTTCAAGAACAACAACACAATTGCCCAATCTTTCCTTGGGCCCATCGAAAACGTCGACGACGCCGATCAGAATCTGACGCAACGATATAGTGTCACGAAGGTGGTCCATCGCGAAAAAGCAGAGGGCAAAAGCAACGAGGGCGGGAGCTTCACGGAGGAACTCCTCGGCGACAACCTGATCGTTCCGCCAAATAACCAGGGTCTGGTCACCCCTCACTACAATCAAAGCGAGAACGGCAACAATCTCGCAAAAGAAGGAGTCAACGACCCGGCGCAGTTGGATGTCTATACTTCCCAAACGGTGCACTCGATCAGCCACGGTTATACCGTCTTTGCCGGCCAGCGATCAGACGGTTTTTACGCGAACATTCAAAGCATCTTTGATCTGGACACTTCGTTTTCCGGTCCGGAAAGGCCACTGGATACTCAGGCAGGATTTAACGTCCACACGATTGTAATCAATATTCCGGTGTCCGAGTTAGGCGGTGACCGGCAAATCGTTGGCGTATACGCCACTACCAGTCGAAAAGCGCTCACCGTTTTGCGTGATCCAAGAGCGCCTGTGACGTTTGGTCAATATGTCCAGGTCCATCGGAAAGGTAATCCGGCTTTCTGCGAGCTGCTGGTTGCGGGCAAGGACAAAGACCTCTTCACGGAAACTCCTCCGACCGTCGACAAGGTTGTTTTCGCGAAGTATGCCCTGACTCCCGAACTCGCCAAACTCTTGGGCGCATCACCCAATTTGCAAACCGCTCGAACCGATTTGGCCGGGATTTTCATTCCGGACCTGGTCAAAGTCGACCTCTCCACTGGCCCGGCGCATCTGGCTGGTAATCCGGACGATCCGGCTTTTAATCGGCTGGGAATTTTTGGCGGCGATACTTTGACGAGTATGGTGCAACAAGGTTTTGGCAAGGGAACCGTACCCGGCGGCTGGCCGAACGGGCGACGTTTCGGCGACGACGTTCTGGGGATAGCGGTCATCGCTCTCCTCAGTGACCTGCGAACGAGTCCGCCGCAGATCTTTGCCGGCTTTGACCCAAAAACTTTTAACGTGGGCGGGGTTGTCCAGAACGACATTACTTACAATCGAGTATTTCCGTACGCGGCGACTCCGCACAACGGGCGTCACAATCTGCATCACACCCAGCCCTAAGGTTTAGCATGGCACAGAAGGCTGCAAAGATCGCTAAGAAGAGAAATCAGGGTTGGTGACAAAGCGAAGCGCATCTCTGCGATTTCAGCGGCCTTCTGTTTGAATCCCGATCCGCCCAACAGGCGCATCAATCCAGCCTTGGTAACCCATGAAAGCGATCAAAGAACGGACTGGATCCGACCTCTGTCTCTGCGCTTGTCTGTTATTCGCTCTTCTCCCACTGAACGCGCAAGCGCACGATCCCGGCTTGAGCAGCGCGAACGTGACCATCGGAGATCAGCAAATCGAGGTCCTTCTCGGCTTCGCCCGGAAGGACGTTGAGACGATGCTGACCGTGGGTTCGCCTCAGAGAGGCTCGGAGACACTCAAAGACTTTGCCGCAAGGGAACTTGCAGCGCTCGCTCAAAATGAGTTTAGTTTTTATCAGGGCGAACAGCGCGTTACTGCGGCTGCAGTCAACGCGCGCCAAAATGACAGCCGCAATATCGAAATTTCGCTTCGATTCCCGAGACCGGAATCCGGAAAGGTCCGCTTTGTGTCAAACCTGATTGCGGAGCTGCCGTTAGGACATCGGGAGTTTCTCAGTATAAAAAGCTCCGACGGGGCCAGTGTAGCTGAAACGATGCTTTCCGTTAACGAAAACTCGTTTCAATTCGATCTACCCGAAATCCGCACCGCCCGTCCGGCTTCACTGAAAGACCATTCGTTTTTTGCGTTCCTGAAGCTCGGCATCGAGCATATTTTGACCGGGTACGATCACCTGCTTTTTTTGTTCGCGCTGATGATTGTCTGCCGCGACTTGCGTTCGATTCTGACCGTGATCACCTGTTTTACCGTCGCACACTCTATCACGCTGGCGCTCGCTGCGCTGGACGTCGTTCGATTGCCCGGAAGATTTGTCGAACCAATGATTGCGGCTTCGATCGCTTATGTCGGAGTGGAAAATCTTTTCCGCGGAGAAGCGCCGAGATGGCGTGGACTCATTACTTTTTCCTTTGGCTTAATCCACGGTCTTGGTTTTGCGGACGCTCTTCGAGAATTTGGCATTCATTCGGGCAGATACGGAATTGTGTTGCCTCTCGTCGGCTTCAATCTCGGCGTTGAGGTTGGCCAACTCCTGGTTGCCGCCATGGTCCTTCCGGTTTTGTGGCAGCTCAGAAAAAGTCCGTCCTTTCCGTGTCAGTGGGTACCGGCCTGTTCCGTTCTCGTCGTTTGCCTGGGCAGCTATTGGATGATTGAACGGATTATCCAAAACTAGGCTCGTTTGGGGTCAGATCTAACTAGGGAAAAGACCCATCTTCCGAGGGGCGCGCTCCGCGCGGTCTCAAAGCGGCGACAAGTCGCACGCACTCCAAAATGCTCTTGGCCGCGACGGCTCTAAATCTCCCTGGTCGGCGAACCCATCATCAGATCGTATCCTCGGGAATTCTTCGGGCTAAAGGTCCAACGGCTCAAGCAAGTCAGCAGGCCAGCGCCAAGGAAAGCGCCTCGGATTTTGTTTAATTCACCCCAACGCCGGACAAAGTCTGGAATCAGTTTTAAGCTAATGCCTTCTCGGATATTGCTGCTGCGATCAAAGGCGGTACAACAGTACGAAGCGTTATGCACTTGCTGGACTATATCCTGGGCCGGCCCTTAGCCTCGCACGAGGACAAAGAAGAGCGCGTTGGTCCTCTGGCCGGCCTGTCGGTTTTTGGGCTCGACGCGTTGAGCTCGGCCGCTTATGGACCCGAAGCTGCCCTGACCGTTCTCATCGGGCTAGGCCTGCCTGGCCTGGTCTACAGCGTACCAATCACACTGGCAGTCTGCGCAATTCTGATCCTCGTCTATTTCAGTTATCGCCAAACGATCGCTGCTTACTCCAGTGGCGCGGGTTCCTACACCGTGGCCAAGGAAAATCTCGGAACAAAACCCGGCGTATTCGCGGCGGCGGCGCTGATGATCGATTATACCCTGAACGTCGCGGTCGGCATTTCGGCCGGTATCGGCGCGCTCACTTCCGCCCTGCCTGTCTTGCATTCGTATACTTTGTTTTTGTGCTTAATCATCCTGGCCTTGCTGACATTTATCAATCTGCGCGGTTTACGTGAAGCGGGCTTTGCTTTCATGCCGCCGACCTACCTTTTCGTTGGCTGCCTCGGAATTGTGATCCTGGTCGGGCTTTTTCAAATGACCACTGCCGGCGGGCATCCGCAACCGGCGACGACGCCACCGGCGCCCATAAACAGCCATCATCCGGCCAATCTCTGGCTTCTGCTGAAAGCTTTCGCTGCCGGATGCACCGCCATGACTGGCGTAGAAGCGGTCAGCAACGGCGTCCAGGCATTCCAGGAACCGGTCATCAATCGCGCCCGCCGCACGCTCACCTTGATCGTCGCCATTCTCATAGTGCTCCTTCTGGGAATTGCCTTCCTCGTCCCCGCCTACCGGATTACCGCAACCGATCCGGGTTCGCCGAACTACCAGAGTATTTTGTCCATGCTGATCGCCGCGGTGTTTGGACGCGGACCGTTCTATTACATCGCTATTGCTTCCATTCTTCTGGTGCTCTGTCTTTCGGCGAATACTTCTTTTGCCGGATTTCCGCGAGTTTGCCGCACGGTTGCTCAAGATGGATTCCTTCCTCACTCGTTTACCATCCGCGGACGGCGGCTGGTTTACACGGAAGGCATTGTGGTACTAACCACGCTCTCCGCGAGCTTGCTGATCCTCTTCAACGGAGTCACCGACAAGCTGATCCCCTTATTCGCCATCGGCGCGTTTTTGGCGTTCACCTTATCGCAAGCCGGAATGGTCGCCCATTGGATGCGCTCGGACAAACCCGACGACCGGCGAAATGCGTTGATCAACGGGATCGGAGCCGTCGCGACCGGTATCACGTTTCTAATCGTCCTGGTGACCAAATTCGCTGAGGGGGCTTGGCTGATCGTGATCATCCTGCCCGCGTTGTGCGGTTTCATGTTCTGGATCAAACACCACTACACGAAGGTTTCGCACGAGCTTGCCCTGACGGGACGAGTCAAGCTGACAAGGGCGCTCAAAATCGTCGCCGTTGTTCCCATCGAAGACATTAATTTCATCACTGAAGAGGCCCTGCAAACGGCTTTCAGCCTTACTTCGGACGTCAAAGTAGTCCATATTCAAGAGGAGAATGCTTATCAGGACTTCAACCGTGCCTGGCGGGAGCGGTTAAAACCGGCAATTCAAGCGGCCGGTCTGCCGATGCCAGAAGTTGTCATTTTCAAGTCGCCTTACCGCAGAGTCATCTCCCCGATCCTCGACTATATTTGGAAACTCGAACGCGACCATCCCGACAAATCGATCGCCGTCCTGATTCCGCAGCTTATCGAATCCCACTGGTACTACTACTTTCTCCATAACCAGCGGGCTACCGTATTGCGAACTATGCTCTTACTGAAAGGCCATAACCGCATCATTATTGTGAACGTTCCATGGTACCTGGAAAAACAGGAGAAGATGAAAGGACCTCATCGAAAAGAGCCGTGGGATCGGTATCCGGCGGGCCTGGACCGATAAGGAAGAAGCGCCCCATCACGGAAGTTCTGCGGATGATCTTTCTCCGTTTGTGTGCGAACGTGGCGGTGGACCGACCTTTCATAGTTTGTCATGAAAACGCTCATCATTGCGGCGGGCTTTTTTTGTTCTCTTCTGTGGAAAGGCGAGTCCGCCCCTCTCTTTCGCGCCGGTGGACTCGGACGAAGCGAAGGCTTTCGCCCGACGCTGAGCCGCGCTCCCAGTCTCTTAACCGAAAGAATCCAGCCGAGCTTCGCCAATCCGGTTCGACCGCCCATTCGGATGACGAATGTGCCGCGACCGGATACTCGATTTGGGACTTTTCGCCGCACGGAGCAGTTTCGAGAACGTGACCGGCCAGGGAGGCGTTTTTTTGCCAAAAGGCGATTCTTTGTCAGCCCGCTTTTTCTGGCGCTTTGTTGGCCGAACAGCTTTTTTCCTCCGGACTGGCTTCCTGACGACAGTACTTACGGGATCGACGACTCGGCGACTGGCGATACATCGACGTACCAGGTTCCGAACGGGGAGCAATCGGAAAGCCAGCTTTACGCGAACGCCCTTTATGCGAGCGTCCTGACGGCTCTTGCCCAGCGCGCCTCCATCCAACCCGCCTCGGGCACGGGCATTAGTATTCAGCCAGCGACTGGCAGCGCGGCCGCCCCATATTACGGTCCTGCTCAAAATGCCGCTCCCGCAAGCGCAGCGTTCGACGGTCTGCCGCAGGGGATGCAACCTTCGAATGCTTCCCCTGCCCAGACTGCCAAACCAGCCGCCGAGGCGATGCCTGCTCCGCCAGGTGGCGGCGCATTGCCGAGACATATCCTCCTCAGCTGGCTGCGAGACGGCGGAACAGACGTCGTGGTAGTACAGGATACTCAAAGCAAGGAAGTGCAACGGATCACGACCGAACCCAATCGCAGCCATTTCCGAATCGTCGATGTACACCCGGATATCGATCCGCAATTATCCGAGGTCGTGATCTCTGACGGTGCCCGGCAAGAGACAGTCAAGTTTCGCTGACTCGCTTCTTGCCTGATGAACCGCGGCTCCGTCTCCGCGGAGACTTATCTACCCGACGTGCAGCTGTTGCCGCGAATCTCGTAGGATTTGTGAGCGACACACGGTAAAAGCTAAGAAACGTGAATTTTTTCGATCTCAAAGAAGACGCGGCTGTGGTCATCGGAGCCACCGGCGTGCTCGGTGGGGCGATCGCCGAAGGGTTGGCATCCGCGGGTGCGAAGGTGGCGATCCTGGGCCGTAACGCTGAACGAGGCGCAGAACGTGTCCACGCTATTCAAAACCAGGGAGGCATCGCTGAGTTCTTCTCCGTCGACGCCTTGGACCAAGGCTCATTGCAGGCTGCGCGCGAGACCTTATCAACGAAGTTGGGAGTGCCCACGATCCTCGTTAACGCCGCCGGAGGCAACGACCCGCGAGTGACTGTGACCGCCGAAAACGCTTTCGAGAACATTGGCCTGAGTGACTGGCGGGAGAGCTTTGACCTGAATCTCGTCGGTGGTGCAGTGCTCCCTTGCCAGGTGTTCGGCCAGTCGATGAAACACAATCGCAAAGGCAGCATCATCAACATAGCCAGCATCTCCGGCCACTTACCTCTCTCGCGCGTCGTGGCTTACTCTGCCGCAAAGGCCGCGCTTCTCAACCTTACTCAATTCCTCGCGCGCGAATGGGCGCCCCACAACGTCCGTGTGAATTCGATCACCCCCGGATTTTTCCCTGGTGAACAAAATCGGCGCCTGCTCTTCAATGAAAACGGCACCCCGACGCCTCGTGGACAGGTAATTCTCGGTCATACGCCGATGGCGCGCTTTGGAATGCCGACTGAACTTGCTGGCGCCGCAATTTTTTTAGCAAGCGAAAGGGCAAGTGGGTTTGTCACCGGGATCGACCTTCGGGTTGACGGCGGCTTTCTTTCTCAAACCATCTAGCGAGCCTGCATCGCTCTTGCGGCCTAAGCCGCAAGAGCGATGCATGCTGTGTCAGCTTTTGAACCGCCAGGATGCCGGCACTACCACCCTCAAGACGCTTGGCCGCGGGTGCGTACTTTGTCGAGCAACACGGCAAGGATGATCACTGCGCCCTTGATGACCAACTGCCAATAGAAGGAGACGTTCATCAGGGTCAGTCCATTGTTCAGGACCGCGATGATCAGGGCGCCAATCAAGGTTCCGAACACCGTGCCGATTCCACCGGAAAAACTCGTTCCTCCCAGAATGACCGCAGCGATCGCGTCCAGTTCGTAACCGATGCCGAGCTGACCTTGGGCGCTATAGAGCCGGCTGGCACTCATCACCCCGGCCAGTCCCGAGAGTAAGCCACTCACCCCGTAGACAAAGATCAGCACTAACGCGACGGGAATCCCGGTCAGACGGGCCGCTTGCGGATTGCCGCCCACGGCATACACATGCACGCCCAAAACGGTGTTGTGCAGAATAAAAGCGCTAAGCGCGATGATGAGCAACGCAATGACGACCAGCCAAGGGATCGGTCCGACGTAGCCATTGCCGATCCAGGCGAAACCGATCTTGCTGTTGATGACCGTTGTTCCATTGGCGGCCAGGTAGGCCGCACCCCGGATCGCGGTGTAGGTGCCCAAGGTCACGATAAAAGGCGGCAGCCCGGCGTAAGCCACGGTCGCGCCCGTCGCCGCCCCGATGCCGGCGCCAAGCAGCAAGGCGACCGGTACGGCCGTCCAGCTCAGAGAGGGAATCAGCGACACCACCATCGCGATCACCGCCGTTAACGCCAGGACCGAACCTACCGCCAAATCAATCCCACCGGTCAAAATGACGAACGTCATTCCCGCGGCCAACACGATATTGATCGACGCCTGTCGAATCACGTTGATGAGGTTGTTCTCGGAAAGGAAATTCGGGGTGAGAAATGCGAAGAGGACACAAATGACGATCAGCACCGGCAGCATGCCCGCAGTCTGGATCAGGGATCTGGTCAATTCCTTGCGCCGGGTGGCCTCCGCCGCCGGCTCGGGGACCGGGCTGGTCGAGGTGGATTCAGTGATTGCCATACTCAGGGTACCGGGTCAGACCGGCTCTTGGCCACATCAGTCGCAAACTTCATGATATTCTGTTGGGTAATCTCCACGCCGGTCTCACCGCCGACTTCTCCGGTGATCTCGCCTTCCCGCATGACCAGTACCCGATCACAAACGCCGACGATCTCGGGCAGTTCGCTGGAGATGAACAAGACGGCCATGCCTTGCTCCACCAGTTTCTTGATCAGCGTATAGATCTCGGATTTCGCCCCGATGTCGACACCGCGGGTCGGCTCGTCAAGCAGCAGTACCTTCGGATTGATCTCCAACCAGCGGGCTAGTAGAAGCTTCTGCTGGTTGCCGCCAGAAAGACCTCCGGCCGGCGCTTTCAGCGAGGCGGTGCGCACCCGCAACGCTTTCACCTCGGCATTCGCTCGCTCTTTGAGCGCGCCAAAATTGAGAACACCGGCCGCCGCGCATTTTGGCAAGATGTTCATCGTAATGTTTTCCCCGGCCGACATCTGGAGAAAGACCCCCTGTAACTTTCGATCTTCAGGCACGTAGCCGATGCCGGCGCGAATGGCGTCTTCCGGACGATTGATCTGGAGCCGCTTTCCGTCCAAATAGATCTCTCCTTTTTTCCGTTTGTCGGCACCGAAGATCAGCCGGGCGAGTTCCGTTCGGCCCGCGCCGACGAGGCCGGCCAGCCCAAGGACTTCACCTTGGCGCAGCTGGAAACTCGCCTGCTTGACCCGCTTGCCGCCGTCGCTGATCGCCCGCACATCCAACACGGTGCGTCCGCCAACATGTTTCGTGTGTTTGTAAAAATCCTCGACGCGCCGGCCGACCATCATTTCGATAATCTTTTCACCGGAAAACTCGGGGCGCTCCAATTCGCCGACGTACTCGCCATCCCGGAAAACGGTGAGCCGATCGGCCAGCTCATAGACTTCGGCCATACGATGGCTGATGTAGATTATGGCCAGACCTTCCGAACGCAGCTGGCGCACAACCTGGAACAACCGGTCCGTTTCCCGATCAGAGAGGGCCGCAGTCGGTTCGTCCATGACCAAAACCTTGCTCTTATAAAAGAGGGCTCGAGCAATCTCGACCTGTTGCTGCTCAGCCACAGCCAGATGGGCTGCTCTTTGTCTTGCCCGAAACCGCGCGCCGAGCCGATCCAGAACCGCCTGGGTCCGCCGTTCCATCGCAGCGGTGTCTTTGATAAATCCAAACCGCTTAAGTTCCGAACCCAGAAAGACGTTGCCCGCCACCGTCAAATTGGGCGCGACGGTCAATTCCTGATAAATAATTCCGATCCCAGCGGCGCGCGCCGCATGCGGCGTGTGGAAGTGTACTGGCTGCGCGTTTAACAGAACCTCCCCGCCATCCGGGCGATAGGCGCCCGCCAATATCTTCATCAAGGTACTTTTCCCCGCGCCGTTCTCCCCCATCAGCGCGTGGATTTCCCCGGGATAGACCCGAAGGTTCACGCCTTTGAGCGCCCGCACACCTGGGAAGCTCTTGGTCACCCCGCGAACTTCCAGGATCGGCTGCCCGTTACTTAGTCCAGCCTTTGTACTGACCGACATTGTCTTTGGTGATCAGCTCAACAGGGATCAGCGTGAGAGGTTGTTCGGGTTTCTTTCCGTTGATGATGTCGTTGCCGATCTCCACCGCCTTCTGCGCCATGGAGAACGGGTCCTGGGCAGCACTCGCCGCAATCAAGCTATTCTTGTCTTTGAGAGCCGGCACAATATCCGGCGCGCCGTCCACACCGACGATGAAGAACTCTTTACGCTGCGCCTGCGTGGCAGCCAGGTCGCAACCGATAGCCGTCGGATCGTTAATGGCAAAGACCGCATCGATTTTCTTGAAGGCGGTGAGCAAATCGGTCATCACGCGCAACCCTCCATCCCGGCTACCTCCCGCATTCTGATCCTGGGAGAGGATCTTGATATCCGGGTGTTTCTTGATTTCCTCCAGGAAGCCAGCGACACGATCGGTGACGGCGGTGACGGGAGGTCCATTGACAATGACCACCTGGCCTTTGCCTTTCAGTCGATCGGCCACGAATTGACCACCGAGGACACCGGCTTGCTTGTTGTTGGAAGTAACTGTCGCATCGACTCCGCCCTCGGCGCCCACATCGACCGCCACCACGACAATTCCGGCCTGCTTCGCGCGTATCACGGCTGGCGCAATCCCTTTGCTGTCCGCGGCATTGAGCAGGATCAGGCTGACGTTGGAAGAAATAAAATTATCAATCTGGTTGGTCTGATTGTTAACGTCGTAGTTACTCGATAAGGCGTTAAACTTCACTTGAGGATTGATCTCTTTGGCCTTGGCTTCGGCCCCATGGGCGATCTGCACAAAAAATGGGTTACCCAGATCGCCGACGGTTACGGCAACGGAGTTTAGTTTCTTGCTTTGCGCGAAACCGGGGCTACCGGCAGCCGCGGCCAGGCAAAGACCCAAAGCCGCTCGCAGTCCAATCCGTACAATGGTGGATGTAGTCATGTTGGGTATCAAGCGCTCATGTTAGATCACGCATTCCGAGAGAGTAAAGTCTGGTGTGCCGGGGTTTGACATTTTCGTGGTCTTCTACTTGCCCGCTCCAAGCCGAGACACTGCGGCGGCCCTGAGATTGTTCGGTTTTCACTAGACGTTTGGCCGTTCTCGCCTGCAGATGACCCGTTTCTCCGAGCGCGGTTGCCTGCGCTCCCCCAGTTTTTCTGATCGACTCAATGGAAGTTTTCAATGAGAATTAAGGTTTTCAATGGCTTGCCGCTCCCTTGACGTGCAGCCGAGCCACTACTATTCTCGCCGATTTATGAAAAAGACGCTGCGGTTTGTTCTCCCGCTGACGGTGATCGCTCTTTTTGCTTTCCCCGCACGCTCTCCGGCCCCGATCATCTATCGCGAAGGCGAAGGCATTTTGCCAGGCGAACTCGAGGACATTGAGATCAAGAAAAACGCCGAAGAGCAGTTCAATTTGGCTGACCACTATGCCGAGGCTGGAGATTACAAGCATGCTGGCGCGTCCTATCGCCTGGTGGTGCGCCGGTTTCCCCGATCAGACCTCGCGGCCACGGCCCAATTTAAATCAGGAGAGATGTACGAGCGGCAAGGGGATCTCGACCGGGCTTTCTACGAGTTTCAGAGCCTCGTCGAAAAATATCCGCGCAGTCCCGACTTTGAACGCGCGCTCGAGGCGCAATATGACATTGCCAAAGCCTATCTTGACGGGAAGCGCGTGAAGTTTTACGGCGTACCCACTTTGCCCTCGATGGAGCGGGCCTCGACCCTGTTTTCCAAGATCATCCACAACGCGCCCTACAGTAAGATTGCTCCCCTCGCCCAATTCGGGGTTGGCCAGGCTCTGGAGAAGATCGGAGCGATCCAGCCCGCGGTCACGGCTTATCGACAGGTCGTCGATCGTTACCCCAATAGCGATGTGGCGGACGATGCGATGTACCAAATCGGTTACGTCTACTTTGAGGCCAGCCGCGCCACCGGTTACGATGAAACAGCCGCGGTTCGCTCGCAGGAAGCATTTGAGGATTTTCTCCTGAAATATCCAAACAGCGACAAAGCAACCCAGGCGAAGGATAACTTGAAAGCGCTTCAGGGCCGGAAGAGCACCAACGCCTACAACATTGCCCGGTTCTACGACAAGCAAAGGAACTTCAAGGCGGCCTATGTCTACTACAACGAAGTGCTGCAACAACAGCCGGACTCTGCGGAAGCAACCCGGGCGAAAGAGCGAATGAATCAGATCCGATCGAAGCTCGGTGACGATGCGCTGAGAATCGGGACATCCACTCCCGCTGTGGCATCCGCGGGTCAGCAAAAGCTGCAAGCTCAAGTGGACACACCATCTCGGCCGGATTTCGTCGGTCCACCTGCCCCCACGCCTTCGCCTTCCCCGAAGGCCGATCAGACTACACCCCCCGGGCAGGCTGCACCCGGACAGAAACCGCTCCGCACTCCGCCTCCCGATGCCGCTCCGGTCGAGCCGGCTCTTCCGGCCCAGTGACCAAGGTGATCGATGGGCCGGCCATACCTTCTGTTCTTTGCTGCTTTGGTACTTTCCGGTTGCGCGGGTTACACCGTTGGCCCGATCCAGCCGACTTTCATGAAAGACATTCATCGGATCGCCGTTCCGATCTTTGAAAATCGGACTGTCGAGCCGGATATCGACGCCTTGGCAACCACTACGGTCATCAAGCAGATCCAGCAGGATGGGACTTACGAAATTGTCGGCCTCGACCAGGCCGATGCAGAACTTAAAGGAGAAATCCTCGACGTAGTGCGGGCCAAAGCCCGATCAGTGGTTGGAAATATTTTGGCCTCGTCGGAGTTCAATCTGCTGGTCAAATTGCGTTTTTCGGTAGTGAACTCGCACACCGGCGCGGTAATGGGCTCACGCGAGATCCAAGGCGCCAGTCGGTATTTCGTGGGCAACGATGTTCAAACACAGGAGCATCAGGCCATTCCGCTCGCCGTCGAGGATGCCGCCGTCCAGGTCACCAGCTTTTTGTCGGAGGGTTGGTAAAGCCCGTCTTGTGCTCTTCGTTGTCGGCTCACCGATCGGGAACCTTGGCGATATCACCTTTCGCGCCATCGAAACGCTCAGATCTGTCGATCTGATCGCCTGTGAAGATACGAGGCACTCGTCGATCTTGTTGTCGCGTTACGAGATCCGCAAACCCCTCGTCTCTTTTCATGAGCATAACGAAGCCCGGCGAACAGCCGAGCTTTTGCCGAGGCTGATTGAAGGTACCAAAGTCGCCCTGCTGACCGACGCCGGCACGCCGGGAATTTCCGATCCGGGCTTTCGTCTGGTGTCCGCCTGTCGACAAGCCAACGTGGCAGTGACCATCCTTCCGGGTCCTTCGGCGGTTCTGACGGCGTTGGTCGGCTCGGGTCTGGCCAGTGCCGCGTTTTACTTCGGTGGATTTTTGCCCGTCAAAAGCGGTCAACGCCGGCGGGAACTCGGAGAGGCTCTCGACCGCCCGTGCACATCCGTTTATTTTGAGTCTCCCAATCGCCTGGTCAGGTCACTTGAGGTCCTTCGGGACCTGGGTCCCGATCGGCTGATTTGCGTCGCTCGCGAAATGACGAAACATTTTGAGGAATTCAGCCGCGGTATCCCGGAAGAAATATTGCAACATTTCAAATCCGGGACGATCCGAGGCGAAATCACCCTGGTGATTGCGCCGGCAGGGAAACGGAGGCCGCCGCCCTGTGCCGAGTAGTTTTCTTTCCCGGCTCGAGTGCTCGGCTTGCCAGCGCACCTATCCGGCCGACCGGCTGATCAACACCTGCCCGGCCTGCGGCAGGCCGCTCTTTTGCCGGTATGACCTGCCGGCGGTCCGCGCGAAAATCTCCAGGGATGTTTTTGGTCAACGGGAGGCCCGCCTCTGGCGTTACCGTGAACTGCTGCCGCTGCCGTTCGCCAGTGAACCGGTAACTCGGGGCGAGGGTTGGACACCGCTGCTTCCGGCAACGCGTCTCGGAAAAGCCTTTGGCCTCGCCCGGCTCTGGATCAAAGACGAATCACAAAATCCTACGGGCAGTTTCAAGGCTCGCGGCATGGCTGTCGCGGTCAGCATGGCACGCCAACTTGGTGCCCGAAAATTAGTCGCGCCATCCGCAGGGAACGCCGGAGGCGCTTTGGCCGCTTACGCCGCATGCGCGGGGCTGGAAGCCTATCTGTTTATGCCGGCCGACACACCCCGAGCGAACATTCTCGAAAGCGAGACTACCGGAGCGCATGTGACCTTGATCGACGGACTGATCACGGATTGCGCCGCCGAGATTCGCCGCCAGAACCGGACGGACTGGTTTGATCTATCGACCTTGAAGGAGCCTTATCGGTTAGAAGGCAAAAAGACGCTAGGCTACGAACTGGCCGAACAGCTCGGATGGCGCTTGCCCGACGTCCTCGTCTATCCCACTGGAGGCGGCACCGGGCTTATTGGTATGTGGAAAGCTTTTGCCGAACTAGAGGAACTCCGCTGGATCAGCGACAAACGGCCTCGCATGGTCGTTGTGCAAGCAACCGGTTGCCAACCAATCGTCCGGGCCTTCGAGGCGAACGAACGCTTTGCGGAAGAACATCGTCATGCTTCGACCGTCGCTTCCGGACTAAGAGTTCCGAAGGCAATTGGCGATTTTTTGATTCTTGACGCAGTCCGAGCGTCAGGTGGGATCGCAGTTGCCATCGAGGATGTCGAGATGATCCGAGCGGCCCGGTTGCTCGGGAAAACCGAGGGTTTATTCGTAGCGCCGGAAACTGGTGCATGCGCCGCCGCCGTGGAAACGCTGGTTCGAACCGGATTCATCCGCCGAGATGACGAGGTAGTCGTCTTCCATACGGGAACAGGCATGAAGTATCTGGAGGCGTTCGCGCAGGTTTAAGAATCCTCAAAATTGGAGCAGAACCTTCCGGCGAAGGAGAATCCTGCTGCCATCGGCGCCTGCATCGCCTGCTAAGGATTTGCGGGCAATGCCGGTTCTTGTTTGGAGACAGTTGCCCGAACCTGGATCTGACGATATCCCGGTTCGATTGTCAGCGTTAACGGCACAGACTCGCCAGGTTTGAGCTCTCTTTTCAGACCCATGATCATCAGGTGATTGCCGCCGGGAGCCAAAACCAGGGTACCGCTGGCCGGCACCTCCAGTGCAGAGGTGTTCTTCATCCCCATCATGGCATGGCTGCCAACTCCCTTCGTGGTGGTCACCATCGGATGGACCATCGCGGCGATAGGGGTGCTTGCTCCCACCAGACGGAGCGGAACTTTACCTGAGTTCGTCAGCGTCATAAAAGCCGCGGTATCCGAAACCGTCGGCGGTACTGCTTGAATCCATATGCGGTGGATTGCCAACGCCGTATCCTGTCCGGACACACGAATCGAAAGCAAAAGGAGCAGACCAGCCAAAAAAAAGATGGTTCGCTTACCCATAAGCTTGTGTGCATCCCGTCGTATCGGTCCTAAGTCCCAGGGGACCTATACGTCTACCGATCCCCGGCTTCGCCGCATTTTGGAAATCCCTAAATCCGCTTCTCGAAACAGGCACTTACCGGGTTGTCGACATATTCACCGTATTTCGGAATCCGGTAGAAGCCGGATCGACCAAATAGTGCCATCGCTTCGGGCTGCCGAATTCCGGTCTCCAGCCGGATACTATCGTAGTCGTATTCTCGCGCGAGCGCTTCGAGCTTTTCCAGAATTTTGGTTGCTACACCGTGACCGCGGGCCTCCGGTCGGACAAAGAGTCGCTTGATTTCCGCCGCATGCTCGTCGAAGGCCCGTAGGGCGCCACAGCCAACCGCCCGCGACTGTGACCGCGCAATCACAAATGCCGATCGGGGCCGCTGCACTTCTTCCGGGCGGAAGTTGGCATAACCGTCCTTGCTAAAATCAGTGTACCGGCGCTTTAGATCGTCGGCGAACTCCGCGAAAAGCTCTTGAGCGTCTGGCGAGGCCGGACTCTCGATCTTAATCTCGATCATAGGCTCGATCATAAAAACTCAGTGTTCCACAAAGCATGCTCGGTTCGCGAAGTAAAATCGTCAAGAAGTGCGAGGTGCGCCATGGTGTTCAGCCGTTGTTCGCGCTAAATCGGTCAGCAACGAGCGGAGTTCAGCGGGTTCAACGACCACCAGGCGATTTCCAAAGGACAGAAACCAGTAAAGATACCATTCCCAGTTTCCGCCTTCGATCTGGAAGACGATCATCTCGTCCCGGCGTTCTTCTTTGGTTATCTTAAAAGGCGCTTCTTTCCGGAAGCGCTCCGCGGTAACGGCATCGACGCGAATCGTCCCGTTTACACGGATGCGAGAATCGTCCCACCGTTCCAAAAAACCCGTCAGCGAAAAATCGTCATGTGGCCCGAATTGTTCGGCGAGCGGAACAATCGCGCGGATGCGGTCAGTCCGGAAATCGCGGTAATCCCGTCGGGAGCGGCACCAGGCGATCAGGTGCCATCGGTCGCCGTAGTAGGTAAGACCCAGGGGCTCAATCTCGCGGGGCGCAGCCTCAGCAGCGCCGGAACGTTGGTAAGAAACGCGCAGGACGGTGCGGCTCGCTAACGCACTTTGAATCAGGAACAGGTTGCCGGGTTGATTCTCCGTCGGAGCATTCGGCAACGACATCCTGCTCTGCAGCCGGGAAACGTGATCCTGGTGATCGGGCGGAAGCACCGCTCGAATCTTGTCCAACGCGGAACCCATGGAAGGAGCAAGCGAGCGATCGGCAAAACGATCAAGCAACATACCCGCGGTGATTAAGGCAGTCGCTTCAGCAGTGGTGAAATGCACGGGCGGAAGATGATAACCTTTGAGAATACTATAACCGACACCCGCTTCGCCGAGGATCGGCACGCCGGCCTCGCCGAGAGCAGCGACATCGCGATAGACAGTGCGGACGCTGATGGCAAATTCGCCGGCGATGTCCTCGGCTCGAGTCACCCTGCGACCCTGCAGGTAGATCAGGATAGCGACGAGTCGATCGATCCGGTTCATTGACTATAGGTCACGCACTCCGGCCGGTCGGGAAACGACCGGTGGTTTGTCCGTGAACTATAGATGAAGTTGCTGCCGATGGACAACCCTTGTTCGACAACTCCGAATCGCTCTTTCTCGGCGGATCGCCTCGCCTGGTTACGGGCATCCGGCAGACTGAAAGCCAGAAGGAGCAGCGAGCCAAGGACCGCTGCCGAGATCAGCAAATTGACGGAGTCCTCCAGAAAATCGAATCGTCGCGCCGAATTTCTGCGCTCGGCATCCGCCGATCGGCATTGCCGCACCAAGTCGGCAGGCCGAACCGTTTCGCCAACTCCCGCGAACCAATGACAGCGTAGCGCGGAGAAACCAAGGAGGCACGGAGACGGAGCAGACACCGGTTCTTGGTCCGGTTCGTCGTTCAACAATCTTTCAGCTCTGCGGTAAGGGTTCATGTTAACTTCTTCTCTTTCGACGTTTGAGAAACAGCGGCTAGGACGGCATTCTGATCGATTCATGAGCCCAGAGTAAACGAAGGGGTTGACAGCCCTATGTCAGGAGAGTTGGAGCACTTTTTGGAGTGCCTGCGACTTGTCGCGCTTTGAGCACTCCAAAGCCGTTTAGCGGAGCGCTTCCCTGATGAGCATCTCGACCGGCTTGAACGGCACTTTGTCCAACTGGTGGCGCTCGGCAAGGTACTCCGGCGCGTTGTAACTCAGCCAGACCTGGCCATCAACCGACTCCCAGGCAAGAGCCTTGAGGGGCAGATCAAGCGCTAGCGAAGGAAAGGCGTTCATCAAAGGCGTTCCTGCTTTCGGATCGCCGAAAATGAGCAGCTCGGTTGGGCGCATTTTCAAGCCGGCGTTAACTGCTTCGGCCCGCTGATCGATCCGGGCGAAGATACGCGCCCCTTTCGATTCCAACAGAATCTCCAGCCGATCGATCGTTTCCTTGACCGGATATGGGCTGGGGAGATCGATCACACCTTTGGCGGCCATGGCAAGAGGCGGATGGTAACGTGTCCTACGGCTGCAACGCAATCATTGAGTTTGAGGAGCGCGGCAAAGGGCCGACAATTGAAAGCATGTCCGTGGAACCAGAGACCATGAGGGCGATGGTGTTCCATCAACCACGCGAGCCGCTGCACCTGGAGAGAGTGGCGATTCCTCGTCCGGGTCCAGGTCAAGCGCTCGTCCGGGTGGAGGCTTGTGGGGTTTGCCGCACCGACTTGCATATCTTCGACGGTGAACTGGATAAACCAAAGCTGCCCTTGATCCTTGGCCACGAAATCGTGGGGACCGTCGTACAAGGCAGCAAATTTGCCCCCGGCCAGCGCGTCGGTATTCCCTGGCTCGGCTCGACGTGTGGCAAGTGCCGGTACTGTCTCCGGGGACAGGAGAATCTTTGCGACCGCGCAGAGTTTACCGGTTATACACGCGAGGGCGGGTATGCCGAATTCACGCTCGCCAATGAGCGATTTGTGTTTCCGCTTCCAACGGAATACACGGTCCCCGCGGTAGCCGCTCCCTTGCTCTGCGCCGGCTTGATCGGTTACCGGTCACTCACCCTCGCCGGGCCGCCGGAACGCGTTAAAAGATTGGGTCTCTATGGATTCGGTGCGGCGGCTCACCTGGTGTTGCCGGTCGCTCGCCACCGCGGTCAGCAGGTGTACACTTTTTCGCGGCCTGGTCATACGGCCACTCAGGATTTCGCTCGGCAATCAGGAGCGGTTTGGGCCGGCGGGTCCGATCAGCTTCCGCCGGAGCCCCTCGATGCCGCGATCATTTTCGCCCCGGCAGGTTCGTTGGTGCCCCTGGCGTTGCGGGCGGTGGATAAGGGCGGAGTCGTTGTTTGCGGAGGCATTCACATGAGCCCGATCCCCAGCTTTTCGTACGACTTGCTTTGGGAGGAACGCGTCCTGCGCTCGGTCGCCAACCTCACCCGGAAGGATGCAACCGAATTTCTGGAAGTGGCGAGTTCCGTTCACCTTCAACCGGAAATCGAGCGGTTCCCGCTCGCCGAGGCCAACGAAGCTTTGGAACATTTGCGCGCTGGCCAGGTGCAAGGCGCGGCGGTGCTCGTGACCATTTGACATTTGTTGCCCATGGGCAACATTGGTGGCATGCCAGCAAAAATATCAGCGACCCCGGCTGATCGGCCGCCAACCAAGGCCGACTACCGGCGCTACAAAGCGATCGTCGATCAATTACGGCGCGACCTCGAGTTGGTCGGCCGAGCCTTATACCGAAGCGGCGGCAATCTGAAAATCGTGCGGGATGAGCGGCTTTACCGCTGTGGCGGCTATTCGAGCTTCGAAGCATTTTGCAGCCAGGTCCTTGGGGTAGGACGAGAATATATTTATCGGACCATCCAGGCTTATGACGTCCTCTGCACTCTCTTAGCCGATGGTGTCAGTCAGCTCGATCTGCCCGGAACGGAAAGAGTCTGCCGGGAGCTGGGTGCTGTCCCGAGCAGTGCGCAGGTGGCGGTCTGGAAGCGAGCCCGGCAAATTGCCCGGGACTCCGGGATAGAACCCGATAGCCGCTGCGTGCGCGAGGCGATAACGCAGCTCGGTGAACCGGTGGAAGCCCGTCGGCGGCAAGCGCGAGAGACCGTCCAAAAATTTGAGGAATTGGCTAGGCAGGTGCAGATCAGCCTCGCGCCGGACGTCCTGAGCGACGCCGACCGGGAGCGACTGAAGGAGGCGCTCTACTCGATCGTCACGACAAGCGCCGCTCAGCTGAAAGAGCTGCATTGACGTCGACGGTCTGGCGGGAAGCGGCGGAAACATGTTTGCTGGGCAACACGTCAAGAAACCTGGCGCGTCTCTTTGGCCCTGTTCGGCAGGGCGAAAATTTCAGCGATTGTCTCGCAACATCGTTCGACGACTGAAATTGGCGCGACGATTACTAATTTACGACGCGTTGTGAAGTGCGTGCGACTTGTCGCCGCTTTAGGATCCGCGCGGAGCGCGGCCTGACCGAGGATCGATCTGCGAAGTGCTTCGTTCTCTCCGCGACAGGACCCCTTAGCTGGTCGTCGCGCTCCGCGCGGTCTCAAAGCGGCGACAAGCCGCACGCACTCCAAGGTATTCCTGCCCGAACTGCCGCGCGAGCGAGCCCAGGTTCTTTCATCTACTACAATACAGCTTTATATTGACATGTTGTATGTGCTGGTATCTGTATTCATTACATGATTATTCAATGTGTCTTACTTGGTTTCGTTCTGCTCATCGCCATCCACCCTCACGTCAATCTCGGCTCAGTCCAACCACGGCCTGCGCATGCCCGCTAACTCTGCGCCGCCCCGGGCCCAAATGGTTGCCGCCGTTGCCGCCGCCCTCACCGATCTGGAATCCATCGCGCCAGATCCCTCGACGGTTGGCGCTTGCCCCGAACTGCCCGGGATTGTGCTTGACCGCGTCGTCGGTTCAGTCCGTTCTCATCAAGACCCGGCTTATCTCGACACGGTTCGTGATTACAACCTGATGCGTGCCGAGTACCTGAAAGCGTTAGTGGCGCATCCGGTTGGCCGGTCTCTGGCGCTCCTCGCCGTTGGACCGGAGGGCGTTGCCCTCATGGAGAGCGGCCGGATGCCAGCAACGGTTTCTGAGATCGCAACCGCCCGAAGCCATTCCCCCAGAACTCGTCGTGAACAGTACAATTGTCATCATATTATTCCCAAAAGTCTGGGGGTGCCGGCCGGCAATCAGGTCCTCAATACTCCCAAAAATTTTGCAGTCACGAAAACGACGCGACGCGGACGGGACCAATCGCAAAACCCCCACCATTGCTGGCATGCTCTGTTTCTCCATCCGCAGACCCAGAATGCCCCGGACCGGCCGATTCCCATCTATGTCGTGCGACCGCTTTTCCCCTTTTATCCACCCTTGACTCAAGGTTACCGGACCAGCGAGGAGCTGCGAACGAAACTGAAAACTTTGGGAGCGCCTCCTTTGCCCGAGATTTGGGAAAAGCGTCTGCTCGAGTTTTCCCGTGCGGCCAAACATAAGCCTTATGAAGTGCCCAAAGAGTTTCAGGAAATCACCCGGCTCTTTGGCGATCTTTATCAGACAAAAAATAAAGATCCCATCGTTAACGAAGCTTGTCGGAACGCCTTGGCGGAAAAGGCGGCAAAACAGGCGGCTGAATGGCTGCCGGCCGGCGCCTACGTCAATGGGCAGGAACTGCCAGCCAATCATTGCCCCAAAAAGAACCTTCCGATTATCGAGTCACGAACTCCGGACAAGACCGAGGAAGAAGCGCCTGGCCAGAGCGATCAGCAACCGAAACGTCGCCCCAAACGAACCCCAAAACTCACCCCGACTACCACCAAGAGTCCAACGTTATGCCCTTGAACAACAAATATTTGGAGGAACTCAGTGAGCGTTTTGTGCTCGATCTCCGTAACTCCGAGTCGTATCGCAATTTGACTGCCGAGCAACGCCACGAACTGGAAACCCGGCTGGATCAGGAAACCGTCCGCGGTACCTATCCTCTGGTTCCGGGCGCAACCGAGCGCGACCTGGAAAAAGCTGCTGTGGCGTTTCAATCCCGGCTTGGCGTCGAACTGCCCGGCTCTCTCCGCGAGGTGTTGCGGACCATCGATGGCTTTATCGAGAACGGCGTGGTTCTTTATAGTGTGGATCATGAAATTCGCGAAGACGGATTCGATTCCGGTCCCGGAATCATTGAAGAAACGGAGAATCTATGGGCGAGCCTGCCCGGGACCGCCGGTCGCTACCTTTTCATCGGAGATTCGGATTTGTGGTGGTTCACGTACGACTACGCTTTGGAGATCTTCGTGGTGTTAAGCAAAGGCACTCTTCAGCCGGTCTTCCAATTCCGCGGCGCTGCTGAACTCGTGAATGATATGCTGCGTCAGGCGCTGAATGACTTTGACGAGGAGAACCCAAAATCGGTGCAAAATATGTCGCTCAATTGAACAGCCTGCATCGCCCGCAGATTCCGGAGGATTTGCGGGCGATGCGGGCAGGGACCTTTCTCGCTGTCTACGGGACTCTGCGACGCGCCTTCGTCGCGCGTCGCAGATTCGCGATTGCCGGACATTTGCATTTCCGGGGGTACGGCGTTGCCCGGGGAAGGCTGTTTTGGCAGGGTGGTTTTCCGGCGCTGGTGGATTATCCCGGAAAGGTGGCCGTCGAAATTTTCCTGGTGTCAGACGCGTCGGTTTGGGCTGCGCTGGATCTGTACGAAGGATTTTTCCCTGCGAATCACCGCCGATCCCTTTTTATTCGCCGGAAAACACGCCTTCTCCACCCCGAGATCGACGTCTGCCTCTATTTTCTGGGAGACGCTATACCGCGCGGTGGGAGACTCTCTCGCACGCTAAACGGGCGGCGGTGACGACCAGAACCAGGGCGGCGGCCTCCGTTGGTCACGTCTAGTTTTCTATGCCCAGCCCAGGAAAAGTGTCAACCGCTCTCTTGACCGTTTTTGTTCCCGCCCGCCGCAGCCTCCGGTTCCCCGGCTCCGAAGCTCGCTAAGTATTCCTGGGCGGCAGCTTCGAACTTCGCCGGGTCGTAACTCGCTCAGCTCACGCAATGCTGTTTCCACTTCCACCCTGAGGATCTCCGCGATCTCTGCCGGATTCGTCTTATAGCTTGCAATGAGTGGCAGCAGCGCGACGGCAGCGCGAGCAGCCGTTGCCTGGCCGCCGTAATCATCTGCGTCAAGCAAAACTCCACATCCTCTGCGCGTTGCAGTTTGCCATGAATCCTTTTCAGGCGCAGTTGCTCAATATCGGCCAGTGCAGCCATTCGCCTGGCAACATGTGTGTGCCATGGAACCCACCACATTCACCCTTTGCCCAGTATGCACACAGTGTCCAAAGGTCAAGATCACCGATAACCGACCTTACGGTCGCGAGCGTATGCCCGCCGCTGTTTACGGCCGATAGCCGCAAGAAGAGAGGACGACTTGGTCAGGTTTTTTTAATCAACCTACCTGTAATTGTAAAAAGCCCACCTGTTGCGTTGGCGCCGGACTCATTTTTTCTCGTTTCCCCGTCTCTCTTTTTATATAGGGGTGGAAACGAGGATATTTTACGCGGGTTTTTCATGGCTTCTGATAGGTGAACCCACGCGGGTAGTAGCGGCGTTTGCGGATCTCGATTAGCTTCTTCGCTTCTAGGCGTTTAGCCGCTTTTGAAACCGTGCTTCTGGCACAAAGAAGTTCTTCAGCAATCTCAGTCGCTGTTTCCAGACCGGCCTCAATGAGCTGAAGCACCTTGCCGTCAAAGCTAGTTTCTTGGCATCCGATTGAGACTTGACCGTCGGCCTCAGTCTCAAAATGCCATTGACGGATCCACTCCGGATTTTGGTGCGACAAACCACGTTTCGCCAATACCGCGATCGCCATACACACAGCCTAGATCACCCTCCCAGAACCATTCGCCCATAAGCTTTGCCCGAGGTTTGATCGGTGCAGTCTCGAGCTGTTCACTGGTTTGAAGCGCGGCCCGGTATTTAGCCAAAAGGTCTTCGAAAAGCTGTTGGTTGGGATCAGTCGGTAGTGGAAGTTTCTGGAGACTGGCCCCTTGGATCGCCGCGTCGAGTTGGGTAGCCGTTGCACCACCGTCCTTGACCCACTCGCCGAGATCCTTGTGAGGTGGGGCAGGAGTTCGACCGACCCGGTGCCGTGCGTGCCTTCCGACATTGATTCTGTCGCCTGTATCAGCTGGATCAGCTGGATTTGCAGCGTTTCTCAGTATAAATTCGTTTTCTGTCCAAAAATTGATGTGGTGGCTCCAGCCAGATAAAGCGGCTTGTGAGCTCTGTGTTGTCCCGGCCTGTAAGGAACCGACCAGCTGCGCCCTCTCATAACATGCCTTCCGGTGTGAAAACCATCCTTATCTTCCTCCTGTCTTTCACGATCGGGTTAGTCCTCCCGAATCCGACCTGGGCCCACGGAGGAGGTGGTGGTGGCGGCGGTAGTGGTAGTGGCGGTAGTGGCGGTAGTGGCGGTAGTGGCGGTAGTGGTGGCGGCGGCAGCAGTAGCAGTGGCGCAGGGGGCGGCGGCAGCAGCAGTAGTAGTGCCGGCGGCGGCGGCGCAGGCGGCGGCAGCGGCAGCAGTGGTGGTGGTGGCGGCGGCGGCAGCAGCAGTAGTAGCGCTGGCGGCAGTGGCGGAGGGGGCGGCGGCGGCAGCAGTAGTAGCGCTGGCGGTAGTGGCGGTAGTGGTGGCGGCGGCAGCAGTAGCAGTGGCGCAGGGGGCGGCGGCAGTGGCGCAGGGGGCGGCGGCAGCAGCAGTAGTAGCGCTGGCGGTAGTGGCGGTAGTGGTGGCGGCGGCAGCAGTAGCAGTGGCGCAGGGGGCGGCGGCAGTGGCGCAGGGGGCGGCGGCAGCAGCAGTAGTAGCGCTGGCGGCAGTGGCGCAGGGGGCGGCGGCAGCAGCAGTAGTAGTGCAGGGGGCGGCGGCAGCAGCAGTAGTAGCGCTGGCGGCAGTGGCGCAGGGGGCGGCGGCAGCAGCGGTAGTAGTGCAGGGGGCGGCGGCAGCAGCAGTAGTAGCGCTGGCGGTAGTGGCGGTAGTGGTGGTGGTGGCGGCGGCAGCAGTAGCAGTGGCGCAGGGGGCGGCGGCAGCAGCAGTAGTAGCGCTGGCGGCAGTGGCGCAGGGGGCGGCGGCAGCAGCAGTAGTAGCGCTGGCGGCAGTGGCGCAGGGGGCGGCAGCAGCAGTAGTAGCGCTGGCGGCAGTGGCGCAGGGGGCGGCGGCAGCAGCAGTAGTAGTGCTGGCGGCAGTGGCGCAGGGGGCGGCAGCAGCAGTAGTGCTGGAGGCGGCGGCGCAGGGGGCGGCAGCAGCAGTAGTGCTGGAGGCAGCGGCGCAGGGGGCGGCGGCGGCAGTAGTAGTACTGGCGGCGGTGGCAACAGCCTAGGAATGGGACACGGCGGGGACAACGGCACGGTCCGGGGCGGCGTTGGAAATCCGGGGGACAACGCTTTGTCAATGCGAAGCTCCCATTCGCAAAAGACTTTGCACAAAGGCGAACCTCATGACGGCAGAAGTTTTTCCAGCCACAGCCACTCGAGGCCCTCTTTGGCGCAACATCACACGGCTCACTCAACGAAGGCAGATCAGGTCGTGCCGGTTAATGACAGAGACTCGGGAACGAAAAAAGGATTTGTTGATTCAGTTCCGCCCGGCCAAGAGTCGCAGGCTGAGGGCGGCGGGACATTGAACCCCGACTCGATCCATTCAGACCTCCATGACACCGTGACCAGAGGACCTCTGCCCGACCTCGAGTATCCTGACTATGAGCATCGTGAAGACCACCGGCATCAGGCTCCCTACCTTAGACATCATCATCGGAGACACCGGATCGGCAACGTTGAAGATCCGGGCGATGCGTCCGCAATCCCCTTGCGAGGAATGCCGGGCGAGAACTCTTCCTCTGCCTCTGACTCTGACTCCCCCGTCCCTGGCTCTCACTCGCCACCGGATGAGCACCCGTAGCTCCGGATTTTAATTCAGAAATTCCGTTCTATTCAGTTCCTTGCCTGTAGGAACTCTTCCCTGTTTTACCCAGACTCCAAAGCCACGGGTTGTCGGTGCGCCCCAATTGCAGGGCAACCACAATTCCGGCTGCGGCTTGAAGAAAACACGCGCCTGGGCCGAAGTCGCGCCCGCGGCACGACGCATCCAGACTTGTGCACGAAGAGTATCCCTTGGGCAAAGCTTAGATATTGCCAAAGAAGCAAAAGACTCCCAAGACGACGCGGTTGTTGCTGTGGTTGGTCATGGCGAGGCGGGCCCAGACAGTGATTCCGATAGGATTACGTTTTCTCGACTTACTAGTAGAAGGATCGACTCGAGACTGGCCTTTTCCCCAAACAGGATGATCCGATACTCTTGCCGCGCCTCAAAGCTGGCACAGGGCTTTGGCAGAGCGGCTTCGGCGCTTACCGGCATCTGGATAAACGCGCCTTTCCCGGATTTCCATGCGACGCTCGTTTCCTTATCTGGAACATAAATCCTCGGACTCACATTCCGCTGATCTACGATCCGATCCCAGGAACTCGACGCCCCGGCCAGGAAGGAGCGGATGTCCGCCGGGTGGACTTCATGCGCCAGGCGCTTACCCAAAGTGCGCGGTAGACGCCGGGCCACGTAGCGATCCTCAGCCAAGGGTGCCTTTGTCCAGACGCCGGCTTTCCCGGTAAATGACGAAGGCTTTGGCGAGTTCTTCGACCGTGAGTGGTTGGGTGATGGCTTATTAGCTGTTCGTTCCCAATGGTCTACGATCTCGGGAAGGAGTTCCAGGTTGCCAATATGGGCCCGCGGAAACGGTCCCTGATCGCCTGTAGATCCTTTATTTAAGCGGATTCAGAGGGAATTTTAGGTCTGCGTCCGGCGGGGGTCGAACCCACAACCTTTGGCTCCGGAGGCCAACGCTCTATCCAGTTGAGCTACGGACGCGCAGCGGAGCGGACTCTAGAATCTGACAGGAGAAAGGTCAAACTCGCGCGTGGATTTCGCATAGAATAGATCAGCCGGCCTTTAGCGACCGAGCGAGGTGCTCCGCAGCGAGCGCACAGCCATTCCTCATTCTCCTCCTGGTGATCAGTCAGGCTGTGCTTACCGCGGAATGAGAGTAGATTGACCCGGATGTAAGGCGGCCAGGCCTTCATCCATGGTGGCAATACAACCCTTTCTCTTCGTTGTCAGGGCTACCAGGTAAGCATCTGTCACTTGGCGATGGCCCAGAATTCCTTTCGACGACACAGTTCGTCCTCCAAGGCGCGCACATCTTCCGAAGTTATCCTTTCTGCTCGCTCGAAACGAAGGGAATCTGGATTTTCGGCTCCTGGGACTGCCACCGCTACGCAATCCTTCTCGCAGAAACGCATTTCACCACCGCACTGAGCGGTTTACGTGATGCTTGGCAATCGCCAATGCGATGGCGTAAAGGTCATCGTCGAGAGAAATTGTTGTGCGCATCACTGCATGATGATGCAGGTTATGCAGTTCAGGTGAGTCGGGGTTGTCTGTGCACAGTGGAGCCAGACGTATGACCTTTGGCGGCGCGATGCTCTAGTTTTGCCGGCGGCCGCCGAAAGTGGCTCAGCCGGCGGGGCACTGAGGAGGATGGGCGAGGAGTTCAACGAGTTCAAGGAGTTGCCGTGCAACTCCTTGAACTCGTTGAACTCCTCGCCCATCCTGTCAGTCTCATGTTTCGTCCGGTCCATAAAATCCATTTCCTGGGCATCTGCGGCACTGCCATGGGCTCCGTCGCGGCCGCGATTCATGATCTGGGTTTTACCGTGAGCGGCTCGGACGAGAACATTTATCCTCCGATGTCGACTTTTCTCGCGGAGAAAGGCATCCCCATTGCGAAAGGCTATTCGGCGGAGAACCTGCCACCTGACGTCGATCTAGTTGTCATCGGCAACGCGATGATGCGCGGCAACGCGGAAGTGGAGGCCGTCCTGAACCGCAAACTTCTGTATCAATCGTTGCCGGAGACGTTGGCGGAATTCATTTTACAGAAACGACGGAACATTGTGGTGACGGGAACACATGGGAAAACGACCACGACCTCTCTGCTGGCCTGGATTTTTGAGGTAGCGGGCAAAAAGCCGAGCTATCTGATTGGAGGTCTCGCCAAGGACCTCGGTCGAGGCGCGGCATTCCGTGACTCCGAATACGTCATCATTGAAGGGGATGAATACGACACCGCGTTTTTCGACAAACGGTCAAAGTTTCTTCATTACCTCCCGGAATGTGTCGTGATCAACAATATCGAGTTCGATCATGCCGATATTTTCGCAAACCTCGACGAAATCAAACTGAGCTTCCGCAGGCTGGTAAATATCGTTCCCGGTCAGGGCCGCATCTTGATTAATGCAGACGACGAGAAGTGCCGGCAAGTGGTCGAGGCGTCCTTGGCCCCCGTCGAGTCGGTGGGGTTCAGCGAAAACGCCGAGCACCGGATCTCGGATGTCCGTTACAACGAAGATGGCGCTTGCTTTACCTTGGATGGCAGGCCTTTTCGGACACGACTGAATGGCGAGTTCAACGTACGTAACTCGGCGATGGCAATTGTGGTGGCAGAGAAGTATGGCTGCTCGCGGGAGGCGATCCAGGACGCGCTCGCTCGATTTCGCGGAGTTGCCCGGCGCCAGGAAGTGAAAGGAGAGGTGAACGGGATCAAAGTAATTGATGACTTTGGGCATCACCCAACGGCAATTCGCGAAACCTTGGCCGCTTTACGACAGCGGTTTCCGGCTCATCGGCTCTGGGCCATCTTTGAGCCGCGGTCCAATACGAGCCGCCGTTCGACATTTCAGTCGACTCTGCCGGATGCGCTGGGGCAAGCGGACGGGGTGATTCTTGCCCGGGTGGCCCGAATCGAGCAATTGCCGGAGGCTGACCGTTTGGACCCAGCCCAGGTCGTCAGAACATTGCAGCAGGCGGGTACGCCGGCATTTTACGAGGCGGATACCGATGCCATTGTTCAGCGGATCAAAGGCTTGGCGCAGCCGAGTGACGTGATCATTATTTTCAGCAACGGCGGCTTTGAAGGTATTCACCACAAGTTGCTGACCGTTCTGGCCGCAGCATGAACCTTGAATTTCAACGCCACGAGGCGCACCGCTATGAAAACCTTTTGCGGCGTTGGAAGCAGATTGTCCGGCGGGCACGGTTAGAGTGGCTCGTTTTTGGACAAGCGAGCAACTACGACCTGATTTGTTTGCGATCGCCCGCGCTCGACTCAAAAGGCGGGATTTATCTTTCGGCCGGTATCCATGGCGATGAACCCGCATCGACCGAAGGTCTCTGTCTCTGGGCAGAGCTACACGCTTCTGTGCTTCGACACTTGCCCCTGATCATATTCCCCTGCCTCAATCCCTGGGGTCTGGTGCACAATCAGCGAAACGATGAGGGAGGCCGTGATCTGAACCGATGCTATCACCTCGATGAACCGGAGACTATCCGCCTCCAAAAGGAATTGATCCGGCCGTACAGGTTTCGACTCGGAATGTGTCTGCATGAAGATTATGACGCGCAGGGGGTCTATTGTTATGAGATCAGAAAGCAGCGCTCTCATTTCGGCCCGGAACTTCTGGCCGCCGCCGGCTTTTATATCCCGGTCGATTTGCGTCGGACGATTGAGGGCCGGCGGGCAGTCCAGGGCTGGATTGCCCGCCGTTACATTTCCTCAAAATTTCCTTTTAAAGCGGAAGCAATGTACCTGGCCGAAAATCACGCGGAAAGAAATATCACGTTCGAGACGCCTTCGGAATACGATCTCGTCGCACGGATCAACGCGCAGGTGGCCGCCATCCAGCGGGCGATGGAACTAGTTGCTGCGGGGCAAGGAGGGGCTCCGGGGTAGCGGCAGACGGCCTCGGGCGAGTCGGGCTTCAAAGTAGCTCCGCGAGATCCAATTTGCTGCGTGAAGCCTGGGTCCTGCGGAAGATGGTGTTGCCAGCTGTGACGACAAAGGCGGAGATAGCAGGACAGGTTAATCCAGCGGCTTGCAACACCAGGCAGCCACTAAACCGATCCAGGGCACAACTGTGTTCGAGTTCGCAACTTCGTTGTGCAACCTCTCCTGAAGAGTAGCAAGATCGCCGAGCGCTTCGTATGACAGATTGAGACGTTGAATTTGGGGAAGAACACTTGTCAACGAATCAGAAACCCAGCGAGTAAATTCTGGCTCATACCCCAGTTCCATTTCCAACCGCATTCTCGGGGCCGGCAGTCCTGCGTCTTGAAAGACTTTATGCAACGCAAGTCCCATCTGCAAATTCACACCCGAACGGTTGCCGGCCTCGTATAATAGTGAAACCGCGGCAGACCAAAGCGGCAGGTGCGCGGAAAGCAGAACAAATGGTGCCCACGAACCCTCTTGAAACGCAACAATACCTCCGGATCGTACGTTGCTAACCACTGAGCGCAAGGCAGCCGCAGGATCGGGAAGAAACTGCAAAATGTAGCGACCGACTGCCGCATCGAAGGATCCGTCAGTCGAGAACTCCGCAATGTCAGTTTGCACGAACCTGAGATTGTGAAGACCTGCCTGAGCCGCGCGACGTCGGGCGCGATCGATCGAACGGGTATCGCGCTCGATCGCCACAACTTCTCCTGAAGGGCCTACGAGTCTGCCCACGAGCATAGCGACATCCCCCACACCGGAACCAAGATCGACGACGCGTTGCCCTGGACCAATGCCGGCTTCTCGGAAAAACCTTTCTGTGAGGGGTGCAAGGCGATTAGCTTGTCGAATGAGGCGCTCGTGCTCCGCATCAGTATTGCCGAGATGATAGTCGGTCTGGCGCTGGTCGGACATTATCAGACTCGGGACATTATCACCTTTTCCTTCGGCAGCGCCACCTCCTCGAAGCGCGGTGCGAGGATATCATTGCGCTTGGCGACCACCCGATAGCTGAACATGCCGTTCGCCTTGGATCCTTTGGCCTGAACAACAAAGCCCGTGCCGGTGCGCTTCGTCACATACAGAGCATTGTTATCCTCATATTCCGTAATGAAGACATGGTACGCGTCACTCATCACGATGGAACGAAACCCGGCGTCGAGTTGCACCTGAGCCTGGCCATTTACCAATTCGCCAAAACCAAAGTCCTCGAACCAGCTCTCCGGGCTCTCCACCGAGTAGAGCCGGCGATGCGAACCGTCGGCGAAGGCCACGGCCACCGAGTGTACGCCGCCGGTGGCGGTGACGTTTCCTCCAGTGACCGTAACATTTCCGTTCACGACAGAGACATTCCCATCGAACTCGCCAGCAGTACCTCCTGCAGCGCTGCTGCTGGCGAACAGACCGATGGTTCCAGCGGCGACCAAGCCGGTCGAGCTACTGGAAGTGGCTCGCACTCCCACGCCGTTGCTCGATTCGCCGCTAACTCCCGTTCCGGAGACGGTGAACCCATGCACGCCATCGGCGATTGCGCTTCCAGCTTGGCCCACGATACCCGGGGCATTTCCTGCTCCGCCAATGCCGTAGACACCAGCTGCCTGGGCAAGCGGGGTATAACCGGGGCCGCCGTGACCCACGGCGTACACACCTGGGCCGCCCGGTTGAGAGATACCTGCCGGCGGCGCGCCGCCTGCGGCGAAAACTCCGATGCCGCCGCCAGCGGTGCTGCTCACATCGCCAAACCCGGCCACCCCGGCGAATGTCCCGCTGCCACGGCCTTCAACACCGTTGGCATTCCCGCTTCCAGCTTGTCCATACACGCCGGCCGGACTAAGCGGGACCGTGTTGGGCCCGCCGCCGCCAATTCCCCTAACCCCTGCGCTTTGCGGACCAGCCAGCCCCGAATACACCCGTGCCGTTCCCTTTCGGGTCGCCAAAGCCCGCTACACCGGAGAAAGTCCCGGTGCCGAAGCCTTGCACACCATCGTTGGGAGCGTTTGTTCCGGCTTTGCCGACGACGCCGGGACTTACGCCTTGAGCAGTTCCGCTGTGGTTTTTGTTCCACCGTCTCCATCGTGGTTTAACCAGTTGTTAAAACCAAAGGGGTTGCTGCTCATAAAAGGATTTCGTTTAATTCTTGTTGAATCGTCATCCATGGTGGCGCGTCTGCGCGCCGCCACACATGGATGCTGACCGACAAGGTCTAGTTTGATCAGTTAGTTGCCGCTGGTGGTGATATGTTTCAGCGGCCCCGCCTGCTCCGGAAACTCACCGGTATTCAGGACCTGCACACCTGCGTCGTGCTCACCGTTGAAGGGAGTGACGGTGCCCGGGCCGCCTGCTTTCACCACATCCTGCGGGTTGTTAAACCAGAGGCCCAGATGATAAATCTGAACTGGGTTTGTTACCGGATTCTGCGTGGCATCCGGTATACGCTTGGGGTCGTGGAACGGATCGGGCGGAGCCGGAGCCACGCCTGGCGCCACGATGAAGGTCTCGATACTGAAGCGACCGATAAACTCATTGTAGCCCACGCCGTCCTTATTGGTTTCGATATCCCCTTGGTACCAGGCAAGCCCAAACGGCTTATTTGGAACCTGGATCACAAAGAAATCGAAGTCGGTGTTGGGCGGTAGATCCCAGACCTTCACCTTCATGATTTCGACCGTGCCGACGGATTCGATTTTCACCCGGCCGTGCGCATGCGGTGCAACGGTAGGAAAGGCGGCCAGTCCGGCCGATCGCACCAAATCGAACTTGAAGTCATCTCCGTCATTGTCGTTATCACCACCCCAGGCAAAAGCAGGAGCGGATAACGAGAATAGAAAAGCGCAACTGACAGTCGCTATTAGCTTCAGACTGTCGCGATTCGCCGTATTATTTGTTAATGATGTCATCAATTAGTTTCCTTTATTAGTAATTCTGTTAAGTACCCGCTGAGCTTTCGGAGTCGGAGCGATCGGCTGTTCTGAGCACTGGCTGGCGGATTGGGACTTGTTCAACAAGCCCTAGAAGCCGGCAATTAGTTGCCGATTTTCTAATCCGTTCGGGTATCTTGTACCCAAGCGGATTGCTCGCTAACCTGCAGCTCCGAACAAGGTCGCGGCGACACTGATCACTTTGCGGGAGTTTCAACTGTTACTCGCGAAGCTTGGTTTTAGCTCCGCAACGGTGAATTAAATCGGCGTCCTTGCGGACTGGGTACAATACCGATGACGAACTGGTTTAATGCTTTTGAGGCATCGCGCCTGGAAGTCCGGCATCTCCGCTATTTCCTGGCCGTCGCCGAAGAAGAGCACTTTGGCCGAGGGGCCAGACGAGTTCATGTCGCCCAACCCGCGATTAGCCGGCAAATTCAGCAGTTGGAGGAAGAGCTTGGCGTCCAGCTCTTTGAACGACAACGGCAGAAAGTCCGCCTGACGAATGCCGGTCATTGTTTTCGTCAGAAAGCGCGCGCAATCCTGGAGAAGCTGCAGATGGCCGTCCAGGAAACACGGCAGATGGATCGGAGCAACAGCACGGCGATTCGGGCTGGCTACGTCGATATGGCTTTTTACTCCGGCGTCATTCCGGAAAGAATCCGCTTCTTTCGAGAAAAGAATCCTAAGGTGCGAGTCGATCTGGTCCCCGCTACATCGGCAAAACAGGTTGAGCTGTTGGATGCAGGCGACATTGACCTTGCGCTCATCTACCAGGAGCCTGCGGCGCATTCCCCTTTCGAAAACTGCCGGTTATGGAGTGAACCGTTAGCCGTAGGGGTTCATCAAGACCACCGGCTTGCGCATCACTCATCGGTCGCGCTCCGCGAACTTTGCGATGAACCTTTTGTCTGGTTCGACCGCAGTCAGAATCCAGTTTTCTTCGATTATGTCGAACAAGTGTGCGGCAGATCCGGTCTTCGGCGCCGGATTGTACAGGACGGGGCTAATGACCCGACCCAGCTAACCCTGGTAGCAGCCCAGGTAGGTATCACCTTCAGTCCCGTGTCCGCGAGTCGCACAAAGCCCGAAACCGTTCGGCTGATTCGTTTGCAGGGTGAACCGCTGAAGCTCACTTTGTATGCCGCTTGGCGCAAAAGCGAGACTGGCAGTCCACTTCTGCGTCAGCTCTTGCAGACGATACGCTAAACGGCATACGTTCCGGATCCAAGCGTCTTGGAGTGCATGCGACTTGTCGCGCGCACTCCAAAACACGCAGCGCTGCAATTCTCCGTCCTACCCGCCCGCAGAGCCTTGACCGCCCGGTTTTGTCATGGCAACCGGGTCCAGCACCTTAGCAAGTTCTTCCGGCGGCAAAATTTTCTTCTCTTCACAAAGCTGCCGAATCGTTTTGCCGGTACTCGCGCTCTCTTTGGCGATCTCGGCCGCACGGTCATAGCCAATCAGAGGCGCCAGACTGGTCACCATCGCCATGCTCTGCTCGACCAGCTCAGCGCACCGCTCGCGGTTTGCCGTGATCCCGGACACGCATTTCTCGTCGAAGAGCCGGCTTACATTGCTCAGCAGGCGAATACTCTCCAAAACGTTATGGGCCATCATAGGCATCATCAGGTTCAACTCGAGGTTCCCGTTCGCCCCGCCCCAGCAAACCGCGGTGTCGTTGCCGAAGACCTGCGCACATACCTGCATCACCGACTCGCAGATGACCGGATTAACCTTTCCGGGCATAATCGAGCTTCCCGGTTGCGTCTCCGGCAGCCGGATTTCACCCAGTCCACAACGCGGACCACTGTTCAGGAGCCGTATATCATTCGCGATCTTAAATAAACTGACTGCGATCGTGCGCAACTGGCCGCTCGCTTCCACTAAACCGTCTTTGGCGCCTTGCGCCTCGAAATGATTACGCGCTTCCCGAAAAGCGATCCCTGTTCGATTCCAAAGGTACCCCATGACACGGCCGGCAAATTCAGGGTCGGCATTGAGTCCGGTCCCAACGGCGGTTCCGCCCAGAGCCAATTCTTCGAGGGCAGCAATGGAATTGCCGGCGCGCAGCTTGCCGTGCTCAACCTGTTTCGCATAGCCGCTGAACTCCTGACCGAGCCGGACTGGTGTGGCGTCCATCAAATGGGTCCGACCGATCTTGATGACATCCCAGAACTCGTGAGTTTTGCTCTCCAAAGTTTGTTGGAGCCGATCGAGGGCCGGCATCAAGTCGGTCCGGATCGCCTCGGCCACTGCGATATGAATCGCCGAAGGGAACACATCGTTGCTGGATTGTCCCATGTTGACATGATCGTTTGGATGGACCGGCTGTTTCGATCCAAGCGGCTTTCCCTCGAGTTGACTGACCCGATTAGCGATCACCTCGTTGGCATTCATATTCGAGCTGGTGCCGGAGCCCGTCTGGAAAACGTCCAAGGGAAAATGGTCGTCAAGCTTGCCCTCGATAACTTCCTCGGCTGCCTGCGTAATCAGCCGGGCCCGCTCTTCATCCAGTTTATGAAGGTCGCGGTTGGCCAACGCTGCGGCCCATTTGATAATGCCAAGACTGCGTATCATCGGGCGGCCCACCCGGTAGCCGCTGACCGGAAAATTGAGCACCGCTCGCTGGGTCGTCGCTCCGTAGAGGGCTTCCGCCGGCACCTCCATCGTCCCCATGGAATCCTTTTCTGAACGTGTTTGCATCTCGTATTTAAAGAAGTTACCGGGATCGCGGCTCGTACCATCGCCGCCCGCCGGGTTGCTCTGCCTTCGAAGTCAGCGCAAAATGCCCTAAAGTCAAAGTCTTGAAAACCGATATTACCGCTAGCTTGACCACTCTCCGGTCTCTTCGAGGCGTGGCCACGGGAAGTCCTCAGGTGAATCGGCCGATACGAATGTAACAGGAGTCAATCGATCTGTGAATGAAGCGCTGAATCACAACTTACTGACCGTCAAGGAGACCGCGGCCTATCTGCGGATTCCTTTGCCGACGGTCTATTATTTAGTTCAACGAGGGCAGATTCCGGCTATTCAGATCGGTGGACGCTGGCGAATCAAGAAATCGTCTCTCGATCGAGACATTCTCCGCCAGGACAAGCAAGGTCAGCCGACCGCTTTGGCCGTGGACGATGATCTTGGTTCTCAGGAACTCTTGCACAACTACCTCAAAAAGGCCGGATTCAGCCGAGTGATCGTGGGGACTGGCAAAGAAGCGTTAGCCAGCCTCGGACGGCAAAAGTTCGATCTCATGTTTCTCAGCTTACTGCTTCCGGATGCGCCGGGGGATCAGATCTATAAAGCGGCCAAACACATCGATGGAGACCTCAATATTGTGATCATGGCCGGAAGTCCCGAGGGTTCGGAATTCGAACGCATTCTGGAGATCGGTCCGGCATCGGTCTTAAGAAAGCCGGTCAGGCTCGAGCACCTTGCCCAGCTCATGAAGATGCTTGGCTACAACGGCGTAAGCGTGCACTGATCATCGCACAGGCGCGCGACCTCGACGGGTCTTCGTGAACGTATCGAAGGCCACCGCCAGAAAATGGTCACGAGAGAAACATCGTCCAAGGCCACCACTCCGGGGAACTGTTTGCTGAGATGGTCAGCGCTGAGAAGAAGGTCAGGCATCGGTCAGGGGCGCGGACGGAAAACGTCTGCGTAAAGTAAGCCAAGTGCCGCGAAGCTTGCGACAATATTCTGCGGCCCTTCGGGACGCGTGCCGTGGACAGTCAAAAACTCCTGACTCCCAGCCACTCAGCTACCACCCAGCTCTTCGGCTGCGCGATGTTCCAACGCGCCCGCCGAGCTGGTGTCGCGTTTGGCGATGAGGTCCAGTTCAACCGCCAGAGCTTCCAGTTCTTCTCCGCCCGCCATCATCTGCAACAGCTTTTCGCGAGTGGTATCTTTTTTTGGAAATGTTCCATAACTGCGCCCCCGGTTTAAAACAGTGAAAATGTCGCCAACCGCCCAGGCATGATGAACGTTGTGGGTGATAAAGATCACTCCAATCCCGTTCGTCTTCGCCTGGACAATGTACTTCAGCACGACTGCCGCTTCCTTAACCCCTAAAGCAGAAGTTGGTTCATCCAGGATCAAAACCTTTGCTCCAAAATAAACTGCGCGAGCAATCGCCACAGCTTGTCTTTCGCCGCCGGACAGCGTTCCGACCGCTCTATCCGGATCGCGTAACCGAATCCCGATTCGAGTCAATTCATCTGTGGTGATTTGGTCGGCGCGCCGCGAATCAAAAATCGAGACGAGCCCAAACCGTTTCGTCGGTTCGCGCCCGAGAAAGAAATTCCGGGTGATGCTCATCAGAGGGAGCATGGCCAAGTCCTGAAAAACCGTCGCAATCCCCAGATCCAAAGCTTCCCGCGGCGATTGCAGCCGAACGGATTCGTTCAGGAACAGAAACTCGCCGCGGGTCGGTTGATGCACGCCCGAAAGAATTTTGATCAAGGTTGATTTACCTGCGCCATTGTCTCCCAGGAGACAATGCACCCCGCCGGGAAACAATTTAAACGAGATGTTTTCCAGCGCGCTGACTTTACCAAAAACCTTGTCGACGCCCTGTAATTCTATGATGGGTTCCATATCATTTCTCCTATTGTGATCGCAGCGCCTGCCGTCTCAGGTAATTGTTCAAAAGCACCGCCGCCAACAACATTCCTCCGAGCACCGCCCGAAACCAGTCGGTACTGATCCCGGTGTAGAAGATCCCTTGCTGCACCATCCCGAGAATCAGCGCACCGATGGCTGCGCCCAGGACAGAACCGTAACCGCCGGTAAGCAAATTGCCACCAATGACTGCCGCCGCGATGGATTCCAATTCCTTTTGCTCGCCGCGCAGAACATCCGCTGACCCGGTATTCAGGACCTGAATGGCTGCTAACAGCGTCGCGCAAACCGCGGTTAACATAAAGAGCGAGATCTTTACTCGGGAGACCGGCACGCCGACGTTGCGAGCAGCCAACGGGTCGCCCCCTGAAGCGAAAATCCAATTGCCATACGGTGTACGAAAAAGGACCCAGCCGAGCACAACGGTGAGAATCACCCACCACCAGATCGAAATCGGCATCCCAAAATAAGTGCCGGCAAATAAAACGGCGCTCGGATCGCCGGAAACTAGCGAGCGCAGCCCGGAAACTCGAGTGAATTTTGTGATCAGCAGGGTTAGTCCGATCGTAAAACCGCGAAGCAGATAGAGAGATGCCAAGGTGATAATAAACGAGGGGAGACCGGTGCGAATGACTAACCAGCCGTTCACGTAACCGATCAACAAGGCAAAGGCAAACGCCGCTAGTACGGCCAGCCAAAGCGGCCAACCAAACACACTGGTCGGAATTGCCAGGATCATGCCAGCCGCCCCGATCATCGATCCGACCGAGAGATCGAATTCGCCCGCAATCATCAGAAGCGCTACCGCAACTGCCAAAATACCGAGTTGTGCGGACACCTCCAGGTAGTTGATGGTCCCCGAAAAGGTGAGAAACCCTTGCCGCCCGGCGGTGACGGCAAAAAAGATAAAGATGGCAATTGCCGCCACCAGCGCTCCGAGTTCCGGGCGAGCTAGAAGTTTACGAATGTTCATTTCGAAGCGAGGCCGCTTAGCGCCAACCGATGTTGCTCTCAGCGCTCTCAAACTGCTTAATAACTCGTTTATCTGAGGGCGGCCTCGCTAGCGAATTCCTTTTTTGCTAAGCTCAATCACCTGCTTAGCGTTGTCCGCAGTCACAAATCCGGGCCCAGTCAAAATACTGGGATTAGCGGGCAGTAGTCCGAACTTAATATAATTCGCCATGATGACGACGGGGAGATAGCCTTGGAGATACTGTTGCTGATCGATCGCAAACTCCATTTTCTTGTCGGCAATCGCCTGAAGCACCCCGGGAGACAGATCGAAGGTCGCTATTTTGACTTTGCCAAGTTTGCCCGTCGATTCGAGTGCTTGAATGAGTGGTTCCGCACCGGTAGGGCCAAGGGCGAGAATCCCCTCAATGTCCGGACTCTTCTGCAGATAAGCTTCGATCGCGTTGCGGGACTGCGTAAAATCCATCGTGACCGCGACTACTTCAGCGGGCGCCCCCAACCCTTCGGAAAACCCTTTCGCACGCAGATCCAGACCGACATTGCCAACCTCCTGGTTCAACACCGCGGCTTTTTTGACTCCTTCCGCTTTCATCCGTTCACCCGCGCCTTTTCCGGCGTATTCCTCCTCCTGCCCCACGTGCAGCAGACAGCCCAGCTTCTTTGAAACGTCCGAACCGGAGTTAATCGAAATTACCGGAATTTTTGCGGCTACCGCAGCCTGAATGGACTTGCTCAGTGCGTCAGCATCCGGGATTGAGACGATCAAGCCGTCGGGTTTCGAGGCAACCGCGGCATCGATCAATTGAGACATCGCTACCATGTCGAATTTTTCGGGTGCTCGATACTCGACGTCGCTGTTGGTATCTTTCGCTCCGGCGTCAACGCCGTTCTTGACGACAGTCCAAAAGGAATCGGAGACCTGACCGTGGGTGACCACGACGATTCGCGGTTTCTTCTGTCCGAAACTGGCCAGCGGCATCAGGAGACCCGCGACCAGCGCAAGGAACAATAGTTGTTTTTTCATGGTTTATTCTGGGGTTACTGGTTTTTACTACGTTGTGGTTCTGGGGAAAATAGTTTGTGGCCGATGACCGATGACTGATGACTGATGACTGATGACCGATGACCGATGGCCGATGAGGGATTGGTCATCGGGCATAGGCGATTCATCATTTTGGGTGGCGCGGTCAGCTGACGATGGGAATGTCAATAGGATTGCCATACCAATTGTCTTTTACCCAATCATAGGCCGAGTCATTGACCGCCTGAATCTTCCGTTGATCGCCTGCCAGGAAATTAAGGTAATAGGCGTTCGTGCCCGGGGCTTTTACGACCGGGTGATAGCCTTCATGGATCAGCACCAGATCGCCGTGCTGGACCGGGATTGCCACGTCTAACTCAGTGTCACGCGTGTAGATTCGTTGCAGCGCAAAGCCTGTCTCGGGCTTGAAGCGGAAGTAGTAGGTTTCCTCATGGTAGGAAGAGCCGCCTCTCGTATCATGACGGTGCGGAGGGAAGCTGGACCAGTTACCGCTCGGCGTGTGGATTTCATAAGCCGTGAGTCTCTCGGTGAAGTCATCGGAATCGGCCAGAATGCTCACTCCTCGGCGAACATTGGCGTCTCCCCGGACGTTCGTCGCGATGTTTTCGTGAGAGAGAAAGCGAGGGGGGAAACGCCCCCGGGCCGGCGCGCCGCCGATCGCCACTTCAAAGTTGGATTCCGCCTCCAGACAGTAGTCAAGCCCGGGAGGCAAGTAGACAAGGTCTGGCCGGGAGTGGAAAAGGTCTGGCCGGTCGAGCAGGTGAGCCTGGTCGGAAAACCGGACACGACCGCGGCCGCTCAACGGTACGATCAGGAGTTCATCTTCGCCGCTGGCCAGCGGCAAGGTTTGACCGGCGCGCAAGGAGGCGACTAGAAAGGAAAGATATTTCCAGCCCGCGTCCGCCGGCCGGATTCGGTGGAGATATACTGAATCGTTGCCGGCCTTATAATGTCGTTTCATCGGTGTTCTCCCGGACTCTGACCCATCGCTTTTCGCGCCAGCTTTTTTTTGCCGCAAGAGACAGGCGCAAAGTTTCGAGCGCGTCCGCCGGTCCCGGAGTTGGGGGCCGACCTAAACGAATGGCATCAAAGAATGCTTTCAGTTCCAGGCGATAGGCAACTTCAAAACGGTCCGGGAAATTCTCGAATTGATCATAGGAACATCGAAAATTTTCCGACAAACGGATCGGCGTTTTCTGAGGCGCTTCAATCACGATCTTGGCCCGAGAGCCGGCAATCTCGGTCCTGATGTCGTAGCCCCAGGCCGAGCGGCGCGACGTTTCAACCACCCCAAGCACGCCGTTTTCAAAACGGAGCTGCGTCACGGCGGTGTCAATATCATCGGCCTCTGCGAATCGTTGATCGATCAAGACCGACCCGCACGCGTTCACCTCTGCTACTTCCCCGATGAGAAAGCGGGCCAGATCGAAGTCGTGCACCGCCATATCAAGAAAAAGACCGCCGCTGCGCCGCAAAAATTCGACGCTCGGCGGGTAGGTATCCCGGCTCAACGCGCGGAAGGTCTCCAGAGGTCCCAGCTCCTGGCGGTCAATACGGGCTTTTGCCTCGGCATAGCCCGGATCAAATCGGCGCATAAATCCCAACTGCACCGGAGCTTGCGTGTCGTGAATCACTTGCGCCACCCGCTCAGTCTCAGCCAGGTCCAGAGCGATCGGCTTCTCGCTAAAGATCGCTTTGCCGCTGCGAGCGGCCAACTCGATGAGCCGGGCATGCGTGTCCGTGGGGGTGACAATGATGACGGCATCCACGCCAGGCTGCGCCACCGCTTCTTCGGGATCGGTAAATGCGCGTTCCGCCCGGGCAAGCTGCCGCCCCGCCTCTGCTGATTCCAAATTCGGATCAGCGACACAGATCACTCTGATACCGTCGAGCCAACGCAAGTTGCGCAGGTGGGTCTCGCCCATTCTTCCCACTCCAAGGAATGCTACGCCGATCGCGTTCATTGGCGGGACAGCTCGCTGATCTTCACGGGTCGCCCCTGTTGCCAACTCAGGGTCGCGGCTACCGACACTTTCAGGGATTCCAATGCGTCGTTCGGCCCCGGCGACGGAACTCCGCCCGACGCGATGCATTGGAAAAAATGCTCGAGTTCCGTACGGAACGCCGCGCCAAATCGATCCATAAAAAAGTAAAAATGATCGATCGAGGCGCCGTCCGCCCGGTAATGCCGCAGCGGAGTTTTCGGTTCAGCGTGAACCACGAGCTTCCCCCTTTCACCAAACACTTCGGTAACAATGTCGTATCCGTAAACGGCTTGACGCGAGTTCTCCACTGCGCCAAGGGCTCCGCTGGAAAAACGCAAGAGCGTCGTTGCCGTATCGATGTCGTTGAGGTCGGCCGCATCTTGGCTGAATCTGACTGCTCCCCAGGCGCACACTTCGTCAATCTCCCCCATCAGGAAACGGGCCAGATCGAAATCGTGAACCGCTTGATCAATAAAGAGACCACCGCTCTTGGCCAGGTACTCCCGAGGCGGCGGCGCGGGGTCGCGGCCGACCGAACGGAACTGATCAAGCCGGCCAAGCGCACCTTGGTTGATCCGCTCCTTGGCCGTCGCGTAGCCCGTATCGAAACGTCTCTGAAAGCCGATTTGAAACGGTACTCTCGCTTCGGCAACAACGGAAAGCGCTTGGACGGTTCGGTTCAAATCCAGGGCAACCGGTTTTTCGCAAAAGATCGCCTTTTGCGCGCGGGCCGCCTGCTCAATAAGATCCGCGTGCGTGTCGGTCGGAGTGCAAATTACCACCGCTTGAATGTCCGGACGGCGAAAGATTTCGTCCGCGGAAGTCACCGATTTTTCCGCCCGAGCCAGCCGGCGGGCGCCGCTCGCTGCGTCGGATCGCGCATCACAAACCAACGCGACATCGACCTCGGCCATCGACCCGAGATTTTTGGCGTGCTCCAGTCCGATGCGGCCGGCGCCGATCAGGGCCACTTTGATTGGGAGATCAATCATTGGGCCAACGACTCCATGCCACGCTTGTCCAGCTGGGCGTCGCGCTGAAGGAGCGCTTTGACACGCTCGTGCAGGCGCTCCGCCGATAAGCCAAAAATCTCGAGCAAATCTTCGTTCGGCGCCGATTCACCCCAACGGTCTTCGATCCCAAAGCGGATCACTCTCCGCGGTGCATGTTCCGAAAGAATCTCGGTTACCAGTCCTCCCAGACCGCCCAAAATCGTATGTTCCTCGACGGTGACCACTAACCCCGCGGAGCGGGTTGCGGCGACAATCTCGTTCGCGTTGACAGGTTTGATGCTCGGGACATGAAGAACGCCCGTTGAGACGCCGTCCCGGCTCAGGAGCTCAGCCGCTTCCCGGCAGCGCACCGTCTGCGGTCCGGTAGAGATAAAGAGTACATCCGAGCCCGGCAAAATCGAGTAGGTGCGACCGGGCGTGAATTGATAAGTCTGGTCAAAAATATCAGGCGCGGAATCTCGGGCTAACCGCAGATAAACTGGTCCATGATAACTGGTTGCCCATCGAATCATCGATGCCGTTTCGATCGCGTCCGCCGGGGAGAGAACCGTCATCCCGGGCATTGCTCGCATGATTGCGAGGTCCTCCACATCCTGATGGGTTTTCCCGGTGAGGCCAGTCAGCAGTCCGGAATAGGCGGCCGCAATCTTTACGTTGGCGTGCGTCTGCGCCACCAGCATTCTGATGGGGTCGGCGGCCCGATGGGTAAAGAAGACTGCAAAGGACGATAACCAGGGAACAAAACCGAGCGTGGAAAGGCCAGCCGCGACACCGACAAAGTTCTGTTCGGCGATACCCATTTCGAGAAACCGCCCAGGATGTGCCGCGGCAAACTTGTCAGCTTTCGTTGAGTTTGCCAGATCCGCATCGAGGACGAGAATGTCCGGGTTTTCGCGGGCTAAATCTACCAGCGTTTCACCAAAGACATCGCGTTGCGCCTTCATCGTTGATCAGCGTTCATCACATCACTTGACCTCGATTTCCAGCTCCGCGGCAACCAGGGCAAGCTCCTCGGAAGTTGCCACCTTCGAATGCCACTCGTGCTTGTTTTCCGTAAAGCGAACGCCTTTACCTTTCACCGTGTGCGCGATGATGATGGAAGGTTTCGGAGATTCTCCCTCCGCTTTCGCCTGTTCCAGCGCGGGAACGATCTGGTCAAAGCTATGTCCATCGATTTCCTGCGTACGCCAACCGAGTCTTTCGAAAATCCCCTTTAGATCGACTTCAAGCCAAGGGTCACGGCGATCTGCTCGACTCGTTTCGCCCGGAGCAGGCGGCCAGCCGAATTGCTGCAAACCGTTCCAATCCAGGATCAGGGTAAGATTTCCCAGTTTATATCGTGGCGCGATATGCAGACCCTCCCAAATCATGCCTTCCTGCAGCTCGCCATCACCAATCATGACAAAAGTATGAAACTTTTTCCGGCGCAGACGCGCTCCCAGCGCGATCCCAATCCCGACGGCCAGACCCTGGCCCAGCGAACCCGTCGACGCATCCAGGCCCGGAAGTTTGGTCATGTCCGGATGACCTTGGAGACGGGATCCGCCTTTATCAAAAGTAGCGAGTTCGGCTTCCGAAAAATAGCCGCGCATGGCCATCACCGCATAGAGTCCGATGGCGGAGTGTCCTTTCGAAAGAATGAACCGGTCTCGATCCGGCGAACCGGGATTTTGCGGATCCAGCTTCATTACCTGGAAGTACAATGCGACCAGGATGTCCATGGCCGAGAATGGACCGCCGACGTGGCCGGCCTTGCTCGCGGCGACCGTGCTAATGGCGAGCCAGCGTCCTCGACGCGCGATGCGCTCCAGATCAACAGGTGGGTCCATACTCATCAGCCGATCTCTGCCAACAGGGTTTCCAGGTACCGCCGGTTTCCGCGGGCAACCTCGGTGGGGTCGCCCGGCGTGGTGTCCTGCTCCACGACCAACCAGCCGTTGTATCCTCGTTGATGCAAAGCCCGGACAACATCGGGTACCCGCGCGATCCCCTCACCCAACGGCGCAAAGATGTACGATTCCAACGCCTGCGCGAAACTCCACCGCTGGGACCTCGCCCGCTCGAGAACTGCTCCATCGACGTCTTTGAGATGAACGTAACCGATGCGGTCGCCGAACTGGTCAATCATTTTTAACGTGTCTCCCCCGGCGTAAGCCAGATGGCCGCAGTCAAGACACCAGGAAACCAATGCCGGATCCGTCGTTTCCAACAAATGAGTCATTTCCTCTTCGGTTTCGATGTAAGTGCCCACGTGATTGTGCAGCACAATCTGAATTTGCTGGCTCAGCGCGGACTGCGCGAGCTCCTGCAGCCCTTGCGTAAGATTGCGCCATTGAGATGCGGACAACGCGTTCGCGGCGTTTACCCGTCCCGCTTCTGCTTGCCTCGCCTTATCGCCACTGTCGGCCACAATCAAAAAAGCGCCTCCGAGCCGCTTGAAGAGCTGCGCCATTTCCAAGCCCCGATGAACTTCCTGCTTCCGCCGTTCAGGGTTTCGCAACTCAAGTCCGACAAAGCCGCCGAGCATTTCCAACCCGCTCGCTTGCAAGTCGGGCAGTAATTGCTTGTCGTCGCGCGGCATGTTCATCCCCCACTCCGTCGCGGAATAACCTGCCGAAACCATTTCATCCAACAGCTGTGGATAAGGAATCCACGGCCGATAGTGCGGCACATCGGCATTGTTCCAATTGACAGGAGCAGTCGCGATTTTCACGTGAAAACTGGACGTTGCCTGGCCAGCGCTTCCTCGTACGCTGCCCGCTTTTGACGGGTTTTCTCTGCCTGGCTGACTTCCGCGACCGGCACATCCCACCACGTTCCCAACCCCGGCATTCGTTTCTCCGGATCAACCGGGATTACAACTACCGTCACTCCGGAACTGGATCGAGCCTGTTTGAGGGCGCGTTTGACCTCTTCCGGAGTTTTGGCCAGCAGCGCTCGCGCACCCATCGATTCGGCGTGTTTGCAGAAATCGACCGGTAGATAGTCTGCGGTCAGGCGGTTGGTTTTCTGATCTCGCCCGCGGAGTTCATTCCCGAAATCAGCAACCCCGACCGCCCGCTGCAGGCCGAGAATGCACTGGTAGCCGTGGTTGTCGACCAGCACGATCGTCAAATCCAAACCTTCGCCAACCGCGGTGACAATCTCAGAGTTCATCATCAGGTAAGAGCCATCTCCAACCATGACGACGACTTCTCTGGAAGGCTCAGCCAGCTTCGCGCCGATTCCACCCGGGATCTCGTACCCCATGCAGGAGTAACCGTACTCCAGATGATACGCTTTAGGGTCTTCCGGGCGCCATAACCTGAGCAACTCCCCGGGCATGCCGCCGGCCGCGCAAACCACCGTTGCGCGGCCGCCAAAACTTTCGTTCACCAGACCGATGACCGCTGTCTCCGACAACGTCCCCTCGTCCGGCGCACGCAGCTGGTTCACCGTCTCATCCCAGGCCGCTTTCAATTCAGCGATGCTTTGGCGATAGGCGTTCGACGTGCCGCCGTAACCCTCTCCGGCCAGAGCCTCCTGTAAGGCTGCCAGTGCTCGTTTCGCGTCCGCTACGACCGGGAGCGCCGTCAGCTTGTTCGCATCCGCCGCCGTGACATTCATTCCGACAAACTTCACGTCCGGATTTTGAAAGGCAGACTTCGAAGCAGTGGTAAAGTCGCTCAGCCGTGTGCCCAGGTTGATCACCAGGTCGGCTTCCCGGGCCAGTTTGTTTGCCGAACTCGCACCATTGGACCCAATCGGCCCGGCATTCATCGGGTGATCCCAGCGCAGAACCCCTTTGCCGGCCTGAGTTTCCACGATCGGAATACCGAAAGCCTCCACGAACTCGCGAAGCTCGTTTTCGGCTTCGGCATAGATTGTGCCGCCGCCACTGACGATGAGCGGGCGCTGCGTCGATTTTAACAGGGCGACGACTCGCTGGATCAGTTCCGGTTCCGGTACCGGACGCCTCACCGGCCAGACGCGTTTCTCGAACAGCTCGATTGGCCAATCGTATGCCTCGGCCTGCACGTCCTCCGGCAAACTGATGGTCACCGCGCCGGTTTCACTTGGATCGGTGAGGACCCGAAACGCCTCCGGCAAGCTCGCGAGTAATTGTTCGGGACGAGTGACCCGATCAAAATACCGCGACACCGGGCGAAACGTGTCGCTGACACTGACGTCTCGCTCCGAAGGATGTTCGAGCTGCTGCAAGACCGGATCGGGAATGCGGTTTGCGAAATAGTCGCTCGGCAAAAGGAGAACAGGCAAGCGATTGACTGTCGCGGCAGCCGCGCCGGTAACCATGTTGGTTGCTCCCGGGCCAATCGAGGTAGTGCAAGCAAAAGTGGCAAGCCGATTGCGCTGTTTGGCATAAGCCGCGGCGATATGGACCATCGCTTGCTCATTCTGCGGCCGGAAAAAGGGCAGTTTCTCTGTTTCACTGAGCTCTACGATCGCCTGGCCCAGTCCGGCCACGTTGCCGTGCCCAAAAATACCCCAGATGCCATCGATGAAGCGATTCTCCCGGCCATCGCGTTGGACAAACTGGCGAGCGATAAAACGGACAAGTGCCTGCCCGGTGGTAAGACGAACGGTTCGATTCATGGGGAACACCTCGACGAGAAAGATTTCGTTTCCTTTCGAATTGATAACAGAACGAGAGTGCGGTCAAAAGGTTAACCACCGATTGCACAGATTTTCACAGATTTAAGAAGCCGGCCCTGCGGTTGCCTCTTCGCTACTTAACCTGTGAAATCTGGGTAAATCTGTGGTTAAACCTCCGACCTCCGGGCACAGCGGCGATAACTACCCGAAATCAAGAAAAAGCCAAATGAGGGCTGGCACGTTCGAACAGTCTCCTCATTTTGGCATTCATGGCATCTTTTGGACGCCGGGCAGTTATGTTATGAAATAGCTGAGATTTTCCAGCTCGATTGCCAGATTGACGTTGTTGACGAAGACATTGTCTGGCACCCGCAGAATGAGCGGCGAAAAGTTCAGAATCGCCTGAATGCCGGCCTCCACCAGTTGGTTCGTGACCGATTGGGCAGCTTCCCCCGGCACAGTAAGAATCGCCAGTTTAATGGAGTTGGCGGTGACAAACTCCGGTAATCGATTCACGGACAGGACCGGCACCGTGGTATTGGCTCCCTTGGCACCTTCTGGGCGAATGTCGAATGCGGCCGCAATCTCGAACCCTTCCTTGGCGAACCCGTCATAGCGCAAGAGCGCCGAACCGAGATTCCCAGCGCCGACAAGGATGACCGGTTGAAAACGTGTCGTTCGCAAAACCCGGGAGAGCTCCCGGCGCAAGGACTCGACTTTGTATCCCAATCCTCGGGTACCGAACTGGCCGAAGTAAGTAAGGTCCTTTCTCAGCTGAGTCGGCTTGACGCCGGCAGCCTTTGCCAGGGCTTCGGATGATACGGTCTCAATCCGATTCTGGTGCAACCGCTCCAGGATACGAAAATAGAGTGAGAGTCGGTAGACCGTCTTCCGAGGAATCGGATCCTTGAGCACATGTGAAAAATATTTTGATAATGACGGAGCGTCAAACGGAGCCGGGCGGCGGGTGACGGGTGGCGAGTGGCGAGTGGCGAGTGGCGTCTGGTGGCGGTGGCGGGTAGCGAGTCGAAACTCGTCACTCATCGCCTCCGCGCTGAGACAGGAAACGCGCACAGTGAGCGACTAAAATCTACCGGTTCGTCAGCCGGCCCAGGAGGGCTTGCAGGTTCTGGATCTCGATGATTGACCCCTGGCCAAAGTCGTCCGGCCCGTGCTCAATCAGCACAATCCAGCAAAAGGTCGATACAACGTAGAGCAGGAACCAGCCACACCAGCGAACCAGGCGCATCGGTAGGTAGGCAATAGAAGAGTTATTGGCATTCACCGCAAGCGGCGATCCGTGATCAATTTGCTATTTGCTATTTGATCTTGGCAAATCGACATCTTCCAGCTGTGAGTTACCAGGTATTCGCCCGGAAATATCGACCGCAGGTTTTCGACGACGTTCTGGGCCAGGATCATGTCATTCGCACCCTAAAGAATGCGGTTCTCCAGCGACGATTGGCCCACGCCTACCTTTTCGTTGGACCCCGGGGGACTGGCAAGACTTCCACGGCGAGAATCCTGGCAAAGTCCTTGAACTGCATACATGGACCAACCATCAATCCCTGCGGTGTTTGCGATTCGTGTCGCGAAATCGCGCAGGGCATCAGCCTGGATGTGCTCGAAATCGACGGCGCCAGTAACAACAGCGTCGACCAGATCCGCGAGCTCCGGGAAAATGTTCGTTTCGCACCGGTTCGGGGACGCTACAAGCTCTACATCATCGACGAGGTGCATATGCTCACGGCGCAGGCGTTCAACGCGCTCCTGAAAACTCTGGAGGAACCTCCCGAACACGTGATTTTTGTTTTCGCGACAACGGAGCCCAGCCGGGTACCAGCGACTATTCTGAGCCGGTGCCAACGCTTCGATCTCCGCCGAATCCCGACACAGACCATCGCGCGGCACCTCAGCTATATCGCCGAACAGGAAAAGATCGAGCTGACAAAGAACGCGGCCGAGACGATCGCTGTCGCGGCCGAAGGAGGCCTGCGCGACGCCGAATCGATGCTTGACCAGCTTGTCGCCTTTTGCGGGAGCAGGATCGACGAACCGGAAGTTCTCGAAGTGTTCGGACTGACTTCCGAACAGGTGGTAACGAATCTGGCCGAAGCCATTGTTGAGGGAGACTCTTCCCGGGCGCTTTCGATTATCCACCAGCAATCGGAGTACGGCAAAGATCTGGTGAGGCTGCTGTCCGACCTGCTGGGGTTTCTGCGAAGCGTTCTGATCTTCAAGGTCGATGCGGGCAGCCTGCGGGAGGAAGTGAGCGAGCTGACCCGAGCGGCCCTCGAAAAGTTTCGGGATCGGATCAGCAATGACCATCTTCTTCGCCTGATTGAGCAGCTTTCCGGAGCAGAGCCCCAGCTCCGTTTGGCTGCGAACAAGAAGCTCAATTTTGAACTGGCGGCGGTAAAGGCTATTCAATCACTGCGAGAAGTCGGTTTTGATCAAGTGCTCGACGCCCTGGAGCAATTGCGCCGGGGCGATGCTGGCGGCGGGGCCGAGAACAAGGTTCCACCCGACCGGCCAAACCTGGAACAAAGCGCGTCGGAACCGGCGAGGCACATCAAGGCTAAATCAGGTCGCAGCCCGGACGCGGAGCAGTCGCGCGCTGAAACAAATCTGGTATCCGCGCCAACTTCACCGGAGACGGCGGTCGCGACAGTCGAGGAAGCGGCCATGAACTCGGAACCCCTCGCCGTGCCGCTTGAGTCATTCTGGCGGGAAATTCGTGCGCAGGTCCAGCGGCGTCGCCCGTTGATTTCCGGTTGGGTCGATCATGCGACACCGCTCGGGCTCGATGCGGAAGCACTGCTGCTGGGTTTTCCGGAAGAAAGCGCTCTCGCGGTTGAAACACTGAACCGTCCGGGTAACCGAAAGTTTTTGGAAGAACTCGTCCGGGAACTCGGAGGTACCGCGAGAGATGTGCGGATGGAAATCCGGCCAGAACTCGCGCGACCGGATCGGTCCGAAGGTGCTCCCGAGCAGACGAAAGAAGACTTCCGAAATGATCCCCTCATTCAAAAAGCTCTGGAAATTTTCAAGGCCGAGATTGAGGCTCCGGGCGAAAGCACCAATCGATGAATCTGCAGAAGATGATGAAACAGGCTGCGAAGATGCAGGAACAACTTCAGGCTACCCTCGCAGAAAAGACGGTCGAGGTAAGCGTTGGCGGCGGCAAACTCACCGTGACGGCGAACGGCTTGGGCGACGTGCTCGCGATCAAGCTGGCCAAAGAGATTGTCGATCCCGACGACGTGGAAATCCTGGAGGACCTTATTCTGAGCGGCGTAAAGCAAGCAATCGAACAGGGCAAAGGTCTCGCGCAAGGCGAGATGGGAAAGCTCAGCGCCGGTCTCGGCTTGCCGCCCGGGATGATGTAGAGGAGAGGCCCTTCCTGCTCAACGGTCGATTCGAGGCGGGGGCGGCCTGGCGGGACGGGCTGGTGACCGCCGGCTTCGATGACAGCAAGCCGGCAATCGTGGTCTCCACGGGCGTCAGCATGTATCTGACCAAGGATGCGAACGCGGCCACGCTGCGCCCGCCGACACGACCGGCTTGCGCACCGTTTTTTGACCGGATATGAATTACGAATCATACTTTCGGATATGAAAATTGGTGAGCGTGGTCAGGTGACTATCCCGAAGGATATCCGCGAGCAATTTGGCCTCGGGCCGGAAACCGAAGTTGAGTTCCGCGTAATCCGCGGCTCCATCGTCCTCAAGAAAGCGCCGAGGAAACTTAACCTGGCAAAGTGGAAGGGCCGTTGCGGAAAGACTTTTGCCAAGCTTGGGTACTCCTCCGTGGACAGTTTCATCGAGGATGTGCGCGGCCGATGATCACGGCGATTGACACCAATATTCTGCTCGACATCCTCGTGCCTAACGAGAATTTCTATGACGCGTCAGCGAACGCGCTTCAGGAATCCGTGGGCGAAGGTTCGCTGGTCGTGAGCGATATCGTCTACGCCGAGCTTTGCATTCACTTCGAGACCCAACGGGAGTGCGATGCTTTCCTGGAGAGCAACGAAATTCGTGTGCAACCATTAGTGCGCGAAGCCCATTCCCTCGCGAGCCGGGCATGGAGGACATACCGGACGGAAGGAGGAAAGCGGACCAGGATCCTGCCGGACTTTCTCATTGGTGCTCACGCCCAACGGCAAGCGACGCGCCTGCTTTCACGCGACCGGGGCTTTTATCGCAAGCTGTTTCCGTCTCTTGACCTCCATGATCCGTCCGGAGTCAGGAAGAGATATTGAAGCGCCGCGAGATTCACTGCCACGCGCCGGTAACGGCTAGCCTAGAATGCGGTGGGCCCGACCGCTCCGATCCAGCGGCTCACTTTGGAGGGATCCGCCTCGTCCATGTAGAAGAAATGTGCCATGACAGGCTTCACGGGTTTCTCCTCACCGGCGGCACAGCAACAATCAGGATGCGACGAGCGTTTCTCATGTGCAAACGACCATCTCCACCATCGCGTCTTAAGGTGGATCGGTGAGGGGTTTGAGGGGTGGCTCCTGAGGTAGGATTCGAACCTACGACCAATCGGTTAACAGCCGACCGCTCTACCACTGAGCTACTCAGGATTTTTCCGAGCAGCCAGAAACTAGCCGGTACCGACGCGGTGGCAAGTCAATCCTGCAAAGTCTCATTTTTGACGATTCTTGATGCGGCGAGACATCTTGGATTGCGCCTCCGCTCCTGCTGAGTCCAATCAGACAATGCTCCCTCGCGGATGCCGCTCGACAACCAATGGCGGCAGCCTTTATTTAATATTCATGCGCAAAATCCTCAGGTCGGCTCAGGGTCCGTTAGAAATTCCGCCCCAGGAAAAATCAGTATGGATCTGCATGTGCGGCCTGTCGAAGAACCAGCCGTTCTGCGACGGTTCCCACAAGAAGACCAGGGATGAGCTCGAGGGTAAAATGTACGAATACGATGAAGAGGGTCATCGGCGCGAACTCAGTGGACCGGCTGAGCCGTAGCCCGCTAACCTTGCAGCGCTCGCAAATCCTGACCCATTTGCGGGCGCTGCACTCTTACTACACCCGCTTGACTCGGAATCGCCGGGGCGGATCGGCAATCGATGCCTGCGCCGCTACCAATTGGATCTCGCGCTCGCCGCGCTCGTGGGTGAGTTCAAGAACGGAAAAGATGGCATTGGCGGCCAATTCGAGCGCCTCCGCGATGGAGTTGGTGCGCAGCCAATGAACGTAGAAAAGCGCGGCCACGGCATCTCCGGCACCATTGATCGATAAGGGCAGCAAAGGCGTTGTTACCAGGTATCGGGCGGTCTCGTCGGCCGCCAGCATCTCTATCTGATCGGTGGGCGCATCCTGCCGTCGTAGGCTGGTCACCAACACGACAGCCGGTCCAACCCGATGGATCACCTCGATCGCGGCAACCGCCTCAGTCAGGTTTGTCACCGCTCTCCCCGAGAGATATTCGAGTTCGAAATGATTCGGCGTCAAAACCGTCGCAGCCGGCATAGCGCGCGTTCGCATAAAATCCGGAATTTGCGGATTCACGAAAAATCCACGGCCGACGTCGCCCATCACCGGATCACAACAATATACCGCTTGAGGGTTTGCTTCCTTTACGCGGGAGACCGCCCGAAGCACTACCTCACCCAGAGACGTGTCTCCCAAGTAACCGCTCAGAACGCCAGTGCACGACGGGAACACTCCCTGGTCCTGGATGCCCTGGATGATTTCCCACACGCTTTCGGCTGTCAGGATCAATCCCCTCCAATGTCCATATCCGGTGTGGTTGGAAAAATGCACGGTATTGACCGGCCATACCTCGACGCCGATGCGCTGCAAAGGAAAGACAGCGGCCGAGTTCCCGACATGCCCATACGCAACACTGGATTGGATAGAAAGAAGGTTCATGAGAATCTAAGTCAGCTCATCGAACGTTATTTGAATTGGGGTTAATGACAAAAAGGGGGCTCATGGAGGTGGAAACGAGAGCGGCGGCCGTCGGGTCCGCCGCTCTCAATGTTTTCGCGCGCCCCAAACGCAGCGCGGCCGCTACAAGCGCTCGTCCGATAGCGGTTTTCGCTCGTTTCCGTCTTGGACAATTGGACAGGATGCTGTTTTCGTTAGGCAAGAACGCCATGGACAAAGACGAGGTCGATCTGAATGATCCATTGCACTGGTTTATTGCGGATTCGGTGGATGACTTTGACAGGGGCTGCGGCGCGGATGATCGGCCCCGGCTGGTGTCTCGGGAAGCTCTGACTGAGATGGGGCAGATTCTCGGAGACGCGATTAGCTTTCTGGAAAATGAGGGCCATCGCGAGAAGGCTGCAGCACTGAGGGACCGCATCCGGAAGCTGACCGAACGGGCTTGAGTTAGTGCCAGTGCCGGCTCGGGGAACGAAGAGCGGCAACGTGTCTTTTGGCGCTGTTCGGTCAAAGGGATATTCTGGAGCGACAATTCGCTCACGGTTTATCTGGTGCGTAAGTATGGGTAAATATGTCGAGAAAACCGCTTCTTGCTTTCGTTTTGCTCTGCTGCCTTTTCGAAGTTGGTTGTACGGGCGTTCAGCCGACGTTTTCCGGTGATGCAACGATGCAATTTTCCAGCGAGCGAGCCCAAAAACAGGAATCGGAAACCCGGAACTGATCGCCCGTTTCTGAGACTGGCACCGGCACTGGCACTGGCACTAACGAGATTTTCGCCGAAATTATGTATATTTCCGGCCACGGCCCATTTTGAATGACGCAGCGCCCGCAAAGCTATCTCGGATATTCCTACCCTTCTCATCTGGCCGACCTGGTCAAAAAGGTCTGGCCCCAAGAAGCGATCCAGGAGTTACCGACCGACGCTCAGCTCAGGCTGGTGCTCGACGTCGCTTATCACGCCAGCTTGCTCCGGGAGGAGCAGCGTCCAGTCACCTTCCGACTGCTGCTGATCCCGCCGGAGGAGTTGCCAAATGATGGAGGGCCGCCCTCCGGATTTTCTCCGATCATCCTTGACCGGCGGCGCGCTTTTAATGAACAGGAGGTTCGCCGGATATCCACAGCGGCCGAATTTTTTCGCTCGCTGATCGGTATCAGTCCAGACCCGCAGGATCGCTTGAGTATCTGGGGAATTGTTGTCTCCGGCACCCGATGGGTCAACGCCGTTGACGGCGGCCGGTTTGCCGGCGCCTCCTTGCCGCGGCGTTTAGTGGTCCAGGCGTTTGCACCGGGCCGGCTGACGCTCTTCCTCGGCCAGAAACGCATTGCCGCCCTCAGCGGCGGCGAAGTGGAAGCTCACGCCTTCGATCTGTTCCAGTCCAAGTGGCTGTCCAACGCGTTTGCCTCGGCCAAGAGGAAGCTCCTCGAGCGCGTCTCCGGCTCGCGCCACCCGAAATCAATCTCGCTGGAAAGCGATTTCATGAAGATGATTTCGCAAAACGTCCTGCGCCGGGCGTTGAGCGTTGTGCGGAATTCCAAGCATGGCGGCACCTTAATTTTTATCGAACCGCATCAGGAAGAACTTTTCGTTCACGAGCACGGATCGCTGCGCTTCAAATACCGCCTGGCCGTCGGGGACACGCGGAGTCATTACCGAAAGACCCTTGCCCTGGCGATGCAACGGCTTTCCCAGATCGCCCAGGAAAACCAGCTCTCGACTGCGGGCTGGCGAGAATATCAGACGGTGGCCGACGCGGACCTCGGCAACATGGACGAGGCACTCTTCGAGTTCGCTCATTTCCTGGCTGATTTGATGTCGATCGACGGAGCGTTGATCTTGACCAAGCATTTTGAGATCGTGGGCTTCGGCGCGGAACTTCGAGGGGATTCGCCCAAGCTTGTCAGCGTACGGAGAGCGCTCGATGTGGAAGGCTCAATCTGGGCCAATGAATCGCTGGACGACGTCGGAACGCGACATCGGGCAGTCTACCGGTTCTGCGACCTGTACCCCGATGCGGTAGCTGCGGTGGTTTCACAGGATGGCTCGGTGCGGTTCGTCAAAAAGCACAATGGGGCTGTCACTTGTTGGAACCAGTTATCCTGGTGAGCACGATCGTGCGCCGCAAAGGTTTTTCCTTGTCATCGAGCGAGGCCCGGCGCGCGGTGCTGGCCGCCCAAGGATTTTTGCCTAAGGCAACCGCCGAACCGCGACTCCGCGAGATCCGTGCAGCGGTCAAACGACTCGGGCTCTTGCAGATTGATTCGGTTAACGTCCTTGTGCGGGCGCATTTCATGCCCTTGTTCTCTCGCTTTGGCCGTTATTCGAGGGCGCATCTGGATGAGTTGAGTTATCGGCGGGGCAAAAGAACCTTGTTTGAGTATTGGGGTCACGAAGCATCGCTGATCTCCCTCCATCTCTTTCCATTTTTCCGCTGGAGGATGCGTCGAGCCGCGGAGGGCCTCGGAATCTACTCGGCGCTTGCCCGGCTGCCGCGGGAAAAGCCTGGATTCATTGACTTAGTCATGGCGGAGGTCCGCGACCGCGGACCGATCAGCGCGGGCCAACTGCAGCGGATCCTTTCCACTGAAGCACCCCGCAAGGCGGGATCCTGGTGGGGCTGGAGTGATCACAAACGCGCACTGGAGTGGCTGTTCTGGACCGGAAAAATCACGACTGCATTCCGACGGAACTTCGAGCGGGTCTACGATCTGACGGACCGCGTCCTTCCACGCGAACTGGTCTGCGCTCCGGAGATGCCCCAGGAGGACGCCCAGCGCGAACTTGTGCGAGTGGCCGCGCGCGCGCTCGGAGTCGCGACCGAAAGCGATCTCCGGGACTACTTTCGGTTGGGCGTGCACGATACTCGAGCCAGACTGGCCGAGCTGGTAGCCGCAGGAGAACTGGTTTCAGGCGAGGTGGAAAACTGGTCGCGCCCGGCGTTTGCTCCAGCCAATCTGCGGATACCGCGCAACGCCAACGCCACTGCCGCGTTGCTTTCCCCTTTCGATCCTCTGGTATGGGAGCGGTCGCGGACCGAGCGACTTTTTCGATTCAGGTATCGAATCGAAATTTATACTCCGCCTGCTCGTCGGCAGCATGGCTACTACGTTCTGCCCTTTCTGCATCGAGATGAATTGGCGGGTCGGGTCGACCTCAAAGCGGAACGGGCGCGATCAGCGCTGCTCGTCCAATCGAGTCACGCGGAACACCGGACCGGCTTATTGACGGTCGCAGAGTCGCTCTTTGCGGAGCTCAGGAACCTGGCTGACTGGCTTGAGCTTGACTCTATCGAGGTGCGCGATCGCGGAAATTTAGCCGGAGAGCTGCGACAGGTGGCAGCTAAAGGCCGGGGCTCACGCTGAGTGCCAGTGGCTTTTTGGTAGTCGCGCGCACTCCAAAACACGGGAGCCACCTCATCTTTTCTTTTTAACCAGCATGCCTTTGACGTCGGTCCCGCGTCATTTACCTTCGTCCCCAACATGAAAGAAGCTTTGCTCGCGCTCGAAGATGGAAGGGTATTTCGTGGACAAGCTTTCGGCGCGGCTGGGACGTCTGTCGGGGAGATTTGCTTCAACACGGCGATGACCGGTTACCAGGAAGTATTGACCGACCCTTCCTATCACGGTCAGATCGTCGCCATGACTTACCCGTTGATCGGTAATTACGGCGTCAACGAATATGACAACGAAAGCGTCCGGCCTCAGGTACGCGGATTTGTCCTGGCCGAGCTTTCCGCCATCGCCAGCAACTGGAGAGCAGGCGAATCTCTGGAGCAGTATCTCAAACGGTGGAATATCGGCGGTGTTCAAGGCGTTGATACGCGTGCACTCACCAAACACCTGAGAACCCGAGGGGCGATGCGCGCTTGCCTTTCCGATGAGTTGGCCAGCGAGGACGCCGCGATCGCGCAGGCTCGTAACGCGCCAGAGATGAGCGGGGCCGATTACGTTCGCGAGGTCACGACCCTGCAGCCTTACGACTGGGACCCGGAAGACAAGGAAAGCCGCCCATGGGGTATTGTGAAAGGGTCGGAAGAACAGCTCGACGAAACGCTCGAGAACGGTCAGGTGTTCAAACGGCTACCGCCAATTCGGCACCGCATCGTAGCCTACGATTTTGGTATCAAGCTCAATATTTTACGAAGGTTACGCCAGCGCGGATTCAAGGTCACGGTTGTACCCGCCGCCACAAAAGCGGCGGACGTGCTTGCCCTGAAACCGGACGGCGTTTTCCTCTCAAACGGACCGGGAGACCCGGCGGCCCTGGCCTATATTCACACGGAACTGCGTCGGCTCATCGGCCGGACCCCGATCTTCGGGATCTGTTTAGGACACCAGCTACTCGGGTTAGCGGCCGGCGGCAGCGTGTTCAAGTTGAAGTTCGGGCATCGTGGGGGCAATCAGCCAGTCAAAGATCTGCAGACCGGAAAAGTAGCAATCACCTCGCAAAACCACGGCTTTGCCGTCGATGCGGAGTCTCTACCTTCCAATATCGAGGTTTCGCATATTAATCTGAATGATCAGACCGTCGAAGGACTACGTCATCGCGATGCTCCGATGTTCAGTGTCCAGTATCATCCGGAGGCCGCTCCGGGCCCACACGATGCGACCTACTTTTTCGACGCATTCGCTGATTTGATCGACCAGGTAAAAAAAAGCCGTGGGCAAAGCTCGCATGATCTTTCGGGAGACTTGACCTGATAGAGCTTTCCGGGTTCGCCCTGCTCTTGATTTTTCCTGCCGCCGACGAGAGACTCGGAGAAAGCGAACGAAAGCTAGCTAAACGATCAACCCACCAGAGAGAATATTTATGGATGAACATACTGAGTCTCAGGCCGCGGCCGAGACGGGCAAGGATCATGTAAAAGCGGCCGCCCAGGATTTCAGGGACGCGGCCAGCGCCAAAGCTGATGAAATTAGACGGGCCGCCGAGAAGAAAGCGGAAGAGCTGCGTTTTCACGCCCAACGCAAGGCCACCGAGTTCCAGGGCGCAGCCCAGAGTGCCTGGTCGGATGCCCAGGATCGGGCAAAAACCTGGCAATCTGACGGCGAAGCTTATGTGCGAGAAAATCCCGCCAAAGCGGTCCTGATCGCACTTGGAGCCGGTTTCCTTCTCGGACTGCTGTTTCGCAAGTAGCTTTGGGCAACCAAGCCATGGACGCGGAGGCTTCTTCGCAAGCTGCTCCGGAAAAGGTATCGACGGGCGACTCAGTCAAACACTGGGTCGCCGCGTTTCTGCGGTACCTGGAGCTTAAGCTCCGTTTGCTTGGAATAGAGTCGAAGGAAGCCGGGTTTCACCTGTTGATCCTCATTCTGCTCTTTTCCGCCACCATAGCCCTTTTTGTTGCGTTCCTCTTACTTTTCAGCGTGTTTTTGCTTTATCTGGTGATGCGGCTGTGCGGGGTCGAATGGGGCTGGAGCGCGCTCATCTGCGGGGGCGTGGTTCTTTTACTCAGCGTGGTTTCCGCTGTTGTTCTGCGGTTCCGTATTACCAAGCCAATCTATCCCCTGACTCGTGCAGAACTACAGAAGGATCGCTCGTGGCTCGCCCGGACGAAGACAAAGAACGATTGATTGCGCAGCTCTCGCGTGCGCGAACCGACTTGCTCGATAGCGCCACAGGCGTGCGCTACAACTTCAATATCCCTTTACGAGTCTCGAAAGTTTTTGAGAAATACTCTTGGGGATGGCTAAGCATCGCGGCCGTTGCCGGATGGATCTTGTCGCGGTTGCCGGCAAGAAAACAGAGGATCTACATCCACGACAAGACGCACCAGAAGATCGCGAAGGAGGCAAAGACTGGCGTCCTCGCGGGAATCATCTGGACCAGCGTCTGGTCAATCGCTCGTCCAATCCTTACGACGTACCTAAAGCAACGGCTTTCCCGGGTTGAGCCGCGACCGGGCTAACGACATGAGTGCAAAACCTATTGCGGCAACTCGGGAAACACCTGGTCAACGACTTGATCTACTTACACCTGGTGGTTCTTGCGGAGGTGGCCTGCTCGTCCTGATCGCAAGGCAGCCCGCGATGAGACGGGCAAGCAGGAGCATGTGTTGCACCGCAGCGTTTTGGAGTGCGTGCGACTTGTCGCCGCTTTGAGACTGCGCGGAGCGCGGCAAAAGAGAAAGGAAAGAGCACCGCGCTGACTACGTCCGGGTGGCTTGCCGTGCTCCGCACGCATCCTAAAGCGGCGACAAGTCGCACGCACTCCAAAACGCTGCGGGCAGAACTAACCGCGCGGTAGTCACTTCCCGCCGAGAGCGGCGACCTTGTTGATCAATTCACCGATCGGCTCGATCGCGATCCTCACCTCGTCGCCGGGCTGCAAAGTAAAATCGTCCGGTGGCACAATCCCGGTTCCGGTCATCAGAAAGGCACCCACCGGAAAATCGAGTTCGCGATACAGGTAAGCGACCAGCTCGGAAAAACTGCGCCGCATCCGATCGAGCGACGTTTTGCCGCTAAAGTGGAGGTTGCCGTCACGAAAAATCCGTAAAACGATCTCCGTCGAACGGACTAACATTCGATCGCTCACCAGGATGCCCGGCCCAAGCGCGCAACTTCCATTGTAAAGTTTGGCCTGTGGTAGATAGAGCGGGTTTTCCCCTTCAATATCCCGGGAAGAAACATCGTTGCCGATCGTGTACCCGATAATGGTCCCTTGACGGTTGATCATCACAGTAAGTTCCGGTTCGGGAACGCTCCAACGCGCGTCTAGCCTGATCCGGATTGGCTGTTTCGGTCCAAGCACGCGAAAAGCGTTGCTTTTGAAGAATAACTCCGGACGTTCGGCGTCATAGACACGCGCGTAGAAGTCCCCTCCTTTTCCGGCCTCGGCGAGCCGCGCGTGTTTGCTGCGTTCGTAGGTGACGCCGGCGCCCCAGACTTCCTGGCCACCGATCGGGGCGACCAGATCTTCCGGTTCAGGGATCAAGTGTCCACGCGAGATCGCTCGCTCGAGTTCTCCCGGCAAATCGGGGTGGTTCAGCAACGCATCCAGATCCCGTTCCTCCAAGGCGTAGAATCTGCCGGCGGACTCGACGGCTAATTGCTCGGTAGTTTTATAGAGTCTCATAGGTGGCATTTCGCGTTTACGTTTCGCGGGTTCCGGCAATAGCCTTCATGGAACTCATGGACCCTATGGGCGGTATGCGACCCGGCTGCCAGTATATTTCAGAGGCGCGACGGTGTCCCCTGGAAAGTTTTTTTCCCTTCTTGGCAAGCATCTGGTAAACGAGCTTGTGCATGTACTTCTGATGATAGTTGCTGACGGTGACAAGTAAGCCAATGCTTTTCCGAGTTATCCATCGGACGGACTATCGCTACAGTGCACCGGTCGCCGAGGCACATCTGGAGCTGCGTCTTAAACCGCCGACCCGCGAGACTCAGCAAATCAAGCGCTTCCACCTTTCTCTCGAACCAGTTACGACCGGTTCCGAGTACGACGACTACTTTGGCAACCGCGTTTCGGTCCTCTCACTACCCTTCCGCCATTCGCGGTTGAGCATTCGCAGCGAGGCACTCATTGAAACCATCGGGGTAGAACTTCCCCAGGAAAGTCTCGATCTGAGTATCCAGGAAGCTCGACAAATCCTGCATGCCGCTCTTCCCTTTGTTTTCGATTACCTGCAGCCGACCGATATGGTGCGCATCGGGCGCGAAGCCACCCAGTGGGCGCGAAAATATCTCAGCGGCCGATTTTCCCTGAGGCGAGGTCTGGAGACTTTGATGGAGGCGATACACGACAATTTCAAATATCGCAAAGGAGTCACTGATTTCCGCACCGACGTGGGAATCATTTGGAAAGAACGAGCGGGTGTCTGTCAGGATTTTGCGCATGTTATGCTCAGCGTTTTGCGCACCGCCGGCTTGCCTGCGCGCTATGTCTGCGGTTACATCGAAACGGCAACCGGAACCGATCGGCAGGGACAAACTCGGCGCCTGGTTGGCTCGATCGCAACACACGCCTGGGTGGAGGCCTTTGTTCCCGGTCAGCTTTGGGTAGCGCTCGACCCGACAAATAATATCTGGTGCGGCGAACAGCATATCGCCGTTTCTTTTGGACGAGACGCCGGAGAAGCGTCTCCGATTCGCGGAACATTCAAAGGATCCGGGACACAATCGATGAAAGTGCAAGTAAAGATGCAGCGGATAGGAAGTGACCGAAACGGCTCGCCAAACCAATCGAACAAGCGACAGGAAGGGAATTAAGCGGATGAGATCGCGTCATACGATTCCTCAGGCCGGTGACCGTTAGGACGAAACAGAGAGCGCATGCGGGTCCAGATTGAGAATTGGATAGAGTACGCGTACGAAAAGCCAGTGAGCTTTTCGCTACATACCGTTCGGCTCTATCCCAGGACCGGGCTGTCAGTCGTCACGCACAAACAGGAAACCCGGATCAATATCGAGAGCGACATCCAATATCGGCGGGACCTGTTCGATAACTTGGTGGCAACCTGTTTTTTCCCTTGCCCGTCGGCTGATCTCAAAGTGGCCGTCCAGCTGGAGGTCGAGCTGTGGCCCAGAAATCCATTCCATTTCATTCTGGCAAATTATGCCACGCACCTTCCCTTCACCTATTCAGAGGCAGAGCGAAGTTTTCTCGGGCCGTTTCTCGCGATCCCGCCGGAGGAAGATGCGGCGACGGAAGAGATCTGGCAGCTCAAGGCTCAGCAGGACACGGTGGGTGCGCTGGTTAACCTGGTCCAGACGTTGCATCGGGAGATTGAGTATGTTACGCGCGATACCGGAGAGGCTTTGCCGCCAGCGAAACTGCTCGAAAGCAGGACCGGCGCTTGCCGCGATACCGCTCTGCTCTGTGCGACGATCATACGAAAAATGGGATTGGCTGCGCGCTTGGTCAGCGGTTTCCTTTGCGAGTTCCAGATTGACATCAAGGACCGCCGAGCCGACAGCGGGCTGCACTCCTGGGTCGAGATCTACTTGCCCGGAGCGGGATGGGTCGGAGTTGATCCAACCAATGGTAACTTTTGCGATCACCGGTTCATTGCGACGGCGGTGGGACCGCGGACAACCGACATCGCTCCGATCTCTGGCAGCTATTATGGGAATGAACGCGTGCCAGCCAAATTCGATTCGCGCCTGGATCTGAGCCTGATGACCGAACCCGACCTTTCAAAGATTGCGGCCCACGTTGAGCAAACCTTGTGCGAAGAAGGAGTTGTTCTCACGATGGGCGGGGAACCAACGTTTATTCCGGAAAAACCAGATAGCGATGAATGGCATTTTACCGCCGTCGGCCCCCGAAAACTTCGGTACGCCTATGACTTTGCGGAACGCATCGCGACTGACGTCTGGCCCGGCGCGCTCATTCTCTATACGCCGGGGAAACTGTACCCGGGCGAACTGGATCCGCGCTGGGCCCTGCAGGTCTTGACCGGACCCTTTGTCTTGTCTGAGACAGCGACGCGTGGCCGGACCAAGCCCGATGAGAAATGGTTGCGACAGGTGCGTGATCGGCTTGTGGCGCGCCTGCACTGTGAGGATCGCTGGCTGAAAGCCGTCGATCCGACCGTTAAACGGAGGGTGGTCTGGGTTCTCCCGCTAGACAAGCGGGAAGACCATTGGCTAACAGAGAAGTGGAATTTGAATCGCCTGCAACTGATTGCAGCGGAAGGCCCGGCGGGACTGCGTCTCCCTTTAAATCTATTGTCGGAATCACTGACGAAGCGCGCACTAGTACTCGAGCGTCAGGGCGATTCACTGCATATTTTTCTCCCGCCTCTGCCTGCCTCTGCCACCGCCGAACTAATCGCCGTTTTGGCCGAACTGATTCAGGGCCAGATCGCGATCCGCTGGCAAGGCTACCTGCCGGTTGATCTGCCGGAAAACTGGTCCCGGATAGCGTTTACCGCAGATCCCGGCGTTCTCGAAGTCAATGTTCCGGCCTGCCGCAGCTGGGTGGATTACCAGCAATGGCTGGAGCGACTCGAAAGCATCGGGCACCGTTTGGGGCTACGGACGATCCGCGCTGGGGTTACCGAGAATGGCACCGGTGGTGGCCATCACCTTCTTTTTGGGGGATTGACCCTCGAGGAGAACCCGTTCTTCACTCGGCCGGCCTGGCTGGCGAGCATCCTGCGCTTTTGGCAGCACCACCCTGCGCTCTCTTATCTTTTCACCGGTCCGTACGTAGGGGCCGCATCGCAAGCGCCTCGCGCTGATGAAAGTTGCCTTGAGCCGCTGAACCTGGAATTGGCTTATCAGCAATTAGAAGCTCTTCCCGCGGGGGACGTCCGGCAGGAGATCCACGAAATCTTGCGCCATTTGCATACCGATATCTCGGGAAACACTCATCGCGCAGAAATCAGCGTCGACAAATTCTGGACTCCGCCAACTGGCTTGCTGGGTTTGATCGAGTTTCGCGCCCTGGAGACATTTCCTCGACTGGAGTGGTCCAACGCGGTGACCCTTCTTTTTCGCACACTGCTTGTTTATCTGCTCAAGCGGCCTTTTACCGAAAGGCTGAAAACCTGGGGCAACGACCTGCATGATCGCTGCCTTCTGCCAACGGAGTTGTGGTCCGAGCTCACCGGCGTTTTGACCGAGCTGGCGCAATGGGGTTTCGGGTTTGAGCCGAAAATTTTTCGCGAGATCTGGGAATGGCGTTTTCCGCGGATGCTGGAGTTCGCCGGGCTCACGGTGCGTCGAGCTCTGGAAGCATGGCCTCTGCTGGCCGAAAGCCCGATCGCGGGCGGCTCGACCAGCCGGTTCGTCGATACTTCTTTGCGGAGGTTAGAGTTCTCCGGAAGCACCGAGTTTCGTCACCGGTACCGGATCTTTGTGAACGGTCGCGAAATATCGTTTCGCTCGCTCTCTCCCCGCGAATATGTGGTTGCTCTCCGATACCGGCATTGTCACTTCTATCCGTCGCTCCACCCGACGCTGCCAGTCCAGGTGCCGCTGACGCTCGTCCTGGTCGATCGGGAATCCGGTGACCCCGTGCAGCAGTACACTCTGCAAGGGGACCAGGCAGAATTCACGCAGGCCGAAGTACAGTCCTTTGTGGCGGGACCGATCGGTGAAGCCATGTTCCCGGGAGCGTTCACCATCGATCTACGGTTGAGTGAAAACAGCCAGATAGGGCATCAGGACTGAGTTTGACCTGTCGCCGCTTTCATATCCGCTCGGAGTGCGGCTACCAGCCCGAAGACGGGACCACGAAGTGCGGAGTGCCCTGACGAAAACACCTGCCACGATGGCGGGTGCGCTCCGCGCAGTCTCAAGGCGGCGACAAGTCGGGCGCACTCCAAAACGCTCCGGGCCGAAATCGCCACGCGCCGGGCGAACGGCACACCTATTTCGTGTAGCCTTTCTTCTTTTTGACAGATCCAGTCTTTGCGGCCTCGGCCGGAGGCGCCTCCTCCGGATGGGCCAGAGGGTAAGTGTCCGGCCCAAGCTTCGTCCGTCTCTCCTCTTTGATGCTCTGGGCAATCGACTGGGCATCGTCGTTGACGACAACCGGCTGGATAAAGACGATTAGCTCTGTACGACTGTGGTTCTGTGTATGGTACTTGAAGAAATTCCCGAGGTAGGGCACTCGCATAAGATAAGGTATGCCACTCTCCGTTTTCGTGAGGTTGTCGGAAATCAGGCCGCCTAACACGACCGTCGCCCCGCTCGGCACGGTCACGGTTGTAGTTAGGCGCTGGCTATTGATTTCCGGCACCGGATTACCCGAAATAGTCACTGGAGTACCCGCGCTATCGTTAACCTGCGCAATTCTTAAGGTGACCTCTCCATCGGTATTGATCAAGGGAATGACTTCCAGCCGTAACTCTACGTTGGCAAACTCAACCGTGGAAGCGACCGCGTTGGTGGTGTTGTTGCTAATGATGCCCGTATTTCCAGACTGAACACTCGTGAGAGTCGACCCTGGATAAGGGATTTGTTGACCGTTTGATATAACCGCAAGCTTATTGTTAGCAGTGTAAACGGATGGACGCGCCAAGATTCGAAAACGGTCACGCGTTTCCGTGGCGCGGATAAACACCCGGATCGCATCGGTAATGCTTCCGTAAATAGTCAGACCACCCGGGCTGGCCGGAAAGGCTCCAGAGGTCAGGATAGACCGCGGATCGATGATACTGCCGCCAGTCGTTATCGGGCTATTCTGGTTCGCTGAAGCGACGCCGTTTCCTCCCCCCAACTTCTTAAACGTCTGCGTGAAATCGATACCGAAATCGAGATCATTGGTCAGCTGCAACTGCCCGATCACCGTCGCGAGATAAACCTGTTGCGGCCGTCGATCGAGTCGATCGAGCAAGGTCCGCACCCGTTGGATGCTCTCGGGTGGCCCAATCACCAATATCTTGTTGTTGCGCGAGTCCGAAATGATTCTCGTTTTGCCGACGACGATTGCCTGCGGCCCGACGGGTTGATCCGGTTCCTGCAGGAGGCTCTCCGCGATATTCGAGCCGTAACCCTGGCCGCCCCCGCCGTAAGCACCAGCCGTTCCACCCAAGGTATTACCGGCACCGAACCCTCCGGAAGTTCCCCCAAAATTCACCGGCCGATTCTGGTTGCTACCGGTCTGCTGCTGTTGCTGGCCGCCGCTCCTGGCCGCCTCTATTTCTTTCTCGCTTTCCGCCAGTACTTGGGCGAGCACCGGCAAAACATCACCGGCGGAAACATAACGGAGTCGGTACTCCAGCGGTCGCTCGGCGATCGTGGCCTTGTCAAAGTCTTCCACGAGGTTCCGCAGATAATCCAGATCCCCTGGACGGCAGACGATCAGCACCCGATTGGTGCGGGTGTCAGCGATCAACTGGCCAAGAGAAGAACCTTCGCTAGCGGCCTGAGCCGGTGCACCCGGCGCCTGCGGTACCACGGTCGGAGCGTTGCCCGTCCCTTTTTGTTCATTCTGCAGCAGTTTATTGATCGTGTCGGCGACTTTTTCGGCATCAGCCCTGATCAGCTGCACAAATTCGGTAACCGTGCGGGTGGGTGGAGTATCAATGAGTTGCTGGATCGCGATGAGCTGGCGAATCACGCTCGTGGTCTCGGTGATGAGTAGTGCCTGAGAGCTGCTGATCGGCACGAAGGAAGTGTAGGCGCGTGGCAAGATATGCGTTTGAAAAACGGTCAGGGCTTCATTGGCCGAGATGTACCTGAAAGGCATGTAGTAGCTGACTACCTCCTCGTCCTCCGGAAGGCTCTCCGGGCTGGCATAAAGACGAACGCCTTCACTCCGCGGATTTTTCCCGGTGTTGATGTTGATGACCTTGACGGTGTTCGGTTCCGAGCTTGGAATCAGCGCGTAATTGTTCAGGAGGAGAGCAGCCTCGATCAGGCGGACCAACTCAGAGCGCGGCACCGGCTGCGGAACCGAGATCGTAATCGGCACCGCGTTCGCCGCCAGATTGCTGTCCCGGATCAGCACTTTCCCCGTCAACTGCTCGTACTGCTGCAAAATCGTGTCGATGCTGGCGTTGACGGCCTGAAAGGAACTCATCGCCTCTTGGGACGGCACAGCCGGAGATTCCGGCGAACCAGCCGGCTCCGGATTTGCCTGAGCGCGCGCCGGCACCGCAAAACCAAGAAGACTCAGGGACAGGCAAAACCAAACGAAAAGGCGAGCAGCAGCGGAAACGCGCAGACGAGAAAGTCCGACGACGTTCAAATAATCCGGGGGCGAGGACATGCGATTATCGATGCTCTTCCTGAGTAGGCGGTGGCAAGCGTTTTCGCCGGATCTGGGGCTGGCCCGGCGCGGCAGGACTCGGAAACACGGCTTGGGGAAGAGCGGCCGCTCCCGGAGCGTTGGGCTCAGCACCCGGGAGATTGCCCGGAACGCCGGGGACCGGTTGCTGCCCCGGGCGAGGAACGGGAAACCGCCCGTTCATACCGGGAACGTTGGGCGCCATCGGGCTGGCGAAGCCGGGACGCGGCATCCCGCCGGGATTATTGCCGGGCATCTGGCCCGGAACGTTCGCGTTTGGATTTGGCGCTTCGAAATGAAACTTTACGCTGCCTTGTTCCGTCCCGTTTGAAATTGTCGCCTCAACCAGTTTCGCATCGGGGTTCGGATGCATCGCGAGCAAACGAAGATTCTCTTTGTTGGGCTCCGTGGTGATCTTTTGAGTATCGTTTGTCTCGGTGTTTTGCACGAAGATAATGTCCTTGCCGCTGTCCTTGAGCCAGCTGACCAACACCAGCTTTTCAAAAGGATTCGGCGCAGCTTGCGCCGCGGCCGGTGTCACGAGGGTGAACGGGTTGCGTTCCCAAATCCTCCGGTAACGATCGGTCTTGTACCCGACCGGCAGCTGATCATCGCCGCGAATCACCCCCGCAATGAGAATCGTCACCACGACCGGCAGCGCCCATTCCCGAGCGCGCGCGATTCGGCGAACGCGTTCGTTAAGCTTGCGGTGCATACCAGCGGGCTACCTCCAATTCGAGGCTGACACTAGGAGGCTCGTTCTCGCTTTTCAAAGAAAAACTGGTGATCGCCTGGAAGTGTTCGGGTTGCTGGACTGCGGCGAGCCACTTCATCACGTTCTCCAAGGTGCCGCTCAGTTTGAGGCGCACGGCTACCGCTCGGTAAAAAGCGGAATTTGTTGCCTCGCCAAACCCTTGTTCCTGGATTTGCAGTTGATGATCAGCGGCACTCTTCGTCAGCGACTCCAGAAGGTCAGACTGCGGCACATCGCTCGGTTTCACTTTTGGTTGCTTCGCATCGAGCCATTGTTTTCGTCGCAACCAGAGACTCCGCTCGCGCAGCCACGTCAGATCGGATTCTCGCGTGGCACTGAGTTCGCCAATCTTCTGCGCAAGCTCCGAGTGCCGATCCAACAGATAGCCGACGAGATAAAAATTCGCCGTCACAAAGACAGCTATGGCGAACAGCCAGGTGAGGCGAACCTCGTTTTTAGTCCATTTTCGCAAGGGTTGGTTCTCCTTCGATGACAAACTCCGCCCGGCCATCGGGGCGCAAGCTTGGACTGGGCATCTTCCACTGAAAGAATCGCAACGCCGGATTTGCCTTGAGATCGCCAGCAAATTTAAATGCAGCCGGCGCACCGCTGGCCTCTCCGTGGATAATCAATTTCCCTTTCTGAAACTCGAAGCGCACCAACCGCATCCCCTGGTCGGGCAGCGCGCTGGCTACCTGGTACAGCAATTCGACCGGAAAAGTTTTTGGGTCGATCGCCCACTCAAGGTGCTGCCAGCGTTCAGCCGTTCGTTGAATCGCGCTCACGGTCGGCTGTTCTGCCTGAATGGCGTTTCCCAACTGTGCCACTTGCCATTTCTCCCAAGCCAGGTAGCCGATAAAACCGAGGAGTCCAAGCGCGTAAAGAAGCAGCAGGCCTAGAATCGTTCTCCGGAGCCGGTCACGCCGTTGTTTTTTGGCATGAAGCGCTTGCACAGCCGGTGGCAGGAGAGAGGAAGGAGCCGCGGTCAAGCTAGGCGCGGGAAATTCGTCCCGGGCTACACGCAGACCGGTCGCCCTTTCCACGCTGCGAGCCTCTTCATCGCTGAAATCGCCCCACAGCGACGCGCCAAGCAGGTTATCGCAGGCACCTTGGGCCCGAAGTTGAAAAACGATGCAACGCAACTCCCGAGCGACCGCTTCAGTGACCTCACAATCCGAGAGAACTTGGGAATGCACCGGATTGCGGTTTCTTGTGGCCGCCATTGCGAGACGCCCTTGTTCCCGCCAAAGCACGATCCGATCCTGCGGCAAAGGCAGCGTGAAAACCGAAGGCTCGAAGCGGATCGCTTTTTCGATGGTAAGGTCGACCGGGAAGTCAGGTTGCAACACGGTCGCCAAAGCAAGAGTCCGGCCGTTCTGGGTCTCAAGAACACGCACGTCGGTGGAACTCGCGCTGCCGTTCCGAGTCAGAAGACCGCGTTTTTCGAGCTGCAGATGAATGATCTCGGGAACGACCGTTTTATCGTCACTGGCTACCCAACTGGGGAAACTCACTGTACGGCTGGCCGGCAAGGCAATCACTGTCCGACCCGGACTTTCCGCGGGCTGGCTGGTGCGTCGCACAAATTGTGCTCGCCGGCCATCCGACAAACTCCACAGCTCCCAATCCTCGGCTGCTCCTGCGCGAAGCAAGTACGTCGCAACCTTCTCTAGCTTTCCTGCCATAACAGATAGCGGATCGGCGCCGAGTTGCGGTTGGTGATCACGGTAATGGTTCGAGTGTAGCCCGCGATTATGCCTGTGCTTTCGATACGGTCAATGGCGCTCTGCAGGGACAACAGATCCTGGACCAGCTGGAACTGTTGGGGCGACATGCCAAGCGCCATTCTAACCTGGTCCATCGACTGGTATTCCCGATCGTCCTGGGTAAAAGGAATACCGTCCGGTCCCCACCGATATTTCACGAACTCTTCAGCTTGGGCCGGAGCTACGCCGGTAACCAGAGAGATGGTCTCCGGATCAGCCAGATTCACATCGATTTTGCCGTCGCCCCAGATCGTAAAATAGTTGGCCCAGTTGGGTTGGGCACTCATCACCGGAGCGAATGCCTCGACCAAGCTCATCTCCTCGACCGCCTGAAATGGGCGGACCAGACCAGCCATCGGCTGCGCGGCGTTGTTCGCCCGATTCGCCTCAGCAGCTGGCTGCGCCTTGGCCGGCGACGGCGCCATCCCCGTCTGCGAGCCGCCCGGGGCAGCCGTTAGATTTTGCAGACCGCTGGCCGGCGTTGATACCCAAGCTTGCAAGCCGGAGATGGCCTGCTGAGCATCACGGGAGGGGACACCCCAGCGATCAAACAATTCTTGAAGAAGATACTCGCGCCCGTTCTGGAGGATATAGTTAATGTTGAGGCGGGTCGATTCGCTGGCGACCGTGACTTTGAATGCGCCCCCGTCCGGCATCACCTGGTTGAGGAGTCCGCGATCTTCATTCTTCACCTGTGGATTACATCCAAAAGCGATCCCGCTCTCCGCCAACTGTTCGGCGCGAAACCGGTGAGACAAGACGGAGTATTCGTCCACATCATGTTTCACAAATTCAACTGCGCTCACAATCAAACCGGAGATGAGCAGAATCGTGAACAGGACGAGGAGCAAGGCTGATCCGTTAAGCCTGGATGGCTCGCAAAGCTCGAGAGATTTGCGAGCCATCCAGGCTGTGACAGCAGGACTCCCCGGCTGCGCCGGGGAGTCCTGCTGTTTTTTCAAGGGAAGAATTTGAAGCACTTTATCGACCCAATTTGAACGCAATAACATCTGTGTTCTCAAAAGGAAGGAAGCGTTAGATCCCGCTGGATGTGGCGACCGGCCAACGAAATACTCCACGCTGCACGCGCGGGTCTCCGCTCAGTTTAAAGGTTAGTTCGACTAATTCGGGCTTGATCGCCGGATTTGGCCAGCTCGTTTCCCATTTGCTCGCACTGCCGCTGTAAAAACGCCAACTTAACTGGTCAAGATCGGGAAGAATGACAAACCAATTGGGCTCGGCGTCCGACGAGCTGTCCAGGTAGCTTTGCGAAGCATTCTCCGGTTCCTGCAGGACAGATAATGAAAGCCGGCCATCAGCGCCAGGCCTGGCGGCAAGCACGATTGTCCCAAACTGCGGACCCTGGCCCGAGTACGAAAAGGTAAAAGGCGCCTTTCGGAAAATGAGTTCGGTCGCCCCGGCATGTTCCCTGGTTTCGAACGCCGTCAGTTGAGGAAGCGAAACAAAGTTTTGGCGAAGCAATTCAAACAGACCGTCGGCTTGCTCCTCTTTGGTCTGAAGATAACTGACATCCAGAGTCGAACGCACCGTACTCTCAATAATCCGGAACACCAGGACGACGACAATGGTGAGAATGGCCATTGCCAAAAGCACCTCAAAAAGCAAGTAGCCAGAGGAAGAGCGGTGCGTGGCGAGTCCCGAGTCTCTTGGAGCGCGTACGGCCTGGCGCCGCTTTAGGATCCGCGCGGAGCGCGGCCCAAGCCGAGGACAAAACCACGAGGAGTTGAGTTCCCTGAAGAGAATGCCCGCTCGGTTGACGGGCGCGCTACACACGGTCTCAAAGCGGCGACAAGCCGCACGCACTCCAAAATACTCGGCGCCCGGGACTCGAGACTCGCAACTCTTCCTCATCATGGCTGATAAACTACTATTTCCGCCTGACTGGTTCGCGTCTGGTTTTCTGAGCTCCAGCGAGCGCGCGCAATGACCTGGTAAAGGTTGGCCACCATTTGGTTACGGTCGTTCTTCGGTTGAATCCGATTGACCTCACGTTCGTAGCGCACTCGCCCATCGCCAATCGACAGATCGGTTTTACCCGGATTCAATTTAATGGCTTCGCTTTCCGCCAGGATGTTTTGGAGGTTCCGCCGCACTTGAGAGTCATCGCGAAGAATAACCGCGGTGTCGATTGTCTGGTGGAGAGCCCGGGTGAGGCTTACCGCAACGATACAGAAAATCATGAGGGCCAGCATCATCTCCCAGAGGACAAAGCCATTTCCCCGCCGTAACACCGGCATCCTGCCGGTCAACCTCGACCCTCTCCAACTGCTCTGAACCGGTCGCTCGAAAACAGGAGTGCGAATGTCGGACATTGAATTCGGGGCTCTCATCGAATAAATGACTGCCGGTTTTCAATGCGCGCGGTCAACGGGCTGATCTGGAACCGCACCCAATCATTTCCCCGGCGGAAAAGGAACGACACCGGTTCGCAAAGCCCATTCGCCGCAAAGAACCATTTATCTTCGGCAGGCCGTTTGAAATCTCGATCGGCGAGGTGCCGCACCTCCATGGTCACATCTCCCGGCAGGACATAGGTTTGTTCTGGTTGATCCTCCTTTTTTTCGGCCGGCGCTAAAATCAATCGGTCACTGCGCAGGAGTACTTGATAGGGCTGACGGGTTGTCATCGCCTCCCGACGCGCCGTTTTGGCAAAGCCTTGCAGCTCGCGAATCGGCTTCTGCAGCCGCTCTTCATCGAACAAGTGCGCCGCCGGCGGCACTGCTACGACAAATAGCACAGCGACAATAAACAAGGCGAAGCAGACCTCGAGAAGGGTGAACCCGCCGAGCACCCGACCCTTCCGGAAATCCCGGGATCTCGCGGACATCAATTGCTCGCCTACGCTCAACTCGCCCCCTCTCTTTCGGCAAGGCTTCGGCGAATAACTCTGCGGCTCTCTCGCGGCCTTTCCGAAATCTCCGCGGGATACAAGCAAATCACTGGACGCGCCGATAGATGTCGTCCGCACTTTCTTTGCGATCAGGTCCAAAGGAAAAAACATCCACTCCGGATGGATCGCGTTTTCCCGGATTGCGATACTGGTAAGGCGTACCCCAAGGGTCGATTGGCAGACTGTCCATCAGGCGAATCCAATTCGGCGGCGGAGTACCGGTGGTCGGTGGATTGACCAGCGCATCGAGTCCCTGGCCCTGATCGGGCATTTGATTGTTGCGCGCTTCATAAAGCTTGAGAGCACTGTAGATATTGGCGACATCCTGTTCTGTTCGCTGGATCTTGGCCACGTCCAGCGCGCCAGTCATCTTGATGATGACGCCGCCGGCGATCACCGCGATGATCGCCACAACCAGCATGATTTCCATCAAGGTGTAGCCGGAAACCGAGCGGGCTTTACAGAGAGAAGAAGTCGAATGCATTGCTCGCGAGGGAGTCCATTTCATAGACACCCGCAGAAGCTAAGTGTTCACGCCGGCAAGTCAATGCGGGCCGGGGATGGGTATTGCGTATTGCGTAATGCGTATTGCGTAATGCGTATTGCGTATTGCGTAATGCGTATTGCGTTCTTGCGCCGACGCCACCACTGGCCGCTCAAAACGGTGCGTAGTCGACCTGAATCAGGAAATCGCGGATTGCCAACGGTACACCAGAGGGACCCTGAAACTGGAAATGGTTATCGCCCGTCGGTAATCGGTCGCCCGGCAGATACAGCACGCCTCGCCGCCAGCCGGTGAAGTTTTCGTCGTTGCTCACATTCGCGTGATCGAAGCCTGGATCAGTAAGGTCAGGCACTTCCATGGATAAAGATCCGACTCGAATCCCGTTCAACCAAAGATCAAATGACTGATTCAGAGGCAACCCATTGACCATGACGTCCACGCGGGCGCGATTGACTTTGCGGGGAACGTTGACCTGAAAGTCGATCCCGCGATCGAGGCGCTCAGCCCGATCCGTCACGGAGGTAGTCAGAATAATGCCTTCCCAGTTGTCTGCGATCGGGGTCAGCGGCGTGCCGTCAACCTCTTCCGGAGCGAATATCTTACCTGCGCTTGTGACCAGAGCGCCGTTGGGTTGGCCATCGGTCAGCCGGATCACTCCTGGCCGTACCCAGTCCAGCCGAACCCGGATCACATTCAAAACCGACTCGCTGGACTGCAAAATGAGCCGCCCGGGGCCTCCCATCGTCGGCCGGCTGATGAGCAGGGTGCGTTGATCGGGCAGACCGATGTTCTCAAAAAGGTTGGCCGCCAGCATCGAACGCTGTCCTTCGGCGTCCTCCCAAAAAACGCTAAGATAACCGGCCACGAGATCGTTGAAGACGACGGTCAAAGCCAGATCGTCGTCTGCCGCGACGGGCACAATCGGGAAGGAGAGTTGAGCGTGCTTACTGGGGAGCGCCAGGGGGCGTTCCGGGATCCAGGCGGGAAACTCCATGTGGCCGCTGGCATTGAGATCGAACGTGAAAGAATCGGCGCGCAGACTTTGCGCGGCAAAGAGCAAGAAGCCGATGGCGAGCACCATCCGATCTTTCATTGGGAGGCTTTCTTACTCGATGAAAGGCGGACAGGTCAACTGGAAGCGTCTGAGCGGTGTGAGCGGTGTGAGCGGTGTGAGCGGCTTGAGCGCCTTGAGCGGCTTGAGCGCCTTGAGCGGCTTGAGCGGCTTGAGCGCCTTGAGCGGCTTGAGCGGCTTGAGCGGCTTCAATGCGACTTGGGTGTGAATCGATCCGAATGAGCGTTGATTAAGCAAGGTTCAATAAAACCTGTAGGACATTCGGTTGATAAACCCGCGATGGAGCCGAACCGTTCAAGCGCTCAGACCGCTCAAGTCGCTCAAGCCGCTCAAGCCGCTCAAGGCGCTCAAGCCGCTCAGATCGCTCAGACCGCTCAAGCCGCTCACTAGCTGCCCAGGTACGAGCACCGCGCGGTCGGAGTCTCGTGGACCACGATCTCGCAGAGTCCCGGGCAGCCCGGTGCGAGTTTCTTCCAGAACCAGGCAGCCATCAATTCAATCGTCGGATTTTCCAAGCCGGCAATGTCGTTGAGATAGGAGTGATCGAGTTGCTCCAGCAGCGGGTTCATCGCTTCCCCAAGCTGCGCATGGTCATAAATCCAGCCGGTCTCGGGATCTACTTCGCCCTCAACGGACACTTCGATCTTAAAACTGTGACCGTGCATCCGGCGGCATTTATGTGACTTGGGGACTTTGGGTAACGTTTGCGCCGCTTCAAAAAAGAAAATCTTTGTCAGACGCGCTCTCATACGCCTTTGGTCTCCGGAGCCCAGATAAATTTGTGAAGTTGCAACTGAAATCGCGCAGGCAACTGGTCCTCCAGCATCCACTCGACGATTTGCCGGGGCTCAATTCGCCCGAAGATCGGTGATAGCAAAACCGTCCCGCAGCGGTGCGCCAATCGATGCGTTTCGATCTGCTCTCTAGTCCAGAGGTAATCTTCCCGTGATCCAATGACGAATTTTACCTCGTCTCTGCCGTTCAGATGCTCGATATTCGCAAACCGGTTTCGCTGCACCTCCCCACTTCCCGGCGTTTTGAGATCCATGATCCGGCGGACCCGCGGATCGACCTTGGATATGTCGTGCGCGCCGCTTGTCTCCAGCAGAACCGTGAGACCAAGATCGCAGAGCTGCGTCATGAGGGGTAGGACATTCTTTTGCAGCAACGGCTCACCGCCGGTGATTTCGACCAAGGGACAATGCAACGCCAGGACTGCGGCGACAATCTCGGGCAAAGCCATTTTTTGCCCTTCATAAAAAGCGTAAGCGGTATCGCAATAAGTGCAGCGCAGATCGCAAAAGGTCAGACGCACAAAAACGCAAGGCAGTCCAGCCCAAGTGCTTTCGCCCTGGATCGATCGATAGATCTCGTTGACGGTTAAAATTGGAGGTTTATCAGCCACCGGAAAGCCCCTCCCCTGCACGTTGCGCCTTGGTTGGATTTTGTCGGCCAATATCCGACTTCCTCTCCAGGTAGCCGTCGGTCAGAATGCGGGCACGCAGTCCGCCTCGCCCCTTTAGATCAGCCTCCGCGCCGGGACCAAAAGCGTAATCCATCCAGAAACAGGGCCGGCACTCTTCTACTCCAGCAAAAGTGACGCCTTGGAGTTGAAATGTCTGGCCAATCAGCTCATCGAGGCACACACCGCTCGTCACCACGTTTCGCCGGAGCGCCGCCGGTGAGCGATCATGGATACCAAGGCGCTCACACAGCTCTAGAAAAACCTCCTCTTCAAAAAACGTGATTTGACCTTTGTAGCCATCTTTGTAATCGAGAAATCGGTCGCCCTCGATCCCTCGTCCCGCGAGACAGCGAATCCTGGATACCTCCTGGATCGGATAATCCGAAGGCGCCAGCCCGTGACGACCGAAAAAATTGTGGCCCGGCGAGATGTAAAGATATTTGATGGCGGCACGCGCAAAATCCACGGCCGAAACTTAGCTCCAAATCGACCAATGACCAGTGACCAGTGACCAATGACCAATGACTGAGGCCGATAACTGATAACTGATGACTGATGACCGATGAACGATGGTCGAAACATCAAGCGGTTCCCCGTTTACCGTTATAGGGAAGGCGGTCCGACTGTTCCCGACGTGGATACGCTCACGATCGAGGAACCGTTGGAGATCCGGGTTGCCTTCCGCCGCGGCACGGCTCTGGTCGAGCGGCCGGTCTCAATCACGATGCGGACTCCGGGGTACGATCGGGAACTCGCTGCTGGATTTTTGTTCACCGAGGGACTGATACACGATGCGTCCTGGATCGATTCGATTACGGAAAACCGCCAGCGCGGCAACTCGATCCTTGTCCAATTGAAGCACCCGATCGATCTGCATCGACTTGAACGCCACTTCTATGCGAGCTCAAGCTGTGGGGTCTGCGGCAAAGCCTCCCTCGATTCACTCGAGATCAATCGGGTCATCAACCTTCCGTCCGACACGCCAAAAATGGATGCGGAAACGCTCGTGAGCTTGCCGGGCAGCCTAGCCGCGCGTCAGGACGTTTTCCGCCGCACGGGCAGTCTGCATGCGGCCGCCTTTTTCAATGGAGAAGGAAAGCTGCTCGGAGTACATGAGGATATTGGACGACACAATGCGGTCGACAAGCTTATCGGGAGCATGTTCCTCGAGGGAGGCCTGTCTTCGTTCGGACAGGTCGTGCTGGCGGTGAGCGGACGGGCGGGCTTTGAGCTAGTGCAGAAAGCGCTCATGGCGGGAGTACCATTCTTCGCGGCAGTCGGCGCTCCCTCAAGCATCGCCGTAGAGTTGGCTTGGCGATACCACTCAACGCTAGTCGGGTTCCTTCGGGATCGCCGATTTAATATCTACTCAGGCAAGGAGAGGATTGCTTTTCACGCAGGCGAATAAACTGTTCCCGCCGGATTAGGAGCAAATTAACAAGCCCTGTTAATTCATTGCCCGTCTTGCAGTGCGCACGACTTGCCGGCGCTTAAGACCACGAGAAGCGCGCCCCAAAGTCACCTTTCTTTCCCGACAACTCGGCGCTGCGCGGCTCCTTTCTCGGTCTAGAGCGCGGTCCGCGCGATCCGAAAACGGCGACAAGTCGCCCGCAATGCAAAACGCTAAGCGTGCCGGCGGGTTGCTTCAAAGAGGAACCAGTTCCGCCGCTCTGCCTCATCAATCCATGTCTCCAACAGGCTAGCCGTGGCGACATCGCCGTGGTCGTCGCAGGTGGCATGGGTCTCGCGCATGCGCTTCGCGACTTGCTGATTATCTTCCTGCAGCTCCGCTAACATGCTGTCCGGCGCGACATACTCGGCATCGTTATCGAGGATGCGCTGGTTGCGCGCGATTTCGCCAATGGAATGAAGCGTATTGCGACCCAGTTTGCGAACACGCTCGGCCAAAGGATCAGTCATCGCGAAGATTTGCTCGCTCTGCTCGTCCAGCAGAAGGTGGTAATCGCGAAAGTGCGGACCGCTCATGTGCCAATGAAAGTTCTTGGTCTTGAGATAGAGCGCGAAAGTATCGGCCAGTAAGCCGTTAAGTGCCGCCGCGATATCCCGGGTCGCGTTTTCGGAAAGATCCGTCCGCGTTCCGAGCCGCTCATGGACATGGGTCGCACCCGCCGCTTGCCGTCTTGCTTCGGGGGTGATTCGGCGAGCTGCCTTTGCTTCGATGTTAGCCATAATCTTGTGGTTTGATGAGATGCCTTGGTGCTGAAAGACCGATGGGAGGTTTAGATCTATAGGACGTATATGTCCGATAGGTTCTCCGTTCAAACCGTCTGTTGACCTCGGCAACACAAAACGTGAATTTGCCTTACGACATTCCATTTGTTCGATGCGAATTTTAGCTCTTGCCTTTCTCGCGTTGCTTCCTATTCGAGCGTTGCCCGACGACATTCCAGCCGACCAGCTTCCCGCACCGGTACTCGACACGATCAAACGCACACTCGCAGCCGGTACCATTAAATCCGCCGAGGTCTACGACTGGGGCAACATCAAAATCTATCGGGTGGATCTCGATTTGAAGGGCTTGCCCGATCTCGAACTCCAGATCGCGGAAAACGGGAAGCTGGTTCGATCAGATTCGCTGCGATCCGAGGATGAGGAGGAGGGCGTCGCGGGCAGCGGAAAATAGGCAAGGGTTCCCCCCTCCCCACGGGAGGAAATGGCGACCTACTCGATCGAAGACAAAAAGCTGTTGTAGTTTTTTCGCTTCCTAGCATGTCGATATTTCGATAAGGAAGTTCGCATCCCCCCAATCTATGCACCCGTTTTTTTCGCGCGAATCAACGGTCGCGCGTCGAGGTTTTTCCCGTTGGATGGTCCCTCCCGCCGCCCTCGCGGTCCATATGTGTATCGGGCAGGTCTATGGCTTCAGCGTGTTCAATGTGCCGCTGTCCCGGGCAATCGGAATCACGCACTCAACGCCAAACGACTGGTCCATACCCACGATCGGCTGGATTTTCACGATCTCGCTTTTCGTCCTAGGCGGTTCCGCGGCAATTTTCGGTAAGTGGGTGGAGCGGGTCGGCCCGCGGCTGACGATGTTCGTGTCCGCGTGCTGTTTCGGCGGCGGATTTCTGGTCTCGTCCGTCGGCGTGCTGCTCCATAATATCTGGCTCCTTTATCTTGGCTATGGTGTTATCGGCGGGATCGGGCTTGGCCTCGGATACATCTCCCCCGTTTCGACGTTGGTGAAATGGTTCCCCGATCGCCCCGGCATGGCTACGGGACTCGCGATCATGGGCTTTGGAGGCGGCGCAATGATCGGCGCACCGCTCGCTCAGGAATTTATCCGGCATTTTCAGTCCTCCACCTCCGTCGGAGTTGCCCAAACGTTTGCGTTCATGGGAGTCATTTATTTTCTTTTCATGATGTTCGGAGTGTACATCGTACGGGTTCCGGCACCGGACTGGAAGCCGCCTCGGCCGGCCGCAATGAACCACCCGGTCAGCCGCCTCGTGACCGACGCCAACGTGAAAGTCGACATTGCGTGGCGGACGCCCCAATTCTGGCTGCTCTGGGCGGTGCTCTGCCTGAATGTCTCCGCCGGCATCGGCATCCTGGGCCAGGCTTCACTGCTCTGTCAGGATATGTTTGGCGTCAGCGCGGCGGTCGGAGCGGGATTCGCCGGCCTGCTGAGTGTCGCTAATATGCTCGGCCGGTTTGGTTGGTCATCGTTATCCGATGTCCTCGGAAGAAAGAACACTTACGTGCTCTTCTTTGTTCTCGGCGCGATCTTTTATTCCTTGATTCCGTGGACACAGGCGGCAAAAAATCTTCCCGTGTTCTTGTTGATTTGCTTGCTGATCATTTCCATGTACGGAGGCGGCTTCGCAACCGTTCCGGCGTATCTCAAAGATATTTTTGGCGGACTCCAGGTGGGAGCGATCCATGGACGGTTGATCACTGCCTGGTCGATTGCCGCCATCATAGGACCGGTGCTGGTAAACTACATCTCGGATCACCTGAAAAAAAGCGGGGTGCCAAAGCAACAGGCTTATAATTCGACGATGTATATCATGGCGGGTCTCCTCATCCTTGGATTGCTGTGCAACCTGCTGATCTCGCCAGTAAATCCGAAGCATCACCACGAGCCTGCAACGGAGCCGACCGGTTCCGTTCCCGCGAAAGATCGCATATGAAATCGGAAGAACGTCCAAGTTCGCCGGCCGAGTTAATCACAGTCTGGTTGGTGGTGATCATCCCGTTGATCTTCGGAGTGACGGCGTCCGTCTTGAAGTCACTCCCGATTTTCGGGATCAAATCGTAAAGGCGCATCATTCGGCCAATTCCAATTCCGCAGAAGCTTCTTTTCGCGCGGCGAAACTGGATAGGCGGAGACCAATCCCTGTCGGACTAGTTCAGCGACAAAGTCCTGCAAGCGATAATCTCTGGTTTGAATGCGGCGGAGGGCGACCGGCAAAGCCGCTATCGGATAGATGGCAGCCAGCGGATCAAAGCCGTGCTCAGTCTGGGGCACGATACCGGCGCCGGATTTTCGCAGGCTGAGAAGTTTCGTCAGAAAATCAGCGCTGATCATCGGCAAATCGATTGCCAGAATCAGCGCAAATGGCTGGGTCACTACCTCCAGGCAGGTCGCGAGACCGCCCAGCGGACCCGCCCCAGGCCATTTATCCTCCAAGAGCTCGATGCCTTCCGGGTAGTATGGCTTGGCTTGCCCGGAAATGATAACCCGGTCCGGAGCGAGACTCCGCAGAAGCCAGAGTTGCCGTTTCCAGAGTGGCTGAAGGCTTGCGCCGACGCCGGCCAGCAATAACCCTTTATCGCGACCCATCCGGCGGGACTGGCCGCCCGCGAGGAGTACTGCGGCAAAAGATTGCCCCGAAGCAGAAACAGCCGCATGATCGCAGTCCATCGCAGGAACCAGTCTTTGACTGTTATCGGAATATTTGAGTGAACTCTAACGATTCTTCAGCGAACCGTATCGACGAGACCTTTGAGCATCTCCGGAAGAAGAACCGATGCGGATTCATGGCCTACATCACCGGCGGCGATCCCGACATGGACATGTGTTACGAGATCGCGCTCCAGCTTGCGAAAGCCGGAATCGACTTTCTGGAGATCGGGGTACCGTTCTCCGATCCTCTGGCGGATGGGATTGCTAACCAATTGGGGGCACAGCGCGCTCTCGCCAATGGTGCGAGTCTTCCCAAAATACTCTTGCTCGTTTCACGCATCCGCAAAGAGACCGAGGTACCAATCATTCTCTACAGTTACCTGAATCCGATCCTGCAGTACACCATGGATCGATTCGATCGGGATGCCTGGTCCGCCGGGGTGGATGGGCTTCTGTTGCTTGACCTGCCACCAGACGAAGGACTCATTCCTGACGAACCGCACCGGCTGCATCGGATCCGCCTGGTTGCTCCCACGACACCTGAGGCTCGGCTCGCCCGGATCGCCTCCCAGGCAAGCGGGTTTATCTATTACGTTTCTCGGGAAGGGGTAACCGGAGAGCGCGCCGATCTCCCTTCCACTATTCAAGCTCAAGTCGCGAAAATCCGCCGCTATTCAAACTTGCCGGTGGCCGTTGGATTCGGAATTTCAAACCCGTCGCAGGTGGAACAGGTTGCTCGATGGGCCAACGCAGTCGTGGTGGGTAGCGCGATCGTTCGCAAAATCGGCGAGTACATTCGGGAACCGGATCTGGCGGATCGGATTGCGACGCTGGTCAAACCACTGGTTGCCGCGGTGCGAGGCTGAGAGGCGGGAGGCGGTTCGGGTTTCGCGTCTCAGGTTTCGCGTTTTCTGGCGACACGGCAGCTGATCGCCTGGCTCGCCGAATGCGCTTACGTGAGGCGCCCTCGCCCCTGCGTCGCTCCAAAGATGCGGACGAGGCCGTCCGCGCTACGTAACCCTCCGTCGTGAAACGCGAAACGCTAAACGTGAAACGTTCTCAGGCCAGGTTCGGGAATAGTCTTTTGCACTGCTCCGAGATAAACGGATACTCCCAGCGCGCACCTTGGAAGGCCTTGATAATGCCGATAATCCAGAGCACGAGAAAGGCCAGGCCGCCAACGAGACCAACCAGCAGCAGCAATGCGCTCAGCAGCCCTCCGACGCCGGGAAGAGTGCGAAAGACCGCGTGCAGGACGCCCAACGCGATTCGAAAAGCGATCCAGGTACCTCCAAAGAAGATGGATTGCACTGACCAGTGCCGGATGAGTTGGTCACGCTTTTCGATAAAATAGAAGATGATGCCGGCGATCAGGACAAAAATCGCACACAGGCCTGCACCCACATTGGAGGGCAGTCCAGTATCGCTTCCGGCAGAAGACGAAGTGTCAGCCATAAATTTCAGTCGGTTGAAACAGGCGAGAGTAGAAAGTGTAGCATGAATGTCAAGATTTCAGGTGAATCGCTCCGACAATGGAATAAGTACGACGGATTATGCTAAGCGCGGGAGTCGTTGGGTTGCCGAATGTGGGGAAGTCAACCCTGTTCAATGCCGTCACCCGGACTCGGAAAGCCGAAGCGGCGAATTATCCGTTTTGTACAATTGATCCTAATCAAGGGGTAGTACTCGTGCCGGACGATCGGCTTGCCGCGCTCACTACTCTTTCAAAGTCGCAAAAGACAATCGCGGCAGCCATCGAGTTTGTCGATATCGCTGGACTCGTCAAGGGCGCCAGCCAGGGCGAAGGACTAGGCAACCAGTTCCTCAGTCATATCCGGGAAGTCGATGCCATTGTGCAAGTTGTCCGTTGTTTCGAAAACCCCGACGTCCACCATGTGACTGGCTCAATCGACCCAATCCGGGACATCGAGATCGTCAATACCGAACTTGTTTTGGCCGATCATGCAACTCTTGCCAAGCGACTCGATCGCATGCAGAAGCAAATCCGGAGCGGCGACAAGCACGCGAAGATTGAAGCGGCGTTGATTGAGCGTCTGCTGCCCTTTCTCAACGAGGGGCGTCCTGCCATCACTCTACCGGTCACTCCCGAAGAGAAACACCTCATGCGTTCGTTTTCCTTGTTGACGGCCAAGTCGACGATTTTCGCGTGCAACGTGGCAGAAGAAGATCTAGCGGCCGCTCTGGGAGAGAAGACGGATGTCCCTGCCGCCCGGCACACGGCGGCGGTGCGGGACTACGTCAAGAAGCACCTCGGAACTGAAGCGGTGGTTATCAGTGCTCAGATTGAAAGTGAATTGATCGATCTCTCTCCGGCCGAAGCGCAAGAGTACCTGACTGGGTTGGGCCTCCACGAAAGCGGGGTGGGCGCACTGATTCGCGCTGTTTACCATCTTCTGGGTTTGCGAACCTATTTCACCACGGGCGAAAAAGAGACCCGAGCCTGGACCATTCACGCCGGCGACAAAGCTCCCGCCGCAGCCGGCGTCATTCATACAGATTTCGAACGCGGATTTATCGCTGCCGAAACGGTGCACTACCACGATCTTGTCGAATTAGGCTCCTTCGCCCGCGCCCGGGAAGCCGGCAAACTCCGGATCGAGGGCAAAGAATACATTGTGCAAGACGGCGATGTGCTGGAGTTCAGGTTCAACGTCTGACGGTACGTTTCGCGTGTCACGTTTCCCGTTTCGCGTCCTGTCGAGGCTTGCGCTCCCGTACACGCCGTCGCGAAACGAGAAACCAGAAACGCGAAACGAAAACGCCTTGCCCATTGAACCAATCGCGCTTCTAGTCCACTTTCCCGGCTCATAACGATGATTCGTAGTATTGCTCTCGCCGTTTTGCTCATCACCACGAACGCGCTGGCTCAGAATGGACCCGCTTCTGCGATCCGCAAAAGCCTCGTGCGGATAACGACCACCTCCCAGGAACCCGATTACAAGGTGCCGTGGAATCCCGGTAACGTGGGTGGAGGTATTGGGGCCGGTTTCGTAATCGATGGTCAAAGGATTCTGACGAACGCGCATGTCGTCAGTAACTCACGATTTATTACCGTGGAGAAAGAGGACGATCCGCGCCGCTACGTCGCTACCGTGCAGTTTGTCGGCCATGACTGCGATCTCGCCCTTCTCAAAGTGAGCGACCCGAGCTTTTTCAAGGGTACCATCCCGCTGAAGCTGGGGGAGCTTCCGGAGATCGAATCGTCTGTGGAGGTTTTTGGCTACCCGATCGGCGGAGAACGTATGTCCGTGACGCAAGGCATCGTTTCGCGGATCGACTTCCAGGTTTATACGCACTCGGGTGTTGACACCCATCTGGCGGTCCAGATTTCCGCGGCAATCAACCCCGGCAATTCTGGCGGCCCGGTCCTACAGAATGGAAAAGTGATCGGGGTGGCCTTTCAGGGCTATTCCGGGGAAGTAGCACAAAACGTCGGCTACATGATTCCGATTCCAGTGATCCAGCGCTTTCTCAAAGACATAGCGCACGGGCATTACGATCGTTATGTCGATCTCTCGATCACCTTTCAGAAACTGGTAAATAGCGCGGAACGGCGCGCTCTGGGACTGAGCGACGATGATCGGGGTGTCATGGTCAGCACGGTCTCCAGCGGAGGCTCTTGCGACGGCAAACTCCGGCAAGGCGATGTGCTTCTGACCATCGACGGTAACCCGATTGCCAGCGACGGCTTTGTGCAATTGGATGGCACCCGTCTCGACATGTCGGAGGTAGTCGAGCGCAAACTGAAGGACGACGAAGTCACCTTCGGCATCTTGCGCGACAAAAAGAACATGAATGTGGAGGTGACGCTGGAACCGAATGAGCCCTACTTGATGCAAGCCGAGCACTACGATGAGTACCCTCGCTTCGTGCTGTTTGCCGGGCTTCTTTTTCAACCGCTCTCGCGGAATTTCATGGAAGCCTATCAGATCGACGATCTTCGCCTCCGGTACTTTTACGACTTTTTCGTCACAGACGAAATCTACCTGAAACATCCCGAAGTGATCGTTTTGTCAAACATTCTGCCGGATCCGATCAATGCTTATCTTTCGGACTTTCGCTACCAGATTGTCGATCAGATCAATGATCAAAAGATTCGCACCTTGAGCGATGTTGCATCGGCTCTGAGCAAGCCCGCCCAGTATTACATCGTCAAGTTTGTCGGGGGAAGCCGGCCGGCTGTCCTGGAAAGCCAGGCAGTTCAGGAGGCGCGCGAACGCATCCGGACAAATTACAACGTTCGGATCGAGCAGAACCTAGGCACGGGAGCAGTATTATGAAAAGGCACGTCCTGACTTTCCTGACCTTGGCCGGAACTTCGTTGTCGTTTGCCGCGGCACCGACCCCGCCGGCTCCTCCGCCGCTCACCGCAAAGGTGCAGACCGTTTCGCCCGTCCAGAAAAGTTCGGTCGTACGGGTGAACTCGACAAATCAATCGTACGATTTCTTCCGACCATGGAGCAAGAAAGCGCCCATCAATCGCCGCGGACTTGGTGTTTTCGTTGATGGCGGAAAAATTCTCGTTACGGCGCAACTCGTTGATGACAGCACTTACATCGAGTTGGAACGTCCCGACGGAGGTGAGAAATCCACCGCACAGGTTGAGGTCATTGATCGCGAAGCGAACCTGGCCACGCTCAAGCCGACCGATCCTCAGTTTATTGGTAATTTTCAACCGCTTGAGCTCGACACCAGGGTAAAGACCGGTGATCGCCTCGCTTTGCTTCAGCTGGAGGCAAACGGCACACCCGTCTCGACGCAGGCCTTGCTCACCAGTGTCGATGTTGGACGTTATGTGCTGGAGGACACGGATTTCTTGCTGTTTCGCCTGAGTTGTCCGCTTCAATACCGGGAGAACAGTTTCACGCTTCCACTGGTCAAAGATAACAAACTCGCCGGATTCCTGATGCGCTACGATCCGCGCTCGCAAACGGTTGATGCGATTCCCAGCCCCGTCATTGCGCATTTCCTGCGGGATACCGATCGGTTGCCCTACCAGGGTTTCCCTCACGTTGGCATCAGCTTTTCCGCGACCCGCGATCCGCAACTTCGACGGTACGCCGGTCTTCGAGAATCCGATGGCGGTGTTTACGTCAATCAAGTGGAGTCGAACGGACCAGCAGCCAAAGCCGGCCTTCAGCCAGGCGATATTCTCGTCTCGATTGGCGACAATGCGATCGACGCTGATGGGAATTACAACGACCCGCTTTACGGAAAAGTGGCGCTCGTCAATCTGACAACGGCAGGCGGCTATTGCGGCGACAATGTCACGATGACGATCGTGAGAAAGGGTGAACACCAGGAACTCTCGGTGCCTCTCTTCCGTGTCGCTCCGGAAGACTACGTCGTCCCGCCCTATATCGACGGACATGCCCCTAAATATTTTGTGCTCGGCGGACTGGTATTCCAGGAATTGTCTCGATCGTACCTCCGGGAATGGGGAAGCAATTGGGTAAAAGAAGCCCCGCAACGGCTGGTCTACTATGACCGGTTCCAGGCCGAGCTCTTTCGGCAGCCACGCAAGATCGTCATCCTGAGCCAGATCCTGCCCAGCCAGGATACCGTCGGATACGAACAGCTCAACTATCTGGTGGTTACCAAGTTAAACGGCGTTTCGATCGATAACCTGGATGACTTCGCTCGCGCTGCGCAACAGCCGGAGAGCGGGTTTCATCGGATCGAGTTTGATGAGGATCCGCACGAAATTTATCTCGATGCGCAACAGGTGATCGCCGACGCGCCCACCCTGAAGAAAGTGTATTCGCTACCCGAGCTTAAACGGTTGTAGCGGAAAGATCCGCTCCGCTGCCCGGCTTGGCGAGCGAATCGGGCAGACTGTCTTCCAGGCGGCTCAGAGCGGTCTGGGCCTCCCGGGCGGCAACCCGAACCAGCTCCAGGTAGCCAAGGCTTTTTTCGCGATCCGAAAGTAATTCCGGGCGGCTCAGAATGAGCTCCGTATAGCCCAGAATAGACGCCAGCTGATTCTTGAAATCGTGAATCGTCTGTACGACGGTCGTGACCATATTCTTCTCGGTCACCGGCTCGGAAGCCCGTCTTTCCTTCGGCGATTCGCGAGCTTCGCCGGCCGCCTGATCGAAGAGATCCGCGGCCGTTGTCCTGGAACTGGCCACTCCTTCGATCAGATGCGGCGCATTCTCTCGCAGCCGGGAGACAAGCGAAGCAAGATCCTCTCTCTGCCGCTTGTTCTCGAGTGACAAGGTCGCAATCTTCTGCAGAGTTTGGAAGCGCTCAACACCTTGTCGAAGGGCCAGCAAAAGATCGATGCGATTCCACGGTTTAAGGAGAAATCGATCGATGATTCCTTTTTCCAGGGCATCCTGTATCCCGGGAAGGCTGGTCAATCCGGTGATGACAATCCGGCTGCAAAGCGGTTGGATTTCGCGACACCTTCGGAGGAACTCCAACCCGGACAATTCTGGCATGAACTGGTCCGCGAGAATTACGGCAAATGTTTCCCTGCTCACGTGATCGAGGGCCAGCTGCACCCGGGATACGGCGACAACCCGATAAGTGTGTCTGGCGAGCTGTTCCTGAAGCGCATGGAGCACCATGCGATCGTCGTCCACCACCAAGACCAGCGGGGTTAGAGGCATTGACCAGTCCCTTTCGGCGAACATATACACCGGACAGATGAAACCCGCTAACGTTTCGCGTTTTGGAGCGCACGCGACTCGTCGCCGCTGCGGAACCACGTCGTGCGGAGTTTCCTGACGAAGAGGCAGCCTCGTTGGCGATGGCACTCCGCAGGGTCCGAAAGCGGCCACAAGTCGCGCGCACTCCAAAACGCTCCACGCCGCGAGGCGTCGGTCGGCTGGCGTTCAGATCTCTACCAAGGGAAACTGTAAGCTCAGATTGAAACTGCCATCCCCTTCGGGAAAGCCAATTTGTCCAGGCTCAAGGATCTCCGCAAAAAGTGTTTGCACCTCACGTGCAAGTTCTGTACTCGCCGGGATATCAGATCGGTAATGAAAGGTCGCCGTTTTCCCCTCAACAAGGGTCTCGCAGCTGATCGTCCCGACCTTCGATCGTTCTCTTGGAAGGGTTAAACTCGCCAACTCAACGAAAGTTCGCATCAGCAGAGCGCGGTTGACGAGAACACCACCGTCGTTTTCGCCGAGAGACTGGCGCAACTGAATACTTCGCGGAAGCACGACCTTCAACGCCTCGATCACATCTTTGGCGAGCGTCGACAGACGAGAAAGCTCCAAATCGCCGTTTATCGGCTGCAGCAATTCCCCGATGAGCAGCAGGAGGCGTCTGGACTCCTCGCAGCTGCGATAAATAAGGTTCAGGCTTTCGTCCAAGCTCTCCCGATCCTCAAGTCCAGTTCGGAGATGATGGTCCGCGAGCGACAAAATCCCGCCAACCGAGTTGCTCAGGTCGTGGCTGAGACGATCGAGCAGAAAAGTAAGGTACTTTTCTCGCGCGGTTGCCCGCATCTCTGACCTGTACACGTTCCTCACGCGTTCACGATTCCTTTTTGACACTTGGGTACCAGGACCGGGCATGGATCCAACCCGCAACCACCGACGAACTTGTGTTCCAAATCCTCAGGGTGCCAAGAAAATCTCGAGCAAACGCGCGGCGACACGTTCGAGGACCTCCTCGCTCGGATAGTCCCGATCGCTCGCCAGCCGGGAAGGCGTCTGATCGAAAGGGGTTGGATGCGACCAATCCGTCGCACGCAGTGGGGCGACAGGCACGGAACCGCTTCTTAATCGACAGGCGGAACCTTTGGGATTGATTCTGGTCGCAAGCACGGGTTTCTTAGTAGGGTATCGACACTGCGGTGATGAAGTTTAGAGACACTTTTGTCTTCCTACAAAAGAAACAGGCAATCCCTGAGGCGCCTCTCCGGCAGTGTAAGGCCGACGAGCGGCCTTGAAGAAGGGAATTTGCGTGATCGTTCCACCGCTCGGACGAAAAAAGAATTGCCCGGTAAAACTTGTTTTTTGTCACTTTCGGATCGGCTAGCATCAGTTCGAAGGACTGGCGCGAAGCGTTAACAGATATGGCTATTGAAAAGGTGGTTGTGATCGATGACGACCCAATTGTGTGCCGATCTCTGGAGCTGCAGCTCAAGAGCAAACGCCTCGCCGTCTCGGTTTGCACCTCCATCGGCGAAGCGGAACGCTGTATCGCCGGCGACGCGTTCGATCTCATGTTTGTTGATGTTCGCCTGCCGGACGGCGACGGGACCGACCTTCTGAATCGATTGGCGGTAGCTCCCCGCCGGCCTCTGATCGTGATGATGACCGGTTACGGAACCGTCGAGGCGGCGGTTACCTGCATTCGCGCCGGCGCGTTCGACTACATCATCAAGCCATTCACGACCAGCCAGATCGATGTCATTATTCGGAAAGCAGAAAGCTTCACGCAAGCAATCCGGATCAACGAAGTACTGATCGACCAGGCTGCCGATTCCGCGCCGCTCGTTGGCGAGACCGAGCCTATTCGGAACATGCGTCAAATGATCCAAAAAGTCGCACCGACCGAAGCAACCGTTTTAATTATTGGGGAAAATGGGACCGGAAAAGAGCTTGTCGCGAGGGAAATCTTCCGCGCCAGCGGCCGGAATAAGCAGCCCTTCATCAAAGTCAACTGTGCGGCGATATCCGAGACTTTGATCGAAAGTGAATTCTTTGGCCACGAGAAGGGCGCTTTCACCGGAGCCGGCGAAAAGAGGGAGGGCCGCTTCGAACTGGCGAACAACGGTACGATCTTGCTCGACGAGATCAGCGAGGTATCACTGAAACTGCAGGCAAAGCTGCTACGCGTGCTGCAAGAACGGGAATTTGAGAGGGTAGGCGGCAACCGGACTTTGCGGGTGAACGTGCGTGTACTCGCCACGACGAACCGCGATCTGGATGAGTCCGTCAGGCGCGGCGAATTTCGGCAGGACCTTTATTACCGATTAAATGTATTTCCCATTTTTGTTCCGCCGCTGCGGCAGCGGAAACAGGATATATCTCGGCTCACCGGGCTGTTCCTCGAGCGCATTTCCCGGAAACACGGCGTCCGGCCGCCAAGCATGTCGGCGGACGGCATTCGGCTTTTGAGCGCCTACGATTGGCCGGGCAACGTGCGTGAATTACAGAATGTCATCGAACGAGCTGTTATTCTGGCGGAAGCGGGAGAACCGATTACCGCGGCAGTTCTCGCTCCGCTTTTTCCGGTAAGTCTCCGGACAAAGCTCGCCAATGGCGCCAGCGAGGCACAGGGGTTGACTTTTCCGATGCAGGTGCTCCCGCTGGAAAAGATTGAGCGGCAATACATCCATCACATCCTGCAGAAGGCGCACGGAAACCGCACACAGGCCGCGCAAATGCTTGGGATTAGTATCCGCACGCTGCGAAATAAGCTGAATCAGGCGCCGCCGGAATAGGATCTCACGATGACCGATGGCCAATTGGTCACTGGTCATTGTTCATCTGGATTCTCGAGCAACCAATCCTGCGGGTCGCAAAAACTCATCGTCGAATCACTCCACGAACCGGCCACTAGCTAAACTGGAGCAGGCGGCGAAAGGTCCGGTCGCGCAGCGGTCGGCGGTTCCAGCCCGATAAGCTTGTAAAACGTGTCGCCATCCAGGGATTCCCTGGCGAGAAGCTCGCGCGCAACCAACTCCAGGAGATCGCGCCGGGAGTTGAGCAGATTCCTTGCATTAGCGTGGCACTCCTCAAGCAGATCCTTGACCTCCTGGTCAATCAGGCGCGCGGTTTCGTCGCTGCAGTCGTAACTGAAACTGCCGTCCGGGCCAGAGAACGACGCCGGCCCCTGTCTTTGAGCCAAGTGGGCCAAGCCCACGACTCTGCTCATCCCAAATACGCAAATCATTTGCCGCACCATGGCCGTTGCTCGCTCCAGATCGCTCTCCGCACCGGTAGTTCCATCGCCAAACACCAATTCCTCCGCCGCCCGCCCGCCCAGCAAACCGGTTACTCGCTCCAGGATTTCCTCTCGGGTCATCAGAAATTGCTGTTCGGTCGGAAGTTGCATCGTAAACCCGAGCGCCGCTTTCCCGCGCGGAACAATGCTGATTTTGCCTACCCGATCGCTATGACTTGTGAACGCCGAAACTAGCGCATGTCCAACTTCATGGTAAGCGACGCGCCGTTTTTCGATCTCTCCCAAGCGCCTGCTTTTGCGCTCTGGCCCAGCGACAACCTTCTCAAAAGCGTCCTCCAGCTGTTTCCGCTGAATATGCGTGGCACCTTCCCGAGCTGCCAACAGGGCCGCTTCATTCATGAGATTCGCCAGATCTGCTCCGGAAAACCCCGCAGTTAAACGGGCGATTTCCCGAAGATCGGTCGAAGGATCCAAAGGTTTGCCTTGAGCGTGGATCCGCAAGATCGCCTCTCTTCCGTCCAGATCAGGGGCATCAACCAGGATCACACGATCAAACCGGCCGGGGCGAAGCAGTGCCCGGTCAAGGACTTCGGGTCGATTCGTTGCCCCCAGCAAAATCACACCTTGATTCGGATCGAACCCGTCCATCTCCACGAGCAATTGATTCAAGGTCTGTTCCCGCTCGTCATTCCCTCCGACCCCAATGTGGACACCTCGTTGCCGGCCGATCGCATCAAGCTCATCAATGAAAACGATGCAAGGGGCCTGTTCTTTCGCCTGCCGAAAAAGATCGCGTACCCGGGCCGCTCCAACCCCAACGAACATTTCGACAAAATCGCTGCCACTCAGAAGGAAGAATGGCACCTTGGCTTCGCCGGCGGCGGCCCGGGCTAGTAGTGTTTTCCCTGTCCCGGGCGGTCCCACCAGTAAAACACCTTTCGGAATCCTGGCCCCAAGCTGCTGATAACGTTGCGGGTTACGCAAAAAATCGACAACCTCACTGAGTTCCAGTTTGGCCTCGTCCTCTCCTGCGACGTCGCCGAAGCTGACCCCAGTGTCTTTGTCGACCAACAACTTTGCTCGACTGCGACCCACGCCGAGCACAGATTGACCGGCTGCACCGGCTAGACGGCTGAAGCCGAGCCAGAAAACCAGCATTATTGCAAGCGGGATGCCCCAAGCGCCCAAGAAAGTCGCTAACAATCCCGGGCGCTCGCCCGAGAATGTCGTGTTTGCTGCCTGTAGCTCGGCGGTCAGATTCGGATCGTCAACTCTGATCGTTCGAAACAGATAGGGCTTTTCGGCCGGCGCACTCTGCGGAGCAGAAGTACCGGCACCTGACGCTTTCGGACTTGGCGCCGGCGTTCCCGTAGGCGCGGTACCTTTTTGCGCGTTCGGGTCGATGCGTCCGGCGATCTCCTGGTCGCCCACCAGACATTCAACCACCTTACCCTGATGCAGCTGCCGCTTAAATTCGCTGTAAGGTATCGTCTTCACGAGCATGTGAGAGAGCCCCTCCTGCCACATCCATGTCAGGAGAACGAAAAGGATGGCGGGCCAGAGCAGTTGGCGCCAGTCGATTCGCGGCGGTTCCGACCGCTTCGGCGCACGACGCGATGGAGATTTGTCGCGTGAAGGCGGAGCCGCCGGCGTTGGGATGAAGGAAGTAGGCACGCTCGAAACCCCGTTGTGGTGTCCGTGAGAGTGGCCCCGCGACCCGAGATCCAGCCACTCTCGCCCCGAAAGTTAGCACTAAACGAACTACATCGCCATGCCGCCGTCCACGGTCAGCACTTGGCCGGTGATGTAACTCGCTTCCGGACTGGCCAGGAACGCGACAGCCGCAGCAATTTCTTCGGCAACGCCAAAACGGCCCAGGGGGATGTGGGTCAATACCTGACTTCGAACGCTCTCGGGAAGCTGGGCGGTCATATCAGTCGTCACAAAGCCCGGCGCCACCGCATTTACGGTAACGTTCCGCCCGGCGATCTCCCGGGCAAGTGCCTTGGTCAACCCGATCAGGCCTGCCTTGCTGGCCGAGTAATTGACTTGACCGGCTTGTCCGATTAGCCCGCTGACTGAGCTGATATTGATAATCCGGCCATAGGATCGCCGCATCATCGGACGCTGTAAATTTTGGATGAAATGGAACGCTCCTTTGAGGTTTGTGTCGATCACAGCGTCCCAGTCTGCTTCCGGCATGCGCAGACTGAGCCGGTCGCGCGTGATGCCGGCGTTATTCACCAGGACAGTCACTCCGCCAAAATCCTTAATGATTTGCGAGCAGATCGCCGCGACCGCATCTCCATCGGATACATCGACCATATACAGGCGAGCGCTGTCCGGACGGGCGAGATTGATCTGCTCGACAGTTCGCTGCGCATTCGCTTCAGAACGGCTCACCACCGCGACTCGGGCGCCCTCTTGGGTGAGACGCAGCGCGATCGCCCGCCCGATGCCACGACCAGCTCCGGTGATCACGGCAATTTGATCCAGGAATCGATTCATGGATTGCAAGACTACCGCGATACCATGGGAGTGCCAGCGGCTTGAGCGGCCTATCAGTGCTAGTCCTAGTGCCAGGCAAGAGTCTTAAACTTTTTCTCTTGAGAAAGTCGTCGTTCGTTGTTGTTGGCAGTGACCGAACGCCAACGCTCAAGCCGCTGGCACTGGCACTCCACCTCGCTACGTTCCTCCATGGTCATCATTGTCGGGGGCGGGCTGGCCGGACTAGCTTGCGCTTGGAAGCTTCAGGGAAATCAACAGGAATTCCTGGTCTTCGAAAAATCACCTCGTTGTGGCGGTCGGGTTGGCTCAGTCACCCAGGATGGATTTACTTTTGACCTCGGTTTTCAGGTGTTGCTCGACAGTTACGCGGTCACGCGCGAGATCCTCGATCTGTCACTTCTTGAGCCCCGGTACTTCGATTCCGGCGCGCTCATCTGGGACCGAGGCAAGTTCCTTCGGCTGCGAAAGCCGGTTCTCCAGGGGGACGGCATTCTCGGCCCGGCGAAGGATGACGCGATCAGCTGGGGCGACAAGGTTCGGCTGGCACTCGTGAGCGGCGGCCTCATGGTTCGTTCCGACGAGGAGATACTCAGCGGCCGAGGAGATGTCCCGACCAAAGATTATTTGCGAGGCTTCACAGATGAGGCGTTTGAGCGTTTTTTTCGCCCGTTTTTTGGAGGAATTCTGCTCGATAACGATCTTGAGACTTCGTCGATCCTTTTCCGTTATTACTTCCGTAAGTTTGTCACGGGCGGCGCATTAGTGCCGCGCAACGGCATGCAAGCAATCCCGGACCAGCTAACCGGCCGCTTAAATAGCCAAACAATCCGACTGAATTCCGAAGTAACTGGCGTGGATTTCGCGCTTGGGCGGGCAACCGGTGTGTGGCTAAAAGACGGTCAACGCCTTGGGTGCGATCAACTTGTTCTCGCTTGCAGTCAACCTGTCGCCCAGCGCCTTCTGCAAAAAACGATTGAACCCGGTCTGGGGGTATCAGTCCTCTATTTCGCGACTGACCATTCACTTTATCCGGACAAGTTGATTGTTTTGCCAGCCGGCCGGGCGCGGACGGTTCGCCATTTTGTCCAGCTGACCAATGCTGCACCGGAGTACGCGCCGGAAGGGCGTCATTTGATCAGCGCCACAGTCCTCAAGCCAAGCCTTTCCGCAGCAGATCTTGCTCGGGCGCGCGACGAAATCGTGGAGGTTTTTCCGAAAGCCGCCGACAGCGGTCTGCAGCTCATCAAGTTGATCGAAATTCCTTACGCGGTACCCCGGCAGCCGCCGGGCCGCCGCTATGATCGCGACGTGGCAAAACCATTCCCGAACGTTTGGCTGAGCGGAGACCAGGTGACCCACGCCAGCATCCAGGGCGCAATGCGAAGCGGCCTCACCGCGGCACAAGACATTCTCAACGACCTGAAGGACGCATAGAACCTTTAGGACCGATGCGAGCGGCCCTCAGCCTACGGCACAAGCACAGCCTTGATGTCGCGGCCAGCGCCTCGCAGCACGCGGTAAAAAGCATCCACGCCGTTCTGCAGCGGAAATACGTCGACCCAGGAGGAAACGTCGACGCGCTTATCGCGCAGCAGTCCCAGGGCTTCATCGAGTTCGGACGTGCGCGCTCCGTAAGTCCCGAAAATAGCCTTCTCCGGCAGCGTGACCCGGTGCGAATTCAAATCCATGAGATCCTCATGCAGTCCAATCCACACGGCGGCGCCGCCGGGTCGAATCGCTTCCAGTGACAGTCGCTTTGTTTCGCCACTGCCAAAAGCGTCGATCGCCAGATCCACCCCCTCTCCTCCCGTATGCTGTCGGCAGACCTCAATTGGTTGTTCGTCTGGGGGCACGATCGCGACCGCCGCACCCAAGGCTTTCGCTGTCTCAGCACGAGGTCTGCGAGGGTCGCTCACCAGAACTTGGGCTCCATGCAGCTGAAACACTTGCTGACAGAAAATACCGATCGGACCCGCGCCAATGATGAGGACATTCAGCGGAGAAAAATGCCGGGCAAGATTGTAGACATGGACTCCGTTGGCCAACGGTTCGGCCAAACAGGCGGCTTCGCCCGGCAGATCTTCCGGCCACGCCAGCAAGCAGGATGCTGGTACCGCGACATATTCGGCGAATGCACCGGGCCGATTCATGCCGAAAACCTGGCGTCTCGGACTGAGGTGAGGATTGCCGCGCCGGCTTTCGGGCGCATCCTCATCCGGCACAAGCGCGTTCGAAACGACCTTCTGTCCCCGCGCAAACCCGCTGACAGCCGAGCCCACCTCTTCGATAAATCCGCAAAATTCATGGCCCATGATCAATGGCGGTTTTCGCCGGGGACTGTGTTGGCGAAAGGAGTCGAGTTCACTGCCGCAGATACCCACCGCCGCGACCCGAAGCAACACCTCGCCTGCCTGGATCACCGGCAATGGCTGCTCGGTGAAAGTAAGCTTTTCATAATCGGCGTAGAGGAGGCAGTTCATCGGGCCCATGGCCGGTCCTCCATTTTTGAACGGCCGCCTCGTTTGACGAGCATATCTCGCACCTGGCATTTTCTCCGCGTCAACATGATGGCAGCCTGATAGGGTCGAAGACGACGAGCAGGAGCACGATTTGGTGACGGCTACGCAGCGCTGTGTTCTTCAACTCAGACCCTTGCCGAGTTAGTACAGCATGGCATCCTCGGGCGGATCTGCCGGCTCCACCTTTTCCGCGTGGAACGTTACCGTGGCACTTCCGTTTGCCTCATTGACCTTGTACACCGGAGTTCCAATTACTTTAACCCAGCTCATATCGGTTCCCCGATATTCTGGAGAGGTAACCACGGGAAGCGCTACCGGTCGAGCGTCGGCTGCGCAGCAAACGATAAACATCCGGACCAGCTTGAATTGGCCGGCTGACTTTCCGCCAAGATACTGACCGAGAACTTCGATCTTTTTCCCGGTAAAAGCTTTTCGAATGCTCTCTTCCGCTTCGCCATAGAGCAGATCAGTGACCTGCAGGGACACATTGCCATCGGGTCCGGTTGGCAGGTAATCGGTCGAATCCGGCGAGTCGGGCGAGGCCGGGTCGCTGGTACCGCCTTGATTGTCCTGCGGGAGAGGAGGTTCGTATCGGGAAGCGGGCGCCGCCGATTGCCCGGTCCCTTGACCGTTGATCGTGTTTCCGGATACAGCCGGGGCTGAAGCGACGCCATCGATATCACCGCCCAGAGCTTGGGATGGAATGACCGGCGGTGGGTTGGGCAGCTCCGGCTTACGCCCCGGCAGCTTGGTCACGTCTTGCACAAAGCCACGGTTCAGGACGGCAGTCGCGTCATAAGAGTCTTTCGAGAAAACCGTCCCGGAAATCAAAGGAACAACGAGGACACCGAAAGCCAGCAACCCTTGAAGCGGCCTCCGGGTGTTCGGGTGCAAACACTCTTGGTCGATACAGCATTCGGCCGAGTTATTGCTTAGGCCGTAGACCAGACCGAAGCCCAGGAACAGGATACCTGCAGCCAATACCCCCGGGCGGAAAAGCGGATGCAAGTAGTGGTCGAGACGGCCGCTCACAAAAAACAAGATGAGTACGCCGCCGATACCGAGCAGCGTAAGCGCATTCAAGAGCCGAGTAATTCGTGTCCTCATCGCAGATGCCCTGACCCTATCGTAAACTGGAGAATGTTCAATCCCGCACTCCCGTCCTCGCTGCCTGGGTCAGCGGGGTCGGAACCGGTCCCATGCCTTCCGGCAGCCGCACTAACAGTTGGCTGCAGACGAGGCCGATCACGCAGAAGAGAGCGACGCCCAAGGCCGCCACGAATCTTTTCCGAAACAGCGCGCTGTACAGGAAAAGCAGCTTGAAATCAAACATGGGACCAAAAACTAAAAAAGCCATGCGCGCGGACATCGGAAACGATACGAATGTGGCGGCGATGAACGCGTCCGAAGTACTGCACAAGGTGAGCACTGCCGCGAAGGCCATCATTGATGCAGTTGCCAAAATCGGGTTTGCCGCCAAGGGTAAAATCAAACTCTGATCCACGGCGGTATTGAAGGTCGCGGCAACCGCTGCTCCGATCATGAAATAAATCGCGGTATCGATAAAGTCGTCGGAGGCCAGGGCGACCGATCCGGCTAGCTTTGCTCGGAAGGTTAAACCGCCACTCGAAGCGCCTGGGACGGAGGCGATGGCCATGGTAGAACGCCGGCGCCGTGGACGCCCAATCGCGGTCGCCTTGAGAATGATCGAGGGATCGAGTCGCACAACGGCCAACCCAGCCAGCACCGCAACACTGTAGCCCAGGCCGAGGCGCACAAGCATAGTCTCCCACGGCGCCTGACCACGAAACGCCGCAAAGGTGCTTAACGCAACGATCGGATTGACAATCGGCGACGCCAGCATATAGGTCACGCCGCACGACAGTGGCAGCCCTTTCGCCAATAACCTCCGAACCACCGGAACAACCCCGCATTCGCAAACCGGAAAAACAATACCAAGCAGCCCGCTGACCAACGTCGCCAGCACCGTGTTTCGCGGCAAACAACGGGTGATCATCCTCGATGGTACGAAGGCCGCGATTGCTCCAGAGACAATCGATCCCACCAGCACAAAAGGCAGTCCCTCCAGAGCAAGCGCCAAAAAAGAAAACCAGAAGCTCGGCCAACTGAAATGAAACCAGCTCATGGTGGCGAACCGTTCCATCCCCGCAAGAATGCATCGATCAAGGCCGGCAACTGCTCGCTGTAGCCGCCTTCCAAAATCGCGGCGGAGGGAACGCCAGCCTCTCTCAACCAGACACCAAATTGATGGAAATGCCGCGATTGAAGGGTCATCTCGGTTAGCGGATCGCCTGCATACGCGTCGAACCCTGCCGAGACCAGGATCAGCTCTGGTTTAAATTCCATTAACATCTCCAAAGCTTGCTGGACCTTACCCGCATGTACGGCGGGAATCGTTCCGGGCGCAATGGGAAAGTTAAAAACATTCTCTGTGGAGGTTATTCCTGTTCCGGGGTACCCCGGAAATTGGTGGATCGAGCTGAATCGAATGGCCGCCTTTCCTCGGACGATCGCTTCGGTGCCGTTTCCGTGATGCGCATCGAAATCCCAGATTCCGACACGGGAACAGCCATGCCGCAGAGCGTGCAACGCCGCGATCGCCACCGAGTTCAGATAACAGAAGCCCATGGCTCGATCGCGCGACGCGTGGTGCCCTGGCGGCCGCATCAGCGAGAACGATCGACCGCCCCCCAAAGCAGCCGCTACGGCCTCGATGGCAGATCCGACCGATCGCCGGGCGTGCTGACTGATTCCAGGAAAAAATGGTGTATCCAGATCGAAATCCGGCCCGTGATCAAGCCGGGCTAGGTGCTCCGGAGAATGTGCGCTCAGGATGTCCGCGGCGTCGGCGATCGGCGGCATTCGCCAATCCCAATCCGGATGCTGCTCGCGCAAGTACCCCTCGGTGCGAGTCAACCGTTCCGGTCGCTCCGGGTGCGCCGGTCGGTGATATCCGGTCGCTGCTGGGTCGTAGAGTATCGTCATTAGCAATCGGTCATCAGTCATCGCTCATCGCTGATCGCTCATCGGTAGGGCGCAACTTGCGGAAGTTCGGTTTTTCGATTATCTGCCCGGCGCCGGTTTATGAAGCTCGCTTTTCTTTCCATCTACGCCTCCCTCGCCATGATTGCATCTGCTCAGGAATCTGTGCCCCCGAAAATCCCTCTGAAGGACTTTTTTCGCAATCCGGAAACGACCTCGTATGACTTATCGCCCAGCGGAGACTATATCGCTTTTCTCAAGCCCTACGAAAGTCGTCTGAACATCTGGGTGCGGCCACGGCAAGGCGGCGAAGCCAAGCGAGTGACATCGGTAACCGATCGAGACATTTCCGGTTTTTCCTGGAAGGGCGACAAATATCTCGTCTACGTCAAGGACAACGGCGGCGACGAAAACTTTCATCTCTACGCTGTCGATCGAGACGGCACCAGCGTGCGGCAATTAACACCTTTCGATGGTGTCCGGGTGGAAATCATCGACGATCTCGAAGATCACCCAACCGATCTGATTATCGGGATGAACAAGCGAAACAAGGAAGTCTTTGACGCGTATCGTCTAAACGTCGAAACGGGCGAACTCACCCTGATTGCGGAAAACCCAGGGAACATCGCCAGCTGGGTGACGGATCATGACGGCAACATTCGGGTTGCCACCACGACTGACGGGGTCAACACCAGCCTGCTCTACCGGAAAAATGATCAGGAGAAGTGGAAAACGATTTTGACGACAAATTATAAAGAGTCGTTCAGCCCCCAATTTTTTACGTTCGACAACAAGAACCTTTACGGTGTGTCGAATCTCGGCCGCGACAAGACAGCCGCTGTCGAATTCGATCTGGATGCCGGAAAAGAGGCTAAAGTGCTTTATGAGAATCCGGACGTTGATGTCGATGGCCTCGCCTACTCGCATAAACGGAAAGTTTTAACCTCGGCGGTCTATACCACGTGGAAGACGGAGCGACATTTTTTTGATCAAGAAGCCGAAGATCTCTACACCACGCTCCAGCAAAAACTGCCGGGTTACGAAGTGTTGGTCGTCTCCGCGAATAAGAACGAGGATGTGTTCGTCGTCCGGACAATGAGCGACCGTTCACTTGGAGCTTTCTACCTTTACGAGAAAGCATCTGGTCAGCTGACAAAAATTGCCGACCGGAATCCCTGGTTAAATGAGGATCAACTAGCTTCCATGAAGCCGATCGAATTTCAATCGCGCGACGGTCTGACGATTCACGGCTACCTGACTTTGCCAAAAGGGCGCGTCGCCAAGAACCTGCCGACGATTGTCAATCCTCATGGCGGTCCGTGGGCGCGCGACGCGTGGGGTTTCAATCCTGAGGTGCAGTTTCTCGCGAATCGCGGTTACGCCGTTTTGCAGGTTAATTTTCGAGGCTCAACTGGCTACGGACGCAAGTTTTGGGAGGCGAGCTTCAAACAATGGGGTGGGACAATGCAGGACGATATCACCGACGGAGTGCGCTGGCTGATCGACCAAGGCATTGCGGATCCCCATCGCGTCGCGATCTATGGAGGTAGTTATGGAGGGTATGCTGTGCTGGAGGGCCTGACCAAGAACCCGGACTTGTATGCGGCCGGCGTGGATTACGTCGGTGTATCAAACCTGTTCACCTTTCTCAAAACTGTGCCTCCATACTGGAAGCCGTATCTGGACATGATGTACGACATGGTAGGCAGCCCGGACAAGGACAAGGCGTGGTTTACCGAACACTCGCCGGCATTGAATGCGGACAAGATCAAGGCGCCACTGTTCGTTGCGCAGGGCGCCAAGGATCCGCGCGTAAACATCAACGAATCAAACCAGATCGTCGAAGCGCTCAAGAAGCGGGGAGTCGATGTCGAATACCTGGTTAAGCCAAACGAAGGACATGGTTTTCATAACGAGGAAAACCGATTCGATTTCTATGATGCCATGGAGACCTTTCTCTCTAAACATCTGACGCCCGAAAGCAAACAAGCCCCTCCAACCACTGGGTAGCGATAAACCGGCGGATCAATTGTTCCAACTATGGGCCAAAAGCAAAAGACGCAGCTCGCCGATCGGCAAAATTCCGAGGCAGAAAATTCGGCGGATAAATCGAAACTCAAGCGCAAGGAGTACGAACAGCGACTCGCCGAACTCCATGAAGAGTTAGTGAAACTGCAATTCTGGGTGAAGAGTACCGGCGCAAGGGTTATCGTTGTCTTTGAAGGCCGGGATGCCGCCGGTAAGGGCGGAGTGATTAAGCGCCTGACTGAGCGGGTAAGTCCGCGGGTCTTCCGGGTGGCCGCTCTCCCCGCCCCGTCTGAACGGGAGCGCACCCAGATTTATTTTCAGCGGTATTTTGAACATTTTCCGGCCGCCGGAGAAATCGTCATTTTTGATCGGAGCTGGTATAACCGTACTGGTGTTGAACGAGTCATGGGATTTTGCACGGACGAGCAATATGAGCATTTTCTGAAAATCTGTCCGGCCTGGGAGAAGGACATCATCGACTCCGGTCTCATCCTGATCAAATACTGGTTCGAAGTAGGCAAAGATGAACAGACCCGCCGGTTCCTGGAACGGATCCACGATCCGCGAAAAACCTGGAAGCTGAGTCCGATGGATCTGCAATCCCACCGCCGCTGGTACGATTACTCGCGCGCCCGCGATGCGATGTTCGCCGCCACCGATACCAAAGAATCACCATGGTATGTTGTCCGAGCCGACGACAAACGGCGGGCTCGGTTGAATTGTATCACCCATTTCCTAAGTATGTTCCCTTACACCAACGCTCATCTTGAAAAGGTGACTCTCCCCCCACGACAGAAAGCGAAGGGTTATCAGGAACCGGACTATCCGTATCGCTTCGTCGATGAAACGCACTGATCCCCGTTGATCATTCGTTCGGTTGTCGATGACACGCTTCTCCGCCCCGGTAATTCGCGTGCTGAATCGGCAAAGAAAGCGTCCCGTCCCCAGACAAAGCCTTCAGCAGTTTGCGGAGCGCGCTCTATCGCTGACGCTCGCCAAGAGAGCCTGCCCGTTTTCCAGTTTATCCGAGATCGCGATCGTGCTGATTTCCGATGAGCGAATGGCCCGGCTGCACCAGCGGTATCTGGGGACTTATGAATCGACTGACGTTATCACCTTTCATCACGGTGAGATTTTCATCAGCGTTGAGACCGCCGCCGAGCAAGCACAACGATATCGCTCAACCTGCCTGGCTGAGATCGAGCTGTATCTGGTTCACGGAATTTTGCATCTGGCCGGCTACAACGATACCGAGAAAAATTCGGCTCGCGAAATGCACGCGGTTCAACGCCGCCTGGTGCGGCAAGCGAGACGGTCCTGGTAGACGTCTCGACTAACAATTGGTATTGTATGGGACCGATGGGACCTATCAGACCTCTCGGAACCATCAAGCTCTCCGTCCGAACTTTTTTTCCAGTTCCTGATACGGAATCTGGATCATGGTCGGTCGGCCGTGCGGACAGCAGTAAGGCAAGTCACAAGACAGAAGGTCCGTCACCAGTTGCTCCGCCTCCGGTCGTCGTAGCTCATCATTCGCCTTGATGGCATGACGGCACACTGTTTTGGCAATCACATCTTCGCCTAACCGAACGCTGGAAGTGTTCGCGGTGATCGACTTGAGCTCGTCGAGTAGACGCCGGATTGCACCGGCGGGATCATAAACCCGAAAAAACTGCGGGAGGCTATCAATCTTGAGGGTGGACTGGCCGAAAGGTTCGAGACTAAACCCCATCCTTTCGAGGCTTTCGGCATGCCCCAGCAGCCAATCATAGTCACGCGGCCCAACCTGAATCGTCAGCGGAATGAGTAATCGCTGGCTTGGCACCCCGCCCTGCTCGATTTGCCGGCGCATGCGCTCAAACAGAATTCGCTCGTGAGCCGCGTGCTGATCGACCAGCACCAAACCATCCTTGTTCTCCATCAGAATAAAGAGCTTTCCCAGGATTCCGATGATCCGGATCTCGGAGGGGAGAGGTGCCGAGGCACCATCAGGCCGTCTCGCGCGCTCTGCTTCGGGTGCAATCGACCCGCCCGCTGGATCGCCCGTCGGTTGTTTGGCGCGAATTACCGAACCCATGACAGAAGACTTGCCAGATCGAACCGAATCATTCGGAATCGGAATTTCTGACCAGTCGTGCCGGAGAGAGATTTGCGCGGCGATTGGGATGAGCGGAGCAACCTCGGTTGGCGGACGGTCGTCGCTTGTCGCGCCGCTTTTGTGCGCGATCGCGTCGCCCGGCAAGGCCGCGCCCGTTGTTTCTGATCCGCTACGAAATTGTGAACTCCAGCGAGCCCGATCGGATTCAAGCGTGCGCTGAACGAGCTCCACCAGCGCGCCGCGAACCCGATCGGGCTCTCGAAAACGCACTTCTCGCTTGGCCGGATGAACGTTGACATCGACTGCGGCTGGATCCATTTCGATGAAGAGGATCGTCACCGGGTACTGGCCTTTCATCAGCGCCGTGTGATATCCTTCCCGAAGAGCTCGCGAGACCAACGCGTTTTCCACCGGCCTTCCGTTCACGAAAATCAGCTGTTCGGCGCGAGTCGCTCGACTGACGCCGGGGCGGCCGAGCAAACCGCTCAGTCCGATCGGGTGGCTTTTCTCGGGAGAAATCACGAGCAAATGCTCGAGAAATTCAGCGCCGCGCAAGTCTCTCACGCGGTCGAGCAGTTGCTTCACGGGAGGTGCTTGAAAAATGAGGTCTCCGTTGCGCAGAAAGGTAAAACCAACGGACGGCCGGGCAATCGCCTGCAAGAGCAACTGATGCTGGATGTGGGACACTTCCGTATTTTCACTTCGCAGGAATTTGCGGCGCGCCGGGAGATTGAAAAACAGGGAGCGCGCCTCGATCGAGGTTCCCGCTGCTTCGCCTGAGGCCTGAACCGACTCGATCTTACCGCCTCGGACGAGAATCTCCGTTCCCTCGAGCGCCTCATTCGGTCGGGTAATAAGACGAAACCGGGTGACGCTGGCGATACTGGGAAGCGCCTCTCCCCGAAAACCAAGGGTGCTGATCCGGGCGAGATCTTCGCCCGACCGGATTTTGCTCGTAGCATGACGCTCCAAGCTGAGCAAAGCGTCGTCTCGATCCATTCCGATCCCGTTGTCTGTCACTCGGATCGACGTCATGCCGCCACGGACAACCGCGACCTCGATTCGGCTGGCTCGTGCATCCAGGCTGTTTTCGACCAATTCTTTGACGATCGATGCCGGACGTTCAACCACCTCACCCGCCGCTACCTGGCTGGCAACTTCATCCGGCAAGAGAAGGATTCGACCCATCCGTTAAAATACGATGAGCGAAGGTAGGAGTCCAGGAGTCCGGCCTTTATCGGCGGCCAGTTCGGGCAGAAACTTTGTGGAGTGCGTCCCGCCCAGCTAAATTCAATCCGAGGCCACTTTCCCGCCGCCGGTTGACCCACGTACGCTCGCGTAGTTAATTGTGGATGTCGTTATGATCACTGTTACCGATGCTGCTTTTCGTCATATTCAGACGCTGATCTCGGAGAATCCGGAGTACAAGGATAAGGCGCTGCGGATCTCCGTTGAGACCGGTGGTTGTGCCGGAATGCAGTACGGGATGCAGTTCGATCACGCCAAGGAAGGGGACCAGCGAGTTCGCCGGGAAGATGTCGAAGTTCTGATCGATGCTTATAGCGCGGATTTTCTGCGCGGTTCGACCGTTGATTTTTCCGACAGCCTCACGGGGGCAGGATTCAAAATCAGCAATCCCAATGCGGTACGGAGTTGCGGTTGCGGCAGTTCCTTTGAAAAATCGCGCGAAGCTTGACACGTCTTGGGCGTTTGTTATTGGCTCCACGTGCCGTTCATGAAAGCTGTGCCGCTGGGACGCCCGATCCGACGTGAGATTCATCCTCGGGTGGACGAAAATTTGTTCGCCTGGACGGTTTTCATCCTCCTTTTGTGTGGCTTTGCGCTGACCTGCTGGATCGGCACCTTATACATCTTCAGCCATCCTGAAATTGGTTTTGCTTACAAGCTCCTCAACCGATTGCACAAGCTGGATCCGCCCAGACGATTCGAATTAACCGCGGCTCCTTCGGGAGAATTTCTCGGCCCGGATAAGCTGTTACAACGTTACGGATCGATGAACGCCGGCCAGTTAACGGCCCAAAGCGATGATCTTCTGCGCTCCTATTTGCGAAACTATGACCACCAGGTCTCCAAACTGCCATACATCACCGGCAAGTTCACGGTCCTGGATGCGATACCGCTCCAGAACGATCGGTTTTTTAACAGCGGCGTGGCAGTGATTGCCCAATCGATCGATGTGCCTGCAGTCTTGGTCGAACACCTTTTTCCGGCTTCCAAGGAAAACCTCCCGGCCATGCAACACATCCTGGTTACCGGCTTGGGTATCGACTTCCGGCGCTCGTATGATCTTTCGGCGATTATCCATGTAAAGCCAATCCCCGGCGGCCGTTTGCTGTTTACGTGTGTACCTTTACTCTACGGCCCGTATGGCACGACTCAGAGCGGCGCCGGGTTTCGACTGGAGCCACCCAGAAATGTGAACGTCGAGGCTGGTCTGCCGGTCGCGAAACCTTCCGAGATCCAGAACGCGGAAAAGCGATATGCGGAGTATCGGCGCGCGACCGGCATCGAGCCGGCCCTCGCATCCTTCCCGGGGGTCAAGGGAGGCACCGTTCTGAACGGATCCGCTGCAGCCAATGGCCCAACGCCCTTCGAGCTTGTGCCCATCGCACGGGCCTTGCCGGTAGTTCCCGATATGGCGGCCGGCTCGGCAAAACTGTCGGCGAAGTCCGGCCCGAAAGGCGCAGCCTCTTTCATTTCCCCTACTCCATCGGCCAAGGTTGCCTCTGTCCAAACCGCGACGGCAAAAAAAGAACCGGCGGTGCCGAGGGCCGAACTGGTGAACCCGCCAGTCTCGGTGGCATCGCCTAATCCCTCCGCTGCTCCGGTGTTGACAACCGCTGCTTCGCCCAGCGACGACAGGATCGGATCCTGGTCAACTTATCGACCCGGCCAGATGCCCAGGGGACGGGTGCTGGAGGCGGATCAAACAGCCGATCTGGCTGACCACGGCCTTGGCCGAGACCCAGTCTATCTGCGGGGAGATTTCGTCGTCACCGCAGCGCGCGAAAATCGCGCGGTGCTGCGACCAAAACAGTCGCTAGCCGATCGTATGCTCAATCGTGGCAACGTCCGGGTCATCGTGGAGGTTCCGCGCGGTCTGCCTACACCGCCCGAAGGCGAAAATCTGCAGCGTGGGACCGATCGGCCATTTCAGATCATGGACATTCGGCGCGGCGCCGACGGCCAGCTGAACGTGTTCGTTCGGGAAGTGACAACGCCCTAGAGAGCGGCTTGAGCGGCTTGAGCGGCTTGAGCGTAACGCGGTCGGCCCCGAGCCTGTCGGACGTCAAAGTAGGATAAGCTTCCAGCTTGTCGGCTTTTTGAACCGGCAGGATGCCGGCACTACGTTGCGAGCCCGCTCAAGCCGCTCAGGCCGCTCAATAGACGTCCCGTTTATAACGTTTCGTCTTTTTCAGATTTTCCACGTACACCGCGGCTTCCTCCGACGTCTTGCCTCCCTGTTCCTCGATGATTTTGTGAAGAGTCACATCAACGTCCTTGGCCATGTGAGCAGCATCCCCGCATACGTAAAAATGAGCGCCTTCTTCGAGCCAGGCATACACGTCCCGCGCATTCTCCGCCAAGCGATGCTGCACGTAAATTTTGTGTGCCTGGTCGCGCGAGAACGCGGTATCAAAACGCGTAAGTACCCCGTCTCGCTTCATCTCCGCAAACTCCTCCCGATAAAAGAAATCGGAGTTAGCCCGCTGTTCACCGAAAAAGAGCCAGTTCAGGCCGGTAGCCCCAGTTGCCCGCCGCTCCTGCAGATACGCGCGGAACGGTGCCAAGCCCGTACCCGGGCCAACCATGAGGATGGGTGTCGCGGGATCTTCCGGCAGCCGGAAGCCCTTAGCGACGTGGACAAACATCGGCACGGTCTCGCCGAGGCAGAGTCGATCAGAGAGATACGTCGAGGCGACACCGGTGCGTTGTCGCCCGTGGCTCTCGTACCGGACCGTCGCAATCATCAGGTGCACTTGTTCCGGCAGCTCTTTCAGACTGGACGCGATCGAGTACAACCGCGGTTGCAGTTTGCGTAAGGTAGCCACCAGCTCATCCGGGGTAAATCGTACCGACGGGTTGTCCAGCAGAAAGTCGATGACCTCCAGTCCCCAGAGATAATTGTCCAGATCATATTTTCGATCGGGATGCATCAACTCAGCCAGTTCACCCGCGCTGGCCGAGCGCTGCGCAATCGCTTCCAGGAATTGCTTGCTAGGCTGAGTGATCTGGTACTGGCGGAGGAATGCCTCGCGCGTGGTCAGAACGTCGCCTTCCTTCGTCGTGATCGTTTCTTCTCCCGAAAAATGCAAAGCCTGCAGAAGATCCTCGACCAGTACAGGATCGTTCTGCGGGAAAACTCCCATGGAATCACCAACCTCATAGTGCAGGCCGGAGGCCGTCAGGGAAAACTCGAAGTGACGCGTCTCCTTCTCTGAACCGGCCAGATTCAGCTTGCGATTCACGAGGAGTTTCGCTGGAAAGGGGTTCTTTCGTGAATAAACCGGGATTGCTGTTGCGGTCGAAGAGGACGAATCGGTGGACATAATGCCAAGCAATGGAAGATCTGGTTTTAGGGCTGCGGATACTCTTAACAGACGTACGTGGCCGCGCTACCGGATATGCTATAGCAGATTTCGCGCTCGCTACTCGGAAATCGGCCGAATTTTTACCAGCGGGTTGAGCAGATCTTCGACACTCACAACTCCGACGGGCTTCCGGTTCTCGTCAACAACGGACGCCAAGCTCTGGGGCGAGGCGCGGAGCCGCCGCACAACCGTCGATGCCGATTCTTCGGGTCTGATACTGAGTACCCGGCGCAGATACTGGCGAGCGACGGCTTCGGGCCGCCGGTCGACGATCAAATCGAGTACATTCACGATTCCGAGGATCCGTCCATGGGAATCAATTACCGGAAATCGGTCGTATTTGGTTTCTCGCGAGAGCCGGACAACCTCCTCCAAGGGGGTGTCGGGTGTTACGGAGATCACATTTGAGAGCGGAACCATGACATCGCGCACCCGCACTGCGCGAAAATCGACGACGTTGTGGATCATCTGGCGTTCCAAACTGCTCAGCATGCCGAGCCGCTCGATTTCAGTGGTGACATATTTCAAATCTTCCCGCGCCACAAAAAGTTCGCGCGGTTGGCGGGCGCGAAACAGGTGACGCGCCAGAAGGATCGCGCAGTTCAGGAACGGAGCGAGCAGAAGGGAGACCGCCTCCAACAGAACAGCGGTAGAAGCAACTGCTCGATAGGGAAAACGCCGAAAAATTGATTTGGGCAGCATTTCCACCAGGAGAAGCAGCACCGGCACGGCGACCGCCAAAGCAACCAGGTACCCCAAGCCGCCAAGGACCTCAACCGCCTTGGCGGTCAGCAGCACAATCATCGTGATGTTCAGCAGACTGGTAACGCAGAGAACCGTCACAAAGAGTCGTGTAGGATTTTTCAGGAGCCGCTCCAGCCGAACCGCTGCCGGATCTTTTTGACGAGCCAGGTGCCGCAAGCGCACTCGGTTGAGCGAGAGCAAACCCGTTTCCGTTCCGGAGAAAACGAAGGAAAAAGCCAGACAGAGCACGAATACAAGCCAATTCACGCTTGTCCGTTCGCCTCGGGTTCGGATGTCGCCAACGGCTCGACCACGACCTCGAGAACCCGTTTCCGGCTGGTCTGGCGGATTTCGAGAGCCAATGGCGGAATTTCGACGCGAGTGCCCGCCTTCGGCAGGTACCCCAGGCGGGTAAAGATCAGCCCGCCGATCGTATCGACCCCTTCGTGAGCAACCTCGACATCCAATGCTTCGCTCAGGTCATCAAGCCGAGCGCTGCCACTGGCCAAAAGCTTACCGTCGGCGGTTGGCTCTATATAGAGCTCATCGTCTCCCCGCGGAGCGGCGTCCGCGATGACCTCCTCAACCAGATCGTTAAAGGTGATCAGCCCCTCCGTCCCGCCGAACTCGTCAACCACGATCGCAAGACGTCGGGCGCGAGTCAGAAACGCCCTGAGCAGATCGAGCGCTCGCATCGTTTCCGGGACAAAAGAAGGTGGATCGAGGTGCTCGGTGTAATGTTCCGATGGATCCAGGAGAAATCGTTTTACATCGAGTATTCCCAGAATCTCGTCCGGACTTTCTCCATATACCGGTACCCAGCCGTGCCGCTTGATCCGGAGTTCGCGAATGGCTTTCTCGTTATCCAGGGTGTCGGGGATCGTGAACGCGTCTACTCGCGGAGTCATGCAATCGCCGACGGTTTTGTTCCCGAGCTTGATGATCTCCTGGATCATCTCGCGTTCATCATCCCGTAACTCGCCTTCTTCGGCGCTCCACTCGATGTAGGTAATCAATTCGTCGTCGGCGAGATGGCCCTGTGCCTCCGGCGTAGCCTTTGAGAAGAGATCGGCGATGCGTTCCGCGGTCCACTCCAGCGAATTGGAAAGGGGCGCCATGACCGGCATCAGAAGCCGGAGAATCCGAATCGCGGATTCGGCGAAACGAAAGGGATCAACCAGAGCGAGCGTCTTCGGCAAAAGATCGCAGAGGATGACGATCAGGGCAAAGAGGATCAAGGTTTGCGCCCAGGCGGGCACCGGACTGGTCACCGAGTTCACCCAGGCCAGCGAAAGCACAATGAGGGGGATGTTAATCAGTGTGTCAGTGAGCAGAATAACACTTAGTACGCTGCGCGGCTTCGCCATGAGTTCCTGGAATTGCGCGGCCGCTTTCGCGTCTCGTTCTTGCCAGCGGCGAAGATGAAAACCACTGATCGAGAACAGGGCCGTCTCCATTCCCGAAAAAAACGCGGAAGCCAGCGCCAGCAAAAGCAGCATAGCGGAGGCAACCGGCACGATCTCAGGCGCCATGATCACATCCCTTGCGCAGAGCACCAGCTGAGGGCGATGTTGCTACCGGATGAAAAAGGCCGATCGAATTGAATCTTTCATGCGTGAACGGCTTCCGGGCGAGACATCGCACGAGAGATTTTTTCTCGGCTATTTCTCTCTGTTTAATGACCAGAAATACTATGAAGCGCATGATGTGCTGGAACATCTGTGGCTGAAAACCTCAGACCAATCTTACCAATTTTTCAAGGGTTTGATCCAGCTGGCCGGAGCATTCGTGCATCTGAAGAAACAGTATCAACACCCAGAGCATGCCACCCACAGCCGTCGATTGCGACCCGCTTATCGTCTCTTCCTCGCGGCGGAGCAGAACTTGGCACCGTTCACTGCCGGCTACCTGGGATTCAACGTAGCCGACGCTATCCAGCTTTGTCGAGACTACGGTCAGCACCTTATTGAAAACCAGTACCGGACCAATCCCTGGAAGCCCGAGACCGCTCCGCGTCTGCCGATGCCTCATCCTGAATCGCTCACAAAGCTCTAAAGAAAGCTCATTTGCGCATCGCAGACCTTGTGGCTCGCTTCGCTGCGGAAATATAACGTGAGATCGCCGTCGGAACTGACTTGGATAGGTGTCCCGCCGTACAGGTACGTGGAATAAGCCGCAGTGGTCCGCGCCCCCACAAATCTTCCGGCGGCGGGATGCGGTTGAATCATGGCGCCTACCGCCAGGATTCGATCTCCGGAGAAGATAACCGCTCCGTCTATGCCCGCAGTTCCCGTCAGGAGCAGCTTCCGGTCGATGGAAAGCGGCTCCGTCAAACGAATCTTGCTTACAGCGGGTTCGATCAGACTGCGCGCGATGTCACTAGAACCGCCAAAGCGGCTTTCCGGATTTAAAAGATGTTCGACGACGGTCTGTTGCGGATCAAAAATCAAGACCGCTCCTCGCCTCTCAAACCTGAGGCTGTAACCGATGCCCATGAGATTCGTGCCGATCCATTCGTCCTTGAAGATCTCTATGAAAGCCGCCCTCAGCGATTTTGCGTCGTGCAAACACCAACGCGCCTTCCGCCGAGAGGCGAGGAGTCCGGCGCGCGACATGAAATAGAAATCCCCTTGCGGACTCAGATGAACCGAGATCTCGTCGTCGTCGAGATGCGTCCAAAAATTGCCGAGATATTCTGAGTGGTACTTGTAGGTCGGTTCGCTCTTACGGTTGGTCCAGGCGAGCTGATCCAGGTCGACTAAGGCCAACGACCCATCCAGCCCGAGAAAGAGGTCCGGAGAGCTCGTGAGCGGATCGAGAAATTTATTGAGGCAGGGATCCAGGATGCTCAGCCGGCCTTCGGCTCTCCGCGAAATGATAAAGTTGGCCGAAACGGGCCTGTTTTCGTAAGAACGCCGGGCGGCGGCGCTTAGGTACTGGATCAGCGATTTCCAGTCCACCCAGGGAAATCTGCGCTTCATCCAGAAAACCGCGAAGCTGTCCTGCATGTGCTCGACGAGGTGAAGGCTCTTGAGCGTCTTGGCCAATGCGAGGAAGGACGGAGCGCTGGAGTTCGCTTCATCCAAGAGCGCCTGCCATTCCGCAGACAAGGCATAATGCGTACAGAACGGAAAGCGCCGGGAGCCAACCTCAAGATGGTATTCGTACGGACCGCAATCGGCTTGGTACCAGAAAGGAACCAGATTAAAGATCCCTTTTGCGATAAACTCCTCAGAACCAGTCGTTACTGACACTTGCCGCGCAACATCTCACTCGACTACGCAAGGTCAAGCGAGCTGACGCGGTTTCGACCGCCCGGACCAACCTTCCGGATCATAGTCAGGCACTTCCTGTAACCAGCATGCGAGGCTGCGGTTGAGGAAAGACCGATTATTCTCTTCCGGCAACGCTCGCCAGAGGCAGAAGGCAATAGAGATTGGCTCGAGATTTCTTTCAAAAACCCCGCGCCCGCAGGTACCATAACGCAGCGCCGTTCTAGTCAGTCTATCCAGGGCTTCCACCAAGAGGCGAAGTTCGCCAACTCCACCCCTCGGCCGATCGCAGGGCGAGCGCAGAAAATCAGACAGTGGCGGGAAATCAACCCCAATTCGCTCGAGCTGCGCTTGATTGCCCCGCGCGACCCGGCGGAGTAGTTCCAGTCCGTTCTGTCGACTCAGGCGGAATACATCGAACGCGATAAAAGCGCCGCAAAGCAGCACGATCAAGGGCACTAACGCCATCGCCTTGTGGCGGGAATGACCGCCCACGTCCCAAAAGAAGAACGCGATCGCCAGAGCGACCGAGGCAACGAACACCAAGCCCGCCGGCCCTTTGACCACAGCCATCGTCAGTTGTCGGCGCAACCAGCCATCCTGAAGGAGCTTTGCCACGTTTTTCATCGGCTTTTTTGGAGATTTCCTCGTTAAGTAAGATGCGGTTAGCATCTGATCGATCCCTGAACAATTACCCGTTGGCATTACACCGCCTTGTCCGAAACGCTGCACAATGCCATGCTGTTGCTATCACGGTTCACGGTTTCGCGTTTTGCGGGTACCGGCTGCCGGCGCTACCTGAGGAGGGTGAAACCTGAAACGCTTGTGAAACTTTCCTGCTTTCTTGTTCTCGGGTTGGCCATTCTGACCGCGGATGGACAGAGTCCGGCGAGCCAGCGGTCCGCGATTACTACAAGAAACGGCCTCCTGAAGATCCTGGTTTCCGGGTCCGATTGGACGATCGAAACTCGCAGCAGCCCGGCCCGGGCCGATGCTGAGTTAATCCTTCTGCGGAGAGTCGGTTCCCTGAACGGCTCACCGGAAATAAGGATTCATTCAACCCCTGAACCGATCGCCCTGCTCGATACCGCGGCGGTGGCCACCGCGAATCACTCACCAGCCGACGGATGGACCTTGGAAGGCAAGTTGTCTCCGGCCGATCCCGGACAGCCTTTCTGCCTTGTGTTTGTGCGCGGTCGCGACACCGTAAACGAGGAAAAAAATGTCGTGTTTTCCTTGGGAACAGGTAATGGCGGGACGGAAGTGACCATCATCATGAAAATGCGTGAATTAACGCGCGCGGATCGAGCGGCACTCCAGACCCTGCTCAGCGGTTTCACCTGGCAAACGGTCCCCTAAGGCTGCGTGGCTGACGAAGACTCCGGGATTTCTGACCCATGTAAACTTTGGAAGTATTTTCCGATTTTTCGATTGTGTTCGACTCGCGAGGATGGTAGCTAAACAGTCCTTCAGGAAAGGAGGCAAATGCGTGATGATAATGTTTACTCCGGTTAGCATGCGCACGATCCAAGCGGTCGGCCTCCCAGTTGTTTTCGAGTAGCTCCTGTTGAGCGGCTTGCTGGCTGGTCTCCCGCTTGAGCGCACGATAACCGGATCGATCCATTGCTCGCGGCCCGCTCGGCTGAACGGCTGGCTCTCGTCCAGTAACGCGACGGTGCTTCAAGTCTCTGGAACGCACACCGGCTGGAACTTTTTCTCTGAGAGAATAGAGCCCGGACCTCTTCCGAAAACGGCCTGCACCCACCACAATCAGAGAACGTTTTGAAAGGAAAAAATGCTGACCGACAAACCCAGAAAATTGATCAGATTTCCCGGGCCGGCGCAGATCGCGCCATCGGTCCGGTTCCCGCCTGGAAAAATTGTTGATTTTCGCCAGGCCAAGCACGCGCTGGAACGCGCGAGGAACGAGGAACGCGAAGCGATTGGCCGGTTTCGGGTGTACCCTCACGGGTGGGACGACTTCCGGCAGGCCGCCCTGGTAATCGCCCAGTATTTGCTCGTCGCCACTCTGCTGATCGTCGCCCGGGCGCTCCTGATGAAATAAAGGCCGGTGCTGTGTCAGTGTCAGCGAGATTGTCTCGCTACATCGTGTGACTCGAGACCTGGCAGAAAGCGCAGCCAATGCAGGGCTGGTTTGGCCCAGACCGTCTTGGAGTGCGTGCGACTTGTCGCCGCTTTGGGATCGCGCGGAGCGCGACCCGCCGCCAAAGCGCACCTTTTCATTGGGGGACCCGGCACTTCGCGGTTCTAGTCCGCCGGTCCGGGTCCCGCTCCGCGCAAATCGGAAAGCGGCGACGAGTCGCACGCACTCCAAAAGCGCCCATGTCCGAACCGACCTCGCCGGGCAGGCAGGGCACACTGGCACTGATACTGGCGCCAGCTCCCCACTATTCCCGCAGTTGAATCAACTCAGGTTTCAGAATCCCCGCCGGCCAGCAGAGTTTGGCCATTGAGATCGGGTTCCGGAAACGGCGCGGCCCGACGCTGCCCGGATTCAGATAGATCACGCCGCCTTGCTCGGTCAGCCGTGGTTGGTGCGAATGCCCGGTGATCACGATCCGAACTCCACTCGCGAGCGGATTCAGGTCAAGTGTTCCCAGATCATGCCATAGATAAATCAGGTCTCCATTGACCCGAACGAGTTCGCGGTCCGCCAAGCCGGGATACCCGTGATCGATATTTCCTCTGATGGCGACCACCGGAGCCACTCGACGCAAGGTTTCCAAAACATCAGCCGACCCAATATCGCCAGCGTGCAGGATCAGGTCGACGTCTTGCAGTACCGCTAATACCGTTTCGCGGACCAGACCGTGGGTATCCGAGATGACCCCTACGATTCGCCGCTGGTTGAACTCCTGGAGAGGCAACGTTATCTGCGCAGGACTCGGGCGATTGCCGCATCGTAATCGCGTTTCCAGAAGACACTTCGATAAAGGTCAGCGGTCAATAACGTCGCGGCAATCACACTCAAGGCGGCAGCGGCCAAAATGCCCGCAACATCAAAACAGCAGAGTGCAAGGATGCAAACGAGGAGCAGTGAAATGCGCCATACGCGCACACGCGCATTTTTGAAAAGAAGACGCTTGGGCCGGCGCTGCCAGAGCCACTCGGCTCTGGCTAGCTCATCCTGATCGGCCTGTTCCCGATCGCTCCTGAAACAGTTCAACCAATATGCCGGAGGGAACCCGCTCCAGCGCGTCTCAGGCTCGATCAAAATCGCTCGCAACGAGGGCCGCATGACAGGGGGACGGTGATCGGAATATGCATGAATCTGCGCTGTTCGCAATGACCGATGGCCGATGGCCGATTACCGATGTCCAATGACCGATTACTGATCACAGATTACTGATTACTGACCACACCCGGCACCGGCACTTGCACTTGCACTCGCACCGGTCACGGCTCCCCATCCGCCGCCGCTGCCGGGGCCTGCACCGGCACGGGTCTCGTCAAAAGGTCGACGTAAAAATCGTAAAACCGTTTGTTATTGATCGTCTTTATCACCAGGCACTTCTGCAGCAAGTCAGTTTGCAAGTTACTGAAATAACCAATGGCGTGTCCATAGTCGCCGCCAAAGCTAGTGTCGATGTCGACCCAGCGATTCTGGGACTCGGTGGCGAAAGTAGGATCATAGGAATAGGTCAAAGCGATCGTGTCGTAAATATAAGGCACAAAAGGCGCGGGCCCGGAACCAAAAAACGGAGCGAAATTCTGTTTGTAAAGTTCCGTGACGATCGTCGGATGGGGAGTGTTCGCGATCCTGTCATACACGGCTTTGGTCAGCGGAACGGTATTCGTGCAGTCTAGCGGTACGATGAAGTGAGGCACATCCGCTCGAAGTACCACCTGCACAGCCTCCGGATCCATCCACCAGTTGAACTCGCCGACATCGTTGAACGCGTTGCCTGCTACATCGATCTGCCCACCCATAAAAACAATCCTCTTGATCAGCGGCACGATGCTCGGGTCCTCGCGCATGGCGATAGCCACGTTCGTGAGGGGGCCGATTGTGAGCAAGGTCACCTCATGCGGGTATTTGTGAACGGTCCGAATGATGAAATCCACCGCATTTACGCTGGAAGGCCTGGTGTGCGTCGCTAACCCATCAGGTGGTGGCACGATCTGCGACGGTGTAGGAGGAGCGCTCGCATATGCGCCAACGTAATCAGAACCGGTGAAGATTGCTTTCTCGTAGAGATAGGATTTGTAGTCGTGGAGGAGCGGATACTGCGTGCCGGGGTGAATTCGCACTTTATGCTCGATGCCAAGCCGCTCGACCGCTTTGAGGGCATCAGACACTTCCTGGTCGCGCCACTGGTTCCCGGTCGGGATGGTCAACCCGAGAATATCGAGGGCACCGGCAGCTTGGAGTTGGGCCGCCATAACTAATACCTGCCCATCGTCTCCGATGGTATTGAAATCAGTATCGATGATAATTTTCTGCGGGGCGGCGTTCCCGGTCAGGACGCCGGAAGTGAGTGACAGCAAAGCGCTGCCGAGGAGTACAAGCAGGGGGGATCTCATGATTCTTCCTTGAAAGACGGTTACTTGAAACGGGGTCCTAGAAACCTAAAGTCGTCCGTGCACCCAAGTTAGGCAAGAGTAAAAACTTCTGGCCGATGACCGATGACCGATTACGCCCGACTCCTGCGAAATACTGACACTGCACACCGGCACCGGCACTGGCACTGGCGCTACCCACCCGAATAACCAATTGACAAAGCCAAGCGCGGAAGCGCACTTTAAATCGGGCAAAATGGTTTGCCTTCCCCGTTCCCTCAATTTCGACCCACTCTTACCCTCCACTATCCTCATGAACCTCCGCCGCTGCCTTCTCTTATTCAGCGCTCTGCTGTTTGTTTTTTCCTTTTCTTCGAACGGTCTCGCGCAGTCCGCTAAAAAACCGCGCGTCGCCTTGATCATGAAGTCGCTGGCCAACGAATTTTTTCAGACGATGGAAAAAGGGGCTCGTGCCTATCAGAGCGAGAATTCCAGCGAGTTTGACCTCATCTCCAATGGCATCAAGAACGAGACCGATGTCGCGAAGCAGATTGATCTGGTCGAACAAATGGTTGCCGAACGTGTCGATGCGATTGTCATCGCGCCGGCTGACTCGAAAAGCCTGATACCGGCGTGCAAAAAGGCGCACGATGCCGCCATTCTCGTGATCAATATCGATAACAAGTTCGATTCCGCGACCATGGCCGACCAAAAGGTTCGATTCCCATTTGTCGGGCCGGACAACCGGAAAGGCGCCAGAATGGTGGGCGAGTATCTGGCCAAGCAACTCCAGCCAGGGAGCAAGGTAGCGATCCTCGAGGGGATTCCGGGAGCCTTCAATGGTATTCAGCGAAAGCTGGGGTTCGAGGACGCGATTAAAGAGGGCAAGCTTGACCTGGTTAGCTCGCAATCCGCCCAGTGGGAGACAGACAAGGCCAACCAGGTGACGTCGGGTATCATTACGCAGCATCCCGATCTGAACGCGTTGATGGCGGCCAACGATAATATGGCCCTTGGCGCGGTGTCGGCGCTGAAATCAGCGGGGAAATTACAGTCGGTTAAAGTTGTCGGATTCGATAACATCTCGGCCGTCCAGCAACTGATTAAACAAGGAGAAGTAGTGGCAACCGCCGACCAGCACGCCGACAAGTTGGCCGTCTTTGGGATCCAGTACGCTCTCGAAGGTCTCAAGAACAAGAACGCCGACCTTCCCGACAAGGAGACGCCAGTCGATCTGATTACGGCAGCCACCTTGGGCGCAAAAACGAAACCCTGAGCAACAGCTGCACAGCATTCCTTGGCGCTCTTGTAGCGCGGACGGCCTCGTCCGTACCCGGGAGGTCGCGCACGAGGCCGTGGCACCTTGCTCGAGGAAGACGACATGCACGAGGACGACCTGGTGGCGGCTACGCCGCGTTGCGCTCGCCTCGGTAGACGGAAAACGGCATGGCTTTTCTTCTCCAGACCGAGAAACTTTCCAAGGCGTACGCCGAACCCGTTTTACGCGAGGTCGACTTCACCCTTTCCGCGGGCGAGGTGCATGCCTTGGTTGGGGAGAACGGCGCCGGAAAGAGCACGCTCTGCCAGATTATCGCCGGCATTCGGCAACCGGATTCCGGACGCATGTTGCTGGAAGGCAATCCCTATGCGCCCGGGACTCGGAAAGACGCCGAAGCGAGCGGGATCCGGATCGTTCTCCAGGAGCTGAACCTCATCGAGAACCTCACAATCGCAGAAAATCTCTTTCTCGAGGAATTGCCAAATCGGGCGGGCTGGATCAGAAAGTCGGCACTCGACAAGGCGGCGACCGGAGCGCTCGCTACCGTGGGTATGGAAAAGCTGCCGCCCGGGATTCTGATATCTCGATTAGGGATTGGCCAAAAACAGCTGGTCGAAATCGCGGCGGGAATCTCTCGCCGCTGCCGCGTTCTGGTTCTTGATGAGCCAACTGCCGCGCTCACCGCGGTTGACGCCGAGCGGCTCTTCGAACGGATTCGACAATTCCAGGCGGAGAATGTGGGCATTATTTTTATCTCGCATCACCTCGAAGAGATCGAGGCCATTGCCGATCGAGTTTCGGTCCTGCGCGACGGAGAACTGGTTGCGACCTTGAACCGTGGCGAGTACCAGCTCGATGAGGTTATCCGGCTGATGGTCGGTCGTAACCTGGAGGCCAGCTCTCGGCCTGAGCGAATCGCCGGAAAGCGCGCATTGCGAGTCGTCGGATTGCGCGCTCCTCCGATGGTGCGCGAGGCCAGCTTCGATCTTGCCGAGGGCGAAATCCTCGGGTTTGCCGGCTTGATGGGTGCCGGTCGCACGGAAACGGTGCGCGCGATCTTCGGTGCGGACCAAAGAGCCGGTGGACAAATCTACCTCGGGGAAAGCGACGTGCCAGTAAAGATCGAGCGACCCTCGGATGCGGTGCGGCTCGGTATCGGTCTTCTTACGGAAGATCGGAAGAATCAGGGGCTGCTTCTTCCCAAGCCGGCGCGGATCAACATTACCCTGGCAAATCTGCGCACAGAATTGCGCCGATTCGCCGGCTGGCTTGATCGAGAAAAAGAAGCTGCGACCGCCAAAGAGTGGGTCCACCGGCTCGCCATCAAAGTGAGCAGCATTGAGCAAACGGCCGTCAGTATGAGCGGCGGTAATCAGCAGAAGGTCCTGCTCGCTCGCTGGCTGTATCGTGATTGTAAAGTGCTCATCTGCGACGAGCCAACCCGCGGAATCGATGTCGGCTCGAAATTTGAGATCTATCGGTTGCTGAACAGCCTGGCTGCAGCAGGCAAAGGGATCATTGTGATTTCCTCGGATTTAAAAGAACTGCTGACGATCTGCGACCGTATCGCCGTGCTGTCGGCGGGAAAACTTACGAAAACTTTTCGCCGGGAAGAGTGGTCGGAGGACAAGATTATGGCGGCCGCCTTCAGTGAGCTTGGCACCGGTAAGGCAGCGGCTTGAGCGGCTTGAGCGTAGCGCGAACGGCCTCGGGTCTGTCGAACTTCAAGGTAGGATAAGCTTCCAGCTTGTCAGCTTTTTGAACCGGCAGGATGGGTCTGTCGCACTTCGCAAGAGCATCGGCAATCCCTCGCTGGCTCGGTTTCCCGCCCCGAAGGGACGTTGGAAAATAGGCCGGCAATTTATTGCCGGTATTCCAGATTGATAAGGACGCCGTCCCGGAGAGCCGGATTGAGCCTGGAGCGGCAATAGCCGAGTCATCATGCCTCCGCAGAAAAACGAAGCTATTCCTCCGTCTTGCGGGCCTGCGGTCCGATGGTCCCGGATCACCCGGCCTCCGGGACGGAAATCATCTTTAAATCGAGTACCGGCAATAAATTGCCGGTCTATTTTCCAAGGTCCCTCCGGGACAAGAGGCCAAAGTCCGACACGCCTGGATGCCGACGCTACCTGGTACGGACGAGGCCTCGTCCGTACTCCGAATGCAGCGAGGCAATGTGCGGGTGGGAGTCCCCACTCCGGCGCCGCGCGAGGCTCAGGCCGCTCAAGCAGCGCGCGACCCCGTCCTCGCCGTCGATCCCGACAAAAAGACTGATGTCAGGCTGGTAAACCGGGAGTTCTTGCCGATGTTTGAAAAGCGTTCACGATGGCCGCAGCCCCGCAAAATGACCCTTTGCCTAACGAATGAGTTTTCAAGCCCAGAATATTGACCATGGCGAATGACATCCCGGATCAGTCCTCAACGGCCGCCGCCAGCGTCGCCCGCGATGTGCGCGGTGCGCTCCGGCGAAAAAGCCAGTGGCAAGAAATTGCCGAGAACAGCCTCGGGTTGGTGGTTGTGCTCATTCTCCTGATCGCGCTCTTTAGTGTCACTACACAGCACTTTTTTTCGGCCGTCACGTTCTCCACCATTCTGAATCAAGTTCCGGCCGCCGCGCTGGTCGCCATCGGAATGACGTTTGTCTTGATTATTGCCGGAATCGATCTGTCGGTGGGCTCAGTGCTTGCCCTTTGCGGGGGCATTCTGGGTGTCGCTCTGGTCCAATGGCACTTGCCCTTATTCTTCGCGGCATTGCTCTGCGTTGCCGCCGGCGCAGTCTGCGGAATGATCAACGGCAGTCTGGTCGTCCGCTTTCAGCTGCCCTCTTTTATTGTCACGCTCGGCGCTCTCGAAGCGGGTCGAGGCGCGGCTTACCTGGTGACCAATTCGCAAACCCAGTACATCGGTTCGCAGATCGAGCAGGTAAATGACCTTGGTTTTCTCGGCCTTTCCCTGCCCTTTTGGGTCGCGATCTTTGGAGTGATTCTGGCGCAGTTGATTCTCACGGGGACGGTGTTTGGGCGTTATCTCATCGCGCTGGGCACAAACGAGGAAGCGCTGCGTTTGTCGGGGATCGATCCGCGTCCCATCAAAATAATCGTCTTTAGCATCAGCGGCGCCTTGGCTGGTCTCGGCGCGATTGCGCTCTGTTCCCGGCTGGCTTCAGCCGATCCAAATGCGGGCAGCGGTTTTGAGCTGGAAGCGATCGCCGCGGTGGTAATCGGTGGGACTAGTCTCATGGGCGGCCGGGGTTCGGTGATTAATTCATTTTTTGGGGTTCTGGTGATCGCGGTCTTGGAGAACGGCTTAGCCCAACTGGGCGCCCAGGAGCCCGTCAAACGTCTGGTTACCGGCGGCGTGATTGTGGCGGCGGTTATCGTTGACTTCTATCGCACCCGTCGCGCTGCCAAGAGGCAGGCAGCCTAACCTGCCTCGTTTATAAATCTTGAGAGGGCCGGACGCCCGCGCCAATTCAGACCTGTTTCCAAGCCGATTCCAACTCTGCTTGATTACGTTGAATCGCCTTCGTTAACTTTGTTGCGATGTCTGATGAAAGACTTGCCCAAAAGCGTGTTGTACGCGACCTCGGCCCGCATTGGCGGGATTGGCCTTGACCTGGTAGCGCTGGAAACGATTCGAGGAATCCAGCCTTATTTAGGAAAAGCCATTTCGTACGGCGTTCGATCTCCGGACATCGACCGGCGAAAGATGAAAACGCTTCGCTTTCATCCGATCCGGCTTCTCTCAAACTTTGAACGCAAATATTACTACGCGGCGAAAAAGCGAGCAGTCAGCTGGGTGTCTGCGCAGCAGCTCAAAACCGGCCGTTTCGATCTTTTCCACTCGTGGGAAGGGGACGCCTTGGAAGGCTTGCGCGTCGCCAAGTTACTTGGAATACCGTCGCTGCTTGAGATTCCCACTTGGCATCGTCAGAAGGGAAAGGTCCTTCCTCCAAAAACGGAGCAGGAGATCGCTCTGGAGAATGCGCCGATCCCCCAACGCTGGCTGAATCGTATCCTGATTCCCCGGCAGGATACGTTGGAGGAGTACGATTTAGCCGACTTGCTGCTGGTCGAGTCGGAAAAAGCCGCCGACTCTTTTCGGGCGCTCGGATTTTCCAATGAAAAACTTTACAGCATGCCTCAGGGAGCCGACACCAATCGGTTTCAGCCCGGTCCTCCTCCTCCCGTTTTTCGAGCAGTTTTTGTCGGTGCGCTGATCAAGCGGAAAGGAGTGCATACGCTACTGGAGGCTTGGAAAAAGCTGGAGCTGCCTAACGCAGAGCTTTGGCTGGCCGGCCATCCCCACGAAGAAATCAAACCCTATCTGAGAGAGTCACCGGCCAACGTAAGGGTGCTCGGATTTACCGGCGACGTCGAAAATGTTTATCGTGCCGGATCGGTTTATGTGTTGCCCTCCAGCCTGGAAGGGAGCGCGAAGACCACCTACGAGGCGGCGGCTTGCGGACTTGCGCAGATAACCACCCGGGAAGCCGGTGACGTCGTCGTCGACGGCCTCAACGGACTGGTTATTGCACCCAACGACGTCGACGCCCTGGTGCGCGCGCTTCGTTTCCTGTACGACCGCCCCGACTTGGTTCGCCACTATGGCGCCGCCGGGCGCGAAAGGGTTGTTCAGCATTTCACCTGGGATCATTTCCGGAGGCGAATTCTGGCCGCTTACCGGTTGGTCATGGACCGGGCTTCTGACTCGCGGCATGCGAATCGGCCAGCCGGGAAAGAGGGCTAAGCCGTGCAACTGAAGGTCGCTTTCGTTTTTATCGCGATGCCAGTCGGCGGCGCGGAAGACCTCATGATTGCGGTGGCCCCCCACTTGGCTAAAAAAGGCATCGAGCCGCAATTCGTTTGTTTGCGTGAACTTGGAGTGATCGGAGAAGAACTGCGCGACCGGGGTCAGCCGGTAGCCGTCATTCCCGCGGCTCGATCGAAACGGTGGAGCCCGCGGGGCAGCTGGCGTTTTGCTGCGTGGTTGAAGCAGAACCGGATCGATGTCGTTCATTCTCACACCTATCACGCTCACACTTATTCCGTGCCTGCGGCTCAGTTGGCCGGTGCACTATCCGTCATGCAACAGCATAAGACGGTCGAACGACAGACGCTCCATCGGTGGCTGACGATTTGGATCATGGTTCGAAAAACCAGCGGCCTGGTCGCATTGTCTGAGAAGATTCGGGATGACTTCGCCCATTCGTTTGGTGTTCCGCGGGACCGGATCGCTGTGATTCCGAACGGAATTGATCGAATCGAGTTTTCGCCGGCGACGGATAAATTAGCCGTTCGGCGACGGCTTGGTTTGCCGAGCGACGTCTTTCTGGTTGGTTCTATGGCTTCTCTCCGGAAGGTCAAGAACCATGAGACTACGATCGATATCGCGTCCAGTCTTATGGCGTCGCATCCCGAGCTCCGGGTCGTCCTGGTCGGAGAGGGACCCGATCGGGCCAAGCTCGAGGGGCGGGTCAACGCTCTCGGAGTCGGCGCAAAAATCCAGTTTGCCGGCAATCAACGCCCCGTCTCGTCCTGGATTCAGGCACTCGACCTTTTCGTTCTACCCTCCCATTGGGAGGGGGAATCCCTGGCCGTGCTCCAGGCGATTTCTTGCGACGTGCCGATCCTGGCCAGCCGGATCGAAGGCAACACTCACGCTCTCGGCGCAGACCACCCGGGTCTGTTCGATCAAAACAGTCGTGAGGAGTATAGGGCGCTGGTCCGACGGGCAATCCAAAGCGCCGATTTTCGATCCGCGCTGAGGGCGGCGCAAAGTCACCGTTTGGTGCCTGACGCGGTGGAGACAGCCGCCAAGCTGGCGGAGTTCTACCGATTCCTGGCTGCTCGAGCCGTTCGGAGAAGGGGATGAAAATCGCGGTGTTCACCCCATCGTTTCTTCCCAAGACATCCGGGGCGGAGATATTTCACCACAACCTTGCTTCGCGGCTGACATTGGCCGGGCACCAGGTCACGTTGATCGTTCCTCGCAAGAATGTTCGAAAGCTTCGTGACATCGGCATTTCCTTCCCATACGGCCTTGTCCCTTTCCCAACAAACCTCTGGAGTTATTTTAAGCGGTCAGTCTCTCTAACGTTTCGATTATCGGACTTTTTGTTGTCGCGTCTGCAGGCGCGGCATCACTTCGATCTGTGGCACGGAGTGATGACCTGGCCGACCGGGGTCTCCCTGATCCATTGGCAAAATGGACGGCAAACCGTTCCATACCTCATCCGTTGCGCGGGCGACGATGTTCTCACGAACTCGGAGAATCAGGTTGGCGTCCGCCTAAATCCCATCGTTGACCGGTTAACTCGGCAGTATTTACCGCGGGCGGCTCGGCTCGTTTCACTTTCCGAATCGATGTCCCGCGAATACCGCGCACTCGGTGTTTCCCCGGATCGCATCGATTTGATTCCGAACGCGGTTGATCTTTCACGGTTTCGCCGGCCAGTTGACCGCCTAACCGTTCGTCGGACGCTAGGGCTGCGTCCCGAAGCCTTTCTCTTTCTTTCCGTCGGTCGAAATTCACCTCAAAAAGACTATCCAACACTGTTAGCCGCCGCCCAAGAACTCAAACATGAAGGCCTTGCATCGCAGTGGCTGATTGTTGGACGCGATACGGAAGGACTTAAGCTCGCTTCGCCTGAACTCGGTGACGATCTCCAGACCAGAGAGATCGGTTTCACCGGAAACACTCTCACCTTCCCGCAAGACGCTTTAATCGATCTCTATTTGACGGCGGATGCTTTTGTTATTCCTTCTGTCTTCGAAGGATTCAGCACAGCACTGCTTGAGGCCATGGCCGCCGGTTTACCGATCATCGCAAGTGACGCGCCGGGCTGTCGGGAAATGGTTCGATTCGGTCGGGACGCTTTGCTGGTACCTCCTGGTGATGCGGCGGAGCTGGCTTCGGCCATGCGAAGGTTCTTTCTCGATGAACCTCTTCGCCGGCACTATTCGACTCTATCCGCGATCCGAGCCGCAGACTTTGAGTGGAGGGTCGTCCTAGCGCAATACGAACGGCTCTATCGCGAGATGATTGGTTGATTTTCAAGCATTACTCTGCCTGCTTTCACCCTTTCATTCGAAAGGGTTCTTGACTCTCACGCCGTCAAAAGCCTGCATCGCTCGCAAATCTTGAGGATTTGCGAGCGATGCAGGCTAGATCATGGGTCGGAATTTGCCTACGGTTTCGATGAGGCGTTCGGTGATCTGACCGAGCGAACAATGCTCAACGGTCTCGATGAGTTCGGCAAAAACATTGCCGCCACGTTCTACTACGTCGGTCAGTTGGTCCAACGCGCGTTCCGAATCCCCGGCATGCCGAAACTCAAAATCACGGAGTCGATCGAGTTGGCGTTGCTTACTCTCCTTGCGGGTTCGGATCATCTGGAGATCCGGCCAATGCGCCCCATCGTCAGAGTAGCGGTTCAAGCCGACGATTGGCCGGCGACCATCATTGATCTGCTGTTCCAGCTGATGCCCGGCCGCCTGGATCTGGCTTCGTTGATACCTTCTTTCCACCGCTCCAATGACTCCGCCCTGCTGTTCGATCTGGGAAAACTCTTCGAGAATGGCCTCCTCCACGGCGTCGCCGATGATCCGCATGCCGGGCGAACCGGCCAAAGTTCCCATCATATGTTTGAAGAGGCCGCTCTCCTCCAGCAAGATTCCCTGGGCGTGCGCGGCGTAGCGCGCATACTCTTCGCTCGGAGTGGTAAAGGGTTCGTCGGCCGAGTTGCTGTGGCAGGAGTTGGTCGCGTTGAGATAGGCCAGAACCAACTCGATCGCGGTCCTTGTCAGATTATTTTTCCAATCAGCCGCAATCAACGACCGTCCGCTAGTTTGTGTATGGAGCTTCAAGATCTGCGCCCGACGGCCAGCCCGGAAGACGTCGCGCATTCCTATCGCCCAAATCTTTCGGCAGACTCGGGCGAGCGCGACATACTCCACGTCCAAACCGCAATCGAGGAAAAAGGAAAGACGCGGTCCGAAGACATTCACATCCATCCCGCGATTTCGAAAATATTCGACGTAAGCAAACCCGTTCGAGAGGGTGTAGGCGGCCTGTTGAACCGGGGTGGCGCCCGCCTCGGCGATGTGATAGCCACTAATGGAAATGGGGTAAAAACGCGGCATCCGGGCCGCGCAATATTCGACCATATCGGCTAGGAATCGCAGGGACGGCTCGATCGGGAAGATCAACTCGTTCTGGGCCTGGACTTCCTTCAGCACATCTGCCTGGATCGTGCCGCGCAAGCTGCTCTCGACATTTTCCCCGAACCGGCGCTTAGCCGCGCCGATATACATCGCGAGAATAATCGGCGCCGGTCCCGAAATCGTCATCGAGACCGAGACGTTCGGCTGGTCCAGCTCGAACCCGGCATACAGCCGTTCCATATCCTCCACCGTATCGATGGCGACGCCGCCCTCGCCGATTTTTCCAAAAACGCCATCCGCGCCAGATCCAACGCCATACAATGTTGGCCCGTCAAAGGCGGTGCTTAACCGTTTGCTGCGCTGATTCCGGGAAAGATAATGAAACCTTTCGTTCGTATCTTCCGCCAAGCCGAGCCCAGCGAAAAGGCGGGTCGGTTCCTCACCGATTGACCTGGCGGACGCGCCGTTTTCTGCCGGTTCGAGATACTGCTCCGGGTAGGCTGCCGCCAGAAACGGAAACTCGCCGGGCAAACCCTCTGTGCCCAGGTAACGCGCGATCTCTCCGGCTTCGTCCAGATCGGGCAACGCCAGGCTGGGCAGCCGTAGACCGGTCGGGGTAACCGACTCGTGCACCCGGGACTTTGCTTCAGCCCAACGCCGTTTTATTTCGGCCGAAAATTCCGGGTCGCTCCGAGCCCTGACCACTTGTTGCGCGACGCTGTCGCGATAATCCCGAACGGCGGCTACGATTTGGTCAAGGCAGCTCATAGAAGGTGGGAGATTAGCGCAAGCTTGACTTTGTCCTGACTCATGGCTCCTCCAACCGATCTGTGTTCGAAAATGCGGACAGGCGATCCTAGCACTATATCGGGCTCGTCGCTTGGATTGACGCGCCCGTTGGGTATCGGCTAACAGCAAGGCCACAGCGCGGCAGCAACCACATTGGAAGTCGAAGATGTTTTGACGTGTCCGCCATACGCCTTGGCGAAGGCGGAGCCATCGGTGGACCGACAGGAATGATCATTCGGCCACCGTCTCTCAACTGATCAGCGAGCGGTTGGGGGATATGATCCGGGGCACAAGTAACAATGATGCCATCGAAGGGTGCGTGCTCCGGCCATCCTTTGTAGCCATCGCCAGCAAGTACTTTAACATTGCTATAGCCCAGCCGTTTCAGATTGGCCTCAGCTCGCCTGGCCAGAGGCTCGATAATCTCGATCGTGTAAACCTCCGCCACCAGGCGTGAGAGTATAGCGGCCTGATACCCTGATCCCGTCCCGATCTCCAATATCCGGTCAGTCGGCTTCGGGTCGAGCTGTTCCGTCATGAACGCGACGATAAAAGGCTGAGAGATAGTCTGGCCGTAGCGATGGGTAAAGGCTCATCGCGGTAAGCAAACCTGCGTATACTCGGCGGTACGAACTCGTGCCGTGGTACGGTATCCATAGCATCGAGCACCCGGCGGTTTTTTATGTCGCGCCCTGGGGCAGTAAGTTGCTCCTCGAGCATACTTCTGCGGGCTAGAGCAAAGTCGTCCTCAGTCGCAGGCTCCGAATCACAGGCAGCCGAAAGCAAGAGTGACAGCGCGACGATCGCTCTGCGCATCAAAGCCAGGATAGTCTAGTTCGGCTGCGTTGCACCTGTTTACCCTCTCGCTCAATCTGGTACTCAACGTCCTGAGTGTCCCGGTAGCTAATCCGGTAACCGGCAATCAAGCCTTGATGCCAATCCTCAATGTTTCGTAAGACCGCTTCGAAGTCATCGGCCATAAGAAAGCGAACCGCATCCTCCTCAGCGGGCTGCGTATGCGTCGCAAACCCATCGGGCGGTGGGACTAGGTCGTCCGGCTCTGGCTGCGTCTTGCTGTAGGCGCCTACATAGTCTTTCCGGGGGCCAAATAGCATCAGTTCAAGGAGATACGAGTTGTAATCGTGGAGCAGGGAATACTGGGCGCCCAGATAAACTTTCACCCGGTGTTCAATGCCCAATCGCTCGACGGCCTTGAGGCAATCGGAGACTTCTTGATCGCGCCACTGGTTGCCCGAGGGAATGGTAAACCCAAAAAGGTTGATAGCCCCTTGAGCGTACAGCTGGGCAGCCATGATAGCGACCTGGCCATCATCACCGATGGTATTGAAGTCGGTGTCAATGATTACCTTTGGCGGATCGCCGAAACACGAAAAGGCGCCGAGAATTAAGGAAAAGAGGATACTGCCCAGAACGGGGGGAAGGCAGGTGCTCCCCATCGTCTGGACAGGTTCGATGGGTTTAGTAGCTATAGATTTCCTTCAAAAGGTAGCGGGAAAAACCAACCGGTGCTTCCCCGCTACCTTTTGTCGGAGTTTTGTAGGGTTCTCTGATAAACGGCAGCAGGCGAGCGATTGGCAAGACTGCTGTGCGGTCGCTGATCGTTGTAGAAGGAGAAGTAGCGGCCGATACTCCGCCAAGCCTCCGCGGCGGAGCGGTACTCACGCAAATAGACTTCCTCGTATTTCAGGCTGCGCCAGAGTCGTTCGACGAAAATATTATCAAAGACTCTGCCACGGCCGCCCATGCTAATAGCAATCTGGTACTCGGTGAAGACACCGGTCCAGCCAGCGCTGATAAACTGAACTCCTTGATCGGTGTTACTGATCTCAGGGGGTCCGTACTTTTTCAAGGCCCGGCGGAGCGCCCGCACACAGAAGTCGCTTTCCAGGGTATTGCTCGAGTTCCCATTCCATCACGTAGCGGCTATAACGGCCATTAAGGCGAAAAGATAAACGAAGCCTTTGGCTAACCCGATCTAGCTAGGTGATATCTCTGCACTAGTCCTGATTGCTGCGCTCGATAAGGAGGCCTGGTTTATCAATTGATAAAGCGCAGACTCGAGTTGATAAACGTCTAACTTTGATAGTCTAGGGTTTGCAGAGGTCAACGGCGATTTGGAATAGGCCGAGCGCAAGTGACCTCGTTTCCAGGTGGGGCGAAATGGTGTTTGACGTCAACGGTTAGGGGGCCTCTAGACGGTGTTATTTACGGCATCGTTCGGCCAAGGAGCGCAAGGCGCGCAGACGTTGGAAAATGTTTCAAGACCAGTTTGGCATCGGGGACGAGGGTATGAGATAGGTGGAAGCGGCTGGGGGAGCGGGTTTTGAGTTGTCCTGAAAAGACGGGGCGGATTCACACGTAGAGATCAATCGGTCCGAATCTGTTTTCATGAGTCTAATTATGTTTCGGACGAGCATAATCTCGTAGGCGGCTCGCACTCCGGAGAGGAAGGCACCATGGACCGTCGACGGGAAGTATTGGGAGGTCGCTTCGCCGGCAAAGAAGATCCGGTTCTCAACGGGCATACCGATCTGGCGGCGCAGGCTTTGTTTGGAGCCGACCGGAACATAAGAATAGGAGCCGAGGCTGTAGGGATCCTGGTTCCAACGTGTGACCAGGTATCCGCTCGGCTCGGGGATTTCTTTTCCATACATTTTCCGCAGCGATTCCATCAGGGCGGCCACGAGTTCGGAGTCGCTGCTGAGTTCGTTCTTCTCGCCGGCTGCTCCTGCGCTGAAAGCCAGCACTAATCCTGAAAAGACCATGGCCTGGTACTGGCTGAAAAACGCCGGGGACGGTAAGCATTTTAGCAAGAAGGATATCGTTTTCGAGTGTTTCCACAATTTTGTAGCGTTCAGCCAGTGGGGTAATACTATTTTCGGTATTATGTCGCGCCTGAGTGAAAACGGCGGTGATACAGAAGTGCGAGATGTATTCCAAAGGACGATGGCCGGTGATTTCGATAACGCGAATGGTGAGCCGTATACTCCATTGGAACTCTTCGTGATGGAACTGTTCCGCACCATCTCGCCGAATGGTGGTAGCATTTCCGCTATCCAGGATGCTCGGGAAAAAACATTCTTTGGCGAATCACCTCACACACGCTTTGGCCTGCCGTTTGAACGCAGTAGCTACGTCAGTACGCCGCACACCAGCACCAGCTTCAGCCCAGTACATTGGAAGAATCCAGAACAATTCGATCCTGAGCGCTATCGCAGCGTGCCGACCAGTGCCGAGATTGACGAGGACAAATGTAAGCAGATAGGTTTTGCCCGTTGCCCGTTCGATATCACTACGTTTGAAGTCAAAGACGGACGAAAGGTCGAGGTAACCAATAGCGCTTTCGGCACGGTGTTTGGTGTAGCGGATGGTAAGCCGAAGCCGGTTTGCGACTATGCTGGCTTTGCGCCGTTTGGTTTCAGTTACCGCCGTTGTCCCGGTGAACAGTTGACGATCCAAGTATTCGAGGATTTCCTTCGTAAGGTTGCGCGTGACAAGATCGTTTTCCGCACACTCGATTTGACCACCCTAGGACGAGTACCTATCGGGCCGAGTACGGTGATCGATGATAATATCGGCTTCAGCAAACCCTCCTGAACAAGATGCGGCAGGGACTGATGAATCGGTACGTTAGACAAAGAGCGTTCCGTACTGGAACTGCTTTGCCACTCGAGCATGCACGGCACCATTCTTCATCCCGGAAACCTCTCCAGCGATGATGCCATGGGTTGCGGCCCAATTTCAGGCGCCTCCCCACCGTCTCGACAGGTTCGATGGGTTTAGTAGCTATAATTTCCTTCGAAAGATAGCGGGAAAAACCAAACTTAAACAACCTACCTGTCCGCATTTTCGAATACAGATCAGTGCGAGTTGACGAGCACAAGCAGGCAGGGTTACTCGTGAGAAGTGCGTGATGTTTGCGATCCTTAGTCACTTGGTCCTTGTCCGTCTAAAACAGATCGCGGAACAACTCATCAACACCCGCGTCCCGATGGAGGTTGGCTTGGGTTTTGAGAAGCCTTTGAGAGCGTCGGTTCGTTCGGATCCGTGCCGCAAGCTCCGCTATGGCCGTTTTTGCGCCGCGCAGATCCGATTTATTGACTACGATCAGGTCCGCCAAGTCCAGCATCGCGATCTTTTGCAGCTGCAGCTGACTGCCGTACTCCGGCGGCATCACCAGCACCGTCCGATGGGCCAGTTCGTTCGCCGGCCCGAAAGGCATCGCTTCCTGACCGGTGCCGACAGTTTCGACAATCACCGCCGCGAATTGGGAACAACCGGCCAACAGTTGAATGCAGGCATGCGTGCCGGGGCTCAAGCCTCCGGCGCGGCCCCGTGTGGCCATACTCCGCATGAAAACGCGATCGTGCTGCGAGTAAATCATCGTTGCCCGGTCGCCGAGAAGCGCGCCCAGCCCGACAATGCTGGGGTCATGCGAGAGAATGGCAATCCGCCGGTCGGCGGGTATTTGTCGAAGAAAACGGAGAACGAGTTCGTCGATCAAAGTTGTCTTGCCGGCGCCGCCCGGTCCTGTGATCCCGATGACCGGAAATCGCGGCGCACCCGAATCAATGGAGTCGACCTGAGACGGATTCAGCTCGGCTTGCGAAAGGCGATGGGCCAAAGCAGCGTCTCCGCGGGCCGATTCAACGTCTTTCACCTGTTCAGTCGCTCCCCAGCTCAGCGACCGCACATAATTGACGATCTGGGGTAGAAGTGTTCCGGCAAAGAAGATATGATCCACGCCCGACCGATAGAGAAGTTCGGCATCGGATTTGGTGATTGTGCCGCCGCCGCCCCCGAAGACCTTGAGCCGTGGATCGGCGTCGCACTGCGCGCAGCGAATCGATCACTTCCGAGAAGAACTCGACATGGCCCGCCGTTGTAGGTCGAGATACCAATCGCCTGCACATCTTCCTGGACGGCTGCCCGCGCAATGTCCCGAGCCGATCGGTGATAGCCAAGGTAAACCACCTCGATCCCATGACGGATCAGCTCCAGATTAATGGTATTGATCGCGCTGTCGTGCCCATCGCAAATCGGCACTGCTGTCAATACTCTGATCGTCTGCATAAAAGGGGTGGAGTGTCGTACGTTAGGTACGCGCAGTTCGCCGCAAAAACAAACGTCGCGGTCCGAGCGGCTTGAGCGGCTTGAGCGGCTTGAGCGTTAACGCGGACGGCCTCGGGTCTGTCAGACTTTCAAGGTAGGATAAGCTTCCAGCTTGTCAGCTTTTTGAACCGGTACGCTCAAGCCGCTCAGTCCGCTCAGACCGCTCCTTCAGTCCTCGATTACTTCGTCGGGCAACTCGTTCTTCTCGCCGGGTCGCGGCGGGAAGTGTTCCGCCAGCGAACTACCAACCTTCGCGATGGCTTCGGTCAGGCCAGCTGTAAACGCTTGCCGGCGCAGGCCGGTCTCAAGCGTCAGAATCACTTCGCGCCAGAAATCAGGGCCGCAGCGCTCGTGGATTGCGGTATCTCCGATCACCGCCAGTTTCTGAGTGCGCGGCGCCAGGACGATCAGGACCGCATTGCGGTCCCGTGTCTTTGCCATCTTGAGTCGCCTAAACGCTCTGCGGCCAAAGCGCAGAATATCTCGCGATTTCTGGCGTGTTATCAACACGCGGATCTGGCCGCTGGTCCGCTTTTCAGCCGCCGCGATCGCGGCCACGACGGCCTCATGATCGACGGACTGCAGAAACAACTTTGGCTTCATGCCTTATTACCAACCGCCACTGGCACCACCGCCGCCGCTATCGCCGCCTCCCCCGGAAAAACCTCCGCCGCCACCGAATCCTCCACCTCCAAAGCCTCCGCCGCCTCCCCACCCTCCGCCTATGGGTCCGATCCACATGCCTCGCGAGCCTCGTCCGGAATAGACGACTCCTCGCTGGCGGGCGCGACTATTGAGATAGGCGAAAATCAGGAAAATCAGGATGACTAAAACCCAAAAACCAACGCTCCCTTCCGTCTCGGCACCATGCTGCTGGTTCTCGGCAACCGTGCGTCCCGTGCCGGTGTACTCGCCTTTGGTGGCCGCGATCATCGCATTTACTCCGGCCACGAGCCCGCCATCGAAGTCGCCCTGCTGAAATCGGGGAGCAACCTCGTCGGAGATGATCCGTTTGCAGATGGCATCCGGCAATGCGCCTTCCAAGCCGCGCCCCGTCTGGATTCGCATCTTCCGGTCTTTGACAAAGACAAAGAAGATAGCGCCATTGTCCCGGCCCTTCTGACCCGGCCTCCATGCCCGAAAAACGTCCTGGGTATAGTCGTCCAGGGCAACATCCGTTGGGAGGTTCGGGAACACGACAACCAGCAATTGATTGGAAGTCGCCCTTTCAAACTCCTCTAATCGCTGGTTCAGAAGCCGCACGGTATCAGGCCGCACAATCCCGGCGTAATCCGTAAAGTAGGCTGTTGGGGGTGGCGGCAGATTCGCCGCCGCAGCCCTCCAGCGCACCACCAAAAACAGTGCGACAATCGCCGGCAATAGCCGGAGAAAAAGCACCCGGCGTCGATCCAGTAACAGCTCAGGGACCATCGTAAGGACTCAATACCCTAATGGGCCGGTGACGGACTGAAAGAGGGAAAATTGACCGTTGGGGCGTTTTCCGATCCAGCGGCGCCCTGGAAAAACGGTCGTGGCTGGAACCCGAACCAGCCGGCGTAAATGACGGTCGGAAAAGAGCGCACTTTTACGTTATACCCTTGGGCAGTCTGATTAAAATCGCGACGAGCGACCGCGATCCGGTTTTCCGTACCCTCGATTTGCGCCTGCAAATCACGAAAATTGGTATTCGCTTTGAGATCGGGATAGTTCTCGCTCACCGCCAGCAGGCGTCCCAAGCTGCTGGAGAGCGCGTCCTGGGCCTGTTGGAAACGCTGCAACTGTTGGGGATCAGTAGGCGCCTTGGAGAGATCGACGGTAACCTTGGTGGCGTTGGCCCGCGCGTTGATGACATCGGTGAGCGTCGATTTTTCAAAGTTAGCGGCGCCTTCGACAGTCCGAACCAGGTTCGGTATGAGATCGGCACGCCGCTGATACTGCGTCTGGACGTTGCTCCAGGCGGTGTCTACGCCGGTCGACAATTGTACAAGTCCGTTATAGCCGCCCGCCAAGGCGCCACCGATGACAAGAACTGCTACGACGACAACAGCCAGGCAACCTAAACCGAAGATTCCTTTGTTCATAACATTTCGAGGACCAAGCGTCTGAGTAAAGCATGTCGATCCAAACGCGGCTACCGAATAAGCGCAAAATGCCTCGGGGAAGCCTGCGCTGCTCGGAAATCCAGCCGGATTTCCGAGCGGCGCAGGCTAGTTCAAAAATTCCATTTTGGAGCAATTGACGGTCTGGACAACCCCGCTTACTATTTAGCCCTCGCTAGCAGCGAAAACATTTTAGAATAGAGGATTTATGCCAGAAGTAATTGTCCGCAAAGGGGAGCCGATCGATCGAGCGCTGAAACGGCTGAAAAACAAGCTCGATGCGGAAGGAATCATGGAAGAGGTACGCCGGCTGCGAGCGTTTGAAACTCCCAACCAGAAGGTACGGCGCAAGGCCAAGGCGGCGGCCAAACGGGGCAAATTAAAGTTTCGTTTCAATCCTTAGTCGTTCAATTCCAGTTACTTGCGACTCCGCTCCCCAGCGGAGTTTTTCTTTTTTCAGGGCAACGATTCTTCCCTGACAAGCAGCAGAACTTTCCGGCGCAGCCAGTGAATCCTGCGGCCACAGTCTGCATCGCCCACAAATGCCTGAGCATTTGGGATCGATGCAGGCTATCGCCCAATCGCTTTCAGAATCGCTTCGATTAAGCCCTCAATATCATAGCGCCCAGCTTCGATATCGACCTTCAGTCCCGCTTGCCGCATCGCGGCCGACGTGACCGGACCGATACTCGCCGTCTTGGTTCCCGGCGGCAACGGCAAGTTCAGCGCCTTGAAATTCGTGACAGTCGACGAACTGGTGAACGTGATCAGGTCCGCTCCTTCTTTCTGGAATCGGGCGACCGAGCCGGCCACATCCTCCTGCTCGGCGACCGTTCGATAGGCAACCGCCTCATCCACGATCGCGCCAAGCTGGCTCAGTTGCTTTGCCAGGACGTCTCGAGCGCCTTCCGCGCGGACGAGCAGAAACTTAAGATTTTCCACGCTCCCTTCTGCCACCAGGGCAGCGACCATGGCCTCCGCGACAAATTCCTTCGGCTGTAAGTCGACCGCCAAGTGAAACTTGCGGATCCGCTCGGCCGTGGCCGGCCCGATCGCGCCAAGCTTTACGTTCCCGATATGCCGGCAATCGTCGTACAGTTTAAAGAACATTTCGAAGAACGCTTCGACGCCGTTGACGCTCGTAAAGAGAAGCCAATCGTATTGATATGCATCGCGAACAAGCTCGGCGAACTCGCGAAGATCAGGAGGCGGTTCGGTGCGGATCGTCGGCATCTCGATTACATCGGCCCCCAGGGACCGCAGCCGTCCGCACAGCTCTCCGGCTTGATTGCGTGACCGCGTTACGACGATCCGACGTCCGAACAAGGGCTTTGTTTCAAACCAGTTAAGCTGCCCTCCTCAGCTTCACCACCTCGCCAAAGATGGCGATCGCCGGTGCCTCGAAATCCGCAGCGCGTTCCACGATGTTTTCCAAAGTGCCGATCACCGTTTCCTGCGCACCGGTCGTGCCCCAACGCACCAGTGCTACGGGCATTCCCCGCGTCGCGCCGTTGCTCACCAATTCCGCGACGACTTTCGAAAGACGCTCAATGCCCATGAGCATCACCAACGTCCCTCCGGTCTTGGCCAGTGATCGATAATCGATCGACGCGGAATCTTTCTGGGGATCTTCGTGACCGGTAAAGATACTCAAAGCTCGAGGTGAGCCCCCGATACGTGACCGGTATCCCGGCATACGCGGGCACTGCTACAGCGGAGGTAACACCTGGTACCACTTCGAACGGCACGTTTGCCTCGGCCAAGGCCAGTGCTTCCTCGCCTCCCCGGCCAAAGACAAAAGGATCGCCCCCTTTCAGGCGGACGACCCGCTTGCCGGAGCGGGCCCGATCGATCAGTAAGCGGTTGATCTCTGCCTGTTCCAGCGTATGCCCTCCCGCTTTCTTTCCGGCAAAGATGATCTCCGCGCCACGCGGCGCCCATTTTAAGATTTCGGAGTTGCAAAGGTAGTCATAGACAATCACCTCGGCGGTTTCCACGGCTTCCCGAGTCCGGAGCGTCACTAGTCCCAGGTCGCCCGGGCCGGCCCCGGCCAAAATACAGTTACCACTTTGACTCATAACAACTCTCCAGTAGAGCTCGAGCGGCGGAAACGCTATCTGGAAACAAGCCGGATACCTTTCCCCGACGCACTATCTCTTCTGACTCAACGATCATCGCGTCGAGGGTGAGCGTAGTACCGTCCAGACGGCTCCGAATCCCGACTGGTGTATGACATCCGCCTTCAATCAGCCGTAAAAATTCTCTTTCGGCCGCCACGCAGACCCAGGTGGGATGATCGTTGATTTGCTGCAGCCAATCTCGAAGTTCCCGTTCGGCGCTCGCAATCTCGACCGCGATTGTCCCCTGACCTACCGCCGGGTAGAGTTCATCGAGTTCGGTCCAGAACATAGCTCCCAATCTTGGCGGTGTTCCTTTCAAGTCGAAACCCAGTCGCTCGAGCCCAGCCTTGGCCAGCACGATCCCATTCCAGCCGGGATTAGTCGCCAACTTTTCCAAGCGTGTATGCACATTGCCTCGGACTTCGACAATTTGCAGATCCCGGCGGCAAAAACGCAATTGAGCTGCCCGTCTCGGACTGCTCGTCGCGACCGTCGCGCTATCCGGCAATCCGGACAAACCGCCGGATGTTTTGCTGATGAGCACGTCAACCGGATCATGTCGAGGCAGGACCGCAGCAACCAGAAAATCCGGAGAGAGATCGGTCGGAAGATCCTTGAGGGAATGCACTGCCAGATCAATGTCTCCGCGCTCCAAGGCACCCTCCAGCTCCCTGGTAAACAGGCCTTTCGCATAGGATTGCCCGGACTCGTTCAAACTGATCTCGAGATGCTGGTCGCCTTTGGTCTTGATCGTTCGGACCTCGAGCGAAGGACAGTCCGGCAGTTTTCGCAGCGCTTTCTTGACCAACTCGGTCTGAGCCAGCGCCAAAGCGCTCGCACGCGTTCCGAGGCGAAGAGCCTTCACATGCCCTGCCACTCGACGGTCATCGGCGGCACCAGTCTTTTACTGCTCTGTCGACACCACTTCTCCAGGTCGGCAACATGCTGTTCAATGATTGCTGCACAGGCCGCTTCCTCTTTCTGGCGACCGGCCAATGTTCGCTCGGCGATCCGCTGAAGCGAATCAAGGTCGTAGAGATACACACCGTCCTGTTGGTGAACCGCCGGGTCGATATCGCGGGGCACGGCAAGATCAATCATGAAAAGGGGCTGGTCCCGTCTGCCATGGAGCACTTCAGCCAGACGCTCGGCCGTGATCAGGAAATGGGGCGCTGCTGTGGAGCTGACGATAATGTCCAGATCCCTGAATTCTTCCTCCCAGGAGTCAAAACCAATCGCCCGGCCACCCATCGATTCGGCCAGCTCTTGCGCTCGTTCGAAGGAACGGTTCGAGACAAAAATCTGTCGGGCACCGCGCGTGTGAAATGCCCGCGCTGTCTTCTCGCTGGTCTCACCCGCACCCAAGATCATGATTTTGCACCCGCGCAGGTCGCCGAAAATCCTTTCCGCCAGATCAACCGCAACTGATCCAACCGAAACGCTCCCGCGCGCTATGCTTGTGTTCGAACGCACTTGTTTGCCGACCTGAAAAGACTTCTGGAACAGACGATTCAGGATTTTGCCGGTGACTCCCTGAAGCATGGCCACCTCGTACGCACGTTTGACCTGACCAAAAATCTCGGTCTCGCCGACGACCATCGATTCCAAGCCGGAGACTACCCGGAAAAGGTGCCGAGCCACCGGGGCGCCATGCAACCGGTACACATGGCCGGAGCCATCACCGTTACCATAAAACTCGTCGAAAAACGTCGTGGGTTCAAAAACAGCCGGATTAGCCACCAGATAAAGTTCCGTGCGATTACAGGTCGACAGAATCAAGCCCTCCTCCACCCCCGCCATTTGAGCCAGCCGAAGATCGGCTTCCGCCAGTTGGCCCTCCGCTACAGCAAACCTCTCCCGTACGCCGAGTGCGGCTGTCTGATGGCTAAGTCCTAGGCAGAAAAGATTCACAATGCTGATCCGGTAAACCGGATACCGAGAAACGTGCTTAACAGCAGGCTAAACGCGAGGATCGATAGCATTGCGATCCACTTCGCAGCCATCGTGTGACGGGTACGCGCCAGCAAAATTCCGCCGTAGAGGCACCAGACGATAATCGACCACAGAACTTTCTTCCAATCGGCCGATTGGCGCACCAGAAAACCGGCCGCCAGACCGATCGTGAACAGGCCAAAGCCAAGCCAGAGCAGCCGGGAATTGGCCACTGTCAGCGCGGTAATCGGGGGAAGCCGGTAGAACATCGAACCGGGAACACGTGTCTTGAGCTGGCGCTCCTGGATCAGGTACATCACCCCCGCGACACAAGCGAGCGCAAACGTGCCGCAGGCAATCATGGAGAAGGAGGTATGGGCCTCGAGCCAGGGACTCGGCGAGACACCCACCGCGAGCGGCTGCCGGGGCAGCAGCAGGGCCGCGCAGAGAGTGACGGTGGCAATCGGGGCGGTAAAGGCGCCCATCAAGGAAAGCCGGTAGGCCGATCCGGTCAGCAAATAGACCAGCACCATGGACCAACTCATGAACACCAACACCTCGAAATAGCTGGTGATCGGACAGCGACCGAGCGCATGACCGCGCACCGCCAAAAAAATCGTCTGGCAGACAAATCCCGGCACAATACAGAAAAAAGTGAGGTGAGATGTTACACGCCTTCCGGTTCCCAGCAAATAAGCCGAATACACAAAGCCGCAAAGGAAAAACAAAGCGGCCCAACTTATCCAGACTCTGTCCGTCTCCAGCATTGCGGTAGTTTATGAATGCAACCGTGAAATTGACTGCTAGGTTTCGCCGTTCATGAGCGATGTCACTCTGGAGCAGCTTCGGTCAACGATTCGCGATATCCCCGATTTTCCCCAGCCCGGCGTCATTTTCAAGGATATTACACCGATCCTGAGTGACGCGAAATTATTCCGTCAAGTGATCGACCTCCTGGCCAATCAGGCAAGCAAAACTTCGCCAGACAAGATAGTGGGCATTGATGCTCGCGGGTTCCTGTTCGGGGCCGCGGTGGCCTACAAGTTGGGCGTTGGCTTCATCCCGGTCAGGAAGAAGGGTAAACTGCCCTACCGCACGATCGGCTTTTCCTACACCCTGGAGTACGGGTCTGCGGAAATGGAGATGCACGTCGACTCGGTTTGCGCGGGCCAGCGCGTCGTCCTGGTCGACGATCTACTCGCAACAGGCGGCACCTCGAGCGCCGCGATTACCCTGGTGCGCAATCTCGGCGCGGAAGTCAGCCAGGCGCTCTATTTTATCGAGCTCAGCTTCCTCCACGGACGCAATCGGCTTTTGGATGTCCCGGTGCATTCCATCCTGGAGTTCTAAGTCGCCTTGGTGGGTTCGTCGTCCTCGGCCGATTTAACGATATGGGTTACACACTGCTTGCGGTCGTGTCCCTCGTTGGGTTGTTTTTTGGGATGCTTGCCCTGCTCGAGGTAGGGCGCTGGATAGGGATGCGGCGGTTAAAAGAAGACGCCGAAGGAGCTGGCGCTGGACTCGGTCCGATCGTGGGAGTCGTTTTCAGTCTGCTCGGGCTTCTGATCGCTTTCACCTTCTCGGGTGCCGCTTCCCGGTTTGATGCGCGGCGCCAATTGGTCGTCCAGGAGGCCAACGCGATCGAGAAGGCCTACTATCTGACTAGCCTGCTTCCGGACACAGGGCGGCAAGCCGTGCTCAAGGAAAGCTTTCGAAAGTATCTGGATGCCCAGCTCGAAGCTGTCAGGAAATTGCCCGACATTGGCGCGGCAGAAGATGCGATATCACGTGCTCTCATGTCGCAGCGCGAAATTCAGCGTCAGACACTCGCCGCATATGAGGATCCAGTCTGCAAACCGGCGGCGGCGGTTCTCCTGCCCGCAGTTACCCAATGGGTCGACATCTCGACGGCGCGGGAAACAGGGGCAAAAACGCATCCGCCCGTCATAATCTTCGCAACGCTTGTCGGACTCGCGCTGGTCTGTTCATTGATCGCCGGCTACGGTATAACTGAGGCCAAGAGGCGCAGTTGGCTTCATATCATCGCTTTTGCGCTCGTCGTTACCGTGACGATTTATGTCACAATCGACCTCGAATTTCCGCGGGCTGGGTTGATCCGGCTGGATGCTGCAGATCAATTACTGCGCGAACTTCGTCAGAGCATGAAATGAGGCCTCGTCAAGGCTGGGGCGCTCGCTGCAGACGGAGCGAGGCGTCAGATGGAATTTTGCGTAAACCCGAACTCGATTCGCCGCCAGGATATCGCCATGCTAGCGAGCGGTGCACCCGGTTGACCTGGTCGTCTGCTTGCTCATTGTGCTGGTGGTCCTTGTTACCCTCGCGCAGCGAGTCAATGTTTCGTACCCGATCGTTCTCGTAATTGGCGGCCTCGGTCTTGCCCTTTTTCCCCGACTGCCGGAAGTCAAGTTGGAGCCAAGCACCGTTTTCCTTGTCTTTCTTCCGCCACTGCTCTACTGGGACGCTCTCACCTCTTCGTGGCGGGATTTCCGCGAACACTGGCGCCCCATCTCGCTTTTAGCCATTGGATTGGTCTTTGCCACGACGATGGCGGTGATGGTCGCGGCACATCTTTTACTGGGCCTTCTCTGGGGTTCCGCGTTTGTCCTGGGTGCCGTGCTAGGGCCTACTGACACGGTTGCGGCCGCTGCGATCCTGGAGCGCATTGGGCTTCCACGACGTGTGTTTGCGGTACTGCGCGGGGAGAGTCTGCTCAACGACGCCACGGCGCTCGTATTGTATGAAACTGCGGTACACGTTACGCAGATCCGAACATATGTCTGGGGATCCATCTCGATAGGTTTTTGCCTGGCGGCCGGCGGTGGAGTCGCTATCGGTCTGGTTACCGGTTGGTTAGTGGTTCGCGTGCGGCGACTCGCGCCGGATCCTTTGGTGGGAAATACGATTTCTTTGCTGACAGGGTTTGCCGCCTATCTGCCGGCCGACGCGCTCCATGTGTCGGGCGTCTTAGCCGTTGTCACCGCGGGCCTTTACCTCGGTTGGGAAGGCCCGCGAATGATACCGGCCAGGACGCGGCTGCATTCGATCGCAACCTGGGAAGTGATCACATTCCTGTTAAATGGCCTGCTATTCATTCTCATCGGCCTGCAGTTGAGGACGATTCTGGAGTCGTTTTCGGCGCCGTCGTTGCGTTCCATCATCCGAGGCTGTCTGCTGATAAGCGGGACGGTGATTCTGGTTCGGGTCTTCTGGGTGTTTATTTCGGCGTATATTCGGCGCGCGTCTAGTCGGTGGCTCCGCGGCCAGGACCCCTATTCCCGATGGCAAGAGTCAGCGCTGATTTCGTGGGTTGGGATCCGAGGCGGCATTTCTCTGGCGGCCGCTCTAGCGATCCCGACCTCCCTGGCCGACGGCTCGCCCTTTCCAGGGCGCGGTGAGGTTTTGATTCTGACGTTTGCGGTGATCCTCGTGACGCTCGTGCTCCAGGGTCTTAGTTTGCCGCAGTTGCTTCGCTGGTTAAATCTAGAAGAAGACGGCGGCGAACCTTCGGAAGAGCGGCGGACACGAGAAGCAATCACCGGCGTTGCGCTGCATTATCTGGCATCGACCGCACAGGGTGACGAAATTCACCAACGGACTGTTAAAGAGCTTCAGGAAGCGTACCGGAAAAGAGCGGAGCGATTCGAGATCGCTCGCAAAGCCGGCCCGAATGACCCTGAGACACAGTATACAACTCGAAAGGTCTCGCTCGAACGCGAATTGATTAGAGTCCAAAGGACGACTCTGATCGACTTGCGGGACCGTGGCGCCATTGGTGATGACGTGATGCGGCGCTTCCAGTTCATGCTCGATCTCGAAGAATCACGGCTTGAGGAAGAAGAACGCCGCTGACCGATTTCGCATTTGGACGCACAGAGCAGTGAAGTCGTGTTCTGGAGTGCGTACGACTTGTCGCACGGCACTCCACTGTGCTGCGGACCAAACGAGCCCCGCCGTACTCCAAAGCTCATTTCTATGCGCTCGCCTCGCTCAGCAAACGCACGTCCTCGTCATTCAGTTCAAATGTCGCGACGCGCACAAGATCTGGCACCTGATCGGCCGTTCGTGCACTGGCAATTGGCGCGATGACGGTGGGCTGCGCACGCAGCCAGCCAACCGCCACGGCAGCGACAGAGACCTGGTTTGCTGCCGCCAGCCGGTCGAGTGCCCCCAGGACCCGGAGCCCTTTCTCATTCAGATACTCGGCTGCGCCTCCCGCACGCTTGCTCGCTACTTCTGTACCCGGACGGTACTTGCCGGTTAGAAAACCCGAAGCCAAAGCATAGTAAGGGATGGAGACGAGATTTTCCCGTTGCACGACCTCACGCAGCTCACCCTCGTACGAGTCACGTTCCATGAGATTGTAATGTTGCTGGAGAGCGACGTACCGGGCCAGTTTGCGCGTTGTCGAAATTTCCAGCGCTTGTCTGAGCCGTTCTGCCGAATAGTTGGAGGCGGCGATGTAGCGCACCTTTCCAGCCTTGATCAGTTCATCAAAGGCACCCAGCGTCTCTTCCAACGGCGTTTTCGGGTCGTCAGCATGCGCGTAGTAGAGATCAATATGGTCAATCTGCAGGCGGTAGAGTGATCGGTCTGCCGCTGTCCGGATAGTCTCCGGACGAAGTCCGGACAGTTGCGGGTGCATACCCACCTTGGTTGCAATGATCATCTGATCGCGATTCTTCCGCATGGCGAGCCAGCGCCCGATGATCGTTTCCGACTCTCCACCGGAATTTCCCGGCGCCCAGGAGGAATACATATCGGCGGTATCCAGAAAATTGCCGCCCGCGTCCGCATATGCGTCGAGCACCGCGAACGACTCCTTCTCGTTAGCCGTCCACCCAAACACGTTGCCGCCAAGCGCCAGCGGAAACACGTCCAGATCTGTCGAGTTGATCTTTGGCATGGGAGAAACTACCGGCATTGGCGGTCGTCGCTATTCGAAAACCGGAGGATTTCATGAAATCGACTGGACAAAAGCCGTGAAAACGAAACCCGTACGTGTTTCGGCCCGGCTTCGAGCCTCCGACGAACCGGCGCCAACCAATGCGCAGCGTTGAGCAACCCGAGAGAAGCTCGAGCCCGATTGCATGCGCTAGATTCGCACTAAAATGAGCAGCCAGAGCACCAAGCGACTTGTGACCGCCGAAAATATCCTCAGGCCGAAGCGGCCAATCATGCAGTCGCTCTTCGACCCGTCATCGATCGCCCTCGTGGGAGCAAGTGAGACTCCCGGAAGCGTCGGACAAAAGTTGATCGAGAACCTGCGACCGTTTTCAGGACGCCTCTATCCGGTCAATCCGCGCAGAGCAAGTGTTTCCGGAATTAATAGTTTTCCGACGATCACTGCCATCGGCCAGGAGATCGACCTCGCGATTATCGCGACGCCGGCCCGTTCGGTGCCGGAGATTGTCCGCGAATGCGCGGAGGTCGGCGTCAAGGGAGCCATCATTATTTCCGCGGGATTCAAGGAATGCGGTTCGGAGGGAGCGGAACTGGAAAGGCAAATCGCCGAGAACCGGGGAACGATGCGAATAATCGGCCCCAATTGCCTCGGTATTATGGTGCCGCGAAACAAACTGAATGCGACTTTTGCCAAAAGTCTAAGCGCGGAAGGAAGCGTAGCTTTTTTGAGTCAGAGCGGAGCTTTGTGTTCCTCCATTCTGGATTGGAGCCAAAGCGAAAAAGTAGGTTTCAGCGCGTTTGTCTCGACCGGCTCGATGGTTGATGTAAGCTGGGGCGACCTCATCGATTACCTCGCAGATGATCCGCTCACGCGGAGCATCCTGATTTACATGGAAGCGGTCGGCGACGCGCGCTCCTTTATTTCGGCAGCTCGCGAGGTCGCCCTTTCCAAGCCGATTATCGTCCTGAAAGTTGGTCGGACCGCTGGAGCCTCCCAAGCCGTGATCTCCCACACCGGTTCGCTGGCCGGCAGCGATGACGCCCTGGACGCTGCGTTTCGACGAGCCGGGATTCTGCGCGTCAACACGATCGACGAGCTTTTTGGTCTCGCCGAAGTGCTGGCCAATCAATGCCGCCCTCGCGGACCCCGCCTTGCCATCATCACGAATGGCGGCGGCCCCGGCGCCTTGGCGACAGATGCCCTGATTCGCGCCGGTGGCGAGCTTGCCAAGCTGTCGGAGAATAGTTTTGAGATGCTTGATTTGCTGCTCCCGCCATTCTGGAGCAGGAACAACCCGGTCGACCTTCTTGGAGACGCCGAACCGTCTCGATTCGAGAAAGCAGTCGAAATTCTTAGCGGCGACTCCCATAACGACGGAGTCCTTGTGATTCTGACGCCCCAGGCCATGACAGACGCAACCGGGACAGCAAAAGCATTGAAGCGTTGGGCAACCTCGCAAGGCAAACCAATCCTGGCTTCGTGGATGGGCGGCCAAGAGGTGGCCGAAGGTGAACGGATCCTGCACGAAATCGGTATTCCGACATTTCGTTACCCCGATTCCGCAGCCCAGGCTTTCTGCGCGATGTGGCAGTATAGCAAGAACCTCCGATCTCTTTATGAAACGCCTTCGCTCTTGGTCGAACCGATACATGCGCCAGCCGGGCAGCGCGTGGATAAATTGATCAAGGAGACTTATGCTGCCGGCCGCACTTTGCTAACAGAGATCGAATCGAAGGCGGTATTGGAAGCATACGGAATTCCGACGCTGTCGACTCGTTTTGCAGGCAATGAAACAGAAGCGGTGAAGGTAGCCGCCGAATTCGGTGGTCCTGTGGTGCTCAAGTTGTATTCCGAAACCATAACTCACAAATCAGATGTTGGCGGTGTTCAGCTCGATCTTCGTGACAGCGACGCCGTTCGGGATGCCTACCGGTTAATTGAGCAGTCAATTCGGGATCGATGCGGATCCGGCGCGTTTCAAGGCGTGACCATTGCACCGATGGTTCAAGGGGACGGCTACGAAATTCTGCTCGGCAGCGCGACAGATCCACAGCTCGGGCCGGTGGTCGCTCTCGGAGCAGGAGGACAACTCGCCGAAATCGTTAAGGATTGTGCCCTGGGTCTTCCGCCGCTCAATGCTAATCTCGCCAGGCATTTGATCGAACAGTGCCGTATCTCGAAAGCACTGGAAGGGGTGCGCGGCAGAAGGCCGATCGATCTGGATTCGTTGGAAGCAGTACTGATCCGATTCAGCCTGCTGGTGGCGGAACAGCCCAGGATCAAAGAAATCGATGTCAATCCGTTGTTCGTCTCTCCTGATCGGATTGTAGCGCTGGATGCCCGAATCGTTCTACACCGCCCAGAGATCTCCGAGAGCGAGCTTCCGAAGCTTGCGATTCGACCCTACCCCACCGGCTACATAGGTCAGTGGACACTCAACGACGGCACTCCGGTAGCACTCCGTCCGATCTGTCCGGAGGACGAACCATTAATGGCAGAGTTTCATCGCACTCTTTCGGAACAAACGGTTCATTATCGCTATTTCGGCTACTTAAAATTGGACTACCGAATCGCTCATGAGCGCTTAACGCGGATTTGTTTTAACGATTATGACCGCGAAATCGCTTTGGTCGTGCTGCGGACGATCCCAGAAACGGATCGCTCAGAGATTATTGGAATCGGGCGCTTGATCAAGGCGCATAATCTGGAGGACGCTGAGTTTGCGATAGTCATCAGCGATCACTGGCAAGGCAAAGGACTGGGGAGCGAACTGCTGAAGCGCCTGGTGCAGATCGGCAAACAGGAAAGACTCAGCCGTATTACGGCTTATATCATTCCCGACAATCTCCCGATGCAGCGGGTGTGCAAGAAGTTGGGGTTTTGCCTGCATTACGACGCTGACGCGGGAGAATGCCGAGCCGTCATTTCATTGCGTTAGACACTCCACCGGTGCCAGAGTGGCAGATGACTCACTTAGAATGGCGCCTCAGCCGAGACTCCCGCGAGCGATCAGTCCATTCTTTGGAAGAAAACGGACAAGCAATGGTAAGCCTGGTTCCAAAGCCTGAAGAAAAGTAGGTCGGGAAAAGGGGAAATAACATGAAAACTTTGGGCGCTGAAACGCCGATAAATACGCCAACGTCGATCCGGAAAGTATTGGTTGCAGTCGATCTGACGGAATACTCTGCAGCGACTGGTAAGTATGCTGCCGAAATCGCCAAATGTTTCGACGCAGCACTTACCATTGTCCATGTCTATGCACCCGACCGGCTGTATGAATTCGGCGGAGAACCGGTAGTCGTGCTGTTGGAAGAGCAGCAAGCCGATTATCAAAGGCAGCTCAATAGTCTGAGAGAAGAGTTGACAAAAACCGTTCCGAGATGTGACTCGGTCTTCCTCGTTGGAGAACCGGCGGAAAAAGTTTCGTCGTTGGCCCGCGATATTGGAGCTGATTTGATAGTAACCGGAAGCCACCACCCGACTTTTCTCGCCCGGCTATTCAATTTGGATAAAGCACCCGCAATCATGCACCGAGCACCATGCCCAGTTTTGGTTTACCATGAGAAAAGCGCTTAGTGGTGGCGCCGGCGAAATGCTCACAGCTACCTTGTCGTCTTTGAAGTAAAAAAGGGTTCCTTGGGCTCAGCAATTTTTACTATAAGTGCGGTCATCGCGCTCGGTGTTGCGCTAGGCAGTCTGCGATTCAAAAAAATTGGGCTTGGTTCGGCGGGTGTCCTGTTCGTGGGAATTGTTTTTGGCCAGCTCGGGTTTCAGATCGAATCGCACGTTCTCGAGTTTGTACGCGATTTCGGCTTACTTTTGTTCGTTTACAGCGTTGGGCTGCAAGTCGGATCGAGCTTTTTCTCCTCTTTGGGACACAGCGGATTGAAGCTCAACTTTCTCGCGGCGTTTGTGGTTGGAGCTGGAACTCTGATTGCCTTCGGATTGGACCTGCTCTTGCGACTTGGCACGCCCGCTACCGCCGGACTCCTGGCCGGAGCAACCACGAACACACCAAGCCTTGCCGCGGCACAGGCAGCACTCGAGGTCGCCGGATCTCAGTTTCGCCAAGGGAACCAAGTGGGGATGGCTTATGCCGTCGCTTACCCGTTCGGAATCGCGGGTATCATCGTTTCGATTCTGGTCGCGAGGAAACTTTTTGGAGACGAAACCAGTCACGAAATAGGCTCGAATCGTCCCGGTGACGCGCCGGTGGCCACTGATTTTGAGGTCACGAACGTGAATCTCGATGGACGTAAACTTTCGACCATTCCAATGCTCCTGCATGAGCAGGTGGTCGTCTCCCGAATTTGTCGTGGAGATCAGGTGTTTGTGCCCACCAACGATGCTTCCTTGGCGCTCCGCGATCGGATTCGCATCGTCGGTCCGAGGCAGAACGTTTCTCAACTCGAGGCTTTAATCGGCCCTCGTTCACAACCCATTCCGAAGTCGGGCACCGGAAACGTCACCGCCAAACGACTGTTTGTGACAAACGCCGCCGTCGCCGGGCGCACGCTTTCAGAACTGGCGTTTGACGAGAACTACGGAGTCGTCGTAACCCGACTGACGCGGGCAGAGGTCGAATTCACGGCACGCGAATCGATAGCACTTCACCTGGGCGACCTGCTGGTGGCGGTTGGTCCTGCTGAAGCACTGGAAGCCGTTGGCCGTGCTCTTGGCAATGAACCTAAGGCTCTCGATCACCCACCCCTTGCTGCGTTGTTTAGCGGTATCTTGGGTGGCGTCATTCTTGGTTCGATCCCGATTTACCTCCCCGGACTCCCCGCTCCGGTCCGCCTTGGTTTAGCGGGCGGACCACTGATCGTGGCAATTCTCGTCAGTCAACTCGGCCGGCTCGGACCGCTCAACTGGTATTTGACTCCTGGGGCGAATTTCGCTTTGCGAGAATTTGGAATAGCGCTTTTTTTGGCTTGTGTCGGGCTAAAAGCTGGCCACGGATTTCTCGAAACCGTATTTTCGATTCGCGGTGTTACGTGGGCGGCGAGCGGGATGCTGGTCACGCTTGTGCCTCTGCTGTCGGCGGCGTTAATGGGCCGCAAACTGCTCCGTCTGAGCCGAGGGACCCTCGCCGGAGTGCTCGCTGGAAGTATGACTGATCCGCCTGCGCTTGCTTTTGCGAGCTCGTTGGAAAAATCCGATGAACCCCTTGTCGCTTACGCGGCTGTATATCCGCTTACCATGGTACTTCGCGTGTTTCTCGCGCAATTGCTCGTGTTGTTAGCGTTACACTAGCGGGTCTCAGGAAGCCTTCCAATTTTTAGAACTGGCACCCTCCCGGGAGCAACGGATGGGCAGATTCAGCCAATCCGGGTGCAGCACGCTGGACTGCAGTTCCCATATTTTCCCCCTATGGAGAAACGCCAATACGCTGTGCTAACCAGTGGCGGAGATGCCCCGGGAATGAACGCGGCCATCCGGGCGGTTGTCCGAACCGGACTGCATCTGGGTTGCGAGATTATCGGAGTCAACGAAGGGTTCAGAGGCTTACTGGCTGAAAACTTCCGTACCCTCTCCGCCCGTGATGTCGGCGGAATTATTCAACAGGGCGGTACGATCCTCGGGAGCACGCGCTGTGTGGAATTCAAATCGGAGGATGGAGTCTGCCAGGCACGAAAAATTTTAAAAGCGGCGGCAATCCACGGATTGGTGGTGATCGGCGGGAACGGTTCTCAGGCCGGAGCGGCTGCGCTCGCCGCCGCTGGCTTCCCGGTAGTCGGCATTGCTTCGACGATCGACAACGATCTTTGCGGAACCGACGTGTCGATCGGTGTCGACACAGCGCTTAATATCGCTTTGGAAGCGATCGATCGGATAAAGATTACGGCGAGCTCCCACCATCGGGCATTTCTAATTGAGGTGATGGGCCGCAATTGTGGCTACCTGGCCTTGGCCGCCGGAATTGCCGGTGGGGCGGAGGCGATCGTCATGCCAGAGAATGAGATGGACCCAGAGACTTTGGCTGATCTCTTCCGTCAAGCCTATGATCGCGGAAAGGCACATGCCATCGGGGTGGTGGCCGAAGGCGCTCGTTTCAACGCGCACTGCCTGATGAACTATTTCAAAGCGCATCAGGCGCGGCTTGGATTTGATCTCCGCGTCACTACCCTCGGACACGTACAACGCGGCGGCTCACCAGGTGCCTTCGACCGGTTGCTGGCAACTCGGCTCGGAGTCACAGCGATTGAATGCCTTCACCAGGAGGCGCAAGGCGTGCTGGTGGGCTGGCAAAAAGGACAGGTTGTCTGCACACCTTACCCGATGATCAATGGCAAAACGAAAGGAACAGACCAGAGTTTATTGCGGATGATTGAAATGCTCTCGGCCTGACATTTGCCTTTCTAAGGTCGGTTCACTAGCCGCTCCTTGCACGGAACCGACATGAGATTAGGATCGGGAAGAAGATCAGCAACAATCGTATGAACAGGAAGAGCCCGTTACTCGACTTTCTCAGGCGGAGCGAGATCTATCAGGATTACGAAAAGGCATTTGGAGAAGCTACCGAGCTACCTTTATCGCTCCGGCCAGTCGAGTACTGGAACCTGGCGCAACAGGAAAGCCGACACCAAAACCCCTTCTGTTTGCTTCTGTCGAAAACAAATCGGACGTGCGCTGCATGTTTGGAAGTGCAGGGGCAACTTAACCAGGCAGCAATTGAGGGTCCCGCTACCGTTCCCTGTTTTGCTGGTCTTTGCGATACGGCGGTACCGATCCGATTGGGAGAACAGACGATCGGATTACTCCAGACGGGCCAGGTGGCGCTCCAAGCGCCCTCGAAGAGAGGGTTTGTCGGGATCACCCAACAAATCCTGGACTGGGGAGCAAAGGTGGATTTGCGTCAGCTCGAGGAAGCCTATTTCCACTCCAAAGTAGTTTCACCGGCAAAATATAAATCAATTGTCCAACTCCTTCAGATTTTCAGTAAACATCTGGCTTTGGTAGCGAACCAGGTAGCGATCCACTCTCAAAATCAGGAGTCGCCATTGATCAGGCGCTCGAAAGCTTATATCGCCGGTCATTTTGCCGATCCGCTCACACTCACGGAGATCGCGAGAGCCCTCCATGTGAGCACCTTCTACTTCTGCAAACTTTTCAAAAGATCCACCGGTCTGACCTTTACGGATTACCTTTGCCGGGTTCGAGTGGAGAAGGCAAAGAATTTGCTGCTGAATCCGCATTTACGCGTGAGCGAGATTGCTTACGACGTGGGCTTCCAATCACTCACCCATTTTAACCGCACTTTCCGCGAGATCACCGGGGCTTCTCCGACTGTCTATCGCCGAGAGAATTAGTGACCGGCTCGTCATCTGAGCTCTCTAGCCAATCGGCGGCCAGAGGTAGGCAAAAGAGGGAAAGCAGTGTTACGCCATCAGCACAAACCTGAAGTGAGCTGATGGAGCAGCTCGCGGCATCGATAAAGCAGAAAGGTAAATCCCGTGAAAAACGCGTGCGAATTGCAACAGAAAAATGCGGAGCATGCCATTGGCGGCTTAACTTTGAGTGAAGAAATTGGGCTTCGATTGACCTTCTGGTGCGAACGGCTGTAATTTTGGGGAAAGCGGAGTTACGAGAGTGTCATGGCACAGCATTATGAACTAGCGATTATCGGCTCGGGTTCAGGCGGCCGTGAGGCGGCTCTTTTGGGAGCCAGGAAAGGTTTGCGTACGGCGATAATTGAGCGAGACCAGCTCGGTGGCACCTGCTTTCATCGAGGATGTTATGCCGTGCGAGCTCTGCAGGCCTGCGCTCGCCAGTTCCGAGACAGTTGGAAGAGTGGCCGATTCGGTAACAAAATCGATTTGGCGAATGCGAGTTTAAAGGATTGGATCAACGCGCAACGGCTGCTCGCTTCGCGTCTCACGGACAATTTCCGGGCAGAGCTACGTCGGTTACACATTGATCTCATCCAAGGAAACGGAGAGCTTCTCGAGCCTCGGACGATCCGAGTGGTTGACCGATCTGGCTCAACGTCGACCGTCACTGCCGAAAACGTCATTGTGGCGACCGGTTCTCGGCCGGCTTTCTACGACAGTTCACGCCCTCGAATGGTGAATAGCGACCAACTGCTCGGGATAATTGGATTACCAGAACGTCTGGCCATCGTTGGCGCAGGCTATGTCGGATGCGAGTTTGCCTCAGTCTATCGCAGCTTGGGTACCGAGGTTACGCTCATCGAGCAAGCGAGCCGAATATTGCCGGGGTGGGAATCGGAGGCAGCGGATCGCGTCGCCGAAAAACTTGAGATCCGAGGGGTTCCCATCCTGTTGAATTCCAAGGTCGCTCTAGAAGATGTCCGGGAGAGCGAGACAGATATTAGCATTCCACTCTCCTCTCGAGAACCTGTTGTCGTCGATCTCGTGCTCATTGCGACCGGCCGGAGACCGAACTCAGAGGGACTCGGACTGTCGGATCTAGGAGTCGACGATTCTTCCAACCTCAGAGTAGATTCATGCATGCGCTTACCCGCTCCGGGCCTCTACGGGGTCGGCGACGTCACTGGACTCAGTCTTCTGGACAGCACGGCTTTCTCTCAAGCGACAATCGCGATCAATTCCGTTTTGGGACTTGAGAGCAACTATGATCCTCGCTGGATTCCACGGTGTGTTCACACCGAGCCTGCGATTGCGGCGGTCGGATGGACGCAAGCAGAGGCAATCAGCCACGGAATCGAGTTCGTCCTCGCTGCCGCTGATCTGCGGTTGACTTCCGACGATGAACGAAGCGTTATCGATCCGGAGCCGACCTACGTAAAAGTGCTTGTCGATCCTCGTTCCCGGAAGCTGTTGGGATGTTTAGTGGCGGGAGATCATGCGGCGGTAATTGCCAATGTGGCTGCAATAGCAATTCGCCTGCGTACGTCACTAGACGAACTGCGCGAAATTCCGTTGGCTCAGCCCAGTGCTGCCGACGCACTCATGGCGACCTTGCGAACTCTTTAAAGAATCGACCAGGGCAAAATGGGTTGCTCCTGATGATAAAGCACCAGCACAGGAAACTCAGAATAACGCACGATACGCTCGGCGTAGCTGCCCTCTTTCAGTTCCGCGAGATTGACCGGCTGGCGGGTCGAAATGGCGATCAGGTCCACTGCGAGTTCTCTGGCGCCGAGAAGTATCTGGGGCACAACATCACCGGAGCGCAGGCAGAACCAATCTCGACCGCAATCCATACCGAGGACGCGGCCTATTTTCTGAAGCGCTCTGGTCGCCTGCTGCCTGGGATCAGGGCGCGGGTCGGGGTCAGATCGATCGACCGCACGATCTAGAAAAGCGGCGCCCTCCAGTACGTGCAGGAGGGTTAGTTTTGAGTTGGCAGACCGGGCGAGATCGACAGCATACCGGGCAACCAGGAGGGCCGCGCTGCTCAAGTCTGTCGGGACCAGGATATGTTTGAAGTTCGAGGGCAGCTCGGCGAGATGCTCGCCCTTCTCACCGTGGAAGAGAACAGGCTTGATGCTCCCGGCTTGGAGGGATGCTTTCATTGAAGTAATCGAGGAGGTTTATTAATCAATAAGATACTTCGCTCGGAGCAGGCCATTGAACAATCCATTGGTTGTCTGAAGCTGCCCTTGCCTTGTTCCGATTCCCACCCCTTGGGTCGCTGTGGATTCCAGGCTCGCGCTGGCCAAACACTCTCTGAAGGTGGGAACGCCAAACCGCGGCAATTAAGAGACAAAAGAGGGTGAGACTGGAACTAACCCATCGGCCAGAGTGCAGGAATGAAGAAGATTGAGGCTGTCATCCACCCCTCCAGGTTGAAGGCTTTGCAGTCAGGGTTGAGGCAGATGGGCATCCCGTCGAGGCCAGTGGTATCGTTGGTCAATCGACTTCCACACGGCTTGGATCCGGTGCAAGCAGAAGAATCAATGCCGACCAGAGGTCGGCCGAGCAATCCATTGGCTCGAAAGTCGGCCGAGCTTAAAGTTGAATTGATTGTAAGCAATCGCCAGGTCTTCAAAGTGATCGATACAATCCTTGTGCTCGGGCGCCATTCTGGCGCTGACCCCGGTCAGGTCGCGATTTTTGACGTAGACCAGAACATGTCGATCGAAGGCGATGCTAATCTCATCGACTAAAAATCATCGCCATTCGTTCGCAGTCAGAAAAACTGCTCGTGCACGACCGAGCTATTGGTAAGGACCTGCCGCGTTCACTTCAGGAGGCACTTGCGCCGCGAATTGCTGGAAGTTATCCTTGAAAAGAGCCGCCAATCTTCCGGCCGCACTGAGGTACCGCCCGAGGTCTTTCCACGCTTTTCTCGGCACCAGAATGTCGGGCGGAACGTCCGGGCAAACCGCAACTTGGGCAAGACCGAATGAAGCGTCGAGTTGGGTCGAGGATTCCGCAAGGCTGCCATTGTGGATGGCGTCAATTATTGCCCGCGTGTACGATAACCTGATTCTCGAGCCAATCCCATATCCGCCGCCCGACCAACCGGTATTCACGAGCCAGACATTCGCCTGATGCTTCTCCATCTTGTGCCGAAGGAGTTCTGCGTACTTCGTCGGATGCCAGACGAGAAATGGCGCACCAAAACAAGCGGAGAACGTAGCCTGCGGCTCGGTTACACCCACTTCGGTTCCCGCCACTTTCGCGGTGTATCCCGACAGGAAGTAGTAGATAGCCTGATCACGTGACAGCTTGGATACTGGCGGCAGAACTCCGAAAGCGTCACAAGTGAGAAAAATGATATTGGTCGGGTGTCCGCCAATACATGGTATCCGAGCGTTTCGAATGAACTCTATCGGGTAAGCACCACGCGTATTTTCAGTTATGGTCGTGTTTGAATAGTCGACGTCGCGGTGTTCTTTACTGAGGATGACGTTCTCCAGGACGGCGCCAAAATGTAACGCTTCAAAAATGTCCGGCTCTGACGCCTGAGTGAGATCGATTGCTTTCGCGTAGCACCCACCTTCGATATTAAAAATCCCGCGATCGCTCCAGACATGTTCGTCATCACCGATCAATTGCCGCTTCGGATCGGCCGATAACGTTGTCTTGCCTGTTCCGGATAAGCCGAAAAGCAATGAGGTGTCCCTGCCTGTCCTGGCCATCGTCGCCGAGCAATGCATCGGTAGTAAGCCACGCTTTGGCATGAGATAGTTCATGATCGTGAAAACGCCTTTCTTCATCTCGCCGGCGTATTCCGTTCCCAGGATCACCATTTCCCGGTCCTCAAAAGATAGATCTACGGATGTTCGTGACGTCATGCCAGCCGTGAAACGATTCGCCGGAAATGCGCCAGCGTTGAAGATGGTGTAGTCTGGCTTTCCGAAGTTTACTAAATCCTCGAAACTTGGACGGATGAGCATCGTCCTGATGAACAGCGCGTGGTAAGGACGCGAGCAGATCACCCGAATCCTTAGCCGACACTCGGGATCCCAGCCCCCGTACCCATCGATGACATAAACGCGATCCCGGCTGGCGAGATAGTCGCAAGCACGCTCGCGGTTGATTTTGAAAGAGAGGTCGTCCAATGGAAAATTTACTGGCCCCCACCAGACATCGTTTTCTGAGCTTGGGCGCTTAACGATCCTTTTGTCTTTGGGTGAGCGGCCGGTTTTGCTTCCCGAATAAGCCACCAAGGCACCCGTAGAGGAGAGGCAAGTGCTCCGATCGAAGCGAATGGCCTCCTCATACAGCTCGGCAGGAGATAGATTGGAAAGTATGACGGGGCCGCTGATTCCGTGATGGCTAAGATCTGGGGTATTCATTTATAACTGGCTCTCGTAGAGAGATCGATAAGCTGAGGAGACGTGGTATTGTTGGGGTTATCTCAAATAAATTCGGTCGGAGCGGCTGGACACCGACTGAGCAGACATTGCATATTGCTGCAGAACTTTGATGAACGCTTCGGTGGCGCTAGGGTGAACAACCGACAAATTCGAAAGTTCCTGGGCGGATTGACCGGCTGTTATGGCAGCCGATACAAAATTGATGACTTCCGCTGCCCGGGAGCCGACCGCGATGCAGCCTAGGATGCCTTTGGACTCCGAATGAATCAGGCATTTGATTGCCATGGGTTCTCGCTTGTGGATATTAAAATCGTCCTCCGTAAAGAGAGCACCTTTCCAAACGAGCGCCTCGGCAGGCAGACTGGAGGCTTTTGCTTCGTCCTCAGTCCAGCCAATGCTGGCAATTGGCGGTTCCGTGTGCAGGAAATGAGGAAAACAATGCTTATCGAAGCGGGCTGGAATTCCAAGGATCGACTGGACCGCAACCCGCGCTTGCGCTGCTGCCACACTGTCGAGCAACCCGAGGCCGGTAACATCTCCGACTGCATAGATCGAGCTCTGCCGCGTTTGCATGTGCTCGTTGACCTGAATCCAACCGCGGCTGGGCAGACCGACGGCTTCCAGGCCGAGTTCCTCACTATTGGGGCTTCGGCCGGTCGCGACTAAAGTCACATCCGGTTGGATCACCTTTCCTCTGTTTAATAGATAGGCTGGCTTTTCTCCCGCCGAAAATTCTGGTACTTCGACCCGTTCATTAAGCAAAACTTCAATTGCGGCTGCTTGGGCCAGGCTCTGAAAGGATATGCCTGCGATCGGATCCCAATTTGGTAACAACCGCGACTGTGCTTCGGCGATCGTAACCAAGGCACCTAAGTCTCTAAAGATAGAAGCAAGTTCACAACCGATGTATCCGCCGCCGATCACAAAAAGGTGTTGTGGGCAGGTTGTTAACTGCAGGAGATCATCGCTGTTCAAGATGCCAGCTTCGGGCTCACTTGGAAAATCAGGTCGGGAGCCGGTTGCGAGAATGATCTGGCTGGCCGACAAGCGCTGTGGCAGACCTGGCGATGCCAGAACGGATATTTCGTGGGGTCCAACCAGTTTCGCTCTGCCCAAACGCAGCTCAACTTTTTCCTGATCGATTGCCTGGCTCAATTCGACAATAAGTCGATTGCTGGTGCGGTGATAAGCAGTCCGCCAGTCGGTCCATTGCGTGTTTGACTTTTTCTCCGTATTTTTCAGGTAGCTGGCACATGCCCGGAGCGCTCGGACAGCATAGCTGCCTCGATGAAAACTGGTACCGCCCAACGCTTTTTCTTCCACTAAGAGAGTCCGTAAACCAGCCCGGGCCGCCCCGAGACAGGCTTCTTTGCCTCCAGAACCGGAACCAACCACGATGACTTGATAGTCGAAACTCATAATACGATTGACCGGTCGACCCTAGTTCCTCAGTAGCGGGAGTACTCACCGCCTGTTGCTGAGCTCTGCCCATCCGTTGGGTCGTGTTTGGCCCTTGGCCGCCGTTTTCGCCAGCCATCCTTCTTTGTTTAGCGATGAATGGGAAACCATTCGTAATTCCTCGATGGTTGTCGAAATCACCGCTAAACGCGGACTTGGTTTAGGCAGGTTCCGACAGTGGCAAACTCCACGATGTTCTCGATCGTAGTTTGGGCAATATTTTCCAGCGCTTCCTGAGTAAGGAAAGCTTGGTGCCCGGTGATGATCACGTTAGGGAACGTGAGGAGACGAGCAAAGACGTCGTCGGAAACGACCTGGAGTGAACGGTCATCAAAGAATAGCGCGGTTTCCTCTTCGTACACATCCAACCCGAGATAGCCGATCTTGCCTGTCTTGACCGCTTTTATGACGGCTTTGGTGTCAATCAATCCTCCGCGGCTGGTGTTTATCAGCATTACCCCGCTTTTCATCAACGCAATTGTTGGCTCACCAATCAAATGAGCAGTGTCTGTTGGAAGGGGAGCGTGTAGCGACACAACGTCAGATAGAGAGAAGCTCCTCCAGACTCACGTATTTGAGACCTAACTCGGCGCAGCGTCTGTTCGGTTTAGGATCGATGTAATTCCCCCGAAAAAACGGACACGTAATTCTCGGCTTTTTTATTGTGTTATCGAAGGGATCGGGTGACTCTGTCCCCCGAACCCCCTGGGATTTCTCGCTTTGGGCTTGCTCCGGCAGGGAACCGGCCGCCTGGGCCGGTGGGCTGCCGTATGCAGCCACACCCGCCGTGTGCAAGGCTGCATCGGCGCTCGAGGTGCGTCCCCGCAGAGCTCTATCCTCCGTTGCAACATTGAGACGTTGGGCTGCGCCGCTTTCAATGTCAATTACTCCTTCAAACTGTGTTTCGTACTGGCACGGCGTCCGGTATCCCAGCGCGCTGTGTAGGCGCCGGGGTATTGTAGTAAACCTCGATGTATTCGAAGATCTCACGCCGTGCTTGGGCCCGGCTGGCGAAGACGTGATTCTCCGGAAAACACTCCGTTTTCAGCGTGCTGAAAAAGGCTTCGGCTTGGGCGTTATCATAACAATTCCCTAACCCACTCATGCTCAGATTGGCCCCAATAACACTCAATGGTTTGCGTACGGCTTCGCTGCTGTACCGGCTCCCTCGATCGGAGTGAAAGCACAGACCCTCATCCGGCTGGCGCAAGACCAAGGCATTCTTGAGCGCCGTAACAACCAGTTCTGCTTCCAAGCTCTGGCCTAGTTTCCGGCCCACCACTCTGCGGCTGAACAGATCCAGGATCACCGCCAGCTAAAGCCATCCCTCTAACGTGGCGACATAGGTAATATCGCTGGCCCAGACTTGATCTGGAGCACTGGGTTTGAGCTCCTTGATCAGGTTGGGAGCCGCTGTTTGGCCCGGCAATGTCGTCCGTGGTCGAAACGCCTTCTTACGTCGAGCAGCTAACTCATTTTCACGCATCAATCGCGCCACCCGATTCTTCCCACACACCATGCCCTCCTGCCGAAGCTGCTGGCTAATGCGCGGGCTACCGTAGCGTCCTTTGTGCTCATCGTAGACGCGCTCGACTTCCTTCAAAAGCTCGCCGTTCGCTTCGGCTCGTACAGACTGCTCTGTTCCCACCCACTGGTAATAACCACTACGCGAAACGCTCAGGGCCACACAACACTCCTTAACCGGAAATTGAACCGACAGTTCTTCAATCATCGCAGACCGCTCTGCGGTTCCTCTCCCAGTATGCTCATAGCTTTTTTTAACGCTCTTCGGATAATTTAATGGATAATGGGGCATAGATCGAGCTTTCCGCAGAAGAACAGGATCCGGATTCTGAAGTTAGCAAAAGTACGAAAGCCCCGAGCAGCATGCTTGAGGCTTTGAATCTTGGAGTTAAAGCCCTCAGTCATGGCATTACAGATAGCATGAGTGAAATAGGTCAACAGATTTCCCAAATGGATTTTGAGCATCCGGGCGACTGCCTTAACTGGAACCAACCGGCAGCGACTTGCCCAGCTATACCAGCGATCAAAGAAGCTTTCAGCCTCTGCCGGGTCAAAACAACTCCAGAACTCTCTGAAGAGTTCCTTGATTTGCCAGGCTCTGGCGACCTTACATCCGGAGCAGCGCAGAGCTTCAAACCTTAGTCGATCGGTCTCACGCCAGTTCTCGGGATTTTTTAACCACACGTACTTGCTGCCGCTGAGCAGATCATTTCCTTCGGAATGCAGCTGCCGATTCTCGGCCCGCCGCACCCGATCGACCGCTTCGTTGAGATGCTTGGCAACATGAAACTTGTCATGGACAATCCGGGCTTGGGGTGCTGCCTGGGCCGTAGCACTCAGGTAAGGCTCCCACATGTCGATACTGACTGCTTCGACTTTAAGATTCTGCTCGGGACCGAGATGTTTCCAGAGTTCCTGGCATGCTTCGCTAGTCCGGTCCGGTACCACCTCCAAAACCCGGCTCTGTTCCAGATCAGTCATCAGGCTGATGTAGTCTTGCCCAGAGCCAAAGCTCTTTTCGTCAATGCCGACCAACCGCACCGTCTCCATCTGGCGACGCCTCAGGCCTCTCCACGGCTCGCTCCATGATTTGATGTGCACTGTGCCAATCCAACCGCAGAAGCCCTGCGCCACTCCTGACTGTTTCGCATGCTTGGAGCAGCCGAATGGCAAAGGCCTCAAACATTAGCGTAAAACGGCTGTTCTTCCCGGCCCAAGGCAGTTCGATGGTTTTGACTCCGTGTTCGGCACAATTGACCCTGGGAATCCGTGCTACTAAAACCGTCTCAAACTGCATAGTGTCCAGGTGCCGCCATCGCCGTTCAGGCGCGTGGTCGTAGAGCCCATACCATTTTCCACATTCCGGGCACTTCAATCCCCGTGGCTTTACCTGTGCCTCTAAGCGGATCTCCACGCGTTGTGCGGCCAACTCCAGTTTAACCGCCTCGACCACCCAGGGCTCTTCCAGTCCCAATAACCGCCGATAATGCTGCTCCAAACTCTCTGCCATCCATCCCTTTTAGTCTTCGCTTTCCGCATCGCAAACCCGCAATTAAGCGGTGACTAAACAGCCCGGCCGCCCACATTCATCTTTGGCAAAGCAACCGCTTTTCGCCAGAAAAGCCATGGTTCCCATCCGCGCAAAGCCGTGGCGCAGTGCAAGAGAAAAACGGAATAAGTGCCGAAGGCCGAGCGTCAGCGAGTTATGCCGGATTTTCTCTTGCACGAAGCGGAGTCCTTGCGCTACCAAGGCGGCGACTATCCACGAAATTATCCGAAGAACCCCTTTTTTAAGATCTCACCCTGACGCTTGAGATACTCGATCTCTCGTTGCCGCTGGCGAATCTTGGCGAACATCTGTTCTGGACTATAGCTGCTCGCCCGCCAGCTGCGCCGGCTTCCGATGCCCGAGGTAGGCCCTCTTCCATAACGTCAGACTGTAATCGCTGACACCCAGCTCCCGAGCGATCTGCGCCTGGGTCCTGCCGCTGTGAATCATCAGCGCCACTGCCTGGCGCTTGAACTCCTCGTCGTATCTTTTTTGAACCTTCTTTTCTTTCACGGATTCTTTCATTTTACTTTGAGCTTCCGTGTCCGCCAAATCGGGGAAGGTTCAGTCTGGGATCATCTCCCCGAAAAAGTTCAGCGGCGTCTCATTGAGAAGCAGGCCCGATTCTTTGTCATCGATGCGCATACCGTGGCACGGGAATGCGGGATGGGCGGCCGGATCAACACCATCATGCAAACCCGCTTCTTCGCCATTTCCGGGGTCTTGCCGCAAGAGGAAGCTATCGCCGCCATTAAAGGGTCGATCCGGAAGACTTACTCCAAAAAAGGCGACGAAATGTGGAGATGAACCTCAGCGCGGTGGATCGTAACCTGTCAAATCTTCATGAGGTTGAAGTTCACAACCAGGTTGCCAGTTCGCTAGGGATGCAGACGCCAGTACCGGCGATCGCCCCTGCGTTCGTTCGGAACGTAGTGGGTGAGGTGATCGCCGGACGAGGCGATGCTTTGCCGGTGAGCGCGTTTCCAATCTCTTTGTTCGAAGACAACGCCGAATTCGGGCTCGGATTCAGGGTATCACTTGATAAAACAAAAACAGTTCGCGAAAGAACTCCTGAAGAAATTAGCGACGCAAGTTGGCGAGGATCTGTAGAATCAGGCGCCGATGGCTTAGTTCTGTTTAATCGGTTCTACCAGCCAGACATTGATTTGGATGACCTCACCGTCACTCCTAACCTGCTGCTCAGCACACCAATGGCGATGCGCCTGCCGTTGCGCTGGTTAGCAATTCTCTTTGACCGTCTACAGGTCAGCTTGGCGGCCACAAGCGGAATCCACACCGGCTTCGACGTGCTGAAGATGCTCATGGCGGGCGCCGATGTAACTATGCTCTGCTCGGTGCTGCTCCGGCACGGTAATTGACCACATAAAAACCATTGAGTCAACCCTGTCCGGTTGGATGAGCGAGCACGAATATGAATCGGTCGCCCAACTCAAAGGCAGTATGAGCCAGAAGAATAGTCCGGATCCATCGGCATTCGAGCGCGTCCAGTACATCCACGCTCTGTCGACTTATTCTCAGACTCATCCAAAGCGATGGTGAGCTCTAAGATTTTCATTCGACCTCGTGCTCGTCGTCGTCCTCGAAGTGCTGTGTTACGCCGGAGGCTTTCTGGCGCATCCCGGCATTGCAAATCCCTAAGGATTTGCGAGCGATGCGGGCTAGGCGGAGAGCCAATGTAACAACAACAAACGGCAAGCCCTCACCAAATTCGGGTGAGCTTGTTATACTTTGATCGGAAATACTGTTAGAGCACAGGAGGGTTACAGCTCATGAACGAACTCCACCAAATCGAACTTCATGAAAAGATCGCGGCCCATCCGTTCCTCAAGGGCTGCTACGCGCAATACCTACCGCTGTTCTTCAAGGCGGCTACCTATCAACGTTTCGGCGCCGACAGTCTAACTAATCTTCCGGGAGGCCTGTGGCGCCGATCATTTCTACTTGATCTACAAAGGTGCTGTGGCGCTGGAGTCATTTGTGCCTAACCGAGGGGTGACGACCGTCCAAACGATCAACGCCGGAGATGCGCTCGGCTGGTCCTGGCTCTTTCCGCCCTATCGGTGGCATTTTAGTGCGCGCGCAGTCGATCCGGCCGAACTGATTGCCTTCGGTGCTCAGTACTTGCGCGAGCAAGCAAAAAATGACCCCGTATTCGGCTTTGACCTAATCACACGAGTCGCAAACGTGTTGCTCCAGCGGCTGCAGGCAACCCGAATGAAACTGCTGGATTTTTATACCGACCGTTGACTGGACGATAACGTGTCACAATAATCTCAGCTTTGTCGCACTCCTTTCCTTCGCTAAAGCTTCGGCGGACAGGTCAGTAAACGGATCGCTTTCTCTGCCCGTCAAAACGGGGAACCTCAGACAGGCGAGACGCCTGCGCTACTGTTTGCGGCCAAGCAAAGGTCATGTTCCGCCAAAAACCTGGAAGCTCGGTTACCCGGATGTCCTAGAGTGTTGATCAGGAGCTCACTCAACGTTGGGCGGCCACAACCTATAGGTTCGTTATGCAAACTCAGACAATGAAATGAAGCTGCAGCCGCAGTAAACCCGGTTGCAAAAAGAACTGCTTTTATCAAGTGGTTTGATCAAGTCGGTATCCAGGACATCCCGCTGGTCGGCGGGAAAAACGCTTCGCTCGGCGAGATGTATCGGGAGTTGGCGGGTAAAGGCGTGAGGGTTCCTCAACGGCTTCGCCATCACCGCGGAAGCATACCGCTATTACCTCCGTCAGGCAGAATTGGTTAATAAGATTCGGGAGGTTCTGAGCGGTCTCGACACCGGCGTCATCGAGAACTTACGGCAGCGGGCCAGCCAGGTGCGAGAGGCAATCGTTGGCGCGGAAATGCCGGAACCTCGAAGAGGAAATAATCGAAGCTTACGCTCAATTACGCGGCACCGACGGGCGTGCACCTGATGTAGCCGTGCGCAGTAGCGCCATTGCCGAGGATCTGCCGGATGCCAGCTTTGCCGGCCAGCAGGAAACGTATCTTAACGATGGCGTCGGCCTCGCTCGGGAAGAATTCATCATCACAACTTATATTAAAGTCCACCCGCTTGCACTGCTCGCCTACGCGAAGCTCGGCGAATCACCTGAGAAAGCCGAGATCGACAGGATTACGGCCGGTTACGAAGACACGCCGCAATTTTACGTCGACAAGCTCGCACAAGGGCTGGCGATAATCGCGGCAGCGTTTTACTCGAAGGACGTGATCCTTCGGCTGAGCGACTTCAAAACCAACGAATATCCTAACCTCATCGGCGGCCACGCCTACGAGCCAAAAGAGGAAAATCCCATGATCGGCTTCCGTGGCGCGTCCCGGTATTACAACCCGCGTTACCAGGCCGGTTTCGCGCTCGAGTGCCGGGCGATGAAGAAGGTGCGGGACGAGATGGGGCTAAAAAACCTCAAACTGACGATCCCATTCTGCCGCACCGTGGCGGAAGGCGTCTGGTAGAGGCAGAGATGGAAAAACACGGCCTCAAGCGTGGCGAAGACGGGCTGGAGATTTATTTCATGTGCGAAATACCGAGCAACATCGTTTTGGCCGCGGAGTTCACTGAAGTCTTCGATGGCTTCTCGATCGGCTCCAATGATTTGACGCAGCTCATCCTTGGCGTGGATCGCGACAGCGAGATTGTGGCTCCCATCTTCGATGAACGAAACGCGGCCGTGAAAAAGATGATCGCTGAGGTAATCGGCGTGGCGCGTGCGAAGGGTCGGAAGATTGGCATTTGCGGGCGGGCGCCTAGCGACTACCCGGAGTTCTCGCAGTTCCTCGTCGAGCAAGGCATAAACAGCATCGCCAATTAATGGAGAGCACTTCACCCGGCAAAGCCGGCATACGTTAAGTACACGCCGATGAGAAGGCTGATCCCTACAAAGGCGTAGTAGTTTTGCTCGCAACGGATTGCCTTGAAGACTTTAAGCATTACCTGGGGTGACAGGAAGAGAAATATGGTGCTTCGGACCAAGGTCACCCACCCAACGAGCGTAACAAGGAAAGGCAGGAGACCGCTCGACCAAACATTGTGCCACAAGACGATTGCCAGCCCCCCGAGGACTCCCAGTATTTCAAGGATGAAGAGCATGGGAGGGTTTTCGATTACACTAGTGATGATTCCCATGGTCGCCTGTTTCTGCGTGAGCATCGACACAGATACGATGATCAAATAGAGGCCCAAAAGCTGAGAAAGAAAATGGGTAAGTTGCATAATCATTACGAGGTTCGCAGAGGCTGCATCGCGCAGAACGATTCTCGCGCGTCCCGAGCGAAGCCTGGTAGGTCGCATCTCCGAGGCGACCGCCCGCCATACGCGGATCAGCCCGGAGATCTGCCCCTACCGAGCGAAGCCCAACGGAGAAACCAATGCAGCGCTACGAGGTTATTGCATTAAGAGAGTTAAGCCCATCCGAGCTTTCAGCGTGATCCCGGCACTACCGCCCCCGATCGAAGCGCTCCGAACGATCGCTTATAACCGGCGTTGTGCCAGGAACCATCACGTATCGAACTATTCCGCCGTCTTGATCGTAACCTTTGGGAAACAACCGGGCACAACCCCGTCCTCATGCTCGGAATGATTGAACAGGAGAAGCTTGAATCCGACGGCTCGCCCGTCGCTGACGGAACGGAAAATGACAGGCGCCCTCCCATGCCAGATGAACCGTCAGTTACTGCTTCGGCACGGCACTCTCCGCAAGCATCGCCACGGGCTGCCCTAGGCCGACGGCTTCACGCGCGTGAATTCCGCGCCAGTATTTCTGCGGCAGCATCCCCAGACCGACAATGGCGAGTTGGCTAGTGATAAAAACCAGGAGCGGTCCAAACGCCTGATCCATGAAGCCGTAGGAATGCAAACCGACGCCCAGCATGTTGACTCCAAACCATGACAGGCCGGTGATGATATTGCCAAATACCGCCAGAACCGCGACACCTCGATCGCGGGCGTAGCCACCCCATCGTGCATGCAGAATAATCGCGTTCCAAATCACAATGAGGAGCGCCCCATTTTCCTTTGGATCCCAACCCCAAAACCGTCCCCAGGATTGATCAGCCCAGATACCGCCAAGGATCGTACCAATGAAGCTGAACAAAGTGGCGAAACAGACGATTCCGTACATCATGCGTCCGAGCGATTTTGCAGTCATCACATCGAACGATTTCGTCAGCAGGCCGCGAAAAATGTAAATGATGCCCAGAAATCCGGCGAGAAATGTCGCAGAATAGCCGAGGGTCACCATGACGACGTGAGTTCCAAGCCACACGTTTGTGTCCAACACAGCGCGCAACATCTCGAGGCTGTCGCCATCGACTTGCAAGTTCTGAGCAATCAACAAGGTCACGAAACCGATCGCAGAACCGCACACGCTGCCAATTCCGTTCTTGTAGAAGCATTCGAGGAACAGGCAGAGAAGCACCGCTCCCCATCCGACAAAAATCGCGGAGCTGTACAGGTTGGTGACTGGCGGCCGGCCCTGCAAATACATCCTTGTGACAAGCCCGGCAGTGTGAAGGAGAAACGCGAATAGAAGAAGAATAGCAGCAGTCTTCCCCAGAGTTTTCGGCCACTTCAGCCAAGAGACCAGAGCCAAAACAAAGACAACCATATACAAAACCACCGTCTGGAGGAATGGCTGGGCCCGGTTAAAAAAGAACTCTAGATGAGGCCGATTCAGCTCCTGTGGGATCGTTTGCTCAAGATACTGACTATATTCCCTAATGGCTTGGTTGAATCCCTGTGTATCTCCGCTTCGATAAGCCGAGATCAGACGTCCATAGATCGTGGCTGGATAAGGCACCTTTCCCGTGGTGATAGCGCTGAGCAGTGCCTGCGAAATGTGCTGCCACCGGTCACCATCGGCCGTTCCATTCGGATTCGGAATCGCGTAGGCGTACTTGACCTGAACAAGGTTCTGGTAGCGTTGCGTGAACAAAAGAATGCGGTCCAAATCGTGGCCGTTAAACGCCTTGTTTGCGTCCTTGTCCCGAATTGCCTGCATCCCCGGTTGAATTATCGAGCTGAATGCTTGAATTTCTTTTCCGAAATCAGGCGAGTCGTCGGGCTGAACCGTGTTTCTCAACTGAATGTACAGACCCAAAGCATCCCGCAGTTTGATGATCGCTCTCTGGAACGCGTTACGGGTTTCGGCTTCTGTTTGCGTGGCTAATCCCGCCTGTTTTTCGATCTCGCCAGAGAATGGTTCGAGATCACTAAGCGAATAGTCATTCGATTTGCCTTTCGCTTCCTGCCAGCCAAAGAGATCGAGAATGTCGGGATTGGTCACTTCAAATACTTTTGCGAGATCTACTCGCCCGGGCATCATGAAAACATCCAGCAACCACTCGCGCTGCGGCCGGCTCTTACCATCGGAGGTCGTACATGTTCCGTGGTGATTCATGGCAAAGAGCGAGACACGAGCCAATGTATCCATCGGCATCACCCGGCCGTTGACCAATACCGGTAGCCGGCCAAACCCGTCGATGTCGAAACCGGGCGGTTGCTTGACCGGAATCATCTTGGTTATGGCCCAAAGCAAAAAAATAAGACTGATGATCCAAGGGGAAAACTTTTTCATGCGATCAATCGGGATCTTACAAAGATAGATTTAGCTGAAAAAGTTGTAGAAGAAGCTCTTGCTTTTCTTAAGTCGGTAAGGAGCAAAACGCAGGAGCCTTCGCCTACAGCCCGACTGGAAACATGGGTTAGAAACCGGATTCTTCCCCTTTGGGTTTCAAGCTGAAGAGGTAAGCGACCAGATCGTTCAATTGGTCCTCAGTGAGCATATTCTTGAAACCGGGCATGTGTAACGGCGGCTCTGGGCCGTTCGGATCCAGTTTCGGCTCGACAGGAACGCCAGTTTGGATCTTTGCGATCAGTTCGGGTTTGGTGTAGCCCTCCGCCACGCGGTTCAGCGGGGGGACCGCCTGTCCGCTCTGGGCGTTGAAATTGTGCACACCACCTTTGCCGCCCACTCCATGGCAGGCCTCGCAACCGAATTCCACATAAATCTTCAACCCGCGCTGCAGCTCGGGAGTGAGCGTTGCCGCGGGCGGCGGGCCTTCTGAAGCGCCCGGGACGTTCTCTCTTTTGCGACGTTGAGAATCCAGATAACCGGCGGCGATGACCGACCCGACCAGGATTAACCCCATAATTCCAACCAGATATTTTTGGGTGATGGTACTCATCCAGCGCGTCCCCGTTCAACCAGCAATGGCTTCCCAAAGCATAAAGACGATGGTCAATAGGAAAAACGCGCTCCCTACGATCACCCACAAACCCTTCCGAGGCGCGATTCTTTCCAGCGCGGCGTCAATGAATGGCCACAGAAAAAGGCCGGCGACGAAGAGGATGCTTCCTCCGATTCCAACGGGCAGGGACGTCAGCTTGAGCCAGCGGTAGGTGGGAAAGAAATACCACTCCGGACGGATGTGTCCTGGAGTGTTGCCCGGCGTTGCCGGCGCCCCGACCGACGGCGGAAAAAAAACGACGTAATTAACCAGGCAAACCAGCAGGAACAGGCCAACAATCGCTTCTCGCAGCATGTGATCAGGAAAAAACGGATAGGTTTCGCGGCGCGGATCGCCACGCAGCGGGGCCACGCCGTGCAAGCGGACCAGGGCCAGGTGGCCGACAATGAGCAGCGTCATCATCGTGGGCAACACACCGATATGAAAGTCGTAAAAGCGGCTGAGGGTGTTTGGATTCACGTCGGGGCCGCCGCGCAGCAGGTAGAGCAATGGCTCGCCGATCAGGGGCACGGCCGCAATCATGTTGGTCCCGATAGTAGTGGCCCAATAAGAAAGCTGGTCGTAAACAAGCGAGTATCCGGTGAACGCGAATGTCAGGGTGACGATGAAAAGTGCCACGCCCCACATCCAGTTGAGCTCCCGCGGCTTAAGGTAGGCACGGGTGAAGAAGACGCGGATCATGTGCAGGAGCACGGTCACGATCATCAACTGGGATGCTCCTTGATGTATGCCGCGGACAAACCAGCCCATGCGCACCTTGAAGGTGATATTGCTCACGCTGGCGTAGGCTTGAGCGGGAGAGGGGACATAATAAAACGTCAGAAGAATTCCGGTAACCGCCAGGATGCAGAAGAGCATGGCCGGCGTTCCCCCCAGGCAGTAAATCCAGCTTTTCATGTGAACCGGCAGCGGTTCGCGCAGCCCTTTGCGCACGATTTCGTGATCCACCGGAATCCGTTCTTCAATCCAGCGGGCCGCACGCTTCATAGCTGTTCCTCTTTAAGCGAATTTATGAGCACAAAAACCTGGCCGTCGCGCAGCTTTACCGGGAGTTTCTCCAACGGGCGCGGGGGCGGACCGGACACGACATTGCCATTGAAATCATAAATGCCCTGATGACAGGGGCAGATGAATTCTTTTTTCTCCGGATGCCATTGGACCGTGCAACCCAGGTGCGTGCAAATCGCGGAGAAAGCGCGAACTTCGTTCTCCCCTTTCTCCAGCATGACCGGTCCTTCCGGCAACTGAACCAGCCGCACGCCGTCGGGTGGAATGTCGTCCGGCTTTCCCACCGGCACCTCAACGAGCTTGATGGGCGGGACGACCGGATAAAGAAATTCCAGGAACAGATAGGCCAAACTCCCCAGCCCCAGCACCGTTCCTGTGCTCAGAATAATGTTGGCGATGAAATCGCGACGTGAGCGCGGAGCCATCGCGGATGGAGCCAGTTCTTCCACGCTAGCGAACCCTGGAGCGCGTCACCTGTACTGGGCCACGACTGCCTTGATCTTGGCTTCCGCAGCGGCCCTTTCGGTAGGGGAGAGCTTCGCGAGCCTGGCGTCAAGCATCGCCTTCTTGCGGACGCTGGAGTCGTATACCAGAAAATTGAAAATCTTCCCGCCCGAGGCGCTATCAATACCCGAACCGGGCTTGCTCATCATGCGGTGGATGTAGCGCGACCACTCGTCGGGCAGCACAAAATCAGAGTTAATCGGGCGGCTCAACTTGTGGCACTGAGAGCACTTCTGGGCAAAGACTGCGTAATACCCCTGGATAGGTGGTGGGTATCCGGAGACATTAATCGTCGCCGGGCCTTTATCGAACTGCTCGATCCGAGCGTCAACGGCCTGGGAGAGCGCCAAGCCTGCTCCGAGCAGGCCGAATGCAGCCGCACCCAGGAGGACAGTAGACAGTTTGATGTTCATTGTCATAAATCACCATTTCATTGATTTAGAATCCGAGAGAGAGCTGGAACACCCACTTGTTTTCCGGCAGCTTGTTTGGCCCGTGGCTTTGCAACCATTCGTAAGCACCTTCGAATAAGAGCGTATTGGTGATGTAGTATACGTAACCCACTGTTTCCCGGTTAGTTCGCGTTCCGAGCCCGTCCAACACCGTGTCATAGCGACCGACCAATTCGACGTTGTTAATGAGCGGGATGCTCAGGTTGAAGCCTGCCAGCTTGTAAGCTGCCTGGGCCCACCAACCCTGCGGCTGAACAGTGCCCCTGTCGTTGGTCTGCTGCCAAGCATACGTATACTCCCCCTTCAATTCGAAGTACGGAGTAATGTGCAGGGCGGCATCGACAACAGCAGCGGACCACAGCCGGTCTCCCGCGTCGTTCCATGGACCTGTTTGGCCTGAAACTCCAAGCTCGAAATCATAATTGGCTTTAAACGGATAGAACCACCCGATGCGGCCACCGCCGGAGGGATTAGCGTGCAAATTTCCGGTATTGCCATTGGATTGAGTGCCGACGTTACCAAAGTCAAGGTTTGGCAATACGTTGCCGCTGCTATCAACGAAAGTTGCGTTTCCAGACCCGTCCACTGAGCCCGGCCCATTAACGACGTATCCAGAATAGGTGAGCGACTGCCCGGATTGCCCGATAGGTATGCCCCCCCGCAGCTGGAGACCTGCGCCGTTGGTCGGGAGAATAGTACGAGGCAGCGGGTCATCCGGTATCTTGTTCAGCCACCCGGCCGATCGCTCGGTGTAGGTGCCCAGCGGAAGCAGCATATACCCGGCCACAACCGTCGCATAGTCATTCAGCAGGTAGTCCAATTGAGCGAAACTAAGATCTACTGCAGTCGAAACACCGCTATTGCCCGTTTGTCCGTTCGCTAACGTCACTGCGCCGTTCGACAAGGTGACATCAAGACCCGCTTCAAATAGAACCTTGTCGGTCGCACGAAACAAGAAGATCGGAGCAAAATCCGCTAGCATGAATGCGCTGTGCTGTCCCTGGACTTTGCCAAATTGGACCTCCGCGTCTCCTGCCAGGGTGAAGCCGTGCGTCGCCAGGGCTTCGCTGGGAACCGGGGCAACCGGTTGCACCTGGGTCGCCGCCTCGGCTTTCTGTTCAGCTTCGGCGGCGGTCTTGCGCGTTTCCCCCAACTGATCTTCCAGCAAGTGGAACTTTTCCTGGACCTGGGTCGCAGTCTTGGCTTTCTGCTGCGCTTCAGCGGCGGTCGCTTGGGTTTTCTCCAGCTGCTGTTCCAGCTGCTGGATCTTCTGTTGGTCCTGCGCGTGGGTTTGCTGGTCTTGCTCGTGCGTCTCCTCCAGTTTCTGCACCTTATCGCCCAGCTGCCGAACCGATTCTTTCAACGCATTGAACTCTTCGTCAGTCACCTCTGCACCGGCGCGGGAGAGGGTGATTCCGAGTACACATCCTGCCGCTATAATGCCGAGGATTCTGGAGCGAATGTCCATGGTTAGTTAGTCGCTCACTACTGGCCGCTATTTTCCTGAAGATACTTCAGGATCTCCTGAGCTTGCGCCGCCGGGAGGTTGGCCCGCACACGCATGTGGATCATGATGGTTTTCCAGTGCGCCGCTGTGAATTCGGTGGCATATCGCTCCTGGTGGCAGCGGCTGCAGTGGATGGCGTATAACGCGGCACCCGAAGCCCTACTCGTTTGCGCGGGCTTCTCCGGCGCGGTGGGCGGACCCGCAGAAACGAAAGGGACACACACCGCGCAAATGATCGGAGCAATTACCACAAGACCTATCCCAGCGAGGAGCCGCGGTTTCAATGAACCCGGCCGATTCATGATTTTCATAGCGGTTACTGTTCGGCGACCTCGATGCCTTGTTTCCGAACGGGAAGCATGGTGATTGTTCTGGAAAATTCACGCTCCACCTAAATTGACTTTTTCTTTGCTTTTCTTGCTTGATCGAAGGCCAAATGGGCTCGAGTCAATGAATGCCGGCTTTCGCGAAGGCAGCGGCATCTGGCCACTTGCTGGACCTGCTCCCTTTAGCACGGCAGCTTCCACATTTTGGCCTTCAAAAAAAGCCATAGGGCAAAATGTAAGAAGGATTTGAACTGAATTTGCACCGCCTCGAAAAGGAAACGGTGTGCGGTCGCCTAACAAGCAGAAGAATCTTTCATCTAGCCCAGCGTCTATCCCTCTAGGCTGGCTCTGGCCAATCTAGATCGGTATTGTGTCGGCGAGTGACCAACAAGCTTGCGAAAGATCCGGTTGAAGTGGGTGATCGATTGGAACCCTACCTCGTACGCTATCTCGCTGACGCGTAGATCATTTTTATGCAGCAAGACTTTAGCCCGCTCAATACGGACGCGGCTCAAGTATTCAACAAACGTTAGACCGGTTGTCTGCTTAAATGTCCTGCAAAAGTGGAACGTGCTGATATTAAGGGCGCGAGCGATCTGTCCCAGTTTGATAGGATCAGATTGATGACTCGCGACATAATCTTTCGCGCGTCTGATCACAAGCGAGTCCCCGTTACCTTGCTGCAGCGCGATCTCGTTGGCGATCAATCCGAGATGTTCCGCGAAAATTTCCAAAAGTCGCACTATCGCACGATATACGTCGGGCAAAACCACCCGGGAATGGAAATACGCATTCTCGAGCCGGCCCAGGTTAATCTTCATGCCCGAACTCACGAGCTGGGTAGCAATCTTTTTGAATCGCTGCGCGCTCGGAGTTCGCCGGAAAACTTGGCCAGTTTGCAAAAACGCGATGACGCGCTCTTCCACCTTTACTGGGACGCTGGTATTTGTGAGTCCAGCGAAGCATCTCACTGTCTGCGTGTTCGAAATATTTGCGCTGGTGATCTTTCGCTGGAGCTGTAGGCATGCGCCGCAATTTTTGCTCGTTCGTGCGAGGATGGCGCAGAATGGGTTTGTGAACTTGCTTCGTACGCGGTGGACCGTCCACGGTGCGTCAATTGAGGATAGTTCCAAAGGTAACTTCGTTGTCTTTCCAAAGGCCTGCTCGTAATCCTGGTATATCCGCGAGCGACCGAGCTGCGGCACGAAGTCGCGCTTCCGGACAGCGTCTACCTTTGCAGGAAGAATTACGGCTTCGGTTTTCTTCATACCTCAGGGGTGGACGTAATCCCGGTACGTTGGTTCGTACATTTGCGCCTTGATGGACGCCCGCAAATCCTTTGGTTTCGGAGCTTCCGCCAACCCGCGGTCGTAAGCGACTTCCGCAACGGCCGTCGCGATTGCTAACGACACTTCTCGAATCATGTAGAGCGGCGGGTAAATTCTTCCTTCGGCGCGATCAGCTTCTGAAACTTGATCCGCTAGCGTCTGCGCCGCGAACAGGAACGTTTCACCTGGCACCACCCGGCTTCTGCAGGTGGCGATCCCCAAGCCAACCCCCGGAAAAATGTAGGCATTGTTGCACTGCCCGGGGATATATCTCTTTCCTTGCATCAAGACATCATCCAATGGATTTCCGCTGGCGAAGACGGCGCGGCCACCTGTGACATGATAGGCTTGCGCGGCGGTGCATTCAGACCTCGATGTCGGAGTCGACAAAGCAAAGATAATGGGTCGTTCGTTGATCTTTGCCATTAGATTCAAGGTGTGCACGGTGAAGGCAGAAGGCGTTCCCGAGGCGCCGATCAGCGCGGTCGGCCGCAATGAATTTATCGTAGAAAGCAGGTCTGCTATCGGCTCATGATCGTGAGCATATGGACGTTCGTGCTCTGCGAGGTCAGTACGGCTGCTGACGACGAGCCCCTTCGAGTCAAAGAACCAGCAATTGGCCCGCGCGGCGGCTTCAGCCGAACCCTCCTGAATCATCGCATTCACCGCCAGGTCAGCGATTCCCTTTTCTGCCTGACCAGCTCCGACGAAGACGAATCGTTGATCACGCAGGGAGCGCTTAATGAGTCGCAGAGCCGAGTACAGGCCGGCCAGCGTGACCGCGGCTGTGCCCTGAATGTCGTCGTTAAACACGCGCACCTTATCGCGATACTTGTTTAGCAACCGAAACGCATTCTGATCGCCAAAGCCTTCCAATTGGATCAGGGCGTGTGGAAACACTTCCTGAAGAGCAGTCACGAACTCGTCCATCAGATTATCGTAAGCGGCACCGCGGACCCGGCGTTGTTGGATCCCGATATGACGTGGATCCCTCACCAGCTCTTCGTTGTCAGTGCCGACATCGACGGTCACGGGCAAGCAAGTCGAGGGATGAATGCCGGCGCAGGCCGTATACAGGGCGAGCTTCCCAGCTGGAATACCCATACCATCAGCGCCAAGATAACCAAGCTCGAGGATGTGTTCGCCGTCGGTGACCACAATCACCTGAACATCCTTGGTCGGCCAATTTTCCAGAATTTTCCTGACTCGGCCGGTATCTTTTATCGAAACGAAAATGCCGCGTGGCCGACGGAAAATATGCCCATATTCCTGACAGGCCAGGCCAACAGTTGGCGTGTAGATAATCGGCATCATTTCTTCCAGATTGTCCAGCAGGGCGCGGTAGAACAGCGTCTCGTTGCGATCCTGCAGTCCGATCATGAAGAGGTAGCGCTCGAGATCCGATGACTTCTTGCGAACATTCGCCAGGACCCGCAGCATTTGTTCCTTTTGCGAATGGACGCGCGGCGGGAGAAGGCCGCGCAAGCCAAGTTCGTCTCGCTCCTCGCCGGTGAAGGCGGTTCCCTTGTTCAGGGCCGGATCATGAAGCAGGTAGGTAGAGAAAGGAGAAAATTTCGGGTAGGACTCCATCTTTGTTATCCCGCAATCTGCTCTAATCTTTAGAGCCGGACGCTTGCGCGTGCCGTGCAGAAATTGGTCAATGCTGAACATGGGTTGGTTCGGGCCTGCGGTTAGCGCTTATGAGTTGGGCGCCAGGCTTAGACGGAGCGAAGAAAGATACACTCGTGCCTACCAAGATCATATCGCGATGAGCTCGGGCCAACCAACATCTGGGAAGCTTTAGGCAAGGTGTGTGCAGAGCCCGGGCCACCTGCTGCCTAGGTTTAAGCAGCCTCGGACTCGAAGAACTATGGATCCACTGATCCACCGCAAACTCCAAGTCAACCTTGGCACGGTGGTCGCCCTGCGCGGCAGCGTGGTTGACGTCCGCTTTGAGCGCAGCCTGCCACCCATCAACACGATGCTTAGCACGGGTAAAAACTCTGAGATTCTCATCGAAGTTCTCGCGCAACTTGACGAGCACCGGGTCAGAGGCATCGCGTTGACTGCGACTCAAGGCTTGGCACGTGGCATGACGGTCGAAGACACCGGCAGTCCTTTCCGAGCACCGGTCGGCCGAAAAATCTTAGGCCGGATGTTCGACGTATTCGGAAGGGTCATTGATCGCCAGGAGGAGTTATCCAGGGTCGAACGGCGGTCGATCGATCGGCCGCGCCCACCGCTGGCAGGCCGCTCAACAAAATCGGGAGTATTCGAAACCGGCATTAAAATCATCGATGTGCTCGTCCCGCTGGAGCGCGGTGGTAAGGCTGGGCTGTTCGGCGGTGCTGGAGTCGGGAAAGCGGTTCTGCTCACCGAGATGATTCACAACGTGGTCAAGCAACACGAAGGCGTAAAGTATCTTCTGCGGCATCGCACCCCTCCAGAAATCGCTCCTTGAAAGCGAGATCGGCTTCCGTGAGGGCGACGAACAGGCCATCGTTCAATTCCAGAAGATCCGGCATGATCTTTCGCAGAGTCATGTTTTCCTCGATGCACTCAATGGCCGATTCCCGATCAGTGACGCAATAGCGGCCACCGGAATGGAGCAGACAATGATTGCGTCCGGTCGTACCTGAGGCCACTTCCCCGCGCTCAATGACGGTGACGCCCAGTCCGCGGAGAGCGAGATCATGTGCCGTCGCCGCGCCGGTAGATCCCGCACCGACGATTATGACCTGGGTCTAGGCATAGGTTAACTTCCGCTGTGCAAGCGCGCAGATCATCAGCGCTATGGAAAGAAGGCCCAGCTAGCCTCTTCCCCGATCTTCTTGCTCATCCCTCGCCAGATATTTTTCGACTAGGCCCTCGTTAACAAATGTAGCGAATAAAAGCTGCCTCTCGTTCGTGGGTTGCCGCAGGAAATGAAATCAGTCGAAACTGTCTGCCACCATTGTCAGCCTCGCGCTCATAGGCCTTCAGGGAGTAACCATTAAGATCGAACCTACCGAGGTAAACCCCTTCCGGCTCTGCCGCCAGCTCTTCCTGAAAAGTAGGTGCACTCAACAGATCCTTCCAAATTAAGAAAAGTCCACTCAGAAAGACGGTAAAGCCAGCCATGTAAATCAACCATCCCCTTGAAAGCTCAAGACTATAACATTCTTCAACACCGATCAGCGTCAATCCCAGAAACGTTAACAGAATGCCGACACATATCGGCCCGGCTGCCTGTTCTTCTCGAGCTTGGCGTGTGAAGAAAATAGAGCCCGCTTCGGCCAGCTCAAAAGGGCTGATGGAAGATACCGGGCCGGAGCTGACTCCGTAGAGCACGCAGAGGCCGCGCCAGCGTACGCAACGGAGGCTGCGCTCGATAATGTCCCGACCCACCGAGTCATAGACGACGTCTACGCCGCGGCCCGCCGGTCAGATCACGTACGACCTCACTGAAGTCGATTTCGCGATAAAGGATGCACTGATCGGCCCCGCGGTGTCGGGCGGTTTCAACCTTCTCGGCGTTGCCAACCGTCGCGAAAACAATGGCTCCCTGCGCTTTTGCAATCTGGATTAGGAGTTGGCCAACGCCGCCGGCCCCAGCATGAATAAGGCAAGTGTCCCCAGCCATAAGCTCGAAAGCCGAATGAGCGAGATAGTGCGCGGTGCACCCCTGAAGCATCAGTGCCGTCGCCGTCGAAAGCGGAATTGTTTTTCCGGCTCGAGCAAACCTGGAAACACCTTATCTGTGAACGGTGGCCGTTGCTTCACTCCTTAATCGCCGCAGCTTTGCCATTCCTTTCCACAGTTTTCGCGCCGCGCGGCTATCTAAAAGGGTCGCGAGCGTCAGACCAGATGCAATAAACGGTCAACGTTTGCCAAAACTTGGGAAGACTGAAAATCGGAGCGCGATTTACTAATATGACGGAATCAAGCGATTAGAGGATGGTTCACATACGCCAATTTGATACCCAAACCTATAACCGGAGCGAAGATAGCTAATGGAAATACCGAAAAGACTCATCGACTTCTTGAACGAGAACAAAGTTGCCTACGAGATTCTGCATCATCCCGAAGCCTTTACCGCGCAAACCATTGCGGCAGCCGAGCATATTAAAGGCCGTCATCACGCCAAGGTTGTTATGGCTAAGTCAGGGAGTCGGAATCTAATGATGGTCCTGGCGGCAGACCAGCGGCTCGACCTACAAAAGCTTGAAAAGATTAGCGGCGAACCGGCCTCGTTGGAGACCGAAAAAGAATTTAAGTCGCTATTTCCAGACTGCGCGCCGGGAACAATGCCGCCCTTTGGTAATCTCTACGGATTACCAACCTACGTGGACAAGAGTTTGGCTCAGGAGGATTACGTTGTATTCGAAGCGGGCACTCACACCGACGCCATCAAACTCAGCTATCGCGATTACGAGCGGATTGCAAAGCCACAGGTCGAGGATTTTGCCATCAAATTACATCCCATCAAGCAGACCTGATCAGCAGTGTTTCCAGGAACCGCGAAACTTTGTAGACGACGAGGTGCTCAGCTAGCCCGGAAGAGTTTTCTGATATCGCGCTCTGGAAGATCGAGCAACACTCCAACTATGAGTGCTTCTCCACTGCCTATAGCTTGGCCTGCTCGACGTCGCTGAAACGCAGGGCGCGCGCGTCGCAAGCAACAATATCGTTCATCTCCTTCTCGAGCAATTCGCGGTCATCGATAGCGCGCAGCAACCGTCCAGCAAGCATATCGAAGCGCCCGGCGGCGATGTCTGCGATCAGCGCGGCGGCGCGTGAGGGCGGGATATTCACGCCGTCGTCAAAAAGCTGCTGGATGTTAGGAAGATAGGCCCTTCCGGCTTCCGAAAAGAGTTGCAACTCAGTCATCGACGTTCGCACCAAACCTGGATCGACGGCGAAAGCCAGAACGCCGCCGCCGCCCGTCGTATCATTGAGGCACTCGGTAAATCGCATGATTGCCGCTTTGCTAGAGGCATAGCCTGAACCGTTTGGAAAACTGTTGCCCGTCCCCCCGCCGACCAGGTTGACGATGCGGCCTTTCCCGCGGGCGAGCATTGCCGGTGCTACCACACGGCAGGTATGGAAGGTACCGTGCAGATTGATCTCGACATCCTGCCACCAGACATCTGGATCACATTCCCATATCGGACCAAAAGCGCGAAAAGAGCCGTGGTTGTTGACGACCAAGTCAATAGGTCCGAGCTCGGACGCTACGCGGTCAAGCACATGTTCGACAGCTCGGCGGTCAACAAGATCCACCGGGTGGGAGATCGCTACTCCGCCTTCCCCGGTAATCAGAGACGCCGTCTCGTCTATCTCACTCGCCGTCCGCGCCAGGACGGCAACCTTGGCGCCCCCCCGCGCCTGATGAAGCGCAATCTCACGCCCGATTCCGCGCCCGGCGCCGGTGACCACTGCGACGGTGCCATTTAAGTCAGCCATGATAATCTCCTCCTGGATAGCGGCAGAGCGAGATGCAATGTGTCAATCGCGCGATCACTGCGGCAATCATATCGTTCGAGCCCTCAATTGGCAATCGCACTGGTCTAACAGTTTTGTACCTCCGAAGCCGGCGGCGAGAGTTGTGGCGCCAACAACGAAGGCGCCTCGGTTGTTGGAGCCAGCCCGCGCAAATTGGCGAGAGTCGAAGCCGGTGCTCCACGAAGGATCTCCGCAGATGATTCCGCCCTGACTCCTGCGCAGGCTCTCAATAAATCCATGGAATCAGCCGCTTTGTGCGGGCGGCGTACTCGGCGTACTGCGTTCCAAATTGTGCGAGCATAGCCTTTTCTTCAACCGGAATGCGCAAGGCGTATGCCAGCAATGTGCAGGTGATGATCAGGAAGAGCCCAAGCCAGTTGAAAGTGAGAAAACCAACCCCGACCAGCGCAAGCAGTGAGCCGGAATACGAAGGGTGGCGCACAAATCGATAAAGACCGTCCTCGACTACTTGGTGTCCCTGTTGAATACCGACGTCAACCGTGAAGAATCTTCCTAGATGCCGGATGGCCCAGATGCGGAGGGCTACACCACTGAACAAGAGTAAAACAGCCAGGCAGACAATCGGCGACTTCACGGGCCAATTGAGGACCGTGACCTGTCGAGCCAGTAAAAAGCCAGCGAAGCAACCGCCGGTGATCAGAGCCCAAACAGCGTAAATGGTTCCGCGGTCCGCGGACTTGGCCTCTACCTTTCCCCGGCGAGTAGTTAAAAGGAAAAGCTCAAAGCCGAGATAACCGCAGGCCAGTATGTCGGTCCAATGAACCACTAGCTGGACTAGTCTCAGTCCCCTCCAGTGTCAACAGTCCGCGTCGAGTTGGATCGACTCGCGCAGCGCGATCTGATCAATCGTCACCGCACCGATGCCAATCGACTCGGGTTCGCGATCCAACTCTGCCTGCTGCGCTGCCCGGGAAGAACATGGTCGCCGGGAGAGCAGCTGCCATCTGAGATGCTTCGGACTGCGCATGGCTCGGGCGAACCGAACCATGCGCCATCATCCCGGTTAGGACGGTATCCAGGTTTGGGCCTTGAAGCGATCATCGACCGGCGTGCCCGCCAAATTTGTCGTCGTGGCGGTTATCGTGGAAATACCAACGGCCAGGACCACCTCAAATATCTGAGCGCGCGAATATCCAGCGGAAGTGAACTTCTCGATGTCTACCTCGGTCACATTCCCTGTCGTTTCCATAAGGGCTTTGGTCATTCGTGCAAGCGCGGCATATTTTGGGTCGTTGGGCAATTTCCCATCGCGGATGGCCTTCACGTCGCTCTCTAACATACCATCCTCAAGGGCAAACGTGGAGTGAGCAGCGATGGTCCACGGGCACTTGAGGATGACCGCGTTTGTAAGCAGCAACGTCTGCTTCTCACACTCATTTAGGCTCCCGCCATGGAAACCTCCGAAGGCGGCAGCAAACCCATTGAGGAAAACAGGGTTTTCAGCCATCGTCCCCATGATGTTTGGCAAGAATCCGAATTTTTGCTTCATGCCCTGCAGCGTCGCCTTGGACTTTTCTGGCGCCGACTCGATTGTGTGCACGGTAAACGTGTTCGTTTTCATAATACGGCGACGATATCGCGCGCACGCAGCGTCTCAATTACCTCGCAGGTAATAAAAGCGGATCGGCGCGGTTTTCGCGCTCGCTGATTTTTTGAGGTAATCTGGAAAGTATGGACGCAAGCTTTCGATAAGGTGTTAACCTTTCTGCAAAGCCGCGCCCGGAATGTAAGATTTATTCTATCGGTTTGCACCGGTGCCTTGCTTTGCGGAGCCGCGGGGCTCCTCAAGGGGAAAAGGTGCACGACACATTGGGCTTCGTTTCACTTATTGGAGTTTTTCGGTGGCATCCCAGTTGACGAGCGCGTCGTAGTCGACGGAAATCTCATGACCACAGCAGGGATAACGGCCGGGATTGACGGTGCGTTACGCCTCGCCGGGCTCCTTCGCGGAACCAAGATCGCCCAGCAGATCCAACTCTACATGGAGTATGCACCTGAACCGCCTTTTTCGAGCGGTTCCCCGAAAACGGCGCCTGCGGATGTCGTATCCGCCGCCCGGGAAGCAGGCAAAGAATTGTCCGACTCGAGGCTGAAAATGGCGAGGAGGCTCAGCAAAGCATTTTTATCAACTGGCCGAACCACTTAGGGGCGAGGGTCTGTTCGCAACCTCCGCCGATCAAGACGCTTGCGTTGGCCGTCTGGAGGCTTGTCGGGGGGGCAAACACAGCTACGCTTGAGTCATGCGGAAAGAAATTTCGCCCGGATATTTTTAGCAGTTTTAGCGTGCTACTGAAGATGAGTGTCTTTCCCTCATCCGTCAGTTCGCGAACGACGGTCATTTGGGCATCCCGCGAATCCTTAGTGCGAAACGCAGCCGTTTCAGCGCTGCGTCTTCAACACCGCGGCCAACCGGGCAGCCCCGCTGCGTGAGGCCGTGATTTCGGTTCCAACTCGGTCGCGTAGCTGGACGCGATAAAGACGATCGCCGTAGTGAGTAACGCGGTCGATTGCTTGCAGGTTCACTATCGCATGCCTTGCGATCTGAAGAAAAGGATCGCCACCTAGCCACCGCACAAGGTCAGCCAATGGATAATACGTCGCAAACTCTTCTCGCACCGTATGGACCCAAGTGCGCCGTTCTCGTCGCAGCACCGCTGCAACCTCGCGCCGGGCGAGCAGCCGAATCTGGTCGCGGTCCACGTCCTTAACCGGAAGCAATTCGTTGGCCGTGCTGGGAAAACGCATTTTGTCCGATGTTAGGCCTTCACCGCTCTGATCAGCGGAATTCTGTGAACGGCCAGTCTCAAAGGGCCGCAGATATGCCAGCAGGCGATTCACCGCCTCCCCGATTTGTTGCGGATCCAGCGGCTTCAAAAGATAATCCACCGCCTCCAGGCGGAAGGCGTCAGTGGCACGGTTTGCGTTCCCCGTCGTAAAGACGAGGCGAGGTGGCTGCGGAAGCATGGCCAGTTGCGTGGCCAGCGAAACACCGTCTTTACCCGGAAGATTGATGTCGAGAAAGACCGCGTCCGGCCGCAACTCAGCGCAAAGACGCAGACCCGCCTCGCTCTCCGTGGCTGAACCGACGACCTCTACCTGGCAGGTGTCGTCCAGCAGCGCCGCCAGGTACTGGGCGGCCAAGGGCTCGTCTTCAATGATCAGTGCTCGGATCCGGATCCACACAGGAACAAGTTTTAGTTACGCGGCAGTCTGCGGAGACCCCGAGGTGATCGCGCGCGGCGATTCTGAGCCAACTGCGAACCCCTTTCGCAATGGAATGCGCATCGTCACGGTGGTGCCCTCTCCAAGCTCGCTCCGCACCTCCAGCTCAAACGAGCGCCCGAACAAGCCTTTCAATCGCCGGCGCAACAGCACCAGCGCATGGACCCGCGGGCGCTCTTCGAAGAAAACGTGATCGATGTCCGACGAGGATACACCTTGTCCATCATCGCTCACGCTCATTTCCAGCCACGGGCCGCTGGGACGCACCGTGAGCTGCAGCCGCCCGGCCCGCGGGGAGGAATGGAGTCCGTGCTGGACTGCATTCTCCACCAGCGGCTGAAAGGAGAACGGCGGCAGGAGAACCTTCAATAAACCCGGATCGATCGTTTGCTCCACCTTCAATCGGTCACCGAGCCGCAGCGACTCAAGGTCCAAATAAGCACGCACTACCGCCAGCTCTTCCTCCAGGGGTACAAGCAATCGCTCCGGTTGATCGAAACTGGCCCGCAGAAATTGGCGCAACCGCCCTGCTGCTGGAGGCACCTCCCCTGGCGCGACCCGTGACAGCGCCGCCAGCGTATTCAAAGCGTTGAACAAGAAATGAGGATTCATGCGCGCTTGTAGCGCCCGAACCTCGGCCGAAGCCGCCGCTCGCGTTTTGCTCGTCACGGTCGCGTACCTGTTCAACTACAGCCAGAATCAACGCTGTGCCCAAGCCTTGCAGCACCGGCGCAAAGCCGATGTTCTCGAGGCTTGGCAGCGCTGCGCCTAAGAAGAGAGGTTACGGCAGTTGGGACAAATCGGGCCGATCTCGTGGGCCGGCATCCTACCGTGGGTTCATTATGGAGAAACTTTCAACAACGGTCAAAGATTTCGAACAGATGATGCAGATGCTCAACGGCTTTTTCGTGACTCAGATAGCCGGTGCTGTCGCTACCTATTCGATAGCAGATCATTTGGCCAAGGGGCCTGCGACTGCTGAACAGATCGCCACAATCGAAGGCATCGATTCAACTGCTGCTTTCCGTTTACTGCGCGCGTGCGCGACACTAGGATTGGTGACCTGTGATGACCGGCTGACGTTCAGCGCGACTTCGCTATTAGGTACTCTGCGGACGAACGTGCCCGGTTCGCTACATAGCTTAGCGATAGCCTGGTCGGCACCGGGCCATTGGCTATCTTGGGGTAGGTTTCTAGACGCTGTCCGGACCGGCGAATCCCAGACTGTCCCGGCGCTCGGCGCTGCGATCTGGGATTATTATGCACAACAGCCTGAAGAAGGCGCGGCTTTCACTAATGCGATGCACGGCTTCACCTCCGGGGTAGCGCAGGACGTCACCCGTCTAGTCGATACGTCGACGGCCAAGCTCGCCGCCGACATCGGGGGTGCAAGCGGCACGCTAGTTCACAGTCTGATGACCGCCAATCCGCAACTGCATGGCATCATCCTCGATTTACCGAGTGTGGTGCCGAGCGCAAAAGCCGCGGCGTCGGCGCTGGGACTCGCCGACCGTAGCAGAGTGTTAGCCGGAGATTTTTTCACTCATGTCCCGGAGGCCGATATTTATTTGCTCAAACATATTCTACATGATTGGAACGACGAACAAGGGGTGCGCATCCTTGAAAGATGCCGGCGCGCGATGCGACCTGGTGGTCGAGTCATTGTGATCGAGGCGCTTCTCGGGGCGATTGGCGAGGCGGGGTCCGCTCCATTCTTGGACCTCAACATGATGGTGATGCTAACCGGCCGCGAGCGCACGCTGCCCGAATATCGCGCACTGCTGAAGAAGGCAGGTTTCCGGCTCGAGAAGAGCAGCCCGATTCGCCAGCCAATGGCGGTGATCGAGGCGGTTGCAGCGTGACAGGAACCCAGGAAGAGTTTCTGCAGCCAACTCGCACAATGATTTGAACGATTCATAACTTCTTTGCCAGTCGGCCAAGCATGAGATCCCATCAGAGCTGTCCAACCGATGGGGAGCACCTCCAAGTGTGGCAGCTAGTTGGTGGTTCGGTCTCGTGACTTTGCGAAGTAAGGAGATGGATATGAACAGCACAAAGAAACATATCTTAGGATCAGGAGCCGAGAATCCATTCCTGGAAGCAGATATTTAAAATAAGTAAAGGCTCTGACGGGGTGTCAATATCGACCTTAAAGGATATGAGAAACGGAAGGGAAACCGAGATTGAGCCCCTCAACCTGGAAATGGCAAGGATAGCGTCGTCAATGCAGCCAAGAATCGATCTCAGCAAACCGAGCTCTTAGGGAAGATGATATTAGCAAAATCAAGGTACCAAAGAACAAGGCTCGCGCATCTCTGAGGGCGGCGGACTTTTGGCGATGTATTTCTAAGGCGGCGGTCACAGATGGCGGATCCTTCCGGTCCACAATGATTAAATTCGTGAAAGGGTCTTGTTGCGCGGCACCATCCATCATCTTAGTTAGCTACGCGACCTCGCCCGAAACCATCTCCGGCGACCTCATTAACGGCTCTGTTACGACGGCCCGTCTATCCCACTGCTCTGGTGCCTGAAGCAGAACTTTAATCGCGAGATCAGCCCTGTCTCAACGCGCCGATCGACCTAGCTGCCGGCAATCTGCGGGCGGAGCTTTTACCCAACAGCACGTTTACCTTCATCGGCCTCACCTTCGCGAAGACCAAGCCGGACTTCCGTAGAGAGGAAGACCCTCGCTTCGGGGATTTTTTCCGGCATTCATGTTAATCACCTTTACGGTCTTTGGCTCGGGTCCCGGAATGAGTGCATAGTTGTTCAGCAAAAGAGCAGACTCGATAATCCGCACGAGCTCGCTGCGAGGCACCGGTTTTGGCACAGAGATCGATATGGGCAAGGCATTCGCGGCAAGGTTGCTATCCTTGATCAGGGCATTACCTGTCAACTGTTCGTATTCCTGAAGGATCGTGTCAATGCTCGCATTGACTGCTTGGAATGACACCGGCTCTTCGTTCCGTGATACTCCAGGCGCTTTCTCCTGAGCGAGAAGCGGAGTCCCAGTAAGTAGACAGAATATCAGGAAGGAGCGGAAATACATCGCCGTGAAACCACACACAAACCTCGACAGGTTGCAGGGTTCCACACCATGGTACCATCGACTATCCGCCTTGGCCAATGCCGTTTTTATGAAATGCAAAGTTAGTACAAGCGTCCGGAAAAAGCGCAGGGATGCATGGTGAAGAATGTGTTTATTGACAAGCGTTGACGTTCACATTGAGTCTCAAATCGAACTTTGGCGGGTTTGCGTCTACCCGGGCAAGTTCAGCGGCGTTACCGGAACTCGGCAAACGGAGTGGCACATTATGAGAGATCAGGATGAGCAATGCTTTTCCCGACGGCAGTTTCTGTTAACTAGCGCTTTCGCCGGAGGCGGTCTGGTCCTCCCAAGCTCGGCCAGAGCGCAGAACTCAATGCAGATGCCCACGCCGGCAACGAGCCCAACGCCGTCGGTTCAAACCGGACCAGCGAACGTGACCTTGCGCATTGCCACGGGTCTTATCGAGCTCGCGCCCGACCATATCGTCTCGACGACGCTCTATAATGGCCAGTTCCCCGGCCCGCTGTTGCGCTTCAAAGAAGGAGAGCCGGTCACGGTCGACATTTTCAACGACACGGATACGCCCGAGCTCGTGCACTTTCACGGCCAAATCATCCCAAGCGACGTCGACGGCGCAGCCGAAGAAGGCACCCCCTATGTGCCGGCGCACCGCATGCGGCGCATCACCCTTACGCCAAAGCCGGCCGGCTTTCGCTTTTACCACACGCATGTCGTGGCTGGGGGCGACCTCAATCGCGGTACGTACACGGGTCAGGCGGGCCCCGTTTACATCGAACCGAAGAACGAGCCGGGCGCCTACGACCGCGAAATCTTCCTCACGCTTAAGGAATTCGAGCCGACCTTCAGCCAGGGCGGCGATATGGCGATGGATTTTCTCGCCGGGCGCCGATAGCCGAGCTGCAGCAGATCGGCAGGAAGGCTGATGTCGAGGCGGAAGAAAAGACCAAGGGCTACGAGGTCGGCTACGACCTCTTCAGCATCAACGGCAAGATGCTGGGTCATGGCGAGCCGCTCAAGGTCAAGCAGGGTGAACGCGTTCTCTTTCACGTACTTAACGCCAGTGCGGGCGAAATCCGCAGCTTGGCCCTGCCTGGCCATCGCTTCCGTGTGGTCTCGCTCGACGGCAATCCTGTGCCCAATCCGGTGGATGTGCCGGTCTTATGGATCGGCACTGCCGAGCGCATCTCGGCGATCGTCGAGATGAACCATCCGGGTGTCTGGGTCATGGGCGACCTCGGCGATGACGACCGCGGCCACGGAATGGGCATCGTCGTAGAATACAGCGGGCGCAGCGGCGAGCCGCAATGGGTCAAGCCCAAGCCTTACCGCTGGGATTACACGATCTTCGGTAAACGGGGAGCGACTGTGGCGCCGCCCTACGAGACCATTGAAATGCTCATCGTCAAGCACAATGGGGCGCTACACGGGTTTAACGAGTGGACTCTCAACGGCCAGGCCTTTTCAATGGAAACCATGACCCCCAAGCTCCCCGTGCATGAGGGCAAGCGCTACCGGTTCAAATTTCGCAATGCGAGCGACGATGTCCATCCGTTGCATCTGCACCGCCACAGCTTCGAGCTGGTGCGCGTCGGCGGCAAGCCGACAGCCGGGGTCAGTAAGGACGTCGTGATGCTCGGTGGGTTTCAGGAGGTCGAGTTTGATTTCGTCGCAGACAACCCGGGTCTGACGCTCTTCCACTGCCACCAGCAGCTGCACATGGACTTCGGCTTCATGCAACTCTTAGAATATGTGTGAGCGGACTTCGCTTCGTTCTCGAACTCGCTATCGTGCTGGGGACGCGCGCCCTCCATTTGCTGGGTTCATGGCGCGTCGCATGGTGCGGACGCGACGGCCTTTGCCAACTCTCTGACGATCCCCCTCGGCATGGGATATAAGTTCGTAACCGTTAGCGAATTGATCGCGATGGATCACCCCAAACCGCCACCGGCACCGTAGCACAAGGTTAGCGGCGGGCCGCTGCTGAATGCGGCAAAGGAGGCCGGAGACCTGAACGACTTGGTTAAAGTATCGTCGCTCGTCATGATGAACCGGCTTCCCAGGCCACTAACCAGCGAAAGACATCGAGGTGCGTGGATACAGCGACAATCATGAACAAGTCGACCTCAACAGCGAACATCGCCGGCTTGGCCTTTCGATTCGTTTTGATTATCGGCATCGCTAACCTCTTTGCCGATATGACCTATGAAGGAGCCCGGAGTATCACTGGGCCCTTCTTGGGTTCGCTGGGCGCCAGTGCGACCATGATTGGTTTGCTAGTGGGATTCGGCGAACTCATGGGTTATGCAAGTAGAGGTAAGGAGTTGTCATCAAGGCGCTGGGCAAACTCCTTTTTGCCACGATCTTTTGTGAGGGCCTGACGCATTCGAGAAACACACTTGACCCGCCCATATATTTCTATAATTGTGGAGATATAGAGAAATCACAGCGGCCATGCGAAAAAAACAAACTCTCGAACAGGTAACTCGCTGTGCCGACATGCTTTCGGCCATGGGAACCGAGCCCCGGCTCCGGATCATGCAGCTTCTTCTATCAGCCTATCCTGATGGCATGATCGTTGGTGAGATCGGCAGTGAGCTTGAAATCCCCAGTTCCACTCTTTCGCACCATCTTGAGAAACTGAAAAACGAGGATCTGGTGACAGTACGTCGCGAAGGGACGTTCCTCTGGTATTCGGCCAACACGGAAGCTCTTAAGGAGCTGCTTGGTTTTCTCTACGCGGAATGTTGCACGCGCAACAAGGCCATTGAACCCCGAAAAATTATCTCTGTCTGCGCGTAAAGGAAGAATAACCCCTATGAGTACACCGAATGTAAAAGAAGTCGTCCGGGAGAAATACGGCCAGGCTGCCCTCCAGGTCGCATCAGGCGCGGGCAGTTGCTGCGGCGACCGTGCTTCCGCACAAACGTCTTGCGATCCCATAACCTCAAATCTCTACGATGCGACAGAGAAAGACGAAGTGCCCGACACTGCCATCAAAGCCTCGCTGGGTTGCGGCAACCCTTCGGCGCTGGCCGAGTTGAAAGCAGGTGAAATCGTGCTCGATCTCGGCTCTGGCGGCGGGATTGATGTCCTGCTTTCCGCTCGCCGGGTCGGCCCAACCGGAAAAGCATACGGTCTGGATATGACCGAGGAGATGCTCGCGCTTGCGGAAGAGAACAAACGCAAGAGCGGTTTAACTAACGTCGAATTTCTGAAAGGCGAAATAGAGAACATCCCACTTCCTGACGAATCGGTTGATGTCATCATCTCCAACTGCGTCATCAACCTCTCCGGCGACAAGGGCCGTGTGGTCAGAGAAGCGTTTCGGGTCCTGAAACCGGGCGGTCGCTTTGCGGTGTCCGATGTTGTTGTCCGGGGCAATGTAGCTGCAGAAATCAAGAAAAACATGGAGCTCTGGGTGGGCTGTGTTGCCGGCGCTCTGAGCGATTACGAATACGTCGCGAAACTAGCCAAAGCTGGCTTTGACAACATCGATATCCAAGCCACGCGAGTTTACAATATCGATGATGCTCGGGCCTTCCTCTCGAATAGGGGTCTCGACGTTGACGAGATAGCCAAAGAGGTAGAAGGCAGGTTCATGAGTGCCTTTGTTCGCGCGACCAAGCCCGCTACGTCGTGCTGTTCTCCCGGTTGCTGCTCCTGAAAAAGGTTTTTATCGATGACTTTTTCGCGCCGCGTCGTGGCAGAAGCTCTAGGAACTGCGTTTCTTTTAACGGCGGTCGTCGGCTCCGGCATCATGGGCCAGAAGCTGGCTGGCGGCAATACCGCCATAGCCCTGCTTGCTAACACCGTGGCTACCGGTGCTGCATTGGTGACCCTGATTTTTACGTTCGGGCCAATCTCCGGCGCGCACTTCAACCCTGCAGTGACAGTTGCCGACGCATCTGAGGGCGGCATTACCTGGACCGCTGTTCCGGCATATGTCGCTGCCCAGATGTTAGGCGCATTCGTTGGCGTGGGTACGGCGCACTTGATGTTTGGCGAAGCTCTCATAGAGGTTTCGCAGCACGCCCGTGCCGGTGGAGGGCAGCTCTTTAGCGAATTCGTCGCGACGTTCGGTTTGCTCTGCGTCATCTGGGGTTGTGCCCGTCTACGCCCCGCAGCCGTTCCAGTGGCGGTCGGTCTTTACATTATGGCTGCTTACTGGTTCACCGCTTCCACGTCTTTTGCCAATCCGGCGGTAACGCTCGCGCGAGGCTTCACAGATACATTTGCCGGGATTCGTCCCATAGATACGCCGGGCTTTATTGTCGCGCAGTTGCTCGGAGCTTTCGCTGCGACTGTTCTTTTTCGCTGGCTTGTGCCCTCCCTTCCTTCTGAAGCGAAAGAGGTGGTGTTTCCACATGTCCGTGCAGGCAATGAATAATGATCAAAAGATGAGGAAGAACGAAAATGAAGGAACGCGTGTTAATTCTCTGCACTGGGAATTCCGCCCGCAGTCAGATGGCCGAAGGCATACTCCGTCATGATGCTGCAGACCGCTTCGAAGTTGAAAGCGCCGGTACAAAACCGGGCCACGTGAGACCGGAAGCGGTTGCAGTTATGAAAGAGCTTGGCATTGATATTTCCGGTCATCGCTCGAAGCACGTCGATGAGTTTAAAAGCCAATCTTTCGATTACGTGTTGACGGTCTGCGACCAGGCAAAGGAAAGCTGCCCTATCTTTCCCGGTGATTCAAAGCGCCTTCACAGGGCTTTTCATGATCCTGCAGCGTATCAAGGCACTGAAGAAGAGCGTCTGCCTGTGTTTCGCCGGGTACGGGATGAACTTCGCGACTACCTGAAAACCTTCCCTTCCTGAACAATAATTACCTCCCTCAGACGATGATTGGCTGTCCCAGCCTGAACGGGCATTGTTCTTTGGCATTATCGCAAACCCTGAGAACAGCATGGCTCGCTTGGGCCGCAGCGTACTGCAAGCACGCCCTGATATCTTCAGACTCCAGATCCGGCTAATCCTTAAGAATTTCCTCCTCTGACCAGGCCCGCCGCCAGCAGACCGAGTACATCCTTGACGCGAATACGCAACAGCCGTTTGCCACCAAAGAAGTAAAAGCGGGACGCTTCGCCTACATTCGCCGACACGCCGTTTCGCCGATACGTTTCTCCCGCCGCGCTTGACAATTAACACTCAGGTCGTAGAGAGAACCTGCATAAACGTTTAAAAGATCCCGTCAACGAGCCATTCGGTGATTGGATCCAACCCCCAGAAAAAGGAGTCATCGTGCGCCTGAATTTTTGCCGTGCGGCCATCGCCGCATCACTTTTGCTTTGCTCGGTATTAACCATTCCAGCACAAGCAGCTGGAGAAGAAGTCGCGGTTGTCGTAAAAATCGGCGGGATCCCCTGGTTTAACGCCATGGAAAAGGGCATCCAGAAAGCCGGAAAGGAAGATGGCTTAAACGCCTATATGGTCGGCCCCACGACTGCTGATCCTGCCCAACAGGTGCGCGCCGTCGAGGACCTGATCGCCAAGAAAGTGAAGCTGATCGCTGTAGTGCCAAACGATGCTAAAGCACTTGAGCCAGTTTTTGATCGCGCCAAAGAAGCCGGAATTCCAGTCATTACCCACGAGTCGCCCGGCCAAAAAGGCGCCTTGTGGGATATCGAAATGATCGACAACAAAGAGTACGGAGAATTACACATGAAAGCCCTCGCGAAGGCGATGGGAGAGGAAGGCGAATATATTGTTTACGTGGGCTCGCTTACCGTGCCGCTCCATAACTTGTGGGCGGATGCGGCGATCGCCTACCAAAAAGAGCATTATCCCAAAATGAAGCTCGACGCCGATCGCTTCGGTGTCGCGGAAAGCGTGGATGACAGCTACAAGACCGCCGTCGACATGATGACCGCGCATCCGAACCTGAAAGGAATTTTGACGTTTGGCAGTCTGGGCCCGATCGGTGCCGGACGGGCCATTAGAGAGAAGGGAAAAGTCGGCAAGATCGCGCTCGTGGGCGGATTCTCGCCTTCGCAGGGCCAGAAACTTGTCAAGGAAGGTGTAATCCTTGAAGGCTACATCTGGAACCCGGAGCAGGCCGGTGAGGCAATTGTAAACGTAGCCAAAATGGTGATAGACGGAACACCCATCACTGACGGTATGGAGATTAAGGGACTGGGCAAGGCCACCGTGAACCCGGAGACGCGGGTCATCAAAGTAATTAAGTACCAGGCACTCAATAAGGACACGATAGATCAGCTTGTTGCGATGGGACTCTGAGGGATAGTTACCTGCAATGATTGTGCCACGCGAACTTGGCGGGCACGGCCAGTCCGAAGCGGCGCGCGCATTCATCGAAATGCTCGGTATCAGTAAGCGTTTCGGTGGGGTTCGCGCGCTGAACAACGTCGATTTCACCATTCGTCCCGCGGAGATCCACTGCCTGGCCGGCGAGAACGGATGCGGCAAAAGCACGCTGATCAAAATTCTCGCCGGCGTTTATACCCCAGACGAGGGTAAAATCATTCTCGACCAGCAAGCGCATTCGCATCTGTCCCCCGCCGCGTCCCAACGAGCGGGCGTACAGATCATTTATCAGGACCTTTCGCTGTTCCCAAACCTTTCGGTCGCCGAGAACATCGTTTTTAGACATCACGTCGAAACGCCGGCGCGACTGGTACGCCGGCGTGAGATCATGAGGCATGCCAGAGAGGTGATGTCACGGCTCGGAGTCGATCTGCCGCTTGAAGAGTTGGTTGGCGGACTCCCGATTGCTACCCGCCAGTTGGTGGCAATTTGTCGCGCGCTTACCGCGGAAGCGCGTCTGGTAGTGATGGACGAGCCGACCGCATCGCTCACTCACCACGAAATAGATGCGCTTTTGGAGACGGTGCGTGGCTTGAAGACCCATAAGATCGCTACCGTCTTCGTCAGCCACAAGCTGGAAGAGGTGATGCGAATCGCAGAACGCGTAACGGTGCTGCGAGACGGTAACAAAGTCGGAACTTATCCCGCCAGCGAGATCAATCGTTACCGGCTCACCGAGCTGATGACCGGTCAAAAGTTCGAATCATCTCTGAAATCAACATTTTCGAGCGAGGTCGCTCCGATTCTCGAGATCCGTGGTCTAACTCGGCGCGGCCATTATGAAGAAATCGACTTCTCTCTACGTCCCGGTGAAATTCTTGGAATCACCGGGCGCTTGGGCTCCGGTCGAACGGAACTTGCGCTTTCACTGTTCGGTATGAATCCTCCTGATGCCGGCGAGATTCGGATCGCCGGAAAACCGGTTCGGCTGCGCACGAATCGAGAGGCCATCCGTCATGGGATCGGATACGTTTCGGAGGACCGGCTCTCGCTGGGCCTGGTGATGCCCCAATCAATTTCCGACAACATCGTCGTCTCCGTCTTGAGGAAGCTGACGGGCCCACTTGGCCTGATCGACAGCGGAAGACGGCGGAAGACAGTCAGTCGTTGGATCGACGAACTGCACGTGAAAACCAGAGCGCCGGATCGGCCTGTGCAGGAGTTGTCGGGCGGCAACCAACAGCGCGTCGTGTTGGCCAAGTGGCTCGCGACCGACCCGCGCATTCTAATCCTCGACTCGCCCACGGTTGGTGTTGACGTCGGAGCCAAAGTAGGAATTTATCAGATCGTTGATGCGTTGGCTGCCCGCGGCATCGCTATTATTTTTATCACGGACGAAGTTGAAGAAGTCCTTCATCAGACCCACCGCATCCTCGTGATGTTGTCGGGGCGGATCACCGCGACATTTGATCCCGCGAAGGTGACCGAACACGAACTCCGGGAGGCGATTAGTGCCTAAGTACCTCAGCGCTGCCTTCCGTCGCCATGACATCCAGATCGGGGTCATCATTGCCATCATGGCGACCTTCTTCTCGACGCTGTCTCCGGGGTTTCTAACGCTCGGAAACGTGGCTGATTTGCTTGAGAACTATTCGGTTATGGCGATCATGGCGGCCGGCCTCCTGGTTGTGCTGATCTCCGGTGGAATTGACATTTCATTCGAAGCGATAGCCGCCGTCAGCCAATTCCTGGTTGCGATTATCCTGGTGAGGTTCGGAGGCAATTGGTTTACTGCCTTCGCACTCGCCGGCTTGTTCGGCGGGTTACTCGGTGTGGTCAACGCTGTGCTTATCTATTATCTCGGCGCGATTTCGGTGATCGTGACGATTTCGACGATGACCTTCTATTTTTCCATTCTGATGTTTGTGACTCAGGGAAGGTCAATCTATGACCTGCCCAACTGGTTCACGAGCAATATCTCGGTTCTGTCGATCCCCTTCCCAGTCGTGGTCGCTGCCATCGCCCTGCTAGTGACGCTCTTCCTCTTAAGCCAATTGCCGATAGGTCGCCAAATTTATGGGCTTGGAGGAAATCCGGATGCGGCGAAACGCATGGGCTGCAACATCGTGGGACTGCAATGCTTCGCTTACGGTTATTCCGGCTTCCTGGCCGCCATCGCCGGCATCGTGCAGGCGCATCGTGTGGAGGAGGTCGTCCCCTACGCGTTGATTGGGCGAGAGCTTGATGTGCTTGCCGCCGTCGTCCTTGGCGGAGCAAGCCTTTCCGGTGGCATCGGAACCGTCAGCGGCACGGTCCTGGGAATCCTGCTGTTAGCCGTTCTCCAGAATGGCCTGACCCTGCTCGGCGTATCGTCTTACTCGTTCGGACTCGTCACTGGCCTGGTAATTTTGGTGAGCGTAACCGCTACTGCATACGCCGCCAAACGCCAGCGAAGGAGGAGCGTTCGCCATGCCATCTGATCTCGCGTCCAGTTCGCCCACGCCCCGGCACCCTCGTTTCGGCGGTCTCCTGCCGAGTGACCCGACGATCACCATGCTTGGTGCTCTCATCGCAGGGGCCGTCATCATCTTCGGCGCGCTCGCGCCAAGTCGTTTTCTTTCCGGCGATACGCTGCGCGCGATAGCCTTTCAAATGCCAGAGCTTGGCATCCTGTCGCTCGCGATGATGGTACCGCTGATGAGCGGGGGACTTAATCTCGCGATCATCTCGACAGCGAATCTCTCCGCGCTGGTGATGGCAGCAACTCTGACGCGCCTGATCAAGCCGTCGACTCCCGCATCGATCATCGCAGCGGTCATCGTGTTGGCCTTGCTCGCCGGCCTGTTAACTTCACTGGTGATCGGGTTTTTGACCGGAGTTATCGTCGCCTTCTTTGGCGTTCACCCGATTCTCGTTACGCTTGGCACGATGACCCTCGTCAAGGGAACCGGCGTCCTGGCGACGAGCGGCACCGTTATCGGTGGTTTTCCACCGGCCATCCTGTTCCTGGGGAATGGAACCCTGGTCGGCATCCCCGTATCAATGATTCTTTTCATACTTTGCGCGACGGTCGTTGCTGTGATTTTGTCCCACGCTCCGTTTGGGGTCTCGATACGCCTGATAGGCTCGAATGAAAGGGCCACTCGCTACTCGGGGATCCCCACCGAGTGGGTGCTTGTCAATGTGTATGTTGTCTCAAGCCTGCTGTGCTGGGTAGCCGCGCTTGTCATGATGGCTCGATTCAATTCAGCGAGCGCCGGCTACGCTGAGTCGTATCTTCTAGTTACCATCCTCGCGGCGGTCCTCGGCGGTGTTGATCCATTCGGCGGCTTCGGCCGCGTTCTTGGTCTTTTTCTTTCGCTGGTCCTTCTTCAGGTAATTTCGACCGGTTTCAACCTGCTCGGCTTCAGCCCGTACCTCACGGCAGCGATCTGGGGCGCCACCATGATATTGGCCATTGTTATCGCGGTCGTTCGAGATCGATGGATCTCGCAGCTTTGGTCCGTCAAACCTAAACAGTGAAGTATCGGTGAGTGATTCTATAGATGTCGCGCGCGATCGCCACGACTTGTGCTTGGTCCCAGGTTGAGGAATTCGCGCGTGCCCCTCATGCTTCATTCCGGGCCGAAAAGTCGCCCGCTTCCAAGATTCTGCTCTAGCCCTTCGACTTCTTGCTAGCGGAAAGATTCTGTCCAGGTTTGATAAGGCAAAACCGCATGCTTACATGATCGATCACGTGATTAATCACGTAACTGGAAACCGTCGGATTCAGCTGTCTCATCGGGCTGGGATTGGCTCTGCTCTTGAACCTTGATTTTCCCGGGCGAGGCTGTGCCGAGTCTTCCTTCTTATCCCGTGGATCGTACCCGCGGTCGTTTCAATCGTCAGTTGGAAGTGGCTAATTGCTGACCGCCGGGGGCTGGTGAACATCATCCTGACTCGCTTCGGTGTTGGGCCGATATCACTCGGCCACACTTAAAGAATATCTCGATCGTCCAAGCTATCCTGATGATCATCTGGAGTATTAATGACTTCGAAACTCCATACCTCTTGACCCTGGGCGGTCCATCAAATGCTACGGAAAATTTAAACCTGCTCTCTTACCGCTACACTTTTGGAAGAAACGACGTCGGGCGCGGATCGGCGGTGGCTCTAGTCAGCTTAGTTTTGTTGATGATTCTGGCCGGTCTGATGCTGCGTCAACAGCGAAAGATTCTTAAGCAAGATTTTGGACCATGAGGACAAGCCGCAAATGGATTTTGCTGTTATTCGCTTTGGTCATTGTTTTCGTCGTTGACTTTCCCATTTTGACGGTCGCGTTTAACTCGTTTCGAACGACGGACGACATCCTTTCCTCCAATAACCTGATCCCGACCCTGATTCTCTTCCTGTTTATCCAGAAATACATGATCTCCGGCGCTACCGCCGGCGCCGTGAAAGGCTGAGGCCGGGAACCCACGAATGTCTACACAATCCACACACCCAGACACACGGCTAGGCAACGGCTCTTCCACACGACCAAAAATCCGGCTTGGTATTATCGGTTGTGGAGAAGTGACCCAGATCATCCATCGACCGACGCTATGCCAACTGTCTGATCAGTACGAAGTCACCGCTCTCTGCGACGTCAGTCCGGTTGTCCTGGAACAAGTCGGTCGTCTTTGGAACATTGAAAACCTGGCTGCCGATCATCGAAAGTTGATTTCGCGGAAAGACGTCGACGCCGTACTCGTTGCCAACCCGAACGCGTTCCATGCCGAGGCAACCATCGATGCAGTCAACGCCGGAAAACACGTGCTCGTCGAAAAGCCGATGTGCATCACCCAGCGGGAAGCGGCGGAAATAATCGCCGCAGAGAAGATGCACAATGTTGTGGTGCAGGTTGGTTACATGCGCCGGTATGCGCCGGCTTTTCTGGAAGCGTGCGCGGCCGCCAAACGCATCGACGAAATCAAGTTTGCTCGCGTGCGTGACTTTTTGGGTAAAAACTCGCTGATCATTGATCGAACCTCGCGCGTGGTCCGGGATCAACATTTGCCGAAGGCCATGAAAGATGAGGCAAAGCGGCGTGAAAAAGCGCTTCTGGAGGAAGCCCTCGGCAGGAAAGCGACCGGCATATTAACAAAGGCGTACAATCTGATGCTCGGCCTGAGCAGTCATGATATCTCGGCGATGCGCGAGTTATTCGGTATGCCAAACAAAGTCCTGTTTGCGGCATGTCGAGGCAGCGGCCCCTATCTCACGGCGGAATTCGATTACGGCGATTACGTCTGTCATTTTGAAACCGGTATCGATCAAATCCCACGGTTTGACGCACACCTCGAGATTTACGGAGATCGCCAGGTGGTCCGGGTGCAATACGATACCCCCTATGTTCGCAACCTTCCGGTCCGTTTATTCATTACGGAAGAAAACGGACGAGGCGGAGTCTTGTACAAAAACTCTCACACTGCGTGGGGCGACCCTTTTGTCGAGCAGTGGAAGGCTTTTTATCAAAATGTAACGATGAAGAAAGTGCCCAAAACGAGTCCGGACGATTTCGCTCATGACCTCGAACTGTTTGCAGAGATGATTCGCCTGATGCGTGAATACTGACTAGCGAAGTGCTCGAAACCACTTTGGTGGCCTTACCTAGAATTGTCGTTTATGTCTCGCCGCGGCACCATGGATGATGTCGCCCGGGTTGCCCGCGTCTCCAAACAGACAGTTTCGGCTGTCATCAATAACAAGTCCGGGATATCTGAAGAGACGCGCGCGCGGATCCGACGGATCATCGCAAAACTTGATTACCATCGAAGACGAGGCTCAGCGACAAGCTTACTCGCTTTTTTGTGCAATTCCGACGAAAATCTGGCTTTTTGAAGGCGCACGCTCAGTACGGCAGAACGGTCGCACCAGAATTGCTCGCCACTGGCGGATATCACATTGCCGATGGCCAGAACGCCGCGGATTTTCCCACACTGACTAATTAGTCGCTCGGTTTCGGGAACGAACTTCTCTGGACAACGCATCGGCCTTGCCGATCAATCGGCGTGTGCGCTTTCGAGGCTGTTCTCCAGCAACTTGCCGGTCTTGGCGTCGACACCGACTTCGTGTGTCACGCCGCCATTCTTGATATCGAAGGAATAGCGTAGCCCGCCGCCGCCCTTTTCCTTCTCCAGCTCCTCGTCGGTGATTTTTCCAGGAAAGGCTTTGAGCGCGATGGCGCGGGCCTGAGGCAAGGTGACCTTAGCGCCCTTCGCCAGCTCTTCTCCGGTATAGGCAGACACGAGCCCCGCGAAGACGAGGGCGGCGAACATGGCGGCAGGAACAACCAATTTACAACGAGTCATGATGCATTTTCCAATCTGATAGGACTTCCATTCAAACGATCAGGGTGCGTGATCATTTGTAAAGGAAGAAGACTTCTTGGACGAAAAGATTTCCTTTAAAGACGAGTTGATCAAGATCGCTTATCTCCGGTAAAGCGAACTCTATAGCATTCCGCCCAGGCAGATCCCAGAGAGCTTCCACGACCAGCTCGTGGTCTGCCCGCTGCGGCAACCCGATACGGTGACGCATCCGATAATCCCGGCCCCCGCCACTTTCAACGGAAAAGACCCGCCAGACGCCGCATAATCCGTTGACGATAGCTGAAACTTTTCCACTAGCGTGGCGTTGGTTTCTTGCAGCCCGAGGCCGATCGCATAGGAACTACGGTGAAAACGCGCCACGACGTTGCCCTTGCGTCTTACCCATTCCGCATTGTCTGGGCTGCTCCCATCCAGCCCGCTATAGAAGAGCGGCTGACCAAATCGCCGGATCTCGATCGCCACCGGTAGTCGACGGGCCAAGGCGAGTTCGTGCAGCCTCGATCCCAACTTCCATGCAACCTCTTCATCGAATATCGGAAACACCAGTTCACGTTCCTGTTTGGCAATTAGCTCAGACGCTATGTCTTTGAGAATATCAAAAATCCGTTAGCCGGTATACGGGCCTGGATAGCCCCTTGGCTCGATGGGATCACCGCTCCGAAATTCCCTACATTGTCGCCACCGTAAATATTGGCATCACTGTTAAAGATCTCCTGCCAGTTTCCGTTGGGCAGTGCTGATCCCGCCTGAATGACATATCCATTCGAGAAAGGGGTGTTTGAAAGGGTTGCAACGACCAGGAGTTGCTCAGTCGACTCAGGCCGGAGGAAGACAATAACTCGATTTCCGTTGTGCACGTAAACCAGATTGAGCTGGCGGGTCCGGACGGCTGGATGGTGCACCCGGAAGCGGATAATGTCCTGATAAAACCTGAAGAGAAGTGCTCCTTGTCCCGTCGTATCGCCCACAATGTCTTCTCGCGCCTGTAGAAACTCACTGCTTTTGTAGAGGAAAAGGTTCTGTGCACCAATCTCTTCGGCCATGAAGAACATTGGTGTACCGGCGGAGAGAATGTTCATCCCCGTGGCAAATCGGCATCGTGCCTCGGCGAATTTGCGCGTGTCGCCGATCAGTGGAGCGCCGTTCACCGCCTCAACGATCGTGCGCCTGGTATTGGCTTCATTACCGGCCTCGTCATGGTTCTCATGATAAACGACCTTGTTGTTTCCTGAGCCTTGCAGCGCGCCGCCAAAATAGTCCATGGCAAGCCCGTCGTCGTCGCCTTGACCAGCCGTGTGAATGAGCCGGGCATAACTGGGGCCGTAGTTTCCGTCTCCAACCAAGTGATGAATGAAGTCGGCGTACCAAATTGAATCGAAGCCGAGGCCGGGATTGTCCGGTGGCTGAGTCATCTTATCCCAACCTGTATAGTCCTCGGCTGCTAGCATGATCATGGGTTTCAACAGCCGCAATGTCCGGCTCCACTCGCGAAGAAATTTGGATCCGAATTGGTTGGCATTTCCGACAGGGGTGCCGTCGCTGTGCCGGCAATTATTCTGGTGGATGGCATCTGTCAGATCAACGCGGAACCCATCGACGTGGAACTCTTTGATGAACGCGGCGGCACTGCTAACGAAAAGGCACCGGACGAGCTCTTCCCAGAACCGCGGAGTCCATCCACTGGAACCGTTGTCAAGATAGCCACCGCTTGGGTCCGGATACTGCGAGGGTACTCCCTCATACCAGTAATAGATATTATCGTTCTCGGCATCCGAATCGTAGTGCCACTCCGCTCGTTCGGCCTGGCTATCGAAGTGGTTGTAAACGACGTCCTGGATGACGGCTATGCCGCGGCTATGGCATTCGCGCACAAATAGCCGGTACTCATCCCGTCCTCCCGCAGAGGACTGGACGGCAAAGTGATGGCTGTCACCATATCCCCACGCCGCGGTCCCATCGAACTGGGACATGGGAAGCAGTTCGATGGCATTGACGCCTAACAAGGTCAAATGATCGAGAAAAGCTATCGCGTCATTCAGATCGCCAGGCCCAGCCTTGCCAAAGCCGAGAGAGCCTATGTGCAGCTCGTAGATGACCAGGTCTTCCATTTGGGTCGGGACGGGACGATCGCTCGAAAATTCCCCGGTCCAAAAATCCTTATCAGTAATTCGCGTCGGTGGTCCGGCACTCCAAGGGAGAATGACGACATCAGGGTCTCTCACCACGCTACAGGAAACCGTTCCGTCAAGGTCTTGAAAGCTCCCATTGTAGGGCGCGCCGTTTGGATTGGTCTCCCCGAGTCCTATTTGTTCACGGGAGTGAAGGTCCGTGCGGTAACGGATTATTCCCTGCTCATTCTTGATCCGATACATGTATGGCTTGCCCTCAAGATCAGCGAAAGCGTGCAGAGCCGGATCACTATCCCAAATGGCATCCGCGCCTTTTGCAAGCGGGATTGCGGGGATTGTTTGATCCACGCCACCACCGGAGTCATCGATATAGCCGCAATTTTGAAGCCCGAAGACGACATCGACGGCCTGCGCATTGGGAGCCCAAACCGAAAACGCGATTCGTGGTTGGGCTCCGCTAGCGGTGTACAGCTTCTGTGCGCCGAGCCGCCGCCCGATCGTGAAGTAGTATTCGACTTGCTGTATTTCGCCTCCGCCTTCGAGCACGAAAGACCGGTACCGCTCCGTCGAATTCGGATCGCCTATCTCCGTCGGAATGCCCCAGACGTCGGGCCCGGCCGGACCGTCCAATATAACACCCCAACGAAACGTCTGCCCGGTCTGTGACGAATCCAACGACGCCATCGCTTCAAAAGCAGGGCAGCCATCAACGCCAGTGATCTCTTGCATGGGGATAGAACTCCAGTTCGCCGATTGCAGGCCTTCCGAATTCCAGCTCCCGGACAACCTCAAATTTGAAAACACAGGCAGACTAATTCCTGTTATGAAAACAAATCGGACTGCTTTTAGCATAAGTCTCCTTTCCTTTGAACCGGACTGCCACGGGAACCCGAAGAGACCTCCAACCTCAATCCACCCTTAGTGCGCCCGACGGCTTGGCCGCCGCTTCAAGCATTAAGCACCACCGGGCCGCGGAGGATGATCGACGCCAGTCGGTGCGAAATGTGATCGTGTTTGACCACCGTTGTCATGATCCGATCTGCCCAGGGTGGCAAAGAGGGCTAGCGATTGCATTGACTCTTGCCGGTCTGCTTCTGGAGAACATACTGCCCGTTGGGCTTTGTTTAATCGCAGCGGCGGCGACGGTGAGAAAGTATGCGACGGTAAACCCATCCTGCGGCGGCATCTGATAGCTTTTCTGATCGACTTCTACTTCGTTCATAGACGACTCCAATTCGGATATGGTATTTCTCCGTTCGCCAGAATACGTCGGGCAGTGTGCTTTAGCAATGAACTGTGCCAGGCTGCCAGCCGTTCCTGCTGTTCGCGCAAAAGATACTTAACAGCGAGCAATCCACGGTGAGTCGAGATATTAGAAGCCACCGAGACTGCCCGCGAAACTTGAAAACTCATGAACCTAACCAATTCGCGACTATTCGAAAGCCTTATCGATCGGACTCCGAAACACGGGACGCATTTTCTTCAATCTCAGTACCCCGGCGCTTTACGAAGAAGCGATCCGCCGATACGAAGGCATCCCCAATCTTCTCGATCCTAGGCAGGCGCTCTTGCCTGGTCGACACCTAGCAAGCGCCGTAGTTTAGATTTCGGTCGGAGCAGGTCCTCAAGGGTGTATTGATCGAGTTTCTCGAGAAAGGCCTCGACAGCTTCTCGCACTGCAGAGCGCAGGATACAGCAGGGTGCGATCCGGCAGTAACCCTTCGGGATTTCGCATTCGACCACCGCAAAATCCGGTTCCATCGTACGGACGACTTCTCCCACCACAATCTGGTCCGGCGCTTTTCCCAAGCGCAACCCTCCGTTACGGCCTCGAACGGTTTCCAGATACTCGGCCCGCCCGAGCTGGTATGCTACTTTCATCAGGTGGTTTTTCGAAATGTCGAAGCGGTTCGCGACTTCCTCGATGGTCATGAGACGGTCCGGTTCGAGTCCAACCAGCATCAACAGGCGGAGGGCATAATCGGTTGAGAAAGTCAAACGCATAGAAAAACTCTATAAGATGTATATCAGATATTGTTTTCAGGCAAGTTCACTAATATATGTACCTTTTATGAATGTTTCACTTGCTCTTAATTCCTTTACCAGACCAAGGCTAAATCCTAGAAGCCCGTCGTCTACCGAGTCTCGCATAGTTGCATCGTGTTTATGTGATCCTCGAGCTCACTAAGGCTTTGGGCTTAATTAATGCAGTTAATCGTGTTTCAACTCCTGGACCCTCCTCTCCAATGAATCTGCTGTACCAGCGTATCGGCGGACACGAAGGGATCTCCAAATTGTTGCGGCACTTCTATGCCGATGTGCGCCAAGATCCCCTGATTGGTCCGATATTTAACGCTCAAATCAAAGATTGGAAGCATCATTTGGAAATCATCGCGAGCTTTTGGGAAACACTCACCGGGGGGCCACGAACCTATGGCCGGCCGATGCCGGTGAAACATTTGCCGCTCAAGTTAAAAGAAGAGCACTTCGAGCGCTGGCTTTTTCTTTGGCAGGCAAACTGTCGGGCCCATCTGCCGAGCGAGGCCGCCCGAGAAATGATCGACCTGGCCGATCATGTCGCCTACAGGCTTCGGACGATTCTTGGCCTTCGCCAATGAATTCCGTGCGATAAACATGTATTTTATCTCTTGCTTTTTCGGTTCTCGCTAATACATGTATGTAATATGCATGTTCTACTTGACGCCAAGCTAGGTCGCGAAATGTGTGCGTCGTCGAGCGCGAGCATTATAGCCAGCAACAACCCCAGGCTTCAAAAACCTGGCGTAGAAAATGTGGTTCTCGCCAAGGCAGTGGCCAAAGATAATACGGTCATGAGTCTGCTCATAATGGGTGCTTCCGCCGGCACCATTTTCGCCCTGGCAGCCATTTTTACCACCGTGATCGATTGGAGCGTTCTTGGCTGGCGCAACCTCTGGCTGGCTGTATGCGTTGCCGGTTTCATCGGTTTGACCACCTTCATATCGATGGCGTGCGCGCGATTTTAGCGGCTAGATGTGAATGCTAATTGAAAAATCTATAAGTTCGCCCTGGATTTCGACCCGAACTCTCACCGCAAAACGACGGCTCCTTGGGTTCGATTGCGGTCGATGCTGCGTCCGGAAGGAGCTCAAAAACAAAGCGAACGGAAGATCGTCGTGCCATTAGCCGGCGACACCTTGCGGACTTTCGCCTGGAGACGGCAACCGACGGTTTGCTCACAACAAAATCCGTGGAGTCAAACCCAAACAGGAACCTCAGAGTCACGCAGAGCTTGCGACAAAATGCTTGGTCGGAGACAATGCTCTTAAAATGGACCTGAAACGATGGGCTATCAATACCAACTGATTGTAATTGGATCGGGATCTGGCGGAAAGGACGCTGCAATTCTCGCGGCGCGCTCGGGTCTCCGTGTTTTGATCGTCGAAAGAGAAAGTCTTGGCGGGACCTGCTTCCATCGAGGTTGTTACGCCGTCCGAGCTCTCCGCGCGTGCGCCATGCATTATGGAAAGACCGAAGGAAGTTCCCGTTTCGGGATGTCAGTTGACCTTCTGGAAACCGGATGGAGCGACTGGATTGGCACGCAAAGGCGCGTGAGTGCGAGGCTCACCGAAGACCTTAGTCGAACCCTGGAATCACTCGAGGTGAACATCCGTTTCGGAACCGCAAAGCTCCTGAATGCGAACGAAATAGAAATATCCGATCCCTACGGCGCTCGGGAGCGAGTTTCCGGACAGAATATCATCATCGCGACCGGCTCGCGCCCAGCTTTCTCGAGCGGCCAAAACTCGAAGATCCTGAACTCCGACCGAATGCTTAAAAACGTCGCAGTTCCGGCGCATCTGCTGATCATTGGCGGCGGCTACATCGGCTGCGAATTCGCCTCTATTTATCGAACGCTGGGAGCACGGGTGACGCTGGTCGAGGAGCAGGAACATTTGCTTCCGAGCTGGGACCGGATCGCCGGCGATCAAATCTGGGATTCCTTAGAGAAACAAGGTGTAACCATTCATCTGAACGCGAAAATCGAGCTACCCGATGCAGAAACGTGGACTGCACGTCCGGTCTTCAATCTGCGCGACAGCACCATGGTTTCCCCTGACCTCACGCTGATCGCCACCGGCCGCCAACCAAACATCGAGGAACTAGGATTGGAATCGATCGGGATCACTACAAAAACATTCATTCCGGTCAATGAAACGATGCAGACAGCGCAGCCAAACGTCTTCGCGATTGGCGACGCGAATGGGCTGGCGATGCTTGACAGTGTGGCTTTCGCCCAAGCCAGAGTCGCCGTTCAAACGATCCTGGGCAACCCAGCTCGGTTTGATTATCGCTGGATACCACGATGCGTTCATACCGATCCACCGGTCGCCTCTGCCGGATGGACGGAAAAAGAGGCTATCGCCGCGGGGCACGAGATCGAAGTGCTGAGCGAAACGGCGCGACTGATGACGGACGACGATCGGAGCGTCGTTGATCCCGAGCCGATAAAGCTCAAGCTTGTGGTGCTGCTGGGAACCAGAGCCTTACTCGGTTGCCAGGCTGTCGGCGCTGGGGCAGCCGAAATCGTGAATCTGGCGGCCGCGGCTCTCCATGCTGGATCATCTGTTACCGATCTTGCGGACTTCGCGATGGTCCATCCAAGCGCCTCGGAGGCACTGGTTCGGTGTCTGCAAAGTCGTTTCGATATGCCTGCGCAACCCAGGTTCGCGAGGTGAGGTAGTATTGCAATGAGAAAAGCGATCATGAATTTCATCGGTTAACCTCGCTTCAGTCTGGTTAGGTCTTGGGTTGGTCGTTTATACGTTTTTTTTGAATGACGGCCTGTCCATTGTTTATGTGGCCAGCAGCTCAGTGACAGCCGCGACCGGTTCTTCCGGTTGCGCCGGTTACCAGAATTTTTGGCTTAATTAACCATGACAAGACAGAAGAGGAGTAGCATTTCAGTCCCAGGTACAATACCGCACCTAAATTATCGAGATAACGGTACGGTATCGTACCTGAAGCAAGTGAAAAATGTCGGCAATCCGGAGACCTAAACGTCAGTCCAAACCCGGTTCCAGCTCTATCCGCGTGCGCATCCTGAAGGCGGCGTTCACTCTCTTCCGTGAAAACGGGTTTTCCAGCACCAGCATGCTGGATATTGTCACCCGCGCCCGAGTATCTAAACGTGACCTCTACGCCCTATTCAATAACAAACACGCCGTATTAGCGGCCGGCATCAGCGAACGCGCCCAACAGATGCGCCGGCCCTTGGAAACGACGACTCCTGTGCCACAGAGCCGGGATGCGCTAGCTGCGTTGCTCGTCGAGTTCGGCGTATCAATCTTAAAGACGGTGTGCCATCCCGAAGTGTTGACCGTTTTTCGGCTCGCGATTGCAGAATCCGATCGCGCCCCCGAGATCGCTCGAACCCTTTATAACAGCGGCCGTCAGGCTAACCAAAGAGCGCTCACCGAACTAGTCAGAAAAGCTCAAGCCCGCGGGTTAGTCCTCGACGGCGCTCCAGCAGTTCTGGTAGACCGTTATCTCACCGTGCTCTGGGGAGATCTCCTGATCCGTCTATTAATGCGCGTCCGCGACGCGCCAACCGAACGAGAAATAGAGGTTCGCGCCCGTGCTGCAACGGAGACGCTGATGGCCTTGCGTACACGCTAGAGCGTAATCAGTGAGACCAATCACTAAACTCGCTCAAGTAAAGAAAGACTAATTGGGGTCAGCAGAGTCTTGAGCGGCACGTCTGCGAGCTGAGCAACCGAGCGCCTGCGGCGGCTTTCACGAACCGGACAATTTTAGCACTTTCGTGTCTTCACCCCTTCTTCTCGACGACTAAAACCACTGCCAAGCAATTAGTGCCCGATATCGATACAATGGGAGCTCCGCCACGGCGGGTCACGACCACACAGATTATTGATGGAAAGCCGCCTTTGATCGGCGAACGATGCGAAGGATCCCCTTCCGACGCGATTTCGCGTGTGATAACCTCCTTTATAACACTGATTGAACGGGTCAGGGCTACCCTGGTGATTTCCATCGTTTCCCTAGAAATGCCATTTTTAAATGGCATAGACCAAAGGATTCTCCAAATACCATTGCCTAAATGGCACAAACCATATTATAATGGTATTCATGGAAGCGAAAGTTACCATCGACAAGGCAGGCAGGGTCGTCCTGCCCAAGATCCTCCGGGACGAACTCCACCTCAGCCCCGGCGATACCCTTGAGCTTACGGTGGAGGGCGAGCAGGTAATGCTGCGTCCGCAGCGCGTCACGCCACCCCTACAGAAGGAACGCGGCGTCTGGGTGTTCCGCACAGGCGAGCCTCTGACCGCCGCCGAGACCCGCGAAGCGCTGCGCAATATCCGCGAGCAGCGTTCTCGCTCCGGCGCCAGAAAAGCCTGAACAATGAAGGCTTTCCTCGATACCTCCGTGCTTATCGCCACCTTTTACGGCGATCACGAGCATCACACTCCGAGCCTCGATATTTTTCTCCGCTTTGGCAAAAAGGATGCCTGCTGCGGCATGCACAGCCTGGCCGAGGTCTACGCCACCCTGACCGCCATGCCCGGCAAGCGGCGCGTGGGCGGTGATGCCGCGCTGCTTTTCCTCCGCGATATCCGCGACCACCTCACCCTTATTTCACTGGACGAGCGAGACTACTTCCAGACGATCGAGGAGGCCGCCGCGGCGAGTCTCGCCAGTGGAGCCGTCTATGACGCGCTTCTCGGTCATTGCGCACTCAAGGCAAAGGCCGAAACCCTCTATAGCTGGAACACGCAGGACTTTCTCCGCCTGGCCCAGCCCATCGCCGGCCGCGTCAGGCGGCCCGATCAGCATGAACACTGACATCATCCTCTCTCCGGCTCAGGGGTCTTCACCCCTTAGAAAAGCGCGACTCGACTGCGGCGGCACAGGATTCTGCGACGAGTTGATCCTTCCAGTCGAAATGACAATAGAAGCCACCAGGCGGATTCTCGGTAAACCGAGAAGGTTTAGCGGAGCGAGTGGATCTCTCGCTTACTTCCGACTAGATCGCGCGAAAAAAACAGAGGCCGGTAATCCGGTCCGTCCGATCACTCAGACGGTACGCCCGGCTGTCCGGCGAAGCGGCCGGATCGCGGATTAGATAATCCCGGCCTTCCTTTCCCACGATCACCACGAAATGATAACCGCCGTCCCGCAGGGGGAACAGTGCAATCACAGGATTTCCCGCCAGCAAATTCGAGTCAATCAATTCGTAGGAAGGACCGCCATTGTACGCCAGTTCCAGGCGGTCCGGCGCGATGGCCGGCACCCGGCCCCAATGAATCAGTCCATCATCGGTGAAACCGCCCGTTCTGGTCAGAAAAGCATTCAGCTGCTGCGGGTCGGTCTTGATCCCGTAAAATGCGATAACCATCGCGGCTGAAGTCACCGCACACCCTTCTTCGCCCATTGTGTCGGTGGATGGCCCGAGCCGAAGTTCGCTCCAGCGGGGATCGTCCTGCGCAAAAGCTCGTATCGGAATTTCCACGCGATGCTCGAAATATCGTCCTCCGATACTTGGAATGGCGCCATCGGCTTTGGCCTGCACGACAGGATCAAAATGAAGGGCCAGGAACAGACCAATCATACCGAGCAGGAATTTTCGCAGCATGGCAAAACTGTACTTTGCGCGGCTATTTCGGCAACTGTCCACCGCCGGCCTTCCGGCTACGGCTTCGAAAAGCGCGTTAACCTTCCCCCACCGCCTTTAAAAAACGAGAAATCCCGGCGAGGCCTCCTGTTCGCCGGAGCGTTGAGTTCATTTGAGTTCCTCACATCGAACAATCGCTTCGGTCAACACCGGAAAGTTCATCGAATTCGCTAAGAAACATTTTCGATGCGCTTCCTCATGAATCTCGATCGCCTTCCGTTTGTCCGACGCCGGCGAGATCACAACTTTCGGTCTTAAGACCACACTCTCGAAATGACCCCCGCCGCCTGCGACCACCACCATGATCCCGTTCGGTCGATCTTCGTAGGCCGTCACCGCGATCCCCGCCTCGGCGCACAAATGCAAGTACCAGAGCATGTGGCACGACGACAACGCCGCTACCAGCATCTCCTCGGGATTGTAACGCTGAGGGTCTCCGCGAAAAGCCGGATCGGACGAACCCGGCAGAACCGGCTTCTGCGCAGACCACACCTCGAAGTTTCTCGAATAAGCGGTGTACGAAGAAGAACCTGTGCCGCGGTTTCCTACCCAACGGAGTTCGACTTCATAAGAATGGCGTATCTCAGCGGTATTCATGAGTTGCGACGGAGCGGAATTTTTTTGTCGATCAGGACGTTTCGCTCGACCATCACCCGTTCCCAACGAAGCAGCAACTGACGCCATGCGTTCAGTTCGCTGCCGTTTCTTGTTGACAGCCTGACCAAAAGAGCGACTGAAAGCGAAATCCCCCCAAAGAATGTTGCACCTCAGTTCCGACCTTGCGCGGCTTTCCGGAGGTCGAGGCGAAGACGCCGCCGGAGAAAGCACAAGTGCTGATGCGCCTTGTGCCGCCCGGAGAAATTGCCGATGGCGCACTGACTTCCACGCGGGTTCGAGCACCTGCTTCGCCAAAAAAGTTGCGACGGAAGGCTTACCGCGAGTCGGATTCGGTGATCGGCTATGAGCGAGATCCTTCGGCTCAGAAATATTTCGAAGACGTTCCCCGGCGTACTGGCGCTGCGGAATATCTCTTTCGATTTGAACGAAGGCGAGGTGCATTGCCTTTGCGGGGAAAATGGAGCCGGCAAGTCAACCTTGATCAAAATCCTTTCGGGAGCGTATCAACCCGACGAAGGCGGCGAAATCATCTTCGGCGGAAGAAAAGTCGTCCTGAACCCGCGTCTCGCCATGAGGATCGGCATCCAGACGATCTATCAGGAGCACGTCGTCTTCGAGAATCTGAGCATCGTGGAAAACATCTTCACCGGATCAGAAATCGTGGAACGGGGGGTTTTGCAAAAAAGAGAAATGCGCCGCCAGACCACGGAAGTTCTCAAATATCTGAAAAGCAATCTAAGTCCGGAAACAAAACTGGGCGAGCTCAGCAGCGGCGAACAGAAAACGGTTGAGATCGCCAAAGGGCTCGTCTTCAAACGGCGTGTGATCATCCTTGATGAACCGACGGCATCCTTCTCCTCGGTGGAGATCGATAACCTCCTGGACATCGTTCAGACAATCAAGAAAACCGGGCTCGGGATCATCTACATTTCGCATCACCTGGAAGAGGTCTTCAAAATCGCCGACCGGGTTACCGTGCTGCGGGATGGACGCAAAGTCAGTGCTTACGATCTCACCGGCCTGACGAAGGATATGCTGATCAAAGACATGGTTGGCCGCGACCCCTCCACATTCTATCGGCGAGAACGAGTACCCATCGGAGAAGTCGTTTTCGAAGGCAGAAACGTGTGCGGAAACGGCGCCAGGAATATTTCGTTTGTCCTGCGAAAAGGAGAAATCCTCGGGATCGCCGGAATGGTTGGATCCGGCCGCTCCGAGCTCATGAGTGTTTTGTTTGGAAGCGCTCCTCTCGATTCCGGCGAAATCCTGATCCGCGGCAAAGCAATCAAACATTCCACTCCGAAGTCGGCGATCAGAAACAAAATGTGTTTCATCACGGAAGACCGGCAAAATACCGGCCTTTTCCTGCCCCAGACCATCGCTCAGAATGTCACTGTCGCGAACCTGGTGAATATCCGGACATTCGTCGTCAGGCAGACCGACGACTCGCAAACGGGCGAGCGATTCATCAGGCAACTGAATATTAAGGCCAGGAACTCCCGGACGCGTGTGGTCAACCTTTCCGGCGGTAACCAGCAGAAAGTGGTGCTCGGAAAATGGTTCAACACGAACGGCGAAATCTTTATATTCGACGAACCAACCCTCGGCATCGATGTCGGCTCCAAACAAGAGATCTACAGGGTCATGGTCGACCTCCTCAAAGACGGAAAAGCCATCATTATGGTCTCGTCTGATATGCCGGAAATCATCTCTATGAGCGACCGGGTGATTGTGATGAAGAACGGTCAAATGGCGGCAGAACTGACGATGGAAAAGATCACAGAGGAGAATATCCTCACCCACTCGATCGGCGACAAGACAATATGAATGACGACAATTCTGCGGCCTCACCACAGCGGGACCTGGCGCAAGCGAACCGGCGGTCAACCGGTTCGATCTTTGAGCGACACGAGAACTTGACGGTCCTATCGATCTTTGCCGGGTTTGTGATCGTTATAACCGTCCTGCAGCTGATCATGTGGGGTGGCCAGAAGTTCCCGACGTTCATCACTCCGGTGAACCTTTTGAACATCGTCCAGCAGGTCGGGGTTCCCGGGATTGTAGCTGTCGGAATGACCATCGTGATGATCTCCGGCGGAATCGATCTTTCCGTCGGAATGCTTGCCTCGCTCGTATCGATCGTGACTGCACTCGGGATCTCCAAGTGGCACTACGGAGTCGGGCTTTCCGTCCTTCTCGGGATCGCATCGGCGGTCGTGCTGGAGGCGGCGATGGGTTACATCATTTCACGAACCAAAGTTGAACCCTTTATCATCACTCTGGGCGGGATGATCACTTTTCAGGGAATTGCGCTTCTCCTCTGCAACTCGCGCGAAGTGATCATGAACGGCGAACTCGATTTTCTGAAAGTTAACCTTATCCACGGGGTGAAAGATCCGATTAGCCATCTCAATCTGATAATCCCCCCATACGTACTGCTATTTTTCGCGATCGCGTTTCTGGCCGGCTTGCTCCTGAATTACACCAAATACGGCCGCAGAATTTACGCGGTCGGCACTAACCCGAATGCAGCTTACCTGGCCGGCATCAATGTCCAGAACATGAAAGTGTCCGTATACATCATTATGGGCCTCCTGGTCGGCATCGCCGGTGTCCTGCTTCTCGCCCGGGTCAATACCGGCATCATCACCCTCGGACAGGGCCTGGAAATCGACAGCATCGCCATGGTCGTCATCGGCGGCACTGCGCTCAAGGGTGGCAAAGGCAACATCGTCGGAACTTTAATCGGCATTTTCTTCCTCGGGTCGATCGGCAACGCCATGAATATGTTGCGGCTGCCGTCCGAAGTGCAATTCGTCGCCAAAGGCCTTGTCGTGATCATCGCGGTAACCGCAGGCGACATTTCGATCAGACTTTCCGGGTTCAGAGCAAGGAGGAGAGAGCTGCGATTGGGCGCAGCACAGCCAACGCCGGGGAAAAAAGGGATAACGATGGAATCAACCAAATAACAAGTCTGTTACTACAAGACGAATCACGAAAGATGCACAAAAACGATCAGAGCAGGAGCAGCGTAATGAAACGTTTGCCCCTGATATTAATAGCTGGCTTCGCTGTTCTGGGAGCCATGAAATTCGCAGCCACCACCGCCAATGCTGCCGATGCCGGCAAAGGCAAAGTCATCGGTTATTACATGGACGCGTCGGATGACTACTACAAGGCAGGGTTCCAGGTGTTCAAGGCGCTTGCGACAAACGCAGGCTGGCAGGTGCTCGATGTCGTAGGACAGGGTACGGCGCCCGAGCAGATCGCGGCCGTCGAAAACTTCATTACCCAAAAGGTTGATGCCATTGTTGTCGTGCAGAACTCGCCGGCGACCACCTCGGAATGTTTGAAAAGAGCTCATGCCGCTGGAATCCCGGTCTTTCACCTCACGCATAATCCGCCGAACGAGCCGGGTCTCGCCGGCTTTGCGGGATTTGACTGGGTATACGACGGAGAACTCGCCGCTCAATCGGCCATGAAGCACAATGTCAAGAGACTGATCATGATCGAAGGAAAGCTCGGTCAGGGTACCGCCGCCGGTCAGACTCAAGGCTTCCTCCAAGGATACAAGAAGGCAGGCAAAGATGTCGGGAACCTGCTTGATAGCGTCGGTGTGCGCGGTGCGGGCGGCAAGGATCTGCAGGTTGTCTTCTGGGGTTCGGGCGGTTGGTTCGCAGATCCCGCCAAGAAGGTGATGCAGGACGCGATCACCTCCCTCGGACCAGACGGCTTTGATGGTGCCTACGTCCAGAATGATGAAATGATGACCGGCGCCCTCCAGGCCATGCAAGAAGCCGGACTCGATCCGAGCAAATACTGGTTGGGCTCCAGCAACGGAAAAGAGAAATCCTGGGATTGGGTGGCCAAAGGGTTGACGACCATGGATGTCAATCAGTGCCCCACTCTCGAATCGGATATTTCTTTTCAACAGATCTCCGCTTACTTCGCTGGTAAGCCCTACAAAAAAGCCGTCTTCGTCAATTTTGTTCCATTCGAGAAGGATACCCTCAACAAATCCGCGATGATTCCCTGGATCGAGGAGGATTACATGAAGAAGCGCGCCGCTAATGCATTCAAGTACGACATCAACGATCCCGTGTTCCGCGCTAATCCGGCCTACCAGTAACTTTAAAAAACCCACCCCCGTCCCTCCGCAACCGGCTGATTGAATTTGAAACGCCGATACGGACGAGACCGGCCGCGCTACCCTGTGTTGCTGGAATGCGGCGCGCCCAGGTTTGAGCCGAAGCGTCTTTGGAGCGCGCGCGACTTGTCGCCGCTTTGAGATTGCGCGGAGCGCGCCCGCCAGTAAGACGGGTATTTCGGTAGGAAGCTCCGCGCTGCGTGGCTCTGCTTTCGGTTCGGACCGCGCTCCGTGCGGATCCTATAGCGGCGACAAGTTCGCAGGCACTCCACAACACCGAGGCCAAACTAGCCCCCCGGTAACGCAATGCGATGCTGCGAGACTCGCGGCTGCGGCCTACGCCGGGTAGGGCTCACCCGCGCCGAGCAGCCGCAGGGTCCTCATCGCACGCCGGATTTCGTTGCGGAGTTCGGTAAGCATTTCGCGGGTCACCTCGAGTTGCTCGGCTTTCTGCTGTGTCCATTGCTGCGCGCTTCTCTGGAGACGATGGTAAGCGCTTGCGATGTAGGCAGCAGCCGCGTCGGGCAGTCCCGGGCTGGCTAGCCTGGTTTTGAGCCGGCGTTGCGCTTCGGCGAGCTCCGCCAGGACAATCTTCTCAGCTGGAACACGGCGGAGCTTCCCGGCCAGCCCAAGCTTGGCCAGCGTCCAGATGATCCATTTTGTCGGATCGATCTGCCACAGTTTCACGCCGTTGCGGTAGTCGTACTGAAACTCGTGGTGGTAATTATGGTACCCTTCACCCAAAGTGACGATCGCCATCAGCCACGAGTCGCGGGCGCTGCATCTGGAGGAATACGGGCGCTTGCCCATATAGTGGCAAAGCGAGTTAATGCAAAAGGTGCAGTGCTGAAGCACGACGACGCGAGCCACCCCCGCAATGAGAAACGCGCCGAGAGCTGACTTCCAGCCGGCCCAGGCAAAGCCGAGGATCGCCGGAAATCCAAAAGCAACGAATGCCGCGATCCAGTGGATGTAGCGATTCTGCCACCGGACGAGCGGATCCTTCTGTAAGTCGGCCACATTGTCGAAAGGCGGCAGCGGGTTGAGCTTGAACATCAACCAACCCATGTGGGCGTGGAAGAATCCCTTGGAGATGCAGTACGGGTCATCATCATGATCGACATGCTTGTGGTGTGTCCGGTGCTCACAGGCCCAAAGGAGCACGGAGTTTTCAAAGGCGCCCGCGCCGAAGATCAGTGTGAGCAGCCGTACAATCCAGTGCGCCTGAAAAGTGAGGTGCGAATAGAGACGGTGATAGCCAAGCGTTATCGAAAATCCGCAAGCAAAGAACATTAGAAAGAAAATCCCGATCTGGAACCAATCGATCCCAAAGAACAAGAGATATGCCGGCACAGCGGTGAGCGATAGAAACAAGGTGCCGATTAGAAAGGAGCTGGTTAGCCAATTGACTTTTTCGAAAGGGATTCGTGAAAACATGCGTTAGTTCGTTAGCAGGTCGCAAACCGCCGAATGCGGACAGACGAAAGATGCTTCTCGCATTATAGCCTCGCCCCCACCCAAAGGCAATGGCTACCATTTCATTCGATCGGGAGATCCTCTCACTGGCGTGTTGTGGAGTGCGTGCGACTTGTCGCCGCTTTAGGATCCGCGCGGAGCGCGGCGCCGCTTGGAGGCAACTTTTTCTAAATGTTCCTCTACCCTGAACTTTACGACCTTCTTAATCAGGGCATACGGAATGGATTCGTTCAGAGGAAATTTCAAGTTGCCTTTCTGCCCTCGAAAGCGCGCGGTAGATTGCCTTAGTTTCTTATCTCCGGTCACTGGAGGAAAAAGGCCGATATGCTTCTTGAAAGCAGCAAAATAGATCAGATCGCCGTGCAGCCTGAACGCAGGGATTCGATAACTGATCGTTTCCTCCGCCGCAGGAGCCGCTTCTTTGATGATGGACCGGATCTTCTCCAGGATCGATTGAACTTCCGGAGAGAATCCGGCGATGTATTCATCGATGTTTCTGGGTGCCGGACGATCGGTCATAACGTTGTACTATCCGGGTTTACCTAAGTAACCCAGCCTTGATCGCTCGCCCAGCGGCCGACGCTGTCTCCCAGACGAACCAGGGTTGAAAAACTGATAGTGGGTTGGGAGGGGCTCGAACCCTCAACAAACGCCTTAAAAGGGCGCTGCTCTACCATTGAGCTACCAACCCCGGAGAGCAAAAGCCTCGGAACATACTGCGGAGGGTGACTTGTGCAAGGTCTTGCTTTCCCAATCCTTATCATACGAAAAGTCAATTGCTAACACCGGCTCTGCTGATGAACAGCAGAGCCATTAGCGGAGCCATCAGATTATGCATGCAAAACAATACGACCTCATCGTTGAAGCCTTTTCGCGTAGAAAATTCCTGAGAACCGGTTCAATTGTTCTCGCGGCATCGGCGTTAGCCGTCGATTCGCGAAATTTCCCTGCATCCAAGCACGTCGCCGCAGCCTTGTTACGATCAAGCCGGGAGGAATGAGGGAGTTGCATTGGCATCCGAACGCTGCTGAATGGCAGTTCTGGGTCGCCGGCCGAGGACGCATGACCGTCTTCTTTCCGGTCGACAATGCCGGCACTGTCGACTTTCACGCCAATGACGTCGGCTACGTTCCCTCCAACGCCGGCCACTATATCGAAAACACTGGCGACACCGACGTAGTTTTCCTGGAAATGTTCGCTTCGCACAACTTCGAGGATGTCTCGCTCAATCAATGGCTTCGACGCACCCCCGCGCAAATTGTTCAAGCGCACCTGGGCTTAGATAAGGCGAGCAGATTCCTGCCGAGAAGCTGGCGGTCCTGTAGTTCGATGAGATCCTGGCGACCCGAACCAGCCCGCTTCAGGCCCAGAAAAACACTTCACCCCTTTTCAATCATGGCATAGGCATTGTGATTGTGGATCGATTCGTAATTCTCCGCTTCGACCCGATACCAGGCAATGCGGGCATTCGCATTAGCGCGGGCCGCGATATTGCGGACCAGGTCCTCGACAAACACCGGATGCGCGTAGGCTCTCTCGGTAACTGCTTTTTCGTCAGGACGCTTCAAAAGACTGTAAAGCTCCGAGCTTGCCGATACTTCGACCAGCTGAATCAGGTCTTCAATCCAGATTGGCTCCGTAAAGCGTACGCGGAAAGTCACTCGACCACGCTGATTATGCGCCCCCTGATCGCTGATCGCCTTGGAGCAAGGACACAAGGTGGTGACCGGCACAATCACCGTTACCAGAAAATCGATATCGTCATGGCTGGCGGTCGCCGTAAAGCGAGCGGTATAATCCATGAGGCCGCGGGCGCCGGTCACCGGAGCCTTTTTCTCCACGAAAAAAGGGAATTCAATATCAACGTGGGCCTGTTCCGCGTGAAGCCGGCGCTGCAGATGGCGCAAAATAGTCTCGATATTCTCTACCTGGATCGTCGACCCGTGTTCGTTCAGCACTTCGATGAACCGGCTCATGTGTGTCCCTTTGAAATGGTGCGGCAAATCAACGGTCAAAGCGATCGTCGCCACCGTGTTCTGCGAGGCATGCGCCTTATCTCGTACGCAGATCGGGAACCGCACATTGGTAACTCCCACGCGGTCAATGGCGAGTTCGCGATGGTCCGGCAAGTTCTGCGTATCGACCAAACTCGGTGACGGGCTCAGTTCTGGTTTCGGTTGCATCGATCTCAGGTTTTCCTCAACTTCAGGGTCAGGCCCGGCAGAGAAACATTCCTCGTCCCGCCCAACTGTGAAGCAATACCTTGAACTGCTCGAATTAGTCCTCGCAAAAGGCAAACCAAAAGAAGATCGCACTGGCGTGGGCACCATCTCCTACTTTGGCGCCCAGGCGCGTTTCGATCTGGCCGACGGATTTCCGCTTCTCACGACCAAGCGGATCCACTTTAAATCCGTAGTTCACGAGTTGCTCTGGTTCCTGCGGGGAGACACGAATATCGTGTATTTGAAAAAACATGGTGTGACCATCTGGGACGAATGGGCTGATCAGGAAGGTGACCTCGGCCGAATTTATGGCGCGCAATGGACCGACTGGCGGACGCCAGACGGTCGGGTAATCAATCAGCTCGCCGTTTTAGTTGAACAGATCATTCGCTCGCCGGATAGCCGGCGCTTGATCTTGTCGGCTTGGAACCCGGGTGAACTGGATCAAATGGCGCTTCCGCCCTGTCATGTGCTCTCTCAATTCTATGTCAGAGACGGACGCCTGAGTTGCCAGCTCTACCAGCGGAGCGCTGATCTCTTTCTAGGCGTACCCTTTAATATTGCCTCGTACGCCCTCTTGGTTCACCTGATCGCAGCCGTCACCGGGCTGGCGGCCGGTGAATTCATCCACACTTTCGGCGACGTGCACATTTATCGAAACCACCGAGACCAGGTGGACGAGCAACTCCGGCGATCACCCAGGCCGCTGCCCCGCTTGAAACTCAATCGGATTCCGAAGGTCCTTCAGGATTTCGAGTATGCGGACATCGAAGTGATCGGCTATGAACCCTGGCCGGCGATCAAGGCGCCGATCGCTGTCTGAACTGAACCTTCCGGCAACATGAAAGCAATCGTGGCGATGACTCCCAGCCGCGTGATTGGGTGGCAAAATCAGCTGCCGTGGCGGCTGCCTGACGATCTTCGATGGTTCAAACGCACCACGTTGGGGCACCCCGTACTGATGGGTCGAAAGACCTTTGAGTCAATTGGTAAACCCCTTGCCGGGCGGCGCAACCTGGTAGTCAGCCGGACCGCAAACTTCCCCGGGGTAGACATGATTCACGACTTGCATGATTTTCAACCGAACCGCTATCGACCAGAGGTCTGCGTTATCGGCGGCGCCGAAATTTACCGGCAGCTTCTGAGCCGTCTTGACGAGATTATCGTGACCCGGCTGAAGTGCGAGTATCACGGCGACGCTTTTTTCCCGCCGTTCGAGGACAATTTTGTATTGACCGCGACTTTGGAGGAGACTCCCGAGTTTATCAGGGTGCGCTATCGCCGGCAGTCGGGCAGCTCCACAAGGTAGCGCCGGTATCCTGCCGGCTCAAAGAGCCAACAAGCTGGAAGCTTCCTACCTTCAAGTCCGACAGACCCGCCCTCCTCCGTAGTCCTGAATGGTAAAATCCAATGTCCGGCTTAAACGGGTTCTCGCTTAGGCTCGTCGAATACCGGCTTCGCGTACGCCGTCAATATTTTTATGAAAACTCGAATTGTAACCGCGGCCGGTATTGCATTTTGCAGTCTTTTCATCACGACACTAGGAGGCTTGGGCCAAACCGCAGTCGCGCCGGTGAGGAAGGCGACCGTCATCACGACCGTAACGGCCCCTCCTACGGTGGATACGTTCGTTCGAGCACTGGACAACAATCGATACCAACTGATCGAGAAGAAGGACAACAAGGAAGTTTATCGGGATACTCAGACCGGTGAGAAGTGGATCCTCGAACTTCACCATCGAAGTCGCTAATGCCATCAAAAGCGGCTTGCGCGGTCTGCAGCGGCCTGAGCGGTAAAGCGTCGCAGCCGCTTCGGGTCGTGGCTGAAAAATTGTTCATCAGCCATCCGCGCCGGCCGCTCCGGCAATCTCCACGGCCTCGACAGCGGCAGAAATACCGGCCACGCGATGATCGATGATCAGTGATTGCATCCCAGCGTTCGCGGCGCCGTGACCATCCTCTTCCTGGTCATCTCCCACGTGCAGGAAATGATCGGCTGACACCCGAAATCGGCGAACTGCTTCCAGGAAAATGCGAGGCGAAGGTTTGTCGGCACCAACCTCGCTCGAGACAAGGACGTGTTCGAAGTAGGAAGCAATTTCCAGCACATCGAGGATCGCGTAGAGCCTGCGATCGAAGTTCGAGATGATTCCCAAGCGCAGCCTGCCGGATTTCAGTCGCTGCAGCGTGGGAAGAACGCCGGCGGATAAAGTCCAAACCCCCGGTTTGGCAAACTCGCCATAGACGTCCTCAAAATAGGAACTGAAATCTCTGATTTCATATCCCGCAAAAGAGAGGGTCAATTCGACTAAGCGCCTCCACCAATCGCGGCCGTCGTCCGGCCGCGGCCCGAGCGAGTCCGGTGGCTTCTCATTGGCTTTCCAGGCGGCGCGAAAGGATCGGCTGAGCCGTCCGCAATCAAGCTCATAACCGTGGCGCCGGGCAATCCGCGCGTAGGTCACTGATGCCGGTTCGACCAATTGAAACAGCGTATTACCGGCATCGAAGGTTACCACCTGGATTCCGGCGGGTTGAGCGGTTCGATCGGGTCTCACGAGATGTAAGTTTCTTTTGACCTGATTTATCAATTAATTGTAGTTTGGACCGCTCCCCAACGAAAAGAAGCGTCGGGGAGAGTCTTCTTTGTGAGAGAGTCTTCTTCGCGATCTTCTGTTGAGTTTCTTCGGCGCTCTAGTTTTCAGGCGATAATGTTGAAATTTGGAACAGAGGGCCGCGAAGATCACAAAGAAGAGAAATCTTAGAGAATCGATTAACAATAATTAATGGATGCCATCGATCTCGAGATCCTATCGCTTATCCAGAACGATGCCCGCCTCGCGCACGTTTCAGTCGGTGAAAAGCTTGGCCTTACCGCGCCCGCGGTGCATGCGCGAATTAAACGCCTTGAACGCGACGGAATTATCCGCGGGTACCTCACTGCGATCGATCCGCAGGCGGTCAACCAGACGCTGTTAGCTTTTGTGCGGGTAACCAACAATGCCACCGGAAAGAACGAGAAGCATTTTGAGGAGTTCATCTGTGCTGAATCGAGCATTCTGGAGTGCCACGATATTTCCGGGGAAGATAGCTATCTCTTGAAAATACGGACGGAATCGGCCACATCGCTGCGCAACCTCTTGGCGCGCATCCGAGAATTTCCCGGCGTTGAGCGCACGATTACGTCGATCTCGCTGTGTACTATCAAGGAAAGCGGCGGCCCCCCTCTCCCGGCCAGTCCGAAAGCGCACCACGGGTGAGGATTTCAAGGGACGACTCGAACTAGAGCATCGTGGCGTGCCTGCCACTTCGTAGTTCGGCTGTCCTTCATTGCTTCCCCATGGTACGGTTCATCCGATGCGCTACGCCGCAGTTGTCGCGGTACTTTGCCTGCCGGCCCTGACGGCTCTCACCGCTCCGAACAAAGTTTTGGTCAGCAAGGTCGAAGGAACGATCGGGCCGGCCACGGCGGGGTACCTCGCGCGTTCGGTTGATTTGGCCAATACGCAGCGTGCGCAATGTCTCGTCGTTGAACTGAATACGCCTGGCGGTTTGCTCGACTCGACCGAAGCGATCGTCCGATCGTTCCTCGCATCGCGAATTCCCGTGGTCGTATACGTTTCCCCGATGGGTGCCACGGCCGCGAGTGCCGGTACATTTATTACCCTTGCCTCGGACATTGCAGCCATGGCTCCGGCAACGACCATCGGGGCGGCCCACCCTGTCTCCATCGGTGGCGGCGGAGTTGAGGCGAAGCCCGATGATACAATGACAAAAAAATTGGAGAACTTTGCCGCCAGTTACATTCAGACACTCGCTTCGCAACGGCACCGCAATGTTCAATGGGCCGAATCCGCTGTCCGGGAAAGTGCCTCCATCTCCGCCGAGAAAGCGCTGGAGCTGCGGGTCATCGAGATTATCGCTCCAGACTTCGATAATCTCCTGACCCAGCTTAACGGACGCGTTGTTCGTGGAGAGAAACTGCAAACCCTGGGCGCAAGCGTCGAGGAAATCCCGATGTCAGCGGCGGAGCAAGTTTTCCAGACGCTTTGGCGACCCGAAGTGATGTTTATCCTGACACTCGTCGCCATCTATGGTCTGATTGGGGAGTTTACGACACCAGGAGCCATTCTCCCGGGTGTCGTCGGAATGATCGCTCTGGTGCTGGTCCTTTACATGTCGGCGATTCTGCCCGTAAACATCGCCGGACTCCTGCTCATCCTTTTGTCGGTCGGACTTTTTATCATTGATCTGTTTGCTCCGACGCACGGGATCCTCACCGGGGGCGGTATCATCGCGTTTCTGGTGGGGTCACTCATGCTGTTTAACCGGCATGACCCACTGTTCCGGCTTTCCCTGGCATACATCATCCCGGGAGTAATCGTGACATCCGCCTTTTTCCTGCTGGTCGTGAGCAAGGGAGTCCGAGCGCAACGTCAGCCAGCCAAAACTGGCAAGGAAACCATGTTAGGAAGTGCTGGGAGAAGCATGACTCCGATCGGCCCGGCTGGCGGTCAGATCCTGGTTGGCGGAGAGTATTGGAATGCCGTGAGCGAAACACCGATCGATAAAGATCGGCCGGTGCGCATTATCGGTATGCAAGGACTCACGCTTCGGGTAAAACCTGAGAACATATGATTGAGGAATCTACACGATTGCTAGCCTGGGTTATTCCGCTCGTTTTGATCCTTCTGCTGATTGTACCCCAAGGTCTGCGCGTCCTGCGAGAATATGAGCGAGGAGTAATTTTTCGCCTGGGTAAACTTCTGGGAGTTAAAGGTCCCGGGCTGATCTTCCTGATCCCAATTGTCGACCGGATGGTCAAAATGGATCTGCGAGTGATCACCATCGATGTTCCCCGGCAGGAAGCCATGAGCCGCGACAATGTGCCAGTAACAGTCGATGCGGTGATCTATTTCCGGGTCGTCGATCCGGCTGCCGCGGTCGTCAAGGTTGAGAATTACGGCAGAGCGACTTCGCTGATTGCCCAAACAACGCTGCGGAGCGTGATGGGTCAGGTGGAATTAGACGAGCTGCTCTCGCAGCGCGACAAGATCAATCTCACGTTGCAGACAATCATCGATCAGCATACGGATCCTTGGGGCATCAAGGTTACCTCAGTCGAGGTGAGAGATGTTGTTCTGCCGGACGGGATGAAACGCGCGATGGCGCGACAGGCGGAAACCGAGCGGGAACGGCGCGCCAAGATTATCAACGCCGAGGGAGAATTCCAGGCAGCCGAAAAACTGGTCCAGGCCGCCTCGATGATCGCGGCACAACCGATTGCGCTTCAGCTTCGTTTTCTCCAGACCGTTCGGGAAATCGCGAGCGAACGGAACACGACAACCTTTTTTCCCCTCCCGATTGACATGTTTGCTCCCTACTTCAAAGGGAAGACTCAAGAGGGCGACAAGGCGGGATAGGCGAGCGGGGTGCGAGGAGTCGGTGGTCAGTAGTCAGTGATCAGTAATCGGTTGTCAGTTATTCAGCGGAGAAAGGTAGCCGGCCGGCCTCGTCCGTATCCGTGAGGCACCGGACGGGGCCGTCGGACTTACCGAACACGCACAACGATACGGACGAGGCCGGGGCTGTCGGACGTTCAAGTAGGATAAGCTTCCAGCTTGTCAGCTCTTTGAGCCGGCAGGCCGGGTCTGTCGGACTTCAAGGCAGGTAAGCTTCCAGCTTATCACTTTTTTGAACCGGCAGGATGCCTGCGCTACCCGGTACGGACGAGGTCTCCGCCCGCGCTACTCGAGCCGACCTCCAAGTTTGTCGAATCAGCTGATCAGCTGCCTGATGTACGCGTAGCTCCGCGCCACCGACTCAAAAATCTCCGGCCGGCACTGATCATCCTCAACTACAAACCAGTCACAGCCAGCCGCAGTCGCCGTCGCAAGAATTGTCCCGAAATCCAGATTGCCGGCACCCAGTTCAAGCTCTTGCGATTTTCGTTTTTCCAGTACGTACCCGTAATCCTTGAGATGGACAATCGGCAAGCGACCGGCCAGACGGCGGCACCAATCGACGGGCGAACCCCCACCGGATTGCACCCAGCATGTATCGATCTCTCCATTCAGGGTAGGTGCGTTCTGATAAATCACTTCGAGAACTGGTTTTCCATCAACATGCGCGAACTCCATGCCGTGATTGTGGTAGACCAGTCGGATACCTTGTTCTTTCAGAAATTGGGCAGAGCGTTCCAGCTTTTCCGCCAACTGCTTGACGCCGGTCAACTGACTAAGATCGATGCCGGACGGGTAGGGATAGGCAACCAGGTTGCACCCATATTCCCGTACCCGGTCGGCCACTTTCGCCGCCTCATTCAAAACGCTATTCGGATCCTCGTGAGCCGAGCAGATTTTAAAGCCCTCTCCTTCGCAGATAGAGCGAAATTCCTTGATCGACATTTTTCCAGTTCCGGCGCTCTCGACCACGGTGTACCCGATCGTTCGCAGTCTCTTGAGTGAAGCTGCCAGCTCGGACGGAGTCTGACAATAATCGCGGACAGTATAGAGTTGGATACCTAGTTGGTTCAGTTTCATAGGGTCGTGCCAGTGTCAGCGTCAGTGCCAGTGTCAGTGGTCAGCAGGAGTCGGGAGTCGGGAGTCAGTTATCAGTTATCGGCCATCGACCATCGGTCATCGGTCATCGGCCATCGTTCATCTCAAATTGTACACCGGCGTAACAGGCACGAGCGGGCGTGGCCGTTCGCAGGTTGATTCCACGCGACGATCGCCTCCGGCCAGAACAACACTGGAAATCGCCTCCATCACTTCGAGAACATGAAACGCCACCTCCGCCGAGGCTCGGTGAGGCCGGCCCCCTCGCATCGCTTCCACCATCTCCGCGAGACCGACTCCGCGCCAATCGCGGCCGCCGAAACTATGTGTGTGCGGCACGTCCTGCCACGAGCCGCCCCTCCGCACCAGCCGGACATTTCCCGAAAACGTGTTCGGATCCGGTACCACGACGCATCCTTCCGTGCCATAGATCTCGATTGGCGGATGATTGTGGGCGATCACGTCGAAGCTGATCCCGAAATGAACAGCTGCCCCTGACCGGAACCGCAGGAGGGAGGCAATGTAGGTGGGGACTTCCACCGGAAAAAGCTGGCCCTTCCTGGGGCCGGACCCGACCGCCCGTTGGACGCGAGTGGTTTGGCCGGCCGCAAACACCCGTTCAATAGGTCCCAGCAAGGAGACCAACGTCGTCAAATAATAGGGACCCATATCAAAAAGTGGGCCACCGCCCTTGCGATAAAAGAGTTCCGGATTCGGGTGCCACGACTCGGGACCGCCCGAGTACATGAAGGCGGTACCGCCGATCGGAACTCCGATCTGTCCGTCGTCAATCATCTTGCGAGCCGTCTGGATGCCGCTGCCGAGAACCGTGTCCGGGGCGCAACCAATGCGGAGCTTCTTTTCCCGAGCCAACTGGAGCACCGGTCCGGCTTCTTCCGTGGAAACGGCTAACGGCTTTTCGGAATAGGCATGTTTCCCGTTCTCCAAAGCGCGACGAATAATCGGCGCGTGCTGTTGCGGCGGAGTCAGGTTCAAGACAATCTCTATCTCAGGATCCAAGAATACCGCATCGATCGGGAGCGCCTTGATTCCGAATTCGTCCCCTCGCTTCTGGGCGGCTTGGGGGAGTACGTCAGCGCACGCCACAATTTCGGTCTGCGCAAAAAATTTGCCGGCTTTCAGGTAGGCCGGCGCAATCGTACCGCAACCTATGAGGCCGACCTTCGCCGGCGTATGATCTGTCATAACAAAAATTTACGATCTACTGGCCGGCCACGGACTTCATTGAGCCAGCAGTCCATTATCGAGCGCTGCCTCGATCTGGCAAGCGGGCGAACGAACGTTCTTACGCTGAGGGACTACGACTTCTCGTTTAGCCCTGAACCGGGTCTCCGCAGGAGTACATTATCGATCAGACGGGTCGATCCGAAGTAGACCGCCGCGGCCAGCAGAATTGGGAAAGTCAGCGCTGATTTCCTCTCTAGAGTCTCCGGGTCCACCACCGCCACATAGTCAATTTTCGCTGCGGGAGCGCTCTGGATCCGACTGCGGATGAAGCGTTCCAGAGGAGTGACTCCGCGAAATCCGCTTTGCACTTTGACGGCCGCTTCCCGCAACGCGCGGTGAACAATCGGTGCCTGAACCCGTTCCGAGGCAGATAGGTAGGTGTTGCGGGAACTCAGAGCGAGACCGTCTGCCTCGCGCACGATCGGATGCGCAATCAGCCGAACAGTGAAATCAAGATCGCACACCATCCGTCGCACGATGACAAATTGCTGAAAATCTTTTTGGCCGAAGATCGCCACATCTGGGGCGGTTAAATGAAAGAGCTTAGCGACCACCGTGCATACTCCGGAGAAATGCCCGGGTCGCGACAGCCCGCACATGACCTCCGACAGGCGATTCTCCTGAATCGTCACAGAACGGTCCGGCCGATACATGTCTTCCACCGTTGGCGCGAAAAGGACGTCGCAGCCGCGCGCCCGCAGCTTCGCACAGTCTTCGCGGAACGAACGCGGGTATTGTCGGTAATCTTCCCGCGGCCCGAACTGGGTTGGATTGACAAAGATGGTCGCAATCACCCGGCCATTCTGGCCGGATACTTTTCTGGCACGGTCGATCAGCCGCAAATGTCCCTCGTGCAAAGCCCCCATCGTGGGTACCAGAACCCTTGGCCGCGGCAACGAAGCGGTCAGCAGCCGGATTGCTGCTGGTACCCTGATTATGCGCATTCAGCCGGAAAGCGGTTAGCGCACAACGTCAGGAGCTCACCTGGACGGTTGCAACCTTGGCCGTGGGCGTTTCGCCCAGACAATGGAGAATGCCACGCAGCGGGATCGCTATCCAGCGAGGCCGATTATTCAACTCGTAGCGCAACTCATACACGGCCTTCAGAATCGAGAAGCTCCGCAGCAAGCAACGGGTATCGACTGGATCCTTCGGCACAAACAAAGCGTTCGCTGAGCGATCGAGGTAGGCCCTCAGGAAAACCTGGCCCGCCCGGGTCGACCAAAGATCAGCGTACCCCTCGAGCATCTCGCGATCCAATGGCCGGATCGTCCGGGATTCCAGCAAGCCGTAATGGGCCGCGTAATGAAAAGATCTGAGCATCCCCGCGACATCGATCAACGCCGAACGTTTCAGCCTTCTTTCGCCGAGCGGGCGTGCCGGTTCGCCCTCGAAATCCAGGATAATGAAATCTTTACCCGTGAAGAGAACTTGCCCCAAATGATAGTCGCCATGAATGCGAATTTTGTCGACCGCGATCGGGTGATTCAGCAGGTATTCATGGGAGGTCGAAAGCTCGGACGCATGAGCCAGCACTTGTTCGGCGAGGGCACGAGAATACTCGTCAATGGAGGGCAAAGCTTTCGACAAGAGAATCGTTGTGTTCTTGGTTTCGCTTCGGACGGACTGAAAAATCGAGCGTTGATGCTGCAAACTAAATGGCTCAGGCGAAAATTCCGGAGATTCGCGATCGCTCGCCAGCGCGAGATGCATCTCGGCGGTGCGCTCACCTAGAAGGCGAACTTCCTCCAGATGCATTCCCTCGATGACGGTCAAAAACGGCTCGGGAATTTCCTCCCAAAGTCCAACCGGAGGTGGCGACGCAATATTGGGTTCAGCCAGTACCCGATCAAAATACCTGTCGACGGCAGCCAGGGTGTGAGCCCAACCCTCCTGGTCGCTGTTAGTGAACCGTTGCAACATCACCAGAGCCGCCGGCTCCTGTCCACGCGCGACGTACTGCAGGTCGCCTAGATAAGCGGGCACGTTGGGAAACCCGCAATTCTCACTGAGTTGTTTGGTCACCTCCAAGTCAGGATTCAACCCCTCATCGAGCTTGCGAAAAACCTTGGCGTACACTTTGTCCTCGAACAGGATCGAACTGTTGCTTTGCTCGACTTTCAAGATCCGTGAACTCGGCAGCGCCCTGGTATCCACGACATCACTCAGACGTTTCGAGGAATGCGTCACCAACCGTCCGGCGCGGGACGGAATCGCTATTCCGTTCATCACGCCCTCCAGAACCACCCGGTGAAAGGAAGGCGACGCAATAGCATCAACCAGTAAATCGCCATCCGACCCGATCCGCGCGATGACAGCTCCGGGTTGTTCGACTTCGACGCTGCGCGCTTCGCTTCCGGATAGCGCCTTTACTGGCAATGCGTAGAGGTCGGGAGCGCCTTCCGAGAAGGTAAAGTTCACCAACAGGATCTGGCTGCTCTCTTTTTCGTCAAGAATAATGGTGTCGGCCAAAGTAACACTGAGGATTTGCCGCGACTTGCTTCGAAACCAGCGGCATTTTCGGATATAATTTCGCAAATCGCCTTCGACACAACGCGTACCGGGAGCAGTCCTCCACCAGTCAGGCGAGCCGTTAAATTCGATTGTCGGCAGATAGCGTTCTCCATCGGCGACTCCGGGTACGGCCGGCGGGGTCAGGAGCAGCCAAAAAAAGGTATGCGGGCCGAGCGTTATTGCGTACGGCGCGTCACGAATAACGGAGAATCGTCCATGACCAAAGGCGTCTTCCGGCGTGTAGCCGACCCACGGCGACAGTTCGAGCTCCACCGCTTGAGAAAAGCGCGACAAATTAATGACAACGAGCACCGTCTGGCTTTCGTAGCTGCGAGTAAAACACAAAACCTTGTTGTTGGTCGGCGCCAGCAATCTGAAGTCGCCGTGACCAAATGCTGGAAAGCGTTTGCGGATCGAGATAATCCGACGCATCCACCACAAAACGGAAGACAGATTACCTTCCTGCAGTTCGACATTGATCGCTTCATAATGGTATTCCGGATCAATGTTTACCGGCAAGAACAGCGAGTTCGGATTGGCTCGGGAGAATCCGGCATTCTTATCCGCACTCCACTGCATCGGCGTGCGGACCCCGTTGCGGTCGCCCAGGTAAATATTATCTCCCATGCCGATCTCGTCGCCGTAGTACAGAATCGGACTTCCCGGCATCGATAGAAGAATCGCGTTGATCAGCTCAAATTTCTTTCGGTTATTCCCGAGGAGAGGAGCCAATCGGCGGCGAATGCCGAGATTGATGCGGGCGCGAGGGTCGCGCGCATAATTGCGATACATGTAATCACGCTCCTCCTCCGTCACCATTTCCAACGTGAGCTCGTCGTGATTGCGCAAGAAGATTGCCCATTGGCAGTTCTCAGGAATCACTGGGGTCTGGTCCAAAATGTCGACGATGGGATACCGATCCTCCATGTGGAGCGACATGTAGATCCGCGGCATGATCGGAAAATGGAAGGCCATGTGGCACTCGTTGCCTGTGCCGAAATAGGCGACCGCATCCTCCGGCCATTGGTTTGCTTCGGCCAGCAGCATGCGTCCCTGATATTTGGCGTCCATGTACGCCCGCAATTCACGCAGGTAGGCGTGGGTTTCTGGCAGGTTCTCGCAACTGGTCCCTTCCCGTTCAATCAAGTACGGAACAGCGTCCAGACGGAGACCATCCACTCCCATCTCCAGCCAGAAATCGACGACCTTGAGCATGGTCGAGCGTACTTCGGAGTTATCGTAGTTGAGATCGGGTTGATGCGAATAGAACCGATGCCAGTAGTACGCTTTGGCCAGCGGATCATACGCCCAGTTGCTGGATTCCGTGTCTTTAAAAATGATTCGGGCGTTCTGGTACCTGGTTGGATCGTCTGACCAGACATAGTAATCGCGCCAGGGATCGCCGGGCAGTGCTCGCCGCGATTTTTGGAACCAAACATGTTGATCACTCGTGTGATTGAGCACCAACTCAGTGATGACTCGCAGGCCGAGATCGTGCGCCGCGTTCAGAAATTGGCGAAAGTCGTCCAAGGTTCCGTAGGACGGATGGACATTCCGGTAATCGGCGATGTCGTAACCGTCGTCCTTCAGGGGAGAAGGATAAAACGGCAGGAGCCACACCGCGGTTACTCCCAGGTTTTTCAGGTACTCCAGCTTGGTCAGCAAACCCGGGAAATCCCCGATGCCATCATTATTGCCATCACAGAATGTCTTGATGTGAAGCTGGTAGATAACCGCCTCTTTGAACCAAAGTTCAATGGCCGGCTTGGAAACAGTTTCGACTTCGCCTGTTGGAATCTGCATGGGGAATTACATTTCTCGTTTCGAGGTCGCAGGGGACCCGGGTCATGTCTAAACCTTCAACATTCGGTCATCAACTGCTGCTTCTACACCCCGGGATCGGCGACCGCTGTTGAAAGTTTAGACATGACCCTGGTCCCTACGGGAACAATCCACGATCGCGCCGGGCCTTCATCACCCGCTCAACACCGATAGCCATCGCGGCAAGGCGATGAGGTATCTTCTCCTCCTTTGCCCGCCGGGTGACCGCGGAAAAGGAATGCTCAAGGACTCGGAAAAGCCGGTCAACGACTTCTGTCTCATTCCAGAAAAAGCTTTGCAAGCTCTGTACCCATTCAAAATAGGATACAATCACTCCGCCGGCATTGCAGAGGATGTCGGGTATCACAAAGACGTCGTTCCAGCGATCAAAGAGAACCTGGTCGGCTTCGACGGTCGTCGGACCGTTCGCTGCTTCGGCAAGGATTCTACACTGTATCCGTTGTACGTTCGCCGCGTTGATCACGCCGCTCACTGCGGCGGGGACCAGTACATCGCAGGGTGTTACCAAAAGATCGTCAGGTGGAATGGCGCCGGCCCCGGGAAAGCCTTCCAACTGGCCATGGTCGCTGACATATTTCTCGGCAGCGCGAATATCGATGCCTTGATCGTTCCGAATCGCGCCGGAAGCGTCACTGAGCGCGATCACCTTCATTCCATTCTTGTACGCGAGACCTTGAGCCACCACCATCCCGACATTGCCGAAGCCCTGAACCACCGCGGTACGGTCATTCAAACGCATTTTAATCACGTTGGCCGCCCGTTCGACCAGGTAAACGACGCCGCGCCCGGTTGACTCACGGCGACCCGAAGTACCACCGAGGCTGACCGGTTTTCCAGTAACAATCTCGGGAATCGAGTGGCCGTGATGGGCCGAGTAGGTGTCCATGAACCACGCCATGACTTGCTCGCTTGTTCCCATATCCGGCCCCATGATGTCGATATGGGGTCCAATAAAGGGAATCATCTCCTGCATGTAGCGGCGCGAAAGCCGCTCTAGCTCGCCCGCGCTCAAGCGACGGGGGTCGACCTGTACCCCCCCTTTCGCGCCGCCGTAGGGCAAACCGGCGAGCGCGCATTTCCAGCTCATCCAAATCGCCAAGGCAGCGATTTCGCCAATAGTCACACTTGTTGCGAATCGGGTGCCACCCTTGGTCGGACCCATCGAGAGATGATGCTGTACGCGGTATCCGTGAAATACCTTGGTCGAGCCATCGTCCAGGCGAACCGGAACGCAGACTGTGATAGATCGCTTGGGCCAAAGGAGGCGTTCGCGCAGGTTGACGGGGATGTTAATACGATCCGCAATCAGCCTGAACTGGTCGCGAGCTATCTGGAAGGTCGGATCGGAATAAATGTGCTCCATAGTGCGGGGGAATGGAAACCCACCGGGTGGGGCCGGTAGGCTCGATCTAAATCTTCAATCTTCAGTTTGCACTATTTTCAGCTTCAAAGAAACGGGCGTCTCAGTCTCTGCGAAATCGTCGCAAAACGCCTCGGGCTTCCGGAATACCCAGCAGGAACCCCGTTCCATAATAAAGAAGACCGTAAAATGGAAGAACCAGCAGGCCGTTGACAACCGGGTGCCTCAGACCCGAAACGTCCTTCAAAGGATACGCCACAACAGCGGCGGCGGCGGCGGCGCCCCAGAGCAACAGGTAATAACGCGGGCTGGCCGAAAAGGAGCCGATCCGACGGCGCAATCCCCTGCGCAAAAGCAGAAATTCAATCCAACCCGCTACTCCGGCGGAGGCGGTGAGTCCGGCAATCCCCCAGCGTTGATCGATGTGCAGGAGGCGCGGTAAAGGAAATGCGGCGAGATACCCGAGAATGGTAGTGAGGCCAACCCGGACAAGAGCGTACCGAAGCGGCGTGCGCGTGTCGTGCAGAGCGTAAAAGGCCGAAGAACAGAGCCGGCCAGAAGTCGAGGCTACCAGGCCGATGCCAGAGCCAGCCAATAAGGACCAGACGAATAAGGTGTCCTGCCGGGTAAAGAGCCCGGTCTGATAAATCATGCCAGCTATGGTATCCCCAAAGGCGAAGAAGCTCATTGCCGACGGGATAACAAAAAAAGCCAGCTGGCGAATGGCCGTTTTCAGCCGGTTATTCAGCGCTTCAGAAGCTGCTTCCCGCTCGCCGGCCATCGTGCGCGACATCGCCGGAAGCTCGGCTGCCGAGATGGACATTCCAAAAAGACTGACCGGCAGCAGCGCAATCGTTTGTCCATAGGTCAGCAATGCAACTGAGCCAGAGGGCAAAAGGCTCGCTAGAAGAGAATCGATGTAAGCGCTGAGTTGCACCACTCCGCGGCTCACAAAGACCGGCCCAAAATTCTGGATGACCGTTCGCACCGCGCGCGACCGAAGTTGAAATTCAAATGTCATTTTCCGGGCTACCACCAACACGGTTGGCACCTGAACCAGGAGCTGGGCAACGCTGCCGACGACCGCGCCAATCGCCGCATAAATCGCCAAGGCTGACAAGGAAGGAGTCGCCCGAAAAAGAATCACTGCGCCGATTACACACAGATTCCAGATAACCGGTGCAGAGTAAGGCAGAAAAAACTTCCCGTGACTGTTCAGAATTCCGAGGCACCAGGCCGAAAGCACTAACGCCCCGACCCCCGGAAAGAGAATCTGTACCAAGGCTATCGTCAGCTGTCGTTTTTCTCCAGTGAATCCGGGAGCAATGGCAGCAATCAGAAACGGGGCCAGCAGCATTCCGAGGGCGACCAGAACTGAGACCAGCGCCGCCAGAATCGCACCGATCGCTCCCGCGACTCGATCGGCTTCTTGCTCATCGCCTGATCCCAACAGCCTGGCGTAAACTGGAATGAAAGAAGCCGAGAGTACTCCTTCCCCGAAAAGATTTTGCAGAAAATTCGGGATGCGGAGCGCCGCGCGAAACGCATCGGCAGCATCAGTACTGCCCAGAAAATGGGCCAGAACGCGATCCCGGATCAAACCAGCCAAACGGCTCAGGAAGATGCCAGAGGCAACGAGTAACGCTGGCCGCCCGGAAGAGGCCGGACGAATGATGGCTTGAGCCTGAGCCGCCGAATTCTGCGCGTTTTCCATGAATCCTATCCCGGCGGGTCGTACTTTGGCACCGCGAGGAAACCACTGGGCTTAGCGCGTGGACAGTTCGAGCGCAAGCTTAGTCCCCGCTTCGGTGGTCTCGCAATCGCGCAACGCCCGAAAGAATTTCTACAATTCGCATGGGACCTATTGGACCTATGGGTTGGCACTGGCATTGGCACTGGCACTTCCACCAGCACCGCTCTCCCCGCTTTTTCGGTTGCTGTCCCGAACAAGCGAAGTTACTGGCAAGAATCCCCTCACTCGCTTTATGAGCTCAAAAACCAATCTCCCCGATGGAGTCGAAATCCGGGGCACTTTACCAGCAGCCGCGGCAGATGTGCTCACGCCGGAGGCTCTCTTATTTATCGCCGGGCTCCACCGCGAATTCAACGGCCGCAGAGAAGAGTTGCTGAAACGTCGGCAAACCCGGCAAGCGGAATTCGATGCCGGGAAGTTGCCGGATTTTTTGCCGGAGACTGCTGCCGTGCGCGACGGAGACTGGACGGTTGCGCCGTTACCCTCCGATCTGGCAGACCGCCGCGTCGAGATCACCGGGCCAACTGATCGTAAGATGGTGATCAACGCGCTTAACTCCGGCGCCCGGATGTTCATGGCCGATTTCGAGGACGCCAATGCCCCCACTTTTGCGAACATGGTGGACGGGCAAAAGAACCTCATCGAGGCTGTCCGGCGCACGATCGCTTTTACCAGCCCGGATGGGAAAAGCTACGCGGTGAAAGAAAATCCAGCGGTTCTGCTGGTGCGACCGCGCGGCTGGCATCTGGTGGAAAAGCATGTCCTGGTGGACGGCAGCCCGGTTGCCGGAGGCCTTTTTGATTTTGGTCTCTACTTTTTCCACAACGCCCGCGAGCTACTGAAGAGAGGAACCGGGCCTTACTTCTATCTTGCGAAATTGGAGAGCCATTTGGAAGCTCGGCTCTGGAATGACACCTTTCGTCTGGCGCAAGCCGAGCTCGGCATTCCTCGAGGAAAGATCAAGGCTACGGTATTGATCGAGACGATCCCGGCTGCCTTTGAGATGGATGAAATCCTTTACGAACTGCGCGAACACTCCTCCGGGCTGAACTGCGGTCGATGGGATTACATCTTCAGCTGCATCAAAAAGTTCCGTAACAAGCCGGATTTTATTTTGGCCGACCGCGCGCTGGTCACTATGACCACCCATTTCATGCACTCTTATTCCCTGCTCTGCATTAAGACGTGTCATCGTCGTGATGCACACGCGATGGGAGGAATGGCCGCCCAGATTCCCATTAAAAACGATCCCAAGGCTAACGAGGACGCTTTGGCTAAAGTGCGAGCCGATAAGGAACGAGAGGCGAATGACGGTCACGATGGCACTTGGGTAGCGCACCCCGGCCTGGTCCAGATCGCCCTGGATGCATTCAACGCGAAAATGCCGGCCCCAAATCAGATCGACCGCAAGCGTGAAGACGTCACAGTCGGTGCGTCCGATTTGCTGGCCTTCGGCCCAAATGAACCGATCACCGACCAGGGACTGCGGACCAACATAAGCGTTGGGCTCCAATACCTGGAGGCTTGGTTACGCGGCTCGGGCGCCGTCCCAATCTTCAATTTGATGGAGGATGCCGCGACTTCGGAAATTTCCCGGGCGCAAGTCTGGCAGTGGATTCGAAATCCGAAGGGCAAATTGGAGGACGGGAGAAAGGTAACCCAGGAGTTGTTTCGTCGAACGGTTCAAGAAGAGCTGCAGAAAATCCGGGATCGGGTCGGCGACGAAACTTATAGCAAAGGAAAATACGCCTTGGCTGCCAAGCTGTTCGACGAGATCACGACGCAAGATCAGTTCGCTGAGTTCCTGACGCTGCCCGCGTACGAGTACCTGGATTAGGCGGGCGAACGATGATACCGACCACAATGGTTTTTCTTTTCCCCCCATTGAACCATCCTATGCCTCCTCATTCTCACCAGGATTCACCTTTCCGTTCTAAAGCGGGGATTTCCCGACGCCGCTTTGTAACCGGGCTTTCGGCCGGAGCAACCGCCGCAGTTTTCTGGCGTGTCGGCCTCGATCGGGCACTGGCCGGCGCACCTCCCTTACCGAATTCGCCCGTTTCGTTAAATGTCTATGATGTGGCGGGCAATCTGCGGCTGACCCAGCAGAGCATCGAGAACTATCACAAAGCGAATCCCAAGCTGGTGGATCGATTTCATTTCACTCAGGCTCCGGCTCCGGAGCTTCCCAGCAAAATCAAGGCTCAGCAAAACGCCGGACGTTTGGATATCGACTTGGTGCTGACCGGACTCGACGGACTTGCGGCAGGGATCGATCAGGACCTTTGGCTGAGACTCATCCCGGACTACGAGGAAAAATTCCCGGGTCTGAAAACGAATTACCTGCCCCCGGCCCTGAAGATGTACGAACTGGGAAACGGCTTCGGAATTACCGTTAACTATTATCCTTCCGGACCCCTGCTCGAGTACGCGCCTGAACGCGTCAAAGATCCGCCCACCAGCAGTGCTGAGTTGTTGAGCTGGGCAAAAGCGCATCCAGGCCGTTTCATGTACGCACGACCGGCCAATTCAGGACCGGGTCGTACGTTCCTGATGGGGTTGCCGTATCTGCTGGGCGATTCCAATCCGAAAGATCCAGTCGGGGGCTGGCCAAAAACCTGGGAGTACCTCAAAGAGCTGGACAGCTCCATCGAGTACTATCCGTCCGGAACGACCGCCACGATGAAGGAACTCGGGGAAGGTTCACGGGACCTTATTGCCTCAACGACCGGCTGGGACATCAACCCGCGGGTTTTAGGAATTGTGCCAAAGTCCGCTAAGGTCTCTTTCTTAAAGGGATTTCATTGGGTGACCGATGCGCATTACATGGCTATTCCGAAAGGAGCCGCGCCGGACAAAGTGGCTGTTCTCCTTGATCTGATGGCGTTTCTGTTGCGCCCGGAACAGCAAGCTAATAGTTATGATGAAGGATATTTCTATCCGGGGCCGGCAATCAAAGACGTCCCGCTGTCCATGGCTCCGGAACAGAGTCAGCAAGCCATCAGAGAATTCGGCCGGCCTGAGTACGACAAGCTCATCGCCGAAATTCCGACAGAAACACCGCTCGAAGCAAAGGCAATGGTCGCGGCTTTTCATCGTTGGGATGAGGAAATCGGAGCAGCCAAACTGCGGTGAACTCTTCCGTTCCGGCGCGGTCGGAGCGGGCGCGCTCCGACGAAGCAGGCCAGGTCTTTCACCAATTGCGTCTCGACGGGGTAACACGCCGGTTTGGGAAGACAACCGCAGTTAACCAGCTGAGCCTGAATATTTCCGCGGGGGAATTTGTTGCGTTCCTCGGACCGTCCGGTTGCGGAAAGTCGACCGCATTGAACTGTCTGGCCGGACTTCTCTCTTTGTCCGGAGGTAGCATTTGGTTAGACGAACGTAGAATCGATCACCTGCCGCCGGAGCGCCGTGGCTTCGGGATGGTCTTTCAGAGCTACGCGCTTTTTCCACACCTGAACGTGCGACGGAACATCGGCTTCGGCCTGGCGATGCACGGAGTAGCCCGCAAGGAGATACGGCGACGAGTGCAGGCCGCACTCGAGCTGGTTCAGTTAGAGGCGCACGGCGACAAACTGCCGGCGCGCCTCTCCGGTGGTCAGCAGCAGCGGGTCGCAATCGCGCGGGCGATCGTGATCGAACCGGCGTTGATTCTCATGGATGAACCGCTCTCCAACCTTGACGCAAAATTGCGCACGGAGATGCGTTCGGAAATCAAGCGCATCCATCGAGATCTGCAGCGCACAACCGTGTACGTTACACACGACCAGGATGAGGCATTGTCGCTGGCCGATCGGATTGTGGTGCTTCATGACGGATGTATCCAGCAAATCGGAAAGCCGGAAGTTCTGTATCAAAATCCAACAAACCTGCGAGTGGCTCGTTTTATGGGTTTTCGCAACGTTTTTAAGTTCGATCTGGAGCGGCAAGAGAGCGATCGCGTCTCCTTGATTCGCCCGGGCCTTCGCCTGGAAGGCGTCGCCCAGGAAACATTATCCTCTCGACAAGTGATTGCGGCGATTCGTCCCGACGATATTTGCGTGCAGGAAGCCTCGGACCTTACCTCATCGTACCCAGTAAATACTTTTTCCGCCTGCACCGGCCTCGTCGAATATAGCGGCCGCGATTACCTGGTCACACTTTCGGCCGAACCGGATCTAGTCTTGCAGGCCCGGACAAGCAAACGATTCGCCCTAGGGGATCAATTAACCTTGTCCGTTAATCCGGCCAGAGTTTTGGTTTTCTCGAGTGAATAAGACCCGCCGTAGCGCCGGCGGCCTCGTCGGCAGGTTCGATCCGCAGAGAAAGGCGCGGATCCCACTGATGGTTGTTCCCGGAGTGCTCGTGGTGGCGTTCCTCTTTATCTATCCATGTCTATACGGGTTTTGCCTGTCGTTTTCTACCCAGACCGGATTCGGTCCAGGTAATTATCTCAAATTTTTCTCGACGCCATTTCTGAGCGGGACAATCGCAACTACCCTCTGGATTTCTGTTCCGGCTACTTTGGTAAACATCGGGCTGGCTTTACCGATCGCTTTTGTAACGCACCGCCATCGTTATCAACGGCTTTTGGCGGCTATTCTCGTGATTCCGATCAGCCTCGGCACGGTATTAATCGCCGAGGGCATGCTGAATTACCTGGGACCTCAAGGCTGGTTCAATCGGGCACTATTGGCGATGCATTTAGTGTCCGGGCCGATCCATCTGACGCACAATTTCTGGGGCGTATTCCTGTCGCTGGTCGTAAGCGGTTTCCCTTTCGCTTATCTCCTGCTCCTTAGTTACATCACTGGGATCGATCCAACCTTTGCGCAGGCCGCCGCCACGCTCGGGGCGAACGGTCGACAGCAATTTACCCAGGTTTATCTCCCGCTTTTGCTCCCTGGGCTGCTGATTGCTTTTTGCCTGTCGTTTGTTCAAGCGTTCTCTGTGTTTCCTTCGGCCGTCTTGCTGGGAGCACCGGCTGGGCCGACCCGAGTCATATCCATCGCGGCCTACCAGGCCGCCTTCGAAGATTACAATTATCCCATGGCATCGGCGATCGCTATGATCATGGCCACTGTGCAATTCCTGATCGTTGCATTCGTTCTCACTAGCCGCCTCTTTCTTTATCGCGGCCCGATGGGCGCCGACAAATGAACTCACGCTTTCCGAGAGTCGCCGCCTTTGGCGTTGGTCTGGTTTGGTTCGTCACCGGATTTTTTGTTCTCAACATTTTCGCGCTGATCGCCGTGGTCGCGGTTAATTCGTTCGCGACTCGCTGGCTCGGGACTTGGCTGCCCGCCGGCTTCACCTTTCGGTGGTATGGTTCTGCCTGGAACGAGTTTCAGCTCGACTCTGTCTTGTTGGTTACCGTTCAGGTGGTCGCTGCGGTGGTCGCTGTTTCCCTATTACTGGGTGTGCCGGCGGCTTATGCTTTGGCTCGCCGAAATTTTCGACTGCGACGCGCGTTGCTTTTCCTTTTTCTTTTGCCGCTGCTTGTTCCTCCGATGACTTACGGGATTCCTCTGGCAACTGTTCTTTACCGGTTACACCTTGCCGGAACAATTCTCGGAGTTATCCTGGCCAATCTCGTACCCAGCGTACCTTTCGTGGTGTTAATCATGACCCCTTTTGTTGAGCAGATTGATCCTCGGCTGGAGGCGGCTGCTCGTGTTTTCGGCGCAGACACGCTTCGTCTTTTCCTGCACGTGCTGCTACCTCTTTTGGCGCCGGGAATGCTCACAGCCGGGCTTTTGGTGCTGATCCGGACCATGGCGATGTTTGAGCTTACCTTTTTGACCGCCGGTCCGGACAGTCAGACCCTGGTTGTCGCACTCTACTATACCGTTTTCGCCGCGGGAGTGAGGGCTGGACAATCGGTTGACGCCATGGCGGTGATTTATATGGTCACAAGCCTTGTTTGCCTGCTATTCGCGCTGCGTTTGGTCAACCCTGCACAGTTAGTGAGCCGGGTTAAAACCTAGAGCAATAGAGATTTTGAACAGGACATTTTCCAGGACCTGCCGGCACCCTCCGGCGACACCGCACGCACTCCAACGTGCTGCAGCCCGAACTGCCGCGCGATAGAGTCAGAGGCACGTTGCGAGAGATTGTCTCGGAAAATCAGGTTCTCCTGCTTTCGTACGAAACGGCGGCCAATGCGCTCGGAATTTTCGCTCGACCGGACCCGCGGACAGGACCAATCCGCCGAGTACGGACGAGCCTCGTCCGCATCAGGTAGCGCCGGAATCCGGCCGGTTCAAAAAGCTGACAAGCTGGAAGCTTATCCTACCTTGCGAGCGGAGACTCAGCCAAATGATTCGAAGATTCTTGTCGAAACGCCCGGTTCTTCTGATCTAAGATGCCCACGAATCACCCGCGAGGTGCTATTAGCAAATATAATAGCGCATCCTGTGATTGCGGGTGACGAAGTTTAGAGAGCAAACCGATGAAGGTTTCCAAGGCGCGAGTTCAGGACGTTTTTCGCGACATTCATTGGCCCGCCCGTCTCAAAGCGGGCTCGGCTCGACTTGCCGCGGTTTGCCGCGCCACCCTTCTGATCGCCGGCCTGCTCACAGCTCAAAACGGCCTCGGCCAGGAGCTTCCGCTGCATTCGATCCAGAACATTTTCGATCCCGCCTCTGAACCGGCCAAGATCATTTACCGCGTCTCCGTGCTGACCTTGGCCGTTTGCGCCGGAATTTTTCTGGTGGTCGCCGGACTCTTGACCTACGCCATAATCCGCTACCGGCGGCGTGGCTCCGAGGACGACGATCGAGAACCCCCGCAGGTCTACGGCAGCGCGGCAATCGAGCTGGCTTGGACCGTTCCCCCCATCCTGATTGTTGTGGTGCTGGTGCTCGTGACGGCGCGTACGATCGGTGAAATTCGGAATGCCCGGCCGGTCGCCAACAACGAAGAGATCCGGATCATCGGCCATCGTTTTTGGTGGGAAGTGCAATATCCTCGGTACCATATCATCACGGCCAACGAGATACATGTTCCCCTCAACAGCCCGGGAGAACCAAGCGCGACCGATCTGGTGCTGGAATCAGCCGATGTCGCTCACGGGTTCTGGGTGGCACAGTTGAGCGGCAAATCCTGGCTGACACCGAACTACCGGAATGAGCTTTGGTTGAAGCCTTTTCAGCGAGGTATTTACCTGGGCAACTGCAGCGTTCTGTGCGGAGATCAACACGCAAACATGCTCATTCGCGTGGTGGTACAGGACCGGGCCGATTACACCCGCTGGCTGGAAAACCAGCAGAAACCGCCAGTGACCGATCCGGCGGTCGAGGAAGGCAAGAAGCAATTTCTCAACAACACTTGCGGCACGTGCCACCGTGTCGCCGGTCTCCCCCCGCCCGGCATTTTTGGACCGGACCTGACGCACTTCATGAGCCGCGAAACCCTGGGCGCCGGCGTCGCGCCCAACGATGAAGAGCATTTGCGCGCCTGGTTGAAAGATCCTCAAGCCCTTAAACCTGGCTGCCTGATGCCCAATATGCGACTCCAACCCCAGCAGATCGATCAGATCCTGGCCTACCTGCGTACTTTGAAATAATTATGGCGAACGGAACTTTAATCACCGAGATCGGCACGGAGGAAGCTCCTGTCGGGCCAGGGCAGGAGGTCGGTACTCCGACTGCCTGGATTCAAGACCTAGTCTTCACGGTGGACCATAAGAAGCTCGGGCTCATGTACCTGGGCACAGCGTGGCTCTTTTTTGTGCTTGCCGGAACCATGTCGTTGATGATTCGTTCGCAAATCGCCTGGTCAGACCTTCGGCTGGTTGCGCCGGGCACTTACAACGGATTGATCACGATGCATGGCACCGTCATGATCTTTTTCGTTGCCATGCCGATGATCTTTGGCCTGATCAATTACGTCGTTCCTCTCCAGATCGGCGCCCGGGACATGGCTTTCCCGCGCCTGAACGCGTTCTCTTTCTGGATGACGCTTTTCGGCGGAGTGTTGCTTTTCCTGAGCTTTGTAGCGGCCCCCGGGCTCTACGGTGCCGGTGGCCCGCCCCAAGTCGCCTGGTTCGCTTTGGCTCCCTTGACTTCGCGCGCCTTCAGCCCAGGGCCGAGTACCGACTACTGGTCACTGTCGCTGCTCATCAGCGGCATTGGGAGCGTGACCGGCGCGTTGAACATCATGGTCACCATCCTTTGCTATCGGTGCAAAGGAATGGCGCTGTATCGCATGCCGCTTTTTGTCTGGCTGGCATTGGTCACCATGTTCCTGGTCATTCTCTTTCTCCCCGCCCTCTCCGCCGCCCAGATCATGCTCTGCTTGCAGCGGTTTCTCGGGGCGAAGTTCTTCGAGGCGCAGGCGGGCGGTTCGGCAATCCTCTGGCAGCATTTCTTTTGGATTTTCGGGCATCCGGAGGTCTACATTTTAGTGCTGCCGGCCTTTGGCGCCGTTTCCGAGATTGTGCCGGTGTTTTCCCGCAAGCCGATCTTCGGTTATCCCATGATGGTTGCCGCGAGTGTTCTCATCGGATTTGTCAGCTCGGCGGTCTGGGCGCATCACATGTTCACCGTTGGCCTGAACTCATTCAGTGTCACCTTCTTTGCATTTGCCTCTCTGGTGATCGCGATCCCCACCGGAATCAAAATTTTCAACTGGCTGGCTACGATGTTCGGCGGTCGTCTGCGCTTCGAGCTTCCCATGCTTTTCTGCCTTGGGTTTCTCTTCCAATTCCTCATCGCCGGTCTGACCGGCGTAATGCTCGCAGTCGCTCCTTTCGATTGGCAGCTCAACGACTCTTACTTCGTGATCGCTCATTTCCATTACGTGATCGTTGGAGGGATCATCTTCGGGGTGTTTGCCGCGACCTATTATTGGTATCCAAAAGCGTTCGGGAGGATGATGGATAAGCGACTCGGTCTTTGGCATTTCTGGCTTTTTACGTTGGGATTTCACCTGACTTTTGATCCGCTGCACATCAGCGGCATTCTTGGAATGCCGCGCCGCATCTACACCTATCATCCGGGGCGCGGCTGGGAAATCTGGAACCTTATCGCCACGATCGGCGCCATTATCCAGGGTATCGCCGCCGTCATTTTTGTGATCAACCTGTTCTGGTCGTACTGGAAAGGGCGGCCGGCCGGCGAAGATCCGTGGGATGCCTGGACCCTCGAATGGGCTACTACTTCCCCGCCGCCGGACTATAATTTTGAGAGGCTTCCTGAGGTAAAGAGCAGACGTCCGCTGTGGGATCTGAAGCATCCCGAGGATCCCGATTGGAAATTCGAATAACCGGCTGCTTATGAGCTCTCAAGTCCTTCTCGCACCCGATTCGGAATGGCAGCTGGTTTCGCCTCGGAAGGTAGGCGTGATCCTGCTCATCGGAACTGAGTCCGCCTTGTTCTCGATCTTCGTGGTCGCTTATCTTTTCTATATCGGGAAGAGCCTGAATCCACCCTATCCTCACGAGGTCTTAGAATTTCCCTGGCTCGGTACGATTCTTCTTTTTTCCAGCAGTGGAACGATTGTTCTGGCCGAGCGCTTTCTGAAAACCGGGAACAAAGCCGGCTTCCATCTCTGGTGGGCAATCACCGCGCTGCTTGGCTTCGGGTTCTTGATTTTTACCGGCTACGAATGGCACAAGCTGATCTACGAAGATCATCTGACGATCAGCACCAACTTGTTCGGGTCGACCTATTATTCGTTGGTCGGGCTTCATGCCAGTCACGTACTGGTTGGGTTCATCCTGCTCTCGCTCGTTCTAATCGCGAGTCTGCGCGGCCATGTTCAAGAGCGGCATCACGAGCATATCGAGATGGTTTCGTGGTACTGGCACTTCGTCGATGCGGTCTGGGTCGTCGTTGTTACGGTGGTTTACATCATTTCGGCTTATTCCTGATCATGAGCGCAGAGCACGAATCACAGCACGAAGGCAGCGACGGGGTGGAATTGCCGGAACCGACCGCGTGGCCGATGGTCACCGCAGCCGGACTCACTTTGATCGCGTTCGGGCTCGTCACGAGCCTGATTGTCAGTTTGATCGGCATTGTCCTCTCGGTCGCTGGAGCGGTCGGTTGGTTTCGAGGTGTCTTTCCGGTTCCCAAACACGAACTGGTCCCGCTGGTTGCTCCGGAAAAGCGCGCCTCCCCCATCAAGATGTCGAAGCGCGACATTCAGAGCTTGGGGATTGGACAAGGCGGTCATCGATCCTTCTACCCGATAAGAACGCATCGCTATCGCTCAGGCATTCTGGGCGGCTTGGCGGGCGGCCTGACAATGGCGGTTCTGGCTCTGCTCTACGGACTGGTTGCGAAACATAGCATCTGGTACCCGATCAATCTGCTGGCCGCGGCAGGCGTTCCCTCGCTCGCGGAAGCAAATCTGGACACCCTGCAACAGTTCAACGCCACCGGGCTGGTCGTAGCGCTGATCAGTCACGGGGCATTCTCTATCCTAATCGGCCTGCTCTACACCGTCCTGCTCCCGATGTTACCCGCGCGTTTTGAATGGTTCTGGGGAGGGATCGTTACGCCATTGTTCTGGACTGCTCTGATTTACCCACTCTTCTATGTGATCAATCCCAACTTGGCAGCTCGGGTGGATTGGCTCTGGTTTGTTTTGTGCCAGATCTCCTTTGGCGTGGTCGGAGGTTATGTCGTCTACAAATCGCAAAAGGTAGAGACGATGCGCAGCTGGCCCCTGGCCGCTCGCATGGAATTCCACGCGACCGAGGGCGAGGAAAAAAGCTGATGGATCATCTTTTTCGCATCGGAGCATTGACCGGCGGTTCAGCGTTGTTGCTACTGTCGCTCAGCGCCTGTGATTGGATGCCTGGTAAGCCGAAAGAAAGCGACGTCTGGCGGCCGCCAACGGAGGAACGGGATTTCGCATCGCTCTACGAGATAAATTGCCTCGGGTGCCACAGTAACGGAAAGACGATTGGGGCGTCGCTCTCGATGAATAACCCGCTCTATCTTTCGATTATCCCGCGGGAGACCCTGCGCCAAATTATCGCCTCAGGTATTCCCGGAACGTTAATGCCTAAGTTCAACCCGGAGAACCGTCGGGACTTCAGCAAAGAGCAAATCGACGTCTTGGTCGATGGGATCTACCGGTGGGGGCCGGGGAAAGTCGACGCCGGCTTGCCGCCCTACTCCGCCAGCGGAGGAGACCCGAGCCAGGGCGCCCTCGCCTATAATAACTTTTGTGAAAAGTGTCACGGACCGGATGGCAAGGGGGGACCGGCGGGATCAATCGTGGACCTGGATTATCTCCATCTAGTGTCCGGCCAATATCTTCGTAGTGTCATCATCGCCGGCCGACCGGAGTTAGGCATGCCTGACTTTCAACACGACGTTCCGGCCAAAGCAATGTCGCCTGAGGAAATCACTAACGTGGTTGCCTGGCTGGCCAACCAGCGCAATCCAGGGATGCCCAACGATCAGCAACAAGCCTCGGCCGAGAACCAGCAGGATCACTGAATATGAGTTCGCCTAATCCCGAACATCCCCCAACCGATTATAAGAAACTGCTCAGCGAAACGCGGCGCGATTTTCTGCTGAAAGTCGGCGTTGCGATCAACGCGATCGCCGCCGCGATGATCGGAATTCCGGTTCTCGGTTTTATCGCCTCCAGTGTGATCAAACAGTCCGGCTTGAACTGGATTCGTCTGGGACGAATCGATCAGTTTCCCGAAAATTCGACCCGCATGGTTTCGTTCAAAAACCCGAACCCAAATCCGCAGGATGGCGTGACCGCGCATATTCCGTGCTGGGTGCGGCGCCATGAAGGAACTGATTTTCAGATTTTCGCGATTAATTGTACCCATCTGGGTTGTCCGGTTCGCTGGTTTGAGGAGTCGAAACTTTTCATGTGCCCTTGTCATGGAGGGGTTTTCTATTCGAATGGGGAACACGCCGCGGGTCCGCCGCCACGGGGGCTCTACGAGTATCAGCACAAGGTCGAGAACGATGAACTGATGATTTTTGGAGGAGCTCTGCCCACGCTGGCAAATCCACTCAAGTCGTAATGAAGACGCTGCAAAAATTGGCGCTGTGGCTGGACAACCGGCTGCATATCGTCAAGTTTTGGGAACAAACGGCAGGTCATCCCGTTCCGAAGAGCACCGGCAGCTGGTTCTACACTTTCGGGAGCATGACGCTCACGTGCTTCGTTGTGCAGATCGTCACCGGGATCCTGCTCAGTATGGCGTATGTGCCTACGGCAGCCGGGGCTTATCAAAGCTTGCTACACCTCAATTTCGATCAACCGCTCGGGTGGTTCATTCGCGGCATCCATTACTGGGGTTCCAACCTGATGGTGTTGATCATGTTTCTGCACATGACGCAGGTCTTTCTGTGGGGCGCCTTCAAATACCCGAGAGAACTCACCTGGCTCTCCGGCTGCGTTCTGATGTTTCTGGTGCTTGGGATGGCTTTCTCCGGCCAGGTTCTTCGATTTGATTCCGATTCTTATTGGGGAGTTGGCATCGGTGCTGCGGTTTTTGGCCGAGTCCCCTTTATCGGCGAAAGCCTGGTAAATCTGCTGTTGGGCAGCCGCATCATCGGCAACGAAGCGTTGGGCCGGTTTTTCGCTTTGCATGTCTTTATTATTCCGGGCGGTCTTCTTGCCCTGATTGGAGTGCACCTCCGGCTGGTGCTGAGCAAGGGAATCAACGAAGTGCCGAAGCCGGGCGTCCTGGTGCGAAGGAAAACCTACGAAACGCACTACAATGAAATCCTGAAAAAAGAGGGTGTCCCGTTTGTTCCTGCAGTGATCAACAAAGATGTGGTCGCGAACGGGGTTCTGCTGCTGGCGATGTTTTTGCTGGCGGCTTTTGCCGGACCGAGGGGACCAGGGATTCCGGCGGATCCTACGGTGCAAATCTCGGACGCAAGACCCGATTACCCTTTTCTTGCGCTTTTCGCCGCTGCTGCGCTATTGCCGGCCGGGTCCGAAATTCTCCTGTTTTTTATCCTTCCTGCCGTGATTGTCTTAGCGCTTTTCGCGTTGCCTTTCATCGCGAACGAAGGGGAAAAGAACTGGCGAAGGAGGCCGATTTCGGTCCTGACAGTCGTTCTCAGCTACCTCGGGATAGGTCTGCTCACGTATCAGGGGATGGCCGGTCCATGGTCTCCGCACATGGAAGCATGGTCAAGCCAACCGTCAAAACCGGAGTTTATCAAAGGAAGACATGCTCTGGAACTCCAGGGTGCCGTCGTATTCCAAAACAAACAATGTCGCAACTGTCACTCGATTGGCGGGCAGGGCGGTCAGCGCGGGCCGGATCTTTCTTCGATTGGTCAACGTATGGCGGGGCCGCAACTTGTCCGTCAAGTCATCCAAGGCGGCGGAAACATGCCGGCCTACGGGAACAACTTGTCTCCGGCAGAAACCCGGGCGCTCGTGGCATATCTGATCTCGCTGCGCGCCCCGAATACGGCTCCCGCCCAGGAACCGATCGGTCCGCTGCTACCCCCGGAAAGCGTGGGGGGCAAACGACAGGCCAAAGCGGGAGAGTAGTGCCCTGACACTCCCTCGCATGGATCTTTCGGACGCAATTTTCAGCTCTTGGTCGATCCGGCTGGAACCAGCTTTGGCAATCTTCCTGGCTTCCCTGCTCTACCTCAAGGGCTGGGCCAAACTGCGCCGCCTGGTGCCGCATCGCTTCAGTTGGGTCCAGCTGATCTTTTTTGAAGGCGGTTTGGCTCTTCTTTTTCTGGCCTTGTTCTCGCCTTTAGACAGTTTTGCCGGCCTGCTCCTCGAAGTCCATATGACTCAGCACCTGCTGCTGATGATGGTCATTCCGTCCCTCCTGCTCCTCGGCCATCCCTTTCTGCCACTACTTACGGGTTTGCCTCGCTCCTTCACCCGAACGGCGATCGCTCCCATCCTCAAATCCAGTTTTTTCCGGACCATTGCCCGCCAGGTGACCCACCCGGTCTTCTGCTGGGTTGCCTATGTTGTCGTTACTCTCGGGTGGCATTTGCCGGCGCTTTACGAACTTGCCCTGAGATCAAGCAGGTGGCATCGGCTCGAACACCTTTGTTTCTTGAGCACAGGTCTACTTTTCTGGTGGCCGGTGATTCAACCCTGGCCCAGCCGCCCACGATGGCCGCGTTGGGCGATGATTCCTTATCTCTTGCTCGCCGATATTCAAAACACTGCTCTTTCTGCGTTTCTCACCTTCTATCCTGATGTCCTTTATCCGACGTACGCGCTCGTTCCGCGTCTGGGAGATCTCAGTGCGGTGGCCGATCAAAATATCGCCGGCACGATCATGTGGGTGCCTGGATCGATCATTTTTCTCATTCCAGCCGGGTTGATTGTACTTGAGATCCTTTCACCGCGGAACCTGCCCAAATCCTCAACAGCGATTCCGTCAAAACCAAAACGATCTATGTCCCGCCGGCGGTCGCTGCGTCCGGGGACACGGCTGATCCAGGTCCTGCGCGCGGAAATCTTCCGCCGGTCGCTCCAGGTGATCTTGCTGGCAATCGCTCTGCTGGTGATCGCCGACGGTTTCCTGGGGCCGCAAATCGGGCCGATGAACCTGGCCGGAGTCCTTCCCTGGGTTCACTGGCGTGGTCTCACTGTTCTGGCACTGCTTTTTGCCGGCAACTTCTTCTGCATGAGTTGCCCATTTATGCTCGTCCGCGACATCGGACGTCGCTTTTTCCCGGCATCTCACGCTTGGCCCAGGGTGCTTCGCTCCAAGTGGATTTCTGTCGCGTTGGTCGCGATTTACCTCTGGGCGTACGAAGCATTCAATTTATGGAACTCACCATTCCTGACCGCCTGGATTGTCCTCGCGTATTTCGGCGCAGCAACGCTGATCGACGGCTGGTTCAAGGGAGCGAGCTTTTGCAAATATATCTGCCCGATCGGCCAATTTCATTTCGTTCAGTCGCTCACTTCTCCAACCGAAGTGAGGGTGCAGGACCCCGAGGTCTGCCAAACCTGCCGCACTTTCGATTGTTTGCGTGGAAACACGACCCAGCGCGGTTGCGAACTCCAGCTGTTCCAGCCACGAAAGAAAGGCAATCTCGATTGCACGTTCTGTCTGGATTGTGTGAAGGCATGTCCTCACACGAATGTTGGCATTTCGCCGTCCTTCCCGGGTCGGGTGCTCTGGAAAGATTGGGCCCGCTCCTCGGTCGGTCGTTTTTCCAACCGGCCCGATCTCGCCGCGCTTGCGCTCGTGCTGGTTTTCGGAGCGTTTGCCAGCGCGGCAGCCATGGCGACTCCGGTCTCAATCGCCATCAATCGTTACTCGTTGCAATCGGGATTCCTTTCGCGTCAAGGCACGTTGCTGCTCTTTTTTTTACTGACTCTGGTCTTGTTGCCTCTTGTCCTTGTTACCGGCTGCACTTTGCTCAGTAAGCGGGCCGGGATGATTGCAAAACCTTTTTCTCGCGTGTTCTGTTCTTTCGCAATGGGTCTCGTGCCGCTCGGCACCGCGATGTGGATTGCCCACAACTGCTTTCATCTCTTCACCGCGTCGCACGCTTTTATCCCGGTCATCCAGCGGATTGCTGCCGACTTGCGGATTACTCCCGGAATCATGCCGGCCTGGAACATCCGCTCCTGGGCTGTTCCCGAGATACTCGACTTTCAGATCCTTCTGCTGGATGCCGGACTGCTGCTTGCCCTCTACGCTTTTTGGAAGATCAGTCAGCGCATTGCTACCAAGCCGGTCAAAGCTTTCCTGCCGTGGGCCGCGCTCGGTACCTCGCTTTTTATCGTTGGTCTGCTGATTCTTTTTGAGCCGATGGAAATGCGCGGGTCTTTTATGCCATGACGACGATCTGGCGAAAATACCGATGGCTGCAACAGGTAGCTCTCGGCGCAGCGTTGACCCTTTCACCTATCGGGAATGCGCAAGGCGACGGCGGTGCCGTCCAAATGGAGCGGACTGGCGGCCCTTTTCGCGTGACGCTTTTTAGCGATCCGGGAACGCTTCGTGCCGGGTCGGTCGATTTTAGTGTGTTCCTCGAAGGATTGGACACGAAACAACCAGTGCTTGACGGCGCCATTCTCCTGACCCTCTTGCCGATGGATCCGACCGCCACTGCGCCGGCCTGGATGCCCCCCACCTGTCTCAACGCACGCGCGCGCTCGCCCGCCACCGTACCCCTGATCCTGGGTGCCGGCGGTAACCGGCTTCTTTACTCAAATACCGTCAACTTGCCCAGTGCCGGAAAGTGGCAGTTACAGCTCAAGCTTCAGGATGGGGACGACTCCGCAACCGTTACCGGTTTCATCGAGGTGCAACCGCCTATCCCGCCCTGGACCGGGTACTGGCATCTGTTCGCAATTCCTCCACTCGGCATCCTGGTTTTCGTTTTCCGGCGACGGATTTTGCGGCAATGACGGGGATTCGGCTGCGCCGGGGCGGCAGAACTGATTTGGTTAGGCTACGCGTCCTTTCGGCGAGTGACCAAATTTTTGCCCTTGGGGCAAAATCCTGGGCTACAGTGCCAACAGCGTGAAACGCAGGATTTTCCTTATTGGTGGTACGATCGTGGTAACCGCTTTGGCCGGCATCCTCGGGGCAATGTCCCTTATCCAGAGCGACAATTTTCGCGGCTGGCTCAGTCGAAAGATAAGTCACTCCTTAGGCGCAACGGCTGGGCAATTTAGCCGCCTGAGATGGAAGGGAACGACTTTCGAGTCCGAGGGTTTTCATGCGGTCGGTGGACCGAAGAGCAAACTGATTTCACTCCATGCCAAGAATGTGTCGGCTCATTTGCGCTGGTTTGATCTGCTGCTTGGCCGCGTCATTTTCGATCGGCTGACAGTCGATCACCTGGACGTTGAGCTCGGCCGCAAGCCGCGGCCAGTAACTCCGCCTAGGAGCCCGCCACGATCTCGCTGGCCCACCTGGAATATCGATTTCCGGATCGCCAGTCTCTCGGTCAAGCGGCTGGATTTGCACTGGAGTAAAGACGAAAACATCCAAGGCACCCTATCGGGCTCCCAGGTAAATGCCGAGCAGAACGGGATGGGAGTGTGGACCGTAAAAGTAACGGGAGGTGAGTTGTCCCAGGCGACGTTCCTGCCGGTTAATCTCATCAGCGCTGTCGGTCAAGTGAGTAGACAGTCCGCCGAGATTCAGGACGCGACTTTTCAGGCCGGCCCCGGGGGACTCGTGCATCTTCGCGGTTCAATCGCGCTTCCAGGTCCGCCGTTGGCGCACCTGCACGCGGAGTTTTCCGATGTCAATCTGAGCGCGATTTCTCCGCGGAGTTCCGGGGAAGAAGGGATCGCCTCAGGTAAGGCGGACTATTCGGGCGATTTGGATCGGTTCGAGCGCGGCCAAGCCACCGGAGAACTGCAAATCAACAACCTCAAACTGGATCTCTCCGGATTTTTCGGAAGATTTCAGTCCTTCGTGAAAGCGGCCGGTTTCGCAGAAGTCCCGCTGGACCAAGTGACAGCGAGAATACAGTACTCCGATCAGATCGCCAGCATCAATGATCTTCAAGCTCATCACGCCGACCAAATTCGGGTCGTGGGAAACGCCACGATCCGCGGAGAGGATCTGGCGGGGGTTCTCCAGATCGGGGTTGCTCCCGACACACTCTCATCAATTCCTGGCGCGATCGAGAAGGTTTTCCTGGAACAACGGGACGGTCTGCGCTGGACCTCGGTCAACGTCACTGGCACGGTTCGCCAGCCGCGGGAAGATCTCTCGAAACGATTGGTGGCAGCGTTCCGAGGCACGTTGTCCAATGACCTGAAAGAGAACGCCAAAGAGGCGGCCAAGACGCTGCTTGACCGCCTATTCCATTAGCCTGCATCGCTTTGCAAATCGTTTAAGATTTGCAAGCGACGCAGGCTTTTTGCCCGATTCTGGAAAATTTAGCCGTTATTAAGAATTTGGTTTTGACTCGCGCGCGGCATTCCGTCATCAGGAAGGGCATATGCTACCGTTGGGAGTCTTCTTGTTTCTGGGTATTACCTTACTTGGCTGCGTCTGGTGGGTCTGTGTGAAGGACGATCCAAACCAATCGCGCTGAACTGCCCAACGGGAACCGCCTTTGCCAGGAAACGGCAAAGAGGATGATCGGGACCTTACCAAGCCCCGATGGTTCTTGATGTCATGAGTCTCAGCGTCGCTATTGGATCAAACGCTTGGAGGAATCATTTCCATTGATTTGATCCAGACCTTCGCGCGGTCGACCTCCGCCCCGCACGTCAGAAAAAACTGTTTCAGCGCGGGCGTATAGAACACGTCTTTGGCTTCCGGATTCAGGCCAAGGAAAATTTCGCCCGAAGGTTTTACGAAACGGCTCTTCAAATCATTCAGGAAGAACGCCCACTCCTTCGGCGTCCATAGTTGGTCACTTTTATGGCCATTGAAACAGATCGAAAACGCCGTCACTAAATCGAACCGTTGCGATAATTCAGGCAAAGGTTGAAACGCTTTGATACGCCAAATGACCCGTTGTAGTCCGAACAGATCAAAGAGTTCGCCAAACATGATTGGATCAGCCAAATCCAGCCCGAGTCCGGAATGTCCCAGGTGGTGCGCTACCAAAAGAAAATAACCGCCCCCACTACCTAAGTCTAAAATCGTCAGAGGAGCTTTCCGAGTGGCTAACCGCAGCTCCTGAGCCCGGCGGATATTGAGGCTGATCCAACGCTTCGCATCGAGATACTTCGGCCAATGGGTTTGTTCTCCCGGCACACCATGGCGCTCTCTGATCTTTTCAAAGCCAGCCGGATCGACGTTCCGCAGGATGTCCGTGACCGACAAGGGATGGAATTTTCGATGTACTGCGTTTCCAGCGCTTTTTAAAGCAGCTCCGGAAAACAGTTTGCCGATTTTGTGGACGACCTGCATCGGCTTAAGATGGGAGGGAGTTGGAGGAGTTCAAGGAGCGGCTTGTGCGGCCCGGGTCTGCTTCCAGCTTGCCAGCTTTTTGAACCGGCAGGATGGGGGCGTGTTGGATTTTGGCCTCTTGTCCCGGAGGGACCTTGGAAAATAGACCGGCAATTTATTGCCGGTACTCGATTTAAAGATGATTTCCGTCCCGGAGGGCCGGGTGATCCGGGACCATCGGACCGCAGGCCCGCAAGATAGAGGAATAGCTTCGTTTTTCTGCGGAGCAGGATGACTCGGCTATTGCCGCTCCAGGCTCAATCCGGCCCTCCGGGACGGGAGACCGAGCCAGCGAGGGATTGCCGATGCTCTTGCAAAGTCCGACAGACCCAGGATGCCGGCGCTACCTGATACGGGCGAGGACGGGCGCGTTACGACGCATGCTCGTGCCGCTTCTTCGCCGGATCGTTGACAAAAGCAGGAGAAGGGTACAAAATAGTGTTCTTTTGAACACTATAGCTTCCGCTAAGATTATCGAATTGCGGCAAGTGCTCGAGACCCGGTTCCCGCAGGAATCGTTTCGGCCGGGAGCTCTCCTGTCTACCGGGGTTCCCGTTTTGGACAATGCTCTCGGAGGCGGGTTGGTCCCCGGAGCAATCACTCAACTGGTAAGTTCCCTTCCCAGCAGTGGAACCGCTCTCTTGTTACATCACCTCATTCTCGGGATGCAGGCTACTTCCCAATTTGTCGGACTCGTAGACGGCAAAAACGGCTTTGAACCCTTCGAGCAAATGCCCCTTCTCCTCTGGATTCGCTGTCAGAACACGTCGCAAGCGCTGAAAGCTACCGACCTTTTGCTCCGGGACGGTAATCTTGCTCTGATCATTCTCGATCTGAAACAGAATTCCGATACTCATAAAATTCCCGGACCGACATGGTATCGGCTTCAGCGGTTGGCGGAGCAAAGCCGAACAGCATTCGTTGTTTTGTCACACCAACGAACAGTCACAAACGCAGGGGCAACGATCCAGCTTAACAACACGCTGTCGTTTGCTGATCTGTCATCGTGCTCAGAGCAAATTATCACCCATATCTCGTTTCGGTGTTACAACCGCGGTTTCACTCCGGAAAAACAATATGCATCCGCATAAAAACCGTTCATTTGCCGTCATTTACGTACCTTTCTACAAATTGCAATGTGCCTGGCAAGATCATCTGTTACGAGGTAAATGCAATGAGTCGTCAGCAAATAACCTTGGGGTTATCGCGCTTGTCCAATCCACTCGGGCGCCTGCCATTGAGATTGATGACTTGTGTTCTGAATATGCGGTAGGGTTATTGGAGTCGGATGGGTTACATGTCAGCGAAGTCAACCCCGTTGCGCTCGCTGCTGGTATTCGCCCGGGAAGTACCACCGGACTCGCTACCGCCCGAGCGCCAGCAATCCTTTTACTTGGAGCTAAGCCAGCGCGCGAAGAACAGCTCCAACAAACCTTACTCCAGATTGCTTATCGATTTTCACCATACCTGGAAATGACTGCTCCAGGAGTTTGTACCCTCGATTTGAGGGCCAAGAAGGCCGCTCCGCATCAACCGTGGCTTCAGGATTTCCTGGCTCAACTCCGGCAACTCGGATTTAAAGCGCAAGCTGGGATTGGCCGGAACCCGGAGATCGCTTTACAGGCAGCGAAAATTGCGGATCCGATTCGAGAAATTTTCGGGGATTCATTACAACCGTTGCCGTTGGAATCGCTTTCCCCTTCTCCTTACCTGCTCGACATATTGCAAAATTGGGGCATTCGGACGCTAGGAGATTTGACTCGGCTGCCCCGAGAGGACGTTGGACAGCGACTGGGCTTGGAAGGGCTATCGCTCTGGGACCGGGCAGCCGGACGTTTCAGGAATGCTCTGCACTATGTTCAACCGCCGGAGACTTTCGTCGAGAGCATCGAATTCGATTACCGGTTGGAAACTTTAGAAACGCTTCTTTTTGTTCTCCGCCGCTTTCTTGAGCGGCTTTCTTTACGGGTAGAAGCAGTTTATCGGCTTATCGCTGAACTACGACTGCAGATCTCGCTCGAAGATGGTAAAAAAATCGTGCGTCACCTGCAAATCCCCGCTCCTACGCGTGAGGCCGAAACGCTCCTTCGGATTTGCGGACAATATCTGGAAACAGTGCAAACTTCCGCGCCAATCGTCGCTTTTCTCGTGGAAGCGCTGCCTAGCCCTCCAGAGCATCATCAATTCGATCTTTTTCAAGGCGGCCTTAAAGATCCCAATCGTTTTTTTCAAACCTTGGCCCGACTAGCCGCTCTGGTTGGCAATGACCAGGTCGGCGTTCCTCGTCAGAATGACACGTATCAGCCAGATTGTTTTCAATTAAAATTGCCCGATTTCTCCTGGTCATCGTCCATCGCTCCGACAGCTGCCAGTCCGGTTCGGACTTTTACCGCCAGTCCGGCCCGGACTTTCCGCATCGGACCAGCTCTCCGCCGCTATCGACCTGCCCTGGCTGCACGGATCCAAGTTCATCAAGGTAAACCGGCTGCCCTGCAAAGCAGAACCATCTCTGGAAAAATCCGGGAGAGCGCCGGCCCCTGGAAACTATCTGGTCACTGGTGGGATCGCGCCGGCTGGAGAACGGAAGAATGGGATATCAAGTTGGACCAGGGCGGCATTTATCGCGTAGCCCAAACGGCTGATCATTGGGAAATCGTGGGGGAGTATGATTGAGCGGCGTGAGCGGCTTGAGCGGCTGAGCTCCGGAACTCCTGTAACTCCGGAACTCCTGTAACTCCTGGACTCCTGGACTCCATGTACGCTGAACTTCATGCTCGCAGCGCCTTTAGCTTCCTACGAGGCAGTTCTTCTCCGGAACATCTTGCTTATACGGCCGCACAACTTGATTTGCCGGCGCTAGCTTTATGTGACCGCGACGGAGTTTTTGGCGCACCCCGCTTGCACATAGCTGCTCAGGAATCAGGCATCCGCGCACTGGTAGGCAGCGAATTGACTATGGAAGACGAAACCGTTCTTCCGGTCCTGGTCCAATCGCGCCAAGGATATCGCAATCTCTGTCGTTTGATTTCCCGGACGAAACTCCGATCCCCGAAAAATGAAGGCCGGGTTCGTTGGACGGAATTACCCGAGTTTGCCGCAGGATTGATTTGTCTGACCGGTGATGAGGCAGGCCCACTCCGGAAATCTTTGGCTCGCGGCGATTTTCGCGAGGCGGAAAAACGTTTGGAAATGCTGTGCCAGTTTTTCGATGCCGACCATCTTTTTGTGGAGATCCAGAGGCACGCTCGCCGCGAGGAACAATGGGGCAATCAGCAGCTCGTTCAGTTATCCGAGCGTTTTCACCGGAAGTTAGTGGCAACCAACGGAGTGCTCTATGCGACTCCCGATCGCCGTACCGCGCTTGATGTTTTTAGCTGTGCCCGTCACCACACGCATTTGGATGCGGCCGGGCGTTTGCTCGAGCCAAATGCCGAACGCCATCTCAAGTCTGCTGCGGAGATGCAGGAGCTTTTCCCGGACCTGGCCACCGCGGTGGGGAACACCATTGCCGTGGCTCGGGAAATTGAGTTTACCTTGGAAAATCTCGGTTACCAATTCCCGAATTTTCCGGTGCCGGCTGGCGAGGACATGGACAGTTATCTTACCAAGGTCACCTGGCAGGGCGCAACGGAGCGCTATCATCATGAGGTCACGGACAAGGTCCGCACTCAACTGGAGCGCGAGCTCGGACTCATTCGCCAGCTCGGTTTTGCCGGTTATTTCCTGATCGTTTGGGATCTGGTGCAGTATTGTCGGAAAGCAAACATCATGGTACAGGGCCGGGGCAGCGCGGCCAACAGCGCAGTCTGTTACAGCCTGGGCATTACCGCCGTCGATCCGATTGGCGCCAATCTGTTATTTGAACGCTTCCTCAGCGAGGGCCGGAAAGGCTGGCCCGATATCGATCTGGATCTTCCCAGCGGCGACCGGCGCGAGCAGGTTATTCAGGAAGTTTATCGACGTCATGGTCGACGGGGTGCCGCGATGACAGCCAATGTCATTACTTTTCGAGGCCGCAGCGCGATGCGCGAAACCGGCAAAGCACTCAATCTACCTGAGGAAGTAATAGACCGCTTTTCCCGTTTGCAAGCGAATGGCGATTTTCCCCATACCATGCCAGCGGGCGATCAGCTTCGCCAAGCAGGTTTACCGTCAAATCATCCACGGGTAGCTGCCTTTTTATCCGTCTATCAAGCGATTCAGGGATTACCGCGTCACTTAGGACAACATTCCGGCGGAATGGTGATTTGTGAAGGGCGCTTGGATTCCGTCGTGCCGATTGAAAGCGCCACCATGTCCGGCCGTTCGGTGATTCAGTGGGACAAAGAAGATTGCGCCGATCTGGGCATTATCAAAGTGGACCTGCTGGGTCTCGGGATGATGGCCGCGTTGCAGGATGCCATTGAACTTTGTCAGCAACGAAACCGGCCGGTTGATCTGACTAAGTTGCCAAAAAATGATCCGGCTACTTATGACATGCTTTGCCGGGCCGAAACGATCGGCGTCTTCCAAGTCGAGAGCCGCGCCCAAATGGCCACGCTACCGCGGATGCAACCACGCGAATTTTACGATCTGGTGATTGAAGTTGCCATTATTCGCCCGGGACCGATCCAGGGCCACCTCATGCATCCTTACCTCGCCCGGCGAGAAGGTTCCGAACCAATCACTTATCTGGATGATCGGTTGATTCCTGTTCTGCAGCGGACACTCGGGGTTCCCCTCTTTCAAGAACAAATGCTGAAGATTGCCATGGTTATGGCAAATTTTTCCGGGGACGAAGCCGAAGAGTTGCGCCGCGCCCTGAGTTTTCATCGTTCTCAGGAACGGATGCAACGCGTTGAAAAAAAGTTACGCAGCGCGTTGGCGACCAATGGAGTCAGCGAGGAAATTGCGCAAAAAATCATCGCAGCAATCACCTCGTTTGCGCTCTATGGATTTCCGGAATCGCATGCGATCAGCTTTGCGCTAATTACCTACGCGAGTTCCTGGATGAAAGTGCATCGTGGCCCGGAATTCTTTGTCAGCTTACTCAACAACCAGCCAATGGGATTCTACTCGTCGGCTACCTTGATCAAAGACGCGCAAAGACGGCGTATCCGCGTTCAACCTGTCTCTCTGGCGGACTCCGACTGGTTCTGCACGGTCGTGTCAGATGACGCAATCCGGCTCGGTTTTTGCCTCTTACAGGGCGTTCGTCGCGAACGTCTTGAACAGATGCTGGCGCAACGACAACAAAATCCGTTTGGCGATGTTACTGATTTTTTGGCCCGTACCTCCTTTGCCCGCGACGAATTGCGGATTCTCGCCAAGTCCGGTGCATTGAACTCACTCGCCCGCCATCGCCGAAATGCTCTTTGGTCAGTGGAAGGAGAGTTTCATCGCGATGAACTTTTTACTGGGATAGAGGCGACCGGAAAATCGCCTCTGTCCGCGATGGAACCTGCCGAAAGGTTGGCGGCGGATTTTTCCACCATGCGTCTGACAACCGGTCCTCACCCGATGGGTTATCTGCGTTCGGCTTTGCCCGAGGACATTTGGCGCAGCGCTGATCTGGCTTCGGGGCCAGACGGTATTCGTTTGCGGGTGGCTGGCCTGACGATTTGCCGGCAACGTCCAGGCACCGCCAAAGGTTTTGTTTTTCTTAGCCTGGAAGACGAAACCGGTATTACCAACGTGATCGTTACCCCAAAAATCTTTGAAAAGAATCGCCCGGTGATTACCCAGGAAAGCTTTCTACTGATTGAAGGCGTCCTCCAAAAACGTTCCGGAACAATCCACATTCGAGCCCAGCGTATCGAACGGTTGCCGACCGCCTCGCTCGAGACCGCCCGATCCCATGACTTTTGCTAGTGCACTCGACAAGCTCGTGAGACTCTGGGCGACCCGTCTTACCCATAGGGCCCATAGGACCTATGACAACTGATCCAGAAACTCCAGGCCCCGGCTCTGCGGAGTTAGTTCGTGTTCGGCCAACCATTCCGGGTTGAATAGACGCGATACGTAGCGCGAACCCGAATCGCAGAGAATCGTCACAATCGTTTGGCCGGGACCGCCTTGCCGCGCAAGTCTCACCACACCACAAACGTTGATGGCCGACGACAAACTCAGGAAAAGGCCTTCCCGGTGCAGGAGATGGTATAGCATCTCCATCGCCACCTTATCCTCAATCCGATAAGCATCGTCAATCACCACGCCTTCCAGATTTTTGGTGACTCGGTTCTGCCCGATACCCTCTGCGACCGAATCGCCGTCCGCCACATTCGTGTGACCGAGTTTGACCCAGGACCACATGGCCGCGCCATAGGGATCGGCACAAACGATGTGGATGTTTGGATTCTGCTCTTTCAGGTAGAGCGAAATCCCCGCTAACGTTCCACCCGTCCCGACCGAAGCGACAAACCCAGTCAGGCCATGATTGGTCTGCTCCCAGATTTCCGGACCGGTTGTTCGATAATGAGCCTCCCGGTTCGCGACATTGTCGAATTGATTGGCCCAAAAGCCGCCCGGCGTCTCCTGAGCGACTCGTTCTGAGACATGGATGTAATTGTCCGGGTCGGCGTAGGGTTTCGGGGGTACCAACCGGACCTCAGCCCCCATGGCCCGCAAACTATCGATCTTTTCCTGAGACATATTTTCGGGCAGGACAATGATCGACCTATAACCGCGGGCATTTGCGACCAAAGCCAAACCAATGCCGGTGTTTCCGGCGGTACCCTCGACGATCGTGCTGCCTGGCCGCAATAAACCGCGTTCCTCAGCATCAAGAACGATGCCGAGCGCCGCTCGATCTTTCACTGATCCACCAGGATTCAAAAACTCGGCTTTGCCAAAAATCTCGCACCCCGTTGCCTTGGAAAGCGCGGCGAGCCGGATCAACGGAGTTCGGCCAATCGTCTCAACGAACCCGCCGCTGGTGAACCCGAAAGATGAAGACTGACAATACTGCATATTCTAAGCAGTTGATGCCGACCGAGGGATATTTCAACCCAAATGCCTAATTATCGGTGGCGAAATGGAGAATCACGACACTCCCAACCCGCCGGAGGGCAGGCTGTCTTGGAGTGCGTGCGACTTGTCGCCGCTTTGAGACCGCGCGGAGCGCGCCTGTCAGGCAGCGTGCCTTTTCGCAAGAAGCTCCGGGACCTGTGATTCCTTTCTGGGTCCAGGCCGCCTCCGCGCAGTTCGAAAGCGACGACAAGGCCTGCCGCGCCGTAGCCGAGCGGAACGAAAGCGAAGGCGATCCGCATGCACTCCACAACGACCGGAAAACGAAATAGGCGCACGCGCCGAACCGCTCACGACGTATTGTCTAAAGAGAGTAAATCACGATAGTAACGTCTTATGCCCGCGCTTTCTGAGGATATTGTTTTGCAACGCCTGAAAACCGTAAAATTTCCTGGCTACAGCCGGGACATTGTCAGTTTTGGCCTGGTGAAATCCGTACAGGTGTCCGGACAGGACGTTCTGGTGCGCCTAAGTGTGGCGACCTCCAACCCGGCGGTGCCCGAGACATTGAAGCGCGATTCCGAACGAGTTCTTCGCGAAGTTCCCGGAATTGGATCGGCAAAGGTGGTGATCGATATCTCAAGCCCCCCAGAGACACCCGGAGGGCAGACCGGCGCGACCAGCATTCCAGGAGTCAAATTCGTGATTGCGGTCGCGAGCGGCAAGGGTGGCGTCGGCAAATCGACCGTTGCTGCCAATCTGGCGGCGGCTTTGCACCTGCTCGGTGCGCCCACTGGGCTCTGCGATTGCGATATCTACGGTCCGAGCATCTCGCTGATGTTCGGGGCCAGTCACGAACAGCCCATGGCAACCAAGGAGAATGTTATTATCCCGATCGACCGCTACGGGATCAGGCTGATCTCCATGGGATCGTTGCTTGATGACACGTCGCCGGCAATCCTTCGCGGCCCCATGGTCACCCGCGCAACTCAGCAATTTCTGCGGCAAGTCGATTGGTCCGGTCTCGAGTATCTGGTGCTCGATTTGCCGCCTGGTACCGGCGACATTCAACTCACGGTCGTCCAAACGGTAAGTCTTGCCGGCGCCGTGATCGTGACCACCCCGCAGGAAGTCGCCTTGATTGATGCGCGCAAAGCGAGTTCGATGTTCGCCAAGGTGAATGTTCCGGTCCTTGGTATCGTCGAAAACATGAGTTTTTTTATGAGCCCAAGCGACGACCGGCGTTACGACATTTTTGGCACCGGGGGCGGCGTTCGAGAGGCCAAGCGGCTCGGCGTACCCCTGCTGGGACAAATCCCTTTGGATATTGCCACTCGCGAGGCGGGAGACCGGGGAATGCCGATTGTTCTGGAGGATTCGAAAAACGCTGTTGCCCAGGTTTTCCTGGGGATCGCCGAGCAATTACGCGAGGAACTTCGCAGCCAGTCGGGGTAGAAAACTGATTGACTCGCTGGATGGCCATCCGGATACTAGACACCCTGATCACCCATGGAACCCCCAAAGGACGATCCGACAGAACTGGTGAAAAACTCTGTTCTGTATCAGGAATTTTTAGCGGAGCGCGAAGAAATCCTCCGTCATAAATGGCTGGAGAGTGAGAAAGCCGGATACGACATTGGCTTTGAGCGGGCTTTGCTGGACTGGATTGTGAAATATCGGTCGGCCTGGCGAGAAAAGCGCCATCGCCAACCGAAAGGAGCGTAAAAACCGCGGGCTCGTTTTCGACCCTTTAAGGCGATCCGGTGAGGTTGCCAAGGTAAGATTTGATGCCAGATTCTGTGCTGATTCTCGACGCTGACGCGATCGGACGCGTCCTCCGGAGGATTGCGCACGAGATCCTTGAAAGGAATCGTAATCCGGAGGCTTTTAGCCTGGCGGGAATCCCTGAGCGCGGCGTTGAACTCGCTCGTCGTCTCGGCGTCCTGATTGAAGAAATTGAGGGACGACGCCCGGCGGTTGGGGCAATCGATGTCGCCATGCACCGCGATGATTTGCGGTTGCGAAAGACGCTGCCGAGCGTGCGGGAAACTCGCCTGCCACTCGCTATCGATGGGTTAACGATCGTCTTGGTTGACGACGTCCTTTTTACTGGTCGAACCTGCCGCGCCGCGATGGATGCTCTCAGCTCCTTTGGCCGGCCAGCCCGGATCCAGTTGGCCGTGCTGATTGACCGAGGCCACCGCGAATTGCCCATTCGGGCCGATTATGTCGGGAAAAACGTGCCAACGGCGCGCTCGGAGCGAGTGAAAGTACGCCTCGTAAATATCGACGGCGAACCGGATTCCGTTCACCTGGAGAAACCATGAGCGAACGAACGAAACTCCTTGACGCTGCGCGGGGTTCCGAGTGGTCACGGAAAGATTTCCTCGGGATCCGGGAGTTGAGCGTCGAAGAACTCACTCTCGTACTCGACACGGCAGCAGCTTTCAAAACCGTCGGTTCACGCGACATCAAGAAAGTTCCGGCTCTCCGCGGCAAAACCTTGGTGAATTTTTTTGTCGAACCGAGTACGCGAACACGCATCTCATTTGAGCTGGCTGCCTTGCGGCTAAGCGCTGACGTGGTCAATGTGTCGGCGACAGCCTCCAGTCTGCAAAAGGGTGAGACGCTGAAAGATACCGCCCGGAATCTGGAGGCACTTCACGCGGACATCATCGTGCTGCGCCACAGCTCGGCGGGCGCCCCGAAGTTCCTGGCAGATCGACTCGAGACTTCGGTAATCAACGCAGGCGACGGCGCGCACGAGCATCCCACCCAGGCGCTTTTGGACGTTTTCACGATCAGAGAGAGATTCGGGCGGGTGGCCGGGCTGAACGTCGTTATCGTCGGCGATATCTTGTTCAGCCGAGTAGCGCGATCCAACCTTTGGGCACTGCAGAAGCTCGGCGCAAAAGTCACTCTGGTTGGACCCACCACGCTCGTTCCGGAGTCCTTCGCGAAAATGGGTGCCTCGGTTGTCCGCCAGCTCGATTCGGTGCTTCCGGAGGCTGACGTCGTCAATTTGCTACGGATCCAACACGAGCGCCAACGTCGCGAATATTTTCCGAGCCTGAATGAATATGTGCGCTTCTTCGGTTTGACCCGCGCGCGCGCGGCCCAGCTCAAGCCTAATTGCTTGATCATGCATCCCGGACCAATCAATCGCGGGGTGGAGCTCGACAGCGAGGTGGCTGATGGCTCTCAAAGCGTGATCCTCGAACAGGTCACCAATGGGATTGCTGTTCGCATGGCTGTTCTCTACCTATGCAGCAGTATTCTGCGCCGCTCGACATGAAGGATGTGATTGTCAGGGGTGGACGGGTCATCGATCCGGCGAATGGGCGGGATGAGATCGCCGACATTTGCGTTCACCAGGGACAGATCGTCGATCGGGTATCGGAGTCGGGTGCCGAAATCATCGACGCGCGCGGACTTGTCGTCGCGCCCGGCTTGATCGATATGCATGTCCACCTGCGCGAGCCTGGTCAGACGCACAAGGAGACCATCGAGTCTGGCACATGCGCGGCCGCCGCCGGTGGCTTCACATCGGTCGTCTGCATGCCCAATACCCAACCAGCCGCGGATAATCCCGGCCAGATCAGCTGGGTTCTGGACCGGGCTCGCGAGACCGCACGAATTAACGTGTTCACGACCGGGGCGATCACCAAGAATCTGGCGGGAGAGGAGTTGGCACCGATCGGTTCGATGGTCCAGGCTGGCGCGGTCGCAATAACCGATGACGGTCACTGCATCCAGAATCACGAACTGATGCGTCGCGCCGTTGAGTATGCCCGGATGTTCGATTTGCCGGTCCTCGACCATTGTCAGGATTACAATATGGTCGGCAACGGCATCATCCACGAGGGTCACTGGAGCGCGGTGCTCGGCTTGCCCGGCTGGCCCTCGGCCGGGGAAGAGATCATGGTGATGCGAAATATTCTTCTCGCCGAACTCTGCGGAACGCACATTCATTGCCAGCATCTGTCATCCGCCGGCAGCGTGCGGCTTTTGCGCGATGCGCGGAACCGCGGGGTTCCAGTGACCGGTGAACTGTGTCCGCATCATATCGCTTTGCGAGATGAATCGCTGAGTTCCTTCGACAGCAATTACAAGATGAACCCGCCGGTCCGCGCGGAAGCCGATGCCCAGGCCCTCATCGACGGCGTGGCGGATGGAACGATCACGATCCTGGCGAGCGACCATGCACCGCACGCGCGCTTCGAGAAAGAAGTCGAACTGGATCAGGCGCCGTTCGGTATTACCGGTCTGGAAACGGAGCTGGGGTTGTTCCTCACCTTGCTGGTGCATCGGACCCGCGCAATTGACCTGTCGCGCCTGATCGCGTTGTACTCCGCCGAACCGGCGCGATTGCTCGGACTCAGGAAAGGAACTCTGTCGATCGGTGCGGACGCCGACCTCACGATCATTGATCCGGATCTCGAATGGACATTTCGCTCAGCCGAGACGCTATCGAAATCCTGCAACACCCCGTTTGATGGTTGGGAGTTGAAAGGAAGAGCGGTGCGGACGGTCGTTGCGGGGAAAAGTGTCTGGTCTTTGGGGGAGAGCAAGTGGTAAGAAAAGTGTCAGTGCCAGTTATCCAGCAGCGCTAACTGACTGCGCGCTGTTCGGCATTCATCCGTTGTCCACGCCCGAGGTGTCTTGGAGTGCGTGCGACTTGTCGCCGCTTTCGGATCCGCGCGGAGCGCGGCCACGACCGAGGAAGAACCGAGCAGCGCCGAAATTCACTGGCAATAAAAACTCGCCGGTTGTGCGGCCGCGCTCCGCGCGGATTCGAAAGCGGCGACAAGTCGCACGCACTCCAAAGAAAAGCAGTGAATTGGCCGATTAGCGGAGCCACTCTTTCCCCATCAGCTCCCGGGCAGCGGAACGGGCCGGCCGTTTGGGTCGGTTGGCTGAACCGGCCGGCTGTACTGGTCGCCCGACTGGTCATCGCTGTCGTCGTTATCATCAGAAGGCGGGCTCAATGTGTCTCGCCCAGTGAACTTCTTCTGGAACCAACCGCCGACTTTCCGCGCGGCATTCTCAGTCTTGTCCCACACCCGTGCACCGAAATGAGCTACCGTTCGCCCATAACGCTTGGCAGAATCGCCGATCGATTGTCCGCCGGTCTGGGCGTGGTCGTCGACCGTTTGTCCGGCCGAAGACTCGGCGTCTGACGAGCGGTATCGCTCGGGCACCGGTTGCGTCTGCCCCGGCTGGGGGACTGCGTCGGCGTAGCCGGAGGGCGGCGGTTCCGGCAAGTTCTGTTCACCAGACTGCGAAACCATGCTGCCCGGCACCCAATCCGAACTGCTGATGACCGAACCCGAATCGGCCGCTATTTGAACACTTCCTACCCGGCGTTTCTGCGAATCTCTCAACTCCAGGAGCCAAATTGGTTTTACCTGGCCCGGGCCGCGCAAAAGGGAATAATCAACCGAATCGAACCCTGCCTGGTGACGGCGTGCTTCCTGGTCCGCCGCTTGAAACGCAGCGTCCGAATCCACATTCAGATCGGTCAGATCGATGGGCTGGCTGTTCGGATTGCCGGCGGCCAGCGGAGCGCGTTCCCCGCTGACCTGCTGGTGAGTAATTTCGATTTCGCGAACCCCACCACGCGCCGCCGGGTCGTCCAGACGGACAACCCATGCCGTCGGTTGCGGTGCACCGCTTTTTCCCTCGATCGCGATAATTTGACTGAGAGCCTTTTCCCCGCGATCCCGTCCGACAACGCGCAGGGCTCTATAAGCCGTTTCTTGACCTGACAGATTTGTGGTTGCGATGGCTCCGAATACCAGCGGTACTACGACAAAACGCTTCATGCGGTTTCTCACCATTCTTAGAGAGTTACGCGCGAATATGCAACACAAGAACGAATGCGTTCTGACTGAGGCGGTCTGGAAAAACCAGGTTTACAGAACTCGATAACAAACGCAAACTGGGTTGGTTGTATGACGCAAACGGTGGAAGACCTGCAGCGGTCTGTCTCTTTTTACAAGGGACTTGTGGAAGTCAGTGGGTTGATCAATTCGATCTTTGATTTCAACGAACTCATTTCCGCAATCCTGGATGTGGCCGCCCGCGTTATGCACGCGGAGGCGAGTTCTCTCTTTTTGATCAATGAAACCAGCGGAGATCTCGATCTGGTCGTCGCCCGCGGTCCGGCGCATGAACGCCTGACAAATGCCGTGAGCGTTCCGCGTTCTCAGGGAATCGCCGGTTGGGTCCGCGATCATCGTCAAAGCCTTCTCGTGGAAGACGCCTATCGCGATCCGCGGTTTTATCCCAAGGTGGATGCACACTCCGGGTTCGTTACCCGCTCGATTCTCTGCATCCCGCTATTCCAGGGCGAAACGGAGATCGGTGTCCTGGAAGTCTTGAACCCCCTGAACAAGGCTCAATTCGATAAACTCGACCTGGAAGCCTTCGAAGCCTACGGCAACATGGTAGCGACGGCGCTTGCCAAGCTGCGCGCGATAGAGCGAGACCGGGAACGTCATTTACTGGAAAAAGATCTCGCCTTGGCGACCGAGATTCAGCACTCCTTTCTCCCCGATATTCTGCCGTCGACCGAGCTTCTCTCTCTGGCCAGTTTTTATCGGCCCGCCCGGGAGATCGCCGGCGATTTTTACGATGTCTTTGAGCGTAATCCAGGCGAGTTCTATTTTGTCCTTGGCGACGTTTCGGGCAAGGGCATGCCGGCGGCACTCATGATGGCGCAGGCGCTCAGCATGCTGAGGCTCATCGCTCATCGCGGTGTTTCCCCCTCCGAAGCGCTGGGTCGCTGGAATACACGGCTGTGCAGCCGGACCATTCATGGGATGTTTATCACCGCCGTACTAGGACGAATCGTTCCCGAGACCGGGTCGCTGGAATTCGCCGTCGCCGGACACAACGCTCCTCTCTTGCGATCTCCCGGCGGACAAGTGGATGAGCCGAAAATTGAGGCTTTACCACCCCTCGGGATCCAGAGTGAAATGGTTTATCCGGCCAACCACATCAAATTGTTGCCCGGGCACCAGGCGGTTTTCTATACAGATGGGTTGGTTGAGTCATTCAACGGCTGTCGACAACGGCTTGCCATGGACAAAGTAAGAGCGACTTTATCCCGCCCCTTGGCCGATGCTCAGGCGATTGTCGATGCGCTTGTCAGAACGGAATCAGAGCACCGTGGCGAGGCTCCTCCGCACGATGATCTCACGATTTTAGCGCTTGGTTTGAAATGAAAAAGAAGATCGAATTCGCCAGTCACCCGGCCAATCTTATGCTGGTGCGGCAGTGGGTTCGGAAATTTCTGGAGAGCCGTTCTTTCCCTTCGCGCGAAATCGATCTGATGGTGCTCGGAGTCGATGAAGCCTGCACCAATATCATTCGGCATGCGTACCATCTGGCCGAAGATCAACTGATCTGTCTTTCGGTAGAGACCGGTCAGGGCGGTTCCGTGCGGTTCCGCTTGCGCGACTACGGCAAACGACAGGAGGACGGCACGTTCCAGCCGAGGTCTCTGGATCATCCGCGACCGGGCGGACTTGGAATACATTTGATCAAGCAAGCGTTCGATCAGGTGGATTACCTGCACAAGCGGAATGGTACTCTTCTGGTTCTCACCAAGCTTAAGCGCAAAGAAGTCGCGATGGGCCGATGGACCACTGGGCAGATGGCCATTTAATTGAGCAACCGCAATCGCGCAACTTGCCGGGCCTCTCCGCCAGCGCAAGGGCGTCTTGGAGTGCGTGCGACTTGTCGCCGCTTTGAGACCGCGCGGAGCGCGCCCACCAATCAATCGGGTCTTTTTGTGAGAACAACTGCCCTTTTCGTGCTTCCGTCCTCCGTCGGTAGCGCGCTCCGCGCGAATCCTGAAGCGGCGACAAGGCCTGCCGCGCCGTAGCCGAGCGTAGCGAAAGCGAAGGCGGGTCCCCCGCACTCCACGACACGCCGCCTGTCCAAGTGAGCTTTTCTCTGAAAAGCTCCCACACTGGCACTAGCCCGCACTGGCACAAATCCGCATCGCCGCTATATGTGAGGTTCTACACCGGAGCATGTGGCTTTGATGAGTCTACGACGAAAGCAATTCCCTTTTGATGAGTTCGAACCGAAGTGGCAACGGTTCTGGGAAGAAGAGCGTACGTTCCGTGCGCTGAATCCAGGCGAACCGGGGTTCGATCCGCGACAGCCGAAAATCTATATCCTCGACATGTTCCCTTACCCGAGCGGCGAGGGTTTGCATGTGGGACATCCGGAAGGCTATACCGCCACGGATATTCTCGCCCGGTACAAGCGATTCAAAGGTTTCAACGTGCTGCATCCGATCGGCTGGGATGCCTTTGGACTTCCGGCTGAGCAGTTTGCGATTCGGACAGGCCAACATCCTTCGGTGGCAACCGCGACGAATATCGCCCGCTTCAGAACACAGCTAAAACGGATCGGGTTCAGTTACGATTGGGACCGCGAGATCAACACGACGGACCCGAACTATTACCGCTGGACGCAATGGATTTTTCTCCAGCTTTATAATTCCTGGTACGATCCGGAGCGCAAAATCGCACGCCCGATCGCCGAACTCGCTGAACAAAAGAAGACCGCCAGCCCCGATCTGTCGGCGGACGAGCTAAGAAAATTTCTCGACGATCACCGGCTCGCTTATGTTTCCGAGGCGCCGGTCAATTGGTGCCAGGAACTTGGCACTGTTCTGGCCAATGAAGAAGTCGTCGACGGGAAAAGCGAGGTGGGCGGTTTCCCGGTCATTCGCCGGCCGATGCGGCAATGGATGCTCCGCATCACCGCATATGCCGACCGTTTAGTCGATGAACTGGACGGTCTCGATTGGCCCGAGTCAATCAAGCTGCTTCAGCGCAATTGGATTGGCCGCAGCGAAGGCGCCGAGATTCGTTTCCCGATCGCCGGACTGGATTCGGATTTGACGGTCTTTACCACCCGGCCGGATACCGTGTACGGCGCGACGTACATGGTGCTTGCTCCGGAACATCCGTTGATCGATGCGATCACGAGCGCGCAGCAATGGAGCGCCGTTCAAGCTTACCGGGAATCGACGAAAGCCAAGTCTGACCTCGAGCGGACCGATCTGGCCAAGGAAAAAACGGGCGTTTTTACCGGGGGTTTCGCGCTGAATCCGGCCACCGGAGAACAGATCCCGATCTGGATCGCTGATTACGTGCTGATCAGCTACGGCACCGGAGCGATTATGGCCGTACCGGCGCATGATGAACGGGACTACGAGTTCGCTCGGAAATTCGGGTTGGATATCCGGGAAGTCGTGCAGCCGCCTCAGCCGATCGACGGTTGTTTCACTGGAGAAGGAGTATCGATCAATTCGGGTCCGTTGAGTGGTCTTCCGACCAGCGAAGCGAAGACGCGGATCATTGATCACCTGGAAGCGACCGGGTCCGGGCGTCGGTCGATCAATTACAAGCTCCGGGATTGGTTATTCTCGCGGCAGCGTTACTGGGGTGAGCCGTTCCCAATCCTTTGGCGCGATTCGAACCACGAGGCGCTGCCCGAGTCCGCACTGCCGGTTGTTCCGCCGCCTTTGGAAGACTATCGGCCCACCGGAACGATCGAGCCTCCTCTTGCGAAAGCAGCCGATTGGATTGTGCTCTCCGACGGCGCCCGCCGCGAGCTGAACACCATGCCGCAATGGGCCGGCTCTTGCTGGTACTATCTCCGGTTCGCTTCGCCGCATTGCGCCACTCGGTTTGTCGATGTTGCAGCAGAACAATACTGGATGGGCGGAGACCGCTCCGGCGGGGTCGATCTCTATGTCGGAGGTACCGAGCACGCTGTGCTACACCTTCTGTATGCCCGGTTCTGGCACAAAGTTCTCTATGATCTGGGATATCTCTCGAAGCCGGAACCGTTCCAGCGTTTGGTAAACCAGGGGATGATTCTGGGCGAGGACAACCAGAAAATGTCCAAAAGCCGGGGCAATGTCATTACCCCTGACGATATCGAGGCCGAGTATGGGGCCGATTCGCTCCGTCTCTTTGAAATGTTCATGGGTCCGCTCGAAGCGACGAAACCCTGGAGCATGAGCGGCGTGGAAGGCGTTTATCGTTTTCTGGCCCGGGTGTGGCGCCTGGCGATGGAGGAAAATCAGGAAGGCGAATGGCAGGTTTCCACCGCCCTGAACCGGCGCGAATTGAACGATCGCGAACAGCGCCTCCTTCATTCGACTATTAAAAAAGTCTCTGAAGATATCGAGTCGCTTTCCTTCAATACCGCGATCGCTCAATTGATGATTTTCGTGAATGAATTCACCGGGTCGAACCCGCGCCCGGTCGCAGCGCTCGAACCATTTCTGATCCTTCTGAATCCATTTGCCCCGCACCTTTCCGAAGAGCTTTGGCAGCGGTTGGGCGGGAAGTTCAGCGAGTTCAGGGGCCCGATTGCTCGCCGGACCTGGCCGGTCTGGGACGAGAACCGGCTTATTCAAACCGAGGTCGAGGTGATTATCCAGATTAACGGTAAACTGCGCGCGAAGGTGTCGGTCCCGAAAGATCTGCCGGAGGAAGCGCTGCGAAATATGGCTCTAGCCACCAGCCAGGTTCAGAAAGCGATCCAGGACAAATCGGTGAGGAAAGTGATCGTGGTTCCGAACAAAGTCGTCAATGTCGTACTCTGAGCGGCTTGAGCGGCTTGAGCGGCTTGAGCGGACAGCGTTGCGCGGCCGGCCTCGGGTCTGTCGCTCTTCAACGTAGGATAAGCTTCCAGCTTGTCAGCTTTTTGAACCGGCAAGATGCCGACGCTACCCGGTACGGACGAGGTCTCGTCCATACCTTGAGCGAGCGCTAACACTGGCACTGGCACTGCCATCGACGCCCCGCTCCTTGAATTCTAGTCTAGCCGTGCCACACTTGTCCCCTGCCAGCGCACCCGTAGCTCAATTGGATAGAGTATATGACTTCGGATCATAGGGTTGCAGGTTCGAGCCCTGCCGGGTGCAAGCCTTGGCGCTGAAGCACTTACGACGATACATCAATCATCGAGAATTGCGCGCTTGCATACTTCTTGCCAGATTCAGGGTCGAACATGTGCTTCCAAAGGCAGACCAGGCCAACTGGCAGGCATCCCGGATCAAGGCCTGGCCGCAACCAGGCATGTGTCGCACCTATTGCTCGAGTTGGCTAGCCCTCCACAAGGATGTGAACAAGCTGGTCCTGCAAAGCGGCCATGACTCGGTCGATACGGTGTGGCGGCATTACCACCGTGGAACGACGGAAGCGGCGGCAAAAGAGTTTTGGGCGCTGGCTTATCAGCTGAAAAGTGAGATCAATCCTTGCGTTGGAAAATGCTTCACCTCTCCGGCAGAAGAGTGGTTTCCGTACGGCGAGTTCTGAATGAAGAGCAACTAGTCGCGGCACTCCAGCCATTGGGCTTCGAATGCCTTTCGCTTACCGGGGTCAGCGTCCGGGAAACGGCGGCGCTTTTCCAAGATGCCGAATGGATTCTGGGTCCGACCGGTTCAGGACCGGTCAATGTAATGTTCGGACGTCAGGGAGGTACCTTGACCGAACTTTTTTCGTCGGGGTGGGTGAATTTTTTCCACTGGATTCTCTGCGACCATATCGACTATCGGTATTCCGGCCTCCGCGCCGCTGGCAGAAAGGTCAGCCGGGGAGAAGAGATGAGATATCTACTAGATGATTTTGAGATCGCTCCCCAAAGAGTCGTGCAATTTCTTCATGTATTGGACTTTCCTAGTCCGGTAAGTTACAACCTGAGTTGAATACGCTTACTCATCGAGTCCGAAACGGCTGAAAATAGCTCTCCAGTATCTCAGGTAGAGTCAGCTCCGAAGGCTTTTTCAGTAGAAGCATCATCTAAAAAGGACATGCAATCGACCAACCTCACATCATCTCTCCGCCAGCTCTATTACTGCCTTCCAATATCTTGGAGATTTCATGTTGATCGCGTCTTCCATCCCCCTCGGTATCTGAATGGACAAGTGGGGCGCGAAAGAATCGTGCGAGACCTGATGCGCCAATTCAGCTTCGACGCGGTAGTTGAAACGGGCACGTACCGCGCCGGGTCCACGAAGTTCTTCGCTTCGGAATTTAATCTGCCGGTTTACTCAGTAGAGCGAAACGAGGTATTCTACGAGTATGCCAAGCTGGTTATGCGCCGGTTCGCGTCCACAACACACCTTTCGCTCGGCGATTCTCGAGATTTTCTGAGGACACTTGCTGCTGATCCGAACTCTACCAACAAGCTTATGTTCTTTTATTTGGACGCTCACTGGTATGACGATCTCCCACTTCGTGAGGAAGTGTCGATTATCCGGTCAGCCTGGGAGGGGGCGGTGGTGATGATCGACGATTTTCAGGTTCCCGACGACGACGGCTACACATTTGACGATTACGGACCATCAAAACGGCTCGATCTGAGCCTCTTGCAGCCTCTGAACTCCTTAAGAGTCGAGGTCTTTTTCCCACGGATGCCCTCCAGTGAGGAGACCGGAGCCAGGCGAGGATGCGTGGTCCTCGCGGATCCCAAGTCGGCTGAGAATTGTCCTATGCAGAGTTTGCGGCGTTTCGCTTCCGCTTGAGTCCATTGTCGCGCTACATCTTTTTCCTTGGCCACGACGATCAACTGGAACGGAACGCTCTTGGGCGAATGGTCGCGTATGTGGACACGCACCCCGACGCCAATTGAGAGGAGCCGGCTTGGGGACAGGTCGATTTCGATTGGGAGTTTCGTCCCTCCTTTGAACATTGAAAGTCGCATTCTGCCCGCATAAACTAGTCCGTTCGCGGCAGACGCCTCGTTATGGACGTGGAGAACGATTCGAAAGTCATTTGTTCGGCACTCGACCAGTTTTGCATTCCGGCGGCGTTGGTCGACCAGGCTGCGAACTGCTTTCTCGCCTACAACCAGAGTTTCCTGGATGCCGTGGATCCTGAAGGTCGTCTTCTGAACACCAAGCTGCCCAACGATTTGATCACTCTTCTGGGAGCTGACGCCACGGAGGACATCAATGCGGCCGTCCGCCCCTCTCGGTCTCAGGCCTGCCGGGTCGAAACGATCGATCCGGGCAAGGTTCGTACCGGACAATGCTTTCGGCGTGACGACAACCAGATCTTGCTGCTTCTCGATACCCCAGATGAAGAAGATGGTCAGAAAGAGCACGCCACCGGCAAACTCATCGGACGGCAGATGGAGAAGGCGCGAGTTCGGCGACTTTTTCATGATGCGATCAGCCCCGAAATTCTAGGCGCCGCTTTTGCAGCGGAAGCGCTCACTTGTCGGTTGGACGCCACGGGCAACACTCAGGCGACTGAAGTGAAGGCGCTCTCCCAGTACCTGAGTGAGCTCATCGCCAGCCTGCATTCGGCAATCAACGAAGATGATGCCTCGACCAAACGATAAGGCTTCCGCCCAGACTCAGGTTAAAACCCGCATCCTGGTCGTGGATGATCATCCGGTGGTGATTCGCGGTCTCGAGGATTTAATCTCGAGAGAACCCGATTTAATGGTATGCGGCTGCGCTGATTCAGCTCCCCTCGCCCTCGAACAACTGCGCTCTTTGCATCCGGACCTGGCGATCGTGGATATTACCCTGCGAGGAACCAATGGGATCGAACTGGTAAAATTGATGAAAGCCGAGAGGCCGAAACTTCCGATTCTGGTACTCTCGATGCATGACGAATCGTTATATGCTGTCCGGGCCCTCAAAGCGGGAGCGCTCGGCTACCTGATGAAGTCCGAGGCTGTCCAACATGTTATCTCTGGTATTCGACGAGTGTTGGAAGGGCGAATTTTCGTGAGCCCGCGATTCAGCGAGCAATTGATCTATAAAGCGGTCCAGTCGATTGAGTCGGGATCAAGTTCCCCAATCGATACGCTTTCGGATCGCGAACTGGAGGTGCTTGAACTTCTCGGAAAAGCGTATAGTACCCGCTCAATCGCGAAGATGCTGAACCTGAGCATTAAAACGATCGAGACGCACCGCGGCCATATCAAGGAGAAGCTCGGGTTCAAAGACGCGACCGAAATGGTCCGTTTCGCCATCGACTGGGTTGCCCAGCAGGATCTCAACTAGCCTGCGCCTTCGCAAATCCTTAGGGATTTGCGAGCAGGCACAGGCTAGATCTTATCCTGCACCGGTGTCAACTGATGCAGGAGCTTTTTTTGCGCCAGCTGCAACCGGGTTTTTACCGTACCAAGCGCGATTGACTTTCGGGCCGCAATTTCGCGCTGGCTCATTCCTAGAAAGAACGTTAGATGGACCACTTCTTGTTGCGCGATCGGCAACTGCCGGATCATCCGCTTCAGAAGGTCAGCCAGATCGGAATAAGCCGGTTCCTTTTCGGGAGTTCGCAGGCCGTCCCGAAAACCTGCCTTGACCTCCGATTCAAAACGCTCAGTCACTCGCCGATAAGCGAGTCTTCTCCGCAACCGATCCAGCGCGCGTCGCCGAGCCATGGTCACAAGGAAGCCGTGCAGGCCTTTTTCCGGTTGGAACCGATGCGCATTATCCCAGAGTTGCAGAAATACGTCGAGCAATACGTCGTCTGCGTCGCTTTCTTCGTGCAGCACACCCAGGATTACGGTGCGCAGGGTGGACTCATACCGATGGTAGATTTCCTCCATTGCTGCAGGGTCCTTTTGGACCAAAGCTTTCATGAGTTCCGTATCCGATTTGGTTGCTGCAGGCAGAGTGTTTGTATCCATGATAGATCCAGTGTGGTTCGTTGAAGAACCTACCCGACGGCCCGGAGCACCGAAATCGGGGGAGCCCATGGCGCACGCCTAAGACATCGGGGAAAGCATCTCTCAGGTATTTGCGAGGGATCGGCCCAGGTCGACAGAGATGGCCGATGGCCGATGACCGATGACCAATGATCGGTCATCGGCCATTGGTCATCAGTCATCGGTCATCAGTATGAGTTTACGGCGAGCCAAAATAGCGTTCCAGGCTTTGTCGCCAGCCGGGTTCGACCAGCCGGCGCAGCAAAGCGCGATTAATTTGCTCGCGTAATGGGCTGCCTTCTTTTACGGCGAACCCATAAAACTCCTGGTCAAAACGAACCGGCAAGACTTTGATCCGGCCGCGAAAGTTTGTCCGCTCCTGGTACAGGAGCAAAGCACTATCGCAGACCGCCGCCTGGATCTTCTTGTCCCTCAGTGCCTCGAGCAGTTCTGTTAAAGGATAAGCACGAAAAGGGAGGTGATTGCGCTCCAGATATAAAGCGCTCGTGGCGTTGGCCTCAGCGCCTAGCTTGAGCCCTTTAAGATCCTCCGGCCCGCGGACAACAATTGACTCCGTAGAGAGCAGTTCTGTCGTCAGGATGCTGGCCATGGAGGCGGTGAAGCCTGCTATCAAGAGTAAACTGGCAAACATCCAAAACACGGCGAGGCCGCGTCCGATCGTTGTTTTCGGCGCCAAGTCACCATAGCCGACTCCCGTCATAGTCACCGCGGACCACCAAATCGAAGAACCAATACCCCGCCAGCCCCTTCCGCCAAACTCGGAGGGATTTTTGCGCCGTTCACAGAGCCACATCAGGACTGACATGAACAGCAGCAAAGCCGTCAGACCGCCGACCACCTTCAAGAATTCCCAAGAAACAAACACGCGGTAAAGGACGGTCAGCCAGGACCCAAACCGGGGACTCATCCCATACTCCGCCGCCGGAACAGCCACCCCCAGGCCGGTGACATAAAACGCGTGGGTAAAGTCGATTTCTTCCTCTCGCCTCGCCGTGATCGTGATGGGCCCCACCGAAACATCGAGCCAGCCTTGGATCAACCCGCTGAATCGTCCGTTGAGATCGACTTCCTTGAAGTCATACTCAAGTTTGAGGTCCGCCGCGATCTGCCGCCAGAGTTCGACACTAAGGCCGCCCCAGGAGCCGTCCGCCTGCCGCATATCAAAAGGCGGCGCATTATATAAAGCCACGACAAGCTTCGGCTTTGCCGGAATATCTTGTGGCGAGACAGAAACGATTGTCGCAAAGAGCGCGCCAAAGAGAAGCAATGGGCAAGTGCCGGGAGAGCACGCTCTCATTCGAACGACTACTGTAAACGCTCGAGACTCCAAATTGGAGCTAAATTATTCATCCTTGGACGAGAGATATGACCGATGGAGATGACCGATCACAAATGGCCGATGATCAATGATCGATAGCCAATGACCGATGATCGGTAATTGGCCATTCATCATCGGCCATTGGTCATCAGTCATCGGTAATCGGTCATTGCCCCACACAACCGGGTGAAAAGCCGCGCGCGAACTGCGTGAGATTCTAAAATGAGCATTATTCTCATAATCATTCTGATCTTGTTGGTTATTGGCGCTCTCCCTAGCTGGCCTTACAGCTCCGGGTGGGGTTATTATCCGACTGGCGGCTTAGGTCTTATCCTTCTCGTTGTACTCATTCTTGTCTTGATGGGCCGCATATAGCTATTCAGTATCGTTCCAACCTTAACATCCGGCGCTTTACTAATATGCTTTGGACCATTGTCGTTATTCTTGTTGTTCTCTGGCTGCTCGGTTTTGCCACGCATGTGGCGGGCGGTTTAATTCATCTGCTCCTGGTTATTGCTATCGTCATTGTTGTTGTCCGCCTCCTCCGGGGCGGCGCGGCTTGACGGCGCAAGCTGCGCTCACATCGAAAACACGAGTATCTGCCGGGAATCCGGGAGTCGGGCGATCGACCGTCGGTTACCGGTCGTCCTCCCGGTCGAGCAGTTTTTTCATTCGATCGCTCAGGTAGACGTTTCCGGCTAGTAATTCCCGAATTGCCACAAAGATTTTGTCGATGGCATCCTGTTTCGTGAGGTACCCCCGCGCCCCGGCCTGTAACGCCCGACTTGCGTAGTACGTTTCATCATAGATTGAAAGGATCAGGATCGGCAGGCCGGGCACTGTCTGCGACAACCGTGGAATCAGGTCCAGACCACTCTCGCCTTTCAGCGAAATGTCAACGACGGCGAGCTCCGGTTCTGTGCTTTCGGCCCTCGTCAGAGCATCCGAGATGTTGGCCGCTTCTCCGCAAACCGACAGATCAGGTGTTTGATTGATCAACTGCGCCATTCCCTGTCGCAGAACCGGATGATCATCAACAATCAGGATCCGATGCTTCACCGCTTCGTTTGCCGAATTCATGTCAACAAAGGAATTAAACCTCTCTGCCAATCAACCGTTCGAAAACCTGGGGTTTGTCCGACTAGCCGCGCACTTTCTTTCGCGGCGCTGCGCCAGTGAAATCAAGCAGAACCTCGTATGCCGCCTCTACCGGCAACCTACCCATCCTAGGTATTCGCAGGAGCATGGGTCTGTGGACTTTGGGAGCTTCGCAACTTTAGAAGCTGCCCGAATCTTCTTTCTCTGCCGGCAAGGTGACTGTGATAGTGGTGCCGCCCGATCCTGACTCGATCTGCAGATTTCCCCTGATCGTGTCCGCGCGATACCGCATGATTTGCAGGCCCATACCGCCGGTCTCGCTTCCGGGCCGACGAATGTTTTCCATACCCTTGCCGTCGTCATGGATCGTTAACCGGGTGCTGCCGGTCTCGCGTTCAAATCCATAATCGATCGAAAGATGAGTCGCTTTCCCGTGCCTCAGGGCATTGTTAATCGCTTCCTGAGCGATTCGATAGAGATGGGTGGCCTCCTGCTTATCTTTCGGCTCCCGAAACGGCTCAAAGGCGTGAAACGCGCAAGCAATTTTAAACAGGTTCTCCACGTTGCTGGTCATGGTTTGCATCGCGGTCTTGAAATGGGCCGGCTCAAGCTGCATTGGAGGCAGGCCGCCGGTGAGATCATGCATAATCCCGATGGCCTTGTTGACCTGTAACAGGAGCGTTTTTCCCTCTTCAGCCAGCCCCGGCTTTTCCTGCGGGTTGATGTGGTTGATCAAACCTTGAGCAAGGAACCCGACCGCGGTGAGCTGTTGGCCTAGGCCGTCGTGTAGATCTTGAGCCATCCTTTGTTGTTCCCGGTCGCTGATAGTCAGGATCTCGCGTTCGATCTGCCGCCGCTCCGTGATATCTTCCAACGTGAGCAACACAAACGCCTTTCGTTCGTCATCCGAGGCGATCTGACGGGCCCTGAGGAGCAGCCTCTTTCGTCCAACCGTCGCGAACTGGCGCTCGAGCGGGTAGCGTTCCAGCCGACTTCCTCGTTCCAAGACCTCGACAAGCCGACTCTGAAGGTGCTCATCTGCCCACTCGTGATCGCCAATTTCGGCCAATGGTTTCCCCACAATAGCAGATGGTGTGAGCTGAAAAACCTCGTAAAAACCCGGGCTCGCGCTGTGGATCAGCATGCCGCCCTCCAGCACAAGAAGAGGCTCGGTCATCCCGGCCACAATCGCTTCAGCGAAATCGCGCGACCCTTTAAGTTCTTCCAGGCTCTTCCGCAAAGGATCAATATCGATCACAGTGATGACCGCACCATCGAGCTTATTATCAGGCGTGAGATAAGGCCGGATAATCAGTCGATACCAGCGGCCCTCCTGAGCGCGTACATCCTTTTCCTTCGAGCCGATATTCGACAGGACATCTTTGACCATTTCTATGAGATCGCTCGTCCTGAGATTGGTTTTGATATCACTAAATGGCCGTCCCGCATCGGAAGGAATCAGGTTGAACAGCCGGGCGGCCGTCGAGGTGAATCGACGAATCCGGCAATCCGCGCCCACCATGACAATGGCTAAGTTGACAGAATCTAACAGGTTGCTGAGATCATTATTCGCCAGGGCAAGCTCGAGATTGCGATTCTGGAGTTCCTCGTTAACCGTGATCAATTCCTCATTGCTGCTCTGAAGCTCCTCTTTCGCTGTCTCCAATTCTTCGTTGGTGGATTGCAGCTCTTCATTGCTGGAAAGGATTTCTTCATTGGCACTACGGATCTCCTCGTTGCTGTCATCCTGCTCCTCAACAATATTCTGGAGATATTGGCGGGTGGCGATCAGTTCGTGACGAAGCCGCTCAACTTCTCTGCGCCCTTTTGTTTTGCCTTGCGTAGCCTCAGTGCGCTCACCCTCGGCTCTCACGACCGTTTCTTCCCCTTGGCGTTCCGGCGCTTCCCTCAATACAACCAAAAAATATTGTAACTCACCGGGCGGCCGCCTGAACGGAGTCACTTCCAGGTCAACACCAATGGTCCGGTTCTCATCCGAGTAATAAACAGTTTTTTGTAAACCACTTCCTTGCCGTCGTGCCGCCAAAACCGCTGCCCGGACATGGAGGGCCAATCCTTCTTTGAGAATTTTATGCAGATTGAGGGATGCCTTGCCTTCGGCCGGCTGCACAAACTGGTGCCCGTGCCCAAAGAAATGAAGAACATCCAGATCCTGCGTCACCAGCATTCCGGGGGGCACATACCGTCGTGCTAAAAGCTGGCTCGCTTCTCGCTCCAGATCGCTAAAACTTTGCTCTTCTTCGCCCTCAGATCGAGCTGCCCTGGCGCTCCAGGAAATACTCTCGGGTGTGCTGCTGAGCTGCGGGAATTTCGCCTCCGCGAGAAGACCTGCCGACAACCGAACACGACTACGATTATCCTGGCGGACAAAGACCTTCATTTTCTTATCCAATGGAGTAAACAGATCAGTGAACTCCCCAACTGATTCCGAGTGGCCTAGAATCAAGTAGCCGCCCGGACGTAGCGCATAATGGAACGTGGGAAAGACTTTTCTTTGCAGGTTAGGACCAAGATAGATCAACACATTTCGACAACTGATCATGTCCAGCCGGGAAAAAGGCGGATCTTTAGTGAGGTTTTGCCGAGCAAAAACCACCATTTCCCGGATCGGTTTGCTGACCTTGTAGTTTTTTCCCGTCGTAATAAAAAAACGCCGCAGCCGTTCCGAGGATACATCAAGCGCGATGTTCTCGATGTACGTGCCCTCTCGCGCTCGCTCGAGAGCGATTTCACTTAAATCGGTCGCAAAAATTTGTACCGGAAAATCACCGCGCCGTCTCCCAAGGTATTCCGCCAGGACGATTGCGATGGAGTACGCCTCTTCCCCTGTCGAACAGCCGGGAACCCAGATGCGCACCAGCTCGCTCTTGGCCCTGCCCCTGAACACTTCTGGAAAAACGTGTTTTCGAAGAAATTGAAACATCGCGGGGTCACGGAAAAAACTGGTGACCTTTATAAGAATATCGTGATAGAGCGCAAGAATCTCGGGCTGATTGTTCTGCAGGACCCGTCCATAATCGACCGTGTTATCGATTCGGAGGAGCGCCATTCGGCGCTGAACCCGGCGCAGCACAGTTGCAGACTTGTAAAGGCTGAAATCAACGCCCAGTGCACTGCGAAGGGTTGTCAGGATCCGTCGGAGATGTCGCGCGCCGCCAGCGGTCGAATCAGCCGGCGTCCCCTGGGATCTCACCCACGGCTCCGGTCCTGCAGACCCCTCTGCGCCTATTCCACGGTCGCCTTCGGCAGCGTTTGTTCGAATGTACGGGTGACCATTGATACGCAACAGTTCTTTGGCTATCTGCGCCGGCGAGAGAACAAGATCGACGCAGCCGGTCGCGATGGCAGCGGCGGGCATATCGGGATGCTTCGTCCAGGAAGGCTCCTGGACTAAGACGATTCCACCTTCGGCCTTGATCGCCTCAACCCCTAAAGCGCCGTCGGTGTTCCCGCCCGAGAGAATGATAGCTACGGCGCGGTTCCGGCATTCAACGGCCAGACTTCGCAAAAAGATGTCAATCGGCATGTGCTGACCACGGTGTAAGGTGCGTTGCGCTAGCCGAAGTGCACCCCCTTCAAACGTCATATTCCGGTTGGGCGGAATGACATAGAATCTGTTGAGTTCCACCATAGTACCTTCCGTTGCCTGAGCTACCGGCAACCTCGATTTTCGCCCAAGCACTTCGCTGAGCAGACTCTGGTGGTTCGGGTCCAGATGCTGCACTAGCACGAAAGCCATTCCAATGCGCTCCGGCAAATGCTTCAGGAGTTCAAACAAGGCGTCCAGTCCGCCTGCGGAAGCCCCGATGCCAACCACGACCATTTCTTTGCTCCTTGAGGCGGTTTTTTGCTTTTCCACACTCGCTACCAGCAGTTCCGCCTCTGAGCGCGTCGACCTGTTTACACGCGCCTTGGCCGGATTGGGCGGTATAGCCCGCGTCTTTCTCTTGCCAGTTCCAACCGCTGGTTGGCGTCGCAAGTTGCTCTCTTTTCTCGCCGTCACCAGACGGTCACCTTCCGCCCCTCACCTAACCGGCTCAAGCGTTGTTTTTTTGGGCGCGAAGTAGCAGAGTCCACCAAAGCAACGGAGTGTCGCCGTTAGTTGTTAGAAGCGCCGCCTCCCTGTTTTCTAAGCTTGCGCTCGTCATCAAAGGACGAGATAAATCGATCGGCGGTGCATTCCGGAAGAAGGGCTGGCGACGTACATTGTTTACGGATTTTAATTTGTTTTCACGCACGGACGGACGGTTGATATCCCCGGTATCCGCCGCTTGGCTTTGTGCTGCTCTCTCTGGATTCCTCCTTTTCTTTGCCCGCGCGGGTTCCCCCGACGGAACAGACGGGCTGGACGGCAAAGCCGAAGTCGCTCAACCGAATTACCCCCAAGTTGAAGCGACCGTTAGTTCGCCAGGCCGGATAACAGCTATCGAAGAAAACCCCATCTTCTCGGTGAACGGGAAGGATCGGCATTATACCAACGGCGCCAAACTGGCCTACACAACCGGCCAACTTTCTGACACAAGCTTTTGGAACGAGCCGTTCAAGCTCTTCGGTGGCTCTCTTTTCGATCGGCCAAGCGCATCAATCGATAACCGGCTCGAGTGGACAATTTTGAGCCAAAGCATCTTTACCCCGGAAGACCATCGGCGCCGGATACCGGACCCGAACGACCGGCCGTTCGCCGCCTGGCTGCACGGTGGATTTACCTTTATCCAAAACAGCGACGACCGCCAGCTAACCTCATTGGATCTGCAGGTCGGCGTGGTTGGACCTTGGGCTCTGGGGCGGCAGATCCAGAACGGTATTCACAGCATTTTCGGCCAACACCTTGTGCGAGGGTGGAGTCACCAGATCCACAATGAGCCGGGCATCACGGTTTCCTGGGATCGGCGATGGCGCTTCAACCATGAGCTCCAGGGAAACTACTCCTGGGAGATAATCCCCGACATAGGCGCTACGGTGGGTAACGTCTTTACCTACGCCAATGCCGGTGCGCTCGCTCGCATCGGCCGCGGCCTGAAAGCAAACTGGGGTCCCGACACGATTCTCCCTGGGATCGGCAACACGTCGTATTTTTCCGCCGAACGTGGCGGGACTGACTGGGGTTATGATATCTATGCCGGCGTCCAGGCGAGGGCCGTCGCCCTGAACATTTTTTTAGATGGCAACAATTTCAAGGACAGCAGAAGCGTGGCAAAAATACCGGGCGTAGCCGATGGCAGCGTCGGCATCGAGTTCTTTTATCGAGACGTTTTTAAGCTTGGTTTCACCTTTACGGTGCGCTCACCCGAGTTTTATCGACAACGCGGGCCTGACCAATTCGGCGGATTCAACGTCTCGGTGGGGTTCTGATCAGTGCCGGTGCCAGCACTAAATCTTCTCTTTCGGCTTTCGGACTGTAATCTGGAGCGTACCCCCGTCTTTCAGCCCCGGATCGCCATCGAAATAAACGTGCCAAAGCAGATCGACGCGCGTCAGCCCGATCACCTTGGTCTCGGCGTCAATCGTCCAGATGTCTTCCGGCAGGTGTTGAGCATCCTCGGGTAACTCCAGAATCACGGTGTAGGTCTCATCGCTCTTCTGTTTCACGACGTGCACTATCTTGGCCGAAATTGTGTCCACAGAGATCATGCTTAGCAGAATTCTCCGGCCATGCCGAAGAATTCTGTTAAGCATGATTTCTAGTGCCTTAAGAACCTGACCTCCGCGCTCAATCGCTCGATCTCGCGTACCAGACCAAGCAACACTTTCAACCCCGCCAGATTCATCCCGAAGTCCTCGCGCAGCCGTTCGATCTGGCGAAGGGTTCGAATCGCTTCCTCGTCAAAATACCAGCCGCTCTGTTCTGGATTGGAAATCGGTGTGATCAGTCCGTGTTTGCAATAGAGCGCAACGGACCGGCGAGACACCCGGCCAAGATTAGCCGCGATTTCGATCGAATATCGCACGGAGGTCATCGGCTCGGCGAATCCAAGAGTCCGCGGAGACCGTTGCGGCAGGGCCTCATCGTTCTCCACGTTCGTCTAGCCTTCCTCTCTTGGATTGAAATGCGACTTGCTCCTGAGCTCTTCCCATAAGGTTCGTTCCTCAGTGGTTAACTTGGTTGGTACGTCAATCTTCACTTCAAGATAGAGATCACCGCGATCGCCGGATCGGTTGCGGGGAAGGCCTTGACCACGTAATCGCAAACGCCCTCCTGTTCCCGTACCCGGCGGAATCCGAACCGTGAGCCGGCCGTTGAGCGTCGGCACCGTCACGCTGGCGCCAAGGGTCGCCTCCCAAGGAGCGACATCCAGATCTGCGTAGAGATCTGAGCCTTGCACTCGGAAATCCGGATGGGCCGCGATCCGCACACGCAAATAGATATCTCCGGGCGGGCCGCCCCCCAGCCCTGGTTGACCCTTCCCCGGCACCCGGATGCGTTGGCCATCTTGAATTCCGATCGGAATTCGCACCCGAAGCGTCTCGGTCTCTCTCTGGCCCGTTTTTGGGTTGACTCGTTCCAAGGAAATCAAGCGGGTCGATCCATGGAAAACCTCGTCCAGGGTAACTAGCAGCTCGCCTTCAATGTCCTGTCCGGGCGCTTGGAACTGCTCTCCGAAACCCTCGCTGCCTGCTCGGCGACCACGGCCACGCGACGTTCCACGTTCAAATCCATTGAAGCCACCGCCAAAAAATTGCTCAAAAAAATCACTGAACCCGGTCGAGCCGCCAAAATGGAACTCGTACTCTCCTTCGCCCGGGCCGGCCGGCTGCGGACCTCGCCCTGTCCGCATCTCGTTTTGCCAATCTGCCCCAAGCTGATCGTATTTCCGCTTTTTCTGCGGATCGCTCAGGACCTCGTACGCCTCATTGATCTCCTTGAATCGCTCCTCGCCGGCCTTCTTATCCTTGGCCACATCCGGATGATATTGCCGGGCAAGCTTGCGAAACGCTTTTTTGATATCATCGTCGCTCGCCTCCCGCGGAATACCCAGGATTTCGTAATAGTCCTTGAATTCTACCGCCACGGGCAAACGATGGACGTGGCACGTTCAACGTTCAATAGCCAAGTGGCCGGTGTTCTCGTTTCCAGCCGGGAACGGCGAAGACTTGAACGGAGATCGCGAAGATCACAGCGCGGCGCAGCGTTCTCCACAGGGTTTCGGGCTTGAGGGCGGTCTTGTGCAAAATTTTCAGCTTTCCAACTGGAGCAAATTCGCGCTCACCTGCTGTATCTGATCAAACCCGCATTGTTCGGGCGCTTTCTCCGGGCGCCAGCGAAGCAGGCGTGTCCCGTGCCGGAATCGACCTTCGCTAAAATAATCGTACAAAACCTCGACGACCAGTTTGGGCGCCAGCGGCTTCCAATCACCGGATCTTTCGGTGGCCCACCGGCTTGGCCCACCTGGCGCCCTTCCGGTAAAACCGGGCGGTTTGCTAAGTTTTTCCAATTTCCGGGTGAGCGCCGGCCGGTCGGCCGCGGCGATGCTCGAGGTGAACCCGACGTGGTGAAGCAACCCATCGTCATCGTAAAGCCCGAGTAACAAGGATCCGACGTAAGGCTGCCTGGACCCGTACCGGAAGCCGCCGACGACGCAATCAGCGCTCCGATAGTTTTTGATTTTCTGCATCTGGCCGCGTTCGCCCGCTTCGTACGAAGCTTCCGTACGTTTTGCGACGATTCCGTCTAATCCCGATCCGATCAGCTCGAACCATTGACGCACACGGCCAAGGTCAGGAGTGCACGGCGACACGCGAAATCGTTTCGCCTTCCGTAGATGTTGCCGGGCAAACCGATCCAGCGCGACTCTTCGTCCGCTCAACGGACGATCAACCAGGTGCGTGTCCCCGGGTGCGACCAGCAGATCAAACGCCACGAAAACGGCGGGCGTTTCCAACGCTAATTTCCGAATCCGGGAAGCAGCTGGATGAATTCTTTGCAATAACGCCTCGAAAGATAGGGTATTTTCCACGGGAATCGTGATCTCGCCATCCAGAATGAAGTCATCAGCAGCCAGGCGCTCAGTCGCCTCAACCAACTCCGGGAAATAACGGGTCAACGGTTTCCCTGCCTTCGATTGTAAATAAATCTGACCGTCTTCCTTGAAAATCAGACAGCGAAAGCCGTCCCATTTGGGCTCGTACTGCCAGCCATCGCCCTCCGGAATCTGATCAACAGAGCGCGCCTCCATCGGTTCGATCGGAGGCTGGAGAGAAAGAGGCATAAAAACGACGTTCGCCGAATATTGCACCGCTCGCCTGTTTACACGAACACGGGAGCAAGCCAATCTACTGTGCGTTTTGGAGCGAGTGCGACTTGTCGCCGCTTTAGGATCTGCGCGGAGCGCGGGCTGGGCCGAGAACGGAACCACAAGGTGAGTCCCTTGGCAAAAGCCGCTTCCCTGACAGCTGCGCTCGGCGCAGTCTCAAAGCGGCGACAAGTCGCACTCGCTCCAAAACGCTCCGCCGCTTGAAAACCTTTTCTATTCTAGCTTCCCACGGCCATCCTGGTTCCGGTACAACGAGTACGTGCAACCGGCTCCCCCGAGACACTCCATCCCGACACTGCGTCCACCGCTTTCTCGCTCCCTCCTGTGTCTTGTCCTCACGCTGGTTCTTCTCTCGCCTTTTTACTGGGTGCTGGTTGGCAGTTTCATGTCGCCCCGCGAGCTTTTCGGCGCCGCGTTTCACCTCTGGCCAAACCACATCGCGCTGCAGAACTGGTCGATCGCCCTCACCCGGTTGCAGCCGCATCTGTTAAACAGCTTGCTCGTCAGTACCGGGACAGCCGCACTCACCTTGCTCATTACCGCTCCCGGCGCCTACAGCATCGTCTGGCTGAAGCCGGCGGGGCGCAATCTGCTCTTCGGGTTCACCATCACGAGTCAAATGCTTCCGGCGATTGTCTTTGTTATTCCGCTTTTTATCTTGTTCTCGAGGCTCAACCTGGTGAACAACCTGTTCGGACTAACTTTGGCCGACCTCACCTTCACCGTACCGTTTGCGCTCGTTATGCTGCGAGCGTACCTCCGCGATTTCCCTTACGAGCTGGTAGAAGCGTCTCTGGTTGATGGGGCGAGTCACTTGCAAGCCTTCTTTCGGGTCGTTCTGCCCATTATCCTTCCAGGTCTGGTCACGGTGGCTATTTTCAGCTTCCTGATCCCTTGGGGCGACTTGATTTTTGGGCTCAGCTTAATCACCGACCCTGGCCTGCAGCCGCTGACGGTCGAACTCTACAAGGCCTTCGGCCAGTATGGTATTGATTGGAGCTTTCTTTTGCCCGGCAGCGTGCTAACGGCGATTCCCGCTCTGATCTTCGTAACGGCGGCAAGCCGCTTTATCCTGGCCGGACTAACCCGAGGCGCCTTGAAGTGACTATGCCCGTCTCCAACGTACCTCCACCGGAATTCGCGGTTCGCCAGCGTGATCGGCGTTCGGTCTGGCAACTCCTCCGCGCCCGGCAAGCCTCCTGGTTAGGATACGCATTTGCCGCACCTGCTTTTCTCTTTTGCCTGCTCCTGCTCGGCTACCCGGTGTTCTACAGCCTTGCTCTCAGTTTCCGCAACGCCACCGTCGAGACTTTCGTGAGCGGCGACATGCCGTTCAACGGGTTCACGCAATACCGGCAAGTCGTAGCGGACCCGGTCTTCTGGAGAGCCACCACCAACACCCTGCTGTTTACTGTGGTCAGCATCCTGTTCCAGTTCACCATCGGATTTTTGCTCGCCTTATTTTTCCAGAAAACGTTCCGACTGAAAAATCTCTGTCTCGCTCTGCTCCTTATTCCGTGGGTCATCCCGGTCCTGACCGCCGCCAACATTTTCAAGGGTCTTTTCAATGAAATCGGGCCGATTAACCAGATATTGCAAGCCATCGGTCTGGGCGCGAAACCTTGGCTGGCCGAACCCGGATACGCTATCACCGCCACGATCGTCGCAAATATCTGGATTGGGTTCCCGTTCAATTTCGTACTGCTCTACGCCGGTATCCGGAACATCCCACCTGAGATTTACGAGGCTGCGAAGCTTGACGGCGCTTCCTACTGGCGGCAGGTGTTCCATATCACCTTCCCTATCCTCAAACCAGTGACCGTCGCTGTCCTGCTCCTTGGCACCATCTACACCGTCAAAGTATTCGATCTGGTCTGGATCATGACTGGAGGCGGCCCCGCCAACGGAACCCATCTCCTCTCGACCTATGCGTATCAAACCGGATTTTCACTTCTCAATTTCGGGCAAGCCGCGGCCATCGGCACCATCATTGTGCTTGTCATTCTCTTCCTGAATGCCCTCCAACTGTTGCTGCAAAAGATGAATCGATAACAAAACGAACTCACCGCTTTGAATTTGCCAACAATTCAGTTACACAACCGCTAGACTCCCTGCTAGTTTGACATTCTCGTTGTCCCTGATCTGACAATCAACAAACCACAAACCAATGAACAACCCCCGAATCACCCTCCGCAATCCCTGGTTTTCTCTTTGCTGTTCTTTCTTGCTCTTCTGTTCCGGCGCCGGCGCCCGCGCCGCCACGACAGTTGAAATCCTCCATTACTTTAATGTCAAAGGTCAGTTGACCGCTTTGAACGAAATCGCGACAGAGTTCGAGCAGAGCCACCCGGATATCAAGATCCAGTTCACGTACGTTCCGTTCGGCGAACTCGTGAGTCGAACCCTCCAAACCGCCGCGGTTCACCGGCCGCCCGCGATCTCCTGTATCGATAATCCCGATGTCTTAAGAGTCGCCAAAGCCAATGTTCTCGACGATATCTCCAGCGCGGTCGCCCAGTTCCCGCTCTGGAGCGATCTTTATCCGGGGCCAAAGAGCGCGGTCACCGATGGAACCAAGGTCTTTGGAGTGCCGATTGGCAGCAACAGCCTTGCTCTTTTTTATAACAAAAAAATGCTGAGTGACGCGGGCATCGCCGAGCCGCCCAAGACCTGGGACGAACTGACTGCTGACGCGGCGAAACTGACCAAAAGCCCGGTTTATGGGTTAGCTTTTTCGGCTGTGAATACCGAGGAAGCCACCTGGCAGTGGGAGCCGTTCCTCTGGAGTAACGGCGGCGCCTTGGCCGATCTTACCTCGCCGCAGGCCAAGGAGGCGCTTCAGCTGTGGGTCGATCTGGTCAAGAACGGATCAGCTTCGCGAGACGTGGTGAACTGGAACCAAGGCGATGTGGCAAATCAATTCATTGGCGGGCACGCCGCCATGATGGTGATGGGCCCGTGGATGCTCGCTAACGTCAAAGAGAGTGGAATCGATTTCGGAGTAGTCACGATTCCAGTGCCGAAAGAGGGCGTTAAACCAGTCGTTCCCCTCGGAGGCGAAGTCTGGTGCGTGCTGAAGACTGACAAAGCCGTCGAGGATGCCGCTCTGGAGTTTATCAAGTTCACCCAGGACCCCGCCCGACTGATCAAGCTTTGTCTCACCTTCAACTATGTTTCTTCCGTCCGGAGCGTGGCCAAACAGCAAGGCGAACAGAATCCCGCACTCCAACCGTTTGTTGTGCAAATGGACACCGCCCGCGCGCGGACCAGCGAGGGTGGTGCGAATTACCCGGCAATCTCGTTAGCCGCCCGCACTGCTATCCAGAAAGCTCTCACGGGCCAAGCCACCGTCGAGGCAGCTTTGGCCGAAGCCGCGGCGAAGATCAAAACGATTAAATAGAAGGCCACAGCGGCTTGAGCGGCGGCGTCCGCCGTGGAATCTGTAATGGGTGAAAACATTGGAACCACAGATTTCACCGATTAACACAGATTAATCGAATTAGGTGTTTCGCCGCCTCTCTCTGGTTCCAATTTTACTCCCTTCTGAACTTCTGACTGCTGATTACCGATTAAAACCGATTACTGATTACTGATTACTGATTACTGATTACCCTGACTCCCGATCTCTCGCTGCTTCCCATGTCTCCCTGGCGCTCCGTCCCTCGGCACCGTGTTACCCTGCACAGCGGATTCTGGAAAACCTGGTGTGACCGCATCGGTCACATTACGATCCCGCATCTCCTCAACGAGATGCGCCACCAGGGCCAAGTGGATGCTCTCGCGCTCGATCCACGCATGCATCGAGGGCGTGAGTTGGCCGATCACTGGTACTGGGGCGGCAGCGTTTTCTGGGATTCCGATCTCGCCAAATGGTTGGAAGCAGCTTCGTATTGGCTGGAGCACTCCAACGACCCGGCACTGGAAGCGCAAGTCGACGAGGTGATTGCCCGGTTAACGCAAGCGCAACAACCCGATGGCTATTTCAATAGTCATATCCTGACTTGGCGACCAAACCACCGATTCAAGAATCTGCGAGACCTCCACGAACTCTACTGTGCGGGACACTTGATTGAAGCCGGTGTTGCTCATTTCGAAGCGACTGGCAAACGCACACTACTGGATTTTGTTCAGCGGTATGCCGACTACCTGACGACCGTATTCAGCAAAAACAAACTACCTGGGTACTGTGGTCACCCCGAAATCGAATTAGCTTTGATCCGGCTTTATCGCCTCACCGGCGAAAAACGGTACATCGATCTCTGCCGATTCTTTATCGAAGAACGCGGTCAGCCGCCCAACTATTTCGAACGTGAAGCGGTCAACCGGATGGACGCTGCGCCATTTCGGCCCGGCCATCCAGGCTCGCCCTACGCTTATATGCAAGCGCATCTTCCCGTCCGGGAACAAACGAAGGTGGTTGGTCACGCGGTTCGCGCCATGTACTTGCTCTGCGCGGTGGCAGACCTCGCGGTCGAACTCGATGACAAATCCTTGCGAGAGACCGCCGAAAAACTTTGGACCGACGCGATTGACACCAAACTCTATCTCACGGGCGGTCTCGGCTCCGCCGCGGAGAACGAAGGATTCACGCGCGACTATGATCTACCCAACGAGAACGCCTATGCTGAAACCTGCGCCTCCATTGGTCTTTTCCTCTTGGCCCATCGCCTGCTGCAGTTCGGCCCTGAAAGGCAATACAGCGATGTCATGGAGGTCGCTCTGTATAACAATATTCTGTCCGGAGTCGGTTTGGACGGTCGGTCTTTCTTTTACGAAAACCCTCTTGCGAGCCGGGGCCAGCATCGGCGGGTAGCGTGGCCCTGGTGGTGTCCCTGTTGTCCACCGAATCTCGCACGCCTGATTTCCTCGATTTCCGGCTATATCTTCGGCGAAAACGAGAACAGTTTCGCAGTTCACCAGTATCTCAACTGCGAAACAATCATGGGCAGCTGCACCATTCGCCTCACCACCGAATTGCCATTCAATGGTTCTACGCAGCTTGTCTTCACGAACGCTCGTCCCAATTCCTCCGATAGTCACGATCGACCGGTCACAACCATTTTCCTTCGCCTTCCTTCGTGGTCCGCGCACCCAAGGCTGACCCTCAACGGTCGCGAACAATCAATCGAACTCGAGCACGGTTACGCAAAAGTCTCGCGCGCCTGGCAAAAGGACGACCGGCTCGAAATCAACTTCGATCTGCCTGTCCGCAAACAGTATGCGCGTTACGAAGTGCAGCCGGACCGCGGTCGCCTGGCTCTCAGTCGCGGACCTCTGGTTTACTGCCTGGAAGAAACCGACAACGGCAAGAACCTGGACACATTCGTTGTTTCCGATCAGGCAGAATTTGCACCGGTTACCGACCCGGACGTTCTGGATGGATTACCGAGCTTGCAAGGACCAGCGTTGCGAGAAACAGCAAGCTCAACGGCGCTCTATCAGTGCACCCCTCCGACAATGAAGCCCGCGCACCTGATCGCCATTCCTTACTTCGCATGGGCTAACCGCGCTCCCGGTGAAATGCAAGTCTGGCTCCGGCGGGGTTCGGGAGACGGAGACAGTGATCGGTAATCGTATTGCGTGTCGGCGTATTGCGTGTCGGCGTATTGCGTGTCGGCGTACTGCGTGTGGCTGGAGGGCGGTCTCGCCGGCTCAAGCTGGCGTCCTCAGAACAACTTGCCCAGACTCTAGACAGCAAAGCAAAAAACGACCCACCCACAAAAAAACCGACACTACCCTTCCGTCGCACGCGTAGCCCTGAAACGTGAAACGCAGAACGCCCACACGCAGAACGCCGACACGCAATACGCCGACACGCAATACGCCGACACGCACTACGCCCCTCCTGACTTCCCTACCGCTCGCCTGTGATTCCGACTTCCATTTTTAGCCACACGACGCACCGGTTCACCATGGGTCTGTCCCGGCTGGATCCGGCAGACTTTTTTTGTCCGCAATATCCGCGTGAGACGGCTGAGATTCGCGAACAGCTTCTTGCCAAAAATTCTGCGGGATTGATCTGGCCTCTTGACACCGAGGATATGGAACTCATTAACAACTTTGCACAACCCTATCTGCCAGAGCCCGCTTTGCCTCACCGAAGCTCCTCGGCCACGCGCTCCTCTACTAAGCGGCTTTCTTTATTATGCTTCGAGCCCGACTTTGTCCTGCTCTCCCGACCCGAACTTATCGTGCTCGGCGGCTGCGTTTGTTTTCCAAGTGGCTGGAACTTGACTGACAAAGTCGGTAAACCAATCGAATTCGCGCACGCGCCTGTCCCTGACCTCAACGCACGGCTCGGACGCAACATCCGAACGTTTCTGAGCGGGCTTAAAGTTGGAGAAACCTTCCAGCGATTCAACTGGGGATTGAGCAGTAGCGATCGATTAGACCAATCACCGCAGAGTTGCATATCACCGATCGATCCAGATTTTAAGCCAACTCGAACCTTTCTGCGCATTGAATGGCAAGCCCTCGCGGGTCTCAGTCCCTCACGCCTTCTCTTTGCGATCCGGATCTTCCAATACGACCTGGCGACCATCCGGGCTGACCGGCCGGTCGCTTCACTCCTCGCTTCGAACCTGGCCACCATGTCTGAACCGGTTCTTCGTTACAAACGACTGGTCCACAGCCGCGCAGCACTCGTGGCGTACCTGAATGGTTGATCGCACGAGGGCCGAGGACCCAGCTATTGGCTATTGGCCTTGATGCCCGGCATCAGCAGCGGTTTGGCTGATGTCCTAGCACCATGGGAACGCACCGGTTACATCGACGGTGGACGATTTGCGTGATGACGCTCTAGCTAATTAATTAGGGGCTGGCCAGGGAACAGGCGATAGAGTGAAACACCAGTAACGCCTGTTCCGCAGACCTTTGCCTGATGTCGCCCTTCTTCTGCTTCAATCTCATTTCGCCTCTGCTGTTTCGCCCTTAGCTAAGCATTAACACTAACAACTTTGGATTGGTTCGTGCGACGAGGGGTGCGGCTAGCCGACCCTTGGTGACGGCTAACGTGGCTACAAATGATCGCGACGTTCCTGAGTTGTCGTACAAGTTCGTCTCTGATTTTTATGTTTTTAATACTTCACTTCGGGCTCTTAGTTATTGTGTTGTTTCGCTCGAAAAGCCCGCGGTGTCTGCTCAAACGTTGACTTGAAGCGACGATCAAAATAACTCTGGTCGCAAAAACCGACCTTCTTTGCAACTTCTCCTATGCTTAACGAGCCTTCTTGCAGAAGAGGTACCGCGTTGGAAAGACGAACGAGCGTTACATAACTGACGAACGTCATCCCCGCGACCTTCTTGAATAACCTTAGGAATTGAGAACCGCTCAACTTAAGCATCGCGGCGCCCTGCCCAGGTGTAACCGGCTGAGCATAGTTGCCTGCCACAAATTCGAATACGGGTTTGAGCGTTGCGGCATGTTCCTGTTCCCGAATGAGCTCGGAGCGACGCAATTCGGCAGCGCGAAAATGCTGGGCGAGGTAATAGAGCAATTCGAGGAAGTACACGTTGCAACCGGCCTGGAAATAGGGAGTGCGGTCCACGTAACAAGAAAGCAGCTTTGCGATCACCTGATGCATTTGCTGCAACAGCGACGCATCATCGCGGACGAGGTGCACTTCGTCATCCGTCCGTGTGTAGAATGGGAGCAGCAAAACGTGGTCGTACGTATGGGCATGGGCAACCCCGTTACTGACAAACTCGGGGAGAAAACTCATTACGATCACCCGAGTGTCTAATTCGCAGGTGTCTGCCACCATGTGGAGCTTCATGTTATCGACGATCAGAATATTCCCCGGGCGGAGTTCAGCCTCACGCTTACCCATCCGCATTCTGACCGGCCCATCGAGCGGCATAAATAGTTCAAGTCGCTCGTGCCAACTTGGGACGGATGTGAAATTCCGATGCTGAAAATGGAAGAGTCGGATGAAAAAGGGAAACGTCCGATCCATCGCCTCATCGAACCGGACCGTCGGATCTATCCAGATGCGATGAGGCTCAAACATTAGACGATTTGCTACTCTGTAAAGTTCGGCGGAACGGGATCTTTTATTCATAAAACACCTGCACGGCCCTCACCCTGCTGCAGGCAAACAGCTTTCAGAGCCGATCCAAAACGGATGTAAACTAAGAAGGCTCCCTGGCACCTACTTCGTGAGGCATTCCATCGTGGCAAGATACTCAACGCTCTCCCTGGCCCAGCTAAGCTCTAAATCCAATGTCTTTTGTAAAGTGTCCTGAAAAGGTGGCCATTGCTCCACAATTACGTTCGCCTCACGAGATGCTGCAGCCAGGGCATCGAACATTTTCCGAAGCGGCAACATTCCCTGTCCCGTGGGTCTGCCACGAAATGCAAAGCCCATCAAAAATTCGAGCCTCTCGACAGCAAACTCCTTCAGATGAACGCTGATTGTAAATGGAATGAGATTCCTCAAGATCTCGTCCGCGCTTTCCAGCGCGCCGAAGGAGTTGGTTAGATCCAGGCATGCGCCAAGGCTCGCATTGTCGATCTGCGCCAGAAGACCTGCCAAGTCAGAGGTTCGGTATGCTTCATAATTTTCCAGCGCTATTCTGACGCCGGCGTCGCTAAACTGTGGCAGCACCTTCCGGAGATTGGCATCTATCTCCTTCAACGGCGCCGGTGCTCCGTGCCAACCCCCCATTGTGCGAACCAGGCGGGCCCCCATCTTTTGTGCGATCCTTAGATAGTTAACAAGGTGCTCCGGATCCGTTCCCCGAGTTCCAATCTCAACGTCGACGCCCTGCTGCGAAGCCAATTTACCGGCGCGATCGATGACACGCTCATCGCACGCATCCAACGGGAGGTTATCTAAAAAGTGGACGACATGCACGCCCAAATCGCTCGCCCGCTGCACCAGGTTTACGGGATTTAAAACTTTCTCGGGCCGGTGATCCAAAACCGTTCCGGTGGCCCAGGGGAATGTCCACGAGCCCACCCCGATTTTCCCAATTTCTCTATCGTTCATTTCTCGCCGATTTTCCGTCAGGCGGCGCAGATGTCGCGTACGCTTTCTTTCAGCGCCGGTATACTAATTACCTGTTTCCACTCGTCCCGGAAAATTCGGGGTTTATTCTGTTCGATGGCTTTGATGGCGCCGTCGGAAAACGGGAACCCGGCGAACCCAAATACGATGGCGAGTTCGGTTCGAATGTGGCCGAGGCAGAAGTCCTTGGCCGCTTGCTCCGGGACGTCCATTGCGATCGCGGTTTCCATCGCTTCGCGCAGGACAGTGATGCAGGTCGCCATGGTCGACTCGACCACCGCCGGTTCCAGGATGGCCATCTGCTCGATCGTGATCCGGTGCAGCCTGAGAATTGGCGCGAACATGGCCGCCGCGATCTTTTCACCAACGGCGTAATGCCCGTCCGGGCCTTGATACAGTGCGCACACCACGCTCTGCGGGAGCGAACCGCCCCCGCCAAACCAATCGCTTTTCGCTGATGCCGGCTCGGTATCGGAGAACAACGGCGGGTGACAAGGATGGGCTACGAAATACGTAATGTCGTCCCGCTTTGGCATCACGCCGGCGTAAGCAGCCGCGGGGTCGAGACCAATCACAATGGTTCCTGATTTCAGTTGCGGAACAATTTCGCTAGTGATTTTTCCGATAAATCGATCAGGAACGGCCAAAATCACCGCGTCGGCCCTCCCGAGCGCCTGATCTTGTGATGTTGTTTCAATGCCGGATTCTGCCATTTGTTTGCCGCGCTCTTCGCTGGGCTCGACGTAGTCGATATTGTATTGTGGAAGATGGCGTAGGTTGGCGGTAATCCGACCGCCCATTTTTCCTCCGGCGCCCAAGAGGGTGATGTTCATTATTTCAATTTTGTTTTGGGGTGTTTGTTGGATGCGGAGACGACCGATCGGCAAAGCCGCTTACGCAGAAGCTTGATAGGTTAACATTCAGACTCGGGACAATGATCGGACTTGCCATAGTAAACTTCTCCAAGACCTTGAGCATGAACACATCGCCCGCGTCCGCTAGTCACGCGAAATTTTCTCCGTAGCCCTTTCGCTAGCCGCGCCTGCTCTAATGCCTGGCAATTCGCAACCGGTGAGCGGCCAAAACACTTCAACCGCATTTGGTAAAAGGGGGAGAGCATTACAACGAATTATCATCTACTCTCTTTTTTTGTCTAGAATACTTCCTCGTAACTTACGATGTTTTTTCGCCATATCGCAATTCCGTCCGATTTCCGCGGAGTTACCTGCACAGCGCGGCCAACCACCTCTGCCTTCGCTAAACGAGCAATGGGCAAAAACCGCAGCCGCACGAAAATTCTGGTCTCTGATAATTTCGTCGGCCGAAACTAAAATCATTCTCACATACGTAGTGAAAATGACCTAAAAGGGGTTTGATTATTCAAATTGACAGTATACCCTGCGGTGTCATAAGACACGAAGCGAGGCAAGGCGTAGTTGGGTCGTTACCAATCAGCTGAGCCACCCCCCGAAAAACAAAGGAGACTCGCATGAAACGCTCTCTATTGGTTGCGATAACGTTATTTATCGCAGTTGGTTATTTTCCCAATGCTTTTAGCGCTGAAACCGGAAAGAAATGGGTTATCGCGCTTTCGAATTCCTATTTTGGTAACACTTGGCGCCGTCAGATGGTCGATGCCTTCAAGGAGGCGGCTGAAGCCGCCAAGAAGGATGGGCGCATCGCCGACTACATCATTGACAACGGCGACGGCTCAGTAAATCAACAAGTCTCCCAGCTGAACGGCCTGATCCTGCAGCGGGTTGACGCCATCGCGATCAATTCGGCGTCCCCAACTGCCCTCAACGGCGTGATCGAAAAAGCCTGCGCTGCGGGCATTAAAGTGGTCGCCTTCGACTCCATCGCGACCAGTCCCTGTTGCTACAAGCTCGACTTCGATTTCACGAAGGCGCACGTGGACTCTACCAAGTACATCGTCGGTACGCTACTTGGCGGAAAAGGAAACGTGCTGATCGTCCGCGGGGTTAAGGGTTCGGCGCCGGATCAGCAGATGTACGAGGGGCAAATGGAGGCCTTAAAACAGTACCCGGACGCCAAAGTCGTCGGTGAGGTTTATGGTATGGCGACGACGGCCGTCTCGCAATCGGCGGTAAGCGACATCCTGCCCAGCCTGCCTCAGGTTGACGCAGTGCTGACTCAGGGAGGAGGTGATGATTACGGCGTGGTCCAGGCTTTTGAGCAGGCAGGGAAAAAGCTCCCCATCATCGAGGGAGGCGGCAGCTCGAACTTCCTGAAATGGTGGGCCGAGCAATATAAAAAGAGCTCTTACAAAACGATTTCGGATAGTTCGGCACCCGGCATTGGTGGTGCCGCTTTCTGGCTGACGCTTGACATCCTCAATGGCGCCAATCCGCCGAACAGGCTGGCCATGCCTTATGCTATCGTCACCGCCGAGAACCTCTCACAGTACGGCGACTTACCTCCCGGCACCATCGTGAGCCCCAAATATACTGAGGATTGGGTGAAACAGAACCTCCTCGCGACACCTAAACAATCATCTGGGTGGTCGGTTCACGGATCGCTTGCTGGAACGGACCATCGCTAAGGGCAGGTTTTCCCTTTGCCGTCTTATGGAACCCCCGGTGATCGCCGAACAGCTTGCGAAACCGTTGGTGACGGCAAAGGAGCTGACTAAATCGTACGGGCCCACGGTCGCGGTTAACGCGGTGTCTCTTTTGATCCGGCGTGGAACCATCACCGCCTTGCTCGGTGGCAATGGGGCGGGGAAAAGCACCCTAACCCGCCTGCTAAGTGGTGGCGCCCAACCCGACAGCGGTGCATTGTGGTTCGACGCTCAACCGATCTCCTTTTCAGAGTACACGGTCCGAAAGGCAAAAGAAGCCGGCATTCGCGTCGTGCATCAGGAACTCTCTGTGTGCACAAACCTGAACGTGGCAGAGAACTTTTTCCTGGAACTCAGCCAGCTTTATCCAGCCGGGCCGTGGCGACGAAAGGCGGGCGAGCTTGCGCAGACCACCTTGGCGACGATTTTTCCGGGAAACCACATCGGCCCCTCATCGAATGTTGGCTCTCTGAGCCTGGCGCAACAACAGATGGTTGAGATCGCCCGCGCGGCGGCGGATCCGCGGTTAAAGTTGCTCATTTTAGATGAACCCACGTCGTCCCTCGATGCCCCGCGCGCCCGCGAACTGACTGAATACCTTCGCCGCCGGGTCAAAGAGGGGCTCGTTGTGGTCTTCATCGGGCATAAACTGGGTGAAATCCTTGACTTCGCCGAGGATTTTCTGGTTATGCGCGATGGCCTACTGGTGTGGACGGGAGCCCGGTCGGAGACCGACCATGAGAAGTTGGTCACGCTAATGTCAACCAAACCCGAGGAGTTAAAAGCCGGGGCGGTACTTAGCGTCCCTGCGAGAGGCAGATCTGGGATCGCCTCGCCAGAAGCCCCGCTCGTCGAGATCGGCGAGCAATGGCGCGAGGGTCGCGAAACTGGCGCGGTGAAGTTGTTTCGTGGGGAAATCATCGGTTTAGCGGGTCTGGAAGGCAGTGGCCAACAACGATTACTGTTCGGCATTTACGCAGCATCAAAACGACCAAAAGACGGTATCAGCCGGAAAGCTCCTGTGGCGTATGTCGCCGGCGATCGCCATAAGGAAGGGGTATTTCCCCTCTGGACCACGATGCAGAACATGACGATCGCGCGCCACGCGCGCCGCCGTGCGTTGCAACCGGCGCTGGGTCGAGCCGACGAGGAATGGACCGCGCCGTGGCGGGACCGCTTCAGTTTCACTGAATCGGCGATGCAACGTCCGATCCTTCAACTGAGCGGCGGCAACCAACAGAAAGCCCTGATGAGTCGAGCCCTGATCGACCAAGCCGACATCATTTTACTGAATGACCCCACCCGTGGCGTCGACGTTGGGGTAAAGCGAGAATTTTACCAGGTGCTGCGTGGCGTCGCGGCGGAGGGGAAATTGATCGTGTGGTACAGCTCTGAAGACGCAGAGTTTCTGGAATGTTCACGCGCGCTGGTCTTGCGGCGGGGCAAAATCGCCACGGAAATCTCCGGGCAGGATGCCAGTCGGGAAAACCTTGGCGCCGTGTTTTTTGCATCTCCCACGACGCGAACCTCTGCGTCGGAGCCGACGCAAGCGCGGTGGCGGTTGAGCGCGGTGCCGGGGTGGCTGGTGCCGCTGGCCGCCCTTGTCGTCGTGCTGATCGCTATCGGAATCTACAATCCCCGCGCGCTGACGCCGTTCGGGTTAGGCCTTCTGCTAAGCACAGCGCTGCCTCTGGTGCTGGTCTCTTTCGGGCAGATGTTTGTCGTCGGGCGCAGCGAAATCGACCTTGGGATCGGGGCTTTCGCCGGTTTAACCAACGTGTTGAGCGCGACATTGTTGGTCGAAAAGCCGTGGCTGGGCGTTCTGGCGCTGACAGCTGGACTTGCTGGGTATGGCGTGCTTGGGTGGGTCATTCACGCGCGCAAAATCCCTGCGATCGTGGCGACGCTGGGCAGTGCCTTCGTCTGGACGGGGATCGGTTACGTCTTACAACCGGCCCCAGGCGGAAGCTCTCCGGCTTGGTTGAGTGCGATCTTTAGCTACGCGATCCCACCAGTGCCGCTGCCGGTCTGGATCCTGGTTTTAGCGTCCTTGGTGCCTGTGTTTTTGACTCGCTCACGCCTAGGGATCGTGCAACGCGGGTTTGGCAATAACGAGGTGGCCATGCGCCAGCTTGGATGGCCGGCCACACGGTCCCACATTATCACCTACCTTTTGAGCGGGGTGTTCGGGATGGCCGCAGGGCTTTGCCTCACCGGGGTCAATACGGCTTCGGATGTCAACGCGGCGAGTTCCTTTACGTTGCTCAGCGTTGCCGCGGTGGTGATGGGCGGTTGTGACCTGGTGGGTGGACGAATCGAACCAATCGGCGTGGCTTTTGCCGCGGTGACTCTCTCTTTGTTGGGAACCTTGCTGGGCTTCATGCGGCTTAGCTCGGATGACATCGCCGCTGTCCAGGGCCTGATTTTGATCGGCATCGTTGTTCTAAAAACCGTCTGGAGACGTACTCCATGAAAAGGCTTTTTGAGCAACCGTGGATTTGGGCCCTGCTGGGCGTCATCGGCCTTTGGGTCCTTCTGAGCATTGGCGCGCGCCAAGTTAATCTCAGCAACCTAACTGGCATCGTCGCGTCGGCGGCTCTGCTTTGCATCGTTGCGATCGGCCAAATGCTTGTGGTGACGACTGGCAATGGGGCGATCGACCTGTCTATCCCGAGCGTCATCACCCTGTCTGCGTTCGTTTTGACCAGCGCGACAAGCGGCCAGGATGCGCACCTCGCGCTTGGCTTGGCAATCGTCGCTGGGATTGGGGCGGCGGTGGGGTGGATCAATGCGTTGATTGTCAACCGGTTGCGTATCCCGCCAATCATCGCCACCCTCGCGGTGGGTTACATCTTGACTACGGCCACCTTGATCTATAACCGAGGGTTCAAGACATATGCGGTCAGCCCGTTGCTTGCGTATGTTGCTAGCGGCCGCGTGCTCGGAATTCCCCTCATCCTTATCCTGGCCCTCCTCCTGACCTGGGCAACTTCGTGGCTTCTGCACACGAGCGTCTATGGCCGCAATCTTTCCGCCGTCGGCCAAAACCGGCGTGCTGCCCACTTCGCAGGCATACGTGTTGAGCCGACTACGCGTACCGCCTACGTGCTCAGCGGCTTACTGGCGGCAATCGGCGGGGCGTTATTGTCTGGTCGAGTGAGCGGTGCGTTTTTGGAGATGGGCAATCCCTTTTTGCTTCAATCGGTGGGCGCCGTAGTCGTCGGAGGCTCTTCGATCCTTGGCGGAAAGGGAACCGCCTTTGGGACCCTGCTAGGCTCGATTTTTCTGGTGATGATCGTCACGACGATGGAAGTGCTCCGCGTAGCCGGCGGCTCCCAAGACATCGTCGAAGGGATGCTCATCATTCTTGTGCTCGCGGTGGCGACCGTCGGAACCAGGTCGGTGAAAAGAGCTTCCGCCTCTTCTGGCCAATCAGTTAAACCGCAAGTTTAGCGACTCGAAACGCCAACCCTGGTCGCAGTAACCGTGGGCGCGCGCCCGCGGCTAAATGCCTATGCCGTCCCAGAACATCACGCAATGGATTCCTCTCAAAACGCGGGTATTCACGTGCGTATTTGAAACCAGCACCGGGTACCTGCGCCCGGTGAAAACTGCGAAGGTGGAAGTGCTTCGCGCGATTTATGGCGCGCTTCGTGACAAAAACTGGGACACCGTTTTGCCCGAATTGGAAGTGAGGCGGCTGGAGCAGCGCGACAATAACTTTTGCTTGGAATTTACCGCGCGCTGCGACCGAGCACCGATTTCTTTCTGGTGGAAAGGCACGATTCGCGGGCAAGGTGGCTCGCTGGAGTTTTGCTTCGAGGGCGAAGCACGCTCCACGTTTTTGCGAAATCGGCTTGGCATTTGCATTCTTCATCCGATCACGGAGTGCGCAGGATGGCCGTGCCGAATTCAACACCCAGATGGGCGTTGGCGAGAGAGCAAATTTCCTTTCTACATTTCGCCTCATCAACCCTTTAAAGATCTCCAGGCGCTCGCATGGCACCCTTCAAACGATGTAGAAGCGGAAATCCGGTTCGAGGGTGACGTTTTCGAGACGGAAGACCAGCGGAACTGGACAGATGCCTCGTTTAAGACTTACAGCACGCCGCTTGAATTGCCTTTCCCGGTCGAGGTTGGGCGCGGAGAGCGGATTTTCCAGCGGGCGGTCCTCTCCCTGAGGATGCAGAATGCCGCTACGATCACCCTCGCGGAGGAATCACTCCTAAAGCTCACGGTTTCCCCTACACCATTAGCCACACCGTTGCCAAAGCTTGGCCTCGGCGTCGCTAGCCATGGGTTTCGCCTCTCAGAGGTCGAACAACAACGTCTCGCGCGACTTCGCTTGAACCACCTCCGAGTGGACCTTCATTTTTCTCGATCCGACTGGAAAACTGCGCTCAAACAAGCCCACGGCCAAGCGGTTGCCATTGGCGCTCGTCTACAATGTGCGCTTTTTCTCAACGATTCGCCAGAGCAACACCTTTCGGCTTTCCGCCAAATGATTGGACGCAACGCGGTCGACGTTTGCCTCATATTCCACGAGAGGGAAAAATCCACGTCGTCTCGCTGGTTTAAACTCGCAGAACGGAACCTTGTGCCGCACGGCTTCCGTTTGGCGACCGGAACGAACGCATACTTTGCGGAATTGAATCGTGAACGACCGCCACGCGGCGTGACGGTCTGCTATTCATTTAATCCGCAGGTCCATGCCTTCGACGACTTAAGCCTGATCGAAACGTTGGAAGCACAACCAGCAACGGTCGAAAGCGCACTCCAATTCTCCGACCAAGGTCTGATACTGTCACCGATAACCCTGCGGCCTCGTTTCAACCCAAACGCAACAACTTCCACCCTAGGGGCCGAAGGTCAATTACCCGCGACTGTCGACCCTCGGCAAAGGACCTTATTTGGCGCAGTGTGGACCCTCGGCACCTTGTCACGATTGATGCCGATCGACCGCATTGAAAAGCTCACATTTTACGAAACCACGGGTTGGCGAGGCGTCATGGAAACTGAGACAGGATCACCGAACCCCGTGCTGTTCGGCTCGACCGGCGGAGAGATTTTCCCAATGTATTACGTGTTTGAGGCGTTAGCGGGGGCACAACGCTTGATGCCCACAAACGTCTCTGATCCGCAACTGATTGCGGCACTTGCCTTCAGAAATGAAAATGGGCGCTCGTGCTGCTTGTTGGCCAATCTGACGCGTCGAGCACAACGCGTCGAGCTCGACCTTTCGGCTCGCGACCTGAGCATTACCGCGATCGACGAGGCGCACCTGTCGGCGGCGAGAGACGGCATATTGCCGGCATGGCATCCGTTTGCAAGCGATTGTGGCCAGACTCCGCTCTCATTGAGTCCCTACGCTTTGGTCAAACTCGAATTTTAATGAAGAATTGTATAAACGCGCAGGCGCAACCGGGAGAGCCGGCAGACCAAGATTCCCCGTGGCTTTCAACCCTCTCTCATGGCTTTTGATGAACCACTGCTTTCGCGAGTTGCGGACATGCTGATTCGGCGCCCATGCGAATCCGTTTTCGTTCGCGCGCCGTTTCGAGGCGAACCCACCGATGGATGGTTTTGGCTGCCGCCTTTGTCGCTCTGGCAACCGTGGGCGAGACAAGAATCCGATCGACGCCGTAGGGACAGCGGGATTTCCACCCAGAAAGGCGGCGAGGACGTATGCGGCTCTTTTTGACATTGCTGATCCGCGTCCTTGCAGTTCTGTTGATTCTGGGTTTTGTCATCTGGGGCGTCGGCGCGACCTATTACGAATTTCCCGGCGGAAATACCGCGCGGGTTGCGGCGCCGACGCTCTTCGGATTGCTCGGCCTCTTGGCGGCCCTGGGAGTGTTCCTCAAGTGGCTGCGCCCGGCGCTCGCGCTGTTCGCCGTCGCCACTCTCGGCCTCATGATCTGGTGGAGCACGATCCGGCCTTCGAACGACCGCGAGTTCGCCCCGGAAGTGTCGCGGCTCATGACCGGCCGTTTCGACGGCGATAAGGTCACCATCACGAACGTACGTGATTTCGAATGGCGAAGCTCGACCGATTTCACCCCCCGCTGGCAAGACGAGACTTTTGATCTTGGGACCGTCCGGACGATCGACCTTCTGATGGTCCATTGGATGGGACCGGTGATCGCCCACCCGATCGTCAGCTTCGGCTTCGAGGATGGCCGAAAACTCGCGTTTTCAATCGAGATTCGACGCAGGAAGTACCAGGAGTTTTCCGCCGTCGCCGGGTTCTTCAGGCAATTCGAAGTCATTGTCGTCGGCGCGGATGAACGCGATATGATGGGGCTCCGCCACAACAATAACGAAACCGTATTGCTATTCCGGTTGCGGGCCAGGCCGGAACAAGCGCGCGCGTTGCTGACCGAATACTTGACGCACGCCAATGCTCTGGCGGTGACGCCGCAATTCTACAACACGCTGACCGCCAATTGCACGACCGAGATCTTCCTGCTGTTGCGCCGGTTGACCAACCGCTTTCCGTTCGACTGGCGCATTCTTCTCAACGGTTTCCTTCCGGAATACCTCTACGATAACAACGTCCTCAATCGGGCGTTTACGATGGATGAGCTTCGCCGCCTCGGCGATGTCAGCGGACGGTATCGTCCAGGCGTCGACAGCATCGCCTTTTCCGCCCTGCTGCGCGACGGCGTTCCGCCGGCGCCCGCCGCCCCCTCGACGCCCTGACGCGCCTGCCCACAATGACCAATCGTCAGATTAAGAGCTCAGGCTGCTTGCTTGCGCCAGATTTGGCGGGCAGAGATTTCCTGTGGTTCTCCGTTGAGCTTTAAGGTGAAAGCAACAACCAAATCTTTCCCTTCGTTTATCAGGTACCTTTTGATGATCAGTTGGCCCTCTTTTCCCTGTCTGGTCCTGATCTGGTGAGTCGCGACGAGCTGCTTTTGGTCCGCGGTCCAGGCGGTTTTCGTCTTGAAGGAAGTCGCCCCGAGGAGTTTCAGGTTGCTTGGCCCGGTGGGCCCGTTGAGGTAAAGGGTTTCGTCCAGGGCGAAGGCGGGGCCGCGGGTAGCGACGGTCAGAACGTTTTCGGTTTGGTTGAACGTGGCTTTAAGGTCGGCCAAGGCGGCGAATGTTCGTTCGAGGAGACTGGCTCCGATTTCCTTCATCAAGGGTTCGAGTGAAGTCGATGCTTTACGGTCCAGCGTCCAGGTGCCGCTGAAATTCGGTTTGTCCGGTTCCGGCCTAGGTGCGGCGGAAGTCTGGGGCGGGCTGAAAACACCGAGGCACGCGAGGGCGGCGAGCGAGCGGAGCAGAAGGAGGTGCCTCATCCGGGAAGGCTCCTTTTAACCTGATGCGCTCGAGAAGTAAATGCAGGAGTCCAGGAGTTCAGGGGGTCGCCACGAGCCTAGAGCGTCTTGGAGTGCGCGAGACTTGTCGCCGCTTTGGAAACGCGCGGAGCGCAAATTGCACGGAGAATGAAACCAAGAAGCGTCGAGTTTGCTGGCGCCTTTGTTAGGAGCCGCGCTCCGCGCGGTCTAAGAGCGGCGACAAGTCGCACGCAGTCCAAACATACGCGGCACGGGCCTCCGACGCGCGGGATTATGAAGGCTTCAAACGCGGCCTTGACCGCAGTCTCCACAGATAGATGTGACCCTTCCGCTCGAATCTCACTCGCCGCGAGTCCTCTGTTGGTCGACGACGACCGCCGCCAGTAAGATCGCTCCCCGGACGAGGTATTGATAGAACGCGTCGATGTTCAAAAGGTTCATGACATTTTCTGCGGTACCCAGAATGAATACGCCAACGATCACCCCAGAAATCGTCGCGCTGCCTCCTTTCAAGGAAACTCCGCCGAGCACGCACGCAGAAATAACGTTGAGCTCGAACCCTTGGGCAGAGTTTGGTTGACCGCTAGTGATCCGGGAAGCCAGGATGACACCTGCCAAGCCGGCGATTACTCCCTGAACCAGAAAAATGACTACGCGCATTCGTTCCACTTGAATTCCGGCCAATCGCGCTGCTTCTGGATTGCCACCGATCGCAAGCGTATTCCGACCATAGATCGTGGAGTTCAACAAAAACCCGAATAGAACAAAGCAGGCCAGCGTCGTCCAGATCGGCATGGATATCCCAAGGAAAGAGCTACCTGCGAAAAAGATGAAATCGGCGTTGCTGACGCCGACGGCTTGCCCATGTGAAGTGATGAAGGCCAACCCTCTCACCATCTCCATGGTAGCGAGCGTCGTAATCAGAGCGTTGATCCGCAGATAGGCGATAATGACTCCGTTTACAAAACCGATGATCGCTCCGCTTAATAGCGCTGCGGCAACCCCTGCCCAAAGGTTATCCGTGACGTTCACGACCGTTGCGCTGACGACACCCGCAAACGCCACGATAGAGCCCACGGAAAGATCGAAGTCACGCGACGCCAAACAGAACATCATGGTGCAGGCAACCATTCCGATCTGCGAGACCGAGAGCGCCAGGCCGAGCATGTTCTGAACGGTGAAAAAATATCGGACGGAAAACGAGAGCGCGACGAAGATCGCGAGGAAGATGAAGACGAGATTATATTCTAAAAGAAAGGCCAAGAGCCGTCGGAGAAATGAGTCCGGACGAGGTGGCCGGGCCAATCTTGGCTCCGGGGTAACGCCCGCTTTCATAAACGGCTTCATGCTACCTGCTCGTCAGGTAAAGCCAAGCTCAGCGCAAGATGCTCAGAAAAATCTTCTCGTGGAATTTCCGCAGTAATCGCTCCATCTCGCATAACGACCATTCGATCCGCAATGCCGATTATCTCCGGCAATTCGCTGGAGACAACGACTACCGCGCATCCCCGCTCGGCGAGCTCATAGATAAGATTATAGATTTCGTGCTTTGCCCCTACGTCGATCCCGCGAGTGGGCTCATCCATGATGATGACGCGCAAATTAGGCAGATTGAGCCAACGCGCCAAAATCACTTTTTGCTGGTTACCGCCGGAGAGGAAGCGAATCTTCTGTCGCCGGCTTGGTGTCTTGATTCCCAATCGCTGAATGAAGCGATCAGTAACTTTGAACTCGCGGCCAAAATCAATAAGAAATCTTCGGAGACCGCCCCGTTGTCGAGCCGTTAAGTTGATGTTTTCGGTCACCGACCGAATCGGGATGATCCCACTTTCCTTCCTATCTTCGGGACAAAAAGCGATTCCGCGTCGAATCGCGTCGATTGGATGGCGGGCGCGGATCCATTGACCATCGATCTTAATCGAGCCGGAACGCGGTCGAGCAGCCCCGAAGATCAAGTGCATTAACTCGCTACGGCCCGAACCAACCAGGCCGAAGAATCCGACGACCTCGCCACCGTGTACGGAGAAACTCGCTGGACGGACAACCTGTTTGCCGGTCACCGCCTTGACTTCCAGCCGGACCGGACCAATAGACCGAGGCCGGTAGTTGTAGATATCGCTAATCTTACGACCAACCATCTCTTCAACTAACTGTGCACGACTGACACCCACCAACGAATGATGAGTCGCAACCGTATGGCCGTCCCGAAGAACGGTGCAGGTGTCGCACAGTTCAAAAATCTCATCCAGTCGATGAGACACATAAATCAGGATCTTACCCTGTCTTCGGAGGTCTCTTACTAACCGAAAGAGGATTCCGGTCTCGCGATGAGAAAGACTGCTCGTAGGTTCATCCAAGGCGATGATCTGGGCTTCCCGGAGCAAAGCCTTGCAGATCTCGACCATTTGTCGCTCGGCGATTGACAACGTCTTCAGTTTGGCGCGCGGATTGAGGTCAACTCCCATTCTTCGAAGGTGCCCGCGCGTAACGCGGATCGCATCGCGCCTGCGAAAGAAGCCGTAGTGATGCGGCAAATGGCCAAGCAATAGATTCTCGGCGACTGTCAGGTTGGGGACATAGTGTAACTCCTGATGAATGATCGCTACTCCCGCGGCGATCGAGCTTGCTGCGGACTGAAAATGGCGCTCTGCTCCGCCAACGATCAGACTGCCGCTGTCTGGTTGATAGATGCCACCCAGAATTCTCAACAACGTCGACTTCCCTGCGCCGTTCTCACCAATCAAAGCATGTACGCTGCCGGGTTCTGCAGAAAACGTGACCCTGTCGAGCGCACGGACGCCCGGGAAGCTCTTAGTGATTTCGTTCAGGCGCAGGGAATTCATTAAGCACTAGAGTCCGAACTCCTGGCGCACCTCTTTCAGGTTTTCGCGATTCATCAGCTTCCCGCTGGTGAGGGTTAGTTTCGGCGGTTCCTGGTTCTGGGTGATCCAGTTGTACATCAGGATCGACGTCTCGTAACCGTGGCGCTTCGGACTGATTAAGACAGTACCAAAAAAACCGGTCGGATTCGGTTTGTTGAACTCGTCGATGGCCGATTGAGCGCCTCCGATCCCAACCCCGATCATTTTGTCCGCGCCGAAGCCGCGTCCTTCCGCAGCCCGGACCGTACCGAGAACGGCCTCGTCATTCAGTCCGAACGAGATCCACTTCTGAAAGCGCGGATTTTTCGTCAACGCAATGTTAGCGGCGTTGAACGCGTTCTCCGTATCCGTTCTGGCTTGGGGCGCATCGATGATATTCTGGCGTGGAAATCCCGCCGCGAGCAGCACTTCGGTCGTTCCAGTTACTCGGTCGTGCGCTGTTGGGAGTTGCTCATAGGTGACTCGAATGGCGCCGACGTCTTGCATATTCCAGCCACGCTTTTTCATTTCGTCGACAAGCGCTTGGCCAACCTGCTTGCCAATTTCATGGGCGGAAATTCCCATGTGCGGCACCGATGATAGGGGGGCCCCTTTGCCATCCACCAGTTGATCATCAACGGTCATCAGTTTTAGATGATCGGCGGCTGCCTTAGCCACGACGGCGGGCCCTAGCTTGACGTCGGGCACGCAGATGATAAATCCCTGCGCCTGTTGGGATGCCAGGTTGTCGATCGCGCTCATCACCTTCTCCCCACTTTCCGCCCCGATCTTCACAAGGGTAAAATCCTTTTCTTTCGCGGCTTGTTCGGCGAAACGCCATTCGTCTTGGAACCAAGGTTCTTCCGGTAGTTTCACGACGAATCCGATCTTTACCGGATCAGCTTGGGCGATTGTCTGGAGGGATACAAAGAGCGCACTGATGATAATGCAATAGATGAGAACGAGTCTTTTCATGATGTTGGTACTTGGGGGTTTAACGGTGGGGAGACTAAGCGGTTAAAACGTTCAAAGCCCTGACCTGGTCGGCAGCTTCATAGTGAGAGGGATCGAGATCCAAGACTTCCCGGAAACAGGCTCTGGCCGTTGCAACATCACGCAGCTGAAGCAGAGCCAACCCCTCCAAAAACTTGCCTTCTACCAGGTTTCGTAGCGTCAGATCATCTTCGAAAACCAACATGTTAGGGAGCGACGTCGCAAAGTAGTCGATCTTTCCAGGTAATTGCTGCAACTGTTGGCCGTACTGGCAAAGGGCGGAAAATAGTTGGTACGCTTCCGAATCGCGTCCCAACGCTAGCAGCGAGAGACCACGATAATAGGTGAAGGGCGAATAGGAGGTCACCGCCATCTCCTTGAAATCTTGAGCCTCATTTGCGCTGGCTGTGTAGGCTTCCTGCGCCTCTTTTTTCCGGCCGAGCATCGTTAGAGCCCGACCTTTCCAATAGTTAAGGTCCGAGCGCGATTGTAGATAGTGAAACTCTTCTCCCAAGTTCGGTGGAGGTTGGTTAGCTGCCGTAAAATGCTCCAAAGCAACGTCGGCTTTTCCATTCTCCAGTGCCTTTCGGCCAAGCGAGACCTGCCCGATACGATATTGCGCCAACACCTTTCCTTCACCGCCTTCCCAAGGATGAAAGCGACGCTCCGCCATCAGATCCAAGGCGCTCGTGTGCCGTTCTTTGAGATTTAGCAGCGACAAATATTCGACGCAGAAATCGTCGCGACTGAGGACGACCTCCAATTTGTTCTCTAACCGGGCCAAACGAGTGTCAGGAGAATCGCCTAATTTCTTACGCAATTGATCGTGCTCATACGCGAGTCGGGCGTCGTTTGGAGCCAACTCAGCAGCGCGCCCGTAAGCGCGATGCGCTTTGGTCGGATCTCGCTCTTGATTCCAATAGGCAAGACCTAAGTTGCGATAAAGCGGTGCAAATAGCGGATCATCTTTTAGTCCCATTTCCCAAACGCTGATGGCGTCCGCGTGCCGCCGGCGATCATAGTAGAGGTTACCAAGACCATAGCCGGCATTCCGGCGCGAGCCGGGTTGGGACATCGCCCATTCCAATATTTGCGCCTCAAGAGCTCGGCATGGAAAGAAAAAACTCGGATCCGCGTTCTGGGCCCTGCGAAGCCAACCAGCCGACGCCTGGGGTTGCTCAATTCGAGCATAGAGCCACGCCAACACGAACTCGGTCATGATCGTGCTGGCAGCTGGGTTTGGCGTGGCCGGCTCAGCAACCGGCGAAGCCTTGTGGAGTTCCAGGAGTCCAATGGATCGCCGAAAAAGGCCTGCGTCGATATAGTTAAAAGCTAGGTCCAGGATCGTCTGACCGTCATTGCGGCACTGCGCCAGGAACCCACTGAAGTCCTGGCTGGGTTGTTGCCTGGCGAGCTCGTAAGACGCCCAATGATCAAGCGGATCACGCCGAAGCACCTCCTTTAGAATCTCCGTGCTGGCGGAGTGATTGCCCTCAGTTTCAATGAGCACCGCTTGGAGCACGGCGGCGAGGTTGTTCTCAAAAACCTCCGGGCCACCAGCTAGGAGGTGGTCTACCGCCCCGGTAAAATCGTGGCGTCGACAAGCCAATAGCGCCAGTTCATACTTCGCTGCCGGTAACCAAGACCTGTCCCAACTGGCTTTGCCAAAGGCTTTCTCTGCGAGTCTATCCTCACCCGAGAATCGAAAGGCTAATCCGCAATAATAGTGAGCTTCTCCGGTGACAGGGTTCGGATGAAAATCGCTCAGCCGCTCGATCGCCTTCAAGAGATGCTCGATCGCCTTTTGAAATTGGAATCGGGCAATAGATCGTCGAGCGAGAGCGACCCGGCTTCGGTAATCGCCTGGGTCGCGCTTGACCGCTTCCTGCCAATACATTTCGGGATCACGCGTCGGATGCCGATACTGTTCCAAGTGTTCCCCAACCAGGAAGAGTTCATCGCTGGATACGATTTCAGTTGGTCCCTTTGGTTCCCTCGCCGGCTCAGGTAATGCAATCGGACAACGTTCGCCTTCCGGCTCATATCGTAGGAGCTCACTTCCGTTCGCATCAACCAATCGGATCGCGCGAATCACGGCCCCTGCTGACACCTCAGTCTCCCAGCAGTGCCCCGGCTGAAGAACCACAGCACGGTCCGCGCACGGCCCTTTCGCATCTTCGATAATCAGACAGGCGTTTTGGACCTTTCTTGGCGCGACCAAACCGATCTCGCAACGATTCCCTGCACGTTGAACAAATCGAATCGCTGCGTGGCGGGTCGCGTTCTGCACCGGACCGATACCCTGGATGGGCCACCAAAACTGGGAAAAGACCTTTGTTTCGTAAGGCTGCAGGTAGCTAAAGTCGGGTTGATTGTCCGTGTACACGCCTGCCATCAATTCGAAATAAGGCGCTCCGTCGTCGCTGAGCTCGCGATCCCAAGCTCGACCAAAGGCAGCATGACCCCACGTCCATTGTTTCTTTCCGGGCGCTATTGACGGATCCGCCACGTGGAGGAAACCGCCTTTTGTCCGATAGTCAAAACCGCCAAAAAATCCGTAGGCAGAATCGACGACCATGTAGCTAGTGGGAACTGGAATGCTCTGGTAAGACCTCAGATCGTTCCTACCCGGTCGCTGTTGGTAGTCGACTCCATAATAGCGACCTGAGGCGATTGGGAATGAGGTGATCGCCCGTTTGGCGTGGTCCGCAACGTAACGAACGTCAGGTGGAAAGAAACTCCGATAGTCTTCGTGTACCTTGACCGCTGCGTTCGCCCACCACAGGAATGTCTGCAGATACGGGGTTCGATTAAACAACCGGACTCGAAGCTCAACCAATGCTGAATCCGGAGTTAACCGAACGCCGTGCATCCCTTTCAGGCGGTTCAATGGGTCGTGCTCGGACATCCACGCAGTTGCCGAGCCGTCGTCCGAACGCTCGATGGCCCAATCGGTCGGCATAAACGTTCCGGGCCGATGATGCTGAGGCCAGTTGAATTCGATTCCGCCGGAAAGCCAAGGACCGGCAAGGCCGACCAATGCCGGCTTGATCACTTTTTGATGATAAAGGATGTCGTAATCTTGATTGGTTTTATCCTGGATCGCGTGAATGCGCCCCCCGAAGTCTGGCAGAAGCAGAACCCGGACGAACTGGTTTTCCAAACGGATGGCCCGATACCGGCGAACCTGAGGCACATCGAAAACCTTATCGATGAATGGCAGGGGATAAACTTTGCCGTTTGATCCTTGATAGACCCGCTTCTCGAAGAACAGTGGATGCTTTTCCGGTTGCCCCACCGGGTAAGTCGGATATTCGACGGCGACTTCTTCTGCTAAGACCGATTCGCGAAAAAGATTCACGGCATTAAAGTTTTGTTAGGCGGGAGGCGAGCGAGGCTCTGTCTGTGAAGGTTCACGTACATAGCCCGCAGTCCACCACGACCGCACAGATTTCTTGGGGGGCACCGGGAAAACTCACCTCTAGACTAGCTCAAAAGCCTGGCCGATCCCATGAAAGATTGTCGCGCCACCGCGGCTCTGATCAAGCTGGGAACGCGATTTTTCTACTTCAGCATTCCTTTCACCTTCGCGGCAACGGCAACATCGAAACGTACGAAACGGCCAGAGACGAATCAACCCGCCCTGTGATCGAGTCAGGTATGCCCAAAGCTCCGCCTCAGGCTGCTTGCTTGCGCCAGATTTGGCGGGCAGAGATTTCCTGTGGTTCTCCGTTGAGCTTTAAGGTGAAAGTAACAACCAAGTCTTTCCCTTCGTTGATCAGGTACCTTTTGATGATCAGTTCCCCCTCTTTTCCCTGTCTGGTCCTGATCTGATGAGTCACGACGAGCTGCTTGTGGCCCGCGGCCCAGGCGGTTCTCGTCCTGAAGGAAGTCGCCCCGAGGAGTTTCAGGTTGCCTGGCTCGGTACGTCCGTTGAGGTAAAGGGTTTCGTCTAAGGCGAAGCCGGGGCCGCGGGTCGCGACCGTCAGAACGTGTTCGGTTTGTTGGAAGATGGCTTTAAGGTTGGCCGAGGCAGCGTATTTTCGTTCGAGGAGACTGGCTCCGAGTTCCTTCATCATGGGTTCGAGTGAAGTCGATGCTTTACGGTCCAGCGTCCAGGTGCCGTTGAAATTCGGTTTGTCCGGTTCCGGCTTAGGTGCGGCGGAAGTCTGGGGCAGGCTGAAAACACCGAGGCAAGCGAGGGCGGCGAGCGAGCGGAGAAGAAGGAGGTGCCTCATCAGAGTGGAAGGCTCTTTTTAAACTGATGCGCTCGGGAAGTAAATGCAGGAGTCCCAGGAGTTCAGGGGTCGCCACGAGGCCAGAGCGTTATGGAGTGCGTGCGACTTGTCGCCGCTTTAGGATCCGCGCGGAGCGCGGAGAATGAAACCACGAAGTGTCGAGTTCGCCGGTGCCTTTGTTAAGGAGCCGCGCTCCGTGCGGTCTCAAAGCGGCGACAAGTCGCACGCACTCCAAAACATATGTGGCACGGGCTTGCCGCCTGTGAAGCGAAGAATTTTTGTCACAGAAGGCCGCAGAGATCGCGAAGAAGGAGAAATCCAGAACTAAGCAAATCTTTGGGGACCTTTGAGGCCTTCTGTGCTACCAGGTCCGACAGGCTGGAAGCCTTTCCCACTTTCGGCGCCGGGGCAAGTAACTTTAAACAAATGCACCGCGACCAAAACCGTTTGTGTGGACAACCTGAGGGCGTAAAGAAAACTCCGATCCCTCAAAATAAACTACTTACGACGATCAGATGGTTCAAACTGCGAAGCTCCGGCTAAATGTCGCGAATTACCACTGGAGAAAATGCCGCCCGTAGAGCATTCAGCACTGCCAAGACATCAATGACTTCCTGGCTGATAGCACCAGCCACTGGACTCAGGTAGCCGGAAGCGGCGAGGAGCATCCCCGCAATGCTCACGACCATTCCACCCACTGCACTCTGGAGCGCGATCGTGCGCATCCGCCGGCTGATGTGCATAAACTCGTCAACCTTTTTAAGCGAGCTTTCCATGACCACGACTCCGGCCGCTTCCGCTGGTATATCGCTGTTTTGTCCGATGGCCATCCCGACAGTGGCGGCCATCATCGCTGGCGCGTCGTTGATGCCATCGCCCACGTAAAGTGTCTTCGCCTTAGCCGTTTCCTCGCGGACGATGTCCAGCTTCTCTTCGGGACTCTTTTCGGCACGGATCTGGGTGATACCAACTTGGTCGGCCAGATAGCGAACCTCAGATTCGCGATCTCCGGAGACGATCATTACCCGCGCGAAGTGGTGCTTCGGCCCCAGGTGTTTCACAAAGGAAAGACTCTCCGCGCGTGGCGCATCGCGAAAGCGAAAGGTGGCAGCATAGCGATGATCGATCAGCACGACGCATTCAAGGCCGCCGGCAGAGGGTGGTAGCTGATCACCGCCAGAGATAGTTTGCGGGTTGACCTTGCTGCGGCTCGTGATTTGCAACGAATGGCCAGAGACGGTGCCGCGCAGGCCCTCACCAGGGCGCCTCATTAACGTCGATAGCCGCCCGGAGGTGAATTCCCTGATCCTTTGCCGCGCCCAGAATCGCGCGAGCCAGCGGATGCTTCGAGTAGCACTCGAGACTTGCCGCTAAAGTGAGCACTTCGACTTGTGAAAATCCAGCCGCAATAAGCTGCTCAATGAGCCTCGGTTCGCCATACGTCAACGTGCCGGTCTTGTCAAAAATAGCGGTCCGACACCGGCCAATCTGCTCGAGCACAACGGGACTCTTGACGATGATCCCTCGGCGAGCAGAGAGAGAAATTGAACCGATGATAGCGACCGGTATCGCAATGAGCAAGGGGCAAGGCGTAGCGATCACCATGACGGAAAGGAATCGCACGGCTTCACCACTAATTGCCCAAGCGAGTATCGCCAGCGCGACTGCTACAGGAGTGTAAATGGCCCCCAATTGATCTCCCAGACGCCGCAGCCGCGGACGCTTCTCCTCAGATTCGCGCATGACCTCCATGATTTTCGCGTAACGCGAATCGGCGGCTCGCTTGGTTGTTCGGATGGTAAGGGCGGCTTCCCCATTGATCGCCCCTGATATCACCGCTGAACCGGAGGTCTTAGTGATCTTGAACGGCTCGCCTGTAAGGAACGATTCATCCATCACGCCGTGCCCTTCGATAACTACGCCGTCCACTGGGCATATGTCGTGCGGGTAGACAACCAGCGTATCGCCTATAGCGATAGTATCCAACTCCGCATCGACGATTTGCGATCCCTGTTTTCGATGAGCGAGCGATGGCATCCGTTTGGCCAGCGCCCGCAGCACCGAAGAGGCACTCCTTAACGCATAAGTTTCCAACGCTTCGCCTCCCGACAGCATCAATACTACGATGGAACCAGCCAGGTATTCGCCAAGCAGAACCGAGGTGACAATGGAAATACCCGCTAGCAAATCGGATCCAAACTCCCGTCGGAAAAGCTTCCTGAGTAGTTCATAGACCAGCGGAGTACCACCGAGAGCGAGCGTCGCCAGTAAGGGAATCTCGGCTCGGTGCCTGTGGAGACCGAAGCGCAGGATGAGATATAAAAGAATGGCCACCGCTGAAAATGAGGCGATGACACTGGTCCGTCGGCTCCAGATATTAATCGCCATGGACCAGAATCGATCGCGCAAAAACTGCTGGCTTAACTTTGGTTCCGAGATCGTCTGTTGATTGCTTTCCATCGGGCAACGCGTACAGGGGTCGAAACCTGGAAGAAACCCGTTTCTCAATAACTTTTTGAAGATTCAATCCCTAAAAAGTGCCTTGATCAACCGTGTACCACCTTGTATCCCGTCGTCGCTGATGACGATGGTGCAAGCCGGCGCTCCAGCCGGGTGTGATGAGGTGGCGGGTCACATCTTGAAACTTGAATATTCGATATACCCTAAAGCGCTGCCTCGTCGATATTCAATTTTCAAGACGTGACCCTATTGCTTTCGCCCCACTATCCGTGACAATCTTGTTTTCCTGCGAAGATTTCGGAGCGGGCGAAGACCGCCCCGGAGGGGCGAATTTGAAAATAGGCCGGCAATTCATTGCCGGTAACGCCAACCCCAAACGCTGCGTCCCGGAGGGCCGGCTGATCAAGGCGACCTCTCCGGGGCGCGGTCGTCTTTTATAGTTATACCGCATTCCATGCCGGCCTATTTTCAATTCGCCCCTCCGGGGCGCCCAGAGCACGATGCGGTTGCGGCTAGGCCGCTCCGTGATCTTTGTGTGCTTCTGTATGATTCTTCTTCGATTTGCGATCAGCTCAGCCGTCTACCCCCCATTCCGGAATCTGCTCGCCTCAGTCAGTTGGAGCACGATGGGAGCTGTCCGGGCTCACGCGGGGCTCAGCATTTGGGGCGACTGGATTGGTTGGCTTGATGAGCGCGGCTAGCAACATGCTCCAGATCGACACGGCCAAAATGCCAAGAGGTAACTGGAGCGTGGTCGGGAAGCAATAGATCAAGACAGACATCGGAATCCAAAAGCACCAGTTGGACACCAAAACGGGCAGGACGGTGATAACGTAGAATTGTTTAAAACGGGACAGCTTTGCGACTGTGCTCCGGAAGGAGAAGCTTTCGCTCTTCCAAAGGAACGAAAGCGTCTGGATGGGGTTGTTTAGAAAGGGGGTGTAGATAAATTGGTCCACAAGCGTTTTCAACGTCAGGGTTTCCAACGACCTCCCTGCCCCAAACCAGCGGGCTTGCAGTTGGTAAAACAAGCTGTTCATCACCCCGAGCACGCCGAACACCAGGAAATTAAAAGCCATGTTGACGAGATCTTCTCGGGTCCAGCGGCCATCCTTGTGAAGATAAACAGTGAACGCCTCCGTCAATCCACCTACGGTGACGCCCATCGCGAGGAAACTAAAGGGTAGACCGCCGTGCACGTTCCAATCAGTCAGAACGTTGAAAAAAGGCCGCGCTGCCGGCGCGTAAAAATAAGCAAGGACCAAGCCCACCATCAGCGCCTGCACGCAAAACGCCGGCACCAGATTGGCCCGCACTGCGCCAAGCCCAAGTCGTAAGCTTCGCAAGACAAGCGCCAACACACTCAGGCGCGGCTGGGCGGCGGCTGTTGTTGGAAACTTGACACGAGACAGGTGGTGCTGACCTGGCTCAACGGCGACTTCGTGCGCTGCCGCCGGTAGTGAAGGGTGTTTGTTCCAGTAATAGCTAAAGTGAAAGAGCATATTTATCCCTGTCTTGACATAGGATCGCGGCAAAACCAACCTGCCGCATGAAAGCGAGAAGTTCCCGTCGGGACTTCATTCGTCGTGCACTCGTCGGCGGTGTAATCGCGGGCCTGTTTTCACGCGTGGCCTCAACTTCTGCCAAGGCTGCGTCTGACCCGGTTGACCGAAGAAGACTTGGCCGCATCGGTGCGGATGTTTCGATTCTGGGTCTCGGGCTGGGCGGTGCATTCATGGACGCCTATGAGCGCAACTTGGACTCGGGACACGCACTGCTGGAAGCCGCTCTCGCCAAAGGTATTAATTATTGGGACACTGCACGCAGCTATGGTCCAAGCGAAGCAATGATCGCTCCGGTGCTCGCGCGCAATCGGGACAAAATCTTTCTGGCCAGCAAGAGCGACGCGCGGGATTATGAAGGCTTCAAACACGACCTTGACCGCAGTCTCCAGGTTCTACGGACCGACCGCATTGATCTCTATCTACTGCACGACATGCAGCCGCAGGAGTTGAGCAATCTAGACGCCATCGAGTCCGGCGCGGTGCGTGCCGCCCGCGAGGCAAAAAATCAGAAAATCATTCGCGGTTTTGGAGTAACCGGACATTCCAGCGCCGGGATTCTGATCGAATGCATGAGGCGATTTGATCCCGATGCCGTGCTGACAATCTTCCCGGCTACGCGGCCGGACAAGGGTCGCTATGAAGACGAGCTGCTGGCGTTAGCGCGCGAGCGGAAGATAGGTGTCATCGCAATGAAGACGATCCGATTCGGCCGGCAAGCCAGGCTGCCTGCGACGGAACTTCTTCGTTATGCACTGAGTCTGGATGGAGTTGACACTGCGATCGTTGGGCTGGATACGCGCAGCCGGTTGGATGAAAACGCCGCAGTCGCAAGTAGCTTTAAACGAATGCAAGCCGCCGAAAGGCTTGAAGTTCATCGGATTGCCAGTAGCGCTTTGGCCGGTGTCCTGGCACCATGGGAACGCGACGGTTACATCGACGGTGAACGATTTGCGTGAATCGGCCAGAGCGTCTTGGAGTGCGTGCGACTTGTCGCCGCTTTGGAAACGCGCGGAGCGCGGAGAATGAAACCACGAAGTGTCGAGTTCGCCGGTGCCTTTGTTAAGGAGCCGCGCTCCGCGCGGTCTAAAAGCGGCGACAAGTCGCACGCACTCCAAAACATATGTGGCAGGGGTTTGCCGCCGCGGACCTTTTGTAAGGTTCTTTTAATACTACCGCTGGCTGAGCCAGGCGCCGTACAATGCACCCCCTGCTCTCCGACAAAAAACTTGAGCCGAAGCTGAATTCTTTGATACACTGAAGTCGATTCTTTCCCTTCGCAGGGTCCCTCCATGAAAACTGCTATATATTGTAGTAACGGACCGTTTTTTGTCTGCGCTGCCGCGCCAGACACACCTCTCAAGAACGCCGGGCTACTCAGCTCGGATAGCAAAACAACCGGCCTCGACAGCTACGAGGCGTTTAACAAGATTTTGACAGAGGCAAAGGCTACCGGAAGGAGGACTGACGGATGCGTATGCTGAAAATGTTGGCGTTTGCGCTGAGTGGTCTTTTGCTCAGCGGGCACGCGTTCGCGCAGCCTAGTTTTCTCGCGGGCATCCCGCGAAACGAAGTTCTGATCGCCGAGAATCCGGAGGGTAGGATCACCAATGCTGCATGGTTCAACATTTGGGTTGTGAACCACGGCGGCGTTTCTAACGGCCTGCAACAACTTGGCATGGACACGTTATGGTACATCGACGCTGATGCCGGCATCCATGGCGTCTGGGACAATTCTCTAGCCAGCGAGAAACCGATTTACAACAGTGACTTCACCGAAATGACGGTGAAATTGCGGGACGGCGTCTTTTGGAGCGACGGTGTGGAATTCACCGCTGACGACGTAGTCTACACGGTTGAGACGCAGATGAAGAATCCCAGCATGGTTTGGGGACCCGTTTTTCTTGCTAGCGTTGATTCGGTAACGGCCCCGGACAAGAACACGGTTGTGTTTAAGCTGAAGAGACCGAATTCGCGGTTTCACTCCATCTTTACCGTGCGCTGGAATGCCGCGTGGATCATGCCCAAACATATTTTCGAGAAGCAGCAAGACCCGACCAAGTTCGACTTCAATCCGCCTGTCACACTCGGGCCCTACACGTTGAAAAGCTCTGATCCAAACGGTGAATGGTACATCTGGCAGCGACGTGACGATTGGCAGCGGACAACGCTCGCCCGGTTCGGCGAGCCCGGGCCGAAATATGTCGCCTACATCGACCCAGGCCCCCCGGACAAACGAGTGATTTTGCAGCTTAATCACGAGCTCGACATCATCCATGACACTACACCCGAGGGAGTATCCACCCTTGCCAAGAAATCGCCGTCGTCGCGTTTTTGGTTCAAGGGCTTCCCCTATGCCCATCCGGATCCGACGCTGCCGGCCGTCATTCTGAACAATCAGGTCGAGGTGTTTAAGAATCGGGATGTGCGATGGGCGCTCGCGCTCCTCATTGACATTAAAGCGGTGTCACTGGCCTCTTATCGGGGCGCTGCGACGATTTCCGCAATTGGCGTGCCGCCGACCGGCCTTTATCCCAAGTACTATTTCGACCCGCTCGGGGACTGGCTGCAGAATTTCGAGATCGACACCGGCAAGTCGAAATACAAGCCATACGATCCCACCATCGGGCAGCAGATTGCCGACGAGCTGCGGCCCTCGATGGGAGACCAGATCCCGAAGGACCCGAAGGAAATAGCGGCCGCTTTCGGCCGGGGCTGGTGGAAGCCCAATCCCGAAGTCGCGATGGAACTCCTCGAGCGAGCTGGCTTTAAGAAAAGCGGCAACCGGTGGATGAAGCCTGACGGCACACCGTTCTCCATTACCCTGCTGGTGGAAGGCGAACCGCGGCCGGTCATGACCCGCGCAGGAACCATGATTGCTCAACAATGGCGTCAGTTCGGGATCGATGCCAAGACGCAGGCCTATCCGAGCGGCTTTTTCCCGCGCGTCGCATCCGGGGACTTCGAGGCGGCGATGGCGTGGAGCGTCGAGACGTGGGGCGGCCATCCCGATCTGTCATTCTTTCTCGATAGCTGGCACTCAGAATTTTTGAAGCCGCCGGGAGAAAGGCAGCCGCCGCGGAACTTGCAGCGCTGGTCCAATCCCGAGCTTGACAAGATCATCGAGCAGATCCGTGCGATCGGGTTCGACGATCCGAAAGGCGTGGAGCTCGGCCAGGAATATATAAAGCTGGCCGTGAGGGAGATGCCCACGATCCCGCTCATGTCCTATAACGTGTTCACGTGTATGGACACTACCTATTGGACCGGCTATCCCAGCGCTGAGGATCCGTATACTGATCCGGTGCCGAACTGGGCCAATACAAAATATATGATGGTTAAATTGAAGCCGACCGGGAAAAAACCGTAACCCGGCTGAAAAGGAGCGGCCTAACCCGCGAGTCTCTCGCCGCTGGGCGAAGCACATCGCTGATTGCGGGTTAGAAAGTTCCGTTCTGCTGCCGGAGCCTGAATTGCTCACAAATCGCCAAGGGAGGTTAGCAATCAAGGCTAAAGAATTCGTGAGCAATGCAAGCTAGGGCTTACGCTTGGTATTTCGTTCGTCGGTTTGGGCAGTTCCTGCTTGTTGTCTTTGTCGGAATCAACGTCGTTTTCTTTGTGACCCATGCGACACCGATCGACCCGGTTGAGCAGGCGATCAGCTCAGTGACGCAATTCGGCCAATCAGATCCTCGGGCTGTGGAGATCATGCGTAAAGCGTTGCGCGAGCTTTATGGTCTGAATGGAACAACCTGGCAGCAGTATGCGACGTTCTGGAGGCGGCTGGCTACCGGCGACTTTGGTCCTTCCCTTTCGGCTTTTCCGATACCGGTTTCAGCTTTGATTGCCCAATCGCTGCCTTGGACGGCCGGACTGCTTTCAACGTCTACGCTCATAGCGTGGGGCGTGGGCAACTTCCTGGGCGGGCTCGCAGGCTATTATCGAAAAAACCGACTGCTGAAAGCGATTGGGATTGCTGCAACAGGTCTGCAGCCTATTCCAAGCTACATTATGTCACTGGTTATGCTTATCCTGTTGGGGTACATCTGGCCGGTCCTGCCGATCAGCGGCGGATTCGAGATGAACATCCATCCCGAGCTTAGCTTATCGTTCGTATCGAGCGTCGTGATACACTCCGTATTGCCAGTCCTTTCGCTTATGCTCGTCACGATCGGCGCCTGGTTTGTTGGTATGCGCTCACTCGTGTCGAACATCGTCTCCGAAGACTATGTCATTTATGCCGAGTTAGCCGGTGTCGACCGGCACCGGATTCTGACGTCTTACGTCATGCGCAACGCGCTTGCGCCTCAATTGACGGGTCTTGCTTTGTCACTTGGCGGGATCTTCAACGGCGCGATTATTACTGAGGTTGTATTCGGGTATCCCGGACTGGGCACTTTACTGGTACGCGGCGTCAATACCGGTGACTATAGCCTGGTGCTCGGCATCGCTTCGATCTCTATCGTCGCGGTCGCTACTGCCGTCTTCGCGATTGACTTGCTCTATCCGCTGCTCGATCCGCGTGTGAACGTTTCATAGGCCTTATGGTCAGAGTTTTCCGCGACCTTTTCCGCTACAATCGCGAATTCGCAGTAGGAACGATCCTCGTGTTGATCGTCCTTTGCGTGGCGTTGGCATCGTTCTTCTCCCCTTATCCGCCGCAGGACAGCTACGTCGTCCCTCCCGACATACCGCCCTCCTGGGCTCATCCCCTCGGAACCAATTCACGCGGTCAGGATGTCTTTTGGCAGCTTACTGTGGCGATGCGGAACAGCCTGCTCTTTGGGATCACTGTTGCCTTTATCAGTCGAATCATCTCGCTGGGAGTAGGGCTGGTATCAGGTTACATGGGCGGGATGGTCGACCGGGTGCTGATGTCAATCAACGATACTTTCGTTGTCATCCCGCTATTCCCGATCCTCACGCTCTTTTACTTCATGATGCACGACCACATGTCCTGGACGCTGCTTGCGCTCGCCATGGCGTCGCTGGGCTGGCCTTACGACGCCCGCCTCATTCGATCCATCGCGCTCAGCCTGCGAAACCGTGAATTCACCACGCAAAGCGTGTTTTCAGGGATGAGCATGCGTAAGATCCTGCTCGAAGAGCATTTGCCCTATGTTTTACCAATCGTCTTCTCGACGACGATGAACAACATTAATTGGTCTATTGGGCTGGAAGTAACGCTGTCGGTCATTGGCCTCACCAATATCGAGACACCAACCATCGGGACGATGATTTATTGGGCAAACCAGCACACGGCCATGGTGTCGGGAATCTGGTGGTGGGTGCTGGCCCCGGTGGCAACGGTGATCATGACCTTCATCGGACTGTTCCTGCTTTCGGTCTCGATGAACGAATTCATCGATCCGCGCAGCCGGCTTGCCCGCATGGGAGTCTGAGCTGATGGATGTCGCGCTGTCAGTCCGCGGTCTCCGCGCCTATTATATGATGAACTATTTCGGCATCGAGCGCGAGGTGCGCGCTGTCGACGACATCACGCTGTCGATTAAGAAGAAGGAGATCTACGGGATCGCCGGCGAGTCGAGTTGCGGCAAGTCGACCTTCATCAGAACCATTGCCGCCGCTATCCGTCCGCCGCTCCGCGTTCTCGGGGGCTCCATCAAGTACAGCTTCCTCGATCGCGACCTTTACGACCTCGACGAAAGGGCGCTCGCCGGCATCCGCTGGAAGCACCTCTCCTGCATTCTCCAGGGCTCGATGAACGTGCTCAACCCTGTCCGGCGCGTCCGCGAATCATTCAAGGATTTTGCCTTTCCGCACATGGGACTCTCCCGCTTGGAATTCTTCAACGTCGTGAACCGGCATCTCGAATGCCTTCACCTTTCGCCGTCGGTGCTTTCCGCGTTTCCCCACGAGCTTTCCGGCGGCATGCGCCAGCGTGTCGCCATCGCGCTTGCCACCGTGTGCCGCCCTGAATTCATCATCGCCGACGAGCCGACGACGGCGCTCGACGTCGTGGTCCAGAAGAATGTATTGGCGCTGATCCTCGAAACGCAGCGCGAGATCGGCTCTTCGATGATCTTCGTGACGCATGATCTGACGGTCCACGCCAATATCTCCAACCGGCTGGGCATCATGTATGCCGGACGATTGGTCGAGGAAGGTCCTACCCGCGACATCCTTCACGATCCAATGCATCCCTACACCCAGCATCTGGTCGCCAGTCTGCCTCGGATCGGCGACCTTGCGCCGAAGAAGGCACTGTCGGGAGCTCCGCCGAGTCTGGCCGAGCCGCCGTCAGGGTGCCGCTTCCACCCGCGCTGTCCGCTGGCGATGGATATTTGCCGCCAAGCCCATCCCATGCTGACCACGCTTGGCTCGGGCCGGCGGGTCGCCTGCTACGCGGTCAGCCCCCTTGTTAAGCCTGCCGCCGATTCCGTCCCAGTGCGCAAGGCTACCAAGGGGAATAAGTCCGCGGCGTTTCTACAGTGACCAACCTACTTTCTGTCGAGCACGTCACCAGGACCTTTGCCATGGGTGGCCTCTTTGGCCGCGCCCAATTCGCGGCGATCGATGACGTCTGCTTCTCGTTGGAATCCATCCGCCCGGAAATCTTCGCGATCATCGGCGAATCCGGCAGCGGAAAGACAACCCTTGCGCGGATGATCCTGAACACGCTGGCGCCGAGCAAAGGCTTTATCCGTTTTCTGGGCGAGGACATCTCCAGGTTCCGCGGCAGGCGAGACCGACTGCAATTCATGCAAAAGGTGCAGCCTATCTTCCAGAACCCGTTCGAGGCCTTTAACCCGCTCAAGCGGGTCGACCGCTACCTGTTTGCTTCCGCTTATTACTTTGCAAGACGCCGCAGTCGTGACGCGCGCGAAGCCGTCGCCGACGAGGCCCTGAAGAAGGTTGGTCTGTCGCTAGCCGAGGTGAAAGGGCGCTTCCCGCATGAACTGTCAGGAGGTCAACTTCAGCGGGCGGCGATCGCCCGCGCGCTCATATCGTCGCCAGCCCTCATCGTCGCCGACGAGCCCGTATCCATGGTCGATGCCTCGCTCCGCATGTCGATCGTCAATCTGTTCAAGGCCCTCCGCGACGAGTTGAATGTATCGATCATTTACATAACTCACGACCTAGCCACGGCCTACTACATCAGCGATCGCGTGCTGATCATGCAGAAAGGCAAGGTGGTTGAAACCGGACCCGCTCGGCAGGTTTTGGTCGACCCTCGGCATCCATACACCATCCTGCTCAGGGACTCGATTCTGTCACCCGACGACGTCGCCAAAGCGCATCCCGGCGAAGGAGTGGGAGAAGATAAGGGAACAGCCGGCGACTGAGACCGCGCTCGTTAGCATGCTGAGGGTGCAGCCTGTGGAGGGTCGGCAAGGAAGACAGGAGTTGCAGGAGTCGGAGGGGTCGCCACGAAGCCACCAGACGATCTGTTCAAAACGTCAGGAGCCGAATTACCGAGAAGTGGCTCGATGGCGCTGCGGGAGCTCTTTCGATCGCATTGGTCGGCATTGAGAATCTATTCGATCCGCAGACCATCATACTCGGCGGTTCCGCCCCGACAGAAATTTTAAATGGGCATTTTTGACCGACTGGGGAATTTGCGGCCATCAATCCGATTCAGACGTCCAGGCGAAAGGATTCGGGTGAGTTCTCTCCGGGAGAAGAGCGCAGCGGTCGGTGGCAGCCGCGTTACCAATTTTCGCGGCCACGAATCCAAGCCGGGTTTCTTGAGTGCGAAAGGGTCATCAGTCATCGGCTATCGGTCATCGGCTATTGACGTTGCCTATTGGCTCAGCCCCGTCCGACGCTGGTTTCGGATGCCCGTCGTCTTTGTCCAAAGTGATGTTATCCGGAACCACCAGCTTACCGAGGTCGAGATTGAGCTCCTGGCCGGGCGACAAAGCTTTCTCGGCGGGGGTATCAACGTCCGGCGTAATCGGGCCAACTTTGGATTCGATCCCTGGGGGTATGGCCTTACCCTGATCCACATTCAGTTCAACGCCGGGAGGAAGGGCCTTCGCAACGTGTGACGTTTTTGGACCAATCCTGGAAATGCACCAGATGATGGTGCGCGAGCGAACGGGGGTGGCTTGAGCGGCTGCGGGTCGCCAGGCCGCGCCCATGGTGGGCCGCTCCTTTGTGACCCCCAAATTGCGAGTGAGTGCCATGGGTTGAAATCGCGCTGTCAGCGTCGGAGTGCCCCACACCAAGCCCGGCGCCATGGCCCATTCCACCCTCCGTGACCCTCGCCGCCGCCGTGGCCACCGCTCTCACCTCCGCCGTTGCCGCCACCAGCTCCACCGGCGCCGGAGCCTCCCCCTCCGCCCCCCACCTCCGCTACCGCCATGAGCCCACCCTGGATTAGAAAACGTTAGCCCGATTGTTAGACAAAAGAGAATCGCAAGGATCTTTTTCATGGCCGGGAGAAACAAGGTTGATTTCGTATGATCAACTTGGACGGAAAAGACGGGGCAAGAATTTAAACGAAGTTCCAAGATTCCCAGAACGCAGTAGGCGCAACCGCTCCCGACCAGTTCATTGGAACCACGGATTGGAGATTCTGCGTCGCTATTTCGCGTCCCTAAGCAATTCGAAAAATTCTACCAAGTCATCCGGTGGCTTGATATTGGCCGTAGTAAAATCACCTCTCAGTTGTTCGATGTCCGCTTTGAGTTTTGCCGTCACGGTTTCTCGGTGCCCCTCAGACAACTCGTAAAACACCATTCCGGCATGAGCTTGCTTCTCTAACACGTCCCACCGAGCCAACAACTCCTGGCGAAGCCTTCGCTTTTCGAGCCAATCGAGAATTGGATTAGACATAGGGCTTCACCTTCGTGACGCCGTGAGGAGAGTCAATTCTTCGGTTAGGGAGCCACGAGTCCACGAGTCACAGGACTCGCGTGAGTCAGGAGTCGGGATAGATAACAGGGTCATACGGCTCCAGCATGAACACTCCGAAGAATCTCAGGATCCGGTGTAACCAGGCGGCGGCAAAAAGATCTTTGGATGCGAACTGGATGAAGACAAATTTTGTACGACGGCTAAGGAAGTCCTCCGTGGCTCCGTGACCTCCGTGCGAGACTCGTTTCATTTCTATCCGCAGCGCAAGACGGCATCGGACGGGGGCCACGGTGTTCACGAAGCAGCAGAGCCGCAACCAAATCGGTTCTGGGCGCCCCGGAGGGGCGAATTGAAAATAGGCCGGCATGGAATGCCGGTATAACTATAAAAAGACGAACGCGCCCCGGCTGTGTCCGCCATAGCTTTGCGAAGGAGGAAGGGTCGCCTTGATCAGCCGGCCCTCCGGGACGCAGCGTTTGGGGTTGGTGTTACCGGCAATGAATTGCCGGCCTATTTTCAATTCGCCCCTCCGGGGCGGTCTTCGCCCGCTCCGAAATCTTCGCAGGAAAAAAAGATTGTCGCGGATAGTTGTACGGAGCGGCGTACACCCTGATTTCTCTTCTTTGCGATCTTCGTGATCTTCTGTGAAAAATTCTTCGGTGCAAAAACCACAAACGTGGATCTCGAACTTTCGAAATTTGCTCCTCAGCAATCCACTCGCAGAAAAAAAAGGAAGCGCTGAAGATCTGAAAATCGTGATCCTGGCGCGCCCACAGCGGCTCTGATCGAGCTATGAACGCGATTTTTTCTACTTCAACAGCTCCCTCACCTTTGCTGCAACGGCAACGCCTAGCTTCCTTTCTGATTCGGCCGTGAGATGTAAGCCGTCGACACCGTCGGTTGAAATAACAGATCCGGCGTTCAGAAATTCTGCCCCTCCCATCTTGGCAACTGCTTCATAGAGCTCAGGAAGCTTTTGGGATTTCTCAAGACCTCCTTTGAACATTTCCCCAAAGACCGGTCCCTTTTCGATTTGCGGATTCAATGGAGGAGGACAGATGAGTAAAACTTTTGGATTGTTATAGGTCGTGCCCACGCCTCCGTTCAAGGTGTTCACCAGGTCGATAAGATGCGCGGCACCGATCGCAATTCGCAGCGGAGTCCGGTTAAATACCGGCTTAAGGTCATTTGTTCCAAGCATTATGATGACGAGATCCACCGGCAAATGAGAAGCCAGACATGCGGGAAGGTACGCACTTCCGTCGAGTTGAGCACCGCCGATGGGCGACCCTGGATCCCGCGCGTCCGTAGTTCTGCCATCAAGGCCTTCTTCGATTACCTGATAACTATTCCCTAGTTCCTTTTGTAAGGCCCCAGGCCATCGGTCCTCGGGACCGTACCTGGTGCTCGGAGGATTGGCATTCGGGATCCAGCCGTAAGTAATCGAATCTCCGTAAACGACGATTCGGAACGGATCAGCAAAGCAAGAACCGACAAGCGCTAGAACTAGAAACGCAGAAATGCAGAGCAGCTTTTTCATTTTTTTGGGGGAATGTTAGGAGTATAGTGCAGATGCGCAAAGAATGAAGACCGAAAACGAAATTCCGTTTTCAAGCCCGGGGTAAATCCCGGGATTTTTCGTTTGGCATCCGAGCGGCGACGGATAGGCGGAAATTTCCGGTCGGCTTGGATCGCTTAATTGTGACCTTCGTTAGAAGGCAAACTTAATGCCAAAGTTCGTCTGCAAATAGTTGTTCTTCGGTCCGTCGACGACATTGTATCCGCACTCCCCGAATAACCCAATATGAGGGGTGAAGCGGTACTCAAGGCCCGCACCGAAGTCGCCCAAAACCTTATCATCAGTATTGTTATTGCGGCGAAAGCGATTGCTGACGAAGGATCCAAAGCCTTCGTCGGAAACGAAAACGCCGCCAACGCCGGCATAGACGTAAGGCGCGAGGTGCAGCTTAGCGCGCTGGGCGAATCCGCCCCATGGTTGCGTCGGAATATCCATAGGGAGGCGCAGAATAAAATCGCCACTCACATCTCCGACCGTGTTATCTCCCGGATGACTGTCGACAACACTCCCCTTGATTCGGAATCCGGCATAAAGCCAGGGGAAATAGTTGACGCTAAGGCCACCGCCCCATGCGTTTATTCCGATCACCCCCCGATTTCCGTTGAATGTCGCATCGTAGGTCGCGAACGCACCCAAACTCCATTCGTTCGCACGAAAGTAGGACGTTGGGGCGGGCGGCGGAGGCGGAGTCACCACCTCTTTCGATGAAACCACCGATTCTCCGGCAAATGCGACAGCCGCTTGAAAGCAGACAGTCATCACAGCTAAGACAATACCTTTTTTCATCACTTTTCTTCCTTGGTGCTTGGCTACGAGAAACAAGCCATTTTCTGCTCGTATCCGAACTTTGTAAAGATATTCCCAGGGGAGGGGCACCTCTATGTTAAACAACGCTTCTCCAGGTCCGCAGTGCAGTGCCGCAAAGTCGACGAAGACTTACCGACCTGCACGAGAGCCAGCAGCCTTGTTGGCCAAACACATCGTGACGGAAAGATCGGTTCGAGTTGAGCAGCAGTATTGGTCCCCTCCAAACACAAGATCCTGAGCTGATTAGCCGACTCAAGGAAAGTCTTCGGGACGCCGGCATTCTGCTGGCCGCTCTTGATACGGGCTACGGGAGGGTGGAGGAGGTTTCTCGAATGCGCATCACTACAGACTCGAGAAGGCTCTTGCAGCTCTTCAAACTGCGAGATTGCTCATCATCCTCATAACCCGCCTGAAGTTTGGTCGGGTGAATCATGCCCCGTTTTTGACTGTCGTCATCTCTTCGCTGGCCAAACTGAGTCACCTGAACATCTGATTCCCTGCTTGATCCCGAAACATCAACCACGCGAGTCGAGCCGTTGCCTGTCGTAACTTTAGATGTAATCAACATTGTAATCTCCTTTTTAGTAATTCACGTTGTTTGTAATCTAAACGAACGGCTGCCGCTATTACCCAAAAGAGTACTTTTTGCCTACTCCAAAGGCCAATTAAGATCTAGTCTATTGGAGCATTGAAATACGACTTAAGCCTTGGAGTGCGCCTCTCCTGCGGCGCTTTCCGACCGCGCGGAGCGCCGCCCTCTTGGGGTGAGAATATCCAGCTATCCCGGTCGAGCGAGCATTCATCTGAAGTGCCTTCTTTGCTACCCTTGCGATCGATAGAGTCTGTTATCGTCGGTATCACATTCAGAAGTTCGGCCGGGTTCTGAAAACGTCGCGCCGGATCTTTGTCGAGAAGCACCTCAAGTAGCGTAACGAGCGGCTGAGGAATTCCTTTGAGTAGTCCGACCGGTAACCCGAGTGCTCTGCCGTAACGCGGACAGCCTCGGGCGTGTCGGACTTCAAGGTAGGATAAGCTTCCAGCTTGTCAGCTTTTTGAACCGGCAGGATGCCGGCGCTACGTGGTACCGACGAGGCCTGGTCCGTATTCGGACGGTGACGTACGAGGCCGAGTGCCTGACCCGACGACGAAATTCTCGCCGCATGAAAATCCTCGCGAACTCGTGTTATGTCGAATGTCAGTCTACAAAGATCGGCTTCGCTTATAACCACCCTATTTTCTGTTCTTTGCGACCTTTGCGATCTCCTGTTCAATTTCTTCGGTGTGTCCGGCCGATAACCGTCGAAGAGTTTAACAGAAGGCCACAGCGCGGCGTAGCCGCAACCAAATCGGTTCTGACGCCCCGGAGGGGCTAGGGAGAATAGGCCGGCATGGAATGCCGGTACAACGCAGAAAAACGGCCGCGCCCCGGAGGGTCGCCAGAATTTCTTGCGGCCCTACGGGGCGCAGTGTCGGGGCATAGGATTACCGGCAATGAATTGCCGGCCTATTTTCAATTCGCTCCTCCGGGGCAGTCTTCGCCCGCTCCGAAATCTTCGCAGGAAAACAAGATTCTGAGGGATAGTCGTACGAAGATCGCTCTCCTGCGACACTAAACTGGTTCTTTTGCTTGGCATAGCTCTGGTCGGAAAGTCCTAGGACGGAGGATAGTTTTGAAAAAATTTGTCGTAAAACTCCTGAAGCTTGGATCTTGTTGCATACATTTTACGGATCGCGTGATCTATCTCGTCTTTGGAGGCACTCTCCCTGAATTTGGCCACCATTTCATCGATTGCGGCTTTGCTTTCATCCCAGGCGTTTGAGAACGCATTTACGTCATCTGCGGTCATTGGCGGTTTTGGCATACGACAAGTTTAACAAAGCACTGCAAATCCGGGAAATGGTCTTTTTGTCAGAGCGGCGTCAAGCCCCATTGACAAGCGAACGCGGTATTTCTACGCTTCACAGATCTTTGCGGGGCGCTTTAATTGTGGTCCCGAACGGGCTATTAACATGTTTGGAAAATCTATATGCGTTGCGGCCATGGTGGTGCTCGGTCTTTCTTCCGTCGGGCCTGCCCCCGCTGGTCAGGTAACTCTGCTCTTCTGGCCAGGACCCGAGAGTGAGGCGATGCAAAAGGCAATCGATGCCTACAACATCGGTCCGGGCAAAAGCGACGCGGTTTCCGTCAAACAGCTTCTTTTCAGCCGGCAAGGCTACTTCGAAAAAGAACTGGCCGACATGGCAGCGAGATCCAGCCAGTTCGATCTTGCCCTGGTCACGACTTATACACTCGGCAAGTACGCGCCTTACCTGAACCCAGTCGACCAATTTGTAAGCAAGGATCTCGCAGCCAAATTCTTCCCAGTCGCCCTCCAGAGTTTAACCATTAATGGAAAGCTTTTTGGAGTGCCGACCGATATTTCGCTGCATTTCACTTATTACCGAAAGGACCTCGTTGATCGGCTGCTGAAAGATGATCTTTGGAGAAAGAAGTACGCCGAGATAGCGCAGGAGAAGCTGGGGAAACCGTTAGAGCCGCGAGATCCAGGTGATTGGACATGGGATGACTATGAAGCAACCGCCCTGTTTTTCACCCGTTCGATCAACCCGAATAGTCCAACGCGCTATGGAACAGTTCTTCAGTTAAAGAATTTGATTTTTAACATCATGATTTGGCAGTCGACGATGGTATCTAACGGTGGCGACTGGATGACTGCTGACCACAAGATTACGATTGATTCAGATGCGGCCAAAATTGGCCTCCAGCTTTATAAGAGGCTGATCGATGCCCGGGCCACGCCGCCCGGAAGTATCAGTTACGAATTTGCGGAGGCGAACGCGGCTTTCGGTTCTGGCCAGGCGGCCACGATGTTACAATGGAATGCCGCCTTTAATGAGCTCAATGATCCCAAAAAGACGCCTTTGGTAGCGGGCAAAATCGGGCTGGCCCCTCTGCCGGCCGGTTCTGCCGGTCACAAAACGCACGTGCATAGCTTAGGGATTGGCCTCAATGCCGCATCGAAGAACCAACAGGATGCCGGGAAGTTTCTTTCGTGGCTCGCCACCGAAGACGCGATGAAGATCTATGCACAAAACGGAGGGACACCGCCGATGAGCTCGATTCTGGAACAGCTGTCCGGAGAGCGACCGGAATTTGCCCTGATCTCAGATCATGCCACCAGATACGGGTATGTCGTTACCGGTGGTACCGAGGCATTCGCTGTGCCAATCTATGAGGTGCTTGCCGAGAAATTTTCCGGCTTCTGGGCTGGGCAGAGCGATGCCTCGACGGCGCTCAGAGAAGCAGCCGCGGGCATGGCTGACCGGATCAAGCAGTAAGCTGCCTGCCCGGACCCGGAGGAGCGATGGCAGCGACGCTCAATCGACCGAGGAGAACAAGCTGGGTGCTTTTGGGCGGTCTGGTAACCTTTCTGGCGCTACTCCTTGGCTTTCCCCTGATCGCCAACATTGTCTATAGCTTCAGCGAGATTCGCTTCTCCGCCCTCCAGTCGCCGCGCTGGCTTGGATTAGGTAACTACGCTACGATTCTATCCGACCCTGACTTCTGGAGCGCGGCGACCTTTTCTCTCCGCTTCGGTCTGGTGGCCACTTTTGCCGAAATATTTGTCGGCTTTATGCTGGTCCTGGTTCTCGATCCCCTCATTGTGCGGTATCGATGGTTGACCGCCCTATTGCTACTCCCAATGATGATCTCTCCGGCACTGCTGGCGGTCATGTATCGCCTGATGCTGAATGACTCAGTCGGTATTATTCCGCAGTACCTCGAGTCCGCAGGATTCACCGGCAGCCTCCTCGATGCGAACTGGGCATTCCTGACCGTCGTAGTTATTGAAATTTTGCAGTGGACTCCGTTTGCTTTTTTGAGCTTGCTTACCGCGTATCAAGCGCTTCCAGGCGATATTTACGAAGCCGCCAGGATCGATAGCGCAAGCCCGTTTGATACCTTCTGTCTCATTACCTGTCCGCTCATGGTCCCGGCTTTGCTGATCACCGGGTTTCTCCGTTTCATCGACAGCTTTCGGGTTTTCGATCACATCTATGTCCTCACCGGCGGTGGTCCGGGCGTTACGACCACAAGCATGAGTATCTACATCTACAAGATGTTTTTTCAGCAGGAAAGAATCGGACCAGCCGTCGCTACTTCAATGATCCTGCTGCTTGCCTCGATCGTTGCGGTACGGCTTCTGATGCCGCTGATTCTCAGGGGAACACACTAATGCGGCGACGGCGAGAAATGCGTTCGATTGAGCAGATTATGCGCTGGCTGGTTCTTGTCGTGACAATATTCGTGTTCAATTTACCGGTCATCTTCACGATTGTCACTTCGCTGAAGCAGACGGTCGATATAACGGCTTTTCCGCCAGTCTGGTTGTTCTCCCCTACGCTCGAGCACTACCGCGAGGTTCTTACCGATCCCTCGCTCGACTTTCCTCGGTATCTTTTCAACAGTATGAGCATCGCATTAGGCGGAACTCTGATTGCCATCTTTCTCAGTTTTCCTGCGGCCTATGCGATCGCCAGGTTGGGTGGGGGCCGGGCTCTCTTGCCAATTGTTACGAATCTGCGTTCGATTCCCCTCGTGATCTTTGCGATTCCGTTTTACTTGATGTTCCAAGCTCTTGGGCTGCTCGATACCCGATTCGGTCTCGCTCTGATCGCATGTCTGATTAATCTGCCGCTGGCGTTGCTGCTGTTCGTTGGGTTCCTCCAGGAACTGCCGCGTGAAGTCGAGGAAGCTGCGCGGGTGGATGGCGCCACTACGTGGCAGATTCTTCGATTTATCATGGCCCCGCTTGCTCGACCGATCCTCGTTGCAGTTGGCATTCTGAGCTTTATCTATGCGTGGAACGAGTTCCTTTTCGGTCTTATCCTATCCACCCGTAACGCCACGCCGGTAACCGTCGGCGCAACACTTTTCATCACTTCTTGGGGGGTTCGATGGGGCGCAACGGCGGCGGCCATGGTTTTGAGCGTTCTTCCGCCGATATTATTGGGTTTTTTTTGCTATCGTTTCCTTGGTCGAGCCGTTCTCTCTGGCGTTGTAAAGGGCTGATAGACAATGATCGATCCAAAGATTCTTAGACACGGACTGATCGTTTCCTGCCAGCCGGTCACCCGAGGACCAATGGACAGAATCGATATCGTCGTGGCGATGGCCAAAAGCGCGGTTGCCGGTGGCGCGGCTGGATTACGGATCGAAGGCATAGAGCATCTGCGAGCCGTCGCTGGCGAAGTGAAGGTGCCAATCATTGGCATCGTCAAACGAGATCTGCCAAGTTCGCCGATTCGGATTACCCCATTTCTGCGGGATGTAGAACACATCGCGAAAGCTGGAGCGCAGATCATCGCCTTCGATGGAACTGCCCGGCGGCGTCCAGTCGCCGTGAAGGCATTGTGCGATGCTGTGCATAAGGCTGGCTGTGTCGCCATGGCGGATTGTTCCTGCGTAGGCGACGCACTGCGTGCAGCAGAAGTCGGCTGTGAACTCATTGGGAGCACGCTTGCCGGTTACACCGAAGAAACAGCAGGCAGGTTGACCAGTGGACCCGATTTCCAACTTGTAGCGGATCTCAGTCAGCGTCGGTTACGGGTTGTGGCCGAGGGAAGATTGCGCACCCCTGCTGAGGCAGCGCAGGCTTTAAGCCAGGGCGCATTTGCCGTGACAGTTGGCTCGGCCATCACACGGATCGAACATATTACCAAGTGGTTCTTAGACGCAATGACATCCGCGACTACACAGACACGGCAAAGGAACATCGGATGATCCTGGCGATCGATATCGGCGGAACCAAGATCGCCTCCGCCTGTTTCGATAAACAGCGATGTGTCGCGCGCCGGCAGCTCGATATGCCGCGAGACGCCGAAAGTTTTCTGACCACGCTAAGAGCGCTGGTCGCACATCGGCCTCCAGCGTCTGCAGTCGCTGTCGCCACCACAGGCTGCGTTCGGGATGGCGTTGTCTACGCAATTAACCGCCTTACTATTCCATTCTGGCACGGATTTCCCCTCAAGAAGGCTCTTCAAGAGATCTTTAATTGCCCCATTTATTTGATCAACGACGGACAAGCTGCCGCCTGGGGCGAGTATATGAGGCAAGTGACACCTGTTCGCAACTTGTTGTACATCACCCTCTCGACCGGAGTTGGTGGTGGCTTGGTGCTTGACGGCGTTTTGCAAAGGGGGCTCAGCGGACTTTCGGGACATATCGGCCATACCAGCGTGCGACAGGCCAAACTAGATGAGCCGTGTGGATGCGGACGTCCGGGTTGTCTTGAGACTGTTGCATCCGGTACGGCTCTCGCTCGGCAAGCGAGTGTCGCCTTCGGAAAGGCCATGGACAGTAGCGCCTTGATCGAACTCGCGCCGTTTGATCCAGGCGCGGAAGCACTACTGGCAAACGCTGCCGCCGCCGTGGCTGAAGCCGTCGCGAACACCCATATTACGCTGGAACTCCAGCGCGTCGTTATTGGTGGTAGCGTCGGCTTGGCCGCTGGCATGCTGGTGCGAATTCAGACTGCATTGGAGAGTTATCCCCCCCTCTTTCGGGTGCCATTAGTAGCAGCTCAGCTCGGCTCAGATTCGGGTCTGATCGGAGCGGCCCTTTGGGCGGACCACCTGGGTTCCGCGGACCAGGCCCATCCAGATGGAAAGTGAAGCCGCTTTGCCCGCTCAACCTGCAGGTTAATTTCACTCTGCAATCGCTCGGCGAACTGTTCAGAACTGTAGCTCAACAGGGTTTGTTCCGGTGCTTCGAAAAGGTCGGCAAATTGCTGAAGGACAGTATGGAACGATTTTCTTTCGGTCCTGGCGTGGGTGAAACAGCCGAACGAGTGCGCCGCTTTCCGGGTCAATCCCAGTCAGGTTCGGCCCTTTGTGCGCGTTGCAGTGGTCGCAGACAAGATCGAGGGTTTCGCTGTCGTCTCCTCCGCCATGCTGGAGAGCGAAGATATGCTCGTCGTCGCGCTCCATCTCGCCCGAAACCGAACCTGATATACTTGACAACCCATAAATTGTCAGCCATAAACCCAGTTCATACTGAAGCGTCTCAGTAATCCCCCTGGCCTAGCCAATTCGATCGTCAATTCCTAAAAGGTTTATGAAAACCCGAATTAGAGCGGCGCTTATGCTCCTCACCTTGGTCGTGGTGCTTGTCGCTTCTGTGGTAAATTCTCCACGGGCCGTTGGATCGGAGCCTGTCACTATCGAGTTCTGGATTTTTCAAGATTTTCTCGCCGGCGACGCCGGGACGCTGATCAAGAAATTTGCGACAGAGTTTGAAAATGCGAATCCTGGAATCAAGATCCACTTGGTAGGCAAGACCGCACCGGACATTTTGTCTGGAGTCATTATGGGTGCTGGCTCAGGGGCACTCCCCGATGTTATCACCACTCAATATGCATTCGCTGGGTCGCTCGTAAAGGCAGGCCTCATCAAAGACGTTTCATCGGAGTGGGCGGCGATGCCCTCATCTTGGCAACAGCAGTTTTCGCCCTGGGCAGTGAAGATCTTGACGAAGGACAAGCAAGTGTTAGGCGTCCCGTTTACCGCATACGCAAGTATATTGTATCGCAATCTGACGGTTCTTAGGAAAGCTGGTATAGATCCCGCGGTCGGTATCAAGGACTGGGCAGATTGGCTCGCTCAATCGAAAAAGATTAAGGACAGCGGTTTCTTTGCATCAGCTAAATACCTGGATTTTCCTTGGGGACATCTGAGTTTCTATGGTGGCGTCAAAGGCGCACAACTGGGATTGAGCCCGGACGGCAAATCCTTAACGATGGATGTATCGAAGTATGCTGATGCCCTTGGATTCATGAAGGATTTCCAATCTTATAGCTCCGATGTGAGCTTTGCTGACCAAGCAGCGACCGACCTCTTTACTACCAATAAGATGGCTTTCATGGTGACTGGTCCATTCGCTGACCCGTCGTTCGAGCAGGCGAAAAAAGAAAAGGGCTTGGAATACGACTACATTCTAATACCTGGCCAAACTGCAGATACCCACGGTGCTGTATACGGTGGCGAATTTTTAGCTGTGTTGAGAACACCCAAGACTGACCCTGCCTGGAAATGGGCGAGTTTCTTAGCTGATTCAGCGCAAATGAAGCGCTTTGCCGCCGGCCTCGGACGTTTCGTCTCCAACGACGTCGTCCTCGCCGATCCCGAAATCAAAAAGAACGCCCTCCTGCAACTGACGGCTAAAGCGTTTGACACGGCAGTACCCGAAAGTCCCCTTATGGTCGACTTGCCTGAGCAATTGTTTCAGCCGATGGCCGATAATGGCACTCTTATCTTGCTCGGCAAGGAAACCCCGCAACAGGCCGCCAAGAACGCCATCGACCAGATGAACAAAGCTCTTGAACAAAGCTCTACTAAATGATTGAACGCAATCTCCCAGGCCGTCGAGTTGATATAGAATACTAACTCATACCCTATGGGATCCAGCCGGATCCTCGTTGTGTTCACTCTGCGCGGTCGCAGAGTGACAAAACTGCGTGACTCGACGGAACAGCATCGCCCACCTTTTCGCTAGGCGGACTTAGTTATCTTGAGCTAGAAGGCGGTTCTCGCCGCCCCATCGTGAAAGAATATAATGATCAATAAATCATTAGTCGTGGTGGATCCTATTTTAGACGGATATCCGAGATATTTTGTCCTACGACTGTGGCTCGGTTAGATGAAAGATTTGCAGTCGCCTGGGCGGAAAGATCACCCAATGCCTCTCGATGTTTCGCAGGGAGTTCTTCCTGAAGCAACGGCGGTAGTCTGTGGCAAGTGGTGCTACGGTGATCTGTTGCGTGAAGCGACGACCTCAGGCCGCGGAATCCTCGATGTTTCTGGCAGTTTCCCCCACCAAATGCGCGGAGAGACTAGCCACATCGCTCCAAAAACCATGCGCGCGCCCCTCTAGAAGCTTTTAACACTAATTTCGCACCTCTCTCCGGGGTCAGAAACACACAATGACTACCAAGAAGCATTTTCCCTTTGGTGCATATACTAAAAGCTATTTGATGATTGCGCCCTTTTTCACGTTGTTCGGCGTTTTTACTTTGGGACCCTTGCTTTATGGCATTGCGATAAGCTTTACAAAGTGGAATGGAATCGCTCCACCGGTCTACGTCGGCCTTAGCAATTATACGACGGTACTTCATTCAACAAGATTCGCCAAGGCCTTCTCCAACTTACTCCTCTACGTCGCGATTACCGTTCCCGTCGGTATTAGTCTAGCCTTTTGTATTGCGTTGGTAGTAAACCGCTTCAAAGGTTTCGCCGCAGATTTCTTCCGCAGCGCATATTTCCTTCCAACAGTTATTCCATTGTTCCTGACTGCTGTTATCTGGCGGTGGCTGTTAACCCCGGATTTCGGCTTGATCAATATGGGCTTACGCCTCTTACGATTGCCGTCGCCAAATTGGTTAGGCGATCCAGCATATATGATTCCAGCATTGGTTATGGCCGACGCCTGGCGTGCAACAGGATTCAACATGGTTATCTTTCTCGCAGGGATGAAGAACATACCCACAGAGTACTTTGAAGCAGCGACCATTGATGGCGCAAACGCATTCGCGAAGATGCGGTTCATCATGATACCAGCTCTAGGCCCTGTCTTTTTCTTGGTTATTGTCAATGCGCTTATTTCAGCACTTCAGATTTTTGATCTTCCATGGCTGATGAGCAATTCCAGCTTCAGTAGCTACGGGGGACCCCTGCAAGGGATGCTATTCCCTGTTATGGATGTCATGGGGCGCGGCTTTGGCGGCAGACGGTTTGGAGAGGCCGCCGCATGTGCATCTATATTATTTGTACTTATCCTGAGCGTCACGAGCGCGCAACTGGCACTCCGTCGTCGCGGGAGAGGTTTCTAGGAAGTTTACTCAATTATGCACCGGATATGGATACTCAATCCCTGACCCGTCGGCTATCGCCGACCAGGAGCATTCGTAAGCCGCCTGTTTTTTGGCGCCGGCGCAGTGGTATGGTACTTGTAGCGTGGAGTTTCGCTCTAGTCTGGCTGGTTATAACCACATTGCCCATTTTGTGGGTATTCAACATCGTCTTCAGCAAAGGTGGCTCGGAGGTCGCACTTTCGCCACACCTCTACCCCACCTCTTTCTCCTCGGGTCTTCTCCACCTGCAACAAGCCTTGTCCCAAGCATCTTTTTTACAAGCATATTTGGTTTCGTCGGGGTACGCCTTCCTTCAGGTCAGCGGGATGCTGCTTATCGTCTCCATGGCCGCTTATGAGTTCGCCTTCTACGATTTTCCAGGCAAGAATACCCTGTTTGTAGTTGCCCTATCGGGCCTAATGATGCCCTTCGCCGTAACCCTGATTCCACTGTATCGCGTCGTCACGGCTCTTGGTTGGGCTAACTCTCTACAGGGTCTCGCTGTGCCAGGCATGGCATCCGCTTTTAGCCTGTTCGTCCTCCGGCAGTTTATGGAGAGCATCCCGATCGAGCTCCTGGACGCCGCCCGTATTGATGGCGCCTCACATTTTGCCGTGTACTGGAGGATCGTATTACCGCTTTCCAGGAATGCCTTACTTACTGTCAGTATTCTGGCTTTCATAGCGGCCTGGGGCAACTACATTTGGCCGCTAGTAATCACCACAAAGCCCGAGTGGTATACCATTAGTGTCACAATGGCACAATTTTTCGGTTTCCAGACTTACACTACCATTGAAATTGTCATGGCGAGCGCGCTGTTGGCTGCATTTCCGCCGCTTCTTGTCTATGTCTTGCTACAGCGGTACATTATTCAGGGCATAGCGCTTGCCGGCCTGAAAAGCTAACACGAAGTGGAACCTCCTCATGGCGGCTTCCGCAGCAGTTATTGCTCCCGTGGTCGTTCTCTTCTTCCTGGCGCAAAAATATTTTATCAAGGAAACACTCTGACCGGAATCAAACGATGAAAGTTGCGATTGCCGGACTAGGCAACATTGGAAAGCGATGGACCGAACTGCTCAGCCAGGCGCCCGACGTTGAGGTGGCGGTGTTTGTTGATCCGCTGGTCGGCATACCACAGACTTTCCCATGGTTGGCGGAATATCCCCATATTCCGCAGGTACAAACGCTGGACGTGCTTTTAGACATTGAGGTTGACGCCGTGGTCGTTACAGCTTCTTCGCCGGCGCACGCCGAGCTTGTCCAGCGCAGTTTGGAGTTTGGGCTTCACGTGCTCGTGGAAAAGCCTTTCGCGACACAGATCGCGGATGCCGAAGCGCTTGTAGTGCTAGCTCGTGAGAAAGGACGAATCCTCATGGTAAGCCAAAACTATCGGTTCTTTCCAGGACCGGAGACTTTGCGTTCAATTGCAAGGAATGCTGAGCTGGGAGCGGTGCGAGCAGTAGTTGGGCAGTTCTGGTATGAATGGCCTGGGAGACCATACCAACGCCAGATGCTGCATCCCATGGGACTCGAAATGGCCATCCATCATTTTGACCTTGTGCGCGCTATATTCGGTGCAAATGCAGTGTCGGGACAGGTGCAGGAGTGGAATCCTGAAAGGAGTCCATATCGGATGGGTGGCGCGCTGGAAGCGCTTTTTACGATGGCCACCCGGAATTCGCGTTTTCCGTTTCTCTACACTGGAAGCCTGGTTACACAGAGAACGAGAACGCCGTGGGGCGGATTGTGGCGGTTTGAATTCGACAGAGGCACGGTCATCGCCGACAACATCGATGGACAATATGGTCTCTTCCTCGCCGGCGATGGGCGATACAAATTTCTTTCTGCCTTCGCAGATGAATCCATGGCTTTCGACAAGTCATTTAACCACTTCCATGAATGCATCAAGAATGGCAAGGAAGCCTGGTCCAGCGGAGCTGACAACCTCAATACCTTACGCATGGTCTTGAGTTTTATCGCTGGCGAAACGGAGAGAGATTATGCCAAAGACCAATCCTGAAGAGCTCAATTTTCCAACGAGCTATGAAACATCGCGGCAAGAGCTCAAAGCTGAAATATGAGCATGCCCTTATTGAGGGTTTGCGGCCGCTCTTGGAAAGCATTGCGCCCTGGGAGAACATTCAGTCGATTATTCCCGGACGAATTAGACCGACCAAGGGTTCCAAACGGCAGATTAGCCTTGAAATCAAGTATTTTACTGGGACAGGACTGAAAGCGCTCGCTAAAACCGGAACGGCTGTCCAAGAGGTTTTCTTCGTCACTGCCAACCCGCAAGCAGTCAAAGAGCGTCTTCTGGCGACCGCGACAAGGCGTTGACGTATGATTCTGCTGAACAACTTCATGCGACCCACAAGGATGCCCGTGGCACGGACTTCCAGTCGGTAAGATAGACTTTTTTCCCAAAAGACCGCAGAGATCGCGAAGAAGAGAGAGCAGTAAAGGAGGTTGGTCCGAGACATCTCGCAGTTAGATTTCTGCTCGAAACAAGAGCACTAAGCGTCATAGCCTCTATGAGTGCGCGAAAATCGGGTCAGACCTTGAATTCTGCAGCAAGCTGGCGCAGGGCGCGTAACGTTTTTGCCGGCGCTGGCTTTGTTTTGGTTTCCCAGAAAACACGTGCCAAAGATGGCTGACCGTGCTTCCATCGGCGTAGCCGGCTTCTTTTCGTATCGAGGTTTGGGTCTGGCCCAATAAACTCATCCGGCTCCAAGCGCGGACACGTTGGTCTGGAATCTTGGCGAGCAGATCGCTGAGTTCCTGCCGGCTGTGGTCATCCAACAGTTTTCGCCGTGCTGACGAGAGTGGGTCTAGGGATGGGTCAGACCTTGAATATTGACATTGGCAGGCGCCTCTGCTCCTCTGGCACCCTGCGCAAATGCCAAGGCCGCCACGGCTTGAGTTTCCAGGAGCTATTTACCACGCTTCTGCCCGAGGCAACGAGCGCCGTCCGATCTTTCGGTCAGCTAAGGATCGCCAGCATTTCCTTGAACTTTTAGAAGCCACCCGACTTCGCTTCGGTTTTGTAATCCATGGCTTCTGCCTGATGCCCAATCATTTTCATCTCATCGGGCAAACGCCCAATCCGAACTTGGGAAAAATGATGGCTTGGCTGCTGACCAGCTACACGGTGTGGTTTAACCGCCGACACCAGCGGGCGGGCCATCTGTTCCAGGGAAGATACAAAGCCTTTCTGGTGGATGCAGATGCCTACGCCAAACGGCTCTTGCTCTACGTCCACGCCAACCCGGCCAGAACCATCGTAGCAAAGAGCCAGGCAATCCAAGAACGCTGGAAAATCCTCGACAACTTCCCCTGGAGTTCGCATCCGCACTATTCGGGAAGAGCTGCTTCCAAAGTCGTCGCGGTTTGTACCGAGTGGCTGCGTTACTGGGGCGAGTCAACCACGATTGCTCGAAACCAGTACCGTAAGGCGCTCTTCTCGGCGATCGGAACAACTCAGGATCCGCTTTGGGAGAAAGTCCGAGCCGGGATGGCGCTTGGAGATGATTCCTTTCTACGGCGGGTGCGCTCGCTTCTGGAGGGCAAGCGTGGGGAAGCGGTCCGCCCAGCACGGCGAAAACTGCCGAATGACCACAGCCGGCAGGAACTGGGCGATCAGATCGCCAAGATTCACGATCAACGTGTCCGCATTTGGAGCCGGGTGAATTTATTGGGCGAGACCCAAACCTCGATAGCCAAAGAGCTCGGCTATGCCGATGGAAGCACGGTAAGCCATCTTCTGACACGTCTTTCCCAGGAAACCAAAACAAAGCC
>CAVSUL010000005.1:0-643887 GCA_963731325.1 uncultured Verrucomicrobiae bacterium
TCCCCGGCGGGAATCGAACCCACATTTAAGGTTTAGGAAACCTCCGTTCTATCCGTTGAACTACGAGGACTGTTTGGCTGACCGGCTTACCGGGAAAAACATCGCAACGGGCTAGTCTGTCTCGGTCTCATCGGTTGCCGCCTCTCTCAGTATCGCAAGTCGATCGTGGTTGCAATGATCCGGCGACACTAGTTGTCTACCGCTAGCACGGTTCGCCCGGGCTGGACATCAATGGAAAAACCATCGGTCAACAAGGGGACTTCAGGTCCGGCCGGAGGCCTCGCCGCCCTGGCGCTCACTGCCCTCGGGATTGTGTTCGGAGATATCGGCACGAGCCCGCTTTATACGCTCAAGACGGTGATCGAGCTCGCCGGCGGCAAGCCGTCGCCTCAAGTGGCGCTCGGTCTGTTCTCGTTGATCATCTGGACGCTGGTGATCGTCACGTCGGTCAAGTACGTCACACTGGTCATGCGGGTTGATAATGAGGGCGAGGGTGGCATTCTCGCCCTGATGTCTCTGCTGGGCGTAAAGAAGGGGCATCGAATGGGGATCATCGCCATCGGTCTTTTTGGGGCAGCTTTGATCTATGGTGACGGAGCGATTACTCCCGCGATCTCGGTCTTGTCAGCGGTCGAGGGGTTGAAGATCGTGACGCCGGCGGTGACACCCTTTGTTCTGCCCGCTTCCGTGACCATCCTGGTGGCGCTCTTTGCCGTGCAATCGCAGGGCACCGCGCGCATTGGCCACATATTCGGCCCGATCATGACCCTCTGGTTTATCTGCATTGGTTTCCTCGGGCTTTGGGGCGTGATCCAGCATCCTGGCGTACTCCTCGCACTGGATCCACGCATTGGCCTGACCTATCTATTTACCCACGGCTCCGCCGGTTTCTTTGTGCTCGGGGGTGTATTCCTCTGCGTGACCGGGGCGGAAGCACTCTACGCGGATATGGGGCACGTCGGTGCGCGGCCCATTCGCCTGGCGTGGTACGCGCTGGTGCTTCCAGCCCTGCTCTTGAACTATGCCGGCCAGACGGCGCTCGTCTTGGCCGGCGCGTCGATTGAGGACAACATCTTCTATCGTCTTTGTCCGGCTCCATTACTCCTACCCCTGATTGTCCTCGCCACTATCGCGACCATTATTGCCAGTCAGTCGATCATCACCGGGGCATTCTCCATGACGAGGCAGGCGATACAGCTTGGATGGTGTCCGCGGTTGCGGATCAGCCAGACCTCGTCGGAAGGCTACGGCCAGATTTACGTTGGCGCCGTCAATTGGCTGTTGATGATGGCCACCGTGGGTTTAACCATCGGGTTCGGCACTTCCAATCGTCTCGCGGCCGCCTACGGCATTGCGGTATCATTGACGATGCTTTTGACGACAACGCTCCTGTTCGCTGCCATGCGCGATATCTGGCACTGGAGCCTGCCGCTCAGCGCTCTGGTTGCCGGGCTGTTTTTCTGTGTGGATAGCGCCTTCGTTGCGGCGAATCTTGTGAAGATTGCGGATGGAGGCTGGGTTCCGCTTATGCTGGCGGCTGGAGTGAACATGATCTTGACGACCTGGCATCGCGGAGCGGTGGCGGTGTCCGATGCGCTCCGGTGCCGCACCGAGGCGGCCAGCGAATTCATCGCCCGCATTACCGCCGCCGGCATTCCGCGAGTGCCGGGCACTGCGGTGTTTCTGACCAGAGCGACGAGTGACGTGCCACCGGTTATGGTCTGGCACGTGAAACAGAATCGGGCGCTGCAGCGAAAGTTATTGGCGCTGACCCTGATCACCGAGTCGAGACCCTGGATACCGCAAGATGATCGTATCACGATAGAACTTGTCGCACCTGACTTTTGGCATGGAACGGCGCGCTACGGCTTTATGGAAACGCCCGATATCCCTTCGCTATTGCGGGAAACCAATCGCTACGGATGCACGCTCGAGCTGACCGACGTGATTTATTACGTAGGCCATGAAAGAGTGCTTCGCCGGACGCGTCGGCCGCGGCTGCCGCTGTGGCGAGAAGCCCTTTTTGCTTTTTTGCAGCGCAACTCAGCGCATGTCAGTGAATTCGTTAACCTGCCTCGTGACGCCGTCGTGGAGATCGGTCGCCAAGTCGAGATCTAATTTGGTGAAGAGGCGCCCGGCTGGCTTCCCGCTCCGTTGAGGCTCGCGTTAATAACTCAAAGGGTGGCAAGGCTTGCCACGCCGTAGCCGAGCGCAGCGTTTCAGCGATGGTCCTTTTCCTCGAGAAGCTTCTCATCCGCTGCGCTCGGCGGCGCCGGCTTCAACTCAATGGTCAGCCTGTTGAGCTTTCCCGTGAAACGGAACGGCAGCTGGTAGTCCGTGTCGTCCACCGGCGTACCGGTGTCAGCCCCGACGTCGAATGTCTCATCCCACTGGAGGGTAAGTGGAACAGTGTGCTCCATCTTCTGGCTTGCCACTTCCTTACCGTCCACTCTCAGCACGCCCAGACCTCCCTTGCCGATGTCGCTTATCCCGGAGGCCAGGTTGGCCAGGCCTTCGCCCTCGTAATGGAAGTCGAAGACGAGCGTATGCTTGCCCGCCGACAACGCTTCCGGTGCCTCCCAGCGTACTCGCTCCAGGTCAAACAGGTTCCACAAGAAGACGGGCTTTCCTTTGAGCAGGTAAAAGCCGTAGCCACCGAATCGGCCTCCTTCGGTCACGAGCATCCCATCGGCACCGCCCTCCGGAATCTCGACCTCCGCCGTGATCGCGTAAGACCGATCGAGAACACTTGGAGCGTCACCGTGCTGGATGCCGGTTACTTCACCGTAATAGGTGAACACCGTCTTGCCTGCCGTGAGACTGGGTCGGGGGGTGAGCAGGCGCGTCGCGCCTGAGTCATCCAGTGGCAGGACCTGATACTTGGCGGCCTCAACCCAGAACTGTTCCTGCAGGAGACGAAGTTTTTCAGGATACTGCACGGCAACGTCGTCAAACTGGGTCCAATCCTTCGTCAGATCGTACAGCTCCCACTTGAAGGCGTTAGCCGGATCCTGGCTGGTTTCCCCGGTAATGTCCCAAGGCGCCCTGATGGGCGTGGTGCTGGCGATCCAGCCATTTTGATAGAGGGCTCGGTCACCCATCATCTCGAAATACTGGGTGCGGTGCCGCGAGGGCGCGTTGGCGTTCGTCTTGTCGAAAGTGTAGGCCAGGCTCACCCCCTCGATCGACTTTTGCGGCACACCATTGACCACGTCCGGTGCTCCGATGCCTGTGACTTCGAGGATTGTCGGCACGATGTCGATCACGTGATGGAACTGCGCGCGAATCCCGCCAGCATCCTTGATCACCTTCGGCCAGGAGATAGCCATCCCCTGGCGCGTGCCGCCGAGGTGCGACGCGGTCTGCTTGGTCCATTTGAACGGTGTATCGAAGGCCCAAGACCACGGCACCGCCATGTGCGGAAAGGTCTGGTCCGAACCCCAGATATCGTAGAAATACTTCAGCTGGTCCCCGACCGGGACATTGATGCCGTTGAAGGAAGCGACCTCGTTTGGTGTACCTACCAGCGTACCCTCAGCGCTCGAACCGTTATCGCCACTGATATAGATGATCAGCGTGTTGTCGAGCTTACCGATGTCTTCGACGGCCTGGATTACGCGGCCGATCTCGTAGTCAGTATACGCTAGATAGGCAGCGTAGACCTCAACTTGGCGGATGAACATTTTCTTTTCGTCGGCCGTAAGCTTGTCCCAGCTCTTTAATAGATTGTCCGGCCAAGACGTCAGTTGCGCGTCCTGGGGAATCACTCCGAGCCTCTTCTGGTTGGCGAAGATCGTCTCGCGCAGCGCGTTCCATCCTTTGTCAAAAAGATGCATATTGCTGATATACTGGATCCATTCCGGCATCGGGTGATGCGGCGCATGCGCGCCGCCAGGCGCGTAGTAAACGAAGAACGGCTTGTCCGGTGCGACCGCATCGAGCTGCTTCAGCCATGCGATTGCATCTACCGCCATTGCGGTGGTCAGGTTCCAGCCCCACTTGCCGACGTAGGGATAAATCGCCACGGTGTTACAAAACAGACGCGGCTGCCACTGGCTGGTGTCGCTGCCGATAAAGCCATAAAAATACTCGAAACCCATGCCAGTCGGCCACTGGTCGAATGGTCCGAGTTGACTTGCCTGGAATTCGGGCGTGTTATCGTCCTTGCCGAACCACGAAGTCGCGTAGCCGTTCTGTTTGAGGATCGCCCCGATTGTCGCGGAGCCCTTGGGGATGATGCTGTTGTAGCCAGGGAAGCCGGTCGACTGTTCGGAGTTTACGCCGAAGCCAACCGAGTGATGATTGCGGCCGGTGATCAACGCCGCCCGGGTTGGCGAAGATTGACCGGTAGAGTGGAACTGGATGTAACGCAACCCCGCGTTCGCGATCCGGTCGAGATTCGGTGTCGGGATCACGCCGCCAAAGGTGCTAGGTGCGCCGAAGCCAACGTCGTCAGTCATGATCAGCAATATGTTCGGCGCGGCCTTCCGCGGAACCACTGACGGCGGCCAATACGGTTTGGAATCTTTGGCGTTGAGGTTGATGACGCCGCCGAACGGCGGGGGCTGGGCCGGAAGAACTGTCCCGTCAATGGTTCTGGTGGCGCTAGGCGCGCCTGGCATGCCATTAATCTGCTGGGCGTTGACCGGTACGGCTGCCAGCAAAAAGAAGAAGCCGGCCATACGCCATCCGAGAAAACTTCGATTCTGTTCGAGGGTTTCCAATCTCACGAATAGGATCTATGCGGCCACGGTCGAGCCGGTCGGCGATGCCCAAACGGAATGCACCTGTTCGTTCAACCCCGGTAATCGACGGTCCGTGTACGGCGGCATTTCTTGTGCGTGGTAACCTAGATTGCTACGGGATTCTGACGAGACAACAAATCAGATACACTCGGTTCAGCGATAGCCTCATCCACAGCTGCGCGAATTAGATAGTGATCTGCAGAGAGTCCGCAGGCGGGATCGGTCTTGCCGGCTTCGCCGGTCAGCAATGCAGCCTGACAACGGCAACCTCCGAAGTCAAACTCCTTCTTAGGGCAGGAGCGACACGGATCCGGCATCCATTCAGTGCCGCGGAATCGGTTGAAGCTCTCAGACGTTTGCCAGATCCAGCCCAAGGATTGTTCCCGAATATTGTCAAATTGCATACCTGGTATTTCCCACGCGGTCGGACAGGGCAAGACGAAGCCTGCAGGGCTGACTGTCAAATAACGTTTTCCCCAACCGCCCATGCAGGGTTTCGGTCGATCCGTAAAATAGTCAGGCAGTACATACACAATTTCCATCTTGCTTCGTCTTTTCCACTCGCGGGCGGTTTGCTCGGCCTTCTCCACCTGAACGCGAGTCGGAATCAACAACGACCGATTTCGATAGGCCCATCCGTAGAATTGTGTGTTGGCAAGTTCCAATCGCGTCGCGCCCTGCTCTTCCGCGAATGCAATGATCTGTTCAAGGCTATCAATATTGAAGCGATGAAGGACCACGTTCAAACTGAGCGGAACCCCAAGCTGACGCATCGTTGCCATCGCTCGTTGCTTATGATCATGCCCATTTTTAATCCCGGCAATTTGATCGGCCAAGCCGGCGTCCGCTGCTTGGAAACTGATCTGAACGTTATCCAGACCAGCGTTCACCAGCGTCGCCGCGCGACGCTCAGTAAGTCCAATCGCGCTCGTAATCAGATTGGTATACGCTCCGGCTTTGTGCGCTGCTTCAATCAATAGCCCTAGATCCGGCCGTTGAAGGGGTTCGCCCCCCGAAAAGCCAATTTGGAGGACACCCAACGCGACTGCCTCGCGAATCACTCGCCTCCATTCGTCGGCGCTCAGCTCGTTCTTCATTTCCGATTGGACCGGATTCGAACAATACGGACAATGGAGTGGACAACTATGGGTCAACTCCGCGAGAAGCGCATACGGTCGCACTACGGCGTCCATTCGATTAATCCTATCGCACCGATTTCCTGTATATATTTCGGGACATCATTCGCCAATGTGGTATCGACTCCTGGATAGCGAGTCTCCAAATGCCGGATTATTTCTTTGATCGATCGAGTTCCGTCGCACAAACTCAGGATTTCAAATCCCGATCGATTCAGAAGAATAATCTTTTCCTGACTCAACAGCACTGGATCTCCGCTCACCGGATCAGTCCGCAGACGGGCGCGTTTGGCGAGACGAGGGCACATGCAAATAAAGAAATAGCTGGTTGATGGGCATTAAAAAATCGCTATTTCTAACTGGCAAGCGCGTCCAGCATGGACCAGAGTACATCGCACTTAAAGCGCAGCGCGTTCACGGCTCGCTCTTGCATTTGACGATCAGCACAATATCGGAGCGTCACACTGAGGGCGAAATCGGAGTCTTCGCGAGCCTGCGTTAGCCGAGCGCGAAAATAGTCGAGACCCTCCGGAGCGATCCAGGTATAGAATTTTTGAAATGCATCTAACCGTTTTGCCATCAGATCGGGAGCGAACAACTCCGTCAGAGATGAGGCGATTGCAATCGGCCAAGGCTCTGTTCTTGCGAAGTTGACGTACGCATCGACCGCGAAACGAACGCCCGGTCGCACATGCCGCTCATCGAGCACTTCTTCCCGCGTCAATCGACAGGCCGTTCCAAGTCTGATCCACTTTTCGATTCCGCCCTCGTGGCCTTCCTGGCCGTCATGATCGATAATTCGTTTGATCCATCGCCGCCTGACGTCTCGCAGCGGACAATTGGATAAAATGGCGGCGTCCTTCAAAGGAATATTGCGCTGATAATAAAAACGGTTCGCAACCCACCGGCAGACTGCTTCCCTATCCAGGTTACCCTCGTTCATGCGCAGGTGAAACGGATGCAAATGATGGTATCGATGGGTTCCTACCTCCTTCAATCGTTCATGGAACTCTTCCTCGGTCCAGCGATTTGTCATCATAGTTCCAACTCCATTCCGTCGAACCCAACCTGAATGCCCAGCTTCTCCAGTTGCCAGCGTTCTGGAGAGTTATTCCACAGAAGAGGATTCGTGTTATTAAGATGAATATAAACCTTATGTCGAGCGCGCGTGTCAGCGAGCGCCTCGTAGCTGCCGTTGGATATCGGCAAATGGCTCTGAAGTAGTTCGTCCAGGGACGAACTTTGCACTCCGGAATTCTCAAAATCATCGGCACCCCAGAATGTGCCATCGATCAGGATCGCGTCCGCTTGACCCATTTCAGTCAAAAGACGATCGTCAAATTTCGCCACAGCGGGCGCAACGAGCAGCGACCTTTGGGTATTGCGGTCGCGGATGACATAAAAGAGGCGGCAGGATTCATGCCGATGATATTTCGGCCCGGGGCCTTCGATCTCGATCGCTTTGCATTCCAATCCGCTCGGCTGTGCGTCACGGTAAAGAATCGGCACAAAAGCATCTGCTGCGTTGGCCCATTGAACACCGCAATATTGGTTGAGCACAGCAGCAATTTGCGGACCTTGCTCCAAAGCGGTCATTATTCCGACTGAACCGTGAATAATGATCGGCGTGTCGCTCTCGCGCAACAGGAAAAGTCCGAGGGTGTGATCCAGATCGGCATCCGTCAGCAAGACCGCATGGATCGGATTATTTCTCCGATGTTCAAAAGATCGCGGCTCGGGTCTGAGCGGCAATAGCTTGGTTATCTGTGAACGCAAATCCGGAGACGCATTGACCAATATCCATCGCCATCCGTCCGCGCTAATCGCGACACTACATTGTGTCCGAGTCTCGATCAATCCAAGTCGCGCGGCATGACATTGCCGACAATCGCAATTCCATTGTGGCACCCCGCCACCCGCTGCAGACCCGAGTAGCTTTATATACATGGAGATTTTCCTCGCCGAATCTCAACATCGGCGGCGTCTGCTTCGAATAATACCGACAACACGCCCTGTCGCTGGTCCAAAGGGACGAACAATGGGAGAATCGACTCCGACAGCTCTGGCGATTAAGAGACAAACAGCCGATTGTATGACTCGGAATCGGCTGTCACTTTTCTCGGCGATCGGATATCTCGGCGCGCCCTGCGCTGGCTATCTATTTGTAGGGCGGAGTATCATCATCGCTCAGCGCGTATGACGAAGCCTCAAACGAAATTGGGATGGGCTGGAATGTTGGCGATTGCCAACTTGTTGTTTCGAGTTCCCGGTTTCCGGATTTCAATTGACCGTCGGTGTCCTGTTTCATGTGACTTACCTCTCTCTAGTTTATCTGGTGATTGATGCAAATGGCAAAAAAGGTCGCACAAATCAAGCGATAATAATAGACCGCAAAGCTTGGCTTCATTGCAGGAACAACAGGTGGATGTCGCCATCGGTTCCTCGGTAAACTACCGCCTGGTTGCTAAATATATAGGCAGACGGATCGCCGGCGCTAGCAGGCGCACCGGCCAACGTGCTCAGGTTTGAATATGCCCACTGCGTACCGCTGCCGGACAACTGGTCGATATCGTTGTTCGTATCCTTGTAAACAACCTGCGGTGAACCGAAGACGTACCCGAAGGGATCTCCAGTTGCCGGCGGGGCTCCAGCGAGGGTGGTCAGATCGGCCGTTACCCATTGGGTGCCAGGTATGAATAACTGATGGATGTGATTATCGGTGCCGCGATAATCCATATACTGGTTCCCGAAAATATAGCCAATCGGGTCACTGGCCGCCAAAGGTGCCTGAGCTGAAGCAGAAACATCCGTTTGTACCCACTTGCTATTATTGTTGATGGTGTATAGCGCGTGGATGTCGTTATCAACTGCTCGGAAAGAAACGATCTGCGTGCTGCCTTTTACATATTCGAATGGATCACCGGCACTCAACGGAGCATTGGTCAAGGCAGTCATGTCGGAATAAGCCCAAAGGCCATTCCCGTTAATCCAAAGTGCATAGATGTGTCCATTCGTACCTCTGTAATCTACGATTTGGTTACCGGAAGGCCCGCTGGGCACGGCGAACGGATCACCGGCCGCCGGAGGCGCCCCGGCCAACTTGCTCAGATCCGCCTGTGCCCACTGAGTCCCATTGTTGGATAGTTGATGGATATCATTGTCCGCGCCCCGAAAAACCACCAGCTGTGCCCCCTTGACGTATCCGAACGCGTTGCCCATGGCTAAGGGGGCATTGGTCAGCGCGGTTAAATCGGCGTGCGACCACTGGGCCTGGTTGGCTGTCGCGAACAGCTGGTGCACATGGTTGTCGGCTCCGCGATAAACGACGAACTCACTACCAAGCACATATCCGACCGGATCACCCGCGGCGGCCGGAGCAGCGGCGAGTGCACTGATATCGCTATGATGCCAGACGGGGGTGGGGGGATTCAGTCCGTAGGCGCAGACTTGTAATGAATCCGTCGCAATATAGACCTTGCCGTTCGCAACTGTTGGGGCAACAAACTTGGCAAAGTTGCCATAATCGTCTCGGGAGGGGTTCTGCCCGCTATCCCATAACTCCTTACTAACATTCGTTGCATCGAAGGCGTACATTTTACCGTGGACAGTAGCGTGGTCGGGATCCGCTAAAGGGATCGTCGCCCACACGATCCCGCTTCCCGTTGCGCTTTGATTTGACGATACGGACAGTGCCCCACAAGTGTCACCATTACCGCTAGGCGTTGTAACGCTGCTGGCAGCGGCAAAAGGAGTATTGAATTTTGCGCTCGTAAAGTTGTACGTGTAGGCCTTCAGAGAGTCACTTTGTCCCCAGACGTAAAGGGTTGGGGCAGACGGATTGTTCCAGAAGACGGGCGCACCAAAAATACCCTTGCTGACTGCCTGGAATTCTTGCACCACTCGGTCGCTGGTTGACTGAAGCTGCCCCATGTCATTCGTATTGACCAGGTAAAGAAGTCCTTGTTTGCCACCACCGGCGATATAGGCCGTTCCTGGTATTGCGACCGCCCCTCCTGACCCCAGGTCCTCATCCACCGCGTTCAATGCGTCGTAGTTATGGACCTTGAAATAATCTAGAACCGAAAGTGCGTTCCCCGATAGACCTAGCTTAAGAAAAGATTCACCATAGTCGCCGACATTATTTTCGGTCGCCTGCGTACTGTTGCCCGTAATAAGATAAATATTATGATTGCTATCGGCAACCAGTCCTTGGCCACCCATCCAGATGCCGCCATCCCCGCCGTTGGGGGTAGTGTTGTAGGTGGCGATCTGCTGTAAGGTAGCTGCGCTATAGGCCAAGACCCAACCGTGATAAGGAGGGTAATCTTCGTGCGACGCGAAAGCCAGATACACTACGCCGTTGACCAGCGTCAGAGCAGATCGCTGATTCTGTTTCGCGGCAACAAACAGCACGTGACCTGCTCCATCATTGGGGACGCCGCTGCCATTGTACTGCGCGGCGATTTGAATCGGGCCTCCGAGCTTTTCTGCTCCCTGGTTCAATAGGTCAAGGGCATGCACTCGAAAAATCTGAACGGAATTTTCATAAGTCTTGGCCACCACGTACAACGTGTCTGTACTGGGATCGATCACCGGTGTACTGATGATTCCTACCTCGACCTGGATGTTAGGCGTGTTGATGACAGAGCTCGGCACCGGTGTCCCGAGAGACCGCTGCCAAAGCTGCGCACCGGTATCGGCGTCGAACGCGTAGACGCTGTCGTGGGCGGTCGCCACAAAGAGAACATTGTGGGTGCCGTTATTCGGCATATTGAGACTCGGCAGGTAAAGTGGCTGAGCATAGACAAATCCGTCCACGGGCATAGCGAATAGTTTACCAAAGCTAGAGACATTGACATTGGCCGTGGTTAAAGAAGTCTCGTTCAGGTTGGCCCCGGAACGGGAGTTATCATTGTGCTGTGTTAGCACGCTGACTTGAGCCCAGCCGGCGTCCACACCAAGGGCCATCAAAAAGATCAAACAAAAAGCACATCGAGTCCTGGAACACAGTATACATAAAATAACCATATATTTCACTTCCCTTTACGGATCATGAGTCGGACCAGTGCAATGATGGAGGCGTTCACACAATTACCCGATCGGGTGGTGCAGTTAAACGTGGTGGCCCCGGGCGGTTTGCGTTAGTTCGGTACAGGGCTCGGAGAAGCGTTTCGGAAAGCGAGAGGAATGTCTGCTGAGAGTTCGGCGACCTGCAGTTCGAATAATCGCCCTCAGAATAACCGTAGCACGTTCGTTGATGCCTCCTCCGTTCCATATTACATGCCGGTCCCTTCGGAGAATCCAAATCTCGCTTTTGACTAGTTAAAGCGCTGCTACTCTACTGATTCCGTTCGACAAGTCGATAGATAAGAACGTCAAACGGGAAAACAAATGTGCTTCCAGTTATTGTTAGTATGATATCTATGAGTACCTCTAGTATTTAGAACTGTGGTTGATTGTGGGCGTCGAGTGAGCGCTGTTCGACCCTGCCGTTAACTACGCTGACCGATGTCTGCCCGAAGTGTGAGCGAGAAATTCATCCTTGTAGCCGGAACGAGTTCTAGATGCCGGAATCCAGGTTTCTGGTGATCTGGCCGACGGTTGGCCTGGGGATTGGCCCCTGTGTATCCATGCGAGCGATTTAACCGATAAGGAATGCGCCGAACCCCATGCAGGGGCTGATCGAGAGGCACTGGTTGAAGTGTGTCGCGTGCCGGTTCCCTTCGCAATCTACTCGCGAAAGATTTTCTGCGTCATCCCCGATCCCACCGCAGGAAAAGCAGGATCTGTACCGGATCCGTTTCGCTGGGACAAAAAAATAAGCGGTTGAGAAGTCTTTTTGGCGGCGGGATCGACGCTGTGTATTTTTTTTGTCACAGCGCAAGTTTGTAGCCATGGTCAGGCTGATTCAAATTGCGGGTGATCCTCGACTTCGCGGGCGCATGTCAATGTTGGGAGGGGAATCTATCTAAAATAGCCTGCCCGGGATGCTTGTGTTCGATTCGCCAGGCTCTTCAATCGTTTTCTCAGAAACCGGGGGCCTTTTCGAGGGATGAGCAGATTCGTGCACTTGATGAGGCGAGCCGGTTCCGCTGGATCTCCCCGAAAAACCGATGGTGAAGGCTTTCACGTAGCTTAATTGAATAAATCGTGAGAAGGTCCGTCCCACCGCAGAAAGAAAAGCCGTTCCTTCGCGTTTTGGAAGGGGGGGCGATTTGTGTTTTTTATCCCTTGGGAGGTAACCGCTTGACGCCGATAACATGGAATTCAGATTTGCAGATTGTTCGACGACAAATAGGGTTCGCGTGCGATGGGAAGGAAGCATTGGACGAGCGCACGGAGTCAGGCACGAAAGGTCGATGCTTCCGTACTAGGCGCGGCGACGCGGACCGAAATGGTCCTAGCGTTGGGCACGACGAGGTTCGTGCAGCGGAACAGCCTTCTGGACCCTAGGCATATGGCCCTCGCCTTCAGCGAAGACAAATAAAGCATGTTCGGCCAGGGCAAATTGGTAAAACTGCACGTCGGCTAGGGCGCTAAATACGATCAGGCCGGCGATTTGGTGGACAAACCCGAGCGCAAAGATCGCCAGCAAGGTCATTGTACCAAGGAGCGCCCAGTGGACAGGCAGACAAAGAAACCCGATAGCAGCGAGACCGATCAAAAGGAGTAAACCGAATGACCAACCGATCAGACGGATCACGAGACGCTTTTCATGAATTCGGCCAACCAGGAAGAGGCGGAGGGTTCGCAATGCGCTAACGCTGCAACCCAGCCGACCGTTCTGATAACCGAGGATAAAGTCGTCATGGGACATGAGGTTGGATCCGTTTCTATGCTCGAAGTGCCAAAGGGGGGCAGAACCAACATCGGATTACAGCGCATAATCCTTAAGTCTACAAGACTCAATTTAACAGAAATGCGCACAAATTTTCAGAATCACCATAAAAGCGATAAACGTCGTAAACCCGGCAAAATTCAGTTTGCACTTTAAACTTTTTGCGCTCTGCTTGTAGGACCGTTGCGTCTGGACGGCATTCAATACGTTCCAATTTTCAAAGGGAGGGCGACTCGATGGGACTGGGTGCTTGGTATGGGACGGGCGCCGTTCGAGAACATAGCGCGACAACGTCCCCCCTTTCGTGAAGTAATTTTGAAAGGTAGGTATGTTATTTCAAAGTAGAAGATGGCTTTGCACTGCGACGATTCGGAACAAGAAGGAGGCTGTTGGATGAAATCGTCGAACTGTTTTGGAAAGATGGGAACAAAATCTGCTTCGGGAGCCGCAAGATACCTTGGAAATTCAGCTGATGACAAAATCACCGTGCGAAAGAACGCATCTTCTACTTGCCAATTGAACCGACCTGCTGCATCGAGGCTATCCGCTTGAAAACCAAATTGCCATCTACACCTGTCAGTGATAATCCGTCGCTTAGGTTCGACTTCGGTTACCTGTATCACCTGTTGTTATCGAAATGGTGGCTGATATTTCTGGTGGTTGTTCTGTGCGGTTCTGCGGCGATTGCCTATTTGATTGTGACTCCAAAAATCTACGAGTCACGCGCAGTCGTTCTAGTCGAGCAAGCGGCGCAGAAAATCGTTAACATCCAGGACATCAACCAGGAGGATTACAAAGCAGCCGACGCGCTGAAGACAGTTGAGCAGAGCCTGCTCAGTCAGACGCTGCTCTTGCGAGTCGTTAAGGCCAACGGTCTAGACAAAGACCCGGAATTCGCCCCGCCCAAGAAAGACGGTTCGCCCTATTTGGACACTGAGCTTGCCGGTCGGTTCAGTTCGAAGGTTGACGTCAAGCTCCGCAAGGGAACGCGATTGATCGATATCATGGTAGACGATAAGGATCCGGTCCGAGCGCGGCAGCTTGCCCAATCGATGGTTACAGAGTACGAGGAGCAGAACTTTGAGCAGAAGGCCGCGGTCGCAAAGGCCGCCAACGAAGCCCTCCTGCAGGAAGCTGATCGCCTCAAAGAGAAACTCCACCAGTCTGAGCTGGCAGTTCAAAAATACCGGGAAGACCACAACGCAGTTTCGCTTGAGGATAAGCAGAATATCACCGTGGAAAAGCTGAAAGAACTGAACCTCAGGGTGACCGAAGCCAAGGGCGAGCGTCTCCGGCTGGAAGCGGACCTGGCGGCGATCAAGCAGGGCAAGGCGCGCTCTCCTGAGGAATTGCTGTTGTTACCGAGCGTCGCCAACCTGCCGAATATAGCCGCCTTGCGGAAGGAAGTGGCGGAGAAGGAAGCAATTTTCAAAAACCCCGATCAGATTCGGGGGCTTAACGATACGCTAAATCAAATGGTTCTTGGTGCGGGTGAACAAGTGAATAATGCCTATAAGGCGGCCAAGGCGACCGAGGATAAGCTGAGAAGCGCACTCCAGGAGCAGGAGCAAGCGGCATTGGAACTCAACAAAATCGCTATTCCTTACAACGTCCTGGTCCGCGAAGTTGAGTCGGATCGTGCCCTGTACGACTCTGTTCTCAGTCGCATGAAGGAGACAAACGTTGAGAAAAACGTTGAGGAGAACAACATCCGCGTCATCGAGACGCCGCTCGTGGAAACCAAGCCGGCCAAGCCGCACAAATTGAAGATTCTGGCGCTGGCGCTTTTGGCCGGCTCCGTCATCGGGTGCGGCCTGGTGCTTGGCACCGACATGGCCGACCGATCCATCCGTAGTGTTAGTGAGGTGGAAGAAATCTTGGGACTCCCGGTACTAACTTTGGTTCCTCGTTCCAAACGCAGACATCTTGACAAAGAAGCCGTTCTAACTGCCGACCCGGCGTCGCACGAAGCAGAAGCATTTCGTTCGCTCCGGACCGCTCTCTCTTTTCTTGGCCAACGAAATGACTCGAAGGCAGTTTTGTTCACCAGCGCCAACCCCGGCGAGGGCAAGACCTATTGCTCCCTTAACTGTGCAGTGTCTCTCGCCCACACGGGCCTTCGGACCCTTCTCATCGATGCCGATCTGCGCCGGCCGAATCTGACTAGAGCTCTACTAGCCGACACCAAAACGCCGGGACTCAGTGCTTGTCTTACCGGAAGCGCCAACTTAATGGATTGCTGCAGACCGACCGACACGGAGAACCTTTTCATCCTCGGGGCAGGGGAGCGACGATCAAACCCAGCCGAATTGCTGGCGGCCGGCGACCTTGCCGGCTTAATTAAAACAGCCATGCTTTACTTCGATCGGATCGTGCTGGATAGCGCTCCGATCAACGCCGTCAGTGACACTCAACTCATCGCTAAGGAAATTGAGTCGGTATGTCTCGTCGTCCGCGCAGGTAAAACTCCGCGGCGAGCGGTGGTCCGGGCCTGCGACCTGCTCGCACGAGCGACTCACAGACCTGACGCAGTGGTCTTGAACCGGATTCTGCGCCGGTCTCGCGATGATTACTACCTTGCTCGCTATGCCAGCATGTATGTTAAGGCTGAAGCATATCGGAGCGAGAATGCGCCGCTAAGCTTAAGCTAAGCGCGTTGAGAGCCGTCAGCCAGCCTAGCCGGCTGGAACTGGCGCTTTGGATAGTCCGAACCTCCCGGAACATCGCGTGGATTGAAATGTTCACCGACAAATTTTGTCGATTCAGTCCGAACCGGAAGGTTCGCGACCAAGGGCGGCAGCATGCCGGAATTTTTCGATGCACCGGTTTAGCCACACATCATGCTTCTAACCCCTACTGAAATCCTTCGTGACCCACCGGCAGGCTTATGGTTCTGTCTCAGAGGCCAGCCCAAACGAGAACATATCGCAGCCGCCTGCCTGCGTCAGACTTGCGAACTCGAGGTCTTCTGTCCTCGACTGCGTTTTCGGAAACCGACAACGCGGGGCCCGATCTGGTTCGTCGAACCGATGTTCCCCGGTTACCTTTTCGCTCGATTTGATTATGCAACCTTCCATCGGCGAATCAGGCAGAGCCCGGGGATAAGCGGCTTCGTGCAATTCGGGGATCGTCTCGCGCTTTTGCCCGATGCACTAATCAGCGAGATCAGCAGCCGCACCGGTCCAGGTGAATTTGTGGAGGTTAATCAGGCGTTGAAGCCGGGCCAGAACGTTCAGATCACCCGGGGCCCATTCCAAGGTTTGGAAGGTTTGGTCACCCGCCTCATTACCGCCAGAGACCGTGTGGAAATTCTCTTTGAATGGATGGGGCGCAGCCTGCACGCCGAAGCCAGCGTTACGGATCTGGTGCCGCTGACCGAGCCCAGGCCATAAAACTGGAATTTCGAAATTTTATGCATGAGCTTTTGATCGAACCCGGGCGCACAGAGAAAAACTACTGGCGCGACCTCTGGCGCTATCGCGAGCTGTTTTACATACTCGCCTGGCGAGACATTAGTGTCCGCTACAAGCAAACCGCGATCGGCGTGATTTGGGCGATCCTTCGCCCCTTTCTCGCAATGGTAATTTTTACGGTCGTGTTTGGCCGGATCGCCAAGATGCCGTCCAACGGTATCCCTTATCCAATTCTGGTGTTCGCTGCGATGTTGCCTTGGCAGTTCTTCTCCAACGCGCTCTCGGAGGCCAGCAATAGTCTGATCGGCAATACCAATCTTGTCTCGAAAGTGTATTTCCCGCGGCTGATCATTCCAGCCGGAACACTTATTACCAGTCTGGTGGATCTGCTGATCTCGGCCGCGCTGCTCGGGGTTCTAATGGTCTGGTTTCGGTTTATGCCGGACTGGCGACTGTTCACCCTTCCCTTCTTCACGTTGCTGGCGTTTCTCGCCGCACTCGGTCCGGGATTATTCCTAACTGCTCTTAACGTCAAATTTCGCGATTTCCGTTACGTTGTTCCATTTATCGCGCAGTTCGGCCTTTTCATTTCGCCGGTTGGTTTCAGCAGCGATGTTATACCGCAGAACTGGCGCCTGCTCTATTCCCTGAATCCACTCGTCGGGATAATCGACGGATTCCGCTGGGCGATTTGCCGGGGCGGAACCGGGGAATTCTATCTGCCGGGATTTGCGCTCTCGCTGGTAGTTATCATTCTGTTCCTCTTGTTCGGCATCTGGTATTTTCGCAGGACGGAAAAGACCTTCGCCGATGTGATCTGATTCGGATTGCGTAATTCGCAAAGGTTATATGTCTGAGACTGTCATCTCCATCGAAAACGTCGGCAAAAGGTATACTCTGAGCCACAAGAGCAACGGCGAGCGATATACCACGCTTCGCGACGTGATTGCCCGGCAGGTAACAACGCCATTCAAAGCAATTGGTAGGAGAATCCGAGGAGGAACCGGTTCGAACGGTTCACATTCTCACAATGGCAGTTCTCCTCATTCCGAAAATTCCGCCGAGAACTTCTGGGCGCTCAAAGACGTTTCGTTTGCAATCAAGCAAGGGGAAGTCGTCGGCATCATCGGGCGAAATGGCGCTGGGAAATCCACCCTGCTGAAAATTTTGAGCAGGATCACTGAACCAACCGAAGGCCGAATTCGCATCAAAGGTCGCGTTGCCAGTTTACTTGAAGTTGGTACGGGCTTTCATCCGGAATTGACCGGACGTGAGAACATTTATCTAAACGGTGCGATTCTTGGGATGGCCCGCGCCGAGATTAGATCCAAGTTCGACGAGATTGTCGCATTCGCTGAAGTCGACCGATTCCTGGATACCCCAGTGAAGCGTTACAGCAGCGGTATGTATGTGCGACTGGCGTTCGCGGTGGCCGCGCATTTGGAGCCGGAGATCTTAATCGTGGATGAAGTCTTGGCGGTCGGTGACAGTGAGTTTCAGAAGAAGTGCTTAGGCAAAATGGAGGATGTCAGCCATTCCGGGCGAACGGTGATTTTTGTCAGCCACAACATGGCCGCCGTCACATCGCTTACCGGGACGTCCGCTCTGCTGCAGGCCGGCAAGTGCGTTTTCTTTGGGGAAACACAGGAGGCCGTTGGAAAATACCTGAGCTCGATGGAATCCCAGGAAGCGCGCTACGAAGCGCCGCCAGTTGTCGGAAAGCCGTCGATCACCAGAGTCGAAGTGTTCTGTTCACAGCCGGGTTCGGTGCACGAGTGTGGCGCCCCGATGAGAATTGAGTTCGATTTTTACCATCCGGACTCGATTCCCGGAGCTTGCCTCTCATTTCAAATAGTCAACCAAGCCCAGGTTCCAGTGCTGCATCTCCTCGCGTTTGACCATCCGATCGAAATCTGCAAGGGCTCCGGCACGACAACAGTAGTATGCCAGATACCAAGGCTAAATTTAAATGTTGGCCAGTATAGCTTGACCGCATATTTCGCCGATCCACCAGGAGGACAGCGCTATCAACATTTGGAACGAATCTGTCAGTTTCGCGTCGTCATCTTGAATAGGACCAGCTTGTTTGGGTGGCGCCCGGAAGTGTGCACTTACCATGAGGAAGCAGAATGGATAACTCTTCCGGAACGGGTGCGCTCACCGGTGAAGTGCGAATTACCGAACTGATGAGTGTTGCTGCGACGCGTGGCACACGGAATTTCGGGTGACGTTGCGGAATGCGTGGACCCGTGGTTGGATGTCGCCGGCGGGCGATGGACAGTTCCAGTCTTTTTCGAGTCCGAGTCGATGACCGCCGCTCGGACCACCTAACATGTTTCACTGTACGTCATTGTGCCTGCCGCCGGAAGCGGCCGTCAAGCGGGAGAGTGTACGTCCGGTTGAGTTCCGACAACCGGGATTCGACGAAGCTTTCGATGCGTCCACACTTTTCTACGACTTGATCTTGTCTCGCAAAAAGCACGAGAAAAATTTGATCTTTATTGGGCCACCGTTCTTAAATTTACTTCCGTGCTTTTACGGGGGGCGGATCGACGGCCGACCATTAGCATCGATGATTTCGAATTACTATTTTCGAGATGGATTTTCTGAGGTTTGGATACCCAACTGGGATAGCGATGCTGTACATCTTGAACTTGATTTCGGATCATACCGGCTTACGCCTCAGCGTGCGACGAGCCAGTTATATCAGGGGAGGCGCGTGCTTTATACCCATTCCAGAGACAATGAAGTAAGATGGATTGTGGATTGGGTGCAATTTCATGCTCGTAATCACGGCGCGAATGCGGTTTTGATCTACGATAACGCCTCGACAAAGTATACCGGCGAAGATTTGGAGAGGTCGCTCAAGGAAGCGTTTCCCGGGTTCCAAATCAACGTGGTTCATTGGCCTTATAAATTCGGGCCGCAGGGGTATAAGGGCGGTTGGTGGGACTCACATTTCTGTCAGGCAGGTGCCTTCCACGACGCTCGTTTTCGATTCCTGGATTCGGCCTCTAGCGTGCTCAACTGCGACATCGACGAGTTTGTTGTATCCGAAAAAGGGGAAAGCATTTTTGACGTAACGGAAAAGAGCAGAAACGGTTGCACAATGTTTAATGGTAGGTGGATTTCCAACGCCACCGTCGGAACGCACCCTGACCCCGATTCCCTTTCGGATCTCCGGCACGGCTATTTCCGGTATTTAGCGCGAACTGAGCCCAGCTGCCCAAAGAAGTGGTGTGTTGTCCCCGGGCGGTGTCGGTTGGAGGAATACTGGGGGAACCACACGGTCAGTGGCAGGGATCTGGCGTCGTCTTACTCAGATTCGTTTTCCTATCGTCACTTCCAAGGCATATCCACAAGTTGGAAGTACCAACGAGGCAGGCCCGTGGCGTTTGATCCAAAGCTTCATCAATTCGATGAGACGCTGGATCAAGCTCTGGTGCTTGCCGAAATCGCTCGTCCAGTGGCCAGGGCGCCCAGATCGCTATTGGAAATCGTTCGACAAATCACGCGTTACGATAGGATAAAGTATCGCGGAACGAGATATAAGAGGCGCCTCAGGGAGGTAGCTTGTCAGCTAAAATCCTCCTTTCGACAGTAGTTCATGTCGAAGGTAGCAATTCTTTTCTTCGTCTCATTCCTTACGGTAGTTTACGATGATGAATGGCAACCTACCCAACCTGGGTACTCTCCGGGAGAATCCCATGACCAACAGTGTATTCGATCTTTCCCTAGTGATTTGTACCCGCAACCGCGCTGGCCAGCTCGCCCAGACTCTAAAAAGGGTTTCCGCGATTAAATCACAATTACGGTGGGAGCTGGTTATCGTAGATAATGCATCGACGGATAGGACAAGTGCCCTTGTAGCGGATTTTGCCGCAACCTTTGATCACCCTGTGCAGGCGCTTAATCAGCAGGGTCGGGGAGTGGCCGTCGCGAAAAATGCTGGTTGGCATTCGACCAGGTCCGACATCGTCGTTTGTATAGACGATGATTGCTATCCGGAAGAGGATTATCTTGATGCCGTATTCGAGTGCTTCTCAAGAGATCCAAAACTTGGTTTTGTGGGAGGGCGGATTCTGTTGCATGATCCGATGGACCGAAGGATAACATTACAGGAATCTTTGGAGCCTGTTTTTTTTCCGGCGGGGAGCTTTATCCGAGCGGGTATTATTCAGGGTGCAAACGTCGCGTATCGGCGGGCCGCTCTTAGCGGGGTCGGCGGCTTTGATCCCTGGTTTGGCGCTGGAGCACTCTACAGCGGGGACGAATTGGAGTTGATGGCGAGAATCTCGGCCGCTGGGTGGAATGGGGTGTACGATCCCAAACCAGTTGTCTATCACCATCACGGACGAAAAACTGCGGAGGATGAGTCACGTCTTACGCGTTGGTATGACCGCGGTCGCGGAGCCTACTATGCAAAGTGCATGCTGAATAAACGAATGCGGAGTGTCTATCTTAAGAATTGGCTTCGCACACGGCCGCACCAGCCATGGAAACGGACGGCCGTGGAAATTGTGTCTGGTCTGGATTATCTTACTCGGGCTTGTATGGCCGGCCGCTCAATGAGCGGATAGGGATGGAATCGCCCCCTTTTGTAGGAAACCCTTACTTGATGCGGAGGGCGGTTTTTGGATCGCACAAAGCTTCCTTTGTCTAAGCAGGATAGCAAATAGCGGCGCTGGTTGGTAGAGACAGGAATGGCGCTCGCCGTCCTGGGGGAATTGAGACATTCCCTGGAGAAGTTAATGGAATCAAAGCGTACTTCAGTTCGATGAAAGGTCTTCCAAGCTGGTTTATCGCACTTTGGTGTCTTTTGATGCCGCTTACGTCATTTTTGCTCATCCCGTCGGTGCAAGGGACCATCCCCGCCTATGTGCTAGGATTTGCTTCTGTCTTCTTTGTCATTTTGAGCCGGGACGGCGGGCAGCGAAGCATCCAGCGGGTCCGTTACTTCAAAGTGGCGATCCTAATGGCGGGAGTCTGGTTTCTGCTACTATGCGGAAGCCAACTAGGGCACCTTGTGTCGAATAGGCATGACTTTGGTGATATGTTCTTAAACAGTCCCAACGACACGCGTGTTGTGTTTCGCTCGGTACTTTTTACGCAGAGTCTGTATCTGGCCGCCTGCCTTTGCATTGCCTTGTTCTTTCGCTTCTTCTTTCGGGCCGAGTGGATGCGTTATGTCCTGTGGGGAGCATGGTTTCTTGCTATCTACGGAATCTATGAATGGCTATTCTTTTTAATAATCGGGCAGCCGGGCGATTTTTTTGCGAATCGAACCTACGGAGAGGATATGCACACCGGAAGTTGGTCTCAGGCAATTGAGCTCGGACCACTTACCTTGTTGCGGATAAAATCCACGTTTGGAGAGCCTTCCTTTTTTTCGGCGGGGGTTATCCCTTATCTGTTTCTCGCTCTGGAGTACAAGCGGAAATGGCTCTCTGCCGCGCTGCTGTTTTGTATCGTCTTCTCCACGTCGACTTCGGCTTTCGTCGCATTTCCCTTTGCTGTAATTCTTTATAGTCTTTTTCAAAGAAAACTGAGCCTGCCACTTGTTCTTATTATTGTGGCGTTCGTTGGAGCGCTTGCGACGCTCTATTTTGCTTTCCCCGACACGTACGACTCAATGTTCACCTCCAAGCTGAGCGGCGCGAACGACTCCGGTGAAATCCATCAAGATGCTTTGCAAAATACGAACGACGCCGTCAAAACCTTCACATTCATGAACCACCTTTTCGGGATAGGCTTTGGCTACTATTATGGATCGGTATTTTCTGCTGTTCTGATTAATACAGGCTGGATTGGCATGATCGTCTACCTTTACGCGTTTTTGAAGCCAGCGATATTGTTACGATCAGAAAGTTTGGCTCTTGCTCTTAAAGTAGGAGTCGTGACGCTCTTTTTCCTCTTCTTTATTAATGTGTCAGAGCTTTTTTTGCCAACTACATGGATGTTTTTGGGGTTGGCTTACTGGCGACTTGATCAGCAAAAGCAAGAGAGAGAGGCAATCGACCGAATGGAAGCTTCGGTCGATGATTATGTCCTCCGCGCCGGCGAGGCGTAAACCCGGTGACGGAGCTAGCCAGTCGCACCATGATGTTAGAACCTTGTGTCAACTTGCGCACGCTCGGACAGAGCACCACGGGCGTTCAGAGATATGTGCTGAGCTTGCTGCCTCATATGCCGGCAAGGTTGAATTCAGTGAAACCGTCACGCGCCTTAGCGGGAACAAAAGGGCATCTTTGGGAGCAGTTTTATCTTCCTACGCAGCTCAAGCGCCGGTTACTTTGGAGCCCAGGCAACACCGGACCCCTCAGCGTAAGCCGGCAAGTACTGACTGTCCATGATGCCGCGGCTCTGGATCATCCCGAATGGTTTGAGCGGAAGTTTGCTCTGTGGTATGGCGCTCTGTTGCCACGGCTGAGTCGCAAGGTGCGGGCAGTCATTACTGTTTCCGAATTTTCAAAGGAACGAATCGTGCGGCTGACGGGGGTAGAACCGGAGAGCGTTCACGTGATATTCAACGGAGTTGATCCGTGCTTTCGCAGGGTCGATCCGGATAAGGTCAAACAGACAAGAATGGAGTTGGACCTAACGGATCCGTATATCCTGTTCGTTGGCTCGCTCGAGCCTCGCAAGAACCTGAAAACCCTTTTGAGAGCCTGGCAGTTAGGTAGTTTCGACGGAGCAACGTTAGCGGTGGTCGGAGCAAGCAATCCCGTTTTTCAGAGATTGCGCTTCGATTCCCTGCCCAAAGGGGTCCGCCTGCTAGGCCGGATAGACGACAAGCTGCTGCCGGTCTTGTATTCTGGCGCTGCGGGATTTGTCTATCCATCCATCTATGAAGGGTTCGGCCTTCCTCCACTCGAAGCATTGGCTTGCGGCTGTCCGGTTGCGGTTTCCGATATTCGCGCATTACGAGAGGTGTGTGGTAAAACTGCTGTCTATTTTGATCCGCTCAGCCTAGAAGATCTTTCGCACCGATTGGGATGGCTCTTGCAGCTTGATAGTGCGCGGCGAGCCTCGCTCGAAGAACAGGGAGTGCAGCATGCGGCTCATTATCGCTGGGAGACCGCTGCGGTGGAGACTTGGCGTATTCTTGAGCGCGCCGCGAGTGATTCGGCGTAAGTTTTCGCGCTGGCTGCTTCACCTCAGCGAACAAAGTGTGTCTATGTTGTTAACGAAAAGATTTGAATCGATTGTCAATCTCCCCCGGCTAGCTCTAATCAGCGTGAGTTGTCTGTTTATTGCCACCACGTGCGTAAGGACTCAGGCAGCTCCAGAGAGCCTCGCACGAGACGATCGGATCGGCGTATGTACCCATTTCGACCAGAATTGGTCGGTGGAGCAAATCATGCCGCTGATTGCGAAGTCCGGTGCGGGCTGGATCCGGGATGATTTCAGTTGGGCCGCCATGGAGCCGACACCCGGAAACTATCGCATCCCTGCAAAAGCCAAAGCTTGGATACAAGCCGCACGAAGGGCCGGGCTCAAGATCGACCTGATCCTGGCCTACGGCAATCCCGCATACGCCGATCATTACGATACCACTGCCTACGCGAAAGCAGCGGGTTGGCTCGCCCGCGAACTCGCCAACGATGTTCAGGCCATCGAGATTCTTAACGAGCCGAACAATTTCGGATTCCGGGACGCCTACGGAGGCCAGTGGAACGGGAACGAGCGCAATGGATCCGTCTCACCGTATCTCCAGAAATACGTGCAAATCCTGAACGCAGCGACCAAAGAGATCAAACTCGCCAATCCGCAAATGTCGGTGATTGGTTTGGGTGCTCCGGCCCCGGCTAGTTTCCGAATGATCGCGCTTGGTCTGGCTCCGCAGGTCGATGGTTTGACGGACCATCCCTACAGTACGGGATTGCCCGAACTCGTTCCCTACGCCTCTAATCCATATTTTCTCGTTCGCGACGGGATCGCCACCGCGGATGCCAACGGGACTTTTGCTTCCCAGGTTTCGATGTTCCGCGCACAAGCAAAAAAATGGGGTGCGACGGAGAATCTCTGGCACACAGAGTGGGGCTACTCGACCGTGCACGCAAAACCTGGCAAGCCGGGTATGTCAGAGGAGACTCAGGCCGTTTACATTCTCCGGCGGCTGTTGGAAAGCGAGGCTAGCGGCGTAGAGCATACGTTCATTTACGATTTTAAGGACGACGGGGCTGATCCGTATTCGAAGGAACAAAATTTCGGACTGGTTCATAATAATCTTTCAGCGAAACCGGCTTATTCGGCTCTACAAAGGCTCACCGGCCTTCTCGCCGGCATGGCAACGGCGTCTCCGGCAGAACAGGCTTCGATTGAGAATGATCCCGCCGCCCGGCAGGAGCCACTCGGTGATCGCTGTCATACGTTCTCGAGTTCCGATGAACGAACGACTGTGGTCGCCTTTTGGGAAGTCAAAGCATTTGATCCGAATGCGCCGGCCGCAAACGCCGTGATAACCGTGCCGCTGGCGCAAGAGCCTCATCATATTTACCGGTACGATCTTCTGTCCGGCAGCCAGACCGAGATCTCGGGGAAATTGTTGAAAGCCGTCTCCGACGAACCTCCCGGGACTGCTCCCGTTAGTGACAATGCGCGGGTGAAGTCGGATCACCGCGTTTCCATACCAGTCTCGCTTTCTGGCGCTCCGCAACTACTGATTATCCGGTAGCCTATGGAATCATTACGTATTGGCATCGACGGAGACGCGCTGCGCGCTCCGCTTTCCGGTGTAGGTTACTATATCTTCAACCTGTGCCGTGAGCTGGATGCGCTACTACCCGAGGCACTGTTCATTGCATACTCCAGGTTGCCAGCTGCCGCAGTCCGATTGCCTTCACCACGCTGGCGGCTGCGGACCGAACCTGTCGTTGGGTTTCGACGACTGCCCTCGTTTGTTTGGCTTAAGACGCGCTGTCGCGCCATGTGCGCATCGGATAGGGTCAACGTATTCTGGGCGGGACGCACGCTGCATCCAAGACTCGGCGACGGTGTGCGTACCGTCTGTAGCGTGCATGACCTCAACTACCTGGTGGTTCCCGAGACAATGCAGTTCCAATCCCGATGGTCGAGTCGACTTTGGTTTCGGAAAGACATTCTGACCGCCGATTGTGTGCTCACCAATTCATGCGGCACCGCCGAGCGCATTCGATCGATGCTCGGCGCAGAAGTTACCGACGTCGTTCTGCCTGGTGTGACGCCACCGTTTCGCTCTTCGCAGCCCACGCGTGAAATCGAGATTCCAGAGAATTTGTCGCGCCTTGGAGTGAAACCGCCTTATCTGCTGTCAGTGGCAACACCGGAACCGCGCAAGAATCTCGACACTGTACTTCGCGCATACATCGATTTGAAGAGGGACGGAAAGTTGAGCGAGCATCAGTTGGTGCTCGCAGGCCCCACTGGGTGGAAGAACCGAGTATTGAAACAGAGACTCGGCGAGGCGCGCGCCCATGGTCTGGTGCTGGCGGGCTATGTGCCGGATAAGGTGATGCCCATTCTATATGCAGCAGCCGACGCGCTTATTTTTCCATCGCTATATGAAGGTTTCGGAATGCCTGTACTTGAAGCCCGTGCCTGTGGCGCGCGTGTGGTCACGACCGATATCCCGGAGTTGAGAGAAGCAGGGGACGAGTATGTGGTTTACGTTCAGCCCACCCTCGATGGCGTCAGGGCTGGAATTATGCAAGCAATCGGTTTGCCGAAACCACCCCCCGCGGTCGGCCGCACTTGGAACGAGGCTGCCCAAATTCTGGCGCGTGCATTGTATAAAGGAAGAGGATCTCGGGCGGTCCCGGTCGGTTCGTAGTACCTCGTCTCGCGAGGCGAATACCAGGTTCCAGCAAAAATCTTCGAGCAGGTAGCAAGAATGCAACTTTTGTTAGATTGTTCGCTATCGCTGATCAACCGTACCGGTGCGCACTACATAGCTGAGGATCTCGCCGGGGCGTTCGATGGAAAGGGAATCGTAAGGCGGTGGCGCTTGTTGAGACAGCAACTCCCTCCCGGCATAGCTCGGAAGGTATTCGGGCGCTTGATGCTGCGGGAGATTGCGCGACTTGGCACATCAACCCGATTTCTCTGGCCCGAACCGAAAGCGGTAAAGCTTAAGAGGCTCTTTTTGGATCCACTTTATGTCAGTCGTTCCAGGCTGGAATCCTCGGACATTGTTTTGTGTCATGACATCGGCCCAGTGAGCCACCCCGAGCTTTACGACCGCGGAACCGTCGCTGCATATGGGAACGCCTACACCAAGATCGCTCAGGCGCGGCCCGGGATAGTCTTTGTCAGCAACGCGTCCCGGCACGCTTTTGAGGCGAGATTCGGCGCAGACTTTCGTTTCCTCAAGACGATTTCTTTGTACGTGCGCGCGGGGGGCGTGGACGGACATTCCGAACCTATCCACGGGATACAACGCCCGTTCTTCCTGACGGTTGGAGCGCTGGAGACAAGGAAGAACCAGCGTACGGCGATCGAGGCATTCGGGCGATACGGTTTTGCTCGACGCAACGTAAGCTACATACTTTGCGGGGCGAGAGGCGCAGGTGCGAAGGAAACTCTAGCAACCGCGGCGCGTACGGCGGGCGTGAAGATGCTGGGTTACGTGTCCGATGCACAACTGCGCTGGCTGTACCAGGAGGCGAGCGCATTCGTGCTACCAAGCCTGCTCGAAGGCTTCGGGATGCCGGCGCTCGAGGCCGCCCTCCACGGATCGGTCCCTATAATCTCCCGAGACAGCGCTCTGGCCGAGGCCGTGAACGGTCTGGCGATACAGGTGGACCCGCTTTCTGTCTCGGAAATTGGCGATGCAATGGAATCTGTTCTCGCGCTCGACGAAAGACGGCGGACAGAGTTGAGGAACGCACTTATTCTTCATGCGCAGAGTGCTACTCGCGAAAGATTCCTGACGGAGTGGAAAAATTTAATCAGCTCGGAGCTGAGAGGCGAACATTTCTGACAATGGATTCTATTGTTTTGAATAACCTCACCAATCGGGTGGACACGGCTATCAGGCCTGCGAACGAAAATACCGTGTGTACTTCGATAAGTGTAGTGATCGCTTCCAAAGGCCGGCCTGATTGTGTGAGTGAAACTGTCGAAACACTTCAGCAGCAAACGCTCCAACCCAAGGGAATCATTATTGTCGTCCCATCAACCGAAGACTTACCCAGAAAACAATGGGGAGATGATGTGCAATGTATCGTTGGACCCCTCGGAATAACATTGCAGAGAAACAAGGGCATCGAAGCGATAGCAAACACCGTGACGTACGTCGGGTTCTTCGATGATGATATTGAACTAAAGGCAGACTATTTGGAACAAGCGGTCGCGTTTATGAATGCGAATACCGCAATCATGGGAATCTCCGGTCATCTTCTCGCCAGCGGAGGCATCAGTCGGCCGGCAGCGAAGAAGTTGATTGCCAGTTATCAACCTGGAGTAAACCCGAGAGGAATGTTCTTCAGCCAGGGAAAGCATCATATTCTCTTCGGCTGCAACATGGTCATTCGGCGGGCTATACTGAATTATGAAACATTTGACGAAAATCTTCCGCTTTATTCCTATGGAGAGGATTACGATCTATCGATCCGCTTAGAGCGTTACGGACGCATCGGCCGCTTTGCCGGTTGCGTCGGAGTTCACCTCGAAACGCCAGGAGGTCGAGTGCGTGAAGTATTACGAGGATACTCGTTCGTAGCGAACAATTGGTATTTTCTAAAAAAGGGAGTGATGCATTTGCCTCTGCGGATGGCCTGGACTCGCTTCTGGTTGATCTGTTTTGGTAAGAGTGCACTGATCAGCCTATCGAATCTACTGAGGGGCGATCGGTCTCTGGATTGGAGTGGAAGGCTGAAAGGGCATCTGTTGGCGCTAAGGGATATTTGCCTTGGCCGCTGCCACCCTGGGCGGATCAAGGAATTGTAGATGAGCCCGTCTCTTCAGACAATCGATGAACCAATAACATCGAGCCCTGAACCGCGTCGAATCAGCTTCGAGGGCCTGCGAGTAGCTATAGTTCACCATTGGTTTATCTCTCTGGCTGGTGGCGAACGGGTGGTCGACACCATCGCAAGCATGTTTCCAAATGCTGATGTCTTTACGCTCTTCCTGGACGAGAAGAAGCTGCCGCCCGCCATAAAGGAGCAGAAACATAAAATAACGGCCTCGTTTCTTAATAAACTTCCCGTAGCGCGAAGGGTCCATCGTCACTTGCTGCCTTTCTATCCGGTGGCCGTAGAGATGTTAGACCTGAGCGGCTACGACCTTGTGATCACCTCGGATAGCGGACCCATGAAAGGCGTCGTTACTGGCTTGAATGCGACGCATATCTGCTATTGTCACTCGCCCATGCGGTATCTCTGGGATGGGCATTCAGCCTATTTGCGCGGAATGCCTCCGCTCATGCGACCGGTCTTTGGGTTGACGTCTCATTATGTACGGAACTGGGATTACTCGGCGGCGCAAAGAGTAGAGTATTTCATCGCGAACTCAAAGTATGTCGCCACGCGGATTTGGAAATATTACCGGCGAGAAAGCACGATAATTCATCCGCCGATCAATACTTCGCGTGGTTTTTTGGCCAAGAAACATGGAAATTACTATCTGACGGTAGGACGACTGGTCCCGTATAAGCGAACGGATATACTAATCGACGCTTGCGGCCGGCTTGGTCGAAAGTTGGTAATTGTAGGTGATGGGCCGGAGATGAAACGTTTAAAGAAGCAGGCTGGACAAAATGTGGAATTCCTGGGGGAATTGGAGGAATCGCAGCTCAGAAATATGTATGCCGAATGCCGTGCTCTATTATTCGCAGCCGATGAAGATTTCGGCATGGTGGCGTTGGAGGCTCAATCATATGGGCGTCCGGTGATCGCCTTCGGGAAGGGGGGATCTCTGGAGACTGTCGTGGGCCGCTATGCGGGAAGTGGCTGGAAGAACGGCCAGGAAGTGAGTGGAATCACCGGTGTGTTTTTCGAGCAACAAACTACGGAGTCACTCGCTGAGGCGATCCTGTCCTTCGAGGCCGCCGAGGAAAGTTTTCTGCCGCAACGGATTCAATTACACGCGCGCAAGTTTGATACCGCTGTTTTTGTTGATCGGCTGCGGAACTATATTGAATGTGTGCTCGGCTAGTTAGTTTAGCTTGCGTTCAGGCAGCTAACGAGCCGGCGTTGATAACATGGTGAGATTGACTGGACAAAATGCTTGACGTTATGATGGTTCTCTGGTTGGCTGTGCATGTTCAGGCTGAGGTTCCGAAAGGGCTGGAAACCGGGCCGGGAGGAACAATGCGACAGGTTAGTTAGCGTTGCTTTGGTTTTGGGAAAGAAAAGAAGGACTGAGCGGCGCGTATTGGGTTGGCAGACTTGGTTTCAACTTGTCTGCGTCTAATTCGATCGATTTCCTTTGATCGCTCTATTTTTATGGTCCTCGACTTGTGAGGCCTTCTGAGTAGAGGAGTGTGTTTTTGCGGGTGAATGAAGTTCAACGCTGGATGGAGATATGTCGATTAACGAGAATACATTTACTAGCAGAGTAGTTTCAGAAGTCTCGGGTTCGTCGGACAGAATAGCCGGAGCCAGAAAAGTTCTCTGGTGCTTTCCGACGCGGGATGAGGGTGTTCGCCGGGGGCGGGAGCTGGGTCAACAGATAGTTGCTGTCGCCTTTGTCGGCGACATTCTGCTCATCTTGTCAGCGCTGTTATTGACGTTTTATATTCGGTTTCAGACACCTATTCGCGAGTGGGGAATTAATGCGCGGCCCGACCTCGGCGGCTATCTGGGCTACATCACGCTGGCTTCAGTGGTTTACATTGGGATGCTCTGCTATGGCGGCGTTTATGATCATCGCAACCTGCTGGCATTGCGGCTGGTGACTGCGCGAATCTTAAAGTGGTCGGTAGCCTGGATAGGACTCATCTTGCTCGCGTCGTTCATGGTCAAGTTCGAGCCCCCGGTGTCACGCATCTACTGCGTAATGGCCTGGGTGATCACTCCTAGTATTCTGGTGATCTGGCGCAGCGTGTTCCAGCTACTCCTGATTCGCACCTCTGCCCTCTCTGCGCTTCGGCAGCGTGTTGTCTTTGTCGGTTGGAACGAGCACGCCGCTAATCTGGCGCAGAATTTCATTGGCTCGCGCGGCTCCGGATACCAAGTTATCGGCTACATTCACGGTGATGCTGATGAGCGAACGGAGATTTCCATTCCCTATCTCGGCGACATTGATGAAGCAGAAGGTATTATTTCGTCGGTTGCGATCGACATCTTGATTTTAGCTGATCTCGACTATGACCGACAGCGCATCCTGCAATTGGCCAACGCCTGCGAACGCGAAATGGTTGAGTTCAAGGTTGTGCCCTCTTATTTTCAAATTCTGGTCTCTGGGTTGCACCTGGAAACCATCGGCGAAGTGCCAGTTCTCGGAGTGAGCCGGCTACCTCTGGATCGGATCGTCAGCCGCGCAATCAAACGGGCGATTGATATCGTCGGAGGAATTGTCGGGCTTTTGCTCTCGTTACCCATTCTCCTCGTGTTTGGCGCGATCGTATATTGTGAGTCCCCAGGTCCGATTTTCTACAGACAGCGGCGATCGGGGAGAAACGGCAAGCCCTTTGATATCATCAAGATCCGCAGTATGCGGCTGGACGCGGAGCAGGATGGGAAGGCGGGTTGGACTATCCAGAATGATCCGCGACGGTTGCGGGTCGGAGCGTTTATGCGCAGATGGAATATCGATGAAGTGCCACAGTTTTGGAATGTTCTTAGAGGGGAAATGAGCTTGGTCGGGCCGAGGCCGGAACGTCCGGAATTAGTCGCGAGATTTAAACACGACATTCCACACTACAATGCCCGTCATAATGCCAAACCGGGGATAACCGGTTGGGCGCAGATCCATGGGCTGCGCGGCAATACCGATTTAGCGGAGCGGGTTAACTACGACGTTTGGTATATGGAAAATTGGAGTCTGATTCTGGATTTTCAGATCATGTGCATAACGTTCTTCAAGCGTCAGAACGCGGCCTAGAGTGGATCCTGAAAAGGACAAAGTTGCTCTGGGACTGCTGGCGCCCGGGTGCAGGTATCACGCTGCACTCGAACGAGCGTGTGCGATCGGAGCGGTTCCCGGCAAGGCCAGAGATCGTCGCGGAAATTTAACTAACCAATTTTTAGCAAGATGAGGAATGTTGAGGCGTGGGCGCCTTCGAAATTTGTATTTAAGGGTGGTCGGCTCATGGCGTCCAGCGACCGGAAGGGGGGCGGCGGCCCCGGATCGACGCTGATGTGCGACCTGGTCGCAAGTTGCTACCATATGCACGTGAAGCACCATTGCCGTGGCCGCTTATTGGATCTCGGCTGCGGAAAGGTTCCCTTCTACGGCCTGTATCGAGAACACGTTTCTGAAACCGTTTGCGTAGACTGGGGCAACTCTCTGCATGGCAATGGCCACCTGGACGCAGAGTGCGACCTTACAAAGGAACTACCGTTTGCCGACGCGAGTTTCGACTCCATCCTTCTCTCCGATGTCCTCGAGCATATACCAACGCCCGAGCGTTTGTGGCATGAGATGGCCCGAGTACTAAAGCCAGGCGGCAAATTGCTGTTAAATGTACCGTTTTTCTACTGGTTGCACGAGGAGCCCTATGACTACTATCGATATACAAAATACGCGCTCCGGCGCTTTGCCGAAGCAACCGGATTCGACACTATCCTGATCAAAGAGCTTGGGGGCGTACCCGAAATTGTGGTGGATATTTTTTCAAAATACATCTGCCGACTGGGTCCAATCGGAGCTTGGGCTGCGGTCGCGCTTCAGGCCGCTTGTCGAAGGCTGGTCGCCTTGCCACTCGGGACCAGGATATCAGAGAAGACTGCGAAACAGTTTCCTATCGGCTACTTCATGGTCGCCCGAAGGCTCGGCGGCTCTGTCGGCGGTTTGAGTTCATGACTTTATGCGCGTTGCCTTTTTCTTAAAAATCTTTCCGGCTACCTCTGAAACTTTCGTCTTGAACCAGATCATCGGTTTACTGAATCGGGGCCACGAAGTCGAGGTCTTCTCGGAGTATCGCAACACGACCGACCCGTGGCACCCGGATGTTGAGAAAAATCAGGTTTTGAAGCGCACCACCTACCCAGAGAGGCCTTCCGGCCATATTAGTCGCGTGGTTAAAGCCGCGCGCGCTCTGGCCACGGCAACTTTGCACGGACGATTCCGAATTTGGTCAGTGCTTGACCGCCGGCGCCAGGCGTCGAACCGCTTGTTGGCTTGCCGCATTGCCGATCGACCCCCGTACGACGTCGTCCAGTGTCATTTCGGCCCGTCCGGTATTTTTGCCCAAACGCTCCGCGACGTGGATGCTTTGCGAGGTCCAATGACCACTATGTTTCACGGCTACGATATCTCCATGTACATTCGACAACATGGACCAGGTGTCTACAAGCACCTTTTCGCCCGTGGCGACTTTTTCACCTGCCCAAGTGAATTTGTTCGAAAGCGATTGATTGCGGCGGGCTGCCCAGCGGAGAAAGTCGAGAGCTTCAAACTGGGGACTGACCTCAAACGGTTTTCTTTTAAAGAAAGGACCTTGGATTCTAGCGGCGCAATCCGCCTGGTTACGGTCGCTCGTCTGACTGAAAAGAAGGGGCTTGAATATTCCATTCGCGCCGTAGCGAAACTGAGCCAACGTTTCGCAAACCTGGAATACAATATCATCGGCGATGGTGATCTCCGTCCAGAATTAACCCAATTGATTGAGACCCTCGGAGTCGGCTCCACCGTGCACTTACTAGGATGGAAAATGCAGGAAGAGGTCCAAGTCCTTCTTGATCAATCGCACATATTTGTGCTGGCGAGCGTCGAAAGCCGCAACGGTGATATTGAAGGGCTGCCCATGGTGTTGCAAGAGGCGCAAGCCATGGGCCTGCCCGTCGTTTGTACCAGGCACAGTGGCCTTCCGGAAGGGATCCTGGACGGCAAGTCCGGTTTTCTTGTGCCCGAGCGCGACGTCGACGGATTGGCCGACCGACTGGCCGACGTTATTTCGCGTCCGAAGGTATGGCCCGAAATGGGCCGACAAGGACGCGCTTTTGTCGAGCAAGAATACGATCTGAACAAACGGAACGATGCGTTGGTTGAGCTTTACCGTCAGTTGCAAGAGCGCCATCTGGTGGCTTGCCGCTCCCGGCACTAGGCCAGCTACGGGTCAAAGCATTGCGCTTTTTTCGGGTTCTGGCCACTCTTGTCACTGGCCCGGCGGGCGGGGCGGATACCCGGATCAATTCGAAGGCCAGGAGACGAGCCGCGCCGTGGCGGGATTTGCCCTTCTGGCGTCGGCGCGCGGATGCGAAATGATTCACGGCACGAGAGTTTTTCGATTTATATGGAACCTACCACAGTAAGAGAATACTATGATGAATTCCTGCGGTCCCGCATGGTTAGCTATCGGCTCTACGGGAACCTCAGGCTAGATCGAGCGGCAGAGCGGATTTTGCCGTTGGTGGCAACAGACAGCAAGGTCTTGGACATAGGCTGTGGGATTGGCATCGTCACCGGAAAGGTCGCTGCCCGGGCAAGCCGCGGACACGTTTGGGGTATCGATCTCGGCCACGAAAACATCTGGTATGCGAGCCAGACCATTCGGAACCCGAACCTGACCTTTCTTGAAGCGGATGTCGTCAGCGACTTCGAAGCTATACGGAAGCAGCTACCCGCCAAGGTGGACGTTGTTACGATGGTCGACGTGATCGAACACATCCCGGCCGAGGCAAGACCGGATCTCCTCGTGAGAATTCGCAGTCTATGCGGTAATGATGCCGTGTTGGTTCTTACCTACCCAAGCCCGCAGTACCAAGAATTTCTCCGCGAGCACAATCCAAACGAACTTCAGATCATCGACAATATCGTCCTGCTTGAGGAGTTGCTCAACGAAGCGCGGATGGCGGGGTTCAACTTAAAGCACTACTCGCTGGAAACGGTCTGGATGCGCAACCAGTATGTTCATTGTGTGTTTCAGACTGTCGCATCGACGACTCCCGCGAACCCTGCACCCCGTCCTGTTCGCATCCTATCCGCCCCAGGTCGGGCATTCAAGAAATGGGTTTTGGTTCCCTATCTGCGCCACAAGTACGTAACCCGGGTATTCGCGAGTCGTAAATGATATGAAACTTTCCGTAATAGTCGCAACCCGAAACCGAGCGCACGCAATTACCGGCTGTCTGGATTCGATAGCCGCCTCCTTGACGAAGGCCGCCCCGCTCGATGCTGAGATTGTCGTGGTGGACAATGGCTCACAGGATGCGACCTCGAGGGTTGTGGAGCAATGGGCGACGGGCAGCACATTTCCCGTTCGTCTGCTCGTGGAACCAAGAGCCGGTTTGTCAGTTGCGCGCAATCGGGCGCTGCGTGCTGCGCAGGGCGAACTACTCGTCTTCACCGACGACGATTGCCGCTTAAGCAAAGACTATGTGAACGACCTGTTAAGCCACGATGCTGCCGACCGCGAGCCAGTGTTACGTGGGGGGCGCGTCGAGTTAGGCGACCACACCGATTTGCCGATAACGATCAGGACCACTACGACTCGCCAACGGTTGAACCGGCGGACGAACCCGGTAACGCGTGATTCCATCGTCGGCCAGATTAACGGATGTAATATGGCGATGCGACGAACCCTCGTCGAAAAACTCGGCCCCTTCGATGAGCGTTTCGGAGCGGGTTCTAGTATCGAATCTGGCGAGGATTCCGATTATCTGCTCCGTGCTTACCTTGCGGGTTTCACACTTGAGTACGTTCCGAATATGGCTGTCTTTCACTATCACGGACGAAAGGAAAGGAGTGCCGGCTACAAATTATATCGAGGGTACTCCATTGGCGCCGGCGCTCTCTATGCAAAATATGTTTTCAAACAGCCGAATCTCTGTCTCCCGTTCTATTGGGATATTAAAAAGTCGATCAAAGAGATTGTTTCTGGAACGAACCAGTTTTATCCGGTCATCGGTTTTTCTTTTAAACATAAAGCGGCTTACTCCGTGTTAGGAGCTGTGAGATATTTGTTGATCTCGCCGCGGACGCGACCGGCGCAACGTTAGGGTGCGCGTGCTGGATGCAGCCAGGAAGGCGGGGTATCCTGATGAACATAGCCTATCTGATCCTTGCACATAACAATCCCGGCCATCTGTCTCGCCTGACGCAAGCTCTGGCAACGGAAAATAGCGCAATTTTTATCCATATCGACAAAAAGGCCGATATCCGACCCTTTTTGGAGGTTGCCGCGGAAAATGTGCATTTGATTCGAAAACGCGTGCCGGTTTATTGGGGCGATTATTCGCAAGTAGAGGCGATCCTGACTCTGGTCGATACCGCGATGGCAGCGTCGCAGCGGTACGACTATCTGGTTCTTCTGAGCGGCAGCGATTATCCACTGAGGACGGCTGCACAGTTGGAGGCGCATTTTGCCAAATATCGAGGGAGCGAGTTCATTAATATGGTCGCGATGCCATCGGAGGTAGCGTCCAAACCATTGTCACGCCTGACCGACTACAAACCCGGGCACGGGCTGAAGGCGAAATTGGCAGCACGGGTTAGGCGTGTACTAGTCAAAGCGAGCATCATCTCCCAGATCCGCGACTACAAAGCCTGCTTTGGCGCCCTCACTCCCTACGCGGGCAGCGAATGGTGGGCGCTGACGCACGATGCCTGCGCCCATATTCAGAATTTCGTCGCCCGCAATCGGCGTATCATGAAATTCTTCGTCAATACCAATTGCCCGGACGAAATGGTTTTCCAGACCATTCTCGGCAACTCTCCCTTTAAAGACAAAGTGCGTCGGAATCTCACTTTCACCGACTGGAGCCGGGGTGGGGACAGCCCTTCCAACATCGAAATGCGGCATATCGAACGGATCCGATCTGAGAACGTGATGATGGCAGATGACATGTACGGTCGCGGCGAGCTGGTCTTTGTCCGTAAGGTGTCCGACCCTGAAATCGTCAACCAACTTGAACAATGTCTGCATGCGCGAGAGATCCGGCATCTGACAATTGGGCGGTAGATAATCGAGATTGGCTGTCAAACCCGACTCTTCAAAGACCAGTTTATGGAAATAGAGGAAATTCCCGTAAAAGGTTCGTGGCCACAAAGGATGGATAGCGGCAGCTGGTCCGTCGTCAAACCAATTATTTTATATTTTAATGGCACATTTGTTCACAGATTAAATGGCGCGCATGTTCGCGTCTCTAATCTGCTCAACTTTTTACTGACTTGCGGCTACCGCGTTATTTTATATAGCTACGCGGATCACGTGGACTGTCCATGGGGCGAAAAAGAGATCGCTCTTTTTCATGAAACGTTTCCAAATGTGGAACTTATTCTCGATCGTCGCCCCCGCTACTTTAACTTGTGGAAACGCGCCAAAAAGATGCTCTCCGGCATGGTTCCCTCGTTGACAAACACTCTCATCCGCACACGTCTTCCCGGTGCTACCCCCAATTACGCTCGCCTCACCGCAAATGAACCCGATGCGGTCTTGATCGTCAACTATGCTAATGGTTTCATTGAATTGAACGGAGTAACTGCGTCCATAACAATCATTGAAGCGCATGACCTCGACTTTTTGCAATTTAGCAAGCGATTCGGCTTCGCTCTGACCAGCTTAAAGATCGTTAGCAAGTTCAGAAGCGAATTCTCGTTGCTTGGCGCCGCCTCGGCGCTGATCGCGATCGGAGCACCAGAGGCTGGCCTATTTCGGCTATGCTTTCCGAAAAAGCCTGTTTTTTTTGTGCCCGACTATAGCGGTGCGAGCGGCCCAATAGCAAAGAGCCCAGGAAGTCGCACTGATTACGATCTCGTCTTCGTTGGGTCCGAAAATCCGTTTAACGTAGATGGTTTGTGCGAATTCATCGACGAATATCGGGACGTACTGCGTACTCTTACACTTGCAGTTGCAGGAAAAGTGGGCATGACAAAACAGGTCATGCGCGTTGCTCAGAGGAATTCGAATGTTAAATTGCTGGGCTATGTGAAAGATGTTTCAAACCTTTATAGTCGGTCGAAAGTTGCAATCTCGCCCGTCGATGGCACGGGTTTGAAAATTAAAGTGATCGAAGCATTGACGGCGGGAAAGCCGGTGTTCGGTTCTCGCCACACAATCGATGGTTTGCCTTCAGGTCATAAAGGTTGCATATTTTCCCTGGAGGACCTCCGAACAACGAAGCTTTTGCAAGATCAAAACGCCTTGGAGGCCGCTGGTGAGGTTGCTAAATCCTACGTAGCTAATCTGGCAACATTATCGGAAACAATGTTGTTGCGTTCTTACTTGGAATCCGTTGGAAAGGTATCATCGAGGGAGGCGTCCCGCAGATTATGCGAGATGCAGGGTAGCTAGCCAAGCGGTCGCAACAATCAACAAGGTTTAGTCAGTTAAGGTCATTGCAGGAACAACAGGTGGATGTCGCCATCGGTTCCTCGGTAAACTATCGCCTGGTTGCCAGATATATAAGCAAACGGATCGCCGGCGCTAGCAGGCGCACCGGCCAACGTGCTCAGGTTTGAATATGCCCACTGAGTACCGCTGCCGGACAACTGGTCGATATCGTTGTTCGTATCCTTGTAAACAACCTGCGGTGAACCGGAGACGTACCCGAAGGGATCTCCAGTTGCCAGCGGAGCTCCAGCGAGGGTGGTTAGATCAGCCGTTACCCATTGGGTGCCAGGTATGAATAACTGATGGATGTGATTATCGGTCCCGCGATAATCCATATACTGGTTCCCGAAAATATAGCCAATCGGGTCACTGGCCGCCAAAGGTGCCTGAGCTGAAGCAGAAACATCCGTTTGTGCCCAGGCGGTATTATTGTTGATGGTGTACAGCGCGTGGATGTCGTTATCAACTGCTCGGAAAGAAACGATCTGCTTGCTGCCTTTTACATATTCGACCGGATCACCCGCACTCAACGGAGCGTTGGTTAACGCAGTCAAATCAGCATAAACCCAAAGGCCGCTGCCATTAATATAAAGTGCATAGACGTGTCCATTCGTACCTCTGTAATCTACGATTTGTCGACCGGAAGGCCCGCTGGACACGGCGAACGGATCACCGGCCGCCGGAGGCGCCCCGGCCAACTTGCTCAGATCCGCCTGTGCCCACTGAGTCCCATTGTTGGATAGCTGATGGATATCATTGTCCGCGCCCCGATAAACCACCAGCTGTGCCCCCTTGACGTATCCGAACGGGTTGCCTATGGCTAAGGGGGCATTGGTCAGCGCGGTTAAATCGGCGTGCGACCACTGGGCCTGGTTGGCTGTCGCGAACAGCTGGTGCACATGGTTGTCGGCTCCGCGATAAACGACGAACTCACTACCAAGCACATATCCGGCCGGATCACCCGCGGCGGCCGGAGCAGCGGCGAGTGCGCTGATATCGCTATGATGCCAGACGGGGGTGGGGGGATTCAGTCCGTAGGCGCAGACTTGTAATGAATCCGTCGCGACATAGACCTTGCCGTTCGCAACTGTTGGGGCAACAAACTTGGCAAAGTTGCCAAAGCCGTCACGGGAGGGGTTCTGCCCGCTATCCCATAACTCCTTACTAACATTCGTTGCATCGAACGCGTACAGTTTTCCGCTGACAATCGTCTGTTCGGGATCCGCTAAAGGGATCGTCGCCCAGACGATTCCGCTTCCGGTTACGCTTCGATTTGACGATACGGACAATGCGCCGCAGGGATCCCCCCCGCTGCTGCTGCCAGGCGTCGTAACGCTGCTGGCAGCGGCAAAAGGAGTATTGAACTTTCCATTTGTAAAGTTGTAAGTGAAGGCTTTCAGGGAGTCATTGATGCCCCAGACGTAAAGGGTTGGGGCAGACGGATTGTTCCAGAAAATCGGAGAACCCCAAAGACCATTATCTGCCTGAAATTCCTGCACCACTCGATCGCCGGTTGACTGAAGTTGTCCCATGTCATTCGTATTGACCAGGTAAAGAAGTCCTTGTTTGCCACCGCCGGCGATATAGGCCGTTCCTGGTATCGCAACTGCCCCTCCGGACCCCAGGTCCTCATCTACGGCGTTCAATGCGTCGTAGTTATGGGGCCTGAAAAAATCTAGAACCGAGAGCGTGTTGCCTGATAGACCCAGCTTAAGGAAAGACTCGCCATAGTCCCCGACACTATTTTCGCTGGCCTGATGGTCATTGCCCGTAAGACAATAAATATTATTATTAGTATCGGCGACCAGTCCTTGGCCACTCATCCAGATACCACCTTTCCCGCCGTTGGGGGTAGTATTGTAGGTTGCGATCTGCCGTAAAGTAGCGGCGCTATAGGCCAACACCCAACCGTGATAGGGAGAGGCATCTACGTACGACGCAAAGGCCACATAGATTACTCCGTTCACGAGAGTCAAAGCGGCTCGCTGATTATGCTGCGCAGCAACAAACAGCACGTGACCTGCTCCATCATTAGGGACGCCGCTGCCATTGTACTGCGCGGCGATTTGGATCGGGCCTCCGAGCTTTTCTGCTCCTTGGTTCAATATGTCAAGGGCATGCAGTCGAAAAATCTGAACGGAATTTTCATAAGTCTTGGCCACCACGTACAACGTGTTGGTACTTGGATCGATTACCGGCGTACTGATGATTCCTACCTCGATCGGGATGTTGACCGCGCCGAGGACAGAGCTTGGCACTGGTGTCCCGAGAGATCGTTGCCAAAGTTGCGCACCGGTATCGGCGTCGAACGCGTAGACGCTGTCGTGGGCGGTCGCCACGAAGAGAACATTGTGGGTGCCACTATTCGGCATCTTGACACTCGGCAGGTAAAGTGGCTGAGCATAGACAAATCCGTCCACGGGCATAGCGAATAGTTTACCAAAGCTAGAGACATTGACATTGGCCGTGGTTAAAGAAGTCTCGTTCAGGTTGGCCCCGGAACGGGAGTTATCATTGTGCTGTGTTAGAACGCTGACTTGAGCCCAGCCGGCGTCCACACCAAGGGCCATCAAAAAGATCAAACAGAAAGCACATCGAATCCCGGAACGCAGTATACACAAAATAACCATATATTTCACTTCCCTTTGTATGGATCACTCGAATGCGGCACCCGGTACGGAGAAGCGTCTGAGAGAGCGAGCAGCAATGGCTGCTGGGATGTCGCGGATCGGCAGTCCCGAGAATCGCCCGTAGAATAATGGTGGCACGGTCGTTGATGCTCTCTCCGTTCCATATTCACATGCTGCGGCGTGCCTCGGAGAATTCCAAAGGTCGTTTTTGACTAGTTAAACTCTGGCACCTATTGTAGCGATTCCGTTCTAAAGAGTCGATAGAGAAGAACGTGAAAGGACGAATCGCTTTTACTTCCAGTTACGGCATTTATTGTGGTTGTAATAGGTATAGCTGCTAGCGATGTCAGGCCGTCGGCTGATTGTTATTCTAACTGCCGACACTTTAAAGACTGAACTAGAGTAATCTCTGTCACTTCCGGCGGGCAATCGAACCGGAAAGGCAAGTCCACCATCCCAATTCCGCGGCTGGTGTAGACGAGGCTGCTGCCAACGCGGTGCAGGCCTTCCACATATTTCCTTCCAAGTGGTGGAAGGATGATTGGGCCAAAGTAGGGAATCCGTACCTGGCCGCCATGCGTATGCCCGGACAATTGTAAATCGACCGAGGTCAGACGATTCAGGTGGTCAATATAATCCGGTTCATGAACAAGCGCCAGGCTGACCGCCTCTGAACGGCGGCGAGCAAAAGCGTTTTGTGGATCAGGATGGCCCTCTGATGCCGAATCAAGGCCGGCCAGGAAAATAGACTTTCCACCCGATGTCAGGACAACGCCTTCATTCATGAGGAGCTTGATCGAGTTCTCGCGAAATGCTGCCTCGACGACCGGCGCTCCCCGATAGTGATCATAATTTCCCAGCACAGCAAAAAGGCCGTGCCTGGGATTTAGCTTTCTGAGCATCGGTCCGAGCTCAAACGCGGCCTCGGCTTTGCTGCAGACAAAATCGCCTCCCAGCAGAACAAGGTCCGGCTGCAACGAGCTGGTCAGGTCGATGGCTCGTTGAATCAGTGCCGTCGATGTGAATGGGTGAAGATGCAGATCGGTCAGGAGAACGATGCGAAAGCCATCAAACGAACTCGGCAAGCGAGCTAAAGGCACCTTGGTTCTAGTGATGGCCAAATCGTTTGGCTCGACGGCGGCGGCATACCCGAGCGCTGCCCCGCCGAGAGCGGTGGTTGCGGCGGCGGCAGTAGTGATTCGAAGAAAATTGCGTCGGCTGATTGGCATCTGGCGAGGCTGTTTGTATCGGCGTTCTTGTGAATGGAAATTATCTCGCAAGTCGACTTTTCAAAGGACAACTTGAGACGTTCCGGACTGGTGAGAGCCCGAGCGCTGTCGAGTGCGTGCGACTTGTCGCCGCTGTGCAAGCGTTTGCACAACCGTCCTATTGGCTGGATTGTTCGCGAACAGGGACTTAGAGAGTGTCTCACAACCTGAATGTTCGCCCTCGCGGCACACGGTTAAGACAACATTGGGAGGCGGTCTCCTCTTCACACCCATAGATATTCGAGCGCTGTGAAATCAGAAAAAGTTCGCCTCGGGTTGGTTGGAGCGGGCGGGATGGGACAGTTCCACGCCCGCAATATCCTGCAAGGGAAAATCGCGCGTTGCGAGCTCGCCGGAGTCTATGACCCGGTGCCCGAACAAATGGCGAAGGTGGCGGGGGCCAAGCCGTACCCATCCTCGCAAGCGCTGGTCTCCGCCCAGGGGATTGACGCAGTTCTGGTGGTCACTCCCCATTACTCACACACGACCCTTGGAATTGAGACTTTAGCAGCGGGCAAACATCTCCTGGTTGAGAAACCAATTTCGGTCCACAAGGCCGATGCCGAAAAATTGTTGACTGCCCGGCGAGATAAGCGGCAGGTCTTCGCGGCCATGTTCAATCAGAGAACCGATCCCCACTTTCGGAAGATCAAAGACCTGATTGCTGCCGGCGAAATCGGGGCGATTCGACGAATTAACTGGATCATTACCGATTGGTTTCGCCCAGATGCGTATTATCGATCCAGCCCTTGGCGCGCCACCTGGGCGGGAGAAGGCGGCGGTGTGCTCATGAACCAGTGCGCGCACAACCTCGATCTCTGGCAATGGCTCTTCGGGATGCCCCAACGCCTCCGCGCTTTCTGCCGATTTGGCCGGTACCACTCTATTGAAGTGGAAGACGACGTCACCGCCTATCTGGAGTACGCGGACGGGACGACAGGTCTCCTGGTCACGTCAACTGGCGAAGCGCCCGGCACGAATCGATTGGAAATAGCCGGCGAACGCGGCCGACTCTTGCTGGAAGACGGTCTTCTGAAATTGAAACGAAACGAGGTGCCGATGTCGGAGTTTGCCCGCCAGTCGCCCCATTCTTTTGCCGTACCGCCTGTTTGGGAAATTTCGATTCCAGTGAGCGGCACCGGAGCTCAGCATATCGGAATGCTGAACAACTTCGTGAGCGCGATTCTGGACGGCGTCCCGCTGATCGCGCCCGGAGAGGAGGGACTGTATTCAGTGGAATTGGCCAACGCGATGATTCTCTCTTCGATCGAAAACCGGACAATAGACCTGCCTATCGACAGCACTGCGTACGAGAAGGTTCTGAAAAAAATGATTCAAGAACGTGCCGGGAATGCGATTGAAGCGACATGCTGAGGCAATGGAAGGATGGAAGGGCGAAAGGGCGAAGCGCGACGAGATGCCCCGTTTCGTTGGCCCGCCGGCGCCGGGTGCATCGTTTCCGAAGTCGGCCAGCTTCGTTTTGCCGTTTCATCCGAAACGCGGGTCAGGAACGGCAAAAGTGGCTGAATAAATATTGATAGCTTTGCCGCAGCGACTCGAAAGGATCGCCCGGTGTCGTGTCCTGCTCCACGATGAACAGGTTGGTACCGCCGTTTTCCGCTGCTTGGATAATTCGAGGAAAATCCAGGTTACCATTGCCGATCTCCGCATAATCCGGCTGGCCATTCCTAATCACATAATCCTTCAAATGAAGCGCTGGAATGCGTCCAGCGTACTTGCCACAATAAGCGACTGGATCACCGCCCCCATGCTGCACCCAATACGTATCGAGCTCCAAAGCAAGATCCGTGGCGTGACTGAGAATGAAATCCAGGATGGTGATCCCGTCGTGTTTCGCGAACTCAAGTGAGTGGTTATGGTATCCAAGAACCATCCCGGCGGACCGGAATTCCTCGGCGGACTTTTGCAATCTATCGGCCAGGGAAACGACGGCGGCTCGATCGGCTAGATCAATCCCCGCCGGATAGGGGTAAGCGGTAAACCGGCATCCGAGGAGCGCCAACTTCTCGATCGCTTGAGCGGGAGCTTCGAGCAATTGCTGAGCTTGTTCGTGAGTTGCCCCGACCCGGAGTCCATGATCAGCGGCAATTCGCGCAACCTCCCTGGCTGGGATATCGCCGATCCCCGAAACCTGGATCGTTTCGTAGCCGATCTCGCGGATCTTTCGCAGACTGACCGCCAGATCCTGAGCGGTCTGGCAGGTCTGGCGAACGGTGTAAAGCGTGACGGCTAGTTGAGAGTTTCTCATGGCTGAAGACGCACGTACAACGATCGGCGAAAGAACGGATCGGCGAAAGGGCGAATCGGCGCGGGCGGTTCGCCCTTTCGTCCATTCGCCCTTTCCATTCTTTTATCGCTTTCAGCATCTCGCCTGGACCGCGCTCATTGGGCGTCATGAAAAATGATGCCTACGGTATGCCGATGGCCTGAGCGTAAGCGGCTCACGCCGTGACGGAGTTTCACCCGGTAGGCCCCTCGAGCGCCTCGTACTGGGCGGTGATGCACCGCGAAGATCACACCGTCGCCCTGCGTAAGCGCAACGACTTCGCCTCGGGACTGCATGCGAGGCCGCTGTTCCACGAGCAAGAATTCGCCGCCCGTGAAGTCTTGGCCTGGCGTGGAAAGCAAAATGGCGACCTGCAAAGGAAAGACCAGTTCGCCATACACGTCTTGATGGAGACAGTTGTAGTCGCCTTCGCCGTATTGCAGCAGCAGCGGGGTCGGACTGGTTTGCCCGGCCGCGCGACAGCGTTCGAGATACTCGTCGTGATCAGCCGGGTAGCTGACATCGATCTTCATCGCTTGATTCCAGCAGTTGGCAACGGCGGCGAGACGCGGGTAAAGTGACCGCCGTAAGATCGCGACAACGTCGGGCAGCGGATAGGCGAAATACTTGTATTCACCGCGGCCGAATCCGTGGCGGGCCATCACGACGCGGCTCCGAAAAAGCGCGTCCTGTGGGTAAAGCGCGGTGAGAGCGCGACATTGCCCGGGCCGCAGCAGCCCTTTGGCGGTGGCATAACCGTGGGTTTCGAGCTCATTCTCGATTGACAGCCAGTCGAGGGATTCCACCCGCTCGGTCAAATCCGCGGCGCCGAGTTCTTCAGTTGATGCTGCGGCAGTCATGCTGCTTCCTTCTCTCGATCTAGAAGTGCTCGTTTGCGTTCGATGCCCCAGCGGTATCCCGAGAGCTCGCCGTCGGTCCGCACGACTCGATGACAGGGAATGGCAACCGCGAGCGCGTTTGCGCCGCACGCTTGAGCCACAGCTCGAACCGCTTTTGGCAGGCCGATCCGGTTCGCGATTTCTGCATAGGTCGCCGTCGAGCCAACCGGGATCTCTCGGAGCGCCTGCCAGACGCGTTGTTGAAAAGCGGTGCCGCGCACGTCGAGGGGCAGTTCGAAACCGATGCGCGGGGCTTCGATCAGGCCGACCACTTTCGCAACGGTCTTCTCGAAATCGCGATCGCCACCGAGCAATTTGGCGTTGCTGAATCGGTCCTGGAGATCCTTGACGAGCGCTTCAGGATTGTCGCCCATGAGAATCGAGCACACGCCTATTTCCGAAGCTGCCACGAGAATCGAACCCAGTGAGCATTCACCCACCGCAAAGCGAATCGTCGTTCCTGTTCCGCCCGCCTTGAAATTCTTCGGGGTCATCCCAAGGGTCTCGGAAGATTTGGCGTAGAAGCGGCCATTTGAGTTGAAGCCGGCATCGTAGATTGCTTCGGTCACGCTGGCGGCTTTGGTGAGGCTCTTCCGTACCCGCTGCGATCGATTGGCAACTGCGTAGGCCCTTGGCGTCAGGCCGGTGATTGCTTTGAAAACACGATGGAAATGGAAAGCGCTCATGCCGACGCGCTTCGCCAAAGCCGTCAGGGGCAGCAACTCTTCGCTATGCTCCATGATCCGGCAAGCTTTCGCAACCGCGGCGGTGTGCTCTTCGGCCAACGTCGATCCGACGGGCGAACAGCGTTTGCATGCGCGGAATCCCGCCTTCTCGGCATTGTCGGTTGAGGAGTGAAAAACCACGTTTTCCCGCAGTGGAGAGCGTGCCGGGCAGGAGGGCCGGCAGTAGACTCCGGTAGTCTTAACGGCGTAAAAGAAAACGCCGTCGGCATGGTGATCTTTGGCGACGACAGCTTGCCATTTCGCTTCATCGGTCGCGTAAATAGCCGCGCGTCGGCCACGTTCGGGTTGGAGCAGTAATTTCATAGAGGTCCTTTGTTTCTGAGAGGACTCTATCCGGTCAGCTTTGCGCCGAACTCCGGTTCTTGCTTTCTTATTCGGAGCCATTTTGAATTTCCTGCCCAGCGCTTCGCCTTTCTTTAGCCCACGATAACGTCGAAGATTATAAACAGAAGATCGCCAAGACCACAAAGAAGAGAAAATCGAGGTTGAGCGAAACAAATTTCTGTTCGGTTGCCCTCGAAAATTCGATCGATTGGCAACGACGATTTGGTTGCGGACCTCAGCGTGAGTTTGGTCGAAGACCCTCCGCGCCGTAAGCTTTGTCTTCTTCGAAACCCTAGGCGGACAGCTTATAGGAGATCGGGAGAAAGTAGACGCCGCTGATCGTGGGCCGGAATTGCCAGTGCCAGCGCACCCAGCGGGAAGAATAATTCGCCAATATCGGGCTGGTCGATTTTGCCGTGACACTGATCATTTTCCCATGCTCTACCTGGATCCGAACCCGAACGTCTCCTTGAATCCCGTCCGACCGCACATCCCGAGTGTAAACTGGGATGGGATGCCGGATCGCAACACGGTCGAGCGCGATTCCAGTGACAACTAATTGATTGAGTTCCGCTGCCGACGATCGGTAAGTCGTTGATAAAAGCGCTATCGCGGTTAGAAACGCACAGACACTTCGAACTATTGTGGTTTTTGACATAATAAGGCGTCGACCAGGACGTTTCTTTTCGCTGCGAATCAGCCCAAAGACCCGGCTTCGGCGAAGACAACTTTACCTTAAGAAGAGTCGGGTGAAATAACCCGACAGAGTTAGCTTCGGCCTTCCTGTTCCTCACAGAACATTTCACGGCAGGATTTCTCCGGCATGGAATGCCGGTATAACTATAAAAAGACGACCGCGCCCCGGAGAGGTCGCCTTGATCAGCCGGCCCTCCGGGACGCAGCGTTTGGGGTTGGCGTTACCGGCAATGAATTGCCGGCCTATTTTCAATTCGCCCCTCCGGGGCGGTCTTCGCCCGCCCCCGAAATCTTCGCAGGAAAACAAGATTTTCACGGATAGTAGCACGGTGTAATTTATGAATATTAGAATGCGTTTCGTTGTTGGCGGCGCGGGTGAACACAAACGTTATAGAACGGCTGAAGAAGTCCTCCGTGGCTCCGTGACCTCCGTGCGAGACTCGATCGATATCAATCCCGGCTACAGCAGCTGCTGGGAACGCAGGAAATAGTTTTTCCTCTTCGGGAGTATTCTGCGTCACATGCGGCTCAGCGCGGTCGCGGATAGAGTCGCAGGAAGGCGGTAGTAGCGTTGCGCGCACGCCGCTTGATCTCGCGGGGGTTCGGCGGATCGGCGACACGAAGGAGCAGGCTTACGATCAGATTGCCCCAGAGCAGAGCGGCGAATTGCTCGGCCATTTCGGAGGAGTCACCGTCGAGGAGCCTGGAAGACCGCGCCTGGGTCAGCATTTTTCTCAAGGCGGTGCGGCTCGTCTCGCGTCCTATCGTATCCAAGGTCCGTGCGACCTTTGGAGCGCGTTCGGCCTCAGCTATCGCGAGCCGGAATACAGCAACGACTGTGAGGTCGCTCACTTCGCGCAGGAGCTGCGCCCCGAAACTCTCCAGCAAGCGGCCGAGGGTCTTGCGGTCCCGCACCAGGGGCATGTCCTCCGGCATCCGTAGCCGCTTGGCGCGCTCGCTTATGCACGCTGCGAGCATTTCCTGTTTGTTGCCAACCAGCGCGTAAAGCTCGCGCTTCGACACCTTGGCGCGCGTGGCGATCTCGAGCATGTTGGTCTCCGCATATCCACGCTCCATGAACACCGAGAAAGCCGCGTCGACGATGCGCTGGCGAACCGGGTTTTCGGCGGCGCCGGCGGGGCGCGGTTTCGCTGGCGAGCTCTTATCCACGATCTTTTCCTTGACATGGTACCGATCAGTACCGAAAGGTTCAGGGCGGTACGGTACCAACTGGTACCGCAATCAAAGTCACTTGTAAAGGAGCTATCGCTATGTCAGACGAACTGGTTCTAATCGCTGGAGCGGCTGGAGGCCAGCAAGGCAAGACCGGTCGGCACGTCGCCGAATTGCTTCTCGCACGCGGGGTTCCGGTGCGCGCCTTCGTCCACAAGATCGACGAACGCTCGGATCGCCTGCGTGCCCTCGGCGCCGAGGTGGTCGAGATTTCCTCGACTTCCATTCCGTCGAGCGGGCCGCGCAGGGCGTTTCGACTGTCTATTTCGCTTACCCAGTCCAGGCCGGGCTGCTCGAAGCGACCGCGATCATGGCCGACGCCGCGCGCAAGGCCGGCGTCACCCGCCTCATCGACATGGTGATGCTGATATCGTCTCCGGACGCTCCGATGCCCCGCATGCGGGAGAACTGCCTGTCTGAGCAGATCTTCGAGCGGGCCGGGATCGGTGCGGCGCATATCAGGGCCACCGTGTTCTACGAGAACGTCCGCTCCCTGACCGGCCAGAGCCTGGCGAAGGACGGGACGATTCTGCTGCCCTGGGGCAGCGACAGCACTGTTATTCCGCTGGTCTCTGGCGAGGACGTCGCGCGCGTCGCCGCCGGGTTGCTGACTGCACCTTCGGTCCCCCCGGCAGTTCTCACCCGGTGATCGGCGAGGTGCTTGCCCTACGGGACATTGTCGCGACCTTCAGCCGTGTCCTGGGCCGGGAGGTGCGCTACCACGAAATCCCGGACGAACTGTGGTACGACGGGGCTCTCCAGCGGGGACTCAATCAGTACGCAGTGGAGCATCTGTCGCGGCTCTGGCGGTCGATCCGCACCACTCAAGGCAGATCGGCGACATGGAAGCCGACCGCCGCGATTGAAACTCTGGGCGGCAGGAAGCCAAAAACTTTCGATGAATTTGTGCGCGAGGAATACAAACCGTGAATGAACTACATCTAAAAGTTGAGTTGGTTCCAATAAGTAACCTGACCGCCGATGTTTGCCACAAACTGCACCATGCCATCCTGGGAAATCACGACTGCTAGACACTCCGGAAAATCTCGGCAAAGCCGATAGGCTGTGCGATGGCGCGTTCCGGCCCGTTCAACCGATTCCGGAATCCTCTCTTCGGCCTCGAAATCCGATGCCCGGTAGACGATCTCGCTCTCATAGCCAGGCACCTGGATCTCGACGCCATATCCCAATGCCGCGAATCGCGAGTCGAGTAGCAGACAACCATCGACCATAGCCATATCCGCAAGCCATCCGGCCAGATCGAGGTACTGAGTGGAGATGCTGTAGGGCATTTCTTCGGCCCATTCGATCAACTCTGTCCAGCCGACGGAATTTCTCTCCTTCTGCTTGGCCAAAAATACCAGGCGTTGAAAAACTTTATCGATAAGCGCGTTATAGGGCTGAGACGATACTTCGGTTTCCACCCGATATTTGGCGCAAAGTGGCCCTCCGGAATCGAGGAGTCTGACTAATAGCGGACCTGGTCCAAAGACCAGGGTACCGCCATGCCGCCTATCGCGAATCTCGCGGATGACGCGTCTAAAGAAATTAGCATCGAAATTATCCAACAGATCGGGGCAGACCTGAACGCCCAACTCGGTGGTCAGCCGGGCAAAATGCTTCGACTCGTTGCGAAGATTCCAGAATCGTTCAGCCATCCAGGAGGCGGCGAATACATTGAAGCCATGGCCTTCCACGCGCCCGTTCAGCAAGGTAGCGAGGCGCTGTGAACAGCCGTAGACGACGAGATTTCCCGGACCCCTGATGTGGACAATCAGCCAGTTCGGCATCGAATGCCTCATTCCTTGAAGATCTGCTACCAGGTCGCGGGACCACGGGCCGGTTCCAATCGTTCCGATAATCTTCAGTCCGTTCTCTGCAGACCAGGTAACGGCCATGATCGCCCGGTAAAAGGTCGCAGCCGGACTCAGCCGCCGGATTTCCTGCTCGTCAAAGGAACGTTCCCGGCAAAACCGGGAAAGGTGGAAACCGTATAAGTTTAGATCGTCTGCATCAAGGCCCGACGGGTGGCAAAGCGCGATCCGACAAAAGACCGGCCGCCCTTCTTCGTTTAATAAACTGGCCTGATACGCAACGCTCAGGAAACCGGTCAGGGCATCGAGGCCGTCGACCGCTAGGTGCATCCGCTCCGCGGCCGGCCATTCCTGCCAAACCTCTGCCGCCAACCGATCGGGATAACCGTGACTCAGCGTTGCCGAGGACTTTCCGTTGAGCATTTCGTATTAGACGCAAGATCGTATTAGACGCAAGAGGTCAGAACTCTTCTCCGTCGATCTTCCGTTGCTGAATGTACGCCATAAGGTTAAGTGGCCCCAATGGGCGACGTGCCGTAATGGCAATGGCCGGCCGCCGTTCGGTTTCCGTGTGCACCGTGACCTCCGTGCGAGACCCTCTTCTGCTCTGGGGACTGATATTGATCGAGTCTCGCACGGAGGTCACGGTGGTCACGGAGTGAAGCAGTAGAGCCTTCCTCATTTCTCAATTCTGATTCTCTCCAGGTACCGCGCAACCGAGCGTTCAAGAACGTTCTTGCCATCCGCCTCGATCACTCGTTCCCAGAATGCACCGTAGATCCGATCGAAATCGAAAGGACCGAGCCGGGCGCCAATCTCGATCACGTTCTGAGCAGCCAGGGGAATCAAATTCGGATAACTGTACATGAAACTGACCCAGTTGCGGTCGGCGACGACCGCGATGATGTCCCCTGTAAACAACGCCCCTCGTCCGCTCGCCAGGTTAGCATCGTGCAGAACCTGGCCGCCTTCGAAGTGGCCGCCGCACCGGATCAGGGTCAGGTCTGGACCAATCAGCTTCGTTTCACCTCTCCAAAACTCGATCACCGGATCAGGCTGCATCACCCAGTCGCGTTCCGCTTCATGGATGTAGATCGGCACACCACCGAACGCGTTGCTCCATTCGACCATCGTCGAATAATAGTGAGGATGAGAGATCGCGATGGCCTTAATTCCGCCTAGCCCGGCGACGATGGTGCGAGTTGCCTCGTCAATCAGTGGGATGCAATCCCAAAGGATGTTGCCCGATGCCCGGCGAATCAGGAGAGCCCGCTGATCAATTGCAAACGCCGGTGACGTGCCAATCCCAAGGACAGAAGGTTCGTAGGAATGAAACATGTTTCGATGTCTCAACTGCAGTTCGGAAAGAGTTGTCCAGCTCTGGCCGGCGGGCGGAACGAATTGCCGGCTATCCTGGCAGATCGGACACCGCTCGGGCGGCTCCCGGTGCGCGGCAAATTGAGTACCGCAAGTTGTACAGATGAAATGGACCATGTGGGGGAAGGGATCGTAGCCGATGGGCAATGCCTATGACAAATGTGAACAACTGCAGCGAGACTGATGTCGAGTTCCACCGGCACTCGGATTGCCAGGGATTTGCCGATCCTGAGCAGAAGAGGGCATCGCGCGGAAGCCACGGTGTTCACGGCGCGGCGTAGCGTTCGACCGAGCTCACGCCGAGGTCCGCGACCAAATCTGTTGCGCAGCGCCACTGACAGGGTGGAAGGATCTGTCCAAGGTGCTCCTGCGCGAACGGTACCTGTATTTGCCAGAAAGGGCTACCACTGGTGAATGAGTCTGCATTCCGAGGACGAGCACGAGCACGAGCACGAAAATTCCTCGCCCCAAAGGACGCCATTAAGGGTCATGGCCGCTGGCGTGCTCTCTCACATTTGGTATATGATTTGTCGTCATGAAGATCAGTAACGTCCACGAGCGGACGATAGGAGCCCGGCCAAGCCAGCTGGAGGCGATGGTCGCCGATCTGGACGGAATCTGGCCCACGCAGATCTCACCAGCTCCGCGCCACGAAGGTGAGCTGTTGCGGGCCGGGACTATGCGCTGGCAGGAGTTCGACCGACCCGGTGCCGTGCGCGCCTTTCGAGTCATCAGCCCCCCGGAACTCCGGGTGGAGCATTGGTTCGAAGTCGAACCAGTCAGGGATGGATCCGTGCTTCGGCACACGATCGACGGCGAGGCCTTGGGCGAGTACGAGGCGATCTGGCGCGACCGCATCGAGCCCACACACGATGCGGTGCTCGAAGCGCTACTCGACAACGTGCAGCAGATCGTCGAACGAGCGAGTAGCGCAGAAGAGCAGACGCAGATTGGAAAGGCATGACATGTTAATAAAATAGAATATGTTTAACACGTTCTCTTGATATGTTCGGTCGATGAACCTATGGTCTAAACGTGTCACAAAAAGCTGCGAATTCGACCATATGGCGACCCGACAGCCCCTACAGTGAGCTTCCGCTGTTGCCGCCAAAGACGGACCTGGAGACCAAGGCTATTCTCAAAGGGTGCATCGATGCACGTGCTGCGCTGGCCGAACTCAAGGCTCAGGCCGAGCATCTGCCCAATCCGGCGATGCTGATCAACACTCTCCCTTTACTGGAAGCGCAAGCTTCCTCCGAGGTCGAAAATATCGTCACCACGGCCGACCGCCTCTTTCAATTCCAAGCAGCACTTGACCATGCAGATCCGGCGACCAAGGAAGCTCTCCGCTACAGTTCTGCTTTGCTGGAAGGTTACAAGTCGCTGGCTAAGCTGCCGTTAAGCACCCGCACTGCCGAGACGATTTGCTCAAAAATCAAGGACGCACAGATGCAAATCCGGCATGACGGGGGCACTCGCGTTGTCCAACCGCGGACTGGGCAGGCCATTTATACACCTCCGAGCGGCGAGCGTCTGCTCAGAGATCTGCTCGCCAATTGGGAACGCTTCCTGCATGAGGCAACGCACCTTGACCCGCTGATCCGCCTGGCGGTGGCACACTACCAATTTGAAGCGATTCACCCATTCACGGACGGCAACGGACGTACCGGGCGAGTGATTAATAGCCTGTTTCTGATTCAGGAAAAACTCCTGGATCTGCCAATTCTTTATCTGAGCCGTTACCTGATCAAGCATCGCGCAGACTACTACCGGCTCTTGCTGGGCGTCACGCGCGAGGCCAGTTGGGAGGAGTGGGTAGTATACATGATCCGAGGGATCGAGGAGAGCTCTGTTTGGACGATTCGCAAGATCGGCGCGATCCGAACGCTCTTAGGCCAAACCGCGGCGTACATCCGGCGCTCGATCCCCAAGGTTTACAGTCACGAACTTGCAGAGCTGATTTTTGCAATGCCCTATTGCCGGATAAGGAACTTAACCCAAGCCGGCTTGGGAACGCGCCAAACGGCCTCAGTCTACCTCAAGGCTCTGGTCTCAATCGGAGTGTTGGAAGAGAAAACTGTCGGTCGCGAAAAGCTCTTTGTTCATCCTAAGCTGATGCACCTCCTGACGCGCGATAGCAACGTCGTTACTCCGTACGTGTGACCGGCCCTCGAAATGGGACAGTAGGCCAATCGCCGAATTGCAGGCCTCTTCGGAAACCTGAAGTCGACGCGCCAAACAGTTGTGCCGGCGGTCAACTTTCCTTATAGAAACAACGGCGTACAATACTGCACAATGGGACAAACACTCTTTGAGAAAGTCTGGGAGGCACACTCAGTGCGCAAATTGCGAGATGGCCAAACCCAGTTGCTCATCGGAACTCATCTCATCCACGAGGTTACCAGCCCACAGGCGTTCGCAATGCTTCGGGAAATGGGGCTTCCCGTCGCCTTTCCCCATCGGACATTTGCGACGGTCGATCACATTATTCCGACTGATCAGCGGACCGAGCCGTTTTCAGATCCGTTGGCCGACGCGATGATTAAGGAGCTGCGCAAGAATTGCGCGGAATTTGGAATCACCTACTTTGACGTTTTTTCTGGTAAGCAAGGTATCGTTCACGTGGTGGGTCCGGAGCAGGGTATAACGCAACCAGGGACGACGATCGCTTGCGGGGATTCTCACACCTCGACCCACGGTGCTTTTGGCGCGATTGCTTTCGGGATTGGTACTAGCCAGGTGCGTGACGTGCTGGCCACCCAGACGATGGCAATCGGCAAGTTGAAAGTCCGGCGGATCAATGTCGATGGAAAGCTGCCGGCGGGAACCTACGCGAAGGATGTGATCCTTCACATCATTCGGAGATTGGGGGTAAACGGGGGCAATGGATTTGCTTACGAATACGGCGGAGAAGTCTTTGACAAGTTTACAATGGAAGAACGGATGACCGTCTGCAACATGTCGATCGAGGGCGGCGCCCGCGCCGGGTACGTCAACCCGGACGAGACAACATATGCTTACCTTGAGGGCCGTCCCTACAGCCCAAAAGGTGACGAATGGAAGAAGGCGATCCACCGATGGGAGTCATACGTCTCGGATTCCGACTGTGCTTACGACGATGTGGCCGATTTCGATGCCGCACAGATTGAGCCAACGGTGACCTGGGGTATTAATCCAGGCCAGGCAGTTTTCATTTCAGAGAAATTACCCACCCCCGAAACGAGCTCCGCGGATGAGCGCGGATCGCTCGTGGAAGCCCTGGAACATATGAAATTGCGACCAGGGCAACCAATTAAAGGAACTCCGATCCAAGTCGCATTTCTTGGGAGTTGCACCAACGGCCGGCTGTCGGACTTCAAAGAAGTCGCTAAATATCTCGAAGGCCGGCATGTCGCAAGAGGCGTTAGAGCCATCGCGGTTCCTGGCTCGCAGGGCGTCGGAGTTGCCTGCAAGGGGCTAGGGATTGATCGGATCTTCACCGCGGCTGGGTTTGAATGGCGCGAGGCTGGTTGCTCGATGTGCCTCGCGATGAATCCAGATAAGCTGGTTGGCGATCAGCTTTGCGCCAGTTCCAGCAACCGGAACTTCAAGGGCCGGCAAGGGAGCCCCACCGGCCGGACCGTACTAATGAGCCCGGTCATGGTCGCAGCGGCTGCAATTACGGGTGAGATTACGGATGCCCGGGAATTATTCAGCCGATGATCATTAAGACTTTCAATTCAAGACTAACGTCATGGCCTTAAGAAAGATTCTCGAAGTAAGCGGTACTTGCGTCTCAGTCCCAGGGGATGACATGGATACGGACCGGATCATTCCAGCCAGATACTTGAAATGCGTCACCTTTGAAGGTTTGGGCGAGTTCTTGTTTTACGACGTGCGCTTCGACCAGAATGGACGGCCCACCACCTGCTCTCTGAATGATCCCCGATTCAAAGGAGCGGCGATCTTGATCGGTGGCAGAAATTTCGGGTGCGGTAGTTCCCGTGAGCACGCTCCCCAAGCGATCTATCGTTATGGTTTTCGTGCGGTCGTTGCGGAGAGTTTTGCTGAAATTTTCTTCGGAAATGCGACGACGTTAGGGCTCCCCTGTGTGAGCGCTTCACGAGACGACCTCGACCAGATCCGCCAAATGGTCGAGTCCGAACCAAAAGACGCGATGAGGATCGATTTGGTCGCCGAGCAGATTCGTTTTGGAGGCGTTTGTTTTCCGGCCTCTATTCGGTCCAGCGAGCGTGATGCACTGATTAACGGCCGTTGGGACCCAATCGGTGAACTCCTGGAGGGTAGCGCTTTCGTTACGGAACGGATCGCGGAATTGCCATACATGGTTTGAAATCGGTCCGCTCTGCCCGTCGGCGAACTCTGGTCTAGCTTCCTGTTTTGCCCGTGCGCGATTCAGCCTAGAGGATCAACCGGCAGGATGCCGGCGCTACCTGGTACGGACGGCCTCGTCCGTATTCCCTGGTTACGCACGAGGCCACGCGTCTTCCCGAGCACGAGCACGAGCACGAAAATTCCTCGCCGCATGAAAATCCTCGCGACATTGCGCGATGTTGGATGTCAGCACTGCAGAGGTCCAAAGAAGAGCAGAGGTTTATCTAGCGAACACTTTCACGTAGCTCAAGAGAAGGGTGTCACACAAAGACACGAAGACACAAAGATTTTCCGGTAGGACACGTCAAATTGCATGGCTGGGCGGTGTTAATTAATGCTCCTCTCGTCAGTGTCTTTGTGACTTTGTGTGAGCTTGCCAAAGATCACGTGCAACAGATCCTCGAACGAGCGAGTACCGGAGAAGAGGCACCCCGTTTCGTCAGGGTCCCAAGCAGCCTTCCTTGACGTCAGTTAGGCCCAAGATACGCGAACAGCGTCTCCCTCCACCAGTCACTCCGAATGGCGTCGAGCAGGGCGAGGTTGATTGGTATCCTTAGGTCGCTGCCCTGCGGCAGCGCGATGGCATAGGCCTGCGGATCGAAGGTCCCTTCCAGCACCCGCAATGAGCCGGAGAAGTGCTGGCGGACTAGCCACAAAAGCAGCGGCCGGTCATACACCAGTGCATCGATGCGACCCTTTTGGAGTGCCGACAGGCCCGCCTCCGCGTCTGCAAAAACCTGATATGCGATGCGTTCGTGGCTAAGATATTCGGTCGTCTCGGTACCGACGATAGCGCCCACGCGTACGGATCGCAGATCCGCCTCCCCGTTTACCGTCCCGCGCAGGTGCTTCAAAGTGAGCTGCGATGTCAGCGCCGCGGTGAAACTGGCAAAGACGATCACTGACGTGACCATCCACAACATAGCAAGCAAACGGCCCGACAGCGTCACAGGCACCTTCTCACCCGCTGCACCGCCGGCTTGGGTCATCGCCGCCGCCGACCACCAGACACTTGTGCCCAAGCCTCGCCGATGAGCGCCAAAATGCTCGTTATGACGCTGCTCGATGAGCCAGAGAACAATGCCAACCGAAAGCGCGATAGCGAAAAGCACCGCAGCGACCCGGAGAAAGCCGAAGGAAAACACGTTGCGTACGATTGGCCACCAGGTGATACCCGAATCCGACGGAACCGCGATGCCGAGGCCGGTGCTGTAAAAGGGCTGAGTGAAATCAACGACCCTTTGCCGCGGGCCGGTAACAGTCAGAGCGGCCACCGCTGCATCGAACCGGCCCTCAGCTACGCCGTCGGTCAAACCCTTCAAAGTGGTCTCTTCAAACCGGTAGCGTAGATGGGTCTGGTTCGCGATGCGCCGCCAGAGATCGATGCTGACGCCGCGCCAGGTGCCGTCCTCCGCTTTCATCGCAAAGGGCGGCGCGAACTTCGTGCCGATGACCAGCTCCCGCGTCTCGGGCGGCACCGGGTTCTGGCCCCGGGTCTGGGGCGCTTGGGCGAGGAGCGCCGCCAGGGTTACAGCCGAGATAACGGCGCGAAGCCGTCCAAAGCATAAATAATTCCTCTGCTTGCTTAATATCAGCCGTGAAGTCCAACCATTTTGCATTGTATCCGCTTTTATGCAGTGACCAGCCCTCGTTTCAACAAGCCAGTTCCTGGAGAGAGAGGGATAGTGACGTCAGTTAGGCCCAAGATACGCGAACAGCGTCTCCCGCCACCAGTCACTCCGAATGGCGTCGAGCAGGGCGACATTGATTGGCATCCTTAGCTGGCTGCCCAGCGGCAGCGCGATGGCATAGGCCTGCGGATCGAAGGTCCCGTTCAGCACCCGGAGCGAGCCGGGAAAGTGCTGGTTGACTAGCCACAAAAGCAGCGGTCGGTCATACACCAGTGCATCGATGCGGCCCTTCTGGAGTGCCGACAGGCCCGCCTCCGCGTCGGCGAAAACCTGATATGCGATGCGTTCGCGGCTAAGATATTCAGTCGTTTCGGTACCGGCGATAGCTCCCACGCGTACATATCGCAGGTCCGCCTCCCCGTTTACCGGCCCGCGCAGGTGCCTCAAAGTGAGCTGCGACGTCAACGCCGCGGTAAGACTGACGAACACAATTATCGACGTGACCATCCACACGATGGCGAGCAAGCGGCCCGGCAGCGTCTTGGGCACCTTCTCACCCCCTGCACCGCCGATTTGGGTCATTGCCGCCGCCGACCACCAGACACTTGCGCCCAAGCCTCGCCGATGATCGCCAAAGTGCTCATTGTGACGGCGTTCGATGAGCCAGAGAACAACGCCAACTGAAAGCGAGGCGGCGAAAAGCACTGCGGCGGCGCGGAGAAAGCCGAGGGAAAACACATTGCGTATGATTGGCCACCAGGTAATACCCGCATCCGACGGCACCGCAATGCCGAGGCCGGTGCTGTAGAAGGGCTGAGTGAAATCGACGATTCTTTGGCGCGGGCCGGTAACAGTCAAAGCGGCCACCGCTGCATCTAGCTGGCCCTCAGCCACGCCGTCGGTCAGACCCTTCAACGTGGTCTCTTGGAACCGGTAGCGCAGATGAGTCTGGTCGGCAATGCGCCGCCAGAGATCGATGCTGATGCCCCGCCAGGTGCCGTCCTCCGTCTTCATCGCAAAGGGCGGCGCAACCTTCGTGCCGATGACCAGCTCCCGCGTCTCGGGCGGGACCGGGTTCTGGCCCCGGGTCTGTGGCGCTTGGGCGAGCACCGCCGTCAGGGCTACCGCCACGATGACGGCGCGAAGCCCGTCCAATCCGGTCCCCATTTCCGGCCTTGCGTGCTGTAATCGGAGCCAAACCCAGAAAAGTGTCCACGAGGTCTCCAAGCGCCCTATTCCATGCGTGTCATCGAATTGCGTGAGTCGTTGAGTCCAAAGCGAGCCGGCAGTCGGGCTCGAACCGACGACCTGCTGATTACAAACCCCGCAAAGAATCGGGAGTTTGTCACAGTTTCATCGGTAGATTACGGACTTCGGCGGCCCTTCGCAACCTTCAATATCCACCACGTGCGATTTCGACGGTCAACAAATCTTCTCTTGACAGTCTAGGCGAGTGTTGAAACAATCCTTTCTCACCAAGACTGTCTCGGTGACACCTTATGGCTAAAGAAAAACCTGACCTCGTTTACGGCACGCTCGACATGTTGATCTTGAAAGCTCTGCAACACGATGCAAGGCACGGCTTGGCCATCGCCGATCGAATTCAGCAGATGTCACAAGACATTCTTCGGGTAGAGCAGGGCTCGCTTTATCCCGCACTGTATCGATTGGAGGCCCAACGTTGGATCAAAGCCGACTGGGGAGTGTCGGAGAACAATCGTAAAGCGCGATTTTACAAGCTTACCGCGGCCGGCCGCAAACAGTTGGCAGCGGAACAGCAGCACTGGGCGCGCATCACAGGGGGAATTAATCTCGTTCTTTCGGCGACTTAGATTTTATGCCGCGACTCCACGCATGGTTTTGGCGATTGCTCGGACTCTTTCGAAAGAAGAGACGCGACGCCGAAATGACGGAGGAGATCCAGCAACATCTCGACAGATTGACTGAGCGCAATCTGGCTGCCGGCATGTCGCCTGACGAGGCGCGGGATGCAGCGCTTAAGCAATTCGGCGGCGTGGAACAGATCAAGGAAGTCGCACGCGAGCAACGCGTCTGGATGTGGCCGGATCAGCTCTGGCAAGACGTAACGCTCGCTTGTCGGCAGCTTCGGAAGTCCCCCGCGTTCACGCTCGTAGCCTTGATCACTCTGATGCTAGGGATTGGGGCAAACGTCGTCGTCTTCGGAGTAGTGAATGCGGTCCTGCTGCACCCGCTGGATGTGAGCGACCCGCAGAACCTCTATCAGCTTCGCCTCAAGCCGTGGACGAGCTTTAAAGCACTGACTACATCGTATCCTGCGTTTGAAGACTTGAGGCAGCGAAACACCACTTTTAGCGGGATGGCCGCCTTTTACGGATATTCTCAGGCGAGACTGCGCTGGGGTAAAGCGGTGATGAGTGTATCCGGCTATGCGGTCACGGGCAATTATTTCGATCTGCTGGGAGTTCAGCCGGAGATTGGACGGTTCATTCAGGCGACGGACGAGCATGGCCCAAATTCAGCGCCCTATGTGGTGTTGAGCGATAGTCTTTGGCGACGCGCATTTAACGCCGATCCCGGCGTAGTCGGGACGACCGTGCAGCTCAACAAATATCCGTTCACGGTGGTCGGCGTGGCACCGGCGCGGTTCCACGGCACGGAGCAATTTGACTGGCCGGACTACTGGATACCCATCGTGAACTACTTCGAGCCCGATGAGCTGCGTAACCGGACAGACGCAGCTACGACGGTGCTTGGCCGGCTCAAGCCAGGTGTGACGCCCGAGCAGGCGACCGAAAATCTGAATGCGATCGCGGCCCAGCTGGCGAAAGAGTTTCCAGAAACAGACACCGGACTGCCGCTGCGGTTGATCCGTCCCGGACTCTACGCGGATACCAGCGATGTCATTCGTGGATTTCTTTACAGCGTGACTGGGCTGGCTCTGCTGGTGCTGATAGCCGCGTGCGCCAATCTGGCGAGCCTATTTGCGGCGCGCGCGGCGGATCGCAGCCGGGAACTGGCGCTCCGTGTGGCCCTGGGAGCAAGCCGGTGGCGGCTGGTGCGGCAACTGTTGACCGAGGCGATGGTGATGTCGCTGATGGGCGGAGCGGCGGGGCTGGTGATTGCGGGTCTACTGTTGGGTGTGCTGAACCAGTGGCAATCGCCCTATGGTCATGTCGCAGTAACTGTGGATGTGCGGGTCTACTTGGCGGCTCTGATCTTGACTCTGCTGAGCGGTCTGCTGTTTGGGATGATTCCGGCGCGTCAGGTGTGGCAGAGCAGTCCCTTGCAGGCGATGAAGAGCGGACCGGTGGACACAATGCCTCTGCGCCGATTTGCGCTGCGGGATCTGTTGTTAGGCGCACAAATTGCAATCTGCACGTTGCTGGTCACTGCCTCATTCGTCGCGGTGCGCGGCATGGTGCGCATGCTGCACGTTCCGCTGGGCTTCCAGCCGCAAGGCGCGATGCTGGCGGAGATCGACCTAAGCGAGATGGAACGGGAAGGCGAAGCGCCGCTTGGGAAAAAGAAAGCGATGGTTGAGGCGGTCCGGACCGTCCCCGGTGTGGCAGCCGCAGGTACCGTGAGCCGCGTGCCCTTTACCGGCGGGCTGCGGGGTATTCCGGTTTTCCCGCCAGGGACGACAGAGTTCAAGCTGAACAATTCTGTGCTGGCGCCGTACCAGTTTACGATATCGCCGGGCTACCTCCAGGCTGCCGGTACCCGGCTCCTGCGTGGCCGGGACGTCTCATGGCATGACACCACCAAGACGCCGTATGTGGCGATCGTGAACGAGACGTTCGCGCGGAAGATGTGGGACGACACGCCGGCGATTGGACAACGCTTTATTTTCTTGGGCCGCTTGAGGGAAGTGGTGGGCGTGGCTGAGGACGGCAAGTACCACGAGATGCAAGAGTCGCCCCAGCCTGTGGTGTATCTACCGTTGTCGCAAAACGAGCAGGCCTACACGATTTTCGTCGTGCGGTCGTACCGGGCGCAGAACGAGTTGGCGGCAGCGCTGGAACGCACCCTGAGCGCCATTGAGCCGAACGCGCCCATCAAGGTGCAAAGCTGGTCCGACGCCCTAGCGGGTGCGCTGTTCGCGCCGCGCGCGGCAACAGTAGCACTGGGCGTCATGGGCCTGCTGGCCGGCATGCTGGCGGTGACGGGCATCTTCGGCATGGCGGCCTATAACGTAAGTCGGCGGATGAAGGACCTCGGCATCCGCCTGGCGTTGGGCGCGCGCAAGACACACGTGATGAGCGCAGCGGTAGGGCGGCCAATGGTGCTGCTTGCGGTCGGATCATTGGCGGGGTTGCTGTTAGGTATCTCCGCCAGCCGATTATTGGCGCACGTTGTGTATCAGGCAAATCCACAGGATCCCGTTGTCGTGGGCGGCGCGGTGCTTACCATGGCGCTGCTGGGCCTTGCAGCATCCGCCATTCCAGCCCTGCGAGCACTTGCCGTCAATCCATCCCAACTCCTGCGCGAAGAGTGAGGCAGGTGAATACGCTTCATTTTGCTCGAAAGGCAGTGTCCAACTCATGCATTATGAATGATCTCAAACATCCGCTGACCCGGAAAGATTTCGGGATTAGCGACGCCGCCGGGTTCCGGTGCAATTCCAAAAGGGCTTTCCTCGATGGACGTGCCGCGCGTAGGCGTTGCTGCGAAAAAGCGCAAGCGCCGAATTATTGTCATCGCTGCCTCCGTGGTTTGTTTGATTCTGGCCACGATCGCAATCTCGCGTTTGAGATCAGCCGTGCCAAGCGTTGATCGCTCCACGGTCTGGATCGACACGGTCAAGCGTGGGTCAATGGTTCGGCAAGTACGCGGGCTCGGGACGCTCGTTCCCGAAGAAATTCGCTGGATCCCCGCAAACACAGAAGGTCGCGTGGAAAAAATAATAATCTGGCCTGGCGCACGGGTTGAATCGGACTCGGTTATTTTGGAATTAAGCAGTCCTGAGCTTGAGCAAGCGGCTCATGACGCCGAGCTGCAAGCTACGGCTTCCGAAGCCGAGCTCACTACTTTGCGCGCGACACTCCAGCGCGGGTTGCTCGACCAGGAAGCAACCACCGCGGAAGCAAAATCGGATTACGAGCAGGCAAAGATGGAGCGCGAGACAAATGATCAGTTGGCCAAGAATGGCTTGATCGCCGAGCTGCAGTACAAAACCTCGAAGGTGAAAGAGGCGGCGTTGGCTAACCGGAACGAGATCGAACAAAAGCGGCTCAGTTTTGCGCACGATTCGATTGATCCACAGTTGGCGTCCAAACAAGCGGCGGTCGATCAAGCCAAGCAGCTTGCCAAGTTAAAAGCGGACCAGGTAGAAGCGTTGCATGTGCGCGCCGGGATGTCCGGTGTGCTTCAACAGTTGGCTGTGCAAATCGGACAGCGCATGAAAGTCGGCGATAACCTCGCGCGAGTCGCCGATCCAACAAAGCTGAAAGCGCAGGTAAAGATCGCTGAGACGCAGGCGAAGGATATCCAAGTGAATCAGCCGGCTGTGATTGATACACGCAATGGCACCGTTAATGGGCACGTCACGCGCGTCGATCCCGCAGTCGAAGAGGGAACTGTAACTGTCGATGTCGCGTTCGATGAGCCGCTGCCGAAAGGCGCACGACCTGATCTCAGCGTTGACGGAACAATCGAGCTTGAGCGTCTCGACAATGTCGTTTATGTCGGCCGCCCAGCATTTGGCCAGGAAAACAATACCGTCGGGATGTTTAAGCTGGTCAACGACGGCGCGGAAGCAGTCAGTATACCGGTTAAACTTGGCAAGAGCTCGGTTAACACGATTGAGATTCTAAATGGCCTTCAACCCGGAGATCAGGTGATCCTCTCCGATACCAGCGCGTGGAACACCCACGATCGAATCCGCCTCAACTAAAAACAAGCTGACACCATGCAATCAACCGAACTAACCGGTACACAATCACTCCAATCTTCCAAAACAAATGGTGCGACACCTTTGATCCGACTAAGCCGTGTGACCAAGGTTTTCTTCACTGACGAAGTCGAGACCCATGCGCTGTCGAGAATCCATCTGGACATTGGTGTCGGCGAATACGTGTCAATTGCTGGCCCGTCAGGTTGCGGCAAGACCACGCTCCTATCGATTCTCGGACTGCTCGATACTCCTTCCGAAGGCAGCTATTTGTTAAAAGGAAACGAAGTCGCTAATCTTTCCTTTGCAGACCGCGCGCGCATTCGCAATCGGGAGATCGGTTTTATCTTCCAAAGTTTCAATTTGATCGGTGATCTGACGGTCTTCGAGAATGTCGAACTCCCGCTGACGTATCGCGGGATGGGAGCTGGTGAACGTAAATCGTTTGTGACCGAAGCGCTGGAACGAGTCGGCATGGCGCATCGGGCAAAACATTTACCAAGTCAGCTCTCTGGCGGTCAGCAGCAACGCGTGGCTGTCGCCCGGGCTCTCGCGGGCAGGCCGGCGATTCTGTTAGCGGACGAACCAACGGGCAATCTTGATTCGCGCAATGGCGAAGCGGTGATGGATTTGCTCAAGGAACTGCACGCTGGCGGCGCCACCATTTGCATGGTTACGCACGACGCGCACTTCGCTGAGCAGGCTGATCGTACCGTGCATTTATTTGATGGCCAAGTAGTCGAGGACCGGATTGCGGCATGAGGAAGTATGTGCCTGCCAAATAGGCTCGAGATTTTACATTTGTTATCTGGCAGTCGCTTAACCCGCTTTTGCATCATGTCGTGGTTTAGCGCAAGAGCGAGATGAATTAAGGTGACGATGGGAAGAGTTTGTCGAAAAGCGGGTGTAAGATGATTAAGAGTGCCATCAGAAGACACCGCGGGTTAGTTAGCCGTCATTATTTTTCAGGTGCCGCGGTCAGCACCGCGCAGGGATCTCAGCCGTAGAAGTGCGCTTTTGTGCAGTGACCGGTCCTTAGGATGCTTTTGTCCTTCCCGCCGAGTTTGAGGCAGCGCGCCCAGTCCGCCTCGTTCGAAAGGTAGTTTTGCAGCGAGGCCAGCAAAATCACTTCTTTTGCGCCGCGAGCGATTCAGCTTGGGGGATTCACCCCCCTACCACTTCTGTTCGCCGGCTGCAACGATTACGCTGATGATCACCAGGCCGGTCACCACGTAGCGAATCCCCGCGCTAACCCCGAAGGTGTTGAGCATCGTGAGCAGGAGCACAAGGAAGAGCGCTGCGCCCCACAACCCCGACACGTTGGCTTTACCCCCGGTAACTGACGTTCCTCCGATCACCACGCAAGCAATTGAAGCCAACAGATATTCATCGCCAATTTCTAGTGACGACCCGCGGAAGTAGCCTGCCAACAGCGCGCCACAGATCCCGCCTAGCGACCCGCTGAGAGCATACGTAGTAAACCGAACCCGCTCTACCGCGATGCCGGCGAGCCAGGCAGCGCGTGGATTTTGCCCGATAGCAACGACTGAGCGGCCGTAAATGGTTCTGTGCAAAACGATGCCGATCGCGACGGTGAAAATCGCCGTGCCAATGGCCAGCAAAGGAACACCAGCGACTTGCGCCGTTGTGAACTCGGCGAAGCCAGGTGGCGGCTTGATCTGCAGTCCTCGGCCGTAGCTGATACCCACGGATTGAATGATGAAACTGGCCGAAAGAGTGGCGATAATGGGCGGTATTCGCAAAAGCCAGATCAGGATGTAATTGACGCTGCCAATAGCAAGCCCCGAGCCCAGAGCAGCAAGCAACCCAACCGCGATCAACGAATCGGATCCAGCCATCACTTTCATCGCAACGGCGCTCGCTAAGCCGATGTTGGCAGGTAGGGACAAATCGATGTTGCCGGGCCCGAGCGTGATAACAAACATCTGGGCAATGCCGGTAATAACAAAAAATACCGACAGGGCCAGGGCGGCAGTTAACATGCCGCCGGCACCATACCCGTGCGTAAAGGTGATAGCGGTCGACCAGACCAGGAACGCTCCGATGTAGGACCAGATCCACGGCTGGGCGAAAAGGTTCAGATGGCCAGTAATTCTCATGACGACCTTCGGCCAATCCGGTTGATAATGCCGCGGGCAACCAGAACAATGATGAGGATCGCTCCCTCCGCACCCACCTGCCAGTCTGGCGAAATTCGCATGAAATTCAGAAGGGAACCTGCAAGGGTTAACGTAAACGCACCGATCACTGCGCCGATCGGCGAAACTCGCCCTCCAACGAATTCTCCACCGCCAAGAATAACTCCCGCGATTGACAACAGAGTGTAACCCTTACCAATGTTGGCATCTGCCGATCCAGTCAATCCGATGAGGGCCAGCCCAGCGAAAACGCCGAAAATACCGGCAAACATAAACATAACTGTCTTAGTTTTAAGCAGCGACCATCCCGCTCGGCCAATCGCTCTGGGGTTGCCACCGGATCCGCGCAAAATTGCGCCGTACGAGGTTCTCATCAATCCGATATGAACAACGACCCCCAGGACGATGGCGGCGATGATCGGAAAAGGAATATAGGGCGAGTTAAAATTCGCCAGATTGTGCAGCCAATCGGGGGCCTTCCCACCCGGCTTAGGCAGGATCAAAATCGCCAACCCTTGCCAGACAAAAAGCATCCCTAGAGTCACGACAATCGAGGGAACGTTGCGTAAATAAATGATAGCACCCATCAACGCGTAAACGCCTACACCACCCAGAAGAACGAGGCCTCCCAGAACGGGTGCATTGTGCAGCCAGGTCGCCGCAACACAACCGACAAAACTCACGAAATTGCCGACCGACAGATCGAGATCATTCACCGTGATCACGAACATCTGGGCGATGGTAGCGAGCGCCACCGGGATCGCCAAATTCAGCATCAGGTTAAGGCCGAAATAGCTGACCGCCCTCGGGTTAAGCCAAGCAATACCTAGCAGTACGAGTGCCAGCGACGCGCTCGGCAATACGGCTCGCAGCAACTGGCGCGGGGTTCGGAAATTGGCTCCAGAGTGCTTTCGAGAGGCCCTCGCCGCCGAAACCGAAGCCATGTCACGCAGTCTCCTGGAAAGAGGAATGGATCACTCTTTCCTCACTCAGTTCACCACGGTCCAAGGCGGCAACAATGCGTCCGTTGCGGAACACATATACGTGATCGCAATTCTCCAGTTCTTCCAGCTCCGTCGTATACCAGAGGAATGTGCGCCCGGCAGCGGCCTCCGTTCGGATGAGGGTATACACCTCAACCTTTGTACTCACATCGACGCCACGCATAGGGTCGTCCATCAACACGATCTTCGCTTCGCTACCCAGCGCGCGCGCGAAAAGAGCCTTTTGCTGATTCCCGCCGGAGAGCGAAAGGATGTTGTTACGCAAATCCGGTGTACGAATTTTAATCTTCTCCTGCCAGCGTTTGGCCAAGCGGTCCTCGAGGCGACGCGAAATCAGAACACCGCTTCGTAGCGAGCGAATCGACCGAACGCCAATATTTGCGGCGATTGACCAGAGAGGGAATATGCCATCGCTTTGCCGGTCACCAGCAATCAGCGCTACCTGCCCGTTTACGGTGACACCCGGGCGAGGGAGGGTGGAGGCACGAAAGATGGACAACAGTAGCTCAGTCTGACCGTGCCCGGAGAGGCCGGCCAAGCCAACGACCTCTCCCTGATGAGCAACCAATTCGATGCCTTCTTTCTGCGCTAGCGGTCGTGCGCGGACAACAAGAGGAGTTGTACGCCGTTCGGCCGTCTTTTCTTCTGGAGGACGCATTCTGCTGGCCTCGGCCCCTCCCATTGCGGTCACTAATTTGTCTCGATCAAAATGATCGGCCTGATCGGCGGCTACCACCATGCCGTCGCGCATCACCACAATTCGATCGGAGCAGGTCAGGATCTCGCCCAATAAATGCGAAATCAGGATACAGCTGGCGCCGGTCGCGACAACTTGACGCACGTGGGAAAGGAGTTGTCTGGCGATATGTTGATCTAGAGCCGATGTTGGCTCATCAAGAATAATGAGATTGAGTGGATCGCGCATCACCGTGAAGGCGCGTGCGACCTCGATCATCTGGCGTTTGTCGATTGGAAGGTCCCCCACAACGGTTTCCGGAGAAATCCCATGGCCGGGAAAGATCTTATCGAGCTTGCTTCTGATCAGCTCGGCCGTCCGCTTGCGCCAACCCCAACCGCCGATATTCGGATGAACGACGCGCGCATTCTCCGCAACTGTGAGATTAGGACACAGAGACAATTCTTGGAAAACGCAACGAATGCCGAGCTTGTGGGCTAGGACGACCGCATAATTTTGCTGCGTTTGATTGCCGACAACGATTCGGCCCCGATCCGGACTCAGGGTTCCAGCCAGAATCTGCATCAGAGTTGATTTGCCTGCACCGTTATGGCCAACCAAGCCGACGCATTCCCCAGCACCGATGGCGAAATCGACCCCCGTAAGCGCGCGAACGGCGCCGAAATGTTTTTCGACACCGTCCACTCTGACAATATCCACGGATGATCCGAGCGTCACTTCTTCATGTTGGCCTCGATTGCCTTCTTGGCATCTTCCAACGTGTATTCGTGACTGGCAACGCCGCCAACCGGAATATTCGGTAGCGCGGCTTCAAAGTCATCCTGGTTGAATTGAAGATAGGGCACTACGAGGTCGTGCGGAATGTCCTTGTGACCATCGAGAATCTGCTGGGCGACCCAGAAAGCCAGCGTCGAAACTCCGGGCGCAATAGAAGCCGACCAGGTCACGTAGCCGCTCTTATCCTTCTGTTCCTTCCACCAGGCGAGTTCATCCTGGCGATTTCCCATAATGATAATCGGCTCCTTCCTGCCGGCGGCGGCGAACGCCTGGGCGCAACCGTAGCCGTCACCACCTTGATCAACTACCCCGGCGATTTCCGGAAGAGAGGGAAGAACTGTCGCAACGGCTTTCTGCGCCGTTGGCTGGTCCCAATCGCCTTCAACGCTGTTAACGATCTTGAAGGCGGGATACTTTGCTACTCCAGCGGCAATCCCGGAATGGATCGCATCGTCGATCGACGTTCCAGCGAGACCGCGAATCTCAAGAAGATTACCGCCCTTTTGCAGCCATTTAGCCAGATGTTCGACTTCCTGCTCACCATAGTCTTTAAAATCAACCACCACACGCCAAGCGCTGGGTTCCGTGACGATCCCGTCAAACGATACCACGACAATTCCGGCGTCGGTGGCCTTTTTGATCGCCCCATTCAATGCATCCGGTGAAGAGGCATTGATGACGATCGCATTATAACCCTGAAGGATCAGGTTCTGGATTTGCGCAGCTTGCGTTGGGACTTCCTTGTCCGCGGTTGTGAACACGTCGGCAGCAGCGACAATCCCGTCCGCGACCGCCTTCTTCGTAACGATGTCATAACTCTTTAACATGGCTTGCCGCCAAGAATTGCCTGCATAGTTGTTGGAAAACGCTATGCGCATGTTCTTCGTGTCTGCGTGAGCCGCGCTAATTAAGGCAAAACCCGACAAGGCGGCTAGGAGGGCCTTGCCGCAATTATTTTTCTTCATGCCATGAACTCCGGTCGATACTCATTTTTGTTAGGGGCCGCCTGCCGAAGCACTTCCCTATGTCGCCGATTGAGCTTCCCCGGAGAGAACGAGCGAAAAGCAACTCGCCCAGGCTCTAGACGAGAGCCAGTTTTTGGTATTGGGGGGAGTCATCCCACGAGCAAGCGCCTCGAGCGGTACGGTGAGCGCAGAGTACACTGGAAGAGCGTCTGAGATCAACCTTTTTTGCGAAGAGCTCACCATATTTTCGAACGCACAGAGATCAATCCGGGACTAGCCAGGAAGATGTGGGTCGCCCGGGCGATTTCATGATGTAAAAAAAGCGGACCACCATGCCGCCGTCGTCCCTGTTTTGCCGTTTTCCCATCGGTTTGTCGATCTCAGGTTCGGTGCCGCTGCAGACCTCCCGCCCGATCTTTGGACTATGCCGCACCCAAACCACCAGAGCTGCCAAAGTCGTAACCAACCCAGCGGATGACTTTCCGTTTAAGCCGCTTCTTTCGTTCCGCAACTAGCTGGGGTGGCCAGCGATATCCTGGGAGCCACTCCGGTCACGGTAGCTGGCCCAAGCCTTGGCGCTGACAGCTGCACACTGAATGCAGGAATCTCAGCCCAACTGACAGACACCATCTCTACGTACATCAGCTATGACGGGCAGCTCGGCGGGATAACTTCGATTCCAATGGCATCTCCGGCGGATTCAACATCCGTTTCTGAACCCGGATGATTCGCAATTCGACCACGAACCACTGCTTTGACGCGGGAGGATCTACACCGGCTTTTCGATTTGGACTCGAAGGCTGGAGAGCTCATCAGGAAAAGGGGACATCGAGCACCTCGGAGCGAGTTGAACCCCGAAAACATGCAGGCGAGGATGCAACCGTCTGATTGCGAATTCTTAGCGGGTTCTAGTCAAAGCCGGCAGTCGGATTCGAACCGACGACCTGCTGATTACAAATCAGCATCACCTTGGGAGCCCCACTTTCAGACAGTTTCTGACAATATTGGTCAAAGAGTAGCTCCCAGACTTGATCTTATGACAATAATATGTCTAAAGTTCGGGACAGTTTTGGACGATATTGGACAGAAAAAGTGTCCGCAAAGTGTCCGCATGTCTAAAACGGTCAAAGGATGTGTTAGGAAGAAATCTCCGAAATTCGGCTCGAAATATTGGGAATCGAAAATGTTTCGGCATCACAACAGCTCTGATCCGACCACGCTCTACTATGTCAAGCTCCAGTGGGCCGGCAGACGGGAAACCTTCTGTCTGCGCTCCAATATCCGCGCTGAGGCTGCAGTCACTGCCCGTGACATCTACATGGAGCTTCGGACAGTCGGCTGGGATTTCACGTTGGAGAAGCGCAAACCGGAGGCTTTCAAGAAAACAAAGGCGACCACCGTGGGGGAGTTGATTGCAGCGGTTGAATCTGTCTACCTCGGTCAGGCTCGCACCGTCGCCGACTACGGCCGCAGTTTTCGGCGGATTGTTGCTGATATCTTTGCCGTCGAACGGGACGAGAAACGATACGGTCACGTCAATGGCGGCCGCAACCAGTGGATCGACCAGGTGAACGCGATTGAGCTGGCCGACCTTACTCCAGCCATGATCGAAGCTTGGCGAACCGGTTATATCAACAGAGCAGGGGATGATCTTAAGAAGCGACAGAACGCGATACATAGCTCCAACGCGTTTCTCCGGTGCGCCCGGAGCCTGTTTAATGTGGACCGGTTGAAGGCGTTCAACTTCGATCCTCCAATCCAGTCGCCCTTCCGTGGGATCAAGTTGAGCCTAGAGGGAGATATGCGGTACCGGAGTGAGTTGGACATCGAGGCGATGGTCGCTGCTGCAGCTCTAGAGCTACCGGGGAAACCAGAACTTTTCAAAGCATTCTTGCTGTTGGTGGGGTGCGGACTTCGCCGAGGGGAGCTTGATAACCTCGAATGGAACGCGATCAACTGGAACCGGTCATCCGTTCATGTTGGGCCGACCCAGTATCTGCATGTCAAGAGTCAACGCTCCATCGGCGACGTGGACATCGATCCGGAGATTCTGGCGATCCTGCGCGGGTATCACGCCCGCAAGACGCAAAACTTCATCCTGGAATCCGACTCTGACCCGATGGTGCGAGTGCGATACAGTCGCTACCGGTGTCGGGCAACTTTCGATCACTTGATCGCTTGGATTCGCACCAAAGGAGTCAAGGCTCGGAATCCGCTGCATATGCTGAGAAAAGAGTTCGGATCGCTGGTCAATCAACGTCACGGGATTCACGCGGCTAGCGCAGCTTTACGACGTGCAGACATCGGGATCACCGCGCGGCATTATGTCGCGAAGAAGACTTCGACCGCTGTCGGACTGGGCGGTCTGTTGGGCCAACAGGAGAAGATCGTTTCGATGCCGCTGCCGTCGCCTTCTCTTCCGACTCCTTCAACCGAATCTGTTCCATTTCTTTTTGGTAGCACTTGATGATGGGCCGAATTTCGCTGTTGGCCAGGATGCCTCTTCGTAGCGTCGAGAACCTCTCGCAGCAGTCGGTAAGCTTACGCCAAAGCTCTGCGCGCTGCTGCAGCTCCGGTGCCGGCAATTCCTTTTCCTAAACCGCTCTCGTCCGATAGTGCCCAGCCTGATCCTTGGAAAGCGATGACTGTCGCTCAAGAGCGATCGGACAAGCTGCGCCAGGACTGACCAAGATCGCGGACCGGCTGGAAACAGCCAAAGCCGAGGAAACCCAACTCGTGGCCGATGACTCAACCGATGAAGAAGAGCTGGTCCGGCAAGTCTCTGAAGCTCAAGCTCGGATCAAGTTCTCGGTGCCCGCCACAGCCGCCTCCTATCCCAGGAAGGGGAAGCTCGGCGGGAGTTGCGCGATAGAATCGATTTTGCCCGGGCCTCCCTGGAAGGAGAGGCTCAATCCCTAAGAGCCACTCGCGTGTCAGTTCATTTAGAGGTCTTAGCCCGAAGAATTGACCCCCATAGCTTCGCCCTTTTGCCCGTCGCAATGGCCGCTCGTGATGTCGTCTCACTCCTCGAGTTCATCCCAAGCGACTCGAGACTTTCGAGTTTCATCAAAGGCCAGCCAAGTTCGCCCGAGCTGCGTCCAGAGCGACTAGCGCAGGAACTAAAGAGCACTTTGGCTTTGTGGATGAGGTTCCAAGCCGAGCGAGATAAACAGTACAACTTCGATTGATCATATCACTCGGGGAAGCGAGAACTTTCCTGCATGCCAGGCCAAAAATAAAATCCCTCTACTTAGGTTCTTTCGAAAATTTTCCGAGTCAGCGGGTGCAAGTGATTGGCAAAATCTCGCTAGGTTTTGGCTCAGAAATTTCGTTTTGTTTTCAAGATTGAGGGCTCCCGTGAAACAACTACTGGAGCTGATTGAGCGGGATGAGGACCGGCGTGAATTCGTCCAGCGCAGCCTGGAAGAAATGAATTCTGATCTGTCCGAGCTTTGTCAGGAAATGCCGGGGATCAACGATCTGGTCGGGATCGGAGTTCTGATCGACTACAGCGGACTGACCAGGTATGAGCTGATCGGGTTGGAGAAGGCGCGCATCATCGTGGCCGAGACAGCCAACCAGGACGGCAAACACGCGCGTTACCGGTTTGGCTTCAACCTGCGCCGGATTATCCGCTTCATTCAACTGGCCTGGCTGATCGGGTAGCTTGAAAGTCGGTGGCGTGTTTACGCCGAGGGAGCCCTCGGCATCACAGATTATAGATGCGCCAAAGCTCACCGTGCTTGTCGGCATATTCGGCAGCCAAGTCAAAGAGGCCGTCGGTGCTGTTTGCGTATCTTGGTTTTGAAACGATCCGGCAATTGACCCTTGAACTGTTCGCGAACGATTTGGGTAAGCCGTTCATGAGCCCGCTCGGCCGCCAAACGGTCAGCATAGGAGATCGAGACCAAAAAGCTCTCCAGCCAGCCGGAGGCCGCGTCGTCGGCCATTGGTAAGATGTCCTCCAAGATTTGATTGACGACGTCGCTCTGGGTCCAGCCGATCACTTGGGCCAGTTGGGCGATCGCGACAGCGTTTTCGGGTTCAAGGGTGACGGTGGTTTTCCTTTCGGGTTATTTCGGCTTACCCACCCGGGGTGGAGCATAACTAACTTCGCGCTATTGTTCTGGACGCCATTCGACTGCTTCGCTAGCATTGCGCAGTTGTCTTCGGATGTGCCTATACAAAACGGATTTATCCGCAAGAGGTGCCCGTAACTGTTCAGGGTTTCTGGTTGGCATTTTCCTGGCGGTTTCGGCGTTCGTCGCTCCTCCGCTGCTCGTTCATGCACAGGATTTTACGGTGACTCTGAAGGTGCCCAAGGTGCAGCAACTGCCCGCCCCGATCAACATCGGCACCAACCGTGGAACGACCGGTATCCTGATCATTAACGGTGGGACTCTCGCCGGGAGCGCGACCATCGCCGGTGACAAAGGCAACGGCACGCTTGTGGTGAGCAACGGCGGCACGCTCAACACCGGGCCGGTGACGATTGCGAATCAAAGCGGCTCGACGGGCAACGTGGTTGTCACCGGCAATGGCTCGACTATCAATAACAGCGGCGACATCACCGTTGCCAATGAAGGCATCGGAACATTAGGTGTCGATAATGGCGGTACACTCAACACCACCGGGGTGACGATTGGTAATCAACCGCTGTCGAATGGCATCGTGGCGGTGGACGGTAAAGGCTCGACCATCAATAACAGCGGCGACACGACGGTCGGCTTCGGCCAAGCCGCCGGCGCCTCCCTGAACGTCACGAACGGCGGTGTCGTGAATAGTAAAGACACAACGATCGGTGCTCTGCCGGATTCCTTCGGCAGCGTCGTCATTGATGGTCAAGGTTCGCAGCTGAACAATTCCGGAACACTGGACGACAGCTCGGGCGACCTGCACGTAAGCAACGGCGGGGTAGTAACCGCCGATGAGGGCACGACAGTCGGGCTGTTCGGAACGTTGACGGGTAACGGAACTGTGACCACTCCTACGCTCGTCAATAACGGCATCGTGACGCCAGGCACGCCAACCGGCGCGCCGGCCACCTTGACGATCAATGGCACCTACCAGCAGACCTCGACTGGCCTTTTGAACATCGCCGTTGGCGGAACCCAGCCCTTGCAGGCTTCCAGTTTGAACGTTACTGGGACAGCTAAGCTGGACGGCGCCCTGGGAATCGTGTCGACCAATAACTTTCAACCAGTGGCCGGGGACTGTTTTCAGATTTTAATGGCCAAAGCCGTGAACGGCCAGTTTGCCCAAGTGTTCGATACAACGCGTTCCGCGGGTTTGAGCCGGGCCCAAATTTATACTCCGAGCAATGTGACTATTGCTTATCTGCGCGCGGTGGGCGTTCCGGCCAGTCTGAATTTTGTGTCGGCGACCGACCTGCCGACCTACACCACGGCCAACGGTCAGCAATGCCCGATCTTAATTAGCGTATTTGATCCCAACTTGGAGCAGTACACCTCCTTGTTCGAGGTCGGGATCACCAGCGCCAACACACAGCGGTTCAACATCGGCGCTCGTTTCGACGACATTCGGGCCGGCTCCCGCGGTTTTGTCTCAAACGTGACACCTGCCCCGCCGCCGAGTGGCAAGGAAGTGGTCGAAGGTAAAGGCGAAGTCAGTGGAAAAGAAGCCAAACAAACCGTCCCACCTTCGCTGCAGCCGACGCCAGAAAACCGGTGGGGTGTATGGGTGACTGGATTCGGCGATTTTGTCGATGTCGGCGATGACAACTTTGTACGGGGTTATGATTTTACGACTGGCGGTGTGACGGTGGGTTTGGATTACCGGATTCTGAACAACCTGGTAGTTGGATTATTTGGCAGCTATTCGCAGACCTGGGTTGACCAGAAGCCGTCCGGTTCCTCGAACATCGACACCGGGTTAGGTGGTCTGTATCTGGGCTACTTCAACGGCGGCTTCTACGGCGACGTCGGCGCGTACGGGGGTTACTACTCCTTTGACTCGACTCGCCAGGGACTGCTGGGCAACGCCACCGGTAGTTCCGACGGTAATGAATGGAGTGTTTTTGCTGATACCGGGTACGACTTTCATTTCGGCCATTTCACCGTTGGCCCGACCGCTTCGGTCCAGTACACGAATGTTTACCTGAACGGTTTTACCGAGACAGGTTCGGCGGCGCCAGCTCGGATCTTCGACGATTCAGAGGAGTCGTTGCGGAGCGATGTGGGCTTACGTGCCTCGTATGACTTTGCGGCCGGACGTATCACGGTCCGACCATTTGTCCGAGCGGCCTGGGAACATGAATACAAGTACACCGGTCTGCCGATCACGGCGAGCCTGGTCGATTTTAACGAACCGGCCGTCACCAGTTTCGGGCCGCACCTTGGACACGACAGCGCCCTGATTAACGCCGGGGTTAGTGTGCAATGGACAGAACGGGTTTCCACTTATGTCAGTTACGACGGTCAAGTGGGCCGAGACCGTTACAACGCGAACGGTGTGTCCGGCGGAATCCGGTTCTCGTTTTAGATGTCGGTCTCCTTACGGATCGGATCCCGAAAAAGCGGTCAAGCTGGAGCTTGCTCCTGGATTGCGCCCCGATGCTGCCCGGAGTGCCGTTCCAGTCCCAAGTGGACCAGTTATAAAGGCCGGCGTAGCAGTGCAGAAAGGGCCCAACCCGACTAGGATCCCGAAGGCAATCCCGATTGCCGCCGCGCGATCTCACATACAGTGGTTTTCCACCAGTTCGATCCCCGAACTAAACAATTCGATATCCTCGGATACTGCACCTTCAACAAAAGTTTCATTGCCGCTCGCTCTTCGCGCTGGCGTTCAGCAATTGCTTTGTAGAAGTCTCTGGCGGTTTCTCTCATCATTTGCACATCGGGGGGACGCGTTTCATGGAAGCAAAGACCGCTATCGTGGACGCGAGCAGAGCGCACGGTCAATTTCAAACAACGTCAGAATCCGCACAACAAACGCTTAAGGCGTCTTGGCGGCAAGGGTCAGTCGGCCGCCGTCCTGCTCCTGGTCGTTTTCCGCCCGCGTGCCATAGCCTTTTAACGCGGAAGAGTCCAGAGTCCTCCAGCTAAGTTCGACAGCCGGTCCGGTTCGGTTTCTGCAGGAATGGGTAAAAGCTTCTTCGTGTGCTGGAGATTGGACTTTGGTGGAGGTGCGGTCCTCTGGGAACTCTGCAACTGGCAGATTCCGGCGTCTGCGCCCATCAGCTCTTGAGTAATGATTTTGCGAGCGATCGCCGTTCGGTATTCGCCGGTCTGGGTCTCCAGTTCACGCAACCGGTTGAAAACGTTGCGAGGAATGGTCAACTTCATTCGCTCATCACCGACTCGTGGGCGGCCGATCTTTTTCGCCATTGAAACAAGACTTTTCGCGGGCAAAGTCGGCCCTAGCAAAAACCCGGACAAATCTGCTACGGTGAAGGCGTGCGTCATGCGACCCACCTCAAAGCCTCCCGCCCAAACGGCCGGCCGCCGGCTAATACTGAATGCGTCGGTTGGCAGTTGCCCCGAGCGACAACTTCCATGATCCGGGCCGAGTGTCAGCGATTGGGAACTACGCCGGGGCATTTCGTCTCCCGGGTTGTGTTGACCCGGTATTTCTCCTGTTCCGAAACCAACAGACTGACAGAGCTCAAATCCTCCGAGCGGCCGCATCTAATTCGCCGACTTGAGGCACGAGCTCGACTCTGGGGGCTCTGGCGCCCGTGCTTCTGCTGGAGGGACGAGCGATCCGAGGAACCCTCCCGTGTGCTTTTGCAGAGCTTGACCCCCGAGTTCCAGCGCGACGAGGACGATCTAAGACGATGGGTGAAATTATGGGCATAACGAAGCAATGCGCTGAAATCGGGAGGCGTTCAATGTGCCTTTCTGCCTTGGGTTGCGCCGCTTGACCCTAACTAACCTTGCGGATTGAACACCCCGGGCATGTCAGATGTAAACCGAAGAGAGCGGTTTTGGAAATCCGAGAAACGGGCCGGAAGTCCAGATTTAATCACTTTGTCTAAATTGACTAGGTTATCCATTTGGAGGCTGATCGCATACGAGGCATACGTTATGAGATCTCTATCATGTGGCCCGTAGTAGAAGCCGAGCAGTTTGCCGTTCTGGTCATACTCGAGAAACGAGCGCAGATCCGTCGGCGAGGCATGCGCGGCATCACTTAGTACGAAATACCCGGTATAATAATCGCGTAAACGTCCGCCGGTCGCAGCCAATTCTTTGTCGGTGGCCATTGAGCCGCCTAGTTTTTCAATTGCAGCATCTAGTTCGGCAATCTTTGCGCCCAGATCAACATTGCCTGCATCAGGAGGCATTTTGAGCTCACCGGACTTGAAGAACCTAAGCCTCTGTCTATTCAGATCGAGGGCGCTAGCCACCATTCGATTGACGACGGTCGGATCTGTTGCGATTGCGGCGAGCCTGAAACAGGCTTGGAGCAGGGTCCGGCAAAGAGCGCGAACGTCTTCCATGCAGCCTCGTTCTGAAAGGATTATGAGGCTCTGAAACGTCATCAATCCTCGCATGAAATAGCTAACCGCCGAGACATGAACCCCTTCTCCGTGATGGTACTTCGCCGTGCGCACGTACTCGTGGCAAATGTCGTTAAGCTCTTTGAGCGAAGTAAAAAGCTCAGCGTACTTTTGGAGAATTTGTTGCCGTGCTTGGTCAGCTTCTGCCCCGAAAAATCCGTGTTCAAATAGCGGCATAAGTTCTCTCTCATTCCTTTCGTCGGTTTGCACCGGTCCGGCCCTTACGCGATCCGGTACCGTGCGCACCACGCCGTTTTTTTCCGGTGTCGGCTTGGGAGTCGGCTCCGGTTGATCCTTGGGAGCTAGCCAAACTCGTTCGAGTTGCTCAACCAACACTTTCTGAAAAACCTCCGTTTGGCGCGCCTGTTCCTTCGTCCGTTGGTTTGGACAAAGCGTAGTGATTAGTGAAACGATAAGTTTAACAATTCCGATAGCGACGACTGCACCTGCCGGTGTGAACCAGATCTTCTTCGGTGCATCGGGATCATTGAGCAGGGCCTGGAGTAATTGAGGATCGACAGATGCCGACAACTGAGAAAAAGCTGTCGGCATAGGCCGATAGACATTTCCCTCTATTATGGGGGGCTCGGGGTAGAGGTTGTTGAGAGAGAACCTGCGCGACAACGTTTCTTAATTTAGCGACTACTTCTGCTGGCAGGAGGCGTTCTAACGAGATCTCGTCTGGATTTTCCATAGATTTTTTCACGCGACGCGGTAACGGCCAGCCGGGTCCCACTTGTTAGGAACGCTGAGCGACACGCCGAAGGTGCCGCCCATCGTCGGCCAGGATTGTATCGGCTTCATTCGCTGGCGGCGGTTTTCATCGTCTTTGGGAAGCTCCGAAATGGATTTTTAAGGGCACCTTTAGGGCACTGATTTAGAATTACCTTTTCCTTCCGGTGTTGTTGAATTTGTGTAAGTGCCAGTTGCTGAGGTGCTTTTATTTGGAGCCGGCAGTCGGGTTCGAACCGACGACCTGCTGATTACAAATCAGCTGCTCTACCAGCTGAGCTATACCGGCTTTTCTGGAACGCCTAGAATAGAGTGCAAAACGCGACACTGCAAGACGACCGGTCAGAGGGAAAGCCTTAAGCGCGCAAACGACGCGAGGCAGACAGCCGCGCCATCGGCTGCAATCAAGCCTGTTCACTGGATGTCGTGGAGTGCGCGCGACTTGTCGCCGCTTTAGCAACCGCGCGGAGCGCTGCGTCAGCGGGGGCCGGTTTTTTCGCCAATGGAAGTTCTTGATTCGTGGTTCCATCATCGGCGATAGCACGCTCCGCGCGATCTCAAAGCGGCGACAAGTCGCACGCACTCCAAAAACGCTCTTTGGCAACTCGCGAGTTCTTGGCAACTTGGGTTCGGGCGAGGAACCCGGCTTTTCAGCGTTAAGATAGGCCGCTATAAACGCTCTGCCCCTACGATGCGGGCTTTTCCAGAGGTTGCCCCAAAGGAACCGGCGTACCGAAGTTTGGCGTCCCATCGGCGTTCCAGGTAAAGCGCTGGATGCGGGGCGAGCGAAGGTTTCCGCAGCCTACGCCCGCTTCCGGATTGGCGTGGTAGATAATCCAGTCTTGCTTACCGTCGGGCGACTTGAAGAAGCCATTATGTCCCGGTCCGAAGGCCCGGGCCACAGGATCCGTCGAGAGGAACGGGTGGTCGAACTTCGTCCAACTTTTGGCATCGAGCGGGTTCGCACCAACATTCGCCTGAAGGAGGCCCAGCGTGTAAAAGTCCGTCCAACAGCCGGAAGCTGAGAACACGATGAAGATCTTGCTGCCGTGTAACAGCGCTTCCGGGCCTTCATTGACATTGACGTGCCTACCGGGCAGGTCACCGTGCCTTTCCCAAGGATAGGTCGGTTCCGAAATCAGTGTGCGGGGCGAATCGATGGTCCACGGATTACTCATATGCGCGATAAAAAGGTCCTGCTCACCGTCCTGATCGCCTTTCCAGCCGGACCACACGAGATAGTGTTCACCGTTGAGCTCGAACGTGGTCGGATCGATCGCCCATTTATCGCTGGAATCGCTGACCTTGCCCTTCAATGTCCACGTGCCGTCGATCGGATCGTCATTGTCGTTCTCGACGACATAGATACGATGGGAAGCGTTGTCGCCCGCGTCGGCGGCGAAGTAGAAATACCATTTGTCGCCCCAGCGATGGAGCTCGGGTGCCCACAAATCATTCGACCATGGCTGTCCCGGCTCCGGCGTCCAAACCGCTCTGTTCTCTGCGTGTCGTAAGTCCGTGATATCCGCAGTTTTGCGAAGAGTCAGGTTCGTGCCAGATGAATTCGAGTAATAGTAGAACCCCTTCCACCAAACTACCCAGGGATCAGGCCCGGTCTGCAGCAATGGGTTCGTAAAGGTATCGCGCGGGACGGCGGCCGGGGCACTCGGAGGCGTAGGACTGACTTGGGCCAAGCTGTCCGACGCTGCCCACGTCAGCATCGAGGTGGCAAAGGTTACAATCGTTAGCGTCCTTATCACGTTAAGATACGTCCCCGGCAGGGTTCCAAAATTGTTGTTTTTTCAGCAGAATCAACCTTCAATATTCAATGCTCCCGCCATGATCTGAGCCGCCAGGTCAGATGCTGAAGGTTTAGACGGTTGCCCTCCTTCTGTTCTTTTTGGTTTCCAAATGCTCCCTGATAGCCTATGCGTAGACCGGGTAATGGGAGGCATCACGCTCGACCGAGAGACAAATAATCGATGCTATTGCGAATTGACCGAAGCGTAAGAGGACTTTTGCTGGGGCTGCTCTGTCAGGCGTTGGCACTTCCCGCCGTTCATGCTGAGGATCTGACGACGATTTCCGGTAACACATTTCATAGCGTGGAAATCCTGAGCCGCACCACGACAGCGCTTTTGATCCGGAGTAACGAGGGGGAAATACAGGTCCCCTTGAGCGATCTGAAGGAAGCCGACCGCAAGAAGTACGAGAAAAACCTGATTCACACGATGGATATGCCTGCGATCACGGTCATCGGTGAAAAGAAACCGGAGTTCAGCACTGAGCAGGAGCAAACAAAGGCGTATACCGCTTTCGAAAAAGACATCCGACGCCAGGACCTTGAGCGCGAGGAAGCGGCCAAAGACAAGGCGCAGCACCCGATCTACAAACCATTCCAGATCACCCGGAGCATCAGTATCTCTTTGAGCAACACCTCGCTAAAAGACGATCAAGCCACCACGCCGGACTATCTCACTCCGTCGTACGGACGGCTTTCTCCGGATATCGTGGAAAAAGACCTCAAGGCCTACAAGATGTCGCTCACTAACCCGTAGCAGGTCAGGGTCAGGTCTGAACATTCAGCTGAAATTTCTGGCTCCAGGCAGGGTAACAAACGTGTTGAATGTTTAGAGCTGACCCTGCCTTCCCTCTCGCTCCTCGCGCTATCTTGGGACTGCTCTGGATCGGCTGGGCCATCTACTGGATTATCTCGGCAGGCGCTACCGCGCCCACACGCGAAAACGCGGCACGAACGACTGAGATTCTTCACCGCATTCCTCTGGTCCTCGGAATCTTGTCGTTTGCGAGCGGCGGGGTTCTCGCGGCGCACCGAGCCGTCACGGCGGCAACCGCCTATACCTGGCGCAATATCGTCGGACTGCTTCTGCTGGCCGGCGGACTTGCGTTTGCGATCTGGGCGCGAAGTCACCTCGGAAAACTCTGGAGTGCACGGATCACTTTGAAAACGGGTCACCGAGTGATTCAGACGGGACCGTACGCGATCGTTCGCCATCCCATTTACAGCGGCGTGATCCTCGCTTTGCTGGGAACGGCGATCTGCTTGAACGCATGGTCGACTTATCTCGGGTTTGCGCTCATCACTTTGTCGTTGGTCTGGAAACTTGCTCTGGAAGAATGCTGGCTCATCGCTCATCTAGGGGACGCTTATCGAGAGTATCGCCGGGAGGTAAAAGCCCTGATCCCATTTGTTTTGTGATCTGTCGCCTGATCCAAAGACGAACAGTGAAAGAATGTCTTTCCTCGCCGGTCCGGCTTAGCCAATGATCTTCTCATGAGAGCAATCCTGGCCGGCTGTGGCTCGATGAGCAAAGAGTGGATTCGATGCGCGGAAAAGCTAGGGGTCGAACTGGTCGCGTTCGTTGATCTTAACCGCTCGGCGGCGGAAAGATGCGCAGCCGCCGCCGGGTTAAAACCCGGGATTTACACCGACCTGGGCACAGCCCTGCAGCATTCGAATGCTGAGATGCTCTTCGATTGCACAGTTCCGGTGGCCCACTACGAGGTTTGTTCCCGAGCTCTGGAGGCCGGTTTAGCGGTACTGGAAGAGAAACCGCTGGCTTTAACGACGAAGGACGGAGCCGCCCTGGTTCGCTTGGCAGCGGCGAAAAACCGTTTGCATGCCGTGATGCAGAACCGGCGCTTCAATCGTGGAGTCAGGCTTGTGCGCCAGGAGATCGCGGCGGGTACAATTGGAGAAGTAATCGAGGTACATACCGACTTTTTCATCGGACCGCATTTTGGCGGTTTTCGAGAGGAAATGCTTCATGTGCTCCTGGCCGATATGGCGATCCATACGTTCGATGCCGCCCGGTTCCTCATCGGGTCAAATGCGACCAGTGTTTATTGTGAGGAATGGAACCCGGTGAATTCCTGGTATCGGCATGGCGCTTCGGCTCTCGCTCTTTTCAACATGGCCAACGGCGTCCGCTTTTCGTATACGGGTTGCTGGTGCGCCGATGGGTTCGCCACTTCGTGGGATGCAAGCTGGCGAGTGATCGGCAGAGAGGGCTCCTTGCTTTGGGACGGACTGAACGATGTCCGCGCGGCCGTTCTTCGATCGACCGGAAAATTCTTAAACGACGCGGAGATAGTGACACCAACGCATGAGCCTGATCCTGATTTAACCGCCGGGCATGAAAGCGTCATGCGGCAGTTCATCCGCGCTTTAAAAGGAGGAGGCCCGGAGCCGGAGACCGTTAGTTCCGATAATTTTCACTCGCTGGCGATGGTCGCGGCGGCGATCGAAAGCGCGCAGCGGGGCCAGAAGGTGGGCGTTGAGGCGGGAGAGTGCTAGACTAGTGCCAGTGCCAGTGCCAGTGCCAGTGCCAGTGCCAGAGATCAGTGACCAGTGATCAGTTATCGGTCATCGGTCATCGGTCATCGCCCGGGCTCCTCGCTTTTCGATCACAAGAGTGTTTCGCACAAAAACCGGCTAAGGACCTCGTTGAAGGCGTGGGCAGCCTCAACATTACCTAGATGAGCTGCGTCCAGAATAGGGAAGAGCTTTGCTCCCGGAATCCTGCTTTGCATTTGGGCCGATACTTCCGGAGGAAAAGTCCGGTCATGGACGCCGGGCAGGAGGAGCACGGGAACTCTGATCTGATCGAGACGATCCAACGTGTCGAGCGATTGAAGAGCCCGGCTACAACTGATAAAGCCCTCAACCGAAGTGGAACGGATCATGCCGCTGATCCAATCCATGATTTCCTCGTTTCGCTCTTGGAACGGCGGTGTGAACCAGCGTTGGAGCGTCGCATTCACGAGTGGCTCCATGCCAAGCAGTCGCGCAGTTTCGATTCGTTGGTCAATCGTTTCCCTGGCCTCCGCGCCAGTGCGAGCGCCGGTGCTGCACAGGACGAGTGCGCTGACGCGCTGCGGGTACTCCAGGGCGAACACTTGTCCGACCATTCCGCCAAGCGATAAACCAACAAATCCGACCTCATCAATTCCGAGGTGATCGAGCAGCGAAGCGACATCGCCAGCCAGTTCGGAAAGACTGCACCGGTCGCCTGGCGCTTCGCTTTCTCCGTGACCGCGCAAATCGTAAAGCAGGATCCGAAAATGTTCCTGAAGCAGTGGAAGCTGATATCCCCAGACTTCGAGCCGAGCAGCCAAAGCGTGGCTCAGGAGCACGGTCGGGGCGTCTCCCCGGCCCGTGATCGCATACGCCATCCTCCGTCCATCATTCGAAAAAAACTCCCGATCCATTGTGGTCTGTCGCAGATTTTATTTGGGAAAATGCATGCGCGCCATTCGGGAAAGAACACCGATCCCGTTGATGGGCTAGGCGTCCCGGGCGTCGCTCTGTCCACTTACCAACTCTTTCGCAGCCATCTCACAATACGCGGGATCGCGGCCTCTTGGCCGGAGATAAAACTCACTAATGATGATCTTCGTGAACGCCGCTGCCGGCACTACCAGAATGACTCCGATCAGTCCAAAGAGCGTGGTCATCGACACAACGAAAAACATAATGGTCACCGGATGCAGGTTCATTTGTTTGCCCATGACAAACGGAATCAAAACGTTCGATTCGACCTGCTGGATAAAAAGGATCGCAGCGAGGGCTAACCCAAATTTTCCCAGACCCAAGCTGGCGGCCACGAATAAAGCAGGTATTGCGGCGATTACCGCCCCGACGATGGGCAGAAGCTCGCCAAAAAAGGCGAACACACCGAAGGCAAAGGCAGGTTGCACGCCGACCAGGGCCAGGAGAACTCCGGTGGAGATGCCGGTTACCAGGCCCATGATCAAAGTGCCGCGGGCCCAGGCGCTCATCTGGTGCATCATCCGGGCCAGGGTACGCCGAGCCGGTTCTCTGGCTTCGATTGGAACGAGTTCCAGAGCAGCGGCCACCACCGGGATCGGGTCGCTTAAGGTAAAAACGAGCAACAAAAAAAAGAGCAGCAGATCGATCAGCCCGCCGAAAGCGCCGAGGGTGGAGCGAACCAGGAATTGGGCAGCTCCGCCAGCATGCGCCCCCGCGGCGCTCAAGAGTTCGTTCGACTGCGTGTTAAAATAGTCTTCCAGCGCAGGATTGATTTGCAGCCAACCTCTTACCTGCTTGTAGATCCCGGCGCCATATTCCGGAGCCCGTTGAACAAGCTGCTGAATCTGGTCGAGGAACGGGGGCAACAGAAGGCCGAAGATCAGTCCCAGGATGATAGCGACAGCCAGGCCCAGCAAGAGAAGAGCCAGCGAACGGGATACACGCCGTCTTTCCAGTACCGTGATGACCGGGTTGCAGACCATGGCAACGATAAAGACAACCGCAAAAAGAAGGAGCTGCCGCCGGAGGGTGAAGACTGCGATTGCTCCAAAGACGATAACCGTCGCCAAGATCAGCCATCGACGCAGATCATGGTAGGTCAGGCCTCTCGCCGTACTTGGCTGTTTCTCAACGGGTTCTTTTTCGATTAACATGATTTTCTGAATCTGTGCCAATCTGTTAAATCGGTGGTTCCAATCTTTTGCTGAAATCCGTAGGATATGAAAGCCATTGTTTTCGACACGTTCGGCACATTGGTCGATTGGCGCGCAAGCATTATTCGCCAGCTGGCAGAATTCGGTGGTAACCGGGGGATTTCGGCGGACTGGGCCGAACTGGCCGACAAGTGGCGCCGGGCGTATGAACCGTCCCTTGAGGCGGTCCGAAGCGGCAAGCGGCCGTGGGTGGTGTTGGACGATTTGCACCGGGAGTCGCTTGCACAGCTCAATGAAGAAATGGGTCTTGGTCTCATGCAGGCCGACCTAACCGATCTTACATTCGTTTGGTATCGGCTTGACCCCTGGCCCGATGTGGTTCCCGGACTTAACCGGCTCCGCCGCGAGCACATCCTGGGGCCGCTTTCCAATGGCGGATACGCACTGCTAGTGAATCTGGCGCGGTTTGCCGCCCTGCCATGGGACGCCGTTCTTTCGGTTGAATTGTTCGAGCGCTATAAACCGGACCCGGCAGTTTATCTGGGAGCCTGCCGGCTCCTGCGTTTGCCGCCGGAAGAGGTCATGCTCGTGGCAGCGCATAACTACGATCTGCGTGCCGCGCAAGACTTAGGGCTGAAGACAGCCTTTGTTCCGCGCCCGACCGAGTATGGGCCGAGCCAGGACAAAGATCTTGAGCCGGACGGGGACTGGGACTTTGTGGCGCAGGATATGGGAGATCTAGCAGCGCAGCTCGGGGCGTGAGAATGGCGTTTTGGAGTGCGTGCGACTTGTCGCCGCTTTAAGAGTGCGCGAAGCGCGCCTGGAAACGGAACCATTACGCGCAGACTCTTCCGCCGAAAAGATCTGCTTTGTTGGCGGCGGCGCACCGCGCGGATCTCAAAACGGCGACAAGTCGCGCGTGCTCCAAGGACGCGACCCCGTCGGAGAGCCGTCATTTATCCAAACGCACGACCAGCACCGGTAAACGTGTGGCCAAGACCTGCCCCATGGCTGAATACTCCAAACCGAAAGCAGCCCGTGTCTCCGGGCTGGCGTTCGCAGCATGAGATTGCAATTCGGCCTTTCGTTCCGGCGAACAGTTCGCTTGCTTTGTCCACCAGTCGAACTCCAGCCGGTAATGAACGATCTCCGCGGCGGTCCAATGGAACCCCGCGCTCTCGGCTAGTCGTCGCCACTCTTCCGGTGTCCGCTGGTCGTAGTGGGACGGATCGCGGATTTGCTCCCAACGATTGATCCAGTCCTTTGATTCCGGCGTCGGAGAGACCTGATCTGCCACAATCGTTCTGCCGCCGGGCCGCAGCACCCGTTGGCTTTCCTCGAGAAAGCGTTCCAGGTGATGAAAGTGATGCGGAGCGAGGCGCGACGTCACCAGCGTGAAGCTTCCATCGGCAAACGGCAAAGCATCCGCGGCTGCCTTTTGAAACGTGACGTTCCCGACGGCCCGTTCCGCACTGAGTTTGCGCGCCTCTGCGAGCATACCATCGGCGATATCGATGCCAACGACCGACTCCACCAACGGCGCCAGGGCGAGCGCGGTATGGCCTGTGCCCGTGGCGATATCGAGCACGACGTCGCTGGTGATTGGCTTGGCCAGCCGCACAAGAGCATCGAGGCTGGGACCTTCGCGATGGACCGGGCTCACTGCGTAGTTCGCGGCGATCGGGTTAAATTGTTCCGCACTGTTCTTGGGAATCGAGGCTTCCATAGAAGATACCTTATTGGAAAGCCGGCTATCCACAATCGGATCAAGTCCCGGAGCATCAGCATCTCTGCTGGTTCGTAAAAGATCAAACCTAGGGGCAGCTAGATTTCAATCATCGCTTTAATCACACCGGTCTCGGGCTTAGTCCAACGAGGAAACTCCGTGACCGCCGCGGCGAGCGAAGCGCGATGGGTAATCCACGGTGAGGGGTCAATCTGCCCTGCCTCGATGAGGGCGATGATGCGGGTAAAGTCTTCAGGGCTCGCGTTTCTGCTGGCCAAAAGGGTAAGTTCACGCTGGTGGAAATTGGGATCGTCAAAAGTCACTTCACCCGGGAACAACCCGACGAAGATCAATCGACCGCCATGCGCGGGGTATTCAAAAGCGCCCATCATCGATCTGGGATTGCCGGTGGCGTCAAAAACCGCCGTCGGGAGGTCGCCTGAAGTGATCCGTTTCAACGCGTCGAGCGAATCCTCCCTGGCGGGGTTGATCACGTGGTGAGCGCCAAGTTGCTCGCGGCAAAACTCGAGGCGCGTGGGGTTGAGGTCGAGGATGATGACTTGCGTTCCAGCTTCAATCGCAAACTGCGTCACGGCCAACCCGATCGGGCCGGCGCCGATCACGAGCAAAAATTCGGCTCCTTCAACGCGCGCGCGGTCCACGGCGTGGCAGCCGATCCCAAGTGTTTCGACCAGCGCCAATTGATCCAACGTCAGACTTGCTGAAGGGTGCAACTTGCGACTCGGAACCACAAACGTTTCGCGCATCCCGCCGTCAATGTGGACTCCTAACACTTGCATGTTCACGCAGCAGTTGGGCTTCCCGCGGCGGCAGGCGATGCAGCTTCCGCAATTGAGGTAAGGTTCTACCGAGCAGCGATCGCCCGGTTTCACGTTTTTGGTAGAACTACCCACCTCGACGACCTCGACGCCAAGCTCGTGACCAAGGATTCGGGGATAGTTGAAGAACGGTTGCTTTCCATTGAAGGCGTGGATGTCCGTGCCGCAGACGCCGATGCGGTGAACGCGCACCACTGCTTCCTCGGGTTGTATCGATGTAGGGGGCGACTCTGTGGAGAGGAGGGCCAGGCGGCCGGGTTGTTCAAGGCGGATCATTTTCATGTTAAGCAGAAACAAAAATGATGTTGACTTTAGCGGAGTTGTCGAAGCACTCCCCGACTAACAATTACTATCCTGACTTTCGTGAACCAACCAGCGTACTCTGGGCATAGTGCTTCGCGTCCTCTCCAGTTAATTCATGACAATCGCGTTGTAGCCCGGAAGACCAGGTTCTGGATCTGTGCCGCCTGGATTGGCACTTCCTTATCGGCCGTGGTATACACGTCGGCGGCGGCGAGCCCATCAGCAACGGCTTTCTTAGGTACGATGTCCCAACTCTTCAACATGGCCTGCCGCCAAGAATTGCCGGCAGAGTTGTTTGAGAGCGCTTTGCTGCTTTTGTCAATGCTGCCGATCCTTCGTTTTATCCGAAGATCGGTTTCAAATGGCGGTCAAAAAGGTTTTGCGTGACGTTTTTAGCGACGATCCTCTCGTTTGCGTCAAGCGCGTCTGTAAACCGCTGGCCCATTCCGGCCGCGATCTTGAAACCGACGTGCAACAGTTGGCGGAAATTGGGATCGTAATCGGGACACGACTCCACATGGCGCAGTGCATTGGTGTAACGGGTCGAACTCCAGCCCATGACAATTTTCGGATCAGGGAGTTTCTCCGGGTCAATGTCGATCACTGCGCTATAGGGGGCCACCAACTCCTCAAAATGCTCCCGCGCCTGCGCGTAAACCTCTTTAACGAGCTCCAGGCCCTCGCCACCCGACTCGGCCAGTCCGATCACCTCCTCGAGCCAGGTGGTGCCTGCCGTTTTTACATGCAAACCGACGTTATGTTTTTTTATCAGCCGGTTGATAATAGGGTAAATCGAAAACTTGTCGCTGCCGGAATGGACGCTGAGTTTGAGAGTATCGGCGAGCCCGAATTCGCGGATGGCAAAGGCAATAACGCGCAGATCCTCATCGAATTCCCTCTCGAATTGCGCGAGATCGCCAACGTAATCGACCCCTTTGTTGAACCGGCCGGTGAACTTAGTTGCAATGGTTTGGACCGGTACGCGTTCCTCGGTGATCATCGCTAGGATCAGGAACAGCTCCACAGGGTTTTGCGGCTCATCGGTCTCGTCAACCGAGACTTCGGTGATAAAGGCCTCGCGTCCTTTCCTTTCCTCGATGTGCCGGTAAATGCGACCCGCCTGTTGCACAGCGAGCAAGAATTTGCCGGCGGCCCGGCGCACAGTTGTCTCGGCGATTTCGAGAGGCCGCTCGATGCCCGGAATGGAGAGCGAGCCGGTGTAGCGACGCACGGCCTTCAAGAAAGCCTCGACTGCGTCGGATGCGGCCGTTTTGCCGGTGAAATCGGCCACGTCGAGGGTAAAAAAATCGCTTCCTGGAATAAAAGCGTCGACCGTCTTTAAGCCGATGTGGTCGGCGTCAACGTAGTAAACTCCGGTGAACCCTAACGCTGCAACCGCTGCGTCAGCCTCGGCTCGAACGGCATCGGGTTTGCTTTTGATGATCGAATGCTCCCGATTGGATTTGTTCCAAACCGGGTGCACGTCGATACCCACTTCCCGTGCATTCAAGATCGCTTGGAGTTGGGCTCGACCCTGGTGTGCGAAACGGTCGCCGGTACCGAAAGTGTATTTGGCTATCTTCACGACGGATCGGGGGAAATCACTGCCAGGCGGGGAAATTAACTTTAATTGTAGTTTCGTCCCGACGCTTAAACCGCGGTGTTTCACATCGCCGAGAACATCGACCCTTACCGGTCTTACCGCTTGACCAATAATCCAGCTTCTGCGAGCTTGTCAAGTGCGGCCACCAAAAGAATTGTTGGGTCCACGTAAAGCAGGTGTCCAGCTCGGAATTGTTGCCGTGGGGTTAGATGCAAAGCTCAAGTACTTAACCAAAAAAAGAGAACCAAAATGAATTTGTTTGAACTGACCGGGGAGATTGCCGTGGTCTTGGGCGCAACTGGTGTGCTCGGTGGCGCAATAGCGGAAGGTTCAGCCGCCGCGGGCGCTAAGGTGGCTGTGCTGGGCCGTAACGCGGAACAAGGTGAAGGGGAGTTCGCCTTATTTAAAGAACAGGGTGCACGGCCGAGTTCTTTTCCGCCGATGCCCCGGATCAAAACTCGTTGAAAGCAACTCGCGAAGCTTTATTAAATCGGTTGGGCGCTCCCACGATTTTGGTGAATGCCGCGGGGAGGCAAAGACCCAGCGTAACTGTTCCCCGAACACCCCTTTGAAGAGATCGACCCGAGCAAAACCATCGTTTGCTCTTCAATGAGGATGGAACCGCTAAGCAAGCTCCCAAAGACTGGTCTTACCACTTGTCCCCTGCCAATAAATGACAATACTGAGTCTCGTCCGGAGGCGGCTTCCCGACTAAAGTGTAAGAAGTGGGAAATGGCGCCCGACATAAAAAACTTTGTCGTTTCCTAGGCGAATGCTAATCTCTGTCCAATGGCTTTCAGAGTCATTCCGCCCCGTCGCCTTTACCAGGAGATTGCACTTCAGATCCGAGCTCATATCGAAAATGGCGAATTCCCCGGAGGATCCCGGCTGCCGTCCGAAAGAGAGTTAGCTGTGCAATTGAAGGTTTCTCGTCCTTCAGTCCGAGAGGCCATCATTGCGTTGGAGGTGGAAGGCCTGGTTGAAGTACGGACCGGAGCTGGCGTCTTTGTTTGCAAACCGCAGCGGGTTTACCCGTACCACGCTTCTACCGAGGGACCATTAGAGATTATGCGCGCACGCATTTCGATCGAAGGTGAGACCGCCGCCACGGCCGCTCGCCACATTCGCGCTCCGCAGATACGGGAATTGGACAATATCTTGCAGACCATGGATCCTGACCTGAATAGTCAAGGGTCCTACCTTCCGGCTGATCGTGCTTTTCATCTTTGTATCGCCGAAAGCGCCGGGAACAGTGTTCTGGTTCGCATCGTGGCTGAACTTTTCGATGCTCGCCATTCCCCATTGGGACTTCAGTTCCAAAAACATTTTGAAGACACCGGTACATGGAGACAGGCCTTGGCGGAGCATAAATTGGTGGTGAAAGCCCTCGCTTCCCGAAACCCGGAATCGGCCAGGCAAGCCATGCAAAGACATTTGCAGCGCTCGCACAACCGCTTGACTCGGCAGATCGAAAGTCGAGCGCCGAGTCATAAGTAGGAAGAATCGTATCCGTGAAAGTCACCTGCGTTCGTGATGCGAAGACGATATTGGGTGAAGGCCCCTTCTGGGATGTGGCCGATCAACGTCTCTATTGCGTGGATACTGTAGTACTTTCGGGGACGAAACTCTGCTTTGACGCTGTGGTCGTTACTTCCCGATGGCAATCCGCCTCCGACGAGGATTGGGCACGCTCAGTAATGCCTTTGCCTCGGCACCACGATTTGAGGGCGCGCGGAGGCCGGAGTGGCATCATCCAACGATGCCGGCCTCTTTAAAGCTGAAATAGCTGGTTTTTTCGGAGCGGTCGAGCGTCGAAACACCCTATTTAAACCCGCCGGGCTCGGGATTGGTCGTACCACTTTACCGGTTTTATCACTTGACCTGTGTCAACAAACGTTTAACCTTTTTTCGATCAGGTAACTTGCTCCCGGGAGCAAGCGGTCTTTAGCCCCCGCCTAAAATAGCTTCCAGCATGAAAACGAGCATGGTTCGTTCCCCAAACGACGGCTCGATTCATGACGAGGGAAGCATTGCTGCACACTTCCGTTTGATCGAGTTGGGTCTTACATGCCTGCGGTTTGGACCAGGGCTAACACTCGTGATCCTTGCTGTGATCTTGGGACTCTCCACTGGGTATTTTTTTACGATCCGAAATATCGGCAATGTGCTGGCTCAAACTGCCGCTATCGCCGTGTTAGCCATGGGCCAGCATCTTGTCATCTTGACACGAGGGATCGACTTATCTGTTGGATCGGTGGTAGCTCTTTCGTCAGTCGTGGGCGCACTTGTTTACCGACACGTGCATTCGGGAACGCTCGTTATTGGGGCCATGATTGGAACCGGCATGGCAGTGGGTTTTGTAAACGGATTTGCCTATGTCTGGGGGCGTCTACCCCACCCGTTTATTATTACCCTTGCGACCCTCAGCATTGCCAAGGGACTCGCCCTTGAACTGGCTGGAGGTGCCGCGATCCCGGGAATGCCAGATATCATTCTCTTCCTCGGCGGCGGATCGGTCGGGAGCATACCTGTTTCGGCCCTGGTGGTGTGCGCTGTCGCGCTGGCGCTCGCCGGAACGGCGCGATGGCTGGTGTGGGGTCGATGGATTTACTCTGTCGGAGGTAACCCTGAGGCCGCGCGACGAACCGGAATTCCGGTAAGATCCGTCCTTTTGTCGGTGTATATGATGAGTGGCGCGGCAGCCGGGATTGGGGCGGTGCTTACCTCGGGTCGCACCGCCGCCGGATCCCCTTTGTTTGGCAATCTTGCCGAGCTCGATTCCATAGCGGCTGTCATCATTGGCGGCGCGAGCTTCCTTGGGGGCCGCGGTAACATCGGACACGCGCTGGTTGGGGCGCTTATGATCGGAATGATCCGGAACGCACTCAATCTTCTCAATGTCGACATTTTTTTCCAGTTGATCGCCATTGGAGTGATCATTGTTGTCGCGGTCGAGGGGGATGTTATGCGCGGGCGACTCGAAGAACGGTTCCGCGTCCTTCAATCGTTGAGGACAAAATGATGAACCTCACAGCGTCAAAAGGCGAATCGTTGCCACCTGAGCCGCCCGCCGCCCACCCCGAGCTTTCGCTGAAAAACATCTCAAAACGGTTTGGAGCGATTGTGGCTCTGGATGACGTCTGTCTGGAGGTCAACCGCGGGGAGGTGTTGGCTTTGCTAGGCGACAATGGCGCGGGAAAGTCGACGCTGGTCAAGTGCATTAGTGGTGTGCACCCAATCGATTCTGGCGTCATCGAGCTAGGTGGAGAACCGGTGGACATTCATTCCCCAGCCGACGCCCGAAGAGCTGGAATCGAGACCGTTTATCAGGATTTGGCATTGTTTGACAATCTGGGTCCTAGCGCAAATTTTTACGCCGGCCGAGAACTGGCCAGCCCATCCTGGTTGCCTCGGGGGATCCGCCTCCTCCGAAGTCGCGCGATGGATGAGGCGTCGCGCAAACAGCTCAAGCAATTGCGTGTGGCGCTTTCGAATTTTCACGCTGTCATCGGTCTGATGTCAGGAGGGCAACGCCAAGCTGTCGCCGTGGCCCGCGCCGCCGCCTTCGCCACCCGGGTGGTCATTCTTGATGAACCGACGGCCGCGTTGGGTGTCCGTGAAAGCCGGCAGGTTTTGGATCTAATTGTTCACCTGCGCAATCACGATAACGCCATCATCCTGGTAACCCACAATATGGATCACGTAGTCGAGGTCGCCGATCGGGCCATCATTATGCGGCGAGGTCGCAAGGTCGGCGAAATCAAGCCGACGCGAGATAATCAGCAAAAGATTGTGTCGCTGATCATAGGAGCTTGAGCGCCGTAAGTGCTCCGCGCCGGTCCCTTCGTTGGGCGGGTACCGGCTAGAAGTTGTAAGCCCAATTAAGTTGAAGAGAGCGAAAATGCAAAAATCAAGAGTCTTGTTTGGGGTGGCGTTAGGTCTGGGTCTAGCGACCCTGGCGCGCGCAGATGAGATGAAGCTGGGGTTTATAACCAAATTTCCGGCTGACTTCTTCTTCACCCTTCAGAATGCGGCCAAGGAGTACGCGGCTAAGCATCCGGAAGTGCACATTGTTTTCGGTCAAGGGCAATCGGCGACCGATACAGCCGGTCAAATCAACCTGATAGAGTCGATGGTTTCTGAAGGGGTGAAAGGAATCGCCATTACACCGGTGAGCGCCGAGCTTGTGCCAGCACTTGACAAAGCGGTGGCAGCCGGGGTGAAGATCGTCCTCATGGATAACGATCTTCCGAGCTGGAAGGGAAAGAGCTCGGTTGTCGCAACCAACAACCTGGAGGGCGGTAAGCTCGCGGGGAAGTGGCTTGCCACGAAACTCAAGAGCGGTGATCGAATTGCGGTTCTCCAGGGCGTACCCGGCGTCCCGGCTCTGGATGACCGCGTAACGGGGATGATCCAGGGGCTTAACGGACTCGACGTCAAAGTAGTCGGAAAAGCGCCGACTAACTGTACGAGAGAACTCGGTGTTTCTGGCGCCGAGGACCTGTTGACGGCAAATCCCGAGCTGGTCGCGATCTATGCGGCCTGTGGGCCGCCGGCACTAGGTGCGATCCAGTCGATCGCGCACGCGAATGCCAAACAGCACATCATTCTAGTTGGGTTCGACGCGCTGCCCGAGGAAGTCAAGGAGATCAAGGCTGGGCGCGAGGACGCATCGGTCGCGCAGTTCCCAAAAAAAATCGGCGAATTGGGCGTGGACACCCTTGTCAAGGTGATTAAGGGCGAGACGGTACCCTCCTTCGTTGATACCGGCACAGCGATTGTTACCAAGGAAAACGCAAAAGACTTCGAATAAGGGAGTCTCGGCGGCGACTTGACTCGCCGCCAGAGATTGTTAACTATTCGCTCGAAGCATTCTTCCTGGTCCGGGTGAGCGTAAAACGGCGCAAGTAACGGGACCAGCTGCGCCACCCCCCATTCAATTTCTTAAGAACAAATAGAAATTAACTCATGAACAAAAGAACCTACATTCCAGCTCTGCTGGTTTCCTTAGCGGGCATTGCGCTGATTGGGAGAGCTCACGCTGACACCAAGAACATGCGCATCGCATTTTCGAATAATTACGCAGGCAATTCCTGGCGACAGGCCATGCTGAAGAGTTGGGATATCGTAGCCAAGAAGGCCGTAGCCGACGGAATTGTGGCCGCGGCTGATGTATTTACGACGGCCGATAAAGAAGTACCCACCCAGGCGGCCCAGATTCAAAACCTGATTCTTCAAGGCTACAACGCGATAGTGATTGAAGCGGCGTCTCCAGAAGCGTTGAACGGCGCCGTTAAACAGGCGACCGACGCCGGGATCGTTGTTGTGTCATTCGACGGTATCGTGACGGAACCGAGCGCCTGGCGCGTGGTTGTCGATTTCAAGGATTACGGGAAGCAGGAAGTCGTCCACCTGGCCAAATGGCTCACGGGAGGGAACCTGCTGGAGTTCGCGGGCTGGCCGGAACCTCGATCGATGACGCGATTCACTCCGGCATTGCGGAAGGAGTGAACGAGCATCCGGAATTCAAGATTGTGAGCAGCGTGGAAGGGGACTGGGACCAGACGACGGCGCAGAAAGCAGTCGCAACTGTGCTGCCGTCGCTGCCTCAGATTACTGGAGTTGTGGATCAGGGTGGGGACGGGTATGGCTGCGCCCAGGCATTTGCCGCCGCGGGGCGCAAAGAACCGATTATTATCATGGGGAACCGGCAAGACGAGTTGGAGTGGTGGAAAGAACAGAAGGAAAAGAGTGGGTACACCACCTGGTCAGCTTCGATTGCGCCCGGCGTGTGCACCATGGCATTCTGGGTGGCCCAGCAGATCCTCGATGGGCATAAAGACATCCCTCACGATCTGATCGTGCCGTACCTGGCGTTTGATCAGGATAACTTCGGGGCGGCGCTAGCGACCATTCCGAAGGGTGGCGTCGCTAGTCACGAGTACTCGTTAGATGAGGCAAAAAAGGCGATCGACGCCAATCTTAAAAAGTAATCAGTAATTCAGTACTCAGTGACCGCCGATGGAGTACTGGACCTCGGGCGTGAGGAGTGCATGGACCGTTTGCTAAACAGGAATTTAGGTTATCGTCCGTGTTCTCTGTGCCTTGGTGGTGAAATTTCAGTATTAGGGAATGGCGGTGGGCATGGTTGAGACACCTCCAAGTATCGTTACCTTGAACGGCGTCGAAAAGAGCTTCGGCGCCGTTCGGGCATTGGCGGGCGTCGATTTGAACGTTGGGGCCGGGGAATGCGTTGGTTTAGTCGGACATAACGGCGCCGGCAAATCTACATTGATGAATATCCTTGCCGGTACGTTGGCTGCCGACAATGGAGAGATCGTCATCGGTGGTCAACTGCAGCGAAGCTATTCCGTGGTCTTGGCTCACCGGCTCGGCATTCGCTGTGTGTTTCAGGAGTTGTCGTTGTGCCCCAATCTCACGGTCGCAGAAAACACTCGGGTGCTACACCCTTCGATCGCCGGCTTCGGTTGGCGAAACCAGGTCGGGCGACTGATTCGTCGCCAACTGGACGAGATTTTTCCGGGTCACGGTATCACCACCGATGCTGTGGTTGGCGATCTACCAATTGGAAAACGACAAATGATCGAAGTGGCACGCGCTTTTACTATTACCGAGGCGCCGCTGCGCCTGGTTATATTGGATGAACCCACCTCTTCGCTGGATAGCCAGCGGGCCGGTCAATTACTCAGCTATGTTCGCCGGGTGATTACGAACGGCGCGAGCTGCATCTTAATCTCACATCTGCTCGGTGAAATTCTTGAATACTCCGATCGGATCGTGGTCATGCGGGACGGCAAAGTAGTAGCCAGCGATCGAGCATCCGGTTTCAACCGCGATAAGTTAGTGGCCGCCATGGGCGCGACGGCCGTGGGCAAGACACGATCGGCCCAGTCAACCGGTGTGCGTCGGGGGACGACGCCGATCCGGGTCCAAGCTCGATCCGTCACACAGACCGATGGCATAGACCTGGTCGCTCATGAAGGCGAGATTGTCGGTCTCGCTGGATTGGCTGGTCATGGTCAAACGGAGCTCTTACTCGCGGTTTTCCGCGTTGCGTCCCGTCGACCCCGAGTCGGCCCCGCAATCGAGGCACGCTCCACAGTTAACACTCCCAGCGAAGGAGAAAGTAAGATCGCTCCCGTTCGTCTCGGTCATGGCGTTCTTGCTCGTTCCCGACCATTAATTCGGGTGACGGATCCGGTCGCGCTCATCGCTGGAGATCGCCAAAGCGACGGTGTCTTTCCGCTCTGGTCGATTGCGGAAAATATCGGCATTCGTTCAATCGCGGCCTTGCGGAAAGGGTTTTTAATCTCGCCCGAACTGGAGATTGCTTTTGCTGAGCGTTGGCAGCAACGCATCAGATCCGCACACTTGACTTGAGCAACAACATCTTGTCGCTCTCCGGCGGTAACCAGCAAAAGGCTTTATTCGCGCGTGCACTTGGTTCGGAGGCCAAGATCCTGCTGATGGACGATCCCACGCGCGGTGTTGACGTAGGCACCAAACTCGAGGTCTATGAACTGATCAGAAAGGAAGCCACAGCCGGGCGCACCTTCCTATGGTATACGACCGAGATGGAAGAACTGGAAAACTGCGACCATGTTTATGTGTTTCGCAATGGCCGGATCGTGGCGGATCTCCGACGGGATGAGCTTAGCGAAGAACGCGTGATCCAATCCTCCTTCGAGGCGGCTGCTCAACCATGACTTCGGCCGGTGGCGGGAGCGTGGTCCCCTGGTCTTTAGCAGGCATCAACGTATCCCGTCGATTCCTGCGCGCGATTTTGCCGGGTTTATCGTTAGCTTTCGTTTTAGCCGGCATCGCGTGGCTCAATCCCCGGGCAATAAGCTATTTCGGCATCAATCTGATGCTTAACCTCGGTATTCCTGTCGCCTTGGCGACGATTGCGCAAATGTTTGTGATCACGGTCAACGATCTGGATCTTTCGATCGGCAACTTTGTGAGCTTCGTTGGTTGCGTGGCGGCGACTTGGCTCCGCGATAATTCGCCTTTAGGTATTGCGATTCTGGCGGCGGCCATTGGCGTCTACGCGTTAATGGGAGCTGTCATCCACCTCCGCAACATCCCATCCATCGTGGTGACGCTCGGAATGTTGTTTGTCTGGCAGGGGTTAGCCGTCCTCGTACTCCCAAAACCAGGTGGCAAGGCGCCGGTCTGGTTACACGATCTCATGAATTTGCGTTTGCCTTACCTTCCGTTTCCGATCGTCGCGGCCATCATTATCGCCACAGTGGTTCATGTCGGGGTGATGCAAACCTCTTATGGTGCGATCTTGCGCGGTTCCGGTGGCAATCCCGTTGCCATCGGGAGAGCGGGATGGTCACTTTTGAAAACCAAGGTAACGATGTTCGCGTTAGCTGGTCTTTTTGGCGTTTTTTCCGGTCTGGCGCTGATCGGTCTCACCACTTCGGCGGATGCTAACATTGGCAAAGGTTACACGCTCTTGTCGGTGGCCGGCGTCATCTTGGGCGGGGGAGAATTTGTCGGTGGCCGAGTCTCGCCGATTGGAGCCGTTATCGGCGCGCTAACTCTCACACTCGCGGGCACGCTGTTAAACTTTATGAGGATTTCTCCCGATTGGCAGGTTGGAGCCGAAGGCGCCATTCTTATCATCGTGCTGGCCGCGCGCGCGCTGATTAATCAAACCGGGTCGAATGGATGAGAGGTGAGAACTGGTTGGTGCAAGTTAGGGAAGAGCTCCCGCTCGTCCGATAGCGCATTGCATGGTCAAACAAGATTCGAACGACCGGGAGTATCCAAGAAATAATCGGTATTGAGTAACCAGAAAGACAGGACCCACAGTCCATTAGCGGCTGGCCCATCACTCCAACACCACATTACTCCAACACTCTTCTACTCCATTGTTCCGCCACTCCTCTAACTCCTTTCTCGCCCGCCTTTTCGCTCGCCCCTGGATCTGGTCTTACCTGGGCGCGCTGATGGTCTGGTTCGCCGCGATAGGGTTCACCCATGGCTATGGCGCGGGCGGGATGATTGCCGCCGGTCTAGCGCTTGCTGTCTTCTCGGTAATCACCGGCGCCGCCCAAATGTTTGTGATCACCTTAGGCCCCGGCAACATCGATTTATCTCTGCCAGCGAATATCGGTCTGGCGAGTGCGGTGGCGATGAAAGTCATGGGTGGCTCTGATGCTATGATAGCCTTTGGGCTTTTTGCGGCATTATTCTCCGGAATTGCGATTGGGTTTGGTAACTACCTGCTGATTTGGTTGCTCCGGATTCCGCCGATCATCGCCACTCTCTCGGCCAGTTTTGTCATTCAATCGGTTGGTATCAGCTATGGACGCGGGCTACAAATCAAGCCTCCTCCAGGTTTCGCTGATTTCACGACCGCCCAATTCTGTGGGATTCCGGTCCTGACCATTGGCACTGTGTTTTTTACGATCGCGGCCGGCATCGTCTTGCATCGAACAATCTACGGCCGCTCCGTATTGGCAATTGGCCAAAACCCGCGAGCGGCATGGTTAGCCGGCGTCAAGGTGGAGAGAATCCGCTGTTTGACCTACGTCCTGAGCGGGGCGCTAGGTGGAATCTGTGGGGCGTTGTTAGCCGGTTACTTTCGAGGTTCGTCGCTGGAGATCGGTGACGAGTATCTGCTCGCGTCCATCGCGTTAGTCGTGATCGGTGGTACATCCGTGACGGGCGGTAAAGCGAATGTTGCCGGCTTGTGGGGCGCCGGCCTTTTTCTTATCCTTCTGCTCACGATGCTGAATACCTTCGGCGTCAGCGCCGGGATCCGGTACGTGGTAACCGGGCTCGTGATTATCGGGGTTATTGTCGCCGCAGGAGGGGAGCGGGCGAGGGGACAGTGATTAGTGAGAAATAAACCAACTTGGGGACCTAGTTGGAGACAGGCAGAAACCGTTGATGGCTGCTGAGAAGCCCCGGTCCAGACAGTTCTGCCCGAGGACTCGCGCGGTGCCCCACAGGTCGTTGGGCGTCGGTAACACCGGCAGAGTATCCAGCAGCGTTTCGGTGACGGTTTTCCCGGGGGTTAAAACCCGCGGGCTGAGTCCGGGTACCGCTTAGGGCAATTGGAGAGTCCGATGCCCCGTCTTGCGGGCTGCGGGACCTGCCCTTAAGGTAATCGATGCCCGAAAACCCATTTCCGTCCCCGGAGGAACTCCAGAAAAAGATCCAGGAGTTCATGAAAACCAATTTTGGGGACAAGGTCTCGGTGGCGACCTTTACGCAACCGGCGGCGACCGATGAACCGCCCGAAGAGCCCCGCGAAACGTTTGACCCCTTCGAGTTCAATCTCACGCCAAAGAAAATCAAGGCGTATCTGGACCGGTTCGTGATTCGACAAGACGGGGCGAAAAAGACCCTCGCGATCGCGGTCTGCGATCACTACAACCACGTCAACTTTGTGCGACGGCTCGCCAAGGAAAAACCGGAAAACACCGAGGCGATTGAGTACAGCAAAGCGAATGTGCTTCTGCTCGGACCGACGGGAGTCGGCAAAACCTACCTGGTGAAACATATTGCGGAGCTGATTGGAGTTCCGTTTGTCAAGGCTGATGCCACCAAGTTCAGCGAGACCGGATATGTTGGAGGCGACGTCGAGGACCTGGTACGAGATCTCCTGCAGCGCGCAGACGGCAATCCTGACGTTGCGCAATACGGCATCATCTACGTCGATGAGATCGACAAGATTGCCGCGAGCACAAACCTGGCCGGACGCGACGTCAGCGGCCGCGGGGTGCAAACTACGCTACTGAAGCTGATGGAGGAAACCGAGGTGCCGCTGCGCAATCCGATGGACATTCAATCGCAGATCCAGTCTGCGATGGAGTTTCAGCGCAAGGGGAAGGTGAAGAAAGAAACGATCAACACCCGCCATATTCTTTTCATCTGTAGTGGCGCTTTTGACCGGCTGAAGGAACAGGTCAGCCGCCGTTTGCGCCAATCCAGCCTCGGCTTCCAACCGCATGCGGTGCCGGTCGAAGGGCCGGCTGTGCTCGCGGCTGCTACTACCCGCGATTTTATCGAATACGGGTTCGAGCCGGAGTTTATCGGGAGACTGCCCGTGCGCGTCGTTTGCGAAGAACTCACAGCTGACGATTTCTTTGCGATCCTGAAGACGTCTGAGGGCAGCGTTATTCGCCAATACACCCGCGCTTTTGAGGCATTCGGAATCGAGATCGATTTTTCGGATGAGGCGCTCCGCGAAATCGCGCGCCTGGCGGAATACGAGGGAACCGGGGCACGCGGTCTTTTGACGGTGTGCGACCGGGTGCTGCGCGACTTCAAGTTCGAGCTGCCTGGGTCCGGCGTGCGCCGGCTCCACATTGGACTCGACCTTGTCCGTGACACGGCAGGAACTCTGACGCGCGTCCTCGACTCAGCCAGGTCCGAGGCACAGTCGAACCGGGCAGAAATGGTGCGCCAGTTTGCCGAGGTTTTTTCACAAAAAAACGGCGTAAAATTCGAAATCGAAGAAACGGCCATCGAAGCAATTGTGCGCCAAGCCACGGAGCAACAGCGTGATGTGGCGGATTATTGCGTCGAGCTCTTCAAGGATTATCCCTATGGCCTCAAGCTGCTCCGGGATCGCGGTGCGGACTTGTCTTTTCGTTTTCCGGCTAGCGCTCTAGAGGATCCCGACAAATTCCTGAGCGAGCGGGTGGTCGAGTTTTATCGCCAAGAGGGAGGGGCCGGCCGCAGCGGGTCCGCGTAATTGCAGCGCGTCGATTATCCACCTCTTTTCCAAGAGCTTGTGCGGGAACTTCGGCGAATGCCTGGAATCGGCCCGCGCAGTGCCGAACGCATCGCGTTATGGATGGTGCAGACGCGGGACGCACGTTCGCCAGAAATTGCGGAGGCTATCGCGCGTTGCGCGGCCGGGGTCAGGAACTGCGTAAGGTGCGGTTTTTTTTCAGAACAGGAACTCTGTGTTATTTGTTCCGATGCCGGACGCGACAACGCGATGCTCTGTGTGGTGGAACAACCAACGGATATTTTACCGTTGGAGCGGACGGCGACCTATCGAGGCCTTTACCACTCGCTGGGCGGAAAATTATCTCCGCTGGACCATATCGGAGCCGGCGACCTGCGGATCGATCAATTGGTTCAGCGAGTTGAGCGAGAACAGCCGCGCGAAGTAATCCTGGCGACCGGCGCCGATGTTGAGGGCGAGGCAACGGCGAATTATCTGGCGGACTTGTTAGGTGGACGGAAAATCAAGCTTACCCGCATAGCTCAGGGCCTTCCTGCCGGTCTTGGGTTGGAGAGCGTGGATGAACTCACGATCGCGCGCGCTTTCAATGGACGGGTGATCATCACTGGCACTGGCGCGCATTCCGCCGAATAATTCGCCTCTTATGGGTTTTTGGAGTGCGTGCGACTTGTCGCCGCTTTAGGATCTGCGCGGAGCTCGGCCGCCGGGGGCTTTTTCGCCGGGAAATTCTCTCCTTCATGGCTCCGGCTTCGGCCACCGGCCGCGCTCCGCGCGGTCTCAAAGCGGCAACAAGTCGCACGCACTCCAAGACACCCGCGATTGGCGGGACCTCGGAGTACGACTAATATTATGGTCTCGATCGAATGCTGAACGCCTCCAACAAGATCCTGGTTGCCATGTCAGGCGGAGTGGACAGTAGCGTCGCTGCCCTCCTCCTGCGTCGCGCAGGCGCCTGCGTCGAAGGGGCCTACATGAAGAACTGGATTAACGAGGAAAGAATCCTCGGCGATTGCCCTTGGCAGCAAGATATCGAGGATGCGCGCACCGTAGCCGAGACAATTGGCGTTCCATTTCGCGTGATGAATCTCATGCAGGAGTACCGGAAGCGAGTAGTGAACTACCTGATCCAGGGGTACCAGGGAGGAATTACTCCCAATCCAGACGTGATGTGCAACCGGGAAATGAAGTTCGGAGTCCTGCTCGAACTCGCGCGGGCGGCCGGATTCGGCGCGGTGGCGACCGGCCATTATGCGCGACGCGTTCCGGCGGCTGACGGCTCCTGGAACCTCCTGGAAGGAGTCGATAAACAAAAAGATCAAAGCTATTTCCTGGCGCTCCTCCGACAGGAACAGATCGCCGCGGCCCGATTTCCGATCGGCGGGTTTTTAAAAAAGGAGGTCCGGCATCTCGCGGAGGATAGCCGGCTGGTCACTGCCCAAAAGAAAGACAGCCAGGGTATCTGCTTCATTGGCAACGTGCGGATGCGCGATTTTCTGCGCTCGTTCCTTAAGGACAAGCCTGGGCTGATCCGAAATCAGGCTGGCGCGGTTGTCGGCGAGCATGATGGTCTGCATCTTTATACTCTTGGTCAGAAACGCGGGGTGCGCGTTCCTTCCAACACGCGCTACGAATCCTATGTCGTGGTGGAGAAACGGACGGCAAGCAACGAGTTGATTGTTGCGTTCGATCGGCCGGATACCGCGGGCCTATACGCCAGCAAATGCAGTTTAGCGTCCGTCTCATTTACGAACCAGGAAATCCTTGACACCGCCCGGCTTCAGGCCAAGCCGCGATATCGAGCCAAAGCCAGTGAGGCGCGCTTTACCTGGCGAGGGAACGGCCGCGCGGAACTGGAATTTTCTGAGCCGCAACGCGCTTTGACGCCCGGGCAGATCTGCGCGCTGTACGATGGCGAGTTGCTGATCGGCGGCGGGGTTTTCGAGGAAATCTACGGGTAAGCCTGCATCGCCGGCAAATTCTCCAAGGATTCGCCGGCGATGCAGGCTATTTAATATTCTCGAGCCAGCAAATGATCCGCCAGACCGTGCAAGATTTCCGCACGGCGGCCTAATGGTTTCAAGGCTTGCCGAGCTGTCTCCGTAAGTTTGAGCGCTATCCGGCGCGAGCGTTCCAGGCCAACCACGGCCGGGAATGTCGCTTTTTCGGCAGCGACATCCTTTCCGGCGCTCTTACCCAGGCGCTCCGACGTTTGCGTAACGTCCAGAATGTCATCGATCACCTGAAAAGCGATGCCGAGCGCTTGACCGAATTCCGAGAGTTGGTTGAGCTGCCGCGGAGTAGAGTTAGCGCTCATCGCTCCAAGCCGGATCGAGGCTCGGAGGAGAGAGGCGGTCTTTGACTCATGGATAAAACGGAGCAGCGGAAGCGAGGTTTTTCTGCCTTCATTTTCCAAGTCGAGTACCTGGCCGGCAATCAGGTGACGGCTGCCGGCGGCGACTGCGAGTTCCTGTACGATCTGGCGCAGCCCATACCTCGGCCAGCCCGGCACCTGTGCAGCCAGTTCGAACGCAAATGTCAACAGGGCATCTCCAGCGAGAACGGCGACGGCTTCACCGAACACTTTGTGCGAAGTCGGGCGGCCGCGCCGGAAATCGTCATCGTCCATGCACGGGAGATCGTCATGGATCAGCGAGTAGGTGTGAATACACTCAACCGCACAAGCCAAGTGCAGTGCATCATCCGAATGGCCGCCGCACGTTTCGGCGGCGGCCAGACAAAGAATTGGGCGCAAGCGTTTGCCTCCGGCAAAGATGCTATAGCGCATCGCTTTATGAATCGTTTTTGGCTTGGTAGTTCCGCTCGGGAGAAAGCGGTCCAGGGCTTGGTCCACCAAATTCTGGCGGGAATTTAAGTACTCTTTCATGCCTGCAACTATCGGAGATAGCGTTGGGCAATGGGCATTCGCCAGCCTATTCCAAAGGCCCGACTGGTCACTCTCAGACCGGGGGCGGCTTGGCGGCGCTTATATTCGTTGGCATCGACCCGCCGCTGAACCCATCGCACAATCTCAGGATCGAAGCCCCGCTTCACGATATCGTCCGGGCTGAGGTGTTCTTCGACGTAGAGTTGCAGGATCGCATCCAGCACTTCGTACGCCGGCAGCGTGTCTTGATCGGACTGGTTAAGCTTGAGTTCGGCGCTCGGCGGCTTGCGGATCGAGCTTTCCGGAATGATCTCCCGGTCGCGATTGATCCAGTTAGCCAACCGATAGATCATCGTCTTCGGCACGTCACTGACCACCGCCAGACCGCCCGCCATATCCCCATAGATCGTGCAATAACCAACTGCCAATTCGCTTTTGTTCCCGGTCGTCAAGAGGAGATGTCCAAATTTGTTGGACAACGCCATCAAGGTAAGACCTCGCAACCTCGACTGCATATTCTCTTCGGTGGCATCCTCGTTAAGACCGGCAAAGATCTTTTTGAACTGGCCTTTGAAAATTTCGAAAGGTTCCTTGATCGAGATAACCGACCGGCTGATCCCCAGATTGCGCGCGAGTTGTTCCGCATCAATCAGGCTCCCTGAGGAAGAGTACTGACTGGGCATGGAGACGCCGTTGACATTTTGCCGACCCAAAGCGTCCGCTGCCAGAACGGCAGTTACCGCCGAATCGATGCCGCCGCTCAACCCGAGCACAGCGCTGCGGAAACCGCATTTCGCGAAATAATCCTGGATTCCCAGGATCAGTGCTTCATAGATCTCCTGTTCGGGTAGTCGTGAGAACGTCTCCTCACTGTTCGTGTCTTCGGAGAGGACGGTGACCTGCTCGCGAAATGCGTTCAGCGCGCCAGACGCGACACCGTCCGGCCGAGCCGCAAACGAGTTTCCGTCGAAGACGAGTTCGTCGTTGCCTCCGACGGAGTTACAGTAAAAGAAAGGGATCCTATATTGGCGAGCCAATTCACTGACCATCCGAAACCGGACAGCCGGTTTGCCCATGTGGAACGGAGAAGAGCTCAGATTAACGATGAGTTCAGCGCCATGGGACAAGAGTGATGCAACGGGATCCTGGGCATAGAGATCGCGCTTCAGGTAGTCGTCTGTCCAGATATCTTCGCAAATTGTTATGCCGACGCGCCGGCCGGCCAGGCGAATCGGCACCTGCTCCCGGGCAGGCTCAAAATACCGAGCCTCATCGAACACGTCATAGGTCGGCAGAAGTGTCTTCCAGATCTTTGTGATCGGACGTCCTTTTTCCAGGACCGCGCAGGCATTGATAAAGGGTTTTCCGGTCTTCGCCGGATTGAAATCCACGTACCCGACGAGCAACGGAACACGACCGACCGCCTGGTGCAACGCGTCCAGCTCGGCCAGAGTTTCTGGGACAAAGCGCGATTTAAAAACCAGGTCTTGTGGCGGATAACCGGTCAATGCGAGCTCCGGGGTAAGGACAAGCTCCGCTCCGGCGGCAACCGCCTGGTCATAGGCTTTCTTTATCTTGGCAGCATTGCCTCTGAGGTCGCCGACCGTCGTATTTATCTGGGCAAAACCAACATGCATGAGGTGATCAAGCTAAGTATCGCGAAACTCCACCGGTAAGGCGAGCGGTTTGAGCGGCGAGTGGGCGTAGCGCGGACGGCCTCGTCGGCACCAGGTAGCGCCGGCATCCTGCCGATCCAAAAAGCTGACAAGCTGGAAGCTTACTCTACCTTGAAGTCCGACAAACCGGAGGCCGTCTGCGCTACGCGGCAAGCAAGCCGTTCAGCTCGGCCGGAAGATGAAGTGCAGCAAGAACAGCGCGGCTAATACGATTGAGACCGGCGTCAGGTCCTTCCAACGGCCCAAACCCGCCGTAATCAGTACCTGACTGAAGATGCCGACTGCGATTCCCTCGCTGATGCTGAAGGCCAAAGGCATGAAGAGCATGGTCAGCACTGCGGGACACGCTTTCACAAAATCCGGCAGCTCCAGTTCCGCGGCCGTTTGCATCATAAACACTCCGACAATCACGAGCGCAGGCGCGGTAGCAACTGCCGGGATCGCGAGGATCAGCGGACTAAAGAACAACGAGAGCAGAAAGCAGACCGCAACCGTCAGCGCTGTGACGCCGGTCCGCCCGCCCGCCTCCACTCCGGCGGCGGACTCGATATAGCTCGTCGTGCTGGAGGTACCGAGCAGCGAACTGATGATAGCTGCGCCGGCATCCGCGGACAGCGCACGCCCAATCCGGGGCAGGTTGCCGTTTTCATCGAGAAGACCCGCTCGGCGGCACACTCCGAGCAGCGTGCCCATGTTGTCGAACAGTTCCGTGAAGAGCAGCGCGAGGACGAGCACAATGCCGGTGAGAAAATGGGTCCAGAGAAACCCCAGATCGAGCTTCAGAAAGGTTGGCGCGAGCGAGGCCGGCGGCGCAACCACCGAGGAGGGCCAAGCAGTGATCGCGGCGTGATCCGGTCGCTGCGTCGGGATGAACAAGCCGACGACACTCAGGATCAGGATCGAACAAATGATTGCCCCCGGCAACCGGCGGCCCACGAGAACAGCGGTCAGCAAAATGCCGGCAAAAGTCAGCATCGGCTCCGGCTGCGAGAGCGCTCCGAGTCTAACCAGTGTTGCTTGATCCGCGACAATGACTCCCCCGTTCTTTAGCCCGATAAAAGCGATGAACAGCCCAATCCCACAAGTGATGGCCATCTTGAGGTGGTTCGGGATCGCGTCGATGATGAGACGACGGAGCCCGGAAACCGAGAGCAGCAAGAACAAGACTCCGTTGTAGAACACCAGACCAAGCGCAGCCTCCCAGGGAACCTTCAGCTGGAGACAGATCGTAAACGCGAAAAACGCGTTTAGCCCCATGCCCGGAGCAAGCGCGATCGGATAATTGGTGAGCAGCGCCATCAGCGTTGTCGTGATCGCGGCGGAAAGGGCTGTCGCAGTAAAAACTGCGCCCTTGTCCATACCCGCAAAGCCAAGGATCTGGGGGTTCACGGCCAGGATGTAGGCCATGGCGGCGAATGTCGTCAGGCCGGCAACAATTTCCCGGCTAAAGATAGTGCGCCGAGTATCGGAGATTTTGAGCATGCGCAATCGGGCAGTCGGGCGCGAGTGTGCCGACTCTCCGGCGCAAATGCAAGAGGCTCGATAGCGGTCTGAGAGGCTGCAGCGGCTTGAGCCGCTTCTTCATCCCTCTGCGGCGCATGCGCGCCGCAGAGGGCGATAAAGGCTACGCAGTAGCGCTGGCACGCTCCGAAAGCTTGGTTTGCCTTCGTGGGCGCGGCGCCGGCTCCGTCTGCCAACCGCGACGAAGCAGAGCGTAATCGATTTCCGGAAGCGCAGGCTCGGTCCTCGAGGGTTGCGTTCTAGCGGACGCCAGCAGGTTGCGCTGGCTACGCAGGGCTAATAGTGACAAGAATTCAATCATTTTTATCCTCCCATTGGTTTTCAGTCGAACAGTCCCAATATCCTGGGGGAGGGGGAACGAGGGTGTTCCTCTTGTGTTATTCGTTTAGCACTCACCGGCCTCGATCGGTGCTTCCGATTCGTCCATTTGGACTTGCAACCGTGTATTCAGCGCGAGCAGCGAGACAAGAAGGCTCAGAATCATCCCGATTCCAAACAGGCTCGCCAGAGGTTGGAGCGGAATTTGATCCGCTCCCGCAATGAATATGCGGGCAATTGCCGATACCGCGAAGACAAAACCGCTACCAACCGCTAGGGCGGTGAGGCTGCTTTTCGTGTCTTCGACATGTCGTTCCGTGATTTTGTGTTCCATAAGGGTTTCACCTTTCACTTGTGCTCACCACGAAGCGTTTGCTCCGGGTGAAACCCTCATCAGCAACACTAATTGACGACCAACATCCCCTAATCGAGGCAAAAGTCAAACGAGCGGCCTGAGCTGGCGAATGGGCGAATGGGCGAGCACACTCGCCCGCTCAGGTACGGACGAGGCCGGGGCTGTCGGACTTGAAGTAGGATAAGCTTCCAGCTTGTCAGCTTTTTTGAACCGGCAGGATGCCGGCGCTACGTGGTACGGAGGAGGCCGTCCGCGCTACGCCCGTCGTTCAATCGTAAAAAGCCTTGGTGTATCCTCGGTATCGCTTTCTCCGGTGAATTCCCGAACGCCGAATGACTCTGGGAGCGCTCGCAAGTATTCACCGAGTACCCGGTACTCTTCCGGGCCGCCGGCGTGACCCCGATAGGAGAAAATCGTCATCCGTCCGGTTGCGGAGAGCCGAATCAAAACCTCTCCAATCGCTTTTCGCGTGGTTTCCGGGTGGGTAATCACTTGCCGATTGCCCCGCGGCAAAAAACCGAGGTTGAACATCGCGGCCTGGATGTTCTGCTCCACCGCCAGGTAACGGCCTATATGCGCGTGGTCGTCCAGGACCAGTCTCACCCGGTTGAAAACCCCGGTAAAACGGAGCAATTCACCAGCTCCCGTCAAGGCGCCTTTTTGAACGTCGAAACCGAGAACATGTCCGCGCGGGCCTACCCGGTGGGCGAGGTAAAGGGTGTCATATCCATTGCCGACAGTTCCGTCGATCGCCAGCGCGCCATCGAATAGAACCGCATCCAGAAAAGCGGTAGCGACACTAGTCAACCGCGTACTCGACGACTCCAAGCAGAACTCCGGCATACATCAAACCCTGGATGATCATACCCTTATCGAGGTTTGGCGATCAAACTGTTTCAGGCGCTCCAGTTCCGCGCTAGGAATAAACGTCATCCGGCATACCAAATGCACTCCGGATCAGGTTGCAGGATTCTCTCGGATAGGTGACCACTTCCACGATATCGAAGCGGTAACAAATCTCGGGACGATCCAGGAGCCGAAGCCATTCTTTGGCGGCTCGCATCAGGCGAGTCCGTTTCGGCCGATCCACCGCCGAACGCGGTGGAGCGAACAGGTTCGTTCTTCGGGTTTTCACCTCAACAAAGACCAGGTTCCCGTCCTTTCGATCCCGGCAAACCAGGTCGATCTCTCCTCCTCGCCGAGAACGAAAGTTTCGGTAAAGGACTTTATAACCCTGTTTGCGGAGAAAACCGGCGGCAATTTTCTCCCCGGCGCGGCCCAAGCGTAAATGGGCCGGCTTTCCTTTCAGGGCCAGTCCGGCTCGGACTGCCAGTTCGGCTCGGACCTTCCGAAAAAGGCGCTCAGCAAAACGGCGGAAGGCCAAGCGGAAGATACATCTGGGCAACCGGCTCAAACGAGCGCCGATGGATTTCGCACGGCCCGTGGATTCGGAGAAGTTCTCGATGTTCCGGGGTCGCATACCCTTTGTTAGTCTGGAACTGGTATTGCGGGTACCGCTCATGCCAAGTCAGCATGATACGGTCACGAGTCACTTTGGCAATCACGCTAGCGGCCGCGATACTCAGTGATTTGGCGTCTCCATCGACGATCGCAGTTTGCTGCGTTTGAAAGAATGGCACTGGCAGACCGTCGATTAAAAAATGTTCGGGAGGGAAAGGCAAAGCTGCGATCGCCCTTTCCATCGCGAGGTAGGTAGCCCGCAGGATATTGATGCGATCGATCTCGGCGGAGGAGGCGCTTCCGATGCCGATCAGGACCGCCGGATCATGAGTAAGCCTGACATAAAACTCCTCGCGCACCTCGGGGCAGAGCTGCTTTGAGTCATTGAGGCCGATTAAAGTGATGCGGCGGGGCAGCACCACAGCGGCGGCAACTACGGGTCCGGCCAAGGGTCCGCGACCAGCTTCGTCGATCCCGGCGATACACTCGTAGCCTCGCTGGCGGAGCTGTTTCTCGAATCGGAAAGAACAGGAGAAGCGTCTTTTCGGCTCCTGGCTGCGCCGCATAAAGGCATCATGTCGGGTCACCTAATACGGCGCAACCGCTTTGCGCGGATTTTTTCTCATAGACGGGCGAAGATTTACTGCGACCCGCACCCTTCCCCCGGGAGGGGCGAATTGAAAATAGGCCGGCATGGAATGCCGATATAGCTGTAAACCCACGACCTCTCCCCGGGGGCGCGCGTTCTACTGAAGCTATACCGGCATTCCAATGCCGGCCTATTTTCCTCAGCCCCTCCGGGGCAAAGAACGCAGACAGTAAGCTACGTTGCGGGACGGCCCCTTCTCTTAAGCCGCCTTGGGCGTTGTCCTGGCGTTGCCTTGAATCGCTTGGGCGCGTTCTTTGACGGTCATCGCCTGTTTGCCCTTACGGTTCCGTAAATAATTCAGCTTTGCCCGGCGGACGTCACCAGAGCGTTCAATTTCAACTTTGGCAATTCGCGGCGAATGCAGTGGGAAAACTCGCTCGACACCTTCCCCATAGGAAATGCGGCGGACAGTAAAGAATGAGTTCAGCCCGGTGCCGCGCCGGCCAATCACAATGCCGGCAAAAATCTGAATGCGTTCTTTATCACCTTCAACGACCCGAGTGTGCACGCGGACCGTGTCGCCGACCTTAAAAGGGGCGAGATCTGACTTCATCTGCTCTTTCTCAATTTTCTGAATAATGTCCATAGCGGTATACCCCGGAATGACAGCGCGGAGACAACGGGGCTCGAACCCGCAACCTCTGCCGTGACAGGGCAGCGCTCTAACCAGTTGAGCTATGTCTCCGAAAAGCGGAGCCGAAAGTAGAACTGATCACCGGGTCCGGCAACCGATTTCTACTTTGACAGTTCCCGAACCGCGGCCTCGAGCTGACGATCGGCGCCTTCTGCCACGCTTTTTGGGTCGTTCTCGACCTGAATATCGGGTTCGACTTGAGTTTTCTCCATGAGGCGTCCTTGGGAATCGATGAAAGGACCTTCCGGGATGCCAAAGACCAGGGATGGATCCTGCTGGGTTTCCCACCAGACGAATGTGCCGGTCCCGGGGATCGGCATACCGATAATCTTGCCGATCTGCAGATGCTGGTAGACCCAGGGGAAAACGTGCGCATCGGAGTAGTTGCTTTCTCCGGCAATAACCGCCGTTGGTTTATCCCACTTGTTGAAGGGTTCCCAACCGAGACTCTGGCCTCGGGGAACAATCTCCAAGTAACGCTTACCAGAAAGGAGCGTGGCGAGTTGATCGTGAAGATTGCCGCCGCCGTTGTAGCGGGTATCGACAATCAAGGCCTTTTTTCCGCTATCCCGTCCGAGCGCTTCGGCAAATGTGTCTCGGTAGCTTTCATCCAACATTGACCGCACGTGGACATAGCCAATCGTCCCGCGGCTGAGACGATCGACCAGTTCACGACGCTGTTTCACCCATCGCTCATAGAGGAGGTTTTCCTGTTCGCCGAGACCGACCGGTTTGATGCGTACAACGAACCGGTTATTCTTTGCCGAATCGAAAATCGAAAGCAGGACCGGCTGACCAACCTTGTGGTTGAGCAGGGGGCTGACATCCATACCTGGTGTAATGACGGTTTCATCGATTTTTTCGATGATCATTCCGGCAGCGACCTGGGCGCTGGCCGTCACCAGCGGTCCATTTTCAATTACCTCCTGAATCTTCAGCCCAGGGCCGGTATAAGTTTGGTCGTAGAACGCGCCCAGCGCGGCAGTCTCGTCGGCGCTTTGCGGGAAAAAACGGCACCCGGTGTGGCTCGCGTTCAATTCGCCGAGCATCTCGCTCATCATCTCGGAAAAATCGCGGTTGTCGGTGATGAAAGGCAGGAACCGGGCGTAAACCTGTTTGTAATAATCCCAATCGACGCCTCCCATATCCGCCGCATAAAATTTCTCTTTCATCTGGCGCCACATGTGCTCGAACAGATAACGCCTCTCGGCCGGTCCTTTGATCTCCTTCTCTGCCGTTAATTTCACCGGTTCGGACTTTCCATCAGCCAGGTTCACTTTGTTGATGCGGCCATTTACCAGCACAAAAGCGGTATTGCCTTCCTTGTTCAGCTCGATTTGCTGGGGCAACTGGACGCCTGGTCGATGAAGCGGCGGCGCCTCGAACTCCGCGAGTTGCTTGATTTCTTTATCCCGGATTTTTTCCGACCAGAGAGCGTAGCCTTTGTCGCTCTTAGCCAGGTAGACCAAGGTTTCGCCATCTTTGGTCAGCTTGGCTTGGGCGATCTGGGCGGAGCCCAGGGTTAACCGGGCCGTCCGGTCCTCAATGTCTTTGAGTTCCAGCGGAACGGGTTCGGCCAACTTCGGCGCAGGAGTCGGCGTCGGGCCCGGTTTGCCTTTATTTTCCGCCAGTTCCTCCTGCTTTTTGGCTTCGTCTTCCTGCGCCTTGACGATGCTATACTCCGCCTTGGACAATTTGAATCGATCGAGCGCGGCCTGCGTGAAGAACATTTCGTACACATCCAGCTGCGGATGTTCGGTGTAGCCGTCTCCATGGAGTCCGTAACGGTTCGTCAGCCAGAACATCGTTTTTCCATCCACCGCCCATTCGGGATGAATATCTTCATAACCGCTTTTCGTGAGGTTCGTTAATTCCTGCCGTCCGGCGGTGTCAACCAGTCCGGCCTCTTCCGAGAATCGATTGGTATCGATAAAGTCGACCAGTAGCCACTTGCCGTCCGGCGCCCAATCAAACCAGCGATCACCATCCTCGTAGGAATAGTTGAACGTTGAAGGAAGAATGACGCGGGTCTGTTTCGTCTCCAAATTGAGGATCTTAACGGTGGCCCGATCTTCCAGGTAGGCGACCTCTTTACCGTCGGGCGAATATTTTGGCTGGAAGTTTTCCTTCCCATTTTCGAGCAGCGGATGAATATCGATTGCTGTGGCGTCGAAGAAGTAGGGTTCTTTTTCTTTTGGCTGCACGATCGAGGCTTCGTAAAGGGCCCAGGGCTTATCGTACTCCGCAGCGAAGACGAGCTTCCTGCCGTCAGGACTGAAGGACACGGTGCGTTCCTGTCCGGGCGTGTTCGTGATGCGTTTGGTCGCGCCAGTCTCGATCGAAGCGACGTAGATATCGCCCCGGACGACAAAAGCGATTTCCTTTCCGTTGGGGCTGAGAGAGATCTCAGTGGCCTGATCGGCCAGATTGATCTCTTGCATCTGAGGGGCGCTCGGCGCCGTTGCGATCTGGATCGAGACCTTCTGCGGATCGCGTGAACCGGCCGGCAGCACGTAAATCTCGCCGTTGAATCCGAAGCACAAGGTCCCATTTTCCGCGATGGAAAGAAAGCGGACGGGATTTCTCGAAAAATGCGTGATCTGTTCTGGCGCCTGGGTTTGGGCCCCGGTGATTGGCAACCGCCAAATGTTGAACGACCCGCTCATTTCACTGAGGTAATAGAAAGACTGCTCATCCGACGCCCAGACGGGCTCGCGGTCTTCTCCGGCGAAACTAGTAAGTTTCGTGTGATCGCCGGTATCGGCGTTGTAGAGAAAAATGTCGTGAGCGATCGAGAACGTTTCATGTTTGCGCCAGGCATCCTCATATCCCTTCTGATTCTCATAGAGGATTCGCCGGCCGGCGCGGTCGTAACGTGCGTGCAGCGCAGGCGTAGTGAGAATCAGCTGCGGCGCTCGGCCTTCCTCGATTGAAACCTTGTACAACTCGGGCAGCCAGTTCCCGAGCGGAAACTTTGAAGCCGCCGCCGCGTTCATCCGGTGAGCAGAAAACAGGACAAACTGGCTGTCGGGGGTAAAACTCGTGGGAATCTGATCGGTCGAATAGGCGGTCAATCTTCGAGCGGGTCCGCCTTCTGCGCTGATGAGGTAGACATCGTAATGGCCGTAACGGTCGGAGGCGAACGCGATCATCTTGCCGTCCGGCGACCAAACCGGGCTGGTATCATGAGCGGGTCCGGCCGTCAACGCTCTGGCGAGACCGCCGGAGCTGGAAACCGAGAAAATGTGCCCTTGGAAGCTGAAGGCGATGGTTTGTCCATCCGGAGAAATCTGGGGATAGCGCATCCAGAGCGGCTCGGAGACTGGCCCGAGCGCTGCGGCCTGCTCAGCTCGAGCTGGGCGATTGGCAAAGAGAAAAAAGGAGCAACCGAAAAGAATAAGGTTCCAAGCAACAAACTTCAACGGCCTAAACATGGCCGCAAACAGTGGCGCAAAAACAGTCGATGGCAAATTGGAGTTCGAGGGCGTGGCAGTTTTTTTGGCCCGCGCGGGGCGAGCGCTTCGCTCCGGAGGAGTGGCGGCGTTCACGCCGGGGCGAGTCGGCCCGGGTGTGGCCGGCCTCGTGCGTGCTGTACCTTGGTTGTTGGCCTTCGGGACAAGGAGCCAAAGTTCGGCAGAGCCGGAGTCGCGCCGTACTACGTTTTGCTGGCGAGTTGTCCGAGCGTTTTTAATCCGTCGATCAGCTGCGCTTCGCTTGGTCGGGAGCAATTGATGCGCATTGCGCAAATCTTGTTGTCCGCGGTATAGAATGCGGTTCCCGGACAGAAGGCAACGCCGTTTTGCAGGCTGGCGGAGTAAAGATCTTCGATCGAGCAAGGCTTCGGCAACTCCGCCCAGAGCAGAAAACCTCCGTCCGGCGGAATCACCTGGGTGCCGGTGGGGAAGTTTTCGCGGATGAGATTTAAAGCCAATTGCCGACGGCCGGCATTGAATGTTCGCAGGTGTTGGAGATGGTGATCGAAGATCTCCATTTCCAAATACTTGCGGAAAGCGACCTCGCAGAGTGTTGAGGAATGCATATCCTGCTGGCACTTGAGGCGGGCAAAACGGTCAACGTCGCCCGCTGGCAGACAAACACCGACCCTGATCCCCGGTGCTACTGTTTTGGAGAAGCTCGTGACATAGGAAACCATAGAGCCGTCGTCCAGGGCGCGGATGGGTCTTAAATCGGTTTGCTCCGACAGGTCGCCATAGATTTCGTCCTCGATGATCTTGGTACCGGTTCGCCGGCAAATATCGAGGAGAGTTGCCCGCGACTCGTTGGAGAGCGTTGCGCCCGAAGGATTGGACAGCGTGGAGCAGACCACCAAAACCTTTGGTCGATAGCGCTCAAAGAGGAAAGCGGCTAATTCCAGATCGAGACCTTCATTGCCCTTGACCGCGATCGGAAGAACTCGGCAGCCGGTATCCCCGAGGATCTCCAGGGTGGCATAGTAGGCCGGTGCTTCACAAGCGACGATGTCGCCCGGCGCCGTCAGCAGGCGGATCATCCCATGAAGGGCTTGGGTGCAACCTGTGGTGAGCACCATTCGCTCCGCGGTGGTCCGGATTCCGCGCCGGCCAAATCGCGCCGCGAGGATCTCGCGAAGTCCATAATCACCATCGGGCGTGTGGTAGCCCAAGGCTTCGTCCGCAAAAGAACTCAGCGCCAAATCAAAAGCCGTTTTCAATTCGATCTTTGGGACGCAATCGGAGGAAGGTAATCCGGCCGCCAAATTTATCAGCAGCGGATCGGCAGCTTGGCGCATCACCTCGAGCAAACGCGTGCGTGGGGTGAACTGGTAAGGCGCGATCATCGGATAATAAACAATAGCCTATCGGCAATGGCCAATGCCAATGAGCGATGGCCGATGAGCGATGAGCGATGACCGATTGCCGATGACCGATGACTGATGACTGATGACTGATTACCGATTACCGGACGTGGGTGTGGTCAGGACATCGGTAACACTAGAACTGAAGCTCCAGCTGCGCCGGTCCCGGGACCTGGGGTTCTTGAAAACGCACGCCGAGCCCGAGAAGCCGAACGTGCAGGTCTTTTCGGGCCAAACCTTCCCGCAAAAGCTGCAGATAGCTGGAGAGAGCGATCTCCAGACCGGCTCTTTCGACCGTTGTCCGGGAGAAATCCGAAAACCGGATTTTAACGAAGATCGTTTTTACGCGATCCATCTCGCCCGAGCGCTGCAGGTCGGACACGAGTTCTTCAAAAAGCTCCGGGATTCGGGCTTCACATTGAGCGACCGAAGTCAGGTCGTGGGTAAAAGTCCTTTCGTTGCTGAGAGATTTTCGGATGCGATCCGGCACGACTTCCCGGGAGTCAATCCCTCGGCACAGATCGTAGAGTTCGAGACCGAAACGGCCGAACAGGTCAACCAATTCGATCCGGGTGCGCTGCTGCAATTGTCCGCAAGTGCTGATCCCAAGCCGGTCGAGCTTCTCTGCTGATTTTTGGCCGATGCCCCAAAGTCTTCGGACCGGGAGTTCGCGGACAAAACCATCAACTTGGTCTGGCTTGATCTCAAACTGCCCATTTGGCTTACGCCAATCGCTCGCGATCTTGGCGAGCATTTTGTTCGGAGCGATGCCGGCGGATGCGGTTAGCGCGGTTTGCTGGAAGATCAGCTGGCGGATGACGGTTGCGATTGCTGCGGGATCGCCGTTTTGCTCAGACACGTCGAGAAACGCTTCATCGAGCGACAGCGGTTCGACCAAGTCGGTGAAGCGGCGCAGAATCGACCGGATCTTGGCCGATTCGCCGCGATAGACGTCGAACCGGCTGGGCATGATGATCAGGTGAGGACATCGCTGCAAGCCCTGATAGGTCGGCATCGCCGAGCGCACCCCGAACTTGCGGGCCTCGTAATTGCAGGTTGTCAGGACGCCGCGCTGATCACGCGCGCCGCCGACCGCGACAGGCTTTCCGGCGAGCTCCGGATGGTCGCGCACTTCGATCGCGGCGTAAAAGCAATCCATGTCCAGATGGATGATCTTGCGCGCATGCATCAGTAGGCCGGTGTTCAGGAAGTTCAGGGAAGTTCAACGAAGTTCAAGGAGCTTCAGGAGGGAGGCGATCTCGTGGGCAGCGCAGAAGCCTTTCCTGCGCGTGGATTGATTCGGAGATTTTGAACAGAAGATCACAGCGCGGCGTAGCCGCAACCCCATCGTGCTCGTGCTCGTCGTTCGTCCTCGAAGCTGTCCGGCTGCCGCCATGTTGCGCGAAAGCACTTTGGGTAGCGCGGACGGCCTCGGGTCTGTCGGACTTCAACGTAGGATAAGCTTCCAGCTTGTCAGCTCTTTGAACCGGCAGGATGCCGGCGTTACCTGGACATCAAAAGAAGAGAAATCTTTGAGAATCATTCGTGGATGCCGTTTCTCAGGACGGCCTCACAAGAATTAATTAGCAGCTCCAGAGGCTGTCGGGCGGTCACGACCGACGAGGTAGAGGAGCGCACAAATCAAGACGAATGGAATGAGCGACAGCAGGTCGCTCCCTGGTCCGTGGAAGAAAGGATTGTGAGCCTCTGACCAATCGTTCAATGCCGCGTCAACCCGGTCAAACACTCCGGCGAGAAAAGCAACCGCGATGCCGGCGATGGCGCCCCCGGCGATATATCCGGAAGCAAGCAAAACGCCGGGACTCCTGTCGCTGTGTGTCGTCAATTGCTCTTGGGTAAGTTCCGGTCGCCGGCGACGGCGAGTCCCGTCAACTAACCAGCGAATTAAACCGCCGACGAGTATTGGAGAAGAGCTGGAGATTGGCAGATACACTCCGACGGCGAAAGCCAGCGAGGGTACACCGCACAGTTCGAGTGTCAGCGAAATCATGATCCCGAGAAGCACAAGCGTCCAAGGCAATTTCTGGTCCAGAACTCCCTTGATGATGTAGCTGACCAGTGTCGCTTTAGGAGCATCAAATTTGCGGACTTTTGAACCATCGGGACGCTCGTTGAAGATTCCATTGATACCGGGGTCAACGAACCAGACTGCACGCCCGGCCTGATCCACGAGATACTTCCCTGGAGGGCCGCCTGCGCTATCGGTCTTGTGCCAGGAGAAGTAGATGGCGGAGTCGTCACGAGCTTGCGGACCCGAAACCCTTTCCTGGCGTGTTAGCTTCGAAACATCGGTGATGAGGCCGGGCGCGACCTTCTCGGCGGGAACATAGACTGTCGCCGAGCTATTCAGTTCAAGCAGGATCGGTCCCATGATCAACGCCGAAGCGAGTGTGCCAAAGAGGATCGCGATCTGCTGAAGCTTCGGCGTGTTGCCCAGTAAGAAACCTGTCTTGAGATCTTGCGACGTGGTGCCTCCGTTGGAGGCAGCGATACAAACAATCGCTCCGACCGAAAGAGCGGTGACGTAATAGGCTCCGCCAGTCCAACCGACCAGCAAAAATATCAGACAGGTAAAAAGTAACGTAGCTACCGTCATTCCCGAGACTGGATTGGAAGAGGACCCGATCTCACCGGTAAGCCGCGAGGACACCGTGACAAAAAGGAAGCCAAAGACGACGATCAAAATCGCGCCGAGCAGGTTCATGTTCAGGGCCGGAGTGGCGACGATGCCGATGATCAGAAAGACGAGGCCAACGCCCACGAATTTCAGCGATAAATCCCGGTCTGTGCGGGGAGTTTTTGCGGTGTGGGAGCTGGCGGCAGCAGCCGCGGAGAGGCGGAAGTCGGCCAAGCCTGCGCGCAGCCCGTGCCAAATCGTGGGCAACGATCGAAGGAGACTGATGATTCCACCGGCGGCAACTGCTCCCGCGCCGATATAAAGGACATAAGCGCCGCGAATTTCATTGGGAGACATCTCGGCAATCGGAATAGTCCCCGGTGAAACTACGCCTTTGGTATTCTCCCCAAAAAATTTGATCAGCGGAATAAGCATCAGGTAAGCGAGCACTCCACCTGCGCCCATGACCGAGGCGATCCGGGGTCCGATGATATAACCGATGCCGAGCAACTCGGGTGAGATTTCGACCGAGACCGATCCTGCTTTGAGAGGCGCCCCGAATATCTTTTCCGGAACATCTTGCCAGCCTTTCAAGGCTACCATCAGGATCTTGTACAGCAGGCCGATGCCGAAGCCGCCAAAGATCACTTTCGCGCCGGTCGTAATGCCCTGACCGGTCGCGCTGCCAATTCGCATCTCTTCTTTTGCAGCGAGTGAAGCGGCGTCCCGCGATTCCGCAGACGCGCCTGCTTTGAGCACGGCGGCGCAGGCGGTACCCTCGGGATACTTCAGAATATGATGCTCCTTGACGATCAGGGCTCTGCGCAAAGGGATCATCATCAGGATACCGAGCAACCCTCCGAGAATCGCCACCATCAACACCCGGGTCACTTCAAGATCGAAACCAAGAATCAGAATCGCCGGCATTGTCACTCCAACTCCGAATGCAAGCGATTCGCCCGCCGAACCCGCCGTTTGCGCGATATTGTGTTCGAGTATTGTTGAATCGCGTAGCCCAAGTTTGGAAAGAGCCCGGAACAGTGCGAGGGAGATGACGGCAACCGGTATCGAAGCGCTTACGGTCAAACCGACCTTGAGCGCCAGGTAAAGCGAAGATGCGCCAAAGATCATTCCTAGGAACGTACCGGAAAGGAGCGCCCTCCAGGTTAACTCCCATATTTCGGTTTCCGGCGCGATGTATGGCTCAACCGTACTGGATTGTCCAGAAATGGGAGCCACCGATTGCATGCGAGATTCCTGCCAAGATCTATCTTTCCAGGCAAGTCTGGACAAGGCCGATGGCGCAAAAGGCCCATGCGCCACCAGCCAGGTCCGTTGATAGACCGATTTGGAGACAACACAATTCGTCAAATGACGGAAAGCAGATTGTCGAACCGGCGCCGACTACCAGTTCCACCGGGGCAATCGATACACGAGCGGGCCGCTCGCAGTGAAGATCACCTCGACGGATGCCCTGGAGCCGACACTTCCGGCCTGCAGGAGCTCGAGAACCCGCCCGAAGAGTTGGAAGACCCTGAATCTATCGACTCGAGTCTGCTCCCGGGAGGATTCGAGCGCCGCAAGGATGACGGAAGTTCGAGCCGACCGGCATGGAACGCCGGCTAGCTCTGACCGTGTATCCACGGCCAACACGTCCATTGGTTGCGGGCTGATCATATTTCCTCCCTTTGTTCATTGGTTCAGTGCCGCGAAACAGCGCGGCGATTGAGCCGGGATAATCCATCGATCGAAGCGTTCCCACAATTACCCGATCGGGTCAGCAAAGGGCAATTCAGAGCGCGGCCTGTCCGAGCTCGGGTACGATCGAAAAGCGGATGAACTCCGCGAAAATCTTATCTATGGGACAGGCATGAATGTACTAAAGAGCTCGAGCCTTCCTGGTGAATTGGCGCACCGCTAGGCAAATGGATTCACTACTTTCACTGAACCATAGTATCGACCGTGCTCGAAGTCTTCCGAGTAAATGATCGAGCAGCCAAAATGCTCGGCATACGCCCACAGATGTGCGTCGAACCAGCTTAACCCGAAAGTTGCGCTACCATAGAGAGCGAGGCGGATGATGCTCTCCACCGGGTACAAAATGATTGAGGTAAGCAACAGGGTTTCGATCTCTTCCCGGGCTTCGTTAGAGGTAAGCAGTGACGTCTTGAGGCCTGGCAAGAGTCGGGTCACGACTGCGTAAAATTCCAGCAATGCCTGATGCGGGATACGGCATTCTCCAGATCGGACCGCTTGCTCGAAAACATCTGCTGCGGTTTCCTGTTTGGCGGGGAACCGGGCGTCGACGCGATAGACGAGCACGTTTGTATCAATGAGTTGGGCCACGCTGGTAGAGATCACCGCGTTTCCAACCGCGCTGGACCGGTGTGGCGGTTCGACGCGAATTCTTGTTCCGTAATTGCTGCCTTTTTCGCGCTTCGCCCAGCAAGCGCAGTTTCTCTTCGAGCGGGAGGGTGCTTTGAGATTTCCGGACGAGGATCCGGATACAATCGACGGCGGACTCGAAGTGAATCTCGGTACCGGGCCGAATATCATGTAAATGAGCGATGGCTTTCGGGAGCGTCACCTGAAGTTTGCTGGTCACGCGACTCATCGGCCTTACTTTAGCAAGGCAAGTTTCCTTGTCAAGCGATCCAGCGGCAGTGAAACACGAACAGATCGATAGGAACAAACGTCGAAGCGTCAATCAGGAGTCTGCAAGTTAATGCGGTTCCTCTGCCGTTAACTCAAGTTCAATCAAATCAGCATAGTTCTGGCGCCGTCTGATCAATCTGCTCGCTTTACCCTCGACCAGCACTTCGGCCGGCAGCGGTCGAGAGTTATAGTTGGACGCCATGGTAAATCCATACGCGCCGGCGCTCATCAGCGCCAGCAGTTCGCCGGGTTTCATCTCTGACAGAATTCGATCCTGAGCGAAGAAATCGCCGCTTTCGCATACCGGGCCGACCACATCAGCGGCAATTGCCGGCCGCTCAGCGAGCCGGCGCACCGGGACCACCTCGTGGTATCCCTGGTACAGAGCCGGCCTGATCAGGTCATTCATGCCAGCATCGACAATCACGAAAACCTTGTTGGCTGTTCGTTTGACGTATAAGACGCGGGTCAGCAGTACGCCGGCATTGCCGACCAGAAAGCGACCGGGCTCCAGCAGAATCTTCAGGTCCAGAGTCTTCAACGGCGGTACCACCGCTTCCGCGTATTCCTTGATTGTTAACGCGGCGCGCGGCTCCTCCTGCTTCCACCAGATTTCGTCCCCGCTCTCCAGCGAGCCTCGATACACGATCCCGATCCCTCCACCGATACTGAAGAAATCAATGCCAAACTCACGCCTGAGCTCATGGACCAGCGGGGCGAGTTTCTCAATGGCGGCCGCAAAGGGTTGGCTCACCGTAATCTGAGAGCCGATATGCATCTGGATCCCGCGCACCTGCAGATTTGGGAGTTTCGCGGCGGTCGCGTAGATCTCATGGATCCGATCCAAACCGATACCAAATTTGTTCTCCTGCCGTCCGGTGGAAATGTATTTATGCGTATGCGCATCAACGTCGGGATTCACGCGGACAGCGATTGGTGCCTTTACCCTAAGTGATTGAGCGATTTCGTCGATCGCCGTTAGTTCTTCTTCGGATTCGACATTGAACGCGAAAATCCCGCAATGCAGAGCGAACTCGATTTCTTCCCTGGTTTTGCCGACTCCGGCAAACGTGCAACGGCCGGGATTCCCACCGGCCTTCAGTACGCGATAAAGCTCGCCGCCGGAGACAATATCAAAACCGGCACCCCGCTCGGCCAGCAGCTGAACGATGGCGAGATTGGAGTTTGCTTTCAAGGCATAGCAGATCTCGTGATTGAGCTCACCGAGAGCGGCCGTGAGGCGATCGTAGTGATCCGTAATGGTTTGACTGCTGTAAACGTAAAGGGGTGTGCCGTAGCGCTCAGCCAAGTCTCCGAGATCGACCGATTCGGCCAGCAGCTGATCTCTGTGGTAATGGAACGAATGCATGAGAAAGAAGGAGCTAGGAGCTAAAATCCAGGATTTAGTAGTGGGTCGGCTTTCGGCCTGCGCGTGGCTAACATCTACTAGATTCTAGCTCCTAGCTCCTTCCTCCTGCAGCCCCGTTTGTTGCATACACGCTTTCACCGTATTGGCCATCAGCATCGCAATCGTCATCGGACCGACTCCGCCAGGTACGGGGGTAATCGCGCGAGTCTTCGGCGCGACTTCATCGAAGTCAACATCGCCGACCAGCCGCCAGCCTTTCGGCGCCTTCGGATCGTCGATCCGATTGATACCCACGTCGATCACGACGGCCCCCTCGCGGACATCATCCGGTCCGATAAAACGCGCTCGGCCGATCGCGGCCACCAGGATATCGGCGCTCCGGGTTATCGCCGACAGGTCGCGGGACCGGGAATGGGCGAGGGTAACGGTGGCATCCGCTCCCTTTCCCTTCTGAACTAACAAGAGAGCGAGCGGTTTGCCGACCAGCATACTGCGGCCGACAATGACAACGTTCGCACCCTCGATCGGAATCCCGGAGTCGACCAGCAAACGTTGGCAACCTAGCGGGGTACAGGGAACCAGCCCACTCGGATCGCCCATGGCCAACTTTCCGACGTTGATCGGATGAAACCCGTCAACGTCCTTGGCCGGATCGAAGCTCCGAATGATTTTTTCTTCATTGATATGCGCGGGCAAAGGCGATTGAACCAGGATCCCGTGCACCCGTTGGTCCCGGTTCAGCTCAAGGACCATCTGTTGTAGCTCAGCTTCCGTGGTTTTTTCCGGGACTTCAATTTTGCGCGAGTAGAATCCGAGTTCCTGGGAGGTCTTGTCTTTGTTGCGGACGTAAGCCATCGAAGCCGGATTGTTGCCCACCAGCACTACCGCCAGACCCGGCGTCACTCCGTTGCGAATCAAACGAGATACCTTTTCCCGGGTCTGCGCATTGATCGTTTTTGCGATGATTTTACCGTCAATGAGTTGCATGAAGTGTTTCGAGTGCAGAGTCGCGCGGTCACACGCTTTGCGTTACACGTCTGAGGTTTGCAGATTTCTCATCGCAGTCGCGCAATCCGTTTCTTTCTTCGAACGATTCAACGCCGGCCGAAACGTCGAACGCGAAACATGAAACGTGCCTACTCCTCCATCCACTCGGTGTGAAAGGTTCCGGGTTTATCGATCCGCTCGTAGGTGTGAGCACCGAAGTAATCACGTTGGGCCTGGAGGAGATTTGCGGGTAAACGTTCCTGTCGATAGCTGTCGAAATAGGCTAGGGAAGCGCCGAAAGCGGGAACGGCAACTCCGGCCGGCGCAGCCGTTGCGACGGCCTTTCGCCAATTCGCCTGCGTTTTCTTGAGAACGGACCGGAAAAACTCATCGAGCATCAGGTTTTCCAGGGCGGGGTTACGATCAAACGCCTCCTTGATGCGGTTCAGGAACTTTGCTCGAATGATGCAACCACCTCTCCAGATCGACGCGATGTCGCCGAAGTGAAGATCCCACTGGTACTGTTTCGCGGCGGCAGAGAAGAGGCTGAACCCTTGGGCGTAAGAGATGATTTTAGAGGCATAGAGCGCGTCGCAAACCGCTTGAATAAAATCCTCTTTTTTGGTCTTGCGCCTGAGTTTGCGCGGCGCAGACAGGATTTTTGATGCCTTCACCCTTTGATCTTTCATTGACGAAAGCACGCGCGCTTCCACTGCCGCATTGATCGTTGAGACTACGACTCCGAGATCGATGGCCGACTGGAGCGTCCATTTGCCGGTGCCTTTCTGCCCGGCTTTATCGAGAATCACATCCACTAACGGCTTGCCTGTTTCTGTATCTTTCCGGCCGAAAATTTTCGCTGTAATTTCGATGAGGAAACTGTCGAGATCGCCTTCGTTCCAGGTCGTGAACACTTGCTGAAGTTCGTCGGTGTTCAGACCAAGAACGTCGCGGAGCAAGGCGTATGATTCGCCGATCAACTGCATATCTCCGTATTCGATCCCGTTGTGAACCATTTTCACGTAGTGCCCGGCACCGTCCGGACCCATGTAACGGCAGCAGGGTTCTCCATCGACCTGAGCGGCAATTTTCTGAAAAATCGGAGCGACAATTGTCCAGGCTTCCTTTGTTCCGCCGGGCATGAGCGACGGGCCTTTCAGGGCGCCTTCTTCACCCCCGGAAACTCCCATGCCGAGAAAGTTGAAGCCTTTCGCGGCTAAGGCTTTCTCCCGTCGCTGGGTGTCGGTGAAGAGCGAGTTGCCTCCGTCAATGATGACGTCACCCTTCTCCAGGTGTGGGGTTAACTGATCGATCACCGCGTCGACGGCCGGACCGGCTTTCACCATGATCATCGCCTTGCGCGGCTTGGTCAGACTGGCCACGAATTCCTCGATGGTTTTGGCCGGCAAAATCCGTTTTCCTTTGGCTCGACCGGCCGCGAATTTTTCCGTGACTTCTGGCGTGCGATTGAAGACTGAGACGCTGAATCCCTTGCTTTCCATATTCAGCACGAGGTTCTCGCCCATGACGGCGAGACCGATCAATCCGATGTCTGAGTTACTCATAGCCGAAGAGATCCAGTACGCCACGCCCGCGCGCCGTGCAACGGACGAAAGGGGGATGGGCGTATCGGCGTGGAAGCAGAAGCAGCCGAAACGCAGGTTCACTTGAAGATCGCTTTTCACCACGGCTATGTCGATCAGCATCTTTTCGCCGAACTGGATGGCGCCTGCGACAAAATCGTTTCGCAAGTGGTGAAGACGATCGATTCGGCGCTTGCCTGGATACTGAAGACGAAATCATTAAAAAGCCGCTAATCAGCCGACACCCAGCACGCCGATCCGCAGGACGTCGATCCGGGTTGAACGTTGAACATTGAACGTGGAAGATAATCGTGTGTTTGCCCCTGACATTCTGGTTACATCGGACCCGCTCCGGATCGAGCCCCCTTCGTTTTCGAGCGGTTTTGGGGCGGTGGTCGATTTTTGCGGCGTTGTTCGCGGCCTCGAAAATGATCGGGCAATCGATGGCCTTGAATACGAAGCTTTTGTGCTAATGGCTCAACGTCAGATGATGCTGATTGCGGAGGCCGCTGCTTCCCGGTATGGCCTGGGTGAAATTATTCTCCATCATCGCATCGGGTTTGTCCGCGTCGGCGAAGCTTCGCTGTTTCTGCGGGTCGCAGCCCGGCACCGGAAAGCGGCGTATGATTCCAGTCAGGAGATTGTGGAACGATTAAAAATCGTTGTGCCGATCTGGAAACACCCCGTTTTCTCCTCGGTCCAGGTCGCATGAACGTGCCGAACCAGTTAACCCTGCTTCGGCTGGTCATCACCGTTCCTTTTGTCGCCGCTTTAAGCGTGGCCTTTCCGGGTGCAAAAATCGTTGCCCTGGTCCTTTTCCTCGCGGGGACAGTCACGGATTATGCTGACGGAGTGCTGGCGCGCCGCTACCAGCTGATTACCGACTTCGGCCGGCTCATGGATCCATTAGTCGATAAGGTAATGACAGTTTCGGCGTTTATCTGCCTGGTAGCGGCCGGACTGTTGCCAGCCTGGGCCGCGATCGTGATCGTCAGCCGCGAATTCCTGATCACCGGGCTTCGTTTGATCGCGGCGTCACGCGGCAAGGTTCTCCCGGCAGAAGCTTTGGGAAAACACAAGACTCTGTGGCAAATGATGACGATCATCTACTTCCTCCTTTTGCTGGCAATTGCTGAAATGAACCATGGCATCCTGCAGATACCCCTGCTAAAAACGGCGGGCGCTATTCTCGTGGCAATCACCGTTTGCCTGACGCTGCTATCCGGCATCTCGTACCTTGCTCGAAACTGGGAGCTGGTCAGGGAGAACTGAGTGCTTGGTAACTAAGAGCGGCTTGAGCGGTCTGAGCGGCTTGAGCACAGTGCGTCGGCGAATGGGCGAATGGGCGAATGGGCGAGCGCCCGTAGGCAGCCGCTCAAGCCGCTGAAGCCGCTCGTCGGTCCAAGCCGCTCGTTCCCCCCTCACGCCAATTTCTTCAGCGCCTGCCGGATCAGCGTCTCGGTGTCGGCCCCGGGCGTCTCGGTTTGAACCTCGCGCAGCACCTTTTGGACTTCGACCTGTTTAAACCCGAGCGACAACAAGGCGAGGAGCGCGTCGCTGAACTTTGCATGCTCGTCGGTCCGTGCAGCCGACGCAGCTTCCCAAGCCGCCGCCACGCCTACCCGGTCCTTCAGTTCCAAAACGACGCGTTCGGCCGTTTTCTTGCCGACGCCGCTAATCCTTGCCAATGCTGCCACGTCCCGGTTAATCACGGCACCCTTGAATTGCGGAACTGACATTCCGCTCAGAATGGCCAGTGCCAGCTTTGGGCCAACGCCGCTCACATGCTGAAGCAGTAAGCGGAACAGGTCGCGTTCCTCTGCGGTGGCGAAGCCGAAGAGCAGGTGAGCATCCTCGCGGACTACGAGATGCGTCAGGAGACGGACGTTTGCCCCGACTGCCGGCAATCGATCAAAACTTGAGAGCGGGATCTGCACGAGGTATCCGATTCCATGGACCGCAACGACGACCTGGGTGGGGAGAGCCTGAACCAGCTCGCCATCAAGAAACGAAATCATGGTAGTACATCGTCTCGGATAGAACGAACCTTCCGGAAGTGCAAACCCGCTTTGGCGGTGGCGCTATTCGTTTTGGCGTTCTTTGCTCGAGGCAGTCACGCTCTGCAGGTTGCGGAAGACATCGCGATTCTGGATCCTTATTTCTACCGGGTACCGGTCTTTGACCCGATCGAGGGCTCAAAGGAGACCGTTGTCGCCTATTACGAGATGAGCGGCGATGAACTCGTGCCGGTTCCAGCGAAGGAGAACACGCCTGAAGGGAAGGCGCGGATCAGGGAGGAGAGCCTGCGCCGGGGGAGGGAATTGTTGGGGACGATTAAACCGTTCGTCATCCGGGATTCTCACCAGGTCATTACCGCTTTGCGTTTAACCGATTCCAGTCCCGAGCTAAGTTGTCTGCTGCTGTTGCCCGAGTTCGAAAATTGGTATGCCAACCTGCTCGGGCCGCGCTGTCTGGCGGCTGCACCAAATCGGCGAACGATTTTTCTTTTTCCCCGTTCCGGATCCAGCATACGTGAATTTGGCAATGAAGTGCTCAGTTACTTTCACAATGACCCGTGGCCAATCTCGGCCGAGCTTTTCGACCTCAGGGCGGGTAATCCCAAGAGCATCCACAAATTTGAAGTAGACTGAAGCCTGCATCACCGGCAAATCCTTTAAAGATTTGCCGGAGATGAGGGCTGGAACAGCAGAATTCCCGGCTGCGCCGGAGAATTCTGCTGATTTTTTGAGCGAAGAGTGACAAACGTACCCCCGACAGGGATATGATGATCTTAGGGAAGACCAAGAGGCCGCGCAACGTCGACGCGCCTCGTGCGGCGGCCATCTTGTACGGCGATTGGGGCACAAGCAAGGCCTACGTCATCGGCCTGGCGTTCGCGGTTGCCGGTTACAGCTCTTTCTGGCTGATCGCGGCAATGTGTCTCCTGATGGCGCTGGTCGGCATTAACTACATGGCGATCTGCCGCCATTATCCGGACGGAGGTGGTGTATACGCCAGCGTCCGGCATCGGTCAGAGATTATCTCGATTGTTGGAGCTTTCCTGCTGATCGCCGACTATATCGTTACGGCGGCGCTCTCGGCGCTCTCCGCCTTCCAGTACCTAGGGGTAGGCCATCCGGAGTTATTTGCGGGAGCGTCCATTCTGGTGATTGGCTGCCTGAATTATTTCGGGCCGAAACACACGGGCGGAGTCGCCATGCTGGTCGCCGTTCCCACGGTCATCGTCGTCGTGCTGCTCGGGATTTTTACGATCCCTCACCTTCCTGAAGCCTGGCACAACCTGCAGCCCCTGCACGGCGGTTTTTTCGCCAATTGGAATGCCTTTGTTGCGATTGTTCTCGCTTTGTCGGGCGTCGAAGCGGTCGCCAATACGACGAGCGTGATGAAACTGGATCCGGGGAGCACCGACGAGCATCCGATGGTCACTCGTACAGCTAACCGGGCGATCCTTTGGGTGATGTTGGAGGTCTGCATTTTCACTGCTTTGCTTGGGCTGGGAATGCACGCCTTGTACGGGCTTCACCTCCATGACGGGGATGTCGATGCACCGGGCAATCCGGGCGTGAGAGACTACATGCTGCGCTATATGGCAGAGGTCTTTGTTGGCAACGGTTTCGGATCGGCGGCCGGGGTGATCGCCGGCTGGATCGTGCGCATCGTTATTGGAGTCCTGCTGCTTTCCGCGGTAAATACCGCGATTACTGGACTCGTCGCTACGTCCTTCCTGATGTCGCGGGATAGGGAGTTGCCGGCGCAATTCGAACGGTTGAACAGCTTTGGCGTCCCTAACCTCGGGCTCATCGTGGCAATGATCATCCCCACCATCCTGGTAGTTGCCGTGCGAGATGTTGCCGGTTTGGCTGAACTCTATGCGGTCGGAGTGGTCGGCGCGATTGCGACCAATCTTGGGGCGACCTCAACCGATCGCAAGCTCGATCTCGCTCGATGGGAACGCGCGTTGATGTTCTGCACCTTTCTTATCATGTCGGCGATCGAGGTCTCGCTCTTTATCGATAAGCCGAACGCCCTCACATTCGCGGCGGTGATTCTTGGGATCGGCCTGATCTTGAGAGGACTGGTGGCCGAGCGAGCGCAGCGGAAAGCGGCCACCCCGGAAGCGCTCAGGGCGGCGAGATCGATAGGAAGCCTCGGCTCCGCCGCCTCCCTCGCCCAAAGCGAGGTTTCCGGGCCGCCGATCCTTTGCGCTGTCCGTGGTATTGGCCGAACGCTGGACTTCGCGATTGAGGAAGCGAAAGATCGCAGCCGGCCGCTGTATCTCCTTTTTGTTCGCGAACTGCCGGCGCTTCTGCCGGAAGATCGGCGTCAAAAGTGGGTCGACGATGAGGAGGCGCGCGCGATCTTTTCTTACGCGGCAGAGAAATCGAAAGGTTATCCGGTGCTACCGTGTTATGCGGTGAGCGACACAGCGGCGGATACAATCGTGGATATCGCCGCGACAGTTGGAGCCTCTCATTTGATTGTTGGAGCGCCGCAACGAGGTATGCTGGTGAATTTGCTCCGGGGAAACATTATCCGAAATATCTCAAGCTTGTTGCCGGAAGAAATTCACTTGCTGGTGTACGCGTAGCATAGTCCGGCAAGCTGGGAGCTAACCCGAAACACCGATACGGGGAATTTTCGTGTATTTCGCTCAAAAAATCGGTTGACCGGATCGCAACTGAGAATCATTCTCAGCTTACAGGCCTCATGAGCAATCACGCTGCTGCCCTTCCTCAACCGAATCGGATCCTGGTTCAATGCTTGCTTGTGATCGGCGCGGCGCTGGTCGGGTCACTGCTCATCTGGCAAGGAATCACGGCGCACGGGGCGCCTGACCCGACGGCGGCCCATACCAGCCGCTTCTCAGCTCTTCTCGATACGGGTGTTTTGGTTTTTCGCGAAGGTCTTGAATGCATTCTGGTACTGACGGCAATTACCGCCAGCCTGGTTCGTGAGAAGAAAAACCATCGGCAACCGGTCATCATCGGCGCGGGACTTGGGTTTGGCGCTACCATCGTTACGTGGTTCATCGCGGTCAGCATCATCACCGATCTGACAGAGAGCATTCCTGCACTCGACTTGCAGGCAGCGACCGGGCTTCTGGCGGTCGTTGTCTTGCTTCTGGTGATGAACTGGTTTTTCCACAAGGTGTACTGGGGTGGATGGATCACCCTGCACAATCGGCAAAAGAAGAAGCTGATCCGAGACGCTGAGCAGGCCGATATTTCTCGCCGGCGCTTGTTTTTGGGGCTGGCGCTCCTCGGGTTCTCATCGCTCTACCGCGAAGGGGTTGAAGTGGTACTGTTCCTGCAAAGCTATCGGCTGAAAATGGGCGATGGCTTGGTCCTGGGAGGAGCTGCTCTCGGCTTGTTTGCGACCGGCTTGGTTGCGCTGCTTACGTTCGTCGCCCACCGGCGGTTGCCCTATCGTAAGATGCTGGTCCTGACCGGAATAATGCTCGGCTTCGTTCTGGTGGTGATGGTCGGTGAACAGGCGCAGGAGATGCAGTTGGCTCACTGGATTCCGACGAGCACCATTCCGATTCTGGAGTCTGTTGCCCGGCCTTGGATGGGTGTATGGCTTTCGTTTTATCCCACAGTGGAAACGGTCATTGCGCAACTTCTTGCAGCAACGCTGGTCGTCGGGTCCTATTTTCTCGCCCGAAAAAGCACCGACGCGACGAACGCGGCCGTTTAATGGATCGATTGCTGGTTTGAGCCGACGAACTCTCGTCAGCGGCGACAAGTCGCGCGCACTCCAAACACCTTACTTACCGGGATTGACCGACCTGTGCCGATCGTCTCAAAGTCAGCGCAAGGTTAATGTTTCAATTCTTTCCCATCCCGGCTCTGGCGAGAACAGCGATCGCAGCCGGCATTGCCGTCCTGACCTTGCTTTGCATCATGACCCGCCCGTTTCGGTGGAACGAGTCAACCATTGCGATGGGCGGAGCTGCCTTGTTGCTGATCCTCGGTCTGATTGAGCCCTGGGAAGCATGTCAAACGCTGTTGAAGGACTGGAACACTTTCCTTTTCTTCCTGGGTATGATGACGCTCTCCGCATTGGCGGAAGCCGCTGGTATGTTTGACTGGCTGGCGATCGAGGCAGCCCGCCTTGCCGGGAATAGTGCCGCCCGGCTTTTCTTCAATGTTTTTGTCCTTGGGACCTTAATTTCAATGGTCCTCTCGAACGACGCGACCGCATTGATCCTGACTCCGATTGTCTACGTTCTGGTGACGCGACTGCGATTACCCGTTTTGCCGTTCATGTTTGCTTGCACGTTCATTGCCGATACCGCTTCGTTCCTTCTGCCGATCAGCAACCCGATCAACATCATTGTCTTGTCGCGTCTGCCGATGGATCTCCTCACCTTTCTGCGCTTGCTGTTCGTTCCAAGCCTGGTCGTTATCGCAATCAATGTCGGTGTCTTCTTCTTTCTCTATCGGCGCGAATTGACCGGCTGCTTTGACCGGAAACGACTCGATTCCCCGGCCGAGGCGATAAAGAATCCCGCTTACTTTCGTTATACAGCTGTTATCCTGGTCGGTGTTGCTGTTGCGTATGTTGTCGCTTCGGCGGCGCAATTCCCGCTTTCGATCATCGCTTCGATTGGGGCGGCGCTCCTTCTCGCCGGAGCGTTGGGCTGGCGAATGATCAACTTCGCCGGCCTGGCCCAGCGGATTTCCTGGTCGATTTTCGGTTTTATCGCGGGGATGTTTTTAATCGTTCGCGCAATCGAGGATACCGGGTTAACCGCTCTTCTTGGCCAATTTCTCCTCCGGTTAGCCCGCGACACCAAGCTGGGAGCGGTTTTGGTGGGAACCGCTGGCTCGGCGATTGGAACCAATCTGATCAATAACGTGCCGATGGCGGTGGTCATGACCTCGGCTCTCCGGAACGTCCATTTTGCTTCCCCAGCGATTAGAAACGGGTTTGTAGCCGCCACCATGTTTGGGTGTGATCTGGGCCCGAATCTGACGATCGTCGGGTCCTTGGCGACGGTCCTCTGGCTATTGATTCTCCGCCGTCAAAATGTCGACGTGTCCGGCTTGGACTACTTCAAGGTCGGCATTTTAGTGACTCCCCTGATGCTGCTTGCCGGGGCAATGGCCATCTGGTTACTGTTATGAATCCGGAGCGGCCTCCATGCGAGTGGTTTGCTGTCTAGATGGGACAAATCTGAAAACCTTGAGCGGCGGACTTGCGCTTCTTGTCCGTGCGGAATCCTTCACGGCCGTTTTCTTGCACGTTATCGATGTAGGTCCGCGTGAGGAATTGAGGTTGCGCCATCGTCCTCATCCGTTCGGCCGCCCGGCTTTGCGTGAAGGCGAGATACCGGAAGCGGAGCGGGTCACCGCGAAGGAAATACTCGATGAGGCAGCGGAGGCCGTGCCGGGAGCTGAACTCATGCTTAGAGAGGGCAGACCGGAGCGCGAGATTGTGAATGCCGTCGCCGAGTGGAGAGCTGACCTCATTCTTCTCTGTCCGCGCACCCATTATGGCGAACGCCCGCACATTGGACCCAAATCGGTCGGGCATGTAGCAAGATTTGTGGTTGACCATGCCCCCTGTCCTGTTTTGCTGCTCAGGGCGAGAGCGCACGACATGTTCCCGATCGATCGTTAGCTGTGATGTTGGGAACGCAGCAACGTTGTTCGGTTTTGCCGCTTTCGGCGTGGCGCCAAGGACGAGGAGCGGTAGGGATGAGCTCCTGCTCGTCCAAGCCGAGACGTGATCCAATGCTAAGGCGGTCAAGCAGAGCTTGACCCTACCGACCTTGGACTAACCAATCATCGATCCGATCTGCCAGCCAATCGCGACTGCCCCGAGGCAGAGTCCGGTGGAAAACAGAATGTTGGCCAACGCGGCGAGCCATCTTCGTTCCGTGATCAGGTTCCAAGTTTGCAAGCTGAAAGAGGAAAAGGTGGTTAACCCGCCGCAAATGCCCGCGACAGCAAAGTGCTGGAACGGCAATATCCAGGCCGCCTGAGCGCCGTGCGAAATTCCGCCGGAAATCGCGCCGATCAAAAACGAGCCGACCAGGTTAATGACCAACGTTCCGAACGGAAATATTTCGCCGATGCGTTGAGCCACCAGACCCGACCACCAGAAACGCCACATGCTGCCAATCGCTCCGCCCACAAACACAAGTACTAAGGCCGACATGATTTGCTGGGCGATTCAGCTCCGGAGAACCCGGCGCAGCCATTGAAATATCAGAGGAAAAGGGCGCGCCGCCAGAAAGCCCAAACCGATCGCGACCAAACAAAGCAGGTGCGAACCCGCGAGGTTCAGCCAAAAATCGTGCGAGTCGCCCTGGCGCAGCGCGAGAAAGGAAATGAGGCTGAATGAACTGAAGGTCGTATAGCCTCCGCAGAAACCGATTAACAGAAATATTCGAGTATTTGGTCCCAGATAAACTTCGCCTCCGGAGTCTGACACAAAATGAAAGAAAGATATGATAAAACAGCCGGTCACATTGATCGCGAGAATAGGAAATGGCGACCAACCGTTTAACGGCGCCAACCATTGCGCCAGCGTGAATCGAGCCAGACTGCCAATGCCACCGCCAAAGGCAACCAAAAGGTACCTTCGCATTAACGAACGCATGATAAGATCGGAGTCTTGCAGGCTAACGCTGACGCCCAAACCAGCCAGACTGCTTTGGCGGGGCCTGGTGACTGTAATGAACGATCTGCACTCGCTCCAAGGTTACCAGGCCGCCTTGCATCATGCCTTCCAGCAACGAAAGGAAACGGTTAATTCTGTCGGCGACATCGACAATCTCGATCACGATCGGCAAATCTGTCGAGAGTCGCAGGATCTTGGCGGTGTGTAAATGGCTCGACCGTCCGAAGCTCATTGGCCCCCGGAGCACCGTGGCCCCTGCCAAGTGCATCTCGCGCGCTTTCAGAACGATCGCTTCGAACAATGGCTTGCCGCGATACATGTCTGCTTCGCCCAGAAAGATCCGTAGAAGGAGAGCTTCCTCCGGAAGGTCGGGGGCAGACGGTTGATGCGCACCGGCCAAGGTCGGGTCGCTCTGTTCAGGATCATTCGCTGGCATAACTTCACTCTTCGTTCGAATACACTAGACCTGCAGCTCGACGGATCTCTTGGCTCACTGGCGCCAGCAGCTGGCGGACTCTGTCCTGATCCGCGCTTGGAATCGTCAGATCGACCTGTTTTCTTCCGTCGGTCACGTGGAGGTTTAATGATAGAGTCGCGACTCGCCGTTCTTGAATAATCTCGTAGTCGGCGAAGCGCCGGAGTGGAAGATAAATAATAATTTCGCCATACTTGCTTTCTTCTTTTCTGAATCCCCACCATCGTGTGGACTTTTCCTCTCTGATAAAAATAAGCTCAGCCTCAGTCACCAGCAGCGCGGCAGCTGGCGTGAGTTCGTGGCGGAACCTGCCATGGACTGTTTCCCAACGTGTGCCGGTCAGCAGTTTTCGCCCGGGCGGAATACACGTTGCCGCCACGTTGCGGAACTTGATAGGCCAATTCCGGACAACAGCCAGGTTTTTCTGCAGTAGATCGGTTGAGCTGAAGTTCTGATGTTCCATGGCGGTTAACATCCGATTGACCGCTGCGGAGTAGGAACGTTCCCTAACGGTGTTGAATTGGAGCTCGATGGAGACCGACCGGCCCGCTTGCAGATATTCGAGCTTAAGCGCCCCAAAGAGCAGGATCAGAGTCAACTCGATGAAAAACGTTTCTTCGAAGGTCGCGGTGGCGATGCTGACGTGATCCCCGTCAACCTGTCGGGCCACGTACCAGCGGTCATCAGTAATCGCCAGAACCGAACTTGGTGCGCGAAATCGGCCGGCCCGGAACTCCGGGCTATACAGGAGCGCCCGAAATGCCCGATCCTTGATCTTGGGGGCAAGCGCTCCTTGGAAGGCGTCCGGCAAATCGCCAAAGGCATCCGAGCGAAAAACGAACTCTTCGAAGAAATTCACGACTGCTACTCCAAGTTGAAGTTGGATAGGAGTCATCAGCCTCTGCTCAGAAGCGTTTCTCTACCGATTAGCGGAGAAGGCAAACTCCATTGCCGCGAGTTATAATAACAAGAAGGTTCGATGATGCAAGCGTGGAGCACTCGGCGGAGCCGATGGCCGATGGCCGATGACCGATGGCCGATAGCCGATGACCGATGACTGATGACCGATGGCCGCTCTTCACGAGTGCGTCCAGGCACAATGCATTTCGCGAACTATCGGTTGTGCCAAGAAAAACTACTATTCAACGTGCGAAACAGGCAAAGCGGGAAGGGAAAGCTCCTTCGACGCAGGCTGGTGAATTTGTCCGCGAAGAGATTGAAGAAATCCGCGAAGGCAAACACGGAGCGCGTTCGGCTAAACAAGCCATCGCCATTGGGCTTTCCAAGGCGCGCCGGGCCGGTGTGAAGTTGCCGCCGCCAAAAAAGGGGACGGTGCCGGAGTCGACCCGAAAACAAGCGGTGCGCGAAACCGAGCGTGCCCGGAAGGGTAAGCAAACCGAGCCGTCCCCAGGGCGGTCTCGAGCAACCTTGCGTGCGCTCAAACGTGAAAGCAGTGAGGCAGCATCTACAAAGGCATTGTCCGAACACGCGCGCGCGGTTGCACGCAGGAAGAGGAAAATGCCCGATGCCCGATAGCCAATGGTCAATCGGGCGATTGGTCATTGGTCATCTCCTCCAGTCCGTGTTCCTTTAGCTTCGCATAGAGCAGTTGCCGGTGAATCCGGAGAATTCGCGCCGCTTCGGTTCGGTTTCCTCCGCTGCGATCCAGCGCATTCTGCAGCAATCGCTTTTCGACAGCCGCAACCGCTGAGTGGAAATCCGTAGCCGACGGCTCCTCAAGTGCTTCGGTCGGCTCTTGTTCAACCAGCGATAAATCAGACCTCTCGATGATTCCGCTCCTCGCGGTAAGGGCAGCCGCGCGGATGCAGTTTTCCAGTTCTCGGACGTTTCCCGGCCAGCGGTATTTAAACAGGCATTCGGCCGCAGAAGTACGTAGGATGGCGCGGTTTCCCTGGCAAGCCTCCGCGTTGATCACTACTATCCGGATCGCAGTTTTTTGTCAGGACAAGGTCGAGCTACCGGCGCTGAAGCACCGGCCTTTTCTCTCGATGTTTATCCGGAGTGGTCGGCGTCTCCGCCGTGAGTGCCTGACAAGTTGGAAGCTTATCCCACTCAATCCTCGAAACGGATCCCCGCCTTCTGCACTTCCTGGTACGGCAGCAGCCAGACCAGCGATTCATCATGTAAATCGACAACGTCGATGCGATTACCAAACGGATCGCGAAAAGAACAGCCAAAGCCAGGATTGAGTTTCAGTTTGTATTTGCTCACAATCTTTTGGCGTACCTCCTCGACTTGTGCTTGATCGCGCACCATCAACCCGAAATGCCAGGCGCGAGGCGGATTCAGTTGATCGACTTCCGCTACGGCGAGAAACTGGTGATGGCCAAGTTGGAAAAAGGCGTGACCCTTACCGCTAGAGTTAAGTTTGAGACCGAACACATCCTGATAAAAGGCAATGGCCTTTGTTAAATCATCGACCTCAATCGCCACGTGGTTGCAACCGTACACTTGAACGCTCATACCTTGCTATTCGTTTCGCGTGCTGGTCGCGGACAAGGAATATTTCGAAAATAGCTCGAACGGCACGGGGCCGGAACATTTTGTGAGAAATGACGGGTCGCGAACCACTCCATCCTCAGAGCACCGCATCTTCTGCCCGGTACTGAAACGGCAACCAGCATTGCAACGCATTTAGGGGCAAGCCAAGGTCAAATCGCTTGCGCGGCCCGGAACAAACACGGACACTGCGGTCTATCGGAAGCTGCTTTAGAGCTTTCCCTTCCAGCCATCCTTCTGCTCTATGTCCGCCAAGGTCGAAAGCGGTTTCCGAAATCGAATCGTATTCTTTTATCTCTTTCTTGGGCTCGTGAGTTTGGGTGTGTGGTGCTGGGCTTTGCTGGTTTTTCAGGGAACGCCCGTCCTTCTCGGCACAGCCATTCTGGCCTATACCTTCGGACTCCGACACGCGGTGGACGCGGACCACATCGCCGCGATCGATAACGTCACGCGCAAATTGATGCAAGACGGTCAGCGGCCCGCATCCGTTGGATTCTTTTTTTCTTTAGGTCACTCGACGATTGTGATTATCGGATCCCTCCTGGTGTACGTTGCTGCAAAGACGTTGGAAAATCAGCTCGACGCCGTCAAGGAAGTCGGTGGTCTGGTTGGCACCTCAATCTCTGCCTTTTTCCTGATCACCATTGCTCTGATTAATCTGATAATTCTCCGAGGAGTCTGGGCAAATTTTCAGGCGGTTCGGGAAGGGAAAGTTTACGTCGACCAAGACAGCGATGCGGTTCTGGGTGGCGGTATCATGGCGCGTCTTTTCCGCCCGTTATTTCGGATCCTCAGGCGCCCCTGGCAGATGTATCCGATCGGTTTTCTCTTTGGACTGGGTTTTGACACCGCAACAGAGATAGCCCTCCTTGGTATCTCCGCGGCGGCTGCAGCCAAAGGGCTTTCCGTCTGGGCAATGATGGTTTTTCCGGCCCTCTTTACGGCCGGAATGACCTTGATTGACACTACGGACGGTATTTTGATGGTAGCTGCTTACGGATGGGCGTTTGTAAAACCTGTCCGTAAGCTTTATTACAACCTGACCATTACTTCCGTGTCCGTGATCGTCGCCTTGATTGTCGGGGCTCTCGAGCTGTTCGGCATCGTTAAGGATCGATTGAATTTGACCGGAGGCTTTTGGGATTTTGTCGGATCGATGAACGAAAATTTTGGCTCGCTGGGCTTTTTTATCATCGGCGTTTTTGTTTTCGGTTGGCTCACCTCGATGGTCATTTATCGGGTCAAGGGCTTTGACCGGCTGGAGTCGACTCAGCCAAGTGAATAGCCGGCGTTGCTCGCGAATCCTTTGCGAGCTGGGCAGCTAGGCGGGAGCCAGGGGCGGCAAAGGTTGTGTCTGCAGATCTTCCAGGAAATCTTCCGGCACGCTTGAGCTCGGCTCAGTCTCTATTCGCCAGAACTTTTTTCCGTCGGTGGAGGTTCTGTGCGGTGCCGGCAGATTTTTAGTTTCCCGGAAGGGCTCGAATTGGTATTCCACAAAATCCTCCGGCGCCTCGAGCAATTCATGCACGATTCGATAATCCGCACGGGTCAAGAGACTCTTGAAAAGGTCATTCTCGTCCAGACCCTTATGATCAGGGAGTACGCGAGCTAGCTGAAGGTTGTCTTTTGGTATTGCGATGAGAACTCCACCTCGTTCCTCCGGGACAATCTTCGAAACAAGTCGTACCGTCACCAATCGATACACATGCCTGCGCATAGGAAGTCAAGTCGGCAACCTCAGGAGCCTCGTGCAACATACCACGGAACGGACCTGAAACATCCGGGATAGTCCGGCGGCTACATCCCTAGCATGCTCTTAATGCCGTCCAGCACTGATCCTGAATCAGGCTCGTTATATTTGCGTTTCAGGCTCAGCTCCCTGTACTTGCGCAGATCCTGCAGGCTCTTCTTGCGGTGTTGTAAATATTTCTTGTAGGTGGCGATCTGTTTTTTCCGGATACCGGTCGCTGACAAAAGCTTTTGATCCAGCTCTGCGATTTGTTGATCGATCGATTGCTCCTTCGCATCCCATTCGGCATTGAACTGCCGAAAAGCGGCGTCCTTCGATAGCGACGCTTTGTGGTGCGTCTGATGAGGTTTATCGTGGGTCAACGCCTTCGGATGTTCTACCATCTGGTCTCCTTCCGAAGAAGGCGATGCCTCAGGTACCGGCGATGCCTCGGGTACCGGAGTCCTGGAGACTACTGCCAGGTCGGGAGCCGGGCTGGCGACGGGTGGAAACTCATGGCTAAATCGAACCGGCTGCGCGGCGGTCACTTCGACAGTTTCGGAGTACTCGGCTTGCCCGTTCGGGCGCAGGTGCACTGCGTAGGGACCCGGCTCAAGTTCGCGGAGGGTGTCCGGTGTGACTCCGGTGATATTCTTTTCGTGCGGCCCGACTACCTCGAAGGGTGTCCCCGCCGGATTGGTTTCTACCGATAGCTCGCCTGAGGGCCGCTGTAGAACGATCGTGCCAAGATCCTCGGTTTGCCCGGCGGCGAGATCCAGTTGAATCTGCCGGCTCTGAAAGCCGGGGGATTCGACCGTAAGCAAGTGAGATCCGGGGCTCAGAGCGTGGGTCACGACCGGGGTTTTTCCGAACTCGGTTCCGTCGAGGGTTACGACTGCTCCGGCAGGTTCTGAACGCAGGCTCACAACCGAGGCTTGCTTCGAAACGATCGGCACTGTCGGAGGGGCCACCCCTCGACGCCCCGGCAAAAGGAGGAATGCCGCCCCTGCCAGCAGGGCGAGAACGATACCGGCAAGCCATGGCCAGAGTCTCCGCAGCAATCCGGTGGGGTGGTGATCTTCGCTAAGGAAAAATTCCGGTTCAGGAACCGTATGCGCCGAACCATTGACTGCAGCGCGTTCGTCTGGCTGACTCGCTAGTTCAAAATCCTTCAGAAAATCAGCCGCACTTTCGAACAGCGGCCATCCTTGGAGGCCGCTATAGGCGATCGAATTAGCCGCATCATTTAGACCGGCAATCGGCCGATAACGTTTGCGCCGGTCACCATCCGGTCGACGGCGGCCCCCAAGCAACTCATATGTCAAGAGCGCCAGCTGTTGCGCCGCTTTCGTTGATTTATGCTCCGACGGGACGGTAGCAGGAGGCGGTACCGGCGGCATGTGGTTCGGTCGCAGAACAGACCACAAGTCCAGTTTGACGACGAAGGGAGGCCATTCGGAAACCGGCAGGGCAGGCAATTCGTTGGCCTGCAGGCCCGAAATCTGGCAGTAGAGCCCACGAGCGTTGGGCGAACTCCAGAAGTGCGCGAAACCGGCTGCGGTGTCCAGAGCGTCCGCCACCGGCGTGAGGAGCCGGATGACTTCGGGAAGTTCCAGTGGGGGCCGGCTTCGCAAAAGATCTCTCAGCGAAGTTCCGTCTGGCCGCTCACTCACGACATAGTCGATCTCGCCCTCTGAAAAGAGACCAAAGACATTCAGTAGATGCGTGCTTCTTACGCCGGATAATTCATCAACTTCTCGCCGCCACACGTCGGCCAGAACTGGGTTCCGCCAAACTACCGATCGCAATGCCACGACGCGACCACTCTTCGTATCGTTAGCCAGGCAAGTCTCGGGATCGATTTTCTCCCGGATCTCGTACCGCCCGCCCACTAAGGCACCAGCGCGAGGGACGCGAATGGCGGTTTCCACGGTTGACGCCGACCATGAGGCGGTCCCCATTTTCTGGGTGGAATCGGGCTCGATCGGCTCAATCATGGTATCTTCACAAAAAGCACCGATCAACAGAATCGGGGCGACTGAGTTATGTTCTCCCTTTGCGAACTCGGCTTCTTCTTCGGAAGATTGAGAAAAATCAAGCAAATATAGTTCAGCGCGTGAGCCTTAGCTAGTCCGACTATTCCTTCTACAATTTCTCGAAAAACGACATGAGCTTGGCCTTCTGATTGGCGTCGAACGATCCCTACCGCGCACTTTCGAAGCGCAAGCGTTATCGATTTCCTCCGAGACAAGAAAACCAAAATCCGACATATCGAATTCGCCTGTGCCGGCTCGCCTTTTTTTTGATCGGGGTAGCGAAAATTCTCGTCAGAATGAGAGTTATGACAAGAAAACGGTTATGCCTCGCGCTCAGTTTTGTCCTGGCGGGTGCCTCCGGCGTGATCTCGGCCTCCGCCCAAGGCTATTACCCACCCGGTCCTCCGCCCGGTTACTATCCTGGCTATCCGGAACGCTATCGACCCCCGCCAGGTCCCTACTATGGCCCGAAGGTCGAGCGAGCGGTTTACGGGACCCGCGGCCGGTACATCGACGTGACCGCTCAGGTGCGGAGATTTGCCCGTCACGGCGTCCGCTTTGAAGTCTCGAATGAGACTTTTGGTTTTGATCCTTACAAGGGCCGCGAAAAGGAACTCCGAGTCACCTTGATACGTCCGGATGGCGTCCGCATCGAACGCCGTTGGGACGAGGGTGACAACGTCCGATTATGAGGTCAAATCCCGGCATCGTTCGAAGCTATCTCTGCTGGCCGACCTCGCCGGCTGTTCAGTGTCTCCCTGCGACGCTTGGCCTCGCTTCGCTCGGCCAAAGCGATTTTTTCCTTAGAGACTCTTCGCAGTTTCTTGGCGAGACCAATCTTGGACAGTGACCAGATGAGCCATTTCGTCGGATCGATGTGCCAGGGCTTTACCCCATTGCGGTAGTCGTGTTGAAACTCGTGGTGAAAATTGTGGTACCCCTCTCCAAGGGTGACGATGGCCATTAACCAGGAATCCCGTGCGCTGCATTTCGAGGAAAAGGGTTGTGTTCCGATGTAGTGGCAAAGCGAATTGATACAAAACGTACAATGCTGTAGAGCCACGACGCGGGCGATCCCGGCAATCAAGAAAGCACCCAGAGCAGTTTTCCAGCCGCCCCAGAAGTAGCCAATTATCGTTGGTAACCCGAAAGCGACCGAGGCGGCCAGCCAATGGATGTTCTTGTCCTGCCAGCGCACGAGCGGATCCCTCTGCAGGTCGACGACATTGTCAAACGGTGGGGGCGGGTCGAGCTTAAAAAGCAACCAGCCGATGTGCGCGAAAAAAAGGCCTTTGGAGATGCAGTAGGGATCATCCTCGTGATCAACATGCTTATGGTGAGACCGATGCTCGCTGGCCCATAGCAAGACGGAATTCTCGAAAGCTCCCGCACCGAAAACCAGGACCCCCAAGCGGAGTATCCAGTGCCCCTGGAACGCCAAGTGAGAAAAGAGGCGATGATATCCGAGCGTGATGGAAAACCCTACCAGCCCGAACATGATGCAGAACAGAATGACCTGGAAACGGTCGATCCCAAACCACCAGATATAAGCCGGTACGGCAGTCAATGAGAGGAAAAGCGTCCCAATCAGAAAAGAGCTGATCAACCAGTTGACGCGCTGAAACGGTATTCTTGAAAACATGGCGGCCGAGACCGGGACTGTAGCCGAGGTTTGTAATAAGGAAAGACGAAGTCTTTATCCAGCACGAATGCCGGTGGGGTATGCGAGCCTGGCGAATGGGAGGTTTTTATTGATAAACGTGGGACTATGACCTTTCTTTTTGCACCCGGAGCGGGCGCTTCATCCTCTCATTCCTGGATGCAGCGCTGGGCAAAGTACCTTTCGGCGCTGGGGAAAGTGCACCTTTTCGACTATCCCTACCGTCAGCAGGGGCGGAGCCGCCCGGATCTGTTGCCAATATTGCTGGCCGCTCACGCAAAGGCACTCGAGCAAGCTCGTCAGAATGGCGATCCTCCGCTGGTTCTCATTGGCAAGAGCATGGGGGGACGGGTTGGTTGTCATCTGGCGCTTACGCAGCCGGTTGCTGCGGTAATCTGCCTCGGTTATCCTCTGTGTGGCGCAGGCGATCGCGGCCGCCTGAGGGATGAAGTGCTCCGAGCTCTAACTGCACCAATCCTTTTTGTTCAGGGAACTCGCGACCGGCTTTGTCCGCTCGATCTTTTGAACACTGTTCGTCAGCAGATGAGCGCTCCGAACGAGCTGCAAGTTGTCTCTGGTGGCGATCATTCGCTTCTCGTGACGAAAGCGCAATTGCATGCGGCGGGTGAAACCCAGGAAGACGTTGACCAGCGGGTTGTGGACGCGATTGCCAGATTTCTCAGCGTATTTGCTTGAGCGGCTGTGGCAGGATTTCTTTTCCAAAAACCTCATCTGATCGTCGCTTCTCACACAGTCTTCGTCAAAGTGTGATGCATCGGGTCGCGGAACAGCCATTTCCCGCCGCGCGCGACACCCGACCCGGAGCTGGGGATCCGCAAGTGCAGGCCCCGGTTTCAGGTTTTTCGATTCGCTCGTTGTCTGCTACAACCGGCTCTCATGATGACTTGGTGGGTTTATGCGCTCTTATCCGCAGTCTGTTGGGGTCTGCAGTATGTCCTGCTGGAAACCCTGTTTCGGCGGGTGGATTTCGCTGCGGCGTTTTGCTTTCTGAGTTTGGCCAATGGATTGCTGGTCGCCGGTTTGATGTTCGTTCTTTACCCGAGCCAGAATTGGAATCAGCTTTGGCAGAGCTGGCCGGTGGGGGGATTGATACTTCTTTATCTATTGTGTGGCAGTGGCGCTTATCTTTTTAATGCGTATGCCATCAATGCGAAGAATGCCACGCTAGCCTCGCTCCTCGAGATCAGCTACCCGCTGTTCATCATCCTGTTTACGGCGCTTTTTTTCCGGAAAGTGCATCTCAACGCGGTAGGATTTCTCGGCGCGAGCCTGATTATCGGTGGATGTTTGCTAGTCGTGCTCAGTCGATCCCGGTAGATGGGTGTCTACGCCGAATCGTTCAACGCCTTCGCGTTTGGATCGTGGTCTCCCGCGCGGCCCGGTACTCGTTGACCACCAGATTGGTGAGCTCCTCGATCGATGACTCGCGAGTCGCTCGATCGAAGCTAACCTCCCCATTCTGTAACAAGTTGATCCGATCGCATACATCGAATATCTGCGCGTAGTTGTGCGCCACGATAATGACGGATACTTCTCCGCTCTCCTTGAGCCGCTTAATCAGATCAAGGATGATTGCGCTTTCTTTTACTCCCATGGCCGCCGTGGGTTCATCCAGCAGCAACACTTTCGCATTGGAGTAGACGGAGCGTGCCACGGCGATGGCCTGACGTTGGCCACCTGACAGCTTCGAAATCTCGACGTCGACCGAAGGTACATACACCCCCATATTATCCAATTGCTGCCGAGCGCGTTCGCGCATCGCTCGATCGTTCAGGATGCGCAAAAATCCGCCGTACATGATTTCCTTTTGGAGGAACATGTTCCGGTAGACGTTCAGCTCGTTGATCAGCGCCAGGTCCTGGTATACTGGTTCAATCCCCAGCGCGCGCGCGTGCAAGACCGATTTCAAATCGACCGGTTTTCCTTCAAAGAAGAGCTGACCGCTACTCGGTGGGTGAAAACCGGTCAGGATTTTCATGAGTGTTGACTTCCCGGCGCCATTGTCGCCGACCAGTCCAAGCACCTCGCCTTTGTCCAGGTGGATCGAAACGTCCCGAAGCGCGGTGACCGCCCCGAAGGATTTCGACAAGTGGTCGCCCCGCAATACTTCGGAACTCATCGATGGCCCCCCGCAGCCCGGAGCCGGCTCAAGCGCACGTTGATGAGCATCGTCGCGAGAATCGCACCTCCGAGAATCATGTCAAAAGTGTAAGCGCTGACACCAGACAGCGTGAACCCATCTTTCAAAATGCCGAGCACCACCGCGCCGAAAAAAGCACCGATGATCGTTCCCGATCCCCCGTTGAGCAGAGTTCCGCCGATGACCGCTGAAGCGATCGCCATAAACATGATTTCCGTGCCTCCAGCGAGCGGATCGACCGACCCGATCCGGAACGCGTCGAGGATACCGGCAAACCCGCCCAAGACGCTGCAAATAATGAAATTGCCTGTTTTAATCCAGCGGATCTTGATTCCCACCTCGGCGGCGCCGGTCAGATTTCCGCCGGTCGCGATCGTGTGCAAACCCCAGCGGGTCTTGTTCAAAACAAACTGGAACACCAGGGCGATGGCGATTGCCCAGGAAACCTGCGAAATCGGGTTACCGCCGAAGATAGCCACCATCAACGGGCTGGCCGTCGGTTGAACCGGAAACCCTCCTGAAATCGTCAACGTAAAACCGTTGATGATAAAAAGAGTGCCGAGCGTAGTAATAAACGAAGGAATCTGCAACACCACGGTGATGAGGCCGTTGATCAAACCAACGACCGCTCCGGCGCATAGGCCTAAGAGCAGGGCCAGGGGGAAAGGGATGCCCGCATGCTGCGCGAAAAACATCACGAAAGGCGAGAGGGCGTAAACCTGGCCCACGGAGAGATCAACTTCACCACAGATTAGCACCAGGACCTCGCCTGCGGCTATGATCGCCGTCGTTGCCGCGTACTCGGCCAGGTTGGCGATATTGCCGGAAGAGAGAAACGCTGGGGCGGTGCTCTGGAAATAAATCACGAGCACAATGCCGGCGATGACGATGCTGGCCTCTCGCGAGTGCAGGATCGCTCGGCCAATTTGTTGTGCTGCGCCGCCGCGAGCGCTCGGGGGCGACGCTTTTGTCGATAGTATCTGTGTCTGGTCGTTTGCCATCTTGCTAGGGAAGAAACCGGAAAATCATTATTTGGAACTATTCGCTGCGTTGCTGGCTATCCTGACGGATGTGGGTTGCGGCGATCGCCATCGGTTTGGTAAAGATCGAAGGGGCGCATGGAAGGCTCGCCAATTCTCCTCTCAGGATCAAGTCTTTGTTGAGGTCCAGCCGGTTTTCCTGGAGAAGCGACGTGCTGTTTCGGGATTCCTTGCAGCTCTTCAATTTTTCGCAGCGTACGTTATAGTTAAAAACTCCTCCCGTGAATATGGATGAAGGTACAGTCGCTTCGGCGACCTTGGATTCGGCATCCCTGACGGACAACCCCGCGTCCGCTGGAGATCCGCATGTTCTGGTTCTGGATATTGGCGGAACGAACGTCAAAGTTCTGGCGACCGGTGAGGAAAACCGACGCAAGTTTCCCTCTGGCCCGGCGATGACGCCTCAGCAAATGGTGGCAGGTGTGCGAGAGCTCGTTGCTGACTGGAAGTACGAGGCGATCTCGATTGGTTTTCCGGCGCCCGTCGTGCGCGGCCGGATCGTCGACGAGCCGCACAATCTTGGAAAGGGCTGGGTGGGTTTTGACTTCGAAGCCGCTTTTGGCTGCCCGGTAAAGGTGATCAATGACGCCGCCATGCAGGCGTTGGGAAGCTATCAGAGCGGCAAAATGTTGTTCCTGGGGTTAGGCACCGGTTTAGGGTCCGCGCTGGTCGTTGAGGGTATCGTCGCGCCCTTGGAACTTGCCCATCTTCCCTACCGGGACAGCACTTTCGAAGATTATGTTGGGTTGCGTGGCTTGGAACGTTGGGGAAAAAAGCGTTGGCGCACGTACGTGGCGGATGTGGTGGCTCGGCTGACGATTGCCCTTCAAGCGGACGAAGTTGTGCTGGGTGGCGGAAACGTGAAGGAGTTAAAAAAGCTACCACCCGGCTGCCGCCTCGGAAGTAATATCAGTGCCATGCGCGGCGGTTTCCGGCTCTGGGAAGCGGCGCGGGCGGCGGCTTTGGCCGAGCATCGGGCCCGCGTTTGATCGCTGGAGCTTGATGTGGCCCGGCATTCTGCCGGCCTGTCGCAACTTGTCCCCAGGCCCCGTGTCGGTGGGGCGAAAATTTCTCCGACGTGTCCGCTGAATGCTTTAGCGAGGACTCGTTTGAGTCAGACGCTCCGGTCCGACACAAAAAAAGAATACAGAACCAATCCTGCGCTATTCGGCGAGCAGGTTCGTAAAGTTAAGCAGAAGAAACACATTTGAAATGAAACAAAATACAAGCAGGACGTTTTTGCGGAACACCAACGATAAGGCCGGTCTGTTTTGGTTGACCCTAATACTCGCGCTCTCGGATTGGAGTATTTCAGCGCAAGCAGGGCCGCAAGAGGAGGTAACCGCAGTGTCCGCGGTCCAAGTGCCAAGTTCGCCCTTCCGCCTGACGATCATCGGGGAGAACCCAACATTATCCCCGTACGGCCGCGATCGGCATTATACGAACGGATTCAAGCTCGCCTTAACCTCGACTCAGCTCGACGATGCCAGCTTCTGGAACGCGCCCGTTCGACTCTTGCGTTTGATCGATGTTTTTGACCGACCGACAGACGGGACGGACAACCGTTTCGAATGGGCGCCCCTGGCGCAAAGCATTTTCACACCGGAGGATCATACTCATAAGTTCGTCGGTCCGAGTGACCGGCCTTTTGCCGGATGGCTTTATACCGGGTTTAGCTGGATCCAAAACGATAATGACCGGGAGCTTACTTCCTTCGAAATCCAGGCCGGCATTGTCGGATCGTGGGCTCTCGGTCGCCAGGTGGAAAACACTTTCCACGATATCTTTAACATCGGTCGCGTGCACGGGTGGAGGTCCCAGCTCGGAAATGAATTTGGTGCAGTGGCATTTTGGGACAGGAGATGGCGTTTCAATCACGACCTTGGCAATGGCTATTCCTGGGAAGTCATCCCCGGAGTCGAGCTCGCAGCCGGCAATGTTTTTACTTATGCAGGCGCGAACGCATTAGTGCGCTGGGGTAAGGGCCTGAAGGCGGATTGGGGTCCTGACATGATTCGACCAGGTTATAACGGAACGTCCTATTTTTCGGCCGAGCGTGGTGGTGTTCCCTTTGGGTTCGACCTTTATCTGGGAACTCAGGGACGGCTTGTGGCGCAAAACATCTTCCTGGACGGAAACACCTTCCAAAATAGCCGCAGTGTCGATAAAGAAATCGCGGTGGGCGACGCTTTCACCGGAGTGGAGATGTTCTACAAAGATTATTTTCGCGCCGGTTTCACCTTTTTGCTCCGTTCCAACGAGTTTACCAGGCAGCGCGGGCCCGACACTTACGGCGGGTTCTATATGTCCTTCGGGCTTTAAGAGGCCCGGGGATCGGACAAGTTCAAGGAGTCGCAGGAGCACATGCTGCAATGTGTCCTCAGGCCCCGTGTCGGTAGGGCGAAAATTTCTCCCACGTGTCCACCGAAGCTTTAGCGCCGGAGGAGCTTTAACGAGGACTCGTTTGAGCCAGAAGGCTCCAACGCTGCGATCAGGCTTGAGCACTCCGGTAAGGAATGCCGAGAGCGTTCAATAACTTGGGATCGATCAATCCCGTGACTGGAAGTCCATGCGCTGCTTGAAACGCGCGGATCGCTTCGCGGCCGCTCGAACTGACCTCGGCGCCGATCGGGCCATGATAATAGCCGCGCTGAGTCAACGCCTTTTGCACTGAGATGGCCAGGTCGTTCCAATACTGGTAGCCAGGGCCCGGTCCGGAGTCCGCATACGCATAGTCGGACGGATATCCATAATCGTAATAGTCCGGGTACCACCAAGGGAAACCAAACGCGACAAAATCAAAAGCCAGGAAGATTCGGTGACGACGATGTCGAAAAAAGACATGGCGGTGATCAAAAAAACGATGGCTATGAAATGCCGCCTGATGAAAAGGTCCATGCCCCAACGAAAAACCAGAGCCGGCTCCCATATTGTGGGCGGTGGCTTCGCCTGCGGTGATTGGCAAACAAGCCGCCAGCGCCGCGACGGCGACGAGCGAACGATACATCGACATACTTGGCTTACGCCTCCAAACAAGACATACCTGTTACGGCCGGGTTTTATTCCGAAGGCTCTGAAACGCGAAGCGCTGATCGACTCTAAACAAAGAGTGGAACCATTTCGAGACGAGCTTGCTGACGGCGCATCGTTTCTTCATCCGGCGCCGCAGTGAAACGGCTTGCCGCATCCAGCACCTTCGGAAGAACACGAATATCGCCGACTGTCGCCAGAAAGATTTCCGGACGAGCTAGTACCCAATGGACACCTGCATCGATGTCGGTCTGCTCCTGGATCGGCTCATACCACGTGGCGCTTGTGCGTTCGCGGCCCCACCATGGCCGGCGAGCAATCGACTTGATGGTTACCACCGCGGTTTTCCGTTCGCGGCATACCGCCTGCACTCGTTCAAATGCAGCCGCGTAATGCGGATCCTGCATCATGATGTGGCTGTAAGGTAGCAAGACACTATCGAAATCAAAGCGCTCCAGACTCCGTAGGTGAGTCGCCGCGATCTGTGAGCCATGGCCGGTCACTCCAATGAATCGCACGAGGCCTTGCTCTCGCGCCTCCAGACAGGCTTCGAGCGCCCCTCGCGGACTTAGAGCGGTATCCCATTCGATCGGATCAGCCAGATTATGGAGCTGGATCAGATCGACGTGGTTCACTCCCAGCCGCTCAAGCGAGCGATGAATGTCGCGCTTGGCATCGTCAAACGTACGGCCGCCGGTCTTCGTTGCTACGAAGAAGTGTCCAGGATGGGCCCGGAGCCAGGACGCGATCCGGAGCTCAGCGTCTCCATAGCTGGCAGCCACATCGATATGATTCACGCCGAAACGCAGGAGCAACTCCAGCACTTGATCGGCCTCTTCCTGCGTGACTTTTGCCAAACTCGCGGCCCCGAACACCGCCCGCGTGCTTTTGTGTCCCGTCCGCCCAAAGACTTGTTGAGAAATCATGCTCGTCTCCATGGAGCAGAAACGCTGAATTTCAGGAAAACTGCAAGTACCACGTCTGGGCAGTCTGCGAGATCTAGACGAATATCAGAGAACGTTAGCTCTGAACGAGCGCGCCAACGAGCGTTATCAATTCTTCCACGAAACCAAGGTCTGACAGGCTGGAAGCCTTTGCACTTTCCGTTGTGACACCGGCTTCCTATGCCGCGCTGCGACTCGCGATGTGCGATTCGCGCGAAGCGTTGGGTCCCCAGACAAAGTGCACCGGGATAGAGATGTCCGGATGCAGGCTCTGATGGACCGGACAAGTGAGCGCCGCCTGTTCGAGCGCCGAGCGTTTTGGGTGATCCGCGGCTAGCGGTACGGTGATTTCGACCGATAGTTTGCCGATTCGGCGGACCGGCTGTTGAATCATCTCCTTTTTCACCGTGGCCCGTGCGCCGGCGATCGCCACATCGTTGCGGCGAGCGTAGATGTCCATCAGGGTCAGCATGCAAGTACCCAGCGCGGTCGCCACGAGATCGGTCGGAGAAAAGCTTTCTCCTTTGCCGCCGTTATCAACCGGAGCGTCCGTTTCCAAAGTTGTCCCGGAGGGACCATGCGTGGCGGTGGTGTGCAGACCGCCTTCAGCGCGGACAGTAATCTCGACCATAGGAGATAGTAGAACAGTAATCAGTAATCGGTAACCAGTAATCGGTAATCAGAAGTCAGAGCATGGCTCATCGGCCATCGGTCATTGGTCATCGGTCATCGCTCTACGACGTAAGGTGGAAGAAATCGCAGGCATTGCGGGTCGTTTTTTCGGCGAATTCATCCAACGGCATATCGCGCTGTTTTGCAATCGCTTCTCCGATTTGCCGCACATAAGCCGGCTCGCAACGCCGCCCGCGAAACGGCACCGGAGCAAGGAATGGACAGTCGGTCTCAACCATGATTCGATCGAGCGGGACGGTCGCTGCGATTTCCCTGGTTTCGGCTGCGTTCTTGAAGGTGATCAACCCGGTAAAGGAAATCATGTGGCCCAGGCGAATCACTTCCTGAGCCTGCGCCAGACTGGAACTGAAGCAATGGAACACACCACGCACCGTGCTGTTTCGAAGAATTTCCAATGTATCCGCCCAGGCATCTCGCTGGTGGATAATCACGTTCTTATCGAGTTCAGCGGCCAGTTCAAGCTGTTGCTCGAAAGCGTCAGCCTGGGCCGCCTTCACCGCTTCATCTTCGATCTCAAGCTGAAGAGAAGAACCGGTAGTCGATCCTAACGCTGTCTCGACGACATCTTCTTTCTGGTTCCTGCTCGGTAGATAATGATAATCCAAGCCCGTCTCGCCGATCGCAACCACCCGTGGGTGGCTGGCCAGAGTCCGGAGGCGATCGATGAACTCGGTTTTCTGCTCGAAAGCAGAATTGGGATGAATGCCAACTGCCGCGAAGACTTCCGAATATTCTTCAGCCAGTTTGATGGCCCGCTCACAAGATGGCAGATCGGTGCCGATGGTGATAATGCGGTGAACTCCAGCAGCCCGGGCCCGCTGAATCACCGCCGGAACGTCGCCGGCAAACTCCGGGAAGTCGAGGTGCGCGTGGGTATCGACCAATGAGAAGTTCACGATGGCGAGTTTTAATAGCAGATCTTTGTCAAGAATAAAGGCTCTACCGCGCATTGTTGCGTAGCGCGGGCGGACCCCAGGTGGGACTTCAAGGTAGGATAAGCTTCCAGCTTGTCATTTTTGAAACCGACAGGATGCCGGCACTACCCGGTGCGCCCGAAGCCATCCGCGCTACGTCACCACTGGATCACTGAACTCGCCCAAGTGAGGCCGCCACCAAAAACGATCAACAGGATGTAATCACCGATGTGAATACGTCCGCTCCGGTGCGCTTCGTCAAGCGCGACTGGAACGGCGGCGGCGGAAGTGTTTCCAAACCGATCAAGATTTACATAAAACTTCTCGATCGGCAGATGCATACGTTCGGCAATCGCTTCGATGATGCGCAAGTTTGCCTGGTGCGGGATAACGCAAGCGATATCCGCATAGCTTAGCCCGGCTTGCTCCAGCACACGGTTGGCGGCATTAAACATGGAGATGACCGCTTGTTTGTACACGTCGCGGCCCAGCATTTTAATCGTGTTGAGTTTCTGGTCCACATTCTTGGCAGTGATCGGGCATCGGCTGCCGCCGCCGGGCATAATGAGAATGTCCGTCAGAGATCCGTCACTTCCCATGTAGGTCGAAATGACACCATGGGAATCAGGCCGGTTGCGGAGAACGGCGGCTCCCGCGCCGTCGCCAAAAAGCACGCAGGTATTGCGATCGGTCCAATCGGTGATCGCACTGAGTTTATCGGCACCGATAATGAGCACCGTGTCATAGACGTGGGTCGAAATAAATTGCTGGGCGATTTCGAGCGAGTATAAGAATCCGGAGCAAGCTGCGGAGACGTCAAAACAAGCGGCATTAATAGCGCCAATGTGCTTCTGGACCCAGCAAGCCGTGGCTGGAAACAAGGTGTCGGGTGTAACTGTCGCGACAATGATCAAATCGATTTCCTCTGGACTGACTTCCGCTTGTTGCATGGCGGCCAGACCCGCTTTGATTCCCATGTCGCTGGTAGACTCGTTTTCCGCTGCGATGCGCCGTTCCCGTATTCCGGTCCTGGTGCGAATCCATTCGTCGGTGGTATCCACCAGGGCTTCCAAATCTCGGTTAGAGAGAATTCGTTCTGGTACATAGCTCCCAGTACCAACAATCGAGACGGAGCGGCGTGGTTTACTTGACCGGTGCGGGTGCGGCGATCTTTTCATTATAAGCCTGAACTTCGCGAATGATTTGGGGGTTGATCTCGTGCTTGATGGATTCGCCCGCAGCCCGGATCGCGTTCTTTATCGCCAGAGGAGAACTGGCGCCGTGCGCGATAATGCAGATACCATTCACTCCCAGGAGAGGCATCCCGCCGTATTCCTCGTAGTTGGTTTTCTTCTTGATCGTGCGGAAGGCTCCTTCAGCCAGCTTCGCACCGAGCTTGCGTACGTTGTTGCGCACGAGTTCATGCTTGAGCCAAGCGAAGATGGCGTGGGCGATCGCCTCGGACGTTTTGAGGACGACATTGCCGGTAAACCCGTCACAAACGACCACGTCGGCGGGGTTTTCGAACAAGTCATGACCTTCGATATTTCCCCGAAAGTTCATCCCGCTACAGCGCAATAATTTGAAAGCTTCCTTTGTAACCGCATTGCCTTTCATGTCTTCCTCGCCGATGGACATGAGAGCGACGGAAGGATCGGGGTAACCTAGCACGTGGTGGGAATAGACGGAGCCCATGATGGCAAACTGCACCAGGTTCTCCGGTCCTGAGTCGGGATTGGCCCCGCCATCAATCAGGACGAAAAGCTTGTTTTCGGTTGGAAGAGGGCAGGCGACGGCTGGTCGCTCAATTCCCGCCAGGGTGCGCAGCTTCAGAACAGCAGCCGCCACTGCGGCGCCGGTGTGGCCGGCAGAAACGACGGCGTCAGCCAGCGTTTTTTTTACAAGATCGACTGCTCGAGAAATTGAGGCGTCTTTTTTGGTGCGGATCGACTTAGCGCCCGACTCCTTCATCCCGACCACCTCGGAAGAGTGAAAGATTTCGATGCGCGGATCCTCGTAGCCGAGGCGTTTCAGCTCACTGGCCAGAACGACGGCATCGCCAACCAAAAAAAGCTTCTCAATCTGCCGGTACTCCTTCAGAGCGAGGACTGCACCTTCAACCGTGTTTTTTGGGGCGTAATCACCGCCCATGGCATCTAAAGCGATCCGCATAGTACACGCCCGGCGTGTCCGCACCGTGAGTCGGGGTAGCATGGGTGCTTAACGCAAGACAAAGTCGCACGCAAACCAATTGTCACAGAAGGACCTTCGGTCCACGACAATAGCCGATAGCCGATAGCCAATGAGCGAATTACCGATTACTGCTTACCGATTACTAATCACCGATTTGTCCGCCGGTCAGGCGACTTCGACCGTCAAAACCTGGCGTCCACGATAATAACCGCAGGACGGGCAAGCAGTGTGGCCTCTCACCCGGCTTCCGCATTGCGGACACTGTGTCAACTGAGGTGCGTGCCAGCGATTTGCCGCTTTGCGTGTGCGCAGTCTCATCTTGGAAGTCTTTCGTTTTGGAACACCCATTTTAACTCTTTCCTTTTAACTTCAAATCATTCAATGCATCCCACGCATTCGCGGCCTTTGGCGCGCCTCCGACCGTTGACCAATCAGCGCGCGGACCGGGACAGACGATTTTTCCATCCCAATCGCATCTCGGATACGGCGGAAGGGCGAGCAGAATATCCTCGCGAATGGCCGGCGTCAAGTCGACCAGTTCCGGTCCGCTCCGGTCTATCTGTATCGCGAAATTGCCGACCACCACCGGATAATTGAAATGCCTCAGGCAAGCGCCGCATTCCAGTTCAACCTCGGCCCAAAGGCGACCGGTCGCATACACACTCGAGCCGGACGCGCCAACATCGAGCATATAGTGCACGTTTTCCAACGGCAGGATGTTTGGGTCCCGCAAGTCGAGGATATCGTCTTCTTCCTGACCTTCAAGATGAAGACCTTCAGCTGGAATTTGATGGATATGAATTTTCATAGAGCAATTCCCGGTTGAACCGGGCCTCCCTAAGTCTCGAACTTCGCCTGAAGCGCTTCAACTGCGCAATCGGGGACAAATGCATCGACTTTGCCGCCGAGCCGAGCGATTTCTTTCACGATTCGCGAACTCAGATAGGTGTATTCTTCCTTAGGCATGAGAAAGACGGTCTCGATCGCCGGCTGCATTTTTCGATTCATCAAAGCCATCTGAAACTCAAACTCGAAATCGGAGACCGCACGAAGCCCGCGGACGATCGCGCGCGCTCCTTCCGATTGAGCGAAGTCGACCAGCAATCCTTTGAGCGTGGCGACGCGGACGTTGGCCAAATCCGCACACGACTCGCGGAGCAGCGCCACTCGCTCATCGACCGAAAAGAGCGTCGTATGATGTTTTTGGTCATTGAAGGCAACCGCCACAATCAATCCGTCGAAAAGATGGCTAGCTCGCTGAATGACGTCCAGATGACCGTTGGTTACCGGGTCGAAACTCCCGGGATAGATGGCCAGGCGAAGAGAAGGTTCCATGTAGTGCCAGTGCCAGTGTCAGTGCTAGTGCTAGTGCCAGTTGTTGGTGAACGCTGCTGAGGGTACTCTCTTCATCGTTTGCTCGCCCGCCTAGGCCAGATCACTTTAGCCGTACCTCCGGCTCCGCATTACTTGACACTAGCACTGACACTGGCACTCCCCTTCTCTTCATTCCCACTCAATCGTGCTCGGCGGTTTGCTCGAGATGTCGTAGCAGACCCGGTTGACGCCCGTGACTTCGTTAATGATCCGGTTGGAGATTCCCGCCAAGACCTCATACGGGATCCTTACCCAGTCCGCCGTCATGCCGTCCTGGCTTTCCACGATCCGCAAAGCAACCGTGTCCTCGTAAGTGCGTTGGTCGCCCATGACGCCGACCGAGCGAACCGGCAAAAGAACCGCAAACGACTGCCAAACTTTGTAATACCAGTCGGCCGCTTTCATTTCGCTCACGACGATTTCATCGGCCTGCCGCAGAATGTTCAGCCGTTCTTCCGTAATTTCTCCGAGAATGCGAACACCTAGACCGGGGCCGGGAAAGGGCTGCCGAAAGACGATCTCGCGGGGAAGTTCCAGTTCCAGACCAACTTGGCGAACCTCGTCTTTGAAGAGATGACGGAGGGGTTCGAGCAACGAGAAATTCATCTTCTCCGGCAAACCGCCGACATTATGATGACTCTTGATTAATGCGGCCGGGTTTCCGGCGATCGCCATGCTCTCGATCACGTCGGGATACAAAGTGCCCTGCGCCAGATAACGATAGTGCCCCGCTTCACTTGCCTGCAGTTCTTCGGTCGCTGCCTCAAAAACACGGATGAATTCGCTGCCGATGATCTTGCGTTTCAATTCGGGATCGATGGCCCCTCGGAGTTCCGCCAGGAATCGGGCCGACGCATCGATATATTTCAGGCGAATCCGAAAATTAGCACCAAAAATGCGCTGCACGGTTTCGGCCTCTCTGGCCCGGAGCAAGCCATTGTTGACAAAGATGCAGGTGAGTTGATCGCCAATCGCGCGGTGGATCAGCGCTGCGGTTACCGAGGAATCGACACCTCCAGAGAGCCCAAGCACCACTTTGTCAGCACCCACTTGTTCGCGAATCTCGCGACAGGTCTGCTCGATGAAGGAGCCCATCGTCCAATCGGGCGTGCAATGGCAGACCCGGTAGAGAAAGTTCTCGAGCACGTCCTTCCCAACCGGCGTGTGGGCAACCTCCGGATGGAATTGCAACCCATAAAGTTTGCGTTCCGGGTCGTGAACCGCGGCAAAGGGTGAGTTCTCCGTTTGGCCGATTGACGCAAAACCCGGTGGAAGCGCCACGACGTTGTCGCCATGGCTGTTCCAGACCTGGAATTGTTCCGGAAGACCCTCGAAAAGAGGGCTTGTGCCAACGACGGTCAACCGGCCGGCGCCATACTCGCGGCGGGAAGAAAATTCGACTCGCCCACCGAGGTGAAAAGCCATCAGTTGCAGGCCGTAGCAGATCCCCAGAACAGGCAGTCCCAGTTTAAAGATTGTCGGATCGATTTGGGGCCCCCCTTCACTGAACACGCTGGCCGGACCGCCGGAGAGAATGACCCCCGCCGCGCCGCTGGCGACAAGTTGTTCACTTGAGCAGTTATAAGGGAGTATCTCTGAATAAACCCGACTCTCCCGAACACGGCGGGCGATGACCTGGGTGTATTGCGAACCGAAGTCCAGTATTACCATTTTGGAGCTGGTAAGAGGGTCGCTGCCGCTCATGAGAAGCGGGAATTATCGCATAGGGGTTAGCTGCTGGCTAGTGGTGAGTGCCGGAGCGCTCTGGGAGAGAAGCGCAAGCCGTATAAAACGAGCCGGTGAGGTTCCCCGCGCCCCGTTTCACGCGAAGATCGGTTGCAAATGACGGTCAAAAAGGTTTTGCGTAACGTTCCTGCCGACGATCTCCTCGTTTGCTTCAAGCGCGCCGGTAAATCGCTTGCCCATCCCCGCTGCGACCTTGAAACCGACGTGTAACAGTTGGCGGAAGTTGGGATTGTAATGGGGAGATGACTCCAGGTGGCGCAGCGCGTCGGCGTACTCGGCCGAACTCCAGCCCATGACAGATTTGGCGTCCGGAAGTTTATCCGGGTTAATGTCGATCACCGTGCTATAGGGAGCGGCCAACTCCGCAAAATGCTCGTGCGCCTGGCCGTAAACTTCTTTAACGATCTCCAGCCCTTCGCCGCCGGACTCGGCCAGACCGATCACCTCTTCGAGCCAAGTGGTCCCCGCCGTTTTGACGTGCAAACCAGCGTCATGTTTTTTAATCAACCGATTGATAATAGGGTAAATTGAAAACTTGTCGCTGCCTGAATGGACGCTGAGCTTGAGGCTATCGGCCATCCCAAATTCGCGGATGGCGAAGGCAATAACGCAAAGGTCCTCGTCGAACTCCTTCTCGAATTGCGCGAGGTTCCCGACGTAATCGACCCCTTTGTTGAACCGCCCGGTGAACTTTGGGGCGATGGTTTGGACCGGTATTCCTTCCTCCGCGATCATTGCCAGAATCAGGAACAGCTCCACAGGGTTTTGCGGCGCGTCGGTCTCGTCGACTGACACTTCGGTGACAAAGTCCTCGCGTCCTTTTCTTTCTTCGACGTGCCGGTAAATGCGACCCGCTTCTCGTATGGCGAGCAAGAACTTACTGGTGGCCCCGCGCACGGTTTCCTCCCTAATCTCGAAAGGCCGCTCGATTCCCGGAATGGAGAGTGAGCCGGTATAGCGGTGCACGGCCTTCAAAAAGGCCTCGACTGCGTCGGTTCCGGCCTCTTTGCCACTAAAATCCGCGACATCGAGGGTAAAAAAGTCGCTCCCTGGAATAAATGCATCGACCGTTTTCAAGCCGATGTGGTCAGCGTCGACGTAGTAAGCTTCCGTGAATCCTAATGCGGCTACCGCCGCATCAGCCTCAGCTCGAACGTCGTCGGGTTTGCTTTTAATTATCGAATGCTCTCGGTTGGATTTGTTCCAAACCGGGTACACGTCGATACCCGCCTGACGCGCCTTTAAAATCGCGCGGAGCTGGGCCTGCCCTTGATGTGCGAACCGGTCGCCGGTGCCGAAAGTGTATTTTTGGATTTTCACGATTAATCAAAGGCGAAACGGCTGCGAGTCGCGCTTCGGGTTCCCTTCAGAATTGGCCGGCGCTGCGATCTTCTTGGCGAGTGAACAGGCCAGCGGTTTCATTACCGGCGTTGATCTTCGGGTAGGCGGCGGGCTTCTATCCCAGACCATTTGACCGAGCGAGACTCCCCTTGCTTAAAAGGTTTCACACCGCGCCGCTTTCCAGTCCGAAATACGCCTTGGCGTTTTCGAAGCAGATGCCGCGAACCAGGCTGCCAAGCATTTCTTCTTCCATCGGGATTTCGCCACGGTCCACTTCCTGGCCAATCAAATTGCAGAGGACGCGCCGAAAATATTCGTGTCGCGGATAAGACATGAAGCTCCGCGAGTCGGTTAGCATCCCGACAAAACGACTCAGGAGGCCGATGTTTGACAGTGCGTTCAGTTGCCATTCCATAGCTTCTTTCTGGTCCAGGTACCACCAGCCGCTTCCGAACTGCAACTTCCCGGGAATCGAGCCGTCCTGAAAGTTTCCGATCATCGCTGCCAACAGATAGTTATCGTTGGGATTGAGATTATAGAGGATCACCTTCGGCAATTTTCCGGCCGATTCCAACTGATCGAGGTATCTCGCCAGTGATTCCCCTTGGGGCCAGTCGCCGATAGAGTCGAACCCTGTGTCGGGTCCCAGCTCCTTAAACTTCCGGCTGTTGGCGTTGCGTAGCGCCCCCAGATGGAGCTGCTTCGTCCAATTTGCATCGGCGTCGAGTTCTCCAAAAAAACGCAGCAGAAAACTGCGGAATTTGATTGTCTCGGGTTCCGAAAGCTTAACACCCGATCTGGCACGAGAATAAATCGCGGCGGCCTCCGCTTCATCGCACGGCTCCGAATAGCAATATGGTAGGCCGTGGTCCGATAGCTTCGCCCCGAGGGAACCAAAAAAGTCGTGTCGACTGCGAAGGGCATCGAGGAGACCCGACAGGTCTGAACCATTGCAACCGCTCGCCTTCTCCAGGCGTTCAATCCACGTAAGAAAAGCTCCGTCTTCATGGATCGCGAATACTTTGTCCGGTCGGAACGCCGGGTAAACGCGCGTGGGCAAGCTGCTGCTCCGAATCGCTTGGTGATGGGCCAGGTCGTCGATCGGATCATCTGTTGTACAAATGACAGAGACCCTGAATTTTTCTAGGATCCGATGCACTGTGAGTTCTTGGAGCTGCTCGTTTGCCTTTGCCCAAATGCGGGGAGCAGACTTTTCGTCCAGAAGCTCTGTGATGCCGAAATAGCGCTGCAACTCCAGATGCGTCCAATGATAGAGTGGATTGCGGACTGTTGCCGGTACGGTTCGGGCGTACGCCAGGAATTTATCATAATCGTTGGCGTCGCCGGTGATAAATCGCTCCGGCACTCCATTGGCGCGCATCGCCCTCCATTTGTAATGATCCCCGTAGCGCCCCTCAGCGAGCCAGATCTGAGTCAGGTTTTTAAATCGCTTATTTCGGGCGATGTCGGCCGGGGGGATGTGGCAATGATAGTCGAAAATGGGCTGTGGTTGAGCGAATTCGAAATAGAGCTTTTCGCTAGTGGGAGTTGAGAGCAGAAAATTTTCGGAAAGAAAGGATTTATCCATGGATTGAACCGCTCAGAAGGTTCGCTTTAGATAAGACTCGGGGGAAGGGGGGTCAATTGACCCTCCCGGAAAAAAGGGCAATTTCATATCAGGCCCTATCCAAAGGTATCCATGTCCTTCCAAGCCATCTCACGAACCGGCTCGGCTGGTTCTTACCTTACCAATGAGCAAGTGCTCGAGTTGATTAACGAAGCTTGCCCCACCTCGGAATTCCGCGGCAAAAAGGTGCTCCTGATTGTGCCGGACGCGACTCGCACGTGTCCCTTGGGAATGCTTTTCAAAGGCATTTTTGAGCAGATCGGCGCGGGCGCGGCGGCATTCGACATTATGATCGCACTCGGCACGCATCAGCCAATGAGCGAGGAGGCGATCTGTCATCGGCTAGAAATTTCGATTGAGGAGCGTCAGGCAAAATACGGCAGGGTCCGGCTCTTCAATCACGAATGGAATAACCCTTCAGCATTGAAGCACATCGGCACTATCTCCGCCGCCGAGATCAAAAACGAGAGTGACGGTCTGTTTGCGATGGACGTGCCGGTCAACGTGAATCGCCGGCTCTTTGAATATGATCAGATCATTATCGCCGGCCCGGTTTTTCCGCACGAGGTCGTTGGGTTTTCCGGGGGTAACAAATACTTGTTCCCAGGCGTGAGCGGGCCTGAAGTGCTGAATTTCTTCCACTGGCTTGGGGCAGTGATCACTAACCCCATGATCATCGGCAACAAATATACCCCGGTGCGCAAAGTCGTCGATCGTGCTGCTTCGATGGTTACAGTGCCGAAGCTCTGTTTCTGCATGGTGGTAGATCATGCGCAATTGGCTGGACTTTTTGTCGGTTCCCCGGAGAACGCTTGGGATCAAGCGAGCGACCTGTCGCGGAGGCTCCACATCTCTTATAAAGAGCATCCGTTCCACACCGTGCTGTCCTGTGCGCCTCCGATGTACGATGAACTCTGGGTCGGCGGCAAATGCATGTACAAACTTGAACCGGTCGTGGCCGATGGTGGTGAGCTCATCATTTATGCGCCTCACATCCACGAGATCTCGCTGACTCACGGCGCCCTCATCCGGAAGATTGGTTACCATTGTCGGGACTACTTCCTAAAGCAGTGGGATAAATACAAGGACGTTTCCTGGGGCGTATTGGCCCACTCAACGCATGTTCGCGGCATTGGCACTTATGAAGAGGGAGTTGAGCACTGCCGGGTGCAAGTGACACTCGCGACCGGAATCCCCAGAGAAATCTGCACGGAAATCAACCTAGGCTACCGCGATCCCGCAACAATTAATCCAAGAGAATTTGCGAACCGTGAAGACGAAGGCATTCTGCTGGTGCCGAAAGCGGGGGAAATGTTGTATCACCTGCGCCAGCGGCCCGATTGGGCGCGCGAGGTGTGAAGATAGTTAACTACGTCGGAGGGCGTTCCCGGGGCACTCGCGAGTTTCTAAATTCCGCCTTACGCTGATGAGAGAGAACACCTAAATCTCGCCAACCATCACGCCAAAGCGTCCGTTTCGATGGCGCACCGTCATCGGAACGCCGAACGCCTTGCTCAGGACGGCCGTAGTTACGACGCGCGAAATTGGGCCCCGTGTCACGATCTCGCCATCACGCAAAACAATCGCGGATCGAAAGCAGGGCAGAATTTCCTCAACATGGTGGGTGACGAAAAGCAGGCCAGGCACTTGGCCAGAAGCGGCCAGACGGTGAAGAAAAACCAGGAACCGTTCTCTGGCGACGGGGTCCAGGCCACTGCAGGGTTCGTCCAGGATGAGGATCCGGTAATTGGCCGTTAGCGCGCGGCCGATCAGCGCGCGTTGCCGTTCCCCCTGGGAAAGGTAGGCCCATGGGCGGTCCGCAAGATCAGCGCATTCCACTTGCTCAAGTGCAGCGAGGGCCTGGGTCCGGAGCATTCCTTTCGGCGGATGCCAGAGGTTCAGTTCCGCCTCGCGCCCGCTGGCGACCACTTCAAGGGCGGTCTGACGATCCTCTATGAAATGACGAATACTTGAGCTGACCAAGCCAACCTCCTTTCTTAACTCTCGCCAGTCGGACTTGCCGTACTGCTTCCCTAGTACCTGGATGACGCCACTCGAAGGGGTGACGTAACCGGTGATGCAGCTCAAGAGAGTGGTTTTGCCGGAGCCGTTCGCTCCAAGGATTGCCCAGTGCTCGTCCGCTCTTACCTCCCAATCGAGATTGCGGAGGATCTCGGCGGTGCCACGGCGAACCGTGAGATTGCGGATCGAGATAAGAACCGTTTCGGCCATGCGGACTTCGTTGAAGGAATTTGGGTTATCCCGCAACATCGATTTTTACTTTTCCGGCGGTCAAATTGAAGCGGAGGCGGTGTGCGCAGCGGCCAGAGTACGGACGATGCCGGGTTTCTCGGACTTCGAGGTTGGATAAGCTTCCAGCTTGTCAGCTTTTTGAACCGGCAGGATGCCGGCGCTACCTGGTACGACCCGACGCCGGCCGCGCACTACGAAGCGTGTATGCATGTGTTATGATCAGATGTGCGCGTGCACCAAAGGCTTATTCCGGCAACGCTGCTTTTAGAGGCTTACTGCACGGGCTTGTTTCCGATGGCAGTGGACCACGAGCAGATCGAGTGGTTTTCGCCGGATCCACGCGGGATCATTCCATTAGGCGCCTTTCACGTTCCCCATGGGCTGAAACGGGTTCTGCGGAAGAACGTTTTTGAGATCCGTTTCGATACGGAGTTTGAACAGGTGATTCGCGCTTGTGGTCGCCGCGCCGAGACCTGGATCAACGAAGAGATTATCGCGAGTTACGTGAATCTGTTCCGACTGGGGTTTGCCCACTCGGTGGAGTCATGGCGGGAAGGACGGTTGACCGGCGGACTTTATGGTGTCGGCGTTTTTGGGGCGTTTTTCGGCGAATCGATGTTTCACCGCGAGGCCGACGCCTCAAAGGTCGCCTTGGTGGCGTTAGTGGAACACCTAAGAGAGCGCGGTTATCGACTATTGGATATACAATACGTCACCGATCATTTACGCGCCTTCGGCGCCGTTGAGATTCCTCGCCCACGGTATATGCGACTGCTGCAGCAGGCACTCACTGTCCATTGCGAGTTTGAGACCCAGTCGAATGCCCGTAATCTCCCGCAGTAGCCATCCGCTTCGGGAAAAAGGCGCGCAACGTGGTATGTTCTTGCCGGCAAAACGGCCGGTTGAACAGCGATAGCGGTTCTGGTTTGGCGCGCTCTGGTCTGCTATTTGCTTTTCGGTCTGGTTGATCGGTATTCTCGGAGAAGCGAGGGCTTGGCGGTCTTTGGCGGCTGCGGGCGGCAACGGCAGAACCCATGATCGAGCAAGGAGATATTAAGAGCATTGAACTCGTCGACAAAACGCAAGGTGGCAGCGCAAAAAGCACGAATTTGGCGTTGGCCACATTCACAGATTTTCCGGTCGCCAAGGCTTCTTCTACTGTTGCCGTTAATTCTTGGCGGATGCGGACAAAATAGGCCGCAAGCTCAGCAACCACCGCTCAAGAACGTGCTGGTAACGGCGGTGGAATCGCGAGATGTGCCGGTCCTTATCCGGCAATACGGACGTATATCGTCGCCGGAATCGGTGGATGTTCGGCCACAAGTGAGCGGGCGCATCACCGAGGTCCATTTCAAGGACGGGCAAGAAGTAAAGAAAGGCGACCTCCTTTTTGTCATCGACCCGCGACCATTCCAGGCCGATCTCGAACAAGCGCAGGCGCAACTCCAATCCGATCAGTCGCAATTGGACCTTTTCAAGCGCAACCTGGCCAGGGACGAGAAGATCGGTCCGCAGCACTTTATTTCGGAGCAGCAAATCGACCAGGACCGGACGCAGGTGGAGAATTTCCAAGCCGCGGCTGCGAAAGATCAGGCGGCGATCGATCTGACAAAATTGAATCTCGATTACTGTTATGTGCGAGCACCCAACGACGGCCGGACTGGCCGCCGGTTGGTGGATCCGGGCAACTATGTCGCGACCGGAGGAAACGCTTTGGTGAACATTCAGCGGCAGGACCAGGTGTACGTCGACTTCATCATTTCGGAGAACGATCTGGCCCGGCTTCGTGACAACATGCCCGGGAAGCAACTGAAGACAGAGGTCATCGCACCAGCCAAGCCTGACATCGTGAAGAGCGGTTTTTTGACTTTTCTCGACAACACAGTTTCTCCTCAAGCGGGCACTGTGATGCTGCGGGCAACGATCCCCAACGCCGATCGTTACCTTTGGCCTGGCCAGTACGTGAATGTGGCGCTCACGCTGAAGACCTTAAAAGACGTTCCTGTTGTACCCAACCAAACGGTGCAGATCGGCGGGAAAGGTGACTATCTATTCGTGGTGAAACCGAACCACACCGTGGAGCAGCGCCAAGTTACACAAGGAGAACGTTTCGGCGACTTGGTTGTGGTCTCCCAAGGAGTGCAGCCCGGCGAGATAGTAGTGGTCGAGGGTCAACTCGCGCTTGCCTCCGGAATGAAGGTCAATCCAAAACCCTACGAGAGCGGGGGAACGCCGCGACCGGCGGCCAGCCTGACCGAAAATGGCGGAGATAAAGCAGGTGCGCCGAGTGCTCAGCAAGGGCAAAACCAAAGCAAAGGGAACGCCCCGTTATGAATTTCTCAGCGATTTTCATCCGGCGTCCGATCATGACGCTGCTTCTGACGATCAGCGTGGTCGCGGCAGGGATCCAGGTATTCCGGCAATTGCCAGTGAACGATCTTCCAGCGGTCGACTACCCGGTCATCCAGGTCCAGGTGAGTTATCCCGGCGCCAGCCCGGAAACCATGGCCAATACTTGTGCCACTCCATTGGAAAAGCAGTTTTTGCAGATCCCGGGGCTGGACGTGGTGACATCAACCAATCAGACGGGCCAGTCCACGCTGGTGCTCCAGTTTTCTCTCGACAAGAGCCTGGGCGATGCTGCCACCGATGTCCAGGCGGCGATCTCGCGGGCGCAGGGTTTTCTGCCGCAGGATCTGCCACAACCGCCTTCCTTCACAAAGACCAACCCGAATGACCAGCCGATCTTCTACATCGCGCTCGTCAGTGACACCCTGACGGAAGGGGCTCTTTACGACTACGCGAACACGCAATTAGGGCAGCAGATCGCTATTATCAATGGAGTCAGCCAAGTCAACGTTTACGGAGCAAGAAGCGCGATCCGCATCAAAGTCGACGTGAACAAACTGTCCTCGCTCGGCTTGACGATGACCGATGTAACCAACGCGGTCGGGCAGAGCACTTCCTACAAGGGAGCGGGTCAGTTCGACGGGAAAGATCGTACCTACTTGCTCTATCCCCATGGGCAGCTGTCCACTCCCGGCCAGTACGAGAACGTCATTATTGCACGGCCCAATGGGCAGCCGATCTATCTGAAGGACGTTGCCCGGGTGGTACAATCGGTCGAGGACGAGCGGATCAACCGCGTCTTCTGGTCGCGCGAGTACGGTGAGGCGCCGGTCGAGGTGGTCCTGGCGGTTAGCCGCCAAGCCGGGGCGAACGCTGTCGAAGTCGCGCGCCAGGTCCGCTCTCTTCTGCCGCAATTCGCGAAAGAGCTACCGGGATCAGTGAAATTGATTCCGTTGTACGATCGCTCCAAGACGATCGTGGCCAATGCCAATGAAGTCGAGCACACGCTCATCATCGCGTTTGTGCTGGTGGTCATCGTTATCTTCGCTTTTCTCGGGCGGGCGACCGACACGCTCATCCCGGTGGTCGCGCTGCCCCTCTCCATGCTGATCACCTTCGCGGTTATGGGGGCGCTGAATTTCAGCTTGAACAACCTGACCCTGATGGCGCTCACCCTGTCGATCGGGTTCCTCGTCGACGACGCCATCGTTTTCCTCGAGAATACGGTTCGGTTGATCGAGGCCGGTCAGAAGCCGATGGAAGCGGCCTTCAACAGCGCGCGGCAAATCACCTTTACGATCATCGCGATGACCGTCTCGTTGGCCGTTGTGTTCCTGCCCTTGGTTATGGTGACCGGAATCATCGGTCGTATTTTCCGCGAGTTTTCCGTCACGATCATCGTGGCGATTTTCGCATCCGGCCTGGTCTCGATTACGCTTACTCCGATGATGTGCTCGCGTCTGCTGAGCGGAGAACGTGGGCATGGTCACGACACCTGGATGGAACGAACGGTCGGAGCACTTTTCAAAGCAATCACCGGTTTGTACGGGCGCACGTTATATTTTTTCCTGCACCATCGCTGGATTTCCGCGTTGGGGTGGGTCGTATCCTTGGGGGCGACTGTCTGGTTCTTCGACCAGTTGCCAAAAACCTTTATCCCGGCAGGAGACAGCGGATTCATTCGAGGAATCATTCTTGGACCAGAGGGGATCTCTCCGCAGCGTTTTCGACAGATTCAGAGCCAGGTTGACCAAATCCTGCGGAAAAACCCGGCGGTAGCCGAGACTTTCAGCCTCTCCGGTTTTTCCAAAGGATTATCATCCAACCAGATGCTTGGATTGGCCTTCTTAAAGGATGTCAGTCAACGGGCACCGATCAACACCGTCGTTGCCCAATTGACGAGGGAGCTCAGCCAGATTCCCGGGATCATTCCATTGATGCGACCTGACCCGGTCCTCCAGATCAGCACGGGGGCGACGAAAAACAATCAAGGCCAATACGCATTCGCCATTTCGGGAGTCGATGCTACGCAGGTCTACCAATCTGCCCTGGCGATGATGGCGAAGTGCCGTACCTATCCCGGCTTTCAGAGTGTTTCTTCGGATTATTTCGCGAATACTCCGCAGCTCGGAATCGATATGAACCAGACCCAGCTTCAATCGTACGGGCTGACCAACGTCAATGTGGAAACCCTCCTGAAGAACGCCTACTCACAGAACTACACCTACCTCATCAAGACGCCGGTCGACCAATACCAGGTCATTGTCGAAGCCGAGGACTCTCAGCGGTCGGTGCCGTCGAACCTCGGCCAGCTCTTCTACAAGCCAACGGGCGGAGAAGTCACCATTCCGAACCAGACAATTACCACTCCCCAAGCGTCGGCCGGAATGTTGTCGGTGAACCACCTCAACCAGTTCCCGGCGGTGACTCTGTACTTTAATCTGAAACCGGGAGTCTCAACCGGTGATGCAACCAACTTTATTACGCGGACGGCCGCCCAAGTGCTGCCTTCGACCATTCGCGGTCAGCTTCAAGGGGAGGCGCAAACCTTCAGCGAAACCTTTTCGCAGCTTGGTGGGCTGCTTTTTGTGGCCGTCTTTATCATGTACGTGATCCTCGGAATACTCTATGAGAGCTGGTTTCATCCGATCACGGTTTTATCGTCGCTCCCCGTTGCTACGGTCGGCGGACTGGCCACGCTCTATTTTTTGCAATCCGAGCTATCGCTGTATTCCTACATCGGAATGTTCATGCTGATTGGGATTGTAAAGAAGAACGGGATCATGATGGTGGACTTTGCCGTTGAACAGCGCAGGGCCGGTAAATCACCGGTTGAGGCGGTGCACGAAGCGAGCATTGAACGGTTTCGGCCAATTATCATGACGACATTGGCTGCACTGATGGGCGCGATTCCGATTGCGTTGGGCTTAGGTGCCGATGGAGCTTCCCGACGTCCGCTCGGCCTGATCCTGGTCGGTGGATTGATCGTGTCGCAGTTGATCACGCTGTACGTGACACCCGCGATCTATCTGTACATGGAACAGCTCCAGGACAAGCTTAATGAACTGTACGATCGGTTGCGTAACCGGGGAGGCGCCAAGGAGAAACTGGCAACGGTCGGGTGAGTGATACAAGAGTGACAGCAAGGAGGCGGGGGAGCAGTCAATGATTGCTGATCGCCCCGACTCCCGACTCGTCGATCTACTCCGTGATCGCCCAGATCGTATTGAGCGCATTGCCTTCCAGCCGATTGTTGATGTACACAAACGTTGGGCGGCCGCCTTCCTGCGGCACGTCCCAAATAAGCCGCCGGGCCGCGCGGCGAGCGCTCTCGCTGACATCGCGAGTCTGATCGTAGGGACTGAAAACTTCAACCGCTTGCTCGTAGGCGCGTCCAGGACGCAGCAGGAATCGACCTACGACAAAATCGGTGGTCACCGATCCGGGAATGGCCAACTGCCTCTCAACCGAAGGCATCCGCGTCCACTGGTTGAATACATGGGCGACTCGATGTTTCCGCAACACTGAGAAATAAGGTGCACCCAGCAGCTCGCGGTTCCGGATCTCCACCCCAAATTGCCAATGCGCCGGTAGCTCAGCGAGAAACTGATCAAGCTGGGCGGCAAAGTCGTCTTCGCTGATCAAATCGGTTTGGCGAATCTCAGCAAACTCAAAGACCAGAGCCCCAATTTTTGCGTAAAATGGCTCAAGCGGCTGCAGGAACTGCTTTTGGAAAAGGTCGAAGCTGAGGAAATCAGGATTCAGTTGGCCTTGTTGTGGTCTAAACCGGGGTAGCTTGGGAAATCGACGCAGCGTGATCGAGTCTGTCACCTTGAAGGTGAGACGGAAATCGGTGGGCACTTGGTCGGCGAGTTTGCTGAGATAGCGTTCGTCCGGGAACCGATAATAGCCGGCGTCAACGCAAACAGTTCTGAAAAACTGGCTATACTCTTCGAGACACTCATCTTCGAAACGCTTTTCCGAGAAGCGGTTTCGGAATTCGTAGCGGGAGCGATCGTACAGAGTATCGAGCCAGCCGGGGTACTTCCATGATGAAGTACCGACGTAAACGTTGCGTTCGGCCAACGTCGCGATCCGCAACGCGAGATTTTCGCGGTCGAAATTTTGGGAGAATAGGTCGAGCACGTGGGAGTTCAAGGAGTCACAGGAGTACGAGGAGTTCAAGGAGTTCGGGGAGTTCAGGGAGTCGGAGAGTCGGGGGTCGGTAGTTGGGAGTAATCAGCAATAGTAATCAGTGATCGGTGATCAGTTTGTCAGTTGTTCAGCTGGCCTCCCGCCGCTCAGGCTGCTCTTTAGCTGCGACCTGTTCTAATTGGACCCTGGTTGACGGAGTTCCGTCTTTACAGCAATATGGAGAATGAAGACCACCATCGATATCCCAGAGCCACTCTACCGGCGAGCGAAAATTCGTGCGGCCGAGCGCGGAGAGAGCCTCCGGCAACTCGTTGTCGAATCTCTGGAACTAGCGCTGGATGGAGCAAAATCGGTCGTTGCTTTTGGTCCTGGCCCCATCAAACAAGATCCCCTGATCACGCTTAACGAATTTGGCTTCCCTGTCATGCGCGGACGCGAAGGCGTTGTCGTGACAGAGGAAATGATTAATCGGATCCGCGAAGAGGAAGGTATCTGAGCCGTGTTCCTTCTTGATGTGAGCGTCTTGATCGCCCTCGTGGATCCGGGTCACCGCTTTCACCAGAGCGCAACTGAATGGTTCGCTGGTCGCGTTCACGAAGGCTGGGCCACCAGCCCGCTTACGGAAAATGCACTCCTCCGTATCCTCAGCTCACCTGGTTACCCTCGTTCGCTCGGCGGACCAGCCGATGTTAGGCGTATTCTTCTCCAGCTTCGCTCAGCCAAGGGATTCGAGTTCTGGCCCGATGAAGTGACTTTCGCCGACCGCTCCCTTTTTCCTTCTTTAACCGCGGCCGGCTCAAAACAACTCACCGATCTCTACCTGCTCGGTCTGGCTGTGCGCCGCAGCGCTCGCTTCGCCACGTTTGACAACCGAGTGCCAGCCAACGTTGTGGCGGCCGGGGAGACAGCCGTGGAAATTATTCCCGTGCGATAGTTGGCGCCGCTTGGCAAATCTGGTGGGCTCTGTTTTGCGTTTTGACAGCTGAAGCGAGGAACGAGCGAACAGCTGCCAAAACAAAATACAGCGACTCTTTTTCCCGGTCCGCAGCGCCTTGAGCGCAAACTCTATTTTCTGTTCCGTAGGCTCACTTTTTTTCCAGGATAAAACCAAGGGTTTTTACGTCTTCACCGCCCAAAAGTGTTACCGATGGCCTGAACCTACACCCACGCCGATTACCGATTACCGATTACTAATTACCGATTACCGATCACTTGTTCACCCAATTCCCCGAAGTCCTTGAACTCCCCTTTCCTCCTGCTATAGCCCAAACATGCTCGATATCCGCCTCATCCGCGAAAAACCTGATTTGGTACGGGAACGTCTGGCGACTCGCGGGGGTGACTTTTCCGCGGAGTTAGCGAAGATACTCGCGGTCGATGCTGACCGGCGGCGACTGGAAACCGAGGTGCAGAAACTCCATGCAGAACGCAACAAGCTCAGCCGGGAAGCGGGAGTTCGTCGCGCTCAGGGCAAGCCCGACGCCGAACTGGAGACCCGGGTGCGAACCATCGGCGCCGAGACCGATGAGCTCAGCCAGCGGTTGGCGGCTGCGGTCGAGCAATTGCGTTCGCTACTGCTCCTGCTGCCCAACCTGCCCCACGCCGGCATTCCGATCGGCCCCGACTCCTCGGCCAATCCCGTTCTCCGGGAATGGGGAACTCGTCCTGCCTTTGCTTTTCCGCCAAGGGATCACGTGGAACTTGCCGCCCGGCTTGGTCTCGTTGACTTCGAACGCGCGGCCAAGCTTAGCGGCAGTGGTTTTGTTTGCTTTACCGGGCAAGGCGCGCGGCTCCAGCGCGGCGTCATCCAGTTTCTCCTGGATTTGCATACCGCCAGACACGGTTATTGCGAGCTTAGCACCCCCTATCTTGTGCGCCGGGATTGTATGATTGGCACGGGCCAATTGCCAAAATTCGAAGAAGAGGCTTATGGGCTGGAAAATAATTCAGCATTCTTGATTCCAACGGCGGAGGTGCCCGTAACCAACTTCCACCGGGAAGAGATTCTTTCCGAGGAAGAACTACCCAAAAAATATGTTGCCTACAGCCCCTGTTTTCGGCGTGAAGCCGGCTCGGCCGGGAGAGTCACCAAAGGCATGATCCGGGTACACCAATTTGACAAAGTCGAATTGGTGAAAGTGACAGTTCCGGAAACGTCCGATCAAGAATTGGTGAAACTCACCGCCGATGCCGAAGAAGTTCTGCAGCTGTTAGGTTTGCACTATCGGGTCATTGAACTCTGTTCCGGCGATATCAGCCCGGTCATGGCCAAGACTTACGACATCGAGGTTTGGGCGCCGGGACAACAGCAGTATCTCGAAGTATCAAGTTGCTCCAATGCGGGGGATTACCAGGCGCGCCGGATGAATCTGCGGTTCAAAGACAAGGAAGGTAAAAATCGTTTCTGCCACACCTTGAATGGTTCCGGTACTGCTCTGCCGAGACTGTATGTAGCGCTATTGGAAACGTACCAACAACCAGACGGTTCGATCCGGCTCCCTGAAGTGCTTCAGGAATACACGGGAATGAAGGAGATCAGGAAAGCGAATGACCACTGACCGATGGCCGATGACCGATGTGCTACGGTCGTCGATCATTGGTTATTGATCATCGGTAATCGGTCATCTCCCCGGTACCAGTCTGCGCGGGTCAGCGGCATTCCGCTCTGACCGCCGTCCGGTTTCACCAGCAAAAGCTGGTAGAGGTTGAGCGCACCCGTTGCAAACCCGTGCGCAGATCCCGACATGAATAACCGCCAAACTCGGTAGGTTTGTTCGTCTGTCTCCCGCACCGCTTCCATCCGGTTTGCCTCCAATCGCTTAACCCAATGTCGTAAGGTGAGCGCGTAATGCTCGCGCAAACTCTCAAGATCGCGGACTTCAAAGCCCGCCTCTTCGGCGCAGCGCGCGGTGGTGCTGATCGGGGCGAGTTCACCATCGGGGAAAACGTACTTTCCAACGAAACTCGAACTACTCGAGGGTGAATCACTTACGCGACGCGCGATCCCGTGATTCAGGAATACGCCGCCTTGGCGCAATAGCTCCCAGGTATGCCGGAAATAGAGCGGCAACTGTTGTTCGCCCACGTGCTCAAACATTCCGACGCTGACGATCTTGTTGAATCCGTTGGGGGCTCGAAGTTCGCGGTAATCGCACACCTCGACCCGGCAATTGTCCTGCAAACCGGCCCGAGCGATCCGTTCCCCGGCCAGCCGGGCCTGGTTCTCGCTTAACGTGATCCCATGAGCAGTCACGCCATAGTATCTGGCTGCGTGCAGGATCAGGCCACCCCAGCCGCATCCGATATCAAGTAAGTTGTCTCCGGACCGGAGGCGCAGTTTGCGGCACAAATAATCCAGTTTTCGGGTCTGCGCCGTGTCCAGATCGTCCCCGGCCTGTTCGAAGTACGCGCAGGAGTAAACCATCTGCCGATCAAGCCAGAGCGCGTAAAAGTCGTTTGAAACATTGTAATGATAAGTTACGGCTTGCCGGTCGCGAGCGACGGAGTGCAAGCGCCCTTGCAAATCAGCGGCGCCCCGCTCACCTCCTTTCACGGTCGGTAGCTTGATCAAATCCCAGCCGGTTCGCAGCATGATAGGAATTCGCCACGAACGGCTCCGCAGAAAATCGCCGACCGGCATGGCTGCTTCGAGATCGCCTTCAATATCCAGGTAGCCGTGGATATAGGCTTCCGAAACCGCCAAATCCGTTTTTTGAAAAATGCTGCGCAAGGCCCCCGGGTGATTCAGACGCAGCGTAAAACTCGGAACCTTTGTTTCGGCCGGCCACGCACTACCCTCCCACAATTGCACGGCAAAATTGCGGGGATGATACTCGTCCAGAAAAGTCTGCAGAACGTGCAAGGTGGTCTTCGCTGCCATCTCGTCCTGCACGTTCATCTGCCTCGTCCGACTCGCCATGCCCAAGCCGCTCGTTTCCTGAGCGTTATCCATGTGTTACCAGTTCGGCAGAAAGAGGCAAGCCGGCCTTTTTAACGGCGCGAGCGACTTGAGCGGTTTGAGGGCGTGGGGCACATTGACCAATCAAACGAACTTAATGACCGATGGCCGATGGCCGATGACCGATGACCGATGACTGGTCACTGACACTGGCGTGACCGATTACCGATCAATGCCCCAGGGACACCAAATTTCGATAACGGGACCGCCGCTTGACGCTATTGTAATCGTTAAGAGAACTCTATGTCTGAACCAGCAGAAAAGCAGATCTATCTGATTCGCCACGGCGAAACCGAATGGTCCAAAGACGGGCGGCACACCGGCCGAACGGATATTCCGCTCACCGAAACCGGCCGGGAACAGGCCGGCTTTCTGGTGCCGGTTTTCGAGGAGGCAAAATTTACCCACATCTACAGCAGCCCTCTTCAGCGATCGTTGGAAACTGCGCGCCTCGCCGGCGTTGGCGACAAGGTGGAAATCTGGGATGATCTGCGCGAGTGGGACTATGGCGAATACGAAGGGATTACGACCAAAAAAATCCGCGAAAAAGCTCCCGGCTGGACAATTTGGACGCACCCGGTACCACACGGCGAAACCGCTGATGAGATTTCTCGCCGGGCAGATCGGGTCGTGGCCCGTCTCCATGAGATTGAAGGAAATGTCGCTATTTTCTCGCATGGCCATTTTCTGAGGGTGCTCGCGGCCCGCTGGCTGGGGCTCGATGCTTCGTGCGGCCGGTTCTTTCTGCTGGGAACCAGTACACTGTCGATCCTCGGGTATGAACACGAGAACGCGGCGATAAAAACCTGGAACGGTCCGTTGATCACGGCGGCCTGTGCGGTGCCTTGGCGGGGCAAGAGCGTGCCGTGACGGCGAGAGCCGCGAGTAAACCGTAAGCGGTCATCAGTCAGTGCCAGTGTCAGTGACCAGTCATCGGTCATCGGCCATCGGCTATCGGTCATTCGGTAACACTCTATCGTTAAGATTCGTTTGATTGGTCAATGCGCTCAAACCGCTCACGCCGCTCAAGCCGCTCAAGCCGCTCAAACCGCTCAAACCGCTCACGCCGCTCCTGTGTCAGTCCCCTTTTCGGGTCGTTGTTCGATGGGAGTGCTTTTTCGTCGATTTCGGTGTGGCGCTCGGTTTGGGAGTAGGGGATACGGTGGATTGTGGGCTGGGTGTAGCCGAGGCCAGCTTTTCACCGGCCAGACCGGGAACTCTGGCGTACCCTTCGAACTTCGCGGTCAGGTCCGGATCGTTTTTGTTAGGTTGGCCGTTGGGCAGTTTGAAATCAAAAACGCTTACTCCGGAGCGCCGTTGGCCATCGTACGTGCGGCCGTCGGAGGCGCCGACCATGATCCGTCTGCCACTTCCTTTTTCACGGCCCAGATAAATCATGACGTGGGTAATTGGCACGTCGCGATTCACTTGGTAAGTGCCCGACCAGAACATCAGATCCCCCGGTTTGAGGTCATCCAGCTCGAAAGTAGCCGAATTCCGGCTCAGCACGGCATGAAAATCGCTATTCTTGCGGACCCAGAGATATTGCTGGCTCGAGTCGCGCGGTACGTCTTTGTATCCCGCACTGGAAAGCACGTAGTAAATAAAACCGCTGCAATCCATTCCGCCTTCCGCGGGATCGTCCGAGCCATACTTGTAGCTCAGGCTGCGTTGCGTGAGCGCCAACGCGTCACGGAGCAACTGTTGGACGCGAGCGGGCTGGGCGTCGAAATCACGCACTTGCGAAGGAGGCACACTGGCGACATTGACAGGGGGAGTGGAAGCCTGAGCCGCTGGTGTCGGACTGGCTGCCGGGCTCTCCTTCGGCATAGCTGTCGGAGTAGGCGAAGGCTCTGCTTTGGCGCGAGACTTACTCGGGCTCGGACTTGGTGCCGGCGCGACCGGCTTGCGATCTTCCTGCGCCTCTTTCCTGGTTTGAGCCGTGTCGCTCGCTTTTTTTTTCTTGGCGCCCTTACGGTGTCTGGTTGAATGATGCGTTTCGGTCTGGTGTCGAGTACTTTGGGATTTCGAGGAGTCGTCGCCAGTAAAGGTGTCCTTTACGCTGTGCCCGAAATGGCTTAACGAGTGATAGACATTCTGCCAAGTGTCGTCGTCGGCGTGGACCGGCAAAGCGATCAGGGTCAGACCGAACCAGAGCCAATGGGAGTTCTTCATGACGACACCGCTAGTTGTTTCAGCAATTCCTGATTTAGACGAATTCCGGACTGGAAATTTTCGATTGGAAAGTTTTCGTTCGGCGAATGAGCGCGAGCATCGGGGAGCGCAAGCCCCAGCAATAGCGTATCGGTGCCGAAGACATCTTTGAAGGTCTGTGTGATCGGGATTGAGCCGCCTTCTCGAATAAAGGCGATCGGCTTATTGAACGTTTCCTGGAGCGCCCGTTTTGCCGCCGCCGCGAAGGGAGAGTCGATGCTGACCAGATAGGGTTTGCCGCCATGACCGGTGACAATCTCCATCGTAATACCTTTCGGGCATTGCGATCGAAGAAATTCGGAGATGACCGGCTGCAAGTCAGCCGGATCCTGGTCTGGAACCAGGCGAAAAGAGAGTTTGGCCACCGCCCGGCTCGGCACAATCGTCTTGCCTCCCTCGCCCTGGTAACCGCTCGTCAGTCCATTTACTTCCGCTGTTGGACGCGCCCAGACTCGTTCGAGGGTGCTGTAACCCTCCTCGCCGGCCAGGCTGCGGGCTCCCACAGTGTTCAACCAGGCTTCCTCGCTGAACGGAAGCTTGTTCCAGAGCTCTTTTTCCCAGGAAGCAATTGGTTTCACCCGATCATAGAATCCAGGGATTGCGACACGGCCTCTGGAATCGTGAAGGGAAGCGATGATGCGACTCAGAACAGTCGCAGGATTATCGACCGAACCCCCGAAAATGCCGGAGTGCAAATCAAACGCCGGCCCCTGGAGCCGAAGTTCGAGGGCGAGGATACCTCGCAACCCATAGGTCAGCGTTGGAATGCCCGGCGCGAACATGCCGGTATCCGAGACCGCGACGATATCCGGTTGCAATTCGGTCAAATGATCGCGGAGAAAGGCTTCCAGGTGGGTGCTCCCAATCTCTTCCTCACCTTCGACTACGATGATCAGGTTTACCGGTAAATCATGGTTTTCGCGCAGGGCTGTCTCTACACCAAGAATGTGCGCCAGGATCTGTCCCTTATTGTCGGTGGCACCCCGGGCGATTATCCGGCCATCAACAACGGTTGGTTCGAAGGGAGGGGTCCGCCAAAGTTCCAGCGGGTCAGGCGGTTGGACGTCGTAATGGCCGTAAATCAAAACCGTTTTTCTGCCGGCTACCCGCTTGTTGCGGCCGACGATCACCGGGCTACCCGCGGTGGCAAATTTGTGAGCATCGAGACCGCACCGCTGAAGACGAACCGTAAGCCAGTCAGCGCAGGCTTCGACGTCGGGCCGGAACTTGCTATCCGCGGAAACGGATGGGAACCGCAAAAATTCGAAAAGATCATCTAATGGATTCATAGCTCATCGCAAAATGAGGGTTCACTTTTTTGGAGGCAAGCTCGGTTTCGGAGGATCGAAACGTTCGTTGTCGCGCTCCTTCAGGGCTCGGCACCCTTCGATCGGTGTTCCCAGGAAATGTGCAAGAAGGCGGCCCAGCTCTGAAGGAGCGGTTCAAATCTCGTCAGGGGGCCGGCGTGCTACAATGAGGGGCTCGCCCCCTGCGTGACGTTAACGTGAACTGAGGCGCGTAATCGCCGTTGATCCAACATCTAGCAACTTGCATGATGAGTAACCCAATATCTTGTATTTTGCTTGCCTGATTTCCGCGGCAAGGCTAGCCTCGAAACCGGCGCTGCCCATGTATCTCAAATCACTCGAACTGATTGGATTCAAGTCTTTCGCCGCGAAGACCAGAATCGAGTTTCACCGGGGGGTTACCGCAGTTGTCGGCCCGAACGGGTGCGGGAAATCGAACATTCTGGACGCCATCCGGTGGGTTCTTGGCGAGCAATCTGCACGCGCTCTCCGGGGCGAGGGGATGGCCGATGTCATCTTCAATGGTACTGACACCAGACCGGCTGTCAGCGCGGCGGAGGTTTCCCTTACCTTCGCCGATTGCGAAAATGACCTCGGGACGGAATACAACGAACTTTGCTTAACGCGCCGTGTTTACCGGGATAGCCAATCCGATTTTCTGCTGAACCACACGCCGTGCCGGTTGAAGGACATTCAGCTGCTATTGATGGACACCGGGATTGGGCGAAGCGCCTACTCTATCATGGAACAGGGCAAGATCGATTTGATATTAAGTTCCCGACCGGAGGACCGGCGCGCCATTTTCGAGGAAGCGGCCGGCATCAGCAAGTATAAGGCGCAGAAACGGGAAGCGCTCCGCAAACTGGAGTATACGGAGGCCAACCTGCTTCGCTTAAGCGATATCGTGAAGGAGGTGAAGCGCCAGATCGGTTCTCTTCAACGCCAGGCGGGAAAAGCACGGCGATATCGGGCTCTCTTTGAGTCCTTGAAGGTGCTGGACCTGCATGTCGCGGCAAGGAGACGAGCAGATCTGCTCGCGGAGCTGGCCGAGGCGGAAGGCAAGATGCTCGAGTTTGCTGCTCGGCATCGAGTGCTGGAAGAGCAGGTCGATTCCCAGGACTTTGGTCTCACCGCCCAGCGAGGCGAACTTGAGGCGCTGGAGAATCGCCTGGCCGAGGCGCGTCAGGACGCACACGAAACCAGGAATCGTATCACGGGTGCTCGCACCCAAGTCGGGTTCAACGAGGAACGGGCCCTGGAGTCGGAGAGGCTATCGGCGCGGAGCGCTGAGGAAATGATTTCCGCGAAAAGCAGGCTCGAGGTCGAACAGGATGAGCTGGCAAAAATCGATCAGCAGCTAGCCGAGCTCAGGCAAAATTTGGCGACCTCCGAAGCGGCCTTGGTTCGGCGTCACCAGGAGATGGCACAAGCCAGAACGGAAAAGGAGGCGGCAGAAGAGCGCGTGCGCGAGTGCCAGGGTCGAATCAAGAAGGCGGAAGCGGCGGCGACGAACGCGCAGACGGAGCTCCATCGAAACCTTGACGGCCAGCGCGCGGCTGAAGAGCGGTTTGACCTCGTTAGCAAAGAGTTGGTTGGGATCGAGGCGAGTCATTGCGACCTGTGCAACCAGGTAGAGAGCGCCCGCAGCGACCTGGAGAAAGCCGCCGCCGATCTTCAGGCGCACCGTCACTCCGCCAACGATTGTCAGCTGAGGCGGGAAGCCCGTGAGCGCGAGCATCAGGATGTTGCTGCCAGCTGCGCAAAGATCGAGCGTCTCGAAGCGGAGAAGAAAGCGCGGTTGGAAGTCCTGACGCAGCTGATTGAAGAGGGCCAAGGTCTTCACTCGGCTACTCAAGCGATTTTGAAAGGCCTGGATGAGCCCGAACGATTCCGGCCGCGAATCCTCGGCAGCCTGGCGAAGTTTGTCGAGGTCCCGGCCGAGTTGGTTGCCGCGGTGGAAGCCGCGCTCGGGGCACATTTGCAAGCAGTTCTGCTGCGGGACCCCTCGGCTCTGGATGAGGTTGCGCAGAAACTGAGCGATGGCGGCTTTGGCCGGGGTGCCGTCAGTTTGGAATCTTTGGCAACGAGCCCAGACGAACCGGGACCAGCCGACCCGTTGCCAGAGGGCGCGATCGCCTGGCTGCTTGATCGTCTCACCATCCAGCCGGAAGCCTCCGCGTTGCTCTCCCGGCTTCTTGCGCTGGTTGCGCTTGCAGCAGATCTGCCCGCTGCCTTGGCAATGAAACAACGCGCATCATCGGGCTTAGCTGTAGTCACGATGAAGGGCGAGTTCGTTTCCGCAGCTGGCGTCGTGTTTGCCGGCTCGGCCGGCGATCAGGCTGATTCGATTTTTCAGCGGCGACTGGAAGTGCGCCAACTGCAGTCCGAAATCCGCTGCGTGGCCGAACAAGCTGAGGTGCTCGCCGCTTCACGCGAGGTGGCCTGGCGGGAAGTCGAAGCGGCGGAAAACGCTCGGCGCGCCAGCCAAAACGTCCTGGAACATGCCCAAGTGGTCACGGCAAGCCGCCAGGCCGAACTTTCCCTCCTCGAGCGCGAATTGCGCGAGCGGGAAAATAAACTCAAATCGCTCTCCTGGGAGCAAAGGGTTCTGCGAGAAGGCGTACAAGAGCGATCGGAACATACCGAGGCTTTGCGCACGCGACTCGGCGAACTCCGGAGCGAGCTGGAAAAGGCGACGGCCGCGCACTCCGAGGCAATGAATGCGGCGAGGAATGTCGCGGCTCGCGAGTTGGAGCTGAATGATGCGTGGCAAGAACTGAAGATCCACGTTGCTACGGAACGGAATCGGTGGGAGAGCCTTGGGTCGGTGAGGAAGCCGATCGCCTCCCGGTTGGAAGAGCTCCACGCCCTGGTTACGACGCGGGAGGCGGAGATCGAGCACTACCGGGAACGGATCGTCTCTTTGCAACAAGCCAATAGTGATTTGATAGAGACGATCAAGCAACTGGAGGAAGACCTCGCTGCGGCCGACGCGCAGATCGCGCTTCTTCTATCCGAGCGAACGAAGCGGTCCGCCGCGATCGAGGCGGTGGAGGTCAGTTTGCGCCAGCTCCGGCAGGAACTCCTGACCTGCGGAGAACTGAAGGGACGGGAAGAGGTTCGCCGGACCCAAAGTCAGCTACGCTTGCAAAGTCTCGACGAACATGTAGCGCGGCGGTATCAGGTAGAGCCGGGGAGCTTCGAACCAGATTGGTTTGCGTTTCGGGTCGCGCTCCGGGATCAGCGGAAGCGCCTGGAAAGTTCGTCCCCATCTGAACGAGAGGAGGCTGATCCTTCGGCTCACGAACAGGTCGACTGGACTTTTGCAGAAGCGGCGGTTGCCGAAATGACGGCCCGGCTGGACGGCATGGGCCCGGTGAACCTTGAGGCGATCCAGGAGTACGACGAACTGGAGGAGCGCCAACGATTCCTGGAGCAGCAGAACGTTGACCTGACAAAAGCCAAGGCGGAGTTGCTCGAAGTCATTCAGCGGATCAATCGAACCACCAAGGAATTGTTCAGGGACACCTTCGAACAGGTCCGATGTAACTTTCAGGAAATGTTTGTGGAGCTTTTCGGGGGCGGAAAGGCGAATCTGCTTTTGGTCGATGATCTCGATCCGCTGGAGAGCGGCATCGAGATCATCGCGAAGCCTCCGGGCAAGCAACTGCAATCCATCGCGCTGCTTTCCGGGGGCGAGAAAACAATGGCTGCCGTAGCGCTACTGTTCGCGATCTACATGGTCAAGCCGAGTCCGTTTTGTGTGCTGGACGAGATGGACGCTCCGCTCGACGAATCGAATATCAACCGCTTCATCCGGATTCTGGATCGCTTTGTCGGTCAAAGCCAGTTTGTCGTCATCACCCATAACAAGCGAACCATCGCGAAGGCTGATGTGTTGTACGGTGTAACGATGGAAGAACAGGGGATCAGCAAACTGGTTGGGGTGCGGCTAACCCGGCGAGAAGAGGGTCACGGCGAGGCGGATCTGATTGGTACCCGGAAAAATGTGCCGAGTATCGCGGAGAGTCTGGGGAAGGGCGAGTCGTAGCGCGGACGGCCCCGTCCGTATTCGGTAGCGCCGGCATCCTGCCGGTTCAAAAAGCTGACAAGCTGGAAGCTTATTCTACCTTGAAGTCCGACCGGCCCGAGGCCGTCCGCGCTATGCGCTTACCGGCTCTGCGCTCGGTTTCGGCTCGACCCAGCGACCGTGTTCTTTGATCAGATCGACCAGGCGATCGACCGCTTCAGTTTCCGGGATATTGAATTTCACGGCCTTCTTCCCGACGTAGAGATTTACTTTTCCCGGGGCGCCTCCGACATAGCCGAAATCAGCGTCCGCCATCTCGCCAGGGCCGTTCACGATACATCCCATGACGGCAATCCTCACCCCTTTGAGATGATCGGTTGCCGCCTTGATCCGTGCCGTGGTTGTCTGCAAATTGAAGAGGGTTCTTCCGCAGGACGGGCAGGCGACGTAGTCGGTTTTGAAGATCCGAGTGCCGGCCGCTTGCAGGATATTGTAGGCGAGCCGTAGCGATTGGCCGGGAGCTTCTTCGCCTTGGATCAGGACAGCGTCGCCAATCCCGTCGCAGAGCAGAGCGCCAATCTGGGCAGCCGACTCCAGCAGCGTCTCGAGGAAATCACGGGATGGGTCAGCCGAAGGGATCAGGGTGTCCTTCAGCAGGATCGGATGGCGCGCCGCCAGCCGTTGATTCAGCAATCGAAAGGCGGTAATCACTGGAAGATTCAAGCCATCCACAATCGTTACAAGGGCTGGCTCGGCCGCGTAGTTTATCCGGGCGATACTCTCGGTGTCCCTCGGGTCAATCGCGACTACGGTCGATCGCTCGACGACGAACTCGGGTTGAAAATCGCCGAGTCGCCCGAGCTTATGCGCGAGCTGTTGGAACGTTTCTTCCCGGACCGCGACACGCACCAATTCCTCGCCACCGACGGAAATCGGACCGAGGGATGCGGTCTGAGCGGCTTGAGCGGCCTGAGCGTAACGCGGATCTTGTCGCATCTTAGGACCCGTAACGGGAGCTAAAGGGACCGATTCCGAGGATCGCCTTTCGTAGTTGAAAGGATCAAAGCCGCAGGTTTCCATCCACCGGTGAGAGAACGGCTCCGAGAACTCCCGTCCAAACCGCCGAACCAAAGCCCTGGCCACTGGAATCTCGTGGATGCTGTCCTCGGTCAAGGACACCCGGACGGTATCGCCGATGCCGTCGGATAAGAGTGAACCGATACCGATCGCGCTTTTGATTCGGCCGTCCTCACCGTCGCCCGCTTCAGTCACCCCGAGATGAACCGGATAATCCCAATCCGGACCAGCTTCCTCCAACCTCGCGACCAAAAGGCGATAGGCGGCAATCATCACTTTGGGATTGCTGGCCTTCATTGAAAAAATCAGGTCGTTAAATCCAAGCTCACGCGCGATGCGTGCAAACTCGAGCGCACTTTCGACCATGCCGAGGGGAGTGTCGCCATAGCGGTTCATGATGCGATCACTGAGCGAACCGTGATTGGTGCCGATCCGCACACTGATCCGCCGATCCTGGCAAGTTCTTATTAAAGGCGTGAATTTTTCCCGAATTCGGCCGAGCTCGGCCTGGTATTGGTCGTCCGTATACTCTTTAACCGCGAACTTCTTAGAATCGGCATAGTTGCCGGGGTTGATGCGTACTTTCTCAACCCATTGAGCGGCTTCCAGCGCAGCCTCCGGTTTGAAATGGATATCGGCGACGATCGGCACATCGCAGCCCTGCTCCCGAAGACCCTTTTTTATCCAACGCAGATTCTGCGCGTCCTTTACCGTCGGTGCGGTGATCCGAACAATCTCGCATCCAACAGAGGCCAGTTCCCGCGTCTGCGCGATGCAAGCCGCTGTATCCATCGTGTCGCAAGTGATCATCGATTGGACCCGGATGGGATTGCGGCCACCAACGCCGACATTTCCCACCATCACTTGTCTGGTGAGCCGCCGGCCGTTGGCCGCGGGGTCAGCGGCTTGCCTGCCCGCCGTAGCTCCGAGCGAAGCGAGGGCGAAGGAGGGAGCGAAGTCCGCCGATGAGCTCATGGATGTTGTGATGAAGCAGAAGGCGCAGGTACGCTGAATCGAGGCTTCTGGTTGGCATTCCAGGGCAGGTCCTGCACGTCGTAGAAGGAAATGTAGAGCATGAATCCGATCAAGAGGATCGCGCACGCTCCTTGTAAGACTTCGAGAACGCGGATATTGATCGGGCGTCGCCGGATGGCTTCCAAAAGCGCCAGGACAATGTGGCCCCCATCGAGAACTGGTACCGGTAGAAGGTTGATTAGGGCCAGGTTGACGTTGAAAACCACGCTGAACCAAAGGGCCAGCTGCCAGCCAAACTCGCTCTGAAAAAGCAAATAATAGGTCCGCATGATCATTACCGGCCCGCTCATATGCTGGAGCTTGATGTCCGACTGGGGCGAAAGTAACGCGCCGATCGTGTTGGTCAGAGTCTGTGTCGCCGCGGAGATCTGCTCGAGCGGCGAGGTGTGCACGATCGACATTCTACCACCCGCATCCCAGGCGATTCCATCGATTGGCTCCGGCTCGGGCGCGAACTCGACGCCGATGATGGGCTGTGTCTGGCCATCCGGCGTAGCCGGCAGAAGGCGTACGGTGGAGAGTTGCCCGCCTCTACTGAGAGTAAGCGAGAAAGGCTTTCCCGCCTGCTCCTGCACGAAACCGATGATTTCAGCGCGATCGTAAATTGGCTTGGAATTGAGAGCGACAATCTGGTCGCCTGGCTGGATACCGGCGACCTGGGCCGGGCTGTTGGTGATCACCGATCTGACACTCGGGTGCGAGGCTGCCAGCGGCTCCGGCGGCAGCGGCACTGTGAACTGCCGGCCATTGCGCAGGACTGTCAAATTGAGCAAAGCGCCCGGATGTTTTTGCGCCCATTCCGCGATTTGATGCGGGTAGTACAGGTTTTGGCCGTTGACGGCGATGATCTCGTCGTTCGGTTGCAGCCCGGCTCTTGCAGCGGCCGAATCCGGGACGATTTTCCCGACGATCGGAGTAATCGCGGGCTGAATGCCGATCTGACGGAGCGACTTCCGTTCCCAGCCATGCGTTTCCGGCCGGATGAATCCTGAAGAAAGGTTCAGCACCTGATCTCCGCGCTGCACCTGGATCGGAATCCTGTCGCCCTCGCTCCGGACGATGTACCAGGTGACGCTGTTCACCAAGCCAGAAAATCGACTCACGGCGTGGCCATCGATCGAAAGGATCCTGTCGCCCGGCAGCAAACCCGCTTTTGCTGCGGGGCTGTCGGGTACCACGTAACCAACCGTTGTTGTCGTCTCCGCTTCCGAGGTGGGCCGCCCTACTGCCCAGACGATCGTTGCGAAAACCAACGCGAGCAGGAAACTGAAGAGCGGTCCGGCGAAAGCCACGATGATCTTGTCCAGTGGCGAAACGGGCGGAAGTTCGACTCGCTCCGTGGCGGCTTTGCCTTCGATCGCCTCCATCGGAGCCATTTGCGGTAACAGAACAAAACCGCCGGCGGGGATCCAGCCCAGGCTGAACTCGACTCCGCCCATCTTTCGTTTCCAGATTGGGCGTCCAAACCAAATCCCGAATTTATCCACTTTTAACCCCCGCCACCGGGCCGCCAGGAAATGCCCAAGCTCGTGGACGATAATAAGGAGATTAAAGATAAGGAGAACCTCAAGAATCACGAGGCCCACACGGAAAAGTTTGAGCACCATCATAAAAAAAATATTAAACGGCCGTCAGGGCCTCCAGGGCATCCATTCTGGCCTTAGCATCCGCCCGGATTATATCATCCAACGAAGGACTGGCAAAGTTTTCGGCCTTGCTCATACATCGCTCAACGGCGGCCCAGATTTTCGGGAAACGGATGCGCCCTCCCAGAAACGCTTCGACGGCAATTTCATTGGAGGCATTCAACACTGCCGGCATGATTCCCCCCTCTTCTCCAGCGCGGCGAGCCAGGTCAAGGGCTGGAAAATCCTTGGTGCGCGGCTCCTCGAAATCAAGCCGGCCCACCTCGGAAAGCTGGAGCGGCCGCAGCGTATTAGCGACGCGGTGGGGCCAGGTCACGGCATATTGGATGGGAAAACACATGTCGGAGTGACTGAGTTGCGCGAGCATGGACCCATCGGTAAACTCGACCAGGGAATGAACGATACTCTGGGGATGAACGACCACCTTGACCTGTGCGATTGACACATCGAAGAGCCAGTGCGCTTCAATCATCTCAAGCCCTTTATTAAAGAGAGTAGCCGAGTCGATCGTGATTTTCGGACCCATTTTCCAGGTCGGGTGACGCAGGGCTTCGGCGACAGTGATCCGGCAAAGCCTATCTGCCGGCAACGTGCGAAACGGGCCGCCTGAGGCGGTCAAAACCAGGTTCTTTATTTGACTGGTTCCTCGCCCTTCGAGGCATTGATAAATGGCGTTGTGCTCGCTGTCGACCGGCAAGACCTTCACTCCGCGCGCTCTGGCCTCTTTCATGACAATCTGCCCGGCCATGACCAGAACTTCCTTGCTGGCGATTGCCAGATCTTTGCCAGCAGCGATGGCAGCCAGAGTCGGCCGCAAACCCGCTATGCCAATAATCGCGACGAGGAGCATATCGGATTCGGCGCGAGTCGCCAATTCAACTAACCCGTCGGCGCCGATCAAAATATCTGGTTTGTAGTCGAGTTTTTGGCCGAGTTCGGAAAGCCCGGCCGGATCATCGAGGCACACCGCAGCCGGTCGAAGCCGATTAGCCGCCGCGGCCAGCTTCCCGGCATTGCGCGAGGCGGCCATACCGACGATCTCCATGCATTCCGGCAACGATTCGGCGACTTTGATGGCGCTATTACCGATCGACCCGGTTGCCCCAAGCAGTGTGACTCGTCTCTTGGTCATCGAATCAGAAATCTCAAGTAGAAGAAAAGGAGCGGCCCAGTGAAGAGCAGGCTGTCGATCAGGTCAAGCATCCCACCGATTCCGGGCAACACCGATCCGGAGTCTTTGACGCCGGTGCTCCGCTTGATGATCGACTCGCCGAGATCGCCAATCACCGCAGCGATACCGATGAGCACGCCGAGGATCGTGCCGTGCACGAGATTTAACCGAGCCAGATGATCAGGCATCAGCCGAATCAAGACGTTGCTTGCCAGAACCGCGAAAATCAGCGACCCGACAAAACCCTCCCAGGTTTTCGCGGGGCTAATGTGAGGAATCATTTGATGGCGCCCCAGCCGGCTGCCGACCAGATAGGCGCCCATATCGGAGAACTTAGTCACGACTACCAGGTAAAGCACATAAAACTGGCCGGTGAGCAAGCCTGCCGGAGAGCGGGGTACCGCATAGACGATCTTTGTCAAGAAATTGAAGAGCCAAACAACGTAAAGAAGACCGAAGAGAGTGTAAGCCATCGTCTCGAGCGGCGCCTGCTTCGTGGTCGGCCGGAACATCTGCCGGGCAATCACTCCGAAGAGAAAAAAGAGCAAAACGCCCATCTCGAAATCGTAGGCGGAGACCGGTCCCTTGGAGCGAAAGAAGAGAAAGCTGCCGATAAAACATGCGGCCCCGCAAACCATGCCGAAGGCTTTGAAGCACCGCAAACCCGACTGCTCGATCATGGCGAAGTACTCGGCGAGACTGGTCAACCCCATCGAAGCGATCAATAGAAGGAAGGCGATCTCGTTATCCGAGAAAATGACGAGCAGTGCGACTAGCCACAGCGCGACAGCACTGAATAAGCGTCTCACAAAGCGGCCAAGATAGGCCGAATCGATGTTGTTGAGCATTTGAGACCGGACCGCGGCTAGTTCAGGCGACTATTTACCGTGACAAGCTGATGATCGAGTTCGTCGAGTCTTTCCTTGAAGGGAAGGTGTCGACCGGTTTCCGCTTCGCAGAAACTGACCAGGGGAGCGAAAGTTTGCTCCACCTCGTGGTAAAAAGCATTGATCGATTGTCTTAACTGGGTTTCGACTGCTTCCGAGAGCTGTGCCTTCTTTTCATCCATTCTCTCCCGGTACTGGCGAAGCGTTTTGCGGCGGCGCATGACGGCGTACAGGGTACCGGTCAGGGCAGCCAGCCCGGCGATCGTTCCGGTGACATCGAGGATCGCGGTATGGGTCAGGATCGCAACGATCGTAAAAATCCCACCCGCGGCTGCTACGCCGGTCGGCACCCGCAGCCAGCGCGCGGTTTCGCCAAAAAGGTTTTGCAACTGCTCCTTCACGTGGGCATCGGACATTTGTTCCAGGAGCGTCAACTCGATCCGCTGCAGGATCGACTCGCGTTGGGAAAGAAATTGGGGGACAGCCCCGCGCACCTGGGCTCGAGCCGCGGGACCGAACTGAGCCTGGACCCGCTCCTGGAGATCCTGCCAAACACCGCGCAGGTCCGACTCCAACAGAGACAACGCATGCTCGATCTGCGCCTGCACCTTCGTCTTCACATCTGCCTCAACCTGATCCTGAAAATCTTTTTCCCAGCGTCCGCCCAGGAAGATCATCTTAAAGGTTTGGCCGACTGTCAGGCGCTCCTCCAACAACTTTTCGCCGCGTTCGCGGCAAGCATCGTAGGCTTTCTCCATCTCCCGGATAAACCCGTTGATCTGGCGAAGGGTCTGTTCCTTTCGTGCGCCCAAGGAGCCGCGGATCGTGGCCAGCTTCTGTTGATCGGCCAGCAATACCGCCAGTGAGCTATGCACCTGCGACCGGAGATCGTTCAAAATTACGTGTGCGGTTCCGGCCACTGAGCGGATTTTTCCTCCGCGTTCAGCGCTTTCGGTGACCGTCGTCGAAATCCAGTCTTCCAGCGCGCCAAAGTTACTGTCTGCCCAGAGACTCGCCGCCGCCGGCTCTCCCTTGGTCTTTGCCTGGAATGCCTTTTTCGCCGAAACGGCAAAGATCGGCGAGCTGGTACCCAGTATCTGCAAAACCGTCTGCTCGAGATGTTTCGCGACCGTGGCAACCTCCGCCGGGCTGCGCAGGTCAGCTTGTTGCAGCACGAAGACGATGTTTTTTTTCCATTGGTTCCCGATCAACCGCAGAAAATTCCAGGCGGATTCTGCCCAGGGGTTGGTAATGGAGAAGACAAAAACGATGAGGTCCGCAATGGGGATATATCGTTCGGTGATCTCCTGGTGATTGGCGACTATCGTATTGGTGCCGGGCGTATCAACAATGTTGAAGTCAGTAAGAAATTCGATCGGCCGGTAGCGTTCGACGATGTGTTCCGAGACTGGCACGTCCCTCTCTGTGTCGCCGTGTTTGAAGACGTAGATGCGATCGGTCGCCGGGAGCACATCAACTCGGGAGAACTCCTGGCCAAAGAGAGCGTTGAGCAGGGACGATTTTCCTGACTTTACCTCGCCAACGACGACAAAGAGCAAAGGCTGGTTTAGCGTCAGGAGCAGCTGCTGGAGTTGTTCGATCGTGTCGGCCGGGGCGTCCAATTGACGGGCCAGAGTGCTCAGAGACCCGAGTACGGACCCAAGCTGGGAACGCAACTCCAGATATTTCTCCCCGACCATTTCTAAACGGGACGCCCTCGGATGATCGAGTGGTGGCTTCGGGCTTTCACGGGTTCTGCCGAACTCCTGTCGTGCTCGTAGCAGTGGTCGAAGCCGGAGCAGGGGCCGGCGCATTCACCGCCGCAGGGGATGATTTTTTAGCGGCGGCTGCCGGTGGTTTGTTCATCGCGAGCAACTGACTTACGGTGACGAATTTGAAGCCTTTGTCGGCCAATGCCGCGAGAGTAGCGGGCATTGCGTCCACTGTCTGTTTGTGGATGTCGTGGGAAAGGATGATCGCTCCGGGTCGCGCCCCGCTTAGAATCCTTTGCTCGATCACAGCGCCTCCGGGCCGTTTCCAATCGAAGGGATCGACCGACCAAAGGATGATATTGAGTCCATACTTCTGCTCAATCCATTCGCGTTGCTTCTTAGTCAGCGCTCCATAGGGCGGACGCATGATTGTCGGGGTGAAACCAGTCTCATTTTTGATGGTGTCCTGGGTCTTGGATATTTCCTGATTGACCCGGTCGTCGGAAAGCTTGGAAAGCTGGGGATGCGACCAGGAATGGTTACCGATTTCATTGCCATCGGCCAGAATGCGCCTGACCAGATCGGGGTACTTTTCGGCATTCTGACCGATCAGGAAAAAGGTGGCTTTAATGTGTCGCTGTTCCAGAAGATCGAGTAAGTGCGGAGTTGTCAGCGGGCTTGGACCGTCATCAAAGGTCATCGCGATGTAGGGTCCGTCGACATGCGCGGAAGAATAGGCGCTTGGCGTCGAGCTGGACGGTTTTGCCGCGACAACGGTGTCCGGCTCGGGCGTTGGGGTCGGGGTAGTGGTTTGGGTTTGTGCGTGGGCGGCGGTGAGACCGAGTGCGATCATCAGGACAGGAAATAAATAACGCATCGAATTAGAGAAAACGTTTCAGCAGTGGTTTTAATTTTTCAACGGTGGCATTCGGCCAAAGCTTTCGATTTGTGACTAGCGCCGAGTCAAGAGCACGGTGTTCGGGCCACGTCGGAGACACCGGAATTCGCGCAACAACATGAGGAAGGATTTTTCGAGCCGCTTCAGCATTGGCTGTCAAGTGCTCGATAACGGTTTGCGCGTTTACGGGCTCGTCTTCGGCTCTCCAGCAGTCGTAATCCGTCACGAAATTCATTGAGGCAAGTGAAATCTCGGCCTCACGTGCCAACTTCGCTTCCGGGAGATTGGTCATTCCGACGATGTCAAATCCCTGATCGCGGTAGAAGAGCGATTCGGCTCGGGTCGAAAAAGCCGGTCCATCCATATTAACGTAGGTCCCGCCATTCTGGACGGGATAGCCGAGTCGAGTCGCTTCTTCAGCGATGATCTGCCGGAGTAGCGGGCTGATCGGTTCCGCAAAACTGATATGGGCGACGATCCCGTTGCCGAAAAAAGTGCACTCTGCGCGTCGGCTCGTGCGATCGAAGAATTGTGACGGCAGTACGATATGGCGCGGAGGATATTCCTCCTGCAGGCTGCCGACCGCTCCAATGCAGACGATCCAGCGGACGTTCAGCGAACGGAGGGCAAAAATATTTGCCCGATAATTGATTTCGCTTGGCAGGATCCGGTGGCCACGCCCGTGTCTTGGCAGAAAGTAAACCCGGCGCCCTCCGAGAAGTCCGGTCATCAAATGGTCCGAGGGCTGTCCGAAAGGGGTTTCGACCGACAACTCTTTCGTCGCCTCCAAGCCTTCGATCTGGTAAAGCCCGCTTCCTCCGATAACACCGATCGCGGATTCTGGTTCGCTCATTGAACAGCGATTGTAGGTGAAAGGGCAAGCGGGAGCCAGTGCGGAACTGATGAATTGAGGCTTCCGTCCCGGGCCGATAGGAAAAAAATCAGAGATTGTCTCGCAACGGCGATTTCGCGCTCCGCGCGAATCCGAAAGCGGCGACAAGCCGGACGCACTCCACAACTAATCCGCACTTGCTCATGAACGCTGGCTAGCGCGGTTGGACAGGAGCTGTTCCAGAGCCTCGCAAGCGGAATCGACACCGTTTTCGCGCGCGATTTGCCGAGCAATCGTACGGGCTCGCTCGGACGCGCGCTCATCGCGGAGGAGAGTGCGCAATGCGATAGCCGTCGAGCGTGCGGTGTAACGAGCCCGCGGTATCACGCGACCGACACCCAAGCGAGCGATTCGGGCCGCGTTGTCAGGCTGATCGAAGTTGAAGGGTACGACCACACTCGGAATGCCGGCTCTTAACTGCTGCGCGATGGTGCCAACGCCGCCGTGATGAACCACTGCGGCCGCGCGTCTGAACACTGCGGAGTACGGTGCGTAATTGAACGCAGCAATTCCCTGGGGTAGCGGTTTGGGCAGGCTCCGGCGGTTCTCCGGTGTGCTGCCCACCAGGAGCAAGGCTCGCCGTCCAAGCATTTGCGCGGCAGTGATACTCTCGGCGTAGAAATTCGCTGCCGCGTTGACTGCCGTTGAACCCAGGGTGAAAACGATGGGTGCGGGACCCTGGTCCAGGAAACGGGCGAGCGCAGGATAGAGTTCGGTCGACGCGCCTTCATCCCCGTCGTAAAAGCTGAAACCGGTCTGACGCGTTTGCGCCGGCCAGTCAGGCTGAGGTGCGCCCAGCGCAGCAGAGAACATCGCAAGCACTAGAGCCGGTGCGTGCAGGCCTTCGTAGAGCGGGTCCCCGTTGCTTCGAGGTAAGTTGAGCTCACGTCGTAAGTCGCCAACAGGCCGGCTCCAACTGCGGGTCATGCATTTCGCGGCCGCGCGTAAGCAGCGGCCCCACCAGGGCCGCAGGAATTTTGGGCCGCGGCAGAGGGAAGCCGAAAAACCGAGCAGGACCGGTGGGTCAAAGGCTGAGAAAAAGGCCATAGGCGCGAGGAGTGTTGAGGCCCAGAGAGTGCCGAGTTTCTCGACCACGAGGGATCCGGCGAAAACGACGGGGCTGCTGACCAGCAGGTCCGCTGCGTGCTGCGTGACAACACGGTGAAGGTCGGAGTAAGTGTCACGAATCGCCGGGATGAGCAGATCGCGAAAAAGGAACTCCGGTCCCTTCTTGGGATCGAGAAGAAGGAAGTAGAGTTCGCGGTCTACCAATGGCGGCGACGGGCGGAGCGGCTCGAAGGCGAGTCCGGCTGCTTCCACTCGCGCCCTGTAGGGACCTGGGGCTGCCACAACGGGCGAGTGTCCGCGCTTCAGTAAGCCCAGGGCTAAAGAAAGGTAGGGATGCAGGTCGCCCAACGAACCGATCGTCGCGATCACAATGCGTTTGCCGGACATGACACACGGTTTGCAGTTAATGACGGGGACCCACAGGACTCATGGGACTCATAGGACCGATGTGAACCCGACGTCATGGGCAGCCTCTATGCCTCGGTAGCGGAAGCGATTCTGTATTTCTGGAGCCGGCGGTAAAAAGCGCTTCGGCTGAGCCCGAGCGTCTTCGCGGCCAGATGGGCATCGCCGCCGTGGCGAGCGAGCGCTTGCCGAAGGAGATGGGCTTCCGCTTCAGCCAGGTCCATTTCTTCCAGAGCGGTCGTCTTGGAACTGGGACCAGCGGATTGCAACCAGAGCTGGCCGGAATCAATCACGTTTCCTTGCGCGAGGAGAATGCTCCGCTCGAGAACATGCCGAAGCTCCCGAATATTTCCGGGCCACGCATATCGCCGGAGAACGTCGATCGCTTCGGCCGATACCCGGATCTCTGGTTTGCGATACTTGGGGCCAAGCTGCCGGACAAAGGTTTGAATCAGTGCAGGCAGATCCTCCAGACGTTCCCGCAGTGGCGGAAGGTGGATCTGGATTGTATTCAGCCGAAAAAGCAAGTCCTCCCGAAATTTACCGAGTTGAATCTCCCGGGTGAGATCGGCGTTGGTCGCGCTCAATAACCGTACATCGACAGTGCGCGTTTTAGAGGACCCAACCCGCTCAAACTCACCGGTCTCCAGAACGCGCAAAATCTTGGCCTGCTGAGCCGAATTGAGATTGGCAATTTCATCGAGGAAAAGTGTGCCTTGATCCGCTAGCTCGAAACGGCCAACGCGATCGGCCCGCGCGTCGGTGAACGCCCCTTTGACGTGGCCAAACATTTCACTTTCGAAAAGGCTGTCGGGAATTGCCCCCATATTAACGCTGATCAGCGGACGCCCTGCCCGGGTTGAGAGGCGATGCAGCCGCGTCGCGATTACGCTTTTGCCTGTGCCGCTCTCGCCGGTGATCAGCACGTTGGCATCAGAGGGTGCGATCTGTTCTACGAGACGGTCAATCCGCTGCATCGCCGCAGAGGAACTGACGAAGTCGAGCGCCTTCTGATCGGACCGCAAGACCTCGTTTTCTGCCTCGAGGCGACCCTTGTCTCGCAGAGTCGCCTTCAGCTGGAGTTGAGTGCGCAGGATTGAGAGCAGCCGTTCATTGTTCCAGGGTTTTTGCAAAAAGTCTTTTGCACCGATCCGGATCGCGTCCACGGCGAGCGAGATGGAAGCCCACGCAGTCATGACCACCACTGGAAGAGCTGGATCTTGCCGGTGCAAGCTTTGCAAAAGGGCCAGACCGTCCTCGCCGGAGGTGCGCTCCCGATCGTAATTCATGTCCATTAAGACAAGATCAAACTCGCGTTCCGCTACCAAGGCCAGGGCTTCCTCCGGTGACTCCGCGGAAATCGCGTCAAAATTTTCCGCGGCGCAAACGACCGATAGTGCCCGAACGATTTCCGGTTGATCGTCAACGATTAAAAGACGAGGTCGCATGAGGCAGCTGAGCAGCGGAACGGAGGACAGTCAATGGAGGCGAAGAGAGCGATTTGAGCGGTTTGAGGGCGTAAGCGCATTGAACAATCAAACAAATCTTAACGCTATAGTGTTTACCCATGTCCTGACCACGCCCGATTACCGATTACCGATTACCGATTACTGATTACTGATTACTGATCACTGCAACCGACACTGGCACTTGCACCGACACTGGCACTGTGAGCACGTACGCTGAGACTCGGGAACCCGGGAACCTTTGATGCCATCGTTAATCATCGCGACTCACAACACCCATAAGACGCGTGAGATCGCTGAAATGCTCGGCCAGGAGTGGGATGTTACTGACCTGACTACTCTCAAGAACGCGCCGCAGATTGCAGAGACTGGGACTACCTTCGACGCAAATGCAACGCTAAAAGCGCTCGGCATTTCGCGTTGCTTTCCTGGATTAGTTTTGGCGGATGACTCTGGGCTTGAGGTAGATGGATTGGGTGGCGAACCAGGCGTTTTTTCGGCCCGCTATGCCGGACCGGGAGCCACGGATGAGAGCAATCGTCAGCTCGTCATCGCCAACCTAAGGAAAAAGAACTTGGAAAATGGTTCACCGGGGCGTTTTCGATGCGCCATGGTGCTCGCGTCCAATGGGGAGATGCTGGGCACGTTCGGCGGCGCGATCGAGGGCACTGTTTTGACGACTGAACGAGGCTCGGGCGGGTTTGGGTACGATCCGCTCTTTGTGCCTCAAGGCTACAACGAGACGTTGGGTGAGCTCTCCGCCGTGATAAAAAACAATCTGAGCCACCGGTCGCATGCACTCGCGGCCGTGGTCGCATTTCTCAAGGACTCTCCACCATGATTGCGGCTCTGATTGCCACGGATCTGGCCCTGGATAGCCGGCTCGCCTTGTTCAACCCGCGGGAAAAATGGATGGCGATCGCCGATCTGCATCCCGCCGGCATTTTCTCCGTGGGCTGCTGGCGCGAAAGCGGAGGTCGCCGAGGAGACAATTTTTTGGATTTGCACCCGCACGCGAGTGTTTCCTGTGAGATATCAGCGTTGAAGATTCGACGTTGAACGTTCAACGTATCTTGGGTGTGGCAATTCTGGATCGATCGGGGCGGCACGTTTACCGACATCGTGGCTCGTGCCCCCGATGGCACATTGAAAACCGCCAAGCTTCTTTCCGAAGATCCGGTCCGGCTCCCGGACGCCACGGTCGCCGGCATTCGAAAGATCCTGGACCTGGCCCCTGAATTGCCGATCCCGTTTGAGAAGATCGCCGAGGTTCGCATCGGAACCACGGTCGCAACGAATGCTCTGCTGGAGCGGAAAGGCGAACCCACGCTGTTGCTGGTGAACCAGGGTCTGCAGGATGTCTTGCGGATCGGTACCCAGCAACGCCCGAGACTCTTTGATCGTGCGATTCGGTTGCCGGAGCAGCTTTACTCCCGGGCGGCCGGGATTGCCGGGAGGATAAGTGCCACCGGCGAAGTCTTGGTGGAGCTCGATCTGAACGCCGCGCGGCAAATTCTCGAGACGGCTTTTCAAGAAGGTTTTCGTTCCGTAAGCATTGCGCTAGCCCATAGCTTCCGATTCCCGGAGCACGAGAACCGTTTGGCTGAGCTCGCGCGTTCGATCGGTTTTGAGCAGATCTCGACGAGCTACGAGGCCAGCGGGTTGATTAAGCTCGTTCCTCGCGGGCAGACGGCGGTTGTCGACGCTTACCTTTCGCCGATTCTGCGCCGGTACATCGCGCAGGTGCAGCAGGAGCTTCCGGGTGTTCGGATCAGGTTTATGCAGTCGAACGGGGGATTGGCCGAGGCGTCGGTATTTCGTGGCAGAAACGCGATCCTCTCCGGTCCGGCCGGAGGCGTAGTGGGTGCGGTGAAGGCCGGGCGAGCCGCCGGAGTCAGCCGCATCGTTGGGTTCGATATGGGCGGTACGTCCACTGATGTGTCCCATTTTGCCGGAGAGTATGAGCGCGCAATGGAGACGGAGATTTCCGGAATCAGCATTCGGGCGGCCATGTTGCGAGTTCATACCGTGGCGGCGGGCGGCGGATCGATCTGCCACTTCGACGGAACTCGTTTCCACGTCGGTCCGAGCAGTGCGGGGGCCGAACCCGGGCCGGCCTGTTACCGAAAGGGAGGTCCACTGACGGTCACGGACTGCAATGTGGCGCTGGGCCGTCTGCAACCGGACTTATTTCCGAAGGTCTTTGGTCCGAATGGGGACGCGCCGATCGATCGTGACGTGGTATTTATCCGCTTGCGCAATTTGTGTGCCGAATTGCCGGGCTGGAATCCGCTTGCCATCGCTGAAGGGTTTCTGCGGGTGGCGGTCGACAACATGGTAAACGCCATCAAGAAAATTACACTGGCCCGGGGGCACGATCCGCGGGGTTATACCTTAGTCGCGTTTGGTGGCGCAGCGGGTCAGCATGCCGCGGCTGTAGCGGATGGGCTGGAAATCGAACGGATACTTGTTCCGCGGCTGGCCGGCGTCTTGTCGGCGTACGGAATCGGCACGGCCGAGATCCGGGCGCTCCGGCAAAAAACGATTGAGAAAGCCCTGCAGGAGCCGAGCTGGGCCATGGCAGAGAGCGAGTTTTCTCTCCTCGAACGAGCTGCCGCGGAGGATCTGTCGAAGGAGACGCTCCTTTCTTCGCAAGTCACCCGCCGCGCCTATCTGCGATATGAGGGTAGCGATAGTTCGATCGCCGTCGAAGCGACGACCGTCAGTCAGGCAGCCGAGATCTTTCGGCAACGCCACCTTAGCCATTACGGATTTGTGATGCCGGAACGTGCTCTCATTTTGGAGTCCATTGAAGTCGAGATGATTGGTGAACCTCCCCCCGCCACTTTTGACTGGAAAACCGACGCCTCCCGGGAACAGAAGCGTTTTGCGGACGTGACGTTTCAGGGCGCTGCGCGCCGAACCCCGGTGTATCGCCGGGACGAACTGATTCCTGGGATTCGCATAGAGGGGCCGGCGATCATCGTGGAAAGCCACGCCACGACCGTCGTGGAACCTTCCTGGAGCGCCGAACTTGTCGGGGAGGGTGATCTGATCATGGAAAGGTCGCGGCCAAGAGCGGCGATCGCTCAAAGAAGCGGTGCTGTGAATCCGGTTCTGCTCGAGTTGTTCAATAACCTTTTCGTAGCTGTCGGCGAGCAAATGGGCGTCGTTCTGCAAAACACCGCCTATTCGGTGAACATCAAAGAACGACTGGATTATTCGTGTGCCATTTTCGATCGAGCCGGCCGCCTGATTGCGAATGCGCCGCATATTCCCGTACACCTGGGATCGATGAGCGCTGCGGTCCAGACAATCATCAGTAACCGGGGCCATTCGGTACAGGCGGGTGACGCCTACCTTTTAAACGACCCGTACGCTGGCGGGACGCATTTGCCGGATCTGACGGTAGTCAGTCCCGTATTCTGTAAGACGCTGGAGCCGGTGTTCTGGGTGGCTAGCCGGGGTCACCACGCCGACGTCGGTGGATGCACGCCCGGCTCGATGCCGCCGTTCAGCCGAACCCTTCAGGAAGAGGGGGTGCTCATCCGTGATTGTCAACTGCTGGCCGGCGGCGTCTTGCAGGAGGAAGCTTTCGTCGAAGTTATGAAAAAAGGACAGTTTCCGGCCCGGAACATCCGGCAAAATCTGGGTGATGTTCAGGCCCAGCTCGCGGCCAATGCCCGAGGTGCACAGGAAATGCAATTGATCGCCGAGCGCTATGGAATTGCGACAGTCGAAGCCTACACCAAACATGTTTTCGACAACGCGGCCAAGGAGGTCCGGTCGATCGTTTCTCGGCTGAAGCCAGGAAGATTCATTCAGCGGACGGATACCGGAGCCGAGATCCATGTTCACGTCGATCGAGAAGCGGGGCGTGCAAAAGTGGATTTTACGGGGACCTCTGCGCAACAACCGGATAATACCAACGCACCCAGCGCGATCGTGCGTGCGGTAGTGCTGTATGTTTTCCGGACTTTGATCGACCGGGACATCCCTTTGAACGACGGGTGCCTGGAACCAATCCAGATCATTGTCCCGTCTGACTGCATGTTGAACCCGCAGTGGCCGGCGGCGGTTGTGGCCGGGAATGTCGAGACCTCGCAAGCGCTGGCCAACGCGCTGTTCGGCGCCATGAGGATTATGGCGGCAAGCCAGGGGACGATGAACAATCTGACCTTTGGTAATCCTCAGTACCAGTACTATGAAACGATCTGCGGCGGCGCCGGCGCGGGTCCTGGCTTTCCCGGCGCTTCCGCTGTCCACACACACATGACCAACTCGCGCCTGACCGATCTGGAGATCCTGGAGCTGCGCTACCCTGTTTTGGTCGAAGAGTTCCGGATCCGCGAAGGTTCCGGAGGTAATGGCAGATGGAAAGGTGGAGACGGCGTTGTCCGCAAAATCGTTTTTCGTGAACCGATGCAGGCAGCGATCCTCTCGAGCAGCCGCGTCGTTCCACCGTTCGGACTAAATGGTGGTCAACCGGGCGCGCCCGGTCGCAACCGCATCATCCGCGCCGCCGGCCAGATCGAAGAGCTCGCCGCTTGCGCCCAGGTCCACGTGGCGGCCGGCGACGCGATCGTGATCGAAACGCCTGGCGGGGGAGGATTTAGCGTGCCGCAGCGAAGACGGCCTCGGGTCGTATCAGGTAGCGCCGGCATCCTGCCGGTTCGAAAAGCTGACAAGCTGGAAGCATATCCTACCTTGAAGTCCGACGGACGAAGCCGTCCGCGCTACCGCTAGGCGCTTTGGCCGCTTCCTTCGTACTCGTCGTGGCGGCGGACAAAATCCATGGTCGTCGTTTCATTGCGCCCCTTGGGAGCTTGATCGAGGATCATTAAGGTTCCGATCAATTCTTCACCGCCACGCGCATAACTAGAGTAAGTGTGAAAGATCGTGCCAGCCTCATCCTTATAGAAGGCGCTAAGGCCCGGCAACTCGTCATTGGCGTCGGCTGAGTCGATTTCTCTGAAATTGTAGAGGACTTTTCCGGATGCCAGTTCCTCCTCCCGAAAGGAGACGTGATAGTCATAGTTGAAGTCGCTGCCGAAGGCCGACACCCAGGGGAACCGCCAACCCATGCGCGCCTTGTAAGCCTGGATCTTGGCGAGCGGTGCGCGCGACACAGCAACGAGCGTGACGTCGTGATGTTGAAGATGCGGCAGGGCGCCGTCGATGTGGTCGACCAGGAAGGAGCAGCCTGGGCAGCCCGCGGTCCAGTCCGGACCGAACATGAAGTGATATACCATCAGCTGGCTCCTTCCCGCGAACAGGTCGGCGAGGGTCTGCTTGCCCTTGATTCCGTCAAACACATAATTCTTCTCGACCTTCACCCAAGGCAGCTTCCGGCGCTCGGCGTTGAGCGCGTCGCGCTGATGCGTCAATTGCTTTTCCTTGGCAAGTAACTCCTTGCGCGCCGCCAGCCATTCGTCTCGCGACACAATTCTCGGATTTTCTAAGGTGGTTGTTGTCATGGTAAATCCTTCTTTCTGGTATGACGAATGAGTTGGCAGACTCAGGACAAGTGTTTCGGGACAGCTGTTTCGGACACGCACTCCAAGGCACATTGTGAATTAGGAAGATTTCCCTTCGCCCGCTCAATTACCGTGTTCCTGACGACATCGGCGTGAAATATGAGAAGGTACCTGGGATTCTTATGACTCAACGCTCGTCGTGGTCTGGTCCGGAGCATCTCGTCTTGTGGGATGGAGACTGCCATTTTTGCGGGCATGCCGTCGCGTGGTTTCGACGGCGGGATCTTCATCGGGTGTTCCAGTTCGTCCCTTACCAAGAGGCACCCTCGCCTCCGATGACCCCGGATCTAAGCGCGGCTTGTGCGAAAGCGCTTCACGTGATCGCGGCTGATGGGCGAATCTATCGCGCCGGGAGAGCTACCCTGTTTCTCCTGGAACAAGTCGGCTGGAATGGGTTTGCGCGGCTCCTCGCACTGCCGCCCTTTATCTGGGCGGTCGAAATCGGGTATGGACTGGTCGCGGCGAACCGAAGTTTTTTGAGCCGGCTTTTCGGCACCTACTCATGAGGTTACTGATCACAGCCGACCTCCACCTTGTTCAAGCTTACCGCGAAAGAGTGCTTGGCGAGCTGGCGTCGCGGATAAAGCTCTACCGGCCGGACGGTCTGCTCATTGCGGGAGATCTTTCCACCCCAGCAGAAGCCGCGAGATCGCTCCAGGCAATCCGTTCGCTATTGCCACAAAAGCCGATCGGATTGGCCCTCGGCAATCATGATTTCTGGGTACGTCCCGCCCGTCAATGTGGTTCGTTGGCCGAGGTCGTCGACGAGTATTGGGCCAATCCGGCATTTCAAGAAGGAGTGACCTTGCTCGACCGCGAGAATCTCGCCTTGGACGGGTTCACGGTGTGCGGCGGTTACGGCCATTATGATCTCGGCTTCGCCACTCCGGGGTTGCGGTACGCGAGCCGGGAAGTCCGGCAAGAAGATTATCTGTCCGGGCGGCCGCCGGTGCGGACCAATTTGCGCTGGCAGGATTTTGACCGGCTGCCGTCAGGGATCGACTTGCTCGAGGTGGCCCGGGCGGAGGTAGCGGCTTTGGAAAAACGTTTAGCCGAAGCCAATGGCACCCGCCTCTGGGCAATTCTGCACACTCCGCCGCTGGAGGAGCTTCTTGGGCTGCCGAAATTGGAAACAACGGGGGCCGATGAACACTCGGTCTATGCCTTTTTCCGAGCTTACCTGGGCAATCGGTTAATGGGCGAGTCGTTGATCGCGCAGGATTCGCGGCTCCGGGGTATCTTTTGCGGTCACACCCATCGCCCGACCGAGCTAGTTGATTTTGGCGCTTTTCGCGGCATTAATATCGGCTCGAACTATGGTCAACCTCGTGCGTGTCTGCTCGACAGCGATTCCGAGGCTATCACGAGGATTGACCCGTGAGCGTGACGTCCGTTGACGGGACGGTCAACCGCGCCCATCTTTCGCGTCCCGGTAATCAGGTCATGGAGAAAATTCGTAATATCGCCATTATCGCGCATGTCGATCACGGGAAGACTACCCTGGTCGACCAGTTGCTGCGCCAATCGGGCACGTTCCGAGCGAACCAAAAGGTCGAGGAACGGGTGATGGACTCTATGGACCTGGAACGGGAAAAGGGAATTACCATCCGGGCGAAGAATGCTGCCTTCAAGTACCAGGATTACACGATCAATATTGTCGATACACCGGGGCACGCGGACTTTGGCGGAGAAGTCGAGCGGATCATGAAGATGGTGGACGGCGTGCTCCTGGTAGTTGATTCCCACGACGGTCCCCAGGCGCAGACCAAGTTTGTCTTGCGAAAGGCTTTGGAGAGTGATGTGCGGCCGATCGTCGTGATCAATAAGATCGATCGCGAGAATGCGCGACCGCACAAGGTGCTCGATATGGTCTTCGATCTTTTTGTCGAACTCAACGCGACTGACGCGCAGTTGGACTTTCCGGTGATCTACTCGAGCGCCAAGGAAGGCTATGCCGTGCGGGAGATCTACGAGACCAGCGACAATATGGGACCGCTTTTCGAGGCGATCATCAAATTCATCCCGCCGCCGCCCAAGGTCGCGGCGAGCTATTTCCAGATGCTGGTATCCAACCTCGATTATAGCGATTACCTCGGGCGACTCGCTTTCGGGCGTATCACCAGCGGGCGGGTTCAGGTGGGCGATTCAGTTGTACTGATCCACAAGGACGGGCGAAGAGAAAGAACCAATGTCACGGCTTTGTTTGGACATGAGGGGCTCGAACGAGTGGAGATCGAACGGGCTTCGGCGGGTGGAATCATCGGCCTGGCTGGATTTGAGAGTGTCGCGATTGGAGAAACCATCGTCGATCTGGAGGAGCGGCCGGCCTTGGAGTTTGTCGACATCGATCCGCCCACGATCAAGATGAATTTCGTCGTGAACGATTCACCCTTGGCGGGCCGCGAAGGGAAGTTTCTGACCGCTCGACATATCAAAGAGCGCCTGGTGCGCGAGTGTCGCACGAATGTTTCCCTGCAGTTTGAAGAGACCGATACGGCGGGAGTATTCACCGTAAGCGCCCGAGGTGAGATGCAGATCGCGATTCTGGTCGAGCAGATGCGCCGGGAAGGTTTTGAGCTGCTGGTTTCCCGGCCGGAAGTCGTCTTCCATCGGGATGAGCGCGGGGATCTTTTGGAGCCCTACGAAACCCTCTATGTCGATGTCCCGACGGAGAAACTTGGGGATGTTCTGCAATCGCTCGCTTCGCGGAAAGCGGAGATCGTCAGCATGGATCATCAGGCAAAGAGCGTGCTGGTTGAATCCGCGATCCCGACGCGCGGCCTGATCGGCTTTGAGAGTGATCTGGTGAACCTTACGCGCGGCCTTGGGTCCATGAGCCATCTTTTCAAGGAATACGGTCCTCCGAAAGGTGAGATTCCGAGCAGGAACAACGGTGTGCTGGTTGCCATGGAAGGGGGCGTGTCCACCGGATACGCGCTGAACAATGTACAGGAACGTGGCCGCCTTTTCATTGGTCCTCAGGAAGATGTCTACGAAGGAATGATTGTCGGGGAGAGTTCGCGTCCGGACGACATCACGGTCAATCCTTGCAAGACCAAGCATCTGACCAACATGCGTAGCCAGGGTGACGGGAAAGGGATTCAGTTGGCGCCGCCCGTCAGAATGAACCTGGAACGCTCCCTCGAGTATATCGCAGGGGACGAATTCGTGGAGGCTACGCCAAAAAACCTGCGAATGCGGAAAAAGATCCTCGATTCGACAGCGCGAAAGCGAGCCGCCTCAAAGGGAAATAGCGGCTAGAAAAGAAGCCGGAAAAGCATCCGAGATTTTCCTCGGCTTCTTTTCTTTGACAAATTGGTGCAAATAGAGTTTGGTGGTGAGTCGCCTTTTTGATGCGCTAATCAGCGGTTCTCTAGACCCTTCTCGTCAGTCCCGACTGCATCGCTGGTTGAAATACTTATTTTCTTGCTCTGAATTTTTGCAGATACCCGAACAATGGCGGGTCACAGTAAATGGTCGAAAGTCAAACGCTTTAAAGGCGCTTTGGACGCGAAACGCGGCAAAGTTTTTAGTCGGTTGGCGAAAGAAATCATGGTAGCCGCCCGGATGAATGGTGGGGAATTGGCCTTGAATCCGCGTTTGCGTTCGGCTGTTCTGGCCGCCCGGGCGCAGAATATGCCGGGCGACACGATTGAGCGGGCGATTAAAAAGGGGACGGGAGAAATCGCCGGCGGGACGATCGAAGAGATCGTGTACGAAGGCTATGGTCCCGGTGGAGCTGCTTTGATTGTGGAGGCGGCGACGGACAACAAGAATCGGACCGCAGCAGATATTCGAAGCATTTTTACAAAAAATCACGGTAACCTTGCGGCCTCCGGTGCGGTCTCTTATATGTTCAAGCGGAAAGGCCAGATCTCGGGCCCGGCGGAGCTGGTCAGCGAAGATCGCCTGCTTGAGATCGCGCTCGAGGCCGGAGCGGAGGACTTGGCCTTTGAGGAGGACACGTACTTAATCACCACGCCTCATGATCAGCTTTACCACGTCGGAGAGGCGTTGAAGAAAGCAGGGATCGGCGTTGACTCGCAAAAGCTAACTTTTGTTCCAGATACCACGGTCGCGGTGACGAGCGAAGCGGTTGCCAGTCAGCTCCTCCGCTTATGCGACGCGTTGGAAGAGAACGAGGATGTACAAAGTGTCCACAGCAATTTTGATATGGCAGAGGATTTGTTAAGCAAGGTTTTCAACTAATTTTTTAGAAATATTCGGATCGGATTGAGGTTTTATGGCAGATGGAAATGAACAGCCGGCTTTGTTAAAGGAAATTCCCGACTTGCCGGCAAAAACGCGCCGGGGAAAACGGGTTGCCCGGCCCAAAACCGATTCTGAGCGAAGAGCGGCCCGGCGCCCCCGGAAGTCGTCTTCCGAGGAAGAACAGGGTACACAGCTCCCTGCCTCGGGCATCCAGGTTGAGTCCGCTCCCACCGAAAGCTCTGTGGATCGAGATTCGGAAGTTGACGCTGGAGCGGCTGCTCCGCCCGTCAAAGGTGAGGAACGACAAGCCGAATCGGAGAAACCCTCGGAGCAATCAGTTTTATCCGGTCGCGAGAATGGCGCTTCTGCGCCGGGAACGCGGTTTACAACGACAACTCCGAGCGATGAGACCCACCCCGCTGTGGAGACGCCCCAGCCTGTCTTTGGCGAGGGATTGGTGGAAGTTTCGGGGAAGGGATTCGGTTTCCTGCGCGACCCGAAACGTAATTATGTGCAGTCGCCTCAGGATATTTTTGTCACTCCGGAGGTAGTGCGAAAGCATGCCTTGCGCGATGGGCTCTGGATCAAGGGCGAGGTTCGGCGAGGGAGCCGCGGTCCGCAGCTTTTCCGCTTGTCCGCCATCAACGGGGAAGATCCGGAAAAGTATCGCAACTTGCCGGTTTTCGAAGAGCTGACATCCATCAATCCTTTAGAACGAATCCGCCTGGAGACCGTTCCTGATCGGTACACTACGCGAGTGATGGATCTGATGACTCCGATCGGCAAGGGGCAGAGAGGCCTGATCGTGGCCCCGCCGCGAACCGGCAAGACCACTTTGCTCCAGCACATCGCCGGCGCGGTGGTCAAAAATCATCCAGAGATGGGTCTGATTATCCTGCTGGTGGATGAGCGCCCGGAGGAGGTAACCGAGATCCGACGTACCGTGCCTCAGGCGGATATCATGGCTAGTTCGAATGACAGCGATATTAAGAGCCATACCCGGATAGCGATTCTGGCTATCGAGCGAGCAAAACGTTTGGTCGAAGCAGGCAAAGATGTTTTTGTTCTCCTGGATTCACTGACCCGAGTCGGCCGCGCATTTAACAACGCCATTTCTGGCAGTGGTCGCACGATGAGTGGCGGGATGGACTCACGGGCAATGGAGATACCACGGAAGCTGTTTGCGGCCGCGCGCAACACAGAGGAGGCCGGCTCGCTGACGATCATGGCGACAGCTCTGATCGACACCGGTTCCCGGATGGATGAGCTGATCTTTCAGGAGTTCAAAGGTACCGGGAACATGGAAATGGTGCTCGACCGGCAGGTAAGTGATTCGCGCGTGTATCCGGCGATCGACATCTTCAAGTCCGGCACTCGGAGGGAAGAGCTGCTTTTGCCCGCATCGGACCTGGACAAGATCAATACGATCCGGCGTGGTCTGGCCGGCCATCGTCCGGTGGAAGCCATTGAACGGCTGCTCTCATTTCTGAAAAAGTTCCCGACGAACGCGCAAATGTTGCGAGAGATTCCGGGGTAGAGGCGTGGTAGGACAAGCTTCCAGCTTGTTATGCATAAGACCCATGGCGGCTTATGCATAACAAGCTGGAAGCTTGTCCTACGCAGCAAGCGATATGAACCGGGTCAAACCACCAACAGACGACGGGTTCATCGATTTTGAAGTGATTCCCCCTCAGGGGAAAGTGCCGGTTCGGGAGGCTCGGAATCCCGCTCCTTCGGACGTCGACGCGACGATCGGTTTTCTAAGCCGTCTGATGGACTCAATCTTTCGGGTGCCAGGGACGCGGATTCGGTTTGGGCTGGATCCCATCGTGAGCTTCATCCCGGTGGTGGGAAGCCAGGTGTCCGCAGTAATTGCGAGCATGCTGCTGTTTCGCAGTATTCAGCATCGGCTGCCGAGGATTGTGCTGGTGCGGATGGGTCTCAATATTGCCATCAACGCGGTTCTGGATGCTATACCGGTAATTGGCGATTTCTTATCGGTTTTTTTCAGATCAAACGATATGAACTACGCGTTGCTGAAGCGGTATGCCGGCCAGGGCAAACCGGTAACCCGTGGCGACTGGATCTTCGTTGGCCTGGTGGTCGGAGCGGTCTTCCTGCTCGGCGCGAGCACGACGTTGCTGGTGGTGTACGTCATTGTCACCCAATTCCGGCTTTGGTGAAACGCGAAGCGCAAATTCCTGACTCTTTTTGCTGAAAATTCTCGCGACTGGCGGTCAGCTTGTGTCTGATAACAAGCAATCGTTTATGAACACCGTGTACCTCGTCGCGAATGGCGATCTCCGTCTTTCCGCTAATCAAAACTGTGAGCCGGCCCAGGCCGCTTTGGAAAAAAGTCTGGTTGAAGCGATCCAGCGAGAAGGATTCGCGGTCAAAAGAGCGCATGTGTTCGACGAAACCAAGAAACACGGGTTCATCGACAGCCAAAAGATGGGGCTTCACGTTTTTCGCTCGATCCCGGCGCACGCTCCGGTCGTGGTGGCGGAAGCCGTTTGGCAATACAGTCAGCATATCCTCGGGGGTCTGATTGCGCACCCGGGGCCGATCCTGACCGTGGCAAACTGGAGCGGCACATGGCCGGGTCTCGTCGGTTTGCTGAATTTGAATGGTTCGCTCACTAGAGCCGGCGTAAGGTACAGCAGCCTCTGGAGCGAGGATTTCAAGGACAAATTTTTCACCAAGCGTCTTCGTCAATGGCTCCGCGATGGTAGAATCAAGCACGACAGCTCGCATGTGCTGAAGTTCAAGGATGCCAAAATACCGGGCGCTGCGCGCAAACTGGCTGAACGGTTCGCCGCCCGCCTTCGAAGCGACAAGGCGATTCTCGGGATTTTCGACGAGGGCTGCATGGGTATGTACAACGCGATTGTGCCGGATGAACTCCTGCACTCAATCGGCGTTTATAAGGAACGGCTTAGCCAATCAACACTATTTGCCAAAATGTTGCAGGTCTCCGATGAGGACGCTGCGCAGAGTGTACGAGTGGATCCTTTCCAATGGCATGAAATTCCATTTCGGCGGCAACGAGGAAACTGATCTGACCGAAAACCAGGTTCTACAACAGTGCAAAATGTATATAGCGGCAGTGCGTTTAGCCGACGAATTTGGCTGCGCGGCCATCGGTATTCAATACCAGCAGGGGTTAAAGGATCTGACTCCGGCATCCGATCTGGCCGAAGGGCTCATGAACAATGTCGCCCGCCCCCCCGTTTTCCATGAGAATAGCGGCGAGGAGCTTTTTCCTGGTCAGGCGCTTCCCCATTTTAACGAGGTCGATGAATGCGCCGGTCTGGACGCCCTGGTCACCAATCGGATTTGGCGCGAACTCGGCTATCCGCCTGAAACAACCCTGCACGATCTGCGATGGGGGCGTCAGTATCATGACCATCACTTAAACGCGTTCGTCTGGGTTTTTATGATCAGCGGTGCGGCACCGCCGGAGCATTTTGCAGGCGGTTACGCGGGTGCATCGAGCGAACGGCAGCCGCCGATGTATTTCCGCCTTGGAGGCGGGACCTGCAAAGGTATCAGCAAACCGGGTTGGATCGTCTGGAGCCGCGTTTTCATTGCGGACGACCAGCTCTGCTTCGACACCGGCCTCGCCGAGGTGGTAGGATTGCCTGAGGCAGAGACGCAGGAACGCCTTCGTCTCACGACGCCCCAATGGCCCATCATGCATGCGGTGCTTCAAGGTATCTCACGCGACCAGATGATGGCCCGGCACAAATCGAACCATATCCAGGTGGCTTATGCCCCGGACAAATCGGGGGCTCGGCTGGCCATGTTCGCCAAGGCCGCGGCCATGCACGAACTCGGGCTTAAGGTCTGCTTTTGCGGAAGAGTCTAGTGCGCTAGCATCATCTTAGGAAAAGATGAGTTCGCCGGGAATCGCGGATAATCTGCTGGACCTCTCGCACGAGTTCGGCCAACGCCAACTCGTCATTCTTGGGGAGGGTAACGCTTCAGCACGGTGCGGGGCGAACACGTTTCTCGTGAAAGCGAGCGGAAGTAGTTTGCAGAATCTCACTCGAGAACAGCTCACGGAATGCCGGTTTGACGGTCTTCTCGCGCTTTTGGACCGCGAGGAAATCTCCGACTCGGACGTCGATGATGCGCTGGAGAAGAGCAAAGTCACCGCTGACGCTTTGAAACCGTCTGTTGAGACGTTTTTCCATGCTTACTTACTAACGGTTCCCGGCGTAAATGCGGTGGGTCACGCGCACCCAATCGCGGTAAATCAAATTGTTTGTTCGCCGTGCGGGGAAGTTTTTGCGCGGCGGCGCCAATGTCCGGACGAAGTGGTCTGTTGCGGGCCGGTTTCATTGCTCATCCCATACGAAGATCCCGGGCTTGCCCTCGCGCGACGGATTCGGGACGAAATGGAAGACCATGTGGCGTCGCATGGGGTACCCCCCCGTGTTCTTTTGCTCGAAAACCACGGGGTAATTGCGGTTGGATCGTCCGTTGAAGCGGTACGAGCGGCGATGTTGATGACCGTAAAAGCAGCCGAGATTTTCATTGGGGCGCATTCGCTCGGTGCCGTCCGGCATCTAGCTCAATACGAGGTCAAGCGGCTGGAGAACCGATCGGACGAGGCATACCGCCGCCGCGTGCTGCGGATCTAGGCTGCCTCAAATCCTTTTTGCGATTGCCTCGTGATAGAAGCTCTCAAGCATCTCCCGCTGAATCGCGAGGTTGAATTTCGCCCGAACGGTTTTTGCGGCGTTTCGTCCTAGTCGCTCCCGATCGGCGGAGTCATCGGTCAATCGGCAAAGACACTCGTGAATTTGCCGCGAGTCTCGCTCCGGCACGAGCAAACCAGAAACCCCGTGTTCGATCGCTTCAGGGATACCTCCGTGCCAGGTAGCGATACAGGTCAGACCGGTAGACATCGCTTCCAGAAGGCTGTTTGGGACACCTTCCTGGTTCCCGTCCGGGGCTACCTCACTGGGGTGCAGGAAAAAATGGCTTTGGCGATAGAGCAACGCCAGCTCGCGACCGGAGACAAAGCCGGTGAAAGTCACTGAATCGAGCAGGTTGAGCTGACGCGTCAATTGTTCGAGCCGGGTCCGCTGGGGTCCGGCGCCGGCGATGGTTAGGTGTGCCCGGGGAAAACGCGCCTGGAAGAGGGCGAAGGCTCGTATCGTCGTTTCCAAACCCTTTTTTTCTATGAGCCGGCAAGCCTGCAGAAGCTGCCAGGACTGGTTCTGCGGTGGATCATGGGTGCTGAATAGAAATTCCTCGACGGGAATTCCGGCTCGATGCACGCGCAATTTCTCGCGCGGCACACCCAGTTGCTGCAGAGTGCCGGCCAACGAATCCGATCGGGCGAGAATCAACGCGGCTTTGGCGGTCATTTCGCGAAGGAGCGCTCGGCCGCGAGGCGCACTTCGCATGGTCGCATCGGCCCCATGGAAGGAGACAATCGTGGGAACGGTCGATTTCCGAATAAACGGCAGCCAGAATATGCCGTTGTTGCCAAAATAGATGTGCAGCAGTTTACAACGCGTTCGCGCCAGGTTTTTTTCCAGTGACTGAACCTCGCTTGGTAAGGCGGTCTGGGGTTCTCGCAAGATCCTGCGTTGCCAGATCCGGCGGAATTCTTTCGCGCGCGACCGGTGCAATAGAGTAACGCCAGGCAGTGGAAAGCGCTCAGTTTGCTCGCGCTTGAAAGCCAGCAGAACCAGGTCGAAATGCTTGAGCCCCGTTACCTGCCGATAGACGTGCGCCATCTCCGGCTTGAGAAACGTAGGGCAAAATATCGCAGCTCGCGGTCGCTCGGTTTCGGACACTCCGCACAATTAGCCTGCATTGCTCACAAGTCCTCAGCGATTTACGAGCAATAACGGCTGCGCCAGGTAAGGTCCGGTTCCGTTAGGGCAAAAATTCATTTGAGCGTCGGTCGAGAATCCGGCTCTAACGAGTCCTTTCGCAACATCGTTCGAGGACCGAAATTGGCGCCAAGATTACTAATTTACGACGCGTTGTCGAGTGCGTGCGACAAGTCGCACGCACTTCAAGGTGCTCCTGCCCGAACTGCCGAGCGATAGAGTAAGAGATATTGTGGCGGTTTCGCTAGTTCTCGAATAAGTAAACCTTGCCTTGCACACCGGGCATTTCGGTTAGTTTTCGGCCGGATTTTCTCATGAGCTCCGACAGAGGGGACTGCAGATGGGCACTAGGCAACCATCGATCAAGCCACTGTGATTGCGGGTCGGCAATCTCGACAAAATCGGCCTGCGCCATCGCGGTCTTCTGGTCCTGCTCGTGCCGTGCGCGGCATCCGGAAAGACTTGCCAAATATTCCGGGTGGCCGACGCCTTATAATAAGTAGAGAGCACCATCATGCCGAAGACGGGGACAAGCACTCGGGATTGACGCTCAAGGGCGGGACGAAAATTCAGGACTGCCTGGAACGATAAAGGCAGGACGATCACCAGTGCGGCGACACCGGCGCTGAGCCAGGGTGGTCCCTCGATCAAATACGCAATGAAGAACAGTAGGGGAAAGATCAGAAACCCGTTGAAGACATAGGGCGCCCACTCGTGGATGCCCAACCAGGCGAATGCGGCGCTGGCGATCAAGGTTGACCACGGACTATGCGGCGGGCCATGCAGCAAATCATTAAAAAAGGCGCGCAGGCCGCTTGTCTCCAGAACGTTCAAGCGGTTCAGGCCATCCGTCAGGTAAGCCAGATCATCGAATATCGGGTCCATCGACAGACGCCCAAAGCGCAGCGACCATTGGATCACGTGTGCGGTGTACAACGCCGAAACGAGGAGCAACAAGACGGTGACGCCGGCCTGCGGTAATGCTCGTTTCGTCGGAGTGGCCGTCCGATGTTCTTGGGCCAACCGTCTCAGAAGTTAATACTGAATAACCGCCAGAACTTCGGCCGCTCCTGCGGATCGCGAGCGTCGGCCACTAAAACCTGTTGCCCGCTGCCATACTCGGCCGGCGCGAAGGGATTCACGAGATGCAATTTGTTGTGCGCTCGCCGGAACTTCGTCACGATGTCAGAGTTTGAGTTTTCCTCAATCGCCGGACGGGAAGGAATCGATTGGGGTGCTACCCGACGCGGGGTCGTCGTGAATTCTTGAGCCGCCGCCACCCCGCCGGACATCGCGAGGGCAAAAACCAACACTCTTAAGCCACTTTTCATTGGGTCGCCGATCTCTATCAGTTTACCCCTGTCCTGCGCGTTCGACAACTCTTTGATTTGAAAGCCAGACGTCGTTGCAGGAGCGCCCCAAAAAGAATGCCAATTCCGATCGCTAGAGCGCAGATCTCCAGCGGACGAAGCGAAGGAATGGGAGCTGCAAAAGCGGCCTTGGGTAAACCTGTAAGCTCTTTGCGCGGGAGTTCAGGCATTGGTGTGAACTGATTTTCGGCTGGCTTGGGCGATTCCGTTACCTCGGCAAAGGCGCTCGGCGTCGACTCGGCCGATATCGACTCGTGGATCGGCTCCTCCAGCGTTTCTGGTCGCCGGCGCCGCGAAGCTTGTTTTCGCACCGGTGCCTTGCGCTTCGGGGGATCGCTGCCTTCACCGGTTCTCGCTTTGGAACTCATGAACTCCGGAACTCAGCATCTCCGAACGGCCGCCGATAGTCAATCCAAGGGGATACGGCCGCGCTCCGCCGCATTCGGCTTGATGTCACTTGGCGAGCGTTTGCTCGCCAATGGGCGTCGTGGGGTCGCGCGCACTCGATGATTCCTGCCTGAACAGGGGAGGAGACGCGTTTGGAAAAAGGGCAGTCAAAAAAGCGTCCTTTACAAATGGATTCGTCCATCGCTGAATTCGAGTGAATGAAGGCAGCTGAGTTGTCTCGTTGTCCTTGGGCCCAGGGTGAGCCCGAGTTGACCTACCACGATACCGAGTGGGGTACGCCCGAGCACGATGACCGGAAATTGTTCGAGCTGTTGATCCTGGAAGGCGCGCAGGCCGGGCTAAGCTGGTCCACCATTTTGCGGAAACGAGAGGGCTACCGGAAAGCGTTCGCCGGTTTTGATGCCGCAGCAGTCGCCAGATTCAAGCCGGCCAAAATGGAAAAACTGATGGCCGACTCGGCGATCATTCGCAACCGGCTAAAGATCGAGGGGGCGATTGCAAACGCGCGGGCGTTCCTGATCGTCCAGCGTGAGCACGGTAGCTTTGCTGCGTACCTTTGGGCATTCGTGAACGGCCAACCGGTGGTCAACCGGCCACCGGTTGGGCAGCCTTTGCCGGCCCGGACGGATCTCTCCGACCGGGTCAGCAAGGATTTGCAGCGACGCGGGTTTAAGTTCGTTGGATCGGTCATCATCTATTCCTACCTGCAGGCAACAGGTGTGGTGGATGATCACTATGCCACTTGTTTCCGGGCGGCCGACGCCGCTTCCCGCCCTATTTAACTAGTTGAGCGCTTCCGGAGAACGGACAAATGCCGTCACCGCGTGACCGCGTTCCACTGCCTGGCTGACAACTTCCTGCCCGGTGCCGCCGGTTGCTCCTAAGATAAGTAGTTTCAAGGCATTCTTCTATTAAGAATGGCGCCGAAGGCTACGCTCGGTCGTCGCCTCCGCGGCGGGTTGATTTGGTTGATCCTTTCAGAGACAGCCGGTCAACAGAGCGACCATGCCTCAAGCTTTTTTCAGGCAAACGCGAAACGATGTTCGCGGCACCAGGTTTCAAATGTTTGCGGCTGGTTCCCGGTTAGTTTTGCGACTTGGTCCGTTTGAAATGTGCCTTGCCCCTCGCGCAGGCGGCCCCAGAGACTCGCGAGGCCTTCCACGATCAGTTCGGGCATGCCGGCCGCCCTCATCTTCTCGACATCTTCTTCGATCGGGATATCGACGCATTGGATCGGCTTACCGAGTACCTCGCTGAGAATGCGTACCTGATCATGACTGCTCAAGAGCTGCGCGCCGGTGAGTTCATAAGCTTTCCCGGCATGACCGTCCGAGGTCAGTGCGAGAGCGGCTACCGCGGCGATATCATGTGGGGAGATTGGCGCGAATTTACCGTCGCCGGTTGGGGTGAATACTTTGGATTGCGCTTTAATGGAAGGAATCCATTGAAGAACGTTGGACATGAAAGCGCCGGGGCGTAGAAACGTCCACGGGATGCCAGATTCCTGGACAAGCTGCTCTTTCTCCCGGTGCAAGCGCCCTATTCCATGCACTTCCAGTTGAACGGTGCTCGAAATCGCGACTAGCTGCTTGACTCCGCCCGGTTTGCCTCGGCAATGAGCGTTCGATCGGCCGAATGATCGCTATCGAACAGGACGGGAATCAGGAAGAGCCGCTGTACTCCTTGGAGCGCCCGTTGGACGATGGACGGCTCGTGTCGATCGCCAATCACGCGCTCGATCCGCGGATCGAGGGAAGAAACCTTCGCCGGGTCGCGCGTGATGACGCGGAGAGGCTGTTCGGTCGCGGCCAGCCGTTTCACTAACTCGGCACCAATATTGCCAGTGGCCCCAGTGATGAGAATCATACGGCAAGTCCTTTCGGGTTATTCATTTGGTAAGAACGGGAGCATGAGGTAAGTGACTAGTCAATCATTAACGTTTGCCTTTTTCTCAGGGAAGGAAATCGCAGGCGACCACGCATTCCCCTCCGGCTGAGTGGAAGATTCCTCTGATCCGCCGAAGCGCTACCGGAATTTGCCGCGATGGTGAGCACCAGCAGCCTGGCCCCGATGCTCGCGGACGACTCCGATCCCAGCCAGGAGTAATCGGACCAGGCGCGTCACGTAGAGATGGTGCTCCGCCGGACGTTTCTTGCCCCCGAGCGTTACCTGTAAAAAGGCGTGATACCAGAGAGCGCCAACCAACGCCTGGGCAACTACCTCAAAATTGGCTTTCCCGATTCGGCCCAGTCTGCTTTCGGCTTCGAGATATTTCGTGATTGCTTTGACCGCCTGCAGCGAGTGCGCCGCCCGGTTTCTGGTGCGACGAGTCTCTGCCTTTGCCTCGTCACGATCCTCTGAACGGGTGCTCCAGCTCATCATCAAGGCGGGGATCAGGAGGAGAAACTTTTCGACAAACAAGGTGCCAACCTCAATGAGAGGCGCTTCGACGGCTCTTTGGCCGATGCTTGCCTGCAGCAACGCTGGTAAAGCGCGCTCCCAGTCGGTTGCCACGTTCATTGCGGCGCTAAAGAGGGCCTGTTTCGTCTTGAACCGCTTGAAAATAATCCCATGCGAAACACCCGCCCGGATAGCGATCTCATTTGTCGTCACCTCCGAGCCGCGTTCCAGAAAGAGTTGCCTGGCCGTTTCGAGAATCACCTCATCCGGAATAGAAACTGGCCTGGCCATGGCGATTACTGAGCATTGAGCACATATCGCGTGGAATTTGCAATGTCTACGCGAGACAGGTTTTACGTTACCGCACAACCAATTCGGCCGGGAGCGTTTGGGAGTGCGTGCGACCCGCCTTGGATTTCGCTACGCTCGGCCACGGCGCGGCAAGTCGCACGCACTCCACGACGCACAGTGCCCCGAACTAACCTTCGAGGCTTGCCCGGAAAGCGCGGAATTCTTCCCGCAGCTTTTCGAGTTCGGAACGAAGTTCGCGGATTTCCGTTTCCAGACGATCGAGTTCGGTCGGTCGCCCCGGGGCCGGCTCGGCGATGAACTGCGGCTCTTCCGCCGGAGCGGCGGCTTCGGAAAGGAGTTCGCGATAACGCGTTTCCTTTTGACCCGGGCGCGCCGGTAAAGCGCAGACTAATGGCTCACTCCCCTCGGTTAATGTCGCGAGACTCGTTTCGATCTCGGCCAGGCTGGAGGAGCCGCACAAGCGTTCGGTCCGGCCACGGATTTCTCCCGGCGTCTGCGGTCCGCGCAGAAGCAGAACGCAAAGAATGGCGATCGGCCGTGCATCTACTTGAAACGAGTCGTGGAACGTGTGCCGATACTTAGGGACGCGGCCTCCGCTGCTATGCAGGAGCACGGCCAATTTCTTTTGGCGCAACCCGTCGATGCCCGTTTCAACCGTCTTCTGATCGTAGCTCACGACCGGAAAACGGTTTGTGCTCTGGTTGCACGCATTCACCAAGGCGTTGAGGCTGAGCGGATACGCCTCGGGCGTTGTGCGTTCTTTCTCGATCAGGCAACCGAGAATACGTGCTTCAACCGAACTGAGCTGAGGAGACATCGAAGGAGGGCGAACCTAATTTGAAAGAACCAGATGTCGAGCTTTCCCCGGGCGGGCGTCAAGTCCTTTCCTGACCGGCGACCACCATCGAAAAATCACGAGCACCGAGTAGCGGAGCGCCTCGGCTCTGTCGGACTTCAAGGTAGGATAAGCTTCCAGCTTGTCGGCTTTTTGAACCGGCAGGATGCCGGCACTGCCTGGTACGCAGAGGTCATGACGGTTGCGCCTTCCATCCCGGATGCAACATGTAGAAATAGTGCTCGTCTCGCGCGTCAACCTTGAATCCAAATCGCTCATAAAATCGAAGGCCTCCATGGTTCACACGCAAGCAACTAAGTCTTATCGGTAAACTACGCGCCTGCGCCTCCTCTAAAAGACCTTGGATGAGGAATTTGCCAATATCTTTCCGCTGATGTTCAGGCAGGATATAAATTTCCGCTAGAAATAGGCAGTCCGGCCTATGTTCGACCGAGATAATCCCGACTCGGTCGCCTCTACAATCAATGATCCGGGTTTTGGATGCGTCGTAGCTTTTGCGGTGAAACTCCCTTTGATCGAATTCGTCCCAACCCCAAGTCTGTGCGAGGTAGTCCCCCAGAGCGGCCTTTTTGGCTTGAAACGCGAACTCGCTGTCGGCTTGGTCCGCTTTTCGTAGTTCAACGCTTTGACCTTCCGCCATTTTATCCATCGCCCCTCTAGGACGGAACTATCTCACAGATACGGGCAGGCCTCGGTCGCCAGGTCAAAGAGAGAACGAGGCACCGGCGCAAGGATCAAGACCAGGATCAACAACGCGAAATAGCCGAGGGCCATTCGGCCGCGATCCAGCGGCGTGATGTCGTTCAGTGGGGGTGTGCCGCGGCCGGCAATGAGGAAAATAATGAGCGCCCACATCATCAATCCGGGCCAGACGAACAAAGCCAATAAGATCAGTGACCACATTGCCAATCGGCTGATCGTCTGACCAACCGCACTACCGAACAACGCACGGGTGATGTGACCGCCGTCAAGCTGACCAACCGGCAAGAGGTTCAGAGCCGTGATCACCAATCCCAACCAACCCGCAAAAGCTAAAGGACTGAGGTGCACAATCGATCCGTATTGCGCCGCGTCTCCGAGCGCAAGCCGGACCAAAGCAGTGAACAGCACCGACGAGCCGACGGTTGCTCCGTGCAAAAACCCGGGTCCGACCGAATCCTCCGGCACCATGCCGACAGTCGAGGATTGAAGACCGATGAGCAGCGCCGGAATGGCGATCACCAGGCCGGCCAGTGGCCCGGCGACGGCTACGTCGAAGAGCATTTTCCGATTGGCCGGAGGTGTTCGCATTTGAATAAACGCTCCGAACGTTCCAAGGCCAAATGGGATCGGGATGAAGAAAGGAGGCGTTACATCCATGGCATGCCGGCGCGCCATATAGAAATGGCCCAATTCGTGGAAACCGAGAATCAAGAGGAGACCGAGAGCATAGGGTAAGCCTACCGTGAATCGTTGCGGTTCCTGCGCCAGATCGACTCCCTGGTGGCTGGCGCCTGCCCAGGTCGTTGTAATTACCGTCAAAAGAAAGAGGAGCCAGTGCAGCCAGGGCCGTACGGGTCGCTGCGCTAACTGTTCCGTTGGGCGATTCGGAACGAGGACGATTCTTGCCCCGAGCTGTTCATCCTCTTGAACCAAAGGGAGAAAACCTTTCGGGATCGCTTGGCTGAGCTTTTCAAAGGCCACCGCGGCGGAGTCGCGCAAGGGACCTCGAAAAAATTGCACGCCACTTTCCTGGAGAGCAATTTTCACGTCCATGACCTGACGCACTACCTCGGGTTGCTCCGATTCGCTTAACATGCGCGGACCGGTGCCTGGAGCAGCCGCTGCCTGCGTCCGCCGCTGGGATGCGGCGATCGCCCACATCAGGAGCAAACAAAAAAGCATGGCCAACCAAAAGAGCGTGTGACCTGCGATCGTGGTGCGCCCCGGACGCGACAAAAAGATCACCCAAGGAAGCACCAGCGCTATGATTAACAAAATTCCCAGCAGCGGATTTCTCGGCCTTTGCATTGATTATTCCTCAACAAGATATTGGTGAAAACCCGGCAAGGAAAGCACCTGGCTTTCTTTCGTGACCGACTTCAGATAACAGGGGACCGGATCAAAGACACGCTAATTCGGTGGGATTGACCGCACGAGGCTTTCTTTCCGCGTCAAGTGTCCGTTGGGTGAAAATTTATCCGAGCTTTAGCGAGGACTCGTTTGAGCCGGGCGCTGGAGTTGCCACATCGAAGACTCCTGCTTGATCTCGTTTGTGTTCGATCACGTCTCGATCTGGACGAGGAGGAGCTCATCCCTTGTCTACCGCTCCTCGTCATTGGCGCCTATCCCAACCGGCACTGGCACTCACATTGGCACTGGCCCGCACGGGACCAGAATCACTTTCCCTGCGAGGCAAACACAGCCTCGGGATCGCGGCCCGAGTTTCGTCCACCCTCAATCCACCCAAACCGTTGGAGCAAGGCCCCGACCAGAAACGCGGCGCTCGCGCCCAATCGAGCCGGGAAAAACCATTGGCCGAGGATTCGCAACAGAAGCGCAGCTGGACCAGTAAGAATCCCTCCGAGACGGAGAAACGAACCGGCTCTGCCCTCCCGCAAACCGCGGTCTGCCACGCCTCTCGCATTGCTCTCGAGCACCAGCCAGATAAGCAACTCCGCGATCGACGCGAGATAGCCGAGAACGTTCAATGCGACCAGACGATGGCCTAGCAACTCCAGTGCCGCTGCGGCTGCCCCGATCGCGGCGATGCCAAACTGGGCGGGCAAAAGACGCCGGTGCGTAAACCAGGCTGGGATGACAGTTGCTCCGAGCAGCACCCCGGTATAGGTCGCCAGTAACGACCCGAAGACCGCCGCACCCATCATCAGAAGAGCAGCAAACACCTCGAGAGTGACATGCCCGACACCGGCCGTGGACGACAGTCGCCTGAGCACTTCCGCCGCAATCAGGCCCGGCACCGAACAACCTGCGAAAAACGTTAGGATCCAGGCGCCCATCGACATCGGGGAGCGCCATTTGAACACGCGGAGCATGTGAAGAAACAACCACGGGCGTCCGAGATCCATGGTCAGCAGAATCGGTGAAATTATGCTGGCGACCGATGCTAGCCACAGCGCCGAGCTCGCGACATCGTGGTGTCGGGTGAACCACGCGATCGGAGCAATCACTCCGGACATGCCGCCGATCGCGCCGACGAAGAAGGACACAGAAATCTCCCATGTCCAGACCGGAGGTTTCACTACGGGCAATCCGTAGTAGCCTGCGGTCGATCCATTCTGCCTCATTCCAGGTTGCGCTGGAAATTCCGCGGCTGATCTCGCCTTCCCGTTACGAGCGGCCTCCGTTCGCAATTGGTCAAGCCGGTCTTCGAAATTGGCGCTCATCTCCCGAGGAACAATTCAACCGTGAAAGAAACTGAACACAAAAATTAGCAAAACGATCGCGCCAACAGCGGTGGTGAAAGCAGACGACCAAGCCTCCCTCAGGTAAGAGGTCGGCACTTCCGGGGTTGGCGGCAAACCATAGTCTTCCGGCTGGCCAAGGATCATAAAGAAGGCGTGGATGCCTCCAACGCTGGTCTCCCGCGGATCATAGTTTTGGGCGTCCGTATAACCGAGTGCGCGCAAAGCGGCAACACGTTTGGTGGCGTGCTCTCTCAGTTCGTCCAATGGTCCAAAGAGAATGCTCTCGGTCGGACAAGCCTTGGCGCAAGCCGGGACAAGGCCGCTGAGCTGCCGGTCATAACAGAAGGTACATTTGAAGGCGCCGCCAGCCTCCGGCAGAGGTTGCGGGCGCCGATCGATGACGCCGAAGGGACAGCTCACGACGCAGTAGCCGCATCCGTTGCAGATATCGTTCTGGACGAAAACCGTGCTTGTTTCGGTCCGGATGATCGCTCCCGTCGGACAGCTTTCCAGGCAGCCGGCCACTTCGCAATGCTTGCAGACATCCGACAAGAACAGCCATCGAAACGGATCCTCTTGGCCGCCTGTCATCGGACCGGCGACCTGCGGACCGCGGGTCAGCGCCTGTTCCAGAAAAAGAACATGGCGCCAAGTGGAAGCGCCGAGCGCCTCGGTGTTGTCATATGATTTGCCGGTCCAATGAAAGCCATCATCCGGAACGTGATTCCATTCTTTGCAGGCGACCTCGCAGGCTTTGCACCCGATGCAGAGCGTCGCGTCGGTGTAGAATCCGACGGGTCGCTCCTCCTTTACGTAGCGATGCGGTCTCTGGTTGGTCGAACTTATCCCTTCACCAATCATGCTGTTGCGGTACTAATGCTCTTTCGCAGCAAATTCTTTCGCCGTAGGACAAGCTTCCAGCTTGTCACGCTTCTAAGCTTCCAGCTTGTCAGGTTTTTATCCGCGTCATCAATGACCGGCAAGGATGCCGATCCTACGCGCTGATCGACTCTGTTATTCCGACTTGCCATGTTGTGCCTGCCCCATGATGGACTTGCCCCCTGGCGTTGTTCCGGGCGGCGGCTGTTCCGGGTGCAGATTTTCGGAACCGCCGGGCGGCACATGCTGTGCCATAAACTCCAGGTAAGCTGGTCCCTCGGGCAACCGGCCCGGAACCACCGCGCACGTTATTGCCTTCGTTTCCATGATAGTCACATTTGGTTCTCCGGAGATCGCCAGCAGGTCGTTCGCGCTATCGCCTTTGGACAATCCGTTCCCGCCCCAATGGAACGGCATCCCGACTTGGTGAACGACGCGGCCTGACTCCAGCTTCAGCGGGCGCAACCGCCGGGTAATCAGGGCTTTTGCCTGAACAGCCGCTCGGATTGTCAAGACGATCACATCTGCCCCTTGCGCAATCCGGAGCTCGGCGGCGAGTTCCGGTGACAGCTCGACGAAAAAGGCGGGCATCAACTCGCTGAGATGGCTCAGCCATCGGCTCATGCCTCCTGCGGTATGATGTTCCGTTAGCCGATAGGTAGTCAAGATGTAGGGAAACCGCGGATCGTTCGGCGGAGCGAAACGGTTATCGGCGCGGGTAAACCAGGTGACGGGCGGGTTGGTATCCCGTCGATAGATTGCATTGTGAACCAGCGATTCCAGGGGTTCGTAGTGAGCCGGGAACGGCCCGTCCTCTAATCCCTTTGCTACGAAAATCCAGCCGAGACCGTCCTCATGAAGAATGAACGGCCGATCGCCTGGATGCGCCTTCAGCCCCGTGGCGCCCTCCGGGGGGACATAGTCGGGCGGCTTGTCCGCTACAAAATCCGCTACGTCGTTGCCAACCCATTTCTGCCGCTCAGCATCCCACCAGACCAGCTTTTTGCGGTCGCTCCAAGGCGTGCCGTCCGGCCTGGCACTTGCCCGATTATAAAGGATACGACGGTCCGACGGCCACGCCCAACCCCAACCATGGCCGTAAGGACCTTTTGGCTCGCGACGCAGCGCACGGTTGATCTTGTCGGGGCCATAGATTCCGGTGTAAATCCAGCAGCCCGCGGCCGTCGAGCCGTCATCCTTCAACTGATTGTAGCTCTCGAGCTGTTCGCCGTGGTGCGCCCGGCCTTTTTGATCATGGATCCAAACGGATCGCTCGGCGTTTGCCGACGGCGTGGTTTTCCAGCCGTTGATCTCGGCCAGGATCGCCTGAACCCGGGGCTCTCCATGTTCATCTTCCGGATACCACCAGTCCAGCGCCCGGATGGCTTCGTGCATCGGATCGGAAGAAGCCTCTGCCTTGGCTTTCAAACGGAGAGCGAGCTGATGGATAAACCAGGTCTCGCTTTTCTGGTCTTCCGCGGGTTCAACTGCCTTTTCCCGGTACTGGATCATGCGCTGGGTGTTGGTGAAACTGCCTTCTTTCTCGGTGTATGCCGCGCACGGGAACAGAAAGACCTCCGTCTGAATCTCTTCGGTCTTCAGTTCGCCGCGCTCGATCTCCGGCGAGTTCAGCCAAAAACTAGCCGTCTCGATTTCGACTAGATCGCGCACCACCAACCATTTGAGCTTGGCCAGCGCTTTCCGTTGAAGGCACGCGTTTTGCGCCCCGACGGCCGGATTTTGTCCCATCACAAAAAACCCTTCGACCCGGCCATCCAGCATTTCGTACAGGAAAGGGAAAAACGAATGATTGGTAGTAAGCTTCGGGAGCCATTGGAAACCGAACTCGTTGTCCGCGGTGGCCTTCACTCCGTAGTACGCTTTCAATAGACTGATCGCATAATTGCCGTAGTCGGCCCAGAGTCCGGTCTTCGGGCGGTGGTTCCGGATGTAGTCCTGCAGATTCTTGTCGCTGCCGGCCCGCGGCATCGCCAGATATCCCGGCAGTATGTCGTAAAGAGTCGGGATATCGGTCGAACCTTGGATCGAGGCGTGTCCGCGGAGAGCCAGGATGCCGCCGCCCGGGCGCCCGATGTTGCCGAGGATTAGCTGGAGGACACTTGCGGTCCGGATGATCTGCACGCCTTTGGAATGGTGAGTCCAGCCTACGGCGTAAGTGATTGCGCCGGTCTTGTCGGGACCGCTGGCGGAAGTAAGAGTCTCGGCGGCACGCTCGAACAGTTCTTTCGGAATGCCGCAAACCTTCTCGACCATCTCCGGTGTGTAAGGGGCATAATGCTGCCGGAGGAGTTGAAAAACGCAGCGTGGATTTTGCAGAGTAAGATCCCGCTCTGGATTGCCGAGGTCGCCGCTCTGGTACATCCAAGTCTCGCGGTCATACTGGTGGTGCTCTTCGTCCCAGCCTGAGAAGAAACCATCGTCCCTCGGGAGTTTGAAGTCAGCTCGAATGATGGTCGGCGCATTGGTGAAATGCACCAGGTATTCCCGAAAAAACTTTTCGTGCTCGAGTACGTAATGAATCAGCCCGCCGAGGAACGCGATATCGCTTCCGGCTCGGATCGGTATCCAGAGGTCGGCGACAGCGCTCGTGCGGGAGAAGCGCGGATCCACATGAATGATCTTGGCGCCGCGTTCCTTTGCCGCCATGACCCACCGGAAGCCGACCGGGTGCGCTTCGGCCATGGAAGAGCCCTCGATCAAGATGCAGTCGGCATTAACCAGGTCCTGCTGAGCCGTCGTCGCACCGCCGCGCCCGAAAGAAGTGCCCAGACCGGGCACTGTACTAGAATGTCATATTCGCGCCTGGTTGGAAACGCAGACCATCCCAAGTCCGGCGGTAAACAACTTTTTGATGAGGTAATTTTCCTCGTTATCGAGGGTAGCGCCGCCGAGATGCGCCACGTAGGTCGTGTGATTTACCGGACAACCGTTTTCTTCGGCGATCCAGTGTTTGCTTCGGGATTCCCAAACACGATCGGCGACCATGTCCATCGCAGTCGTCAGGTCGAGATCGGACCAGGATTTTGCGCCCGGAGCTCGGTAGCGCACTTTTCTCAAACGATTCGGGTGACTCACGAGCTGATGAGAGGCCGACCCTTTCGGACAGAGATTGCCTTGGCTGATCGGGCTTTCCGGGTCGCCTTCGATCGATACGACTTTGCCATTCTGGTGATAGACCAGTTGCCCGCAACCAACCCCGCAATAGGGGCAGATCGATCGGGCGACCTCCGTGTCCTTTCCGCGCGCCTGCAGCGCCTCGGTCTTTGCCGAGCGCGATTCCAATCCAGTGCCGTCCAAACGATGGCGAATCTGTTTGACGACAGGCCAGCTGGACAGCAGCTCTGAAATTTTCATAAAGTCACGTTTTCGTTTGGAGTTTGGCCCTGGCCCTCGGCCCTACACTACTTACCAAATACTCCTGACTAAACACTTCTGGCAACTCGTTAGGAAGACGTTTCACATTTCTCGTTTCACGTTTCGCCATTTCAAGGAGGACTCGCTACTGACACTGGCACTCCGATGACCGATGACCCTGCACTCCCGTTGCGGAGAAAGTAATTGATCCCCGATCGTTTTCAGCCAAGCATCGCAGGAAAGGAGAGAGAAGGGTGCCTGGTGGCCTCCGCGGTCTTCAAAACCGTTGTCGGCCCGACTTCGTTTGGGCGAGGCAGGTTCGATTCCTGCCCTCTCCGAAAGGAGGTGAGGAACGATGTCGCGTGAGGAGATTCTAAGACTGACTTCGCTGTCTTCCTGTGCCGGTTGAGCGGCAAAACTGAGCCAAACGGCCCTGGCGCAAGTTTTGCGCCGGTTACCGCCTTTCGCGCGTGATCCGAACGTCCTGGTAAGTAGCGGAACCGCGGATGATGCCGGAGTCTATCGTCTGCCTGGCCGATCCAAAACGGCCCTGGTGCAGACCGTGGATTTTTTTACCCCGATCGTCGACGACGCTTTCAGTTTCGGCCGGATCGCCGCGACGAACGCGCTCAGCGATATCTATGCGATGGGTGGACGGCCTCTGACGGCTCTCGCGCTACTGGGAGTTCCCATCGAGGTGCTCTCCGAAAAGGTGATGAGCGAGATCCTCAGCGGAGGATTGGCCGTGGCCAAGCGGGCTCATTGCGCTGTCATCGGAGGCCACACGATTCGCAATCCCGAACCGATTTACGGATTGGCAGTGACAGGCCTGGTGGATCCCGCGATCATGCTGACCAACGCGAAAGCGCGACCCGGCGACGTTCTTGTTCTGACGAAGCCTTTAGGCACCGGAATCGCGACAACCGCCTTGAAACGGGATCTTTGTTCGCCTGCCCTGAACAAAAAGGCGATCGCGGTGATGAGTCAGCTGAACGAAATTGGAGTGGAACTCGCAGAGGAGCGACTGGTCCGAGCGGCCACCGATGTGAGCGGCTACGGTTTGCTGGGACACCTTGGTTCGTTGTGCCGGGCCAGCCGGGTTGGAGCCGAAATCACCGCCGCGAAAGTGCCCGCGATCGGCGGCGAGGTATTCGAACTGATTCGTAAGGACTGCATCCCGGCGGGTAGCCGCGACAATCTCGCAGCGGCCAGTGCATGGACCGAATGGCACCGGATTGACCCTGACTGGCAAGTGCTTTTGACCGACGCGCAGACTAGCGGGGGGTTGCTGCTCTGCGTGCCTCAAAAAAAACGAGCCGCGGTTTTCGCACTGCTCAAGAAACGAAAGATCAAGCTGGCCGAAATCGGCCGCATTGTGCGCGAACCGGTTGGCCGCATCAAGGTGACGTGAGGGACTTGGCGGGCTATTTCTCGCGACCGAGCGCGGTCTCCAGCGCGTGCCAGCCGAGCGTGGCGCATTTCAGGCGTTGCGGAAACTTTCGCACGCCTTCCAGGGCGCGCAGATTGCCGAGCCTTGGTGACCCGCTCTCTCCGCGCATGAGCACTCCGAAAAACTCGTGCTGCAAATCCAGCGCTTCGGCGACAGTTTTCCCTTTCACTCCGAGAGTCATCAGAGAGGTCGAAGCTGTGCAGATCGCGCAGGCCTGGGCTCGAAAGCGGATGTCGACGATTCGGCGCTCTGGATCGAGCAGCGCGAAGACAGTAACCTCATCTCCGCAAGAGGGGTTATAGCCTTGACCCTTGGCTGCCGGCTCCGGCAGCTCGCCGAGATTTCGCGGTCGCTTGGAGTGGTCCAGAATAATGGTTTGGTATAGCTCGTCGATCTCCACAGGAACCTACCCAAAATATTTCTCGGCTGAGCGCAATACAGAGATCAGACGATGGATCTCCTCTTCGATGTTGTAGAAGTAGAAGCTTGCCCGGGCGCTTCCGGTATACCCCATTTTGCGCATGAGCGGCTGTGTGCAATGATGGCCGCCGCGAAGGGCAATACCGAACTGGTCGGCGTAAGCAACCAGGTCGTGCGCGTGGATGGTGCCGAGCTGAAAGCTGAGAATTCCAGCACGCTCGGCGGTCGGGCCCAGCACCTTGATATTGGGTATCTGGCGAAGTTCATCATAAGCCAGGTCAACCAGCCGCGCGTCGATCGACTGGATCGCGGGCCGGCCGACGGTCTCCAGATAATCCAGTGCGGCCGCTAATCCAATTGCTCCCGCGATGTGCGGTGTGCCCGCCTCGAAACGGTGAGGTGCCGGTTTCCATTCGGCGCTTTCGTAACTTACGGAAGAGATCATTTCGCCGCCGGTCTGGTAGGGAGGCATCATGCTCAACAGGTCGGAACGGCCATACAGCACCCCGATACCGGTCGGTCCACAACATTTGTGTCCGGAGAAAGCCAGAAAGTCGCAGCCGAGTTCTTGCACGTCGATCGGCATGTGGCCCGCGCTCTGGGCCGCATCGATCAGGGTCGTCACACCGTGCCGGCGCGCGGTCCGGCAAATCTCTGCCGCCGGGTTGATCCAACCCAGGGAATTGGAAATCTGAGTGAAAGCCAGCAACTTGGGCTGGTGCTCGTTCAGAGATTTTTCGAGCAGCGACCAATCGACTCCACCGGTTGCCGGATCGACCGGCAGATATTTCAACTGTGCTCCGGCCCGTCTCGCAGCTCCCTGCCAGGGCAGCAGATTGGCATGGTGTTCCATCTCCGTGATCAAAATGCGATCTCCTGATCGCAGGAACGCTTCGGTCCAGGCGGTTGCGACCAGGTTAATCGCTTCCGTCGTTCCTCGGGTGAAGACGATCGAATCGGGCGACGACGCGTGAAGGAAACGTGCTACCCGGGCTCGGGCGCTTTCGTATAAATGGGTCGCGCGCGCGCTGAGCTCGTGCAGCCCGCGGTGTACATTGGCGTGATCCTCGCGGTAATACCGTGATACTTCGTCAATCACACAGGTTGGACGCTGTGCGGAAGCGGCGTTGTCCAGATAAATCAAGGCATGCCCGTGCACTTGTTGATCGAGGATAGGGAAATCTGCCCGATATCTCGCAACTTCCGAGAGAGCGTCCATGGTGCAGTGTCGTATCGCGGTTAGGTAGTTGCAAGAAGGCGGCGGTTTGAGCGGCTTGAGCGGCTTGAGCGGTTTGAGCGATTTGAGCGGCCTGAGCGGTTTGAGCGGTTTAGCGAGCGGCTGTCGGACTGTGACGAGATCTGAGCCGCTCCTTCAGCGCTGGGCCATGTTTCTCCGGTTCGCACGCGCGAGCACGATCTCGCCCGCGGCAACCGGTACGGATCCGACAAAGCATTCCACCGCACATTGGATAAGAGGGCCCGCGTCCGCCAAACGCCGCGCTTCGAAACGCAACGCTTCTCCCGGCCCAACGGGTCGCAGAAACTTCATGGACCGAATGGCGCTCAGGAGGTAAGTTTCGCCTTCCCTGCCAACCGCTAGTCCGGCGGTCTGAGCCATCCCTTCGGTAAGCAGCACTCCGGGCACAATCGGATTTCCCGGGAAATGCCCAGCAAAGAAAGGTTCATCGCCGCGAAAACATTTGATCGCTTCGGCCGAAATACCCGGCACCAATTCAGCGACGCTATCGATAAAGATAAACGGAGGCCGATGCGGTAAACCGAGGGAAATGGGATCTTGCATGGCTCGATAAGCGGGTAACCCTCAACGATAAGCGCATCAGGATTCGACCTTGAATTCTTCGGCGAGAAGTTTGCTTCCAGCAACCAGGGACGAGAATAAAAGCGCGCTCCGCGCGGTTAGAAACCGGCGGCGAGCCATGCCGCGCCGTAGCAGGGCGTAGCGAAGGCGAAGGTGGATCGCACGCACTTCAAAAGGTTCCGCTCAATCGGCGAAGAACGGATTCGATCGCTTTTCCTCTCCGATCGTTGTCGCGGGTCCGTGGCCAGGCAGGACGCGAGTCTCATCCGGAAGCGGGAAAATCTTCGTACGAATGCCGGTCAGCAGCAGTTCGGTATCACCTCCCGGCAGATCGGTCCGACCAATGCTTCCCGCGAACAGAACGTCTCCGTCGAACAAGAGGCCATCGTCCCGCGCGTAGAAACAAAGACTTCCCGGGCAGTGACCCGGCACTAGTAATACCTGAAAGCGGATTCCGGCGAAGTCCGCGCTACGCGTTTCGGTGATAAGAAAGTCAGGAGCAACCGGCTGAACCTCGAAAAAAAATCCGAGGTTTTTAAAAAAATTTGGATTGGTAATCAGCGGGACACTTGCTTCGTGATACCCAACTTCGCACCGGAAATGCCGTTTGACCTTTGCTGCATCGTCGACGTGATCAAGATGGCCGTGCGTGATCAGCAGGAGGCTGGGTTCAAAGCGGTTTTTCTGAAGCCACTGGCAGACACCGGTTGGTGCATCAATCAAGATCTGACCGTGCGGCGCGTGGAGCAGGTACCCATTCGTATCGAAAATCCCGCCAATAAAAGTTTGAAACTCGAGCATACTGAAGAGAGAGTGGCGCCGCAGCCATCTAATTTTTTCTTTGGATAAAGGATTTTGTCAATTGCACTTGGATCGATGTATGAAAACGGTACGCACTTTCGCGATAGCGATTTGTCTAACACTCTCTGCCGGCTGTTTGTTCGCGCAGGTGAGGCTGGGACTGAGGGGGAGCGCCGACCCGCGGCAGATCGCGATCACCGTCGCCAAGCTTCTCGAGCAGGCTCACTATAGCCGCCAGCGGCTGGATGACGATATGTCCAGCAAAGTGCTGGACACGTACTTGGAAGATCTCGACTACACCAAGCTCTTTTTCACGCAGCAGGATATCGATCAGATCCGTCAGCGATACGGGAAAACCCTCGACGAGGATCTCCTGGTTGGAAACGTGCAACCGGCGCGCGACATCTACGCGCTCTTTCGGAAACGGGTGGAAGATCGAGTTGCCAAAGTCCATGCTCTTTTGAAGAAGGATTACGCTTTTAAGAGTGACCGTACCGTGGCGCTGGACCGTCGGAAGGAGCCATGGCCGGCTAATGCCGCTGAGGCAGACCAGCTCTGGCAGGACCGGGTTGAAGGGGAGATGCTGCAGGAGAAAATGAACAAGTTCGCCGCGGAACCAGGCCCGAAAATCGTTGCGCGCCGGTACGACACGCTGCTGAAGAACTTAGAGGAACGGGACGACAGCGATGTGCTGCAGATCTTCCTCAATGCGGTGGCGCAAACCTACGATCCGCACTCGGAGTATCTAGGCAAGTCGGATCTCGAAAACTTCGAGATCAACATGCGGTTGTCGCTGACCGGAATCGGCGCCGAGCTGCGCTCGGAAGATGGATACGCCAAGGTCGCTCGTGTTTTGACCGGCGGACCCGCACAGTTAAGCGGGAAGGTGAATGTGGGCGATCGAATCGCGGCAGTGGGCCAGGCAGCTGGAAGCTTTGTCGACGCGGTCGATATGAAGCTCGATAAGGTGGTTGAAATGATCCGCGGGAAAAAGGGAACGGTTGTCCGGCTGCAGATCATTCCGTCAAACGCAACGGATCCCTCCAAGCGCAAAATCGTCGAACTCGTCCGCGACGACGTCAAGCTGACGGAACAAGAAGCAAAGGCGGAAATTATCGATCGCGACTTGCCGGATGGAACGACAGAGAAACTGGGCTGGATCACTCTGCCGTCCTTTTACCAGGATATGGAGAAGGCGCGCAGCGGCAAGAGCGCCTCGCGCGACATGGCGGCGCTGTTGAAGCGTCTGCAAAAGGAAAACATCCAGGGACTAGTCGTTGATCTGCGCCGCGACGGTGGCGGATCCCTGGACGAAGCGATCAAGACGGCGGGCTTGTTCATCACACAGGGCCCGGTCGTTCAGGTCAAAGACGCGAATGGGGATATCGATGTTTTGAAGGATCGCGATCCATCGGTTGCCTATTCGGGTCCGATGATTGTTCTCATGAACAAACTGAGTGCCTCCGCCAGTGAAATCTTCGGCGCGGCACTGCAGGATTACGGTCGCGCGGTGATCGTCGGTGATTCCACGAGTTTTGGCAAAGGCACTGTTCAGACGATGCTCGAGCTCGGGCGGTTCATGCCAATGCTCGGCTCCTCGCCCAATGACGCTGGCGCTCTAAAGCTCACGGTACAGAAATTTTACCGTGTCGCCGGAGGGTCTACCCAGCTCCGAGGAGTGGCCTCGGATATTGTTCTGCCGTCGTTAAGCGACAATCCGGAGTTTGGTGAGGGAGCTTTGGAGCATCCGTTGCCTTACGACGAGGTGGAACCGGCGCCGATCGACGTGGCAAACAATCGCAAGCCACTCTATCTCGATGATTTGCGGCGGCGGTCGAATAGTCGCGTGGGCGCGGATCCTCAATTTCAGGACCTCGTTCAGGAGATGAAAGAGATGAACGACCGGCTGAAAAACAATCGGATTTCCTTGAACGAAAAGGTCCGGCGAGCTGAGCTCGACAAGGAGAACGCGGACAAGGCCAAAGAGAAGGCCGATGATCGAGCAGCGGTCACCGCCGATCGCGACCAACGCTACAACCTGCCTTTGTCCGATGTTGATAAACCGCAGCTCAAGCTGGTCGAGAAGCCGCCCCTGAACGCCGCCGATACCAACGGAGCGAAACAGAAGCACTCCGCTTCGTCCGATGAAAATCCGGACAGTGCTTTGGATGACGATACCGCAGTCGGGGGTGACGAATACGACCCAGGAAAGAAAGAGACACTCAATATCCTCGCCGACCTGGTCGATCTTTCAAAAGAGCCGCGAACCGCGGGAAGGTGAGCGGCCTCAGCGGTCTGAGCGGCTCGAGCGACTTTGAGTGGGTGGGATGTTGTAACAACCGTCAAGCCTCGCCTGAACCGGATAGCGCCCGCGTCCTGCCGGTTCAAAAAGCTGATAAGCTGGAAGCTTATCCTACCTTGAAGCCCGACAGACCCGAGGCCCTCCGCGCTACGTAATACCCGCTCAAACCGCTCCTCTTGCGGCTTTGCCTGCATTCGCAGTCGCCACGGCTTCACCCAGATCGACAGAGCCGTCAAAAATGGCTTTCCCGATGATCGCGCCATAAAGCCCAGGCAGCGATGCGAGTTGATGCACCTGCTCAAGGTTGGCCACGCCGCCGCTCGCGATCAATTGGCAATGTGTCTGGCTCAGGATCTGTTCCAACATTGGAAAGTTGGGGCCGGAAAGCATGCCGTCGGTCGCGATATCGGTGAAAACGATCGTACCCACGCCCGCCTGGTCGATCTCGCGAATAAATGCCAGTGCGTCAATGGCCGTAACCTCTGACCAACCCTTGACCGCCACTTTTCCGTTCTTGGCATCCACGCTCATGGCGACGCGATCCCGGCCAAACCTCCGGCTAAGGTCCTTGAGAAAGTTGGGTTCCTGCACCCCTTTGGTCCCGACGACCACGCGGTCCGCCCCGACATCGAGCAGTCGCTCGGCAGCTTCGACGGACCGAACACCGCCGCCAACCTGGACCGGAATATTCAAGGTCGACACGAGCTTTTCGATAATCGCCAGGTTCTTTTGTTCACCAGTCAACGCGGCGTTTAAATCAACCACATGCAAGTAGTTCCCGCCTTCCTCTTCCCAGCGGCGGGCGAAACTCAAAGGCCGGTTAGAGTAAACCGTTTTCTGGTCTACGCGACCCTGGCGTAGCCGCACTACTTCTCCGTCAAGCAGATCGATCGCTGGTAAAATGATCATCGCAGTGAATTCACAAAATGGCGCAGGATCGCCAAACCGCTCTCCTGGCTCTTTTCCGGGTGGAATTGAGTCGCGAAGATGTTTCCAGACTGAGCTGCGGCCGCGAACGGTTCCCCGTAGTGGGCGGTTGCCGCGACGATCCTATCGTCTTTCGGTTCGGGGTAATAGGAGTGCACAAAATAGACAAAGGGATCGGGCGGCAAATCGGTGCCTGTGAACCGTGGAGCCCAGGCAACGCGGTTCCAACCAATGTGCGGTACCTTTAAATGCTCGTCTCGAAATCGGCGAACGGAACCGGCAAAAATGCCGAATCCTCGGGTGCCGGGAGATTCTTCACTCTCTTCGAAGAGGAGCTGGTAACCGAGACAGATGCCGAGAAACTTGCGGCCATCAACTAGCCAGCGGCCGAGCTCTTTGAACAGCCCGCGGCTCTGCAGTTGGTTTACTGAATCACCGAATGCGCCTACTCCCGGCAGGACCACGGCGCTAGCCTCGTCTGGGATCGATCCTTGGGCGATTCGCACGACCGTTGCACCCACCGCTTCCAAGGCTTTCGCAACACTGCGCAAGTTACCAGAACCGTAGTCGATCAAGGCGAGAGTCGGCATCATTTTTTTGCCAATTTCAGATCAAGGTGCCTTTCGAACTTGGAATTTCGGGACGTCTCGGATCGATCCGGCACGCTTGGTCCAAGGACTTGGCCAATCCTTTAAAAATCGCTTCCGCGATGTGATGATTGTTGCGACCGTAACGAACTTCTACATGCAGGTTCAAGCCGGCATTTGCGGCAAAGGCGCGCAGAAATTCTTCGACCAGATAAAAATCAAACGCGGCGATCGCGGCGATATTTTCCGGAGCGCGAAATTCGAGAAACGATCGACCGCTCAAATCGACCGCGACTTGGACGAGCGCGTCGTCCATCGGGAGGAGAAAGCAGCCATACCGGCAGATTCCTGCCTTTGAACCGAGTGCGGTTGCGAGGCATTTTCCGAGCACAATGCCGGTGTCTTCCACCGTGTGATGAAAATCGACGGTGAGATCGCCTTGGGCTTTTACTCGCAAATCAAACAGGCTGTGCCGGCTCAGCAGCGTCAGCATATGATCGAAAAACGGTATTCCGGTGGCAACTTCAGAAACGCCGGTTCCATCCACGTCCAGCTCCAGTGAAACTACCGTTTCATTGGTCTCGCGCTTAAGCGAAGCAGACCGCGCAGTCATTCTTTGCCGAGCATGGCATCGGAACGGACTGGCGACAAGCGAGGAAGCGGGGTCATTTTTCTGCAAGTATGCACTTGCATTCATCCGCCATTGAAAGTATGTACTTTCATGAGCTCAAAAGCCGATCGACCCCTCCCGGAGCGTTCGCGAAGCGCTTCGGTGGACCAGACCCGGCAACGTTTGCTGGACGCTGCTGCCAAGATCTTTTCCCGCGACGGTTTTCAGGGAGCGACTACTCGCGAGATTGCGCGAGAGGCTGATGTTAATGAAGTAACCTTGTTTCGCCATTTTCGTTCGCGCGACGAGCTGCTCAAAGCGACTCTCGAGCGCGGTCTGTTGGAGGAATGCCGGTTCATTGAACAGCATCCCTCCTGGAGCACGGATCTGCGAACCGGGATCGCGAATTACGTTCGAGCTTACAACGCTCTGTTGGAAAACAAGGAGGCGCTCTCCAGGGCGTTGATCGGTGAAGCTCGTCTTTTGCCCGATTCAGTGCGCCAGATGGTGGTCGGACTCGTTGAACCGCTCAAGCAGAAACTCATCGAGCGTTTGCGGGCCGCTCAGGAAGCAGGGCTTGTCCGGCAGAACCTGAACCTGGCTTGTGCCGTGGATATTTTACGGGATGCGCTGTATTCCGGAATGCTCGCCCGCACTGGCTGGGGACGGGAAGCCTATTCCGTCGACGAATATCTCGAAACTGTGATTGAAACCTTTGTCCGCGGGATTGAGACCCGCCGATCCTGAAACGATGAATAGTGCAACTCTAGAGGCCCGGTCTGCAGCCGCAGAAAGACCGCCGACGACAACAAAACGCGTGCCCGTGCCGGTACGCAAGTTCCGCCACCCACCGCGGTTTCGTACCATGATCGTGGCCATCGTGCTGTTCGCCGGCGCGGTGTTGATTGGAATGCGGTTTTTTGCCGCGGCACAATCCTATCAATCGACCGATGACGCTTTTATCGACGGTCATATCATCAACGTGGCGCCCCAGATCGCGGGCCGGGTCGCACATGTATCGGTCAGAGACAATCAAATGGTAAAAAAGGGGGATGTGCTGATTGAGCTCGACCAACGCGATTTCGCGGCTGCCCTTCGCCAGAAGCAAGCAGCCGAGGAGAGCGCGCGTGCGCAAGCCGAAGCGGTGGTTGCCAGTATCGATCAGGCGAAGGCTCACGTCGGCACTCTGCAGGCGACAATCGAATCGGATCAGGCTGCGGCGGATGCGGATCGGGCAAATGCCGACAAAGCGCAAAAGGATTTGGTGCGCAACCAGGAATTGGCGCGAGAGAAGGTCATTTCGCCGCAGGACTTGGACAGCAGTAAAGCGAGTGCCGACAGCTCGCAGGCCACGCTCCAGGCCGCCCTGAAGAAAGTAGTCAGTGATCGTGCGCAGGTGGCCGAAGCGTTAGCCCAGGTCAACACCTACATCAGCTTGCACGATAGCCTGGTTGCCAAAATCGGCCAGTCAGACGCGGATGTTCAAACCGCACAGCTCAACCAGTCCTATACCGAGGTCCGCGCGCCGGAAGACGGCCGGGTGACCCGCAAGTCGGTGGAACCGGGGAACTATCTCCAAGCCGGGCAAACCATCCTTAGCCTCATTCCGGCAAAAATCTGGGTAACTGCGAATTTCAAGGAAAACCAGCTTGCTCTCATGCGTCCCGGTCAGCCGGTGGAAATTGCTATCGATGCGCTACCGGGCCGCAAGTTCGGCGGCACGCTCGATAGTATCCAGGCCGGGAGCGGTGCTCGCTTCAGCTTGCTGCCGCCAGAGAACGCGACGGGCAACTATGTCAAAGTTGTGCAGCGGGTGCCGGTAAAAATTCTGTTTTCGCAAAATCCGGGAGAGCAGCTGCCCTTAGGTCCCGGTGAATCCGTTGTGCCAACCATCAAAGTGCAAGACTTTCGTTATTCTTCCAACGCATTGTTGGACGTAGCGATCCTCTTTGCCCTCGGCGTAGGGGTGATCGTCTGGTGGGGTACTCGTCTACCGCGAGAAAAGAAGGCGGCGAAAGCGGTCTGAAAGGAAAGGCACTTCGCCGCGGTCGCGAGGTGAATTACCCGATATAGCAATGAGTGCTCAAGCCGCATTGGCGCAGGACGCTTGGCGTCCGGCGGCAAATCCATGGTTGATCGCGGCGGCCGTGATGTCGGCCACTTTTCTCGAGGTGCTGGACACCTCGGTGGCCAACGTCGCGCTGAATCATATCGCGGGCAGCCTTTCGGCGAGCAACGATGAGGCGACGTGGGTCCTGACCAGCTACCTGGTGTCGAATGCCGTGGTGCTTCCGGCTACCGGCTGGCTTGGCCGTTATTTTGGGCGCCGGCGATTTCTGATAGCATGCATCGCAATCTTCACGGTGGCTTCGGCGCTGTGCGGTTTGGCGACGAGCCTGGGAATGTTGATTCTCGCCCGGATCCTGCAGGGCGCGGGCGGGGGAGCGCTTCAGCCTATCGCCCAAGCAGTGCTCCTGGAAACTTTTCCTCCGGAAAAGCGGGGACAGGCTATGTCAGTTTACGCGATGGGAGTCGTGGTTGCTCCGATCCTCGGACCCACGCTTGGCGGCTGGATTACCGACAATTATTCCTGGCGCTGGGTCTTCTATATCAACCTGCCCATCGGGCTTCTTGCGATCTTGATGTGTTTTCTTTACCTGGAGGACCCGCCCTATCTACGGAATGCCAGGCCCGGGAAAATCGATACGGTCGGTTTTGGGTTGCTTGCCCTCTGGATTGGCTGTCTTCAAGTGCTCCTGGACAAGGGGCAGGATGAGGACTGGTTTTCTTCGACCTTCATTCGATGGCTTGCCGCCGGCGCTTTTTTGGGATTCATCATATTCCTTGTCTGGGAACTCCGGGTGGAACATCCGATCGTTAATTTGAAGATCTTGCGCGACCGGAATCTCGCCATCGGAGTGATTCTTAACCTGAGTATTGGCGCCATCCTCTATGGGACAACAGCGGTCCTGCCACAATTCCTGCAGAATCTCATGGGTTATACCGCCCTGCAGGCGGGACTGGTGATGAGTCCGCGGGGCATCGGCGCCATTGTGGGAAGCATCATTGCCGGACGCGTTCTTTCGCGGCTCGATGGACGGCTTTGGATGGCTCAAGGCACCCTGCTGTTGGCGACATCGATGTTTATCTTTGGAAACCTGAACCTGCTGATCGCGCCGGGGAACATCATTTGGCCGATCATCGTCAGCGGTTTTGCCGTCACCTCAATTTTCGTTCCAATGACGACCTATTCAATGTCGACTGTCAGCCAATACCAGATGGGCGACGCGACCGGCATCACCAGCCTGGTTCGAAATCTAGGCGGTTCGATTGGAATTTCTGCCATCACGACTTTCATTATCCGGGGTACGCAGCGCCATCAGGCTCTGCTCGTCGGTCACATGACGGCCACCGATCCGGCGTTCCGAGAAAATCTCGCGGCGGTTCAGAAGTCTTTGGCTACTCACGGATCGAGTGTCACAGCGCACGATCAGGCTTACGCGATCCTCTACCAGAACTTGCAGCAGCAGGCCGGGCTCTGGGCTTACGTGGATCAGTTCCGCCTGCTAGTGTTGGTCTGCATCGCGATTGCGCCCCTCATCTTTTTGTTTCGAAAAAGCAGCCGGGTCATCGGTCCCGAAGCAGCAGCGCACTAGGAGCGGGTTGAGCGGCCTGAGCGGGCCCGCGTTGCGAAAGGGGAGTGTAGCATAAGCTTCCAGCTTGTCCGCTTTTTGAACCGGCAGGATGGGTCTGTCGGACTTTGCAAGAGCATCGGCAATCCTCGCTGGCTCGGTCTCCCGCCCCGGAGGGACGTTGGAAAATAGGCTGGCAATTTATTGCCGGTATTCCAGATTGATAAGGACGCCGTCCCGGAGGGCCGGAATGAGCCTGGAGCGGCAATAGCCGAGTCATCCTGCCTCCGCAGAAAAACGAAGCTCTTCCTCCATCTTGCGGGCCTGCGGTCCGATGGTCCCGGATCACCCGGCCCTCCGGGACGGAAATCATCTTTAAATCGAGTACCGGCAATAAATTGCCGGTCTATTTTCCAAGGTCCCTCCGGGACAAGAGGTCAAAGTCCGACACGCCCAGGGTGCCGGCGCTACTCAGAACTCCGACACGCCAAGCCCGTCCGCATTCTCGCGAACACCCTCGGTACGCACGTTTGCAAGCCGCTCGAGAACCTCGCACCGCTCAGACCGCTCAGGCCGCTCAAACCGCTCAGGCCGCTCCGCTATCCGCTCTTGAGCTGGCGCTCCAAACTGATCAGCAGCAGCACCAGGAAAACGACCGTAAACCCATTAATGATCAGCGAATTAAAAAAGAAAATATTGAAGGTTCTGCCGAGAAATTGCTTTTCCGGACCGAAAAACACATTGTGGAGCTTTGTTGTATAGTCGCGCTGTTTCATCTGCGCGTCGGTCAGCATGTCATTAATCTTCCGATTCTGGAAAAGCTGCTCCGCAGTAATCTTGTTGTTGCGGCGATCGAACTTGGACTCGTCCAAAGGCGCTCCGGAAGCAACCCGGTCAATCTCGTGAAGACGGCGCTCAACCTCCGCGGTGTTCTGCCCGCCAAGTCCGGAAAGGATTGCTAACGCCTCCTTCAGGTCGTCCAGCCGATTTGCCTGGCTTTCGTTCAGGTTCGGCGTTCGGGCAAGTTGCTCGATTTCCCGGGTGAGCATGTCCTGACGCCGGGTGAAAGGGTTAAGTTTCGCCTGAGCATCGACCAGTGCTTCATAGGACCAGCGCATCGGGATGAATTGGCAAGCCAGCGGAACATCGACATCCTTCGATTTACCGGTATCGGTCGACTGCGTCTGGGTGCGCGCCGCCTGGTCGCGATTCAGCACATAGAGAAAATCGAGATTGCGATTCATCTCCTCATACTTGATAAGCGCGCCGCCTAGAATGATCTGCGGTATGAGGACCAGCGGCACAATATTTGCCGCAGTCTTAGCGTCGTTTACCAAGGCCGAGATCAGAAGTCCCCCGGCCACGCCGCTGGTTGCGGTGGAACCAATAAACCAGAGGTAGGGCCAGAACATACCTCGAATCTGCAGGATTGAATTGCCGATGCTGATAAAGAGGACGCACTGCAGGATGGCAAAGAGCGAGAGGGTAACAAATTTTGAAAGGATGTAGTACGGGAGATGGATATTGAGGTTCCGCTCCCGCTGCAACACGACCCGGTCCCGAATGATGTCATCGGCGCTGTTGGTCAACCCAAGGAACATGGCCACGACCAAAGCCAAAAAGAGGTAGGTCGGGATGTGGAAAGCCGCGGCGAAGTCGTAGTGGTTCTGCTCAGCGTAACGCAGCACAAAGGCAATTAGTGCGCCGAGGAGAGGCGCCTCAAAGATCGTTGTCCAGAGGTTTGCCCGGTTGCGCAGTTTACTAATAAAAACTCGTTTTAAGATCGTACTGAAACGCACCCACTCGTCGCGCCAGCGGGCTATTTTCTTCGTGCTTTTGGGCAGGGGCGGAAGATTGGCTGGTTGCTGTTTGACCGACACCTGGCGCATTTCCTGGATTAGCCGGAAAGACTCGTACTTGTCCCTCCAGTAGTCCGGCGAGTAGCGCCTGGCTGGTATCAGCTGTCCCCTGGAGGTTTCTTCGTAAATGATGTCTCCGCTCAGGTCGCGGAGCGGTGTCTCCAACACATCAAAGATAAACTCCGGGCGCGTTGTTCCACAGGAGGGGCAGCTGCCCAGCTCGGTTCCGAAGTGCTGTTGATGCTCGGCGGTCGCGAAATATTGGAGCATCTCCTGAGGCGTCCCGAAAAAGACCAGCCGTCCGCCCTTGTCGAGGAGGGCAGCCTTATTGAACATCTGGAAAATCTTTGAAGTCGGCGTATGAATGGTGACGACGACAATCTTGTTGTGGGAGAGACCACGAATGATCTCGATCACATGCTCTGAATCCTTGGAAGAAAGGCCCGAAGTCGGCTCATCAAAGAGAAAAACGTCGGCCGAGCTGATCATATCCAGGCCGATGTTCAGGCGTTTCCTTTCGCCGCCGCTCAGGTACTTTTTGACCGAACTTCCCACCAGGCTATCCCGGCGCTCAGAAAGTCCGAGCTCAATCAACTTGCTGTCGATTCGCCGCATCCGATCCTTGTTCGAAAGGTGCGGGGAGCGGATGGCGGCGGCATACTGCAGGTTTTCCAAAATCGTCAGGTGCTCGTCGAAAGCATCGTCCTGGGGAATGTAAGAGATGTAAGGGCGAAGCGATTCCCGGTTCCCATAGAGCGATTGACCGTTGAGCAGGATTGTGCCGCTCGTCGGCTCGGTCTGGCCGCAGATTGCTTTGAGCAAGGTGCTTTTGCCGGAGCCGCTCGCCCCGATGACGCAGACCATTTCGCCGCGACTGATCGACAACGAAACTCCGTCAAGGCCCACCGTCCCACCTTTGAAAGTAATCGAGGCATCGCGGACTTCCAGGAACCGGATGATATTGCGTTCTTCCTCGATGATGCGCTCGGTGAAATCGCAGCGGAGCACCTGACCGGTATCGATCCTGATGATGTCGCCGTCGATCAGCGACGCGGAGTTGCGTACGACGGTCTCACCCACCATCATCGGCCGGTCGGATTGGAGTACCTCCAGAGTGCCGATCTTGCGATCGTAATCGCAGGTAATCTTTAACAACACTTCGCCGATCGTTCCCGGACTCAGCAGAATATCGTCCTCCTCGAGCAACGACGGATTATTAGACACCAGGTATTCGGATTTGGAGGCCTTAAGTTGGAAGCGGCCGCCCATCGCCCGGGTCCGCCGGCGGAGATCAAGCAGCGGCAATTCGTTGGAATTCTCGAAAACGATTCGGTCTTCCAGGCTCGCTTCGACTGCCACTCCTGGAGTCAGCTGTACACCATTCAAGGAAGCGCCGATCCGTTTGAGCGCGAGCACGTGTACCTTCAGGCCAAACTGGACTTCCAGACAACTTTCCCGGGTGCGCGATCTCTCAAGCTGTACCTCATCGTTCGGGGTAACCGAGACGAAAACGTGGGGAAGGGAAACGTTTTTCTTCGCGTTAAAGTAGAACAAGAGATCCTGGTAACTGAGGGCCTGTTCCCCCATGATGATCCGGTGGCCGGGATACATTCGGCAGAATTCACCCGGTGCCAGCGCCCGGCCCCGCACGACGATTGGCCGTTGGCTGAGATTCTTCAGGAGGACCAACTCCTGGTACCGATAGGCCATCAAACGCTCGCTCTGGCCGAGTTCCTTAACGATTACATCGGCGGTTGGTCCATGACCGAAAACGATCGATTCGAGCGGCGACGTGCCTTTCTGGTAAACGGAGGGGTCTGCCGAGTCCGCGGCGTTCAGCTGGTAAACAATATCGATCGCCTGAGCGGCCATCCCAAGCTGGGCCATGAACGAGTAGTAAGCGATGACTTGTTCCTGCGGCATGCCCGCCTTGGAGATCAGGTCATAGAGTTGGACCCCAAGCATGATCTTCCGGTCCGGGCTCAATTCTGCAGCGAGCCTTTTTGCCATGGCGGACAGGTCTTGCGGCTCGTTCAGCGCCTTTTGAAAGAGCGCGCGAAGTTCGGAATAGACCGCCTGCGGATAATCGTAGCGGAGAAAACCGAGACTCGAGTCGATCTCCTCCTCCATGATGCGCCCGTCGATTTTCGAAAAGCCGGCCAACACCTGGATAAGCAAGGGGAGCAGATTGCGACTTTCGCGCTTCGCGCTTCGGCGCCGCCGAAGGCGACGTAACGCGCTGGAGATGAGGCGTTTTCCGTGACTTGGCCGCGGCGGTTCAGTCGGTACTTCGAGAGTTGATTCAGGCATCAGCGGAGAGAGGTTAACTTCTTGATGTGACCGAAGCAACCGGTCGAGGCTGGCGATCCCGAATAAAAACCGGTTCCTTTTCGCCGTTTCCTTGATCCCGAACCAGAATGCTTTTACACTGTGACAGTCCGAGGGGCGAATATAGAGAGTATATGGCTCTGATCTCCAGCTTTAATGAGGATCGTCCGGTATCTTACTTTCGAGGGTATCCGATCTACTACGCCACGATCCTCACTGTCCTTTACGGCCTTGGTGTTGTCTTGACGGCCATTTTTCAGGCAGCCGGAGTGCCGCTCGAACCCTTTATCTTTGCGCCGGAACGAGCCATCTTTGGTGGGCAGGTCTGGACGATTTTGACCTGTACGTTCCTCAACGAAATCAGTTTCTTCGCGATTTTCGGGTTGCTCTTCATCTACGTCGCGGCCGTTGAGATCGAGAAATATATTGGGACGAGCCGGTTTCTGACGCTTTACGCCATTGTACTGTTTCTGCCCATCGTCACGTTGACCGGTTGGATGTTCGTGTTCGGACCCTCGTTTGCCTTCGCCGGCAACACCTTGGTTGCAGCCGGCTTTTTTGTGGCATTCTGCACGCTCTATCCGCATCTCCAATGGTTCGGGGTTATTCCCCTGAAGTGGCTGGGCGTGGGCAGCGTGGTTCTCGGTTCCCTGATGTATCTGATGCAGCATCAATGGGCGCCGCTGACCATGCTATGGGCCGTCTCGGGCAGTTCTTTTGGTTACATTCGATTTCTGCAAACCGGTGGCGAACTGCCGAAGATACCCAATTTCTTTCGACGCACCCGGCGACCCAAGCTGCGGGTCGTCGCCCGCCCTCGATCGCGGCCGGTACCGCCCTCGAGCGAGGTGAAGTCTGCCGAAGCAACCGAAATCGATCAGGTGCTCGACAAGATCTCCCGTTACGGTCTTGCCAGCCTCACTCACCAGGAAAGAGCCACGCTGGAGCGCGCTCGAGAAAAACTACTTCAACAGGACCGGGGACGAGAGGTTTGACGATTCCGCGGTTCACGGGCAACGCTCCAACAACAGGGCGCTGATTCTCCGCCCTGCGCACTAAGGTCGCACTTTGAGTTCTCCGCTCGCCCCGATTGACCGTCTGCGGCAGATTGTCGCCCGGCTCCGGGGTCCGGACGGGTGCCCCTGGGACCGCGAGCAAACGCACGAGAGCCTGAAGCCGCATCTCCTGGAAGAGTCATATGAATTGCTTGAAGCGATTGAAAACCGGGATGACAGCGAACTCCGCGAAGAACTGGGCGATCTGCTTCTTCAGGTCGTTCTCCACGCGCAGTTTGCGGCAGAGGAAAATCGCTTCGACTTTGATGCGATCGCCGAGACCATCGCGGAAAAGCTAGTTCGTCGTCATCCACACGTTTTTGGGGAAAGCCGGCTCCCGGATAGTGCTGCGGTGTTGCGGCAGTGGGATGCCATCAAACGCGACGAGAAGAAGGGCCGGAGATCGGCCTTGGACGGCGTTCCCATGGCCTTACCCGCACTGGCGCGGGCGCAGAAGATCCAGGCAAAAGCTGCGCGGGTTGGCTTCGATTGGGAATCGACTGAAGCCGTTCTTCCGAAAATCCGGGAGGAACTGGATGAGTTGGAGCAAGCACCGTCCACTGAGATGAAAGCGGAGGAGCTTGGCGACCTGCTTTTTGCTGTCGTCAATTATGCGCGCAAGAACAAGCTCAATGCCGAAGATCTGCTTACCCGGGCGACGAGCAAGTTTGCTCGCCGATTCGCGGCGATGGAGGCTCTGGCGAGCGAGCGCGGCCAAGCCCTCGCACAACTCGATTCGGGTAAGCTGGACGAGCTCTGGGAAGAGGTGAAGAGCAAGCGGTGAGAATTTTGGCCAAAAGCGTTTTGGACTCCGAGACATGCAGTGAATCGCAGTCGCTGCCTCAATCCGGCGCAGTGAGTCCGCCGGTAGCCTCGAGCCAGTCAGCAACTTGTTTTACCGAACGGTCGAGCTTGCCTTCGGTCACATCCACCACCACTTTCGGTAGCAACGACCGGTCGAAGAATTCCTGCACCACTTCTTGTTCGCGGAGAAAGATGCTCAGATCGCGGTACTGCTCAGGATTGCTCGAAACCTTCAGCCTGCGGCGGCGCGCTTCCTCAAACGAGTCGGGGCTGCGCCAACAGAAGATCAAGCGGAAATCGAGAAGGCTGAGCCGGCGTTCCAACCAGGTAAAATCGTAGCTTCGTTTCTTATAGATCAATTGCCAGGCCTGGGTCGAAATATGAAATCGATCCACGATCCAGGAATAGTAGCGGTACAGCTCAAAAAGACGCATCCAGGTCCGATACGTCTCTAGCACGACGCTCTCGTACTCGAGTTCGAAGTTGATCAGGCTCGCTCCCCACGGGCTATTGGTCAGGCCGTTCCATTCTGCTGAAACGATCGGGGAATGATAGCGGTACCGACGTACGCCCACAATCCGGGGAGACTCGTTCAGTGCAAAAGCCAAATCCGTTTTGCCTGTCAGTCGAGTGCCCTCCAGGATTACTTTCGGGCAAAGCTTCCTTACGTAAGATAAATCAGGTTGAGGCTCAGGAGAGGGAGGCGATTTCGGCGCAGCCATAGAGGTAGGTCAGTCTTTCGCCTTCCCGGCAGCTCTGCAAGTCCGGCGAAAGGTGAGCGATTGTGTCGCAACGCGCAACTTTGGCCACCGTGATGAGTCCGGCCAGAGAGCGTCGCGGATCCTAAAGCGGCGACAAGTCGCGCGCACTCCAAGAGACACAGGCACTTCGCCCAGGGAATTAACCTTCGATACCGAGCCTCGATCTTTATATATTTGAACCAGGGGGACTTCCGATGCTACAAGACGCCGTTCTCCCGACGGATCTGTTCCAAAGAATACAGTCAGTGGTCCGCTGGAATTCTGATTCCCGCGGCGACTTGCCTTTCCCGGATCTACTTACATGAAAGCGATTGCCTCCAATACCTCAACCTTTCGAGCTCTTCACAATCCTGTATATCGGCGGCTTTGGTTCGCCAGCGTGATCTCCGGCACCTGCGTTGCAGCGCACGACGCTGCTGCGACGTGGGCTATGTCAAGACTAAGCCCGTCGCCGTTCTTCCTTTCGGTTATATCGACGGTGGCATCTCTGCCTTTTTTTCTGCTGACGCTTCCCGCCGGGGCGTTCGCCGACATGGTCGATCGTCGGAAACTGCTTGTCGTGATGAATTTCTGGCTTGCCGCGTCCGCTGCGCTCCTGGCGGTCTTTGGTTGGTTCCATCTCTTGAGCCCGGGGCTCATTTTAACGTGCGTTTTCCTTATCGGCGTCGGATTTGCTTTCAATGCCCCGGCCTGGACGGCAATCACCCCGGAGATCGTCACGAACGACGAACTCCCTTCCGCAGCTACCCTTGGCGGGCTGCAGCTGAACGTCTCAGGAATCATCGGCCCGGCGATCGGGGGTTTTCTCATTCCATTGATCACGGTCAACGGCGTCTTTCTGATGAATGCCCTCTGCTTCCTGGTGGTGATTCTGGCGATTCTGCAGTGGAAGCGCAAAACCGTCCAGAGCACGCTGCCGCTGGAGAATTTTGTCGAGTCGTTTTCCTCGGCGATTCGTTATGTCCGCTACTCTCCAACGATGCAGATTATTGTCGCTCGGAACGTTCTTTTCGCGTTTTTCATCTCGCTCATTCCTGCGCTCATTCCGGTGGTGGGATTAAAGGAGCTAAAGCTGAGCGCGCCCGGAACCGGTCTGCTTTTCAGCGCGATGGGATTTGGTTCGGTTTTTGGGGCGATCTTCGTCGTACCCTGGCTCCGGTCACGGGAGTCTTCCAATGCGTTGACCATCAGCGCCAATGTGCTGGTGGTGGTGGTATTTTTGCTGATGGCTTTTGTCCGATCTCAACCCCTCTTCATGGTCGTCGCGGCTCTGGCCGGGATCGGCTGGACTCTTTCCGCCTCGGAACTCTGGGTTGCCGGTCAGCGCGCTATGCCGGAATGGGCTCGTGGCCGAATGAGCGCAACCGTCATCATGGGGTCGCAAGGCGCGATGGCCCTTGGCGGGATTGTCTGGGGCGCCGGTGCAGCTGGCGTTGGTGCGAAATGGACCCTGGTTGCCGGGGCCATTCTGCTGGCGTTGAGTCTCCTATTGGCAGTCCCGCTTTCGTTAGACGTTGCCCAAAACATTGATTTAGCGCCGGCGCCGCGAACCGCTTTCTCGCACAAATTGATTCATATGCCAGCCCCGCACGACGGCCCGGTGCAGGTAAACTACGATTTTGTCGTTGACCACGCTCGCGGAGCCGAATTGTTGGAGGTACTCCGAGAGGTTCGCCTCATTCATCTCCGCAACGGGGCTTTCAGCTGGCATCTCAACGAAGATCTGGAGAGACCGAACACGTTTCGGATCACGATGTTAATGCCATCCTGGACTGAGCATCTGCTGCAACAGGAGAGGATGACCAAGGCAGAGCGCGCGCTGATCGAAAAAGCGAGCAGTCTGCACATTGGGTCGGATCCAATCGAGACTCGAATTTTCCTCTCGGTGAACCGGGAGCTGCTCGCACACCGCCGTCAAGTGGTAACCAGACCTTCGACCATGCCGACCAGTCCGGGCGATCTTGGGACGCGGGAAATTCAGGGGACCACCTAGCCTGCATCGCGCGCACTCCAAAACAAATTGCTTATTCTCGATTGCCCCTTCATCTTTTTTAGTTGAGTGCGGCCAATCTCCGGAAGATCCCGTCCGTCAATTACCTGCTTGAGGCGCTTGGGCCGGTAACAACGGATCTGCCGCGTCCTTCGGTCGTTGCGGTAATCCGGCGAGAGTTAGATCTGTACCGCAAGAATTCTGCGGGATTGGCGCTGGATGAGGAGCACCTCGTTAAAATGCTGGCCGATGCTCTGCAGCAGTTAAGGGGATCGCGCCTCCAGCCGGTAATCAACGGAACAGGGATTATCATTCACACGAACTTGGGAAGAGCTCCTCTCGGCTCGGTGGTCGCCGAGGCTCTCGTCCGCGCCGCGCGGAATTATACCAGCCTGGAATATGACTTGGTGACTGGAGAGCGCGGTCAGCGCGCCCCTTATCTTGAGGAGAACCTCGCTTTGCTGGTCGGATCGGAAGCGGCGACGATCGTGAATAATTGTGCCGCGGCCCTGGTTCTGCTGATCCGGCACTTCACTCAAACGGCCGAGCGCAACGAAGTCATCGTGTCGCGAGGTGAGCTTGTGCAAATCGGGGGAGGCTTCCGGATACCGGAGATTCTCGAGGCGAGCGGAGCCCGGTTGCGCGAGATCGGCACAACGAATCAGACCAATGTGAGCGATTACGCAAAGGCGATCAATCAACGTACCGCGTTGATTCTTAAAGTGCACCGGAGCAATTTTTATATCGAGGGGTTTACTCGTTCAGCTGCTCCCGAAGAAATCTCCGCGGTGGCAAGGGAGAAGGGCATTCCCTTTGTCGAAGATCTGGGCAGCGGCGCGATCTTTGAAACCGAAGCTGTTTTGGGCAATGGTCAACGGCTTGATCACGAGCGGAGACCGGTCGAGGCGCTGTCGCAGGGCGTCGACATCGTTTGCTTTAGCGGTGACAAACTCTTCGGAGGTCCGCAGGCGGGCATCCTTGCTGGGAGTTTCGCCAGGATCCGGGCGTTGAAACGTGACCCCCTCTTCCGGGCTCTGCGGTGTGACAAGCTGGTACTGGCCGCGCTCGAGGCAACCGTCGACCTGTATCTGCGGAACGATCTGCGGGAAATTCCGGTGCAGACGATGCTGGCGTTGACGAACGACGCGTTGGCCGAGCGCATTGCCGCTATCATTGCTGGCTTGAAAAACGTTCCCGTTTCCGCGAACTCGCGACCGGGCAAAGCGCAGGTGGGCGGCGGAACGCTGCCACGCTCCACGATTGATTCCTTGACCTTGGAGCTTCACTGCTCCGAGATTTCGGCTGCTGAGCTGGCGTCTCGGTTGCGCCAGGCGGTTCCTCCAGTCATTGGTTACATTTCGGAGGGTTGTTATCGATTGGACTTGCATACTGTTTTCCCCGAGCAGGATCAGCTGCTGGTGGCTGCAATCAAAGGCGCGATCCGCACCGCGACCGCCTCCTCGCCTATCCCATGCTGACTCGAAACGGCGGAGTTGAAAGAGATGCCGGCCGTACTTGCCGGAACGCTATCATCGCTACAGCCGGTCACGTTGATCATGGAAAGAGCGCCTTAGTGCGTGCCCTCACCGGCCTTGAACCAGATCGCTTGCCGGTAGAGAAAGCCCGTGGGTTGACGGTCGAGCTTGGATTCACCCATTTTTTCCTTGCCGGAACCGCCGCGGTCGAGTCGCGCGCCGAGATTGGGGTTATCGATGTTCCCGGTCACGAGGATTTCGTGAAGAATATGATTGCCGGGGTCGGCGCGGTCGATGCGGCTCTGCTGGTCGTGGCCGCCGACGAGGGCTGGATGCCCCAGACCGAAGAGCATCTGCAGATCCTTGAGTATCTCGGCGTGCCAAGTCTCCTCGTTGTCCTGACGAAATGCGACCTGGTTGCGGATTCGGAAAGGACGCGTCAAAAGGTCGCGCGGCAGCTAGAGTCGAGCCCCTACGCGACTGCTCCGATCTTGCCAGTCTCTGCTTTGACTGGTGCCGGACTAGCCGAGCTTCGGCAGGCGCTCGCGGATTGCCTGCTCGCTACCCCTCGTCCGCCTGTCTCCGGGAAATCGCGTTTGCCGATCGATCGCGTGTTTACCTTGAAAGGACTGGGTACGGTGGTGACGGGAACGCCGATCGAGGGCGAGTTTGCCCCAGGCGAGACGGTGCTCGTCCAGCCCGGTCAAAAACTCGCGCGGATCCGTTCGATCCAAAGCTACGGACGCGAATGCAGCCGGGGTGGACCGGGCGCTCGTCTGGCGCTCAATCTTCCCGATCTTGCAGTGGACCAGCTCCAAAGGGGCGATGTAGTGACGCGGCCAGGTTTCGGGGAGGCAGCGCACACGCTGGATGTTGAATTCAAGCGATCCTCGCGGTGCAATCGATTCAATGCAACTTTCCTGCGTCTTCGCAATGGCATGCCGGTCCTTTTTCATCACGGCACCGCCCAAGTGAGCGGGCGTCTTATCCTCCTCGAAAAAACATCGCTTGAACCCGGATCTAGCAAGCTGGGACAGGTTCGTCTCGGAAGCCCTGTTTTCGCGTTTGCCGGCGATCGATTTATTCTGAGAGACGCAGCCAACCGGTACACCCTGGCCGGCGGGATCGTTCTTGATCCGCTGGCGCGGCGTCGCCATTTTCGGACCGAGCAACAGCGCGCTTTTCTGAGGCAGGCAGCCGGCAATCCGTCCGATCCGACGAAGCTTATCCGCGCCGCTCTCACCCGGGACCACGTTTTGCGCCGTGCCGGGTTGCTCGTCCGATCCAGATTCTCTCTACCGCAGATTTCGTGTGCGCTTGAGGAGCTGCAAAGCGAAAACGCTATTCGTTCGCTGCCCGAATATGTCTTGGAAGCGCGATGGTGGCAGGCCGCCCTTGACCAGGTTGTGGAACGGGTTGACCGCCAGCACAACATCGCGCCAGAGACTCATGGTCTGCCGCTTCCAAAATTGCGCGCTGTCTTGCCGAGAGAGTTTCGCCGACCCGGTCTTTGCGAAGCCTTACTGCAGGACCTGGTAAACCGGGGTTATGAAGTTTTTGAAAACTATCTTCGGGCGCGATCGCATGTACCCACCGTACCGGATCGTCTTCGGGATGCCTGTGCCCGGCTGCAGGCGGCGTTTCTCGACAATGTAGTCCAACCCCCATCGTTGACGGAGTTGGTTACGGGACCGGCCGCGCGCGAGGCGCTGCGATTTCTGCGTAATCGCGGTGATCTGATCGAACTCAGCCCTGATGTCTATCTGTCACGCGCCGGTTTCGCCCGGATCAAGACGACCATCGTTCGATACCTGCAGCAAAAACCGGCCGCCACCGTGAGCGAGTTGCGCCAAGCAAGCGGAAGCACCCGCCGCGTCATGGTACCGCTCCTGGAAAAACTGGACCGCGACGGTCTTACGAGGCGATCAGGTGACCGCCGGAGTCTCCGGTCCGGCGGTCAAACGTAACTCGTCCGTTTACCCGATCAGAATTGTAGGATGGCATCGAAGGCGAGGGTGATCTGATCTTGTTTGAAAGTGTCAGAAGCAAGAAAAGGTTTGGTATCGGTCAAGGCGCGATCGTACCTGACCTCGGGGCGAATCATCAGACCGGCGAATGGCTTCGGCAGAGGCGGCTTAAACGTCAACCCGAAAGTCAGGCCCAGGTAGGTGGTTTTGCCACCGCCCCGAGTACTGGGGTCTGGTGCAGGGATATCGCCGCGGAGAAGGTGGATAAAATCGTTATTTGCGCGGAACTGCGCCACATAGAATCCTTGCTCATCCCGCCAGACCTCGCCGCGGAACCCGGCCGTGACGAAATCGTTGATGGAATAGGTGAGATACTGCGCCACGCCATACCCATAACCCGCGCCGGGCAACTGATCGTAGATGAGATTCAGATCGGTGATGGAAGTCAGTGCTTTGGTGATTTTCCAGGTTGTGGTGATGTCATTGAGAAAACGCCAGTCATGATTATTGTTCGGGTTTTCCGGTCCGACGTGGGTCAGAGCGACTGTCGTGAGGTTCCCATCCAGGAGGTTTAAACCAAAGCCGCCCTCGAACGAAACAGAGTCATTGTTATCGTCGATGCTCGTGTTCACCCCGCGATTTACGCCGGCATAAATGTCGAGCCATTTGGTGACGTGTTGGACGCCCAGGACGCCGAGGTTGGTCGTCGGCACGCCGAAGTTAAAGATGTAGCTGTGGGAGTAAAATACGTTGCTCCGGGGATCGATCGTTTCCGCGCTCATCGGATCCGCATACTTGCCGAGCTTGAGATCGAGTCCGCCTGCCGTCAGCACCGGCAAGTGCAGGCTCAGGTAGACCTCGGGGAAGTCGGGTTGAACGCGCTCGTTCGTGACCAGATCCAACATACCGACCGACTTAGTGTAGCGAGCATCGCTGCCGTACATGAACCAAACTTTAAATCCCCAATCGAAACCGGTGACATTTGGATCAAGTGCGCGCTCCGCCACAATCGATAATTGATTGAGCAAAAACTCATTGGCGCGATCCGTATACAGCTGGCCAAAGTTATGATTGTCCAGGGGCGAGCGCGGATTGCCGGTCAGGCCGCCCTCGATCCAGCCGTAAAGTTTGAACCGCGGTTCGGGCGGCTTGGTTTCCGCGACTTTTTTTACTTCTTTGGTTTCTTTCCCGTCGGCTACCTTGGTCGTGTCCGTTGCGTCCGCCGGAGCGGTTGCATCCGCGGCAAAATTATGTTCCGCAAAGCCGGCTACACTGCAAAGCACGGCAAGCAGTGAAGCGGCAAAGTGGCGTTTGATTTCCGTAGGTCGAGCGTGCATGGCTTTAATCGATTTAACTCTTGTCATGGACCGCGGAAGGGAACGCGGTTAAGGCAAGATGACGAGGAGCAGGTTTCGGGCCGATGTTTCCGGGCTACTCGAACCGGTCGCCCAAAAGGGTATAGGAAGTTTGGCGTTTTTTTGCCTAGCCGCGGAGAAGCTGGCTAATTCTCACCAGCGCTGGCGATTGTTTCACTCGGGACTGACGCATTGTTCCCAGGCTTAGGAAACGGAAGCTTGGGTGGCAAAGGTGAGGTCTTAAAAGTGGTTTTTTTTTGCTGGCGCCCAGCTGATCTCCCTCTCGCTGGCACGACGGGTGCTGCCCCCTTATCGAATTCAGTTTAATCCGCCACCTCGTTTCAAATCATATGCCCGAAACTACCCAGACGACCCAAGCCAAGCCGACCCTCGGCCTGACTGGTTTAACCGTGAACGCAATGGCGCTGATCGCGCCTGGAGCATTTCTTTGGTTAACCTTCGCACAACAATCCCTCTACGGAGCTCCGATGGCCGGGAGCTCGATGTGGTTCGGTATCGTTGTCGCGCTTTTACTCTGTTTCGCGACCGCCATCTCCTATGCGGAATTGTCGAAACTTTACCCAGGCGCAGGATCCTCCTACTTCTTCGCCGAACAGGCTTTCCTCTCAAAAGCGAAAGCGTACAAATTCGCTCGAATTGCGAAGTTTATGGTAGGCTGGGCCAGCCATCTTTATTATTGGGTTTATCCCGGTGTGATGGTTGCGGTCACCGCGCTCCTGGTCGGGTATCTTGCCGGAGAGCTTCTCCCGACGGTATTCAACGCGGCGGTGCCGAGTCCGCTGCTCATGATCCTTTTTGCGATCGTCTTTCCGTTCTTTGTGGGGTGGATAGCATATCGCGGAGTCACCGGCTCAACTGCGGTCAATCTGGTGATCAATGTGATTCAGATTACCGCGCTGGTTGTGTTCGCCAGCATCGCGATTGCCTACCGGGTCAATCACGGCGAGGGCTCGAAAGGGGTTACCCTGAACCCTGATGGTGTTCCGACGACCAAGGTCATCGCGATGGAAACCACGAAGGACGACAAGGGCAACGTCACGACGACTCCAAAGAAGGATAAGGACGGTAACTATGTTTTTGAAAAGAACGCGGACGGATCAGACAAAGATTTTACGCTGACCTATGCAGCGGATCAGGCACTCACCAAAGGGAGCGATCCGAAGAGCCCAGCGGACACCTTCCAGTTCCATCCTACAGCTGCTTCCGTAATCGCGCCGCACGGGTTCAGTTATGTCATTGTCCAGGCGTGTGTCGCGATTCTGATTCTCGTCGGATTCGAATCGGTGACGTCGATGGGGGAGGAGGCGAAAAACGCGAAACGCGATATTCCTCGCGCGGTGCTGCTGTCGCTGGTGATCCAAGGAGTAATCTGTTACCTGTTCGAATACTTCGGCGCGAACTACTTCCTCAATAGCGGTTATACGATGACCCAGGCAGCGGGTTCGCCCGCGCCGATTGGGGATATGATTCAGATCGCCGGCACCTGGGCCTTTGGAAGCCCCCAAGCCGGCTGGTGGTTCATGTTCGTTATTGCCATCACTGTATTTCTTGCGCTGGTCGGGACGACCTTAGCCTGTATTAACACGGGTGCTCGCGTGACGTACGCAATGGGCCGTGATGAAGAAGTGCCCTCGCACTTTGGAATGTTACATGGCAAAAACCTGACACCGCACCGCTCGATCTGGACTCTCTGTATCATCTCCGCCATCCTGGGGATCTTTGGGGTCCTGTTGTACTTCTGCGGCGGTGCCGCAGTAGCCGATGACACCATCAAGACGCTTCCGAAAAACATCTGGTACAGCTTTGGGATTTTCCCGCATGACGCGGCGGCCAATATCCCGCAAAGCCTTCTGATCATTACCTTGACCAGCAACTTCGGGACGTTCTTGCTCTACATGATGACCTGCATCGTCGCGATCGTCGCTTTTCGCCAGCATCACATGTTTAATGGACTCAAACACCTGGTCATTCCCGTATTCGGGCTTCTGGCCAATCTGCTCTGCATGCTCTTCTATCTGGTTGGGCCTTTGTCCGTGGCGGGTATGAGTTTCAAGGAACCATATATTGCGTTGGGGCTCGTAGCGATCTGGGGTATTTACGGTGGATTTTACTTCTTCACCTCGAGCAAAAAGAAGGAGAAGCCGGTCTTCGCCGATGCCCAGGCACGTGCGTAGGCTTGATCGCCTGACCTGCCGGGTTCATTTCGGTACCCTCTGGGATTGACTTCAATAATGCACTGCCGCGCCCTCCAAGGCGTGGCAGTGTTTGTTCGATGGAGTTAAGTGTCGTCTCGCAGTCTTCCGCCGGCCCTAAGCGCGAGAAGAACGAGGATTGTTTGACCTTTTGGCAACCTGACGATCCGAAGGAGCGCCAACGGCGGGGCGCTCTCGCCCTGGCCGCCGACGGTGTGGGCGGTAGCAAGCGAGGCGACGAAGCCAGTCAAGCCGCAATAAGAGTCGGTCTCGAGGTCTTCCAGAGAGCCGATCCGAGCCTTTCGTCAAAGCACGTTCTCAAGGAGATCTTCGATCAGACGAACCTGGCTCTGTACGAAGCTGGGATGAGTGATCCTCGAGGGGGGCGCATGGCGACGACGCTGACCGCCTGTCTTTTTCGCGACAAGGAACTTGCCATCGGGCACGTGGGCGATACCCGCGTCTATCTGGTCAGAAACGAAGAGATTCGTCGCTTGACGAACGACCACTCGTACACCGGTGTTCAGCTGAAACTCAGACTGATCACCGAGCAGGAGGCGCGCGCCAGCCACTTACGCTCCATCCTCACACGCAGTGTCGGACCGGAGCCGATCGTTCGCTTTGATTTCCGGAAAGTGAAGCTGAACTCCCGCGACCGCATCGTGCAGTGCACGGATGGACTTTATTGCTTTGTGGGGGACGCGGAAATTTCGGAAGGGGTCGATCGCCTCAATCTGGATGAAATCTGTTCCTATTTGATCTCCTTGGCCGAGCGGCGCGGTACCGATGACAATCTTTCTATTCAGGTTGTTCAGGTTGACCGTCTCAACGAGCCGAGGTATGAGACTGGTCTTTCTTTTCTCAAGGGCGTACGCGAAGAGAAGCCGGCTGAGATGGCACACGAAATACAGGCAGGGGACATCCTGGACAACCGATTCCGGATCGAAAGTGTGATCGGGCGCAGCGGTATGGCGTCTATCTACAAAGCGATCGATCAGCAGACCAATCAGACGGTTGCTATCAAAATTCCTCATATGCAGTTCGAATCCGATCCGGCGTCGTTTTCGCGGTTCGAGCGAGAAGCCGAGATTGGCAAGCGCCTTAACCATCCAAATATTCTGCGATTCATCGACGTGCCGGATCAGAGCCGCCCGTACATCGTCATGGAGTACCTGGAGGGCAAGACCCTCAGTGAAGTCATGGATAAGGTCCGCCCCTTGCCGATCGATGACGCTGTCAAGATCGCTTCTTCCCTTTGTTCGGCGCTCGCCCACATGCATGAGAACAAGGTGATCCACCGGGATATGAAGCCGCAGAACGTCATGATCTGTGAGGACGGTTCGGTGAAGATCATCGATTTCGGCATTGCCAAATCCTCCGCAATGCGCCGGCTTACTTTTGCTGGATTCAGCACCGCGATGGGTACGCCTGACTATATGGCCCCGGAGCAAGTCAAGGGCTGGCGAGGGGATGAGCGCACCGATATCTATAGTCTTGGGGCCATGCTCTATGAGATGACGACGGGACATACCCCTTTCGACGGGCCGAATCCTTTTATCGTCATGAACTCCCGGCTTACGGGCGATCCGGTTGCTCCTCGAAAACGAAATCCGCAAATCTCCGAAGAGCTCGAGGAGATCATTCTTCATGCCATGGAGCGTGAGCCTCACCGGCGGTATTCCTCGGCGTTGGCGATGAAGGCTGAACTGGACAACCCGGAGTCAGTCAAGTTGACAGACCGCGCACGGCATCTTCGATCGCCAAAGCTCTGGAAGGCTCAATGGCGCGGCGCCCGGTTGGTCGTCTTGTCTGCCCTGATCCCGCTTTTGATCTTTGGCGGGGCCCTGATCCTGACGCACTGCCACCATTGAGCGCTACTTGTCGCTCTCTTGACGTCAGGTGTGGCCTGTCACAGAATATCCGCTTCCTGAAAGCGTCTGTTTGATTGGCGCGCCGGAAACATTGCAATGCCATTTGATCTGAAGAAACTGGTCGCTGCGCGCCACGGAGAGAATTACCAGCTCCACAGTCGATACCTCAATCCCACGTTCGTCGAGGTCCAGAAAATCACTGGGTTTGACCGGGTTTACACCCACGCCGAGGGCGCCTATCTTTATGATTCCGCCGGGCACGCTTATCTCGATTTCCTGAGCGGCTACAGCGTGTTCAACATGGGTCGGAATCATCCGGTCATTAAGAAAGCGATTCGCGATGCTCTGGATCTCGATCTGCCGAACATGGTCCAACTGGACTGCTCACTGCTCAGCGGTCTGCTCGCCGAAGCGCTGCTGAAGAAACTGCCGGATCATCTTGGCGCCGTCTTTTTCTGCAATTCCGGGACCGAAGCGAACGAAGCAGCGATTAAGTTTGCCCGGGCGGCCACGGGACGGCCGCGGATCATTGGCTTGCAGGGAGGCTACCATGGCTTGACTTACGGTTCGCTTTCCGTGACCGCCATTTCCAATTTCCACGAGGGTTTTGGTCCGTTGTTAAACGATGTCAGCCGGGTCCGGTTGGGCGATTTGGATGCTCTCGAGAGCCTTCTCCGAAAACGCGACGCGGCCGGCTTCATCTTCGAGCCAATCCAGGGTAAAGGGGTCAAGCTGCCTCCCAAAGATTTTCTGATCCAAGCGCAGATCCTTTGCCGAAAATACGGCACCCTTTTCATCGCCGATGAAGTACAAACCGGCCTCGGTCGCACCGGCCGATGGTGGGGATTTCAACACTGGGATCTCGAACCTGACATTGTGACAGTCGCAAAGAGCCTGAGCGGAGGCTACGTGCCCTGCGCGGCGATCGTGACTCGACGAAGCATCTACCAAAAGGTGTACAGCCGGCTGGATCGTTGCGTGGTCCATTCCAGTACCTTCGGCCGGAACAATCTCGCTATGGCCTGCGGGTTGGCTTCTCTTTCCGTTCTGGAGGAAGAAAACCTGGTCATTCGTTCGGCCGAAATGGGCGAAGTCTTACTGCAACGTCTTGGCGCCCTTCGCCCGAAGCACAGCTTCATCAAAGAAGTCCGAGGCAAAGGGCTGATGATTGCCATTGAATTCCATGAGCCCGCCGAAATGAAGCTCAAGATGGCTTGGCGTCTCCTGCACAAGATCGACAAATCGCTCTTTCCGCAGCTCGTCATTGTGCCACTTTTGAGTAAACATCGCGTGTTGACCCAGGTGGGCGGACATAACATGGATGTAATTAAACTCCTGCCACCGCTGATGATTGGAACTGCGGAAGTAGACTATTTCGTCCGGGCCTTGGACAAAACCTTGACGAACTGTCGCAAGTTCCCCGGACCTATGCTCGAACTGGCGATCAACACGGCCAAAGGCCCTCGGTATCGCGCCGCGCATAACGGGACTCATCGGAACGGCGCCAGCCGGAAAGGAGCGAAACAGACCACCCTCGTTTCGCGAACATTCTTGTCAGCGCGGTGAGCGTGGTCGGTATCAGTCACAATCCATAGGGCTCATGGGACCTATCGGGCTCATGGGTCCTATAGGCCTCGTACTGAGCGCACCCGGGAATAAACAGCCTCGCGCATTCTCTACCAAAACGATGCGCCGAATCCTGTTTTTCGTGCTTCTGGGGGTCTCTCTCCGCGCCGCGTCAGGCGAAACGGCATTCGATTCCGGTCCTCAACACGTTTCCCTGCTTGAACTGTTTACTTCCGAGGGTTGCAGCAGCTGTCCTCCAGCGGAAAGGTGGCTCTCCAATTTGCGGAACAGCGATCGGCTTTGGAAAGTCGTGGTCCCTGTTTCGTTTCATGTCGATTACTGGGACAGTCTTGGCTGGAAAGACCGGTTTGCGAAACGTGCGTACACCGAACGACAGGAAAATTACGGGACTCTTTGGGGATCGTCATCGACGTATACACCAGGGTTTGTCTTTGACGGCACCGAGTGGAAAGGATGGTTCGCCGGTCGGGATCTGCCCGCTGCCGACCGGCAAAAGCCAGGCAGGCTCCGGGTTGTTCTTCATCGCGGAACGCTCGACGCCGAATTCGATTCGCCACTGGAAGCGGCCGACCTGCACTGCGCTGCCCTGGCCATGGATGTCAGGTCCTCGGTCCGAGCAGGTGAGAACCGCGGCCGCGATTTAAAGCACGACTTTGTGGCTGTCGCGCTGGTTGACAGCCCGATGCAGAAATCGGGCGATCATCTGCGGGCCACCTTTTCACTGCCGCCGGCGGAGAGCAGTGCGCTCGCTGTCTGGGTGACCGGGCCCGGGTCCATGGTGCCGCTACAAGCTACCGGTGGGCCGATCAATCCTTAGCAACGCGGCCCAAGACGGCCGCTCCGGGACCAACCGAGTTACCGCGTGGTTAGAGAGCCCTTGGGGGAGTGGCATCTGTCAGACTCAAGCAGCCTCGCGGCCTACACCTTCGCTTCAACCAATCGCTCGAGCTTAACGATGTCCGCGGAAAACTTGCGGATTCCTTCCGCAGTCTTGTCGACCGCCATCGGATCTTCGTTGAAAAGAAATCGGAATTGTTTCTCATCCAAAGTAATCCGTTCGTCTGCGGCTTTGTTTGCCTGGTCGGGCGAAAGTTTTCGTTCCACCGGCTCGTTTGAGCTTGCCAACTCCTCCAGCAGCTTCGGGCTGATCGTCAGCAAATCACAACCGGCTAATTCGACAATCTGATCCTTGCTCCGGAAGCTGGCTCCCATGACCTCGGTGGTGTACCCGAACTTTTTGTAATAATTGTAGATGCGGGTCACTGACTGGACGCCCGGATCATCAGCCCCATGATAATCCTTGCCGGTCTCTTTTTTATACCAGTCATAGATTCGGCCGACAAATGGCGAGATGAGTCGCACCTTGGACTCTGCGCACGCGACAGCTTGCGGAAAAGAAAAGAGCAGGGTGAGATTGCAATTGATCGACTCTTTCTGGAGTTGTTCCGCCGCTTTTATCCCTTCCCAGGTCGAGGCGATCTTTATCAGAACCCGCTCCCGTTGCACGCCGCGCTCCTCGTAAAGAGCGATCAGTTGCCGCGCTTTGTTGATCGAACCCGCGGTATCAAAGGAGAGTCGGGCATCGGTTTCGGTCGAGACGCGGCCCGGCACGATCTTCAGAATTTCGGTCCCAAATTCAACCAGAAGCTGGTCCATAATCGCTTCGATCTTCCCTTTTCCGTTCAGGGGCGAAGATTTCAGGTCGCTCACGGCATTATCGAGCAGGTGGGCGTACTCTTTTTTTGTACCGCCGTGAGAATCAGGCTCGGGTTGGTCGTTGAGTCCTGCGGCTTGTACGCTCGAATCGACTCAAAGTCACCGGTATCAGCCACCACTTTCGTAAACTGTTTGAGCTGATCGAGCTGCGAGGTCTTTTCCAGTGTAGCGGTGCTCATTCTGTACCGAACGCCCGATATTGCTGAAGTTCAACAAGATTCTTGGAGTGTGCAAGTCGGCCATCGGCCATCGGTCACCAGTCATCGGTCATCGGTCATCCCTCCTCCTGTGCTCGGAAAGCCTCTACGGCAGCCTCGTACACTCGTTTGAGCGGTGCGCCCTTTTCCCTGGCTAGCGATCGGCAATCTTCAAACTCCGGCGAGACTTGTACCACTTCGTTCCCGAGCATTCCAAGCTTCACCCTGACCGGTCCATAAGTGGTTTCGACTGCTATAATTTTTCGATCCAGGGTTCGACGTCGCACTTCGCGGCAGCGGATGCCAAACGTGCTTGTCTCTCGAAAAATCAGAGCTTCCAGGTCGGCGGCTTTTTCGGCGTGACACAACACCGTGAGAAGTGTGCCTGGCCGATTTTTCTTCATCTGGACGGGTGTGAAGAAGACATCGAGAGCACCATCCGCGAGCAATTGCTCCTGGGTTGAACCGAGGATCTCGGGTGAGAGGTCATCGATATTGGCCTGGATTTCGACAACCTCGTCCTTGTCGGATTCGCGTTCGAGTTCGCCCAGCACTCCCCGCAAGACATTTGCCCGTCCGGCCAGTTCCCGGCTACCGGCGCCGTAGCCAATTTTTTCGATCCGCAGACCTGGCATCGGTCCGACACCCTTTTGAAATTCTGCGAGCACAGCCGCGCCAGTTGGCGTGATCAACTCTCCTTCGACCGGGATCTGACGCAAGGGTAGCCCGGTTAAGAGCTCGAGTGTTGCCGGAGCCGGCACCGGGTACTCGCCGTGCGCACACCGCAAAACGCCTTGTCCATCGACCAGAGGCGACACCCGCACATCGCTGATCTGCAGAGCCTCGAGTCCCACGCAGGTCAACACGATGTCGACAATCGAATCAAGCGCACCAACCTCGTGAAAATGAACATCGTCGATCGGCACGCCGTGAATCTTCCCTTCCGCTGCGGCGAGGCGGTGGAAAATCGAAATGCTCTTTTCCTTCACAAAGGACGACAGTTCGCTTCGGTCGAGCAGTTCGCGGATCGTTCGGTAGTTTCGCTCTGCTTTCGTCGGCATCTCGAGATGCGCGTGGACGTGATCCTTCTCATGAGAGGAGTGAGAGTGCCCTTCCAGAGTGGACTTGCTTTCCTGATGTGTCGCACCTCCGTGCACGCTGAAGTGGATCGCGGAAATTCCAGCTCTCGAAACCCGTTCGAAGTGGAGATGATGATCTTCGAGCGCGAGCCGGCTGAGTTCCCATTCGAAAGCCGATGGCGTGACACCTAAGTCAGCTAGCAAACCGACCAACATGTTTCCGCTGATCCCCGAAAAACAGTCCAGATACAGAATTGGCATATACCTAGGTAAGCGAGGGCCATGGATCTGCAAACGCGGCGCGAGCGGCTTGAGCGGCTTGAGCGGCCTGAGCGGCTTGAGCGGCTTGAGCGGCTTGAGCGGCTTGAGCGGCTTGAGCGGCCTGAGCGGCTTGAGCGGCTTGAGCGGCTTGAGCGGCTTGAGCGGCGCGAGCGGCCTGAGCGGCTTGAGCGGCATGAGCGGCTTGAGCGGCATGAGCGGCACGAGCGGCTTGAGCGGCTTGAGCGGCGCTGAGCGGCCTGAGCGGCTTGAGCGGCATGAGCGGCTTGAGCGGTGCGAACAGGTTGCGCGGTAATTAGATTGCAAAATATGATAACAGATATATTTGAAGTTTCTTGATGAACGAACAGCCTCTTTTACGAATGACACGGACCTTCGGAGTAAACGTTTCTGCCATGATTGATCAAATTCCGAGGACGCTTCAGGGCCGAGTGGTGGCAGATCAGCTTTTTCGCGCCGCGACGGGAGCGGCGGCCAATTATAGGGCCACCCGAAGAGCTCGATCGCAAGCGGAGTTTTGTGCAAAGCTCGGGACTGTTCTCGAGGAGATCGACGAAAGTCAGTTCTGGCTCGAGTTCCTGGAGGACACCGGTTTGCTGAAGGCGACATTGACAAAACCGCTCTGGAATACAGCCGATGAAATCGCGCGGCTTGTTTTCGCCTCCAGACGAACGGCGTTACGGAACCGGACAAAAAAGGATCGCTAACACGCCGCTCGTGCCGCTCATGCCGCTCATGCCGCTCAGGCCGCTCGCACCGCTCAAGCCGCTCAAGCCGCTCAAGCCGCTCAAGCCGCTCAAGCCGCTCAAGCCGCTGAAACCGCTATTGCCGCTCGGATTACCACGAGTATTTTCGTGCAGTGCGTGTTCTCATTGTTGACGACGACAAATCCATCCGAACCTCAACGGCCGCGGCCATTCGGGCCGAAGGACACCAGGTCGATACAGCGGATAGCGGAGTGGTCTGTCTGGCCAAACTTGCGGAGGAAACTTACGACCTGATGTTTCTCGATCTTCGGCTGGGCGACCAGGACGGTTTGGAGTTGCTCACCGAAATCAAACGTCATTCTCCGTCGTTGCCGGTAGTCGTTTTCACCGCTTACGCCTCGATCGCTTCGGCGGTCGCCGCGATTCAACAGGGAGCCTTCGACTACCTCGAAAAACCTTTCACTCCCGAGCACCTCCGCCAAATTCTCTTTCGAACCGAAAAACAGCGCCATCTGGAAACGAAGATCAGTGATTTGGAAGAGCGGATTCTGACGCAAAGTCCGACGATTGACCTGGTGCCGAGCGACCCCCAGATGGAAAGGCTTCTGGAGGTGCTCTTCCGGGCAGCTCCTACCCAGGCGCCGATTTTACTGTTGGGTGAGAGCGGTACCGGGAAAAGTGTTCTGGCCCGGGCGGTGCATGATCGCAGTCTGTTCAAAGACGGGGCGTTTGTTACCGTGAGTTGCCCCAGTCTTTCGCGGGAATTGCTCGAGAGTGAGTTGTTTGGACATGTCAAAGGGGCGTTCACCGGCGCGGTCCGCGATACCTGGGGTCGGGTGGCCGCGGCGGAATCCGGCACCCTCTTTCTTGACGAGATTGGCGAACTTCCCCTGGAGATCCAGCCCAAGCTTCTCCGCTTGCTGCAGGAACGGCAATACGAGCGACTTGGTGAGCACAAGACGAGAACGACTAATGCGCGAGTTGTCGCGGCAACCAATAAGGATCTGAAAGAGTGTATCCGGGCCGGCACATTCCGGGAAGACCTCTACTATCGGCTCGACGTTATCTCCGTAAGAATTCCCCCGCTGCGGGAAAGGCCTGCCGACCTGGAAAAGCTGGCCCGGGAGTTTCTCCAATTTTTCAGCGGTCAGCTTGGCCGGGGTGAACTCCGCTTTTCTGACAGCGCGCTGGCCCGGATCGGATCCTATCCCTGGCCTGGCAATATTCGCGAACTCCGCAATACGATCGAGCGCGCGGTGATTCTTTCCCAAAGCCCGATCATCGACGAGGAACACTTTCCGACAAACGTCCCGTTCCCGGACGCGGAAATGGTCAGTATCGGGTCGGATGCCACGATCGATCAACTTGAGGAGGCGCATATCCGTCAAGTCTTGCAACGGGCCTCGAGCCTGGATGCAGCGGCCCGGATTCTTGGCATTGATCCGGCCACCTTGTATCGCAAACGCAAGCGCTTAAGTTTGTAATCGCTGCATGCTTCGCTGGCGACTAACGCTCGGGCTCCTCGCAACACTGCTGATCCTTCTTCTGGTTGGTGTGTACGGTGTCTGGCTTTTTCACGATCTGGGACGGTCCATCAATAACGTTTTGCGAAACAATTACGACAGTATCAAAGCCTCCCATCTGATGCGTGTCGCCACTGCTCGGGTGAACACTTTTTATACCAGGGGCGACCGGCCCGCTCCGCCCTACGGCGAAACGGGGATGCTCGACCAGACCGAGCGAGAATTCCATGATCAATTAGCGGTGCTCGAGCGGAACGCCAAAACGCCGGAGGAGATCGAGTACGTCCGGCAACTGCGAGCCGCGGTGAAAGATTACATCGATATCTACCGCACGATCTTCGCTCAGTTCCGCGATCATAATCCAGCTTACGCCCAGACTCGTACGCGCATTGCGGAGACGACTCTGCGAATCACCGATCTCAGCCAAAAAGTTCTGGCCATCAATGAGAACCAGATGCTCATCGCGAATAATCGAGCGGACCAGCAGGCCCAGGAGTCCATTCGTTTGCTGATCATCGCCATGGTGAGCGCGATTGTCGTTTTCGTCTTCACCTATGCCCGGCTCGGTCACTCGATCATCACGCCGATCCGGAATTTAACCCAGTCGATTCGTTACCTGCGATCTCGCGATTTCGATCGTTCGTTGCCGGTGAAAACGAACGACGAACTCGGTGATCTAAGTGCGGAGTTTAATCTCATGGCGCAGGAATTGCGCAATTTCTACCGCGAGACCGACCGTAAATTTATCGAGCTCAATCAGATTATTCGGGCCATGCTCACGACTCTGCCCTTTCCCCTGTTTATTCTGGACGAGCGGGATCGCATCACCCGAACCAATCCGGCCGCTGAAAAGCTGTTAAACTCCCTTCACTCTGCCGGGCGGTTGCCGGCGCAGATCGAGAAACACCTGGCGCAAGCCTCAATTACCGGGCCGGACTATCGTCTGGACGATCTAAGGCAGGCGATGTTTTTCCGGATCGACGATCAGGAAGTCTATTTTCTTCCCCGCATCTTTTCGATCGTTCTGGAAGATCAGAAGAGCGCGGGCCGGGCGTTGATGCTGGTCGATGTTACCCGGTTCCGCTGGCTGGACGAAATGAAGTCGGACTTGCTCTCAACTTTAAGTCACGAGATCCGGACCCCCCTGACCGGGATTCGCCTGGTCCTGCACCTTTTGCTGGAGAAGCGCATGGGCGAACTTTCCGCCGCGCAGGAAGAGCTGGTAGTCTCCGGGCGGAATGACTGTGAACGCCTCCTGAGTACCCTGGCCAGTATCCTCGATCTGGCGCGGATGGAGAGCGGCAAGGCCGAACTCGATATCAGACCGATTCCGTCCGAACTGATCCCGGATGCCGCTTACAAAAATTTCTCCGAGGCAGCGGAAACAACGGGACACCTCCTGAAAATCGACCTTATTCCCGAGCTACCGAACGTTTTGGCGGACCTCGAGCGCATCGGTCTGGTCATGTCGAACTTTCTTTCCAATGCGTTGAAGTACAGCGCGCCGGGTTCGACAATCCGGTTACGAGCTGAAAAGGTCCTTGATGGTTACGTCCGTTTTGTCGTTAACAACACCGGACCAGGGCTGACCGAGGAAGAGCAAGCCAGGGTCTTCGACAAATTCTACCGGTCCAACAAGCAGGCTGGCGAAGGCGCTGGGCTCGGCCTCTCAATCGCGCGCCAGATTGTGCAAGCGCACGATGGCCGGATCGGCGTGACCAGCCGGCTCGGCGCAGAGACGGAGTTCTATTTTGATTTGCCAATCGCCATGTAAGCCGGGTTTTGGAGTGCGCGCGACTTGTCGCCGCTTTCGGATCCGCGCGGAGCGCGCCCCTGAACCACGAGGGAGTTTTAAAGAAAATTCGTCACTTCCTGATTTTGTTCTCGGCCCCAGCCGCGCTCGGCGTGGTCTCAAAGCGGCGACAAGTCGCGCGCACTCCAAAACGAATTTCTCTTTCACTGCACGCCTCAGAGGGCGCTGCTTGCGGATCTGCTGAGCTGGGCAATCTGTATCGTCTGTCGTTGACCCTTATGAGAACGTTTTTCTTTTCGGCTTGGACCATCGGTTGTTTTTCTTTTTCTTTTGCTCCGTTCGCCTCGGCGGAGATCAGTCCTCAATCGCTGAAAGCGGCAGATGCTTACTCCGCAGCTCGGCACGGACTTTCCCTGTTGGTGATTCAACACGGCAAGATCATTTACGAGAACTACCACAACGGTTTCAGGCGGGATCGGGTTGCTTCAATTTTTAGCGGAACCAAGGGCTTCTGGTGCGTCGCGGCAGTGGCGGCGGAACAGGATGGTATTCTCAAACTCGATGAGCCGGTCAAAGATACCTTGGCCGAATGGCGCACTTCGCCGGACAAGGACGGGATCACCATTCGCGATCTCCTGAGTTTTAACGCCGGCATCGAGCCGGTGTTCTCGCTTCATGGCCGATCCATCTCCGATCGCAACGGCTACAGCGTCCATCTGCAGGCCGTCCGCGAGCCAGGCGAGGCTTTCATGTACGGCCCGAGCGAGCTGCAGATCTACAGCGAGGTGCTGCGCCGGAAGCTCGCGTCACGTCATCTGACACCGGAACAATATCTTTCTCGCCGGGTGCTGCGGCCGCTCGGTATCGGCTACGTCGACTTTCGGGAAGACCGCCAAGGAAATCCCCTGTTGGCTAGCGGCTTTAAGCTGTCCGCCCGTCAATGGGCCCAACTTGGCACGCTCATTTTGAATCGCGGCAAATACCGGGGACGGCAGCTTGTTCGAGCGGACTTGCTTGAACAGTGCTTTCGCGGCTCGCACGCGAACCCAATGTTCGGTATGGGTTTCTGGCTGAATCGGGCGGCTCCTGACGGCCAGGAAGTCGATGTCGAGAACATGTTGGAAATACCCTGGCACCGGGAGAGTTGGCGCGACACTTGTCTCTGCAATGACGCGCCTCGCGATCTTGTCGCCGCCATCGGTTCGGACTATCAGCGCATGTTCATCAGCCCGTCGCTCGATCTGATTGTCGTCCGCCAAGGCCGGGGCGGACCTTTCTCCGATGCGCACTTCCTGCGGCTGATCCTGGGCAGGGTGGGTGTCTTCGGTCCCGGGTCCCGAGTTCCCAACTCTTAGTTCCGAGCTCGCCACTCTTCGTCACTCGCCACTCGCCAAGAAAGCGCATAATGGACTTCCATCGCGATCGACGTCAGTTCCTGAAAATTTGCTCCGCCGCCGGCGTCACGTCTGCCTTCTTTGCCGGTGCCCTGTCCGCTTTGGCCTCTGCACGACCGGAGGAGCAAGAGATTACGGCCGATATGATCGATGAGGCGGCTCAGCTGGCCGATATCCCAATCAGCAATGAGCAAAAGGATCAGTTGCTCAAGAAGCTGAGGGAGCAACGGGGCTTTATTCGCCAACTGCGTCGTCTTCGGCTCAAAAATAGTGTTCCTCCCGCCTTGATTTTCGTGCCTTTGGTCGAACAGCCAATCGCTGGAGTCATTTCCCGGAGCCCGGCCAAAGTCTCGGACTCAACGGCCACGCTCGAGGCGCCGTCCACACCCGATCAGCTCGCGTTTGCTACCGTGCGGGAACTTTCTGAATTGATTCGAACAAAGAAAATCTCCGCGCTCGACCTTACCGAAATGTACTTGGAACGGCTGAGGCAGTCTGACGCGCAGTTGCATTGCGTCATCACGCTCCTTGAAGATCGAGCCAGGGCGCAGGCCAAAGCGGCTGATGTCGAAATCGCGCAGGGTCACTACCGCGGCCCGTTGCATGGCATTCCCTGGGGTGCAAAGGATTTGCTCAGTGTGGCCGGTTATCGCACTACCTGGGGCGCCGGCGGGTTTCGGGATCAGACCCTGGATACCACCGCCACCGTGGTGCGCCGGTTGGACGAAGCCGGTGCTATCCTGATCGCCAAGTTGACCCTGGGCGCTCTCGCCATGGGGGATAAATGGTTCGGCGGACGAACCCGTAACCCCTGGAATTTGGCGCAGGGCTCAAGCGGTTCCTCCGCTGGATCCGCCGCAGCGACGGCTGCTGGCTGCGCGGCATTTGCCATCGGCTCGGAAACCCTTGGGTCCATTTCGTCGCCTTCGAGCCGGTGCGGCGTTACAGGCTACCGTCCAACCTTTGGCTATGTGCCTCGCACCGGGGCGATGGCCTTGTCCTGGAGCATGGATAAATTGGGCCCGATCGCCCGATCCGCCGAGGATTGCGCGCTGGTCATGCAGGCGATCCATGGGCCGGACGGGTCCGACCGATCGGTGCGCGACGTTCCGTTTGCCTGGGATGCAACATTTGCCTGGGAAAAGCTCCGCGTCGGCTTCCTTGAGGAAGAATTCAAGAGCAATGCGAAGGGCGTTCCGCCGGCTGGCACGCAGTCACCGGATTCTGCTGAAAAAGCGGCTGCCGCCGAGCGTCGCGATTACGACCGCCGCTATGATCAAGCCGCCTTGGAAACTTTGCGCAAGCACGGAATCGATCTCATTCCTGTCTCGCTGCCTTCGTATCCGCTCGAAGCGTTGACTCTACTGCTGAATGCGGAGGCGGCGGCCGCCTTTGATGATCTCACCCTCAGCGGGCGTGATGAGTTGCTGACAGAGCAGGGGCCGGACGACTGGCCGAACCTGTTCCGCGCGGCGCGATTCTATCCCGCGGTCGAATACATTCAGGCCAACCGGGCCCGGACTTTGTTGATGCACGAAATGGATCGTATTTTCCAAACAGTGGATCTTATCGTTACGCCGACCAACGATCCGCAGCTGATGGTTACGAACCTCACCGGGCACCCGGCTGTCATTGTGCCGAACGGATTGCGCGGCGCGGACGCACCGCCGCCGCCGGCGACCGACAACGGTGAGGACGATCGCGTCGGCGGACCCGGCACACCAGTCAGCCTGACGTTTCTGGGCAATCTGTATCAGGACAGCAAGCTCCTGGCCTTCGCTCATGCGTACCAGCAGATGACGGATTTTCATCATCAGCATCCACCGCGGTTTCTGGTTTAAGTAGCGCCGGTATTACAGAGATCGCGCAGCGCACCGGCGCAAACACTAGAGTACCGACGAGTCTGCTTTTGGAGTGCGTGCGACTTGTCGCCGCTTTCCGACCGCGCGGAGCGCGCCTGCCGCAGCCGAGCCCGCAAGAGCGAAGGAGCGAGCACGAGCCTCGACAAGGGCGGTATCTTCGTTGGCGGCCCCGCACATCGTGGTTCCATTGTCAGCCTGGGCCGCGCTCCGCGCGGTCTTAAAGCGGCGACAAGTCGCACGCACTCCAAAACGCTCTTCTATGAAAGAGCCCTTTTTGAGCTCATGGATTTCATTGACTGGAGCTCGGATAATGCGCGGCTGTTGATCGCGTTGCGTGGTCCTATTTTCGGACTACGACAGCCCTGTGTTTACTGGCTGGTCTCTTTATTTCAATCTCAACACAGGAAAGCTGGAAACGTCTCCTTACCTTGATTCGGTCGGCTGCAAGGAATCGTGGCTTCAGCGAACGCGCGGCTCAGGCATTTGCGGTACTATCAGCCTGCTGATCCGCAATGACGTTGACTAGTTAAGGGCCTCAGTCCCACAACGCGGCTCTGGCCCGGCATGCCGGCAGGATCAAAGTAACGTTGGCACACAGGCTCCGGATCCTACCTTTTCGGAATCTGTGAAAATCGGTGAAATCTGTGGTTATACCTTTCTTTTGGAGTGCGTGCGACTTGTCGCCGCTTTCTGACCGCGCGGAGCGCGGCCCAGGCGAGCAACGGAACCATGAAGTAGCCGGGCTCGCTAAGGAGGTACCATCCTTGCGGGCCTCGTGCTTCCTCGTTCCGTTTGTCAGCCTGGGCCGCGCTCCGCGCGGTCTTAAAGCGGCGACAAGTCGCACGCACTCCAAAAAGCCAAGAGGTGCACGAAGCCCGCAACAGGTGTATTTTGTAGGCAGACAAGCCTCTATGAAAATCGACCATTTTTTTCGCTGGCTCCCGCTGCTTCTCCTGAGTTTTGGCGCTGGCAACGCGCTCGGCGCCAACAACGTCCGTATCGAATTCGTTCATCCTGAACGATTTTCGGATTTTCGGATCCAGGATCGCCAGGAGATTGCGTCCGCCCCAATTTTTCGGGATGAGGTCTCAAGTTACCTTTCACCGAAAGTGTCCAGACGCTTCCCCGGAGCGACGCTGACCTTGAAATTCACCGATATCGATCTGGCCGGACGATTGGAGCCGTGGCGCATTAGCAGGTTCCCCAAAAACATTGGCGTGCGATTCGCTCGCAACATGCAGTTGCCGATACGCCTTTATTTTGACTACATCCTGAGTGATCCGAAGGGTCGGGTTCTGGCGAACGGCTCCGCGAGCCTCGTCGAAGTAGACTACCTCCATCGGTATTTCTATGTTTCTAATGAACAGAGGGCCGATACCTTATTCTACGAGAAAGCGGCCCTCGAACGCTGGCTGAACACGCTGACCCCTGCTACTGCCAGAGTGGTCGAAAAGTGAGTTTAAGGTTGTCTTTCTTTTGAATGCGTGATCTGCTAGCGATTGACTGGTGCGGACAACAAAGGAGGTTCAACCTGTCGATATGAGCCGGACCACTCGTTGCTGTGTGTTGGCTGGATTAGCGGTGCTCCTTGTCGCGCCCGCCTGTTGGGGTGGCGGTGATTCAACTCAGGGAAGCCCTTGGCGGGCTCACAATAGGGCCTTGGCAGCTGAAGTGCGTCCTGTCTTGATTGTATCTAGGCCGACCGGCGCCAGGGTGCAGATCAACGGGCGATACGTCGGGAACACCCCGCTGGTGGTAGACTTTGCCGTTGATAACTTCGGCCGCGCTGTCAACGATATTGAAGTCAGAGCAATCGCGCGGGCACCAGGAGCAACTGACGACGTAAGGCGGTTCCCGGGATCGGATGGGAGCGCGAGTTTCATCCCGTCCCTGCTCGATTTCGATCTCAATATTCTTCCGGTCCTTGTCGTTCGCTGAGCCGGAGAAGCTTCCAGCCCGCAAAATCGCAGCCCACGAGGGGCAACGCGCCCATCGCAGGCTAGGGTGGCTGACTCAGGCCCCAATAGATCAGACTTGCTGTCTCAGACTTGCTGTCCAGGCGCCTGAGCCAGCGCCCAAGCAATCAGAAATGCTTGTCTACTTCGAAATAGAAGAAGCGCTGGATCGAATTGTCGTTGAAGTAATCGCGGCCGAGAAAGTTGGAATCCACGGCAAGCGGTGGGTGCGTATCAAAGATGTTATTGATGCCAAAGATAAATTTGGTATTAGCGAGCCATTGTCTCCATCCCCGCCGGGATCCCTCGGGCTTCGGCGCGATTGCCTTTTCGCCGACCAGCCTCTTCCCTTCCTTGTCGTATCCAGGTTTAGGGGTTTCCGGCGTGATCTCTTCCGGCTTGCCAAATTCATAGCTGAGCTGGTAGTCCACCGTGGTGAAGCTGCCAATTAAATGAACGAAACCGGGCGCATCCAGACCAGGGTTGGCCAAGGGATTTGAGCCCTTCGCGTTGTTGTTAAAATCGGCCTCCGAATCGCGGTAATTCAGTGTGACACCCGTGCTGAACGTATCAATGCCGAAGACAGTTTTAGAATAAAACAAACTCGTAATCAATTTGAGGTCAGGTCCGCCGCCGGTAACGACTCCACCCGGCGAGCCGGCCTGGTCGTCGAGGGTGATTACCTGGAATGTCGGCCTGCCGTTAACAGGTGGGTAAGGAATCTTCTGCGACCAACCGTAAACGTACGTGGCGTTGAATTCGAAATCGAGCTTACCCCAATCATATTCTTTGGTAAGATAGCTTCCACCAAAATCGAAGCCGCGGGTATTAATGGTACCAATGTTGATAAACGGGTTATTTATTTGCGTGATCAAGCCATTAGGACCTCTGACAATGCTATTGCCAGGAAAGGCCGTTGGAGCATCTACGACGAATTGCGGCGTAATCGTGCCGATCTGGTTCCGTAACTCGATCTGGAACCAATTAACGTAAGCCGTCAAGCCATGTAACCAATGGAACCAGCCATTGGGATCATTCAGGGAGTCCGGCGTCCAGACGCCCTCCAGGTAATAAGAGTACGCGTTCTGGGGTTTCAAATTCGGATTCGATCCTTGGACCAAGAGCGTGCTGTAGGCGTGATTCGGATTTCCGGCCGGGAAATTAGGGTCAATGATCGGCTGCTGAAACTCGAGCGGCGTAGAGAAAAGTTGCGAAAGAGAAGGAACAACGAAGCCCTCCGAATAGGTTGCCCGAACGGTAAAATCATTAAAGGGTTTGTAACGTACGGCAAACTTTGGTTTGGCCGCGCTGCCGAACACGGTGTAATCGTCGAACCTTTCCGAGTAGGTGAAGTCCAGATTGCGTAGCCCTGGCCAGGACCATTTGTCGCCGGCGAGCGGAACGTCAACCTCCCAATAGGCGCTTCTGATGTAGCGGCGTCCGACGGTTTGCTTGCCCAGGAAGTCGCCGTTGCCAATTAAGCGGAGCTCACTAAGAGTATCGTTTGCCTGAATCAAGGATTCACTGCGATACTCGAATCCCGCAGCCACGTTGAGCGGCCCGCTGCAGAGATCAAGCACAGTACCACCGGCTTTCAGTATCCACTGCACGACATCGGTGCGGGCGTCCAAGGTTTGATCGACGAGGAGCGACGGTAATAACGCTTTGTTGAAGCCCTGAACAGCCCGCCAGTCCAGAAACGGATTGTAGAATTGCCCGATATGGCCAGGCAACGTGCCATTAAAAGCTTCCTGCAAAGCTAACAGATTGACGCCATTATGGACTGTTTCGGTTCCGTCCGATTCTCCAAAGTTGAAGATACCCTCGATCGTCCAGTTGTGGGGCAGCTGCACCAGCGCTCCCACGTTATTGCGTATGGTGCGGATCCAGGTGTCTTGAGTCCAGGGCGGAAAATCCCCTCCCCAACCACCCTGCGGGATGAGTGGTTCTCCGGTAGTATTGAAAGGATTGGTGGCCGGAATCACGATCGGCTGTCCAAAGATCTTGTCGGCGCCAGCGAAATCGTATCCCTGGTTGAGGGTCGAAGCCTTCTCGTGATTGTCCTGGATAATGAAGGTATCGTAGAGCTTAAACCAATCGGTCGGCGAATAACTCAACTTCACCAGCCCGCCGTAACGCTCTTCTCTCGGCAGCAGTTGAGCGTTTTGGGGAATAACAATCGGGGACGAAATCGGTTCCGTCGTAAGACTCGTGGTCGGCCCGGTTCTGGTGCCGGGAATTACCGTATAAAAGTTGCCGGTATCTACACCCAGAAACGAACTAAGGTAGGGGACAAATGAGGTTGGCGGGCTGGGATAGTTTGGGCTGATTTCATGATAGTTGGCAGTCGTGAAGGGGCGATCCAAGGCATCAATCGGAGTGCTAACTTCATAGTTGAAGGCGGCGACAAGGCTGAATTTCCCAAACTTGCCCAGATCATCGGCGATACCAGCCACAAGTTGGGAATGGTAGGTTACGTCGTCCCCCCGCTGACTGAAGCCTAAATAGTTGTTAAACTGGGCTCCGTTGTAATTATCCCTGAGGATGACGTTGATGACACCGGCAACCGCATCGTCACCATAAGTGGCCGTGCCGTTGTCCTTCAGGATTTCAATCCGTTCGATCGCGGCGATCGGTATGGAGTTCAGGTCGACAAAGGTTTGGGTAAAGTTCAGGGGTAAAGGAAACAAGGGGAAACGCAGGCCATCGACCAGAACCAACGTGGCGTTTACCCCGAGGTTACGTAGATTGACGGCGTCGCCAGCCGGCGAAGTATTGTTCCCCGGCGAAAAGTTCTGGTTAAAATTGCCATTCGCGAAAGGCAGGGTTTCCAATACCGAAGCGGTGTTTTGCTGTCCGCGCCTTTGCCACCAGTCCCTGTCCAGGTTGAAAACCGGTTGCGTGCCTTCGCCCAGGCGCGGGATGATATAACCGGTCACCGTGATCCGTTGCAGTTCCTGAGCTCCTGCAGGTCCGGCTGCGGGTTGGTCGACGGCGGCTGCGGGAGCCTGCCCCAAGGTGATCCGTTGCAGCTCCGCGTCTCCGGCAGGTGCGGTCGTCACGGGCTGGTCGATAGGTTTGAAAGCCGCGGATGCGGAAGGCGCTGCTGCGGGAGCCTGTGCCACGGCAACTCCCGCTAAGTTCAGAAAGAACAGAAGTCCGATGCCACCGGCCAATGTTTTCTGTATCATTTTTGGTTGTACTCCTTGTTTTATTCTCGAAAAAACGCCAAAGCCCAGGCGGGAGGCCGGGCGCTCTGGACAATGCGCAGCCGTGGTTCGCAGTTCTGGTTAAGGGACCTGCGCTGGAGGGACTGCCAACGATGAATCGGCACCACGTGTGGTGCCAAGAACTCTCTCTGTGTCTTCACACGAGTTTGGTTAATTATTTCACCCGAATGCGCCCTGTTTTTAAAAAATCCGAGATTCGCTGTCAAGTATTTGCCACGATTTTTGAACAATTTTGTCACGAACTTGTCACCGCGGACGACATTGGTGTGCAGTGGGATGCGTTTCTGACCGATTTTGCTTAGGACGATCAGTCGAAAGATTCCCTGATTCGGCGGCTGCAAGGAATCGTGGCTTCAGCGAACGCGCGGCTCAGGCATTTGCGGTACTATCAGCTTGCTGATCCGCAATGATGTTGACTAATTAAAGACCTATTTTGGAGTGCGTGCGACTTGTCGCCGCTTTCTGACAGCGCCGAGCGCGCCCGCCGCAACCGAGTCCGCGAGAGCGAAGGAGCGAGCAGGATCCTCGACAAGGGTGTGATATATCTTCCTTAGCGGCCCCGCACTTCGGGATTCCGTTGTCAGCTTGGGGCCGCGCTCCGCGCGGATCCTAAAGCGGCGACAGGTCGCACGCACTCCAAAACGCTCTTCTCTGAAAGAGTCCTCTAGCCTGCCGATCCGCAATGACGTAGGACAAGCTTCCCGCTTGTGATTTTCTCGACCGGAAAGGATGCCGATGCAGGCTAACGCAACGTTACGACCCGTTGCACATTCAGATCGAACCGCAGCACCGACGGAACGAAGTTCGACGTGCCGTCCTTTTCTTTGCCGGGAAAGAATCGCTCACCCTCATAAGCAAACGCCGGAAGCTTTTCCGCGCGGATGAGCAATGGCCGGACACACTGGCCGTCCGGTTTGACCGCAAGATCGACGACGCACGGTGTCGTGCCAACCCGTTGACCATTGATGGAGACCGATGCGCCTGTCGGTTCGGATACAATCAGCACGGACTTCGGGATGATGTTCCCTGCCTGGTGCGAAGGGACGGTTGGACCCGCGAAACAAGCAGCGCCTGTAATAGCCTGCAAAATCAAAAACGGAAGCAACGACTTGGTTCCGAGAATGCACCAATCTTTCATTTTACCTCCAATACGACCCTATAAAATGCCGAATTCTGAATCCCATGGGAAGAAAATTCGCAGGTCGATGAACGGAAAAAGCGGTTCGGATGGCAGTGATCCATCTTTTCTGTAGCAGTGCCGAATTTCCCGTTGACAATCTTTCGCCAAAATCGTTCAAACTTCATCAAATTTTATTACCAAGGAGACTTTGATGCTTTTCAAATACTTGGCCTTGTCTGGAGGTCTTTTTCTTTTCGCGACGGCTGGCCTGAGCCAGAATACAGCTCCGGCGGTTGCGCCACCTGGACCGGCGCCCGCCGCAACCGATCAACCGGCACAGCCCGCGCCGGCGGGCGGCAACGTCTCCGGTCAGCTTCGACAGATCACCGTTACCGGCTATATCATACCACGTGTCGGCGCTGGTACGCAGCCGGTAACGACCCTTGATCGCGATTTTTTCCAAAAAAGGGGCGACCAAACTGTTGCTGATGTGCTCCAGCGATTGCCCGAGAACGTGGGAAACTTTACGCCTACGATCAATGCTGGTGCGTCTTTTTCCCCTGCGGGATCCTCCATAAGCTTGCAGGGCCTGGGTCCACAGTCCACGCTTGTGCTGATCGATGGCCACCGCCAAGCCATCTTTCCGTTTCCGCAAAACGGATTTCAGCCGTTTATCGACCTCAATTCAATTCCGTTGGCTGCCATCGACCGGATTGAATATCTCAAAGACGGGGCAAGTGCAGTGTATGGCTCAGACGCAATCGCGGGTGTCATCAACGTAATCCTCAAGAGCGAATACAGCGGCGGTGATATCATTAGCTACTTTGGGATCAGCCAACGGGGCGACTATGAAACGTTCCACCAGCAAGCCACCTTTGGGCTTGCCCATCAACTGAACGACAGTGGAGCTAAATTCGATCTGGTGGGAGCGTTCGACTACTATAGCAGCAGCCCGATCGATGCTATCGACCGCGGGTTTTCCTCGAACGTTGATCACGTACCGAGAGGCCCCTCCGACTACACCGATCACCGCTCATCGCGAAATACCGCGCCTTTTTTTGTAGGGAATGACACCGGCCTCGAATATCGGATCAATCTGGGTTTCGGCGGAAATATACCAGGCCCGAACGACGTTACGATCGGTGAGAGCGTTGATCCGTTTCTCTTCAATACGGTATCCGGCGTTCAATTAGTTCCTCGCGAAGAGCGGATTGGAGGCTTGGTTAATGTCAATTATCAACCCTTCGAAAAACTGAAGTTTTACGACACGTTCACCATTGCACACACGAAGGAAATTGCCTCGTTTACACCGACGCCAATCACGAACACCGACGGAATCAATGTGCCTGCGGACAATCCGTTCAATCCATTCGGTGAAAGCCTTTTCTGGGACAGAGGGCGCCTGGCAAATCTCGGTCAACGGAAAACTACCACCGACCTCACCAATTTTCGCAACATCGTTGGAGTCAGTCTGATAAATCTGCCAAATAACTGGTTTGTCGACGCCAGCTTCAACTATGCAGAAACGGACGGAACGATCAGGTTAAATAACTTTGTCAGGAGATCGCAACTGAATGCAGCCCTCTCCGGCACTTTGCCTGGCTTTGAGGGTGTTTTTTTCAATCCATTTTTCGATACACAGAGCGGAAACCCGGTCAACAACGGTCTCCTCAACGCGTTGCGTCAGTATCAAGGCACACAAGATGCGCGAACCGATCTGACGCAATGGCTGGTGACAACGGGTGGTGATGTGGTCTATCTGCCGGGCGGCGCACTCCAAGCTGGCGCAGGCTTCGAGTACCGAAGTCAAACCTATGTCGATCGGAAAGACGATGCTCAAAGGTTTGGCGATGTCGTTGCGGAGGGAGGTAGCCCAAACCAAGGCGGTCGAGACTATGATCGTGCAGGCTATGGGCAACTAACCATTCCAGTCTTCGGAGACAAGTGGTCCTGGCCAGGCATGCGGCTTCTGGAATTCATTCTTGCTGAACGCTATGACGACTACAGCAGTTTTGGCAGTGCCTGGAAGCCTAAATTTTCGGTTCGCTACAAGCCATTCGATGATTTGACGTTCCGCGCGAGCTATTCGGAAGGATTCAGGGCGCCCTCACTCTTCGAACTTTTCTCCGCCAACCTTACGGCGTTTACGGTGGTCAACGACCCCTTTGCGCCTCCGGGTACTTCGTCTTCTCCCGAGGTCGAGGTTGTCAGCGGTGGCAACCCCCATCTGAAACCCGAAATATCGTATGGCTATTATGCCGGAGCAGTGTGGAGTCCGGGCAGTACTGATCCGGAACACAGTTGGTGGGGATGGGCTAACGGGTTGAGCTTATACGTCGACTGGAGCGAAATTCTTAAGAGAAGCGTGATCGGTACTGTGCCCGCGCAATTTGTGGTTTCCAATCCCGGGCTCTTCCCGGGCGCCGTGACCCGGAGTGCGGATGGAACGATCTTCTCGGTTAACGACCCGTTTTTGAACCTTGGATCTATCCGGGTCGACAGTGTCTCCTTTGGTGGCACCTACAACACAAAGGAGTACGACTGGGGTAAGCTGGAGTTTGAGGCTGACGCCACCTACTTCTATCATATTGCCGAACAGATCGTGCCGAATGGCAACGTTCTGAACATTACCGATTCCTCTCCATTCAATGGAGTGGGGCCTGATTTCCACCTCATTGCCAGCCTTTTTTACTCGAAGACTGTATTTAATGTAGATCGCGTTCGAACAGGGGTCACCCTGAACTTCTATGATTCTGAGCACGATGGAAACGATTTCCAGGCGGAAGGAATTCCTAACAATCAGATCGAAGCCCAATTGGGTGTTAGTCAAACGCCAACGGTTGGGAACTGGCTGACATTTGACTGGCAGATTTCTTACGAGTTCGGCCAGCCGGAAGTAGTCACGCCCGAAACACCGAAACCGGGATACGACAAAGAAGGCAAGCCGATCGTCGGAGAAAAGGCGATTGCACCAGCTCCGACCGGGAGCAGCGCAGGCTGGAGGCGGTGGCTGGCTGGTACGACGTTCACCTTCGGAATCAACAATATCGGGGATACCCGTCCTCCTTTCGCCGATCTGGCGACCGCTACCGGAACGGAGGGGTACGACCCGTCCTACGCAAATTATATCCAGCGGTTCTTCTACGTTTCGGTAGAGAAGAAATTCTAGTCGAAAATTGAAAGTACGCGGAACTGCGCTGCAGTTCCGCGTATTCGAGCTTCTGGGTTGGCAAGGTTTGACCCGCGAGAGCGAGGACCACTCCTTCTTTGTGATCTTCGTACTACTGTCCTTCAAAATCTGGTTTTCCTACGAGGATTTCGGAGCGGGCGAAGACTGCCCCGGAGGGGCAAATTGAAAATAGGCCGGCAATTCATTGCCGGTAATGCCAACCCCCAACGATGCTCCCGGAGGGCCGCCCGAGATTCTGGCGACCCTTCCTCCTTCGCAAGGCTATGGCGGACACAGCCGGGGGGCCGCCGTTTTTTTTACGTTGTACCGGCATTCCATGCCGGCCTATTTCTCCCTAGCCCCTCCGAGGGGCCAGAACCGATTTGGTTGCGGCTACGCCGCAGCTGTGCACACCGTGGCCTCCGTGCGATGCTCTCTTTTTCTCCGCCAGTTGCCGAAATTGAACTACGTTTGTATGAATACATACTATATGGTATGAAAATCGGCGAACGTGGACGGGTAATCATTCCCGAAAAACTGCGGCAACGTTTCGGATTGCAGCCGCGGATGGAGTGGAGTTTGTCGAGGAGCAGGGGCGGCTCACCTTGCAAAAGGTAGCAGCTCTCGACGAGAAACTGTAGCTTCTTGGTATTGCGGTCGAGGGTATCGGTCGCCAGGCGAGTTTTGCCGCGGGCCAATGTCTCGCTCGTTATCGCAAGCAGCAGCCGGGCCGGTTACGCATGCCGGCAGATTTCCTGGTCGGTGCGCATGCCCTGTACTGCGCCGATGCGTTGCTGACGCGTGACCGTGGATTTTATCGAGAATATTTCTCGAGAATATTTCGAGAGATTGCCTGTTATCGATCCCAAGGCCTCGTTGCGCAGGGCTTGTGTTCCCGGCTTGTTCCAGCTTTCATTTGACCTCGCCGCGTTCGGCGCTATACCCTAACGGCCATTCGTCCGGTGAGGTGGCTGAGCGGTCGAAAGCGGCGCTTTGCTAAAGCGTTGTACCTCAAAAGGGTACCGAGGGTTCGAATCCCTCCCTCACCGTGGTTTTCCCTCGGAGAACCGCTTCAGAAGTCAATCCACGGGCAGTGCTAGTCGGGGAATTCGTTTGGCTGCTTACGCAAAGCAGCGCAACAAAACGCACCAATAGGAAGAAAATTTGGGGGAATTTTTGTGGGCCACCTTTGGGAGTTTCTAGAGGCCAGGAGATCCTTTTCGACCCTCCGCTCGCTCGCTCCGCCGGCGCGCGCCAAAGGGAAAAACGGTGCGCGATACACCAAAGCCATCGGACCGGACGGTCGAGAGGAGATCTCTTTAGCTCGGCGCACCGCCTCCCCCTGGGTCAACCCTCTGCGCGCAAAAGGGGGTACATCACCCGCCTAGCATCGTCTCGGAAATTTTCTGCAAAAATGGGGAAAAGAGAGCTGGTCGCTATTGCTTGTTTCCAATCAACCTTTGTTCGACAACAGATCCAGGGACGCCGTCGCGCGCGTTGAAGATAGTAACTGCCTTACCCAGGAGAACACCTTTGGCCGCATTGAGAGGAATCGTTTGGCCGGAAGCATCGATGAAGGCGGTTTGGTAGGAGGTGACGAATTTTTTTGGTTCTGGGCTTTGCGCAGAGTTGAGAATTAAGAGACTATCGTCGAACTTCGTCACCTTGCCGGAAGTGGGCAGTGCTATGCCTTTATAGCCGGCAGCGATCAACCGTTCAGTGACTTTGGTAAGGGTTTCGGGGTCGGTACCGGTCGTGCTCAGAGCGACGACATCGTCTGCAGCTTTGGCTGTATCGCCCGAGACGGCTGCCCGCTTTTTGACTGCGTCGAACAGACTTTCGTAACCGATCTTTTCCTCCTTAGGGTACACGTAAACATCCTCCTGTTTGGCGTCGTTGGCATTCTTGATGTCTTCGTCCGCAAAAGGTGCGACACAGCGATCGGGCAGCTTGGTGAAGGTGATTCTGTATCGTCCCGGTTGGCTGAAACTGACGCTGTAGTGGCCGTCTAAGCCAGTATTTTGCTCGTCCACCTTGCTGTTTTCACGGAACAGTTGGACGGCGACCCCCGGCACGGTGCTAGGGCCGGTTTTTTCATAGGCAGTACCGTGGATTTCGCCTGCCTGTGAGTGGAGGATGTTAAAGAAGGCGAGAGCTACTGAGAGGCAAACGCTGTGACGAGAATTACATATTGACCTATTGCTTTTCGAGCGATTGGGCATTGACACGAAGCTCGCTGGTGAGCTTCCTCCAATAGTTTTCATCTTTGTTTGTTCTTGCATTGACGGCGACCTCGAATTGTTGGGGTACAGGTGAGGACTTCGCCTCGGCTTGCCAAATAAGCACGGCAACCCCGCCAGAGTGTGAGTTTTGTGTGATCATCCCGTGGCTTACACCGGTGAATGAAAGATCAGCTCCTTTGAGGACTGCTTGGTATTGGACTAGCGAAGCTGGCGGATGACCGTGGCGAGCAGTCACCATGAAGACCGCGCCACCGTTGGGCGTGGGCCACTTGTAATCGACTGAGGGATTGGCGTCGAGCGCTGGCCACACCTCTATATTACACTCGAGCGCTGGCACTGCGTGTGAGCCACGGAGTAAACCGGCACGCTGGGTGCCAGAGAAAGTAATCTGATACTTCCCCGTTTTGCGGGGATACAAATTGTAATTGATTTGGATCAAAGCTCCTTGGGTCAGCTTCTGGCCGAGCTGGGTGTTTTCTTGGATTTCCAGACCCTGGCTTGGCACGATGACGGGCACGTTGAGCGTCACCTCACAATCGCCATGTGTCCGGTTATTTGCTTCGATGACAAGCTGCTTGGCCTCGCTGACTACAATTGTAGCCGGCTCTTGCGGCAAAAGAAGAACCGTGTCAGGACTCGCCCACGCCAAGAAAAGAAGGTTTGCCAAAGTGTTTAAGTTGGAGAGTATCGCGACGAGCCCCAAAAAGGCGGTAAATATCCAGCCCGGTTTCTTCCACAATTGGTCAATGTTGGACTTCCGCCGCACCATTACACCTTGAAAGACTGGGGAGGCAAGGCCGAGTGCCGCTTGGAAATGGGGCGCATTGAAAGCCTCCGGACTGTTCCACCAGGCGAGTAGACGCGCGTTTGCCGTCTCAGGCCCGATTACCTGGCAGACAAGTAGCCCGGTCCACTCTTTGGCTTTGAAATCTCTGGGAAAATTCCATCCTGTTGGTAGGTCGAACTCTGTGAGGAAAAGCGGCGAAGAAGTGCGGTGCAATCCTCTTTGAAGGTTCAACCACAAATCCTGAATTCTTTTCCAGAAAGCTGCCGCGTAGCGCCTCAATTTAGTTATCATTGCCGCTCTGTTGGCCCGCATCACGGAGAAGGAGAGAAGGGACGTAGCTAGCCGGTTGTGCCCTCTTGGCCTTGCGATATTTGGGGCCGTATTCGAGCAGCTTGTCTTTGTCCCGGCGGCCGTAGGCGCGAAAATAGTCGGAGAGCCGGGCCGGTGTCTTTGACGATAGGCTTTGCTGGCTGCGGCAAGCTCGCGGGCGTGTGCCAGGTAGTAATCGTGCTGGTAGGCCAGCATTCGTGGCCGACTCTTAAGGTAAGAGCGCCGGCGTGAAAGAGCGCAGCAGCCTTTGCAGTGGCGGTTGAATCCATCCGGAGAATCTCGGCGTCGATAGTATCGGTCCGGGCTTTTGCCGTACGGCAGCCAGTACAGGTTTTGGTCTTCAAGTTCCTCAGGCTTCAGTCGGCGCCGGAGACAGCTCTCTAGCCGCGACTTGTAGGTGGGCAAAGAGCCGATTACCCGCCTCCCGTTCTGCAGAGGTTGGAGTAGACTCCATCCGACCCAAGCCGACTTCATAAGCAAGCCCGTCTCGGTCGATGACAGCCATGCAGCAGCGCTTTACGAAAAACGTCATTGCTGCGGACATTAGCACCCCCATTCGCTGCAGGAGGAGCGCTCGCGAGAGCATTTTAGATGAACCAAAGACAAACACCCAATCCGGTCGAGAGGCGAGGCCGGCGGCCCTGTACACAAAGCCTTCTGGCTCAGAATGACGTCGCTCGATCAAACCATAAAATTCGCAGCCCAATTCTATGCGCTCTGCCAAGCGTAAATTGGCGAGCACTCCTTGCATTTCCAGATAGGCGGTGCGTCCATACGGTGGATCAAACTTCGCCAGTACTATCTCTGGAATGTCGTCTGCGTACTTCGGATTTCGTGTGGCAAGCTGATCGGCGACGTGCTCTAGCAGCATACTGTGGCGCTTCGAATCCGCTTTGGACCTGAGCAGCTGTCGTAGCTGCTCTCGATTGGCTCTAGCCACTTGCCGAGCGTCTGCTCGGGAGCTACAGCCCCGGAGGGAACCACCATTGAGAAGATAGAATTCGAACAATGACCTCTCGTCACCGATGGTCCGAAGGTCGGACGGGGGTAGGGATCGCCTAGCTTTCAGATACTCCAGCAGCTCGGGCGTGGTCCTTAGTTCCACCGCCAAATTTAGAAAATCATTAACCGAGAAATAGCTGATCGGCGTGCCACGAAAATCCAGCGGCAACGCGCTGGCTTCGGATCGGAGATCAACGGACTGGAACACTTCGACGAGTACGACTCCATGATCAATCTTCGGCAATCCGTTAGGAAATTCGACCCGCCCCCGCCTCGGATGATTGCACCAAACGGCCTTCGCAAGCGGAGCCCGCAGTGCACCCCGAAGTTGGGAAACTGCGTTTTTGGCTTCTTTACGCGCCCACAACACGGTCTTCGTGATGCTGCGGCTCGATGGATCTTCCTGACACTTTTGAGATATCAGGATGCCGAGGTTGCCGTGCGCGATAAGTAGATCGGCCACCTCGCGTTGGGTTCCATCAAGAGTTTGCGGACTGCGAAAGACGAACTCTCTTACGAGCGGCAGGGAGAGGAATTCTGCGACGTCCCGTTCTGCCCATTCCGTTCGCCGCAAGGGCTGTTTTCGCTTTGGCACGTGCTGCGATTCTTTAAAAATGACGGAGCCCAAAAATTATTTATCGCCGGCTACCGGCGGCCAGCTCCCTCTGAATGGCTTTCTCGACGAACTCACTCTTGGTGATCCCCTCTTGGGCGGCCGCTTCCCAGACCTGATCGTCGATTTCAGGTGTGAGCTTGAGGGTAACGCTGATCCTGCCACTGGGTGGGCGACCCCGGTGGCGCTTTTTCGGCTTAACCATTGCGTCAAAATAGCGTATTCACCTTAGGAGCACTAGAGGCGTTTGCCGCATTCAGGAAAAGATTCATGAGGGACTCGGCACGGGTGAGTGCCAAGCGCCAAGTGTAGCAATGCTCAGCGCGCAAAAGCGGAGGGAATTCGAACTCTTGGTGGTGGAAAAACCGACCAGCAAATGTTGGGCCTGGGCTGGCCAGTTCGATGGCGATCTGCGACCAATCTTCGGAGGGGAGAAAGCCTATCGGGTCATGCACGAACTACGCAACGGCGAGATCCCCGTGGGTTGGGACGTGCACCACAAGTGCAATAACTCTTCTTGCGTCAATCCGCGGCACCTCATGGCGCTGCCCAAAGAGCTTCACCGACAGGTGCACTCCGACCCGAATCGAGCACAGGAGATTTACAAGCTGGCTGAGGGAGCCAGCGCCATCGAACTCGAGCGCCGGCTCCAAGAACGCAAGAGAGCCGAAGAATTCAAGACCGAGCAGGCCGAGAAGTGGCGGCAACAGCAAGAACTAGAACGCCAAAGGCAGCTTCGAGCAACGATGATCCGGCAGGTTGAGCAAAGGTTCGGTCCAAGCGTAGCCGGCGTGAATATGGAACGGGCTTTGGAATGGCTAAAGCGTGAGCCATCGCGATTTCAGCACGTCTCGGGGTCTGTGTATGAGTGGGTCGTGCTTAATGTGGTCGGATTGTTGCTGACGGCTTTTGTGGTCTCAAGTTGGCAGCTGAGGGGAGGTCAGATCTTTCTAGCTTGGGTGATCATATGTTTTTTAGTGCTAGCGCCTATTTCTTACGTGATTGAATCGGTCCGCCATCGACTGGCCCACGCCCGATGGGCTGCGGAAATGCGTCGCATAATGCGCACTAGTGGTACCGGCGCTGGTGCCGGGGACGAATCAGGCTGGACCTGGAACGAATAAGATTCAGAGCTTGGGCTACTTCATAACTAATTACCGGCGAAAGCACTTTGGAGGCGAGAAAGCAGCCTGATTTCTCGATGCGGGATCTGACTGATGAAATCAGGTGCAGCAACTAACTTCTCTTTCATCGAACCAATGCAGGCGCTCCGAGTCGGGGAGTTGCCGGTCGGGGATTGGCTCTACGAAATGAAGTTCGATGGTTACCGGGCGCTTGCGTTCAAAGCTGGGGCCGAGCGGCTGCTGTCACGTAACCGGACGGATTTCAATAAGGATTACCCCCAGCTGATCGATGCCCTGAAATTGTTGCGGGCTAAAGACTTCATCATCGACGGCGAGATCACGGTGCTTGACCAGAACGGGAAATCATCTTTTCAGCTCCTTCAATCCTACGCAATCCGCAAGCAAACCGCGTTGGTCTATTACGCGTTCGATTTGCTGAGTTTGGATGGAACCGATCTGTGCAAATCCCCGCTCATCGAACGGCGTGAGCTGCTGGCTAAGTTGCTAAGGGAAGCCCCGGAACGTATTCGGTTTTCTGAAGAGCTACCGGGCGAGAGAGAAAACCTTCTCCAACTGGCCAAGCAGTTCGGGCTCGAAGGCCTGATCGCCAAAAGGCCGGATTCGGTCTATGAGCCCGGCCGGTGCAGCGGCGCCTGGGTCAAAGTCAAGCTGACCCAGACCCAGGAGTTTGTCATCGGTGGCTATACGCCACCCGAAGGCAGTCGCAAACACTTCGGCGCCTTGCTGGTGGGGTATTATGGTTCGAGTGGACTGCTTTTTGCTGGCAGAGTCGGCACCGGATTCTCCGAGAAGGCCTTGGCGGAGCTCTACCGTGGTCTGCGGAAAATCAAACGCGAGATTTGCCCGTTCGTAAATTTGCCAGAGAAAGGCCCAGGTAGGTGGAGGCAGGGGATTACTCCAGCGGTCATGAAACGCTGCGAGTGGGTCGAGCCGCTGCTGGTCGCCCAAGTCAAGTTCACCGAATGGACCCACGACGAGCTTCTGCGCCACCCGGTTTTCCTGGGACTGCGAACTGACAAAGAGCCAAGGGATGTCGTTCGTGAATAGAACTCAATCAGTAACCTAGCAGAGAGAAATGCCATTCGAAGACGACGGTTTTCTATCTTCCGATCTCGTGGGCTGGACAAACATGGTCCGAACCCAGTTTAAGGATTGGTTTGAGTTAGTTGAAAGCTCTAACCGGGAGGCGATGAAAGTCCTTTTGTCCATCAAACCGTCCCAAACCAAGAACCAGCAATTGGTCGCGGCGGTGCTCTACGGCCGAGCACTGCAATTGTTCCAAGGATCGGCGTTAATGGCCACCCGCGGCATGATCGCCGACGCACGCATACTGGTGCGGAGTTGCACCGAGACGGCGATCGCCATAGGCAGTCTTGCTAGCAACGACAAGTTCGTGGATGAGCTCGTTGAAAATCACGACAGGCACCGTCTGAGCCACGCCAATGCCCTTCTCGACGACCCGGACTCCCGCCAAGAGTTACCGTCGGAGCAGATCGGCAAGCTTCAAGAGGTCGTAGCTGAGGTGACGGGAAAGTACAAAGCACCGCGTCCCCAAAGGATCAAATGGGATCGGGCAGCGAAAAAGGCAAATATGACCGCCCTATACGACACTATTTACCGGATGACGTCCGGCGACGTCCACCCTACTATGAATACGCTCGACCGCCACATTCAACCGGACGATAACGGGAGAATCGGGCAGTTCACCTTCCGTCCCGAGAGCCGCGACCTCGTCCAGACCCTGTCTATGGTCACAAACGCTCTGTTGCATGCGATGGAGGCCCTCAACCGTGCGCTCCCGACTGAGGGCTTGGAAGAGGTGGTAAAGTCGTGCGTGGAGCGGTGGCAAAACCTTCAAACTGGGGAACGCCCCCAACCGTCTGATCAGTAGAAGACGCGGTTGGCTTTTTTTTGGGTTGGTTTCGTAGGCCTTATGATCATCGCCCATGTTGTCTTGGGCACACTTAAGATCTGGTCTTTTACAGATACGGCTTTTAGTGCGCTCATTGGGGGCACGACCGTATCAGTGACCGGGCTGTTTCTGGAAGTCACCCGTTCTCTGTTCCCATCTCGTCGTGAAGAGGACAACGACTCTTAATTGTTACGGATTTTGCTCTTCTTTTGCGCCCGCTACAGGCTTATCGTTCTCTCGCCATGCCGCGAGGCCAACAGCCCAAGAAGTTAGTCCCCGATTCGGTCAGTGATAAGGAGATCCTGAAGTTTTTGCTTTCACCGGGACCAGAAAGTCAGGACCTGCCAGAGAGTGCGCTCGTCAAGGAGCTTTTTGGAATCGATGCCGGGGCTATTCTCAGGGGATTCAAGTCCTTAAAGGACGAATTGAAGCGGGCTCAAGTGAGGGCCGAAGCCGACCCGAGCGATGCTCACCTGCTGGCAATGACAAAGACCATCGAAAACTTGAGCGCCTATCTCGAGGACCAAAGGAGATTGGGACTTGCGCTGCAGCACTGGGCCGTTTCGATGATCGAGCAGCACGGCCGACTGGGAACCAGCTAAGCTTTCCACAGAGCTGGCGATCAACCGGGGCCGAGTGTCCGCTCTGAACACTGTTTAGGTGAACACATTTTCTCGCTGGATTTTTTAGGGCTGCAGAATAAGACTCTGGGCGTGCAAGCCAGCGTCCGCTCAGGGGGCCAATCGGTTTGCTTGGCACTCTGAGAGCTCGGGCGCCAAGCCTTTAACAGGTAAAAAGTTCACTCGCCATGCCTGATATCCCACAGCTGGACATGCCGCGGTTCGACGAAGGACCGCTCGGCAAGGTCGAGGAAGATCCCTCGATCGCCCCCATGCTCGCCCAAGGCTATCAGCTGGGCGCCGGCCTGGTCGACCTGCATTACCAAAACCAGCTGAATCTGGCCAAGGCCCAGGCGGACGCGAATGAGGTAGTTTCCCGCGCCGGCTACTACAATTCGCTCGCTCAAAACTACCAGTCGGAGGTCGACCAGCGTCAGCAGCTGCTCCCACTGGATATCCAGGCCAAGCAACAGTCTAACCAGCTTAACGGCTTTAAGATCCAGGACACCCAAGCCCAGATGGATCAGCGCCAGAAGGCCCTGGACGAGTACCCGGACTGGATCGGGGCGGTCCAAAAGCTCAATCCGACTGATCCCGATTACAACTCGAAGCTGGCCGACATCAACACTGCCTACCCCAACGCGAGCAACGATCCCACCACCATGAATCAGGCTCGGCCCTTCTTCGCCCGGCACGCCCAGATTCAGAGCCAGGACACGACTCTCAAGCGCAACACCGAAGACCTGAACACCTTGACCCAGTACCAGAAACCGGAGAACGGCTTAATCCCGCGCGACGTCGATATCCGCAGCGCGGTCAATAGCGGCCGGGCTCAGCAATGGATCGATTACGGAAACCGGCAGATGGCGGTTCAGCGTTACCAGAACGCGATGCCTTACATGAACCCGGCCGAGCGATCCTGGGCGCAAGGCGAGATCGGCCGGCTCACCGGAAGCTACCTGGTGGGTGATCAGGCTGCCCGCTCACCGGACCCGACGATGCTCACTCCCCACGGGACGCTCAACCCGGATAGCAACGCGATGCTCTCCACCCTTGAGCGCAAATACAATCTGGTCCCCAAACCAGCTGGGCCGACTAAGGATGTTGTCACAAAAACCTATGACGCAGCCGGGAACGTTATCGGCCAGACAACGATCAAGGGAGTTCCCGCGACAGCCACCGACATCACCGGCGGGGCTCCGGCAGCGGGGCAAACGGGCAGTGGCGCAACCCAAACGCCGAACCCGAGCCAACTCGGGGCAGCGATCTTTCAGAGCAAAGCTTTCCAGGGGGTCGCCACCGACATCACCAGCGGCAAGCTCAAGCCGCCCGCCGGGGTAAACTTCGGGACTCCGGAAGGTAACGCCTGGCTCAAAGAACAGTACCTTTCCCGGGCCCAACAGTTGAACGAACCCGTTCCTGGCGCAGCCCTTCCGGGCCGGGCGCCAGGACCTGAGCGGGCCGGTGGGACCAGCTCAATCGGGGTAGGACGTGCTGAAAGCGGGCTGGCAACTGTCGACCCGGCGGAGTTAGAGCCCCACCTTGGCGGGGTCCTCTCCGGGCATGCCCAGGATTTTGTTAGTGCCGGCCAACGTTACGGAATCGATCCGCGTTTCCTCGCCAGCGTGGCGATCGAGGAAAGCGGCAACGGGACTAGTCCCGCAGCGCGTGACTTCAATAACCCGATGGGGATGGAAGATCCGCGCACGGGCGGAATGACGCACCTGCGGTTTGGCTCCGTTGCTGAGGCCATCGATGCGGCGGCGCGCAATCTGCGCACCAATTATTTAAGCCGCGGGCTGACTGACATCGGCTCAATTGCCCGCAAATGGGCGCCTCCTGGAGCCGCTAATGATCCGCAGGGGACCAATGCCGGCTGGGGCCGGAACGTCGCTTCGATCTATGGCCGTCTGACCGGATAAATGGCCGCACCGACAACAGCTCTGCCTGCTCCGCCCGATGTTCCGATCCCCGAACAAAGTTCTGGGGCAGTAACCGAGCAGCAACCCGTTTCGGGACAAGCGCCGGTTACGACTGATTTCGATTCGGCTTTCGACTCGGCCCTCTCGCAGGCCTTCGCTCCAAAGGAACCGGGTGCTTTCGATCAGGCTTTCGACGTTGCTTCCCAGAAACTCTTAGCCAAAGGGGCCGAACCGGAGAATATCGCGGGCACGCTCGAACCGGAAAAGGTTCCCTGGTGGGAACAAGGCTTGGAAGCGCTCCTGCCGCCATTAGGCGGGATCCAGGACGTTCGCCGGTTCGCCCAGAGCGCTCTGGGCATGAGCACCTTGGAGCATGCCGCCGAAACCCTTTGCGGCATCGTTACCGGCGCAGAACTTGGGGTTGGGCGGTTCCTGGACCCGAGCGCCAAATTCGCCGACCAATCGAGCGCGCAGCTCCTGGACGGGGTCGGCAAATCCCAGGAAGAACTGGGCCGGCTCCAGGCGGACTTAGGCGATAACCCGAACCAGTTCCGTTACGACCTCGCCGCGCCACGGATCGCCTCACTCCAGAACGATATCGCCGCGATGCGCCAGCAGCTCGCCGCTAAAAGCGGTATGCCCCTGACGCCGACTCCGGTGCAAGCCTTCGGGCAAGCGCTCATTAGCGATGCCCCGAGCGAGCAAATTACGGGTCTGCCTCCGCCTAATCCGCTCTTTGAGCCCAGCCAGGCCGGCACAGTGGCGCGGCTAGCCGGAGGGATCTTGCCTTATGTGGCCTTGTCTCCGCTGGGTCCAGTTGCTGAGACGGCTGCCTTTGCCGGCGGCCAGTACGCCGGAGCCGAAGAAGAAGGAAAAGCAGCTGGAGCCACGATCGCTCAACGCAACCAGGCCGGGGACATGGCCGCGCTTCTTGCTCCGGCGCAGATGCTGGCTTTCCGGACCGTTTTAAGTCCTTTCCTGGAAGGCTCAATTGGGCGCACGGTGGGCGAGGTCTTTAAAAACACGGTGCGCAACCTCGGCATCGGTGCCGGGATGGGCGGAGCGCAAACAGTGTGGAACAATGCCGCGGCGGTTTTAAGCGGCTTGGATCCTAATCGGAAACTGACTGACGGACTTGCCCAGAGCGTCGGCGAACAGGCGGCCACCATGGGTGTTCTGGGGCTGGCCACTGAAGCGCCTTCTTTTGCGCTGCGTTCCCTTTCCACGCCGCGGATCGACATTTATCGGCCCCAAGCCGGAGCGGTGTCAGCTGCGGCTGAAGAACCGTCTCCCGTTGGCGCGTCCTTGGCTAGCCCGGCTCTGGCCGGCACTGTCGCGGCCGCTGCCCCCGCCGAAAGCGGTGAAGCGTCTGGCCAAATTCCTCGCGAAGAATTGTTTCGCCGGCTCGAAGAGGGGCTCGGCGCGCAAGAACCTGGAGCTGGCGCTGCGCGGATGGACTTAGGAGGCGGTCCTGTTTATAGCCAGAACGGGCCGATTGCTGCGCCGCAAGTCCGTTCCTACCTGGCTGATCTGGTGGATCAGTTCGGGGAACGCCTTAACCCCTTGCTAGCCGATGAGCGATCCCTGCCTTTGCGTTACCGATCACCGCTCGAGCAGGCCGGCACGAGTCCGGAAAGTTTCCAAAGTTTTTTTGACCAGGATTCGCGCGATTTCGTCGTTAACCCGAAAAACTTTGACACCTTGCGTGAGCTTAATGACGCGATAATCCGAAACGCCATTCCGAACACGTTTTCGGACAAAGCGAAAATCGTTCCGATCGATTCCTTTAGCCAGGTGTCCGACACGCCGGAGGTCGCCCGGTTGCTCGAGCGCAACCCGAGTGCCGACTCGAACACCGATGGACTTTATGACCCGACCAGCGGGCACGTCTTCTTAAACGTGCCCAAGCATCTGGACAGCGCTGAGCCTATCCCGGAAGCAATCCGCACCGTCCTCCACGAAGTTGCCGGGCATCAGGGCACCCGGACGCTGGTCGGAACCGATCAAGGCTACGACTCGTTTCTGGAGCGGGTTTATAACGGTATGCGCGATGGCGGCATGGGCGACCAGATCGCCGCCCAGTTCGGGACCAACATGGAGGGGCTAGCCACCCGCTACGGCTTCGGCACCCAAAATCCCGACGGCACGGTGACGATCTCGCCGCGCGGCCGCTTGCGGCTAGCCGACGAGCTCCTGGCCCGGTACGCCGAACGGTTCGATCCGCACCAGCTTGAGGCTCTCCCCGGGGTTTTATCCCGCGCGATCGATTTTGTGCGGGACGGTCTCGGCAGAGATCAAGGGCTTAGCTTTTCCGATTACGACGCTTTCCGCACCCTTCGCGCCGCCTGGCGCGCCGCCGAACCGCCGCGGGAAGCGGCAGCGCAAAACGCGCTGTTAGCTAAACAAATCACCCAAACCAATGAGCCGACTAACCTTCGAAGCCTCCGAGCAGTCAGTGCAGAAACCGATGGCCTCCGCCGGAGTGCCCTGGCCGCTGCCCCAGAGCGCCAGGGGCTATCGCCGACTAGCGGTGTTGCGAGCACAGACCCAGAAATTCGCGCCTCGAGCGAGCGCCTCGGTCTTATCCCCAAGCCAGCTGGGTTTGAGTACAGTCCAGAGCGCCTCGAGAGCCGGGCGCCATACCGGATCAGCGGCACCCCCGGAGACGAGCACGACGTCCGCTTCGCCCGAGACAGCCGATACCTCCTCAACATTACCCGGCCAGACGGCGCAAGCGGACCTTACGGCCCAGCTCCCAGCTTTCCTCCAACAGGCGAGGATGGCTACGGCGGAGCAAGCGCAACTGCCGACCAATACCTCCACAGGCTCGCTCTTTCCAACGAGTACTTGGGAAGCCAGCACGACTTAGAAGGTTTTCTCCACGATCCAGAGAGCGGTCTTTGGCGCATCCTTTCTTCAGAGCCGCGGATCCAGGCCGAGTTCCGCGCCGCAACCACCGGCGAGATTGCCTCCTTCATGGCGGCGCGCGGGTTCGCTCCAATCGATGAACGAACCTACTACAACCCAGAGAACCGGATCCTGGCCCTGCAGGCTGAGCCGGGCAACGTTGTGATCGAAGGCGTCAATGGGAATGTCCACGCGCTCAACGTCGCGCCCTTTGAAGTCGGAGGCGAGCTAGCCAGGCATCTGGACCAGGTCGTGAGTGATCCGACCCGGCTCTCAGGGTTAAGTGATCCGCAAGGCTTGGCGGCACAGCTTCTTGCTCACGGGGCAGGACTTGCGCCAACCCCGGAAGCCGCTAGCGCCCTCTCACGCCAGTTCGCGCTCGATTCGGCGGAGCTGGCGCGCTTGCGCTCCAAGGCGCAAACCGAAACGCTCAGCCCCCAGGAGCAGCAGCGGATGGACGCGATCGAGTTCGGCCCCTTGCTCAAACGCGACATTGACACCGAGCTCTCGCCTGATTCACCGGACAAACCTCCCATCGAGGTGCTTAAACGCGCCATCGAAGACATGTACCGCTCGCGGACCTCGGAAATGGGCGAACGTGTTCATGCTGCCCGAACCGCTACTGACCCGAACGAACCCGATCCAGTCAGAGCGTTTAATGCGGCCGAGGACCAGCTCCAGTACGAGAAAGGGAGCCGGGAGATCTGGCGCGGAGTTGTCCAAAATGTTTTTGATCATTACGGAGGCGATCTCACCAAGCTCACTCAAGACCTGGTCGATGACCGCTTCAGAGAGGAAGGCCTGCGCGAATATGAAGCGGCGACCTACGGCGCCCTTAAAAAGGAAATCGCCACTCGGCGCGCCGAAGCCATCGCCCAAAACGATCCGCTTTACGTTCAAGAGTTGGATGCTCGGCGCTATTTACTTGATGACTGGGCCAATGAACGGCGCACGAGCTGGGGGAAAGAAGGCGCTGCCTGGCAGGACACGCTGATTTCCGGAGACGGCATTATTGATAGCGCCAGGGCTCAGTACACCAAGGCGCTTACTGACCGGATTCGCTCTGATCCGGCGTTTGGCGAGGCGGTCAAGGAAGCCAGAAGGATCGCGCAATCGATCCCTGCCCGAGCCGAGAGAGATCCCGATGTCGAGCGCGCCTTGTCCCTGGTGCAGAGGGCCGAGGACGTGCAGGCCCGAGCAACGGCAAAAAGACCCGGGGATTGGGCTTTAGCTATGGCGCGCAGTTTGACCTCCGCTTTGGAGCCGGCTCGTGTCCGGCCGGGAGTCGAGGAAATGCTGCGCCGGTTCCGGACTGAAATCTCCGCTCAGATGCGCGAAGGCCAAATCAAGATGGACCCCGAGACGATGGCGCGGGTCCGGGCCAGTAAAACTATCGGTGACGCCCTCCGGGCCTGGCCGTATCTGGAGCGCGTGCAGGAATTGGTGAGAACCGAGGGGATGAAACGCTTTGCCAACGATCCTCTAATTCTGGAACGTTTCCGTAATCTTGGCGCCGTCACCGAAGTGCCTTTCAGTCAAACGCACCTGGCCCGGTTTGCCCGGGAGCAGGGCGTCGATATTCGGCATTTGTTCCGGCAGCACCGGGAGCAAATCGGTAAGGTCAGCGAGAGACTTTGTGATTTTCTGGTCCGGCAATCGAGCTTGCGACCTGATCAGGCTGAGCTGATCCAAAAAACGGTCGGCGAATTTATCGACCGCGCTGTTAAAGTCCGGCGGGAACTCGAATTTAAGCGGATCATCGACGCTGCTAATAACGGCAAACCCAAGGAAGCCGGCCGGGGCACCACGATGGGGCGGCTCCTGGATCTGGTTAATATGGGCGCTTTTAGTGACGAACAAGTCGCTAACGCCCTGGCGGCGGTTTACGGCTACCGAGGTTATGATCCGGCCCTTGACCGTGAGTTAGTCCAGATCGGCGACAACCTGGAAAAGATGCGCCAGGCCGGCCGGGACGGATTTCAGACTGAAGCCGTCCGGATGGCGCTTAACCGCACAATCGCTGACTATGCCCAGGTCCGGGCCACTGAATACTGGGCGAACATTTTCCGGGGTAACATCCTGGCGACCGCTCCAGGGCACGCGATCGGCTTTATCAACGAGACCCTTTCTGGCATCGGTAACGTGTTCTATCGCCTGGGCGCCCAGCATCACCTGGATCCGCGCACTGTCGGCTTTGCTTTTGAGCAACTGGCTCGCGGCTTTGCCCAGGCGTTGCCCGAAGCGCGTTACATCCTGGGCACCGGTCAGAACCTGGCCCGATTTACCCCAGCAGAAAAGTTGCGCGCCGATAACGAGCTGCGAACCCGGGCCCCGCATTACTTTGAAAGTTACCCTACTTACCGGGCGCTTAAAGGAAGCCTCCTCTCGCCCTTGGCGCCGATCGGGCAATACCTGATCGATAAACCTTACCTTTACAGTTCCCGGGCGATCAATGCGCTCCATAACACGATCTACGGCGCTTTCGGCCGCGCCACTGAAGCGCTGGCCGCCGTCGAACACGCGCGCCTTAACCAGGGCTTGAGCCAGGAACAGGCTCTGGATTGGGCTCGGCAAAGCGTAAATGGTAATAAGGGAACGATTGAGGAAGCCAGCCAGCGCGCTGAGGCCGAAGGGCTCGCCGGCACCCAAAAGGCCCTCCGGGTCCAGGAACTCCTTGAACAGAAGTTGCCCGAACCAGTGTTAGAAGCCGCCGACTACTGGGGTACCCGCGCGAACGCTTACCAGGATCCGCACGGAGTCCTGGGAGCAGTCTCAAGCGCGCTCTCCGACGTCAGCCGCAAGCATCCGGTCTTGACTCCGATCGTGCCAATTATCCGGCTGCCCTTTAACCTGCTCAACACCGCTCTTGACCTGACTCCGTGGGGGTTTGCCCGTTACCTGGGCGCAGAAAACTATCTGACCCGGGGCGGAGAATTGCAGATGACGCCGCAGCGGATCGAGGAGCTCAAAGGTCACCTTCTGGCCAAAGCGATTACCGGCACCGGTTTATTAGCGGCCGGCTTCGCTGCGAGCTGTTTTCGTCTTCCCAACGGCCAGTTCCTCTTAACTATCCACGGGGCCGGCCCGCAAGATAAGGACCAGAAATATCAGCTGATGGACCGGGGCTGGCAGCCCTACAGTTTCCAGTTCGGCAAGACTTACCTGCCCTTTGAGACTGTCCCTGCCTGGCTGGGCTTAGGCATGCTTGGGAACTGGCAGGACGCCCAGCGTTACCAGAATATGCCGCCGGGCGAGCAAGCAATTGAATACATGCTCGGCCGTTCCATGAGCATTTTCCTGGACCGCTCGACCTTGCGCGGGATCAGTGATTTCCTGGATACCCTTAAACAAGCCGGGGAGGATCCTAACCGCCAGAGCACCATCTCCCGTTACCTGGCTAGCCAAGGCAAAAGCTTTATCCCGCTGGCTGGGATGAACCTCTGGAAACAGGCTTACCAGCAATTTCTGGATGACAAGCTTTACCGGGCTAAAGGTTACGGTGCGATCGCGCGCGACATTCCTTTCGCGGCGAGCGCGGTGGGCCTCAAGCCCATCATGAACGCGCTGGGTGAGCCCGTACAGCTCTCGCCCTTGACTCATCGCTTCTGGTCAACCCGCCCCGATGACAAAGTGTGGGAATTTCTGGATTCTCACCAGATCTGGCTCTCCAAACCAGGTAACTACCATCTGTTGGGTAAACCGATGGATGAGGAGCAGAAGTACGATTTCACTGCGCTCAGAGGTCAGCACTTGCGCCAGATGTTAGGAGCTCAGCTCGACACCCTAGGTGCGATTTCCGATCCCGACGTGCTAGTCGATCGGGTCAAAAAAATCGAACGAACGGCGTCAAGGACTGCAATCAGCGATCTGATCCGCGGAGTAAAACCGCAGTTCTCTGGCCAGGCCAATCAGTAACCCGCACGGTTGGGATCGGCGTCGTTGCGCAAATTGTCTATCGCGTCTTGAGTCTCGTCTTCAAGCTCGTTTTTCTGCTTCAGGGTAAGTGCCAGACCGCCAGCCCTTCGCGCGCAGAATGCTCTCTCTGACGACCTCCACTTGGCGCTGGGCTTCGACCCTTTGATAAGAAAACCAAACCAGGCCCGTGGCTAACAAGCCCAGAGCGATATGTTTTAGGCTTAAGAGGGGGGGTGTTCAATTCTTAAACCTCCCGCCCATTTCTGAGCCTTGGAGTGGCAGAGGCTTTCACTTCGGCTTTTGCGCTCACGCCGAGAAAAAGCTTCTCTAAAAACTGCAAGGCGAAATCGGTTGGCGTGCTATTCGGATTGAGTCTGACGTCGAGGATGTTTCTGGCCGCTGCAATTTTCGCGGCACCCTCTTGAAAACCCAACGGGCTTACGAAGATTCCGCCCGCAGCTCCGGTGTCAATTATAGTATACGCCAGGCTGCCGGCCTTTCCCTGATTCTGCTTGTCTTTTTCATAACGGCGACACTCTACGATGATGAGCGCTTCATCGCCTTCTCTGATACCTTTGGCGTCAATTTCCCAGTCAGTGCCGGACTCCCGGCCATGGATCTTCTGTTTCCCTTCAACAGACTTCAGTCCAAACTCCTCGCGAAAGCGGTTGAGTAAATCGGCAGCAACTTCTTCATAGGTTTCCCATGTTTTTGGTTGAGCGCCTTGGTTTTTGCTTGATTCCATAATCATATATACCGGCGAGATCGAAAGATGGAGAGAGGTGGCATTTTGTCTGCAGGCTATAAGACGGATGATGAGCGCAGATGTTCAACCATTTATTTCGGGTGGACGCTTTAAAGACCTTTCGATAGCATCGCCGAAAGCGTGGCAAGGAAGGCTCGAAAACGACGACCGGGCGGCGGGCGAAAGCCGCTGGGTAAAGTCCGGGTCATGTTCAAGTTGCTTCCTGCGACCAACATTTTGATCCAGCGGCGGGCCAAAAGAGGCGGGAATACCAGGAGCCAATATATCGAAAACCTTGTTCTGGCGGCCGGCGATTAGTTTACGAGTCTCTTTCGCCCCGATGCATACTTCCCTCCCACCAAAAGAACGATGAAAGATCCGCACCACCCAAATCGTATCACACTCAGAGTTCCTCGGGCCCTTAATCCGGCGCATTCGGCGCGAGCGCAAAGTCCCTCCTGCCGTTTACCTGGCCAACTTGATCTTTGAAGACTTGGAACGCGCCAGGCGCCGCGGGCAGCTTTAGCCAGCCACATGACGCCGCAGCAATACAGCGAGGTAAGACAACTCTACAAGTTCGCCGTTGCTTACGACTCGTTCTGGGCGGTGCGCAAGAGCTGCGAAAATCTTATCACCTCCAGAGCCAAAACCAGCGACCCAAGCTACTATGTGACATCCGTCGGCATTGTCTGCACCTACGGCCGTCCGTTCACCGACAATAAACTGATCGGAACGATAAGCCCTTCCTCAGTCCCAAAGGAATTTAAGAGACTTCATTCCAGCCTCATTGAGCTGCGCAACAAAGGCTTTGCGCACATCGATACTGCGGGCCAGCTCCCCGGCCACGGCAAGATGACCGAATTCCGTCTGGTCTTCACCGGAACAAACGTAAAAACCTTCAGTTCCCGCCCGATTTTTAACCCGGAGCTGCTGCCGTATATCAAGGCCCTTTCGGACCTTCTCGCCCAGAAAATGGAGGAGCACCGGCAGTCTTTGCTGGACCGCCTCGTGAAGGTCATCGTGCCAAGTTCACTCAAGCCGATATCGGCAAGGAATTCGAACTCAATATCGAAGATAAAAAAGGTCCAATGGTTATTGTAACGAAGGACCCGATCGAGCACAAACACCCGATGATTCGGTCTTTGTCTGACTTGGAAGACAATCAAGCATGACACCACAGTTGATCAATTGCTCAAGCGGTGCATTGGATTTACGGAATTTTGCACCCCGGAGTGCACTTCTGGAAATCCGGGATAAACGCCTTTATCGGCGAAACTACTCAGGCTTCGAGGACTATTGCCGCGGGCGCTGGGGAATGAGCCGGCAACGTGCGCATCAACTAATCGAGGCCGCCGGAATCGTCGAAAACTTGTCAACCACGGTTGACACCTTGCCCGCAAGTGAACGCCAGCTTCGGCCATTGACTCAGCTGACACCCGAGGACCAGCGCAAAGCCTGGGTGATCGCCACCCAGATAGCGCCGAAGGGCAAGCCGACGGCGCTGAGCCTTGATTTCTAGTTGCGCACGGTCAGCGCGCTAAAAACGCGATGCCGTGTTCACTGCGGTAAAAGGTCTCCGGCGTAACCTGGGTATGGAATTGCGGCGGGATATAGGTCGAACTCGTCGCGGTGCCTGTCCCATCGTAGGTGCCGTAGCCGTTTAGGTCTCCGTAGTAATTGATGTTTCCCGAAACGTTCGCGCTGGTGTCGGTGGTGATGTAGCCGCCAGCTGAATCCATCACGAGCCGGTTGACCGCATGAACCTCCGGACCAACCGGAGCGAGGGCATAAACAATCAACTGAGCTCCGATTCCTTTCCCGTAAGCCAGCGCCTGGTTACGCATCGGTGCACCGGTCGGGTTGGAAAGCCCGAGGCGCCAAGCAAGTGGTAGCCAGAGGCCAGGTAGCCTTGAACCGTCGCTTTGATGGTACTCGGCTCGGCCAGAACAAACGCCGGCTCTGCCTTTATTGGGGGACTAACAGCGACGCTCGGGTTTCGATGATAAAACGTCGCAACGTCGTTAGTTCCGGCACACGCCGCCAGGCCGAAAAACATCCCGGCCAGTAATAGTTTTTTGATCATCGCACCTTGAAACGCTTCTCCCCCCAGGTACATCCCTCGGGGTCCATCGTCTTTCGGATGGCTGGGCATGGACTTTAGAAAAAAAAACCATCCGAACCAAAACCAGCATTCGCGAGTCCCTGCTGGTGAGACCTTGATTGCCGGCCGGAACCGACCGGCTGCGTGCAAACTGGCAGAACGCGCGTTTGCTTTTCCAGCTCTCTTTGAGTTTTGATCCGTTCGGACCAGCCCATCGCCATGGCGCTCGCCGAAACACTATCCGGCACGAATAAAAATCAGGCTGATCCGGCCGCTGTTTCGGGCGTGGGATGACCCGCCCAGAGCAGAGTAGTTTTTGCGTCGCGTCCGGCCCTCTAGCGAAGATGCCAGCCAAACGTGATGGCAACGATAGACCAGAAGCCGATCATGGATAGACCCATGACCGCGCCGGCCAACAGCTCCCAACCCGATCGGGTGGCGCATCAGTTTATCATTGCGCACCGACCAATACAGATCAGAACCGCCTCGGCTTGCGCCCGTTCAAATCCGCTGCGTTCTGTGGTTGCGCAAGACCCAGGAAGGCGGACGCCACTGGATGTCTAGCATGGCAGCGGCTTGCTCCGGAGCAAAGCCGGCTTCTTCCAGCTTTTTCGCTTCTCGCAGGGTATCAATCATCGGAGTTTCTCATTTAATTCCCAAGAACAGAGCCGGCCGCACCCCAAACCGTTCGCCGAGCCGCTTGGCGTGCGCCGGGGTAATGGAGCGAGTGCCTTTCAAGATGCGAGCAGCGGTCGAGGCGTCTAGGTCCAAAATCTTGGCTAGGTCTTTAAGGGCCAGGCCGTTCTCTTCCAGCAAATGATTTAACAACTCCAAGGGCTCAACCTGTGGCTCTTGGAGCGATTGTTTTTCATATTCGTGAACGAACAGCGCCAGGGCTTCCAGGTAGTCCTCCTGCTCCTTGGAGAGTTTGTGACCGGCCAAAGCCTCAATGATCTCAACCGCATTCTGGTAGGCCACTTTGTCATGAATTGGACGCGGAATCTGAATACCGGCAGAGGGCTTCGTAAGAGTCAGGGATCCCGCGCGCGAAGGGTTGAGGTGTCTTTTTCATAGTTCTTGCTTCCAGCTACCTCGGTCGTACTGGGCGTGGGTCAGAAATCTCAGGATGAAAATGAGTCCTCGGTTATAGTGGATGGCCGTGACCAAACGGAATCGGTTGCCGGCAATGTTGAAGAACCGTAACCACGCGCTCGCTCCTGACTTTGACGGCGTCAGCGTTGGCATAAGTGGCTCGCACCTCGACCAAGGATTTCCAGGTCGCTTCTCGGGCGATAATTCGCCACTGCTGGAGGCTGACAGCCGCGCGAGCATATTCCTGCGCGTAAGCTGCCAGCGTCGGTTCTTTGATGATGCGCACATTTCTTTGTTTGCGGTCAGTTTGGCATAGAATGGCCTTTTTGGTAAACACGCCATTGAGGAACGGCTCCGGCGCCAGCAATCCGTCGATCTCCCGCTGCCAAGCCTTGAAAGAAGGGTGGGTGTTCAGATCCCTTTGGGCGTGCTAAGATTCCTCTCCGCTGACCTGCTAGCCAAGAGTGCGCAAACGTACTCCTCAGCGTCCGCCGGGGCGAAACGCAGGATGGGCTGCCGCCGCGGGGTTCCCGGTTTCCCGACACAACAAAAACCGGGGGTGCCCACGAGAGACTCACCACAATGTTTCATCTTGTCCTTTGCCGGTGCGGTAAGGCCGGATCGAGGTTAGCCGCCGCCGCTTTCTGCCTTGGCCGTGCGCGATCCTGGCCCGAGCGTCCACGCACCCAGTGGCCGCGCGCCTAATTCCGGATAGCTCCTTATCTGCCGCGCGCGCTCTGGGTTCGGTCGTACGAGGCACGCGAGCTTGGCACTCGCCGACAAATCGCGCTCTGGTCAGCCCAGGCCTAAGATGGTTGCCCTCCATCCTCGGTTTACGAAGGTAGGGGTCAGCCTCGTAGAGAACGGGTTCCTCGCTCAAAAAAAGCAAGACGTTCAGCAGCAGAAACCGCGTATCCACTAGGAACTCGTGAATAGCGCTTTGGCGATCAACAGTGTCATCGAAAAAATGTTCGGCGATTTTCGCTAGTTCCCGCAATTCCCGTTAGCCCAAGCAGCAACTGCCAATGACGATGATTGACTACAAGTTAATGCAGGATTTCGAGCCCTCCACCGGTGAGGGTCAGAGCAAGTGACGATAAGGGATGCGCTCGGCTTTCTTGAGCCGCGCGAGCCAAGCCACGCTTGGCCGATTGCGCTGGTCAGGAAAGAGCCGCTCCAGGCATACGTAGTCCTTTACCCATTCCTCCTCTAATGCGCTATCGCGCCCGGAAAAGTGAGCTGTAGTCATAACTCTAGGATTACTAACCCCGCTTCTGGTAACTCTGCCAAGCAAAGACTTAACCCTGAACGCATTTCGTTGGCAGAAGTGGGCAGAAATAGAACTTTTAACTAACCTGCTCGCGAGAAATCTCACTGGATTGTTAATCCGTTATTAGTTTGATGGCTGCTGACGTTTCGAGAGAGCGGACGTGGAGAGTGATCGCTCGAGTCTTGCACCGCTACCGCGAGAGATAGGCCTCAAGCGCCCACATCTTTGCCTAGGACGCGTCGAGGCTGTTCGGGCCGACCCAAACTACCGGGTTAGCTTCAATACGCCTTAAATCGCCCCACACAGAGGGCTTCGGTCGTGAGACTCCGCTCGAATGGCGGACGCCGCTTCCCGGTGTGTACCGTGTCCACAATTATGTGGCTCACTCGCATCATTCCGATGCATACCTCATCATGAATGCGCATTTGTTAGCGTTTCGTTAGAAAGCGGGTAACAAAGTCCGTAGCTTTCACCCCATCGAGAGGCTAACTTCTCCTCCATCGACCTTCCCAAAAAGCTTTCTCGCGCCCAGAGCCGGCTCACCGTCAAGCTGCCAAAAGAGTGGGTCAAAGAGCTCCGAGCGAAGCATAAAATCTCACCGGCTATCCGGCTGCGTTGCTTGATCTATGACGATCTCGAGTCCGCACGCCGGCGTGGAGAACTTTAGGGGCCTTCCTCACCGCCAGAGCACCAACCTGGGCTGTGGTGCAGATCTGAACAACTGTTTGCCGCAACAGAATCGGCCAGCGCACCGCGTCGGTCAGCTTCCGAGGATCATTGATGGCGGCCGGGGAATCAAAACGCGCCACAGAACCTCCTGGAGCGTTGTGTTGTCTCCGGGCATGCGTTTGGCCCACCAACAGCTCGGTCAACTTGGGCGACTGAAAAGCGTCGAGCAATGGTGGATCGGCGACTGGTTTCGTTCGGCCAGCACGAATATGGCGAGCGCAAAGCACTGCTGGAAAGCGATGATTGGATCGGACCAGCCTTTCAGACCTGTGCCAATGCTGCCTTGCTTTGCAAAGCCTTTGAAACTTCCCGACGGATAAGAACGTGTTCCTTTCCGATCCGCGGCCCAGCAAGATCCAGGGTCAGCCGCTCGATTCGCCTCAGCCCAACACAGTCTATGATTCGGGTTCGTGCTCGACTAAAGCCCTTTGCGACATCGCCGAGGGCGAAGAAATCACCCTTGGATTGCCAGCAGCTGGAAGGCCAGTGCCCGCCCTGGCGGTTTCTGGACAGCCTTAAATTTGTCCCGTTCCGCAACTGGCTAGCTGCCAAGCCCCGGGGGTAAGGGCGGCGGCAGTGTCCTGCGATGGACGCGATAGAGCTTGATCGCCCCGAAAAACAGGCCCCAACCAAGGCCCGCGCACACTCCGCGCAGTGTGCCCGCAATCGCCAAGGCTAGCAGCCGGGGATCGTCAAGCTGGCCCTTGTTAGCGAAAAACCCGATCATGGTTACAACCAAGCCGATCAGGCCCAGCGCCAGCGTCCAGTTAAAGATCGAGGAGAGGACAGTCTTCACGTTTTTTAGTCGCCCATGCCCAGGCCGTTACCGCGTGGCCGGAACTCTTCGAGTTTTTCATAGGGATCAACCGGACCGTACTTCGCGTCCTCACGCAGCTTGCGCAGGTAGTTGATGATAACCCAGGCGACCACTCCCATCCAGGGCACCAGGATAATGATCATCAGGGGTGCGACAAAGAAGTGTCCAAACGCGGGCAAAGCCCTGCCCAGGACCATTGCCGGAATAATAAAGGCCCACCAGAGCCAACCATAGTTTTTCATTTGTGTAGAAAGTAGCCGCCGATAATAAGCAGATAAGCGCCCAGTTGCAGCCCGATCACCCAGCCGTCGAAGCGGTCGTTGAGTCTCTCGATCCGTTCGCCAAGCCTCTCGACGCCAGCTCTAAGCGCACGGTATCGGATTTGGTCGCGAGCTGTTCGGATCCCTCAATTTCCGAAATTTTCATGTTTTCCAAAAAATGGTTTACCGTCGGGAAAGCGCTAGCACTCGCCCGGCGGCTCAACCAACTAGTCCCCCAGGGCTAACCGTCCCTTCAGAGGACTAGAAGTTCGTTTCATCTCCAGAGATGGTTTATGTAAATGGTGGCGATGACCAGGGCGTAGGTGCCCAAGACCAAGCTCCAAACACCCGTCCCCGTTGCTCTCGTTCGCTGGCGCCATAACCGGTCCAAGCACTCAGGCGATCAAAGGAGCTGTTTTCTCATGCGCGTTTCAAAAAAACTGTGAGCGGCGTTTGACGTCCTTCCGTTCGAGACGTTCAAAAGGAACGCAATTCTCGCTTCGAGGGACTTCTTTCGGAAGCTTTTCGGGGGACTTTAGCTAAATTCGCCCCAGGCGTTTGCTCCGCCAACGAACATCCGACTCCGCGGCCGGCCAGCGAAACCCTCCCAAAGTGATGTGGTTTTGTTCCTAGCCCTCCAGTTCAGCATCCGCTAAACTCTCCGGCTCATGATTGGTCGCCCTCCCAAATATGACTGGGACGCCATCCGCGCCCTGGTCCTGGCTGGCACGATGACTCTCTCCGAAGCCGCCGCTAAGTTCCGAGTCCCTCACGGAACTATCACTAACCGCGCCGTCAGAGAAAATTGGCAGCTCACTAAAACGTTCGGCAGACCTAAGAGCTCCGACGATTCCAAAAAAAGTCAGATCGCTAAAGCCAAGCAGGCCAAGTCCATCCAGACCCTCAAACTGACGGCCGCCGACGTCTTTGCCGATAACGCTTCCGCTTCCAAGGTCCACTTGTCCGGTGCCATCAGAAAAGCTTCCGCTCATCTCGAAGGCATGGACGAAGATAAGCTCATCGCCAATCACCAAGCCATTGCCTCTGTCTCGAAAAGCGCATCTTCCACCTTCGGCTGGAATCAGCCCGACTTCTCTCACAAATACTTCGATGTCCGCATGCTCGCGATAAGCCGTCCACCTCCGGAGGATCCCCTTCAGCAATCCTTTTCCGACCAACCCCCACAACTCCCAGAGGAGTCTGACCACTCCTTCCGCGACATCCAACCCTGATTTTTTTGCAGTTTGCATTTGCAGTTTTGAGGCTTTGCAGCTGCTTCAAATCTTCTAATTCACACCTCCCGTCCTCTAACGATGCACAATTTGGGGACGCGCCGTAAATGGTTGGCCAAGTTGAACCGAACCGGTGCGAACGGAGGAGTTTTGGTTTCTGCGGCAAACGATGGAAGGCTGAATTTTGACCTGGTGCTTCGAGCGGGTCACTTATCCGGCACGCTTCGGTCATCGGCGTGACTTTGCTGATGACACGCAAGGGCTGGATTTCGTGTCGGGTTAACGATCTGGTCCGACGCACAGAACGGCGCTTTTTCGAACGGATTAGCAAACTGCTTTTTCTCAATCCGCTGAACTTGTTTTTGAGCTGCTCTTCAGGTCGAAACGGAAAGCTTCTTGGCAACGGTTCCGGTGCGCGGTTGGCCGCGTGGCATGGCAACAAAGACGTCGGCGCTGTAGTGGCGCGTGGTGACGTAGCGGCCGGCAGTGACGCGCAGTCGATGGTCAACCCGATCGGCTTCAGCTAGCGCGCGTTCCAGGCGTTCCAGCGGTGAAAGACTCGGACAATGAACCGAGAGCCAACTGATTTCAGCTTTGAGGATAGCGACGAAAGTCTTGCGGATCGTAGACACCGCCAGAGCTGTTACCATTGCCATTGCCGGAGGACATTTTCGCAGAGCCGACCATAGCTCAACTTCAAAGAGCGCGTAAACCTGTCCCTCCGAGGTTTTTCTCGCCATTCCAGAAGTCCGGTTCTGGCGCCTAAACCGAGAGAGAACTTTTCAGGGTCCGCCTGGCCGCCCGATCGCATCAGCGATTGCCGTGGCTACCTTGAAATCGCGAGCAGTGTTTCAACCAGCGATTCGGTGGCAGGGGCCGGCAGAGAGAGGAGGGGGATGTTGTTGTTGAGCGGCTTGCGGTCGGTCTTCGGCTAGAATCCGCTGGATCTTTTGGGTCGCGTCCTTGGAGAGCCGGCCAATCTGCAGCTCCACCGCCATCCGGCCATTGGCGTAGTCAAAGGTCGAGCTCACCGTGGCGAAAACTCCGCTGATCCCGGGTCGAGCGTCTGCTTCACCCAGACAGATTTAAATCGCTCGGCCTGGAGTTCGGTCAGGTAAACTCTGAAAACTTGGGGCTGCGATTGGTTTTTCACAGTCGACAGAGTGCGTTAATTTGTGCACTAGCTAATTGAGATTATCAGTTCTCTCCTCCACTCCACGGCTTCCAACAGAGCGGCAATGGCTTGATGTTTAGTCGGGAAAGTTCGGCGTTGGCACACGATCACCGGATCATCACAGCTCAGGTGTTCAAGGTGGTAAGTAGTGAGTTCTCCGTGTGACGTCGATTCACGGCGCAGGGTAAGAAGCCCATCTTGGTAGAGGGTTAAGCTATTGGTGGTAAGGTTATGCATTCGGGGTTGAACTTGTTGTTTGGGTATCAGCAGGGCCCGGTGGGGCGATCCGTAAGACGCGACAAGCGTGCCAGCGCGGTGGCATCGGCTCAGTGCTAATTAGTAACTCTGGTCGTGGCAATTCGGTGCCATAGCGACCACGCGGGAGCGGAAGATTTCGAGCCTTAAGTAGATACCCGCGCGGTTTATCGTGTGCCGCTTTCGAAGCGTCTTCAATTTTGTGCCGCAACTCCTTCTCTGACCACGGTGGTTGACACTTCTGGTTGTACCAGCGCAGGAAGTCCAGGGCTTGTGAGGCTGGCAGATCGAACCCATGGACGAGCACGCACGCGATATGAAACGTCGCGTTGTGGCCGCCTTCCCCGCTAATGGCTCCGGGACAGAGTTCAAGATAGCGGGTAATGCGTTCTTCGAGCGTCATTGATGGCCGAACTTGTAGTCGGGCGGTGATTTCATCATCGAACCTCATAGCGACGAATAGAGATGCATCATCAGGATTGTTTTGTGACTATACCCATGGGGGTATGTTTCATGTTTTGTCATTTCGGTCATTTTTTCGAGATGTTCCCTAGGAGAACGAGATGCTGTGGGAGTTGGAAAGTGCGGTTTTTCTGGATACCCCAGGGGGTATTTGCGAAATTCCGAGGTGGCAGAAATTGGCAGAAATGATGCCTCACCTAAGCAACTTTTATGGATTTCATCCGTTAAGGTCGCCGTAGGTTCCGTAGGTGGCGTAAGTCTGGCACTCGATCCATGTGCGCGCGAGGGTAATGCGTTCACAGTACGTCCGACTGGAGAACTTACGTGACCTACGGCACCTGCGGCGGAATGCGTTCTTCTTAGGTTACTCATTGGTGTTCCTTGCCAGGCGTTAGATCTTGGACAACGAAGACGCGCGTATCCCTGGTTTCGCCCAGTCGTTGAAATTCATAGCGACCTTTTAGGATGCGTCCCTTCCCATAGCTTTTGAGTAGATTTCCGAATTTCGAACATTGCTTGGCATCCTGATCTCCATGGGCCGGGATTAAGCGTTCGAACAGACCATAGCTGCGGCAGTACTCGAGCAGCTCGTCGTAGGTGAACTCTTTGCCGGGAGCCAGCAGATCGACCAATTTCTCCATGTCGCGAGTGTCGGTGTCGCCAGAAAGCTCGGTGTGCGGATCAGTGAAAGGCGAAGCGAACTTCGCGTGCTCAAGGATACCGCCAATCAGCTCCGAGCATTGAGGGAACGACGCATGAGAGATGCCCCCTTTTGGTTGGTCGGCGTTTGCCCAAGTGTCGACCAGGGTCCAGAGCGCAGCCAGGATCTCGGTACGTTTGGCGAAAATGACTCCATCGTCGAGCGGATGGGTAATCGTGCGATCCTCCGAACGCATCTCTGCCAGGAACAATTCAATCGTTAAGGTACGCCGCCGGATGTCGGGCGAGTAAGTGGCTTGATTACCGGTGATGAAGGCTACCGCGTTGTGTTCAAGACTTATCAAACGCGAAACCCCGAGTAGCCGATCCTGAATGATTGGCGAAGTTACAAAGGATGCCAGCGCCGGACTACGCAGGTGGCCAATGACGTTGTCAATGAACAGGACTGCTGCATCGACCAAGGCACAAGCGAAGATCCGTTTGCGGAACTCATCCTCGTCTTTCGGCATGGTCCCGGTCGGGCAGGAACCTAGCACGGGGATAATGGCTAGCTTGGCTAGCAACGTCTTGCCGGCGCCTTCAGCATTAGCGGTGTACAGGAACGCTGGCTTGAGGGCATGTGCTCCGAGTAGTAATCGACAGTAAAGGGTAAGCATCCCAGCGATCGCTACGCTGATGGCGCGTTCCTTATCCGTCTCGATGAAGCAGAACTCCGAAAGCAACCCACGCAGGTACGCGCTGGCTGACTCAAGTGAATGCGTGATATGTGTGTATTCGGCTCCGGGCCCGCTGATAGTCAATACGCCGCTCCACTCATCGTAGCCTTCGGCCAACAGCTCGATCCGTCCATTCGGGCGTCTGATCGGCAGTCGCACGTTGGAAAATCCCAGTAATGGGCGCAGCTCCTGGAGGAAATCTTTGCTAGCCAGAATCGTACGCGACAGATTGATCGGGATCGTTCGGAAACTTCGTTCAGTCTGCTTTTTGCCGGTTTTCGCATCCTTAACTTCCACTTCCACGTAAGGCGCGCAGATCGCTTCCAGGTCGGTGCGAAACCCGTAGGGGTCAGCCTCCGTCAATTGGTATGTTTGAGTCTTGTAATCGAATTCCGGTTTCACACCCCGGCCGGCTCGCTCAAAGAAACCGTAGGGCGCAAGCGACATCCCGAGCTGTTTGGCAAAGATTGAGTCGAGCGAATCAGGCAAACGAATCGGGATCTTCTGTTCGCGCACGGCGCGCCGGAATCGGTTCTGGTCCCGTAGGTCGAGGGTCGGTGTCGTAATCGAATTCCGCGACAAGGTATTATTCCACGGCGTGCGCCACTCAGTTGGCCAATGGATGTCGGTGAAAGCGATCTCAATTACGGGTGCTTCGACCAAGAACTGGTAGTTGCATCCGCTGGGATGCTTGCCGTAGATGATGGATTGGGCGCCGCCGCCACCTCGCCACTCACCGATTCTGATTCCGGCCTCATTCTTGAGTGTGTGTACCTTAGCGGGATATTGGCCTATCATTCGCATCCAGATTTGGCATCCGCGAGCGCCTCGGCTGCGGAGTGTATTTGTCATCGGAGGGTTATCGGCCAGGAACGCATCGGCAGCAGAATCGGTATCGAAATCGGTACTGACAAGGTCGTCGCTGGCTGGGCCGAGAAGGCAGCCGATGTTACCTCCGCGGCTAGCTGCGACTTGGAGCTTGGCTTGATAAACTGCCCGTTTGGTTTGTTCGAAGGTTGTCTGTTGCCACTTGCCTTGGCCTGGGTTCTTCGATCCCGGCGGAACCGGGAGGAACACAGTCTGGGGACCGAGTAGCTTGGCTAAGTGTTGGAGGACTCCGTTATCGGAGATTAGCCCTTCGCAATCTGACGAATCTGTTTTGGGGGGATCGATCATCACCGTGACAGCCTCCTTCTGTGAGGAATTGAATTCTGCGGGAGCCTCGAGCTGATGACTCGGAGAGGCACCCGTTGGAAATTGATGCTCCAGAATGTAACGCCGGCTCGCGTCGCTTTTCGCCAAGCTCGAACCAGGAAATTGCCTTCGGCCGGCAACTGAATTTCCCCGGCGAAATCTGCCTCTGGATCATTGGGGAAGAGTGGTGTTTTTTCGGATCGCGGACCTATCCCATCCCGCGGAACAAGCCTGATCTTTAATTCTGCCGTGGTTGTCGTCGGGTCCCAAACTTCGACCCAATAAAGGTCGTCACCGATCCTCGCGACGCCGATGCGATCGCTTGCTCCGACCCATGGGCTAGGCCTTTTTCGAAGCCAGCAGCACGTCCAATTTGGCCGGGACTCGTAACGTTTCTGACCAGGTATCGCTTGCGTCAGGGTGATGGGCACGAATTCGCGATAGGACCGAAGAACGGGGAGTGTCCTATGGCAGGTCGTCATTTACTGCCTCCTCTCCGCGTCGCAACAGCTCCAAGGCCGCGGTGCTGGCAAGGGCCGCAAACTCCTGCGCCCGCCGGGTGTGGTATTGCTCATGGCGTCGAGCCCGCGGTGAAAGCCACCTAAGCTGATCAGAATTGCACCCCTCGACGAAATCTTGTAGGGTCAGCGCGGATCGGGATCGGGAAAATGTTCCGTTTCTGCTGCTGGCCTTCTGCGCGGAGGCCGGCAGCTCCACTTTTTGAATGGGCATACCATTAACCCTCCTTACCTTCGTGTTGCTCGCAGAGGGCGAGTTGTGTCTTAAGTTCTGCGATCTCAGCTAGGACCGCAGGGCGCCGGTTGCGTATGTAATCTCTAAGTTCGAGATGCCGCTGGAGTCGCCGGAGTGTGAGATAGTCTTCGTGTTCCAACTCCGGCGGAAAACTTGCGGATGGATCAGATTGGGACCTAGTGGTGCGTTTTTTTGTCATGCCCCTATATATGGTGAGCCAGAATTATGCTCCGGAGAGTACTTTTGGGATTCAACAGGGCTCAAAGCTTAAAAAGGGAATTTTCAACAGGGCGATTCCCGGTTTAGCCCTCTTTCAACAGGCCCCTGAACCCCAAGGTGGCATTTTCAACAGGGCAATTTTTCAACCTATCCGCTTGACTTTTCAGGGCCGCTTTTCCGGCGTTCGTATTGGGCCCGTTGTCGCGCTGCTTCTTTTTCGCGGATTTGCTCGACAAATTTGTCCAGATCACTTTGCAGAACACTCTCAGGCAATGGGACACTTTCCATGGAGCGGATGCACGATATGACTGAGGTCTTTGGGTGAATCGGAATTCCGTTATCCTGCAATGCCTGCTTCAAGCTCGCGACGTTTTTGCTGTAACGGGTGAATTCGTGTCGAACCCGGAGGTAGCCGGGCGCAGTGCGCTGATCATTTGGATCGTCAGGATCGATTAAGGTCTTGTAGTAGAATGTCTCCAAGGCTTGGTTGACTTGAGCTATTCGCTGTTCTGGAGACGCTTGAAGTCTACGTCGGGTTTTAGCTGCTTCTTCCCTAACGATGGGGAGGGCTTTTTCTAATGCTTCAATGATTCGGGTTCGAAAATCCCCCTGCCTTGTAAAAGGAAGCAGTGAAATGCCCCAGCTTACGAGTTGATCGTGCGAAGGTAGCTCTAGTGGAATTGCACTATCTGGTGGTGATGCTTGCGCCGGCTGAGGCTTTGAGTTAAGAGACGGGTTGGGTGCTGGTTCGGATTGGGGATTTGGGCTGGTGTCCATATAGTTTGTTTTTCATCTCTCATTGGATTCAACGAAGGGTCTGAGCGGGCATCGCTCGGGCCTTTCTTTTGGTTTTCGGCTAGCCGTTGCTAGCTGGAAAATTTGTTGCGCGGAGCATCTCAGGATGCGCCGCCCTACGTCGGGCACCGTAAGCGGCGCTCGGCTTCGCGATGATACTCGCGATTAAGGCAGGCTTTCAGTGCTGTGAGAGTGCTGATATCGGGGAAATCGCATTCCTCGGTAGTAGGCACCTTGATCTCGGCTGACCTCGTGTTTTCAGGCGGCATAAATTGGTTGTGTAGCTAGCCCGTGCTAGCTCGCAGTTGTTGAGAGCGCATTCACTTGCCGCGCTCGCAGTTGTACTGAAGATAAGTGCTCGAGTTTGTTTTTCGTCCGATTCGTCCGAAACCGACGCTCTAGGATTCGATCTGAACGCGTTTCGAAAGGGGGCCGCTACTGTGACCCTCAGAGTTTTTGGGTATGGCGTGCTTCCAGAAAACACGACTCCCTGTTCTGGCTCCTTTCGACTTGCGTGGGGTCCGATCAGTTGCCGGAGCGCAACATCGCCAGAACTTCTTTCTCGCTGTAACCCCTTAAATGTTTGGCTTTCGACCAATCGTGCAGACTCTCAGCCTTGGCGATTAACTCTTGAATCTGCGCCTTGGTTTCATCGTCCTGGAGGCTGAAACGCTGAGTGTACTGGCGAGCCAGTTGCGGATCCGCCTTCTTGTTTTCTTCCGACAATTCCGTCCGCTTCATAGCCTGAACTCGGCCTTCCGGATCGCAGTGGATAACGTCATAGCCCAGTAGCTTTAAAGGCACGATCGCGCTCGCCAGATCGATTGCCTTTTTTAGATCTACTGCTTCCCTGACAATCCACTGGTTTAGCAGAATTATATCGTGCGAGACGCTATGATGAACGTCACCATTCCAGAAGCCGTTTTCGTCCGGCTCAAACGAAACCTTGATGCCGTCGATGATCACGAGCTCTAGGCTAGTCGGTCTCACTTGCCGGCCTCCACTTTGCGGCGGGCAATAGCTCGGCGCGGTTTTGGAGGTTCAACAGCATGAACCTCGAATTTTCCCAATGCTCGGTCGCAAGCCTCAATCGAAAACCGGCGGATGTGGCCGATTTTAACAACTGGGATCTTTCGCTCTCTCAACCAGTTATCCAGCGTTCGCGGGCTGATCTTGTATCGCCGACAGATTGTTTTCGAACCGACCAGATAGCGTTCAATGGCTTCGTCCAGTCCGATGATTTTTGATGCAGGCACAATGCTCCTTTTAGGGGTTGTGCCTCGACTTTGCGTGGCAAGCGGCGCGAGACGTTCAAACCACCAACTGGAGCTGGTTCGAGAATAGGATCTACTCTCCGGTCGTGCGCCTGCCTCACCTCTGTTCGCCTTTAGGGAACGAGTCCGGTTTTACGCAATGCCCTCTCGACCGTTTAACAACTTGACGCGAAAACTAGCGCAGGAATTGCGAAGAACAACCAGAATCTAGCAAATCCTCGCAGGAATGTGCAGGAATCCGGTTTGCCTAAAGAAGTGCATCAGGTCGGTCTTTCTTTTCTGCTTTAGCGCGCTGTTTTCGTCGTCGATTTTTCTGACTCCTCTTCTCTGGCTTTAAGAAATGTTCGACAACGCGCTCGATTGTGTCCGCGTTTTTGGCCTTCGCTTTCCGGTCCCGATCGGTCTTGGGATCCAGGTGAGTACGAACGAACTTATCAAACGACGGTGCTTTTTCGCTCATCGTCTAGGCGGCCGTTTCCATTTTCACGATTTTATCCGTTTTCTGCGGCGTGATTGACCACCACTGCGCAGCCGCTTCGGGACGGACCCGCCGGCGGTAGAAGCGACTTACTAAATCCTCATCGACGTGACCCATCTCTACGGTGAGCGTGCCGGGCTGCTTGAAGTGCTCCAGATGGTAGGAGGCAAAACTGTGTCGCAATCCGTTCGTCGGCCATTTGACGATGCCGGCGCGAGCCCGATCGGCTTCGAGTAGCTTGCGCAAATTCGGCGGACAAACCCTACCTTCGGTGCGACCACGGTAGGATTCGAGCCAGGCAGCTAGCGCCGGCCGGATCGCCACATGACGTCTCGCGGCCGTTTTGCTCTTGCCTCGTGTGACTTCGACCAGGCCGCGGTCGATGTCGATGTCCTGCCACTCGAGCCGCTCCAGTTCCGCGCTCCGCAGTCCGCAGAAACCGCCGATCGCCCAATAGGGCAGGGTTTCAGTGCTGGCCACTTCCAGAAGCTTGGCGAACTGGTCGGGCGTTAAGGTGCCGGGTTCAGCACCTTTCCATTTGGCTTTTTCGACTTCTTGCAGCGGATTCTTCAGAAACCAGCGGCGCCGTTGCGCGAACCCAAACAATACGCTCAGCCGCATCCGGAAAGTGTTTCGCGTTAATGGTCCGACGCAGAGCTCTCGCAACCACGTTTCAATTTGTTCGCCGGTTAACTCGGCAATTTTACGTTCTCCAAACTTCAGTACGAAGCTGTCCAAGCGGTTGCGCAGATCCTTCGTGTACCGATGCGAAAGGCCGTCCTGCTTCTTGGCCTTGATCAGCTCCTCGACAGCATCCTTGACCAGCTTGCTCTCCTGGATGCTCTGGTGATGGTCGGCGTAGTATTCGGCTGCATCGACCAACGAGATGCCAAAGGGCGTAAGAATATCGAGCGCGGCCAGCGCATCGCCACGCCCCTTGGCGTCGAAGCTGTGCGCGGCCAAGCCGTGGTTCTCATGGGCCGCGTAGGCAATCTCAAATGCGGTCTTGGCTTCGCCTTGATCGGAGAACTGCTGCTCGAGGTAGCCTGTGCCGCTGGGGTCAGGCGTGCGCAGTTGATAGTAAGTGCGCCCCTTCTTGTGCTTCTCGTATAGGCGCAGGTTCTTTACCTTTTTGTAGCGTTTCTTGCGCCCGTTTGCGTCGTTTTGCATGGACCCATAAATCAACGTAACCGCTCCTTAATCAAGCAAAAATTAGGGGAATTTTTGGGGGCATAGAGCTAACTCACCTCGAGAGATCAGCGCTTTGCTAAAGCGTTGTACCCCAAAAGGGTACCGAGGGTTCGAATCCCTCCCTCACCGCCATTTTCCGAGAGACGTGTGCTCGGGCTCTACGTTTACGCCCGGTGGCCGGGCGCGACTGGCGAATAGCACTCCTTCGATGACAAAAGGCGCGGCCAGCAACTTCTGTCTCCTAGAGCCGATGAGATGTTGGTCTGAGGCTGGTAAATTAACATTCCGGGGTTCAACCTCCGACCAAGAGTCTTTCTCCGACAACGCCTCTCAAAGCGCCACAGCGGTGCGCCGAGTAACCGTGGAGAAATGATGTTTCTGAATCACTCCGCAGGCTTCATCAATTGCTCATACACCATTTCGAACGCTTCGGGGCCGACGCTGATCCCTCCCCGGAATGGGTGGGAGGCCAGAGAAAATTACCGTCATCCAGAAGTGCATGGTCTGGCTCCTCATGTGGAAGAACCAGGTCACCGCGATATTGAGGAAAGCTCCGCCCAACAGGACGTACCACAAAGACACCGGTAGACCTCCGGTCACGCTCTTCAACCGCGTTCGCCGCAATTCGACGAGCCGAGTAAACTCCTGGTACGCGTCCGAATGCAGTGTTTTCTGGCCCTCGGTCGCCGGTTCAAAACTGGCTAGGTGAGTCTGAAGGGTATTCACCGCGACCAAGCCCAGCGTGATTCCGTAAAGCAAGCCAACCGCGCCCAGGAAAAAGCCAACGATATCGTTGTGCGAATGCTCGTCGCCGTGAACCCGGCGGTACCCATTTTCGTGTCGCGTAAAAGCCACTTAAACCGATCGCGACTGCAACCGCTATGGTCAGTGCTGCAAAGAGCCAGTTCGGGAGGTCGTATACCCAATACATGTTCATGGTCGCGAGTAACAATAACGGCCTCCGGACGCGACGGAAATAGGCACTTGGTCCGATGTCCGCGAACGCCTAGCTGTGAGTTTCCAAATTAATTTGCCGTCTTTTTTCCGGGGGTATTTAGCGCCATTTTGTGATCTGCTCTGGACTGCTCAACCACCGCCTTCGTCAAGTGGCTCAGCCCTTTGACTTCAAGACTGAGTTACTATCTGAGTCAGACAAGGATTCAGTGGTCAATAATTTCGTTGCGATCGTTTTTTTGGCTTGAGTGCGATAGATATGTAGAGGCGTTACATCCGGAGGATCCACATTGCGCAAGAAGCCGGCCATAACGATCTGTTATGTGATAGCGCAGCTCGACGTCTTTACCAAACACTAGAGCCGACATCGACGGAGGCGAATTTGGAGCTTCGAATTAAAGAGTGTCTATGCTATGACCATAGGGGTTATGGGAGCGCATCCCTCAGAAGCGCATGATCGCGGGGTGGCACGCTTGATCGAAGCGCTGGATGGAGTGCGGTTTCTTGAGAACGATGCCGAGGTCCGTGAGTGGACGCGTTTCGATGCGCATCAAAAAACTGCAGCAAAAAGCAAAGGATAAAAGGCGTCGAGGAGAAGTGAGCGTCGATTTCGAAAGTTTCCCGGAGTTAATTCAGAAGAGCCTCCCAGACTGCGATCCAATAATCATTACGTATATCCGGGAGTCCATCGAGGCTTTCAAGCCCAGTTTTTCAAGAGTCATGCGGTTGCTATCTCAGAAATCAAGTAGGCCGATTTAGTGCTATTACCCAATCGAGTTGGTCAGGCCGAGGACAGTTTTGACAAATTCCTGCAAAAGGCCCTGCATGGAGGTACTTAATCGCTACCGCCTCGGCCCCGAGGGTAGGATGACCGAGCCAGTTTCACGCTTCGAAACCCTCCAGCGAGCAGCTTCTCCGCTTAGTCTGCGGCAGCCGGTTGCTCCGCGGCCAGACCGGGCTGCCTTGCGCAAGCATTCGAGCTCGCGCGGGTTAGAGTCAATTGCCGCCTTCGGATCTCAGCGAGCTTGGCCCAATCATTTTGCTCCTGGGCCGAGCTATTCCGCCGTTTGCCCTGCGGAGAGACGGGTACGGCATATCAGTTTCTCGAACTCGAATTTTCTGATAGCTTCAGAGAGTTCGCTTCTCGCAGTGCCCATCTGAAGAACACAACCTCGTTGGGCGCACGCAAGGAGAAAGAATGTCATTTTTCCTAGGTGTGAAGCGCTAAACAACAAGCCTAACCAAAAACATAACAACATCCATGAAAGTCCTCGTCGTTTATTACAGCGTCTATGGTCATACCTTGCAGCTCGCGCGAGCTGTCGAGGAAGGTGTCAAATCAGTTGCCGGAGTCGAAGCTGTCTTTCGCCGCGCGCCGGAATTTCCTCACACTGAAAAGGAACTAGAGGCGGGCGAGGGCTATGCAACCAAAATCTGGAAAGAACAAAAGGACATTCCGGTCTGTACTCTCGATGACCTTCGTGAAGCCGACGGCACGCTGCTCGGCTCTCCGACGCGTTACGGAAACATGATCGCGCAGATGAAAGCGCTCATAGACTCCACCGCTAGCCTCTGGCTGTCCGGCGCGATGGAAGGTAAGCCGGCCGGCGTCTTCACCTCGACCGCTTCCACCCACGGCGGACAGGAGACGACCTGTATCACGATGATGATACCACTAATTCATCTTGGAATGCTCATAGTCGGAGTACCGTATTCGACCGAGGGAATGATCCACACCGAAGCGCGCGGTGGCACGCCCTACGGAGCGAGCACGATCTCCGGTGCGAAAGGCGAACTCGCGCCGACTTCCGAGGATCTCGCCATCTGCCGAGTCCAAGGTAAGCGCGTTGCGGAGCTCACGAAAAAAATTCGCGGCTGATCACTCGCAAGTGGAACGGGCGTCGTTCGCAAGGCACTCTTGGCAACGTTGACTCTCTTAATCTACCGATTCGGCAGCGCCAGCTGTCGGTATTCTCGCACAAGTTGACCACACAGTGCTTCCACTACGAGCTCGTGATCTGCTCGCTACGGCAGCCCAGACACGGTCACACATCCAACCACCCTGGCTCCGGTCACGTTCAACGGAAAGGATCCACCGTGCGAGGCGTAGTCCGCCGGAGACAATTCATACTTCTCGGCATGGGTACTGTTTGTTTGTTGCAACCAAGCCCGATAGCGTAGGAACCCCGATGAAAACGCGTCACCACGTTTCCCTTGCGCCGAACCCACTCAGCGTTGTCCGGCGTAGTACCTTTCAGCGCGCTATAGAATAGCGGCTGGCCGAAGCGCCGTACCTCGATCGTCACTGGTAGCTGCCGGTCGAACGCGAGTTCGCGTAATCGCAACCCAAGCTCTCAGGCGATATCCTCATCGAATCGCGGAAGCAGCAACTCCTGCTCCTGCATCGCGATGACTTCAAGATCTTTGCTCAGTTCCATAGCGCACGTGTTGATTTCAGGGGGCGTCAGATTGGAAATAATCGGATCTAACTCTTTTCGCGCATACCATCCCCAAAAAATGCTTCAGCGGAGGGCCGGATGTCGAGCTCCATTGTCCAACAGCGGCTCTGACTTGGCCCGGACGCAAAGCAGGACTCGCTGAGGGGCGCGACAGCGCCATTATTGGCGCCGGGGTGAGCATCCCGCTAGCCAAACGGCGCGCTTTCAAGCTGGGCTAAGCTGCCGTCAAATTCTTGAGAAATCGTCGAATTGCTTGGAGAACCAAACCATTCGGTCACCCCAAACCGAGACGCTTTTTCCGTTTTGCGAAGCGCTGCGAGCGTTTGAATAAGACGGAGCCAGGGCGGACGTAACAAGCTTCCCAATTTGGCGCTAGCCCCGCCCGAGTTATTCCCCGAGCAGTATAACCGAAAGTTCTGGATAAAGAGCTAAGAAAAGATGCATGCTCTCAGTAATCAGACCCCCTTAGCGGCCTCACCCGAGGACGTCGATTTTCAAAGCCACCAAAATGCAAAAACAAGGACCATAGGAAATGCACCCAATAAAGCGACGTAGTGCCCTTCCGTTTACCGGTATGGTGGCGCTGCTGTTTCTGGGCGTCGCCCTGCACACGCTCGCCCAAAGCGCCCAAGACCAACTGGTAGGAACTTGGACGCTCGTGTCAATCTACATCGAAGCTCCGGATGGCAGCAAATTCAACCCGTTTGGCGCCGATCCGGCAGGCATCCTTATTATGGATGGAAACGGCCACATTTCTGTGCAGCTCATAGGCTCTGATATTCCGAAATTCGCGTCCAAAGACCGTCTGGACGGTACCCCGGAGGAGAACAAAGCTGTTGTGCAGAAAACCCTCTGCTACTTTGGTACGTACTCGTTCAATGATACGGATCGTGCGCTCAACATTCACATTGAGAGGAGTTCGTACCCGAATTGGAGTGGGACGGATCAGAAGCGATTTCTGACCCTTACAGGGGACGAAATGAATTGGACCAACCCTACCGCGTCGACCGGCGAGTCAGGTTTTACGGGTTATACGGCATGGAAACGAGCCAAGTAATCGCATCGTAGGATGCAACCAACGCGGAACCCAGCGAGGTGGAAGCTCGCAAAGTTCTGCGCTGCGCAATCCGGCGAGCGCGCCGATCGCCGAGTAGGGTAACGTTTCTTCAGCCGCGACTTCCAAAAGGCGGGTCACTTGTTCAGGGGTGAGAATCGCGGGAAGTGGCTCACTAGCTCGCACTTTCTTTTTCCACCCCATGCACACCGTGGCCTCAGTGCGAGGCCCCTCTGGAGGATTACGGCGCGACAAGTTTCGCGCTACGGTCAACGGCTGACGGTTCTCGCCCCGAAAATGATCGGAGGGTTCTGCGCTGCGGGCGTGCGGTAGAGCGAGTTGGTCCAGGCCGCCCGGCGCATCGCTCGCTGCGAAACGACGACGACGCGTTCCCCTGGTATGCCGTTGGCCGGAAGGGCGGCCCGTACCCGGCTCGCCTGGGAGGAATGGCCGATGACCGTCACCGGAGTGCCCACAGCCAGCAGACTGTAAAATTTCTCAGCCAGGTCGTGCGGCATCCGGACACAGCCATGAGAGGCCGGATAGCCGGGCAGGTATCCGGCATGCATTCCCACCATCGGGGCGAATTCCATGAAGTAAGGCATCGGCGCCGGTTCATAATGGCCGTCGCGCGGGACGCGTGTTCCCGGTGTCGCGTTCGAATTAAGGATTCTTCCAGTCGCATCCACAATCGATCCAAAACTTCCGGAATGATGATCGATGTCCTTGGAGATAATGCGGAAATGGCCAGTCGGGGTCTTCCGTCCATCTTTTCCCGAGGCAATCGGTGCGCAGAGTTCGACGGTTCCTTGCTCCAGAATCAGGGCCCGCTGGGCGTTCAGATCGATCACCACTTGCCGTTCCGCCCCGAGAGCGCTGTTGAGAGCGCCGAGAGCAATCAAGGTTCCGAAGAGAAACCTGGCCTTCATCGCTGCCCCAGAATGAGATACGATTGTACCGACTATCTTGGATGCATCCGGGGCGGACCATTTTCTTACCTTTGAACCGGGCGTGGCACCCATAAGGGGCAACAAAGCTCCCGAGACGCCGGTTCGCTATGATCCAGAAGGGTGAGGGGGCGGGGCATCTTGGAGTGCGCGCGACTTGTCGCCGCTTTGAGACCGCGCGGAGCGCGGCCCAAGCCGAGAACGGAACCACGAAGCGCGGAGCTTCATAGGAAAACCTTCCTATAGGACAGTCGGTCCTATGAGCTCCTATGAGTTACAGCTGCCACTTATGGAGTCGGTGGCCGCGCTCCGCGCGGTCTCAAAGCGGCGACAAGTCGCGCGCACTGCAAAATGGGCTGAGCTGATTTCCCTTGTGCCAAGCCGCCTCGAAGATCAAGCTTTCTCCCAATCTTCGATTGACTATGCAGAACCGTTTATTCGCGACTTCGAACGACCTTGTTCTCGGCGTTCTCCGGCTGATTGTCGGGGTTGCCTTCTTCGCGCATGGTGCTCAGCAAGCGCTCGGGTGGTTTGGTGGATTTGGATTATCGGCTACCCTGGGCGGGCTCAGCAAGATGGGCATGCCGGGGTTATTGGCCTGGTATATTATCTGTGCCACGTTCCTGGGCGGCCTTGGTTTGCTGCTGGGATTTCTCACTCGCGTGGCCGCTGCCGCGATCATCGTGCTCATGCTTGGTGCGATTTTCATGGTGCATATCAAGGTCGGCTTTTTCATGAATTGGTACGGCCAGTTGCATGGCGAGGGCTTTGAGTATCATCTCCTGGCCATTGGTGGGGCACTTGTCCTGCTCTTCAAAGGGGGTGGGGCCTTCTCGGTCGACCGCGCGATTGCCGGCTCCTCCGCCGAACCGGCGGTGCGCGCTACGTAGCTCAAGCTTCCAGCTTGTAAGCATGGGACCCATGCGACCCATGTGACCTATAGGTCATATAAATCCTATGAGCCTCGTGGGAATGGCGGAAACTCCGGCCGGGGCTCAGGAGTGGGAAAATCCACCACGCAAAATGTGAAACGTGAGACGCTCAAGTCTCTGGTAGCCCTCTCGGCGGCTGCCGCCGGCGTTGCTCTTGTTCTGCGGCTGCTTTGGACCGCTCTCGGTCGGGTGAACTATCGCCCGAAGCCAATCGTTGCTTTACCCATTCAGCATTTAACACAGGCTCCGGATCTACCGAGAAACCGGCGACTGAAAGTCCTCACCTATAATGTGCAGTTCTTTGCGGGAACGAAATATCGATTTTTCTATGATGGCGGCCCCGATACCCAGGTGCAGCCGGAGGACATTTTTCGGACAATCGAACGGATAAGCCAATTAATCTGCACCGAAGACCCTGATATCGTGCTCTTGCAAGAGGTGGATCGCGGGGTGCGCCGGACCGGGTTTATCGATGAGCTTTCTGTCCTTCAGAAATCCTTGGCGAACCGCTATACCGAAATGGTCTCGGCTTACTACTGGCGGTCTGCATTTGTCCCTCATCCGAAAGTCTGGGGTCCGGCCGGAATGCAATTAGCGATCTTGTCGGGGTATCGAATGGGCCAAGGGCGGCGATACCAGCTCCCGCTCAAACCTGGTAACTTTTTTGTGCGCGATTTCGCTCTCAAACGAGCTTTGCTGGAAGCCGAATTATTCTCCGAACAACGACTTTTTGTTTTAAACACGCACTTGGAAGCATGGCCGGGGCACACGGATATCATGTCTCGCCAAGTCGAGAGCATTCTCGCTCGTCTGGTTGCGCTCGATCGAGCCGGGTTTTCCTGGATCCTCGGCGGCGATTTCAACCTGGCTCCGCGCGAATCCAGTGACTCTCGGCTCAACGATGCAGCAGTCGATGCGCCTGCCGAGCTGACTCGGATATTTTCTCGTTACAAAGGTTTCCCGTCTTTAGCGGATATCCTCAGCCCGGATCGAGCACGCTATTTTACTTTCACGACACCGGCGCCTGGCGGCAGACACCCGGCAAAAACGCTCGACTACCTTTTCTGGTCCTCCCGGATCAGGCTGATCTCTTCTGAAGTGATTCAAGAACGCGCGCTCGCACTCTCGGATCATTTACCGGTGATCGGAGAATTTGAACTCGGCTGAGGGATTTCGCATTTTCCGGCATGTCCCTGGTGCCCCTGCCGGCACAGGACCAAAGACACGCTGCGAGACAATCTCTGAATTCTCGCCCTAGCAATCATCGTTCTAAAGCCTATCGGTCATTCGGTCATCGGCCATCGGTCCGTAGTTGCAGGCTTTCAGAATGTCGCGAAACGTGAAGCGCGAAACATGGGGCGCGTCTTGATTTTCATCGTTGTTCTTGGAGTCTCTGCCTGGTGTAGAGCGGCGTCGCCGGATGAACGCGCTCGCGAGATTCTTGGCCGGATGAGTCTGGCCGAGAAAATTGATTACATTGGCGGGGTAGACGCCATGTCGATTCGCGCGCTGCCGCGCTTGAAGGTTCCGGAGATCCGGATGAGCGACGGTCCACTTGGGGTGCGGCAGGATACCCCGAGCACCAGGTATCCCGCCGGAATCGCCGTGGCCGCAACTTTCGACCCGGACCTGGCCCGGGCGGAAGGCGTTTCAATGGGACGCGATTGCCGCGCCCGGGGTATTCACATCCTGTTGGCGCCGGGCATCAATATCAATCGGTTGCCGATCGGAGGGCGGAATTTCGAGTATCTCTCGGGCGAGGATCCCTATCTGGGTTGCCGCATGGTGGTGCCCTTCGTGCAGGGCGTCCAGAGCCAAGGGGTGATCGCGACGGTCAAGCACTTTGCCGCAAATAACCAGGAGTATAATCGCGAGACGATCGACATACGGGTCGATGAACGTGCTTTGCGGGAAATTTACCTCCCGGCGTTTCAGGCTGCCGTGCAAAAAGGCGCCGCCTTGGCGGTGATGGATGCCTATAACCGGCTGAACGGAGAATATTGTACTCAGAACGCCAGTCTTAACCGCACGGTCCTCAAATCGGAGTGGGACTTTCCCGGGTTCGTGATGTCGGATTGGGGCGCAACACATGAAGCCATCCCCGCGTTCCGGGGAGGACTGGATCTCGAAATGCCAGCCGGCCTATTCTTCAGCCGGAAATGGCTGGTCGGAGCGCTGGCGGCTGGGGTGATCAAGGAGTCTGACCTGAATGACAAGATTTTTCGGATTCTGCGGGCAATCATCCAGATGGGATTCCTCGACCGGGAACAAAAGGACCCTGGCATCCCGCTTGACGACCCAGGAAGCGACGCACTTGCGCTGCGCGTCGCCGAAGCGGGCACCGTCCTCCTGAAAAACCAGGATGGATTGCTCCCGCTCGATCCCGCCGCGACCCATAAGATCGCGGTGCTGGGTCCCGCTGCTTACCCTGGTGTGCCGGCCGGCTCTGGAAGTTCGCTCGTGCAACCGTTTCGTCAGGTCTCGGTGGTCGACGGGCTCCGCCAGGTTTTTGGGAAAAGAGTGCAGATCGATTATTTCACGGAGGGAGGAGGGGACTACGGCTCCTCCCGATTCGAGCGCCGTGCCGAAAACGGCGAGACTGCTCCGGGGCTGACCGGAGAGTATTTCGCCAATCCCGATCTTGCAGGCGCTCCCAAGCAGGTCCGGATTGATCCGGTGATCGATTTCCGCTGGGACAACGGGGTGACTGGGATCCCGAATCTGCCGGAAGCTTTCTCGGTGCGTTGGACCGGGACAATTCGCCCTTGGGTAAGCGGAACCCACGTTTTCCGGGCGCGGTCGGATGACCGGATCCGGGTCTATCTCAATGAGGCGCTGGTGATCGATGATTGGGTCGATCACGCTCCTCGAACAGATACCGCGACGCGCGTTCTTGAGGCGGGCAAAACCTACCGTCTGCGCATCGAGTATCGGAACAGCGCCGGTGGCGCGGTAGCGCAGTTTGCCTGGGCGCCTGTGAAAGTGCCCGACAGGATTGCGGAATATGATGCTGCGATCGTTTGCGTCGGGTTCAATGACGGCACCGAGGGTGAAGGGTCCGATCGAACGTTTCAAATGCCGGATGCCCAGAACGAGCTGATCCAGCAGGTTGCCGGGAAGAACCCGCGCACGATCGTGGTGCTTTTTGCCGGAGGCGCCCTGGATTGCCGGCCGTGGATCGAGCGAATACCGGTGCTATTACATGCCTGGTACCCTGGACAGGAGGGCGGTAAGGCAGTGGCCGAAATCCTGGCAGGCAGCGTCGATCCGAGCGGCAGATTGCCGATTACCATGGAAAACCGCTTCGAAGACTGTCCGTCGGCGCCATATTACCGGACTCAGGACGGCGGACGATCGATGCGGTACGGTGAGGGGATTTTTGTCGGATACCGGGGAATCGACAGAGACGGCGTCCGACCGCTATTCCCTTTTGGCTTCGGATTATCGTACTCGACCTTCGCGTACTCGGATTTACGGGTCCTGCCGGACTCGAGCGGCTGGAAAGTCGCCTTTACTCTGACCAATATCGGCGCGCGCGGCGGAGCAGAGATCGCGGAACTTTATGTTCACCCGGTCAACCCTTCGATTGAGCGTCCTCCGCAAGAGCTGAAAGGCTTTGTGAAAGAAACCCTCGCCCCGGGTCAAGCGCGCCAAGTTGAAATGGAAGTTCCGTCCGCGGCTCTGGCCTATTTCGATCCTCGGAGCCATCGTTGGAACGTCGACCAAGGAAGCTACGAATTGCGCATCGGCCGGTCCTCGAGAGAGATCGTCTTGCGAGCACCGATCGAATACGTGGCTAAGTAAAAGGAGTCGGGAGTCGGGAGTCCGGCCATTGATCATTGGCCGATCGTCGGTTGCCGATCCAACGTTCCACAGGCATTGTGCTGTTGGCCGCAAAAATTATGTTTTCCTGCGAAGATTCCGGAGGAGATGCCGAAGACATGCCCCGGAGGGGCGAATTGAAAATAGGCCGGCAATTCATTGCCGGTGATTCCAACGCTCAGCGTTTGCGTCCCGGAGGGCCGCCGGAAAGTCAGGCGACCCTGCGGGGCGCGGTCCTTTTCGGTAAGCTTTATCGGCATTCCATGCTGGCCTATTTTCACCAGCCCCTCCGGGGCGTCAGAGATGATTTGGTCGCGGCTATGCCTCGTTGTGAATCTGTGAACGGCCAGGGTACCCATTTCCAGCAGGGCTCCCGGCGCCTGCATCGAATGCGATATCGTTAGAAATAAACACGAGCAGGTTGACGGACCAGAAGCTGCCCCTTACCACCGAATTTCCCAGCTAATCGTAAGCACCCTATGAAAACTACCAACCTCACTTTCCCTGAACTTATACTTATCGCGGGGACGCGCGCCCTTCTCGGCGCTGGAATTGCTTTATTGATTTCCAACCGGCTCACACCCGAACAACGGCAAACGGCCGGCATTATTCTGACTCTTGTGGGTGCCATCACGACGATTCCACTGGCTGCCGAGGCGGTCGGAAAAATGGCGGAAAAATCAACATAATGCTCTCGGGCGCTCGTGAGACAATCTCGTTTCGTGCATTCATATCCCAGCCAAGCCGGCAACTCGCAAAGAGCTCTATGCCGATGAAGCTGCACAGCATTGAGGAGGCTTTGGCGCGGGTTTTAGCCGGCGCGAAGCCGGGCGAGCGCGAGACAATAGCACTCCCGGCTGCCGGCGGACGGTTCGTCGCGGAATCCCTCCGAGCAACAATCGCTTTGCCGCGCTTCGATAACTCTTCGATGGATGGTTATGCGGTTCGCGCTGCGGAAGCGCACATGGGAGCCCAATTGCGACTGGCGGGTGAACAGCCGGCCGGGCTGGATCAGGAATTGGCGGTACCGGAAGGCGGCGCCATTCGGATCTACACCGGAGCGCCTCTTCCCCGAGAAGCGGGCGCTGTAATCAGGCAAGAGGACTGCGAGACGCATGGAGAGACGATCGCCATTCAGGGAGTCGTCTCCCCGGGCGAAAACATTCGGCTGCGAGGCGCGGATCTGGCCGAAGGCCAGTTGTTGGTCAGGGTGGGGGACAGGTTATCGGCGTCCCGCCTCGGCTTGCTCGCCTCTCAGGGGCTGGATCAGGTGACCGTTTTCCAACGACCGCGAGTCGCGGTGGTTGCGACCGGGTCGGAACTGCGAAGGGGAGGCGAGGCGCTTGGCCCGGGGGAAATCTACGAAACCAATCGGATCATGGTTGCCGAACTTATCCGGCAGGCGGGCGGCGATCCGGTTTTGTTCGATTTAGTTGCTGATAATGAGGATCAAACCGTACAAATTCTCCGGCGCGGCGCCGAATGCGATGCCTTGGTCGTGATCGGCGGCATGTCGGTGGGTCAACGGGACTATGCAAAACCGGCGCTGGCTAAGCTCGGGGCTGACATCGATCTGTGGCGCGTCGCGATCAAGCCGGGCAAACCGTTCTTGTTTGGGCAACTCGGCGGGAAACCCGTTTTCGGCTTGCCTGGCAATCCCGTCTCGGCCTTTGTCACGTTCTTCGTCTTCGTGCGTCCGGCGGTTTTAAAGATGGGTGGCAGCGGACAACTCGATCCGGCAGAAATTCGGGTGCCGGCCGGAGTGGTGATGGAGAACCCGGGCGACCGGACGAGTTTTTTTCGTGGACGGATTGAACAAGGAGAGTTTGTGCCGGTGGGCAATCAAGCGTCACACGCGCTCTATGGTCTATCCTCGGCAAACGCCTTGGCGAAAGTCGATCCGCGGCAACGCGTGCGACCCGGCGAACTGGTGGAGGCGATCTGGCTGGGAGAGTAGGATAAGCTTCCAGCTTGTCAGCTCCCTGCGACCGGCAAGGGTGCCGATCCTACGCCCCGCAAAACGGAGTTGCGCGAGAAAACCCCCCACCGGATAGTTGCCAATCATGGTTGCTCTGATGGAAGGCTATGACTTGGCCGCGGAAGTGCGCCGGCTCAAGCAGGAGCGGAACGCGGTGATTCTCGCCCACAACTACCAAGTGCCGGAGATCCAGGACGTTGCGGATTACGTCGGTGATTCGCTTGGCCTGAGTTTCAAAGCAAAGGAGACGGATGCCGATGTCATCGTGTTCTGCGGAGTCCATTTTATGGCAGAGACCGCCAAGATCGTCAATCCCTCCAAAACGGTCGTGTTGCCCGACTTGGAAGCCGGTTGTTCGCTTTCGGAGTCGTGCCCGGCCGATCGCCTCCAAGCATTCTTGGAGGAAAACGCCGCCAAGAACTATTACGTGGTTGCCTACATCAACTGCAGCGCTGCAGTAAAGGCGCTCTCAGATGTCATCTGCACCAGCGGCAACGCCGTCAAGATCGTGCGAAGCGTTCCAGCCGACCGCAATATTCTGTTCGTACCCGACCAGAACCTTGGGGCGTGGGTCACGGAAAAAACCGGACGCAAGATGGATCTCTGGCGAGGCGTTTGCTATCTGCACGTAGAATTCACGCGCAACAGTATTCAGGCCGTTCGAGAAACTTATCCAGATGCCTTGGTCGTGGCCCATCCGGAATGCACCTATGCGGTGCGTTTGCTTGCCGACGAAGTTTGTTCGACGGAAAAGATGATCGATTTTTGCCGCAACGCGCCGGCCGAGAATTTTATTGTGGTGACCGAGTCGGGGATGTTGCACCGATTGAGAAAAGAAGTGCCCGGCAAGAACTTTATCCCTGGGCCAACCGAGAACTGTGCGTGTGCCGATTGCCGGTTCATGAAACGAAACACTTTGGAAAAATTGCGAGATGCTCTCGATGATCTGCGGCCGGAAATCATTTTGCATGAGGCCGTGTGTCGCCGGGCCGAAAGGCCAATTTTGCGGATGCTCGAGCTAAGCCGGTGAGTGGTCCGATCGCGGCAGTCATCGGATCTGGTCCGGCTGGACTTAGGGCAGCTGAGATTTTGGCAAAGGGCCGTTGCCAAGTCACCGTGTTCGAGCAAAAGCGCTCGGTCGGCCGAAAGTTCCTGGTAGCCGGTCGAGGCGGTCTGAATATCACGCATTCCGAGCCATTGGAGCTTTTCGGTAGCCGCTACGACTCGCCGGAACGCTGGGCCAAAATCCTTGCGCGATTTTCTCCGGAAGATCTTCGCCGATGGTTCGAAGAACTGGGCGTTAAGACTTATGTCGGTACGAGTGGACGAGTTTTTCCGAGAACAATGCGCGCCTCCGCGATCTTGGAGAAATGGATGGAACGCCTGGAGGACCTGGAGGTCGAGTTCAAGAGCAACCACCGATTTCATCAACTGCTCGGACAACAGCCGTTCGATTTAGTGTTCCAGTGTAGCGATCAGTTTTCGCTGATCACCTCTGACGTCGTGATTTTCGCCTTGGGGGGCGCCTCCTGGCCGCAAACCGGATCGGACGGCCGATGGGTCGATCAGTTTCGACAGATGGGTCTCGAGGTGCGGGATTTTGTGCCCTCCAACGTCGGCTGGGAGCATTCCTGGTCCGCGCCTTTTCTCAATGTCGCCGACGGGCGCCCCTTGAAGAATGTGGCCGTGACCTGCGGTGGGCGGTCAGTGAAAGGGGAGCTGCTCATCACCAAGTACGGACTCGAAGGAGGCGCTCTCTACCAGCTTTCCCGGGAACTCCGGGCGTCGCCGGAAATCGCGATTGACTTTAAACCGGAAGTGCTTCTGGAGGTCTTGCAGAGACGCTTGCGTCAGCACCCGTCGTCCACGCTGGAAGAGATCGCTCGCCGCACGTTTCGCCTGAGTTGCACGGCGCTGGCTTTGATAAACGAGATCTGCTCGCCTCGGAATGGAGATGAGCTGGCTCTCGCCGCGAAAAAGTGTGGGTTACGATTGGATAGACCTCGTCCGATTAGCGAAGCGATTTCAAGCGCAGGTGGCATCGCCTGGGAAGAGTTGCAAGAGGATCTCATGCTCCGCCGCTATCCCGGAGTCTTCTGTGCCGGCGAGATGCTGGATTGGGATGCGCCGACCGGAGGTTACCTTCTGCAAGGCTGCTTTGCCACAGGCACACTAGCAGCCGAGAGCGCCCTTCAATGGATGGGGCACCCGGCTTCCGGCTGATGCCGGCCAGTGCGAGTGCCGGTGCCAGTGCCAGTGCCAGTGCCAGTGTCTGCCGCAAGCCCATAGGACCTATAGGACCTATAGGACCTATAAGACCTATAGGGCTCAAGGGAACCCACAAGATTCCGACACTCTCCAAATTTTAGTCGTTGAACGTTGAACGTCTCCGCGCTCAATGAGAGCGTGGTGTCCTATGGAACTGAACATTGGCGATCCGGCGCCGGATTTTGCGGCCACGGCGGTCGGGGGGATTTACGGGGCGGGTCAAGCGGTGCGTTTAACCGACTTCAAAGGCGCTAAGCTTGTTCTCTATTTTTATCCGAAGGATGAGACACCCGGATGCACGCGTCAGGCCTGTGATTTACGTGACATGTGGGGAGAGATCCAATCGAAAGCCGACCTCTTTGGTGTCAGCGTAGACAGCCCGGCAAGCCATCAGAAATTTATTACCAAACACGGTCTTCCTTTCCCTTTGTTGAGCGATCCGGAGAAGGCGATGGTCACCGCCTACGGTGTCTGGGTCGAGAAAAGCATGTACGGCAAAAAATACATGGGAACCGAGCGGACAACATTTCTGATCGGGCCGGATCAGAGGATCGCCAATATCCTTCGCAAGGTCAGTCCCAACACCCACGCCAAGTCGCTCCGCGACGCGCTTGCCGGCGCCCGCTGAACGAAAGCCGCGACGACCACTTTTGCCGATTCTTACGATCAAAGGTCGATGAACCAGAATAGTTTGCTCCGGATCTACGAAAGGTTGGAAGCATTGATCGGTCGCCTTCCGGGTCCGCTGCAAAACGCTATTCTGCGCGAGCTGCGCCCGGTGAAACAGATTTTCCTGGCGCAACGGCTGGCAAAGATCTGTCTGCTGGGTCAATCGTCGGTCGACGCTTCGGCACTTTTTTCTGCGCTGGTTGAATCCGATCTCCGCATGGACGAGGCGCAATCCGCGCCGGGTTGGGTTGGCTACGAGCAGAGGGGGCACGGAGGAGTCAGGATACTCGATGCGCGTCGATTGAACGAAAACAGCTTGTCCTGGAGCATGCTTTCGGGCGCTCTCTCGGAAGAGGGACCGGATCTATTGCTATTTCTGGCCGACGCACGCAAGAAGCTCGATCTCGGTCTCGAGTGTGAACAAGCGGCTCGCGTGGTCGACTTTGTTCACCAGAGGCATCAAACGCGCGTTCCTCTGCTTGGTGTTCTCGAGTACCCCTCCGGAGGATCCGACCAAGACGTCGAGAGTAAGCGATTGGAACTTCAGGCTTGGCTCAGCGGCCATGCCGTTCTTGCGCCGCATTTCGTTCGAAGCCTGGCGGTACGCTCGTTCGTGCGCTTTCGAGCGGATGGTTCGCTGGACGAAGGCAGGGATGAGCGAAGGAACGTTTCCGAACTGGCCGAACTATTAACCAAAGAACTTCCGGAAGACGCGCAGGTGGAGATGGCCCGTCTGGTTCATGCCAAGCAGGCGCAGAGCGAGATTGGTCATCGTCTGGTACGTTCGGTCTCAACCATCTGTGCCGCGATCGGCGCCCAGCCGATCCCATTGGCTGATCTTCCGGTGTTGACCGCGCTCCAGGTCGCGATGGTCTCAGGCCTGATGCATTTGAGCGGACGTGAATTGAGCATGCGAGCTGCCACCGAGTTTTGTGGAGCGCTCGGCGCGAATCTCGGTGTGGCGGTGATCTTGCGAGAGAGCGCCCGAGCGGCGGTCAAGATTTTCCCGGGCTGGGGAAACGCTATTTCCGGGGGAATTGCCGGGGCGGGCACGTACGCCATTGGACGGGCGGCGGTCGCCTATTTTATCGAGGGCGCATCACTGGGTGAAGCGCGAAGACTGTTCCGACGTAAATCAAGGAAGAAGATGGAGTAAAGGAAAAGGGCCGAACGAATTTCCTGGCTAGCCGAGCCTAAACTGGCACGCTCAAGGCTGCAGCCGAAGCTGTGAATAACTTGTTAAAAACCCGGATTTCAAGGAAAAAAAGTCGTTGGCAACTTCAGGGAGCATAAAACTTGCCAAGTGAAAATTTCTGAAATCATGTCAACGTTGGAACGCTTGGGGGCATCTCCACGTAAATCGTTGGGCCAGAACTTTTTACATGACAAGAATATTGCTGACTGGATTGTTGCACAACTTGATCTTAGATCGGGTGAACACGTCGTTGAGATCGGTCCTGGTCTCGGGGCGTTGAGTGTGCGAGTGCTTGAATCGGGCTTGTCGGCAACTTTACTCGAAAAGGACAAACTCTTTGCCGCTTACCTCCAGGAGCGGTTGCCCGTCGCGCAAGTAAAGATCGTCTCCGGGGACGCGCTCGAGTACGATCCACGCGAGTTTTTTGCCAATCGGCCGGCGAAGCTCTTGGGTGCGCTTCCCTATTACATCTCGACCCCGTTAATCTTTCACTACACCGCCGAGCCTTGTCCCTTTAGCTGCATTGTCTTGGTGCTTCAGAGGGAAGTGGCGGAAAGGCTGGTTGCCCAGCCGGGTACAAAAGCCTACGGCAGCCTCAGCCTGGTCATTCAAGCGCGGTGGGAAGTCCGCCTGCTCCGGGTCTTGCCGCGCTCCATTTTTCTGCCGGCGCCCCAAGTAGATTCCGCGGCGATTCTGCTCACCCCGAGGCCGCCAGGTTCGGTGCCCGCGACAGACTGGCCTTTCTTCCGGCTGCTGGTGAAAACCGGATTCTCCGAACGCCGTAAGCAGCTGACGAATCTCCTGGATCGGGTCGTAGAAAACCACGGGGCCGTGCCAGAAGCGTTGACAAAGGCCGGAGCAGAATGGAACGCTCGAGCCGAGGAACTCTCTCTTTTCCAATGGATCGAATTCACCAACCTGCTTCGACCTCAGCCGTCCGGGACGGAAGAGTCTGACGAACAATTGGATGTTGTCGATGCCGCCGACCGGGTGATCGAGCGATCGGCACGGAAGACCGTTCACGAGCAGGCAATGCGGCACCGAGCGGCGCACGTCTTTGTTTTCAACGGCCACGGAGAGCTTTTGCTCCAGCACCGGTCCGTTCGCAAATCGCAGTACCCGGGCCGTTGGGATTCCAGCGCCTCCGGCCATGTCGAGAGTGGTGAAGATTATTTGCACTGCGCGGTCCGCGAGCTCAAAGAGGAGCTTGGTTTGACGTTGGTTGAGCCTAGGCTGCTGGCGAAACTTCCGGCATCAGAACGGACGGGGCACGAGTTTATCTGGCTGTTCGAAATCTGGTCTGATGCACCCCTGACCTACAATCCCCTGGAGATTCAGGAGGTTGGTTTTTTTCCTTTATCGATCATTGATCGATGGATCGCCCGGACCCCGGGGGACTTCGCGCCGGGATTTTTAGAGGCGTACAGGAAGGCCCGTTGACACGCCCGGCCTCGTCCGTACCAGGTAGCGCCGGCATCCTGCCGGTTCAAAAAGACCGACAAGCTGGAAGCTTATTCCTACCTTGAAGTCCGACAGGCCCTAGTCCGCGCTACGTAAAAGGCCCTACCGGAAGCCTTCCGCTTTTATAAAGCGATGGGTGCGGCCAGACAGGAGTCCGGAATCCCAAAAGCGTCAACCAGCGCCAGCGCGTCGCTTCGCAGGTCCGCGCACAGCTGTTCGATGAGGTGGCGCAACGCGTTGCTTTGCAACGGCGACATGGCCATGTTCTCCAGGAACCATCCTCTGCCCTGATACAGATGAGAGAGGGCAAAGAGATCACAGAGACGTTTCAAAACGGAACGCAAAGCGGCGTCCGGGGTTGTCGAAATCGCTTTCACAAAATGCGAGAGGATGACCTGTTCGACATGCGCATGGGCCAGCTCGAGAAGATCGGGCTGAGCCTGGACGATCGCCGAGTAAACGTCCGCCTTTCCCCGTTTCAGCTCTCTGCGAAATCGCGCTGCGGCGCGAGCCAGCAGCGCACTCTCCCGTGAACGAAAGAGGGAAAGCTGTGCCTGCGGATCGAGAAGATGCCGGCGAGCGCAGTTCCAGATCCGCAGGGGGTTACGTTGAACGATGTCATTCATCTTCTGGTTGAGAAAATATCCAGCGACCCCTCGGTGACCCAGCCCTTTCAGCGAATCCTTGAATTCCGAAAGCAAGTTCTTCGCAACCAGCTGCATCAGAACGGTGTTGTCGCCTTCGAAAGTGGCATAGACATCGGTGTCCGCCTTCATTGCGGCGAACCGATTTACGCTCATGTATCCCTCACCGCCGCAGGCCTCCCGGCATGTCTGGATGACTCTCGTAGTGTTCCACGTGGTGTAGGCTTTCAAGCCGGCGGCCAAGGTTTCCAGTGGACGAGACTGACCCGGCAACGCTGTCTCGTTTTCCCGGACCAATTGTTTGAGGGCAAAATCCAGCGCATAAACATTGGCAAGCAGTGGAAACAGTCTCTGCTGATGCGAAGGATAATCGAGCAGGAGCGTCTCTTTGGCGGAGGCCGACGGTCCGAATTGACGTCGGCGAGCGGCATACCGAATCGCGATGGTCAAGGCTGACTTCGCCACGCTGTTTCCGCTGGCGGCGATGCTGATCCGCCCGCTAACCAGCGTACCGATCATCGTAAAGAAACGAGCCCCCTGGCTCTGGATACTGCTGGAATATTTGCCATCGGGACTGACGTCTGCGAACCGGTTCAGCATTTCCGAACGCGGAACCCGGACATGGTCGAACCACAGCTTTCCGTTATCGACTCCATTCAGGCCCATCTTCAAACCGTTGTCTTCGACTCGAATACCGGGCAACACCTCGCCCGCTTCGTTGCGGATCGGAACGAGGAACGCATGGACCCCGTGGCGCTCACCATTCACTTCTAATTGGGCGAAGACCGTCACGAGACGGCCATCGTCAGCAGCATTTCCAATATAGGTCTTGCCGGCGGAGTAAGAGGGTGTGTCAATCACGAAAGAGTCGGATGCTCGATCGTAGGCCGCGGTCGTTTCGATCCCTTGCACGTTCGAGCCATGTCCGATCTCGGTCATGGCAAATCCGCCCAGCAGCCGAGTCGTTCCCGCATCGGCCAGGTACCTCCGGTGGTGATAGTCAGTGCCAAGTCGCTGGATACTACCGGCAAACAATCCAAACTGCACCCCGGCCTTAATCACCAGACTGATGTCGTGAAAAGCCAGAGTCTCGAAAGCGGCCATAAACTTTGGCAGATTGTCTTCTCCGCCGACGCTCCGCGGCATGAAGATCAGCCCAAATCCTTCCTTGGCGAACGCGTGCGTCCAGGCGAGAACCTGGCGACGGTAAGCGGCTAGGTCCGTTCCTTCGTAATACCTGAAAGCCGGGCTGGTAATCAGGGATTTAACCTTCTCGCGAGTCGCCGCATCTTCGGCATCCAACAGTTTTTGCAGCAGTTTTGGATCAAAAGAAGCCTGGCTGGGCTCGATGGCCGGATAACGCGGTTCCGAGTGACGTTTCGGCAGCTCGACGGGCGGAAGTAAATCGGCGGATTCGAGACTCTCTTTCATAGGTTTATGCGGCTGTCTCGGCGGCTGGCGGAGTAGCGGTAACCGGATTGCCGGCATTCGCGAAAAACGATCCGTGGCGGGCCGCATGTTCCTTTAACAGATCACACGGTGCGAGGTGCGGGCCGGCGGTCGCCTGCAAGGTCTCCAGTCGATTCACCACTGTGCTGAGTCCCAAGGAGTCCGCGTATTTGAGCGGTCCTCCCCGAAAAGGCGCCCAGCCTGTACCCATGATCATCGCGAAATCGACATCTTCCGGAGCGGAAACAACGCCCTCTTCCAAACAACGCGCCGCCTCGTTGACCATAACGAGGGTCATCCGGTCCCGAATCGTGACTTCATCGGTCTCCGCAACGGTCCTTTTCTGGAATTCCTTCAATTGCGGGTTGGGCCATTCTTTTCGAGCTGACCCGTATTCGTAAAAACCTTTTCCGGACTTCTTGCCGAGCCAGCCTTTCGCGACCATTTGTTCGACGGTGTGGTCCATCGGGGCGAGGTGTTTTACCCGCGCGTCCAGATCCTTGGCCACATGCACGGACACATCCAGACCGACCTCATCGATCAGGCGGAGCGGACCCATTGGCATCCCAAAATCCACCATGAGCTGGTCGATCTTTTCGACTCGATGTCCCTCCGCGAAAATGCGGACGGCCTCGACCAGGTACGGCAACAGGATACGATTGACCAGGAAGCCCGGGCTGTCCTTTACCAGTACCGGCAATTTGCCGATTTTTTTCACGAACTGAACAGCGGTAGCCTGGGTGAGGGGACTGGTTTTCGGCCCAACTACGATCTCGACTAATTGCATCCGGTGAACCGGGTTAAAAAAGTGGATTCCGATCACCCGGTCCGGATGCGCGAGGTTGGCGGCGATTGCATCGATCGAGAGAGCCGACGTGTTGGTCGCCAGCACACTGGCTCCGACCTTCGGCTCAATCTCGGCAAAAATCTTCTCTTTCAGCTCCAGCTTCTCGACGGCGGCCTCAATAACCAGATCGATGTCGCGCAGGGGAACATCTTCATAGACCGGCAAGACTCGGTCGTAGCCGCTCCGAGCCTCCGCCTCATTGAAAAGACGGCGTTTCACCGCGTCCCGAAATAATTTCGCGACCGTCTGCATTCCTTTGCCCAACGCTTCCGGATTGATATCCCGAAGGATGACTCGGAGTCCGCGAGCGCTTAACCACTGCGCGATCCCGGCGCCCATCGTTCCGGCGCCAATAACCAGGACCTTGGAAATCTTCGAAGGCGTCTGCTCGGACGCTACCGCCAGTTTTTTTGCTCGTTCCTGCAGAAAAAAGATGCGGATAAGATTCTGCGCAGCCGCTCCGCGCGCCAGTTCAATAAACGCATTCTTTTCGTTCTCCAGGGATTGAGCGTGGGAAACGGTCAGACCAGCGACCGCAACCTCGAGAGCTTTCAGCGGTGCGGGATAATTGCCGTGCGTTTTCTCCAATGTTTTTTTCTGGGCTTGGGTAGCGATCAAACGAGAAAGAGGTGCTCGGTTGGACGCCTGGATCTTGAGAGAAGCCTTTCGCGGAGCCGCTTTCCGAACGAGGCTGATCGCGAGATCAAGAATCCGCTCGGGATAAGCGATGGCGTCAACCATCCCAAGCTTCAGGGCCTGTTTAGCGGGGTACTGACGTCCGGTCAGAATTGCTTCAAGGGCTACTGGCAGCCCGACCAACCGAGGCAAACGGGTTGAGCCGCCCCAAGCGGGCAATATCCCTAAAGTCGTCTCGGGCAGTCCGACCTTCGTGGACGAGTCAACGGAAGCGACTCGGTAATCGCAGGCCAAAGCGATCTCGAAACCGCCTCCCAGCGCGACGCCATGAATCGCCGCCACGGTCGGAAATGGGAGATGATCGATGCGGTCGAAGGCTTTCTGTCCTTGTTCGATCAGCCCGGCAATCTTTTCCGGACTCAAGTCCTTGGTAAACCCATTCAAGTCCGCGCCGGCAATAAAGATTTTCGGTTTCGCGCTACGGATCACCAGGCCTTTGAGATCTTTTTGCGCCTCAACCTCATCGAGATGTTGGTTCAGCTCGGTAAAAGTAGTTTGATCGAAAATGTTCGCGGCCGAGTTCGGCCGATCGAACGTGAGCAAGACGATACCGTCCTCTCGCGATTCGCGATGAATGTTCTGGTCCACTTGATGTCTCCTTAGCTTCGGCTGAGCCACAACGCGCCGCCCTGACCGCCACCCACGCAAAGCGAAACGAGCGCGCGCTCAGCCTTTCGGCGATGGAGTTCTTTCAGAGCGGTCAACACGAGGCGCGAACCCGTCACGCCGACGGGATGACCAAGAGCAATGGCTCCTCCATTCACATTGAGAATCTCATCCGGGATTTCACCAAGCGCCGTCTCGCGTCCAAGGTGTTCACGGCAATAGGCGTCGGATTTCGCGGCGATCTGGCAAGCAAGCACCTGAGCCGCGAACGCTTCATTAATCTCGATCAGCTCAGCGTCTTTGAGCCCCCAACCAACCCGTTGTTCGGCCCGATGAATCGCGTAGACCGGTCCGAGGCCCATCCGCGAGGGGTCAAGTCCTGCGTACGCATAGCCCACCAACCGGCCAAGCGGCGTCAGGCCCGAGTCGCGCAACGCTTTTTCGGTCATCAACAGCAGAGCCGCCGCCCCATCGGTGATCTGGGAGGAATTCCCGGCGGTGACGGTGCCGGTGCGTGGTTCGAATACCGGCTTCAATTTCGCGAGCGCTTCCATACTCTGATTTTCCCGGGGGCCATTGTCCCGGTCCAGGTACGGTTTTCCGTCTCGCGATTCTGGAAGATAAACGGGAGTGATCTCCTCCTTGAGCTTATCCCGCGCCGCGACTGCTTTGTGATGGGAACGGAGCGCAAACTGGTCCTGTGCTTCCCGCCCGATGCTGAAATCGCGGCTCAGATTTTCGGCAGTCTGCCCCATGTTGAAGCCGCTGATCGGATCCGACAATCCCAGCTGTAGACCAATCCGAGGGCGAAAATCCGAGGGTCGCAGCGAGGCGACGACGCCGAGTTTTTGCGTCCAGCTTTTCGCGCGAGTCAGTGCATTAAACTTCTTTGCCGTTTCGTATTCGTAGAAAAGCGGGATTTGCGACATGTTTTCCACGCCGCCGACAACGAATACGTCTCCTCGTCCCGAGAGCATTTTTTCGGCGGCTTGAGTCACCGCCTCAAATCCGGACGCACAGTTGCGGTGCACCGTGATTGCCGGGACGGACTCGGGAACACCCGCCCGAAGCGCGACGACCCGCGCGACATTCGCCGCATCGGCCGGTTGCCCGACACAGCCGAGGATTACTTCCTCAATCTTGGCCGCGTCTATCCCAGTTTTGGCGAGCAGCATGCTCAGGGCGGTCTTCCCAAGCTCGACCCCTTCAACATCGGTAAAAGCTGTTCCTGCCTTGGCAAAGGGAGTTCGGACACCATCGACAATATAAATATTTTCCTTCATAAAAAAGGGGTGTGTCCGCTGACACACGAAGTAGAAGTAAACCTACGCTAGCGCAGCGCAGCCGCAACCGCGCGGATGGTTTGTCTGGAGCGTTGTGGAGTGCGCGCGACCCGTCGCCGCTTTCGAATCCGCGCGGAGCGCGGCCCAAAGCGAAAACGGAACCACAAAGCGCGGATTTTCCCGGTGAAAAGAACCCTTGCCGCTGCGCGCTCCGCGTCGTCTCAAAGCGGCGACAAGTCGCGCGCACTCCACCACGAGGCCGTGTCGGAGGCCGCCACCCGTCACTCGCCACCCGTCACTCGCCACCCGCTACTCGTCACTCGTCACTCGTCACCCAGTAAGCACTTCCGCGGCGCGCTCTTCACCGGCATAGATTTGCGCAATCTGGCGGCTGAATTTCTTGAGAAGAACTTTGCGCTTGAGCTTGAGGGTAGGAGTCAATTCTCCGCCGTCAATGGTCCATTCTTCCGGCAGGAGAGCAAACTTCTTGATCTGTGCAAAGCCGCTCAGGTCGCCGTTCAGGCGATTCACCTCGGCGGCAAAGAGACCGCGCACTTCGGGGCACGCGACCATCTCGTCAGCCGAGGCAAACGAGATGCCGCGCGAGCGGAAATGGTCCTTGACGCGTTCCAGCGACGGCACCAGAAGGGCGGCCGGGAATTTGTGGTTCTCGCCGACAACCATCGCCTGGCTGATGAATGCGGATTCCTTGAGCTTGTTCTCAATTTGCTGCGGGGCGATGTACTTGCCCCCGGAAGTCTTGAAGATCTCTTTTTTCCGGTCCGTGATCCGAAGAAATTTTCCCTCAAACTCCCCGATATCGCCGGTGTGCAGCCAGCCATCCGCATCGACGGCTTCGGACGTGAGATCCGGCCGATGATAATAGCCCAGCATGACGTTGGGACCCCGGTAGAGGATCTCGCCGTCTTCGGCGATCTTGACTTCTCCGCCCGGAATAACCGGTCCAACCGTACCGATTCGATGACCACCCGGAGCTTGTCGATTGACGCTGATAACCGGGCTCGCTTCCGTCGGACCGTACCCCTCATACACCGGCATGCCGGCCGCCCAGAAAACACGGGCCAGCCGTGGACGCAAAGCAGCCGAACCCGAGATAATCGCGCGAATCCGTCCCCCCAAAGCCTTCCGCCACTGGCGAAAGACCAGGCGATTGGCAATTGCTAGCAGTATTTGTTTCTGTGGAGAAACCTCGTCCGGATCGAAATCGGCGGCCAGGCGGAGAGCCCAGAAAAATACCGAGCGTTGCAATCCTTTCAGCTGCTCACCGCGGTCGACAATGTGCTCGTAGATCTTTTCCAACAACCGGGGGACGGTAGTAAAGACATGGGGATGGATCTCGCGCAGGTTTTCTCCAATCGTGTTCAGATTCTCCGCGTAATAGATCGAGGTGCCTGAGCGCAGATAGATATTCACGATCGTACGTTCATAAACGTGACAAAGCGGAAGAAATGATAGGGCGCGTTCTTCGGGGCCGCTTCGGATGATCTCGCAACACACAGCGCAGTTAGTCATCAAATTTTCATGCGAAAGCATCACGCCTTTTGGAGTACCCGTGGTGCCTGATGTGTAAATGAGCGTGGCCAAATCTCCTGGACGCACCGCGGCACGCAGATCCCCGAGTTGCTCCCGCGCGGCGCCGTCCAGTGCGGCGGCCCCGTTCCGTCGGAGCGTTTGCCACGATTTTTTCGTTTCCTCGTAGGAATAGATGGGCAGGGGCTGGGACAGCTGGGTCGCCGCCGCAGCGACCACTTTTTCCAATCGCGCACTGGAGGCAAAGATCATCTTCGCCCCGCAGTCCTTCAGGATGAAAGCGATCTCTTCGGCAGCGATGTTCGGATAAATGGGAACATGAACGGCGCCGATGCTCATCACGGCCAGATCGATGAAATTCCACTCCGGACGATTTGTCTCGGTCATGTTGGCAACCCGATCTCCTTGACGCAGCCCCTCGAGATGCAGTCCCCAGGCGAGTTCGTCAACGATTTCGGCAAGTTCACGGGTGGAGTACGTTCTCCAAGCTCCGTTCACTTTGGATGCAAGCGCGTCGGCTTTCGGACAATTTTCTAGTTGAAACCGGATCAGATCAAAGACCCTCGAAGGGGGATTTGGCGGAGTGGAACGACTCATGGGTGACGCGACCAGCAAAAAAAGGTTAGAAGACCGCAACCGTTTCTCAAAAACTCTTCAAATGTAATCTCCTCTTGCCGCGCCTGTTGCGCAATATCTGTTGTCTTCGTTTTGCCGATTGGCTAGCCTCGCGGGAGTTCTTAACCCCTCTCTTCCCTAACGTCATGAGGACACCAGGAATTCGTCTCTTAGTTTTGATAATCGTCTTGGGCTGCACCGGACCGGGTTCCGTTGCCTTGGCCGGTAGTTTCGCCATTAATGAACAGAGCGTCAGCGGCATGGGTACTGCCTACGCCGGCGGGGCCGCCGCCGCCGAAGATGTGTCGACAATCTTCTTCAATCCCGCCGGAATCGTCGTGCTCGACCGCGGAGAAGTGCAGGTCGCCGCGCAAGGGATTTTGCCCGCCGCGCAGTTCCACAACCAGGGGTCGCGGGTTGTTGCGCCTGGACTTTTCTCCGGCGAGCCGCTGAGCGGAGGCAATGACGGTAACAGCCCGGTCGACCATGTCCTCCCCAACTTTTATTTTTCTCAGCCGATCTTTCGTAGTCCGCAATATGGCGATCTGGCGGTTGGTGTCGGGCTGAGCGTGCCTTTCGGTCTCGAGACCAATTATTCGCCAGGCTGGGTTGGCCGGTATTTCGCGTTGCGCACCAAACTATCGACGTTCAATATCCAACCGACCATCGCTTACCGGCTCTGGGACAGACTTTCCCTGGGCGCAAGCCTGGACATTCAATATGCCTCGGCGCGGTTGAGCCAGGCGGTGGACTACGGCGCCATCGGCGGACAAGTCCTTGCGACTACGTTTTTCCCGAATGTACCGCTTCCGTTCAGGGCCGCGGTCGAGAATGCCTACGCGAATGCCGGGTTTGTGCCGCAGGGGAGAGATGGCGTTACCGAGCTCCACGGGGATGATTGGGAGGTAGGCTTCACCGTGGGTGGCATCTTCGAATACCTCAAAGGAAACGAGAACAGCTTTTTTCAGGATGGCCGATTCGGTATCAGTTACCGGTCCGGGATTACCCATAACCTGGATGGAACCTCTGAGTTCCGCGGCGTTCCTGCCCTGACTGCCGCCGGATTGCCGGCGATCCTCCAGTTTCCGGAACCGAACGCTCTCCAGAACACCTTTTTTACACAAAGTGCAAGTGCCCAGTTGGATTTACCTGAGATTTACCACTTCAGCATTTACCAGCGCTTTCTGCAAAAATTTGCCTTGATGGGCGATATCAACTGGACTCGGTGGGGCCGGCTGCAGTCCGTGCCGATCACTTTTTCGAATCCGGGCACGCCCGGCCAGGCGCTGAATCTCGGCTACGACGACGCTGTTCGTTATTCGATTGGCTTTGAGTGGTATTTTAATCAGTGCTTCACTTTCCGGCTCGGTTTTGCGTATGACGAAACACCGATTAAGAGCGCCTCGTTCCGAGATCCGCGTATCCCGGACAACAATCGGTACGTTGTGGCGACCGGTTTCCAATGGAAGCCGACCCGCGACATAGCGATTGACATTGGTTATCAACACCTCTTTGTCGATGATCCAACGGTGAATATCACCGACAACGTCGGCGGAGTGCCTCTGCATAATTTGCGCGGTGTATTCGATGCCAGCGTCGACATCGTGAGCGCCTCAATAACCTACTCCTGGGGCGGTCCCCGCGAACAAGTCGCGCCGCCGACCACTGAGGGGAAGGCGACCGGCAAGGGATACGTCAAGTGAGCGGCTTGAGCGGCCTGAGCGGGTTGAGCGGTTCGAGCGGCGTGAGCGTAGCGCGGCCGGCCTCGGCTCGGACTTGGACGTAGGATAAGCTTCCAGCTTGTCAGCTTTTTTGAACCGGCAGGATGCCGATGCTACCTGGCACGGATGAGGCCTCGTCCGTACTCTCGTGGCTTCGCCCAGTGCGTTGCGCGCTCCGCTCCGGAGGAGCAGAAAGAGAATAGGCCGGTGCTTTAGCGCCGGTATCCTGTCACCCCTGCGGCTGGCGCCCCGTAGACCGCTCTGAGTGGGATCGCAGCGACGACCCTACGGCGCCGCTCAAGCCGCTCAGGCCGCTCATCAGCCGTGTCTCTGGCGGAAAACCACTTGAGCGACCACGTTGGTGATCGTGACGAGGACGACCAGCACCAGCGAAGCGGTCCAAGCCATCTGGATCTGATAGGCGTATGGCAGGGTCGAAAAGTTGTAGATCAAGACCGAAAGTGAAGCGGCCGGTTGCATGATGGATTTCAACCAGTACTGGCTGAAGAGCGCGGTGAAAAGCACGGGCGCCGTCTCGCCGGCGGCTCGGGCCACCGCCAACATCAATCCCGTCATAATCGCCGGCAGCGCTTCCGGAAAAACGACCCGGACAATTGTCTGGAATTTAGTGGCTCCAATACCGTACGAAGCTTCTCGCAACGCCTGAGGAACGCCTAGCAGTGCTTGCTCCGAGGTCAGCAAGATCGTGGGCAGCGTGAGCACGGACAGGGCAACACCACCGGCTAAAGCGGAAAAATTTCCGGTTGTGACGACCACCACCGCGTACGCGAAAACACCACAGATGATTGACGGTATTCCAGTCAGAAGTTTGGCGAAGAAGCGAACCGTGCTGGAGAGCCGGGAGCGACGGCTGTATTCGCAAATGAAGATTGCCGAAAGGATCCCAAGCGGTGTCGCGATGATCAGCGCGATCAGAACCATGATCAAAGTGCCTTGGATCGCGTTCCCAAACCCGCCGCCTTCCAAACCGGGGGCCGGCGGCAGTCCGGTAAAAACGTCTGGCCGGAGCAGCGGCAAACCATTCCGAAACACCAGGTAAACAATCGAGAAAAGCGGAATCAGCGTCAGGAACGACACACCGGTGCAGAGGACGCTGAGGACCCGGTTTGAAAAGATGCGGCGACGGTCCCGAACGGCACTCGCTTTCAGCGGCGAAGGGGCGGTCGCGGGAGGTGTCAAGGTCTCAGTGCTCATCGATTAGCGAATTCCCGCAGTAGCTTTTTGTGTGCGGCGCAAGATTGCCTCACCAACGACGTTTACCAGGAGTGTCAGGAGCACCAGGGTCAACGCGGCATACATCAGGGCGCTGACTTGAATGCCGGACGCTTCGGGAAACTGATTGGCCAGGAGAGCCGAGAGGGTGCCACTCGGCGATAGGAGGGACCAGTTTAACCGTGGACTGTTCCCGATGAGCATGGCCACCGCCATTGTCTCACCCATGGCCCGGCCAAAAGCGAGAATCGTCGCCGCCACAATGCCGGGGGCCGCAGTTGGTAGCAGAACTCCGAAAATCGCCTCCCAACGGGTAGCCCCAACCGCATACGATCCTTCGCGCAGCGCCTTCGGTACCGCGACCAACGTGGTGCGGGAAATCGCGGTAATCGTCGGTAACACCATCAGCGCCAGCACCAGACTCGCTGTCAGCAGGCTATTGCCGTAGGCGGGACCCTGAAAGAATGGCAGAAATCCCAGGGCATCGGCCATGTACCCGCCGTACTGCTGCACCAGCGGAATAACGACCGCGATACCCCAGAGACCGTAAACGACGCTTGGAATCGCCGCCAGCAGCTCGATCACAAACCGGATCGTCTGTCGAACTGGCACTGGCAGGAAGTTTTCGCTCAGAAAAATCGCGATAGCGACCCCGAGCGGAAGAGCAATGCAGAGCGCAATCAAGGAACTGACGGTCGTTCCAACGATGAACGGGAAAGCACCGAACTGTTGCCGGTTCGAATTCCAGACTGAGCTGTAAAAAAAGCTCAGACCGGCTTTTTGGATCGCCGGCCATGCTTGTAGCGCGATGCTGCCAACGATCCAGAGAAGGGTGACAACAGTTGCCACCGCCGCCACCCAAGTCAGAACCAGGAACAAGTCGAGGCGCAGACCGCGACGCCGCAAATCAGCCTTTGAGGTCTTTAACGCAGCTTCCTGAGCCATAAAAGCGCCCGATCTATTGCACCTCCTTTAGCGCAGCGGTTGCTTTATCAACGATTTCTTTCGGCAAAGGAATATACCCGAGAGAGTCGGCAACCTGCTGGCCATCGGTCAAACCATAAGTCACAAATTTCTCCAGATAGGGGAGCTTCGTCTTGTCGTTGCCCGTCTTGTAGAGCAGCAGCCAGGTAAAAGTCGCGATCGGGTAAACACCTTTTCCTGCGGGGTCAACCGGCCATGCGCGCAAAATATGGGGAGGAAATTGCGTGGTCGCCAGGGTAGCCGCTCCTGACTCTGGCGTGGCCTTCACGAATTCGCCCGCCTTATTCTGCAGTTCGGCAAAGCTCAGCTTGTTATGCGTGGCATACCCGTATTCGACGTAGCCGATAGCGCCCGGAGTCTGTTTCACCAGCGCCGTCACGCCATCGTTCCCTTTGCCCGCAACACCGGTCGGCCAGGTGACGGTCGTGCCTTTCCCGACTTTCTCGTTGAACTCGGGACTAATGGCGCTGAGGTGCTGGGTGAAAACAAAATTGGTCCCGCTTCCATCCGAACGCGCGCAGGCAGTGATCGCGATGTTGGGCAACTTTACCCCGGGGTTTGCTTTGGTTATTTCGGGGTCAGTCCATTTGTTGATTTTGCCGAGGAAAATTCCGACGTATGCGTCCCGGGTCAGCTTTAGGTCAGTCACACCCGAAAGATTGTAGGCGAGGACGATGCTTCCAGCGGTGGCGGGGATGAGCACGACGCCCTGCTTGACCTTGGCGATTTCTTCATCGGTCATCGCCGCGTCACTCGCGCCAAAATCGATCAGTCCCTGCGTAAAATTCTTGATGCCGGCGCCGCTGCCGATGCCTTGGTAATTGATTTGAACCCCGGGATTGGCCTTGGTGAATTCGGCGATCCAGCGTTGGTAGAGTGGTGCGGGAAACGTTGCTCCTGCTCCCTGAAGCCCTGTCGCCGCCGGCGCAGTGGCCGCAAAGGCCGCCAGGCCAAGTGATAGCAATCCACGTAACGTTCTTCTCATAATAGGTAAGGTGAACCTCTCTCCCTTGACGAAGATGGGCGACCCGGCAAACGACAGATTGTTACAATTGCGTAACGATGCCTGTTGTTGAGCGAATCACAAGCGGCTGCCGGGCCGCGTCTTACGTCGTTCGGACGGCCTCGGGTGTACCAGGTAGCGCCGGCATCCTGTCGGTTCAAAAAGCTGACAAGCTGGAAGCTTATCCTACGTTGAAGTCCGACAGACCTCGGCCGTCCGCGCTACACACGCGTGGCGCCGCAGAATCCCAGAAACTGGCTTGCTATTAGAAAAAGTAATACTAGCCTGACCGGTTGCCAGAGGCCGGAGTTTTTTTGGTGAATTTTTGTTGCGTGAATGATGCAACTACATATTCTCGGCGCTCTAGAAATCCCCCAGTTGAAAACGACCGATTTACCGCCGAATCAGGTTTCCGGCTCTGGCCGGAAACCAGACCGCTCGCTCACCGAGCGTGCCTGACCGTTCTCGCCGAATGAAGTTGCATGGCTAATTTTTTCCCTCGCTGGACAAACTACCTGCCACTGAAGGTGGTGTTTTGCCTTCTGGTTCTCGGGAGCGCCGCCTCAGCAGCCTACTGGTACTATCTGACGCCGGACTACATGCGGAAAGGTTACCAGCCGGTCCAGCCGGTGCCGTTCCCGCACGACATCCATGTGACTCAGCTCGGAATGGACTGTCGGTATTGCCATTCCTATGTCGAGGTTTCTTCAGCCTCGAATATCCCAACGACACAGACCTGCATGAATTGTCACCAGGAGGTGCAAGCGAATAACCCGAGACTGGCGGCTGTGCGCCAGAGCTGGGAAACAGGCCAGCCTGTTGACTGGATCAGAATTCATCAGGTACCCGACTTTGCGTATTTTAACCATGCCGTCCACGTCAATCGGGGCATCAGCTGCGTGAGCTGCCACGGTCCGATCAATCATATGGCCGTGGTCTACCAGCACGAATCTCTCACGATGGGCTGGTGCCTGAACTGTCACCGGCATCCTGAAAACAACCTGCGTCCGGTCAGCCAGGTCTTCAATCTCGATTGGAAACCAGCCGCTGGCGAAGAACAACAGCAACTTGGGGCGCAGCTCAAGGATCAGTGGAACATCAACCCGCCGCAGAACTGCGCTGGATGTCACCGCTAAATGAAACGCATTTTCCATCATCCACCTGACGAACTCACCGGGAAGAAATACTGGCGCAGTCTGGAAGAACTCGCCGATACCCCGGAGTTCCGATCCTGGTTACAGCGCGAGTTTCCAGATGGAGCGGCTGAGCTGGAGATGGATGGGGTTTCTCGCCGAAATTTCCTCCGGGTGATGGGCGCTTCGCTGGCCCTGGCTGGAGTCGGTCTTTCCGGTTGCCGCCGGCCGACCACCTACATTGTTCCCTACACCAAAAGTGTTGAATGGTTGATTCCCGGAAAGGCGGTCCTGTACACCAGCGCGATTCCCGGGCGGCAGGGTGGAACTCCTCTCATCGTAACCACTTACGAGGGACGGCCAACCAAAATCGAGGGCAACCCTCTGCTTCCGTCGAGCACTGGAGGGACCGACGCCCTTACCCAGGCGGCGATTCTCGAGCTGTACGATCCGGAAAGGGCGCGTTCGTTCTACAAAGAAGGGAAGGAAGCGACCGCGGAAGAATTCGAGAAATATCTCCAGGCGGTCCGAGCCGAGATTCAGACGAGTCAAGGAGCCGGCCTCGCCATCCTGCTCGATGAACAGTGGTCACCGACACGCGACCGCTTGCTGACCGCGCTGAAGCAGCGATGCCCGCGGGTCTCCTATTTTGTTGACGAGCCGCTCGGGCTTCAAGAGGTTTACGCCGCCACGGATGCGTTGCTCGGTGCGGGCTCAATCGTAAGGCCGGATTTCGCGAATGCCGACGTCGTTGTCTCACTTGACGCGGATTTCCTGGGAGTGGAAATGACGGTCGACGGAGCTCGCAATTTCAGCGCACGCCGGCGCGCCCACGGCTCGGCTGAGGCGATGAACCGGCTGTATTCGGTGGAAAATCGATACACGGTCACTGGCGGAATGGCCGATCATCGCTTGCGTTGTGGCGCCTCGCAGATTCCGGCTTTCGCGATCGCTTTGGCCCAGAAGGTCGCGGCGGCGACAAACGATCGGGCTTTAAGTGAATTGGCTACCCGCCTCAGAAAAGAAGGGCAGCCGCAGTTCGATGATCAATGGCTGACGGGATGCGCCAATGACCTGGTAGCGCACAAAAGCCGGAGCGTCGTGCTTTTAGGGCAGCGTTATCCCGCCTGGGTTCAGGGGGTTGTATTGACGATGAACAACGCGCTCGCGGCCTTCGGGTCGACCCTGCGCGTTTACCGGGCGGGGCGTGTTCCTGCAGGCAGCTTGTCTGACTTGGCCAGCGAGGTCCACGCAGGCAAAGTGAAGCGTTTGTTAATCCTGGCTGGTAACCCTGCGTACACGGCACCGGCTGATCTGCATTGGACCACTCTGCAACGTTCCGTTCCCGAAGTCGTGCGCTTGAACTTTTACCCGGACGAAACGTCGGAAGGCGCGCAGTGGTGCGTACCGGAAGCTCATTTTCTCGAATCGTGGGGCGACCAGCGCAGCCCGGACGGCACGTATCTGCCGATTCAGCCCATGATCCTGCCATTGTTTGGCGGCCTTTCTCAGATCGATCTTTTGACCCGTCTGCTGGGTGTGCCCGGGGGTAGCGAAGCGGTGCGCGAAACCTTCAAGGCTTACAATCATGAGACTGATTTCGAGACCGGGTGGACGGAGCTGCTTCGTCACGGCTTTGTCCAGGACAGTTCCTATCAAACCGCCAGCCAAGGCTTCAGTCCGGAAGGCTTGCCAGGACTGATTGCCAAGGTCGGAAGCCTTCCCCCTCCGCCGAATCCGAGCGCCTTGGAGGTTGTCTTTCCTGCTGATTACAAGGTTGAGGACGGCCGGCACACGAACAACGCCTGGCTCCAGGAAATGCCGGATCCAATAACCAAACTGACTTGGGACAACGCTCTGCTGGTTAGTCCGGCAACGTCGGGCGCGCTCCAGGTCGTCGACAACGATCTGGTAGAGGTCACGGTCGGAGACCGTAAATTGGTTGCCGCCATCATGGTTGCGCCAGGTCACGCGGATTATTCGCTCACGCTCAGTCTTGGTTATGGCCGAAAAGACGTAGGAAAAGTCGGGCGCGACACCGGCTTCAACGCCTACTACCTGCGTGCTTCCGACTCTCTCTACTATGCGACCGGAGCCGTGGTCCGTTTGCAAACGAAGAACGGTTATCATCTGGTTCAGACACAACTGCACTACAGCATGGAGGGGCGTAACCTGGTGCGCGAAGGTACGGTCGAAGACTACGCAAAAAATCCGGCCTTCGCTCAAACGATGGGCATGGATGCAGACATCCCGCCGAATGTCTCTCTCTACTCGCATCCGCCGCTCAGCGCGCCCAATCAATGGGCAATGGTGGTTGATTTGAACACCTGCACCGGTTGTTCAGCCTGCGTGATCGCGTGCCAGGCCGAGAACAATGTGCCGGTGGTAGGCAAGGACCAGGTAGATTCATTCCGAGAGATGCAATGGATTCGGGTTGACCGCTATTTTGCCACCGCTGAGGGAGACCGGAAAAGTCCGGATCTGGCGGCCGATCCCGCCATGGTGATGGAACCGTTGATGTGCCAGCACTGCGAGAACGCTCCCTGTGAAACCGTCTGTCCGGTGAACGCCACGGTTCACAGCGAGGAAGGACTAAACGTCATGGTCTACAACCGATGTATCGGAACGCGCTATTGCTCAAACAATTGCCCGTTTAAGGTTCGCCGCTTCAATTTCTTCAATTACAACGATCGCCCTGTGCTTGACCGGATCGAGCACGGCGCACCCGGTTTCCAGGGAAAGCAACAGCTTTACCTGGGACCACTGGCCCATTGGGGAATGGACGAAATCTCCAAGCTGCAGAAAAATCCGAACGTGACGGTTCGCATGCGCGGGGTCATGGAAAAATGCACCTACTGCGTACAGCGGATTGAGACGGCAAAAATCTCGCAACGGATCAAGGCCGGCGTGGAAAAAGATTTGACGCTTCCCACAGACTCAATCAGGACGGCCTGCCAACAGGTTTGTCCAAACGAGGCGATCGTTTTTGGCGACATCAAGGATCCGAAGAGCCACGTTTCGCATTTGCGCGCCCTGCCTCAGAATTACCAGCTGCTCAAGTATCTGAACCTGAGCACCCGGACCACCTACCTGGCCCGGCTGCGGAATCCAAACCCGAAAATGCCTGGCGCCGCCAAGGTTGGCCGAATCAACACCCAACCTGAAACCAGCGAGGTTCCAGCGCCAGCATCGCAGGCCGAAAGCAAACCTGCCGGAGGTAACGCCTGATGGCTGAATCCAATGCCACAATGACGCCTTTCGTGGAGCGGATGCCACGACCGCCGCTGGTTGAGAACAATCGCTCAATGCATTGGGTGACCAATCTGATCGCCGGAGGGGTTGAACGGAAAACGCCCCTCTGGTGGTGGTGCGCGATTGCGGTGACCGGGTCTTTCGCCGGGTTCGGCGTCTTCTGTATCATTTACCTGCTTTGGACCGGTGTAGGTGTCTGGGGCAACAACATCCCGGTTGGTTGGGCGTGGGATATAACCAATTTCGTTTTCTGGATCGGTATCGGTCACGCCGGTACGCTGATCTCAGCAATTCTTTTTCTCACACGGCAGAAATGGAGGACCTCGATCAACCGAGCCTCCGAAGCGATGACATTGTTTGCCGTGATCTGCGCCGGAATCTATCCGGCCATTCACGTTGGCCGCATCTGGATGGTATGGTTCATGGCGCCAGTGCCCGTGCCGAACTGGATCTGGCCGAACTTCCGGAGCCCGCTACTCTGGGACGTTTTCGCGGTCTCGACTTACTTTACGGTGTCCGTGTTGTTCTGGTTTCTGGGCTTGGTGCCGGATCTCGGCACAATGAGGGATCGCGCTCGAAGCCGGTTCAACAAGTTCGTTTACGGCGTTCTGGCGCTCGGATGGCGCGGAGGCAACCGGCAGTGGCGGCATTACGAGATGGCATATCTCGTCTTGGCCGGCATCTCCACTCCGCTGGTCCTTTCCGTGCACTCGACGGTGTCCTTTGATTTTGCGACCTCGCTTATCCCGGGCTGGCATACCACGATCTTCCCGCCCTACTTCGTGGCTGGGGCGATCTTCGGTGGGTTCGCCATGGTCCTGACGTTGATGATTCCGGCACGCTACCTCTACGGCCTGCAGGATGTCTTTACCTGGAATCACATCGATGTGATGTGCAAGATCATCCTGCTGACCGGGTCGATCGTCGGGTACTCGTATTGCATGGAGTTTTTTGTCGCCTATTACGGCGCCAATCCCTTTGAGCGATTCATCTTTTTAAATCGTTATTTCGGACCTTACTGGTGGGCCGGTTGGTCCATGTTCACGTGCAACGTGGTCATCCCCCAGTTGTTCTGGGTGAGAGCTTTCCGGCGAAATGTCTGGACGGTCTACTTTGTGTGCATGTGCGTGAACGCCGGAATGTGGTTTGAGCGATTCGTGATCATCGCCGTCTCGCTGACGCGCGATTTCCTGCCGTCGAGTTGGGGAATGTATTACCCGACCTGGGTAGACATTTTTACTTTCATTGGCACCCACGGCATCTTTATCAGTCTTTTCCTCCTGTTTATTCGCTTTCTCCCGATGGTTGCGATGTCCGAGGTAAAGAGTGTCCTGCCCGTCGCCAACCCGCACTACCACCCTCCAGAGATCGGAGTACCTGAGACGATCCAGCAAGCCGAAGCATGAGCCCGACAGTTAGACGATCTCGAGTGTTTGGCCTGGTAGCGGAGTTTGCTTCCGCGGCCGATATCTATCATGCCGCGGAGCAGGTGCGTGATAGCGGATACAAATACTGGGACGTGCATTCTCCTTTCCCGATCCACGGAATGAGCACGGCGATGGGGCTGAAACGGTCGCCCCTGGGCTATATTATCTTCGTTGGCGGCTTCACCGGTTTTCTGACCGCGGCACTGCTCGAATTCATTCCGTCGTCGTTCCTTTATCCGCTGATTGTGCATGGAAAGCCGGTAAACTTTTTCACCGTGCCGGCGTTTTTTCCGATCATGTTCGAGTTGACGATTCTATTTTCGGCTTTCACCGCGTTTTTTGGTGTCTTCGTGATGAATCGCTTGCCACGTTTGCATCATCCGCTTTTTGATCATGCACCGTTCAAACGCGTGACTGATGACGGCTTTTTCCTCGTCATCGATGCGATCGATCCCAAGTTTGACGAGAGCAAAACCGGCGAGTTCCTGGCAGGTATCGGCGGCCAAGGGGTCACTGTGCTCCACGAAAATGATTAAGAATTTTCTGATCGGCTTCTTGCTGCTTTGCGCGGTGTCCGTAGCGCTGCTCGGTTTTCAAGGACAGCATCGCCCAACGCCGCCGATCGAGTTCTTCGGCGATATGAAGCGCCAGTCCAAGGTGAAGTTCCAAAAACCGAGTCTCTTTTTCGCGGACGGACGCGCCGCTCGCCCCCCGGTCGATGGGACGATTCCGCTTGGTTATGATATTCCGGGGCATCCAACCCAGAACTCTAATCCCCCTGATGATATCCGGTCGCCCATCGGCGAATTCACGGCTGGCACCGACTACTATAACACCGGCAAAATGGGTAACGATTGGGGAACCGGTCTTCCTCTGCCCGTAACGCAGGCGTTATTGCAGCGAGGTCAACAGGCCTTCACGATCAATTGCGCAGTCTGTCATGGTGCGACCGGGCAAGGTGACGGTATCACCTCCAAATACGGGCTCAACGGGATCGCCAATTATCATCAGGACAAATACCGGCAAATGGCTGACGGACAGATTTTCGATACGATTACGCACGGCCATAACACAATGATGCCCTACGGCGACAAGGTCACGGTGAAGGATCGATGGGCAATTGTCGCGTACATCCGCGCGCTGCAACGAAGCGAGTACGCCAAGATGGAGGATGTTCCGTCAAACCAGCGTCCTGCGCTCGAGAACCAGAAATGAACCATAATTTCGTTCCAGCGCCCGAGACCTTCCGCCCCAATCATCTGAGCCGGCTGCTTCTCGTCCTGCTTGGGGTCGGTATTTTCTGCGCAGCGGTGACGTTGTTGACCGGCTTTCTTGCGCCGGCCGGCAGCGAAACACGGCGCCAGTTCGCATTCTCGTGGCTTTTCGCGTTCGTCTACTTTTTCACTATCCTGATCGGATGCTTCTTCTGGATCATCGTTCATCACTCTACGGACTCGGGTTGGGGAATCCTGGTGCGGCGGCAGATGGAAAATCTGGCGGTGTTGCTTCGCTGGATGATCCTGTTCTTCGTACCGCTTTTCCTGGCTCGTCACGACATCTGGAATTGGATCGCGGCAATTCACCAAGTCCCCATTGATCCGCCGCTGAAGGCCAAGCTTGGCTATTTCGTCCTGCATTTCGGCGGTGTAACTGTGCCTTTCTTCTGGATTCGGGCAGTTCTCTACTTCCTGTTTTTCGGAGGTCTGGCCGTTTATTTTCGGCGAACCTCCGTCCGCCAGGATGCCGATGGCGATCCGCACTGGTCGATCCAGATGCGGGGTGTGTCGTTTGTTTGTATTGTCCTGTTCGCGGTCTTCACGACCCTGGCTGGGTTTGACTGGGTTTCCTCTCCTGACTATCGCTGGGCCTCCACGATGTGGGGTGTCTACATCTTTGCGGGGTCAGCGGGAGCGGGGATTGCCTTAATTATCCTCGTGGTTTATGGGCTGAAGAACGCCGGTTATTTGGCTGGGGTCAACGCAGAGCACTACCAGATCATGGGTAAGTTGCTTTTGACCTTCACGATTTTCTGGGGCTACATCGGTTTTGCTCAATACATGCTCATCTGGTACGGGAATATTCCGGAAGAGACGGAATGGTTCCTCCGGCGGAATATCGAGTCGTGGCATGTCCTGAGCACCTTTATGGTGGTCGGACGATTCTTTATTCCGTTCCTGTACTTGCTTTTCGAGTTCACCAAGCGGAATCCGCGCCTGCTCAGCTTCATGTGCTACTGGGTTCTCGGAATGCATCTGATCGACACGTACGTCAGTATCTCGCCGTTCCTGCATCCGACCGGCTTTCAGTTCAGCATTCTGGATCTGCTCAGCCTGCTGGCGATTGGCTGTCTGCTGGCGTTCCTGTTTTTGCGGTCCCTTGGCACCGTGAACCTTTTTCCGGCCAGAGATCCGCGTCTGCTCGAGAGTGTTCGGCTATCGAATGAGGGTACGGGCTAGCGCATTCAATGAACGAAAATTCACAAAACGGTCGCCCGACGTTTCTCAGCGTGGTCGGAAGCCTTCTCCTGGTTTGCCTGATCGGTGGCCTGATTTTCGTGGTCGTCTCGCGGCGAGCCGGGATTAAGAGCTACGACGAATTGCGCGCGGACCAGCGTCTGAAAAACCTCGCGGAGCTCAATGCGGCCAATCAGAAGATCCTCACGAGCTATCGCTGGGTCGATCGCAAGAATGGAGTCGTGGGAATCCCGATCGATCGGGCAATGCAACTGGAACTCACCGCTCTACAGAATAATCATCCGCATCCGGCCGGTCCAATCACAGTAGCCGCTCCAAGTCCATCCCCGGCTGGTAGTCCGGCAAAGAGTCCGGCGCCTGCGGCTGGTTTACCGCCGAATCACTCCTGAAAATTGCCGATATCATGAGCAGCCCCGTCACCCTGAACTCCGAGCCGTTCAAACGAGCTGACACCTCGCCACCGCTGACGGTGGAGTTTGACCGGCCGATGCGAACGCCTGTTGTGATTTTTTTCGCGTCCGCGCTGGGCTGGTTGCTTCTCGCTTCCCTGCTTCTTTTAGTGGCTACCGCGCAACAATATGCGCCTCACGCCTGGTGGACGGGCGGCAAGGTTCCGTGGCTGACCTTCGGTCGGACCTATCCAGCGGCGCTCAATCTGCTGGTCTATGGTTGGTGTTCCATGGCTGGGATCGGCGCCGCGGTCTGGATTCTCGGGCGGCTTACTGCTTCGGTTGAGCGCGCCGGCTCGCTGCCGATCTACGCCGGATTGATTTGGGATATCGGATTGTTTTGCGGCTTGCTAAGCATCTTGTCGGGCGGTGGAAGGGGTCGCCAGCTGCTCGATATAAATCCCTACGCCGGCTTCAGCATTTTCCTTGCGCTCGCCATCATGAGTCTCTGGGTGCTCAGGCTACATCGGCGGCGCAGAAGTACATACGTCGCGCATTGGTATATCGTGGCGGCGTTCTTCTGGTTCGCCTGGGCTTATCTCACCGCCAATCTGTTGCTGAACGTACTTCAGACGTCAGGAACGGGGCAGGCCGCGATCCAGTGGTGGTACGTCAACGTGGTGCGAGATCTCTGGATGACCCCGCTTGCTCTCGGAATCGCGTTCTACTTTTTGCCGAAGCTGGTTGGGCGCCCGCTCCACAGTTATCGACTGGCCCTGAACAGCTTTTGGGGTTTGGCGATCCTCGGCGGATGGACCGGGATGACGAACATTCTGGCCGGCCCGCTTCCAGCCTGGATGATGACCGCCGGTATCGTGGCAACGGTCCTCATGGTCTTGCCGATCGCGGCTGTCGCCGCAAATTTTCATTACACTTTAGGCGATCAGTTTGAGGCGCTCAGCTCAAATCTGGTTCTGCGATTCATTGTCATTGGGACCATGATTTATACGGCGACCGGAGTGTGGGAGGCGATCACTGCTTTCCGCACAATCAATCGCATCACGGAATTCACCATGATGGGTTCGCTGCCGATGCTGCTGACCATCTTTGGGTTTGTCGGGCTGACCCTCTTCGGCGCAATCTATTATATTGTCCCTCGGCTACTTCTGCGGAAGTGGCTTTCCGTGGAAGCCATTCGGCTTCACTTCTGGATAACTGTCGTTGGGCTTGGCCTTTTGGCGGTCAGCACTTTTATGGGCGGCGTAATCCAGGGCTTTGGCTTGAACGACGCGAAAATAGAATTCAACGCCGTGACGGATCTTGCCGGGCCATTCTATCTTTTCCGGTTTGTCGCCGTGCTTGTGCTTTTGGTCGCAAATATGATCGCTGCCTGGTCGTTCCTGATAATCCTGCTCGGTCCACCAATTCCTCTGGTTGAACCAGTATCGAGGGAGCCGGAGTCAAGTGAACCGGCGCCGGAACCGCTCTCTCAGGAGGTTGGCGTCGCGTGAACCGCTTCAGTACATTTTTCCTGGGTGTTTTCGCGACGTTTTGCGCGGCGTGGCTTGGCTTGGTCGCTTATCCGTATCTGACCTTCGCGGCGTTGCAACCGCACAAAGACGAAAACACCGGCGCAATTGCTCCTCCTGGTGTTCCCGGAACTGCGGCCCAAGGCTACCACATTTACGCCGGAAACGGTTGCGTGAATTGCCATACGCAATTTGTTCGTGACAAGAATGAGGGCAGCGACATCGAGCGCAAATGGGGTACCCGGCGGACCGTCGCGCGCGATTATCTTTTTGACGGCCAGGTTTTTCTCGGTGATTCGCGCCAAGGACCCGACCTGACAAATGTCGGCGTGCGTCAGACCGATGCCCAGTGGTTTTACCGTTTGTTATTCGACCCCAGGCAGATGAACCCCGAGTCGAATATGCCGGCTTATCCCTGGCTTTTCGCTAAGCGCAGGATCGTTGGCCAGGTTTCAGTTGACGCTCTGCATCTGCAGGGATCGGACGCGCCTCCACCCGGATACGAGATTGTTCCAACCCAGCAGGCCCGCGAATTAGTGGGTTATCTGCTGTCGCTGAAGCGCAACTACCCGTTGCCGGAAGCCCCTGAACCGAAGGAATGAGCGCATCTTTTACCGATCCAGAACAACCACCCGCCGCGGGTTCAGCCGGCGGCGAGTCAAGCTCGGCGCAGGGAGGGCAGAACGCGCTGGAGACCGAATTGGCAACGCCAACTGTGGCAAATGCTCCAGTCCCACGGTGGCTGCTCGGGCTCCTGCTGCTCGGGCTCTTCTGGGCCGGCGCATATCTGTTCTCTTTCAGCGGAGGATTTGCGGCGGACGTATTTGACTATCAGCCGAAGTATGGCGCGCAGGCGGGCGGTGCGGCCGCCCCGGCGGATCCGAAAGTAGTTGGGAAAGCTCTTTTTTCCGCGAATTGCATCACCTGCCATCAAGCGACGGGCCTGGGAATCCCCGGTCAATATCCGCCGTTAGCCGGTTCGGAATTTGTGAACGGCGAAGCAAGCAACCGGCTGATCGCAATTGTCCTGAAAGGACTCCAGGGATCGGTGCAGGTCAAAGGCCAAAGCTTCAACAACGCCATGCAAGCGTGGGAAGGGCAGTATACCGATCAACAGTTATCGTCGATTCTTACTTTCGTCCGTTCGGAATGGGGTAACAGCGCGCCGCCGATCACGGCGGACATGGTCAAGCAAATGCGGGATCAACTCAAGGATCGTAAGGAACAATGGACCTATGCTGAATTGATGAAGCTTCCGCCAGTGGACCTGACCAAAGGCGCCGCTAAACCGGCGCCGCCCGGTCAGCCGGCGTCCGCTCCCTCGGCTGCTGGCGGGAAACCACCTGCCCCGACCCCCGGAAATCCTCCGGCGACTTCCGCGCCGCCACCGGCCGCGGCCACTCCTGGGCATTCATGACAAAGGGAAACCGGCATGTATAGATTAGGAAGTTGACCAGTATGATTTTCCCAAGATCGAGAATTGTTCGACACTTGTTTCCCTTTTTCGTCTTGCTGGCGACAGCGGCAGCGGCGTCGGCGCAAGCCCGGACTACTCATCTCTGGTGGATGCCGGACGTAGCGAGCAAGGGCGGCCGGGAGATCGATTTCCTGATCTGGTTCATTTTCTACCTGACCGGCGCAGTCTTTGTTCTGACCCAGGTTGTCTACGTCTATTTTCTAATCAAATACCGATCGCGGAAAGGCGTCCGCGCCAAGTACAGCCATGGCAATAACTTTCTGGAGATCGTCTGGACGGCGATTCCCACCGCAATCTTTATCGGTCTTTGGGGCTACAGCAATCATATGTGGTGGAACGTCATCCATGCGACCCCACCAACCGACTCCATGGAGGTGGCCGTCACCGCCTATCAATTCGGTTTCAGCATGCAGTACCCGGGACGTGACGGCCATCTCGGGCGTTCCGATGTGAACCTGATTTCGAACGATAACCCTTTTGGCAATGACCGAAATGATCCCGTCACCAAGGACAATTTTGAATCCGGCGTCCTCGAGCTGCCGGTCAATAAACCCGTGCGGATCCGGCTCAATTCGAAAGATGTGATTCACGGTTTTTACATACCGCAATTCCGGATCTATCAGGACGCTGTCCCCGGCCGAACGATCGATTGGGTCTGGTTTATTCCGACCAAGGTGGGCTCTTACCAGCTGGCCTGCAGTCAACTCTGCGGGCAAGGTCACTACAATATGAAGGCTCAGGTCGAAGTCGTTTCCCAGGCGGATTTCGACAAGTGGTACAAGGAGAAGGCGGACGCCGCGGTTCCTAATAAAACTCCCGAAAAGGCTCTAGCGAAAAACGAGTAATAACTTTTATGGCGCAGACAATCGCTCATCCTACCGGCGAGATTCAGGAACACGCATACACTCACCACGAGCTCAATTTTTTCCGAAAATACATCTGGTCGGAGGACCACAAGACCATTGCAATCCAGTACCTGTTTTCGAGCTTGTTCTTCCTGGCGATCGGCGGCTTGTTGGCGATGGGGGTTCGCTTTCAGCTTGCTTTTCCGGGCACTCCAGTCCCGCTGATTGGCCAGTTCCTGCCCAAATGGTTGGTGACGGACACCGGTGCTTTTTCTCCCGGCGGTTACAATGCCCTCTTCACCATGCACGCCACTGTAATGGTGTTCCTGGTCGTCATGCCTCTCTTGATCGGGGTGTTCGGTAATTTCTTGATCCCGCTCAAAATCGGGGCGCCCGATATGGCGTTCCCGTTTTTCAACGCGCTTTCGTTTTGGCTGTTTTTTCTCTCGGGGATCGTGCTGCTTTCCAGCTTTTTTGCTCCGACCGGGTTTCCGGATTCAGGATGGACCTCGTACGCTCCGCTCTCGGCCAATGCAGCCTACAACGGAACCAAGATCGGTCAGAGCTGCTGGTGTGTCGGCCTCTTTATCAATGGCCTGGCGTCGATTGCCGGGGCCGCCAACTACATCACCACCGTGATCAATATGCGAGCGCCCGGGATGAAAATGTTTCGCTTGCCGCTCCCGGTCTGGGCGCTGCTCGTGACCGCGTTTCTCCTGCTGCTCGCGGTCCCCGTGTTATCGGCAGCGGCGGCGATGCTGTTTTTTGATCTGAATTTCGGCACCAGCTTTTTCTCGGCCTCCAATCATGGTCAACCGCTTCTCTGGCAGCATCTTTTCTGGTTCTTTGGACATCCGGAGGTGTATATCATGATTCTCCCGGCGATGGGCCTGGTGTCGGAGGTGCTCGCGGTCTTTTCGCGCAAACCGATCTTTGGTTACAAAGCAATGGTCTGGGCGATGGTGGCGATTGGTGTGCTTGGATTCATCGTGTGGGGACACCACATGTTTGTGAGCGGAATGAATCTGGTGCTCTCGGCCACCTTCTCGTTTTCGACGATGCTTATCGCGGTTCCTTCCGCCATCAAGACTTTCAATTGGATGGGGACAGTCTGGGGTGGGTCGCTCCGGTTCAAGACGCCGATGTGTTTCGCGCTTGCGTTTGTCTCGATGTTTGTGATTGGCGGCCTAAGCGGCATCTACATGGCAGCGACACCGGTCGATCTTTTCATCCACCACACTTATTTTATCGTCGCCCATATTCACTACGTGCTCTTTGGAGGCAGCCTCTTTGGCATCTTTGGCGCGATCTACTTTTGGTATCCGAAGATGTTTGGTCGCATGATGAACGAGTTTTGGGGAAAGGTGCATTTCTTTCTCGCATTCATCTTTTTCAACTTCACGTTTTTCCCGATGCACAACCTGGGTCTGAACGGAATGATGAGACGGATCGCTGATCCCACTCTGTACGATCACCTGCGCAGCCAGCAACCGGTCAACGTCTTCATCTCGCTCAGCGCGTTTGGACTTGGCCTGTCGATGATCCCGTTCTTTATCAATTTCGTATACAGCATGTTCCGCGGTGAGAAAGCGCCTTATAACCCGTGGGACTCGACGACTTTGGAGTGGACGGTGCCTTCGCCGCCGCCCCACGGGAACTTTGCAAAGACACCTACAGTCTACAACGGGCCCTATGAGTACAGCGTCCCCGGGATGGATAAGGACTTTTTGCCCCAAAACCAACCACCTCCGGAAACGGCCAGGATCGCCGTCCACTAAGGTGCGCTAGCCTCGAGCATGCCCGCCAATTTTCCTAGACGGATCGTCAACAGCGTTGCGGTACTGGTCGCCTGCAGCATCCTGGTATTGATCTGCAGCGGAGGGTTGGTCACCAGTCATGAGGCTGGGATGTCTGTCCCCGATTGGCCCAACAGCTTTGGATACAACATGTTTTTGTTTCCGGTCTCTCGTTGGGTAGGCGGTGTATTCTTCGAACACACGCATCGACTGATCGCCAGTCTGGTCGGCCTGTTGACCATCCTGCTCTGCGTCGTCGCCCTGATTTTTGAACGGCGCCGCTGGGTCAAAACGCTTTGTTGGCTGGCTCTTGTCGCGGTCATTGTTCAGGGAGTGCTGGGCGGATTGCGCGTCACTGAACACAGCGCTGTTCTGGGACTGTTCCACGGTTGTCTGGCCCAGGCTTATCTATGTCTGGTGTGGAGCATTGCTTTGTTCACTTCATCGCTCTGGGAGCGCTTACCGGCGGCCCCCGCCGGTCCCGTTCCGTCCCGACTCCGTTTCTGGACGATCCTCGCCACCGGGATGATTTTCCTGCAACTCATCCTCGGAGCGGCCATGCGCCATTCGCATGCCGGACTTTCGATTCACGATTTCCCGACCGTATACGGTCGTTGGTTGCCGCCGGTTGATCCCGGTACGCTTGCCCGGATCAATGAGGCTCGGGCCGCCGCTATTGCGCCCGAACCGCCGACAACCATCGGGCTGATCCACTTGCAGTATCTGCACCGAGGCTGGGCGCTGGTGATCTTCCTGACCGTAACCGTCGTCGCGCTCTCCATCGCCCGTCAGAGATGGCTAGGCGTTGCTATGCGAAGACTTGCCCTGGCCTGGCCGGTGCTCGTCGCGGTGCAAGCAGTACTGGGAGCCTGGACTGTCCTAAGTAATAAGGCGGCCGATATCGCGACCGCACATGTCTTTTTCGGCTCGTTGATTCTCGTTTGCGGCGTTCTGCTCGGCATCTGCCTGGCGACTACCGTCGCGCGGAGGACGACCAGGGGGCCGGGTACGGGATTGTTCGGCGTGAAGGAGGCGGCCCGGGTATGAATATTCTCTCTGATAAAAGGGAGGCTGCGTTGGTGGCGCCGTCTCCCCGGCACCGGTCCCTCCTGTCCGATCTTGGAGCGCTGGTCAAGGCCAGGCTGACTTTGCTCGTTCTAATTACGACGCTTCTGGGTTTTCTTTTCGGCTGGCATGGGCCGATGAACTGGTTGTATCTCTTTCATACTTTGTTTGGAACGGCTCTGGCCGCCGCTGGCGCGGCTGCTCTCAACGAGGTATTTGAGGTCGATCTTGATGCCCGCATGCGCCGAACCTGCAATCGGCCGTTGCCCGCGCGGCGGATGAGCATTGACGAAGGGCTGCTCATCGGGGTTGGTCTCTCGGCTGCGGGAATCGTCTATCTTGGCGTGGCGACGAACCTTTTAACCGGGATGCTGACCGCCATTACGGTGGTAACGTACGTCTTTGCCTACACCCCCTTGAAGCGAGTAACGACGCTCAACACGATCGTGGGAGCAGTGCCCGGTGCACTGCCGCCAGTGATTGGCTGGGCTGCCGCGCGCGGAGAAGCAAATTTCGAGAGCTGGGTATTGTTCGCGATTCTCTTTTTCTGGCAAATGCCGCATTTCCTCGCGATTTCGTGGATTTGCCGGGAGGATTACAAGAATGCGGGTTTTGTTATGCTAAGCGGCGCGGACGGAGATTGCTCCATCACCGGGCGACAGGCGTTACTCTATACGATGGCGCTGTTCTGCATCAGTCTCCTCCCGGTCACCCTGCAACTCACCACCGTTGCTTATTTGCCGATCGCACTGGTTACCGGCGGATATTTTCTGTGGACAGCTTTTCGGTTTGCGCGGACCAGAACGGAGCGAACGGCGCGTCGCCTCTTCCTGGCCTCAATTATTTATCTGCCAATTACCTTGGCTGGAATGGTCCTTACGCGACTCTAATGGATGAACGACTCCGAAAGAAAAACCAACGCATGTTGATTGCCATCGTCGTTTTTGCGTTGAGTCTCGCCGTCGCGGTGATTCTCTGGAAACTTTCGATCTATCATAATCCCTGACTATGCACGCACCCGTTCTGACCGCTGAAGAATTAGCGCAGCCTCTACCCGGGGCCCGCCCAAATATTGTGCGCTTCGGCATGCTGACCTTTCTGGCATCCGAAGCGATGCTTTTCTCGGGCCTGATCGGTGGCTATATCGTTCTGCGCTCCGGTGCCGGGACGGGTTGGCAGATGCCGGAAGCCTTGAAATCCGGGCCGACCATGATCAAGACGTTCATCGCGACTTGCCTATTGCTAAGCAGCAGTTTCACTTTGCATTTCAGCGAAAGCCGGATCATCAAGGGAAGGAAACGAGGAAAGCTTCTCCTTTTTTTTACCATCGTTCTTGGAAGCCTTTTCCTGCTGAACCAGGTTACCGAGTGGATCAATCTTCATCATGAAGGTTTCTGGTTTAACACCGCCGGGATTATGGGCTCCAGCTTCTTTGTGCTCACGGGGTTTCATGGGATGCACGTTTTCATCGGAGTGCTTCTCCTCCTGACCTCGCTGTTCAAGAGCTTCTCCGGCGGTATCACCCCTGAACGGCACTCGTTTTTGGAATGTACCGGACTTTATTGGCACTTTGTCGATATCGTCTGGATATTTCTCTTCACAATCCTCTACATCCTGTAGAAATGTGCGAAAGGGTGAATGGGCGCAAGGGCGTCGCCGTTACGCCCGTTCATCCTTTCGCACATTTCTTATGAGTCCGAGCCGCCAGCGAAGCCGCCGACTGCTGTTGATGGGCGCCGCGTTATTCGCTCTCGCCGCGTTTTTTGCCTATCGATCCTGGAAATCCTCGGAGCAGAGCGCCGCGATTTCGCTGCCCATCATCAAGCAAGTGAAGGACTTCTCGCTGATCGACGAGGACTCCCATTCAGTAGCCTTGACCAGGCTGCGCGGCAAAGTCTGGGTCGCGAATTTTGTATCCTGGGAGGACCGGACCAAGTCCGCCCTGCTCATGGGCCGGTTTGCTGAGCTCGACAGCAATTTCAAAAACAGCGACCGCCTGCGATTGCTCTCCATCGTGTCTGATTCCAATGGCGTGGCACTGGACAGGCTGAAACAGTACCGCGCAAGTTTCGAGGCCTCATCACGCTGGCTTTTTGCGACGGGAGCGAAGGCCAGTGTCGACGCGGTGATCGCCGATCTATGCTCGGACTCGGTAAGGGGTCCAACCGGCTCCTCGTCGGCCCCGCCCACTCGGTTTATTCTGATTGATGGAAAGGGCCGGATTCGCGGCGATTATGATGGGCGCGGGGACGAGGTGGTTGCGCAATTGCTTACTGAATTAGGAAGCCTCTTGCGTGCGGGAGAAAAGTAAGTAATCGTTTTTTTAATGGGCCGTTTGCTGCCATTCTCGCTGCTGTATTTTCTCTCGTCGGTTTCGTCAGTGATCGCTTGCGAGGGTTGCAAAGAACCCTCGAGCGTCAATGGCGCTTCTGGAATCGATGGCATCTCGACCGGCTTCTCTGTCAGTGTGCTTTTCATGCTGGCGATGGTCGCGTCTATCCTTGGCGGACTTCTCTGGATGATCGTTCGCTATTGCAAAGCGCTTGATTCCGCGCATCGCGTCGCTGCTCTGCAGCCCGGCGAGTGACCGACCGAAGCTGTCGCCGGTCGCCTTTTCGGCGAAGAAATTTTCGCCCTACCGTCTCTCTCTATCTCATTCTAAACGTTGTCGGGAAAATTCGGTACCAGTTGGGACGCCTTGTCGGACTTCCTCTTTCCAGCCAGATAGAACTTCATCGAACCCACTAAGTCACAAACCCAGACCTCTCTGGCTCCGGCGTCGAAATACAACGACGCTTTTTCTTTCATCTCCCGAACAGAGTTGGATTTAGAGAGCACTTCGACACAAATCTCCGGAGCGTGCAAAAGAGGGGTGTCGACTTCGGTCTCTTGCTCACGACCCGGAGCCAGCCAGGCGACGTCGGCCGCCCTTACGCCGTCAGAGGTAGAAATTGGGCATTCCGTAAGGATCTGGCCGTCAGGTAGAAAGCTCTCCAGCAGCAGGCCGATCCGGAATTGCTTTTTGCTCTGTGAGGTGCTGGGAGGAGGACTCATCAAAATGTGGCCATGGCGATCGGTTTCAATCCGATAGGGCAGCTGCGCCAGTGTCCGATCCTCGAGGATTGCCGTCCAGCGGCTGAGGTTCAAGTCGGTCTGACGCTGACTTGGTTCAAGCTCGATTACCAAGGCCATTGTGCAGAAACTAGCCGGTCCGCGGTTGATCTCAAGATCGGACGTCATGGAGCGCGTGGGACAAATCATACGGACTCCACGACGCGCAGCGACGTTGCGCGATTCTCTTTGATCGCTCTCCCTCTAAACTTGCGTCGCCTGCACCACGGTCAGCGCGATTGTGTACACAATGTCCTCCACCAAGGCGCCCCGCGAGAGATCGTTCACCGGCTTTCTCAATCCCTGCAGCATCGGCCCGATACTGATGACGTTGGCGCTCCGTTGGACCGCTTTGTAAGTCGTGTTGCCGGTATTCAGATCTGGGAAAACGTACACGGTGGCTCGCCCCGCAACGGGGCTGTCCGGAGCCTTCGTGCGGGCAACCTCCGGCATAAACGCCGCGTCGTATTGCAACGGGCCATCGATCAACAGATCAGGACGCTGCTCCCGTGCAATCTGGGTTGCCGCCCTGACCTTGTCGACGTCCACTCCCGATCCCGACTCTCCGGTTGAATAACTGATAAAAGCCACGCGGGGCTCAATACCGAAAGCTTTCGCGGAATCCGCGCTTTGGATCCCGATGTCCGCCAGCGTCTCGGCGTCTGGGTCCGGGATGACGGCACAATCGCCGTAGACCAGGATCTGTTCGGGCAGGCACATGAAAAAAACGGAGGAAACAACCCGCGCTTGCGCGCGTGTCTTAATGATTTGCAACGCGGGCCGAATCGTGTTCGCGGTTGAGTGAACAGCCCCCGAGACCAACCCGTCTACCTCGCCGCGCGCCAGCATCACAGTACCCAGCACGACATTGTCTTCGAGCTGGCTCGCGGCCATCTCTCGCGAAAGCCCTTTGCTCTTCCTGAGCTCGTAGAGCGTGGAAACGTAATTTGCCCTGACCGATGCCGGATGGACAATTTCCACTTGTGCACCCAACGTTACATCCTGGCTGCGAGCCGCTTCCTCGATCTCCTTGCGCTCACCTAAAAGAATGCAGCGCGCAATCTTGCGTTCCGCGCAGATCGCCGCTGCTTTGATGGTCCGAGGTTCGCTGCCCTCCGGGAGGACGATTGTTTTTTGGGCGGCCCGGGCCCGTTCCGTCAATTGGTAGAGAAAAGCTGCCGGGGAAAGCCGGACGCCGGTCGCAGTTTGCGAGTGTGCGATCAGCCAATCGACGTCGACATTCCGCGCAACGTGGTCCATGCCGGCCCGGATACGCTCAAGATCATCGAGCGGCACCTCGGGGCTGAGCTGGTAGAGCGCCTTCGCGCTCTCGTAGCTGTCGCTCTGGACCCGAAATACGGGCAGACCTGTCGCAAAGCCGGATGAACAGAAATGGAGGACCCGTTGTTCCGGCTTCGTATCGCCGGTCAAAATCAGGCCGGCTAACGGTACTTTGCTGAGCGCCGCCATAGAGACCGCGACAATGACGTCGCTGCGATCAGCAGGGGTGATCAACAAGGCGCCTCCGATGAACGCGTGCAGCATGTTGGGAACTGTACGAGCCAGGAGCCAGCTGGATTTTACCCGGCGTAATTTCATTTCGCCGGTGTGAAGGATTTCCGCCTGCAGATGACGCTGGACATCGATCGCGCGGCAATAGGTGAGATCGAGGTTTGCCGGGATGACGCCGATGATTTCGACCCGTGACTTGGTGAGAAAGCTAGTCAGCTCTGGCGAAATGGCCGGCTGATCTCCTCCTGCGTCCACTCGGTTGAAAATGATGCTGCTGACGCGATTTTCTCCATAGTGCTTCCTGGCCGACTCGATTTGGTCCTCAAGCTCGGTGCTGGTTCGTCCTTCCACGCTGGCGACCAGAATCACTTGCCCGTCCAGCGCTCTGATCAATTCCTGGTTGAGCAATCCCCGAAAGGAATCTTCTGCTGAGGTCGTTAGACCTTCGCAAATCGAGAGACCTCGATCTGGGGTCGAACGATTGAATCCTTTGAGTACCCGAGCCAATAATTCATCGAGCCGGCCTTGCGCGAGCAGCCGGGAAGCGTCGGCGAGCGGGACTGGGTTCTCGGCAGAAACATGAGTGGTCGAACGCAGAAAATGAACGGAACGCTCCGGCAGTTCCGGATTTTCATTAACCGGTTTGTAGAATCCGACCGGAATGCCGCGGCGGTCCAGTGCCTGCACCAGCCCGAGGGCAACAGTTGTTAAGCCGGCCGATCGCCCAGCAGGCACAAGATAAAAGACAGTTCTCACGCAGATCGATTTTCAGCCCCGTCGTCTATCTTCTTCTCGAGCTTCTTCGCCGCGACCTCGGCGGTCTGCCGGGCAATCATCAGCTCTTCATTTGTTGGAATTACCAAACACACCAGACCGGGCTCGCGCGTAATCCGGCCATTTTGGGGTTCGCCGTTTTCCTCATTCCACTCCGGAACTAGGTCCGGCCGAAGAAGAGCGAGGTGTTCAAGCGTCCTGGCCCGGACAAACGCGCTGTTTTCACCGATGCCGCCCGTAAAAACCAGCGCATCCACGCGTTCCAGGCCAGCCGTCAAGCCAAGTAACCCGCGAGCGAGACGGTAACAGAAGAGCTCAACGGCCAAGCGAGCATTGCCGTCGCCTTGGTTGACCGCCTCGAGGATCGTTCGCATATCCTGGCTTCGGTCCGAGACGCCCAAGAGGCCACTTTTCCGCGTCAGCAAATCGGTGACATCCTCAACGCTCAAATGTTCCTTCTCTTTCAGAAAAAGATGAAGGTTGGGATCGACATCACCGCTGCGAGTGCCCATGACAAGCCCTTCGAGCGGCGTCAATCCCATCGTAGTGTCGACGCTCTGTCCGCTTCGGATCGCCGCGGCGCTACAGCCGTTTCCCAAGTGGGCGGTCAAGAGATGAAGACTCTCCAGCGGCTTGTCCAGCCGGGCAGCTGCCTGCTGCGCAACATACTGATGGCTCGTTCCGTGAAAGCCGTAGCGCCGGATCCGATATTTGCGATAGAGATCGAGAGGGAGCGCGTAATGGAAAGCGAAGCTCGGAAGGGTCTGATGGAAAGCGGTATCGAAAACGGCCACCTGCGGGATGCTCGGAAAGAGTTCAGCAGTCAGACGGATACCTTGCGCCGCTGGAGGATTGTGCAACGGAGCGAGATCGGCCAGCGACTCGATCCGGCTGAGCACAGACGGGGTCACGAGCGTGGCTTGCCGGAAATCCTCCCCGCCGTGCACGACGCGGTGCCCAACCGCCTGTACGTCGAACGGTCCTTGAGTGGCTAAAAGACCGATGATCCGGCGCAGAGCTGCCCGGTGATCCGTCTGATCCTTCGGCAAGGACTCGGTTTGTTTTGTCCGGTCAGGTTGAGCAAACGTAAGCGAAGCTTCCTTGGTGTTAAGTCGTTCCGCTATCCCGGAGGCGAGAACTGTCTCGGTCGAAAGATCAAAGAGCGTGAATTTCAAGGAGGAACTGCCGCTGTTGATCACAAAGACGTGCCGTATCGCGGTGGTCACATCGGCTATGGTAGCCGAAGCACAAGCGGGGGCAACGAATGGCCTTAAGAAAACAGACCGAGATTAGCGGAGGGTGCCGATCCGTCACCTGTCCGGTTGCAATTTACGCAAAATAAGGTCTTCTAATGCCCCGGGGACTCGGGGACTCGTGGGCTATGAATATTTTTGATCTACCTCCGATCAACGCCACACTCAATGGTGTCAGCACCTGTCTGTTGACAGCTGGTTGGGCAGCCATCGTTCGCGATCGAAAACGGCTTCATATCACCTGCATGATCACCGCATTGGTCTGTTCAACGGCGTTTCTGGCCTGTTACCTTACGTATCACTTCGGGTTGATGCATGCTTTCGGCGAGGGATCGATCCGTTTCACCGCCCAGGGTTGGATCAGGCCGGTCTACTATCTCATCCTTTTTACGCACCTGGCGCTGGCGATAATCATTTTGCCGCTTGTGATTCTCACCGTCATCCCGGCTCTGCGAGCTCGATTTGACCGACACCGGCGGATGGGAAAGTTTACTCTCCCGATTTGGTTGTACGTCTCGGTGACGGGCGTTCTTGTTTACTTCATGTTGTACCATTGGTTTCCTTCGACCCATTTTGACGAGCTCAAGCGCAAGTACGAGCTCATGGCCACGCGATGATCAGGTTGTCCCAACGGCAGAGGCTGGTGTTCCGCGGCGGTCTGCTTTTTTCGATTTTGGTCTGTGCGGGTTGCGATCAGCAGCGAGTCGAGGTCTATCAGATTCCGAAACAAAGCGTAGCGATGGAGGATTCCGCCAAGTTGGCTCCCCCTCCTGCGGCCCAGCCTGCCCGCTGGGAGAAACCGGCGGACTGGCAGGAGCAGCCGCTGACAGAGATGCGCCAGGCGAGCTTCAAGGTCGCGGCGCCCGAGGGGGCTTCCGCGGATATTTCAGTGACATCGTTTCCCGGAGAGGCGGGGGGAATTGAATCCAACGTGAACCGTTGGCGCGGTCAGCTTGAGCTGCCACCTTTAGCGGGCGACGAACTGGAGAAGATCATCGTGCGCCGCGATGTCGATGGCGTCCCAGCAATGCTGGTCGATTTCCAAACCGCGCCGGCGACAGCCAAACCATCGCGTATTCTTGGAGCCATCTTCGAACTGCCCGACCGCACCTGGTTTGTGAAAATGACGGGCGAAACGGCTCTTCTCGAAAAACAGAAAACGCAATTCGACCAGTTCGTTCAGTCGTTCCGGTTCTCGGGCCAAGGTGCAGAGAGTCTCGGTGCTTCGATGGGAGCGAAATCGACCAATGATCAATAAGCTCCTCAAGGTTTTTCGGCCGCTGGCCTCGCTGAAACTGACCATTGGGTGTCTGGCTTGTGCCCTTGTCCTCATCTTTGTGGGAACACTTGCGCAGGTAAATATCGGGATTTACGAAGCGCAGAACCGCTACTTCAAAAGCTTCCTCCTCTATTTTCAGCCCCCTGGAACCGGCCTCCGTATTCCCTGGTTTCCAGGCGGCTACCTGCTTGGCACCGTCCTTCTGATCAATCTGATCGCGGCTCACGCGGCGAGGTTCAAATTTTCGGCAAAAAAGATCGGTATCGTTGTCTTGCACAGTGGACTCATTCTTTTGCTGGTCGGGCAACTGCTGACCAGCCTTTTCCAGATCGAAAGCCAGATGCGGCTTGACCAGAAAGAGTCCAAAAATTACTCGGAAAGTTTTTACCACGACGAAGTCGCCCTGGTCGATACCTCTGATCCACACCGGGACACCGTTGTCTCCGTGCCGGCCGATCGACTTCGGCCAGGCGAACACATTCCTCTTCCGGTCAATTCCTTGGAGATTGTGGTCGAGGAATTTTATCCGAACGCTGCCCTGATCAATCCGAGTCAGTTACCGTCGCCGGAATATCCCCATTTGAAACTAGGTCCGATGGCAGTGGCGGTTCCCGTTCCAAAGACTTACAAGCAGGACGAGCGCAACCAGCCGAGTGCGGCGCTAGAAGTCCTGCGGAATGGTCGAGCGGTCAGCTCAGTAGATCTGGCGGCCGGCTTTCCTCGTCCGGTAAAATTCCAGGCGGCGGGAAAAACGTACGAAATCAGTCTTCGGCCGAAACGTTTCTACAAACCATTCTTTGTCCGCTTGGACGAGTTCCGTCATGACCGGTATCCCGGGACGGAAATCGCAAAAAACTTCTCGAGCAGAGTCAATCTTTTCGACCCGATCAACCACGAAAACCGCGAATCCCTGATCTACATGAACCACCCTTTGCGCTACCGGGGACTGACCTTCTACCAGGCTGGTTTCGATAATAACGACCAGACGACCGTCCTCCAAGTGGTGAAAAATCCGGGTTGGCTTCTTCCGTATATCGCTTGTTTTTTACTTGTTTCAGGGATGACTATCCAGTTCGGCATGCACTTGGTCAGCTTTCTACGACGACGGGTGATTTCATGAAAAAAATCGCTCCCTGGTTGATCGGCCTGGTCTTTCTACTCTGGGTTTTTGGTCGCATGCTCCCGGCCAAAACGCCGCCGGGCCCCGATCTCGATGCGTTTAGTCGGTTACCGGTTTTGGTCGATGGACGCGTCATGCCCGTCGATACGCTTGGGCGCCTGTCTCTGTCGTCCATGAACCACCATGGCCGCTATGAAACTGCCGATGGCAGCAAAGTGATCGGTACTCCCACGCAATGGATTCTTGAGGCCTGGATGCGGCCAGAGCAGGCCGATGCAGCCAAGCTCTTTGAGATTACTGAGGCGCTGAGCCCTGACCTCTTCGCGCTGTTTGGCTGGAAAGACGTTTCTGCCACCCACTTCTCGTTCAACGATCTTAAACCATTCTTCCCGCAGATCGAGGAACAGGCGCGGCTGGCCAGCCAGAATCAACCCGAATCGCGAAACGCTTTTCAGCGCGATCTTCTGAAGCTCAAAGATGCCTTGCTTTTTTATCTTCGTTTGAAAAATACCGTTCAGGTCGAGGATTCACCTGATTTCGGACAAGAGGTCGCGGTCTTTGGCAGCTTGATTCACCCGGGCTTGCAGGCAATCCGCGACCGGGATGCCGGCCGGCCTTATAGCGCGGCCGATTTCGAACACATGCTGCTTTTCACGAAGCGGTACCAGAATGTGCTTCAGGCCAAGTATATATTGGCCTTCCCCAACCCGGCTGCGAGTAATCCGAACGAACGCTGGCAATCCCTGGGTGAGGCTCTTCTGAGCGCGATTGGCACCGGGCAAATTCCGGAGCCGGTAACGGCGTACGCCCGCATGATCTCGGCCTATCGCAGCAATAACGTCGACGGTTTCAATCAAACGCTGCACGATTATTCTCAATATCTGCAGAAAATCGTACCCGCCGAGCTGGTCCGACCCAACGTTGAAACAGTGTTTAACCACGCCGCGCCGTTTTTGCAGGCCATGGTGATTTACCTCGTTGTTTTCCTTTTGGTTGTCTTTTCGTGGCTTTTTTGGCCGAAGACGCTGGGCAAGACCGCAATCATTTTGTTGGTGTTAGCTTTTGTCATTCATAGCGGCGGCTTGATTACCCGGATGTATCTTCAGGGGCGGCCGCCCGTAACGAATCTTTATAGCTCAGCGATCTTTATTGGCTGGGCCGCGGTTCTACTGTGTCTGCTTCTCGAAAGATTTTATCGGAACGGGATTGGCAGCCTTTGCGCCTCGACCATCGGATGTGTGACACTGCTTATCGCCTACAACCTTCAACTGGATGGTGATACCCTGGAGATGCTTCGCGCCGTCCTCGATACGAACGTCTGGCTGGCTACGCACGTCGTCACCGTAACATTAGGGTACTCCGGTACTTTCCTCGCCGGGCTTTTGGGGATCATCTACATTTTCCGTGGACTTTTTACGAAGAGCTTTGACCAGGAAACCGCTAAGTCTCTGAGTCGGATGATTTATGGGGTTGTTTGTTTCGCTGCGCTTTTCAGCCTCGTCGGGACGATCCTGGGCGGTCTCTGGGCCGATCAATCCTGGGGACGTTTCTGGGGTTGGGATCCGAAAGAAAATGGGGCTCTTGGGATCGTGATTTGGAATGCCATTATTCTGCATGCGCGCTGGGGTGGATATGCGCGGGAAAGGGGAATCGCTGTGCTGGCGGTTTTTGGCAATATCGTTACCAGCCTTTCCTGGTTCGGCGTGAACATGCTGGGTGTCGGACTGCATTCCTACGGATTCATGGACCAGGCGTTTGGCGTGTTGATCGGCTTTATTCTCAGCCAATTGCTGATCATTGGCCTCGGCCTAGTACCCCTTCGTTACTGGCGTGGCATTCAGGCGCGGAAGAGGTTGGTGCAGCCAGCGGCACAAGCCGCCGCGGTCTAAAGTGCGACCGGGCCGGATCGAGAAATGATCAACCGTCCCGAAATCGTCGTAGTTGGAAGCTCCAATACCGATCTGGTCATCTTTTGCGAGCGGTTGCCGAAACCTGGCGAAACCGTCTTGGGAGGCGACTTTCAGACTTTTGGCGGAGGTAAAGGCGCTAACCAGGCGGTGGCCGCGGCGCGCGCCGGCGGGGCGGTCAGTTTTGTCGGCGCTTTCGGTTCGGACGACTTTGGGCAAGCCGCGCGGGAGCGCCTCGCCAGGGAGCGGATTAATACGGAATACTTCCGATGCACCCCGGCGGCCTCAAGCGGGGTGGCCTTTATTCTGGTTGATGGTGTCACTCGGGACAATCTCATCGCAGTTGCCAGATCAGCGAACGACCTGGTCGATTCGACCATGGTCTCAGCGGCCCGCGCTGTGCTGGAACGCAGCGATATCGTGATTGCCCAGTTGGAAATTCGGGACAGCGCAATCGAAGCAACCGCGCGGCTCTGTCAGGAGTTCAACAAGATTTTTCTGCTGAATCCCGCGCCATCGAGAAAATTGCCGAGGCCAATCCTCGAACGGGTTACGGTGATTGTGGTCAACGAACACGAAGCGCGTGATCTGACCGGGGAAGAAGATATTGATCGCGCCATCGCCCGTTTGCATGATACGGGGTGTCGTAAGGTTGTGGTAACTCTCGGGCCGATGGGCGCTCGGCTTTCTACGGGCGAGGCGATCGTCTCAGTGCCCGCGCCCAAGGTCGAAGCGGTTGATACGACCGGAGCCGGCGATTGCTTTGTTGGATGGCTTGGCGTCGGTTTGGGCGAAGGACTCGCTCTCGAACAGGCTGCCCGCCGCGCCTGTGTGGCCGCTTCGCTGGCCGCCACTCGTCCGGGCGCGCAGCAAGCGATGCCTTCTCGCGACGAAGTGCTGGCTCGCTTTTAAAAAAGATAGTGCCGGCCGTCGGATTTCCAAAGGAGGGAGCCACTGAACCCTATCGGACAGGCTTTTCTTGAGGATCAATGATCGAGAGTGCCGGGCTTGTTTCGTTTTACGTTCTGCTAACGAGCAGTCGCGCCCCAATTTTCCTCGGTGAGAACGCACCGAAATCTGGCCTGCATTTCCTGGAGACCCAGTTCAACTTTAGAGACAGGTCGGCTCATGATCACCGCAATTTCATGAGGCTCAAATCCCTCAATGAAGTAGAGATCGAAAAGTTCATGTTCGTCTTTTGGCCATTGGCGTATCACCGTTTGGAGTGTCTCCAGGAGCTCTTTGCGTGCAGTAAGCTCATCGGGCGGACCGCTTCGGGGATCTGCCAGGTCGCGTGGACCGGTATTTGGTGGATGGGTGCCCTGTTCCCGGTGGATCGCGGCAATTCGTTTGCGCAGCTCTTGCGCCGTGAGGGTGTATAACAACAGAAGACAGTCCTGTATTCCGCCACTGGAGTGAGCCTCTTTGAGAGTAAGGCTGAGGGCCTTTTCCGCTCCGCTGTTCAAAATCGCTTCAGCTTCCAACCTCCCGCTTGGCGCCTCCCCTTCAAGCTCCGCCCGACGGATCCGGCGCCTGATATAGGCGAGCAAGCGCGGGTAGAAGCGCTCGAGCAATAATCGGATGGATTCCGCTTCGTCTCTGATGGGCTTCACCGATGGTGCGCTCGCGAATTTGGCTTTCTTATCGTGAAGCTCCGCTTGACGCGCAACTCGTTTCCAGAGTGGTTCGCGACGCAGTTTGCTTTTTACCTCCTCTAATTCGCCCAAAAGGGCAGGCACGGCGGCGCCGATCGATTCCAGTGCGTCCTTGCCGGCCTTTTCGGTACGCAGAATTCCGGATGGCAGATCCAAGGTGAGAGCCGTAGTGAACAGCCCTTCCCGCTTTTGCTTTTCGATTACGATCTGCAAGTGGACAACATTCGGAGGGAACGATTTCAGGTGCCTTTCCAGTTTCCCGATTACCGGTCTGATCCGGTTCTGGAGGCCTATATCATAAGGGATATTTTTTGTTGCGATGTTCCAGCTGATCACCAGAAAATCCTCCTAGAGATTAATCGCTTCGAACTGGCCGCCCCTTACCCTGTGTCTTTTCGAAATGACAGCGCAAAATGCGGAATGTTCAAACCTGCTGAACATTATAAAGAACCTTTGTCATAGCCAGGAACCTTTCCGCGGTGACGGTCCCGCGCACTCCATAATGTTGCGGGGTCGACCCTCATTCGATTAGCTGTTCCAGATGCCTCACACAGATCTGCGACCATGTCTCGAGCATTGCTTGCTCGGCCCGCAACTCGGCTGGTGTGAGAAATTCAATTCCGGTGATCATACTCTCCCTCTTCTCGACTCGTGCCGAGGGCAGTTCAACGAGATGGACGATCCCTAAATGCACTTGACCTACTTCGTTTGAGTCGTCATTCAGCAGTCCGACGATCTCATTCCGAAGCGGAGGCGGGATCTCGATCTCTTCGCTGATTTCACGCTCGACTCCCCCAAGATACGCGTCCCGGTTGAGCGCGAAAAGACCTTCGTCGCGGTCATTCATGTGACCCCCGATGCCGATCGAGCCCTTAGCCACCAAGCGCTGTTCGCCGGCTTTTTTGCCGCGGCGATATCGGAGGACACGGTCTTGATAGTTTAGAATGGCATAAGGAATAATCTGCTTCAGACTTGGATCGGTCTCCGCTCGTGAACGAGGCGCAAAGAAGTTATTCTCGCGCGCAAGGAGGGCGGGCAAATACAGGTCGACTTGCAAGCACAACCCCTGAAACATTCCCAGCTCTTCCAGGAGCTTTCGGCGGACAACCAGAACCATTTCCTCTTTCATTTTGCTGTCTCAACTTTCCCGGTCTCTCGCAGTTTTGGTTCCCGTCCTTCGTCGACTTCGATGTAGTCGAACATCGTTACGACGTCCGTTCGATCTTCGAGCCCGCTCTCCTTCAGCCGGAATTTCACGCGCTCCGAACCGCGATCGTGCCAACCGTACTTGCGGTTCCACTCATTCCACATCTCGATCTCCTCATCGTTCGGCGTGCGTCCACGGTGAAAACACCACTCCATCAACTCATCATCGGTTCCGCCCTCCAGCACACGCTCAACGAATTCGTCGTAACTCACTCTTAAAAAACGGCAAAGCTTTCCATCAAACCCGTCCCCTAACGTGGCTTGATATTCCTCAGGGAGCTGGCCCTTTGCCTGCAGCAGGATCTTATCGACCGTTCGCGCAAAAAAATAGATTCCTGCTGTCTTGACATAGGGGCTCCGAAGATTGGTTACCTTCATCTGACAACGATAAGGAACCTCGCACGAATCCTCAAGTGTTGCGCTCTGACAGTCGGCACGTCGGTCCCACGCCGTTCGAAAGTCCGGTACCGGCAGGGCCAAAATTTATCCGGTAAATGAGGTCTCACCTGGCGCTCGAATTAATTTTCGCCCTCCCAGGCGGTCCGCACGACCTGGTGCCTCGTCTTCGCGGAGCTAAGGCGCGACAAGTCCTGTGCTACTACGAAAAATCCTTCGCGCGTCGCCCGATCTGCGCGTTCTTTGCGGTTGATTCGAGCTATGGAAATAAGACGCCAGTTTGCCAGTGACAATAATTCCGGTATCTGTCCCGCAGCCTTAGCCGCCCTGAGCGAGGCTAATCGCGGACACGTGACCGGCTATGGGGATGACCCCTTCACCAAGCGGGCTCGCGAGTTATTCGTTGAACTTTTTGAAACGCGCTGCACGACATTCTTTGTTTCCAACGGTACCGCGGCAAATTGCCTGGCCCTGGCTGCCCTGGTCCAGCCATTTGAAGCGGTGGTCGCGCACACCGATTCGCATTTGGAGACGGATGAATGCAACGCTTTGGGCCGGTTTGTTCCTGGTGCAAAAATCCTCCAGGCGACCGGCTCTTTCGGACGCATTGATCCAGCTCATCTGGACCGGTTGATTGATGGCCAGCGCCCAATCCACTCTTCCCGGCCCGCGGCGATCAGTTTGACTAACGCGACCGAGTTGGGGACCGTCTATCGGCCTGAGGGCATTTCCGCGATCGCCGCCACTGGCCACCGTCGGGGGATGTCCATTCATCTCGACGGAGCGCGCCTGGCGAATGCGGCTGCCGGTCTCTCCTGTTCCCTGGCCGATTTAACCTGGAAAGCGGGCATCGATGTCGTCAGCTTTGGAGGGACGAAAAACGGTCTCGGATTTGGCGAGGCGGTTGTTTTTTTTCGCGAGGACCACGCCAGCCATTTTGCCTATCGGATGAAACAGGCCGGACAACTCTCCTCGAAGATGCGTTTTTTGGCCGCTCCCTGGATTGGAGTACTTCAGGATAAGGTGTGGCTTGAGAACGCCAAACATGCCAATGCAATGGCCAGGCTGCTTGAGGAATGTCTGCGGGAGGCCGGTTTGCATCCAGTGTATCCCTGCGAGGCTAACGCGGTTTTTGTGCATATCCCTTCGCGGCTTGTGGAAGCGCTCTACCGGTTGGACTGGCATTTCTACACCGATGTCGGACCGGATAACGCCGCGCGGCTCATGTGCTCGTGGGATACTACCGAGCATGACGTCGCGGCCTTTGTTGCTGACCTGAAGCAAAACTTGGATGCCGCCGCCTTAGCGAGTCAGACGAAAACTCTGCAGAAAGGAACGTAGATCTCCATCTTTCAGCGGGTCATCCGTCTCGGAGAGCGCAGCAAGCTGGTACACCAGGCCGTTCGCCTGAAACATATCGACGACTATGTTGTAATTGTTGTTGAAATAGCGATGTGTACCGGTGATTCGATAGCCCGCCAAACCATGATTGGTAATTGGTTTTACATCGTGTTGAAAGCCGAGCGCCTTCCCGAAAAAAGGACCGGTCAGCTCTCCGATGGTCTTTTCATTAAGCTGAAAGTGCGGTTTATCGTTTAAGTGCACGATCCCGAGAAAAACGATGGCGCTCTTATCGACTCGGCGTGCTCCGGTAATACCAGTCGCCTCCGCAGTGGCATCGGCCGGCATCATGGTCACCCAGGGACCCACTTGAGGCGTGCCATCCGGCAAACTGACCGCGCAATGATAGGCCGAGGAGTTCCAGAGGATCGCTTGACCCGAGTCGCGCGGCAGCAGCCAGAAAAGCGCGATCAATAAGAACGACACACCGGTATGCGGCTTGCGCTTCAGCACGGTTGGAGAGCAGAAAAGACAATTATTCATAGTGGTTCAGAAAGAAGCTTCGTTGTCGTTCCGTGATCCGTCGTCCGAGTTTTTCCAGAACCATCAACATGTCCTCCCAGAGCTTGCGCTTTTCGCTGAGGACTTGATTCCTCAACAGGTACGAGGGGTGAAACGTTGCCATCAGAGGGATCGAGCCAAATTGATGCCATCGGCCTCGCAGGTTCTTCATCGGCTCGGTCACTCCCAGGAGCCCGCGCATGGCGGTGCCGCCAAGCGCGACCATCACCTTGGGCTGAATAATTTCGATCTGGGTCCGGAGATAGGGCAGACAGGTACTCATTTCTTCGGGCGTCGGAACTCGATTGCCAGAGGTGCCAGGCGGCATGTCGGGCCGGCATTTGAGAACATTGGCAATATACACGGTTTGGCGGGAGAACCCCATGGTCTGGATAATGCGAGTAAGCATTTGTCCGGCTCGCCCGACAAAGGGTTCGCCTTGCAAATCTTCGTCCGCTCCGGGCGCTTCGCCGACAAACATCAGTTCGGCCTCTGGATTCCCAACCCCAAAGACGACCTTGTGGCGAAAGGCGACCAGGTGCGGACATTTACAGCAGGCGAGCACCGGGCCGCTGAGTTCTGCGAGAGCGCGCGCTTTCGCCGTGGGGCCAGCTGGCTTGGCCGCAGTTATACTGGCTAGCCGTTTGATTCGAGTCAAGACCTCGGGATTGGCGCCTGAACCCGGCCAGCGAGAGCTGCCCCGCAGATGAGCCATCACCAGGTCCAGGCCACTCTCAAAAGGAGTCATCAGGCGGATTTCCTTTCGTGTTTCTCGCCCATGACCGCCGATCCTAGGTCATTGATCCGCAATGATGCAATCATCAGATTGCGGGAGTGTCTTGGAGCGCGTGTCGCCGCTTTGGGATTCGCGCGGAGCGCGGTCTGGCAGGCCGAGGCCGGAACAACTAAGTGCCGAAGTTCCCCTGGCGCAAAGGTGCGCCTTTCTGGTGGCCACGTTCCGCGCGGTTTCAAAGCGGCGACAAGTCGCACGCACCACGATGAGGCGCGGTGCGCTCCTGGCTATTCAGTTGCCTCGCGCCGCTGAACCCGCTGTCAACGACTCCGGCTTTGAGAAAATCCGCCGGGACTGGCGCTTCGAAACACATCCTTCCTCCGTGACGCGGATGTGAAAATCCTAAATGCCAGGCATGAAGCATCTGCCGCGGAAATTCGGGGTCGGTTCGTCCATACACCTTGTCGCCCTGCACAGGATGCCCAAGATGATGCAAATGAACGCGAATCTGGTGTGTACGACCGGTAAAAAGCCGGCAAAGGACCAGGGTGCTCTCTCCGATCTCCTGCTGGACCTCGTAAGTTGTCCGTGCGGTTCGGCCCCTCCTGATTACGGCCATTTTTTGTCGTTGAACAGGATGGCGCCCGATCGCGCCAGCAATCTCGCCGCGGCGTTTGGTGAAATGACCCCGGCAAAGCGCCAGATACCACTTATCGACTTTTCTTTGGGCGAACTGACGGCTCAAAGCAAGGTGAGCTTTGTCATTCTTCGCGACAACCAGACACCCGCTCGTGTCTTTGTCGAGGCGATGAACGATTCCTGGTCGCAGTTCACCCCCAATGCCGCTCAAATCCGAGCAGTGAAATAAGAGAGCATTTACCAATGTGCCCGAGTCCTGACCCGCTCCGGGGTGTACACTCAGACCGGCGGGTTTGTCGATCACGATCAGATCCTCGTCTTCGTAGAGGAAAGTTAGCGCGACTTGCTCAGCAGCCAGTTTGCTAGATTCGGGTGGCGGGATCCGCACCTCGATTTGATCCCCAGCTTGCACCTGATCGCGCGGCCGGGCTGTCCGGTCATTACGCGTCACCTGGCCAGTATCGATCAAACGCTTCAATCGCGACCGCGAGAAGGCCGGAACGTTTCGAGCCAGGAAAACGTCCAGACGCTGTCCCGCATCTTCGACGGGCACAGTCAGTTCTTCAATTTTTTCGGCCAAGCGCGATCCTGCCGGCTAAGCGGCTTCATTGGTTCTGTATGGAGCAGCCGCCGCGGCAAAGGCCTGGAGCAAGCCTTTCGGGTCTTCCGCTCGCATCAGTGCCTCTCCGATGAGAGCCGCGTCAACTCCGGCCTCCGCTACTCGCTGAACGTCTTCCGGTGTGCGAATGCCGCTCTCACTAACCACGACGCAGTCATCCGGGATGAGCGGCGCGAGATTTTCCGTCGCGGCGAGATCAGTCTGAAACGTCGCGAGGTCGCGGTTATTGATTCCAATAAACGTCGCCTCAGCGTCCAACGCTAACTCCAGCTCCGGTTCGGAGTGGACTTCAACCAGGCAATCGATCCCGAGGTCTCGGGCGGCCTCCATCAGATGGCTGAGCTCCGGTTGGGTCAGTGCTGCAACAATCAAAAGCACCGCATCCGCCCCAGCGAGCGCGGCTTGGTAAATCTGAACTTCGTGCAGAGTAAAGTCTTTGCGCAGCAGGGGGAGGGGAACCTTGGTTCGCACGAGCGCTAGATAATCCAGGTGTCCCTGGAAAAACTTCTCGTCCGTTAATACGGAGATGCAGTTTACCCCCGCCCCGTTATAAAGCTGGGCGGTGCGGACGGGATCAAAATCCGCCGCGATCAGGCCGGCCGAGGGAGAGGCGCGCTTGATTTCGCCGATAAATCCGAATGAACCGGAGCGGAGCTTCGCGGTGAAACCGCGGAACTGTGGGTTTTTCAGGGCGCGTTCTCGCCATTCCTCGGTGTGCTTCACCCATGGTCTGATTTCTTCGCGTTTATAAGCAACAATACCGGTCAGATGACTCATAACTGATAGGGTGGATCGGCCTTCGAGCCTAACATGAACCAGCATCGAGAATGTGTAAAACCCGAGTTCCCTCGTCAAAAGAACTCCGTTGAGTTTCACAGGGTTCCCATAGGTCTCATAGGTCCTATAGGTCCCATAGGTCCCTAACGGAACGCATGGCTAGGCCGCGCTGTAGCCCCGAGCGTTAGCGAGGGGCGAAAGCGGGTGACGCGACTCGAACGCGCGACATCTTCCTTGGCAAGGAAGTGCTCTACCAACTGAGCTACACCCGCAGGCTTTTACGAAGGCTCAAATCATGCCTCTGAACGCCGCGCAATCAAGTTGTTTTTCACGCTGGGCAGCTCTCCGGAAACCGAAGTGACCGGGTTTACCAGGGGCGCCGGACGATCGCCTTTGAGCCGGGTTCAGGCCACGACATTGATCATCCAGCCAAGGCCGAAACGATCGGTCAGCATACCAAAACATGGCGACCAGAAGGTCTTGGCGAGCGGCATCCGCACTTCGCCGCCTTCGGCGAGCGCGTTGAACGCTCGCTTGGCCGCGCCCTCATCGGGGACGGCGAGTGACAGCGAGAAGCCCGCGAAGCCCTTTTCGCCCTCGCAACCGCCATCGGAAGCCATAATCGTGCTTTCGCCGATCTTGAAGGAGGCGTGCATGATTTTCTCTTCCCAGCCTGGGGGAACCATGCCGGGCGGAGGCGGTTCGGGACTTTCCTTGAAGCGCACGATCATGGAGACTTCGGCGCCCAGCGCAGTGCGGTAGAAGTCGACGGCTTCTTCGCAGCGGCCGCCGAACGAGAGATAGGGTTGAACGATGGTGTTTGACATAATGTTGGTGGTTTTGGGTTGGGGTTGAGTTTTTGGAGCGGTGGGCTGCAGGGACCGCGGTCAGCTCAGCAGTTGAGCAAACGATTTCCGGCTGACCCACAGAAGGTAAAGAACCAGGACAACGACTGCAATCAGAACGGGATCGAGAAGCGTCGTGCCTTTCATGATGAATACGTGAAAAGCGAGGATGTTCACGAGAATCGGGCCGAGCACAAGCAACCCTAAAATCCGAGTGCGCGGGATCGCGACGAGGATGCCGCCGAGCAGCTCGAAGACTTTTACAAAGGCCAAGTAGCCCGTCGGGAGGAATGCTCCCATGAACATCGCCGCGGGGGTGTCTTTCGGTAGCGCCGGCATCGGAACCAGGTTGAGAAGGACGACCACGGACGACATGATGAAGAGCAGCCCGAGCAAAACGCCCGCGATGATGGGCAGGTATTTCATAGATGATTTTTGAATATTCTGATTTTGCTGTGCAATGTCCACGGTTCTGGCGATGGAGTTCCCAATCGGGGATTTCCAAAGTGACGACGAACAGCGGCACGCCGCCGGGACATCCTTTTCATTTCTGTTCCCCCGACCAAGGGTTGGAGGCGTTTGCCCAGTTCACTCGACGCCGCTCCTCCAACGTCGTCGAGTCAAGTCTAAACCTTACCTGCAGCCGTCCAATGATGGTACAGTCAACGCGGAATGTCCTTGGAACGCCTGAAGCTGACGGTCGCTTTCGACGGTCGGCCCTTCAGCGGCTGGCAAAGTCAACCAAATCGGAACGGTATTCAGGACCATCTGATCGCCGCCGTCACAAGAATTCTCGGACAGACGCTGACCCCCACCGCCGCCATCAAAGTACATGGCGCCGGCCGGACTGACGCCGGCGTTCACGCGTTGGCTCAAGTGGCGCACGTTGATGTGCCCCGTGGTCGGTTTACTCCTATCGCGTGGAGAATCTCCTTGAATGCGTTGCTTCCCCCGGAGATCAGGATTCTCAGGGTCAGTCCGGTTCCTTTCTCCTTTCATGCGCAACATTCCGTTGAGGGAAAGGTGTACCGCTATCGGATCTGGGTTGGTCAAGTCCTTCCTCCCCTTGAACTCGGAAGGGCCTGGCATGTGCCGCAGCCAATGTCGTTCGAGACGTTGCAAGCAGCGGCAGCGCTGGCAGAGGGAACTCACGACTTTGCGTCGTTTGCAGCAAACCGGGGTAGTCCGGAGAAATCCACCGTCCGTACCCTCTTTCGCATAAAAATCCGGAAGCGTGGTCCGCTTTTGGGGCTGGAGTTTGCCGGAACAGGTTTTCTTTATCGAATGGTTCGGATGCTTACGGGAAGCCTGATCCAGGTTAGCTGCGGTCGTTCGAGCCAGGGGTGGTTCAAAGGCTTGTTCGAAAATCCGGGAAAGCAAAAAACCAACTATTTGGCTCCTGCCTGCGGACTGTACCTCGCACGCGTGATTTATTAACATAGAGCGCCGGCATCCTGCAAAAGCTGACAAGCCGGAAGCTTATCCTCCTGCACGACTAGGAGGACGCTCCCGCATCCAGATAGCTTTGGAGAAGGATCTGCGCCGCGACCCGATCAATCACTTTCCGACTCTGTCGAGAATTCTTGCCGGCCGATCGCAAAGCCTTTTGAGCCTCCGCGGTGGTTAGGCGTTCGTCCCAGAGAACGACCCGGCAGGCGGGCAGGGCTTCCGTCAGTTGACGTTTGAATTCTTCCGCCTTCTGAGCGGCCGGGCCGCGCGTACCGTCCAGCTTGAGCGGTAACCCGATCACGATTCCTCCGATCCGTTCACTTTCGGCAAGCGATCGGAGCTCAGCCAGCACTCCAGGACCGTTCTCTAAAGTGCGGAACGGCAATGCCACACCCGTAAACTCGTCGGATAAGGCCAGCCCGACCCGGACATCCCCGAGATCAACACCTAGCCAGCGTTCACTCATTGAAGATTCTCGGGAAGCGTGGCCACCAGATGCTTGAGGCGTTCAACCTCGTGCCGGTTACACACCAGCATCGCATCTCGAGTCTGGACAACGATCAGTCCGTTCACCCCAAGCAGCGCGACATGCGCTCCGCTATCCGAGAAAACGATGTTTTGGGAAGCATCCTCGGCGGTCAGCGGGCAGTTGGCGGCGTTTTCGCCCGGAAAAGCGTCGAGATATTTCGCGATCGCTGTCCAATTTCCGACATCGTCCCATTCGAAACTCGCCGGTTGGACAAGGACCCGGTGCGCTTTTTCCATGATCGCGTAGTCGATGGAAATCTTCCGCAGTGTTGGAAATCTCTCGCGGACAATCTGCGCGCGATCGGGGGTATGGCGAAGGGCAGAGGCGAACTCCGCCAGGTCCGGTGCGTGTCGATTCAGCTCGGCCAGAATCGCCTTGACCGTCCACAGAAAGATTCCGGCATTCCAGTAAAAATTGCGGGAACGGACAAAGCTTTCAGCCAGGTCGGGATTCGGTTTCTCCCGAAAGCGCTGCACTTCATAGATTTCCGGGCCAAGATCAGACAGTAGACGGCCGCGTTCGATGTATCCAAAACCAGGGCAGGCCCAGGTTGGCGTGATCCCGATAGTCACCAGATCCCTAGTGGTCGAGGCGACGGAGGCCGCGGAGCGGAGATCTCGACGAAAGGCGGACGCGTCCGGAATCCGATGATCGGCCGGCAATACCACCATCGTCGCGCTGTCATCGCGCCCGGCGATGAGGCCGACCCCCAGAGCAATAGCCGCCGCGGTATCGCGCTTCGCAGGTTCAGAAAATATGTTCTCTGGCGGATGCTTAGGGAGAAGCTGCCGAACAGTTCGCTCCTGTTCCTCGTTCGTGAGAATGAGAGTGTTTTCGGGAGGAATCAATCCATCGAGCCGAGTAACGGTCTCCTCCAGGAGAGTGCGATCTCCGAACAGCCGAAGCAGTTGCTTGGGAGAGGTCTTGCGGCTCAGCGGCCAGAACCGCATGCCGCTTCCTCCGGCCAGGATCAGTGCGTATAGCGAAGTGGACACAATGGATTATAGCTGAAGACCGGAACAGATAACAGTCAGCTGTCCAGAGCTTCTTCCTGCAGACCAGAATCCTCGCGAATCGACCGCAAACGCCGGCGAACTCCCAACCGCGAGCGAGGTCCGTTCACCAAGTCGACCACCACGGCGACGATCAGTGGCGCGGTGGTGAGGGCCGCAAAGACGAATATGCTGATGACCGCCGGACTGCGCTTTCGTTCCTCGATTTTATTAGCCAGTAAAACGCCCAGAGCGCAGCCTATCGCCGTTTGCGACAATGAAAGCAACGCAGCCGAAGAAACGGTCAACGCGACAGGTTTAATTGGATCGGAACTCATACGAACAGCTGACAGATGATCAGCTTTCAGTCAATTGGAGCGGCTTGAGCGGGTTCAGCGGCGGGCGTAGCGCGGACGGCCTCGGGCGACCAAGTAACACCGGCTTCCTGCCGGTTCAAAAAATGACAAGCTGGAAGCTTATTCTACCTTGTAGTCCGACAAACCCCGCCTCGTCCGTAATCCGGGCGGTTTCAGCGCCAGGAGCTGACACTCGATCAGCTGCCTCCCTCGCTTCAAATCTCCCAGGTCCAATCCCGCGGCCACGGAGCGCTGGTCTGGCTTTGGCGGTTGCGCTTGTCGGTAATCCGGATCTGATTTTTTTCGTTGGTGACCAAAGAGTCCGGAGGGATGCTCTCCATTAAAAAAACATTTCCACCGATCGTGGATCGCGCCCCGATTACTGTCTCTCCCCCCAGGATGGTCGCATTCGGATAGATTGTCACCCAGTCCTCGACATTCGGGTGACGTTTTCCTCCCTTCTTGATCTTACCGTGTTCGTCCTTCTGAAAGCTGCGGGCGCCCAGGGTTACACCATGGTACAGCTTCACGTGCGTCCCGATCTCAGAGGTTTCCCCGATCACTACGCCTGTGCCATGATCGATAAAAAAGTAGCTCCCGATTTTTGCGCCCGGGTGGATATCAATTCCGGTCCGGCTATGCGCCCACTCAGTCATCATCCGTGGAATGAGCGGAAGTTTTTCCTGGTAGAGAACGTGGGCCAATCGCTGGATCGCGATCGTTTCCAGACAAGGATAGCTGACGATAATCTCTTCGTAACTCGTACTGGCCGGATCGCCTTCGTAAGCAGCTTCGACATCCGTTCGCAAGAGATTGCGGATGGTGGGCAATTGCTGCAGCAAATAAAGGACAATCTCGTCCGCTCGGCGGCTGGGGCACTTCGGTTCCTGCACACGCAGGCTCTTGAAAGCTTCTTCCCGCAAGCGGTCGGCGATACTCAGAAGACGCTCGGAAGTGATCTGTTGAATTTCGGCATTGGCAATCGGCTCCTCGTCGTGAAAGCCGGGAAACAGGATCTGGAGCAGAAGTGCACAGATTTGTTCAATCGCTCGCTTGGACGGCAGATTCGATCCGTCGATATTGTTGATCCCACCGATCGCTCGATAGGAATAAAGGACATCAGCGATTAAAGGGATAATGCGCTTTTCCATTCACGGATATCCTAGAGCATGATCGAATTGCCCGCTACTCCTCGACATGCGCGCCCTGGGAGGCTCGCGTAAGAATCTGACTGCAAGTTGCCCGAGTCGTTTCCGTATATTCGAGGGAAAGCCTCTCCATGATGGCTCGCGCTTGCTCAGAGCGCACCAGCGAGATCGTGGAGCCGCCAAACCCACCCCCGGTCAACCGTGAGCCAAGCACTCCCGGAATCGCGGCAGCGATATCCACCAAGGCGTCGAGATGCGCTGTGCTATTCTCGAAATTTGTTCGCGAACTTGCGTGCGATTGAAACATCAGTTGGCCAAACCGTTCAGCATCACCGGCGCGCAACGCAGCTGTTCCAGCAATTACCCTTTCATTTTCTCCCGTGATGTGGAGGGCGCGCCGGGCGAGGAGTGGTTCGAGATGAGCCGCTTTTACCTGCGCGGAAGTCACTTCCCGGAGATTGGCCACTTCGAGAAGCTTGGCCGCGGCCATACATTCCACGTAACGCTGGTTGTACTCGCCGCCGGTCAATTCGTGCGGCACTCCGGAATTAGTGATCAGAAGTCCCAAACCCGCCGGCAGCGGTATTGTCTCAACCGAGGTCCTCTGGAAGTCGAGGAGGATAACGTGATCGAGTTCTCCAAAAACCGATGAAGCCTGATCTAACAAACCGCTTTGCACGCCAACAAACTCGTTCTCGGCACGGCGGCAGACCTGGGCGAGCGCCATTGGATCGAGCGAGAAATCAGAAAGCCGGCTGACCGTCAAGCCTGTTGCCACCTCCAACGCCGCGGAGCTGGAGAGTCCGGCGCCCACCGGCAGATTCGCCTCGATTCCGAGTTCCATTGCACCAATCGGCGCGCCCAGCTCGCTCAAACACTTGATTACTCCGAGAGGATAATTTGCCCAAGATTCGTTTTTGCTCGGCTGTTCGATCGGGAGATTCAGTGTCAGAGAGCGTCCGTTGGTCTCCGATCTAACCACCACAAGATTATCCGGCCGGGTGTGTCCGGAAACGGTTACGCCTAGATGAATAGCGGCCGAAAGGACAAGTCCTTTATTGTAGTCAGTATGATTGCCCAAGAGCTCGACACGGCCGGGAGCGAAGGACGAAACGCGGTTAGGCATGAACTCGACTCTTATCCGTTAACGAGCCTTTCTAGTCAAGCGGGCCCCCGAAGCCCGGAAGTCGTGCAGCAAAAGCGGCAAACCGTCTTTCCATCTGGCTTCGGCGGTCTGAAAACAGGATGGCTTGGCTCGATCCGAACGGTTAGTTCAAGGTAATCCGAACTATCCAGAGTCCTTGAAAAAGGCGAAGAATAGAATAAGTGGAAAAATCTGCCTGAAACAACTTGATTCTACATCAACTCTCCGTGTCAAGGACTCTAGACTTGCAAATGGATAAACAGAGCCTAGTTTGCGCCTGTGAAATTATCTTCCTCCACTTTAAGAAAAGCGGCAGAGCTGCAGGAAAGGATCGAGCAGTTAGAGAGTCAGTTGCATGAATTACTCGAAACAGGTGAGGAGCATGTGGTAACTCAAGCAGCTTCCCCGATCGCCAGTCCGGTTCGTCGCCGCGGTCGTCGGAAAGCTCAATCCTCCGGATCCATCCGTGGGCGAGGCCGGCGTTCGACATCCCCGACTGGTCCGCTGGCGCCCGCGGTGGTGAAGGTGCTCAAGGCAAAGGGATCGCCGATGGGAGTTTCCGATATTCTCAGTAACTTGTTGAGCAACGGCTACAAGTTCAACTCGCCCGAACCAAAGAAAAACTTGTTTGCTCGGATCTATCGCCTGAAAGGCGTGAAACAGGTCGGACCTGGTAGATTTGCGGCGGCCTAGTTCTTCTCTCGTGAAATCGCTCGGCCGTCTAGCTGCCGGCCGGCGTTTTTCAACAAGTTTTCGACGAAAATCCGGGCGAGAAATCCAAGGGATCTTGCTGTTCTCCCAGTCTCGCCAAGTTTTGTGCTTGCTCGAGCGTGTCGATGTCGGATGCCGATTTGTCGCCGCGAATCCTTTTAATACGAGGGAAACGCAGGGCCAGCCCACTTGAATGGCGCTGGCTCACCTGGATCGAATCGAAAGCAACCTCCAAGACGATGTCGGGTTTGACCTCGCGATAACGCCCGTACACCCGTACCGTTGTCCGTTGAAAGTGCTCAGTTAGATGTTCGATCTCCACGTCGGTTAAGCCGGAATAAGCTTTGCCAATGGTTTCTAATCCTCCGGTCGATCCATTGCGGACGGCAAAGGTGTAATCGCTGAGGACGTGACTTCGTTTACCGTGACCCAGTTCGGCTCCTACCACCACGACATCAAGCGTGGCGAACTCTTCCTTCAGTTTGATCCAACTTCCCCCGCGCCGGCCCGGGGCATAAATACTGTTCGGGTCCTTGATCATTAAGCCCTCGGCGCCCGTCTGACGGGCCTGCAAAAAGGCCTCCCGAATTTCCTGCGCTGAATTGACGGAAACTATTTTGGAGCGCCGCACCAGTGTCGGTAACGAAATTCGATCGAGCAGGGCGCGCCGATAGTGCAGAGGTTGTTTGAGCAGATTTTGGTGGTCCAGCGAAAGAAGGTCAAAAGCAACGTAGATCACCGGCACATCGTTGGTTTCAAAAAGATCAAGGGTCTTTTTCCGGCCTAGCCGCCGTTGCAAATCGAAAAAGGTTAGCTTGAATCCCTCCGCATAAGCGAGAATCTCGCCGTCAAGAATGAGGTCCCGGTTGAAGCCATTTACAAGCAACTCGGGAAATTCTTGTGATAGATTGCGCAGATCCCGGCTGAAAATTTCGATCCGATTGCCCTCAGCATGAAGTTGGGCGCGAATCCCGTCGTATTTGCGTTCCGCGTAAACTGATTTGCCGTTGAGGTCGCGAACGATCCGGGCCCAGATCGATTCGGCGCTGGGTTCCGCAATTGCGAGCATGCTGCGGAGAGGCCGGAACGGAGTAACCGCCGCCTCCTGGAGTTTCCGCTTTTTGGCAAGCGCGGCGGTCAGGCCGATATCGCCGGTGAGCATATTTGCTTCTCGCACTTCATCCAGGTCGGGCGCGAAGGCTTCGGCGATTGCTTCTTCGACCAGTCCCTCCTTCAGGCCGATGCGCAAATCGCCGGTTAGAATGCGAATGACGTAGCTGCTGCTTAACGGAGAAAGTTGACGCAGGAGGAAGGTGAGGCTGTCCCCTTTGGCGAGCGGGCCGGCGGCAGCCTGGATTTGTGAAAAGGAACGGCGTACTTCCAGGAGAGGAAGATCGCCACTGGTTCGCTGCAGCAAGACCTCGTATGCGATGCGTCCCGCGTCGGCATAGCCGGCCACAATCCGGCGGAAATGTGTTTCCTCCAACCCGGAGGCTTGGAGCAGAGCGCGTCGGATCACTGCCCAGCCCACTTGTAAGACACTTTCGGTGGAACGCGGAAGTGCTTGCCCGGTCAAGAAAGTGCTCGCGACGCTTAATTCCTCAGCGCTCAAATTCCGAAAATAGCCAGCCAGCACCGCAATTTTTTTCCGCTTACCGCTGAGTTTGGAAATTTCCTCGGCGATCAGGGCCAGCTTCCCGAACCCGTTTTCGAGAAGATCGTTTGTCCCAACCGCTCCGGTAGGTACCGGCCGGACGACAGGCGAGTCGGCCAGGGACAGCTCAAGCTGGTTATCCGCCCCAAGGGCCCATGCCTCAATTCCTCGGTGACGCAAATCGGCGGCAAACTCTTGCGCAAAGCCGTGCACAGTGAGAACTCTCAATGGGTTAACCAGTTCGACATAGCGTAGCAGATCCGCGTAGTCAGCGTGATCCGACAGCGGGAAAGCAGCGTCACATTGATAACGAAAAGTTGATCCGGGATTCAGGGCCCAACCGGTCAGCACCGCGGTACGACGATCCTGGATGCTTTGCACCAGGCGAGTTCGGTTGGCCCCGGGTGGGCAGATCAGCACACTCTCGTTTTCCCTCTGACCGGCGTACAATTCGTATTCGGGAAGTGTGTGCCCCATCTCTTCAAAAAGCCGGGTCAGCCGGTGAACGCTGGGATGGAGGAGTATGCGCCAACCGCAGCCCCGGAGCGCGGCCAGAATTTCTTGTGCCTTGCCCAAGGAATATCCAAAGAGAATTGGGAAAGCCTCTTCCTCGATGGCTTCGGCGCAGAACTTCAAGAGGTCGGCGATCACCGAGTCGGTCGGAGGGAAAATAAACTCAGGCAACCCATAGGTGGTTTCCATGATCAGTGTATCGGCCTGAACCCACTCAACCGGCTCCGCCGACTGTCCGTGGCGCAGTTTAAAATCGCCGGTATACAAGAGCGAGGATTGGTTGAAAGCCAGCCAGAGCTGGGCCGATCCAAAAATGTGGCCGGCTGGATAAAGAACACCTTCGGCGCCTCGGTAACGGAATGGCTGGCGGAATGGGTAGGCGAATTCAACTCGACTGCCTGGTAGTCTGGCCGCCATTAACTTGGCGGTGGCTTGGGACAGGAGTACCTCGCGGTGGTTACCGATGTGATCGCTATGGGCGTGCGAGACGAACGCGGCGGGACGCTCGTCCCAGGGGTCAAGCCAGAGATCCAGGTCGGGCAGGAAGATTCCGCGTTCGAAACGAACGGTGCTCATTGCGCCGCCGGACAGGTATCCAAAAAGGTCTGCCCGCCTTTCTCCCGGAGTGCGGTCAGCCGAGGGTGGCGGATAAAATGTCCCGACAATAAGAAAATTAATGGAATCATCAGCCGATTTGGGTGGTTGAATCACTCAGGAGCGCGACAGCCCTCTCTTGACACGGGTCTGCTCGGTCGGTTTTATGCGACTCATGAAGAAAATGGCGCTGAGCGTTGCGGCCAGCTCGCTTTTCCTGGTGTTTTTCGCAAGGGCCGACAGCACTCCGCTGCCAATGGTGCAAGCTAATCCGCTTCCGCTGGCGTTGAGCGACGATTTTCAATTTCGCAAATTTACCATGTTTAACAACGCCCCGCTGCGGCCCGGTGCAACACCGATTCCGACTCGTGAGCTGATGATCGACTTTGAGCGGAAACGGCGAATGTGGGGCGCGATCGATGGCTCGGAGGCTTCCCGGCGGATCGGCCAATATTTCACTTTTTCCTGGCGGACAAAGCGAAGAGCAAACCTGACCTTGCGTCTGGAATATAGACAAACCAATCTGCAAAACTACGTCCAAGGGCGAGAGATCTATTATCCGAACGTGAAAGGCAGTTACAATTCGGAGTTTTCGGTGGTTGGCAGTGACTATCAGCAGGACGGACCAATCACCTCGTGGCGAGCGATTCTGATCGAAAATGATGTGATTGTCGCGCTTTTACAGTCACGAACATGGCGCTAAGCGTCCGCTATTTGACACCGAAAGTTCGGGAAAGATATATTTCATGAAATTTGTGAGTGTACCAGCTTCCATTCTGGTCGGGGTTACCGGGAATTCAGTTCAGATCAGGGTTCAAGGTAAAGGCTCCTTTCAGAACAGCCCAGCCCTGAAGGAATTTGCGAAGGAAATGTTCGATCGTGGCCAGCGAACCTTCGTGATTGATCTGAAGGCATGTTCTGTGATGGACTCGACGTTTATGGGGACACTGGCGGGAATCGCTTTACGCTTGCGGGAAGCAGGTTCAGGCTCGCTCCAGGTGGTCAATGTGAACGAACGTAATTACGAGCTTCTCCGTAATCTCGGTCTAAATAATCTCTTCGAGATCGGGTCTAAACAGGCCGAGACCGGGGTCAGTGGTGAAGACGCGGTGGCTCTCGATCGTCAGCAGGCAGTGAGTCGTTCTGATCAGGCGGAGTGTATGATTGAAGCGCATGAAGCACTCGTTGGTGCCGATCCCGAAAATCTCACTCGATTCAAGGATGTGTTGGAGTATTTGAGGCAGGACCTGCGCACCGGTGCCTCGAACTAACTCCATTCGATGTGGTCCTCCACCCTGTTAGGACTACTCGCTCTCAGTCTAGTCTTTCTCGCGACGGCATTGTACCGGCAGCGAAAAATGATTAATGATCTGCGCCGGGCACGAGAAGAGCTGCAAATCGAGGAGACGCGGGTCTTCGATTTCTTGCACGGGCTCGGTGAAGCGTTTTCCGAGAATCTCAAAACCTCCGACTTGCACCGGCTCATTGTAGAAGGGGCGACGCGGATTCTCGACGCCCACGGAGGCGCCTTGTATCTGTCCGATCGCAACGGTCAGGAGCTTATTCCGGCTTTCCTTTCGAAAGACTGTCCACCGCTCGTGGAAATCCCAGAGGAAGTACTCCGGCAAAGCACGGCGAGCGCACTTGCCGCCGAGAGGTATCTTCGCTTACACCCGGTCCGACGCGGAGAAGGACTACTCGGAACCGTCTGGGACAAAAAGGAGCCACTCTTTCTTTCCAGTCGAGATTGCGATCCTCGCTTAGACAATCTCAAGCATTCCGCTCTGCGCATGGACTCGGTCATGATCGGACCCTTGATCTATAGTGCGCAAAATCTTGGAGTTCTCGCGGTTGCCAACGGCCCGATGAGTACCCCGTTTTCGCCGTCGGATTTTGTCGTGTTTCAATCGATCGTCGAACAGTCCGCGTTCGCGCTGTACAATGCGATCGTGTATCTGGAGGCGGGAGAAAAAAGACGGATTGATCGAGATTTGCAGGTTGCTCATGATGTTCAGAAGATCCTGCTGCCAAACCGGTCCCCGGAAATCCCTGGATACGAGATCGTTGGCGTCAATATTCCCGCCAGCCAGGTTAGTGGCGACTATTACGACTATATTCCGGTGGATGAAAGCCGACTTGGGGTAGTCATTGCCGACGTTTCGGGCAAGGGTGTACCCGCCGCGCTGATTATGGCGATGTGCCGGAGCGTCCTCCGCGCCGCTGCGCAGGCCAACTCCTCCGCGGCCAATGTCTTGCGGCTCGTCAATCGACAACTTTATCCCGATATTCGCGAAGATATGTTTATCAGCATGGCCTATTCGATCCTTGAGAGGGCAGGGAACGAAATCGTTCTGGCGCGGGCCGGCCACGACGCACCGCTGCTCTTTCGCGCGTGCGACCGCTCGGTGATGCGGATCAACCCGCCCGGGCTCGCCCTTGGAATTGACAGTGGGGATGTTTTCGATAGGGTAACCGGCGATTTCCGGGTACGCCTCGAGCGAAATGATTGCTTTGTATTTTATACCGATGGCGTGACCGAAGCATTGGATGCGAATGGCTTAGAATTCGGGATAAAAAGGCTGATCGAAGTGGTTCAAGCCAGCGCTGCGGACGGAGCGCCTGCCGTGGTAAACCGCGTCACGAGCGAAGTGAAAACCTTCGCCGGTGGCCAGCCTCAAACCGACGATATTACCCTGATCGTGATTCGGAAATTATGAGTGGAGCGAAAGACAATTTTAAGATGATCGGCACCGACATTGATGCCGGTCCGGACGACGAACCGGTAGGCTCTCTGGGAGAGAACCCCGAGGCTGTCGAGCTACGCCGCCAAGTCGCTGAGTACCAGGACCGCGCTTTGCGCGCCATTGCGGAATTGGACAATTACCGGAAACGGGTTGCTCGGGACAAGGAAGATTCCGTGCGTTATGCCAACGCCGGTTTTCTGGAACGATTGCTGCCGATTCTGGACAATTTTGAGCTTGGTCTGCAGGCTGCGCGCTCGGGAAAAAGCGAGTCAGCGGTCCTGGATGGCATGAACATGGTCTATAAGCAGCTGCAGGATTTTTTAACCGCCGCTGGCGTCGAACCGGTTGAAGCGGAAGGCCGGCATTTTGATCCGAGATTGCACGAAGCAATTGCCCAGGAAGAGCATCCTGAACTGGAGGAAGGCATGGTGGTACGGCAACTGCGTCGGGGCTACAAACTTCGTGACCGATTGATTCGCCCGGCGAATGTCATCGTCGCGAAAGCGTCCGCCGACCATGCGTCCAGGGAAAACGGTGAACGCGCGTGAAGGGATAGATGATGGCAACGAAACGCGATTATTACGACGTTCTAGGCGTCGATCGCAATTCCTCCACGGAGGAAATTAAGAAGGCGTACCGCAAATTGGCGGTCCGATTTCACCCCGATAAGAATCCCGGGGATCCTGCCGCCGAGGACAAGTTCAAGGTGCTCGGCGAAGCCTACGAGGTGCTGATCGACGATCAGAAGCGCGCTGCTTACGACCGGTATGGGCACGCCGCGTTTGCCGGCGGAGCCAGTCGTTCAGGCGGCGGTTTTGGCGGGGGCTTTCATGATCCTTTCGACATCTTTCGCGAGGTCTTCGGTATGGGATCCGCCGAGGGTGGGGCAGGCGGAGGGATTTTTGATCAAATCTTTGGTACGAGCGCGGCTCCACGGGATCGCAGTGGGCGGCAACGAGGCTCGGATCTCCGCTATGATCTGCAGATTACCCTGGAGGAAGCGGCTTTTGGGATGGAGAAAGAGATCGAGCTGCTCAAGCACGAAGTCTGCTCGCATTGCCATGGATCGGGAGCCGAGGCTGGTTCGAAAGCGACTACTTGCCCAACGTGCCAGGGACGCGGCCAGGTGATCACCGCACGCGGTTTTTTCCAGGTATCCCAGACCTGTCCCCGGTGCCGCGGTACGGGCCAGGTGATCGAGCGTCCCTGCCGCGATTGCGGCGGCGACGGCCGGCTCGAGAAGCGGTCCAGGATCAAATTGAAGATCCCAGCCGGGATTGACGACGGGGCGCGTTTGCGATCATCGCGCAACGGCGAAGCCGGCGTCCGGGGAGGTACTCCCGGAGACCTCTACGTTGTTGTTCATATTCGTGAACATGAGATCTTTACCCGGGAGGACGACGACCTCTACTGCGAGGTGCCGATCTCTTTTGCAACCGCAGCGCTGGGTGGCGAGGTGAAGGTGCCGACATTGGAAGGTCAAGCCTTGCTCCGTATCCCGCCGGGTACGCAGAGCGGCACACAATTTCGGATTCGCGGTCATGGAGTGGCGAACATCGACAGCCGAAGCAGAGGCGATTTGCGCGTTCGGGCCATTGTGGAAGTGCCGACGCGCTTGAATCCCGAGCAGCGCCGTAAGCTCGAAGAGTTTGCTGCCTCTTGCGGAGACGACAATAGCCCGATGCACAAATCATTCTTCGAAAAGGCCAAGGAGTTTTTCCGCTGACCGTTCATCGCTTCTACATCGCTCCGACCGATTGGAAACCGGATGCCTTAACGCTGACCGGTGCGCAAGCGCATCATTGTGTTGACGTGCTCCGCTTGGAACCGCCCGCACGTGTAGTTGTTTTTGACGGCGAGGGCACGGAGATCACCGCCGAGATAACTGAACTGGGTAAATCCGCGGTTTTTCTTAAGCAGGTCTTGACGAGCCGAAGTCCGAGTTTGCCCTATCGGTTGATCCTCGCGCAGGCTTTGCCAAAGGGAAAACAGATGGACCTGATCGTTCAGAAGGCCACTGAACTTGGTGTCTCGACAATTATACCTTTGCTCTCGGAGCGCACGGTTGTTCAAGTTGACTCCGCCGAGGAGGAGCACAAAGTGGTTCGCTGGAAACAAATTGCCATCGAGGCGGCCAAGCAATGCGGTCAGAACTGGCTGCCGGAGGTGTGCCGTCCTGTTCGACCGAAAGCGTTTTTCGGCGACCCGGAGCCGTGTGACGTCGCATTCGTCGGCTCGCTCCAAGCTGACGCGCGGGACTTTCGTGCTGCGTTCGACGAATATCGCGAGCGGAACGACGGAAAGAGTCCGGCGTCGGCGATGATGTTGATCGGTCCCGAAGGCGATTTCACGCCGGCTGAATTGGCTCTGGCCCGTTCCGCTGGCTGTATTCCGGTGTCGCTTGGACCGATTGTTCTCCGCACCGAAACGGCCGCTATTTACAGCCTGAGCGTGCTTTCTTACGAGCTAAGAAATGCGGAAAATTTCCGGCGGCGTGGGTAGAAGGACCGCGCGGACAGTCAGGGCCGGAGCGTCTTGTGCGTGCGACAAGTCGCACGCTTTCGAAAATCCTCCGCAATAAAAGCAGGCGCTGGACAATTCCCCAGTCCTAAGGCAATAGTTTCGCGATTCCTGCGCTGGACGACTGGCAATCGGCCCAGCTGTTATGAATGACGTTTTGCACAAAGCAACGGTTCTCGTACTGAACCGAAATTGGCAGGCGATCGATGTGAAAACGCCTGCGCAAGCCTTTTGCATGATGGCAAATGGCAATGCTACCGCTCTCGATATTGAGGATGCTGGCGATATGCGCCCAGTCCGCTGGGTGGAATGGCTCATTTTACCTGTCCGCGAACAGGATTACTCGGTGCGCACAGTGCGCGGGGGGGTCCGGGTACCGACCGTGCTCGTCCTCGCACGGTATAGCAAGGTGCCGCGGCGCCGGCCGAAGCTTTCGACCAGGGGGATTTGGGAGCGGGACGGGGGAAAATGCCAATATACGGGCCGGAAATTGGCGCCGCATGAAGGCAACATCGATCATGTCGTTCCTCGGTCCCGGGGCGGCACTACAACGTGGGAAAATTGCGTTCTGGCTGATAAGAAAGTGAACAGCCACAAAGGCAATCGCTTACCGGAGGAGGTCGGTCTGCAGCTCAAGAAGATGCCGGAAACACCACGCGAACTGCCCGTGACCTATTTTATCCGGAACGCGCACAATGTACGCGACTGGGATCACTTTCTCGTGCATGTCGCCTAGTGTTTCCCATGCCGCTGACGTGCGATTACCATACTCATCCGCAAGGCCATCGGGTAATGCCTTACTCGTTGGAATTGCTGCAACCCTGGATCGACCAGGCGCGCCGGAAGGGTATTCGCAGCCTCGCCTTTACTGATCACGACCGGTATCGGGCCGGTATCGATTTCGCCGTTGTTGAACAACTTCGTGAGCGCAACCCGGATGTCCAGATCCTGGCTGGCCTCGAGCTGGACAATGATCCGGCCACTTCCTTAGCGGGCTTTCGCTGGGTTGAGGAGAACTGGGACCGATTGGATTTTGTGCTCGGCTCGGTTCACTACCTGCCTGGGGAAACACAGATGTTTGATGCTCCCGATCAGGCTGGCCAGATCGAGATGCGAGGCGCCGACCGCGCTTATGCGGAGTATCTTGGCGAATTGGAAAGATTGATGCGCCGGGGCTGCATCGATTGCCTTGCGCATCTCGACCTGGTGAAAATCCATGGACACAAAGTGGAGGAAGGCGATGCCGTCGCCCGGTTCCGCCCCGTCCTGGAGCTGGCAAAGCGGTCGGGACTGGCAATCGAAGCAAGCACCGCCGGCTGGCGAAAAACGGTGAGGGAACAATACCCACAGGTCGCACTCCTCGCGGAGGTGAATCGCTTCGGTTTACCGATCACGACTGCTTCCGACGCTCATTCCCATGTGCAGGTTGCGGCGGATTACGATCGCCTTTCCGCTGTGCTGAACAAGGCTAATGTAAGCGGGACGGTGACATATTCGCGTCACCGCCCTATTTCGCCTCTCCCTCACCACTGAAATCCGAGCTGAACGGATCCCAGATGTGGGCCGTCTCTTGCTCGGGTGGATGCCCGGCAGTCGAAGTGTGCTGAACCAGGACCTGCTCGGATTGACCGTGTTGCACCGCCCGATTGTAGGTCAGCACGCCTTGGAGGATCGCTTGAGCAAGCAATTGGCGGTAAGTCGGACTTGCGATCCGCGCGCAATCCTGCGCACTGGATAGAAAACCGCCTTCAATCAGCACGGCGGGGATAGTGACATCGCGCAGGACCACAAATCGCGCGCGCTTGATGCCGCGATCGGGAGCGCCGGTTCGCGTGATGAGCGCCCCGTGCATCGCCGTTGCCAGGGCGATGTTCTCGGCGTCACAACTGTTACCGGCCGCAGGTTGAAAATCAGCAAAGCTCAAGAACGGGTCATTGGTCGAAGGCACTCCACGGGGTGCCAGGCAATAAGTCTCAATGCCGTTAGCATCCGGATTGATCCCGAAATTAAAATGGATGCTGACCAAAAGCGCATTGGTCTGGTGACTGGCAAAAAAGGCTCGCAGCTCGAGCGGTATATAAATATCCGAGGCGCGGGTCAGGCGCACCATGAAACCTGCGTTGGCCAGCAATTCTCGCGCGCGCAGGGCAACGTCGAGGGCAAAAGTCTTCTCGTTGCCCAGAAAGCTTTGGGCTCCTTGGTCGAACCCGCCGTGCCCGGGATCCAATACGACGGTAGTAACCGGGGGAGTCTCCATGTGCGCTGGCCGGAGCACCGGATCGACAATTTTGCTGAGATCCATCCGCGAGATCAGTACCTGGTTGTCCGCGCGCAGGATCGGAAAGTTCAGGACGAATTTCAGACCGTTGAGATACAGGTATCGCGAGCCGGCCGAGGTCTGCAGTTGCAGATCGGGACCCGACAAGAGCACTGCATCGTTGGAGTAATCAGATTTGCCGAAACCGTAGAATCGGGCGACGTCGCTGAACGGGAGATAGTCCCGCCCTTCCTGTTTAATCAATGTCCAATTGAAACCGAGAAGCCTGGTTCCGAGAAGTAGCAGGCAGCCGATGCAAACCAGGCAACGACGCATTACGCTGGGAGGATGCGCGGCTCAGGCCCCGAGATCAAGGGAAATTGAGACGCCGCCTCGCTCCTCTCCGCTTGCCATCGATCCGATCCCATCCCATGTTCCGCTTCCCATGAATGCAGAAATTTCGACGGCCTATGACCCCGGAGCTGTCGAGAGCAAATGGTACGATGCGTGGTTGAGCCACGGAGATTTTCAGGCGAATCCCGCTTCGTCGAAGCCGGCTTATTCCATCGTCATTCCGCCGCCAAACGTTACCGGAGTACTGACCCTCGGTCACGTTCTGAACAACACGATCCAGGATATCCTCGCCCGCCGTGCCCGCATGCTGGGAAAGGAGGTGCTTTGGTTGCCCGGAGTCGATCATGCGGGCATCGCCACGCAGACAGTTGTCGAACGTGAATTGCGCAAACAAGGAAAAACCCGGCACGACATCGGACGAGACGCATTCATCCAGGCGGTCTGGGAATGGAAAGAAAAACATGGCGACATCATTGTCCAGCAATTGAAGAAGCTCGGATGCTCCTGCGACTGGTCGCGTCAGCGTTTTACCATGGATCCCGAGTATTCCCGCGCGGTGCGACAAACGTTTGTCGATCTTTACGATAAGGGACTGATTTATCGGGGAAAACGCATGGTGAACTGGTGCCCGGTTTCGTTGACAGCTCTCTCTGATGAAGAAGTCGTCGCCCGACCGACCAAGGGATTTCTTTATTACGTGCGTTACGAGGTGGTGGAGGAATCGGGAGTGTTTCTGGAAATCGCGACAACTCGTCCCGAGACCCTCATGGGCGATACCGCGGTCGCGGTGAATCCGCGCGATCCACGCTACGAGAAGTTCATTGGGCGCCATTGCTGGAGACCTTTCCCGCGAGCGCACATTCCGATTATCGCTGACGAGGCAATCGATCCAGAGTTTGGTACCGGCGTTTTGAAAGTTACCCCGGCGCATGATGCGGCCGACTTTGCCATCGGGCAGCGTCACCAGCTCGCGATCCTCGACGTGATGAATCCGGACGGCACAATGAACGAGTTGGCTGGAAGTGAGTTTGCCGGACTTGATCGCTTCGAGGCACGGACCGTGGCGGCCAACAAACTGCGTGAACTCGGCCTGTTGGTTCGAGAAGAACCTTACGAAAATAATGTGGGCTACAGCGAACGCGCCGGCGTTCCCATTGAGCCGAGGTTAAGTGAACAATGGTTCCTCCGCTATCCCCAGGCGGATCGTGCCTTATCCGCGGTGGAGTCCGGCCGGGTGCAATTCCGGCCAGAACGCTGGGTCAAAGTGCTCCGGCATTGGATAGAGAAGCTGGAGGATTGGTGTATCAGCCGTCAACTCTGGTGGGGACACCAAATCCCGGTCTGGTATTCGAAGAAAGATCGCACAATACGGCACGTCGCCCTGGAGCCGCCTTCCGATCCGGAAAACTGGGAGCAGGATCCTGATGTGCTTGACACCTGGTTTTCTTCTTGGCTCTGGCCGTTCGCCACCATGGACGAAGAAACGCGCCGCAAATTTTACCCTACCCAGGACGTGGTGACTGCGCCAGACATCATTTTCCTGTGGGTCGCACGCATGATCATGGCCAGCCTCGAGTACACGAACACAGAACCCTTTGAAGATGTGTTCTTTACAGGGATTATTCGTGATGCCCAAGGACGGAAGATGTCGAAGAGTCTGGGTAATTCGCCGGACCCACTCCAATTGATCGATCAATACGGGGCAGACGGTTTGCGGTTTGGTTTGCTGCGAATCGCTCCGCATGGGCAAGACATCCGCTTCGACGAAAAACAAATTGAGGAAGGGCGCAACTTCGCCAATAAGCTGTGGAATGCCTGCCGGTTTCGGCAGTTGCAAGGCGTCCGAACCGCTGGCATTCAGCCAGGCCAGAGACTGTCTCCGTATTCGGCGTGGATCATCGATCGGTTGCACCGCACGATTGATCGGGTGGAAGGGGGGTACGCGAATTACCTGTTCACCGACATCGCACAAGCGCTCTACGACTATGTCTGGAGCGATTTCTGCGACTGGTATCTTGAAGCCTCCAAGAGCGAGTTGCAGAGCGGTTCAACCGAAATCCGGAAAAATTGTCTGGCCGTCATCGATACCGTGCTTTCGGTGGTCCTGCCTTTACTGCACCCCTTTATGCCGCACTTGACCGAGGAGCTGTGGTCGCGAATGGAGCTCGGCTCAGGTACCATCCAGACTGCCTCCGTGACAAATTTGAAGGTCCCGGTCACGATCGACCAGTCGGACGTTGAATTTGCGCGCGACATCTTCGCATCGGCTACGATCGTCAGAAATCTGCGCGCTGAATTTCGGGTACCGTCCAATCGTAAAATTCGTCTGATCCTGAAACCGGTCAGAGCTGGTGATTACTCCGTACTCGCCCGGCTCATCAACGCCGAGCCGTTGGAAATCGAACCGGGGTTCAACGGGCCACCGGGGATGCCGGTTGCGCTAACCCGGGTTGGCGAGATCTTTCTTCCGCTGGAAGGTCTCATCGATCTGGAAGCGGAACGCAATCGTCTGTGGAAAGAAATCGGCAAGCTTGAGAACGAACTTGAAACGGTTCGCAAAAAGCTGGCTAACCGGAGCTTTGTCGAGCGTGCGCCCGAAGCCGTGGTGGAAGAGCATCAGCGCCGGGAGCAGGAGTTTCTGAGCCGATTGAACCAGGTAAAAGAACGCCTCACCGCACTGGACCGGCTGGGGTAGGGCTAGTGCGAGTGTCAGTGTCGGTGCTAGTTGCGACCCCTAGGGCTCATGGGACCCATCGGACTTATAGGAACCATGGGATGTCCACCCGAAGGCCACGCGATAAAACCAAAATGGGCGCGTTTGCTCCCGAGAAACAGAACGGTAAGCTACTCACTATGACAAGCCCGGCGGACATCGTGACCGCGACTTTCTGCGCTCAACAGTGCAGCGTGAAGGAAGGGCAGCTTTAATGTCGCAACATCTGGAAAAGATTCTCGCGCACGCCGAACGCCAGCTCGTCGTGGAGGGAAAAGGATTCCTGCGGGAACGGTTGGCGCTCTACAAGAAATTCCTCAAGCTGGAAGAGCATCGTCTCCGGCTGAAACACTACTCAGGCGCCGGCGGGTTGGAAATTGTGCGTGATCGGGCAAACTTGCTCGATGTCGTACTCCGGCATCTTTTCGAAGGTGCGGTGGAACACTCGCTCTACGTCGACCGGTCCCCTCCTTTCTCCCTTCTGGCAATCGGTGGGTACGGAAGAGGGGAGTTGAACCCCTACAGTGACGTCGACATTCTTTTCCTGCACGATCAGACGAAATTTTCCGCGGAAGCCGCCGCAGTCGTCGAGCAGATCCTCTATATGTTGTGGGATAGCGGGTTTAAGGTCGGACATGCCACGCGCTCCATCAAAGACGCGATCCAGCTGGCGAATTACGATGTCTTGACAAAGACGTCCCTCCTCGAGTCGCGCTACCTCGCCGGGGATCGTCGCTTACACGCCAAATTCCGAACGCAGTTTTTTGAACATTGTGTGCGCGGACAAGTAAATCATTATCTGACTTGGCGGCTGGAGAACCAGGAAGAGCGACACCGGAAATACGGCGGCTCGGTATTCATGCAGGAGCCAAACGTCAAGAACGGCTGTGGCGGCCTGCGCGATTATCATAACATGCAATGGATCTCGTATTTCCGCGAAGGACAGATGAGCACCGCCAAGCTGGTCGAAATCAAGTACATCAGCGAGAGCGATCGCAGCGCCATCGATCGAGCTTACGATTTTCTACTCCGCGTTCGGACTGAGCTCCACTACCTGACTGGTCGCCCAGCCGACGTTTTGAGTCTCTTCTTCCAAGGACAAATCGCCAACAAGTTTGGTTATCCGCAAAAAAACATTTTGCGGCGAAGCGAAGAGTTCATGCGCGATTACTACAAACATGCGCGGATGATTTACCTGATTGCGCAATCGGTCACGGAACGCTTCCTGTTGCCGATCATGCTGGAAAATGACCGGCGGCCGGTTTTCGGCTTCCTGGCCAAGCGAAAACTGAAAACTGAACACTTTGATGGGTTTTACAGCCACGCCGGTTCCATTTTCTTCGAAAATCGCGAAATCTTTCATCGGGATCCTTTTCGCCTGATGCGCGTTTTCCTCTATGCGCAGCAGCGCGAACTCCGGTTGAGCCCCGAGCTGCAGCAACTCATTCGACGACGCACCCGGCTGGTGAATCGCACGTTTCAGTACGCCCGGGCGGCTCGAGAGACGTTTCAGGCGATTCTCTCGCGCAAAGGCCAGGCGGGCCGAATCCTCCGGATGATGCACGAGGTGGATTTCCTTGGCCGATACATCCCTGAGTTTGGGGAACTGACCTGCCTCGTGCAGCACGAGTTTTATCACAGCTACACGGCCGATGAGCACACTCTGGTCTGCCTGGAGAAGCTTGATTCCCTCATCGACACAACCGATCCGAAACTGCTCGACTATCAAAAGCTCTTCCAAAACCTGGAAGATCCTTACGTGCTCTACCTGGCACTGCTCCTGCACGACACCGGCAAAGCTTCCGGCGCCCGTCATCATTCCGAGGCCAGTGCGCTGAACGCCCAAAAAGTCGCCGCCCGGCTGCAGCTTTCCCCAGAGCGGCGGCGCCGATTAATTTTTCTGGTAGATCATCATCTGACGATGTCGGAACACGCCCAGCGACGCAATCTCGAGGACCCGGCGACGATCGCCGATTTTGCCGACATCGTGCGGACGCAAGGGAATCTCGATAGCTTGATGCTTGTCACGCTGGCCGACGGAAAAGGCACGAGCGGCCAGAACTGGTCGGATTGGAAAGAATCGCTCGTTTGGCAACTCTATCACGCGACCTCGAGTTATCTGCATAATGCCGAGGAGTTTTTCGCCCATCGCCGAATCGAGCGGGAAGGCCTTCGCCTGGCGGTTACCAAACGAATGGCGCGCGACTTTGCTGAAGAGATCGATGTTCACTTCAACTCCATGCCGGACCGGTATTTTCAAAGCCACAATGTCAATGAAATAGTCGGCCATATCCGGCTCTTTCGGAGCTTCCTGGAGGCGCGCGCCAGCGACCCGGCGAACTCTTTGGGGGTGAGCATTCGTTGGCATAGTAAGCCGGATCAAGGCCACAGCGAATGCTGGATTTGCACCTGGGATCGCGCGGCCTTGATGGCTAAGATCGCCGGCTCTTTTGCCACTGCTTCCATCAATATCCTGAGTGCCGATGCTTATACCCGCAGCGACAATCTGGCTCTCGGTATTTACCGGGTTTGCGACACGAATTTCCAGGCGGTTGATGAGCTGCGGGAGCAGAAAAGTGTCGAGAACGTCCTCAGCAAAGCCTTGCTCAAACAGGACTTCGATTTCGGTCCGCTCCTAGCAAAAACAAGGCGACGGACGGCATACCGTCTGCCGCCAGAACTTGAGTTTCCGACGAAACTTGTCATTTCCAATGACATCCACCCGGCCTACACGGTGATTGATCTTCAGGCAACCGATCGCCTTGGCCTGCTCTACGATGTGCTTGGCTGCCTGTGGAGGGCCCGCATCAACATCGTGCATTCTCGGATCGCGACGGAAAAAGGGGCAGCTTTTGACAGTTTTTACGTTACCGACCTCGAAGGAAAGAAGGTGTTCGAGGAGGCTCGGGTGGATCAACTTCAGCGCGACCTTCTGCGCGCCGCTACGGGCGATGGGCGATGATCGGGAGCCAGTGAGCAGTCATCAGTAATCAGTCATCAGTAATCAGTAATCAGTCATCAGTAATCAGTATCGGACATCGGTCATCTGTTACCGATTACCGATTACCGAATACTGATTACCGATTGCCGATTGCCGATTGCCAATTACCAATTACCGACTCCCGCTCTGACACTAGCTGACTTCCCGTGACGCATTTCTTCCTCCAGCAGGTCCTTCGTAATGCTCGGCGGCACAGGCTGCTGGCGCTGATGAACGTCCTGAGTATTGCGCTCGGTGTCGCGGTCTTTCTCGCCGTCCAGATTGCCAATCGAAGCGCGGTGGGCGCTTTTGAGGCCGGTATCGATCTGGTCGCCGGAAGAGCACAGCTCGAAGCGCGCGGCGCCATCCCGGACCGAGCCTGGCCTGAGCTGCGCAAAGTCCCCGGCGTCACTGCCGCTACTCCTCTGGTCGAGGGGACCGTTACGCTACCGGATTTCGCCGGCGAGTACCTGCAAATTGTCGGTCTGGACCCGTTTACCAACGGTCCGTTTGCGACCTTCAAAATTAAGGACTGGGGCTTGGCCGCAAACGGTCAGGATTGGTTCGGCAATCCGCGTTCGATCGTGGTTCCAACGAGCTTTGCCGAAGCACACCACTTCAAAAAAGGCGATTCGCTTCGGGTGACGCTCAACGAGCGTACCGTTGATTTACAGATAACGGCCATTCTTGATTCGCCACAGGTTGACGCTCATCTGGCGGCCATGGATATCGGCTGGGCTCAGGAATTGTTTGGAAAATCCGGTCAGCTGACGGCCGTGCTGTTCCGCCTGGCTGATCCAAAAAATCCTGAATCGGTGATAGCGGCGATTCGCCGGTTGCTGCCTGACGATGTCGCGGTTCAGCCGCCAGACCTACGCAATGTTCAGGTCGCGAAAATGCTGGGAGGGTTTCAACTCAATCTGACCGCTTTGAGTATGGTCTCACTCCTCGTCGGTCTGTTTCTCGTGTACAACACGATCACCGCTTCCGCCGTTCGCCGGCGGCCCGAGATTGGAATCTTGCGTTCGATCGGGATGACTCGTCGGAGTATTCAATGGTTGTTCCTTGGCGAAGCGGCTTTTTACGGCGTCGTGGGGTCCGCGCTCGGCTGCTTTCTAGGACTAGCTGTCGCAAACTACCTGGTGGAAATCGTCGCGCAGACGGTCACGAATCTGTACATCCTCACAAGAGTAGAGCACCTTTTCATTCCGTTTTTTGAGCTGCCGTTCGTCTTTGTCCTGGGAGTTGGGGCCGCCCTGGCCGGTGCCTGGTTTCCGGCCCGCGCGGCCGGGAACCTCCCCCCGTTGGAAGCGTTGAACCTTGGTTTCGCTCCGACCAGGCCGGCCTGGAGAGATCTTCAATGGATTCTGTTGAACCTGATCTGCGTCGGCGCTGCTTATCTCTGCGGAATAGTTGCTTTGTCGGGTTTTCGGATCGCCGGGTTTGCTGCCGCGTTTTTCGTACTGGCCGGATCGTGCTTTCTCGCGCCCAGCATAACGCGATGGATCGGAATCGGCGTGGCGCGCCTCCGGCCGCTGCCGCGCGTGGTTCGCCTGGCCGGAAATAATTTTGCTCGCTCGGTAAATCGTCACGCCATCGCCGTGGCCGCGGTCGGCGCAGCCGTGGCGATGCTCGTAAGCGTGTCGATCATGATCTATTCTTTTCGAGTTACGGTGACGCGCTGGGTCGATCGCCGCCTTGTCGCGGACATCTTTTTATCGCCGGCTTCCAATGAGATCGTCGGATTCGAAAATTACCTTCCTCCTGCGCTGATCCGTTTCATTCGGACTGTGCCGGGAGTCGCATCGCTCGATTTTTTTCGGGATGTCGAGGTTCGTTGCAACGGCGAGGCGACTTCCCTGGGCGTGGTGATCGGATCCAAACAGAATGCGCCAGACTTTGTCGGCGGAAAGAGCCGGGAAAAGTATCAACATTTCTTTGATCCGGATGCGGTGATCATTTCGGAGCCTTTGGCCAGGCGGCGTCATCTTCGGACAGGAGAAAAACTGAGGATTGCCACCCCGGAAGGCGACCGGTTGTTTCAGGTCCAAGGAGTTTTTTACGATTACACCCGGGACGCCGGTCTGGTGCTCATGCAGGCTGCCAACTTCCAGCGGTATTGGCATGACGATCGTTTCAATTCCATGGCAATCTATCTGCAATCCGGCATTTCGGTTGACCGCACAATCGCTTACATTCGTGAGCGCTATCACGGCTCCGCCTATTACTCGATTCGATCCAATCGCGACCTCCGTGCGTTAGTCTCGAAGATTTTCGACCAGACCTTCGCAATTACCTATATTCTCCGGATCGTGGCGATGATCGTGGCGATCAGCGGGATTACCTTGAACCTGATCGTTTTGATCAAAGAACGCGAACGCCAGACGGGAATGCTCCGGTCCATCGGACTTTCGCAGGGCCGGCTGAGGTTTTTGGTGCTGAGCGAGTCAGGACTGGCAGGGGTAAGCGCGGTCTTGCTCGGTCTGATCGGGGGCATTGGTTTGGCGTACGTTTTGACGGAAGTGATTAACAAAGCATTCTTTGGCTGGACCCTCCCCTTGGCTTGGCCAATCCGGGAGCTGCTTACCATTCCTCTGCTGCTCTGGCCAATTGCCCTTCTCGCCGGTTTGTTTCCCGCCTGGCAGGCGACTCGGACTCCCGTGATCGATCTGATTCGCGAAACGCAATGAAGGAGCGAAGGAAGTCTTGGAGTGCGCGCGACTTGTCGCCGCTTTTGGACCGCGCGGAGCACGGCTCAAAAAAAAGAGCAACGGAGCCGGGTCGATCACGGTACTGTGAATCCACTGGATCTTCGCTAGCTGCGCTCCGCGCATTCTTAAAGCGGCGACAAGTCGCGCGCACTCCAGTACCGGCTCCTGCGCCGGTTTTCCTTGCTCTCATCTTCCTCAGCCTCCTTCGACTGCCAACTCACGCGCAACAGTTCGACCGGGACGGTTGGCGGTTAGCGGAACCGAGTTACCACTTTCGGTTTCCGGACGATCACGCCGCTCACTTCAGTTATCGAACGGAATGGTGGTATTTTACAGGAAATTTGCGCGCCGCAGATGGGCGGGAATTCGGTTATCAACTGACGTTTTTTCGGTACGGCTATTTGCCGCCGGACAAGCACGGCCCAATCACTTCCGCCTTCGTCATGGACGACCTGAAATTTGCTCATTTCACGGTCACTGATGTGCAGGCGAGACACTTTCACGCAGCCGCATTGGCGAGTCGCGGAGCGTTCGGCGAGGCTGGTTTCGGCGCAGAACCGCACCTCGCCTGGATCAAAGACTGGCACGTTGATTTTGACGGCGACTTTTCTCTTTCGGCGGCGGAGAAGGATTATGCGATCCAGCTTACCCTGCGCGCATTGCGGCCGCCCACCTTGCAAGGAGACAACGGTTTTAGCAGGAAATCGGTCGAGCCAGGGCACGCCTCAGAGTACTACTCAATTACCCGACTGGAGACCCACGGCGCCGTGCGAATCGAGGGTAAAACTTATGCCGTGTCTGGCACCTCATGGTTTGATCGAGAATGGGCCACGAATCAACTGACGGCGGGGCAGGTGGGATGGAACTGGTTTTCGATCCAACTTTCGGACGGAACCGATCTGATGCTCTACCAGATGCGGGACAAAGGCGGACAGATCGACCCGGCCTCCAGCGGAACGATTTCGCGGGCAGACGGAACGACCGGCCAGCTGGGTGAGCGTGACTTTGCGCTCAAGCCGACCCTCTTTTGGACAAGCCCGGCGAGCCAAGCACGATACCCGATCGGGTGGCAATTGAGAATCGACCGGCTTGGCTTGCTGCTCGATATTTCCACGCCGGTGGCAAACCAGGAACTGAATGTGGGAGTGCGTTATTGGGAAGGTTGTATCCGGGCCAAGGGGGAGCTGGGTACGAAACCGGTTTTAGGCGAAGGCTATCTTGAGCTGACCGGTTACGAAGGATCGCTTCCCGGCCTGCGCTGAAATTAGACTTCCAAGTAGCGCTGACAGCCTGGGTCTGTCGGACTTGCCGCGAAGCGGACACGTAGCGCGGACGGCCCCGTCCGTATTTGGCGGGCTGCCACGACTATCTTCGACCTTTGTCTCGCAACATCGCTCTTGCCGTGTTTCGGTAGGGCGAGAATTCATCTCCGCTGCGACGAGAACTTGAACTATGAGTGACAATGCCAACCGTACCGGCTGGAGCTTTCAGCAACGCCTTGCTGCGGTGGCTGGTCTCATTCTAGCCTTTGGTTTCTTTTTGAGAAAGCTGATCTTTCCAGGTCCTTCATCACTAAACGGGATAGTCGAGGTCTTCTATCGCTTGTTGCCTTCACAATAGGGCATATCGCACTCTACGGTTGGAGTTCAGGGCTGCTGATCCCTCTTGTGCTGGGAGCGTTTCTTACGCTCTTGTTCCTCCTTCGACGCAACCTCGTCATCACAATGGTCGCTCACGCCCTGATTAGTGCGATCAGTCTGATTTTCGTTCCGATGCTGGCCGGCAAATCGTCTTGAGCCTGCGTCGCTCGCAAATCCCTAACTAAGGATTTGCAGGCGACGCAGGCTAGCTAAACAAAGTTCAGTTTGTTAAAATCGCGACCGAGGACTTGCGTCGCGGGCGCCTTCAACCAATGCGCGAGGATCGTCGCATAGACCGCGCGGAAATCGGTGTTGTACAAAAGGTCGCCGGCGTCAAGACGGTCGAGACCGGGTTGCTTCCCATAAAGGCCCGGCTTGATGGCGCCTCCGGCCAGGAACATCGGCGCGGCGGTGCCGTGATCAGTGCCTTTACTGGCGTTTTCCGCCACGCGTCGACCGAACTCGCTGAACGTCATGACTAACACCCGATCGAAGATGCCTTTTGCTTTGAGTTCCTGGCAGAAAGCCGCGAGCGCACCCGCCAACTCGCCGAGCAGCCGATTGTGAGTGCCGAGCTGGCCTTGATGCGTGTCGAAGCCGCCCTGGCTCGCATAGTAGACCCGCGTGCGGAGCCCTCCGGCGATCAGCCGTCCGATCATCGAGAGATCGCGCCCGAGCCGGGACGCAGGATAGCTGACGTCTGGCTTACTGCGATTGAGAACGGCCGAGATCTCGGTGGTGCTCACCTGCACATCCAGAGCAGTGCGTTGCAGATACTCTAACGGTGATAGTCCGGAGAGATTCCTTCCACCGATCGCGCCGATCGAATCACCGGTCATCCTGGCCCCTTCGAGACCGTTCATTTCTTCAAAGAGTTGTTCATCGGGATGATTACTCTCATGCCGGAAACCAAATCGCTGACCTTCCAGGACCACACCGGTGGGATTGTCCGCTGTGAATGCTTCGGGCATCTGGCTTCCGATAGCGACTCCCACGGTTGGATCGGCTCCCTGACAGCAGTTGTCAAAATATCGACCGAGCCAGCCTTTCGACTGGATCTTGTGGGCATCGGACGCCGTTTGCCAGATATCAGTCGATACGAAGTGGGATCGATTGGGATTGGGGTAACCAACTCCTTGGATCACCGCAAGATTACCTTCATCGAAGAGCGACTTCAGCGGGGCAAGTACCGGATTGAATCCGACGTTGCCGTCCAGACCGAGAACGCTCGATCGGGGGACGGCAAGAGTGGGCCGCAAACGATAGTAAGCGTCCTGCCCGAATGGCACTACCGTATTCAAGCCATCATTGCCGCCGGCCAGCTGGATGACCACAAGAATAGGATTGTCTCGACCGGTGACGGCTGGCAATCCGGAATCGGCGGCCGCGGCATGGAGTTCTCCGAAAGTCCGGTCGAGAAACGTCGGAACGGTCCAGGTCAGGGCCGCTCCCAAAACAGATGTTCGCAGAAAACGGCGGCGGGTAATTAAATCAGGTTCCTGTGACATACTACTTTTTCTCAGCAGACTTGGTAGTTGGGCGTGGCCAGCATCAGGCAAATCATTTCCCGGATCGCGCTGTCGGCAAGCGGGACTGGCATGGTTGCCAGCGAAGCGCTGAAGCGGGCGACGAGGTCGGACGCTGGCTTTTCCTGGAAAACGCTGATGAGGAGCTTGGTGGTCAGGAGTTCGGGCTGATCGCGATCCTCTGCCGCGACCAGGTGATCGATCGACAGCGGAGGTGAGGGATGGAGGAGCGGTCGATTCGAGGACAATCTGTTGGCCGGCGCCTCCGTTCCAGGATTTGCCATTGTGGGAGAACCGGCCGTCTGCATCGAAGGTTCGAAAGCACCGGCCAACCCGGACGCCGGAGTGGGGGCGGGTACAGGTTTCGGCGGCCGGGGCGGATTGATCCCTTCAACTAAACGCCGAGAGATTTCGTAGCGCGTGGTGAGCGTCGCGGTGTTGATCCAGCTCTTACCGCCGTCCCAACCCTTCACATTTGGCGGATAAAACGGTTCCTGTCCAAGGCGGCGAAACATTCCTCTGAGCAGATGCGGATCGGGAAGAGGCAACCCCAAAGAGCGGGAACCCTGCACGATAAATTGGACCGGGCTCTTGATGACCGCGCTGCTCGGCGCTTCGCTGTAGAAATGCTCTGAGGTAAAGATTGTGCGAAGCAATGGCTTCATTTCAAAGCGCGCCTGCCGGAATTCGCGTGCTAGCAGGTCCACCGCTTGTGGGTCCGGAAGATCGGAGATGAAAAAGCGCCAGAGTTTGCTGACGAAAAAGCGCGCGCAGGCCGGCTGCGAAAAAATCAAATCGATAATATCGTCGCCATTCCATGGCCCAGTCTGGCCGAGGAAGGTTTTGGGTGACGCATCAAACTGATTTGGAACGAAGCGGAAGGATTGCGCGAGTGGATCGATGCGATAGCCCGTGAAAGCTCGGGCCGCCGCCTTGACGTCATTCTCGGTGTAATTGCCTTCGCCAAGGGTGAACAGCTCCATGAGTTCGCGGGCAAAGTTCTCGTTTGGCTTTGCCTTTTGGCTCTGGAGCAGATCGAGCCAGACGAGCATGGCTGGGTCGCGCGAAACCGCTTTGGTCAAAGCATTGCAATTTCCCAAAGCGTGCGCCCGAAAAGTGGTGTTCTGCAACCACATCCGATACGGGCTGTGGACCTTCTCGGCGCTCGTTGCAAAATGTCCGTGCCAAAACAATGTCATTTTCTCAATGAGCGGCGCTTTCGCGGACACCATCCGGGCAACCCACCACTGGAGCAGTTCGACAAATTCCTGATTTGCTTGCTGCCGGCGCTGCCGGATTAATTCCCGCTTCTGTTCGGGGTCGGCCGCGGCTTTTACTTGCGCGCGAAAGGCGGTTAAGTTACCCGGTACCGCCCAGACAGGAGGTTCGACGTATTCGGGCGACGCAGTTAACAGGTGATTGACGGCCGGCTCCAATCCTTGATCTGCCAGGGCCTGAATTTGTTCGGGCGAACCGCCGAACCCGGCCCGCACCAAAAGATGAGCAGCCTTATCAAAATTCCAGGCATTGGCAGGTAAACGGGCTATCATACTGGAAACAGCTTTGTAACTTTTCTGATGACGAACGTGAGGGGAATCGGTTTCAGCGAACTGCGTTGAGGGCCAGTAGCGAGCGAATGCGTTTTCTCAATTTGACGGCGCAGACCGAGATTGGAGCGAATTCGTACTTACTCGAAATCGCCGGCAAAAAAATCTTGCTGGACGCCGGTCTGCATCCGAAACGGGAGGGCTTGGCCGCCTTACCATCCTATCGTCTGGTTGAGGATAGTTCGCTTGCCGCGATCATCATCTCGCACGCGCACCAGGATCATATCGGGTCGCTGCCCTGGATTATGCGGCGCCAGCCGCAGGCCCGGGTCTTTATGACTCAAGCGACGGCCCGCTTGTCTGAGGTGATGCTGCACAATTCGGTGAACGTGATGCAGCGCCAGCGCGACGATTTGAAAATCGCGGATTACCCGCTTTTCACCCATCGAGAGGTGGAAAAGGCGTCAGCCCGCTGGCAGCGTTTATCGTTAAGCTATCGCTGGACTCTGGAGGGTGAACGGGCCCAGGATAAAGGCCCAGAGCCCACCTTCGAGTTCTTTGATTCAGGACACATTATCGGTGCCGCCGGTGTGCTCTTCCGCGTTGACGGGAAACGGGTGTTTTATACGGGCGACGTCAATTTTATTGATCAGACTCTCGCTCAGCGCGCGGAGTTCCCTACTGAAAGACTGGATACGCTGATCATCGAGTGTACCCGAGGCGATCGGCCGAGCGATCCGGATTTCACGCGACAGGAAGAAGAAGAACGATTCCTTTGTGAAATCAAAAACGCGTTTGCCCGGGGCGGCGCCGTCCTGGTGCCAGTTTTTGCCCTCGGCAAGACCCAGGAAGTGCTGGCGATGATTTATCAGTTTCGCCGCAACGGGCAAATGAACCACTCGCCAGTTTATATTGGTGGACTTAGCACCAAAGTCACGGTGGTACATGATGAACTTTCTGGCAGCGTCCCGCGTCAACTTTCCGGTTTGACATTGCTGAGTTCAATCGATCCCTTCGTGCTTGGCGCCAAGGAGATTGCCACCACGCAGGTAAGACAGAACCGGATTTTTGCTTTGTCGAGCGGGATGATGACGGAAAAGACTCTGTCCAATGTCCTGGCTGCCCGATTTCTTTCCGATCCGAAACATTCCGTCTTTTTTGTCGGCTACGCTGATCCCGACTCGCCAGGCGGGCGGTTGAAAGCCGCGCGACCGGAAGAACCGTTTCGTCTGGACAAAGATCTGCCCAGTCAACGACTGGCTTGTACCGTAAAAGAGTTCAATTTCAGCGCGCATGCGTCGCGGGAGAGCTTGCTCGCTTATGTGCGCCTGACGTCGCCTCGCGTTGTTTTCCTGGTTCATGGCGACCCTCCGTCGGTCGGCTGGTTCAAGGACACAATCGATCGTGAAATGCCCGAAACCAAAGCGATTATCCCGGTACCGGGCGAGGTGTATGACGTCTGATTCACGGCGCGTCCTGGAGTGCGTGCGACTCGTCGCACGAACTCCACGACGCGCCGTGATCCTACGAGGGGATCGTCACATTGGCGTATTTCGCCACCGCCCGGCGCGCGAAGCGCGGTAGCCAGAGGATCAGTAGGATGGTGGCAACCAGGCTGAGTCCGAGCAAGATGATGGGTTCGGAATTGTCGGCGAAATGTCCCGCCAGAAGAGCCTGCAGACTTCTTTTCCCGGCATTACCAAGATGACTAAATAGAAGGATACCCGGCAAGGCGCCCGCGATCGAAGTGATCAAGTACTGATAAAATGGCACACCGGTTAACCCGTAAAGATAGTTGGCCAGCCCAAAAGGAATGGGACAGAGACGCAAAAGAGCAACGATTTTCCAGCCTTCTCGCTCGATCGCAATGTCAATGGCCCGAAAGGTCGGATGCTTGCGCAACTGAGCAGCTAAATCGTGCCGGAGAAATATCCGTGAAAGAATAAACCCGCCCGCGGCACCGATCGCGATACCGACAGTCGACGCGAGGACTCCGGGCCAGAAACCAAAGACAGCCGCGGCGGTAATGACAAACGGGCTGGCTGGCAAAAAACAGAGTGAACCGATCGCCAGCAGCAAGGCAATCAAGCAAAGCCCAATTGCGCCGAGACTGCCAATCCAGCGATAGGATTCCTGAATCGCGGATAGAATCGGGAAATGATGAGCAGCCAAAGCCAGAACCGCGATCGCCAGAACGGCGATCAACAGCTTGATGGCTAGTCGAGGCACAGGGACAACAACCTTGGCAATCACCCGGTTTCGGTGTTTCCGGACGATCTTTACTACTTAACGATATGGGTATTAACGAGTCGGGTCAGCTCGAACATGTCGACTTCTTTTTTCCCGTTAAACACTACTTGGAGCGCATCGTCCGCTTTAATCAGCTTCTTGTCCTGAAGATGATGTTTTTTGATGTATTCCCAGATTTTCTTGGTGAGCTCGGTGCGCGGCAGTGGAGCGGAGCCCACAATCTTTGCGAGAGCCTCATCCGGTTGAACGGGCTTCAGGAACGCGCCCTTTGCTTTGGTTTCGTTAGACATAAGATTGGCATTAAAAGCTGGTCAGAGGGAAATCAACCACAAAGTAGCTGGTCCAGCGAGGGAAAAAGCGCCGTCCCGCAACGGGCAAGGCGGGCGACACTACGTCCAATGTTGTTCAGCGAAACGATAGTGGTTGATCTCAGTCGGCCGCCCCTCGCGCGCTCTAGCTGTGCAATCTGGCAAAAAGATCATCCGCCGCCTCCAACGTTTCCCGACTACCGACATCGTACCAGATACCGCTCACGGGAAAGGTGAATACATCCAATTTCGGATAAAGCCACTGGATCAAGCGGCCTGGTTGATCGGGATTGTTGCCTTCCTTGATATACGTCGGCAAAAGACGCAGTGCTTCCGGGCGATAATAATAGAGCGCGATCGCGCACAAGGTACTTATTGGCTCAGCCGGCTTTTCCTCAAATCCGGTTAAGACGCCGGCTGGATTCGTGGTGAGCTTATTGTAGCGCTTCGCCTGTTCCAGGCTTTTGACGTCAAAGACACCTACGGTGGCTGGATGCTGGCTCGCAAAATCGGCAAACGCGTCGAGAGGATCGCTGAATAGATTATCTCCAGCCACCACCAGGACATCGGAATCTCCCAATTGTTCCTGTTCTACTGCCAGGTGCAGATCTCCGATCGCGCCAAGTTTGTCCGCGTCCGAGAGAGACCCATCGTTGACTACCCGCAGATCGAGCCGGGGATGAGTCATCTGATATTGCTTGGCCCAAGCGATAAAATTATCAGCAAACTTTGCGTTCGTTACGATATAAATCGTTTCGAGCGACTCGATGGCCGAGAGCTGGTCAGTGACCCACGCGACCATCGGTTTTCCCGCTACTTTGAGCAAGGGTTTTGCCTGGTTCAGAGTGAGCGGGTAAAGACGTGTCGCATATCCGGCAGCAAGAATAAGGGCATTCATGGGTGAGATTGTAGCCTTCCTGTTTCGCAAATCCCTCCGGATTTGTGAAACAGGAAGGCTCACCCTAGATAATTCTCAAAAAGCTCGCGCAAGGCGGCTACGGTATTCTCGACCCGAAAGTCGCGTTGGGCGCGTTCCCTGGAAGCAGTACCGTAGTGTTGGCGAAGGGTCGGCTCGCAAATTAGTTTTCTGATCGCGCAAGCCAGCGCCGGTATGTCGTTCTCGGGCGCGAGGACGCCGTTTTCGCCAGCGCCAACCAGTTCTGATATGCCGGCCACATTCGTCGAGATGATGGGCAAGGCGGCAGCCATTGCCTCGATGATGACGGTCGGCAAATTGTCGCTGTCTCCTTCCCGATCATGGATGCAAGGCAAAATAAAAATCTGGGAGTTCGCTAGTTCGCTGACAATCTCCTCCTGCGTTTCTTCGCCCGCCAAGCTGACCACTGCCGCGAGCCGGTGCCGTTCGATCGCGCGTTGGAGCTCGGACTGCAGAGGGCCGCTGCCGACAATTCGGCAAGTAAATCGGGGAGCCTGTTCCCGCGCGAGCAGAGCGCATGCTTCAATCAGTTGGCGAAATCCTTTCTTCTCGATCAAGCGGCCAACGGCCAGGAGCATTACCGGCTCGCTTCCGCTTCGTGCTTGTCGAAACCGCGAAAGATCGAGGCCGTTGTAAACCCGGTGGATTTTGCCGGCAGCCTGAGGAACGCGTTCTTTCAGGAAAGCGGAACCATAGTTGCTGACCGCTACGACAAAGCGGGCGTCCTGGATTAATTGCTCGAGGGGCACACGCTGGTTCGGCTTGGGGCAGAAGATGTCGTTCGCATGACCGGTCACGCTGTAAGTGATCCCGAAGAGCCGCTGGATCCACCACGCTGTCCTGGCCGCCAGCGCGGCAAAATGCACGTGCAAATGCTCCACCCCCTGTGCGCGCAGCCTGGTCCCAAGATAAATTGCTTCATAGTAACGGTTCTTGTCCCGGGGATCGTTGTTCTCCCGCCAGATGGACCGCAGCTTGGGCGCGACCAGTTTGGTCCGCAGTTTGAACCGGAGGCTGTTGGTGTCCGGCAAGTAAGTAATCGGCACCTGATCCAGAGGGATATTGATTGGCCGGGAATCGGTCGGCCGCCGGATCGAGAAGACCGGTATTTTCAACCCTTGCCGGTAAAGTTCGGCCACCTCGCGAGCGCAGAATGTCTGGGTAAACGCAGGGAAACGCTCGAAGAGGTAAGCAAAGGTTTTCAAAGACGCGCGAGCTCGTCGGGAAGTTCGAGGAAGTTCTGGGAAGTTCAAGTAGCGCGGAGGCCGGACGCGCTACCCGAAGGCCGTCCGTGCCGAAACGGCTCCAGGTGCTTGTGAAAAATTTCACAAAACCGCTTGCAACCCTTTTGCGCCGTTGCTTTGATAGGTCCGGTTACCCTCCATCGGCCGGTCAGGATTTGTCCTGCTCATTTGAGCTTCAGACAGCGTGTCCCTACGTCTGGAGGGGGGATTTATTATGCCGATCACCTACGTTCTGGGCGCGGAGCAGCTGACGGTTCAGGCAAATCCTTTGATACCTGACTTTACCTGGTTCACCAACTCGCTGCTGGTGACCGTCATCGTCACGGTATTAATCGTGATTTGGGCTCGTATCTCGACCCGCCGGATGGAACTAGTACCCCTGGCGAACCAGAACCTTTTTGAGACCCTGGTGGAAACGCTCTACAACCTTTTCGAGAGCGTCGTCGGACGCCGGATGGTCGGCAAGACTTTCCCGTTATTAGCCACGCTTTTTATCTTTATCCTGGCTGCCAACTGGTTCGGGTTGATTCCCGGAGTCGGTACGATCGGATTTGGCAAACCCGGACCCGGTGTCCTTTCGCTCGAAGAACTGCACGATCCCCTGCTCCGCCCCTCGAATGCCGACCTGAATATGACGCTCGGTATGGCGGTCTTTTTTATGATCATGTGGGTTTTCTGGACGGTGAAAGAGGTGGGGGTGATCGGCTTTTTCAAGCATGTCTTTGCACCAAAGGGCGGCGTTACAGGCATTTTGTGGGCGCTGCTCTTGCCTCTTTTCATCTTTGTCGGGCTAATCGAACTGGTCTCGATTGCGATCCGCCCGGTCTCCCTTTCCCTGCGACTATTCGGCAACATTTTTGCCGGAGAAACTTTACTTCATACAATGACGGATCTGGGGCGGCAGCTGCCATTTGGGTTAGGCTGGATTTTCTCGATCGTGTTTCCGTTGCCTTTCTATTTCATGGAGCTGCTTGTGGGGCTGCTGCAGGCGTTCGTGTTCGCGATGCTCTGCGCGGTCTACATCAAGCTGTCGACCGGACACGAATCGGCCGAAGAAGCCGGCCACTGACGAATTTCCCGCTGAGACCATGCTACGCGTGGGCGGCGGAAACGAGAAGCAACAAAAAAAGAAGAAAGAGATAAAAATATGTTGGAGATAGTTCCAATGGTAGCCCAGGTATCTGGAAATGTCGGCGCCACCCTGCCGCTGGCTTTCGCCGGGCTTGGCGCGGGAATCGGCGTTGGCATTTGCGGGGGGAAAGCGGCCGAGGCGGTCGGACGCAACCCGAGCGCGTTCGGCAATATTCTGGTCATGGCGATCATCGGAATGGCTTTGGCCGAAGCGATCGCAATCTACGGGTTGATCATTGCATTCACCCATTAATTACGAATGTTAAGGGCTGCGGCGTTACCGCAGCCCCATCTTCGCCAAAAGGTTCGCCCACAAAAGAGTAATTGAGATTATGGACAAGATCTCCCAGCAATTCGGCGTTTACTGGCCGAATCTTCTGGCCCAGGTGATCGTTTTCATCATCGTTTACCTGGTCCTTTCCCGGTACGCCTTCAAACCGGTGGTCGCGATGCTGGAGGAGAGGCGGCGACGAATCGAGGAAGGACAAATCAATGCTGAAAAGATTCGCCAGCAATTGGCCGAAGCACAGACCAAATACGAAGAGGTGCTCGCGCGGGCCAATGCGGAAGCACAACGCCTGATTGAAGAAGTGCGCACCAGCGGCGATCGGTTGGCCGAACACAAACGGCAGCAGGCGATGCTTGACGCTGAGCAGATTGCGACCAAGGCGCGGGAATCCATGGCGCTCGAGCGTGAACGGCTGATGAGCGAATTGAAGAAGGAAGTCGGCCGATTGGTCATCGACACAACGACGAAGGTTACCGGCAAGGTGCTGACGCCGGAAGACCGGGACCGGATCAGCGAAGAAGCGGCGCGCGAGGTGGCCGCTTAGGGGCTTCGGCTGGTTTGCCATGAGAGCCTCCAAAGATTCGCGAAAATTATCGCGTCAACTCCTGAAAAACAGTTTTAGCGACGGAAAATTGAATCAACAAAAAGTTTCCCAAATGGTGAATAGTGTTTTGACTGATAGACCTCGGGGCTATGTGGATGTCCTGAAAGCGTACCAGCGTCTTGTGCGCCTGGAGGTAGAGAAAAGGCAGGCGGTGGTCGAGAGTGCGAGTCCCTTGAACCGGGGATTGCGGGATCAGATACTGGCCAAGCTTCGCCAACGCTACGGAGAAGATGTCAGCACAGAGTTTCGAATTAATCCGGAATTGCTGGCCGGATTGCGAATCAAGATTGGTGATGATGTTTGGGACGGATCCGTCCAAACCCGGCTAAACCGGCTGAAAGAACAAATCTAGGAGCTTAGGAGCTTATGAGCGAGATCTTGCAAGAACTTGAAACCACGATTGCCGGGCTGCGGACCGATACGAGTAAGACCAATGTCGGCGTTGTTCGGGAGATCGGTGACGGAGTCGCCCGGATCGAAGGTCTAAGCGATGTGATGCTCAATGAGATGCTGGAGTTTCCAGGCGGTACCTACGGGCTTGCCCTCAACCTCGAGGAGACGGAGGTCGGTGCCATTGTGTTGGGGAGCTACGAGGAAATCTCGGAAGGAACCGAGGTGCGCACGACCGGCCGGTTGCTCTCGGTACCGGTTGGCAAAGGTTTGCTCGGAAGAGTGGTGAATGTTCTGGGGCAGCCAATCGACGGAAAAGGTCCGGTTAAATCCGAGGAAACGTACCCGGTGGAAAAGATCGCTCCGGGCATCATTAGGCGTCGCCCGGTATCTGTGCCGGTCCAGACTGGAATTCTCCCAATTGACGCGATGATTCCGATCGGCCGGGGGCAACGCGAGCTGATCATCGGCGACCGGGCAACCGGGAAGACAACCGTCGCGATCGACACGATCATCAATCAGGCTCGGCTGAATCGCTCAGCAGAGGAGGGCAGCAATAAACAACACAGCCCGTTGTATTGCATCTATGTGGCGATCGGCCAAAAGAGTATGAGCGTCGCACGAACGGTCGATATCCTCGACAAAGCGGGAGCGCTCGACTACACAATCGTGATCTCCGCGCCGGCGGCCGATAGCGCGACCAACCAGTATCTGGCACCATACGCCGGGGCGGCCATGGGCGAATGGTTCATGGACCGCGGGATGGATGCCCTGATCGTGTTCGACGATCTGACCAAACACGCCGCCGCTTACCGGCAGGTCTCGCTGATCTTGAAGCGCCCATCCGGTCGCGAAGCCTACCCTGGAGATGTCTTTTATCTGCATTCCCGGCTGTTGGAGCGGAGTGCCCGCTTGAGTAAAGAGGCGGGAGGGGGATCTTTGACGGCTCTGCCGATTATTGAAACCCAGGCGGGCGATGTCTCCGCTTACATCCCGACCAACGTCATCTCGATTACCGATGGTCAGATTTACTTGGAAACTGATCTTTTCTATCAAGGCGTTCGGCCGGCGATTTCCGTGGGCATCTCCGTGAGCCGGGTTGGATCTGCAGCGCAGATTAAAGCAATCAAGCAGGTGGCCGGTTCCACCAAGCTGGATCTCGCGCAGTTCCGCGATCTGCAGGCCTTCGCTCAGTTCGGGTCTGATGTGGATCCCGGAACCAGGAAAAAATTGGATCGTGGTCAACGCATCGTTGAGTTGTTTAAGCAGGTTCAATACAACCCGCTCGCAGTGGAAATGGAAGTCGTCGTCCTTTTCGCGATGCAAAAAGGCTATTTCGACGATGTGCCAGTCGACAAGATCGGAGATTGTAAGGCCAAGTTGATCGAGTACTTCCAAACGCGCAAAGAAGACGTGCTTAAGGAGATTCTCGCCAAATCGGCCATCGACAAAGACCTGGACGAAAAGCTGCACGCCGCCGTGAAAGAGTTTAAGACGTTCTACAAACCGTAGCGCCGCGGCGCTCCTGCCCCCTCGTATGCCGAGCACGCTCGATATTCGTCGCCGGATCAGGTCGGTGAAAAACACTGCCCAGATCACCAAAGCGATGCAAATGGTCGCTGCATCAAAAATGCGGAAAGCGCAAGCGGCGGCCGTCGCTGGCCGGCCTTTTCAGGAGGTCATGCAAAGAGTTTTTGCGTCTTTGCGCGGCCGGGTGGATCCGAAGCTTCACCCTTTGCTGGAGGTGCGTCCCACGAAGAAAAATCTGGTCGTCTTGATCAGCACAGATAAAGGGCTTTGCGGCGCTCTGAATACCAACCTTTTCCGGGAAGTGTGGGGGCTGGATCCTGCCGAAACCTCGTTTGTCGCCTCTGGCCGCAAGGGTGTGCAGTACCTCACAAGAATCAGACGCAATCTGCTCGCCGATTTCCCCGTCAGCGAGACACCCCAGCTCAGAGAGGTCCGAGCGATCGGACGGTTCTGTATCGATAAATTTCTGAGCGGCGAGGTCGATGAAATCCAGGTCGCTTATTCGCGTTTCGTCAACACATTGACTCAGCAATCGGTGCTGCGTACTCTCCTGCCGATTCCGGTTGAAGAGCTCGGCTTGCATCTTCCCGAGCACCCGACGGAGTACCTCTTTGAGCCGGACGAAGCGGGCGTTTTGTCGGCGATTTTACCGCAATACATCAATGCTCAACTTTACGAGATGATCCTGGATTCACGGGCTTCAGAGCACAGTGCGCGAATGGTAGCGATGAAGAACGCGACGGACAACGCAAAGGAATTGGTCAAGGATCTGACTCTCGAATATAACAAGGCGCGCCAAGCTAGCATCACCACGGAGTTACTCGAAATCGCGACTGCTCAACTCGTTTTATCTTAATCCTCATGAATCAAGGATCTATTCGGCAAGTGATTGGGCCGGTTGTCGACGCGGACTTCAGCGATGCGCCGGAGATGCCCAAAATCTTCAATGCCCTCGAAGTCGATGTGCCGGAGAACGGCAACACGAAGCGGCTTGTCCTGGAGGTTCAACAGCATCTCGGGGACAACTGGGTACGGGCGATAGCCATGTCCTCGACCGAAGGTTTGAAACGCGGCATGCCGATACGCGATACCGGACAGGCAATCTCGGTTCCGGTAGGCGAGGGAGTGCTGGGCAGAGTTTTCAATGTGATCGGCGAACCGGTCGACGAACGGGGTCCCGTCACTTTTGAGAAGCGTTACGCGATCCATCGACCAGCTCCGACATTGCTTGACCAGGACACCAGTGCAAGCATTCTCGAGACCGGTATCAAGGTCATCGATTTGATTTGTCCCTTCTCCAAAGGCGGAAAAGTCGGCGCATTTGGCGGGGCCGGCGTCGGGAAAACCGTCGTAATCATGGAGTTGATCAACAATATCGCCAAAGGGCACGGCGGATATTCGGTATTCGCCGGGGTCGGCGAACGAACTCGCGAAGGCAACGATCTGTACAACGAAATGTCCGAGGCAGGGGTCATCGATCAGAAGGATCTGAGCAAATCGAAGGTGGCCCTGGTCTACGGGCAGATGAATGAACCGCCCGGGGCCCGTTTGCGCGTTGCTTTGACCGCGCTCTCGATGGCCGAATACTTTCGCGACGAAAAGAATCAGGATGTGCTCCTGTTTATCGACAACATTTTTCGCTTTTCCCAGGCTGGCTCAGAAGTCTCGGCTCTGCTCGGCCGTACGCCGTCGGCCGTTGGTTATCAGCCGACCTTGGCCGCTGAAATGGGCGACCTGCAAGAGCGCATCACGTCGACGAAGAAAGGGTCGATCACCTCTTTTCAGGCCGTTTATGTTCCAGCGGACGATTTGACCGATCCGGCTCCGGCAAACACTTTTGCCCACCTGGACTCGACCATTGTGCTCGATCGGGCGATCTCAGAACTTGGGATCTACCCGGCCGTTGACCCTCTGGCCTCAACCTCCAAAGTCCTCGCCCCGGAGGTTGTCGGGGAAGAACATTACCAAGTGGCGCGAGGCGTGCAGAGGGTGTTGCAGCGTTACAAAGATCTCCAGGATATCATTGCCATCCTGGGTATGGACGAACTCAGTCCCGACGACAAACTCACCGTTTATCGGGCCCGGAAGATTCAGCGCTTTCTGAGTCAGCCGTTCCACGTGGCCGAGGTTTTCACCGGAAAGGAAGGCAAGTACGTTTCTACGGCGGAGACGATTCGTGGATTTAAGGAAATTCTGGACGGTAAGCATGACGATGTACCCGAACAGAATTTCTACATGCGCGGCGGTATCGAGGAAATAACGAGTGAGGAGTAAACGAGTTGGCCACGCTGCGTTTGGAGATCGTTACACCGAGTGAAAAGGCGTATTCCGAGGACGTCGACATGGTCGTTGTCCCGGGAATTGAGGGTGAGCTTGGCGTACTTCCCATGCACGTGCCGCTCATGACCCAGCTCTTGCCCGGAGCTATTCGCATTTTAAAGGGTGGCCAGGAAACAGTCCTGGTCATTGGCAGCGGATTCGCCGAAATCCTGCCACAAAGCGTCTCTATCCTGACGGATATGGCTGTCGCCGATCAGGATATCGACGAGCAATCGGCTGAGGAAGCGGTGAAAAGAGCGGAAGAAGCGCTTCGGCTGCGGGATCTCGAACCTGACGATGCTGCCGAGGCCGAAGCCGCGATTGCGCGGAACCTTGCTCAACTGCGATTCAGGCGGCGCCGGAGGAACGTTTAAGTTCAAAGCGGATCTTGATCGAACGACCATGTGCGGCCAATTGCTCGGTTTCGCTCATCAATTCCAGTGTTCGCCTGGAGCGATCCAACGCGGCGCAACTGTATTGGATAACACTTGTACGGCGTTGGAACTGGTCGGCGGTCAGGCCGCCGAATGACTTGGCCGCGCCTCCGGTGGGTAATTCATGGCTCGGTCCGGCCAGAAAATCGCCGGCCGCAACCGCGGAATATCGGCCGATGAAGATGGCGCCGGCAGTGCGAATCCCGTTTGCGATCGACCAGGCATCTTCTGTCACAATCGAAAGATGCTCCGGAGCAAAATTGTTGGCGATTTCGATCATCGACGCGCGGTCCGGCACAAGGAGAGCGAACGCGTTATCTTCTAGGACAGCTTCAATCAGCGCAGCCCGAGGCAAGGCGGCGGTTTGGCGGCCAACCTCGGAGTTAACGGCGTCGGCGAGTGCCCGCGAGGTAGTTACCAACCCGACGATGCTGCCTCTGCCGTGCTCCGCTTGCGCCAGCAGATCGGCCGCGATCCAGGCCGGGTTGGCGCTCTCGTCCGCCAGGACCAGGATCTCACTGGGTCCGGGCAAAAGATCAACGGCGACATAGCCGAAGACTTGCCGCTTCGCCTCCGTTACGTAAGCGTTGCCCGGACCGAATATTTTTTCGACCGGCGCGATCGTTTCCGTGCCGAACGCCATGCTTCCAACGGCTTGCGCGCCTCCCAGCTTGTACACCTCCGTTGCCCCCGTGATCTCCAGGGCGGCCAGGAGATGAGCATTCATCCGTTTATTCTGACCGACGGGAGACGTCACTACGATCTGCGGAACGCCAATCGCGCTGGCGATCGCAACCGTCATAATGGCGGACGAGACAAGAGGCGCCGTACCCGCCGGCACGTAGATCCCAACCCGATTGAAGGGGAGGAACCGTTCTCCAACGATTGCGCCCTGAGCGTTCTCCGAGGTCCAATCGGTTCTTCGGCTCCGCTTGGCAAATTCTTGCACATTGAGTTTGGATGCTTCCAGTGCGTCGCGTACTTCAGGCTCGAGCTGGCCCAGAGTCGTCTGCACTTCTTCATCGGAAACGCGAAACTCCGCCGGTTCGAGGTTTACCTGATCGAATCGGAGAATTGCGTGAGCAATCCCTTTATCGCCTCGCTCGCGAACATCCCGCAGAATCTCGCTCACCTTCTCGACCACCTCTGGCGCCGGAACGTAACGTCGATTCAGATGAGCTGGCCAAGAGTTCTCCCGGATCGTAGAAGTATCGATGATTCTCATTGGAAAATAATGTAGTGTCGGGATGCAGACAGCGACTATCGTGAAGAGCCTGATACCAGTGTTTTAAATTTTTTTGGCCTGACCCGGTGTCAACGGGTTGCGCTCCCAAACTTCTCTCGCTGCTTTCGATGAACAAGGCCCTGATTCGTACCTTCCAAGCGGTCTTTACAATCGGAATCCTGATTTGGCTTTTCCATGACCCGCAAAAGCGTGGTCAAATGGCCGCAGCCTTTGGCCGGGCCGACGCACGCTGGTTGATGCTTGGCCTTCCGGTAGCCCTGGTTGGTGAGGTCGCCAACATCGCGCGCTGGCAGATCCTGATGCGCGTGCAAGGCATGTACATGACGTGGCGCCGCGCCACGATGCTTTTTTTCATTGGCTTGTTTTTCAACCTTTTCATGCCGGGCTATACCGGCGGCGATTTTGCCCGCCTTTACTATTTGATGCGAGAGTTTCCTGAAAAACGGAAAGAGGCGGTCTTGACGATTGCGATGGACCGCATGATCGGCATCGCGGCTCTCATGCTCACTGCCGTCCTCACCACGAGCCTGCGTTGGCAATGGCTGCAAAAAACGCCCCAGGCCGCTGTACTGCTCTGGGTCCTGATCTGCATGCTGATCGGGTTCGCGGTGCTGATGGTTGGCTCATTTCTGATCAGCGGACTCAAACTTGCCAACCGGCTCCCACAGCATTTTCCGCTCCGGGAGATGTTGATCGAAATATCCGACGCCTACAGGCTCTTCCAGAAGGCAAAGACGTCACTGCTTTGGGCTCTTCTCCTCTCGTTCCCGATCCTTTTCTCCTTTTATGGTGCGTTTTATTGTTCGGCGCGAGCGTTTGCCGCCGGCGTATCGCTGTTCGACATGTTCACGATTATGCCAATCGTCACGGCCATCATTTCGTTGCCGGTTACTCCAAGCGGTATCGGTTTTCGGGAATCGCTGATCGAGATTCTGCTGAGAGATCTTTCTCACGTGCCGGGCGAGGTCGGCGTGTTGATCTCGCTATTTGGCTTTTCCTTTTTTGTCCTCTTTGGCATTGCCGGGGGTATTATCTACCTCTTCTATGCGCCGAAAAAGCACCCGCGCTGGAGCGATATGCAGACCGATGTCGACGAGGCACACCAGACTTCCGAGAAGCGGTCCTCCAGCTAGCGCGCACTCCAAAACTTGCCTCTTGGCGAGCTTCCGCTTTGTTTGAGAATGGATTTTCTGCTTGGCCATTCCCCTGATCCGGATGACGCGTTCATGTTTTATGCTCTCGCGCAGAACAAGATTGATACGCGCGGCCATCGTTTCCGTCATATCCTCCAGGACATCGAGACCCTGAACCAGCGCGCTGCTCGAGGAGAGCTGGAAATTTCTGCGGTCTCGATCCACGCGTACGCTTACCTGGCCGACAAGTATGCGCTGTTGCCGTGCGGCGCCAGCATGGGAGACGGGTATGGCCCCATGCTTGTAACAAAGCAAGCGTTGCCTTCGGCATCGCAATATCTCCCGGACTGGCTGCGCGATAAACGTGTCGCTGTCCCCGGGAAACGCACTAGCGCTTATCTAGCCCTCTGTCTTTTTGCCGGCGAGCTAAACACTGTAACAGTCCCGTTTGACGAGATTTTTGCTTATGTAGGCAAGGGCGATGCGGATGTCGGCCTGATCATCCACGAAGGACAATTAACCTATGCGGGGCAGGGCTTTCGCCTCGTACTTGACCTGGGAGCCTGGTGGAAGAAGGAGACCGGCCTTCCTCTCCCGCTCGGCGGCAACGTGATTCGCAAGGATATACCGCCCCACATACGAAAAGAAGTGTCGGAGATTTTGCAGGAAAGTATTGAGTACGGTCTCCGGAACCGGCGGGCCGGAATCGAGCATTCCATGCCGTTGGCTCGTGGACTGAGCGTGGCCCAGGCCGATCGATTCATTGGGATGTATGTGAACGATTATACTCGCGACTATGGTGATGCCGGCCGGCAGGCGATCCGAGAATTCTTCTTTCGCGCCGCAAAACAGGGATTTCTCACCGCGCCGGTCGTGCCCGAATTTGTTGAATAGGAAACGATTGGCCAAAGCCAACCCGAGAAGGCCGGCCCAGAAGGCAATCCCGGTTAACCGTTTGACCGGGAATCGATTGGCCGGCAGAGTCGCTCGGCCAGACCGAGCGACCGGTTCTTCCAGACCGGCCGAAGGGATGATCGCTGCGGCGGGGATCTTCATCGGACGGTCTCCGGCAAAGCGCCGGCCGATTCGAACGGCGTTTGCTAACGACGGAACAAGATATTCGCGCTGGTCTGATGCGCTTCGGGCGGACAAGGAGCATTCGTCGGAACATCCGTTGCCTGCGCGCTTTGGCTCACCAGTCCTTTTTCAACGAGGTAGTCCTCCACTTCTTCGCCGCTGATATCGGCGAGCATATCGCCATTGATTTCGATGCACGGCGAGAGTGGCTGTCCGCTCTTCTGCTCCATCTCCCAGCGGAACGCGGGATTTTTGATGATATCCTTTTCCTCGTAAGGCAGGTCGTACTTTTTCAGCACAGCACGCACCCCGGCACTCCAGCCGCACGAGGTTTTCAGGTAGGCTACGATTTGCGGTTTGTCCATAAAGCTCAGTAAAGATCCCAGAAAAAAGGCGCTCGGCAAGTGCAGGCGCCTTGTTGCCACTGAATTTTATCTTTTCCGGTCGCCTGGCCGGTACTCTTCCTCGGCCGCTTGAAACGCTTGTTCCAAGCCGACCATATCTTCACCTGGTCGCAGGCTATCAAATGCTTCACTTTCCCGGCGGAGCTCGTCATCGGAGTAGTGCGCTGCCTTGATCGACAACCCAATCCGGCGTTCGGCCTTATCCACTTTGATGACCCGCGCTTCGACTTCCTGACCCACCTTCAAGATGTCCTTCACTTTTGCAACATGGTCTTCGCTCAGTTGGGAAATGTGCACCAAGCCGTCGATATCGTCCTGCAACTGTACGAAGGCGCCAAAGCTAGCGAGCTTCGTTACCTTGCCCTGAACCAGATCGCCAATCTTGTACTTCTGGTCGATCTCTTTCCACGGATCCGACTCAAGCTGCTTAATGCCAAGACTGATCCGCTGGTTCACTTTGTCGATATCGAGAACCGTCGCCTCGACCTCATCATTCTTTTTCAAAACCTCGCTCGGATGATTGATTTTGCGGGTCCAACTGAGATCCGAGACGTGAATCATCCCGTCGATCCCTTCCTCCAGCTCAACAAAAGCGCCGTAGGCCGTCATGTTGCGAATCTTGCCTTTAACCGTCGAGCCGATCACATATTTTTCTTCGATAGCGTCCCACGGATTCGGCTCGAGCTGGCGAACGCCGAGCGAAATTTTCTGCTCCTCTTTGTTTACCCCAAGAACGACGGCCTCGATCTCCTGTCCTTGGGTCAGCACGTCCGAGGGCCGCGTTATCCGTTTCGTCCAAGAGAGCTCGGATACGTGAATCAACCCCTCGACTCCTTCTTCGATTTCCACAAAGGCGCCGTACGGCACGAGATTCGTTACTTTGCCGTTGACCTTTGCGCCGACCGGGAATCGCTCCTCGATCTTGTCCCAAGGATTGCGCTGGGTCTGTTTGAGTCCGAGAGAAACGCGTTCTTTTTCCTTGTTGATATCAAGGACAACGACCGTGAGTTCCTGCCCAATCTTGAGCAATTCGCTGGGATGCGTCAGCCGGCCCCAAGTCATGTCGGTGATGTGGAGAAGGCCGTCCATCCCATCGAGGTCGATAAACGCGCCGAAATCCGTCAGATTTTTGACCGAACCGTGCACGGTGTCTCCGATCCGAACGCTCTCAAGGAATCGGGCCCGTTTTTCCGCTCGCTCGCGCTCAATAATCTCTCGACGACTTAAGACGACGTTCTTCCGCTCATCGTTGATTTTGACAATCTTGAAATCGTAGGTGTTTCCTACGAACTGCTGCAGATCCTTGGGAGAAACAATATCGATCTGAGATCCCGGCAAGAACGCTTCCACCCCGATGTTCACGGTCAAGCCGCCCTTGACCACGGAGCGTACCTTGCCTTTGATCAAACCATCGCCTTGAAAGACTTTCAGGATCTTGTCCCAATTTTGCTTGTGAGCCGCCTTCTCTTTCGACAGGACGACCATGCCGTCGTCGTTCTCCAGTCTTTCGAGCAGCACTTCCACTTCGTCGCCAACCTGGACATCTTCGCCGTCCTCAAACTCCGCGGTTGGAATCACGCCTTCTGATTTGTACCCAATATCCACGAGCACTTCACGCGGTCGAATCTCCAGAATTCGACCCTTTACGATGCTTCCCTCCTTAAAATCGCGCAGGGACTTCGCGATTAGCTCCTGCATTTCAGTCATAGAATTCGAGACAGCCATCAAACCACCGTTGTCACCAGTTTTTGCCCTCTTATCTTCGGGCAGCTACACCATGCAGCCGCCAAATGCGAAATTCGAGGGAGGCGAAATGTAATCGGAATTGGGTTGACCGCAACCGCCAAACCGGCAGTTCCAGGGCCGAGCCTTCGCAAGCGGCAATCAAGGATTGTCCGGGCACGCCAATCCAAAGGGGCTTTCCGCTTACTACCCATTACTGGTCGGGTATCGTTGATTACCGACGATCCAGCACTGATTTCGGGCCTCCAGCCTGCTTCCACAACTCACTTCATCAATAGCACCGACCGAGAGCGCTTGATCTCCCGGGTGATCTTTCGATGGAGATGCGCGGGCATGCCGGTCACCCGGCGAGGCAGAATTTTTCCACTTTCCGTGACAAATTTTTTCAGCAGGTCGGGATTCTTGTAATCGACTGCTTCAATCGCGATATCGATTCGCCGCCGAGGCATCGAACGATTGTGACGCCGAAAAGCAGACCGGCGTTTTGCATTCTTCGGTTCCATGTCTCTATTTTACTTCCCGATGGAGGGTGTGGCGGCGAAGGAAAGGATTAAATTTTCGCTTTTCCAGCCGGCCCGGGGTGTTGGGGCTTTTCTTATTGCGAGTGGAAACATAGCGCGAAACCGGTTTACCCGCGGCCTTGGCTTCAGTGCACTCCAACGTAATGATATCCCTTGGCATAAAACGAGTTACTCTTTCGTTTCGCTGGACGTTTCTTCCTCCTCCGATTCGGCACTATCCTCATCGGTCAGCCCAAAAAGAGAGGTAACTGGCTGGCGGATGCGCAAAGCCTTTTTCTGTTTCTCTATCTGCGTCTGGCATTCGACGGTGAAGCGCGCAAAGGGAATCGCTTCCAGGCGGGCATGAGGGATTGCTTTGCCGGACATTTCGCACGTGCCATAGGTCCCGGCATCGACCCGCTTCAGAGCCTCTTCGATTTCGTAGAGCGCATCTTGCTCCTGCGAGAGAAGGCTGAGAGCAAAGTCGCGGTCGTAAGCATCGCTGCCGGCATCCGCCTGGTGCATGCCAAAAGCGGACGCCTCGCTGCCTTCGGCTCGGGCTCGCAAAGTGTCGCGGGAGACGCCCATCATGGAATCGAGCAAGCTGTCTCGAAGCTGGAGCAGCTTTGTTTTCTGCTTCCGCAAAAATGGGGAGAGCCTTTCATCGCCGTTCGTCTCCGGGCTCTGGGCGCTTGAGACGCCTATGACTTCAGCAGTCTCGGCTTGGCCATTTACGGATGCTGCGTCTTTCTTGTTATTCTTGGATTTACCCATACGTTTCAAAAACGAGTTGGTCTCGAGCGGACTATGCTTCCCCTCTGGAAGGGCGAACATATACTGGCAATTGATTTGCGGTGCAAGGGGAAAGATCGGGCTAAAAACGGCGAGTGCTACCCGCGCCACTCAAGATCGGCTCTCGTGCACAAACCGGTCTTTTGGACTTCTCTTTTGACGGCGGGGTTACGGATCGAAGGTTTTGGAGTGCGTGCGGCTTGTCCGCCGCTTTGGGACCGCGCGGAGCGCGACCTCGAGCCGAGGACTGAAACACGAAGCTGCCGCTGGCAAAAAAAGACCTGCCTGATCGACGAACGCGCTCCACGCGGTCTATAAAACGCTCCCCGGGCGCCTAACCGAGCGGTTACGAGGCCACTTCCGGCACGCGAATTGCCTGATTAATTCACCGGCCTCGGGTCGATCATTCCTCTCGAGGGCGGCAAACCGAGAGCAGTCGGAAATATCATGAACTTCGCAAACAATCGTCCGCAATACGCACGAAAAGGGCCCGGACGCCGCAAAACAATTTTCAAACCGCCGCTTCCGTTACTGTGGCGAATATCCGGAGAGTAGAGAAATCTATGGGTCGCAGGCGTTGGCTATTTCTTGTTGCTTTGCTGCTGCTGGGAGGGGGTTTCTGGTTCTTTTTTGGACGCGCGCGCTCACCAAAGCAAGGGTCCGCCGAATTAACCGCGGCGTCACAAGGTTCCGGCCGCCACGGAAACTCAAAAGGGGGATTCGGCGGCTTGGGCGGACCCAATGCGCCGGTGCCAGTGGTTGCCGGGGTCGTCAAACAGCAGGATGTTCCCATTTATCTAAACGGAATCGGAACCGTGCAGGCGTTCAACGCGGTCACCGTGCACCCGCAAGTGAGCGGGATCCTGGTAAAAGTTGATTTTCAGGAAGGGCAAGATGTCAAAAAAGGCGACCTCTTGGCCGAGATCGACCCGCGTACCTACCAGGCTCAGCTCGACCAGGCAGCAGCGAAAAAGGCTCAGGATGTCGCTCAACTCAACAACGCTCAAGTGTTGCTCGATCGCGACACGGACCTTTTCAAGAAAGGCGTGCTTGACCATCAGACCTATGATACCCAGAGATTCCTCGTCGATCAGCTGGCGGCCACCATCAAAGCAGACCAGGCTGCCATCGACAACGCTCAGGTGTTGCTTGATTACACCAAGGTCACCGCGCCATTCGATGGACGTGTTGGCATTCGGCAGGTCGACGAAGGCAATTATCTTACGCCGGGATCGAATTTGGTTTTACTGACTCAACTCAAGCCGATCTCGGTAGTCTTCACTCTGCCTCAGCAGAACGTGACGGACGTGAATCAGGCTTCCGCGCACGGAACTCTTAAGGTCACTGCGTTGGACAGTTCCAACACTAAGCCGCTGGAAGACGGCACCCTGAGCGTTGTCGATAACCAGATCGATCCAACGACCGGCACCTTCAAGTTGAAAGCCACGTTCGATAATCCGGACTTGCAGCTTTGGCCCGGTCAATTTGTCAATGCGCGTCTTTTGGTGTCGACCGTGAAGGACGGCCTGGTCGTCCCCTCCTCAGTCGTCCAACGGGGTCCGAACGGGACTTACGCTTACGTCATCACTCCGGAAAAGACAGCGGAGATGCGCCCGGTCAAAGTCGGTCAGATTGATGGGAATCAAGCCTTGATTCTGGATGGATTACAAGCAGGAGAACAGGTCGTCGTCGATGGCCAGTACAAGCTGCAGCCAGGCGGCAAGGTCGACATCGTGAGTCCCCGGAGCCCAGCAGCCCACGCCTTGGCGCAAGCCGACCCGAATGCGAGCGACACCTCTGCACAGCCGGCCTCTGCACAGCCGACCTCTGCACAGCCAGGAGCGCCTCCCGGTTTTGGTCAGATCGGCAGCTCAAGGGTCGGCCAAGCTGGAGTGAAGGGCCAATCGCGACACTCGAATTTCTCTGCGCCGGACCAGACCTCAGGGACAAGTGCGCACCCTGGCTCGCCGGATTCGGCCGCTGGATCGAGCAACAAGCATTCTCATGGTGCGCGGGGCCTTCCCGAAAAAGAGACTGGGAATCAGGCGCTTCCTCAACAGGCGGGCGGCTAGTGCATCCGAAATTCCAGATGCGGACGCTTTTCTCATGAACGTTTCCGAGATCTTTATTCGCCGCCCGATCGCGACCTCGCTTCTAATGGGTGGCGTCGTTCTGCTCGGTATTCTGGGGTACCGACTCCTCCCGATCTCTTCGCTGCCGACGGTCGATTTTCCAACCATCCAAGTGGTGACGCGCTACCCGGGCGCCAGCCCCGAAGTGATGACGAGCGCCGTCACGACGCCGTTGGAGACGCAGTTTGCGCAGATCAGCGGGCTGACTTCGATGAACTCGACCAGTTCGCTTGGGGTCAGCACGATCACCATGCAATTCAATCTGCATCGGGATATCGACGTGGCTGCCCAAGACGTGCAGGCCGCCATCAACGTCGCGCGGGGTTATTTGCCCAGCGATCTGCCGAACCTCCCAGTCTATAACAAGGTCAATCCGGCTGACACACCGATTCTGACGCTGGCGATCTCCTCGGACTCCATGACGATCGCCCAGGTCAACAATTTTGCGGACACGCTCCTGGCCCAAAAACTGAGCCAGGTGCCCGGGGTTGGGCTGGTTACCATTGAGGGCGATCAAAAGCCGGCTGTCCGAATCCAGTTTAATCCATCGGCGCTCGCATCTTTGAACCTTGGTCCGGAAGACCTTCGAAACATCATTTCGCAAGCGAGTACCGATTCGCCGAAAGGCAGCTTTGACGGAACTCACCAATCGTACGCGATTGACGCCAACGATCAGCTCACCACTGCGGCTCAGTACGGCCAGGTCATCATTGCGTACCGGAACAACGCGCCCGTTCGCCTCAGCGACGTGGCCAACGTTTTCGACGGCGTGGAAAACGATCAACTGGCGGCTTGGGTCGGTAAAAAGAATTCCATCATTGTCGATATCCAGCGGCAGCCGGGCGCAAATATTATTCAGACGGTGGACCGGATCAAAAAACTGCTCCCCCGTCTGACTGCGTCGTTCCCGCCTGCGGTCAAGGTCTCGATTTTGACCGATCGCACCGAAACCATCCGAGCGTCGGTCCGTGACGTTCAATTTACTTTGGTGCTGACCGTTGTGCTGGTCATCCTGGTCATTTTCCTGTTCCTCCGGAAATTGTGGGCCACGATCATTCCCAGTGTCGCGTTGCCGCTCTCGTTAGTCGGCACTTTTGGGATCATGTACTTGCTGGGGTTCAGCTTGAACAACTTGTCCTTGATGGCCCTCACGATCTCGACCGGCTTCGTCGTCGATGACGCGATAGTGATGATCGAAAACATCTTTCGTTACATTGAGCAGGGCGATCCACCGTTGCAGGCGGCTTTGAAAGGTTCCCGACAGATCGGTTTCACCGTCATTTCGCTGAGTATCTCGCTGATTGCCGTCTTTATCCCCTTACTTTTTATGAGCGGGATCGTTGGCCGGCTGTTCCGCGAGTTTGCGATTACCTTGAGCGTTGCCGTGATCGTTTCGGCGATTGTTTCCCTGACACTCACGCCGATGATGTGTGCCCGCTTCCTTAAGCCGATCGACAAAGAGCGCGAGAGCCGGTTTTTTCGATGGAGCGAGCGCATCTTCGATCGAATGCTGCGTTTCTATGAATCCGGGTTGCGCTGGGTTCTGCGCCATCGCCTGTTTACTCTGTTGATTGCCATGGTTACCCTCGCTGCGACGATCTTTCAGTACATCGTTATTCCCAAAGGTCTGCTTCCCCAGCAGGATACGGGTGAGATTATCGGGGTCACTGATGCCGCCCAGGATATCTCTTTTCAGGCGATGGTCGACCGGCAGCGGCAGATCACCGATGTCGTCGGCCGGGATCCGGACGTTGTGGGCGTGGCTTCGTTTGTCGGGGCCGGAACGGTGAACCCGACCATGAACACCGGGCGTGTCTACATCGTATTAAAGCCGCGGGAACAGCGAAGCGCCAGCGCCGACCAGATCATTGCGAGGCTACGCAAGGCGACGCAGCCGGTCCAAGGGATCTCGCTGTATATGCAGTCGGTGCAAGATCTGCAGATCGATACCCGGATCAGTCGAACTCAATATCAATATGTTCTTCAGGACACGAACGCCGGTGAACTAGCCGAATGGACTCCGAAACTTCTCGCAGAACTCAGAAAGCAGCCCGAGCTGGCCGATGTAGCCAGTGACCAGCAATCCAACGGGCTACAGCAGGTTATCGACGTCGATCGGCAGAAAGCTTCGCGTCTCGGAGTGCAAATCGCGGCGGTCGATAACGTGCTTTACGATAGTTTTGGCCAGCGTCAAGTGTCGCTGATCTTTACCCAGCTGAACCAATACTGGGTAGTGATGGAGGTGCAGCCGGAGTTTAAAAATTCCCCCGATACGCTGAAAAAGATTTATGTAAACGCGACGGGAAACAATCCCGGCCAGGGATCAGTCACGGGAGCGATTACTGCCAGCGGGCAAATCACTGCCGGAGGCCAGCAGGTGCCACTCTCCTCGTTTGTAACGATGCGGACGACGACGGCGCCGCTGTCGATTCTCCATCAGAATTCGTTCTCGGCGTCCACCATCTCGTTTAATCTAGCCCCCGGAAAATCGCTCGGGCAGGCGGTTGAAGCGATCAATCGCGTGAAAGCATCGCTCGGACTGCCGGAAACGATTACTACGAGCTTCACCGGGACGGCTGCGGAGTTTCAGTCTTCGCTCACCTCAGAGCCTTGGCTCATCCTGGCAGCTATTGTCGTCATCTACATCGTTCTCGGCGTGTTGTATGAAAGCTATATTCATCCCATCACGATCCTTTCCACGTTGCCCTCGGCGGGAGTGGGAGCATTGCTCGCTTTGCAGCTGTTCGGGATCGATTTTTCATTAATTGCCTTGATCGGGATTGTTCTGCTCATCGGGATCGTCAAGAAAAATGCCATCATGATGATCGATTTCGCCCTCGAGGCGGAACGTGAACGAGGCAAATCACCGGAGGAGTCGATCTATGAGGCATGTCTCTTGCGGTTTCGGCCGATTATGATGACGACGATGGCGGCTTTGCTCGGTGCGTTGCCGTTAGCCATCCAGTCAGGAACCGGTTCCGAACTGCGTAAGCCACTCGGCATCACCATCGTTGGGGGCCTGCTCTTGTCCCAAGTCCTGACGTTGTACACCACGCCGGTGATCTATCTTTACATGGACAAGCTAGGCAAATTCCTGGGTCGGCGGCGTTCAACGCGCCCGGCTCGGAAACAGGAGGAGTTGGAGCCAGTCGCAGTGCGATGAGAGTAATGGGTGGGTAATGAGTAACCAGTAGTTGGTAATCGGTAATTGGTAATCAGTGTAATCAGTAATCAGTGTAATCAGTAATCAGTAATGAGTCATCGGTCATCGGCCATCGGTCATCAGAACAAGCGATCAGGCGAGTCAAAGCCGGTCACCGATTACTGATAACTGATTACTGATAACTGATGACTGATTACTGATTCCCCATCACCGGCCACCGATCACGACGCACCATGAACATCTCCGAACCATTCATCCGCCGGCCAATCGCGACCTCACTGCTGGCCCTCGGTCTCATGCTGTCCGGATTGGTGGCTTACCATTTCCTTCCGGTCGCCCCTTTACCGCAGGTCGATTTTCCGACCATTAACGTGCAAGCCAATTATCCGGGCGCGGATCCCGAGACGGCCGCGTCTTCGCTGGCGGCGCCTCTGGAACGCCGGTTTGCCGACATTGCCGGCGTCAACGAGATCACTTCGACCAGCCAGCGGAATGGCACTCGGATCGTTTTGCAGTTCGACCAGAGCCGCGATATCAACGGAGCTGCGCGCGATGTACAAGCCGCCATTAACGCCGCCTCCAGCGAGTTGCCAGCGGGTTTGCCGAATCCTCCGAGTTACCGGAAAGCGAATCCGAATGATACGCCGATTCTGATTCTGACGCTCACCTCTGATGCGATTCCACGGTCCAAGGTTTATGACTACGCGAACGAAATTCTTTTGCCGGCCATCTCGCAAGTCAATGGAGTGAGCGAAGTGGATATCGGCGGCGGCGCTCAGTCGGCCGTTCGGGTTCAAGTCAATCCAGCCATTCTGGCTTCCATGGGCATGAGCATGAACGACGTTGCGTCTGTTCTTGCCGGAGAAAATAAAGACGAACCGAAAGGGACTATCGGCGGTTCCGGGCAGAGTTACACGATCAATACAAACGACCAGCTCTTCAGCGCTGATCAGTACCAGGATCTTATCATCGGCCAGCAGAACGGAACGCCAATCCCTTTGAACACGGTCGGTCATGCCATCGACGCTACGGTCGATCGGCTGCAGGCTGGTTGGTACAACGGCAAACCTTCAGTCTCGATCATTGTACACAAACAAGCGGACGCGAACGTGATCCAGGTTGTCGATCACATCAAAGCGCTCTTGCCGCAACTTCGACGGTGGTTACCGCCGGCCATCAATCTCGAAGTGCAGGTGGATCGGACCACTACGATCCGCGCTGCAGTCCATGACGTGCAAATTTCGCTGCTGATCAGTATCGGCCTGGTTACCCTGGTGTGTTTCATTTTTCTGCGGCGCATTTCGACCACCTTCATCGCCTGTATCACCGTTCCTCTGGCCATCTGCGGCACTTTCGGCGCGATGTACCTGCTGAATTTCAGCTTGGACAATATTTCGCTGATGGCGCTGACAGTCTCGGTGGGCTTCGTGGTCGATGACGCGATCGTCGTAATCGAGAACATTGTCCGCTATGTCGAGCACGGCCTGACGCCGATGGAAGCTACACTGAAGGGCGCAAAGCAGATCGGGTTCACGATCGTCTCGATCAGCATCTCATTGGTGGCTGTTTTTATACCGCTGCTGTTTATGGGCGGAATCATCGGCCGCCAATTCCATGAGTTCTCCGTAACCCTGAGCGTGGCCATCCTGATTTCGGCCCTGGTCTCTCTGACGCTCACACCTATGTTGTGCTCGCGCTGGATCCGGCACGAAACAGAAGCGCAGCGCAACAAGTTTTTTTACCGCATGACCGAACGCGTCTTTAAGTCCGTGCTAAATGGTTACGCACGTTCGCTGCGTTGGGTCCTGCGTCACTCCTTTCTGATGTTGCTGGTGACGGCCGCGACAATCGGCACGACTGTTTGGCTCTATACCATCGTTCCGAAAGGTTTTTTCCCAGAGCAGGATACCGGTTTAATATTCGGATTCACTCAAGCTGCCCAGGACATCTCGTTTCAGTCGATGGAAACGAAACAGGCTGCCGTTACTCAGATCGCGAAACGGGATCCGGCGGTTGCCTCGATCAGTTCCTTCGTGGGAAGCGGTGGCGGTGGTGGGGGAGCCTCCGGGCGTATGTTTATTACTTTGAAGCCCCGCCGGGAACGAGCTGATAGCGCCTCGACTGTCGTGGCCCGGCTCCGGGCAAAGACGGCTCGGATCCCTGGTATCCGCTCTTTTTTTACTGCGATCCAGGACATTAAAGTCGGTGGGCGCGCTTCGAGCGGTCAGTATATCTACTCGCTTTCGAGCGACAACCTGGACGATTTGAAAACCTGGGTGCCGAAGCTGATGGACGAGCTGCGAAAACAGAAAATCTTGAAAGATTTGAACACGGATCAGCAAGATCTGGGACTGGAGGCGAACGTGATTATTGACCGCACGAAGGCTTCGGAGCTCGGTGTTTTGCCGAAGGCTATCGATCTGGCCATGGATAGCGCGTTTGGTCAACGCCAGGTCTCGGTCATCCACACGAATCGCGCGCAATACCACGTCGTGGTTGAGGCTCTACCCGGGTTTTTGGAGGATCCCAGCGCTCTGGATAAGATTTATGTCCGCAGCAACAATGGAAACGTCGTGCCTCTCCGCGCCGTCGCCCACATCGAGTACAGCAATACCCCGACGGCGATCAACCATCAAGGCCAGTTTCCGTCGGTTACGATCTCCTTCAATCTCGATCCTGGTAGTTCTCTGGGCGACGCGACCAGAATCGTCGAACAAGCCGCGCGCAACATCAATCTTCCCCCGACGATCCGGGGCAGCTTTGGCGGCACCGCCCAGATCTTTGCTGATTCTTTGTCGAGCCAGCCGATCCTTATTCTCACCGCGATTCTCGCGGTCTACATCGTCCTCGGGGTATTGTACGAGAGCTATGTGCACCCCATCACGATCCTGTCGACGATTCCTTCGGCTGGTCTGGGTGCCCTGCTCGCTTTATTGATCTGCCGCGTGGATCTCTCAATCGTCTCCATCATTGGGATCATCCTGCTGATCGGTATCGTGAAGAAGAACGCGATCATGATGGTTGATTTTGCGCTGGAGTCCGAACGGGAGCGCAACCTGTCGCCGGCCGAATCGATTTACGAAGCTTGCCTGGTCCGGTTTCGTCCGATCATCATGACAACCTTGGCGGCGATGTTTGGCGCCGTCCCTCTAGCGATTGGACAAGGTGAGGGTTCGGAAATCCGGCAACCGCTCGGGATCGCGATTATCGGCGGCTTGATCGTCTCGCAATTGCTTACCCTCTACACCACGCCCATCATCTATCTCTACATGGATCGGCTGCGGCAGCGGAAACACATTCCGATCACGACAGGAGCAGCCCTGCCGGCGTAAAGCCGAGTGCAGTTCGGGCAGAGCCTTGGAGTGCGGGACTTTCTGACCTTCGATCAACATCAAGTCAAACTGGCAAGCGCGGAAGGTCTGCGAGTCAAGCCGTAACCAAGTAATGCTGACTGCTTCAATCTGGGTGAAACGGAAGGAAATCGCCTGGCTGCGCGATCGAACGATCGTCTTGAGTTTCGACGACGGGCCCAATCTCTCCGGAACCACGACCGAACGTCTGCTCGACGTGTTGGACCGGGCGGCGGTAAAGGCGGCGTTTTGCCTTACCGGGTACGCCGCAGATCAGGCGCCGGGTCTCGTTCGGAGGATCCAGGCGGCGGGCCATCTGATCGTGAACCACACCTACAGTCACCGTCTGGAAAGTCTTTTCCGCGCGCAGGATTTGGCGGCGGAAATTTGCCGCGGCGACGAAGCCTTTGGTAATGCCCTCGGGATCCCCGCATACCGGAGCCGTTGGTTCCGGCCGCCGGGCGGTTGGCTGACGCCGCCGGTAAGGACGTGTCTGGCTGTCTACGGCTTAGAGCTCTTACCCGTGACTCATTTCGCGTTTGACACGTGGCTTACCCGGCGTGGGGTGGGAAGACTCGTCGAAGCGCATTTGCGGATAGCCCGACGCGACGCCGCCGGGGTCTTTGTGATCCACGATGGCCTCGCTCGATGCAGGCCACTCGACCGAATTTGCGACCCCTTGCCGGGTAATGACCGGTCATGGGTACCGGAGGCGGTGGAGTCTCTGGTCGCCGGGCTGCGCGCCGACGGCTTCTTGCTCGCCCTGCCCCGGAATGATTGAACTCTGGGCACGCCAATATTGGAGACATCTCCGGGGAATGTCTTAAAGCGAATTGGTAACATTCGACAAGGCGCTGCCGGAGCAGGGCATTCTGAACTCATCCTATAATGCTTTGGCGGTCCAGTCCTGCCAGACTAGGTCGCGCACATGAGCGAACTCCGAAACGTTCGCGGTGATCAGTGTCGCTCTGCTCCTCAGTGCCTGAGCGGCGATCAACAGGTCATAAGGGCCGATCGGCGTGCCCGCCGCTTCCAGTGTCGCTCGCAGATCGCCAGCAGTGACGGCATCTTCTTCGTCGAACGGAAGGATAGCGATGTTGCCTGACAGGAAAATACGCAGTCGCTCTGTGTTTTCCCGCCGGTGTTCGCTCCTTGCCACACCATACCAAAGTTCGTACACCACAATTGACGAAAGGGCGATCGTGCCGCCCCTCGATGCAACCCGCCGCAGTCGGCCGCGCACGCTCGCCGGCCGGTTCTTGAGCAGAGCGATGACGATGTTCGTGTCGAGCAGGTAGTTCAAACGAACAGTTCCTCGGGCGAAGGCATCGGCGGTTGCCGCCGACCCTCTTCCATGAATGGTACGTCGCTGAAACGATCCAGCTCCGCGAACCAGGCGTTCATATCCGTCACCATCGGCTCAAGCAGGATGCCGCCACCGACGCGACGCACGCGCACGCGGTCGCCAGGCAGGCGAAACGCGATCGGTAAACGCACGGCCTGACTGCGACCATGCATGAAGATTTTGGCGATGCCGATTTTGGACATAGGATTTACCTCAAATGATATATACCAAGGATATATACTATGGCAACCTCCCCAAGCAAACCTAATTCCACTTGGGTTTCTCCGTGATTGCGCTGGTAACACCCAATTCACGGACACCGGCACTCGGTCATGAGCGACAAGATCTTCTGGCGGATCTCAAGCATTTCAGCAATCCATTCTTCGATCGAAAACGGAAGTTCGGCATTTTTCTTCCTGAGCCGATCCGCAGCATTGAGAGCGCGCGACAGTTCGCCAAGCGCACGCTTGAGCCGCGCAATCACGAGCCCGTTCAGATGGTTTTCGGGGTTCCTGCCCGGTCTGAGAATTCCGAGTGAACCGGCTACTTTCGGTCCAACCGTGATAAAAGCTCCGACCATCTCATCGAGGTCGTCGTCTTGTTGTTTTCCCGCCAGCTTCATCAGTGTCGTCGATCGTTCGAGCAGCCGCTCGACCAGAGGATGCCGAAGTGGGTCTGTTTCCGCTGCCTCCGGTTCGGCCTCAGCGATATCATCGATGTGATCGGTCTCGGTCTCCTCTTCCAGGCCAAATTCTGCCTCTGCATCCAACATTTCTTCGATCGCCGACCAGCCCATCTCCCGCGCGGTAATGCGGTCTCCGTCCGGATGATCATGGTACTTTTCCATGAGTTCACCCAATTTCGTCACGCGACGATCGGAGGCGCGCAGAAAAAGTTCCCATTCGAACTCGTCTTTGGGCGCCCCGCCGTAAGCGGCCTCCTCACGGGGATCGGGTACGCCCGCTGCGCGTTCCACAAATGTTCGCATCGCTTCCGCGTTCGCTTGATGTTGCTGAACTTCTTCTTCCGGAGAGATCGTCCAGACCGGTTCGCTGACCTGAATGTCGTGCTCGGTCGACTCAATGACTACTCGCCCATTAGCGCCGCTGAACCATTCGAGATACAGACAGTTCGCAATGCGTTCCGAGGCCGGCTTATGTTCGCCTGAGCCAAGGCAATCGAAATGCTCGCTCACGCGGACCTTTCGCGACGCTGTCATCTCGCCGACCACGCCGCTTTGATCAGAGACAAGTGCAAGGCTGGGATCCGGCGGCATCGCCGGATTCCAGAAGGTGATTTTGATTTTGCGCCCCGCCAAATCCTTGTGACAGTTGCCGCTCAGCTGCAAAATTAATGGGTCGCTGCGGCCGGCAAGCCAGACTTTGCCGTCGACTCGTCCGGGAGTACGGTTATCGATCTCGCCGCGAACCACGTTATTGCCAATGCGCCAAGCCATGCTTTGTGATAGCGTACATCCCCCAAGGGTTTCAACACTATTGTTTATTGTTTTATAGATCGGATGAAGGCGGGTCGCGCGCACTCCCAACGCTCAGGGTTTAAGATGTTACCTAGCGTTTCTGACTGAGGTCCGTAACGGTTTTCGACAGGTCGCTGACAATGGCTTGGGAAACGGTAAAAATGTAGGGCTCCTCCGCGATCCGGGCGAAGGTGTTGCTCCCTTCGTTCCGACCAAATAGCAGGGTCACTAACGGTTGCTCACCCGCATTGGACTCCGCCGTGTTTTCGGATGCATAAGAGCTGAAAGTGATGTTCCAGGATGGTCGATTGAGACCGTAACGAGCTAAATCGACTGCCGTGTCCGACACAAAAGCACTCGCATTCTGCTCGTTCAACGAGCCAATCAAACGATTGACCCGATCAGCATCGACCGTCCATCCGAAGGGGTTGATCCGCCAGTGGTTCTCGTGTCTTTGAAGAACGAGCTTTGGTTGGCCGGGCCGCTCGATCGTAATGCGGTCAATCAGATCCGGGTTGAGTCGAACGATTTTGCGATCGCGCAGATCGTTCGGCTTGATCTCAAAAAGCCGGGTCAACAATGTTCCCACCGTTACCGGCGAAGGGCGATCGGATATCTTTAGTGAGATTTGATTCGATTGCGCTGACTCGGGCGAGCCAAATTCCAGGTTGATCTGGCTGCTACCAGCCCGAATGGCGATCTTCCGATCGGAGCTTTCGGTCACCGTCCCGCCTGGGCGGCTCGACGATTGAAAAGAGAGAATGGACGTCGCCTCGAGTTCATGGAGGATTTGAGCCACCGCTTGATCGCTCGCCCGAGCTCTGATCGGGCTCAACAATTCCCAGCTGCCTTGCGACCGTCGCATATCGATCGCACCGTTAGGAGAGGACAGACTCAGGTCATCGATCTCGTCGCTCCCAAACGGTATCAATCGGTGGTCGCGGAAATAGTCGATTCGATTTGAGATCAGCGTCTTCAGTTCGCTGGGAATAACCACCACCGCACTGTCACCTTCCAATCGGGCGTAAGATTGGCGTGGTACCGCCGAGTCATTCCCGAACTCGATGGTTCGCAGCGACTTGCCGGCCCTTAGCTCCAGAGTCAGCCGGGGTTTCAGCAGGCCGAAGTCCTTCAGCGCGCTCCGCTTGTGGTCTCCTCGTCCCAGGTCGCTCAGAACCGCTTCCAGACGCAACGATTTAACTGCACGCAAGACCTGCTCGATGCGTCCGTTATCGGCCCGGTCTCGAATCGGTTTGACCATCAGCCAGGAATCGCCTTTGCGCGAAAACGCGAGGCGCACGTCGCCGTTCAGAATCTGCAGCTCATTGACCTTTGCGTGATCGATCGCCAGTCCCTGAATGCGATGCCACTCCTCCTGTGCGCTTGGCAAGCGCCGGTTCAACAGGAATACCAGGGCGGCTAGCCCAAGGAGCGCGCCGGCGAGGATGAGCGTTGTACGGAGGCGCATGCTTTGACCTAAGCTCTAGCGTCGACGGACAACCCAGATAGCGATCCCGAAGGCGGCAGCCATCAGAGGCAGACCAACCACGACTAAGAACACGATTCTCGTTAACTGACCCGGTCGCAGCCGAAGAACATACGTGTGCGGTTCCTTGATTGGGATGGCTAGGAGCTGTTCACGATCAGTCAACCAATTGATGCTAAGTAAGGCGAAGTCCAGTTCGGGGGCGCCCTGGAGCAAAGTCTCGTCGCGCAGGAAATCAGCATTGCCGACTACCACCATGCGAGACAAAGAACGGACCTGCATGCGCTGATCCTGGATCGAGCCTTTTTCAAGAGCCCAACCGAAGACGAGCGGAGGCGAGCGGTCAACCCCGGAGTGATAGGTCGGAGTGGAATTATTTTGTCCAAAGTCGTCTTTTTCACCCCAGTAGGGGTCGATTGCCGGCACCAGGGCCCGGGTGGCGGTAATGTTCAGTTGCGCCAGTTTGTTCCGGTCAATCGAGAGGGAAGTGGTCCCGCCCGGAAAGTACCCGATGACCTGAGCAAGCGGTTTCAGGAAAAATGTTTCCGGCAGGAAGTGGCTATACACATCCAGCGTAACAGATCTTTCTTCTACTCCGGTTTTCATCTTGGTCACCAGCAGATCGTGGTCTGGGACCACCCCGAGGCTGGCGAGAAAATCTTTCAGCCGCGGAGTTTGCGCTCTCGGATCAAGCAAGATAAAAAGCCGGCCTTGCTGGTCCCAGAATTTTCGCAGCAGAGCCGACTCGTCTTCGGCCAGGTCGTAGCGGGGCCCCGCAATAACCACCGCGGAGAGATCGGGTGGCAATGCTGTTACGCCGGTGAGACTGAGTTTGTCCAATGCGAAGTTCTGGCTCCGCAAAGCCGTGAGAAACTTGCTCAGCGGCGAATCAGGTCCGATCGAAGGTTCCCCATGACCGGTCAGGAATCCGATCTTCGATTGCTTGTCTTCAATTAACGCCAGGAGCGCGCTTGTGATGACTTGCTCGCCTTTAAATGCACGCACTTCCTGCTGGTCGTCGAATAGACCAGCCGCGCCGTAGTCAGCCAGGTCGGTTACAGGCACGATTCGGCTGCGACCGAGGTATTCGAAGATCAGAACGCTTTGATTTGGGCTGAGCTTGAATCGCTCTTGCAAGTCGCGTGCCCGGCTGATATCGCGGTACGGGTCGATCGTCTCAACGCGCAGCTTTCGTTTTGCAAAAGCGTGATATTCGTTCAGCAGGGCCACCAGATCGTCCGCCAAATCCGTTCCCGGGGATCGGACGGCTGCGGGCGAGAGATAAACGTAGATCGTCGCTTCTTTTTTGAGCGAATTCAGTACCTTGCGGGTGTAGCTCGAAAGGGCAAACCGCCCGGCGTGCGACAAGTCCCATCGTCCGTACCGCGTAAACCCGACATAGTTTACCAGCAGAATGATGGCGGCGAGAATGACCAGCTGCAGGAGGACATTAGCCGCGATCCGCGATCGCCTGGGTCCGGTCAGACTTTCCATCGGCGATACTGGAAGACGTGATAAGTCATGACGAGAAAGAACAGTGCGAAACTCGGGTAAAAGACCAGAGGCCGGGTGTCGATGATGCCACGAGAGAACGTATCCATGTGATCGAGTTGGGCACAGAAGGCCGTCAATTCACGGAGGAAGGACGATGGACTATCAATAACATAATTGATAAGAGTGAGAAAAAAGAGTCCGATCGTAATTACAAGGGTGATCATCGCTGCCACTAGTTGATTTGCCGTGAGGGCAGACGCCAGACAACCGAGCGAGAGATTGAAGAGCCCCATCACGAACAACAGGAGATAGGGCAACCACAGCTGTGCGCCCCAGCCAACGATCGTGCGGTTGCCGAGCCAACCGAAGATCAGGAAGTAAATTAAGCTGGGTAACCAGAGAATCACATAAAAACTCACGGCGCTCAAAAATTTGGCGAGGACTACCTGCCAGTCATGCACTGGCGCGGTCATGAGCGTCTCGATGGTGCCGAGCTTAAATTCCTCGGCAAACAGCCGCATAGTAATTACTGGGAAAACCAGGAAGTAGGCGATCCAGAAAAAAAGCGAATTAAAGAACGATTGGACGACGGTGAGTTCGGAGGGGCCGCGGGACAAAAGAACCAGAGAATACCAGAAGGAAAGACCGTTGAGGATCAGAAAGAAAAACAGGACGACGTAGGCGGTGGGCGAGTAGAAAAACGAGGCTGTCTCGCGGCGGAACAGAATGAGCAAACCTCTCATCGATCAAGGTCAGTTATCACTGTGGGTCAACTCCACAAAAGCATCCTCCAGGGTTGCCCGATCCTGAGTCAGTTCACGAACCGTCCATTGGCGAGCAACCGCTAACTGGTAAATCTGGCTGCGCGGATCGGCGTTTGCCTCAACCCGGATGGAGCAACGCTGCCAGCCGTTTTCCGACGAAACCGCGATTTCTTTTATCCCGGACAATGTCCGGAGAAATTCCTGCGGATCGTCTTTACCGGCCTGGACTTCCAGGCGGACCAAGCTGGAGGTGCGCAGTTGCCGGACGAGATTTTCCGGACTGTCAGAAGCCTCAATCCGGCCGCGGTCGATGATGATTACCCGGGAACAGGTTGCTTCCACCTCTGGCAGGATATGTGTTGACAGGAGGATAGTGTGCCGCTGACCGAGGGACTTGATGAGTTCGCGGACCTGCCTGATCTGGTTTGGGTCTAGGCCGATAGTCGGTTCGTCCAGAATTAGCAGATCAGGTTCGTGAATGATGGCGTCGGCCAGGCCTACGCGCTGTTTAAACCCTTTGGACAGGCTGGAAATCAGCGATCTTCCGACGTCGCGCAACCCGCACAATTCCTTCACCGCGCCAACCCTGGATCTAAGCCGGCTGCCGGCCAGCCCTTTCAGCGCGGCGCGAAACTTGAGATACTCCTCAACCCGCATTTCGCCGTACAATGGCACTTGTTCAGGTAGATAACCGAGATGCTGCCGGGCTCCCCGCGAATCCCGGAAAACGTCATATCCGGCCACAATCGCGCGCCCGGAGCTAGCCGGCATGTAACAGGCCAGGATGCGCATGGTCGTTGTCTTGCCCGCGCCGTTTGGCCCCAAAAACCCGACAATCTCGCCTTTTTCGACCTCAAAGCTCAAACGATCGATGGCCAGCACCCCGGCATATTTTTTTGTAAGCTGCTGGACAGTGATCATGGCAGGTTCGGGGCGAGCAGAATAAATCGTTGAGTGGAGAGCATCCCTTCGGATTATCGATCCTGGGTTTCTGGTTGATCACGCTCATCTCTTTGCTGCTTAGTTTCAAACGCTAGCAGGCGCTCCAAAAATTCGTTTGGGTCCGCGTAATCTTGGCTTAGTTTTTCGTTCCTTGCTCTTTGTGATTTGATCATGAGAACGTTAAATGATTGGAACGCCGGTTTGCTGGACGAGTATTACTCGCGCTGGAAACAAGACCCGCAATCCGTCGATGCAAGTTGGTCTGCTTTCTTTGAAGGCTTTGAGCTGGGCTCCGCTCCGGGAAAAAATGGAGCCGATGCCGTCGCTGAGACTGGCGAAGCGGCGGCGGAGTTGCAAGATCGGATCGACGCGCTGGTGTATAACTTTCGGGTTCTCGGCCATACCCAGGCGCACCTGGATCCATTGGCCGAGTCAGCGCCCGAACGGCCTGCGCTGAGCTTATCGGAACTCGGTTTGGAGAAGGTCCCGCTCGATACCATCGTCTCCAGTCGATATTTTCAGCGAGGCCGGCAACTGTCGCTTGGTCAATTGATCGACGAATTGCGGCGCATTTACTGCGACACGATCGGCGTCGAGTTCATGCACATCCAGAACGAAAAGATCCGGGATTGGGTTCGCGATAAGATCGAACAACGGGTGACCCTGCCGGTCGCGGACGCCAAAAGGCAAAAGAGTCTTCTGCGCATCCTGATGGAAGCAGAGACCTTTGAACAATTTGTTCATACGAAGTTTCTTGGGCAAAAGCGGTTTTCCCTGCAGGGGTCGGAGGGTTTGATGGTCCTCCTCGAGACGATCTTGGAACACTGCCCGGAACACAATGTCCGCGAGATCGTCATGGGCATGCCTCACCGGGGCCGGCTGACAGTCCTCGCAAATTTCCTGCGCAAATCATACAACACGATTTTCAAGGAATTTTCGGAGAACTACATTCCCGATCTGGTCGCGGGCGACGCCGACGTAAAATATCACCTCGGTTACGAAAGTGTTCGCCGAAGCAATCTGGGCCAGGAGGTCGCGATTGCTTTAACCGCCAACCCCAGCCATCTCGAGATCGTCAACCCGGTGGTCGAAGGAAAAGCGCGGGCGCGCCAGCGAATCCTCGATGATACGGTGGAGAGACGGAAGGTGCTCCCGCTGCTTCTGCACGGCGATGCCGCTTTTGCCGGTCAGGGCATCGTGGCGGAGGTTTTAAACTTGTCGCAGTTACCGGGATACGAAACCGGCGGGACAGTGCACATCATCGTCAACAATCAAATCGGCTTCACTACTTTGCCCGCCGATGCTCGTTCGAGCACCTATTGTACCGACGTAGCAAAGATGATCGAGGCTCCGATTTTCCACGTCAATGGCGACGACCCACTCGCGCTCGAGTACGTCGCGGGCTTGGTTTTTGAGTTCCGGCAAAGGTTTTCTCGAGATGTCGTGGTGGACATGGTTTGTTACCGGCGATACGGCCACAATGAGACGGATGAGCCAAGCTTCACCCAGCCGCGGCTCTACAAACAGATCGGGAGCCATCCTGCGATTACGAAAATCTTTCGGGAGCGCATGCTCAAATCTGGCGCGCTGACGCTGGAAGAGGCGGATCGGTTGGAAAAGGAATTCAAGAAGCGCCTCGAGTCGGCATTAATCGAAGTGCAGAGCTCGGACGTTACCTCGAAAAAAGACCATCATCGCAGTTTTGAGGAATCGACGGCGGTTTTTCAAGCGCCCTACAGCCATCAGGAACCCGATACGAGGATTTCAAAAGAGACCGTCGACTTGATCGTCGATCGCATCACGCAAGTGCCGGAGTCTTTCCACGTGCAGCCGCAGATCAAGAAGCTCATGCTTGACCGCCGCCGGAAAGCGCACGGCGCGGGCGGCCCGTACGACTGGTCATTTGGCGAGGCGTTGGCTTTTGGATCCTTGCTAGTCGAGGGCATCCCGGTTCGGTTGTCAGGTCAGGACAGCCGTCGTGGAACGTTCAGCCAGAGGCACTCGGTGCTCTACGATGTCAATACCCGGGAGCGCTACATTCCGCTTGGAAACATTACTCCGGACCAGGCCCGTTTTTGCGTTTACAACAGTATGCTATCCGAGGCAGCGGTTCTCGGGTTCGATTACGGTTATTCCCTGGATTATCCAAAGATGCTTTGTCTTTGGGAGGCGCAGTTCGGCGATTTCGCGAACGGCGCACAAGTGGTGATCGACCAGTTCATCGCCAGTTCTGAGTCGAAATGGCAGCGTCCGAGCGGAATTGTTCTGCTCCTCCCCCATGGGTACGAGGGGCAGGGACCCGAGCATTCCAGTGCGCGGCTGGAACGCTTTCTCCAGCTTTGCGCGGAGGATAATATGGAGGTCTGTAACCTCACAACGCCGGCGCAATATTTTCATGTCTTACGCCGCCAGGTGAAAAGGGAGATTCGGAAGCCCCTTATCGTGATGACGCCGAAATCGCTGTTGCGCAATGAGCGGGCGGTTTCTTTCCTTTCGGATTTTACCGAAACAGATTTCGCGCAAGTTCTTGGTCCAACCATCCTGGGCGACGCCTCCCGAGTCGACCGGGTAATCTTTTGTACCGGGAAGGTGTTTTACGATCTGGTTGCCTATCAGGAGACGCAAAAAATCGAGAATGCGGCCCTGATCCGGATCGAGCAGCTCTACCCGCTGAACGCTGAATCGGTGGAAAAGGCGATCGCACCGCTGAGTGCGGCTGCTCGATGGGTGTGGTGTCAGGAAGAGCCGCGTAACATGGGTGCATGGACCTACGTCTCGCCGATCCTCGGCCGGATCATTGGTCAGGCGGTGGCCTATTCCGGACGTGCGCCGGCCGCGAGCCCCGCGGTTGGTTCAAAGGCCTGGCACGATATCCAGCAAAAAGAGCTGATCCAAAGCGCCTTCATAATCTGATATGCCTATCGAGATAAAAATTCCGGCCGTTGGCGAATCGATCACTTCCGGGGTGTTGTCCGCCTGGCACAAGGCATCAGGCGATTTTGTCCAAGATGGAGAACCGCTTTTTGCGCTGGAGACCGATAAGATCTCCACCGACGTGCCATCCCCTGGCTCCGGAAAAGTGTCGATCCAGGTTAAGGCGGGCCAGGAAGTCAAGATCGGACAGGTTATTGGATCGATCGATGAAGCCGCTCAGCCCGCCGCGGAGACCGCCAAGGCACCCAGTGAAAAGCCGGCGGTGGCAACTGCAGCGACTTCGACGGTTGAGCATTCCGCTGCGGAGGGCGCGCGCAACGCGACCCTATCGCCCGCCGCCCGCCGCGTGGCAGAGGAAGAGCGAATTCGGGTCGACGAGGTGAAAGGTACAGGGAAGCGCGGCCAGGTAACGAAACCGGATCTCGTGGAATATCTTGAGCGCCGGCCATCGTCTCCGGGCCAAGCCGCTCCCGACACGGCGCGAGAAGTATCGCCGCCGCCGCTCGCAGCGCCGGCGCAAACCGAATCCGTCGAACGAACCGAACGGTTCGTGCGCCGCAAAATGACCCCCCTGCGCAAGAAGATAGCCGCTCAACTGGTTTTGGCTCAGCAGAACGCGGCCATGCTCACGACTTTCAATGAGTGTGACATGTCTTCTGTAATGGCGCTGCGCTCCAGGTACCAGGACAGCTTTCAGAAACGTCACGGAGTCAAGTTGGGTTTTATGTCATTCTTCGTGAAAGCGGTGGTGGACGCTTTGCAGGCCGTTCCGGCAATCAATGCGCGCCTGGACGGCGACGATCTGATCGAAAATAAGTACTATGATATCGGGGTAGCAGTCGGCACTGAGCGCGGATTGGTCGTGCCGGTGATTCGGAATGCCGGCAAGAAAAGCTTTGCGGAGCTCGAGAGAGACATAGCGAATTTTGCCGCAAAGGCCCGCGACGGGAAACTCCAGCTTGACGATTTGACCGGTGGCGTTTTTACGATCACCAACGGAGGGATCTATGGGTCTTTGCTCAGTACGCCGATTCTGAATCCTCCGCAGAGCGGAATTCTCGGCATGCACAAGATTCAGCCGCGGCCGGTCGCTCTCGATGGGAAAGTGGAGGTTCGGCCAATGATGTACCTGGCATTGAGCTACGATCACCGCGTCGTCGACGGTCGCGAAGCGGTAACCTTCCTGGTGCGGGTGAGAGATTGCATCGAGGATCCGGCCCGGCTCCTGCTGGAGGGTTAGGAAATTGGAAGCAGGGTCGCGTCCAAACACTCAACATTCAGCTGGAAATCTCAGCCTGAGACAAATGCCAGCGCGAGCTGAATGTTGAAAGTTCAGACGTGACCCTGCTTCCAATTTCCACTTCCATTCCCATGGCCGAAAACGGCAAGACGTTCGCCGGATCGGTGCCATGCTAACCCATCATGTTGGATCGGGAACAGTGCTACCAGGCGGTGTTGACCCGCGACAAGCGGTTCGACGGCTTGTTTTATGTCGCGGTCAAGACAACCCGGATTTATTGCCGGCCAATCTGCCCATCGAAACGACCACGGCTCGAGCACTGCCTTTTCTTCCAGTACGCTGCGGGAGCCGAGGTTTGGGGTTTTCGTCCCTGCCTCCGCTGCCGTCCTGAGCTGGCGCCCGGGCAAGCACCGGTCGATCAACAAGAACGTCTACTGAGTGACGCCTTGCGGCACATCGCCGAACTGGGAGCCGAGCTTCGCCTGGAAACACTCGCGGGCAGGCTCAGCATCAGTCAGCGACACCTTCGTCGAGTGATGAAGAACGCTTTCGGTCTCTCCCCGATTGAGCTTGTGCAAACACAAAGGCTCTTGATGGCCAAACGCTTATTGACCGACACCAGCTTGCCAATCATTGATATCGCTTTCGCCAGCGGTTTTTCGAGTCTCCGGCGTTTCAATTTTTTGTTTCGCGATCGTTATCAGCTGACGCCTGTTCGGCTGCGCAAAAAGCGCGGGTTGACGAGTCAGTCACCGCGACTCACGTGCTTGCTTGCTTACCGGCCCCCGTTCGATTGGGAAGGTTGCCTGCAGTTCCTTGCCCGACGGCTCTTTAGCGGAGTGGAAACGATTGCCAATGGACGCTACTGGCGAACGGTAAGGATCGACCGGTACGCTGGTTGGCTCATGGCAGAGAATGAGCCAACGCGAGACCGGCTCCGAGTTGAGTTATCTCCAGAGCTGCTGCCGGTCCTCGGCCAATTACTTTTGCGATTGAGGCATCTTTTCGATCTCGACGCGGTTCCGGACCGAATAACGGCGGCTCTCGGTGACGTGGCCAAGCCGAATCCGGGAATGCGTGTTCCGGGAGCATTCAACGGCTTCGAAGTAGCGGTACGCGCGGTTCTTGGGCAACAGATCAGTGTCGCGGCGGCCACAACCCTCGCAGGCAGATTAGCCGTTCGCTTTGGTGACGCGTTGAGTACCCCTGTGCCAGGGTTGAATCGACTGGCGCCGCCGCCCGAAAGATTAGCACGAGCCAGCGTGGACGACATCGGCCGCGTCGGTATGCCCCAATCCCGTGCAGCGGCCCTTCGCGCACTCGCCGAGGCGGTAAGCAGTAAGCAGCTTGATCTTGAGAATAATCACAATCTCGACCAAGCGTTGCGCAAGCTGGCGGCGCTCCCGGGGTTTGGCGAGTGGACGGTCCAATATATCGCGATGCGAGCCTACGCTTGGCCGGACTCCTTCCCGGCCAGCGATCTTGGCTTGTTGCGCGCCTTGAAAGTGAACAAGAGCAAAGCCGCCGTCCGGCTCGCGGAAAAATGGCGGCCTTGGCGGGCCTACGCGGTCATGCATCTATGGAAGAGCCTGGAAAATTCGTTATGAAAAATCATTATCACTATCATAGCCCGGTCGGAAACTTGCTCCTCATTGGCGAGGACGAAGAGCTCGTCGGGCTGCACTTTATGAAAGCCGTTTCGATCGAAAACGAGGAGCGAGGGGCGATCCGATCGCTTTTTACCGACGTGATCCGGCAACTCGATGAATACTTCGAAGGAAAACGCCAGCGGTTTCAATTACCTCTTCGGTTGAAAGGTAGTCCTTTCCAGGTAGCCGCCTGGCGAGCCCTTGCCGATATACCCTATGGGACAACAATCTCTTACAAAGAGCAGGCCGATCGGATCGGCAGTGTGCCGCGCGCGGTCGGTTTGGCCAATGGTCAGAACCCGCTTGCAATCATTCTGCCGTGCCATCGGGTCATTGGAGCAAATGGGAGCTTGACCGGTTACGGTGGAGGGCTGGAAAAGAAAGCTGCGCTCCTTTCCTTCGAGGCGAATGTCCGCGATTTCGGCCCTTCGCCCATGAACGCCCTGGCGTAACAGTTGCGGTAGGGACGAGCTCCCGACTACGGACAAGCCTTCGTCGCGGCCCGGAATATGGAGTGGCACAAACGCTCTACCGGTGCAGAGCAGGTGTGGCCCATCCTCACTCGGCATTTCGAGCATGACTCGTGTCGATTAGCCAGGGGAGAGTGAGCAGAGCCGCACTGCCTACCGCGGTTACATAGACCAGCAGAGGATTAAATTGCCGAAGGCCGAGCGCAACGATGGCATAAAAGGCGCAGACCCCAAACGCTCCGCGACCGACGCCGCGGAGAACACAGGCAGCGGCGGCCTCCCCTTGGTGCCAATGAACAAAAACACAAAGCGGCCAGGCAACCACCGGAATCGGCGATAAAATTCCGCTGAGCGCAGGGCCGAGCGCACGAGCGCTCGCCGTCACGAAGATGACCAGGCACGTTGCTGTCGCGATGCGCACTGGCAGGTCCCAACTCGGGTATTCGACCTCGGCGTGCTCCGTATCGCCGTGCGCGATCGTCAACAGAGTGGTGATTACGCTCGCGATAGCCACGAGGAGAGCGAGGGTTAAACCCGGACGCAAGGCGTTCAAGCACGTTACCGCGATCCCGAAGCTAATGATTCCGGCTGTCGCGCAGAGAGAGATCGGACGGTGGCCAGCAAAAGCGTTGTACCCAATAGAGAACCACGCTACGCCGGCGACCGCGACCAGCGAGGGTATTGCTGCGTCCGCCGCGAAACTTGGCCCCTGTTCCAGAAAGAGAAAAATCGAGATCGGCCCGGAGGTGAGCGGAAGGCCGGCCAGCAAACCTCCGATTGACGGACCCCAGCGTCGCGCGGCAAGCGACACCAGCCACATCAAGAGCGGAGTCAAAGCCAGTTTTATCAGGAAAAGTGTCATTGCGGACAAATTCCCGTAAAAGACTTGATGCAAGGCGCAAAAAGCGCCAATGGGAAGAATGCGTAGCGGCTCATCAATTTTTCTCTCGGCTTGTGGAGCGCTGATTGTTCCGGTTATGGCCGGAAGGGCTTCTCACGTGGCCGGCTGGCCAACACTGGCGGATAGCGTTATCCCGCAGACCTTGCCGATGCCTCCCGCGATCGGCTGGACCCTGGTTTCTGTCGGCGCGGTCATGCTGTTTCTGGGTTTGCGCGGAATGCGTGGACGCCGCTGAATGAGTCCCAACAAGCCTGCATTGCCCGCCCGTAGCGCGGACGTCCTCGGGTCAGTCGAACTTCAAGGCAGGATAAGCTTCTAGCTTGTCAGCTTTTTGAACCGGCAGGATGCCGGCACTACTTGATATGGACGCGGCGTCCTCGCTACGGACGAGGCAATGCAGGTTAGCTACCCCACTTTCTGTCGTCCGGGGGATTCCGATCGAGGGTCGAACCCTGAGTTAGATCCTCGTACGATGTTACCAGGGATTCAAAGGCTGGTAGCGCGTTCTCGAAACCGGACCGATCGCGTGCGGACAAGGTGATAAAATCAATCGTCTTGCGGGACTGAACATAAGCAGTCGCTTCAAAATTGTTGAACTGATCGCCGGAGAAGTAGTAGACGTGCGCTTTGCTGGCGTCCTGCGTCGTCAGCGTGCGCACATAACGAGCTTGAACCCCGGGGCTCCCTTGGGCGCGGAATGCGCTCAGGGTGTCTTTCACCTGGTCTTCGATTGTGTGGACCGAATTACTCATGGTCCGCACACGCACGTAACACACGGCGTTGCCGGTGTCCCAGTGGGAATCTTTCGGGTAGAAAACCACGTTTAACCCCTGGTCTCGGCCGACCTGGTTGTCCAGGACCCAGCCGTGCGGCGCCTTCACCTCAAAGGCGTAGCCTGTCCCATTGACCACGGTGTATCCTTCCAGAAGCTGGTCCGCCCAAAGGGCGGCCGGGAAAAAGAATAGGAGGAATCCGGCAGCAAGAGAGTACTTCGAGGTCACAATTTATCAGGTATCAGTCTAGCCGGCCGTTGTAGCGGGGCAGCGAAAGAGACTTCCGCGGGATTGTAGCCGAACAGTGGAAACGTGCAACCTGAGTTGTGGCCGCTGACGGCGTGACGCGGAGCGCGGAACTTGTTGCGCCGTAGTACCGCTCCGCAGGCACGAAGGATGTGCGAGCGATGCAGGTTAAGAGCCGTTTTTTTGCGGAAGAACAGCGCGATTCAACTCCGCCAGCACTTCCGGATCACGTACATCGGCCCACGCGCCTTTGATCTCGACTGCTTTGATCCGATGCCCCGCGACCATCATCGCGTGAATCGCGTCGGTAAGTTCGTATTCGCCCCGAGCCGACTTCCGGAGTTGTGCCACAAAGGGAAAAATGGTCGAGCGAAAGACGTAGAGTCCTGCATTGTACCACTTGGTTTCCATTTCACCCGGATTCGGCTTTTCGCGCAGGTCAACGACTTCCGACTTCTCGTTCAGAACCACCGCGCCACCTTTGGACACATCGTCAGTATATCGGACGGTCATGATCATCTCGGCGCCGGACAGATCGAGTAGCGTCAAGTAAGCTTCGGGAGAGACATGGATATCTCCGTAACACAGAAAAAATGGTTGGTTTTGGCAAAAATCGCGGGCGAGTTCGACTACTTTTCCCGTGCCATCCTGAACCACTTGCTCGACATATCGGATTCGCAGCCCGAAACCTGATCCATCTTGAAAATGGTCTTGAACGACTTCTTTTCGGTGTCCAACCACGAGCAGAAGGTCGGCGACGCCGGCGCCGCGAAGTCCTTCGACCATATATTCGAGTACGGGCCGGCCGGCTACCTTAACCATCGGTTTCGGCAATTGCGCGGTGAGTTCTCCCATCCTGGTACCGCGCCCGGCTGCCAGAATCACTGCTTTACGGATCGCGCTGGGTTCAGTGTCCACGAATAAAAAGATCGATCCGGTCCATGGCTTCGTTGAGTTGGTCCAATCCCGTCGCGAAACAACAACGGACAAAGCCTTCCCCGGACTTCCCGAAAGCATCTCCGGGTACCACCGCCACCCGTTGCTGTTCCAGCAAGCCAAGAGAGAATTCGCGGCTCCGCAAGCCTGTGCCCGAGATGCGCGGGAAAGCGTAAAATGCTCCCTTGGGCGAATGGCAAGGTAGCCCTATTCCATTCAGACGTGACACCACCAGGTTACGCCGGCGCTCGTAATCGCAACGCATCGTTTCCACTTCCCGGTCGCAATGGTCAAGCGCTTCGATGGCTGCCTCCTGAGACATATGCGGAGCGCAAAGAATCGCGTACTGATGCACCTTCATCATGGCGTCAATGATTGGGGCCGGCCCGCAGGCGTAACCAATCCGAAAGCCGGTCATCGAATAAGATTTCGAGCAGCCGTTCAGAACGATTGTTCGTTCGCGCATACCCGGAAGGCCCGCGATCGAAACATGCCGATGCTCGTCGTAGACCAGTTCGCTGTAGATCTCGTCGGACAAAACGACAAGGTCGTGCTGCACGCAAAGCTGGGCGATTGGCTCAAGCTCCGCTCGAGTCATGACTCCGCCGGTTGGGTTCGTCGGAAAACTCAGAAGTAAGGCTTTCGTCCGGGCGGAAATCTTCTGTTTGAGCTTGGTCGCGGTCAGCCGGAATCCTTCATCGGCCTGAGTTTCGATAGAGACTCCTTGTCCGAAAGCCAGAGCTATACTCGGGTTGTAGGATACATAGCTCGGCTCATGAAAAAGCACTTCGTCGCCGGGATTAAGCACGGCGCGAAGCGCTAAATCCAACGCCTCGGAAACACCGACCGAGACCAGCACTTCGGTTTGCGGATCATACTCCAGGGCGATTCGCTTGCACAGATATTCTGAAATTGCTCGTCGTAGCCGCGGTAAACCGAGGTTGGAAGTGTATCCCGTCCGGCCTTTCTCCAAGGCGAAAATGGCGGCTTCGCGGATTCGCCAGGGCGTTGCGTAATCAGGCTCGCCGATCCCCAGAGAAATTACGTCGTGCATCGATTGGACGACCTCAAAGAAATCGCGGATCCCGGACTTTGGAATGCGGCGGACGTGATCCGCGATAAAGCGTTCCTGGTTGTCAGCTTGCATGGCGGTTACTACCGGCTAGAACATGACGAGTGTCGTTGAAAACTTGAAGTTGCTCCGATGCGCGGCCTCGCTAGGGACTTACCGGGAGCCGCTCCGTCGCTTCGTCTCTGCTCAACAGAACTCCATTTTGTTTGTACGTTTTTAAGCGGAAACGAGTCGCCGTCGAAACGACTCCTTCGACAGTGCTGAGTTTCTCCGAAACGAATCGGGCGATTTCGCGGAGGTTCTGCCCCTCAACCATGACAGCAAGATCGTAGCCGCCGCTCATCAGCCAACAACTTTTGACCTCATCAAACCGGGCAATCCGTTGGGCAAGCCGATCAAAGCCTCCACCTCGCTCCGGGGTGATACTAACCTCAATAAAAGCTGTTACGGAATCGGCATCAACTTTCTCCGGATCGACTACGGCCTGATAGGCGAGGATGATTCCCTCCGCTTCATATTGCTGGATTCTGTTCGCGATCTCGGCGCTGGAGACATTAAGAAGCCGTGCGAGTTCGGCCGGAGTCAATCGCGAATTCTGCTGCAACAACTCTAGGAGATGATCCATGGGTGAGAATGCCATCAATGCCACAAGTGGAAAGATGCCACAAGCCTGGGAGTCGGGGAGCAGCTTGAGCGGCCGGAGCGGCCGGAGCGGCTTGAGCGGCCTGTCGGTGGGACGGGAAACCAAAATCGACAGGCTGGAGCCTGTTCCACTTTTCGATGACACCGTCAGGGATCGGTAATCGGCAATCAGTAATCGGTAATCGTCATAGCCCATCGGCATCGCTCAAGCCGCTCAAGCCGCTCCCGGACTCAATCTCCAAAGCTGATATCAACCGCCCGCGCGGTCTCGATAAGCTGAGTACTCGGGTCGATCAGGCGTATATGATGAACCGCCTTGGCGATTGGCACTTCGCTCACTTCGTAGTTTTGGTAGCTCACCATCATCCCGTAACGCCCTTCCTGAAGGAGCCCAACCGCCTTTACCCCAAAGCGTATGCCCAGGATGCGATCGAGCGAAGTCGGTGCTCCGCCGCGCTGCAAATGTCCCAAGACACAGTAGCGTGTTTCCTTGCCAGTTTTCTCGGCCACTTTGCGGGCAACCAGCTCACCCAGGCCTCCGAGCCGGAATTCTCCTTGAACAATCGGTTGAAACATTTGGCGGCCGTCGATCGGTCGAGCCCCTTCGGCCACGACGATCATCGTGCTTTGGTAACCTTCGCGTTCGCGGCGGTTAACCGCTTCGGCGACCTTCTCCCAAGAAAAGGGAATTTCGGGCAGCAGAATGACGTCCGCCCCACCGCCGATCCCCCCGTACAGGGCGATCCAGCCGGCATGCCGTCCCATGACTTCGAGCACCATCGCCCGTTTGTGACTGGCAGCCGTCGAATGAAGCCGGTCGAGTGCTTCGGTTACGCAAGTAACTGCCGAGTAGAAGCCGAAGCTCATGGCAGTGGCCGCGAGATCGTTGTCGATCGTTTTTGGCACCCCGATAATCGGAAATCCTTGCTCGAAAAGCTGGAGAGCCGTGGTTAGCGAGCCGTCACCACCGACGACGATCAAACCTTCCACCTGCAGATCGGCGAGCGTCTTTCTGGCGGCCGCGACGATTGGTTCCGGAATCACAACACGCTCGCCGGCGCCGATCTTGGCCACGAAGTGTCCTTTGTTGGTGGTACCCAGAATTGTTCCACCTTGCTGCATTATGCCAACTGTCCGGGTCCGATCGAGAATGACATACTGGGCGGGCGGCAAGAGACCTTCGAAGCCATCTTTGAAGCCGACGACTTGCCAATCGAGCTTCTCCGCCGCCTTGGTCACGCCCCGGAGAACCGCATTCAATCCCGGACAGTCTCCGCCACTTGTCAAAACGCCGATACGTCTGCTATGCATACAAATTGAACTACCGCGGGGCAGGTTGAGGTGGACGACCTGCGGCGGCCCATTGATCGTAGAGCGGCCAGGCACGCGTTAAGAGCTGGCTGGCTGCCGCAAATCGATCGGCTGCTCCCAGCACAACCAAATTAATGCGTCTGGGGGTGACAAAAGTCGTTGCTCCGTCCTGACGGATCTCTGCCTCGCGCTGGGCAGAAACGATGATACAGTCGCCCGCTTTTGACGTGCGCCCGGTTTTCACACCATCAATTCCGTTAGTGCCAAGTAGTTGATTCGTATTACGCAGAAGATACCAGAACACTTGGGCACCGCGACGAAAAGAGATTTTTCGCTCCTTTTGCGAAACGTAGAAGCGAAACCCGGCGTCTTTCACCGCGTAAGCAGTCAGTTTGGTCAGGTCTATCGCGGTGGAATAAGGCTGCAACCCTTTGCGAGGCTCGAGACCGTGGGGGTTGACGAAAAGAGTTTTTTCCATCCCGAGTTCCCGGGCTAAAGCATTCATCTGCGAGACAAAAGCTTCGACCGGGGTCAAAGGATGCGATGTAGAAAAGCCCTCGGCAAGAAGGGCCGCGCCAATCTGGCGGGCGAGAACCACGGCGGCAGTATTATCCGATTGCAGCAGCGTGGCGTAAACCAGGTCGCGATAGCTGATTAGATCATTCGGTTGCAAACCCATCGGATTCACCCCGCCGGCATCCAGTGCTTCCGCCGGAACCGGCACGAGCTGGGAGAGGTCGGTCGAGTTCTTTTGCGCCCAATCGAGGACTACTTTGGCGGTAGCAACGTCGGTGAGCGCGGCGATCGGCCTTTTCTCATCGCCCTTGTAGGAATCCAGAATGTAGCCAGTAGACGCATCGGCTACCGCGTAGGAAGAAGCAATTTGGGCCTCAAGTGGCTGGCCCAGGCCAAAGACCAGAGCGGCAGCCGCAAAGAATTTGGTAAGATACGACATGACTTCGAAAGCGCTCAGTCTATTTCGCTTCGCCTCCAAGGCAATCCGAACTGGCGCTGATGGAAAAATAAGTTCCTCGGCAACCTATCTCCAGGAAATGTTTCGCAACGGCGCTGGAGGCCCTTGGGGCTACCGCGATGGCTGGCCCTGGCACACCCGCGAGACGCGAAGCGCGAAACGCGAAACGTGGAACGTGAAACGCGAAACATGAAACGCAAGCTCAGAGGAACGAGTCCATCAGCCTGGCCGTATTTTGCAACACGCGAGCGCCCAGGGATCGATTTTGCCATTCCGCTGGGGTGAGTCGATCGCTGTGGGCAAAATAGGACTGCTGGAGATCGCGCAGCCGGTTCACGATGTTTCGATCATAAATCAGCAGGTTGATCTCCGCGTTCAAAGCGAATGATCGGATATCCATATTCGTGGAGCCCACCAAGGCGATGTCATCGTCGATCGTGATGTGCTTGGCGTGGAGAAAGCGCGGCCGGTAAAGGTAAATTTCTACGCCGGCTCCCAGCAACTCATCGTAGAACGAGCGCTGTGCGAATTGGGTAATGAGCTGATTTGCGTGCCGCGAAAGAACCAGGCGCACCTTCAAGCCGCCGTGCGCGGTCGCGGCCTGAATCGCGTGAAGAAAGGGGTCGTCCGGCACGAAATACGGCGTGGTGATCGTAGCCTGCTTCCGAGCCATGTAAAGCATTGAAACGATCAGGTCGCGGCCGTTTTCGCGGCCGTATCCCGGCCCGCTCGGTACGACTTGCGCCACGGTGTCCCCGACCAGCTCCATCTTTGGGAATAAATCGCCCCCATCGCAAACCTTGCTGGTTTCGAGATAATAATCGGCGAGGAACACGGCCTGGAGTTGCGCTACGATCGGTCCACGCACGCGTACCAGGAGCTCCTCGTTGCTGTAGCCAGGGACAAAACAGGGATCGACAATATTTTGCGAACCGGTGTATCCGATGCGACCGTCGATCACCGCGATCTTTCGATGATTTCGCAGATCGAAACGCGCGGCGTTCTTTCGGAACGGGCCGACGGGCAAGAGTTCAATCACCTCGATACCGCTTTCTCTCATCGCGGGTCCAAGGTGTCGCAGCGCGTTCTTCGATCCGAAAGCATCCAACAATACCCGGCATTGTACTCCACGCGCAACAGCCTCCCGCAACGCCGCAAAGACCCTTCGTCCGGTCTGATCGGCGCCATAAATATAGGAGAGGAGATGGACGTGGTTGCGCGCAACAGCGATATCATCGAGCAACGCCTGAATCGCGCCCTGGTAGTCGCTCAGCAATCCAGCTTCGTTACCGTCTAACGCTTCGAAATCTCCGAGACGGTTCGCCTCGGCTGGGATCGGTTGCAGATTGGCGGGAAGACGCGGTTCAATCGCAAACCCGGCGTCGATCTGTGATTGAACCAGCCGGATAGACCGAGAGGCTCGTTCCTGCATGGCGATTCGGCGAGCCGGCAAATATATCCGGCCAAAAAGCGCGTAAAGAATCAAACCAGGCCAGGGCAGCAAAAAGATCAGGAGTAGCCAGGTACGCGAAGCGGCCGCGCTTCGACGTTGCGGGACGTAGATCAACATGACGATGCGAATCGCCCACTCCGAGGTGAGATAGAGGAAACTCCAGTCAAGCATCATGGTTCGCCGGCCTTATTTCGTCTCCTCACCGGTTTCTGTCCCGCGAGGTTCTTGACCCGGCGATGATGACATGCTGTTCAGCTCCGTACGCATCGCCGCCACCAAAGCGCGGCCACGAAGGTGAGCCAACTCCGTCAACGTCATGCTCTGAGCCAGCCGCCGGGCGATTTCATAACCCACCAGGTATCCCATCCTCGACGGCCGCAGCCTGCTGTTGTTGTGCAAGAGATAAATCGCCGTGTCCGCGTCATCGGTCGATTGGAGCTTTGCCTCGATCTCACGAGCCGCCTGCGGGATGAAAGCCGGGCCCTCTGCCGCTAAACGGGGATCCAGTAAAATGTCTCGCATGGGTGCGCTGGGATTCATTTCGTGACTGACATAGGTCGCCAGACCTTCCTGCCACACTTGCCGGCCCAGAGTGAGTTGGTCCAAGTCGCGCGGTAAAGGATTCACTTGAAAATGATAGAGATGAAACAGCTCGTGGCTCAGAATCACGCGGAGCGGCGCTTGTCGTCCGTAGAATTTTGCCAAAGCATCGAGGCCGATAAGCAGGGTTCCGGTATCATCGTGCGGCACCTTCGCATCGAAACGAAAGAGCGAGAGGATGAGGTCGATTTTCGTTTTTGAAGGTTGAAAGTCCGGAAAGAGGCGTTGGAAATCAGGTAGAACGGACTCCAGGTTTTTCGGCAGTTCCGTGTCAAGTTCGTGAATTGCCGGCAGGTACACGTCAATTTGGCTGACATAACGCTTCAGGAAATCCGGATCCAGCTGGAACAAAGTGGAGCGCTGATAGATCTCGGGGTGAGAATGCGCCAGAAAACTCTGCAAACGCTCTGGACGGGAGACGTTGGCGTCGGCCGGCAGCGCTAATTCGGCCAACTCGTCCGGCACGATATCGTGAATGAGTTGCCCCGAGAGCGCGGTTTGAACCGGAATCCACCCTACCGCCGTGGAAAGCAGGATAACCTTCTGAATGGCCTGAGAGAGAAGCACGAATTCATCGCCTGGCTGGCGCCAATCGGCTCCATGGCTGCGGCCGGCAGCGACTGGCATAGGCGGCGACCATCTCGAAAAAGCTACTCAGGGCCGTAGTCGATATACTCATAGACAACGGCGTGTCGATGGGAATGATGAGCGTGCTTGTGGTGCCGGCTTGCTTGTTCCAGGTAGGTGTGATGGCTGTGATGGTAGTGTCTTGATCGGCGGCTTTGGAGATAGACATGAGAGCCGTGACGCAACCGGGCGCTCCGGCTTTCATCGCGGTGCCCCGCCGTTTTTCCTTTGGCGCGAATCGCGGCTCGATAGGCCTTCAGGTATTCGCGGCGGCGCGCCGCCGTCTTTGCGGTTCGGGCTTTTCGCAGCAAGGCTTCGATGTTGTTCGAAGGAGGCGTGTCCTTTTCGACGCGCGCAGACTTCTGTAAGACCGCCGGGATCGGCTGAACCGAATGGTTCCCGGGCGCTACCGCTATCGGGGGTGTGATCGGAACCGTCCCCGATTCCGGGAGTAAGTCGGGTGCGGCTTGCGTGTCGTTGGTTTCCTGGGGCATCGGGATCACCGGCTCTTCAGGATCACGACGCGGAACGACCGGCTCGCTGCCGGGACTGGGATCGGGCGCCTGCGCTGCGATCAGCTCAGCTGAAACAATGACTGCCAAGGCGACTGAAAGTAAAAACCTCATCCGCTGCCAAGAGAGCAATGGCCGCTAGAATCGCTTTTTTTGCCGGTCGGCGCAAGCTTTAGCTAGCGAGGCCGCGCCTCAGACTCGTTGCAGCGAATTTCGGTGGTCTAGGACCGTTGTCAGCGCCAGTGCCGGCTGAATGTTTAGACCTGCCCCACCGTCCAATGCGTTGTATGGCCGTCGAAGGCTGAACCGGTCAATCAGAACCGCAAAGGCCGCCGCCGGCGAACAGCAAGACAACAAAATAAGCTATGAAGAAATTAATTGCATTTTTCCTTGGAAGCACGCTTTGTCTCATTGCCTTAGCGCGGGCGGACGAGATCACTTTCACCACACTGCCGCAGCCTGTGCAGACTACAGTGATTCGCGAAACTCATATTGCGAATCCCAGCGCGGTAACCCGGGTTATTCGAGATGAGAGTGGGGTATATGCCGTGACAGTCCATGAAGACTCTGGGGACCGGGTCGTGTATGTCAACGACGCAGGCACAGTTGTAGCCGCGCCGGCCGGGTCGACAACGACCACTGTGCAGCCGGCACAAGGCTCGACCACAACGACGATCCAGCGAACGGAAAGCGGGGAGGGCACGACCGTAACGACCGACCAGGTACAGCAGAATGTTTCGCGTTATCAGTTGCTTGAGAAAAAGGGCAGGAAGGAGATCTATCTCGATCGGCAGACTGGCCAGAAGGTCAAAGTCGAGCGGGAGAAGGACTAAAGAGTCCTGGTGCTAGTGTCGGTGCCAGTGAGCAACTGGCACTGGCATGGGGTGTCATGGAGTGCGCGCGACTTGTCGCCGCTTTCTGACCTCGCGTGCACGCAGAGCTTCTTTAGAAGGCGGTCGCCGGGAGCCGAGCAGTACTGGCGACTAAGGTCGGGATCGAGTGGACTGACGAAAGAGTGTTCCAGAACTCGTCGTCGGCTCGAATCAAAAAGGAAGTTGAAGACTCATTGCGTCGTTTGCGGACTGACCGGCTGGATATCTACCAGATCCACTGGCCGGATCCTGATCAGTTGAAATCAGCCGAAGAAGCGATGGGTTGGAAATTATCACCGGAGGACTACTCTGAGGTGGATCGTATTCTCAAGGAGGAGATCAGGGATCCGGTCGGCCCGGAATTCATGGCGCCTCCGGCGAGAGACAATCGATGACCGATGACAAGACCGATGACCAATCACGCCTGGCGCTGACTTCTGTACTTGTCGCACGGAAGATGCCGTGAATCGAAGACTGTGATCTGAAGCCGATCAGCAGAAATCAACAAGCGGTTACCATTGGTCATCGGCCATTGGCCGTCAGATCGCCCCGACGCTCGTCAACTCCTGCTTGATATACGCGTAAAATATCGGCGCGGCGATCAAGCCGGGAATCCCGAAGCCGGCTTCCATCAGAATCATCGCACCAAGAATCTCCCAGGCATGGGCATTGATATTTGCCCCGACGATCCGGGCATTGAGCAAATATTCGAGTTTGTGGATCAGTACGAGAAACACCAGCGCAGCCACGCCGGCGAGGACTGAGATCGATAAACCTACAATCGCAATCAGTGTGTTGGATATGAGATTGCCAATGACTGGCAGAAGGCCGGTCAGGAAGGTGATGGCCACCAAAGTTTTCGCGAGAGGAAGATGAATCCCAAAGAAGGGAAGGAAAACAAAAATAAAGATTGCGGTGAACGCCGTGTTCAACGCGGAAATGCGCACCTGGGCAAAAATGATTCGCCGGAAAGCATCACTAAAACGATTAACCCGCTCGAGCAGTGCCCTGGCAAACGGTTTGAGATGATGAACCGGTTGCCCCTGATGAAGGGACACCAGAGCACCAACCACCATCCCGATCAGCATCCGAACAAAGAGGTGGCCCGCAGCTTTCCCGGCATGTTGTACCTCCTTGGGATGCTGGTCCAGCCAACGAGTTCCCTTTAGCCTGAGGTCATAGACATCTCCGGGCAGGTTCTCGACCAGCCAGGGCGGCAGCTTTGTGCGGGCATCATCTAGAATAGTCTGCACTTTGTCCGACAAAGCCGGCAGACTTCCTGCGTCGCTTTTGAAAAACGCGATGGTTCCGACGATTGCAAGAATCACCAGGCTGATCGTCAGGATGGCCAGCACCGCCACCGAGACTAAACGGGCGAACTGATTCGTAAAACGCCGCTGCAAAAGAGGCGCGAGCAGATGGACTAGTTCGTACACTAACAGGCCCAGTAGCACCGCCGGCAACAGGTGCAGGTACATGACCAGGAAAAGCGCGACTCCCATGATGATCCACGATGCGAGGGTGGCAGTGTCCGGGGATCGCGAAAGGCGAGACTTCTTTTCAAGTGCGGCTTCGATCATCTATATCCAACTTGCTCAAAAAAAATGTCAGTGCCAGTGGTAGCTGGCGCCAGTGCCAATACAAATCACGAAACCTTCGGGCTGGATGAAAGCTTCTCTGTATCGGTTGCTTTGCGCCGCTGTGCAGTTAGGCTTTTAGCCGAGGTCAATAATGGAGCGGATCAAGGAACTCTTGAAGGCCGATGCCTGGCGGCCGTTTTCGATACGCGCGAACGGCAGAGCTTTCCGCGTACCGACCCGGCAACACGCCTGGGTTAGTCCCCACGGTCGCATCGTGGTGGAAGTCAGCGCAAGCTGGCTCGAGGTGATTCATCCCGAAAATTTCGAGGGTGTTGAGATTGAACCTTGGAGCGACCACGAGGTTTGTTGATCTCGCCCCAGTTTTTCGGCCCGTGGAACCCGGCGATTCGGCGGTAGAAGTCAAACCCAAACCCACCTATTGGTTAACCCGCTTCGCCATCCTCAGGCTGCTTGGTCTGGTTTACGCGGTGGCTTTCCTGGTCGCCGCAAACCAGCTACCGGCTCTCATCGGCTCAAACGGATTGCTGCCGATCGGCTCGTTCCTTGATCGGGTTCGCGAGGCGAGCCACAATTCGTTCGCCTCGGCGTTCTTCCATTTGCCGTCCCTTTTCTGGTTTAACCACTCGGACCTGGCGCTCGTCACGGTTGCGTGGATTGGTTTTGGACTTTCTTGCCTGGTTCTTGCCGGGTTTGCCAACGCGATTGTGATGACGGTGTTGTGGGCCCTCTACATGTCCATCGTGCATGTCGGTCAGGATTGGTATGGATATGGTTGGGAGATTCAGCTGTTGGAAACTGGTTTTCTCGGGATTTTTCTCTGCCCGTTCATCGACCTGCGACCGTTCCCCAAGCGCCCGCCCTCAGTCGTCGTGATCTGGCTTTTTCGTTGGTTGATTTTTCGGATGATGCTCGGAGCAGGCCTGATCAAAATCCGGGGTGACCCCGCCTGGCGTAACTTGACTGCGCTTTATTATCACTTCGAGACGCAGCCTTTACCGAATCCGCTCAGTCGCTGGTTTCACTTCCTGCCGCGGCCGGCGCTGAAGTTTGGCGTTCTCTATAATCATCTCGCTGAGCTGTTGGCGCCCTGGATGGTCTTTTGGCCGCGCATTGTGCGGCATGTCGGCGGCGTGATCATCGTAAGTTTTCAAATCGTGCTTATTCTTAGCGGGAACTTGTCTTTTCTGAATTGGTTGACGCTCGTACCAGCGCTGGCTTGTTTCGATGACGGCGTGTGGTCGCGCATCCTGCCGGGTTGGCTGGTGCAACAAGCGGAACGCGCAAAACAGGGTGCCCTGGCAAGGACTCGGATAATGCAGGCAGTGACCTGGAGTCTGGCGGCCGTGGTTGCTCTCCTGAGCATACAACCCGTCCTGAACCTCCTGTCTCCGCAGCAAATCATGAACACGACTTTCGATCCGCTGGACCTGGTCAACACCTACGGCGCCTTTGGAACCGTCGGACGCGAACGCTACAATGTCGTGTTTGAAGGCACAGACAAGGATTTCCCCGCCACCGACGCAGACTGGCGCCCTTATCTCTATCGGGCTTTGCCGGTCGCGCTCGATCAGCGACCTGTCCAGATCGCACCGTATCAGCCGCACCTTGATTGGCAGATGTGGTTCGCCGCCATGGCATCACCCCAGGAGTATCCCTGGACAGTGCATCTCGTATGGAAGCTACTGCATAACGATCCGCAAACGTTGAGCCTTTTTGCGGCCAACCCGTTTCCCGATGCGCCGCCGCATTTTGTCCGAGCGGTTCTATACCGCTACACGTTCGCTTCGCCCAATCATCCGCAGCGCCTTTGGTGGACACGCACCAAGATCGGTCTTTGGTTGCCTCCACTTTGGGATGGAGACCCCCAATTGACTGCCTTTCTCCGCGAAGCCGGCTGGGATTGAGTGTCAGAAGTCGAAGTGCCGGTGCCGGTGCCAGTGTCAGTTCATCGGCCGTCGGTCATTCATTCCTGATTGACCTGCTGGCTGCTCGAAACCACTGTATCGTGCGTGCAGATCATTGAGTTCCGCCACGGTTTGAAGTCGATAGGGGCTGGGTTGCTTCTGGCTTCTTCGGCTTGTTTGGCCGCTTGCGCGAACGATCAACCCATGTCGATGGAAAACGCGATAACCCGGGCGGTTAGAAACCAAAACGCAGAGACGCGGCAGGACTATCGACCCCCGCGCAGTCCCGGTTTTAATGACCTGCTGGGCGGCCGATAGCAATCTGTGCGCCGGTATTCAAGCCGAATACGTGTGATCATCTTTGCGTCGAAATGTGTCGCGGACTCATGAGACAACTTGTTTTTTTTCTATTCTTCCTTTCCGGGCTAGCCGGCGCTGGCGTTGCTCAGGCCGATCCCCCGTACCGAAATCGCTATCAGGGCCGGGGAAACGATCACTATCGGCGCTATAACCACGCCGACTATCGACGCTATGACCACGGCAATGATCGGCACCCGCATCATTGGAAATATCGACGCTGGCATCATCAGTAGCGGGGCTAGGACAAAGACTAAGCAATTCATTCGGCCTCTTCGGATCGATTTAACGCAGCTTTTCTGAAACGTGCGATGGCCGACCCCGGCGCTATTTAACCCTTCCCGTCATGGAAAACCGTTGGTTCAAAAATGCCATCATTTATTGCGTCGATATCGACGCCTATCGAGACGGGAATGGGGACGGTATCGGCGATTTTATCGGTCTGCGCCAAGGTCTAAGCTATCTTGCCGGACTGGGTGTCACTTGCGTGTGGTTGCTGCCTTTTTATAAGTCACCCGATCGGGACAATGGCTATGATATCCTCGACTATTTGTCGGTTCATCCTGCTTTGGGTGATCTCGGGGACTTCGTTGATTTTATGGATGAAGCACGTGATCGCGGTATCCGGGTGATTGTCGATCTCGTGGTAAATCACACGTCGGATCAGCATCCCTGGTTCCAAGCGGCCCGGCGTGGCCATCCGAAATACCGCAACTATTACGTCTGGCGGACGGATCGCCCGGGGAATACTCGGGATGAAGTCGTTTTTCCGGGTAAACAGACCGGCGTCTGGCAATTCGATCGCTTGGCCAAAGCCTACTACTTTCACCGCTTCTACAGCTTTCAGCCCGATCTGAATAACTGCAATCCGGCGGTCCGAGATGAAGTTAAAAAAGTGATGCGGTTCTGGTTGAATCTTGGCGTTTCCGGCTTTCGGGTTGACGCCGCACCTTTCGTCATCGCGGAAAAGAGTCCGACCGCTGGCAAGCAGCCGCATGAAGTATTTCACTTTCTGGATGAATTCCGCGAATTTCTATCATGGGAACGCGGGGACGCGTTACTGCTCGCTGAAGCAAACGTGGCTCCCGATCAGATCATGAATTATTTTGGTCAGGACGGGCAGCGAATGCACATGGTGCTCAATTTTTATGTAAACCCCCACATTTTCCTGGCATTGGCCGACCGGTCACCCGATCCCATCGTGCGGAGCCTCGGTGCGCTCCCGCAAATTCCGCCGAATTGTCATTGGGGCTATTTCCTCCGTAACCACGACGAACTGGATCTCAGTCGCTTGACTGAGCCTGAACGGAACCGCTGTTTTGCTGCTTTTGCCCCGCAGAGAGCAATGCGGTTATATGATCGCGGGATTCGCCGGCGCCTCGCACCGATGCTTGGAGCGGACAGAGCCAGAGAGCTGCTCGCCTACAGCCTGATCTTCACCTTGCCCGGAACTCCCGTGCTCTGGTACGGAGAGGAGATAGGGATGGGCGAAGATCTCAAACAGGCCGAACGCTACAGCGTTCGCACCCCGATGCAATGGACTGCCGATCTGAATGCGGGTTTTTCGCCCGCTCCAAAGAATCAGTTGCGCCGGCCGGTGATCAGCACCGGTCCCTTTGGCTACAAGGCGGTTAACGCTCAAGCGCAACGACGCGACCCCCGCTCGTTGCTCAATGCGCTTGAAAGAATGATCCGTACGCGAAAGGAATATCCGGAATTTGGTAGTGGAAATTACCGTATCTTGCCGACGAGCGCCCCGGAGCAGGTCTTTGCTCATGCCTGCGAATCCGAGAACGGAGACGGCGTGATCGCTGTCCACAACTTTTCTGATACGCGTGTTGACGTCACGATCGAGCTCTGGGATTCGTTCGATTACTTGGTCTACTTAGTCAGCGAAATTCCGAACCAGCCAATCGCCCAGCGGAAGCTGGCACTAGCGCTTCCGGCCTCGGGTTTTGAGTGGCTCCGCGTCAAGAAGGCAGTGCCCGCGCGGAGGCAATCAAATCGCGCTCGCTAAAATCTCCGTCAGCTCCTGCTCGCTCAATTCGACCGGATTGGCTTTCATGCTGCTGGCGTCCCGGCTTCTGGCGGCTACTGCCGGGATCGATTCACGAGTTACCCCAAAGGCGCTCAGCCGGGGTATCTCGAGCGCTCGGCAGAGATCTTTTACCCACCTGACGCCTGCCTCCGGAGTCGCCTGATCCGAACTTAGTAAAAGCTGGCTCACCTCGGTGAAGCGCGGGAGCGCCGGACTGTCGGAGAACCGTTCTCGCAACGCTCGCAGGTTTACTTCGAGAACGGCTGGAAGTAGCGCCGCGCAGATTACCCCGTGGGGCGCCCCAAACATGCCGCCGAGGGGGGCGGCTAGTCCGTGAACCGCACCCAGGCCCGCGTTTGCCAACGCCAAACCGCCAATTAGGCTCGCCAGAGCCATGTCTTCGCGATGCTCGAGCTTTTCCCCGTGCTCGTAAGCGAGTCGCAGCGAGCGTGCGGCTCTCGCAATGCCCGTTCGACACATAGCATCGGTCAGCGGATTCGCTCGCGCCGACAAATAGGGTTCGATCACCTGTGTGAGCGCGTCCATGCCCGTGAACGCAGTGACGTTCTTTGGTAAACTGAGGGTTAATTCCGGATCGACGAGAGCCACTTCCGGCAACAGGTAGCGGCTCCGCAGGCTGACCTTTACTTCCTTGCTTTTTACCGCGAGTACAGCGTTGCGAGTAACCTCGGATCCCGTACCGGCTGTAGTCGGAATGGCAATGCAAGGAACCCCGGGCCGCGGCAAGTTTCGGCCGCGTCCAACAACCTCAACGTAGTCTAAGACTGTCCCATCGGCGTGCATGAGTCCGGCTACCGCTTTCGCGAGATCCAGGACGCTGCCGCCGCCGAAACCGATGACGAGGTCAGCTCCGAAATCGCGGGCTCCGGTCGTCTCCTGGTCGATTTGTTCAAGCGCGGGTTCCCCTGTCACTTCAACGTCGCGGATGGTAATACCTGCTCGATCCAACTGTTCCAGCAGTGGTTGGGCGCGGGCAAGACTGCTGCCGCGCACGACCAGGGCGCGCTGTCCGAATTCTTTTGCGACTTGTCCGATCTGGCGAAAGACTCCACAGCCAAAGCGAATGCGTCGGTCGGTGGCAAACTCAAAGGTGCTGGCACGCTTTTCCTGTTTCACGTTGAGAGCTTCGTAGGACAATCTCGCCCGAGCAAGCCGCTAGCCTTCTTCCATGGACGTATTCAGCGCGTTGCGCTAAGCTTGGCAGCAAATTCCTGGAATATCGTGACTCAGCCGGAAGCAGAAAACGCCAACGTCGATCTGGAGCTTTTTCGATTCCTGCTCGAGAACACCGCTGACCAGGTTTACTTCAAGGATACGGAAGGCAGATTTCTCCGGGCAAGTCTCGCGGTAGCCAAGTACATGGACGTTCCTTGCGCGGAAGATTTGATTGGCAAAACGGACTTCGACTTCTGGTCGACCGAGACAGCAAAGGAAGTGTCGGCTGATGAAAAGCGGATCATCGCGACCGGTGAACCGCTGGTCGGAAAAATCGAGCGGTTGGTTCATCCCGATGGACGGATCACCTGGGATTACACTACGAAGATGCCGTTGCGAGATTCCGCCGGGAAAATCATCGGGATTTTTGGAATCAATAAGGATTTCACTGCCATCAAGACGATGGAAGATGCTCTAGCGGACGAGCGCAATCGCTTGCGCGTATTGACCAACGAACTTGCGGCAAAAAACGCGCAGCTCCAAGCAGATATGCGAATGGCCCGTGACGTGCAGCTTGCTCTTCTGCCGCGCGATTATCCAAGGATCGTCGAGACTGGCATGTCCGGGCACACCCGGCTCTCGTTTGCTCATCACTATCATCCTGCCGCCATGGTGGGTGGAGATTTTTTTGATATATTTCCGCTCTCGTCCCAGAAAGTCGGTATACTCATCTGCGACGTCATGGGACATGGCCTGCGAGCGGCCTTGATTACCGCCATCATCCGCACGCTTTTGGACGAACTTCGCCCGGTCATGCACAGCGCGGGACGACTTTTGAGCATGTTGAACCTGCATCTCCGCGCAATCCTCGAAAGAGTAGAGGAGCCTTTTGTCGCAACCGCCTGCTACTTGATCGTGGATACCGAGGCGCATCATGTCTATTTCGCGAGTGCCGGGCATCCTGCGCCGGTTCGCCTGTTGCGTGATCCACCTCGATCCGAATTGTTGGAGTTTGATTCCGGTCGGCCGGGGCCGGCTTTGGGGCTTTTTGATGATATCTCCTACCGGACAACTCAGCGGCCGTTCTCTGGCCGGGAAGCGATTGTGCTTTTTACCGATGGACTTTTTGAGGTCGAATCGCCCGATGGCGAGCAGTTGGGAATCGCGCCTCTCCTGGACTCCTTCGCCCGACATGCTGCTCTGCCGGTCCAGGATTTGTCGCAGGCGGTCCTGGCGGATGTGCAAGAGTTTTCGGGCAAGGCCGACTTTGAGGACGATGTCTGTATTGTTGCGGTCGAGCGAGTCCAGGGGTCCAGGAGTCCAGGAGTCACAGGAGTCCAGGAGTCACAGGAGTCCCCCGCGAAGGGAAGCTCCTGAGTGCGTGGATGCTGTTTGCGAACGAGGGTGTCGGAAAAACTGTGTGTGAGTCACAACCTGAGATAAAAGATGGAAGTGACCAAGCACAAAGAGCAACGCAGCCGCGATCAAATTGATTTACCTGGCCTTACGCAATATCACCAAAGCTGGGACGCCCTTCGAAATGGCACGGTTACTTACGTGTCTCCTGCAACTCCTGAACTCCCGTGACTCCTGTTTTTGTGAAAGCGTTGAGTCCGATTGCCCAGCCGTCCGTGTACTTTATTTGGGTATGTTAGCGAACCTCGTCGAGGGACGCGGGATTAAGACATTTTGTTACCATGCGGGGAAAAAGGGCGCGCCGATTATTTTTATCCATGGGGCGTTGCTCAATGCCGACTTGTGGCTCCGGCAGCTCCACGATCTATCGCGCGATTTGCGGTGTTTTGCGTACGACTTGCGGGGACACGGGCGGACCGGACCCTCTACTTTGCGGCGTTACACGACGCAAACGTATGCCGACGATCTTTTGGCCCTGCTCGATGCGCTTGACCTGGAAAAACCCGTGCTCTGCGGGCTGTCGCTCGGAGGTATGATCGCGCAGACTTTCGCGGCCAATCATCCTGAACGAGTTTCGCGTTTGATTCTTTGCGATACTGGATTATCGACCAGCTACTTTTTGTCTGATCGACTCTATAATTCCGCCATTTCGTGGACTGTGCCATTTCTGATCCCATCGCTCGGCGTACCCCGGTTCCGGGCTTTTACGCATCAGGTAAATCAATACTTCGGGCGCCATCATTGGGTGAGCCGCACCACGGAAGGTGAGCGGTTTGCCCAAGCGGCCATTGAAAAAGTTGATCCGCGGGAAATGGTTAAAATTTTTGGAGCAGTTCTCAGTTTCAACGGCACGATGCTGCGGCATCCGGAGGTGCCGACCCTTATTCTCAACGGGGAATTCGATTCTCCGCTGATCATCCGCCAGGCACCCGTTCTTTGCCGCGTCTGCCGTGGTGCAGACTATCGGGTCATTCCGGCAGCCAGTCACTTGTCAAATCTCGACAATCCTACGTTCTTTCGTGTTGCGCTTGAAAAATTTCTCGGTGTCGGGATTGATCGATCGAAGCCTCCGCTGCGCTTGGTGCCATCCGGGCGAAGCCGGGATTGGCTGCAACAGCTGTTCTGGGTAAAACGTGCATTGCGCGTTTTGGAGTGCGCGCACTCCAAGGTTAGAACTTGAATCGCACCGTGCCCTGCACCTGAAACGGCAGCTCGGGATAAACCAGATCCTCGCCATTTCCGACGCTGATACTCACCCAATTATGCTTATCCGTGAAGTTAATGAGATCCAAACGAAGCTCACAGTTCCGTTGCACGTAGAAAATGGCCGGCATCCAGCTGGTATTGGGTGGGGATCGTGACGTGTTCGCCGTAATCCAATGGTACGGGACTGGTGACGACTACTCCCAGGCTGGCTCCCAAGCCGTTGTCGAACTGATAGTTCAGGCGACCGCTGAACGAGTGATAAGGGATGCCGGGCTTACGATAAGCTTCAAATGGGTAAGTGTAGGAGTTCGGACTTCCCAGGGCACTTCCGACCGGCGGAGTAAATGTGTCAAGCGCGTCTCTGGTTTTCTGCGTCGGACTTTGACTGGGGAAGAGGGGATCAAGGTAACTATAGGCCAAGGGTTGCGAAAAAGTTTCGGTTCGGCTGTTAGTTAAGTTCCGCCTCGCCGCCCCAAACCACCAGGGGAAGAGTCGGGCCGTTCTCCTGTCCGAAATTGCGCGTTTGGCGAAAACCGGAAAAGGCTGGCAAATAAGGTTGATAGGCCGACCGCGTACCAGAAGCCGAGCATGCAAGGCAAAGCCGATCGATGTCTGCCAGTTCCGGTGAAATGTGGTGAGCGAGTCGCGGGCGACATGGAAAGAGGTGGTCGGTCCGCGGAAACTAGAGGGGTGCCGGAGATGTCGACAACGGCCAAATAGTGACGTTTTCGTCATGTTCCAACGCTCTCTTTTCCAGCTGAGTTACCGCGCAGCGCATGGTAGACTCCTTTATTTATTATGACACCTATCAATCACATCGAAGGAATTGGAGATGTAAACACGGCGAAATTTGAGGCCATTGGCATTAAGACAGTAGAAGAGTTGTTGGAGGCCGGAAAAACATTGAAGGGGCGCAATGAGCTCGCGGCTAAGACGAAGTTTTCCGAACACCACATTTTGCGGTTGGTAAATTATGCCGACCTGTTTCGGGTTCCCGGGGTGGCTCGGCAATATGCGGAATTACTGGAGGCAGCGGGCGTTGACTCTGTCCTGGAACTGACGCAGCGCCGAGCTGATCACTTGCATGACAAGCTCAAAGCATCCAATGAGGCCCGCAAACAGGTGCATGTTATTCCTGGCCTGACGACGATTCAGCACTGGATTGATGAAGCCAAGAAACTGCCTCGCGTTGTCAGTTACTGAAACTCCAGCCGCTATTTAACCCGGCCTACTTAGTCCGGCCAGCTAGACGATCCCTTACCTGAGCGGCAATTTCAAATGACCGGATGCGCGCCGCATGGTCATAGAAATGGCCCGACAGCATTAATTCGTCGGGTTGGGTTTCTTCGATCAGTGCCCGAAGACCGTGTTCCACGGTTACCGGAGAACCGACCACGGAGTAGGCCAGCGCATGGTCAATTTGGGCTCTTTCAGAATCGGACGCGTAGTTCGCAATGTCGTCAATGGGCGACGGAACCTGACCCGGCGTTCCGCGCCGCAGATTGATGAAAGACTGCTGCATCGCGGTAAACTGGCATTGGGCATCCCCGTCGGTCTCTGCGGCGAACATATTCACGACGACCATTGCGTAAGGTTGGTTCAATTGGCGGGAGGGCTTGAAACGGTCGCGGTAGACGGCCAGGGCTGGCATCAAGTCGTCGGGTGCAAAATGAGAGGCAAAGGCAAAAGGCAAGCCAAGATGAGCCGCGAGCTGGGCGCCGAAAAGACTGGAGCCAAGCAACCAGATGGGAACTTGTGTGCCTGCCCCCGGCACTGCTCTGATTTTCTGTCCGTCCACGGCAGGCTCAAGGTACGCCTGTAGCTCCTGCACATCGTAAGGAAAGGAGTCGGCGGCAGCGACCGGATCACGACGAAGGGCACGAGCTGTCGCCGGATCGGTGCCCGGTGCTCGACCCAACCCAAGATCGATCCGCCCCGGATAAAGCGAGGCCAGGGTCCCGAACTGCTCGGCGATGACCAAGGGAGAGTGGTTGGGCAGCATCACACCTCCGGAGCCCACCCGGATCGTCTTAGTCCCGCCGGCCACATAACCAATCACCACGGCAGTCGCCGCGCTGGCGATGCCGGGCATGTTATGGTGCTCCGCCAGCCAGTAACGGCGATAACCCCAATGTTCCGCATGCTGAGCAAGATCCAGGGAATTATGCAAAGCGTCAGCCGCGGTTTTGCCCGTCGCAATGGGAGAAAGATCGAGGACCGAGAATGGGATCATGGCGGGAAAAATTACCATGATTCTCGGCCAACCAAAGCCCGCGCAAATTGACTTGTCTCCGAAATTGGCGCAAAGGTTACTAATTTACGACGCACTCCGAGGTGCTCCTGCTCGCGCGATCATTAGTCCCCAGACCAGACCAAATCGCACTTTCGTCGCAGACTGGATGTCCAATTTTGCCAAAGCCAGCAACCGATGAAATTCGCGTTCGGTGTAGCACCGTTGATATCCTGGCTCGATCCATTTCAGGACAATGTCGAAAAGCCGGCACGAGAGGAAGTCTTTGCACCAATCCAGAATTACGACTGACCCGCCTGGCTTCAGCACTCGCCGAACTTCGGCCAGACTCGTGTCCGGACAGTCGAAATAGTGCAATGCGCTCGCAGAGACAACCGCATCAAAGGTGTGTTCAGGAAATGGTAAGGCCGAGGCGCTGGCAACCAAGAAGGTGACGTTGGGGTAGGCCTGACATTTCTGCCGGGCGAGTTCCAACATTTTCGTGGAAATATCAACGCCCACCATGCGCTGTTCAGGGTGTTCACTCAGCACAGACCGCTCGAACTCGCCGGTCCCACATCCAATATCCAGAACTGCGGCCTGCGGCGACAGACAAGCCCAAGCCTTCAAGAGCGTCAGTGTGTCGGCCGTGTAGCGACGCCAGCGCTGATCATATCCGCTGGCCAGCCGATCGTAAGTTCGACGAACCGCCTCGTCAGTCATCGCAAAAATATAATGGGATGTCCCTGGCCAGCGGCCTGAGCTAAGGAATTGCGAAGAAATCCGTGCTGATTCTGGCGGCGCCTTTACTCGGTGATGCCGAGGTATTGTTTGTAAATCTCTTCGTTGAGCCAAACATCGAGGAGCGCGTCTTCGCCGCTGGATTGAAAGGCGGTGCCCGAGCAAAGAGCGGTAATGAAGTGCCGGGCTTCCTCGCGGTAATGCCAAGTGGGAAGAGGAGCAGGTACTGGATAGGTATAGGACGGGACGGATCCACGCTCGTAGATTTCGACCTCCGAGTAAGCCGATCGGCTGAAAGCCGGCGGTGCAACGGCCTTTACCCAACCGCGCCGGAAGTAGACCTGCGTATGTTCGTCCCAGGCGTGAAAATCCGTACTCGCGCTTTCGATTACGCAGCGAACGTTTGCGAGCTTGAGCACGACGACTCCGGCCAAACCGTTCTCGTCGAGACTAACGTTTTCCACGCTGACCTGATCAGGCTGCTCCGCTCCTAAGAGGTAACGCAGCAGGTTGATATTATGAGAATACTGTTGCAAGTAACCCACGTAAGCAGACGCCTTGCGTTCCGGTAACCAGGGCGGCAATCGATCCAGGGGAGAGACGCGTTCCAATATTTCGTCGGTGGTAATGAAGAGCCCCGGTTCCAAGGCTGCTAACCAGTCGCCGCAAAAGCCGTGGTTTCGCGCATAGAGGATTTCTCCCATGAGGTTCTCGCTCTTCCAGCGACCGATAATGTTTCGCAGGAACACGTTGCCTGGGTCATAACGCTTCATGTAAGCAATCATCAATCGCGCTCCCGTCGAGCGAGCCGCTTCGAGGATGCGCTGTGCCTGGTGCACGGAAACCGCCATCGGCTTCTCCATGAAGACATGTTTCCCAGCCCGGAGCAGGTCAGCTGCTATCTCTCCTTGTTCGGCGTAGTCTGCGGAGAGCGCCACTGCATCAATGGCCGGATCCTTGGCCAACTCAGAATGATGACGGTAGGTCGTCGAAACTCCATAACGCGCCGCCACCTTCCGTGCGAGGGATGAACGCTTTTCGGCGATAGCGATCAATTCGCAATTGTCCATTGCCGCAAAATTTGGCAGATGAACGTTCTGCGCCATGAAGCCGCAGCCGACGTAGCCCAGCCGAACGGCCCTTTGCGATAGTGGGTTCTTGGAACTGGGGAGAATGGAAGAAGGGATTTCTTTTGAGATCATAGAGAACAAATAAATTTGAAATCGCCATGGTCTGCCCTCCCATCAGTCCCATCGGTCCTATCGCTCCTAACTGACACTGGCACTGACACTGACACTGGCATTACCCAATCAGCCAAGTTCCATGACAGAGCTGAACTCGGGATCGTACAGGCGCCGATACGTCCGAATCGCAAAACCGTCGGTCATTCCAGCCAGGTAATCGCAAATGATTCGGGCTCGACTGGCCGTGTCGGACTTGGCGCGGAGGATTTGATCAAAACCCTCCGGCAATAAGCGCAGCGAAGATCGAGAATGGCTCTTCTCGAGATAGCTTTCCGCGAAAGCGCGGAAAATGCCTTCAAGAATGATGTGGCTTTTCCGCTGCAGTTGATGCAACTGCGAGTGATCGAAGACGAGATCCTGCGAAACTTTTTTGTAAAGGTCGGCTTCAGCGCGGATCGCCGGATCAACAAAAAGGCCGAAACAATACCGGTGCGTGCGTGCACTCAACGCGTTGGAACGCTCGACAAGGGAGGTTGACCGGATAAAGAGTCCGATTCTCCGGCTGAACCTTGCCTCGGCTTTGCGCTCGCGGATGGCTGACAGGATCTGCTCGATCAGTTGGGACTGTTCGCGGGTCAGACTCTGTGTCTCGGCCCATCGCGCCAGACGTTCTGCGGGAAGAAATCCGGCGTTGATGCTGTCGACCAGATCGTTCAGGCAATACGCCGTGTCGTCGGCCCAATCCATCACTTCACACTCGATGCTTCGGAAATCGTTCAGTTCTCCAATGTCTTCCGGACGCACGGAATCCAGCGCGAACTCGCGAAACTGCTCCTGCTCGGAATAGATGAAATGGTTTAGCGCGGACGGGTCTTCGCGGAAAAGGCGTTTATATTTCAAAATTCCATCCACAAATGCCCGAGTCGGATTCATCCCACGCCGAGCTTCGGTTCCCGGGTAAATCGTTTCGGTAATGATGCGAAGACTTTGCGCATTGCCTTCGAACCCGCCAAAGGGCTCCATTAAACAGTGCAACGTCCGCTCACCGGCGTGTCCGAAAGGAGAATGACCGATATCGTGGGTGAGGCAAACTGCCTCGACCAAATCGGGATCGATAAAGAATTCGTCGTTCAGTGCGGGGGAGGTCTGCTTGAGGAAGGAGCAAATTGAGCGGCCGATCTGGGCCACTTCAAGCGAATGCGTCAGACGCGTCCGATAGAAATCGAATTCGCCGGAGACGAAGACCTGGGTCTTCGCCTGGAGACGGCGAAAAGCCGAGCTGTAAATGATCCGGTCTCGATCGGTCTGAAAAGGGGTTCGAAAATCGTCGACCCCGCGGGGTTCGCGCGAGGCGTAGTCAAACTGATTGTAGAATTGATTGACGAGCCGAGTGTTCACACGTTCAGCAGTAGTAGAACATATTCGGCCCTGGTTCGGCGAAAAGATAATCGCGAGGGCCGAAGCACCTTGGAGCAACTGTGTTTAAACAGGCGTGGAAAATTCGCTTAGAGCGGGCTTTTTCGGACGCTGGTTTGATTGGGCTTTGATGTGGTTATCCTGAGCTGGTTGCCAGAACGTTTCCCTACGGTCAAGGTCGCAAGCCGGCATAAACGGCGTCCTTCCCACGCTCCGCGTGGGGCCCTTCCTTTTATTCCGTTTGCTCCCTTCCTTCGCTCCACGTTCTGAAAAGCGGGTTACTGTCATTTTCCTTCGGAAAAATGCGGCTGGACTCCGCCACCATTTTGGCGCCTAGCCCGGAGTGGACGCTGGTTGGCACTGGAAGTTGCGGAGCAACAAAACCAGGTAGCCGATGAGTTTGCGCATCACGGCCACCAAGGCCACTTTGGCCTCTTTTCCCCGCTGACGCAGCCTTAAATAAAAGGCCTTCAGGATGGGATTAGAGCGGGCCGCGCTTAAAGCCGCCATGTAGAGGGCCTTGCGGGCGAAAGCTCTTCCGCCCCTGGTGCGGCGTTTCTTGCCGCCCACACCGCTGTCGCGATTGTAGGGAGCAACGCCGACCAAAGCGGCCGCTTTGGCTTTGGAAAGCTGGGCTAACTCGGGCAGCGTGACCAGCAAACTCAAGGCGGTCAGAAAACCCACGCCCTTGGTTTGGGTTAAACATTCAATCTTCTGGCTAAGGCCAGGTAAGCCGGCCACTAATTGCTCCAGGGTCTGACTGACTTGGCCAAGTTGGGCGCGCATCTGCTTTAAGAGTCCCTGGATGTGCTGGCGACTCCAGGGATCCCCACACTGGTGAAAAAAGGTTTGCAGAGCCACGGTTTGATCCAGCAGTTGCCGGGATCGACGGGCAAAGGGCCGAAGCGGTAGAAAAGCGCGCGGAGGCAGAGCTGGCCCTGATTGAAAGGTTGCTGCGAGAAGGCCGATATGAACCACGAGCGGTACGCCGCGTGATGATTGACAAGCCGGGTAGCTCCGAGAAGCGGCCCCTTGGCATACCCACCGTGCGAGACCGGATCGCCCAAAGTGCGATGCTGCACATCCTCGAACCGATCTTCGAGCGAGACTTCTATACGCGATCACAACCGTTACCCCAATGCCTGGCTCGCTGCTCGCGGGCTGATCTCTCTGCTTCAGATCACCCACGGCGCAGCCGCAAGCCCTGCACAATGAAGCGTCTGGACGTCTCATGCAGGTACTCACCAACTGGAGAGCCGGATGCGGGAAATCCGCCTGTCCGGTTCGGAGGGAGGGTGGCGCAACCCAATGCGCCCTCCCTACCCCTATAAAATGTCTTTTTATCGCGGTACAGCTGGTGCAGCGGCGGCCGCCGGTGAAGGAGACGGGTGACCGATAATTTCGTTCCGGCGCTTTAAAAAGGGCTCCAAACTCCAATCTGAGACCAGGTAGATCCACGATTGCAATTGCTGCTCGTGCGCGACCCGCTCTTTCAGTTTTGCCAGGTTCTCGGCGAACGCCTTGTCCTTCTTCGCTTTGTCTTCCGGCTTCTCGTTTGGTTCGGGCGGGGGTTGTTCCGGGAATTGCGCACTGACATTCACGCGCAAATAGCGGGTATTTTCCGGGCCTTCCTTGCCCAGCAAAAGCTTGTACTCGAAACCGTCGAACGTTTTCAGATCAACGGTGATTGGCTGGCCCAGGCCGGTTTCGGAGGGCGGAGTGTCGACGGCCCGAACATCTGTAAAACTTGGATTAAAATTAGTCAGATTAGCGGTAAACTCCTTGTTCAACGAATCGCTCGGACCGGCGTTTTCCAACTTCCAATCGGCCTTTGGATCGGATCGGGAAAGCGTCCAGGAGTCATTCAGCCCGGTCTGTGTCACCTGTTTCAAGTTGTCGGCCGAAAAGAAAGTCTTGTCGAGCCAAGGACCGACCACCAAGGGATCAATCGAGGAAAAAGAATCCGCCACTAGGTCCACCTGATCACCTTGCTTTGGATTAAAAACAAAACGTCCAGCCGGTCCGCTTTCGCCCGATTGCTCCATTGCTTTCCCGATAACCAGGCTTCCCAGCAACTGATTACTGGCCGAGGTGAGATCGATCTCTGTCCCGGTCCCGGCAGCTGGGGCGCTACCTGGCTGAACAATCTGCAGGCGAACATGCTGTGACGCGCCGATATGAGTGACCTGACCAGCTTTCATCTCCCAAAGCGAACGAAGCAAGTCGCGGATCTTCTGGAAATCAGCCGGGTACCCGTGACGCTCCATCACGCGCCAGGTGCCTTGGTCGTTTTTCAAGGTGAGCGTTTTAGCCCCGGTTTTTACCGAAATGATCGCCACATTATTGACCGGCAGATCGGGCAGGACCCGGCGATCTGCGCTTGCGTTGTTCCACGATTGGGAGCGGACGATCTGGTAAACGACACCGGCGGCCGCCAAGACAACGGCAACGATTACGAGCGCCAACAAGTGTTGTCGTTTCATCGGGCAGCGCGGTTCCGTTGTTTCACCCCGGCCAACACCAGGCCGAGCAAAGTGACGGCGAGAGGCATCGCCAGCAGATTGATCCATTTGAGATCATTCTGCAGAGAATCGATCTCTTGACGCAGATCTTTTCGCACCTGCTTCAGCTCACGATTGGTCGTTGCCTCGGTCTCCTGAAACTTCTTGATCTCCGCTTGTTGTTCCGGCGAGAGCACGGTTTTCTGGTCCGCTTGTTTTCCCGATTGAATTTCCGAAAGTTTTTCCCGGGTTTCGGTCAGGTTCGTCTCCAATTGGTTAATCTTGCTCTGATATTTCTGCTGTGCGGCCGCCTCCAGCCTGTTGACAACGACAAACGGGCGGCTCGCCGTTCCTCGGCTGCGGATGCCGATGAGATTGGAGTCACCGGCCAGTTCCTCGAGACAGCTTTCAATGAAATTCAGATTCCCATTGGCCGGCACGAACACTGTCTGATTCAAGACGTTTTCGACCCGGCCAGCGATTCCGTCGTAGACGAAATCCGAGTCACCGACCAGGATAACAACGGCATCCGCCTTGCCCTCCTTCAGCGCGGGCGCCGACGCCGCTGCTGGAGAGGGACTTGGAGTGGCTGCGGCGGTGCCTGCTGGATTTGTTTCTTTTGGCGCTGCGGGCTTTCCGTTGGGAAACGCCGTCTTGAACCGGCCGCTTAGACGCAAACCGAGCGTGTACTTATTTGTTGCCTGAAGACTCTTGCGAACAGCGTCGGCGCCCATCTGTGCGGCCATCGTATCAACAAGGCCGGCTTTCGCGCTGGAAGTAATCAATGTCTCCTCCTTCAGCCCCGCTGCCGGCTGGCCGGTGAAAGCGCCGCAGAAGGGGAGCAAAAGGTCCGATGTAGCCGCACCAAGCGGATCCTTCTGATTTATACCTTCACTGGTTATCGAAAGAATGGTCGGATCGGGCGAGGATGAGCCACCATTGTCCCGTTGAATTTGGGTAGCAAACAATTCATCTCCGACGACCTGGTTTTGGGTGAACGTGAGGCCCCAGGCACTTAGCAGCTTTGGCAAGTTCGAAGAGAAGCTTTCGCCGCCCATCATCCCGCCTTGACCGCTTAGCTGTGTGTCGACGAAAGAGAGAGGATCCAGCAGGGCGACTAACCGGCCGCCGCGCAGAACGAATTGGTCGACGGCGTACTGTGCTTGCTCGCTCAGCCCTTTCGGGTGCACCAGCAAAAGCACTGAGATATTGTCATCGATTTTGTCAGCAGTCAGCGGGACGCTCTGGACCTGATAATTTTCTTTCAGTTCGCTGAGGAAGACCCACGGCCCGCTCGCTTGTTGCCGCTGCATCATCATCATCGGGGAAGATTGACCCAGCACTGGCAATGGACTCATTATCCCAATCACAGATTTTTTCGGGTTGACCACGCTCGAAATGGCGCGCGAGATGTCATACTCCAGCAGATGCTCCCGATCGGGACTCAAAAACGGAATGGTGGCTTTCGCATCGAGACTACTCACCGCCAAGCCCAGGTAAACCCGGTCGGTCAAATTGGTGGTCTGCCCCTCGATACCGTCGAGATTCGCGGAATCCTCGGCGTCGGAGTCCGGTTTTGGATCGAGTTTTTTGACCTTGATGTGCCCGCGACCGGCTTGTTCGTACTCAGTGAGAAGATCTTGCACCTGCTGGGCATAAGTCCGCAGCGGTACCGGCATCGAAGCGTTGTCCTTGCTGAAGTAAAATCGGATTTCGACGTCGGAATCGATCTTTGACAGAATTTTGCGAGTGCCTTCAGAGAGTGTGTACAGGTGGTGCTGTGTCAGGTCTGATCGGAGCCTGAAGACGTTGCCGAGTAAGTTGACCGCTACAAGAATCACCAGCAGGGCAACGACGCCGACAATCGAGTACAGCCAGGTTTTTTTCATGCGCGCCGGGCCCGAAGAACCACGCTCGTGGCGAAAAGAAAGAAGATGATCACGCTGAGGAAAAAGACCAGGTCACGAGTGTCTATGACGCCGCGTTGAAAGCCGTCAAAGTGCGTCATAACTCCGATTCCTGCCAATGTGTCGATCAGCCAGGCCGGCGCCCAGTTCACGACCGTATCGGTGATCGGCGGCCAGCTGCACAGCACCAGGAACAAACAGGAAACAACCGCGAGGATAAAGCTGACAACCTGGTTCCGCGTGAGCGAGGAGGTCAGCGATGAAATCGCGAGAAAGCTGCCCGCGAGAAGAAAACTGCCGACATACCCGGCGATGATCGGTCCGAAATCCGGATGGCCGAGATAAGCTACCGTAATAACGAGCGGAAAAGTTAGAAACAAAGCAATGGCGAGGAAGAGCCAGCTGGCGGCGAACTTCCCAAGAATCGCTTGCCAGGGCGTGACAGGCATGGTGAAGAGCAATTCGACGGTACCGAGCCGGTACTCTTCCGACCAGAGACGCATCCCGGCTGCCGGAACCAGGAAAAGATAGAGCCATGGATGCCAGACGAAAAAAGGAGCAAGATCGGCCACGCCACGCTCGAAAAACCGGCCCACCATAAAGGTGAAAAAGCCGGCCAACAGCAGAAAGATCACGATGAAAACGTAGGCAACGGGTGAACTGAAATAGGCGTTCAATTCCCGCTTGGCGATTGTCCAGGCAGTCCTCATGCGATTCTCTTGGTATCGGGGTGGGTGAGCGACCGGAACACTTCGTCGAGCCGGCCTTCTTCGACACTGAGGTGGGCGATCTTCCATTCGCCGCGGGTCGCGGTTTCCATCAGCTCGGGTAAAAGATCTCCTTTTGGTCGCAACCGAACAACGGTGGTCCCGCCAGGGTCATCGGCTGTCAATTCCGCCTTCACCAGATGCGGCAGCTTCTGCAATTGCGGTTCGAGCTCGGCCCACCGGAGGCCGCGGACACCGAGAATGATGCTGCCAGCTTGTGGAGCACCAGCGCGAAGCTCTTCCGGAGTGCCGTTCGCCACGATGCGGCCCCGGTCAATAATCAGCGCCCGGGTACAGACGGCATCGACTTCTTCGAGAATATGAGTCGAAAAGACAATGGCTTTTTCCGGCCCCATCCGTTTGATGAGCGAGCGAACCTCATGCTTTTGATTCGGGTCGAGGCCATCGGTGGGCTCGTCCATGATCAACACCTCTGGATCGTGGATCAGCGCTTGGGCCAGGCAGGTGCGATGCCGATATCCTTTGGAAAGAGTATCGACGCTTTGCCGAAACACTGACTCAAGAAAGCAAAGATCGACCACCCGGTCGATCGCCTGCTTCTTCGCCGACCCGAATAAACCGCGAATTTCCGCGCAGAACCCAAGAAAACCGCGGACGGACATATCGCTGTAAATCGGAGCATTCTCCGGCAGATAGCCTATCCGGCGTTTTGCTTCGAGCGGCTGTTCGACCACGTCAAAGCCGCAGACCGAAACTTTTCCGTCGGTCGGAGCGAGAAAACCGGTGATCATCCGCATACTGGTCGATTTGCCGGCGCCGTTCGGTCCGAGGAAACCGAGAATCTCGCCCCGCGATACGTGAAAGCTAAGGTGATCAACTGCCGGTTTAAGACCGAAACTTTTGGTCAACTTCTCTACGGTGATCATGCTGCGGGAAGGCCTTAGACCAAACGCGGGTGAATAAATTTGTCAAGCGGCGGCGACTTTGGCCCGGCGTCAGCAGGGCGAAGAATCGTTCGAGCCGGGCGCGGGAGCCCGGCCGTGCCCCAGAATATGATCTGAGCCGAGAAACGCCGGCAATTCGCTCCGGACCGAACTAGCCCCGCGGGTGCGCCGATGATCTCGTTCCGCGGCTGCCCCCGGCGCATCTCACACTTTGGAAGCAGAAAATCGAATTTTCTGAAACGAAACGCGGCCGGTTCATTACTACCAAGCGCCGGCTTCTGTTGAGATCAGCAGCCCACCTGACAAAAAGTAAAAACGAGGAAAACCATGAACATCATTGCCTTCCAATCGACTCCATACACATTGCCGATCGAATATAGCGGCGTACCGCCCAGATCGCCCGCGACCTCCGTCATCCTGGCAGCGCTCGCCAGCCGACAAGAGAACACGCCTTCATTCCGAGTGAACCGCTTCCTATCTATCTGGAGACAGATCGCCAGCGCACTGGCGTCTCCTTTCAGGCTTCCGCCAGTTGATCCGGAGACCGATATCTCGATCGCCTACACCCCCGGTGGGCCGCTGGTTTATCGCATACAGAAACCTCAATTCTAATGGCAGACCCTTCCCCAAGGTTAGGCAGGTTTGGCCAGTTCTGAGCACCGGCGCACCCGCAATCGGTCATTGGCCATTGGCTTAGAAAGGTCGATGTTTTACTCAGGTGCGAGGATGCCTGGCCGATACTGTCATTTGTTCGTTCTCGACTGTTCTGGTAAGTTGCGAACCTGACTTTTGATCTTCCGGTGAACGATGGGCACACGAGAGCTGGCGACAAGGTGATCCGGTTCGAGACCACCCGCTGGGATCTTGTTTTTAGCTCGGCCGATCGTTTAAAGCCGGAACACGACAAAGCTTTCAGCCGGCTTTGCGCCTCGTACTGGTATCCTCTGTACACCTTTGCTCGGTATCGAGGATTCTCGGAAGAGGATGCCGAGGATTTAACGCAGGGGTTTTTCTTGCATGTCGTCGAGAAGAAGATGTTAAGTCGTGCGTGCCAGGAACGAGGCAGATTCCGTTCCTTTCTGCTTGCCTCTTTCCAGAACTATATCCGCTCGACCCTGAAGCATGCCAGGGCCGAAAAACGGGGCGGCGGTCATCGCCCGCTATTATTGGATGCGGAGAACGACGAGCCCGGTGCCCTGGTAGAATCCTCCGATACCTTCACGGCGGCGGTGATGTTCGACGCCTGTTGGGCGAAGCTCCTTCTGGAACGAGCGACCGCCCGTTTGTCCCAGGAGTTTTGCCGGACCGGGAAGGCCGCCTTGTTTGAGCGTCTGCGAAACTATCTGAATCTGACAGGCAATCAGACAGAACCAAGTTACCAAGAGTTGGCGCACTCCCTCGGTCTGAAAGTTTCCGGGGCGAAAACGCTGGTAAGCCGGATACGAAAACGGTTCGGCCTTTTTTTGCGCCAGGAAGTGGCTTTGACCCTGAAAGATCAGAAGGATGTTGATGCCGAGATCCATGCTTTGTACGAAGCGCTAGTCGCTGCTGAAGGGAGGTAAGCGATCGATGTTCAGCTAAAAGGAATCGTTGCCTGGGCCAGCGACGGAACGTCCAGCGGGGCGTCTTTTTCCGTCTGCAATGCTTGTGGCAAGCCATTGGCGTCGGGTCAATTCTCCCTCTGTCCGGATTGTCTTCTTGCGTCGGAGAGCGATGCAGCCGCGACTACCGGGGTGTCTCAGGCTGGAGATTCATCATCACCCGGATCCGCAGAAGGTGAAGCTGCTCTGGCTGTTCTCCGTTTCGACCATTTTATCGTCGAGCTGGATTCGGACAAAAAGCCGCTGCAACTGGGGCGGGGCGCAATGGGAGTCACGTACCGGGCGCTCGACACCGTCCTGCAAAGACCCGTTGCTTTAAAAGTGATTGCCTCTCATCTGATCGGCAATGCAGCGCTCAAGAACCGGTTCCTGCGCGAAGCGCGAGCGGCGGCTTCGCTCCGGCATCCGAACATCGCGTCGGTTTTTTATCTGGGTTCGACTCAGGAATCCTATTTCTATGCGATGGAGTTGGTAACCGGACAGACGATCGAACATTTGATCGCGACGGAAGGGCCGCTTGGGGTGCGGCAAGCGTTGGAGATTACTTCCCAGGTTGGCTCCGCCTTGGCTGCAGCCCATGAGCTGGGATTGATCCACCGGGACATTAAACCGTCTAACCTCATCGTTTCGTCGGACAGCCAGGGTCGTCTGAACACGAAGGTCATCGATTTTGGGTTGGCGAAACTGGATTCGGAGTCGTCCGAGGATTCCGACCCCGGCGTCTTTTTGGGCACACCCCGCTACGCCAGTCCGGAGCAATTTGCCGGAGAACCGGTGGATATCAGGTCGGACATCTATTCGCTGGGGATTACGCTGTGGCAGATGGTCACCAACACGCTGCCATTCACCGGATCACCGTCCCAGATTGCGGTACAGCACCTGCAATCGCGTCTGCCGATTGACAAATTGCGGCATTGCCCGCAACCGCTGGTCGCGCTGCTCCGGCAAATGCTCGCGCGCAACCCGCGAGATCGGCCCCAAACACCGGATGCGTTGCTGAAAATGGTGCAGGAAACCCAGGAAAAGCTGGGACCCGGAGAAGCACCGGCGCGGATCCCGCGATTCGGATCGCGCTGGCCCGGTCAGAAGTTTGCCCGACGCCGACTTCGAAGCGGACTAGCCGCTCTGATTCTCCTCGCCGGGGCCGGTGGATTGTATCTGTTGCTGCGGCCGACCTCATCGCATGGACTCGAGAAATCGGTCGCGGTGTTGCCTTTTGACAACGTCGGCGGCGATAGTCAGAACGACGACCTCAGTGACGGCCTAACCAACGAAGTTATTTTCGAACTATCCAAAGTCGCCGATTTACGGGTTATTGCCCGGGGTTCGGTTCTTCGTTACAAGGCGGTGCCGAACGCAGGGCGAAAAGATATTCGAGAAATTGGTTCTGAGCTGCATGTCGGCGCGGTTCTGGAGAGCAGCATCCAACGAGTGGGCAACCGGCTTAAACTTAGTACTATTCTCTACGACTCGCGCAATGATCGCCGGCTCTGGGAAGCTTCCTACGATCGCCAGATCAATGATTTGTTCGCCATTCAAAGTGATTTAGCGGAAAACATCGCCGGGGCGTTGCGTGCAAAGCTTACCGCGGATGAGCGCGCGAAGTTGGAGAACAGGCCGACGGAAAACTCCGATGCTTATGAAAAGTATTTGCATGGCCAGGCGCTCTACCATCTGAGTCACAAAGAAGACAACGAACGGGCTATCGCGCTTTTCCGGGAAGCGGTTGAAATTGATCCGAACTTTGCGCTTGCCTATGTTGCTCTGGCCAACACCTACATTGACCGTGTCAATTTGTACGAGCAGGACGAATCCAATTTGGATCTTGCGGTTGATTTTGCTCGGCGCGCCGTGGCTCTGGATCCCAATCAGGCACGTGCTTATGCGACCTTGGCGCGAGCTTTGAACTTCAAAGACTCGGACGAAGAAGCAAAAAGGATCAACGACAAGGCGCTCGAGTTAGCCCCAAACGATTTTGAGCCGAACAGACGTGCGGCGTACCTGGCGGAGGTAGACGGTCAATTTAGCCGTCAATACGAATTGTTGAGGAAATGTCATAGCATTGATCCAAATGATCCCTACGAGCCTTTTGCTCTGGGATTGACTTGTATGATGGCGAGAGATCACGAGCGCGCGGATCATTGGTTCAAAGAATCGATCCAGGTTGAAGCCGACCCCGTTCGAAGGAAGCTTCTGGAAGCTAATCGTTTGATGTTTCAAGGGAAGCTTTCTGACGCAGAAGCGACTTTGCGCGGCTTGCCTTTAGAGCTGCGAGCCTACGGAAACACCGTCCTGGAACTGTGGGTGGCCTGTGCCGCTCGCCTTGGGGAATGGAACACGGTTTCTGATATAGCCAGCAAGAGATTCCAACAAGGCCCCGGCTACTGGGGATGGGACCGCTGGTCTCTTATCTATCTGGCGTTGCGCGCGAGATCGTTAAATGACGCGTCTGGTGTTCAAAAGGCAGCTGAGCAGATCAGTTCAATTGTTCACCGCGCGGCGCAGGGGTCTGCCATCGATCATTCGGAGGCATATTATCTTGCGGTGGCTGATCGCTGCTTAGGTAATTACGAGGAAGCGTACAAATATCTCAAAGACGTTTTCCGCCAGGCGACGAGGCATCTTCCTCTAATGCTCGATGATCCGAGCCTTGATGTGTTTCGGAATGACGAAAGCTTCCGCGACTTAACTAGAGCTACGGAGCAAGCGGACCTTCAACTTCGCAAAGACATAGCGGCAATAGATCAGCGATATTAGCGCAACTTATACGTACTGCGATGCCCATAGAGCCAATCATAGGCTTTTTACAGTGACTCTTTTGAATCTCAATACAGAAAGAATTATATGCCTGATGAAGAAGACAAGCCGACTGAAAAATCAGGTGCTCATAAAAAGCATCTACGTCCCCATGAAAAGCACTTGCGTGCCCATAAAAAGCATTTGCGTGGCCAGGCTCTCTATCACCGACGTCGCCAAGAAGACAACGAACGGGCCATCGCGCTTTTCCGAGAAGCGGTTGAAATTGATCCAGACTTTGCGCTTTCCCACGCTGCTCTGACCGAGGCCTACATTGACCGGTTTACCCCCTACGAGCAGGACGAATCCAATTTGGATCTTGCCATCGATTCTGCACGTCGCGCGATCGACGCCTTGGATCGCAATCAGGCACGCGCTCACGCGGCTTTGGCGCGAGCTTTGAATTTCAAAGGACTGCATGAAGAAGCAAGAAAGATCAACGAGAAGGCACTCCAGTTAGCTCCAAACGACTTTGAGCCGAACAGACGCGCGGCGTACCTGGCAGAAGAGGATGGCGAATTTAGCCGTCAATACGAATTATTGAGGAAATGTCACAGGATCGATCCCAACGATCCGTACCAGCCCTTTGCTCTGGGGTTGACGTGTATGATGGCGGGAGATCATAAGCGTGCGGACCAGTGGTTCAAAGAGTCGATCCAGGTTGAAACCAATCCCGTGCGACGGAAGATTTTGCGAGCTAATCGTTTGATGTTTCGGGGGAAGCTTTCTGATGCGGAGGCGCATTTACGAGGATTGCCTTTAGAGCTGAGAGCCTGCGGCAAGACCGTCCTCGAGCTGTTGGTTGCCTGTGCCGCTCGCCTCGGCGACTGGGACACGGTCTTAGGTCTGGCGACTAAGAGATTGCAGCAGGGTCCCGGCTCCTGGGAATGGGATCGATGGGCGCTTGTCTATCTTGCGCTACGCGCGAGAGCGTTAAATGACGCGCCTGAGGTCCAAAGGGCAGCTGAGCGGATTTCCTCACTTGTGCACCAGGAGGCGCAAGGGTCCGGCATCGACCATTGGGCCGCTTATTATCTTGCGGTGGCTGATCGCTGCTTGGGTAATCACGAGGAAGCCTACAAATATCTTAAAGAAGTTTTCCGCCAGGCCACGAGGCATCTTCCATTAATGCTCGATGATCCGAGCCTTGACGTGTTTCGAGGTGACGAAAGCTTCCGGGACTTAACGATGGCCACGGAGCAAGCGAACCTTCAACTTCGCGAAGACATCGCGGCAATAGATCAACAGTATGAGCTAAACTAAACGTCTCTCAAACGTCGATAAATCGTTTCCGAAATCTTTTCATATGACTTCTCGCCAAAAAACATAGAAAGAACTATATGCCTAAAGAAAAAGTACAAGACTTACGACAAGCGATCGAGCGAAGGCTGCAAAATGCAATCGATCAAGGCGTTTACAAAAAGGGCCAAAACCCGGCTCCAGATCCATCTGGATACCCGGACGACAACGAGGATTTGTGTATAGGGGCGCTGACACCAACCACGGCGACTCGGCTCAAAACAACCAACAGATTAGAGAAAATTGTTGATCATGCGTTCGGTCGCAAATGGAATTCGGAATCGACGGCAGGTGGGATTCTCGACGATCCAGCTCATGGTACCTTCGATGCAGTTGTCAGCCGACTGACTTCGCTTGAATCACGAATAGAGAAACTTTCAGATCACTTGCTAAAAGGCAAAAAGTGAGGCCTCGGTGGGTGAGGCGAGCCGGGGCCTCAGTTTGGCTTCGGGCAACGGAGAAGGCCTGTTAGGAATGTACTTGGTTCTTGGACCAGGCGGCCAGGGTGTCGCTCAAGCGGTGGCGCAAAACGTATTGAGCCGCGGGAAGAAAGTAGTGTTGACATCCGGGCGGCCATCCGAATTGGGGCGATTGTCGTGCTCTTTCGGGGAAAATGGATCAAGTGCGGGTTTTGCACAGCCAACGTCAAGCATTGACAAGATCGACGGGATCTTTGTTTGCGCCAACGCAAACGAAATACGGAAATCCGCTCATTCCGGGAAAAGAGACCAACTGTGCCAGGAAACTGCTGCGGCGCTTCTGGCGTGGATTACCGCTGCACAATGCAAGGTTATTAATCGGTATCCAGCCATCCTTTGGTACATACCAAACTTACCCATCGTGTTCTGGACCAATCTACTGAACAAGGCAAAGTTACTTCCGGTACGCTCAATTCTAACGAATAGGTCGGTGGACCTGCGTCGATGTGCGGCGAGGACCCTGCGAAAGTTCACCTATGCGCCATTGAGTGTCGCTAGCAAGTACCCGATCGACACCGCAAATGCCTGGCAGGATATTCAACAACTAAGCCAAGTCGCTCCAATTCATTTCACTGAGTCGACCGCGGTAGCGCGACGCGTTTGTGTTGTCGGTTCGAAATGTTTTATCAACGAGCGTGACCTTGGTTTAACTGACGGGCTTAAGTCTCGTCTGCTCTATTTTTCGGTACTCGCAAGGCTTCCGTTCATCGAGTTCGAATTACATTTCGAGAAGCGTGCAGCGAGAGTCGCATCGATTGAAGCTTTTCCCAAGCTTGGCTGGTTTGACAGCGCTACCCAGTTGGAGATCTCTAGCGCCGTCGTCGACCTGCTTATTTAGAAAAGTGAAGCCTGATGATTCTGGTCTGCGGATCGGCAACAGACCGCGTAGTTGAATACACTTGCGCGGCTCTTCAAGCTCAAAGCTGCGAGCTCGAGTACTTGGATCTGTCTTCCTATCCATTGAGGTTCCAGGCGACCTGGCGTCGGAGCGGTCGATCTGTAACGGGTCGGCTCAGGCCTGCGGGTAGGAGCGTGCGATGGGACCAAGTCACTGGCGCATTTGTTCGATATCCAGAACCAATGGCCTGTGGGATGGATAACTCCATTTCGGCAGAATCAAAGGCAGCCGTATTGAAGGAAAACAACCTGGCTTGGCAAGTCGTGTTGGAGTCGCTGGGCCGCCCTGTGATCAATCCCCTGGCGGGTATATTATCGAATCAGAGCAAACCTTATCAGTCGCTTGTTATACAGGCCAGCGGCTTCAAAGTGCCGTTCTCAATCGTGACCAATGATTTGAAGGAAGGCCATGAGTTTGTGGAAGCTTGCGGAGGTCAAGTGGTCGCAAAACCGATGCATGCCGGTCCGAACCGAATTCGCATATTCACTATCACGGACCTGAATAATTACGACTTTTCCCGACAAGCTCCGCTTCATTTACAGAAGCTTATTCGGGGTGACGACATTCGTGTTCACACAGTGGGCAAGCGCTGCTTCGCCGTGCGGATTCGCTCGCCTGAATTGGACTATCACACCGTAGAAAGGCAGCACCTCAAGATGGAAGAAGTTTCGCTGCCGAAAGAGATCACAGATGCCTGCCTGCGACTATCTGCCCGACTAGGTCTGCAACTTGCAGGAATCGACCTGAAGGAAACAAACGAAGGCGAATATTATTGTTTCGAAGCAAATCCATCGCCGGAATTTCCATTCTACGAAGTGTCCGATAAACACAGAATTACTAGTGCGATCGGCTTGCTGCTGTCAGGAAAAGGCTAGATATGAAAGCCGATGGAAGAATTTACAGACGTGGAAGGCGGGGTCTGTCGCTTCCTGACAGGCGGGGAAAGAGAGAAAGACAGTATCGAGCTTAATTAACACAGAAGGCCGCAAAGACTTGCTTCACTCGCGCCGACTCTGACTTGTACTTCGTGGCGATCTTTGTACTCCTTGAAAATCTTGTTTTCTTGCGAAGATTTCGGAGCGGGCGAAGACCGCCCCGGAGGGGCGAATTGAAAATAGGCCGGCAATTCATTGCCGGTAACGCCAACCCCAAACGCTGCGTCCCGGAGGGCCGGCTGATCAAGGCGACCCTTCCTCCTTCGCAAAGCTATGGCGGACACAGCCGGGGCGCGGGCGCGGGTCGTCTTTGATAGTTATACGTTATACCGGCATTCCATGCCGGCCTATTTTCAATTCGCCCCTCCGGGGCGCCCGGAACCGATTTGCTTGCGGCTACGCCGCGCTGTGATCTTCTGTGGAAGAAATTCCTTGATCAAAGGCTGGAAGCGTGTGCCACTTTTGTCGGTCGTGACACCGGCAATCCAGCCGGTTCCTTAAACCCGACAAGCTGGAAGCTTATCCTACGGGAATTAACCAGCGAAAACCGCCGCGCAGTCGATGGCCAAGCCCGGCAGCAGCGGCGTTTCGATCCGGCCGTCACGGCCATAAACCGCCGATGGATTTCGAGAATTTTCCTGGAGCAGAAAAACGTCGATTCGGGACTTGAGCGGATCGATGATCCACAGTTCCGTTACGCCGTGTTGCGCATACATTTTCTTTTTGTTCTCGCGATCGAGCCTCGATGTCTTCGGTGAGAGGATCTCGATCACGAGGTCCGGTGCGCCCTCCGCTCCTGCTTCCGTAAAAATCCCGGCGCGCGCATTAGACACAAAGAGGATGTCCGGCTGAAAGACATCGTGCTCGTCCAGGTAGACATCAAATGGCGCCTGATACACTTTTCCGATCGGATGAGCAGCGAGGTAGTTTCCGATGATTAAAACGAGGTTGCGCGAAATATCCTGATGATAGCGATTGGGTGCGGGCGCCATGTAGAGATAACCTTCGATCAATTGGTAGCGCGGCCCAGTTTCGGGCAAATTTTTGTAATCCTCTACGGTCAGAAGAGGGACATCAACCGAAGCCATGTCGGAGCCTGCCCCAGAGATCCAGATACGTCAACTGACGCCAAGACGTTGCCGCACTACGTGTAGAATAAGCTTCCAGCTTGTGTGGTTTTTGAACCGACAGGACGCCGGTATCACGGCGGAAGATGACACCGACTTCCAGGCCGTTTTCTCAACCACCCTTCGCCTCAGACCCGACTTTGGAAATCTGCGGTTTGGCCGATTGGAAATCCGGGTCGCCAAAGTTCCAGAGCATAAAGGCCAGGATATCGGCGGTTCGCCGAATGGTCTGTTCGCGGGTATTTCCAATGCCATGCCCGCTGGCGTAATCGATATCGAGCAAGACGGGTTTGCCACTGGTGCTATCCGCTTGGAACCTGGCGGCTGCTTTGGCCGACTCCCACACATCGACGCGCGGATCGTTGTACCCATGGTAGAGCAGCAGGGCCGGGTAGGCGGTATTTGGCCGGATATGTGCGTACGTGCTCATCTCGCGAAGCCCTTCAAAGCCGGCTTTGTCTTTCGTGGAACCAAATTCCGGAATATTCGGCGGTCCATTCGCGGTAGTTTCGATCCGCAACGAGTCGAGCGCACCCACAATAGAGCATCCGACTGCAAACAGGTCTGGTCGCGCGGTAACGGCCCGTCCAATGGTGATGCCGCCGGCGCTTCCACCGAGACCGGCCAGTTTATCTTTGGCCGCGTAACCGTTCTTGATCAGGTATTCGCCCGCCGCAATGAAATCTTTCCAGGTATTTGGCTTGTTGAGCTTCTGTCCAGCCCGATGCCAGGCGTCGCCGTAAACACCGCCGCCGCGCACATGCGCGACCGCTCGCCACATCCCGTGTTCGAGAGCCGCCAGGGTAAGGGGAGAGTAGTACGGTTCGTCGACGATCCCGTATGAGCCGTAACCCTGTAGCCAGACACCTCGAGTACCGTCTTTCCGATAATTTTTTAAACCGAGGACCGAAAGTGGAACAAGTGTCCCGTCATAACTTGGGACCTTTAATTCCTCGGAGACGAGATCACTTTGATGATCATAGGGGCCGGCGGGTTGGAGGCCTAAGGCCTGAAGATGTTTTGTTTCCGGGTCGTAATGATAGAAAGACTGCGCTTGAGTCCAACTGGTGAGGTTAACTAAAACGCCCGGCATTCGCACATCACCGAGAGACAGATCTTCCAAGCCGAAAAAGCTGGCCCAACCCTGGTAAGGTAAAGGGATCTCCGTCCCGCCATCAGATGTTCCTTCGGTTAGTTTATATAACCGGCAATCGACGCCATCCGAAGCAGTGTAGTAAATCCCGTCTTTCGCGGAGGTGATCTGTTGGATCACTTTTTCACCGGCCGGAACGACCACTCTCGGTTCACCCAGTTTTCCGTCGCGAAATTCCCGAGCCACGACCTTGAAACGCGGCGCATCCTTATGGGTCAAAAAATAAAGGTTGGAGCCGAATACCCCAACATCGGTAACCTGATCATCGAAATCGCAGAGTTTTTTCCAGGCGGTCTGCGGTCCAAGATCTTTGAGCGGAGCTGCGTAGAGCCGCAGCTCGTTCTCCACGAAATTGTTCACTGCGGCAAAGCACAAGTCCGAACCGGGGACAACGAGGATCCCGGCGAACTGTTGCTCGGTGAATTCGATACTCGGATTACTTCCGGTCTTCAGGTAGACGGGATCTTTGGCCGGATTGGAACCCAATTCATGCAGCCGAGTGGTGATGTTTGCGTACTTTTCCGTGGCGGGCTGACCCGGCTTTAGTTCCTGGAGCTGGGTGTAAAGGAAACGGCGACCATCAGGCAGCCAGGAAACGATTGAGCCTTCGCAACGCGGAATGATGTCTCCGATCTGTTTGAGCCTCGCAGTATCGACGACGTGGATGAAAGCATCTTCGGAACCCTGTGCGGAGATTCCGAAGACAACGTACGAGCCGTCCGGAGAGGGCGCGTAAAAATTGATGGCATACGGTTTACCTTCCCGTTTCTGGAAATCATCTGGATCGACCAGCACAACTTCTTCCGCGCCGGTCGATTTCCTGAAACAGAGCTTGGCCGTATTCTGGTTAGCCGGTGTTTTGAGATAGAACAGGCATCCGTTTGCGAGGAGACGCGGCCGGGCAATGGTGGCCGGCTCGCTGTTTACCAATTCGGTAATCCGGGCTTTGAGCTTGTTGTAGCCGGGCATGGAGTCGAGCTTTTCACGGGTGAAATCAGCTTGCGCCTTCAACCATTTCTGTGCGTCCCGGTCCTGCTTGATGTTCTCCATCCAGCGATAGGGGTCGGTGATTTTCGTTCCGAAATAATCATCCTGAACCTCGCGGGCCGGCGCTTTAGGCGGTGCGTCCTGGGCAAATCCGAGCGCGGGAGCGAGCATGGACAAGACAAAAAGGAGAGAGGGACGAATCATGGGCGGGAAAGTAGCGCGGGTCGGGGCGGTTGGCGAGCCATCCGGGCGGCCAGGGCGCGGGAAAGGGGAAGCGGGTGGCGGGTCGACGATGTGAGAGAGGTTCCAGGGGTTGTCGGACCGCGCAGTTTTTGAATCGCTCTTTCAGAGCTAGGCCACCTTTTTATCTCACAAGGAACTTCGCTCGGGCTTCGCTAAATCGGTCGATCGCGAATTGTAAATCCTCTCGGGTATGCGCCGCCGAGACCTGGGCGCGGATGCGCGCAGTGCCTTGCGGGACGACGGGAAAGAAAAAGCCAACCACGTAGAGGCCTTCTTCAAGCAAGTAATCGGCAACCCGCTGCGAGAGCGCTGCGTCCCCAATCATCACAGGTACGATCGGGTGGACTCCAGGCTTTATCGTCAGCCCGGCGCGAGCGAGCCCTTCGCGGAAAAATGCTGTCTGAGTCTCCAGACGGTCGCGCAACTCGGTTGAGCGGGTGGCAATCTCGATCGCCTTGAGCGAAGCCGCGGCGATGCTTGGGGTCAGGCTATTGGAAAAAAGGTACGGCCGGGACCGCTGCCGAAGCAGGTCGATGATTTTTCTGCGCCCGGTTGTATAACCGCCGGTGCCGCCGCCCAGCGCTTTTCCCAGGGTGCCGGTGATCACATCGATCCGATCCATCACTCCGCAGAGTTCCGGAGTGCCCCGTCCGGTTGGGCCAAGAAAGCCGGCCGCATGGCATTCATCCACCATGACAAGTGCATCGTGGCGATCGGCCAAATCGCAGATCGCGCGGAGATCGGCAATCGTGCCATCCATCGAGAAAACACCGTCCGTCGCAATCAAGCGGAAGCGCGCTTGGGAGGCCTCTTTTAGCTTTGCTTCCAGATCGCCCATGTCGCTATGCCGGAACCGGTAGCGCGCGGCCTTACAAAGGCGGATGCCGTCGATGATTGACGCATGATTGAGTTCGTCACTGATCACCGCGTCTTCTCCTCCCAGCAGTGTCTCAAAGAGGCCTCCGTTCGCGTCGAAACAACTACTATAGAGAATGGTATCATCGGTTCGATGAAATCGGGACAGCGCATGCTCCAGTTCCTTGTGTATTTCCTGCGTACCACAGATGAAACGGACAGAAGCAAGTCCGAATCCCCAGCGTGCAAGGGCATCGCGCGCTGCGGCGATGACCTCGGGGTGATCGGCCAGGCCAAGGTAGTTATTGGCGCATAGATTGAGCACCGCTCGCCCGTCCGTCGTCCGAATGTGTGCGCGTTGTGGCGTACCAATGATGCGCTCCGATTTGAAGAGACCTTGCTGCCTGATTCCGTTGAGCTGCTCTTCGAGGTGATCGGCGAAACTGGTCTTCACGATTAACTCCTTCATGCAAAGTTGGGCGCTGCCAAGTGCTATCCGGTCTTATTCGCGTTCAACACGTTGCACCATCTGTTCCGCGAACGCCGGAAAACTCTTTCAAGAGAAACTCCGCGAGTGCCTGCCTGGTGGTAAAGACTTCCTTGAGGCCAGCCGCCCGGCAAAGACCAAAACCGTCGCCAAAGGCCCGGCCGTTAATCACACAAGCGTCCGTGCGATTCTCGGCAATCTGACGTTGTGCTTTCTCGATTAACTGATTCCGATCGCCATCCAGCTCGTATTTCCAGCCGACGAGGACGGCCGAAGGAAAGAGTCGCCGCAATCGCGCGATCAACTTCGGTTTTGGCCGCAGATGCAAAACGATTTGGCCGGCCGCACTCGAGAGTTTTGCCGCGGTCGGACCCGGCGCGAGCGCCGTCACTCCAAAGTCGGAAAGAGCGGCGACATGGAACACCAAATCCACTTCCGGTCTGTCGGTCAATTCGGTCAGTAGTCTTTCGAGATCTTCGTTTGTTCGGAAGAAAACAGCGGCCTCGGTGCGGACGATGGCACCGTTTCCCAGGAAAAGCCGCACCTGATGGCCGGCCTCCTGGAAAACCCGCGCAAGTATTACCGCGAGTTCTCCAGTAGAATGATTCGTAATTGTCCGCACCTGATCGATCGGTTCGTTGGCTGGACCACCCGTGATGACTACCTGCATCATGCTCAATATGGCGAAGCCCTTGAAATCAGCAGCCTTCTTTTGAAACGGTGACCAGGTTCCGCTAAACTAAGAAATGATCGCGCGAGCCGCGTCGCTTGTCCTCTCGAATACTTTCTCCGAAAAGGCGGTGATCGCGGCGGCCACCACCCTTCGAGATAGGATCGGCGGCAATGCCGCGCTCGGTTTCCTGTTTGCGACAGAAGACTGGCTTCCGCATCTGGAGGATACCCTCGAATTGGTCCGCTTGCATGGGCATGTCCCTCAGTTGGTCGGCTGTTCCGGTTGGGGCGTCATTGGAAACCGAACAGAGCTGGAAGCCGAGCCCGGACTGAGCTTGCTCTTTCTTGCGATGCCGGAAAACTGCTTCGAGGTTTTCAGTCTTGACGAAGAACAGCTAACCAGTTTTCCGGATTCGCTGGCGGCCTCAGCGGCCCGAGAAAAAACCGATTTCAGCGGATGGCTCATCCTTGCCAGCCCTGTTTTCGGGGGCTTGGAAAGATGGCTGATGGAAATCCATAAGGCATGCCCTGGTGTTCCTGTTCTGGGCGGGTTGGCGAGCGCGGCCAGCGGTGAAGTCGCTCTCTTTCAGGATGGCCATCTGATCTCCGGCCCGGTTTTGGCAATTGGCTGCAAGCATCCTCTGCAGTTACGATGGCTCATCAGCCAAGGTTGCCGTCCAATCGGTGATCCGTTCCCTATCACCAAGGCCGAAGGCAACTTGATCCTGGAGATTGGCAATGTTCCAGCGTACCAGACGCTGGAATCAGCCTTCCTGAGCATACCGGCCGAGGAACGGGTCTCGGTCAAAAACAACCTGTTTGTAGGCCTGGCAGTGTCCGAATACATCGAGGAATATCGACGGGGCGATTTTCTCATTCGCAATATTCTCGGCGCGGATCCGCATACGGGCGCGTTGGCCATTGGAGCCAGCCCGCGAGTCGGTCAGACGATCCAATTCCAGCTGCGCGACGCGCGTTCCGCTCATGAAGATCTGGTCGAAACCGCCGCTGACCTTGCGAAGAACGTCTCGGACATTCTCGGACTCGTGCTATTTTCGTGTGCCGGCCGGGGGCGCGGTCTTTTCGGGACACCGAATCACGACGCCGCCGTTCTGGCAGAAACGCTTGGTGAGATCCCTCTGGCTGGTTTCTTTTGTAACGGGGAGATCGGCCCGGTCGGTGGACGCAGCTTTGTGCATGGATATACCGCGTCCGCCGCGGTTCTCACGTTTCGGGAATAGTGCCGCAATTCAAATCAACTTCCAGTTTTCAAGGACTCTAGTCGTATTATGGAAACGCAGCTTAACGCACCGGTCCAGACGATCCTTCGCGCATTCCGGTTTGCCGCTTTCAAACACCGGAATCAGACGCTCGGAGACGGGGTCACGCCCTATTTCTCACACGTGGCTCGAGTCACGTGGATCCTCCGCGACCTCTTCGCGATCGACGATCAGGATATTATTGTCGCGACTATTCTGCACGATCTGATTGAAGATACCGCAACGACCAGCGAAGAGATCGCGGCGCTTTTCGGCCGAACGATCGCCGGCTATGTGGACGCGCTAACCAAACGGGAAGACCTTCCCCGCAAATCCCGGGAAGAAGACTACGAAACCAAATTGCTGGCCGCGCCCGAAATAGTCCGGATCGCAAAGCTCGCGGATATGTTCGACAATCTGTCCGGACGAGTGGGAACGCCGAGGCAGGCCAGGACCTTGGCGAATGCCAAGCGTCTGACGGAGATTTTTCGGGATGCAATCAAAACTCCCAAAGGGCACAAGGCCTTGGAATGCGTCGAAAAACTTATAGGAGAGATTGAGAATTTGCCGGCAACAGCCGCATCCTGACTTTATTTTGTTGTCCCGACAGGGGCGTCGGGACTCAGTCCTGACGCTCCTTCGGGACAACAAAATAAAGTGCGCAACCGCTTACATCGTCGCGCCGATAACCCACGGGACGAACTCGTTTTCCCCGTAACCGAGTTCCTCGCTTTTGGTCTTCTCTCCGGAAGCGACCGCCAGAATTTTTTGAAAAATGCGCTCGCCCATTTCTACGAGTGAGGCGGTGCCGTCAAGGATTTCTCCGCAATTGATATCCATATCCTCCATCTGCCGCAGATAGGTGGCGGAGTTCGTGGACAGCTTGATCGACGGAGCCGGTTTTCCACCGAAGGCCGAACCTCGTCCGGTCGTGAAACAGATTACGTTGGCGCCACCCGCCACCTGGCCAGTGGCGGAAACTGGGTCGTACCCGGGCGTGTCCATGAAGACCAGGCCCGGACCTGGTACCTGTTCGGCGTACTCATGGACGTCCATCAACCCGGTTGATCCGCCCTTGGCCACCGCGCCCAAGGACTTTTCCAAAATGGTTGTGAGTCCGCCCGCTTTGTTTCCAGGCGAAGGATTGTTGTCCATGGTGGCATCATGTCGCGCTGTGTATTCCTCCCACCACCGGATTCGCGCGATCAGGCGGTCGGCAATCGCCGGCGTGGCGGCGCGGCGGATCAAGAGATGTTCGGCGCCGTAGATCTCCGGGGTTTCTGAGAGGATCGCGGTGCCGCCCGCTCGGACCAGGTGATCGACGGCGACACCTAATGCGGGATTAGCGGTCACGCCGGAGTAGCCGTCCGATCCGCCGCACTGCAATGCCAACACCAGGTGCCGGGTAGAAACCGGCTCACGGATGATCCTGTTCGCCGCAGGCAGCATCTCCTTGAGAAGGTCAATCCCGCGCTTGATCGTCTTGGTTGTTCCACCGCTTTCTTGGATCGTGAAGGTGCGCAAGCGTTCCGATTCGGCGAGCCGTTCTTCTTCCAGCAGTGAACAGATTTGATTGGATTCGCAGCCCAAACCGATCAACAAAACCCCGGCAAAGTTTACCTGCCTGGCGTACCCACCGATCGTGCGTTGCAATGTGCGGAGGCCGAGTCCTTCTGCGGCCATCGCGCATCCGGTACCATGAGTCAGGCCCACCACGCCGTCGATGTTTGGAAAGTCTTCCAGAAGTTCCGGACGATAGGTGAACGTATCGGCAATCGCCCGGACGACCGTGGCTGAGCAGTTTACCGAACTGAGAACACCGAGGTAATTGCGCGTGCCAACCCGACCATCGGGCCGGACGATTCCCCGGAAGCTTTGCTCACGCGTTTCCGTGGGATGGTAATCAGCCCCGGGCCGGTAATTTCTCTCGTGTTCAGACATTGCCAGATTGTGAACGTGGACGTGCTGACCCGGTTCAATCGGCCGGCTGGCAATTCCGATGATCTGTCCATAGCGGCGAACCGGTGCGCCAGGCTTGATGGCCGCAGCGGCAACTTTATGTCCAGCGGGAATCGGATCAACGCAGCGGACGGCTCCTTCGGTCGTCAAAAGGGTGCCGGACGGAAGGTCACGACACGCGATTACGACGTTATCGGATTGGTGCAGGCGGATGATTTCAGGAGGGATCACGTCGTTATTTTAGTGACACCGGCATCCTGCCGGCGCCCCATTTTGGAGCGGACGCGCGACCGTGTCACAGCAGGTTTCCGTAATAGGCATATTCGTCCGGTTCCAATTTCGCCTTTTTAGGATTGTTCGCAATATACAGACAGAGCGCATCCAACTGACCTTCAGAGCGGATGATCCGGTCAAAGTATTCGTCCATCCAAAAAGATCCCGTGCGTTTCAGAAAACGATTGATTTGGAACGTCGAAAAAGATTTCCAGGACTGCAGCACTTCGCTCAACGATCTGTTCAGGGGGCGGACGACGAGGTGCACATGGTTGGGCATCAGCACAAAACTCTCTAGCTGATAGCGGTCTCGATCGAATCTGAACAGAGTCGCCTGCACCAGGGACCGCACAGACGGAAGCCTCAAGGCGCAGGAGCCGTAACCTCGATCCAGCCACGACTCAAGCTTTGCATGAAACCGATGATGATATTCGGTTTCGGTAGCTGAGTCCCAGGGTCTGGGGTGAAGAGTGTGCCAGCTTGCCTTCTCGGATCCGAACGAATCGAGGAGCGCTTTCGGCAGAGAATCGGCTGATCGAAATGTAACAAAGTAGGTGCAACCGGCTTGTCGCCAGTGGGGGAGGTTACGGCGGGTGCTGTTGACCGCGGCGTAGTGATCAAAAGGTTGGAATAATGTCGGATACATATAAACAACATAAATAACTTAAGTATTAATATCAAGAGCGGGGCTGAAATCCTGTGTCACGATTTGTGCGAGACACCGGCATCCTGCCGATGCCCAGTCGGCCAGACTGGAAGCTTCTCGGTGGAGTAGGATCGGCATCCCTGCCGGTCACGGAAACCTGACAAGCTGGAAGCTTATTCTACGCGATCGACAAGTCAAAACACTTGATGTAATATCATAAAATATGTTTGTTGTTATTTATGCGTTCTTCTGAATTTCGTCCATTCAACTCCTATGATCGTGTCGAGAAAACCGAACGAAAACTTCCTCACTGGCGCCAGACGGGCTGCACGTATTTCGTCACCTTTCGAACCATTGATTCATTGCCGAAGGCCTTGCGCGAATGGTGGGCTCAAGAGAAGTCGTGTTGGATACAAAAATACCCAGAGCTCTGGGATTCGGCCACCGAACTTGCTTATCGCCGCAAATTCAACTGGAAAATCGAGACTTGGCTCGACCAGGGTCACGGCACTTGCGTTTTGCGGACCTTAGAAATTCGTTCACTGGTGGTGCAAGCATTGGTCCACTTCGACCAGAACCGTTACCAGTTAGATTGTTTTGTGATCATGCCAAACCACGTCCATGCTGTTGTCTGCCCGACGAAAACGTCGCTGACTCAGATCCTGCATTCTTGGAAATCGTTTTCGGCGAATAAAATTAATCAGTATCTCCAACGGTCTGGGCCGTTTTGGCAGCCTGAATCTTTCGATCGGATTGTCCGCAGTGAAGCTCAGTTGTTAGCAATCCGCGATTATATCGCGAGAAATCCAATGAAAGCGAAATTAAGAGAGAACGAATATACGCTTTATTACCACGATGCCGATCCTACTCCGTAGGATAAGCTTCCAGCTTGTCAGGTTTCTGTGACCGGCAGGGATGCCGATCCTACGGTCTTTGCGCGCCGGTTGCTCCGACGTAGATCGCGTAAAGCGACGTCGTCGCGGTGATGAACAACCGGTTCCGTTTCGGGCCTCCAAAGGCCAGATTTGAAACCGGTTCCGGGATTTTGATTTTGCCGAGCAATGTGCCGTCAGGCGCGAAACAGTGCACGCCGTCTCCCGCGCTCGTCCACACATTACCATCGGTATCGACCCGCAGACCGTCCGGAAGGCCGGGCGAAACCTCCGCAAAAACTTCCCCACCTTCGAGCTTGCCTCCGCCTCTTACGGAAAAGACCCGAATATGATGTGGCCCATTCTCGGTGTGGGTTTGACCGGTATCTACGATGTAGAGCCAGGATTCGTCAGGAGAAAACGCTAAACCGTTCGGCTTCACGAAATCGTTGGCCATAACCTGCAAGTTGCCCGTGCCGGGTTCCAACCGAAACACATAGCAACCGCCGTACTCGGGTTCGGCGCGATGACCTTCATAGTCGCTGAGAATGCCGTAGGAGGGGTCAGTGAACCAAACGGTATCATCGGACTTGACGACAACGTCATTGGGTGAGTTCAGGCGATGACCCTCGAAATGATCGACCAGCACCGTGATGGAGCCGTCCGGTTCGGTTCGAGTGACGCGCCGGGAACCGTGTTCACAGGTGATCAACCGGCCTTGCCGGTCGCGCGTGTTCCCGTTGCTGTTGTTCGACCGGTCGCGAAACACGCTCACCTGCCCGGCCACCCAACGGAGCATTCGATTGTTTGGAATATCGCTCCAGACAAGGCAATCGCTGTCCGCGAAATACACGGGGCCTTCCGCCCAGAGACAGTCGCAGCACAGCCTTTCAACCCAGGCGTTTCCCAGAGAAAGGAAGAGGAAACGCCGGTCGTAAATCTCGATTTCGGATCGGATCCCGGATGTTTGCCGCATAAATTATTCACGAAGACGCGCGCCGCGTCCATAGATCAGAAGCATCGTAAGCAGTACGCCACCATAGATAATCTGACGACCGGCTTCCGGCATTTGCAAAACGGAAAGCATGCTCTGAAGCAGCACAATCAGAAGAACGCCGATAACCGTACCGATGTAGCGGCCGCTGCCGCCCAGGACGTTGGTTCCTCCGAGCACAATCGCCGCGATGGAAGGCAGGAGATAGGCGTCGCCCATGCCCTGGTACGCTTTTGTCGAGTAGCCGGTCAGCATGATTCCGCCGAGCGCAGCGGCGATCCCGCTGACCACAAAGGCTCCGACGATCACGAGACGGGTCGGCACACCGGATAAATAAGCGGCGCGCTCCCGGTTGCCGACTGCGTAGATGTACCGGCCGAACTGCGTTTCCCGCAGAAGGAAGACCAGAATGACCGATACCGCGATCCAGACGAACAGCGCGTTCGGAATGCCGAAGGTCCTCTCCACGGCCAGGATGGTCATCAGTCGAGTCGCATGGCTGGAGGGTGCCGCGCCGCCGGTGTAAAGGACGACCAAGCCTTGCAGGACCGCGTTCATGCCCAAGGTGAAGATCATTGAAGGCACGCGCAACCAGGCCACACCGAGGCCATTGACGACACCAACCAACAAACCGCACCCGAGGCCAACCGGAAAGGTCAGCAGCCCGGCAGTCGCCTGGAGATGGGCTACGGCTGTGCCCATCATCGCACCCATCGTAATTGTCCATGGGATGGAAAGATCGATGTGACCGAGCAAAATCACGAGCATCGATCCGCCTGCGATGATGCCAAGGAACGATGCTACCTGCAATTGCTCTAACAGGTAATTTGGGGACACGAAATTGCGGTTAATCATCGCGCCAATCGCGAGAATGACCAGGATGCATCCGCCCGCCGCGATAATCGGTCGGTTGGCTTTTGTAAAAATCCGGCTCACTGGAACACGTCCATCTGGTTCTTTCGGCGAAGCACTCGGAGTGCGCCGAGGCAGACCGCTCCCAGTAGAATGAAACCTTGAAAGAGCGGTTGCCAAAGCGCCGGAGCGTTGAACACAAAAAGCAGGTCGCTGATCGTTCGCAGAATCAAGGCACCAAAAATCGACCCGATCATCCCACCCGAACCTCCGAATAACGAGGTGCCGCCGATGGCGACGGCGGCGATCGAGTTCAGCGTATAGAAGCCGCCCTGGCTTGAGCTGGCTTCGCCGGACAACGAGATCAGCGATAACAGGAGGCCACCGGTTGCCGCCAGCAGACCGGCTAACGAGTAAGCGGCAAACCGAGCTCGGCCGATCGCGAGACCTGACATGTAAGCGGCGCCTTCCGCTGAACCGACTGCGTAGCAATTGCGACCAATGATCGTGTTGCGGAAGGGCAGCCAAACCAGCGCAATGACCGCGACCAGCAGGATGAACGTGGTAGGCACCCCGCCCAGGTCATACGTCAGGGCATTGCTGAAGTCTTCGTTCACTGAGCCCCCCGGACTTGGCCGCAGCAAAAGAGCCACACCAAAGTAGACCGCGCCGGTGGCCAAAGTAGCAATGATCGGCTGGATTCGTCCGAGGACCACAATCGCGGCATTAACCATTCCGGCTGCCAAACCGCTGGTGAGCACCGCGATCGCGCCCAGAGCGACCTGGCCGGCCGAACCGTTGACCACTACCGAGGCCAGACAGGACGACATTGTGAGGATCATCCCGACAGATAAATCGAATCCGCCGGTCAGGATGACCAGCGTTTGCGCCATGGCGACAAACGAGAGAACTGCTCCCTTATTCGATACGGAAGTCAGGACATTGGTGGAGAGTCCATTGGGTTGTTGCGAGGCAAAAAGGCCAAACATGACCACGAAAACCAGAATGCTAAACACCGTTCCAGCATTCCGTTTCCAAAATCTGCGCAGGACTGACAGTGTCGCGGCGGCGGTCTGTCTGCCTGACTCAGCCGGCCTGACACCGGATTCTGTCGCCAACGATTTCTCGCTCAGGTTGAGCGCGGCGGTGATCAAGTTGTGTTCATTCAGTTCTCGACCGCCGAGCTCCTGGATCAATTTTCCGCCGTAGCAGACCGCCACTCGGTCGCACATCCCGATGAGTTCTTCGTAGTCGGTCGAATAGAACAAGAGAGCGATTCCGGTTTGCGCCAGCTCGCGCATCAACCGGTACATCTCCTGTTTTGTGCCGACGTCGATGCCACGGGTCGGATCGTTCAAAAGCAAAATGCGCGGGTCTTTCATCAGCCATTTGCCGATGACCACCTTTTGCTGATTGCCCCCGGATAAGGTTCGTACAGGCGCGGCCAGGTCATTGACGCGGATTTGGAGTTTGGCGACCGCCTCATTCGTCGCAACACGCTCCCTGTTTCTGTCGATCACTCCGTAGCTGCTCAAGTCTGGGGCCGCGGCCAGCACCAGGTTGTCTCGAATTGACATTGGCGGAAGCAACCCTTGGGTTTGTCGGTCCTGGGGGATCAAAGCCAACCCGAATTGAGGTGCTTTCGCTTTTCTCGGATGTTCGATGCGTGTTCGGTGTCCATTTACCAGCACTTCGCCCGAGACGCCGCGGAGCACTCCGAACAAGGCGAGCAAAAGCTCGTTTTGCCCCTGCCCATCCAAACCGCCCAGGCCAACAATCTCCCCCGGCCGCACCTGGAGGGAAATACTCTTGAGAACGTTTCCCCAACTCAGGTTCTTCACTTCCAACCTCGGACTTGATGTCGATTGGGAGCGCTGCTCAGAGGTTGCATTCTCGACCGCCGGCGCCCCGTCCGTGCTGCTCTTTGGCGGGTAAGCTCGTGACATCTCCCGTCCGATCATCAACGGCACGATCTCGGCCGTGGTCTTGCTTCCCATCGGAAATGTTTCGATGTGCTTGCCGTTGCGGAAAACGGAACAGACATCGGCCAAAGCGGAGATCTCCGGCATGCGGTGCGAGATGTAGAGCACGGCTAAACCTTTGTCGCGCAGTCCGCGAATCACCCGATACAGCTGTTCGACGTCTCTGGCGGTGAGGGCCGAAGTGGCCTCGTCCATGATAATGAGACGCGGTTGACGGACCAGTGCCTTGGCGATTTCTACCATCTGCTGGCGGGAAAGCGGCAGATCTTTGACCCGTTCATCCGGATGAATATCCGGGCAACCGATTTCCTGCAGGACCTGTTCCGCGCGCTCTCGTTGCCGGCGTCGATTGATCAAGCCAAAGCGCCTGGGCGGATCGGCAATCGAGATGTTGTCCGAGACCGGGAGATCCGGTAAGAGCGAGAGCTCCTGAAAGATACAAGCGATGCCTTGGCGAGAGGCGTCCGCGGGCGAGCCGAATTGGACGACGCGCTTTTCCAGAATGATCTGGCCTTCGTCAGGCCGGACTACGCCCGCGATGATCTTCATCAGCGAGCTTTTACCCGCCCCGTTTTCGCCGATCACGGCGTGGATCGTACCAAGCGAACAGGAAAAATCGACGTTCGCTAGAGCGGTTACACCGCCGTAACGTTTTGTGATCCCTTCCAAACGCAGGAAGGGGCGCCGCATCGGCTCGGTCATGGCTGTTAAAGAAAAACCACAGATTTCACCGGCGGCGACGAGGAATGCGAATCGGAGAGAAAAACCACAGATTTACACGGATGTTTTTAGGAAGAACGCAGGACGCGAACTCAAAGCATTTCGGCGTAACATCAGAGATTTCGTAACTCTGAATCTGTGAGAATCTGTGAAATCTGTGGTTTCCCTCCTATTAGTGGGCTCTTTTAGTCACTCGTCTTCGCTGCGTTCATCAGCTTGCCCGCATTGAGTATGATATTGCACTGCGGAAAGCCGCTCGCGACAAAGAAATCGTCGGAAAGATTCGGGAAGTAATCCACGTCTGTTTTCATGTTGGTGTAATCCACTGCGGGAATCGGGGCCGAGATATACTGGGGCAAGCTGTTACCCTGCAGAGCAGCCATCGCGGCTTTGAGCGAGAGTGCTACCAACGCCGGAGACTGGCCGTAGGACCAGCCTTTCAGGCCGTCCTTGGCATGCAGCACGATGAGTTTTCGAAAACCATTTTCCGCTTCGCCGGCCACCGGAATATAAGGATTCCCGCCATCAATCAGGGCGCGAACTGCTCCGGTCGTCCCGCCCTGACAGGTCATGCCGTTAAATTTTCCGTGCACGGCCAGCGCGTCAGCCACCACTTTTTGGGCAGTGCCGTCATCCCAGTTCCCGACCACCTCAACCGTTTTGATGCCGGGCTCCTTGTCAAAGATCTCGCGCAGCCCTTTGTGGCGTTCGAGATCGACCGGGTTTCCAGCGACGCCGCGAACCTCGATGACGTTCCCCTTTTCGCCCATCTGTTTGAGGATCCAGCGACCCATTAAGCGACCAATCTCAACTTGGTCTTCGTTGACTTCAAGAATCTGATCGCTGTCGATCGTGTTGTCGTAGGAGATCAAAAGGACGCCAGCTCGTTTGGCGCGCTCGATGGACGGCTTAAACGCCGTGGGACTGACGGCGTTGATCAGGATCGCGTCGTAGCCTGCGTTAATAAAGTTATCGATCGCTCCGATCTGGGCCGCCACGTCCGTGCCGGTGCTGACGATTTTTAATTCTTTGATCAGCGGCTTGATTTCCGGATCTTCCGCGTAGGCCTGAAGGCACTTGACCATCTCAGTGCGCCAGGTGTTGCCGAAGAAACCGTTTGCCAGCGCAATCCGGTAGGGAGGTTTTTTAGCCTTGAACATCAAGGTTTTTGTTTCGGGGCTGAATGGCTTGAAACACGCGGAGTTGTCCGCGGCTCGGACTGGACACGCAAACTGGCTTAAGACGAAGACACAGCCTAATGTGGCAAGACAGATTCGCTTTTTCATGATTTTCCGGGGGGATGGAGGTGAAGGACACAAAGCGAGCCGCTCGGCGGCGCTCGCCTGGTTGATGATGATAACGTCTGCGGACGGCAAGACAAGGCCGAAGTCGAGGGCAAGTTTGGAAGCGCGCGGCGACTTGTTGCTCTCATGCGTCCCACAGGTCCCATGAGTCCCATTGGTTCCATGGGACCTACCGGACCTATGGGCCGCAACTAGCTCAGCTTCTCATGCTCCCGGATATAATCCCGGTACCAAGAATAGGAATCTTTCGGGATGCGTTCCTGGGTGGCGAAATTGACTCCGACCAGGCCGAAAGTCGGCCGATAGCCGCAAGCCCACTCGAAGTTATCAAGCAGCGACCAGACGAAATATCCGCGGACGTCCACCCCCTTTTCGATTGCTGCTCCCAAAGCCGCCAGGTAGCTCCCCAGGAACTCGACTCGACGCTGGTCATGAATCTTGCCATCGGCGGACACCGCGTCCTCGAAGTAAGCGCCATTCTCTGTAATGTAAATCGGCGGACAGGGATAAGTAGCGTGCAACCAGAGTAGAACATCGCGAAACTCGTCCGGGTTGATCTCCCAATCGAAACTGGTCCGGGGCAGATCGGAGGGTGGCGCCACCTGCTGGAAACCCAGCGGCGATGCCGGGTCGCTCTTGATCCAGGCGCGGAAGTAATGATTGATGCCGAGGAAATCGATCGGTTGCTGAATGGTTTCCAGGTCTCCGGGAAGAATGAACGAGGCCAGTTCGGGCGCGATCGCAGCTGGATAGGAGCCGGCCAGCAGTGGTTGCAAGAAGCATTCGTTCCACAGGGCATTATGCCGCTCCACCATCAAGGCTGACTGCTTGGAGTCGTCCGCCGGAAAACCGCGATGTACATTGTACGTGGTACCCAGTTGCCACGATCCCGCGAGCGAGCGGAGAGCTTGCAGAGCTGTCCCCTGCGCCAGATTGAGATGGTGGGTTACTGCCCGGAAAGCCGCCAGGTCGGCGAGACCCGGGGCATGTATTCCCAGGGCATGTCCAAGGCAGGCGTATACCGAGGGCTCGTTCAACATGATCCAATGCTTCACCCGGTCACCCAACCGGTTGGCGGTTTGAACAGCGTAATCGGCAAACCACCCGGCGATCTCGCGATTGGCAAAACCTCCTTTGTCTTGGAGGGTCTGCGGCAGGTCCCAATGGAAAAGCGTCGCAAACGGCGTGATACCGGCCGAGAGCAATTCATCGGTAAGCCGCTGGTAGAAATCCAAGCCTTTGGGGTTGAGGGTTCCGCGGCCGGAGGGCAGGACGCGGGACCACGAGACGGAAAAACGGTACGCCTGGACGCCTAATTCACGCATCAGACCCACATCCTTGCGAAACCGGTGATAATGGTCGCACGCGATATCGCCGGTTTCGCCTCGTTCCACTTTCCCCGGCGTGTGCGAAAACGTGTCCCAGATCGATGGCCCTCGCCCATCTTCGGCCACTGCGCCTTCGATCTGGTAGCTAGCGGTCGCTGTTCCCCAGAGGAAACGGGAAGAAATGTCCGGCGCACCTGCACCGGCCGACGCGGTTTTGGTTGGAGGGATCATATCTCTCTAAAATGTCACGGTTGATCATCCGTCAAGTCCATCATTCCGGCAGATGAAGTTCGCGGAGCCGGCGATGCAACGTTCGCCGGCTGATTCCAAGTTTCTTGGCGGCCTCGGTGCGATTACCACCGGAATCATCCAGCGCGCGCAAGATCAAGCGGGTTTCGTTGTCGTGCAGGTTCACCGCCTCGGTACTCGATTCCGAATGCGCGGACAAAGGGACGGATTGCCCCCGGATCGTTAGAGGAAGGTCGCGCGGGAGGATCTGTTTGCCAGTAGCCAAAGCAACACCGGACTCGACCGCTCCTTTCAATTCCCGAACATTGCCTGGCCAATCGTACTCCAGCAGACGATCGAGCGTTTCCGCTGACAATGGCCGGACGGCTTTTCCGTCCCGCCGGCTAATCTCGCGTAGAAAGGCGTTCGCGAGCAGCGGGATATCCTCCTTCCGTTCGCGCAGAGGAGGAACGCTCAGCTGAACCACGTTCAAGCGATAATAAAGATCTTCGCGGAAGCGTCTCTCGCGGATCAGTTCTGCCAAATCGCGGTTCGTCGCCGCAACCAATCGAAAGTCGGCCTTGATCGGCTGATTGCCACCGACCCTTTCGAAGACTCCGGGGTCCAGAGCACGCAGAAGCTTGACCTGAACATTCGAATCGATGTCGCCAATCTCATCGAGAAAAAGCGTGCCGCCCGCCGCTTGTTCGATCCGCCCGATCCGGCGTTCGGCCGCTCCGGTAAAGGCGCCTTTTTCGTGACCGAACAATTCGCTTTCCACTAATTGGGGCGAAAACGCAGAACAGTTGAAAGCAACAAATTTTGTGCGAGCGCGATTGCTCAGGTTGTGAACGGCATGGGCAATGAGCTCCTTGCCCGTACCGCTCTCTCCGAGGATCAGGACTGTGGCCCGGCTGGGCGCGACCTGCCGGACAGTGCCGAATATCCGGTGCATCGCCGCGGATTCTCCAATGAGATTTTCCAAGCCGAATCGTTCCTCGACTTGTTGACGCAAATTGGAATTTTCTCGTTCAGTCTCCCGGCCCTGAATTGCCCGTCTGAGCTTGATCGAGAGTTCATCCAGGTTAATGGGTTTGGTCACAAAATCGTAGGCTCCACGTCGCATCGCCTCGACGGCGGTTGCGATTGAGCCGTAAGCAGTCATTAAGACGCAGATTGGCGGACGCGGGCGGCCCAACACCTGATCGATCAAGGCCATCCCATCTTCTCCACCCAGTCGTAAATCTGTCAGGACGAGGTCGATCTGGTCGGCATCGAGAGCGTTGAGCGCTTCCTGGATATTGCCGGCGGTATAGACCTCAAACTCCTCTTCCAGCGACTGGCGCAGCCCGTCCCGGGCATGCTTTTCGTCATCGACAATCAGGATTGTGCCTTGCATCCGATGGCTGTGCTTCCGACGGGTTTTCCCGCCGATCATTCACCTCGCTCGCTTTGTTCGGTTCGTTCGCCCCGCCCGGCTCGTTTCGCTCCCGTCCGTCGGCGAGAAGTCGCGTGCGCTTATCGCCGTGAGGCAGGTGAATGGTGACGCGCAAGCCATGTCCCTGCGTACTCTCGATTTCAATTTCCCCGCCGTGCTCTCGCACAATACGGCGGACGATCAGGAGCCCCAGTCCCGAACCGGACGTCTTGGTGGTAAAGTAGGGTTGAAAAACTTTGCTCATGTTCTCGGGAGGAATACCCCCGCCGGAATCGGAAAACGAGACCGATACGTAATCGTTGCTCCGCCAGGAGCGGATGTGCAACAAGCCCCCGGTTTTCATGGCTTGGAACGCATTTTTGATGATGTTATAGAAAGCTTGTTTGATTTGGTCACGATCGAGTTTCAGGAGTGGAAGATCAGGATCTAATTCGGTTTCTACGAGAATATCGCGAGCTTGAATCTCCGGTCGCAGAAAATCGATCGATTCCTGCAGGATCTGGTTCAGATCGTGCAGCTCGAAATGGGGATTCGTGGGCCGAATTGCCCGTAGAAACTGGTGCACGATCGAGTCGAGGCGCCGGATCTCGCCTTTGGCGACGGCCAGCAAATCGAGGATCTCATCACGGAGCTGCGAGGGCGTTCGCTTCAGTTTTCGTTCGATCAGCTGGAGATGAATATTGAGGGAATTGAGAGGATTGCCGATCTCGTGAGCCACTCCCGCCGCCAGCATCGTTAACGCCGAGAGCTTCTCGCTCTCGATCGTGCGTGCGGTCGTTCGACGTTCTTCGGTCATATCGCGCAGGATTACGGCAAATCCAACCAGGTCCTGGCGTAAGGCCGTCGAATCCGGGACGCGCTTTTCCAAATGCAAAGGAGCGACGTAAAAGTTCAAAAAACGATGCTGCGGATAAAAAACCTCGATATCGCTGCTGACGGTCCCTTCGACCGAGCGCAGCGTTTCCCACCGCAATCCACCAAGGATGTCTGCGACCGACCGATTCATGGCTGCGTCAGGAGCCGTTCCGGCGAGATGGGCGGCCGCTGAATTGAGAAACTGGATTTTTCCCTCGACATCAGTAACTACGATCCCTTCGTTGAGCGCGTCGAAAATGCGTTCCAAAAAGCCTTTTTCCTGCGCCAACCGAACGAGATAGTTCTGCACTTCCTCCGGTTGAACTCGCCGGATCCGCTCAATCAGCTTATCAAGAAAACCGGACTTCATCGCATGCCGATGATCCAAGAGAGTTTGCTTAGAATTGGCCGCAAAAGCGAGGGCGGAATCTCGGTTGCTCCCTCCAGCGTCGGCTGAAAGAGTTCCGTGGGAAGAGCGGGCGAAAATTCGCTCGACAATATTTGGAGCTGTTCGTTCCTCTCCGGTCCTTGGATGTTGAGCTGTTCAAGTTGATAATTGCTCTGGCGGACCACGGCGCTGGCCAGAAAATCTTTGGATTGCGGCGCAATCTCGGGAGCAATCCGCAGATCAAGATCCCAAGCTGGATTGCCCGCCCGGTCAGTGATCGCGTCAAAGCGAACAATCTGAAAGAATGCCGCCAGCAAGGCAAGTTGTTGGTCCTTCAGCGGAAGATGGAAGTCCGGCAAAATGTCCGGGTCGCCCGGTATTCCCGCCTCAGCGATAAGACGGTCGGCCAGATCTTTGGGGTAAACCCAGACGCGTTGTTCGTTCCGCCACACGATAACTTTGTGGTCAGGGTCGAGAGTTTCGACCCTCAACTTGTTCGGCATCTGCAAACTGATCCGGGTAGGTTGGCCGAGGAATAGTTGCGGGTCCGGAGAACTGGTATGCTTGAGGATCACGTCGGCTTGCCACGCTTTGGTCGCAGACCGGGAGTTGAACAAGGCGGTATAAGGCTGCAGTGTCCGGGCCAGAACGTCGTATTTGTTTTGGGCTTCGGCCCGACCGGGCCACCAAAACGCGCAGGATAGGACGAGCCAACAAAACAACGAAATAGACTTTGGATTAGAGCCGCACCGGAAAACGATCAGATGCATAGTTCGTGATTAGTAGTGCCGGCCAGCATCGCTCGCAAATCTTCAGGGTTTTGCGAGCGATGGAGGCTCCGATCTTGAACTATCGCGAGCGTACGCTAAAGATTGGCAGCTGTGTTTGTTTTCGCCCCTTTGCTGGCTGCGCGCTCTGGTGGCTTGGTCTACGCTTTTACCGAGGCGACACCGGAAGGAAAGCTGGTCTTGCTGGCCCTGTTTGTCGGATCGATTTTCAGCTGGTCAGTCATGATCACCAAGCTGCGTATCGTGCGCCTTGCTCGGCAGCAGAACGAACGTTTCCTCGAATTGTTTCGATCGGATCGGCATCCCCTCAAAATCTATGAGGCGAAGGTGCGTTTTGACGGTTCGCCGCTTTACGGTATCTATCGGGAAGGTTGCCGGGAATTGACCTTTCACCTGCTCGGAGCAACGGAAGTGGATGACACGTTCTGGGCGCGGTTGGAAATCGCGGAGCGAATCACTCCGTCCCAGATGCGCGTCGTCAGCACGGCGATGGAACGCGCGGTAGGCGAGTCGGCGTTGCGTCTCGAGGCACAGATGATTCTTTTGGCCACGGCCGTCAGCGGAGCGCCTTTCCTCGGATTGCTCGGGACGGTCTGGGGTGTCATGGACGCATTTTCCGGCGTTGCTCTCGCGGGTTCCGCCAATCTTCAAGCGATGGCGCCTGGCGTCTCCGGCGCCCTGATTACGACCGTTACGGGCTTGCTTGTCGCCATTCCGGCAATGTTCGGCTATAACTTTCTCGTCACCAGCATCCGATCGCTTATCGTGCAAAGCGATAATTTCGCGGCCGAACTCGCTTCTGAATTCGAGCATAAGTTTGTGAATCATGGGAACCGGCCGGCCTTAGTCAAATGAGCTTTCGTCGATTTTCCGAACGCCCGACCATGCACACGCTGACCGAGATCAATGTGACGCCATTGCTCGATTTGGCCTTTGTCCTGTTGATCATCTTTATCATTACGACTCCACTCATGGAGAATAGCGTCAATCTTGTCGTGCCGACCAGCACCGAAGCGAACCAGGCGATTGACCGGTCGCAGGTGCAAGTGGTCGCGATCGACAAGGACGAAGTGATACGGTTGAATGACCAGGTGGTTGACGCCGGTACGCTGGAAGCGCGCCTGGGCGCGTTGCACGCTGACAAACCGGACGCTGCCGTGCTTGTTCGGCCAGACCGCAGTTTAAGCGTGCAGAAATTCATCGGGATCATGGACATTTTGGAACGCGCAAAAATCCCGAAGGTAGGCGTCCTCACGCGTCCAAATGACTCTTCCGATGTGGGACGACCGTCCGAATGAGGAGAATTCAGGGTTTAAAACCACTTTGGTTCTCGTGGCCGGCGTGCACCTCGTGGTCATTACCGCGCTTGTTTATTTTGGGTTGATCCAGGCCAAGCCGCCGGCGGAACAGCTTGTGTGGCTGAACCCGGGATCGTTTGGCGGCGCTTCCGCCGAGTCCGGCGAGACAAAGGAACAGGAGGGCGCCAATCCTTATGCTGCGCAGCCGGAGGCTTCCGCCGCGGTCCAGCAGGAGGAAGCGCCGTCCACGGAAAGCAGCCAGAAGGAGGACAACAACCCCGTCACTCCCTCAATGCCGCCGCCTCCCGTCGAGGAAGCGCCAACCGCTCCCCCGCCGCCAGCTCCGGTTCCACCGGCGGCAACGCCTCCCGAGTTAGCGGTCCCGACAGCAACGCCAAGGCCGACTCCAGAGAAGCCGGTCCCTTCACCAACCGCGACACCGTGGCCAACGCCAAGACACAAGCCCGGGCCGACCCCGAAACCAACGCCAAAACCGACACCCAAACCTAGCCCGAAGCCGACGCCAAAACCTGAGGCGAAAGAGAAAGAAAAAGCAAAGGTAGAGCCAACCTCGAAAGCGAGGCCATCGCCGAAGAGTACTCCCAAGAGCGAGGAATCCGCCGCGGTGGCCAAACACAAAAAGCCGAAACCGGCTCCGGAAAAGAACGACAAGGAAATTGCCCTGGCGAAGCCGAAACCGTCCGCGGAGGCGCACGTCGGCGAATCGGAAAAGAAGAGTTCGGCGGAGTCGGCGGGAGTTGAAGAAAAACAACCCGGCCCAGGCAGCGGCACGGGAAAAGGAGAGGCTCCCGGTACCGGGGATTCCAATCTCGCGTACTATGCGGAGATCATAAAAAACCGTTTCCAAGCCGCTTGGAATCAGCCACACGGCGCTATCACAGCCGGAACGCAGCTTGTCGCAACGGTCAAGTTACGCATTGACCCTGACGGTACGGTAACCGATTTCAGTTTGGTCGATGGTTCGGGAAATGCCGTCGTAGATCAAAGCGTTCTCGAGGCCGGGCACAAAATCAGCAAATTGCCGCCGCCGCCGGGGGGCACCGCGTTTTCGCCGGTAGTCCGATTCGAGCTTGGAGACTAGTTAGAAATCGGAGGAAGTGCGTGAGAGCGGTTCAGCGTCTGCTGAACGCGCTCCGACCGTCCTCCGATTTCTTATACCGTAACGATTTCCGCCTCGGCCTCGCTCTCGACTCGCGCAGGGACACGCAAGCTCAGCATCCGATTGGCAGCGTTGAGGTAGGCACGCGCGCTGGCCTCGACTACGTCCGTGCTGGCTCCTTTGCCGCTGACCAGCCGTCCGCCGCCGAAATCGCACTTTACTGTCACCTCGCCGAGAGCGTCTTTACCGCCCGACGTAGCGTTGACGTGGTACTCTACCAGATGGCCCCGCTGCTCCAGCAGCCGGTCGATCGTTTTCATCGCGGCGTCCACAGCTCCGTTCCCCGGGGAAGAGTCCTGCACAAACTCCTCGCCTCGTCGCAGCCGGATTGTCGCAGTCGGGATTGTCGTTGTTCCCGAGACTACGTTTATGTAATCCAGTTGCCAGGCTTCATGGTTGATGCCCATCGCATCGTCGACCAGAGCGTGGAGATCTTCGTCGTAAACGAATTTCTTCTTATCACCGACCTCTTTAAATCGAACGAAGATCTCATCGATTTCCCGTTCCGAAAGCTGGTAACCAAGATGGATCAAGCGTTTGGCCATCGCGTGGCGGCCACTGTGCTTGGTCAATGGCAGTTCGGTCTCTCCCCAGCCGATTTCCGTCGGATCCATGATCTCATAGGTCTCCCGCTTTTTCAGAATGCCGTCCTGATGAATGCCGGCACCGTGGGCAAACGCGTTTTCACCGACAATCGCTTTGCTTCGGGCGACGAGCAGACCGCTCATCCGGCTGACTAACCGAGATGTTTTTACAATCTCCCGCGTATTGATGTCAGTAGTGTAGTTTGAGTACTGGTCGGACCGCGTCCGCATCGCCATAATCACCTCTTCCAGGGCGACATTGCCCGCGCGTTCGCCGATCCCGTTGATGGTGCCTTCCACTTGGCGCGCACCGGCGGTAATCGCGGCCAGTGAGTTGGCTACCGCTAAGCCCAGATCATCGTGACAATGCACGCTGATGACGGCATCGTCGATGTTCCGGACGTTATTTTTCAAATACCTGATCAGCGCTCCAAACTGCTCAGGGACCGCGTAGCCGACCGTGTCGGGAATGTTGACCGTGGTGGCCCCTGCCTTGATCGCGGCTTCCACGACTTCGGCCAGAAACTCCGGCTCTGTCCGGGAAGCGTCCTCGGGCGAGAACTCGACGTCGCGCACCAGCGCTCGCGCTCGTTGCACCCCTTCAGTACAAAGCCGGACGATTTCTTCATGCGCTTTCTTTAGTTTAAACTCCCGATGGATTTTCGACGTAGCCAGGAAAACATGGATCCGGGCCCGGTCACCGGCGGGTTTCACCGCCGCGCCTGCGGCATCGATATCTTTGGGCACGCAACGAGCCAGTCCGGCAATGATCGGCCCGCGCACCTGGGTTGCAATTTGCTCCACCGACTCAAAATCACCGTCACTAATGATGGGGAAACCCGCCTCGATCACATCGATATTCAGCCGCTGCAACTGTCGGGCGACCTCCAGCTTTTCCCGGAGATTCATTGAGGCGCCAGGGCATTGCTCGCCATCGCGCAAAGTGGTATCAAAAATAATGATCTTTTCTGCCATAAAATTTTTAGGTTAAATCCCGGTGGATCTGCAAGCGGCCAGAGCCGTTTCCACCGATCACGATTCTGACCTAAAGACTACGAATTCAGAGTGAGAGAGAGGGAGAGGTTTGGGGCGCCACTCCCGAGCAGGAGAAGATCAACAAACAAAAGCTGAACGCTCTGGCGCATTGGAGGGGAGAATAATCGAGCGGCGGAGCGTTGCAAGATCAAAAATTCCCCAAATGCCGCGGCAACCGGTTGCCGCGGCATTTGGGGAATTTTTGATCTTGCGAGAAATATTTCCTCATTCCTCTATTTGTGGCATTTCTTGCTGATGCCCGCGCGTATCTGGCGTTTTCCGGACCAACCCCCGAGCGAACCGTTGCTCGGCGCGCTTCGGGAATTACAGATCTCTCCGGTGCTTCTTTCCGTGCTGGCTCGCGCGGGAGTAACGACACCGGAGGAAGCCGGCGGGTTCCTCCATCCCAGGCTCCGCCAATTGAGTGATCCTTTTGCGATTGCTGGCCTGCGTACGGCGGCGGAAAGAATCTTGCAGGCGATCGATCGGAACGAGAGGGTGGTTCTTTACGGCGACTATGACGTCGACGGGATCACGTCAGTAGCCCTGCTCGCCCGCTTGTTGCGCGAGTACGGGTTGTCGGCCGGAACGTTTCTCCCGCTTCGCTTGGAGGAAGGCTATGGGCTTTCGGCCGAAGGCGTTGAGCGTTGTCTTGCAACCTTTTTGCCAACGTTGTTAATCGCCTTGGATTGCGGCACCTCATCGGCCGACCGGATCGCGGCCATTGAGCAACGCGGGATCGATATACTGGTGCTTGACCATCATGCGACCACGGCTCAACCGCCGCGTTGCCGCGCCTTCGTAAACCCGAAAACTGGTGCGGATTACCATTATCTCTGTTCCGTTGGATTGGTCTTCAAACTGTGTCACGGACTGCTCAAGTTGCGCCAATTGCCATCGATCGATCTGAAGGATTATCTCGACCTGGTGGCGGTCGGTACGGTCGCGGATCTGGTTCCCCTGACCGGCGAGAACCGGACTCTGGTGCATCATGGCTTACGCCAGTTAGCCGCCTCTCGCTGGGCAGGTTTGCGCGCTCTGGATGAGATCTGCGGACTCAGCGCTCCGATTCGGCCTTCGCAAGTAGCGTTTCGCCTCGGACCCCGACTTAATGCGGCCGGGCGTCTTGGCGTTGCCCAGGAAGCGCTCGAACTTCTGCTCACCGACGACCCCGCCCGGGCGCGGGTCTTAGCCGAATCGCTGGATCAGCAGAACCGGGCGAGGCAAGAGGTAGAGCAGCGAACCTACGATCAGGCGCTGGTTTTGCTGAAAGGATTTTTCGATCAGCAGCTTCATTCGGCGATTGTCGTTGGAGCCAAGGAATGGCATCCGGGAGTCGTGGGGATCGTTGCCTCGCGCTTGGCGCGTCATTTTCACCGGCCGAGCCTGGTAATTGGCTTTGGCGAGGACGGACGAGGCAAAGGGAGCGGGCGCAGCATTCCAGGGTTCTCTTTGGTAAAAGCTCTGGACGCTTGCCGGGAACATCTCGAGCTTTACGGCGGTCATGAAATGGCCGCTGGACTTTCGGTTTCGATCGAGCGTTTCGAACCTTTCGCGGAAGCGTTTCGTCAAGTCGCCGCCGCCGAATTGAATGCGGAAATGCTCCGGCCTCAGCTACTCATCGATAGCGAGGTGAGGGAAACAGAGCTGAATTTTGCGCTCCTCACGGACCATGAAAAACTTCAGCCTTTTGGCATGGGCAATCCGCCGCCGATCTTCTGTATGCGCGGCGTCATGCCCGCCGGAGAGCCGAGAGTGATTCGGGAAAAACATCGCGTTCTGAGTGTCCGCCAGCACCGCCGAGTTTTCAGTGCTCTACAGTTCAACAGCGCGGCTGTACCGTTGCCGGAACCGCCTTGGGACATAGCTTTTGCGCTGGAATCCAACGTGTTTCGGGACAGGATCGAGCTCCAGCTTCACGTCGAAGAGATTCGAAGTGCCGTGGCGACAAATGGATGGCCGATTGCGCCCGCTGCCTAGCGTGTTCAAAGCGGCGACAAGCCGCGTACTCCAAAAAAATCAGCGTGCTGGAGTGCGGACCAAGTACGAACGGCTGATCTTATCGTGCCAAGCCTGTTTTTGTGGATCGAACAAGATCCAGATGAAGCCTAACCCGAGCGGTAGAAGCGAAATCAGACTGGCTAATGCGCGGAGAGCTGACGTGCCGGTGTCATTCGAGAGCAGGCCGCCGTCCTGCCGGCGCACCTGTAGCCCAAGAATAATTTCACCCAAGGTAGCACTTCGCCAAACGTACATCCCGAAACGATACAACGCCCAGAGGATGAGGGTGTAACGCGTGAGGTGGACCGTATTGAGAACGGTGTAGAGCAGAACGATGTCGATGAGGTTGGCCAGTAATCGGGGCAAAAATTCGGCGGGCATTTCCGCCGGCGTAACCGAAGCCGCCGGCGAGTGGCCAGCGGGTGGGGTCACCGGCAAGGCGCCAACGGGCGGTGCCGCTGGAGCGGTACCAACCGGCGGGATCACCGGTGAGGCGAGAGGCCCAGGCACCGGGCCGCCTTGGTGTGCCGAAAGTGGGGTTGCCGGAACGGTTCTGGGGCGAGTGCGTTCCAGCAAATAGATGGTAAACGCACCGAGGCCGACAAGAAAAACTGCGGTACTGGCAAGAAAACCAATGACCGGGATGAGGTAAAGAATCCAGCAGACGACCGCTCCAACGCAGATCCAGCCCAGAGGCGCGTAGTCAGGTCGTCGGGGATCAGGCAGCGCAGCTGAGTGGTCCGGTGACGGCGGCGACGATGCCGCGGCTCCGGCCGGAGTGCCTGACCCAGCAGCGCGATTTCCTCGGCCGAGATGCGGCGCAATTTTTTTTCCGATGAGCTGAAACAACGCGGTGTTGCCAATTGCCGAGAAGACTAAAACCGCGCCGAGTACCAGCGGAATCGCGAGAATCCCGATTACGGTCAGGAGGAGAAGAAAACAGAGAAAAGCGGTCGCGGGCACGACCGCAATCCCAGCTAAAACCGATGCGGGTGCGCGTTCCTGGATGATCTGGCTCGTCTCCGCGACTGGTCGCGGAAGAAAGAAGCCGACCGCGAGACAGGAAGCCAAACTGGCCAGGCAGAAAAACCAGGAGATGCCGGAAGTCAGAGACATGGGCCGGAGAAGAAGGACTGTATGAGCAAACCAATGATGGAAACCTTGGAGCATCCCCGGCGAAAGGAAGTCCATCTGGACCTGGTCGCCGTTGACGTGAACACTGTCGTCTTTCCGTCCCGAGGACAGGAATGTCACATAGTCTCCGTTGATCGTTGCGCCGGCTTCGACGTTCACCTTTGACGCGACACTCACTAAATCCCCGTTGACCGTTCCCTGGATCGTCGCGCCGGACCCGACCAGGACTACGTCGCCATTGACGGTGCCACGGATCTCGGCCTGAGATCCGATAAGCACCAGGTCGCTGTTCTGAGTTTCGCCTTCTTCCAGCTTAAAGTTGTGTCCGATAATTACCTGTTGGTGGTCCGAGGAGTCGGACGGGTGAGACTTCGCTCGAGTGACGACCGCGCCGGTCCAACCGGGCTGACCAGGCCAGCGATCAACACTGACTGTGCCCAGGGTGCTCGCAACAGGATCGGAGCCGCTTCCTGCCGAAAATCCGCTCGTGGCGAGCGCATTGCCGCAGAGCAAGAGGGCGCCCAGGCTTAGGAGAAGATGCCGCATCATCGGACAGTCGACAGCCGTTGCACGGCTTTTGCCGCAGCTATGCAGAGAAAGTAACTCAACAAAAAAAGAATCCCGAGCACTACCAGCAACGGGACGGAGCCAATCTTGCTCTGCAGGACCATTGTCTGGAAGGACTCAAGAAGTACTCCAGCTCCGCGGATCGCGGGTGAGCCCCGAAACAGGGTTCCGGTCGAAGCGAAAACATTGGTGAGAACGCTCGCGACGAGAATAACCAGCGCCAGCCCCGTCGCGAGCGAGGGAGCCAATTCGGGCCGGCGATCAAATATTCGCAAAAACCAGGGACGCTGCGCCCGTGCCCGAACCTTCGCCATCACTGTCGGCAAAAGTGTTTCTGGTGCTTCCAGCTCGTCCAGAGCCTTCAGTTCGGCATCCAGCCAATCGTGTTCCCGATCATTCATCGCTTATTTGCATAATCTTTCGCAGCGCCTCGCGTCCCCGATGAATATCGGTTTTCACTTTCGCCAGCGAAACGCTGAGTTTTGCGGCGATCTCTTCGTAGCTCATCTCTTCGAAGTGAAAGAGCACGAGGGGCACGCGTTGGGTATCGGGCAGCTGGCGGAGCGCCAGTTCGAGGCGTTCTTTCCGTTCCAGGATAGGATCAGGCGAGGCCGGTATTTCCGGAGGTTGTTCCTGCTCGGAAAAAAAGCGCCAACGAGCTCGGTACCGATTGAGATGGTTAATCGCCAAGTTTGTCGCCACGGTTTTCAGCCAGCCGCCGATCCGGTTACTCTGCTGCAGTTCGGCAAATCGGTCGAACGCTTTGATAAATACCTCTTGGGTGATATCCTCGGCATCAGCAAGATTCCCAAGGATGCGGGCCGCGACGGAGAAAACCATATTCTGGTAGTTTCGAACAAAGATCTCGAACTCCTGAACTTCGGGCATGCTCGCGGACAGACCGCGGGAAGCGTATTCCGGGAGTTCAAAAAACCTCAGTGCCGCGGTAGTCACCATCTTGGCAGAAATTGCGGACCGATCAAACGGGAAGCAGAGACAGCTGGTACACGCAGATCATCGTGGCGAGCACACCCCAGAAGCCGAGCCATACGACAGCGGCTTCTTCGAGCGGCTCCGCGTAATCGCCGGCCGCCGCTCGGATCCAATTGGCTGAACTGACCATGACCAATCGCTGCTCGCGCGGAAACTGCACAATCTTGTTTTTCATAAGCAATAACTGATTTCATGAGCAGGACACACCTGGTGGGCGGAAAGTTGCAAAAAAATGTTTGCAACGGCTTTTGCCGGCTTCGGGATCCGGCCAGGTCCATGCATATTGTGGAGTGCGCGCGACTTGTCGCCGCTTTAAGACCGCGCGGAGCGCGACCAAGGCCAAAGCGGATCTTTTCGCCGGCGAACTCGGCGCCTCATTGTTCTGTCCTGTCGGGGCAGCGCTCCGCGCGGTCTCAAAGCGTCGACAAGTCGCGCGCACTCCAAGACGCTCAGACGTTCTTCGCGCTTATGGGTTGAAACGCCCGACTTTTGGTGGATCAAAGAACCATGCAGCAATCAGAAAACCTGCTCTCGCGGGCAAACCCGTGGTTGGAAGACCTGGTCAGTTATATCCCGGGTAAACCGATCGAGGACGTCGCCCGCGAGCTCGGACTGGCTCCGGAACGAATCGTCAAACTTGCTTCCAATGAAAACCCGCTCGGCCCCTCGGAGAAGGCCCTTCACGCGATTCAGGCGGCAGGTGCGCGGCTGAATTTCTACCCCGACGGCGGCGGCTTCCATTTGCGATCAGCGATTGCCCGGAAATTTCAGCTCGCGTTGGAGAATATCATTCTAGGAAACGGTTCGAACGAGATCATCGAGTTCCTGGGACACGCTTTTCTCCGGCCCGGGGACGAAGTGCTCACTGCTGAGTACGCTTTTGTTGTCTACAAATTGATGGCTCAATTGTTCGGCGCGGCAGCCAGAGCGGTGCCGGATCGGTCGTTTACCTGCGACGTGAGAGCCATGGCAGCGGCGATAACACCCAGAACCAAGCTGATTTACCTGGCAAACCCGAATAATCCCACCGGAACCATGGTCGGCGAGGCAGGGCTGGATTGGCTGGTGGCAAACGTCCGGTCAGACGTTGTGATTGTGCTGGACGAGGCTTACTACGAATTCCTGGAGCAACCTCCCGATACACTGAAATACGTGCGGGAAAGACCGAACATCATTTTGTTACGCACCTTCTCGAAGATTCAAGGCTTGGCTGGCTTGCGGATTGGTTACGGGCTGGCCAATGTTCAGTTGATCGAGCTTTTGCAAAAGACCCGGCAACCTTTTAACACGAACTCGCTGGCCCAGGCCGCGGCGTTGGCCAGCCTGGAAGACGAAGCACACGCGGAACACACCCGTCAAATTGTTCGCGCCGGTCGAGCGTTCTTGCAGACGGAACTCGGTAACCGTGGGATCGAATTCGTGCCCAGCTCGGCGAACTTTATCCTGGTGAAGGTCGGAAACGGCAAAGCGATTTTCCAAAAACTGCTCCGGCGCGGAATGATCATTCGAGCGATGGATGAGTATAGGCTACCGGACTGGATTCGGGTGACTGTGGGCACGGAGGAACAGAACCGCCGATTTTTGGAAGATTTCGACGCGGTGAGGGAAGGGGATAGGTAATCAGTGATCAGTAGTCGGTAATCGGTAAATCGAAGGGGTTTTCTTATGAGCGAAGGTCTTCCTTATGCGCGCAGCTTTCGAGATCTGATTGTTTATCAGAAAGCGTTTCTATCGGCGCGCCGGATCTTCGCTGAGGCCCGCAATTTCCCGAACTCCGAGCGGTTCAGTCTTACAACCCAAATACTACGGAGTTCGCGTTCGATTGGAGCACAATTGGCGGAAGCTTGGGCAAAGCGAAAATATAAACGGCATTTTATCAGCAAATTGACCGATGCAGATGGTGAACAAATGGAAACCCAGCACTGGGTTTCCGTCGCGCTGGACTGCCGTGATCTCGACAAGGCCGTCGCGGATGAAATGCAGAGTGAGCTGGAAACGATCGGTCGGCTCCTTGCAGGAATGGTAACTCGAGCAGATTCGTTTTGCTTAAGCGATCGAGTGCGGGAAAGAGACGAGACCTGTTTTACCGATCACCGATTACCGATTACCGATTACCGATAACGGATCACCGATCACCCACTACTCCGTTCCCGATGATCCCTGACACGATCGCCGCGATCGCCACTCCCCTGGGAGAGGGCGCGATTGCCGTAATCCGGGTGGCTGGGCCGGCATCGTTCCAGATCGTCGGGAAGGTCTTTCGGCCGCGCCAGGGCGATTTGGCGCCGAGATCGCGCCGAGTCTATGTAGGCGAGCTGCATGACGAAAAAGGGAAACTCGACGAGGTGTTAGTAACGTACTATCGCGCGCCGCGGAGCTATACCGGCGACGATCTGGTGGAGGTGAGTAGTCACGGCGGCATCCTTGTGGTGCGGAAGATCTTGCAGACTTTGCTCCGGCACGGCAGCCGAATAGCGGAGCCCGGCGAATTTACCAAGCGCGCTTTCCTGAACGGTCGCATGGACTTGACACAGGCAGAGGCGGTCATGGACGTGATCCGGGCGCAAACCGAGCTCGCTCTCCGCGCTGCCAACGAACAGTTGGCCGGTGCGCTCGGAGAAGAACTGGCGCGACAGCGAGATAGTCTCCTGACCGTGCTGGCGCACGTCGAGGCCTACATCGATTTTCCGGACGAAGAGATCGATCCCGCCACTCAGCGCGCCCTCGAGCAGCGCTGTTTGCTGATCGAACAGGCTCTCCGCCGCCTGCTCGCGACAGCGGAGCAAGGGAGGATCCTTCGGCACGGCCTTCGCACCGTGATCTACGGCCCGCCAAACGTGGGTAAATCGAGCCTCCTGAACCTGCTTCTCGGTTACGAACGTGCCATCGTCAGCGAAATTCCCGGGACGACGCGCGACACGATTGAAGAAACAATCAATGTGCTGGGTCTACCGGTTCGTTTGATCGATACGGCCGGCATGCGGACGACCAGGGACGATCTCGAACGGGAGGGAATGCGGCGGACGGAGGCGCAGCTGGAGCAAGCCGATCTGGTTCTCTGGGTGGTCGATGGAAGCGCGCCTCCCGAGAACCGCATCCCACCGCCTAATGCGATTCTGCTCTTGAACAAATCGGATCTCGGAGTGCACGCGGCGTGGACAGGCCGTCAAGGGTTACGATTTTCCTGCAAAACCCGGACTGGATTGGACGAGTTGAGCCAGGCGATTTGGGACAAGGTGATGGGAGGAGAGGTTAGTTTTGAAGACGTGCATATCGCGATCAGCGCCCGGCATCAAACCCATCTGCAAAGAGCCGGCGAGCGTTTGGCGAATGCCCGGCAGAATCTGTTTACCGGTCTGAGCCCGGAATTCATTGCGATTGAACTGCGGGAAGCGCTCGATGCGCTCGGAGAAATCCTGGGCCGGTTGGACACGGAAGATCTCCTGGGGCGAATCTTCAGTGAGTTCTGTATCGGAAAATGAGACCGTACTCTCCTTTCTGCTCCGCTCCGTTGCCTGATCGCGATTGACGGCGATGATGGGGACAATAATCGATAGATCATTTACCTACGAACGCCTGGTCCGCCCAATCCTGTTTTCACTCGATCCGGAAACGGCTCACCACTGCGCGCTCCGTTGTTTACAGGTGCTCTCGCGTTTCACCCGTAGTCATGCCGGTCGCACATTTTCCGGCCGAGGTGGAATTGAGCTTTTCGGGCTTCATTTTCCCAACCCGGTCGGTTTAGCCGCTGGTTTTGATAAGAATGGCGTCGCATTACCCGCCTGGGCGGCGCTGGGATTCGGATTTGTCGAAGTGGGAACGATTACGGCGTGTGCGCAACCGGGCAATCCGCGTCCGCGGATCTTCCGGGTAGCGGAGCAGGAAGCGCTGATTAATCGGCTGGGCTTTAACAACGACGGAGCGGAGAAAGTGGCGAGGCGTCTGGAAAAGCTCCGCCTCAGCAATCGTTGGCCCGGGATACCGATCGGCCTCAATTTAGGTAAAAGCAGAATTACTCCCCTGGAAAATGCGGTTGCGGATTATCTTATCTCGTTTCGCCGGATGCGCGATCTCGGCGACTATTTCGTTTTAAATGTCAGTTCGCCAAACACTCCCGGGTTGAGACAGTTACAAAACTATGAGGCGCTAAAGATGTTGCTAACTGCCATTCAAGCGGAGGCGCAGGGTAAACCCGTCCTTCTGAAGATCGCGCCTGACCTCAAGGGAGGGGAGTTGGATGGGATTCTCGAGCTGACGGAGCAGCACCGGCTGGCCGGCCTGATAGCCACCAACACGACGATTGACCAGGAGAGTTTGCCGGAGCATCGGCGCACGGAAGGCGGTCTGAGCGGTGCCCCTCTGCGAGAACGAGCGATGGCGACGTTGCGGTATCTCCGTGCGCGAACGGACCGCCCGTTGATCGCGGTGGGTGGAATCATGTCGGCAGCGGACGCGCGCGCGCGGTTCGATGCGGGCGCCGATCTTGTCCAGATCTACACTGGATTGATTTATCGCGGCCCCCGGCTGATCCGGGCGATCGCCGCGGAACCGTAGCATAAGCTTCCAGCTGGTCACCCATTGGGATGACCGGCAGGATGCCGATGAAAACGGGCCACGACAGCGAGCTTAAACGGGCACACTGCACTCAGGTGTGCCCCCCTGGCAGCTCGGATGAAGAGACTGTCCGACGCTGGTCCATCGATCGTGGGCCAAAGACAAACGGAGACAATCCGAAGATTAGGGCCGGTTCGTGTTTAACGGCGCCGAAAATCCCGATCGCGCCCGCGACGGGTGTCTTTCTGACCGCCCCCTCGCGGTTCTCCGGGGAAGAAACGGTCTTGCCGCGCCTCCGGTGGGCGCGCCTCATTGACCGTCAATGGACGGTTATCGAGTGAGTACCCATTAAACTTTGAGATCGCTTCATTCGCGTGGTCCGAGGATTCCATCGTGACGAATCCGAAACCCCGGGACTTTCCAGTGAACTTGTCCTGGATGATCTTCACGTCGACGACGGTACCGACTTGCCCGAACAGATCCTGCAGATCCAGCTCCGTTGTCGCGAAAGACAAATTACCTACATACAATTTAACCGACATAGCATTCTTCCATGGGACGCCTCATCGAGCAGGCCGGTCCTTAATGGACGTTCTTGCCAGCGAGCCGAACTCCTGGCAATCACCCAGAACGAGAAGTAGTCTCGGATGGGTACGGCAGGTGTCCCGGGCTTTCAAGCGGGTTTTTGAAACGATCAGGTGACGGGCAAGGAGTTCGGGCCGGAGAGGATTTCGTGCTCGTCCACGTCCTTGAGTATCGGCTTTGGGGTGGGGCGTCGTACGCAACACGCCGCCACGCCGACACGCAGTACGCCGACACGCAACGCGCACGCAGTAGCCGACACGCAGTACGCCGACACGCAGTACGCCGACACGCAACACGCCACCACGCAACACGCCGCCACGCAGCACGGTTGTTTTTCGCCGCGGAACCGCATAGACAATCGTTTAGAAAAACGATGCTGATGAGTTGCCAAAGAAAACTGTGGCTGGTACACAGCCTGACCTTCCTCTCATTCCTGAGCGCTTCCGCGCTGGGTGAAAACCAGTCCCCGATCAAGGTCGGCGAGATGAACCCCATCACCGGCGCGATCGGTCAGTACGGTGTGGCTTGCCATCAGGGGATCAAGCTGGCGGTCGATGAAGTCAATCGAGCCGGCGGCGTTCTCCAGCGGAACGTTGATCTTATCACCGAAGATAACCAGTCGCAGCCGGGGCAAACCGCGACGATCGCTCGCAAGCTGATCACCCAGGACAAAGTGCGGGCAATCATTGGAGATCTGACTTCTTCGGCCACCTTGGAAGCGGCCCCAATTGCCCAGGAAGCAAGGATTCCTCTGGTCACTCCTACGGCCACCAATCCGAAGGTTACCCAGGTCGGTGACTACATCTTCCGGATCTGTTTCATCGATTCGTTCCAGGGCAAGGTAATGGCCCGTTTTGCCCGCGAAGAGCTTCACGCGAATCGGGCGGCCGTTCTCACCGATGTGAAGCAGGACTACAGCGTGGGCCTTCAGCAGTACTTTAAAGACACCTTCACTGCGCTTGGCGGCGCTGTCATCAAGGAACAGAGCTACGCGAGCGGAGACAAGGATTTCCGCGCGCAGCTTTCCAGCGTCCGGGTCACCCATCCGGACGTCATTTTCCTGCCCGGCTATTACCCGGAGGTGAGCTTGATCTTGCGCGAAGCCAGGCAGCTCGGGATCACTGCAATCTTTCTCGGGTGCGAGGCTTGGGACAACCCAACGCTTCTCGAGATTGGAGGCAGCGCGGCCGAGGGTTCTTTCTTTTCCAATCATTTTTCGGCTGACGATCCAGCGCCGGTGGTGCAGAACTTCGTCAAGGTGTACCAGATGACCTTTGGCTCCCGTCCTGATACCTTCGCCGCGCTGGGCTACGATGCGGCGCGCCTTTTGATCGATGCGATCCGTCGGGCCAGTTCCGATGACCCAGCGCAGATTCGCGCGGCGCTGGCACAAACCCGCGATTTTCCCGGTGTGACGGGTGCAATCACGATTGATGCTCAAAGAAATGCTTCAAAGCCCGCGGTCATCCTCGCGATCAAAGGAGGACGCTTTCAGTATTTCCAAAAGGTGAACCCAAATTGAGCATGACCCAGTTTGCTCTTGGAGTGCGCGCGACCTGTCGCCGCTTTGAGACCGCGCGGAGCGCGACTGCCAACGGGATGTTTTTTTTCGCCAGAAAGCTCCGCACTTCGTTGTCTTATTTTTGGCCGAGGCCGCGCTTCGCGCAGATCCGAAGGCGGCGACAAGTCGCACGCACTCCAAGACAAGCTGGGCATTGGCGGGCGCTACCGGCATTCCATAATGACCGGACAAGCTGGAAGCTTGTTCTACGGCTTTGCCTCGTGGTTTTCTCATCGATTTGTCCGGCGCAAAGGGCGTTCGCGGAGATTCGGGTCGGCGCGGTTACCTGCTTGAGCGGTGCGCTCTCCACATTTGGTGTTTCCAGTGCGCAGGGTGCTCGCCTGGCAGCGGAAGAGATCAATGCCAAGGGCGGAGTGCTCGGGGAGCCGCTCACTCTCCTGCTGGAGGATAATTCCTCCAGAGCGGGCGAGACCGCCACAATTGTCAGAAAATTCCTGTCCCAGGATCATGTCTTGGCGATCCTGGGTGACCTGACATCCTCCGCCACGATGGAGGCAGCGCCCCTGGCGCAGGCTGCTCAGGTGCCCTTGCTCACGCCGAGCGCCACCAACATCGCGGTGACCAGAATCGGTGATTACATTTTTCGAAGCTGTTTCATCGATTCGTTCACCGGCCAGGCCATGGCTCGGTTTGCTCTTAACAGGCTCGCCGGCAATCAGGCCGTTATCCTGACCGACGTCAAACAGGATTACAGCATAGGCCTCAGCGGCGCGATCCAGCAGTACCTGGATGAGCACGGCGGCCACGTCTTAAAGCAGATCTCGTTCAGCAGCGGCGATACTGATTTTCGGGCCCAGCTTTCCGTCGCCAAAGCGTTGCGGCCGACCGTTGTTTTTCTTCCGGCCTATTATCCGGAAGCGGGGTTGGTGATTCGCCAGGCTCGGCAGCTTGGGCTGAGCATGCCATTCGTGGGAGGCGAGGGCTGGGACAGTCCAACGCTTTTGGAGATTGCCGGTAAAGCCGCGAATGGGTGTTACTATGTGAACCATTTCTCGGCTCAAAATCCTTCACCCGTCGTCCAAGCGTTTGTCCGCACCTATCAAGAACATTATCACGATCGTCCCGACGCACTGGCGGCCCTCTGGTACGACGGTACCAGGCTGCTTGCCCAAGCCATTCAGAAGGCCGGCGCCAAAGACCCACGAAAAATTCGGGATATGCTGGCCGCAACCAAATCGTTTCCCGGCGTGACTGGCGCGATTTCGATCGATGCAAACCGGAATGCGGCCAAGCCGGCTGTCGTTTTGGGCATAGAAAATGGTGAGACGAAGATGTTAGAAGTGATTAACCCCTAGTTTCGATGGAGCAGGTCACCTTATTCTTGCAGCAGCTACTCAATGGCCTCTCGCTTGGCTCCATTTACGCGTTGATCGCTCTGGGCTACACCATGGTCTACGGTGTCCTGCGCTTCATCAATTTTGCCCATGGCGATGTCTATATGCTAGGGGCGTTCTGCGGATTTTTCGTGGCGCCGGTTGTTGCCAGATTCATACCGTCGGCGCAGTATGATTCTTTTACACCACAGAATAGTCTCACGATCCTGGCTGCAGCGGGGCTCGTGATGATTGCCTCAATGGCTTTTTGCGCGGTTCTCGGCGTCTTGATTGAGAAAATCGCGTATCGCCCCTTGCGCGCGCGCCCCCGGCTCACGGTGCTCATCACGGCCATTGGGGTCTCGCTCTTCATTCAGAATATGACTCAGTTTTTCTTTGGAGCTGAGCCGAGAGCTTTTCCTCAACTGATCCCGGTCCAACCCATACCCGGACTGGGCGATCTGACCGTACTCACAACTCAAGCTGCGATCATTTTCTCGACTGTGATTCTGCTCGTACTGCTGCGCTTCATCGTCATGAAAACCCGGATGGGCCTGGCGATGCGTGCGCTTTCGCTCAATCCAACAGCGTGCGCGATTATGGGAGTGAACAACGACGTTGTGATCTCTTTTACCTTTGCGCTCGGATCGGCTTTGGCTGGCGCCGCGGGAATTCTCGTTTCCCTCGATTCACCCTCGATCACGCCGCTGATGGGTAATTTGCCGGGCATCAAAGCCTTTGTCGCGGCGGTCTTGGGAGGCATCGGAAATATTCCCGGAGCCGCCCTGGGTGGACTGATTATCGGCGAACTGGAAACGCTGGTTGTCGGCTATCTCCGACCCGAACTGCGCGATGCGATCGCTTTTGCGGTTCTCATTGTCATTCTGTTGTTCAAACCGACGGGCCTCCTCGGGAAGGTAGAGAGAGAGAAGGTATGAAGCGGTCCCGTGCTTTGCTTGGCGGCTACCTCCTCCTTTGTTTGCTGGTTTCCCTCACTTTGGAGCATGTCCTTTCGACCACTTACGCCTACTACTACGACATCCTGATTTCGATCGGCATCAATATCATTCTCGCCGTCAGTCTGAATCTGATAAACGGTTATACGGGACAGTTCTCGCTCGGGCACGCCGGGTTTATGGCGGTTGGCGCGTATGCTGCCGCCAGCTGGTCGAATCATCTTGATCGCGGGATCCTCGCTGCTCTCGGGGGCCCGGCCAGCGCCCTCGCCACCAATCTGGCACTAGTGACCTCACTGCTCTTTGGGGGCATCCTGGCCGCCATTGCAGGAGTAGCCGTTGGCATTCCTTCGTTGCGTTTGCGCGGAGACTATCTCGCGATCGTCACCCTCGGATTTGGTGAGATCATTCGCACCGCCATTTTGAATACCGATTTTCTTGGAGCGGCCCGTGGGCTCAGCGTCGCCGGCACTTACACCAACCTGTTCTGGACGTTTGGCTTTGCCGGTATCTGTACCTACGTCGTGCTGAGCCTGGTCAACTCGACCTATGGCCGGGGTTTCCTGACGGTGCGCGACGACGAAGTCGCGGCCGAAGCGATGGGGATCAACACGACAAAGTACAAAGTGATCGCGTTCGTCGTTGGAGCATTTTTCGCGGGCATCGCTGGTGGACTGTACGGGCATTACAAGGCGTTTCTCACGCCGGAAGGGTTCAATTTCTTCAAATCGGTCGATATCGTGGTCATGGTAATCCTGGGCGGGATGGGCAGCACCGTGGGAGTTATCGTGGCAGCTACGTTACTGACAATCTTGCCCGAGCTTCTACGGACGCTGGCTCATAGCGAGATCGTACCCCCCGCCTTTCAGGGGCTACTGGAAAACCGGTTGATCTTGTACTCGTTGCTTCTCATCATTCTGATGATCACTCGGCCGCAAGGACTCTTTGGTGACTTCAGCATAGCTCGCCGTCGGATCCGCCCGGCACGTCTGACCAAAGAATGACCGACCCTGTCCTAACTCGTGCCGAAGAACCCGGTCTCCTTGCTCTCGACAAGTGCACAATCCGATTCGGCGGCTTGACGGCGGTTTCTGATTTTTCCCTGCGTTTGGATCCCGGAGAATTGGTCGGCTTGATCGGCCCCAACGGCGCTGGCAAAACCACCGTCTTCAATATGGTCACCGGCGTTTATTGCCCGACTTCGGGCGAAGTGCGACTGGCCGGTGAACGCTTGAATGGATTAAAACCGTACGCCATCACGGCAAAAGGTATCGCGCGGACCTTTCAGAATATCCGTTTGTTCTCCTCATTGACGGTATTCGACAACGTAAGGGCAGCCTTCAATCTGCATCTTGGCCATGGCGCCAGCCACGCATTAACCCGTGGTCCGGCGTTTCAAGCAGAGGAAAAGGAGATTGAACAGAAAGCATTGGATCTCTTGAAGATCTTTCGCCTGGAGCGTCACCGCGACGTCATGTGCAAAAGCTTGCCATACGGCGATCAGCGGCGCTTGGAGATCGTGCGCGCCCTCGCCACCCAACCAAAATTGCTCTTGCTGGATGAGCCGGCGGCAGGGATGAATCCGGTGGAGAAGGTCGGGCTGATGCGGCTGATCGAGTTTATTCAGGAGCGATTCGCCATTTCCGTCCTTTTGGTTGAGCACGATATGCGAGTGGTGATGGGGATTTGCCGGCGGATTTATGTCCTGGATTACGGAGTCAAGATCGCGGAAGGATCGCCCGAGGTTATCCGGAAAGATCCGCGCGTGATTGAGGCGTACCTCGGCGAGGGACCGGCCGAAGGGAACAACAATCAACCAGTCGCGGCCGAGCCTTAAGGGTCTCCACCGACAACTCCGAAAGCCAATGTTGGAAGTGCAAGAGCTTGAGGTGGCCTACGGTTCCATCGTCGCGCTGCATCGAATATCGCTCAAGGTGGAGAAGGGCAAAATTATCACCCTGGTCGGAAGCAATGGAGCAGGCAAATCGACTGCGCTTCGTTCCATCTCCGGTTTGCTGCGGGTTCGGCACGGCAAAATCATCTTCGAAGGCAAGGACATCACGAACCGGCCGCCGCACGCGATCGTTGGGCTCGGCATCACGCAGGTACCGGAAGGACGGATGATCTTTTCCAATCTCACCGTGATGGAAAATCTGCGGATGGGTGCGTATCGTCGGACCGATAAGGAAGCTGTGAAGAAGGATTCTGACTACGTTTTCGCCATTTTCCCGCGTCTGAAAGAACGCTTGCAGCAGGTCGGCGGCACCCTCAGCGGCGGGGAACAGCAAATGCTGGCGATCGGTCGAGCGTTGATGAGCAAGCCGCGTTACCTCATGCTCGATGAGCCTTCGCTGGGGATCGCGCCGATTCTGGTGAAAACCATCTTTTCCAAGATTGTCGAAATTAATCGGGAACTTGGCATCACGATTTTGTTAGTCGAACAGAACGCCAACCTCGCGCTGGAAATCTCCGATTATGGTTATGTGCTCGAGACCGGCCGGATTATCCTGGAGGACGCTTCGGCCAAGCTGCGGACCAACAGCATGGTAAAAGAGGCTTATCTTGGCGGAGTCTGAGGTCTTGGGGTGACCGGTGGTCGGTGGTCAGAGATCGGTAATCGTAGTAATCAGTAATCAGTAATCAGTCATTGGTCATCAGTCATCAGTCATCGGTCAATGGCGACCGATTACTGATTACTGATTACCGATTACCGACCATAGCCCGACAGCTCTAAAGGCAACCTAAGGCCACCTCTGGCTCCAACCCTCACGCCGCGCGGTAATGCCCGCGAATCCAAACGTACCGATGACCGTTCCATCGCCAGCGGCCGCGTACCCAGACTGCGCGGTAAGGTGGCCGCGCCGGGCGCACCTCCACAATCGGAGGAGGAGGGGGATACGGGCCGTGCCCGACTTCCACTACCGTCGTTGAAGGCGGAGGGCGTTGATAGACGACTTCGCGTTCGACACAGCCGACCATAGCAATCAGGGCGCTTGCGGTCCCGACCAGCGCAACGGGGATCGAAAGAAAGTTTTTCACAGTTGCTCTATTCAACCATGCTGAGACCCGCAGGTTGCGCAAAGACGAAAGTACGGACGAGGCCTCCGCGCTCAATAGCTCGCTTGCGACCCGCTCAAGCCGCTCAAGCCGCTCATCCCGATTTGGCTCCCAACGGGTGCGTTGTATATTCGGCGTCGTCGATGGCCCGAGAATACCAGCTAAAAAAACTTCCCTCAGTCGCCTCGAGCGCGATCGACTACGCGGCCGAGCTCAATGAGCAGCAATATGCCGCGGTGACCGCGCCTCCGGGACCGGCTTTGGTTCTCGCCGGCGCTGGAAGCGGCAAGACCCGCACCCTGACCTACCGGGTCGCCTGGCTGCTGGACAATGGCGTTGAACCCGAGAGTATCCTTCTCCTGACCTTTACCAATAAAGCGGCTCGCGAGATGCTGTCCCGGGTGCAGAATCTCTTGCCGCTGGAAACCAGGGCAATCTGGGGCGGTACATTTCATTCGATCGGGAACCGCTTGCTCCGCCGTCACGCGATTGAGGCCGGGTTTCGTCCCGGCTTTTCCATCATGGATCGCGAGGACCAGGAGGATTTGCTCAGCGCAGTGGTGGCTTCCCTGGACATCGATACCAGGCAGGTTCGGTTCCCGAAAGCCGAGGTCCTCGGCGATTTGTTCAGCTTTGCTGTGAACACGGGTGAACCGCTAAGCAAAGTCATCGTCAATCGGTATCAGCGGTTTCAACCCCTGACCAATCAGATCGAGTTTATCCGGAAAAAGTATGAAGAACGGAAACGGAGCGCGAACGCGTTGGATTTTGACGATCTGCTGATCAAGATCGTTGAGTTGTTAAGAAATACGCCTTCGATCGCCGAGCATTACCAGAAGTTTTTCCAATTTATTCTCGTGGATGAGTATCAGGATACGAATCATCTGCAGTCGGAGTTTATCGATATTCTGGCGGCCCGGCACCAAAGTGTGATGGTGGTGGGGGACGACGCGCAGTCAATCTATTCCTGGCGAGGAGCGAACTACCAAAACATTCTCGATTTTCCGAAGCGTTATCCTGCCGCCAAAATTTATCGAATCGAGACGAACTACCGAAGCGTTCCCGAGGTGTTGAGCGTCGCCAACGCGGCCATCAAGGCAAATACGAAACAATTTGAGAAGACACTCCATGCTGCCCGTTCGTCGCGGGATCTGAAGCCCGCCCTCGTGCCGGTGATGGACAATAATCAGCAGGCCTATTTCGTCGCTCAGCGTGTCCTGGAGTTGCGCGACGAAAGCGTCGATTTGCGGGAGATCGCTATCCTTTATCGGGCGCATTACCAATCGCTCGAGGTCCAGTTGGCCCTAACGCGGGCGGGTATTCCCTTTTTCATCACCAGTGGATTGCGGTTCTTCGAGCAGGCCCATATCAAAGATGTCGCCGCGTTCATGAAGTTTGTGACCAACTCGGCCGACGAGATTGCTTTTAAGCGAATGGCGCGATTGTTGCCTGGCATAGCTAGCAGGACGGCGGAGAAGCTTTGGACTGAATTGTCAACGATACCCGATGATCAGCGAACGAGTTTTCGTCAATGGTTGGAAGCTGGCACGGTCGCCCAAAGATCGCAAAAGGCTTGGCAGCAACTTGGTTATACGCTCGACGAGATCGCCCCGGAGAAAAAGCCGCAGGCACCGGCCAAGATGATTCGCACCATCCTGGAAGCCGTGTACGAAGATTATCTTGAATCGAAGTACGCCAACCACGAGCAACGCCGGGAAGATCTGCTTACCTTGGAATCCTTTGCCCGCACGTTTCAGGATCCGGTTGAGTTCCTCAGCCAATTATCTCTCCTCTCGACCGGAGACACCGAGCGAGTCGGCCCGGATGACGAAGACAACGAGAGAGTAACTCTCTCGACCATCCATCAAGCCAAAGGTCTTGAGTGGAGGTGCGTTTTCCTGGTCTGGATGACCGAGGGAATGTTCCCCAGTGCTCGATCCCTCGATGGAATCGAGTCACTCGAAGAAGAACGCCGGCTCTTTTATGTGGCGATCACTCGGGCGAAGGATGAGCTCTACTTGATCTACCCGTTTCGTTCGTCTCTGGGGCCGCCCGGAGAACAACTGCAACGGCCCTCCCGTTACCTCCGAGAAATTCCGGCCAAGCTACTGGAAGAATGGAATGTCATGCGCTAGCGCGAGCAGGCGGGCTGTGCTCGCGCTAGCGCATGATCTTGTGGTGGCCGCGAATATTCCCTATTCTGACTCTCAGCTGTTTTGTGAAACGTTATCTCCGCGCGATTTATTGTCCGAAGATTGGGAGATCTTTGAGCAATGCCGAACTCCTTACCATGGCTCAGGAGCGAATTGCGATCTTGCCGATGGAGCGTCAGGAAACGCAAAGCCTGCTGAATTTCGTCCGGCTCCAACTCCTCGGCAATCGTTCGCGGCGGTGTCAGTGTCCGAATTTTTTGCATCTCGCCTCTTTTTCGGACCATGCTCACGCGTTCGAAGCGGCTGTTGACGAATCGATTGCTGCACTGGCCGGCGAGATTGCGGCAGAAGAGGATACGCCCATCTATGACGCGATTATCGGTGTGACCAGTGTGGGCCAGGTGTTGCCGGGAATTGCCGATCGATCTCTCGATTGCTTCAAGCAACGGATCCGCCCAAACACCTTCCTGCTCGATATCGGAAATGGGGGCTGTACCGCCAGTTCTCGCGCATTGCAGGCAGCGTTCCGCTTCGATTCCAGCCTGCGCAATTTGCTGATTCTTGTCATCGAGCCCGCTTCCACGATTGCTGACGCCGATACGTTGGACCGGTCGAGTTGGCAGGGTATCTGCACCTTTGGCGACGGGGCGGTCGCTCTCTGGATCTCGAGCGAGCCAGCCCCTGGATCTCTGGAACTCCGGAAGGTGAGTTCCTGGCATGGTCAATCGTCGGACCTTATCCGTTGGGTCTACGGGAGCAGCTATTATCGGTTTGGTATTCCCGATTTAAGCCGGTTCGAGAGCAATGTGCGGCAGGAACTCTTTGAGGCGCTCAGCCAGACTGGCTGGGAGAAGAACGAGCCGGCGCTCTGGGCACTTCATCCCGCCGGGATGATGCTTCTGCTGAGTGTCGCGAAAAGGCTCTCGATCGATCGAGCTTCGCTCGAGCCGTCACTCCGGCATTTCCGGGATTTCTCCAATATGAGCAGCGCGAGTATCTTTCATATTCTCCGCGAGGTTCTCGCGATGGCAGAACCGGGACAACCAGTGCGTTGGTTGTCAATGGGAGCTGGATTCCATGTCGAATACGGCGATGGTGTCCGGGTGTAGGTTGGGAAAGGCAGAATTTCGCAAAAGAAGATGAGCCGGCGAAAAGTTCTTGAGGTAATCAGGGAATTTGTGAGCCGGCAAGCACCGGAAGCGGCCGAAAAGGACATCGAGCGACTTCGTGCGACCGATGTCATTCGGCAAAGCCTGGAGTTGGTCGAGTTCGTTCTCCACTTGGAGGAGCGGCTCGGAATCGAGATCAATATCAACGAGATCGGCGAAGGTTTGGTCACCAAGGATTTCGGGGGCTTGGCGGATGAGCTGGTAAGGTTGGGGAAAGAGGACAGGAGCTAGGGGAAAGGAAAAATTCCTTGCACATCCGCCAGCCTCTCCTATCTTCCACGCTTCTTCGAAATATGGCAGAGAGCGACAATATCGACCTGAGCCCGTTCCGGCTGAACGACAACGATACCGGCAGCGCGGACGTCCAGATCGCCCTTCTGACCCATCGGATCAATCAGTTGACCGATCATCTGAAAGTGCACCGGAAAGACCACTCTTCCCGGCGGGGGCTTTTGAAGCTTGTATCGACGCGGAGAAGCCTGCTGGATTATCTGAAACGTACGTCGCAAGATCGTTACAAAGCGGTTATCGACAAACTCAACCTGCGAAGGTAGAGGCAGAATTGCCACAGCATGTGGTTTCACCGCGGTTTTGAGTACGGGGCCGCCGGAGGACTTTTGTCGCTGCTTGCGAACTGCTCTATTCGGGGATTGAATGCATAATGGCGCTCGTGGAGTGCCGCAACAAAACGAAAACAAATACAAGCTCGGCAATCCCGAAAGGCAGCCTTGATCTTAGGTCTGAGCCTCGAAAACTTCGGCGCTCAGACCTACGAACAAGGGCCGGTGCGGTCGATTCTGCCGAGTCGACAAACCTATGGAATCGAGTGTCTCGAAACAAATCGGCTCGGCTGAGCTGACTATTGAAACCGGAAAACTGGCAAAACTAGCCGATGGCGCAGTCACGGTCCGTTCCGGAGAAACCATTATCCTGGTGGCGGCCGTATCGGCAACCACGGTCAAAGAAGGTCAGGATTTCTTTCCCCTGACGGTTGACTATCGGGAAAAGGCCGCCGCTGTCGGCAAGTTCCCCGGCGGATACTTCAAAAGGGAGGGACGGCCTTCCGAGAAAGAAACCCTCACTGCTCGCATGACGGACCGCCCCCTGCGGCCGCTCTTCCCGAAAGGGTACTTCTACGATACCCAGGTGATGAGCGTTCTCCTCAGTGCCGATGGCGAGAATGATCCTGATATCTTGAGTATCAACGGCGCCTCGGCCGCCTTAAGTGTTTCCGATATTCCGTTTGCCGGGCCGATTGGCGCGGTGCGGATTGGACGGCAGAACGGCCAATTCATCGTAAACCCCACCCATAGCCAACGACAGCTCAGCGACCTTGATCTGGTCTACGTCGGAAGCTGGGATCACGTCATTATGATCGAAGGGGCAGCCGACGAGATTGGAGAAGACGATTTTATCCGCGCCTTGGAATTCGCGCATCCCTACGTTCAGGAGATCGTAGAAATGCAGCGCGAATTGGCGAAAAAAGCCGGTAAACCAAAACGCAACGTCCCGTTGTTGAACGTCAGAGAAGAACTCCTGGAGATCGCTTACCAGGTCGCGGGGGATCGGATCGAAGCAGCGCTCTACACGATCGGCAAGGTAGCGCGCAGCCGCGCGGTCGATGTGCTGCGGAAAGAGGTTGAGACTGCGATTTTAGCGAAATTCCCGGACGCGACGCGCTTTGAAATTGCCCAGGCTTTCGACCATCTCCAGAAGAAAGCTTTCCGGATCAGTATCCTGGACCGTAAAACGCGTTGTGACGGCCGCGGTTTCCTCGACATCCGGCCGCTGTCGGCCGAGGTCGGTCTGTTGCCGCGCTCGCATGGGTCGGCTTTGTTTCAGCGAGGAGAAACTCAGGCGCTGGCTTTGGCAACGCTTGCCTCCGCGGAGGAAGCGCAAATGATTGACGCCTATACCGGAGGCGATGCCTCCAAGCGGTTCATCCTGCACTACAACTTTCCTCCGTTCAGCGTGGGTGAGACCGGCCGGATCGGCGGCGCTAGCCGGCGTGAAATCGGCCACGGCGCTCTGGCTGAGCGATCGATCGAACCGGTCATTCCTTCGGAGACGGAATTTCCCTACGCGATTCGAATCAGTAGTGAGGTCATGGAATCGAACGGTTCGACCTCCATGGCAACTGTTTGTTCCGGGGTGATGGCACTCATGGATGCCGGTGTCCCGATTAAGAAGCCAGTGGGAGGAATTTCGGTCGGATTAGTCACGGAGTACGAAGGTGATCAGCTCAAACGGTACACCACGTTGACTGATATCATCGGTTCAGAAGACCACTTTGGTGATATGGATTTTAAACTCTGTGGCACCCGCGATGGCGTTACCGGGTTCCAACTTGATCTTAAGCTGACCGGGATTTCGCATGAGATCCTTTCCGAAGCGATTCATCAGGCGCGCGACGCGCGAATGAAAGTGCTTGATGTCATGCAGGCCTCTATTGAGAGCCCGCGAAAGGAATTAAGCCCGTACGCGCCGAGGATCGAGACCGTGAAGATCCATCCTGACAAAATTGGCCTGCTTATCGGCCCCGGGGGCAAGACGATCAAGGGGATCGTAGCGGAAACCGGTGCGGAGATTAATATCGATGACGACGGGTCCGTTCACATCTACTCCGCAAATCGGGAGAGTTTGAATCGGGCCAAGGAAATCATCACCGGTATGACCAAGGAAATTGAGGTTGGGGAGACCTACCACGGCCGCGTGGTTTCCATCAAGGAGTTTGGCGCTTTTGTCGAAGTATTGCCAGGGAAGGACGGTCTGGTCCATGTCTCCGAGTTGGCCGACTTCCGAGTGAAGAATGTCGAGGACGTCGTAAAGGTCGGCGATCTCGTCTGGGTCAAGTGCATCGGAATCGATGACAAAGGCCGGGTCAAGCTCAGCCGCAAGGTAGCGATGCGGGAGCGTAACGCCGAAGCCGAATCGGCTTTGCAGAATTAGGCGCACCGAGAAGATCGTGCTGAAACAGTGGAAAACCGGGGTCTTTGTGGCGGGCTGTCTCTTGTTGGCTTTCGAAGTGATTGGAGCGTTTCTGGGTGGGAACCGTCTATTTCTTGCTTTTGGGGGGATGATTCCGCTTTGCATCCTCGTCTGGTTACAATTTGAAGATCAGCTGAGCCTGACGCGCCTCGGCGTAGCCTCTGGTCTGCTGGCGCTTTCGGCGATCCTGCTCTACTCCGGAATCGTTGTTCCGTGGATGAAAAAACGCGAGGCGCCCAGGCCTCGTCCCGAGGCAGCATGCATCTGCGCGCCCGCTCTTTGACGAACTTAACATCGATGAAAATCGGCTGGTTCGTGTTGGCAATTGCCGTCGGCTCGCTCCGGACAGCGGAAGCCGGGGCCGACCTCGCCCCAACGCCAGCATTGTCGCCTTCCGACGTCGTTCGTTATCAGTTGGACGCTCTTCAGCACAACGACGAACCCGCGCCAGACGCCGGGATCGCCAAAGTGTTCCGATTTGCTTCCCCGGCCAATAAAGAAGTGACCGGACCGCTTGACCATTTTGCGCAGATTGTTCGAAGCCCCGCTTACGCCGTTCTTTTGAACGCCCGCTCAAGTGTAATCGCTTCAACCAGAATCGACGCAAATCGAGCTGAAGTGACAGTCAAAGTGATCTCCAATTCAGGGATGGAATCGAGTTTTGCTTTTATCCTGTCAAAGCAAACCGAGGGTGACTTGCGCGGTTGCTGGATGACCGATTCAGTCCTGCAGGTTGGTCCAGAACAGCCGGCCGACGGCGGTGACGTGATTCAGATCTAGTGCTCTGTCGAAGCCGCATCCTTGCCGGTCAAAAAGTGTGTGGGCATACTGCGTTTCGCGTACTGCGTGGGTGCACGCCGACACGCAACACGCCGGCACGCAGCACGCCGACACGCACTTCCATTGCGCGCGTTCGCGCGAAATGTTACGACTCGATCGGCCGTGACCCAAATCAAGGAGCTTAGCTTATCGCGCCGTGTGGCCGTTCGGTTCGGGGCGCTGCTGGTCAAATGCTTATGCGCGACGCTTCGTTACCGTTTGGTCGATGAGGCGGGGTTCCTCAACGGAGTTTTTCCGCGGCCGGTCGTGATGCTGATCTGGCATAACCGGATTCTGGCGATGCCAACACTCTTTCGCTTGAAATATCCCCGGCGAAAAGGAGTGCTGGTGCTTACCAGCGCAAGCCGGGACGGAGCATATCTGGAAGCCTTCGTTCGGGAGTTTCAGATGGGCTCGGTCCGCGGGTCTACCTCTCGCCGGGGTGGGGCTGCATTGCTTGACCTGGTCCGCAAACTAGAGAGTGGATACGACCTGTGCATCACCCCGGACGGCCCGCGCGGTCCCCGCTACTCCCTCGGCCCTGGCGCGATCCTTTTGGCGCAGCGCTGCGGAGTTCCATTGATGCCGTTTCTCGTGGAGTACGATCGTTTTTGGCGGCTGAGATCCTGGGATGGTTTTTTTATTCCTAAACCTTTCTCCGCGGTGACGATCACCTTGCTTCCATTCATCGAGATTCCCGCTACAGCCAATGAAGAGGCCTTTGAAGCGCACCGCCGGAAAGTGGAGGAAGCGATGACTCAGCGCATGGCGATCAAGTAGCCGCGGCGCGGCAGCGTTCGAAGGACTTTCAAGTGGCACCGGCATCTTGCCAGTCGGACACGGCGCAGAACTCCGCCAAGATTTGCTTCGCTCACACCAACCCCATTTTCTTTTCTTCGCGATCTTCGGTTACTCAAATTCCTCGGTCACAGGCACCTGGCAGGCTGATAACCGAGCTTCGCCGGTGTTTCACCACTTGCGATCATCGCATCATCCTATAAAGTTGATGCATGCGGACAACATTGATGCTCGACGACGATATCTATGCCGTCGCAAAACAGATCGCGCAAAAATCGGGTCGTACCTTCGGTGAAGTGATCTCGCGCCTTGTGCGGAGAGCCCTCGCCGCAGAGCCTAGGTTCGACCGAATCGATGATCTACCGGTTTTTCCTGTGCGCCCCAACGCCACCGCTATTCCGGGAACTCGAGCGAAGGAAATCTTGGATGAAGAAGGCTCATGACCAGGTACCTGCTCGATGTCAATCTGCTCCTGGCTTTGGCTTGGCCGAATCATGAATTCCATCGGCGCGCTCGACATTGGTGGAAACAGAAGCCCCGCAGTTGGGCCACGTGCGCTATTACGGAATTAGGCTTCATTCGGCTCTCGTCTAACCCGTCATTTACCGCGGACGCAGTGTCGCCGTACGAGGCGGTCGCGCTTCTCGATCAGCTTTCTCAATCAGGGGACCACCAATACTGGAAAGAACTTCCCCGTTTCCCACCAGTAGACTTTCGGGCACTGGCCGGCTATCGACAGGTCACGGATTCTTATCTCGTAAGATTGGCAACACGGCATAAAGCAAAACTGGCGACGTTCGATTCCGGTATTGAGGCGATTGCCGCGCCCGAAAATCTGGAACTCATTGGGTATTGATCAGGACTCGGCAAACCCGCCAATCCTCCAGCAGTTTCGCGCCCAGTTTCTCCGTGTAAAATTTGATGGCCGGCTCGTTCCATTCCAGCACGTTCCACTCGACGCGACCGTATTTCCTGGTGCGAGCAATCTGGAAGAGCTCCTCGAACAGGGCGCTCCCGATACCGGACCGGCGGAATTCGGGCTCAACAAAGAGGTCCTCAAGATAAAGACCGGGCTTCCCGAGGAAGGTCGAGAAATTCTCAAAAAACAGGGCAAACCCGACGGATTGCTTGTCAATCTCGGCGAGCAGAATCTCCACTTTTTTGGCGGGATCGCTCAGAATGCGGGCGAAACTCTCTGGAGTGGAAATCACCTCGTGCTCAAGTCGCTCGTACTGGGCGAGGTTTCGCACAAGCCGGGCAACCGTTTCGGCGTCGGAGGGTCTGGCCGGGCGAATTGTCAAAGGCGGCATGAGGCGAATAAAGTAACACAGGCTTCCAGCCTGTCAGTGAGCTGCGCGGTGGCCTCGTTTCTTTGGAGTTTACGCGCGATCCGGGGCAATTACTGTGGCGTATGAAACGCACTGCAAACGCCGTTTGGGAAGGCAACCTCAAAGAAGGTAAAGGCACGCTGACTACTCAGAGCGCTGTTTTAAAAAACACGCCGTATTCCTTTCGCTCTCGCTTTGGCGATGGGACCGAAACGAACCCCGAGGAGCTTATCGCGGTCGCACACGCCGGATGCTTCAGCATGGCCCTCTCCAATTATCTGGAAAAGGCGGGTCACAAGGCGGAGCGCCTCGCCACGAAAGCAACCCTGACGCTGGATGAGGGCAAGCTGGCGATCACGGCCATTCACTTGGAGCTGGAGGGCAAGGTGCCGGGCATCGATCGGGCGAAATTCAGCGAACTGGCGAAGGAGGCCAAGGCGAACTGCCCGGTCTCGAAGGTGTTGAACGCGGATATTTCGCTGGACGCGAAACTCGTGTCCTAGCTCGGCGGTGTGACGCACGAGGCCGTGCGCCTCAGTGCCCCGAACGGGCACGTAGCGCGGACGGCTTCGTCCGTATCCGGTAGCGCCGGCACCCTGCCGGTTCAAAAAGCTGACAAGCTGGAAGCTTATCTTACCTTGAAGTCCGACAGACCCGGCCTCGTCCGTATTCGGGAGACGAGGCCATGACGCACGCGCTAACACAACCGTGGCTTCTTAGTGCATTGACGCCCTCCCCGTTTTGCGCGACCGCTCGCCATGAACATTGTGAATGTCGCGGACGTCCCGTCAATCCACTGGGAATCTCCGGGAGGAAAATACTTGTCAGAGGACAAAGAGATCTCCGTGGCGTTAGGTCGCATACCAGAGTCCGAGAACCTGTCCGAACGGCAGCCGTTCGATGTCGATTTTTGTATCCTGCGCGATGGAAAGAGCATGTGCCCGTATCATGTGCATTCGGCCCAGTGGGAATTTTACCTGATCATCGCCGGTTCGGGAGCCGTTCGGGACCAGGAGGGTTGGCACCCGGTCAAGCCGGGGGATGCATTCATTTTTGGTCCGGGCGAACCGCACGAACTCCGGAGCGACAAGGATACTTCGCTGCAGTTATACATTATTGCTGACAATCCGATCGGTGAGTCGTGTTACTATCCGGACAGCGACAAATTCTCCGTAGTGCGCTTTGGCCCTAAGCGGCTGGTAATCAAGGGAAAGGAAGTGCCTTACGTTGAAGGCGAGGAGTAACGACGCAGTTTTGGAGTGCGCGCGACTTGTCGCCGCTTTAGGATCCGCGCGGAGCGCGGCACCGACCGCAGCAAAATTTTCGATTTCTTCGTGCTTTCTTACGACGTGGCTGCACCAAGTCCCGCAATGTTTTTCGGTGGAAACCAACTAACTCCGACAGGGTTGCCAGGGAAGAAAAGCGATTGATCAAATGTTGCTCGATACTGGATATTCCAAGCAGAGCAGATTAAGCTTGCGTGTTATCCCCTTAGGCATCGCCGAATTAGTTCACCCTTGGATAGAGAAAGAACTCCCCGAAACTTCGCCAACCAGTTAACCGCATAGTGCAACCTCCGGATTAGGGTCGCCGAACCCTGAATCAGTTCAGCCCAGCCTGGTTCTCTCGGGACCTGGGGAAGACTCGAATCGGTTTCGGAAAGGCGGCGGCCGGATTGACCGTTTCGCTAAGACAACCATGAAAACAGCAGGATTGCTTCTGATCGCCACGGCCATGGCGTGTTCACCAACCATAGCCGGTGCAGCAGCATCCGGCATCTCCGCGCCGGCCGCCCAACCAGCGTCGGAAGGAACGGATCAGTCGTCTCCACAATACAACGCGATTGATAACCAGGTTCGAAAATACGAGGAAGCGTACGACAAGGGAGATGCGAAGGCGCTCGCGAGTTTTTACGCCGAGGATGTTGATTACATTGACCAGGATGGCGCAGAAGTGAAAGGCCGGGACGCGATTGAAAAGCTTTTGGCCGACAACTTTCAGGCAAACCCCGGCGCAAAACTGGAGGTCACGCTTGACGAAGTGAGGCAACTCACCCCGGACGTGCTTATGAGCCGGGGCGTGGCTACGGTGACCCCGCCGAGCGGAGCTGCCGAAGCCACGCGCTACGTCGCTATCCATGTCAAGAAGGGGGATCAATGGGAGATTTCGCAATTGACCGAAACGGCTGCGCCGCCGCCGGACGCCTATTCCCAGCTCCAGGCCCTTGAATGGTTAGTTGGAAGCTGGGAGGACAAGACCGGCGACCAAACTGTTCAAACCAAGGTCAATTGGGCTGGAGATAAAAATTTTTTAGTGCGCACATTCAAGGTCAAAGCTGCGGACCAGGCTGAGACAGATGGGTGGGAGATCGTCGGCTGGGATCCGGAGCACCAGCAGATCCGGTCCTGGATTTTCGATAGCAATGGAGGATTTGGGGAGTCGACTTGGGCGAACGACGGTGAGCACTGGCTGATTCAAGCTTCGAATGTTTTGCCGGACGGCGGCCACTCTACGGCCGAGCATGTGCTTACGAGGGTGGACGATAATAAGTTTACCTGGGAATCGCAGAATCGAACTCTGAATGGCGAGTTGCAGCCTTCGCTCGACAAGATCGAAGTGCAACGCGTGCCTCAGAACCCGTAAGAAAGAATTCTCTCATGAAGCTGCTCTTGTTCAGGGTGTTCGCCTTGCTGGCTGGCGTCGTTCTAGTTTTTGGAACGACCGAATCGTTTGCTGCACGCGGAGGACGGGGAGGTGGAGGAGGGGGACGCTCCATCAGCCGTGGAGGCGGCGGAGGTGGAGGCCGGGTTGGTGGAATGGGAGGAGGCGGACGAGCTGGCAGCGTCAGCCGGCCGGCAGTTTCGGGAGGAGGTTTTGGTGGAGGAGGAGCCAGAAGCGTGTCGCGACCCAGCGGCAGCCACGCCGGAGGACTTGTCCCGAAAAGCGGGGGCGAGAGCAAGATCAACAGGTCCCAGATCGCATCCAAGGCTCAGTCGCACCCGAAAGGTTCCGGGACCGCTCTACCCTCGATTGCTCAAGGAAAGAAACCCGGAGCCGGTGCAGGCGGCAACAAGAGTTTTCCTGATCTCGCCGGCAAAACGGGCGGAGGTAAGTTGGCTGGTAAAGCTCAGGGCGCCCAAGGCGGGAAGCTCCAGGGCGGGGGACAGATTGCCGGTAGACTGCCGGAAAATCAGAGGAGCCAACTCGCGGGCAAACTGACCGGCGCTCAAACGGGCGCACTTGCCGGAGGACTGGCGGGCGGCGCGCTTGCCGGGGCTCATGGCGGCGAACTCGGAAATAGACTCCAGGGCGGCAATGCCGGCCAGCTCGGGAACAATCCGCAGCGAAATCAGGCCATCGCCAACCGTCAGCAATTTTGGAACAAATGGAGCAGCCAGAACCAAGGCAAGCTGTCCAACTTCCAGGCGAATCGGAGCAAAGATTGGGGCAGCATCAGCAATTTTCGGAACAGCCCCAACGTAGCCAACAACTTTAACAAGGCGGATTGGAATACCTACAGGAATAACGTAAATAACTTTCGTAATAACCGTTCTATCGAGATCAACAACAACATCCAAAACCGTTTCGACAACAATTTCAATGATAACTGGTGGGGCAACTCCGGTTGGTGGCATGGTCCGGTCTACGCCGGGGCCAATCCCTGGTGGTGGTGGGGGGCTGCCACCGCTGCGACGGTCGGAACTTTTCTCGCGATCGACGTGATCCAAAACGCGACGTACCAACCTCCAATTTATGACTATGGGGTGAACGTGGTTTATCAGGGAGACGAAGTTTACGTGGATGGAACTCCGACCGCGACCGCCACGGAGTATGCCCAACAGGCCATCGCTTTGGCAAGCGAGCCGGCGGCACAACCTCCTCCGCCCATGCCACCGGCTCCAGGTCAGCAGCCAGACTGGTTGCCGCTGGGAGTCTGGGCCATGGCTCAGGAGGAAAAGGGTGACGCTTACATGTTCTTTCAACTTTCGATCGATAGGAACGGGGTGGTGAGCGGAGCTTACCAGAACGTCTTGAGCGGCGAGAAGTCTCCGATCTCCGGCCAAGTTGACAAGAAAACGCAGCGGGTTGCCTGGAGAATTGGAACGAATAACACCGTCATCGAAACCGGCCTGCAAAATCTGACCCAGGATGTCGCCAGCGCTCTGGTTCACTTTGGTCCGGACACAACGCAAACCTGGTTATTGGTGCGCTTAAAGCAGCCAGAGATGCCAACTGCGCCGCAACCGGCTTCCACCGAGCGCGACGTCGGAGTCCTGAACCCGAAGATTCCAAAAAGGCAATGAATCGCATCAATAACACGGCGCAGCATGGCTGTAACCAAATCCGTTCTTTCGCCCCGGAGGGGCGGGGGAAAATAGGCCGGCATGGAATGCCGGTAGAGCTTAGAGAAGAGGATCGCGCCCCAGCTGTGTCCGCCATAGCTTTGCGAAGGAGTAAGGGTCGCCTGATTTTCGGCCGGCCGCTCAAACTGCTGGCTGCCTGGGTCGCAGCGTACACTTTGCTTTTCAGCCCGTGCACTCCTGTTCACGGAGCGTTACGAAAGGGGCCTGTCGATTTTTCGACCGAGAACGTGCCGTTATACGAGCAGATCGTGAACCGTATTAAGGCCAAGGTCGCCGCGCGCTTGGGAAAAGGCGAGAATAAGCGGGACCGCTATTTTATTGTTCCTTTCGCTTTCCAGGACAAACGTAATCGGCCGGAATTTTCGCACTCATTCATCTCGGTGATACGCGTGTTCGCCGACCGCAAGCAGCCCAGGTTCACCTCGGGACTCAGACGAGGCAGATATAAGAATCGGAATTTTGAAGCTTTCACAATCAGCTGGCTGCCCAACGATTTCGATACAAATCCGCATTTGTGCGTTTTCGATGGGTTCGGCAGCCGTGTTTTTCCGCGGTGGAACAAATGTCCAATCTCCAACGGGAGAAACTTTCGGTTGGATCGGACACTGAAGCTCGCGGTGAATGAGAAGAATGCCGTAGCCATGTGGGGCCCCTACGAGATCAGGAAAGAGGCGTTTGAGCTTGGCGTGAAACGGAAGCGGCTGCTCGATGGAGGAACGATCCGTTATCGGGCCGATGACCGCCTTTATCGCAAGGATCAGGTCGCCATCAATTGTTTCCATGCGATGGCGGGGTTGGAAGAACTTTACCCGAACGGCGGATTTCTCGGGACGGGATTCAAGATGTGGGGTATCAATGGCACCGCGCGCGTTCTGCTCGAATACACCAAGGCGGTTCGGAACAAAGGCCTGCTCCTCGAGCCGGTCAATATCAAGAAAGACGTCTATGGATTTGTGTACGCCCCGCAGCCGAATAGCCGCGGCGTCTATGATCCTTTCCCGAACGCCTCCGCATACCACCTGTAGTTTTGAAAGGTGCGCTGGCCAGATAAAAGGTTTGCCAAGTCATTGCGCTTCTTGGAGTGCGTGCGACTTGTCGCCGCTTTAGGATCCGCGCGGAGCACTGCCCAAACCGGAGACGCACACGAAGTGCAGAGTCTCCCGACGAATACCTCCTTCAGGGAGGCCGCGCTCCGCGCCGTCTCAAAGCTCGACTTTGGCTGAGGTTGTTTTCTGGCGAGTGATGCTGTTCCCAACCTCTCTTGATATTGTTCGCAACTTGGCCTTCCCAATCTGTTGAAGGAGAATCCGGCGAATTTCCGCAACGGTCTTCGGGCTCTTCATCGCCCCGTGATCGGTTGGCACGATGAGTTCGGATTGCGCTGAGTTGAGGTGAGAACTCCAATACGGAACGACACCGTCGGAACTGTTGGGAGTATCGCCTCGGCCTCGGTCCCCAATGATCGAATTGTGCGGCGCTTCGATCGCAAGTTTATCCAGAGCTTTCAAGAGCGGATTCGATGGGGAAAGACCGCTGATGCTCGTCGGGGGACGAAATTTTCGTGGGTCGTTGTTCGGCGCGAGTGCCGCAACCACGGACCGGGGAATCGCCGAAACAACTCTGAAAGGTAATTGAATCAGACGGATGCCAAGCGCGCCGATGCCACCGGATGCGATAGCGCTGCCGCGATGCGGTGTGGAGACAAATATCACTCGCTTCACCGTTGGGTTTGCCCGGAAGATGAGCGCACGTTTGACGAGAGAATTGTCAGGCACTTCAGCGTAAAGCGGGTCGGCCTTTGGTCCTAACACCTCGTTCCAGATAACACGCCCGGAGTTCGTTACCTGCAGGCGCGACAGAATGCCCCCCATGCTGTGACCAATCAATACGACTTGCTGAAAGCCGTATCGCTGTTGCGCATACGCCAGATCATCGCGCAGGTTGAGTGCCGAATAGGCCATCGGGTTGCCCGTCGAATAGGAGAATGCCCAGAACTGATAGCGCCGGCGGATCTCCGGATCAGCCAGCAGAGAGTTGACGGTGTTGCGCCACACATAGGTGGACGAGAGCAGGCCATGAACGAAGATTACCGGAATCCTGGTTGGATCGTAAGGCTCCAGCATCAAAAGTCCGGACCCCCCTCGCATGTGTTCACCGCGCACCATGTTCATCAAGCCGATCCAGGTCTCGTTCACCCGCCCAAAAGATGCGACGCCCGCGGAATAGTCGGCGCCCAGCGGGTAACGTTTCCCCTCGAGTGTCAGGGTATCAGCCTTATTCGGATCGAGAAGACGCAGCTCGGCGACTTGCGCGCGGTTCGATTCAGCGAAATCCACCGCCGCAGTCACCGGGACCCGGAAGCCTTTGAGTGGCTGAAGCCGGGGTTGCGGCGAACCCAGCTGAACGCCAACGACTGCGCCGCCGAGACCAGACCGGGTCACGTTGTCTGTAAGCCCTTTTCGGTCGACGCTCCGAGCAGATAAAATTTGCTGGAAATCAGCGGGGGAGTATTCAGCGGGTTTTCCGGATTCGATCCGCAGTTCCGAAATCTCACCCGTCCCCTGGTCGTGCAAGGTCAGTGTGCTCGCGGTATTCTTCTGACGGATAAGAGCCGGCACATCGGTCGCGAGGTCCGCGGCCGCCCGATTATAGAGTGCAATTGCCTGGCCGGAAGTAGGAGAGGTGGCAGTCCGGGCGCTGCCAATTTCGCCGGCGGCGATCCGTGCTACCGACAGGTATTCGGCGGCCTGTCCCTCAGGGTTAAGATTGATTTTTTCGGCTCGGGCAAGCCGGCGGTCGGCCTGCGTCAGCGACGGTCCTTTCGCTGGTTTTTCGTAGACTGCACAGCCGTTTCCGAGCAGGAATACTGCGCAGAATGCTGCTGGCAACAGGAACTGCGCTTTCAGGCGGTCAGCGGTCACAATCTTGTTCTCATCTCGGGTCTAGTCTTGATGCAGTCTCCACTTTTAAGATGATTGGTGCACCCTCCAATGTCGACTAAGCTTGTTGCTCGAATGTGCGGCGCGATAGCCACACCTGTTTTCACCTTGAATTTGTCACGCGAGACCCCATGATGTTCTTGCGAGCAAACCCCAGTTCGCCCAAGAAACAACCTCCCCTCGGTCGGCGGCTTGGAGTGGAGAACTAAGCTCCGGCCATAGGCTCATAAAACAGAAAAAGAAGTCTATGTTGAAGAGACTCTTTGGTACAGTCCTCCTCGCTTTCGTTCTCTGCTGCTCTTTTGCGGCAGCAGCCTTCGGTCAAGCCGATCACTATCGTTTTGTGATGGTTTCTCACATCGGATCCAACGATCCGAACATGAATTGGCTCACAACGTCGCTCAAGACCTTCGAAGAAAAGTATCCTGATGCGAAAACTGAGTACCTCTCGACGAATGAGTACAGCCTCCAGAACTTTATCACCATCCTGAACCAGGCCATCGCCACCCATCCAGACGGCATCGCCGTTCCGATCCTGAATAGCGAAGCGCTCCAACCGATTCTGGATAAAGCCGTCCAGGACGGCATCCCGGTCGTAGCCTTCAATATTTCAGATCCGCGTCCACCGGAACAGCGGATTCACTATCTCACCTATGTCGGTGGGGATGAATACCTCACGGGACTGAAACTCGGTGAATATGTGATCGAGCAGGTAAATGCCGGCAAAGTCCCAAAGCCAACCAGGATAATGTGCGCCAATCATGACGCCACCCACCAGGGCCTCAAGGCTCGCTTTAAAGGGATGACTGACGCGATGAAGAAAATCGGGGTACCCGTTGAGGATCTGATTATCGGAGCAGATCCCGCGAAGGCGCGCAGCGTCATGCAGTCCTATCTCAGTACACATAAGGATGTAAATTATATCTTTTGCCTGGGCACGTTATCCGTCCCCTGGGCTTACAGCGTCGCCGATGAAATGGGGCTGAAGCCGAAACTTTCCGAGAAAGGTCTGACGATTGTTGGCGTGGATGATAGTCCAAACTCACTGGAAGGGATCAAAGATGGCAAGGTCCTCGCCTCTCACAGTCAGGGTTTTTGGCTCCAAGGTTATCTCCCGATGGAAGTTCTGTATTTCTACAAAAAGATGGGGATGGCTCCCCTCGATGACATCATTACCGGACCGATTGTGATCAACCAAAGCAACGTGGATCAGTGGATAAAGATCGTCAAAGGTATCATCGGAGAGGAAGCCTATAAAAAGCAAATTACCTGGTGAGCAGGGTTCGACCTTGCGGTCTGACCGGACTTCCTGAATGACCCGCTCGAGGCCGGGAAAAGATGCCTCGCAGTGTCCATGCGCCGTTTCCTCAAACGGACCGATATCGGCATATTGGTCGGCTGTTTTTTTATCTTCGCCTTATTCAGCCTGTGGAACCATGAACAGTGGTTCAATTGGTATACCTTTACCAGCATCAGTCGGTACACGGCGATCCTTGGTCTGTTAGCGATCGGACAAACCTTTGTCGTCCTCATCCGGGAAATTGATCTCTCCGTCGGCTCGGTCTATGGCGTAGTCGGCATTTTATTCATCACACTTGAACATCAGCTAAGCGCGCCGTTGTCGGCTTTCCTGGCCCTGTTGTTTGCGCTCGTCATCGGCCTCGTGAACGCGATCATCGTGATTCATGGCCGGCTCTCCTCCATGATCGTTACGCTGGGCGGTCTCTTTTTTTATCGTGGCCTTGTTTACGTGACGACTCACGGTGGCATCAGCGGACCGCCGCGTGAGGCGCGTCTGAATTGGTTCAACCAACTCCTCGGTGGGCACTGGGTCCGCATTGAAAATGGTCTTCTACTGTTGATCCTCTTCGCGTTCCTGAGCGGTGTGCTCCTCTATTACACGCCTTTCGGCAACCATTTGTTGGCGATCGGCGGAAATGCGGCCAGTGCCGAATCCCAAGGCGTTCCAGTCAGACGGGTCAGAACATGGGCATTTATCATTTGCTCTTTTTTCGCGGGCCTGTCGGCAGTGGTAACTCTGGCGAACGACCCACAGACAAGTGTCTCTTTGGGTACCGGGCTCGAACTGGAATCGATCGCGGCTGTCGTGATCGGCGGAACACTTTTGACCGGTGGGAGAGGCACGATTCTTGGTACCGTCCTCGGTGCATTTTTCTTTACTGCCGTGCGCTCGGAAATGATCGCTCTCGGGGCGCCGCCTTCCTGGTACACATCGTTTGTCGGGGTAGCGCTTCTGCTAGTCGTGACTTTGAATACGCTCTTAGCAAAGAAATTACGAATCTAATGGACCCTCTGTTGGGTAGCGCAGCCCTTCTTGGTACAGGCCTGGCGTTGCCGTGGGGTATTGAAGATGGGACAAAGGGCGATGGTTAATCGAAGCGCCGACAGAGAGGCTAGCCGGCAACCGCTCATTCGTGTCAATGATGTTTGCCTTGCTTATGGTAACTTTCAGGCTCTCACGAAGGTCAGTGTTGATTTCTTTCCCGGCGAATTGGTCGGGCTGGTGGGGGACAACGGAGCGGGCAAGACCACTTTAATTCGCATTCTTTCCGGTATTATAGCTCCGGATTCCGGAGACGTGTACTTCGACGGCCAGAGAATTACGAAATTCTATCCGAAACGCGCCATCGCTCTCGGGGTGGAGTCGATCCAACAGACAATCGGTTTATGCGACAACCTTTCGGTCACCCGAAATTACTTTCTCGGACGCGAACTTGTGCGGCGAGTCCTGGGGTTGCGTTTTCTCGCCAAGAGAGAGATGCGCGAAGTCTGTGCGAAGGTAGTGCGCGATTTCGGGTTGCGTCCGAGCATCGATGTTGACGATGAAATCTCGTTGCTGTCCGGCGGCGAGAAACAAACGTTCAAAATTGCGCGCGCAGTCAGTTTTCGCAATCGCGTGATCATCATGGATGAACCAACCAACCATCTTTCAGTACGGGAACGGGCACGGGTGAACGATCTGGCCTTGCAACTCAAAGAACAGGGGCTTCTCGTGATTTATATCACGCATGACATCTTCCAGATCCATCGCATCGCCGATCGGATCGTTATTCTGGAAAATGGTCGCAAAGTTGCAGATGTCCGCCGAGACGCGATGAGTGCCGAAAATTTGGAAGAAATTATACGGACGGGACGGATGGAAGCGGGAGGTCCATGAGCTTGCCGGTGCTGCGATTGATCAGGAGACACCCGGAAACTGGCACAATTGCCCTGGTGGGGATGCTCTCTTTGCTTTTTGCGGCACTAACCCATGGATGGTGGCTTTCGGTTGGCAACCTCCAATCGTTGCTCCGACTAACGGCAGTGCTTGCAATTGTGTCGTTCGGTGAGGCGACCGTTATCGGCATCGGCGAGATTGATGTTTCGGTTGGTTCGACATTTGGGATCGGCGCACTGACGTTTCTGGGATTGGCTCCGATCAGCGGGAGTGCCATCGCTGCCGCCGGTGCGCTTGTATCCGGAGTCTTGGTCGGTGCGATCAACGGTGCATTTGCTTCGCTTCTCGGGCTTCCCTCCTTGATCGTTACGTTGGGAACGTTGTTTCTCTTTCAAGGTATTGCCTATGCCGTAACCTTCGGTTTTGCGTTCGCCGCAACTGACGCAGTCAAGCGACAGCTGATTTATCAAGCAGTAGGAGGCGGAGCGCTCAACGGCCTGAATTCCGCCGTTATTTGGGCGGTGATCATTCTCGTCGTACTACAACTAGCGATGTTTGAGACACCACTCGGAAACCGAATCATGGCGGTGGGCGGCGATGCCGTATCCAGTTACTCGCGTGGAATAAACGTAAAGAAAATAAAATTCGGCGTCTTTCTTTTGAGCGGATTTTTGGCCGCGCTGGCCGGCCTGTTAGAAGCAGCGTATATTGGTTACGCCGACGGTAGTTTTGGTGCACTGATGGAACTGTCGGCAATCGCTGCGGCGGTATTAGGCGGCTGTCGTTTGACCGGTGGGCGGATCTCGTTTATCGGCACGCTGCTTGGTGCATTTCTGCTTTGCGGAATCCAAAGCGTTCTGATTATCCTGGGCTTTCAGCCCCAATGGTATATCCTCACGCTCGGGGTGATCGTTGTTTTCGCTAGTCTGCTCGATCGTATCCTGAGCCGATTGATTACCCGAAGCGAGTGAAAGGCTCAACCGAAACTGCCGATCCAGACACCGGTCAGAAAAACCAGGATGCCGCCGAGCACAACCTGGAACACAGCCATCAGCAGCGGGGTATCCATGTAACGTTTTCTGACCCACGCGATCGCGCCTAACTCGATCGCGACGACGACCATCGCCAGCCAGAGAGCTAAATTAAAGTCGGGTAGCAGAAACGGCAGCGTATGCCCAATGCCGCCGAGCATAGTCATTCCGCCGCAAACGCTGCCCCGCACCCAGGGACGGCCGCGACCGCTGATAATCCCGTCGTCGGACAGAGCTTCGGCAAAGCCCATGCTGATCCCTGCACCCAACGAAGCGGCCAAACCGACGAGAAACGCGGTGAATGAGTTGTGCGTGGCGAGCGCCGCGGCAAATACGGGTGCCAACGTCGACACCGAACCATCCATCAAGCCGGCCAGGCCGGGTTGGACGACTTGCAGCACAAACAGTTTGCGTTTTACCTTTGGGTCGTCGGCGGATCGATTCATCGGACCGCCTATTGCCGCCGGCTCGTCGCTCTCTTGCCGGACTTCGGAACCAGGCGAGCTCGGGGCATTTCTGCGCGCCGAGAAACCATAAACGCACATCAATTGACGGAGCTGTGCCGCCTGGCGTTGACGCAGGGTTAAGAGAACTGAGGCGGCTTCCGGACTCTCCGCTCGAATCTGATCCGCAAGTTCGGCGTAAGCCCGTCCATGCTCTTCTTGCAGCGCCAAGGCAGCGGCAAAAGAGCTGGCCTGGGCTGTCGTTGTGGAAGGATTGGCCATAAAATTACATTTCGCAGAGGCCGATGCACTCGGGAGGAAATGCCGACCGGCGTTTTCCCTGAATATTTAACCGTGTTCCAGAGATTTGGCCATTCCCCATGCGCTAACTTCGAAAATGAGAAAGAGACTCAGTCACAACAGCAAAGTGACACAGGCTTCCTGCTTGTTGACCGAAGGATTTCACAGAAGGTCACAAAGCTGCGTAGCCGCAAACACATCGTGCTCGTGCTCGTCGTGCTCGAAGCTGGTCGGCTACCACCATGACGAAAGGCGAGAAACACCGTGCATCCGGGAATAAATTGTTTTCGCCGCCGGTAGATCTACTGGGCCGAATTGGCAGAAGCCATCCAGAAATAGCGGCCTGCTTCAGTTCCGAGGTTCGAGAACCAATCAAGAAAGAATACCTGAATGAAATTCCATCCAACGGCAGATTCGAGAGTGTTTATGAAGCTGTACCTCAGCGTCTGTGTATACTGTTTTGGGACAGTTATCGCGATGGGCTCTGGCGGGGGAGGCGGAGGTGGCGGTGGCTCCGCTCAGAACAACACTCTGCAACAAGAGGTTGGCAGTTCGGCCTTCAAGGTTTACAACCAAGGCGTCGATCTCTTGCGCGCCAAGAAGTTTGCGGCAGCGCAAAATAAGTTCGAAGAGGCAATTCGCGACAATCCGAACTTTGCGGAGGCACACAATAACCTCGGATTCGCGCTTCGGCAGCAGGGCCCGCAGAATTATTCGAAAGCGCTCGAACACTACAATCGGGCGATTCAGCTGAAACCGAGGATGGCTGAGACCTATGAGTATCGGGGAGTGCTCTTTGCCAAGATGGGCAGGAAAGCCGACGCAGAAAAAGATCTGGCCACCCTCAAGAAGTTGAACCCAAAGCTTGCCGCCGAGCTGGAGGAGTTCCTCGTGACTCGGCGGGAAGAGGATGAGTACGGTTCTACATCGCCAAAAGAAAACAGCTGAAGCTGCGAGAGCGAACGGACTCTTACTTTTCGCGGAAGCCGTCTCCGCACTCAGGATAACACGCCAAGTTCATCGAGCGATTGATGCAGCTCAGCAGTATCCCGGTAGACTCGGAATGCGCCGGCGCGGCTGAGCTCATCTTCACCGTATCCGCCGCTTAAAAGGCCGATCGATAGCATTCCGGCCCGACGGGACGCGAGTAAATCCCAAACGGCATCTCCGACAACATAGCAATCCTCACGAAGTACACCCAGCTTCTCCTGACACGCCAGAAACAGGTCAGGCTCAGGTTTTGCCCGGGAGACGTCCCCACGCTCGACGATGACCGGCTCACTGCCAGCACCGAGTGCTTCGAGCGATTTATTGATCTCCGGTCTCCGCCCTGACGTCGCGATACCGTGTGGAACTTTGATCGTGCGGAGATATCGCAACAAGTCGACCGCCCCGGGCAGAGCACGGCGCTCGGGCAAGAATTCCTGGAAAAGTTCGGCGTGTCGGCGCTGAATCGTCTCGACCTCGCTTGGTCTCAACGCACGTCCGATTTCGCGCCCTACCGCGCGGGTAAATAACCCTCCGCTCATGCCGATGCGACGATGAATTCGCCATCCATCGATTGCCATGCCCGCTTCGGCCAAGGCTCGTTGCCAGGCGAACACGTGCGCATAGACGGTGTCGATCAAGGTTCCGTCAAGATCGAAGATGAGCGCTCGCATAATTCAAAATAGACCACACGCTTCGGACAACAAGAAGACAATAGCAAACGCTGGTAAACGACCAACCGTCCGGCGAGGCGTTCGCCGAGTGAAGTCGACGTTGGCAGGACTGGGCGACTATTCCGGATTGCAGCAAAACCCGCAATTATACACCGGTCGGATGTTATTTCTTTACGCTTGAGCGTCCGGGGCTCCGATGAGATTATCGTCGCACGACCGAGGGTTCTTCCTTTGTCTGCTTTTGGATGTAATCCGCAACGCGCAACGCTTGGGCGGCAATTGTGAGAGCCGGATTGACCGCAGCAGAGGAGGGGAAAAACGAGCTATCAACCACAAAGAGGTTTGGCACGTCGTGACTGCGGCAAAAAGGATCAAGCACGGAGTTTTTCGGATCGGTCCCGAACCTCAGCGTCCCGCACTGATGGGAGTTGGTCTCGATGCCCATTCGCTGGATCAAGACGATCGGGTAGCCGGCTCTTTTCAACATTCGCGTGGCCGCTTGAATCAACCGGTTGTGAGCCCCGTGATTATGGGGACGAAAATGAATTTCTATCCGGTCGCCTGACCCCAGGGTAACCCGGTTTTCCGGGTCAGGCAGGTCTTCAGACATTACCCGCCAATCCACGCTGCGGTTGGCCAATGCGTGGAGAAACGGCTTTGGCACCCAACGTTGATCCGCCGTTAGCATGCCGGCCTGCAGCTTCCCAAGGAGCTAGCGGCGGTTCGGGCAGGAGCACCTTGGAGTGCGTGCGACTTGTCGCCGCTTTGAGACCGCGCGGAGCGCGATGACCAACTAACGGGTCTTTTCGCGGAGAGAACGAAGCACTTCGCAGATCGATCCTCGGTCAGACCGCGCGCCGCGCGGATCCTAAAGCGGCGACAAGCCGCACGCACTCCATAACTCGTCATAAAATAGTAACCCTTGCGCCAATTTCGGTCGTCGAACGACATTGCGAGACAATCTCTAAATTTTTCGCCCGACCGTAACAGTTGGACCGTGTTGCACCTTTCTTCCGCTGACGGCCTTATCAGTGAGGCGGCTGTCACGTCACCCCAACGCCAGACAGCGCCTCACTGGGAGGGCCTCCTGAGCCTAGTTTCTTTGGAGAGGCCGTATATTTAGCCCTCCGTTATTTGCTCATCTCGGCGTCCTTGGCTGCCTGCGCCAACGCCTGAGTGAGTCGATCGGCATTCTTGTCAACAACGAACGCAGTGATCGCATCGTTAAGAGCCTGTTGAAATGCGGCCGGAGCGGCTTCGCCGTGCACACAACTCGGAAGCAGCTTATCGTTCGCGAAAGACGTCATTGACCAATTGTGGTAAGGACCAAACTTGCTCTTATCTACATCGGTCCTTGGCGGGATCGAGCCTTTCAACGGATTTAAATGCTTCCTGCGCGTCTTTACTGCCGCAGACCTTCAGCCAGGTAAGCGCCGCTTCCCGGTGAGGAGCGCCTTTGGCCAAAGGAAAACCGTCCGCCACAATAATAAACGCGCCGTCGATGCCGGGATGACTGACCCATCCGAAGTCCTCCTTGTCCTTCATTTTAGCCTTGGCAAACTCACCGTAGGTCCAGTCGCCCATCGACGTAAACGCACATTTACCTTCCATCACCGCTTTGACCGCTTGATCCCAAGTCAGGGCCGAGTGGTCCGCGTTTTGGTAGACGAGCATTTTTCCGTAGGTCTCGGCCGCCTGCTTAACTTTAGGATCGTCCCAGGCCATCTTCCCGCTAAAGAGGTCTGTCCAACCCTGCGGTCCCACTGTTCCCAACAGGGTGTTTTCAAAAAGTTGCGCAGCTGCCCAGATTCCGGAGTCACCCAAGGCGAGCGGTGTAACTCCAGCCGCTTTCAATTTTTCGGCCGCCGTGAAGAATTCGTCGAAAGTCATCTTGTCGCCAACCTTGATGCCGTTCTTCTCGAGAACTTTCTTGTTGTACCAGAGGACGTTGCCGCGGTGGACGCCGACCAGAACGGCGTAGGTCTGGCCGTCTTTGCTGAGCAGATCAATCAAGCCCTGGGGAACAACTTTGTCCCAACCTTCGCTCTTATAGAGGTCGGTGATGGGCTCGCAGTAACCCGCCGCTACGTATTGGCCGAGCAGTTCCCAACCAGGATGGGTTTGCCAGCTATCGGGAGGATTCCCGCCGGCCAGGCGCGCTTGAAGCACCGGTCGAGCCGCCGAGCCGCTGCCGCCCGCGACGGTCGCATTGATAATCTCGATTCCTGGATCCGCCTTCTTTACTGCCTGAAACAAGGCGTCGAGCGCGGCTGCCTCGCCGCCGGAGGTCCACCAGGAAAAGACTTCCAATTTTTTGTCCGCCGCAGACGAAGCGGTTGGGACGCACCTTGGAGTGGGTGCGACAAGTCGCACGCACTCCACAGCGCGTCGTACATTAGTAATCTTCGCGCCAACTCCAGTCGTCGAACGATGTTGCGAATTTCCCTCGCCGCCAGCCAATCGAAGCAAACGACCTGAGGTCGTCAAATTCGTTGCCCGAAGAGTTGATTAAGTTCTTTGAACGGGGTGCCGCCGGCGAGCGTTTCGAAGGTGCCGTTCGCAGCAATAGCGCGAGCCGCCCGGACGAAGGCGCCCCAAGCGGCGAGCGCGAGGCCGGAGCCGACAGAGATGCGGCGGACCCCAAGGTCGCGGAGTTGCGAGATGGAGAGCTGCGAATTGAATCCGGAGACCAGCACATTAACCGGCTTCGGAGCGACAGCGTTAACGATGGCGGCGATGTCATCCGTTTCGTTGAGCCCCGGAGCATACAGGCAATCAGCCCCGGCGTCGGCGTAGGCGACGAGACGCGCGAGCGACGTGCGAAGCGGATCGGAGTCCCCGACGAGGAAAGCCTCGCAGCGGCCAGTCAGGATAACGGGAGTGCCTGAGATATCAATGGCGTGCCGGGCAGCCTCGATCCGCTGCACCGCAATCGTCTCTTCGTAGAGTGGAGCCTTGCTGTCTCCGGTGGAATCTTCGATCGAAAGCCCGGCGACGCCGGTGGCGACACAGAGTGCCGTGTTGGCGGCGACGCCTTCGGGTTCGTGGGCGAAGCCCCCCAGGAAATCCGCATTGACGGGAAGCGGCGTGGCGGCCGCAATCTCACGGATATGCGCGAGCATTTCGTCACGCGGGACCGCGCCGTCAGCAGTCCCGCGACTGAAAGCGAATCCGGCTGAAGTTGTGGCCAGCGCCTTGAATCCGAGGTGCTGCAAATAGACGGCGGTTCCGACGTCCCACGGATTCGGCAGTACGAAGCACCCGTGGGCGTGCAAAGCGCGGAAGGCCGCGATCGCAGATGGCTGACCAGTGAGCGGCTCGTTCATGCCGACATCCTACACCATTCCCTGGTTTCAGAACCGTCAAAAGGAGAAGACTGAGACCATCGCCCTAAGTAGTCCGGCTAACGCGCGACGTCACACCCGGAGACGATTCGCTTCGGCCACACGCCCATACCACAGTCCCGAGTCTTTCACGGTGCGCTTTTGGTCGCGGAAGTCCACATAAGTAAGGCCGTAGCGTTGGCTATACCCATCCGTCCATTCGAAATTGTCGAGCAGGCTCCAGGCATGGAAAGAGCGAACGTTCGCTCCGTCGGAAATGGCTCTCGCTAGTTCCGCAAGTTCTTCGCGAAAGAATTCAATCCGGCGCATGTCAGGAACGCGTCCGTTTTTTTTCTCATACGGTGAATCCAGGTAGCTGCATCCACTCTCCGTAATTTCAAGGATGGGATGGTTGTACTCGCGCGTGATCTGCATGACCAGGTCATAAATGCCACGCGGCCAGATCTCAAGGCCGGCATCGGTGAGCCGGCCCTCGGTGGGCATGACCGCACTAAATTGAGTGTAGCGATCGCGGCCGTTCGTCGATTCCTCGATTTCGGTACCAAACCTGGCTTTGTTACCTGGATGCAAAGCGCCCCTGGCGTCAGACACAATGCGGCGTGTGTAGTAGTGAAAGCCGATCCAGTCTAGCGGCACCCGCATGAGTTTGTCGTCGCCTGGACGAAAGCCCATCGCCTCATATGGAGTTTCGCCAACAAACGCCTTTGGGTATCGGCCATGAATCGCGGTCTCGAGAAAATAGACGTTGTTCATGGCATGATAGCGCGCAGCGGCCGCACGATCAGCTTCGCTGCCGGTTTTTGGATAAGCGGGAGCCATGCCGTAAGCACTCCCAACGGTGGCCTTCGGGGATGCGGCTTTGATAGCCCGGAATGCCCCACCTTGTGCGAGATTGACGGTGTGCGCTGCCTTGAGAAAATCGTTGTAATTAGCTCGACCGGGAGGGAAGGCGCCAACGCCATAACCAAGGTAGGTGAAAGTCCAGGGCATGTTGAAGGGTGCCCAGACGGTAATGCGGTCTCCGAGGTTTTTTGCTAGGATCCCCGCATAATCAGCGAAAAAACCAGCAAGATCGCGGTTGGGCCATCCGCCGCGATCCTCCAGCGCCTGGGGTAAATCCCAGTGATAAAGCGTGCAGAACGGGCGTATGCCTGCTTGAAGCAGCGTATCCAGAAGGCGCTTGTAATGGTCAAGTCCTTTTCGATTCACCGTCCCTCTACCGTCCGGCTGAATGCGGGGCCACGAAATCGAGAAGCGATAGCTTTTCAAGTTCAGAAGCTTCAGGATAGTAACGTCCTGTGGATAGAGATGGTACTGATCACAGGCAGTATCCCCCGTAGCGCCGCCCCTGACCTTGCCGACGGTATGGGAAAAGCGGTCCCAGATGGATTCGCCTTTGCCATCCTCATTCCAAGCTCCTTCGACCTGATAAGATGAGGTCGCCGTACCCCAGAGGAAATCATCCGGAAAATATGCGCCGGAAACATCGGGTGAAGGCGGGCTGGATTCGATCCGTGGCATAGGGTGCAGGTAGTCTAAGGCAGGTTTGCCGGCGCGGAAGAAAATCTTCCCGGATCGAGGTCTCAGGGACTTTTTACTGGATTTCCACTAGATTTCCCCTGTGACGCCGATACGATGGACATTGTGTTGAATGCGTTTGCCGCGTTTAAGTCCTGTAATTCTTCGGTCAGGCTGCAGGAAGCTGTCGGAAGCAGCCATGCCACCGAGTTCCGGGTCCATCTTGCAAAGCCGGTGTCGCCTCAGCAACTTGAGGCAACAATCGGATCAGCTTAGAAACAAACAGTCTAGTCCCCCTTTCGTCCGATGCTCAGACCCGCAGCTTGGCTCAAGCACACACTATCAAAGGAGCGAGCCGAGATCCTCGCAGAGATGCTGCGCGCCACTGACCCAGCTAAACGGCGCGCTCCAGCCGTCGTCAGACTGGGCTTAATCTCGAATACCCAGTCGTCACCGCTGCATGGATTGGAAGAGGCGCAGGTGATCTGAATCCAATCGGGCTCGGCCCCTGGCCGAGCGTACAGCATCATAGATTTTAATGCCTGAAGCCAAACAAAAAGTCAGCAGCGCATGGGGAGATCGCGTGCGCGCCTTGCGCAATCTTCCTCCGCTCCTACGACTCTTATGGGACTCCGGTCCCTCAGTCGTTACGTGGGGTATTGTTCTTCGCATCATCGTGGCTTTTGCGCCCCTGGGAATCGCCGCGGTCGCTGCCTGGATCGTCAACGGCGTCCAGGGTCGCATTATGGGTCAGGAGCTCCGTCCGAATTTCTGGTGGATGGTAGCGCTGGAAGTGGTTCTAGCTGTGACCATGGCAGCCTTACTGCGCATCATCGACTATCTGGATACCGTGCTTGCGGATCGCTACACGCACTATGTCAGCATCCGGGTCATGGATCAGGCCTCGAAGCTCGATCTGACTACCTATGAGGACCCCATTTTTTATGACCGCCTGGAGCGCGCCCGGGTGCAAGCCACCGACCGGCTGGCGATGATCCAGCAGATGGGCCGCCTGTTGCAGCAATCGGTCACTACTCTGGCCTTTACTGGCGTGCTGCTGCGGTCCTCGCCGTGGCTCTTACTGCTGATGGCAGCGGGCGTCCTTCCATCCTTTCTCGGCGAAACCCACTATGCCTTCCTTGGCTATGCCAAGAATTTCCGTCAGACTCCAGCCAAGCGGCAGATGGACTACCTGCGGCAGGTTGCCGGGAGCCGCGAAGGGGCGAAAGAACTCAAGGTGTTTGGTCTGAGCCGCTTCCTGACAGGACGCTTCCGGGAGATCTCCCAAAGGATTTGTGAAGAAAATGTTGCGCTGTCTCGGCGCAAGCTCTTTTGGGGAGGCTCGCTCGCCCTGGTGGGTACTTTGGGCTACTACGGCTCATATGCCTTCGTCATATGGCGGGCGTTGCATGGCGCCTATAACATCGGCATCTTCACCCTTTTGACCACGGCAATTCAGCAAGCAAGTTCCAATTTGCAGCAGGCATTCTCCACCGCCTCAGGCATCGCTGACCAGGCATTGTTTCTGACCGATTTGATCGCGTTTTTCGAAATGAAGCCAACGTTGCGATCCAAGCCGGACGCACTTCCCGCACCTCGTCCGATTCGGGCAGGCTTTGAGTTTCGCAATGTCTCATTCACCTATCCAGGAACCGATCGCTATGTACTGAGGAATTTCAACTTTGTCTTTGCACCCGGTGAGCGGATTGCGCTGATCGGAGAAAATGGGGAGGGAAAGACAACGGTCGTAAAGCTCATCACCCGCCTCTACGATGTCACCGAGGGGCAAATCCTGCTCGACGGTGTCGATTTGCGCGATTATTCCATCGAGGATCTGCATCACGAAATTGGCGTGATATTTCAGGACTTCATGCGATACGAGATGACAGCGCGAGAAAACATTATCGTCGGACGTGTGGACGGCAACGCATCTCTTGAGTCCATTCGGTTGGCATGCATCGAGGAAGCTGCCCGAAAAAGCCAGGCCTCGCAGGTGATTCGGAAGCTTCCGGAACGTTACGACCAGATGTTGGGCCGAAGGTTTGAAGGCGGCGTCGATCTCTCTGCGGGCGAATGGCAGCGCCTGGCGCTGGCGCGAGCCTATCTCCGGGACGCCCAGCTTCTGATTCTGGATGAGCCCACCGCCGCACTCGATGCCAAAAGCGAACTTCAAGTTTTCAAACGTTTTGCAGAACTCACCGCTGGTAAGATGGCGCTGCTGATCTCACATCGTTTTTCAACAGTGCGCATGGCCGATCGAATAGTCGTACTAGAAGGTGGAAAACTGGTGGAAGAAGGAACCCATGCGCAACTCCTGGCTAGCGGCGGACGATACGCCACCATGTTTGAAATGCAGGCGGCAAGTTATCGATAAGGCGGCCGCTCGGTCACGATCAAACCCAATGATTAACTCTACATTCGATGTTGGGCGTCCGGTTGCCGCGCGAGCCGAAAAGAAACCTGAAGCGCAGCTTCAGATTAATGAAATCGATGTGCGGCAGAAAGCCTCCAAGACCGCGAACACCTGTCAGGCGCTTCGCCAACCGCAAAATCCAAAGTTCTGGAAGTCAGACTGGACGAGGACGCAAGCGATGATAGTTCAGCTATTGAGCGATCTGGAACAGGGCGCTGCAGGCCAGCCGGCCAGGGAAAATAGCCAGACAGATAAAGTAACCATGGCCGGGCTTTGGCTAAAGGAAAATCCAGGTCTTTTACGGGGAGCCATGCTGGAAATATCCGGCTCAGAACGGGAATTGAATCGCGCCCCCTGCGTGCGCACTGGCGCTCGGGAGCATCCGCGTGTCGTAGCTCTCTCGCGCAACTTGCTCGGAGCACTCCATGACCAGTGGTCGGAACCCGGATTCACCGCCTACATCGAAGAATTCCAGAAGCTGCACCCGCTCGCATTGCGGGAGCTGTTCGTTTTTCCGCCGGCTTTAAAGCAAGCCATTCTCGAAAAGCTTGTGCCGGCGGCCAACGCGCTGATTCAAGGCAAGGCCACTGATGAACAGATTGCGCGCATTCCTTGCCTGATGCGCAGCCTGCAGGCTCTCTCGATTACCGGCTGGCGCGACCTGCTCGAGCCTCTGATTGTGATCGACCAGATCCTCCGCAGGGATCCTGTCTATGGCCGGATGGACTATGCAAGCCGTGAAGAGTATCGTCGCGCAGTCGCCGAAATTGCTCAGCGTTCCGAACTCTCCGAGGCCGATGTCGCAGCAGCGGCAGCGGATCTCGCCGCAAAGGCAAAAGCCGAACCAATCACCCAGGACCGCACTCACGCGCGCCGAGCGCATGTCGGCTATTACTTGATCGCCGAGGGCCGCGGAGCACTGTTCGCTCGCGTTGGCTACTATCCCTCGTGGATCGATCGGATTCGCGGTCTCGTAAAAGGGCACGCCGACGCCTTCTTCATCGGCGGCATTTTAGCGGTCTCGATCTTTCTCATCGGGATCATCCTGATCCCGGGCTTGGCGGATGATTATCCGTTGTTCGGACTTGCGCTGGCATTTCTGTTCACGCTGATCCCGGCTTCGCAAGGCGCTGTCGAGCTCATTAACCATCTCGTGACCGCGCTCTTTAACGCGGTGCCGCTGCCGAAGCTCGACTACAGCGACGGCCTACCTCTCGGGGCCACAACCCTTGTGGCGGTTCCGGCACTGCTGCTCAACGAAAAGCAGACGCGGAAGCTGGTCAACGATATCGAGGTCCGCTACCTGGGAAATCGCGACAACAATCTCCACTTTGCGCTTTTGACCGATCTGCCTGATTCGGTTGAAGAGCCGCGCGAGCCCGATGCGCATCCCTTGGTCGAGCTTGCTGCACAGCTCATTCTCGATCTGAATCGTAAGTACCCAGATTCCGGATCATTTCTTTTGCTGCACCGGCATCGCATTTTCAATCCGAAGCAGGGAGTGTGGATGGGCTGGGAGCGCAAACGCGGCAAGCTGCTTGATCTAAACAAGCTGCTGCGAGGCAACAATGATAGTTTTCCCGTACGGGTAGGCGACCTATCGATACTGCCAAAAGTAAAGTACGTCCTGACACTCGATTCGGATACTCAATTACCGCCCGGCGTCGCTGCGCAGTTGGTCGGCACAATTTGTCACCCTCTGAATCGCGCCATTATTGACCCTGTTCGCCGTATCGTTCGTGCCGGTTATGGTATTCTCCAGCCGCGCGTTGGCGTAAGCGTCCAATCTGCCTCCCGTTCACGGTTGGCCAGCTTGTATTCCGGGCAGACCGGGCTTGATGTCTATTCGAACGCTGTCTCTGATGTTTACCAGGATCTATATGGTGAAGGGATTTTTACCGGCAAAGGTCTCTACGAAGTCGATTTATTGCATCAGGTGCTCGACCGACGTTTCCCGCGCAATTTCCTGCTCAGCCACGACCTGATCGAAGGCTTCTATGCCCGCGCCGGGCTTGTGACCGACGTAAAAGTGATTGATGATTATCCTTCGCACGTCAGCGCTTATAGCCGCCGCAAGCATCGCTGGGTGCGCGGCGATTGGCAAATTGTGCGGTGGCTGTTTGGGCGAGTACCAGACGAGGCGGGTCATCTCGTCTCCAACCCGATCTCCACCGCCTCGCGATGGAAAATACTCGACAATCTGCGCCGCAGCCTGGTTGAGCCGGCAACGTTTGCCCTCTTTCTAGCCGGTTGGTTTGGCCTGCCGCGCGGTCCGGTATTCTGGACGCTGGCCGCGTTGGTACTTCTTTTCCTGCCGAGCTATGTCCAGTTACTGTTCTCGCTCATTCGAGCCGCATTTGCTGCCTCGACCAGTGCTGTCCTCGTAGACGGTCTTGAAGGATTCTATGCCAGTCAGGCTGTAGGCTTGCTCACACTGGCTTTCCTCCCGCAGCAGGCCTTGCTTTCCATCGATGCAATTGTCCGCACGCTGGTCCGCAGCTTTGTCACGCGCCAACGGCTGTTGGAATGGGAGACCGCAGCCGAAGCCGAAACCGGCCACAAACTTACAGCCGTAGATCGCTATCTCAGTGTAGTGCCGGCCGTCGCTATCTTGATCGGACTGCTACTTGCCTGGCTGTATCCGCATTCTTTCCTTATCGCCTCTCCCATTCTCCTGCTTTGGGCCTTCAGCCCGCGGCTGTCGCTCTGGCTCAATCGCCCGCCCCGCGAAGAGCTGGTGCCGATCAGTGCCAAGGATGAGCTGTTTTTGCGTGACATTCTGCTGCGCACTTGGCGCTACTTCGCTCATTTCTGCAATGAGACCAACCACTGGCTCATCCCCGACAACGTCGAAGAAGATAATTGGCAAGTTGCTCAGCGGGTCTCGCCGACAAATCTTGGGTTGCTGTTTAACTCACGCGACGTGGCGCTGGAAGCCGGCCATCTCACCTCCGTTGAATATCTCGATCTGACGCAGCGCACTCTCGATTCGCTTGATCAGATGGAGAAGTGCCACGGACACATAAAGAATTGGTACAACATCATCACCATAGAGGCCTTCGTGCCCGGTCTTATCTCAAGCGTAGATAGTGGTAACCTCGTCGCTTCTCTATGGACGCTGCGTATGCACTGCTTGGAGCTGGTCGACAAGCCGTTGCTCTTAAACCGCCTCTTCCGCAGTGCGACTGATCACCTGCGGTTGCTCCAGCAGCTGCGCATAATCACTGGCAAGGACGCCGGTACCTTTCAATCAGCCGCGCTCGAAGGGGAAGACTGGATCCAGATGCTGCTGGCTTTTGCACGAAGTCTGCATGGTGATTGGCGACCGCATGACGAGAAAAGCTCTCCGTGTTCATTTCTCGCACACGCCGCGGCGCACACTCCTGAGGATGAATATTGGATTGCGGCCACTCAAAAACGCTTCAGTGCAGTCGCTCATCTAATCGGCAACTACCTCCCCTGGTTGCTGCCGGAGTTCGCTCCCTTGCGCTGTATAGAGGGCCTTAATCTGTCGGCTCCAATTGCCCGCGATCTTTCCCCGCTTAACGCACCTGCGTTTATCGATGAATTGGATATCGCTTTACAGCGCATTTGTCCGCCTGCAGAGGAAGACTCTGACCTCCGCCTGCTCGCGGAGCAGCTCCGTAGCCTGCTGGCGGAAACACGTAAGAACTTCGTTAACCTCAGAGAAAACCTCCAACGGATCGCAGTGCGCGCTGAACGACTGACCGAGGCTATGGATTTCAGCTGCCTTCTGCATCGTGGGCGGAATCTGCTCAGCGTCGCGCTGCGGGCCAATAGCGACAAGGTAGATGACGCCTGCTACGATCTTCTGGCATCCGAGGCACGTACGGCAGGGTTCTTGGCCATCGCCAAGGGCGATATTCCGCCCAGCACCTGGTTTTCAATGGGTCGTTCACACACGCTTGCCACCGGCAGCCCCGTGCTTAGCTCGTGGACCGGCACCATGTTCGAATACCTGATGCCGGCGTTATGGATGCGCACTTACCGCGACACCATGCTTGATGGCTCGTTGCGCGGCGCGGTCGCTGCCCAGCGCTCTCACGTAAGTTCGCTCCATATCCCCTGGGGAATCTCGGAGGCGGCTTATAGCACCCGGGACAAGGACGGACACTACCAATACCACGGCTTCGGCATTCCGGCTCTGGCTCTTTCCCCCAGCGCTGACGACGGCCCGGTCATTTCTCCCTATTCCAGCTTTCTAGCAATGCCTTTCGATCGAGAAGCCGCGCTGGCTAATCTGCAATACATCGCTGACCTGGGCTGGATCGGCGAATACGGATTCTATGAGGGTGGCGACTATCGAGCGTCCAAAAACGCGCCCCAGCGGAAGTCTGAGCCAGTTATCGTCCGATCCTGGATGGCGCACCATCAGGGAATCACGTTACTGGCGCTGGCCAATGTGCTTTTCGATGGAGCCATCCATCGATGGTTTCACGCCGACCCCCGCGTTCAGGCCTGCGAGTTGCTCCTCCATGAAAAACCGCTGCGCCCGTCTGCGATCATAGCAATCCAGAAAGCCAGCAGCCACTGTCGCCCCCGTAAGCGGGATGTAGTCTAGAAGAAATGTCAGTCGAGCAGGTGAAATCAGCCTGGTCGCCGCGATTCCCGTCGCCCCCTGGAGCGGATCACATCGAAGGCCGAGACGGACGTGCGCCACCGCGCCAATCGGCCGACGCTTATACCACGTCGGGCGCGAGGTAGCGGATGCGCTTGTTCACGTCGGTGTTAATCGAATGATACGGCTGGGCGAGATTGGCCTGCGCAAAGAGTGTCGTGCGTTGATACTCCATGTCATCCCCACCGATGGCGTCGGTGAAAATCGGCACCAGGTAATCGATGCCCAGTCGTGATGGTTTCATCAGCTTCGGGTCGTAAAGTTCGGCGTGCATGCGACGCGCGTGAATAAGGCCCCAACGGTCGCGTAGACGGTTGGCATCGTAGCCGTCGACGTGGAACCCTCGATTGGTGTCGTATTGCAAAATGGAGACGGCGTTGTTGCGACCTTCCAGCAGCAGCTCGACGGCTTTGGCGCCGAGCTGCGCGGCATAAAAACGGTCGAATAATATCGGCCGTCCGCCGCGCTGAGTGTGGCCGACTTTTCGCGTGAAGATCGCTTCGCGCGCGGAGTTCCCGCGCCGATAGAGTTGGAAATACCTATCGCCGATGAGTTGGATGAGCTTGGTTCGCAACGCTTCGGCCGCGCCGGTCAGAACAATGTTTCCGGCGGGATCGGTCGATCTGGATTCGGCACCGAGCTCGCGCCCCTGCTCATCGACGACGCCTTCTCCGCAGACGATGACGACATTCTTTTGCAGGTCGTAAATGTTTTTCACTCGCTCCACGAGATGATCGACGTCCAGGGGATGCTCCGGCACGAGGATGATGTCCGGGCGGCCGTACGCGGTTCCAAGTGCGATGTAGCCGGAGTGCCGACCCATGACTTCGACAATTGCGATGCGCCGATGGCTTTCGGCGGTTGTGCGCAATCGCTCGATCCCATTGGCCGAAACGAAAACCGCTGTCGCGTAGCCGGGGGTGACGTAATTCACGATCTGGTCCAGCGCGAACACGGCGCGGGATTCGTTGCGGCTGTAGTGAAATCGGTCCGCGCCACCTGGGTCCCGGATACGCACGATTTCGTCCGGCTCGCCCGGGTAATTGAGCCCGAGATCGTTATCGATTGTCTTCGGCGCGAGCACTGCGGGGAGCCGTTCAGCCAGCGGTTGGAGTCCGTTGAGGGTGCCGTCACCGCCGACGCAGATGAGGCCCTCGATGCCCAGCTTGATCAAACGCGATGCAATGAGGTCGAGGTTTTCCTTTTTATCGGGATCGACAAAGTCGCGGGAGGAGCCGATGAGCGTGCCGCCCTTGGTCGGGTCGAGCTCTGGGATAGGGTGGTAAAGGGGGTTGAGGTGGACATGCGGGACGCGCGGATTAAAGAGGCTGTTGAAACCTTTAATCAGGCCGAAGATCTCGACCTTGAGCTGGTTCGCCCGCACGACCGCTCCGTGAATAGTGGCATTCAATGCCGGCGTGTCGCCACCGGCGGTGAGGATGCCAATTCGTTTCATGTCAATTCTGTCGGCGCATTTTTGCGCGGCGATGATGTTGTCCATTCCCTCCGCGAAGAGGTCCACGTCCTGCAGCTCGGGTCGGGCCGAAGATTCGCATTGGTGAAGAGGACGCCGGGATGATTAAAGACGCAACCGAAAAGGCGGCGACGAAACGTCTGGTGATCCGGTAGCCAAGCAGAATTGCGCGAACCGTGCGGCAGCCGTGGTCTGCGGATTTTGTGCAACTTCGATCATCGCGGCGCGCGCGGCGCGGATCTGCGGCGCCTTCTGCGGCGACGGCGCTGGACGAAAACGCTTGGACGCGACCTGACGCAGCCTCAGCCGGTGCCGTCGCTCCACACCTGTGTGACCTGGTGCACTTCCTGGCGATCAGCCCTTCGACTGTCGTCACGGATGTTTCAAAGAAGTCGGGATTTTGACCTGAAGGTTAGGCTGGACCGTACCGCTGAGGCCGGGGATAGATCATCGTTCTTGAGAGCTTCCGTGCCTCGGGACTGAGAACATAAACGGCTGGAGAGATACTGCAGGAATTGACAACAGCCCAACAGAACCGACGCCCAATGATTTCGCTTCATTGCGCGGCTCCTCCACTGCCCGGATGGGTGCTTCCTCGGAGAGTCCTTACGTAATGCACTAAATTCCAGATGTGCTCGTCGGATTCAACCCTTCCGAACGCCGGCATCCCGCTTAGACGAATTCCATTTTTCACAATCCAGAACAATTCGCGATCGGTGTAGTATTGCACGGCGGATGATGTGAGGTCCGCGGCGCGCGGATACATCCACCGGCCGGCGTCAGTGGGTGTGCGGCCATCCAGGCCATGACACGCTGCGCATTCGGTGCCGTAGAGGTTGTCTCCCGCTTCGACGCTTGCCGGCAGATTCGTTGGCGCCGCGGGAATGCCGTCGCTGCTGCTCCTGCGGATAAGGAGGTGCTTTGCTTGTGTGGCGAGAAAAGTTTCGAAATGACCGGGCTCCTGAAGCGCGTCGAGCCTTATTTGCGTAAATCCCACAATCACCACCGCGACACCTGACGCGATGACTATAAGTACAATGAGAGGCCGGCGCTTCATCCATTTGCCTGCCTGAGAAGCTATCTAGGAAGAAGAGGGCCGGGTACGCGCTCGGCCCTCCCGACGGACTTACGATGCCGCTTTGATAGCCGCGACGTGAATCGTCTTGGTGGCTTTGTCCAATGTTCCGGTAACCTCTACCTTCTGCCCCGCAAATGGTTCCGGTCTCTTCTGGTCGTCCAGTTGGTAGAACGTCTTTGACGTTCCGTTGAATAGAACGAACTTACCACCCATCTTAATGCAGGCGAGCGTACAGGCCTTGGGGTCGTTAGTACCCTCCTTCTTGAACATCGCCTCGTGCCCTCCGCCCTTGGCACACTGACTGTCCATGATCTCGCCCCTGAAGGTAGTGTCCTTCGCCGACGCAAAACCAGGCGCCAGCAACATACATGCCCCGATACTCATTACTAGCTTCTTCATTTTTTCCTCCTTCGGATTGAACTACATCTGGGAGCTCTCCGAGTGCCTGTCGCTGCGCGAGGCTGCGCCATGTCTCGGACAGAGCTTTTCTTTTATCGGGCCCAATGACGCGCGCTGACGAACCGACACCTTCGATGGTGCCGCCTCCAATCAAACGCGCCGCGCCACGACAATCGAATGAATAAAGAACGATTTTAACGTGAAGAGTGGTTGACTACTGAATTCACGGATCCAATTTTTTTTAAACATAACGAAACAATAAGTCAAATTATTTTTGCGTTATTTCGCGTTTTACCTATATTTCAACGGTGAACATCCCTGGGTGGCGGCGGCGCTTTCTGGCTAGTACGCGAGGTAAAATCCTCGCCCTTCTTCGGTCCGAGAGCCACACCGTTAATGAACTTGCTCAGGCCTTGGAATTGACCGATAACGCGGTGCGCTCTCACCTCACAAGCCTTGAACGCGATGGTTTAGTCCAGCAGCTGGGCACGCGGCCTGGTTTTCGCAAGCCACATGTTCTGTACGGTTTTACGGGCGAAGCGGAATATCTTTTTCCGAGCGCCTATGGTTCGTTACTACGCCATGTTCTCGCGGTCATTGGCCGGCGGTTACCTTCGCCGGAATTGCGGGCGAGTTTACGGGAGGCCGGTCGGACGGCCGCGAACGAGCATCTCAATCAGGTTAAAGGCAAAACACGTAATCAGCGGATTGATTTTGCACTTAGTGTGTTGAAGGCTTTAGGCGGTGACGCCACGGTCCAGGAAAAGCAGGGGAGACGATCCATTTATGGAAACGGTTGTCCGCTTTCTGCAGTTACTGCCCATCATCCGGAAGCTTGCCTGATAGTCGAAGCGCTTCTTTCCGAAATTATCGGCATCCCAGTAAAGGAGCGCTGTCACCATGGGGAGGTACCGCGCTGCTGCTTCGAAATTTCCTGAATGCAGCGCCGAATCGGGCTGGGCGCAAAAAAGCCGGACAGAGATCAAGGTGAGTACACCAACACCGGAGGACAGTCCCACCGTCCGCGTGGCATACTGAATGGAGGAATTTCGTTCCCGATCTGAGGCCGCTGGTTAGGTCTTATCGGCCGGCTGGAATCGAAAGGAGTAACCAACCGAATCGGCGATGGATCACAGACTCACGCACTTGGCTCTTGTCCGTGGCCGGGTGCTAGGCGAAAAGGAGGCAAATTATGAAAGCCATTCGAGTGGAAAAACAAGGCGGACCCGAAGCGCTGAAACTCGTGGAGGTCGCGCCCGTCGAGGACCCGGGCCCCGGCCAGGCGGTAATTCGCGTCGTCGCGGCCGGCGTGAACTACCTGGACGTCGGTCAGCGGCGCGGCACTTACCCCAGCCCGGTGCCGTTCACCGTGGGCGTGGAAGGCGCGGGCGTGGTTGAAGCCGTGGGCGAAGGCGTCCGCAATGTCAAGCCCTTCGATCGCGTGGCGTTTACCGGTCTGCCGGGCGCTTATGCAGAAGCCATCCTGGCCGATGCCGAGCGCCTGATCCCCCTACCGGAGGAATTTACCTTCGAGGAAGGCGCGGCGTTTCCGTTGCAGGGCATGACGGCCCATTACCTGATCCATGAATTTCGGCGGCCTGTTCCCGGCAGTGTCGTGCTGATCCAGGCGGCGGCGGGCGGCATGGGTGGCCTGCTGGTGCAGTGGGCCAAGCACTTGGGCGCCACCGTAATGGGAACGGTCTCGACGAGGGCGAAAGCACGTACGGCGCGCACGTCCGGCGCTGATCACGTCATCATCTACACCGAGCAGGATTTTGTCGCGGAAATCAAGCGGATCACCGAGGGACGGGGCGTGGATCTGATCATTGACGGCGTCGGCCGAACGACCTTCAAGGGCGATTTGGAAGCGGCGGCCGTACGCGGCCACATCGTGATCTTCGGTGCCGCCAGCGGCCCGGCTGATCCGATTTCGCCGAACGCCTTGATGCCCAAGGCGCTGACGGTTTCAGGCGGAAGTCTACAGAATTACCTGCGCACCCCCGAGGAGCTGATGCAACGGGCGAATGACGTCATGGCGGCAATCCGAGCCGGCTGGCTGAAACTGAATATCGGCCACGTGTTACCGCTGGCTCAAGCGGCACAAGCCCATGAACTGCTGGAAACTCGAAAGACGGAGGGCAAGCTCGTCTTGTCCGTCGCGAATCCACTGCTATCCGGCAGGCAGTAACCCGCGCGGAATCAATCTCACCTTACTTCGCAACATGGCCTCCGGCGAGCTGGAAGGCTTCCATTGCAACATCAAATTCAGCGATGCGCATTGAGGGGAACCACGTGATTGCTTTGAGCCGTGCTCGAATAGGTAAACTGAGCTATTCGTAAGAATGTCTGATCCAAGAAACGTAGCTCACGCAAAGAGAGTAAAACAGGAGAAAGAGCACGGGAAAACGGGGACCGGGCCGGCCTCGAGAAAGTCAGGGGCACAAAAGGAGAAATCAGCGCAAGCGGGAGCGACCGAGAGCGTACCCGTTCCAGTGGAAATTGTTCGAGAAGCGCAATCGCCGGGGGACCTGGAAAAATCGACGACAGTTTTGTCGAAGCTGAAGGATCTGGAGTTTCATTCTCGCGCCAACATTGAAACGCTCGCGGGATTGATTTTGACAATCGAGGAGGAACTCAAACAAAGAGAGTTTTCCGAGCTGATCGGCGCGCTCTATGCCGCTCAGGATCATTTTCAAACCAAAATTACCGAATTGATCGAGAGCTACGCGGCGAAGTGCGAATCGATGAAGCAAATTACATAGACAATCAGAAAGGAAGCATCTCGATAGAGACTTAGCGCGACGCAGGTTCTGGGCAGGTTGTCTTGAACGACTGCCCCACATTTGCAATGAATCCGGGGGGAAGTCCTGTGAAGTCGTCTTGTGGAACGAATCTGCCGATTTCACTTGCAGTTCTTTGCCCAAGGTCGCTTCTTTTTGCTCTGGAAGGATCCTCCTCGACAAAATTCCCTCGTCCTTATATTCGATAACGCCCCAAAAAATATGAAACCCCAAGAAGATGCCATCGTCGAGATTCCCGAGGAACGCATAAGATTTTTTGGCGGCACGGGCAAAATGCTGTTGCCCAGTCCGGCGACCGTAGCAGCCCTCATAAAGAAAATCCCGGAGCACAAACTCATTACGACCAATCTCCTTTGCCAGGAACTCACCAAACAATTCAAAGTGCAAGGGACGTGCCCCGTTACGACTCAAAAAGCTCTTCAGGCGATTTCCCATGACTCCAGCAAAAATGTCCCGTACTGGCGGGTTATCAAAACGAACGGGGGGCTAATTGCTGGGTTTCCCGGCGGGGCAGAGGACCAGGCAAGACATTTACGGAAAGAGGGTTTCACGTTGGATAGAAAAGGGAAAGCACCAAAGGTAAAAGACTTCCGAGAGAGCCTCGTTCGCTTCAACTGATCCAGGCCACAGGAGTTAACCATCGGATTATTCTTCGGTCCGCCGAACCTGGAATGCACTCGTGCCGCGCATTTATTACTTGGCGGAAGCTTGCCCAACGACCTCGCGGTTTTTCACGACCAAGCTGGCTGTCCTCCGGCCAAACTCGCAGACCCGCTCACCGTAGTGAGCACCTTGACGCTGCTTCTTGAATCGGAGCGCAATTCGAAGCTGAAGCGCAGTCTGCGACATGACCCTTGGAAAGGCCCCGGCTTTTATAGTGCTCTGCCGGGCAAAGCCACGAAGCGACTTGCATATCCGCACACATCAGAAACAGGAAAGCGAGTTCCGCCCTGCTGGCGCATTTTCTGATTAAATTCGGGCTTAAGACCGAACCGCTTTGAGCCTTGGCGTCTCAAGAAAGACAGCTTAGTTAGGACAATGGGAATGCGCAGCTTTGATGATCCTGTTTCGGCGCGGCCGGAAGTGCAACTGTTGTCGAATGGCAGGTATCATACTGTCGTCACTACTTTCGGGGGTGGCTATAGTCGTTGGGCCGATTTGGATGTGACCCGTTGGCGCGAAGATGTAACGCGCGATTGCTGGGGAACATTTATTTACCTCCGCGATATCGCGACAGGTGAATATTGGTCCGCTGCTCATCAACCCACGTTGCGCATCAGCGAGCAAAACCAAGTGATCTTTACCGCGGCAACGGCCGAGTTCCGGCGCCGTCAGAGCGGTTTGGACTCGGTGCTGCGGATCTGGGTTTCGCCGGCAGACGATGTGGAAGTGCGCCACGTAATTCTGACGAATCATGCCAATGTCCCGCGGTCGATCGAACTAACCAGCTACGCAGAAGTGGTTCTGACAAGTTTCGGAGCAGACTGGGCGCACCCGGTTTTCAGCAACCTTTTTGTGCAAACAGAATTTGCACTGTCCTATCCGGCGATACTGGCGAGTCGACGACCGCGGTCAGAAGCAGAAGCACGCTCCTGGTTGTTTCACCGGATGACCGGAGGAGAGAACCACGCTCAAACTGAACTCTCCTGCGAAACGGATCGCGCCAGGTTTATTGGCCGGGGACGGACGCCAATCAATCCAGCCGCCCTCCAGACGGGAACGCCATTGTCTAATACTGTCGGTTCCGTGCTCGATCCAATCGTGTCGCTCCGGCGCAGGTTCGAGCTGGCTCCGAATCAAACGATCGCAGTGAGTTTCGTTCTGGGTATAGCCGACAGCCGGGGCGGTGCTCTGACGCTTGCCGAAAAGTATGGGGAGCGCGGAACGATCGACCAAAGTCTGGAACTCGCCCGATCCAACGCGTCTTTTGGTGAATCGGGGACGACTGACTGGGAGTTGTATTCGCGCTTAGCCGGTGCGTTGATCTATATCGATCCGTCCTTACGGGCAACTCCCGACGTGCTGTTCCGGAACCAGCGCGGGCAAACAGCGCTTTGGGCCTACGGTATTTCCGGCGACTTTCCGATAGTTTTCTTGCAGGTCGGCGATCCATCCAAGGTAGATATCGTTCGAGATCTGGTCCGAGCCCACCGGTACTGGCAAATCCACGGCTTAAAGGCGGATCTGATTCTCTTGATCAACGGTGACGCGGCTATTTCGAGTGACTTGCACGATCAAGTTACACGTTTGATCACTGCGGAACAGCGGGCAGAGGCGCTGAACAAACCGGGCGGCATCTTTGTGTGCGCCAGGGAGCGAGTTTCCGACGAGGATCTGGTCTTGTTCGAGTCTTGTGCCCGCATCGTCTTGACTGACGCGAATGGCACTGTGGCTGAACAATTGGCTCGAGCGGAAAGCGCTTCTGAAAATGTCCCCATTCCTCCAATCCAGTCGATTCGCCCCGCGTTGCCGGAAAAGGAGCAGGCTGGCACGTCAAGTGAGCTGGTTTTTCACAACGGGCTAGGCGGGTTCACCGCGGACGGCCGGGAATATGTCATCACGCTGCGCCCTGGGCAGACCACTCCTGCTCCCTGGGTCAATGTCATTGCTAATCCCGGTTTCGGGACGGTGATCTCCGAAAGTGGGAGTAGCTACACCTGGGCAGAAAACTCGCACGAGTTTCGACTGACGCCCTGGAACAACGATCCGGTGACCGACCTCGGTGGCGAGGCCATTTATATTCGAGATGATGAGAGCGGACAGTTTTGGTCGCCCACGCCTCTACCGGCACCGGGTACAAGCTCCTATGTCATTCGGCACGGGTTCGGTTACTCGGTTTTCGAACACGTTGAGGACGGGATTGCTTCTGAATTTACGGTCTACGTAGCGCTGACTGCGCCAATAAAGTTCATGGTTCTGAAATTGCGGAATGTCTCGGGCGGCTCGCGCCGGATGTCGGTTTTCGGCTTTTGGGAATGGGTCCTGGGCGATCTGCGACCAAAAAGTTTGCTGCACGTTCAGACGGAACCGGGCAGCGGTGCGTTGCTCGCGCGGAATAATTATAATAGCGATTTTTCCGGGTGGATTGCCTTCGTTGATGTCGACGATCCCATCCACAGTTTTAGCGGTGACCGACGGGAATTCCTGGGCCAAAATAGTAGCCTGTCAGCACCAGCGGCGCTAATGCGAGAGCGGCTTTCTAACCGAACGGGTGCCGGGTTGGACCCGTGCGGAGCGCTGCAGGTCAGCTTTGTCTTAGCGCGCCAGCAAGAGAGGCAAATCCCGTTCCGGTTGGGAGCAGGGCGTGGCCAATCGGAGGTGGAGAATCTGATTACTCGTTTCCGCGGTCTCGGGCCGGCCAGGTCTGAGCTGGACCAGGTCGTAAAATATTGGCAACAGACCCTGGGCGCGGTGCAGCTGGAGACCCCGGATCGCTCGGTGGACTTCATGGTCAACGGTTGGCTGCCGTACCAGATCCTGAGCGCTCGTCTCTGGGGCCGCACCGGTTTCTATCAATCCGGAGGGGCCTTTGGGTTCAGGGATCAACTGCAGGATGTCATGGCGCTGGTGCATGCCGAGCCCGGTTTGGTTCGCGAACATCTGCTGCGCGCAGCGGCTTTCCAATTCCGGGAAGGCGATGTGGAGCATTGGTGGCACCCGCCTTCCGGACGCGGGGTGCGGACCCGTACTTCGGACGACTATCTTTGGTTGCCCTACGTCACTTGCCGTTATGTAACCTGTGTCGGCGATCATGCCGTTCTGGATGAACGGATTTCATTCCTGGAAGGCCGGCTGTTGAAGCCGGAGGAAGAATCGCATTACGATCTGCCGAAATGTTCGGAGGAATCCGCGACGCTCTACGATCATTGTGTTCGCGCGATCGAACACGGACTGCGATTCGGGGTACACGGACTGCCCCTCATGGGTAGCTGTGATTGGAATGACGGCATGAACCTGGTCGGAATCGGTGGACGTGGCGAAAGTGTCTGGCTAGCCTTTTTCATGTGCGACGTGCTCACCCGTTTCGCGGACCTCGCTCAAAGGCGCGAGGATACGGTTTTCGCCGAACGTTGCCGAGTGCAGGCGAAACAATTGCAGGAGCAGATTGAACAGCACGGTTGGGACGGTCAATGGTACCGGCGCGCCTATTTTGATAATGGTGAGCCGCTTGGCTCACATCTGAACTCCGAATGCCAGATCGATTCTTTACCGCAAAGTTGGTCGACGATCAGCGGGGCCGGCGACCCGGAACGGGCTCGCGAGGCCATGGAATCAGTCGACGCGCGTCTCGTGCGGCGAGAACCCAAGCTCATTCAATTGTTGGATCCCCCGTTCGACCAGGCGCCGCTCAATCCAGGCTACATCAAAGGCTATGTTCCGGGTGTCCGCGAAAACGGAGGCCAATACACGCACGCCGCCGTCTGGGCCACGATGGCGTTCGCGCTTCTGGGGGAGCATGAGCGAGCTTGGGAACTCGTCTCTTTACTAAATCCCATCCAACACGCAATGACTCCTGACCAGGTCGCAACCTACAAAGTAGAACCCTATGTCATCGCCGCCGATGTTTACTGGGTGCCACCGCATACCGGTCGTGGCGGCTGGACTTGGTACACCGGATCGGCTGGTTGGATGTACCGGCTACTAATCGAAACGTTGCTCGGCCTGAACCTGGAAGGTAATCGCTTGCGTTTACAACCGCGCGTTCCATCTAATTGGACAAACTATAAAATCCGCTACCGCTATCGACAATCGACCTATGAGATCGCTCTGGCCCGATCGGACGATCAACCGCCAGGCGCGGGTGAGCTGGTGCTCGACGGAGAAAGACAAACCGATTTAACGTTTCCGTTGGTTAACGATGGGCGCCGCCATCAAGTTGAAGTGACGTTACCGATTTCACGGTAAATTGCTGCAATTTATGTTAACAAGAGTCGCTCGGAAAATATAACTTTTGGTCCGTTCATTGCCAGCGGCCGGAAATACTGGCATTCCCTTGGAGGCACATCTATGGTTGAGAAGATCTCTGCGGTTACCCTTCGGGTTGCGAACATGCAGGCATCCGTTCGCTTCTACAAAGATGTCTTGGGACTGGAGATCATCTACGGCAGCGAAGGCTCGCATTTTACATCGCTCCGCACAAAAGACGGAGATACGATTCTGAACCTCGAACACAGCGACGTTAGTATCCGGTGGGGCCGACTGATTTTTCACGTTTCTGATGTTGACCGTTTCTGGGCGTACCTCGTGGAAAAGGGGTTTCATCCGGACAGTCCGCAGGATGCCTCGTGGGGCGAACGTTATTTCCATTTGCCCGATCCCGATGGCCATGAGCTTTCATTTGCTCGTCCGATCTAGCGGTCAGCTATCTTGGCTGCAGCTTACCTGGCTTCGTCACTTTGGTGATTCTCTGCGGCACGGTTTGGTCGGTCAGTGCGTTGTCGGAGCACGTCTATTGCCCCTTCGCCGCCAATCACGTAAACCCTCCGCCGAACGGCATCGTAAAAAACGTCGTCGGAATCCCCCACGGTGGGTAAGTTGGCCACGATCCGTCCGGAGTCGCTGTCCAGTACCACGAGCCGCGCGGGCAGCCTGCATCCGACGAAAAGCCGTTTGTCGGCGTCGTCCAGCGCCATGGGGTAATTCGCCAGAGCGGCACCCAGCCCCCAATGGGCAATCGTCGTGCGTTTTTTTCGATCCACGACTGCGACGCCGAGCCGTTTCGGAACGTTCACGTACACCCGATCCCCGTTCTCCTCGAACTGAAAGGACTCGGGGTGGGCGCCGAGCGTGATGGATCCGCTTTTCTGGCCGGACGCATTCACGATCCCTAGCTCACCGTTACCATAGCCGACCCAAAGCTCGCCGGTTCGCAGATCCTGCCGGACGTTGTCGGCGTCATCGGTAGAGAGCATCGTAAACGATAAACCCGTTTCGCAGCACCGCGTGATCATCGCCCGCGTGGAGATCAGAAAGGCCCAAGGAAATAGCGAATAGCCCCGCGCTTTCGGGCGTCAGGTTATGTCGGTCGGTATCTGCCCCTCGTACAATGAGACTCAGGTACTGCAATTCCGGCTCATCGAGGGTGTATTTCTTCAGGAATGCATCGAAACTGCAAAGCTCGCCGACGTGAGTGAGTTCGACGCCGTGCACGTCGTAAGGTATTGCTTCGAGTTCGCGAGCTTTTGGGATGACTTCGTCGGGTGGGACGAAAATGAACTCCGGTTCATTATCGATAAATCGGGCGATCAACCACGGGCAAGCGACGCGGTCAATCTTGGGTTCGCGGGCAATCCAACGCATAGTTTGGTTAGAGGAAAATAAGCGCCGCAAGGGCAACTCGGGGTTGTTCAATTAACTACTTCGCAGCAAACGATTGGGTATTGAGTGCAGCCTTCACGCCCTTGGCCAGGTCCACGGCTTTGCATCGGCCGTAGTAGTAGAGGAACATCATTCGGGGCCTTTCCCCGGTCATATGCTGATGGATGGCGACGATATGAATGTTCGCCCCGCGAAGCTTTTTTAAAACGTTCTGCAATACATTTTCCAAGACGGCGAAATCGCCGACGACCAAAGCGTCCTCTGGAGTACCGGCAAAGGGGCTTAGCGGGCTACCAAAAACGAGCGCCACAACCGTGAGGAGGCATGGAAAGCATTGACAAGTCATTGGAGTTTTCCTAGGAGGAAAGACATCGTCGTGTTATACTCGTAACATTTGGATATAAGCATGTCAAACAAGGCTATCGATTCGTGGCTTTTCTTCTTGTTCAACTTGCCCGGCACACTGGCCAGCGAACGCGTAAAAGTCTGGCGCCGGCTCAAAAAGTTCGGCGCGATTCAACTCAACACTTCAGCCTACGTCCTGCCCGACGAACCCGCCCACTACGAACGTTTTCAATGGCTGGGCAAGGAGATCGTGGACGCGGGAGGCGACGCGACGCTGGCCCGGGTCGCCCATCTCGAGAACCTGTCGTACGCCGCCGTGGTCTCTTTTTTTAATGAGGCCCGAAGCAAAGACTACGACGAGATCGCCGAGCCGCTTCTTGCCCTGATCAGGGATCCGAAGGGGCGGAAAGCGGACCCGGAGGCGTTCGTCCACCAATTCCAGAAGCTCAAAGCGCGGTTTCAAGATGTTCAGGCTATCGATTATTTTCAATGTTCCCGCGGCGAAGATCTTGAGAGGCTGTTTCAAAAAGCCGAAACGCTCGGCTCACCTCCGCAGAAGCTCGAGCCCCCCAAACGGCTGCAAGCTGCAGACTACCGCGGCAAGGTCTGGTTGACCCGTCCACGACCTGAAATCGATCGGGTCGGCTCGGCTTGGTTGATCAGAAAATTCATCGATCCGGAGGCCATGTTCGCGTTTGGCGACGCACCCACGGCTCACCCCGAGGCAATCCCTTACGACATGCTCGACGTCGAGTTCAGCCATCACGGGGACCGCTGCACCTTCGAGACCTTAATTGCCCGGTTCGGGATCCGGGACCGGGCGGTGAACCGGTTGGCTGAACTCATTCACGATGCCGATCTGGAGGATGACAAATTCCATCGGGTCGAAGGGTTCGGCGTCGAACGCATCTTCAAGGGCTGGGCCAAGCAGGGCTTCAGCGACCCGGATATCCTCTCCAAGGGCTTCGAGTGTTTTGAAGCGCTGTATGCAGCATTCAGACGGTCATAAAGACGTTATCGACCACTGCGGGAGACCTCGACGGCAGTTCCCCCCAAGGCCTACGCCACCCCACCTTCCGCGAAGCGTTTTTGTTTTGGCTGAAGCTCGGCTTCATCAGTTTCGGAGGACCTACCGGACAAATCGCGATCATGCACGCTGAACTGGTGGAGAAAAAAAATGGATCAGTGAGGCGCGCTTTCTGCACGCGCTCAATTACTGTATGCTCTTGCCCGGTCCGGAAGCACAGCAATTGGCAACCTACATTGGCTGGCTGTTGCACAACACATGGGGCGGGATCGTGGCAGGGGCTTTCTTCATTATTCCCTCGATCTTTATTCTTTGGGCGCTCAGCTACGTCTACGTAGCCTTTGGCAACCTGGCCTGGGTCGCCGCGATTTTTTACGGCTTAAAACCGGCCGTCCTCGCGATTGTCGCTGCCGCTGTGATCCGTATCGGGAGCCGGGCACTGAAAAACGAGATCATGTGGGCGCTGGCTGCCATGGCTCTCATGGCGATCTTTCTTTTCCACGTCCCTTTTCCGTTGATCATCCTGAGCGCCGCGGCCATTGGCTTCTTTGGGGGTAAATGGTGGCGAGACAAGTTTCTGGTTATCCGGGGCCATGGGAAAGAAAAGGCCGAGTCGGTTTTGGACGACACCTCAGCGGTTCCGGAGCACGCCAAACCGTCTTGGGCGAGGGGGCTTCAAGTATTCATTCTTTGGGTGACTATCTGGTCGGCACCTGTCCTCTTGCTCGCTTTTTGGCTGGGCTGGAATCATACCCTGGTTCAAGAGGGAGTTTTCTTCAGTAAGGCCGCGTTAGTGACCTTCGGCGGTGCGTATGCCGTGCTGCCTTATGTGGCGCAGCAAGCAGTCCAAAGTCATCGCTGGCTGACTGCTGGCCAGATGCTGGACGGTCTAGGACTTGCGGAAACCACTCCTGGTCCTTTGATCATGGTAACGCAGTTTGTCGGTTTTCTCGGTGGCTGGACCTACCCTGGGTCATTACCGCCGCTCTTTGCCGCCACCGTTGGCGCTTTGGTCACGACTTGGACTACGTTCACTCCTTGCTTTCTCTGGATCTTCCTGGGCGGTCCCTACATTGAGAAACTGCGCGGCAACGAAGCACTCAGCACGGCATTATCCGCTGTAACCGCCGCCGTGGTCGGTGTAGTGCTTAACCTTGCCGCTTGGTTCGGCCTGCACGTGATCTTTCCAGGTCAAGGTGTGGTAGATTGGTTCGCTATTCTCATCGGAGTCGTTGCATTTGTCGGGATGGTCCGCTGGAAGTGGGATATTGTGCCGGTGGTGCTTAGTGGGCCTTTGCGGGATTGATTTTCCGGACGTTCTTTGCCGGACAGAGTCAGTGATAAGGTTCTGCTGGGCAGGAGTTACCGCGTTCAGTGAATCAACTCTGCCATACATCGCTTTTGTCAGGTGGCACGGAAAGTCAAACTCAATTTTTTATCGAAGGCCCCGCGGATATCGCTGAAGGAATAGCGCGATGATGGTCTCCCGCTGCGGTTCTGCGACGTTGCTGTACGCTGGCAACGGAGCATTAATTAACTGGCAGCTTGGCTAGCTTGAAGAGCTTGCCGATACCGCCGCCAATTGGTAGAGCCCGGCGGTTGCTGCTGGCAACGAGCCAGTCCGCTGTAATCACCGGCGATGAAGTCAGTACTCAGGCATTCCTAATAGACCTTCGGCCAAACGAGTGCCAGTAGCGGTTTTCGTGGCCATCGTTACGCTCGCTCGTGTAAAAGCTGAAATCCGGGTGGTTTTCCCTGATATTGGCTTCGAACGCCCTGTTCTCATTGACCCTCATACCTGGCGGCGGAGTGGTTCCTCCAAGCGGAACAACGTGGAAATTACCAGGTACTTTATCGTTTTCCAGAGGGCCTCTGCCGGAAGCACGAGCGCGATTGCACAGGATCGATGTTTAATTCTCTCGCCGGATTCTGACAATTGGACGTTTTCCCAGCTCGCACCTAGGGAAATTTACGATGGCCAGAGTTCTTCCGTGTCACCGCGTCTCCTGTGCCTCGGTCCAGCGCGAAGCGAACGAGATCAGCTCGGGCGTGCAGAAGCTGGAACTCTCGCTGGAGTTGGTCCGCAAGTGGCGTCGTCACCCACCTGGCTGCCTATTAACGTTTGGCAGTCAGCTTACGCGCGCTCTCCTGAGCCATCTCTCTCTGAGTTGTGAAGATGCCGGTCAGCCGCTAGGTTTTTGCGTCTTATGAACCAAAACGCCTCCAAACTGGTCGAGTACCTTACTAACTCGTGGCGGACGCTGATCTTTACCGGGGCTGGCATTTCCACGGGCAGTGGAATTCCCGACTTCCGCGGTCCTCAAGGCGTTTGGACTCGGCGTAAACCGGTATACTACCACGATTTCATGACCTCGGAGGCGGCTCGAATTGAGCACTGGGATTACAAGCTCGAAGGCTGGGAGGGGCTTCGCACCGCACGGCCAAACGCGGTGCACGACGCGGTAACGAATTTGGAGAAAGCAGGAAGACTTCTCATTGTACTAACGCAAAACATCGACGGCTTACATGCAAGAGCCGAAACCAGTCCTGACCGTCTGGTTGAGTTGCATGGCACTAATCTACTCATTGAGTGTCAAAGCTGCCGCCGACGCAGTGATCCAGAGCCGCACTTCGAGCATTTTCGATTGCATCGCAAACCGCCGGTATGCGTATGCGGTGGTTTTCTGAAACCTGCGACGATCAGCTTCGGACAGAGTCTCGAGCCGGCAGCACTTAAACGTGCACACGAGGCGGTGCAAAGGGCCGACTTGGTCGTGGCTCTTGGTTCCACTTTGTCGGTTCACCCAGCGGCTTCTTTCCCGCTGAGCGCCGCCCAGCGGGGGATCCCTTATGTAATCATTAACCGAGGACCGACCGAGCATGATGGCGAGCGAGGCGTGTCCTTGCGGTTGGAAGGTGAGGTCACCGAAATCTTTCCGCCGGCGGTTCATGCGGCGCTCCGCTCAGGGTAGAATCGTTTTTCGTCCCCTCAGGACTCATAAAGGTAGATTGCGGTGTCACGGCCAAGTTAGCGAGCGGAAGCTAGCCGCGCTTTCGGTGTTTGGGCGTTTCAAAAGGAGTACCACCGGCAACATCAAAAGCGGCGCGAGTCCGGAAACGGCCAGACCCCATCGCAGGTTGACCAGATCAGCAACCAATCCGACTACCCAGGGCATCAAGATCCCACCGGCGTTACCAAGGGCGGCGAGGCAAGCAAACATACTCGCACCACCGAGAGGGTACCGGTCTGCACTAGTGGCGAGCAACGTAGGCCAGAGCGCACTTCCGGTGAACCCAACTGCCACGCACGCGGCCAGCGCCGCCAGGGGAATAGGGGAAAAGGATCCGAGGAGAAACAGACAGGCCGATGAACCGCAACCCCAGGCCATGATGGCGAAGGGATTCATTCGCGTGCCAATCACACCGACTACCATTCGTCCTGCAGCCATGGCGACAGAGAAGAGCAACAAGCCAACGCCACCGACCCATCGCGGAAATCCCAGTGTCGTTTCGGCGTAGGCCGGTAGCCACTGGGCCATGCCCAGCTCAGTCGCTCCTCCGAGAAATATCGCGATCAGCGCACCCCCGAACCACCATTCACGCAGCAGACGGCGCATCGGCAGGCGCTGTCCTTGTCCAGTCACGAGCTCAGGAAAAGTGAGTCGCGCCAAAGCCCCCAATAGAACGAGGGGCAAAAGGAGAAGCACGAGACAAGCTTGCCGCCATCCTAATCCAATCTTCAGGGCGATAGTCCCCGCCAGGATCGTCACCACTGCGCCCACACAATAAAAAGAGTGTAACCAATTCATCGCCGCCGATCTCCGGTCTGGGTTGAGAGCGGCCACTACGGGACTGAGGATCATGTCCAGGATTCCGGCTCCGAATCCCAGACAAAAGATGGTCGTACAAAGAATCCCGTAGTCGGGAGCGAAAGCCATGCCGGCTAGACTTGCACTGATAATGCCGTTAGCCGCCAGGGCAAAGCCCTTCGCTCCCCAGCGATCGGCCAACGGACCCGCGACCAGGATACCGAGAACCAGACCGGTAAAACCCATGGCGCCAAGGCGTCCCAGTTGTTCTTGGGTCAGGCCCGCTTTCCCGCCGAAAGTAGCGCTCAAGCTTGTCAGGAACACCGGCAAGAGATTCAAGCCAATCGCCAGACTCATCATCGCCCCGTAGCAAAGGAGCGTTAAAAGGCGCGGTTTGACCATCCTTTCAGCCGACCATAGAGCACTTCCAGATTCAATAATTTGCTTCCTGCCGGAATTCGTTGTCCGGCCTCGGCTCAACAAAAACAAGGGGCTAGGCGCTGCATCTTCTGCATGTCCATCCGAGGGCTTAACCAAACGCCAAGCTTACCATGCTATGGCCGCTGATCCGTTCGATTTCGAAGAACACGTAAGGACCTTCTGTCCTGTAAGCGAGACTCCTGCCTTCGGGGACCGCGACTACTTCCCGAACAACTCGAGGCGTCTTTACCCACGTCTTTACCTTGAACAAAGGTATGACATCCTCGATCACATCGAGTTCCACACTTCGTCGTTCCGGGATGAAATGCAGGAGGTGTACGATCCAGCGATCCAGGCTTGGTTGTTCAGTGACGGTAATCTGCAACGTGCTCGGCCCATGGTGCTTAACCAAGGGATCTGGCAGCAACAGCTCGAGCGCATTCAAAACCAAGAGCTTGCACCAACGTGGAGCATTGTCGTTATATTGACTAAAGATCGGGCTGGAAATATAGATGCAGCGCCCCTTCCGGACGATCCCGGGTTGAACCTCCGAGCCGGAGGAGGGCGTCTGCCGGTGAGAACTAAAGTGACGGTAAGTTCGATCGAAAAAGGATTTTACAATTGGAGCGAGGACTTCCGATCCGGCTTCGGCCTGAACGGCCATGCCTCTTCGGTACATGGCGTGTTCGGTTGACGGCAGGCCGCGCCCGATCGCGTCTTTCGGGAGGATGTACTCGCAGTAGTCATGACGTTGGTAGACTTTACCGCGAACCAGGCTCCCGCTGAGGTCACGCGGGCCCGGGGCGGCCATGCTCACCCCAAATAGCGCCGTAGTGAACCGCTTTTGCTGGTCGTCCATGCCGGAAGCGAAGCTTGCGATGACACTTCCGCCATTCTCGACGTATTGCTCTAATTTCTGGGCGGCCTCGGCGGAAACCGGGATATGATCGGGCAACACAAGCAATCGGTATCTAGCGAAATCGCTTACAGAATCCAGTACATCAAACTGGTGTCCGCCTTGCTCCAGGATCCGGGTTGCTCCTTTGATCGCGTCGGGGAGGATGCCGACTTCACCGCCGGTAAATTCTTCCGGCGTGAGCACGCCAATCTCCGTGACTGACCGTGCCCCTGTGCACCAGGGTTCTTTTTGTTCGATTTCCTGATAAACTTCGCCGACCAGCCGGTACACGTCGTGGTCAATTCGTCCGCTGGGAACAAGTTGGTCCCCGATTAAGCACTTGGCGCCGTGGGTCAGCATGCGAAGGCACTCGTAACGCAGCGCCGGAAGGTTTTTGAAGGAGTGGAAATCTCCCCAGGAGGTGTGAAACTTCCCGGTCTGCCCCAGGCAGTCGAGTCCAAGGGTTCGGGCATACCGAACAGTAACCGGAAAATGGATGTAACCCCAATCGCCGCTCGGCAGCGTTTCCAATTCGAAATGGCTATATGCCTGCTTGACTGTTCGATGACGCGGTCCAACGTGACCTGCGTTGTAGAAAATAGTGCAATTCGCGTTTCGTTCCCGAACGAATCGGGTCATGTCCTGCTGAAACTCATTGATCGTCTGAAGCCCGAACCACTCCTGGATTTCCGGATCACTCGGTTCAAGGCCGGCTGCTAGCATTTTCTCGCGGCAGTAACGGCAGGCGCAGGCCTCCGGCCACACGATATCGAAGAACAAGCCGTCGGTTGGAAACGTTTCCAGAACCTCCGCGGTGTGGTTCTTTAGAAACTCACGGTAAGGCGAGTTCACGCACAGCTGCTGGTAAAAACCGGCTTCAAACGGTGGGGTACCGATAAGGGCTCCATGGCCGTCCAGGCAGACCCAGTCCGGATGGCGCGTCGCGCTGTAGTGATCCCATTGGACCGTGATGTAAATCGGAACGCGGATGCCGCGACGGTGACACGCTTCGATCTGCTGCGGGAGCAAACTCTTTTGGAGATGGGGGTGCTTGCGTTCAGGAAACTTTTTCGAGTCAAAATAAATCCAACCATGATGACAGCGGGCAAAACACGTAATCGAATTTACCTTGGCGTTAACCAGAGTTTCCGCAAACTCATCGGGATCAAAATTCGAGCCGACGGATTCGATGTGCTCACTGGTGTGGAAATCGAGGTGAATCTGACGAAAGCGCAGTTCGGTCTCTTTCAATTCGTGGTTCCTCTGGTTCTATTTCTTCGCTAGCGGTCATGCACGTTTAATTTGCCGAATCTATCGACACCATGGCTGTCTTGTTTCTAGCGGCCGCCAAACCCGGAAATTGAGATCCCTTCTGCGCACCCGCGAGGAGCTGATGCAGCACGCCAATGACGTCATCGCGGGAATACGAGCGGGCCGGCTGAAATTGAACATCGGCCGCGCGCTGCCGCTGGCTCAAGCTGCACAAGCCCATGAGCTCCTGGAAACTCGAAAGACACAGGGCAAGCACGTATTGTCCGTCGCGAATTGACAGCCCTTGTCATAAGAGCACTTTGACCCTCAGGTTAAGATCCATCCCTTCCCGGGCGCAGCCGGGCTCAGATGATGCATCCCGCATGGTGCGTGCGAGTTTACCGCGTTTTTTTCCACCCTGCTTGGCGTATGATACGCAGAACGACAGCGAGCGACGCGACGAGCAGGGTAACGATCATGCGAGTGCTTCCTTCAGCGTACTGCCCACCATAACTGACCCATCGGCACGGTGGCTCGCCGTCCAGTCGGCGTCGTCGAGCGCGAGCTGCGGCGTCGGCGGCACGGGCTGCTCTTGCGCCCGGTCGTAGATCGCAGGATTGAACCCCGGTAGCACCGGTACTGCCATGAAGCGCGCGAGGGCGGCAAGCTGCGCCCCAAAGCTCTGGCGCGATGCTGGCAGTATTGCGTGGCGCCGCGCGACCGTTTCGAAGTCCTCAGCGTCTTTTCCGGTGAGTTCGCGTACGGTATCGTTGGGTGCACCGACCGCGAAAGCCTCGCGGTCATGGTCTTGGAAGTAATGCCTGAGGCCGCTGAGCAGGATGGGCTCCAGGCCTTGCGCCTTGGCGGCCTTGTAGAATATCCAGAGCGGAGTCCTCACATGCCGCACTTTGTGACCGACGACGTGGCCGATGACTGCGGTCATTTCGACAACGCTGAGGAGTTTCGGCCCGGTCGGCCGGTAGCTCTTGCCCGCGTGACGTGCTGGATCGAGGAGCGCGGCGACCGCAACGCGAGCGATATCGTCGACTGAGGGCGGGGCGTCACGGCTCTCTCCCGCGACTGGCAGCGGAAAGACCCGAGGTGCGCCGCGAACGGCATCATCTCCAAGTAGGGGCTGTCAGCAAAGAAGCCGGGATTGACGACGGTATGCGCGATGCGCGGAAGCGCAGCGAACATCCGGTCGATCAGCCAAAGCTGGCGCGACGTCAGCGACGGGTGGTTGGGCCCGGCGAGCCACTGCGAAAGCCCGACGATCTGTTCGAGGCCCGTCTCCCGCGCAACGACGGCAAATGCCGACGCACTCTGGATGACGAAGGGATGATAGGGCGGACAGTAGTATGCTCGCTGCACGCCGCGCAGCGCGTCCCTCAGCTGGCCAGGATCGAAAACGTCCGTAACCACGACCTCGGCACCGCGCCGCTGGAGCAGATCACTGCGGGCGTCCGGCACGCGGACGGTGGTGCGTACCGGGTAACCTTTGGCCAGCAATTGGGTAACTACGGCGCTACCGGTTCTGCCGGTGGCGCCAGTGACCAGAATTTTAGGTTTAATCATGGGAAGAGAAGCGGGATAGAAATTCGGTTCTAGGTACGATATCGTACCTTAACTGCGGAATAATTGGTACGATACCGTACCGAAAGCAAGTGAAAAATCTCGCAAATCATGGACCATAGCCACTTCCTGCCTGGCACCGGGTCCGAATGACCCGCGCCCGGGCCTGAAGCAGTGCACCAATGCTCGGTTCTGTGCCCACCGGGAAGGATTAAGACTAAAGGGTTCTACGTAGACGAAGGGCTTTTCTGCTTCGATATTCGGATCGGAGTCAGCAGCGTCAATCGAGCGCCCTGACCGGGTGCACTCTCGATTCGCAATTCTCCTCCGAGAGCCGCGACGCGATCCCGCAGATTGGCCAGACCGAAGCCGCCGGCGCGGGGGCGCTGCGCAGCCAACGCCGAGGGACAGAACCCTGGGCCTTTATCCGCAACCACCAGCCGAACTGTTTCCTCGGCTACGCACGCAAGACTCAGGTCGACCGCGCTGCCGCTGGCGTGCTTGACAGCATTGAGCAACAATTCCCGGACAGCTCTGAACAAAAAAAACCGCAACTGCGGCGTTTCGGGCTCAGCCGCGACATCGGCTTCGACGGTGACCTTCAGCCCGTGTTGTTGATGGAACTGAGCGGCTAATTGAACTAGCGCCGCCCCCAAGCCCTGTTGGTGTAGCGACGGAGGGCTCAGCTCGAGAGTTAGCGAGCGGGCCGCCTCCGCAGACCGGCCGAGAAGACGTCCGAGTTCCTCCAAGGGTTTACCCTTTTCGGGTACGGTTTCCGTGGGTCCCAGCAGTGTGAGCTGGAACTGAGCGGCCACCAGCATCTGCTGCAGGTCATCGTGGAGCAGCTCCGCCAATCTGCGGCGCTCCTGCTCCTCGGCTAACACCAGCTCGCCCGCTAGCATACGCAACTGTTCGGCTTGCTGACGCGCCACGGCAGTGCGCTCGGTCACACGTCGGTCCAGATCCTGGTTTATGGCCTTCAGTTCGGCCACCAGGTCGCGCACTTGGTATTGGTGGCGGCGGGCGGCAAGTGCGGCTTGCACCACCGAAACCACAGTGGCGACCGGCAGCGGCCGCTCGAGCACAATTATCCGCCAGTAAGGGCCGAGCCAGTGTGCAAGGACCTCTGCACTTGGCGACCCCTGGCGACGGGCCGCATCGAGCAGCAGGATCACCGGCAGGTTAGACCATGGAGGCTGGACCTGCAGCGCCGAGCGAAGGTGCTCCAGTGTCCCTGTCGAGAATGCTTCTTCGGTCAGCATCGCGGCACCGGCGCCTGTCGCGAGGTTCACGGCTAAAGCGCCAGCGTCCGAACAGGTCTCAGTAAGGATCCCGGCGCGACCCAGCACCTGCGCGAGGAGGGCAGCGTCGCGGCCCCATGGGGCTAAGATCAACACTCGGTCGCGCGCCCAGGATCCCTGATTCTGGCTGCTCATGGCTCTTTGTTCGGCGGTTCGCCCGTCAAAACGTGCCCAGCTCTCCGTGAAAGTGCGGCGTGCCGGTCAGCAAACCGTCGAAGTGTCGCAGCGGCTCGCCTACCAGAATGCCACCGGAGTCAAGGCGCAGCTCGCGGATCGCGCTCTCGTGTGGTCCAGAGCGCTTTTTGATGACTGCGATAGTCTTCCGGATCTCGCCGCCGGCGTCGAAGTGCCGCAACAAGAGCAGCGTGTCGCACATGTAGCTGATGTCCAGCGGCCCTGCGACGCCCTGACCCGCAATGCCGTGTTGGCCCGCAATCAATAAGGCGAGCACGGCGTTGGCGGACAGAAAGCTCAAGAGTTCGTGCATTTGGGCCAGCAGTTGCTCTTCTTGTGGCATCGCGTGGAAATAGCCTGACAAGCTGTCTATGAGCACCAGGCGCGCGCCGTCCTGGTCCACGGTACGCCGCACTACATCACTAAATTCGCCTGGCGACAATTCGCCCGCGACGACCTCCTGCGCGGTGAGAAGTCCACGCTCGACGAAGGACTGCAGGTCCATGCCTAAGCCGGTGGCGCGCGCAAAAAAGGTCTCGAACCGTTCCTCAAATAAGAAGATCGACACCCGGTCGCCCCGCTCGGCCGCGGCCTTCGCGTAAAGGCTGGCCAGGGAAGTCTTGCCCGTGCCGGTCGCACCCAAAATGAGTGTCGTGCTGCCGGCCTCCAGTCCGCCGCCCAGAAGCATGTCAAGAGATTCTAAGCCGCTTGAGATCGGAGCTGCCTTCTGGCGGTCGCGTCGGGTGCCCGCCACTAGCTGCGGGTAAACCTCGAGTCCGGCAGTGCGAACGGTGAAATTGTGGTAACCGCCGTGCACAGCCAAGCCGCGCATTTTCGCGATCAGGAGTCGCCGGCGCACATTGCCATAGTCGGGCGCCCAGCGCTCCAATCGCAGGACGCCGTGTGTGAGGTCCTGGACATCTTCGCTGGCACGTTCGTCGACGGCAACGTCAATAAGCATCGCTGTGCAGCGGCGGCTCGCTGAATACTGTCGCAATGCGAAGAGCTGCCTTTGAAAGCGAAGCGAGTCATTGGCTAGAAGGCGCAGCTGAACCAGGGAATCGAAGACTAGCCGCTCAGGTTGTACGCGCTCAAGGGCGGCAAAGAACTCGGCCGTGACTTCGCCCAGTTCGACCTCGGCACTACGAAAAATCGTCTGTTCGCCAAGGCCTTGCTCGGTTACGCCAAAGGAGGTTATTTCGTAAATATCTGCCCCTTCGAGCGACCAACCGTGTGAGTGCGCTAGCTTGTGCAGAGCCTCGGCGGTCTGCGACAAGGTGACGTAAAGCACTCGCTGACCGAGGTCGATGCCTGCGCGCAAAAACTGCAGCGCCAGAGTGGTCTTGCCCGTGCCGGCCTTGCCCGTCACCAGGTAAAGTTCGTAGGCGGGCAGGCCCCCATGAAGAATGCGGTCGAGGCCCGCAACGCCGGTCGGGACTTGGACAGGAGACGTTGGATCCATTTTCTCTGTTTGGCTAAGGTGGTGACCAAGGAAGCCTCTCAAGCCTGGAGGCCGCGCAAAAACTCAACTCAGAGCGCTGCAGCCGCTGCTAATGAGTGACAAACAATCTATCAAAAATATTGCGCTTCACAGTTCCCATCCTGTCTCTCTTAAAGTAGAGCGCATCGAGGCCGGGAAAGACCCGTCGACAGCCAGCAGAAGAATGATACGCCGTTCGCACCTGGGTTGGGCCTGCGTCAGCAGCGCCCCCCAGCAGTTTATGTCGCGCCTATCCGTAGGCCATCCGGTGCTGTTTGTTGAAAGGTCATTTGCGAGCCAGCGCACGCATCAAGGGATCGCCGGCTCGCGCCTGACCTGCTCAAGCCGGGCTTCCAGATCGACAGTTTGCTTTATACGTCTCGATCGAGGTCAGTTCGGTGCTGAATGTCATCTCGAAGAACTTCCGTTCCCAAGTCCTCTCGCACTCGCGCGCCGCTCGCCCCGCTTTTATCTACCTTGACGTCTTCCCGCCGAACGGTATCGCTGACGGTCTGCTGTTCGCTTTCTTCCGTTTTCCGCACCCGGACGCCGCCGGTCACCCGGGTCTCCTTTTCCACCACCGCTTCTTCTCGGCTTAACGGCACCCGGATTTCGTCTTCCTGAAAGCTCGAGGGTGCTCCGGCCTTTACCTCCGAAGCGGGAATGCGCTCAATGACGGCATCTTCGCGCTTAAGTTCGACCGGCACATTGACCTGCTCGGTTTCGACCACTTTTCGCAGGCGGACCTCACCAGCAGCAACGTTTCGCTTTCCTACTTTCAACTGTTCTTCCGTAAGGGGTACTTCTTCGGTGGTCGTCTCATCTGCAGGAGAGCGAGCCGTGCCCGCACGAGCCTCTTCAATGGCAAGGTCGTCATTCTCTCGCAGAGGAGTCTCGCCCAGGGGCTCCCGCTCAAGCCCCGTCGCAGCAGGCCCCCCGATCTCGCCCCGCCAAGCACCGGTTTCAGTGCCGCGGGATTCGATATAGTCGCGAAAGCGTCTGAGATCGCCTTCCACGCGGCCGGAAGGAATCCCGAGCGCATCGCCGGCCTTCTCAAGCATCCCTTCAGGTTCGTAATCCATCGTCAGCGTTACTCGTGTGCGTTGCGTATCTAACTCCTCGAAGGTGACTTCTCCTGAATTGGGAGCACCTGACATGCTTTGCCAAGCGATTCGTTGGTCAGGAACCTGATCGACAATTTCTGCTTCCCAGGATTTTTCTTTACCGCCAACGTTCGCTTTCCAGAACAGGTGTTTATCGCCCTCTTGGCGTACCTCCTCGACTCCCTCCATAAAGTGAGGGAAGTCCTCGAATTGTGTCCACTGATTGTAAACCGCTTTTATTGGTGCTTTTACTTCGATTGTGTGAGTTGTAGATCCCATTTTTAATTCCTTCCAAAGGTCATGCAGTTCGTCTTTGGAAACGTAACTGGATGTTTCAAAGAAGCCGCCGATCAAAGAGGATTGTGAACTGCTGATATCAACTATTTTCTAGAAGAGCAGCCTCTAAAAGCCCCCCACCTGCGAACAACCGCGTCATGGAGGCCCTTTGCTGGTACGGAAAAGAGGATGTTCAGGTCGAAATCGTCGCCGATCCGGAAATAGTCAACGCAACTGATGCAATCGTAAAGATCATCGCGACGGCAATTTGTGGTTCTGATCTGCATCTTTACGACGGGCTAATGCCCACGATTGAAAAAGGCGATATCTTCGGCCACGAACCGATGGGCGAGGTCGTAGAGGTTGGCTCGGAGGTAAAAAAATCAAGCCAGTTGCTTTGCGACAAAAGCAATCCAACTGCGCCGATGGCGAGAATGGCAATGGGGCAGTCGCCCGCAGGTTTCGGCTATTCGCACATGCTGGATGGCTATCCTGGCAGACAAGCAGAATATCTGCGCGTGCCTTTCGTTGACGTCGGACCCATCCTCGACTCCAACCCTCCAAGAGCTTGTGGTTTTATCGTATTGCGGTCTGTTCGCACACCTTAAGTGCCAGTTCCGAATGAAGTTTATGAACGTCCTTAGTCGCCAGTTGCCCCTCGTTTTCCTATGCTGCCTCCTTTGCTCGCACCACAGTCTCGCTGTGGATGTCCTTACTTATCGCTATAACAATGCAGGCACGGGGTTGAACCCTGACGAAACCACGCTAACCCCGCAGAATGTCAACGCGGCCAGCTTTGGGCTGCTGCGGAACCAGCCTGTGGACGGACAAGTGTACGCCCAGCCTTTGTACGTCTCCAATGTCACAGTATTTTCGGCTGGTCAGTCCCAAGGTCTTCACGACCTGCTGATTGTCGCGACTGAACATGACAGCGTTTATGCTTTCGATGCGGACTCGGGAGCGCTTTACTGGCAGGTTTCCATGCTCGGTGCCGGGGAGGTTCCGTCCGACCCGAGAGGTTGCACTGATCTCACCCCCGAGGTCGGGATAACTTCCACGCCGGTCATCGATCGCGCCCTGGGGGCCAACGGTACACTCTTTGTGCTGGCAATGAGCGCCTCACCGGATTTTGTCAACCACTTCGAACGGTTACACGCGATTGATCTTTCGACGGGCCAGGATCTCCTGGCTCCAGTGCTCATTCAGGCATCCTACCCGGACCCCGGTGGCCAAGGTCCTAATTTCGACCCAAGCACCGGGCGCATCGTTTTTGACGCCTCGACCTCAAGAGGGCGAGCTGCGTTAGTGCTCGCCAACGGCAACATCTATACGGAATGGAGTTCGTTCTGCGACCAAACTCCTTACTCGGGATGGATTATTGCCTACGACGAGAGGTCCCTTGCGCAAACCCTTGTCCTCAGCGTGGATCCAAACGGAACACCGCCTTCGAGTGATACTGGTTCGTCTGGGAATGGAATCTGGCAGTCCGGGTCAGGGGCAGTCGTCGATGCGAATGGCAACTTGTTTGCTGCAACCAGCAACGGCCCTTTTGATCCATTGGTCGGCGACTACGGCGACAGTGTCCTGAAGGTCTCGCCCGGTCTTCAGGTACTCGACTACTTCACCCCCTTTGATCAACAAAACGACGCGAACGGCGACGGCGATCTGGGCTCCGGCGGCCCGATGCTCTTGGATCGTACGGACAGCAGCAATCAAGTCCACCACTTGCTCATTGAGGCGGGTAAAGATAACAATATCTATATTCTTGACCGGGACAGCCTGGGTAAGTTTAACCCAAACAATAACAACCAAATTTATCAGGAATTGCCTGGAGCGCTGTCCGGCGGGTGTTTGGGCGTCGCCGGCCTACTTCAATGGATGGATCTATTACGGTTCCCAGAACCATCCATTGCTGCAATTTCAATTCACCAACGCCGCAACACTTGATCCGGCCCCTTTCTCAGCTTCTGGCACCACGTTTGCCTTCCCGGGAACTACCCCAACCGTTTCCGCCGCTGGCAACCAAAACGGGATCGTCTGGGCTTATGAGTTTGGCCAGAACAACCAGGCGATTTTGCACGCCTACAATGCAACCAATGTGGCAAGCGAGCTTTACAACAGTAGCCAGGTTCAGATCGGAGCGGCTGTTAAATTCGCCGTACCCATAGTCTGCAGCGGTAAAGTATTCGTCGGCACCGCGAACTCGGTGGCTGTATTTGGCCTATTAGATTCGCCACCGGCAACTCCGCCACTGGTTGCCAAGGACTTCAACAATGACGGCCAGGCTGATCTTGTTTGGGAGAATTCGGTCACAGGCCAGCGAGGTATCTGGATCATCAAAAACGGGGTTCTTTCCCAGATAATCACTCTTCCCACTATCTCCACTCAGTGGCACATCGCGGGTGTCGGAGACTTCCTCGGCACCGGCCAGGCGGGTCTGGCCTGGGAGAATACGGTTACAGGCCAGCGCGGTCTCTGGATCCTCCAGAACGGTGTCCTTTCCCAGATAATCAATCTTCCCACTATCCCACTCAGTGGGACATTGTGGGGGCCGGAGACTTCCTCGGCACCGGCCAGGCGGGCCTGGCCTGGGAGAATACAGTTACGGGTCAGCGAGGTCTCTGGATCCTCCAGAACGGTGCCCTTTCCCAGATAATCAATCTTCCCACTATCCCCACTCAGTGGCACATCGCGGGTGTCGGAGACTTCCTTGGCACCGGCCAGGCGGGCCTGGCCTGGGAGAATACGATTACGGGCCAGCGAGGTCTCTGGATCCTCCAGAACGGTGCCCCTTCCCGGATAATCAATCTTCCCACTATCTCCACGCAGTGGCACATCGCGGGGGCCGGAGACTTCCTCGGCACCGGCCAGGCAGGCGTGGCCTGGGAGAATACGGTTACGGGTCAGCGCGGTCTCTGGATCCTCCGGAACGGCGCCCTTTCCCAGATAATCAATCTTCCCACTATCCCCACTCAGTGGCATATCGAGGACCACTAGCGCGAATTTCGAAGTAAGATTCCGTGCCCCTTTTCTGTGGAGGGTTTGCAGATCAACTGAGGCAGTACCTCCACGCTGGAAATACTGGGGTCCCGTTCGGAATCACGTAACGATTCGAGCAGTGGGAGACGAGAGCCAAGTCTTCATCAATGGGCGTCTGCCGAAGAAAGTCTCTCTGTCGCTCCGGAACATCCGGATTCAGTAATGTTCGAGTCGAAGTTCTAAGTAGCTAACTAAGAAAGGCAGCGACCGAGGATCGAATTGAATCTCCCAGCGGTACTTTCGAAGCCTGAACGCCATGCAAAGCGTCAGAATCCGTGAGTCATTTCCGCAACAGAAGGCCCAACATGAACCCAACTCCTAGGGCTATAAGGACACCCTTAGTCGGATTGTGGCGAATGTAAGTTTCGCCTTCGGCCTGCCAAGTCTTCGCCTGGGATCTGGCTTCTGACCAGGCGCCCACCTCTCTGAGCTCTTGAGCCTTGCCTTGCGCTGCTTCTCGAAGTTCGTCTGTTTTGTCCGCGGCGGCTTGGCGAATATCTTCTACTTTCGCGCCCACTGCTTCTTTAATATCGGCGGCGGCTCTTAAATGATCTTTTCCGCTTTCTGTCGCTTCCTCGGGATTCTGGTGTTGGTCCATACTTTTGCCTGCCAAGGTTAGGTTGCCTGAGTTCGGTATCTCATCCGGGTCGTTCTCGGGAATCTGATGTCACGTGCGCTGATGCCGAGCGTTCGGCAGATGACAGTCAGTTGGATGTATTCATCCTAAAGATCTTCGATTCGGAGTCGTTAGCCCGTGAACACATACCCTTTTGGTATGCCTTCACGGGCTTGCGAAGATATATCGCGACCTATCAAAATGGCTCGCAACGGGAGCTAAGTCGATCGGGGGACCGTAAGGCTGCGGTGGATCCACCTGTCTGCCAGTCTGACTTGACCCTTCTCCTCCCCCGCATCAGACTAACCGGGACAAAGCGAGCCACAAATTGGTTATCCGGACTCGATATCCATCAGCTCGAATAAAAGTAGATGGTGCAATCGCCGACGAGCGCTAACTCTGGATCTTGGTCTAGCTCAGCAATTCGGTTCTCGTCCACCTTCCAGATCTCCGAGTGGCTAATCTTGCGGTGAGGACCCGGTTGGAGGGCAGTATCAATATCCGTTTTTCTCTTGGCGTGCAGAGTGACCGTTACGGTTAAAATAATGAAATAGGAATAAGATTGGAGAATGCCATTCCGATATAGGCATCGATCGTGATTCTTTGGAGCTGCGCCGGCGTCTGTTGAGCGTCGTTTTGAGCGGCCTTTCTTTTGAGCACTTTTCATCTCTTCGACCTCCTCGGCCGATTGCCACGCCGACCTGGGAGTAGGTGGCGATTCCACTCGGGTCATCGTATGCGGCGCCGGTGACTAGGCCGGGCCCTAAGATCCGGAATATTTTCCCGAACTGGGAAAAACGGTGCGCATCCGGTTAGGTTTGTAAACTCCGGCTCCCAAAGAAACTCACCCTTCAGAAGCCGCATGCTTTGGCAAATTGTCCATGAGTTTCTTTACTTCGCCAGAAAAGGCAGGATCGGTTGTATTGAAATCGCCCCTTTGAAGCCAGAGAGGATGTATGCCCAGGGCTCAAGTGTTTCCGCCGCCGCCCGAGGTCAGCAGGACGAGCTTGGTAACGCATGGTCACGCTGCACGCGACGCCTCAGCTGTGCTGCGCTATATTCCAGAGACCAGCTCGAACAAGAACGGGGCCCCTCAAACGACGGCCTGAGACTTAGCTACCAATTTTTTGTGTGAACGTTACGATCATAGGACTGGCCGTCTGCGAATAGACATGATGTGCCGAATCTTAGGAATGCAAAAGGAGAAGAAAAAAAGAGCAGCGCTAGGTTCGTGGAGCATGGGGCTGCGAGACCCTTTAAGGGAAGGGCTAGTCAAGGGGGGCAGAATGAAAAGTGAAACAAGGACCCGCTTCTTCATCTGGATTAGTGCGACTAATCTAGCTCGGCGTCGGCGATAGGCCGATTCTGGTTGCACCGCCTTTGGAGCTTAGGCTCGAAGAGGCTTTTTACCTTAAACTCTGCCGAGCGTAACGAGCGCTATTCTTCGGCTCACTTGAAATACAAACCAATGAAACCAACTAAATGAAAAAAATTCTCCTGCCGGTATTTGGCTCCATCCTGCTTGTTTACTCCTCGCAGGGTCAGCAGCCCTCGGCTACACCACACGATGCTGCTCGCTCAATGACCGAAGCAGATAACACCAAACGCAATGCTGCCGAGCAAAACAAAAATACAGACACTGCAGAAAAGCAGTCCAATGAGAAGGACGATCTCGCGCTAACTCAGAAAATTCGACAGGCGGTTGTTAGAGATGGATCCCTCTCGATGAACGCTAAAAACATTAAGATCATCGTGCGCGACGGCAGAGTCATGTTGCGTGGACCTGTCGACAGCCAGCAAGAGAGGGAAACTATCGCCGCCAAGGCCGGAGAAATTTCCGGCAAGGACAAAGTCGACAACCAACTCGAGGTAAAAGGGGAGAAGAAGTAAAGGACAATTCCTCCCCTTATTAAAAGGAAAACAGAAAGTTAAAATATAATGAAACGTTCCGTACTATGTCTCGTTGATACAGAAGCTCAGGCCGACAAAATCGTCGGAGAGCTTAGAAGCGCGCGCTTCTCTGAAAATGATATTTCCGTGCTCTTCCCTGATAAGGGGAGCACGCGTGACTTTGCTCACAAGAAAGAAACAAAGATGCCGGAAGGTGCAACCGTTGGCGCCAGCACCGGAGGTGCCGTCGGCGGCACCATTGGATTGCTTGCCGGTATCGGCGCCTTAGCTATCCCTGGCCTGGGGCCTTTTATTGCCGCCGGCCCCATCATGGCGGCGCTGAGCGGCGGTGCTATTGGCGCGGGACTCGGTGGGCTGACCGGAGCCCTAGTCGGTCTAGGCATCCCTGAGTACGAAGCCAAGCGCTACGAGGGCAAAGTGAAGGAAGGTGGCATCCTTATTTCGGTTCATTCCGAGAGCAGCGATGAAACGAACCGCGCAAAAGATATCTTCAAGAAACTAGGTGCTCACGACATCTCAAGTACCGGAGAAACGCATTCTGATGTGAAGGCAACGGATGTCTCCGCCAAAGAAGAAAAAGCGGTCCTCTCTCCAAGAGCTGACGTTCCAGAAAGCGATATTTCAAGAAGCGATATCTCTTCGACTCGCGATGCTACCGGACGAAGCACCGAGCGGGATCTGTAGAAGAGCAGAATTTCAACTCAAAAAAGCGGCCGAGCGTCGGACGCTTGGCCTGCTTTTTGGTTGTTGGTGCTAACGCCGGCGAGCGTTAAAACGTTTTTGCAAATTACATCCTAGGTTGGCGAGCCTCCCCCACCTACCTACTCCACCGCTCCTCGATCTTACCGGGATGAGGAACTAAGCCTGACCTCGACAAATTTCCTGAAATTAAAGCCGACCCGAAAGCATTTCTTAGATGATTCCCAGTTCAATCCTTCGAATTTGGTTCCTCGGTTTGCTCTCCTGGCTCTTCATCGGTCTTGGGATTTATCTCGGGCACGAGTGGTATCGGCATGCTTGGAGCTATGATTTTGCGCGGGAAACATCCTACTTCGACCCGCGCCTGGGCCTGAACTATCTCACATTGTTACTGGTGATAACTCTCGGATTAATGCTCTGGGTTTTAGGCGGACGGCTGATTGTCAAAGGGGCTCTACGTTTGGTCGCGTCGAGAAAGGCTTCTGCCCAACGGTTAGCCCCAGAAACTCCTCAAGCAACAAAGACAGTGCTGAGCCGGCCCGACGGTTCAACCATTCACGTTGAGAGCTACGGCTCCGAGGGTGCGCCAGTGATTCTTCTGACCCATGGCTGGGGAGCCGATCGCACCGAGTGGGATGAAATGGAAAGCAAGTTGGCAGAACGCTTTCGCGTTATCACTTGGGATTTGCCTGGTCTGGGCCGATCGAGTCAACCCACCAATCACGACTTTAGTCTGGAAAAACTGGCACGAGATTTGGATGCCGTGGCGAACCTGGCTGGTCAGAGACCCATCGTTCTCTTGGGTCACAGCATCGGGGGGATGATCGTTTTAACGTTCTGCAGGCTTTTTCCGCAGGCGCTGGGATCACGAGTCGCTGGGCTTGCCCTGGTTCAAACGTCTTATACAAACCCGGTGCGAACCACGAGCTTCGCAGGCCTTCTTACTGCGTTAGAGCGTCCATTTCTTATCCCCCTATTGCACCTAACCGTGGGTGTAGCCCCAGCGGTGTGGGTGATGAATTGGCTAAGTTACTTGAATGGTTCCTCTCACCTGTCTACCAAGAGCAGCGGCTTCGCAGGCACGGAGAGTTGGTCCCAAATTGAGCATGTCACTCGGCTAGGTATTCAAGCTTGGCCGGCGGTTATGGCTCGCGGCATGTTAGGAATGCTGCGGTACGATGCCACTCAGACAATGAAAGCCATCAAAGTACCTACACTGATTGTCCAAGGCGACCGGGACTCGGTCTGCAAGCCGCAGGCGAGTGATCGGATGCACCAGGCAATCGTCGGCTCGCGATTGGTCTCGCTCAAGCCGGCCAAGCACATGGGACTGATTGAGCATCATCAAACCTTCACCGAACACGTGAGTACGTTTGTTGCTACCTGCTTAGCAGCAGAAAACAGTCCCAAATGGCCGATTGGTTAAATTTGCCCAGATATTGGTATACCTCGAATGACTGAATTGTCGCCCCATGGATCCTTTATCTAAGCGGCTTTCCTCGGAGGATCGGGTGTGGCGAGCCTAACGGGATTCGAACCCGTGTTACCGCCGTGAAAGGCGCAGTATGTTCATTGTAAGTTGCTATATCTGAGCAACTTATGATAGTAGCGTAGAATGTAGCTCGTTTTGTAGCGCAATCGACTGGGATAAGAGCTCCTCCAGGTCCTTGGTTACTGTCAAGTTTTTTGGGAGGGACGCCAGTAAAAGTCGGTGACAATTGCCTAGCGGTTGCTGGCGGGCGAGCCAGCCGGGTCAAGCGGACGGGCGATCCCAAGCAGGTGAGCGCAGGCTGACAATTAGAACCGATCTGCACATAGCGCGATACCCTGAGCATTCCAGCGCCGTGTGCTTAACCTCGGAGAGTTTCCACCATTGCCACCACCGGAAGGGCAGGGTCGGAATTGCCTAGCGCTTCCGACCCGGCTCGAAGAGAACCCCACTCTTTCGAGACAACTCGACCCCGATAGAAAAACTATCGATAGAGCGGATCGTCGTCACTTAAGGCATATGCCGATGCTTCGAACGATATTGGGATCTCCTGGAACATAGGGGTCTTCCAAACTCGCTCCGTGTTCTCGTGACGATCTCTGGATGGATTCATACGATCTTTCTGTATGCTAGTTCCTGGTAGTTGCGTATTAGCGGACTCCGAGTCCCGCCAAAAAGTGGGGCGCGCTGTAGGTTATGTGCGCGACTTTGCTTTCCTGATCCGCAGCGTCAATAAAGACGATGTGAAAAGTGACGTTTTGCCCATGAAGCAGCGGCCCAGTCAAGGGCGCGTTTAAGTATGGGGCGGCGATTGGACCACCCGTGGTCATAGGCAATGTGGTTGCTCCGGAATTATTCCAGAGAACGGCATTGCTGCTCAAGTTGGGCAGTACCAGTGAGAGGGGAGCGTTGAGGGTTGCACCGTTGTTCGTCACGGTCACCGGCTGCCAGAAGTGTCCAGTCGAGGGGTTGTACTGAAATGAACCGGCCGAAAAGCCAACGGTCCGAGTCACATCCATTGGGCGATTAGCACCATATTTCCCCAGGGTGGGTCCGGTCAAAAACCAATATTTCAACGTGTTTACCGGCAACCACACCGAGCTTGCGACTTACGCCGCCGGCATCCGTCATGGCAGGCAGGATGACTACGCCTCCGGAGCCTAGCCCGGATATTTCATCATAAGTGCAAAAAAGTAGCGAAGTTTTTTATATAACCTGTTAGCAATGAATTAGTTACAAACAAAGCAACAGGAAACTTCGCTAATGACAAAATGTACTGAGTTTGATTTCGAATTACCAGGAGTAAAAGGGAGAAAGATTCAAGGCAATTTCGAAGGTGGAGAAGTCACCAGCGACGGCGGCTTGGTGGTACTGCGGCAAGTCGACCGCTGGATTGGTCTAACCAAGGCATTGGCCAAGCGCTTGCCCGATCAGCGAGATCCGGACAAGATCGAGCATTCCTTGGGGAGCATGCTCCGGCAGCGCATTTACGGATTGGCCCTGGGCTATGAAGATCTTAATGACCATGACACTTTGCGCAAAGATCCATTGTGGCAGACGGCCAGTGAACGGACCGAGCAATTAGCCAGTTGCTCGACGCTGTGTCGATTCGAAAACCGAGCGGGGCGCACGGAAGCGCGGCTGATGCACGAAGTGTTGTTCGAGCAGTTTGTGGGCAGCTTCGAATCGGCACCCAGCGAATTGATTCTGGATTTTGACTGCACCGACGATCGGGTGCACGGCCTGCAAGAAGGTCGCCACTTCCACGGCTATTACTACGATTTTTGCTTTTTGCCGCTTTATGTCTTTTGCGGCGAACAGCTGCTGGTCAGTTAGCTGCGAGAGAGTAACATTGATTCGGCCAAACATGCCTGGGCGATCTTGGCCTTGGTGGTCAAAGGACTGCGCCGACGCTGGCCGCAGGTCAAGATTATCCTGCGAGCCGATAGCGGGTTCTGCCGCTGGAAGATGCTGCGTTGGTGCGAGCGTCACCAAGTCCAGTACCTGGTTGGATTGGCCAAAAATCCGCGACTCAACGCACTGTCGGTCAAACTGCAAAGACGCGCGCAACGTAAACACCAGAAGAGCGGGAAAAAAGTGCGGCTCTTCACGCACTTTAAGTACAAAGCCAAAACCTGGGACAAGAAACGCCGGGTGATCGCCAAGGCCGAACACAACGATCGGGGTGCTAATCCGCGCTACGTGCTTACCAATTTAGAGGGACGTGCGCAGGCACTCTACGATGAGATTTATTGCGCTCGCGGGGAGATGGAAAATCGCATCAAAGAACAGCAGCTTGGCCTCTTCAGTGATCGCACCAGCTGTCATGCTTGGTGGGCCAATCAGTTCCGACTCTTGCTCTCCTCGGCCGCCTACGTGCTTTTAGAAGCGCTGCGACGTATCGGCTTAAGCGGCACCCAATTAGCCTGTGCCCAGGTTGGCACTATCCGCTTACGCTTACTGAAAGTCGGTGCGCTCATCACCCGTAATACTCGCCGAATACGCTTGCGCTTGAGCTCAAGCTTTCCACTCCAAGCACTCTTTTGCTCCTGCCTAGCGCATTTTTACGGTTAAGGTCCCTTCGCGGTGCTGACCCCGGCACCCGAAAAACAACGGCGGCTTACTCGCGGTGTCTCCCGAGGGCGCTCTTGCAGCATCCAATCGCCCGCTTTTTGACAAAACTATTACCATCCCCAACTATCTTATCTCGCACTTGCGCTAACCTCCACGTGATGCAAAAGGCGGGCTAGATCATTGGCCTGCAGCATCGCCTGGTTAGAAGGGGTGAAGAAATCGAGGATCGCACAGCTTTTTGGCTGCGATTTCAGAATCGAATCTCCAAAGGTCTTGCTCCCCCCATCGTTGGGGCCATTGCCGGTAGCAGTAAAGACGTCATCCACATCTGCAGACAAACCACCGCCAGCTCCCCAGATCCCGTTTCCCGAACCGCCAGTGAGAAAACCACTACTTTTCGGTTGTCCAGTCGGGTTAGTATTTAAGACACCGATTCGGTTAAGGGAGGCCTCGTCATAAGCGATGACCCATCCCGCGTAACCGACCCCTCGGGACGGATCTTCAAAGTCACAGAACGAACCCCATGCCGTGTAGAGGGTGCCGTTCTGAAGGAGCAAAGCTGCTCGCCCCCTTTCCCTTGCAGAATTCCAGTTTACCTGACCGCCACTAACATCGGCCGGCGGAAAGAAACCGGGGAAGTTCGCTGCTACTTGCGACGACGCCAACAACTATGAAGAGAAAGAATGTTGCAAGAGCGATCCAAAATGCACAGAAAACCAAGTGACCGTTATCTTATTCGTTGCGTGGTCCGAAGAGGACGAGGCATTCGTCGGTTACTGCCCATCGCTATTTCTAGGGGGCGTGTGCCACGACGAAAACCGGATAGCGGCCTATGCCAAGCTCGTCGAGATTGTCGAGGAAGATATTCAATCTAGATTGGAGAAGGGGGAGACTTTGCCGGAATCAAAAAGCGACGTTTGGTTTCGGGAGGCAAGTGCCATTTCCTAAATCCGAGCTCGCGCATCAGTTAGTGTCGCCCTTCAACGGCGCTCATAACTCTTCTTTTTAAGTACCTGACGCAAATGGCCGGGAACGATTTCTCGACCGAGCCGCCTTATCTGATCGTGGCTAAGGACATCGAAAAGAATAATCTCGCGGTTGTCGATGCGCATGATAAGCCGCCAGCGCAGATCGACTCGCGCTTCGTAAAAATTGCTCCCGCGGACCTTGCGGAACCCGTAGCCGCTATGCTGATGGGGATTCTTCAATAAATCCGGTAAAGCAAGGATAATGTCGACGACTCGCTGCCTCTGCGCCTCGCTTAACCTATTCCAGGTTTTGCCGAACCGGTGAGCAAAATAGATCGGTTTAGCCACGAGACTTCAATTTGTGCAGGGTCGAGGCCGCGGACGTGGGCGAGTCCCCGAGCTTTTGCAGGCGACCAGTTTTGCGGTCCCTTTCAATTTCGCGTTCGAATGAGTCGAGAGCTTTTTCCGAAAACTCAGGGACGAGCGTAACGTCGTCCTCTGAGACCGGTCGGAGCATCACCGCAGGACGCGAGCCGCGGAAAATCAAGATCTCTTCGCCGGCTTCGGCCGCCTCGATGAGGGCGCTAAGCTTGCTCTTGGCCTCCGATATATTGACCATCTTCATGGACCAAGTCTCCGGTCTATGATGTGGCCTGTCAAAGTGTTAGAGCTGGCCCACCCCGAGCACGATCGTGGTGCGGCGATCTGGTATTGACAGCGCAAGCGTCACTGAGCGCGCGACCGCACCTGTTAGGACAACTAGCCATGAAGAGATACGAAATCGTTCGACGTGACGCGATCAGGGTCATGGGTGCTGGCGGACTAGCCGGCAACCACCCGAAACAATAGCCGCTTCCTCAATCCAGTGTTCGCAACAGAAAACATTGGCTTCCGAGGCTCTCTCCAGCTCTGGCAGAGGTCTGAAGCAAATAAACGGCACAAGTCATATAGCGCAATGCCTCGAGCACGCCCGCACCGCCAGGCCGGCCCGGCACCACCGTGTCAAGCTACGCCGCCTTGCCTGCTTACCTAGCATTTTGCCCGAAGGTACAATAGCGGTGCCCGATTCTGAACGCTAGGATCGCGATCTACTACCCAAACGCATTGGCGGTCCGTCCCCTAAAACTCCGAGAATTAATGAAAGGTTCCGTCGGTCACTTATGCATTTTCGCCGAATGAAAGTAAGGAAACTACTTGCTTGTGGTGTAAACGCCGCGATTTCGAAGCGTATTGCATTGCGTTGTTTGCTATCGGGAATTTTTAGGATTGCCCCGGTTTTGCTGGTTTCGGCCGAAGCGGTAAACCACTCTAATGTGATCGGCTCCGATCGGGATGAGGCCGCCCGGGCTCAAGCTGCGATGAAGGCGCCGACGGGTATGGTCTGGATCCCTGCAGGCACGTTCCTGATGGGAACCGATGATGTCAGCAGCTTCCCCAACGAACGACCGGCGCACCGGGCGCATGTAGCCGGATTCTGGATAGACGACCATGACGTGACTAACGCCGAGTTCGCGAAATTCGTGGAAGCCACGGATTACGTGACGACGGCGGAGCGAAAACCGGACTGGGAAGAGCTGAAGAAGGAACTTCCCCCGGGTACTCCAAAGCCGGATGACAGCATGCTGGTGCCCGGTTCACTGGTTTTCACCCCTTCTACGCGACCGGTGCCGCTCGACGATCTCTCAGCCTGGTGGCGTTGGGTAGCCGGGGCGTCCTGGCGGCATCCCGAAGGTCCGGGAAGTAGTATCGAAGGTCGGGAGAAACATCCCGTTGTCCAGGTCTCTTGGTATGATGCTGGTGCTTATGCGAAATGGGCCGGTAAACGGCTTCCAACGGAAGCTGAGTGGGAATTCGCGGCCCGCGGCGGGTTGGAAGCAAAGCGCTACATCTGGGGTGACGAGTTCAAGCCGGGCGGAAAATTCATGGCAAACACCTGGCAGGGATTATTTCCGGTTCGAGACAGTGGCGAAGATGGATTTATCGGCACTTCGCCGGTCGGCTCCTTCCCTGCGAATGGCTACGGCTTGTACGACATGGCCGGCAACGTCTGGCAATGGTGCAGCGACTGGTATCGGGCCGATAGCCACATCGAGGCCGCCAGCAAAAACATGTGCCGCGACCCCGGTGGACCGGTGGAGAGTTATGATTCAGGCGATCCGTCCTCTCCTAAGCGCGTGGTTAAAGGAGGATCATTCCTTTGCAACCCCTCTTATTGCGAGAGTTATCGCCCGAGCGCGCGTCGCGGGACGCCGCCCGACACCGGCTCGTCCCATACAGGTTTCCGGTGCGTGATCTCCGGAGACGGTGCGCAAGTTACCCGCTCGGCGGGAGGTGACTTGTTTGCAAAATCGACGTCCGCTGACGCAGACAGCTCCAACTAACAACTCCCAAAATTATGAAATATAAACCAAAAGTAGTCGGTTACAGTCTATCATTACTGACCGCCACGGTTGCGCTCATCGGAGCAGCCGGACCACTGCAAGCGCAGGAAAAGAAACCCAACATCGTCTTCATCATGGGTGACGACATCGGCATGTGGAACATCGGTGCCTATCACCGGGGCATGATGGCCGGGAAGACGCCGAACCTCGATAAGATCGCCAAAGAAGGCATGTTGTTTACCGACTACTACGCCGAGGCAAGCTGCACGGCGGGTCGCGCGAACTTCATCACCGGCCAGCTGCCGATCCGCACCGGCATGACGACGGTCGGCCAAGCCGGCTCGTCGATCGGATTGCCCGCCGAGGCTTGCACAATTGCCACCGCGCTCAAAGCGCAGGGCTACGCCACCGGCCAGTTCGGCAAGAATCACCTTGGCGACAAGAATGAGTTCCTGCCTACCGTCCATGGGTTCGATGAATTCTTCGGCTACCTCTATCACTTGGACGCGATGGAAGACCCGGCGCATCCCAACTACCCGCAAAATCTGTTGAACGTCGTCGGCCCGCGCAACATGGTCCATAGCTGGGCCACCGATACGGACGACACCACCGAGATGCCGCGCTGGGGCAAGATCGGCAAACAGAAGATCGAGGACGCCGGGACGCTTTTTCCCGAACGGATGAAAACCGTGGATAATGAGATTCGCGACCTCGCCTTGAATTTCATGGAAAAGGCCCAAAAGGACGGCAAGCCGTTCTTCTGCTGGCTCAACCCGACGCGCATGCACATTGTCACGCACCTCTCGGACAAGTATGAGAAGATGCGTAACTCGGAGAATGGCTGGTCGGAAGAAGAAGCCGGCATGGCCCAGCTCGATGACGACGTCGGTTTGGTGATGCAGAAGCTCAAGGACATGGGCGTGGATGACAACACGATCGTCGTTTTCACCACCGACAACGGCACCGAGGTCTTTACCTGGCCCGATGGCGGACAGACACCGTTCGCGCAGGCCAAGGGGACGGTCATGGAGGGCGGCTTCCGCGTGCCATGCATCCTGCGCTGGCCCGGCCATGTGCCGGCGGACTCCGTTCAGAACGGCATCTTCTCCGGCATGGACTGGTTCCCCACCTTCCTCGATGCCGCTGGCAACCCGAATATCACGGACCAGTTGCTCGAAGGTGTGAAACTCGGCGACCGGACTTACAAAAACCACTTAGACGGCTACGACCAGATGGCCGCCATCACCGGCAAAGGCCCGTCCACGCGCCACGAAATCTTCTACCTCGGCGAAAGCACCGTCGGCGCGGTGCGCATTGACGATTACAAGTTCCGCTTCATCGACCAACCCCAAGGCTGGCTCGGTGAGAAGACCAAACCTGACGTGCCCTACATCACCAACCTTCGCCTCGATCCGTTCGAGCGCACGGGCTGGCCAAACGATGGGACGAAAGAAGGGGCGCAGCAATACTTCGATTGGTTCAAGTATCAATTCTGGCGCTTTGTGTTTGTCCAGCAGCTGATGGGCAAAGAACTCCAGACCTTCCTGGATTTCCCGCCGATGCAAAGGGGCGCGAGCTTCAACCTCGATGCGGTGAAAGCGGAGATGGCGAAAAAGATGCAACAGGCGGAGGCGGCCAGCAAAGGCCCAAGCGAGTAACAGAAATGATCGTCGCTGCGGGTGGGCCCGAAAGGGGCCGCCCGCTAGCTGGTTCCTGAGGAAGTTGAGCTCACTAGACCCAAACAAAAAAAAGACAGAGATATGAAACACATATTCACCGGATTTAGTCTGATCGGTGCTTTCGCGCTGCTAGCGCTCGCTGTGGGCTGCAACAGCATGCAGACGCAGACGCAGAGCAAAGAGAATCTTCTGATCGCCGCGGGCTTTAAAGTGATCACGCCAAGCACCGCCGCACAGCAACAAAAGCTCAAATCACTTCCGCCGGACAAGGTGACCTTGGTCCAGAAAGATGGGAAAAATTACTACGTCTTTCCGGACGCGACGAACAACCAGGCCTATGTTGGAGGTTTGACACAGTTTCAAGCATATCAGCAGCTCCGCTTAGCGAATAAATTGGCAAACGAAAATCTTCAAGCCGCGGAGATTAACCAGGATACATCGATGGATTGGGGCCGATGGGGCGGCTGGGGCGGCGCGGGATGGGGACGATTCAGATAAATGACGGAAAGACAACGGTGGTGCTCGAGCGCCCCGCATTGCGCTCTCCGGCGAAGCCATCGCAGCACTAGTTTCGGATCGACTTAGAAGCGCCAAACTGAAAGGCTAGATGGATATGCGTTGGGACATGTTGTTAGCCTTTATTTACCAAAGTCAACATGCCCGGGCTGTGCGCGCCTGTCCGTCACTTAACGGCCAATGAAATAAAGATTAACTATGAATCATTCGACGGCAAGTAAACGTGCCACTGCGCCAAGGCAGGCTTCCAGGAAGAAAGCAATGCGGTGGATGCCACTGCTTCCTTTGGCCTTCACGCTGCTGTTGGCGTCTTGTGCCGCCTACGGACCGTATCACCCCAATACATCCAGTGAGCCGCTCAATTCGGTCCGAGGACCCGCCGATGGTCGGTATAAATTGGCCTTCATCGAATTCGGTGATCAAGGTTCCGAGTTGGACACATCCCAGCGAACTGCCGCGCTGGATTTAATCCACAAGGCTCCACGTCCGCTGCTTTTTGTCTATATTCACGGCTGGCAGAACAACGCGAACTCAGGGGATGTCTGCCGGTTCGAGCACTTTATTGATGCAGTGTCGCGTTTTCCCGAAGCCACAGGGCGAAAGATTAACGTGATCGGGGTGTATATAGCGTGGCGTGGCGAAGACATTACCCTGCCGGTGGCGAAATTTCTTACCTTCTGGAGCCGCAAGTCCGCCGGCTCAACAATCGCCTCGCAAAACGGCATCCTGGCGGCTATCAGCGAACTCGCCTTGGCAGCTCGCGCGCCCGATAAGACGTTTCATCATTGCGTGCTTCTGGGCCATTCCTTCGGCGGGTTGGTGCTGGAGAACACCATTTCTCATTCGATTCTTGATGCCAGCAGCAACGGTTCGCGCAATACCAGCCCTTGGGACATGGCCATTGCCTTCAATCCGGCGGATAGCTCGATCGGCACCCGGCAGTTGGAATCGGAACTCGACTACCTCTATAAGTACGACCCGGTGCGGCATGGGTACGTCGCTCGATCTCCTGGCGCCGAAAAGGGGGGCATCCTAACCGAAAACCGTCCATTTCTTGTCATCCTCCAATCCGAAAACGACCAGGCGACAGGTCAGTTCTTTCCGATGGGCACCGAACTTTTTAATATTGTAAATCTTCGGGCCCATTGGGATCGAGTTCCTGTGCCAGGCAGCAATGGACAAAAAGTGTCTGAGAGAGAATTCTATACACACACACCCGGGAACGATAAGTACCTGGTCAATTATCACGTCGTTCCACTTGGCGAAGCCAATCCGCCCCCCGGTCTGCGAGTCAATGAGAACAGGGCGTTCGAAGCCAATATCAAGGAAAACCACCCAGACTATGCCTTTTATACAAGCGAGCATAACGACGGCCACGGTGACCACTTCTGCCGCGGTGCGAACTATAACCCCGATGAAATACGCCCTCCTACCGGGCGAGAAATATGGCGACGGTGGCAATTTGTCTATACGGGAAATGCCCGTGTACCGTGCTGGATTGTGCGCGTGCCGAAGGAAATTATCTGGGGTCATGGGGGTTTATGGAGCGACAACTCCGTTGCGATGCTTGCTGCTATTTTTCGTATCCAATTCCCGTTGACAGCTGAAGGCCAGATAGCTCCTCCATCGCCGCGCCTCGCTCCAAGGACTCCGGAACTTGGCCAGTTGAAGCAGGACAGAATGCACTGAGCTCCCGGCTTCCCTTCTGCCGTCACATTTCACGGAGTAAAAACCTGAATTCCCTGCCGCCTTCGAAATCACGCGTCATCCAGGTGTGCCTTTTTTTAGTTCACTTGTTCTTCCCGGTTGTCGTCACGTTGATCTTACTGATCGGGGTAGCTTGGGCCTTTGGCGCACTCTGGTTCGATTTCCCGTTCTCGGTGTTGCGCCGACCTTTAGCGGCTGCTTTTGGGTTGGGTGCGATCGGAGCGCTGGCGTTCGTGCGACCCCGCTGGCTGGCGCAGGTTGCGGTTGCCGGTGCAATCACGCTCGTGGCCGCTTGGTGGCTCACTATTCGCCCGTCCAATACGCGCGACTGGCAGCCGGAGGTGGCCGAGACGCCCTATGTCGAAATTGACGGTGACCGCATCGCAATTCATAACTTCCGAAACTTCGACTACTTCAGCAAAACCGATTACCGGCCGCGATGGGAAACCAAGACTGTGCAGCTTTCTAATCTGCGCGCTGTCGATTTTTTTACCAACTTCTGGGGACCAACGCTTATCTGCCATACCTTCCTGAGCTTCGATTTCGGTCCCGAGGGCTACGTTTGTATTTCGATTGAAACGCGGATGGCGAAGGGACAGACTTATTCGGCGATCGCCGGTTTGTACCGGCAGTTCGCGCTCTATTATGTGATTGGCGACGAGCGCGATATAGTACGGCTCCGCACCGATTATCGCCTTGAAGACGTCTATCTTTATCGGGTAATTGCGGCAACCCCGGAGCAGACCCGAGCCCTGTTCCTCGATTACATCCGAAGCGCTAACGAACTCCATGAGCGACCGCAGTGGTATAACGAACTCTTGAGCAATTGCACTTCGAACATCCGGATGCACACGAAGCACATCGGATGGGCGCGACCCTGGGACTGGCAACTCCTTTTAAATGGCTTTATCGCGGAACACGCCTACCAATTAAGGGCGATCGATACGTCGCTGCCCTTTGCAGAACTCAGGCGTCTTAGCTACATCGACTATCGCGCTCGCGACGCGGGCGACGACCCCACGTTCTCGATCCTCATCCGGAAAGGGCTCCCGGGGATGCCTTGAGTTTTGGGGTGGCACAGCGCGGAATTTGTAACCATAAACGTCCGGCCCGATACCGACGAATCGAAAGCAGGCTCTTGACTTCCATCCGTTCCATCTTTGACTGGAGAGTCGGCAGAAACACCAAATCGCGTGAACACGATGACTCCCATCAGACTGGTTCGCATTCGCATCACGCAGCATTTTGTGAGGAAGCTCTCTCAAGCTGTCTTCTTCAGTCTGTTTTGGCCTTGCTTCTGCCTAGCAGCCCTGCCTCCGGGCCCGCTACGTGCGCTAGTCCTCTACTCCGATGAGCGCCTGCTACCGGCAAATGTCGTCTTTGATCATTCCCTTCGTACAAACCTTCAAGCTGGCGCCAGCAAACGCATCGAGTTTTACAGCGAGTTCCTGGACGTAGCTCGCTTTTCGGGTGAGGCGCAGCAGGAACACCAGCGGAATTTTCTAAGAGAGAAATACCGCGATTATCCGCCCGACCTGGTGATCGCAATAAGCGGCCCTGCCGTGGCCTTCCTGATGCGATACCGAGCTAGCTTGTTCACCGAGGCGCCGGTTGTTTACTTGACTTGGGAAGGTGAAGCCCCTCCGACGAATTCGCCGGACCCAAAGACCGCAGGAATATCAACACCCGGCAGCTCCGCTGCCACGCTAAGGTTGGCTCTCAATCTGCAGCCAGATACGCGACATATTGCCGTCGTCACTGGCTGCTCCCAAAGAGACAAGGCGCTCGCCGATGAAGCCCGCAAGGCGAGCAGCGCCTTCCAAAACCGAGTCGCTTTCACGTGGCTGACGGACTTCTCACTGCCGGAGTTGCGCGATGCGCTGGCGCGATTGCCGGATCACACCGTGGTGCTTTACCTGACCATGTTCCAGGACATCGTTGGCAACCGGTTCACGCCCCAAGAGGCACTCGACCAGTTTGCCCCGGCTAGCCGCGTGCCGATCTATGGCTACTACGATACGTATTTAGGTCACGGTATTGTCGGCGGCTCGATGGTGACGTTTGAGGAAATGGGCCGCAAAGTGGCCCAGGCGGGCTTGCGTATTCTTGCCGGCGAAAGCCCGCAAGATGTCGCTCATTCGGAAATCCAGGGTATCCCAATGTTCGATTGGCGCGAGCTCCGGCGGTGGCACATCAGCGGGAAGCAACTGCCGCAAAACAGTGGCGTGCTTTTCAAAGAGGCCACTTACTGGAAAAAATATCACTGGCTGATTTTAGGGGTAACTTCAGCATCTCTATTCGAAGGACTGCTCATTGCTGTGCTATTTGTCCAGCTCCGTCGACGCCGTCAGGCCGAATCGTTCCTGCGCGAAAGCGAGGAGCGGCTGAATCTGGCGACGACTTCGGGGGGGGCGGGTCTTTGGGCAATCGACCCGACTACCAGGCAAATATGGCTGACGGACAGGGCTAGACAGTTTTTCGGTCTTTCAAACGGCAAAGCGCCCCACTGGGAGAATCTCTTGAGCGCGATCCATCCCGACGATCGCGAACGCATGCAGAACTCGGTCGAGGAGGCGCTCCGCACGGGGAAAGAGTTTATGGCTGATTTTCGCGTGGTTTGCCCAGATGGAAGCGCGCGATGGATTTCTTCACGCGGGCGCACGCAAGTTGGATCACAGGTAAAACTGCAGCGTCTCATGGGAGCGTGCGTGGACATCACGGAGCGCAAGCGGGCGGAGGAAGAGACGCGCCAGCACTTTCAGGAGCTGGTTCATATCACCCGCGTTAGCTTAGTAGGTGAGCTTTCCGGTTCGCTCATCCATGAATTGGGTCAGCCACTCGGCGCCATTCTGACAAACTCTGAAGTGGCGGAGATACACCTCCAACATTCCGCTCCTGATCTCGATGAGCTTCGGGCCATCTTCGGCGACCTCAGAATGGACGCTGTTCGGGCCAGTGACGTAGTCCGGGGGATGAGAGCCTTTCTTCGCGGTCGCGAACTCGATTTCCAGAGAATTGATCTACGTTCTTTGATGAGTGAACTGGGGAGGATTGCCGGCCCAGACGTTGCTCTTCACAGTGCGACGCTTGACATTGACGTGGCTGCGAATCTGCCGCCGGTATGGGGTCACCGCGTCCAACTGCAGCAAGTGCTTCTGAATCTCGTGCTGAATGGCCTTGAAGTCATGAAAGACGGTTCTCATAACGAGCATAAGCTTTCGGTCACAGCTTGCGAGTCTGAGAAAAGCTTCGTAGAGATCGCAGTAGCCGATAGCGGCCATGGTATACCGCCGGATAAGTTGGACCAGGTCTTCGCGCCTTTCATTACCTCGAAGCGAACCGGGCTCGGCATGGGGCTTTCGATTTGCCGCAGGATCATCGAGGCCCATGGGGGGCGGATCTGGATCGAGAACAATGCCGCCTGTGGCGCAACGGCGCGCTTTATTTTACCTATCATGTCAGCCACTCCTTCTTAGGGCATCGAGCTCGAAGTGACCGCTGGCTGGGAATCCTGAATCTAGGACGATAATCCTCTATCCGGCGCACTTAGCCGTGCCATCAAGTCTGAGACCTGCCAATCGTAGGCTGTCATGACGACGTTCCCGAAGACGTAGTTACTGTTCCATGTGAATCACGACGGCACTTCCTTCGTTCGTACATAGCCGAATAATGGCCTACCCTGCAGGCTGAGCGAGCGACCCTGATTGGCACAGGCGACGAGGCACAGCAAAGCGGCTGCCACAATTGGTTGAGCAATGAATTGTTTCATAGAAATGCTGTTTAGAAGGCGTATCTGAGACCGAAATTGGCCTGTATAAAATTTTTCACAGACGAATTGAACGAATGCTGACCGCCTTCGACCCAGTTATAGCCGGCTTCGCCAAAGAGTCCGATATGGGGAGTAAACCTATATTCGAATCCACCGCCGGTATTCCCGAGCCCACGATCGTTAGACACGTTCGAAGTGAAATCCATGCCTCCACCCCAGCCATCCGGGCTGCCGCTCGAGGAGAGTGTGAAGGTGATGCCGTCATGTTTCGTTCTTCAGAGGGAACGAATTCGATATTGGAGGCTGCTGGCGGCGGTGGGGCAACAACCTGCTTGGAAGAAACCATCGGTTCTCCAGCAAAGGAGACTACTTGTGACGCAAAAGCCACAACGGCTAGGGCAATCAATCGCTTCATAGGAATACCTGTTTTCCTTGTGCTAGCCAAAACCAACGAAATCTGGTATTGGTCTTTAGTACAATAGCCGCGACCGACGGAAAAGCCTATTCAACTAAGCTTTTTGAGATCCCTCAGCTATGAATCGTCTAACACTACGCTTAGCAGCGATTTTCTTTCTTCCGCTCATCACCGGATGGGCTGGTACCCGAGAAGAGGCAAAGGTGGTTGAACAACCGCCGGCCAGGACGACTGAACCCTGGCAGATCACCGTCGGAGGCCCCATTTGGCTAGCTGGGGTCAGCGGTTATACGGGATTTCACGGCATCAATCCCTATGTCAATGTCGGGGTGGACAAAATTCTGCGGAATATCAACGTTGTCTACGCGACCTCCGCCGAAGTGAGAAAAGGGCGCTTTGGTGCTCTGGGTGATCTTCTGTACTTGAATGGTCAAGCCGGCGTTAGTGGATCGGGCTTGGTGTCACGGGTGAGTTTCGGTATGCAACAATTCCTCGGCGAATTCTTTCTGTCTTATCGGGTCATCGAAGGTCCGCGTGGTTGGCTCGATCTGCTGGGCGGGTTCCGTTATACCTATCTAGGGCAGCAGGTAGGATTGAATCCAAATGTCGGGCAAATCGATGCTGCGAGTACTCAATTGGTGAACGGATTTGCAAAGCAATTAACTACACCCGGCTCCGACCTGCGAAGTCTTATCCAGCAAAGCATCGTGGACCGGCTTAGCTCCCTCGAGGGACGACATCCCCCATTGCCGGTGGGTCCGATCGCCGGAGGGGAGACGGGTCAAATACGCGATTTGGTCCAACAATTGATCGAAAGCCGACAACCGGAGCTTCTCGCGGCGATCCGGGCAGGTGCCCAGGCCAGAGTAGACCAGTTGAAAGCCGAACTAGCCAACGAGGTCGCCACTCGTATAACGGGACGGCTGAATCAAAGCTTTTCTTTTTACGATAACTGGTTCGATCCCTTGGTTGGCTTGCGGGGGCGATATAATCTTAACAGGGCGTTTTATCTCACTGCCGAAACTGACGTTGGCGGCTTTGGAATCGGGTCTGATATAGCCTGGCAGGCTTATGCCGGTTTAGGCTGCCAAATAACCCGCAATATCTTTTCCGAGGTCGGTTACCGGTTTCTCTATGACGACTTCCGTGACGAGAGTAGCAGCTTTCTTTATCAACTCTCATTGCAGGGCCCGCAGATTACAATTGGGCTTACCTTCTGAGACGGTCTTTGTCTTTGTGAATGAACGTTGCCCGGACTCGGGAATGCCTTTCCACTGGCGCGTCACTCCCGTGAGTCACAGTGTTGGAAGCGGCAAGCGAACGCGCGGTTAGTGCGTCGAGCTGACACTCGTTCAGCCGTTTTGCGTGTCCTGCCGGATGTGCTCTTCCAGGCTCGCAAGTTCAGCAGCGTCTTGCTGAAGCGTAAGTCGATCGGGAGCCAGACGAATATTCCGGACTAACATGATAAGAATCACGGAAACGAGCGGTGTCGAAGCGCTGGCCAGCAGCGTTATTTGAGAAGGGCTGAGACCTCGCCTTCTTTTAGCCCTGATCTTGTGCATTCTCTTTCGGGTAAGCAGCGCAGACTGACATCAATGCCTCCGCGCCTTTCCAGCGTTCTGTTGGACGCGATGGCCAATCTGTAAGCTTGCAGCGAATTGCCGACCATCTCGAAGCGCTTCTTTTTGGTAAGGTCCGACCTTTATTTGACTTACTGCTGCGGCAAGCATGATGGCCGGGAAAGCTGCGTCATCCAATAGTTGTAATAACAGACTCTTGCTCATGGTTCCTGCTCTCCTCGAGGACGTTTATCTCCCTAGCGCTATCGCCATGAGAAATATGAGCAGACTGGATAGAAAGATAAATGTCGTCATATCGCTTCTCCTCAATCGGTTAGCGCAAGCTGCCCCAGGCCAAAGTCAGCGCTAGCATTCGGACCGGCGCTTAAAACCGTTCAGCCGGATCAGTTTACCTCCAGTCAGTATAACCGGGAGTGTGCGGCGTGCTATTGGACCTTAGTCCAATGGACGTTGGTCCAATAGCGAGAGGTTAAAGTTACTGATTAATTGAAAAGAGATGAGCCGCCTACCGTCGATAAGCCAATCATGACAGGCACGGTTACGCTCATACGGTAAGGCGATTTCTCCGAATAATGAAACGAAGCCATCTGAAACCGATATTTGGATTCCTGGTTGCTGCGCAGGCGCTGGTGTCCGCAGCTGCGGCAACAACTTCCGAAACTAAGGTGATCATCAATCTCACTGAGCAGACAGCTTACCTGGTAGAGCAAGGCCGGCCTACACTGGTCTCTCCGATCGCCTCCGGCAAACCCGGTTGGTCGACGCCGACGGGTAACTTCCGCATTTTCAACAAAGACATAAACCATCGGTCGCGAAGCTTCGGGTCGATCGTCGCGGCGGACGGAAGGATGGTAAATTCGAATGCGACTCCGCACTGCCATATTCCCGCGGGCGGCCACTTTCAACCCGCCCCGATGCCGTACTTCATGGAATTCAGCCCGGCGGTCGGGATGCACGCCGGCTACCTTCCGGGGTGCCCCGCGTCCCATGGATGTGTGCGGATGCCGCGGGACCTTGCGCCGGCGTTCTTCGAGCGGGTTCACATTGGAACGCGAGTCACGGTCATTGGCAGCACGCGTAACCTAACCCGCGTGCGGAAAGCACTCCGAACATGAAAAAATCAATTGTTATACTTGCAGCATGGATAGTCACTACCCAATTGGGTCTGGCAACGAATTTTATGCCATCGGCTGATGAACAAGCTTTTGTGTTCGTCGAGGTTGACAACGAGATGCCGCAGTATGCGCAATATTTTCGACTGGTCGGACGCCGCTACGATTTGGACACAGCTACTTACATTTTTACCTGCCAATCTTTCGATCCAGGTAAAGCAGAGTGGTTCGTGTTCGTTCCCATCGAATTGGCTTATAGCGTCGATGCGGTTCGTGCTTTGTTTAATCAAGCAACTTCAGATCATTCTTTTTGGGAAGAGGAGTTAGCAAACAAGTCTTCACAGGATTAAATGCTGGGACCGCCACTCTACCCGAAAACAGATCGCCGAGTTTGGCCGAGCCACGTCTCTACTGCTGGATCGATCCTCGCTGGGCTTTTGTTGATAGCTTGTTTCACTGACTGCGCGATGTTGCAGCGGCGTTCCCCGAGCGGCTTGCAAGAGCACGCCTTCATTGTTTACTGGCCGCAGCACCGTGACAAAGATCATCGGTTGCGCTTGGCAGTTAAGGATAACATCGACCTAAAAGGCGTGGTGACCACGGCTGGCTCCGAATATGTTGCCACGAACGGTTCACCTGCTACCAAGGATGCCGAGTGCCTCGCGATTGCGTTGAAGCGAAACGTACGAATTGTCGGAAAAACGAATCTCAGTGAGTTTGCGATCGCTCCGTCCGGAGTAAACGAATATTTCGGAACGCCGGGAAACCCGTTTATCACGAGGAACCTTATACCAGGAGGTTCGTCAAGCGGTTCAGCGGTGGCAATCGCGGAGGGAATGGCGGACGTTGCCTTTGGAACAGATACTGCCGGATCTATCCGCGTTCCCGCAGCCTGTATTGGCATTGTTGGTTTGAAGACAACATTTGGCCTTATTTCGTTGAAGGGCGTATTACCGATCGACCCAGAGCATCTGGATACGGTCGGACCGCTGGGCAAAGACGTGGATCATGTCGTCCAAGGGATGAATCTTTTGCAAAAGGGTTTTGCCGCACAATATAAAAGCGTCGTCACCGCCAAACCGTTGGCCCAAAACATCAGAATAGGACGACTCTACCTGGATGGCACGGATCCTAGAATCGACAAAGCGGTTGATGACGCCCTTGCTCGAGGACACTTTCAGGTTGTCACTTTGGACGAGGCTTTTGCGGCGAAATGGAATCAGGCCAGGATTGATGGGGACATAGTGGCTGCCGCCGGTGCTTGGATAAACTACAAACATTACATGGGCAAACTAGGGGTAAGCGGCAAGACCGACGCAATTATTGCCTTGGGCGAACTCGAATACACGGTCAGCTATCGCAGCGCTCTACGAAGGCAGGCCGAGTGGCAGCGCACTTTGCTTCAGGTCTTTGAAAAAGTTGATTTCATCGCTCTGCCGACTCTTCAAACGCCACCGCCAGCCATCCCGTTCCTCGGGACAGCAGCCCTTTTAGAAGCGCGAATGTTGAACTTGCAAAACACCGTGCCGGTGAATTTCGCAGGAAATCCTGCGTTGGCGATACCGATTCCAGTGAATGAGAGCGCCGTTCCGGTCACGAGCTTGCAGCTAATTGGGCCCCTGTTGAGTGAAGCGGAACTTCTCAATGCGGGCCGCCTGATTGAGGCAAGCGTTCGAGGCTTGGTCGATAGATGATTTGCTCGCGAAAGCGCCGCATACCCGAAATGCGAGCACCCTTTCAGCAACCCAGGAATATATCAATGACGACTCTCCGCCCGGTTAGTTTTTGGCTGGGCACCCGGGGATGTCCGTTTCTGTATTGTCCCAAAGTGCAATAGAAGTTGCAGTCAGCGCAAAGTAATATTCACATGAAACGGCGGTTTGCTTTTACCGAGACCCTGGGCGATGGCGCGTTCGGTGTGTCGATCGATGAGTATCCCGCTCGGCCAGACTCGGGCACAATTAATGATGATTATGAAAGTACGAACACTGATATATCTAGCGGCTGCTGCTATGGGGATGACTTCAACTGCATTGTCGGACCAGTACGATGATCTGGCTAGAGAAGGGTATCGCTGGGTAACTATCGATGGCCCATTCGCTTGTGCGTCTAAAGAAGACGTGCACCGGGTTTTCTATAACCAAAGTGACGATAACGAACTGCGAATGATTGAACAGGGCCGCGCGTATTTCCTGATACGGGGAGCGATCGTTCAGGTGATCCAGGAGGATAGGGCAGCGGGTATGTCGCAGATTCGTGGCAGGGGAATCCTCATAGATCTTTGGACACTCAGCAAGCTTCTCAGCAGGCGTCCAATTGTCGACATCCTGGGAACTATCGCAACTCCTTCAGAACCGATCGGAGCCAACATACCTGGCATTCATGGAAAGCTGGGCGCGACCGGAACACAATAGTCTCCGATCGTCTACCATTAACCAATCCGAAAAGCGCAACCTAGTGACCAGGCGAGTCAGACTTGCTCATGGTGAAGCTCCTCCCGGTGGCTTGATTTCTGGTGAACGCTTAGCGAAAAAGATCTTCCTGAGGCCGCCTTCACCGAGCCGGTTATTCAGTTCCGAGGCGGAGGTGTAGACGAGAAACAGAACGAAAATCCACAGCTGGATTGCGGCAAAACGGTCCCAGGTGAAGTGGGTGGTCACGTATTCCGGGATGCCGCCGACGGTTCCTTTCGCGAAAAAGTATTCGACAAGCTTTTCCAGGAATCGCACGAGGAAAACAACCGCCCAGTAGACGATGGCCTTGAACAAGACCGGCTGAATCATGGGGGCCGTGTCGAAGCGACGCAAGAATGGGATAGCATTCGCAACAAGCACCGACTTTCCCACCACCAGTGCCGCCATCGTTGCGACCAGGAAGCTCGCGAAGCTCTTGAGATAGTCAGCAAGAATAAGATTGGTGGTGAGCACGATGAGATTGAAGCCAACCGCGAAGAACACCACCGGTGGCAAGACGTCCTTGAACTCCTTGATAACGAATGCGAGGAAACGTGAGCGGGCCATGGCAGTGCGGGCAACTTTAGAACGTGTCTGTGGCCCCGTTCCGGCAGGCCGAGAATTTGGAGAGTGGTTCGGTACCGATAAGAGGATAGTCCATCATGGAATCTTGATATTATCCCGGGTTAAAGCGTCGTCTACCGCGACGGAAAGATCACTTCGCACCTGCACCCAGTCCTCATACCGATCTGTCCAAGCCCGCAGTTGGAAGGTCACAGCGCCGGAGGTGAAGTTGACCGCGTAAGCTTGCGGCGGCGGTTCTTTCGCGATACGTGGATGCTCTGCCGCGACAGTTCTTAATAGTTCGGCCACGCGCTGCGGAGCTGTGCCGCGAACCACGGTGACGGGCACTTCGACCGCGCGGTGTTGATCGGAAAAGGTCCAGTTTGTCACCTGGCTGGAAATGAGCATTCCATTCGGGACGATCACTTCGGAGCCGTCCGGCGTCCGAATAACGCTTGCACGAATGCCGATGCGTCGCACTTCTCCAACATTGCCGCTCACGTCAATAACGTCACCGACCTTAATTGGGCGCTCAAAAAGCAAAATCAACCCGGAAACAAAATTATTGATTATGTTCTGTAATCCAAAACCAACTCCAACGGTGAATGCTCCCGCAATGACTGTAAACTTATTCAGATCGACCCCGAGCGCTCCCAGCGCGACGAAGAATCCAGAGAGCAGGACAGCGTAGTGAACCATCGCAGAAATCGCCTGCGGAATGCCGCGGGCCAGCTGAAAGTGCCGGTAGATATCTTCCTCCAGAAGAAAACGCAAAAACCTTGAGAGCAGGAAAGACGCCCAAACCGTCAGCCCGAATATCAGGACGTGGCCCAAAGAAATGTTGAGCGAGCCGATTGCCAGGTTTGCGTGAAGTACCGCTTCAATATTCTGGATCAGCTGCGCTCGCAGCCCAAAAACGTTCAACATTACGCTCACCCAAAACAAAAACGCCACGAGCTCGACTGCGCTGCACATGCGCCGGTAAAGCATCCGGCGATGAAGTTGAACAACGCGCAGAGACGCCAGCGGTCCTACATGGAGCGCGATCATGATCAGTCCTTCGACGACCCATATAGCGACGCAAAGGACGGCCCCCAAATAGGCGGTCCAGAGAAACGTGCTTCCTAAAATGTTAGCTAAATTAACGTATCCAAAAATGTTTGCCAGGAACGCCGCCGACAAAACGATGAGGCCTATCCAGACAGCGACCCGGATCGCCCGCGATAAGCGATCGCTCGTTTTGTCACCTACTGTCGGCAAGTGCCCGCCCTGAATCAGCCAGACAAGAAAAAGAACCGCTCCGAGCGTCTGTGCGAGGAACAGGAATCTGGTCAACAGCGGTAACGATCCACTGATTGCTCGCAACTGATCGATAAAATACATAACCACCAGCGCGTTGAGAATTGGAAACAAATTTCGCTCGAGCAATCGGCGGAGAATTATTACGGCTGGAATAAGCGCGGCAGCTCCAATAATCGCTGCGAGCAAGCGCGGGGCTTGCGGATAAAGTGACCACCGGCTGAAAAGGCACGACAGGGCCACGGCCGCTGAAACCGGAACAGCAAAGACCGGCGCTACATGTTGCAGACTTGGTTCTCGCTCCGACCATAGGCGGACTCTCCGGTCTAACCAGTGTATCGCAACCGCTACCACAATAATCGTCAATGCGTGGATCAGGAAGGCGAACGGGCGTCGCCTGGCGTAAGCCATCAACGCCCTTAGTTCGAAGGAAAACGATCGCGGACTATTTTTTGTCCACTCTTCCGCAAAACTGGTTTCAAGGCGCCAGATGGGTGGACTGTCACGCAAAAGAACACCCCTCAGAGCGCGGCCTTCTGATTGCTCAATCAAAGTTAAAGCTGTTCGAACTCGGCCTGCCTCCTCGAATGCAACATTCTGCAGCCCCAACACCTGCGTTCGATGAAAGTCCACCGCCTGTCGTGTACTCATATTTGAGTCGATGACGGCCCGCACTCGCTGTAAAACTTCCGAGGGCGAGCCGGCTTGTTGTACGGCCTGAAGCGTTAACCGCCAGATCTTGTTTAGTTCATCCAGACGGGCCAACTCCTCATCCAAACTTGTGCCAGTCCGTGTCAGCTCATCAGTCCATGCGGACAACTTATCGCTGAAGCTCTGCCAGGCGAGTCTTAGATCGTAAAGCATCTGAACGGGCGGATTTGACCTCAAGAGTCCCATGTCATCGACGATTCGCGCCTCGATTTCACTCTTCAGCTCCGACAGGCCTTCGGCGACACTCGTTGTGGTTCGATCGGTGGATAAGCTCGTATCGATCTCACGGAGAGACTCCAACGCGGACTCCGCTTCCGACGCAACTTTAATGACCGGGATGGGAGTAGCCGCCGGACTCGTCTTCACCTGCGGCGCCGAAGATGGCTGGATTTCTGCCATCGTGCCGTTGGAAGCCCAGCAAAATGTGAGGAATAAAACGATTCGGATTACAGAGCATCGTTCGTCGAAGCTCACGACCTCTCCTACTGGATTGATGTTCCTGGGCCATTCGGCCAGGAACTGCCGCGCCCGAGCAGCGAACGCACGGCCTCCAGCAGCACTGCGCCGACAACTGGTTTGGGCAAATAAACGTTGTTCGGAATCCGGGAAGCGCGCTCGCGCTGGTTATCCGTGTCTTGCGCGGTAACGAAGACTGCCGGCCAGGGCCGGCCGAACGCAGTAAGATGGTCGAATAACTCGAAACCCGACATTCCCGGCAGCTGTATGTCGAGGATCAGGCAGGCATGCGACTCGGGTGCAGCACTCCCGAGAAACTCCTCCGCGGAAGCAAAGGTGTGCGCCTCAAAGCCGGACGCACGCAGCAACCGTTCTACAGCGCGGCGGAAGCTCGCGTCATCTTCGACGACCGCGATGGTGCATTTGGTTAAGGACACGTTTTCGAGAGTAACAACCTCATTCAATAGCAGACCCGCTGGTCACTTGATATTGTTCTTTCGGGCAAATTTTGGAGCCTGACCGAGCAGAGCGCCGTCCCACACACCGTTTTTCAGCCTCGCGCCTTCTCCTGTCGCGCCGTGCCCGGAGCGGGCGCAGCCTCAGACGAGCTCGCCCTGAGCCACTCGACCGCCCGCCCCAGCTCGGCTGGCGATTGTACCCCCATTTTATGCATCACCTGGCCGCGATGCGCTTTGACAGTGCGCTCGGAGATGCTGAGCACGTCGGCGATCTGTTTATTGGGCCGGCCGCTCACCACAAGCGCAAAGACCTCGCGTTCGCGTATCGTCAGGCTTTCGTACCGAGCGCGCCAATCCCGCTTCTTTTGTCGCGTTTGCCGCTCGGAGGCTTGTCGGGCCAGTGCCCGCTCCACCGCTTCGATCAGTTCATCCCCCCGCACCGGCTTCGTGAGGAAATCCACAGCACCTCTCTTCATCGCGCGCACAGAGGAGGGAATGTCGCCGTGCGCTGTGAGAAAGACTACCGGCAAAGAGTCTTCGATCTGGGCAAGGGCCTCCTGCAACTCCAGGCCGCCGGGGCCCGACATCTGCAGGTCAAGCACCGCACATCCGGCCGCCTCCGAACGACGGCGGTTGAGGAATTCCTCGGCCGAACCAAAGGTTTCGACCTGATAAGCCGCAGCCTGGAGACGGCGAGACAAAGCGCGCAGAAACGATGAATCGTCGTCAACCAAATAGATGATCGGCGCCCGTTGAACGTGGCCCTCGCTCTGGGGTGGATCGTTGGCTTGGTGGCTCACGCGGACTTTCTCCCTTTTGTGGTGGCTCCCGCCAGGGTGGAACGTACCGTTGCACTACGGTCGGAACTGTCCTCTGCGGTGAGGTGCCCGCCGTGCGCCTCGGTGATCGTGTGGCCGATTCTCAGCCCCATGGCATCCTTTTTCGTCGTGAAGAAAGATCCCAAGATTTTCGCAGCTTCTCCTTGGAAAAGCCAGGGCTTTGATCGGCCACCCCTATTTCCGTGCCCGACGCGCGGAGTGGGCAGGCTCTTGACTTCGGTCTGTTCCGTCTTTGACTGGAGAGTCGGCAAAAGCAGCAAACCGCGTTAACACGATGACTCCCATCGAACTGGTTCGCGTTCACATTGCGCAGTGTTTTGTGAGGCTGCTCTCTCGAGCTGTTTTCTTCGCTCTGTTTTGGCCTGTTTTCTGCATTGCCGCCCAATCTCCGGGCCTGCAGCGTGTGCTAGTACTCTACTCGGAGGAGCGCCTGCTACCGTCCAATGTCATTTTTGATCAGTCCTTGCGTGCGACCCTTCAAGCTGGCGCCACCAAGCACATCGAGTTTCACAGCGAGTTCCTAGACGAGCCTTACTTTTCGGTTGAGGCGCATCAGGAACACTTGCGGGATTTTCTAAAAGAGAAAGACCTGGATTATCCACCCGACCTCCTAATTGCAGCAAGCCGCCCTGCCGCGGCCTTCCTATTGAAGTACCGGGCCAGCCTGTTCACCGGAGCGCCGGTTATTTACTTGACTTGTCGCTCGCCGAAGAGCTGCGCATTGATCCGCGAAACATCTTGTAGCCTCATCGAAATAGCGCTCGAAGTTGGCTACACGAGTCCGAGCCATTTCGCACAGGTATTTCGCCTGACGGTGGGTATAGCTTCCACGCAGTTCCGCAACGCCCTGTAACTCGGTAAGAAGACCGCACCGCTTTTCTGCAAGAATACGACAAGGGTCGCACGATCCCGAGAGCAGCCATTTGGTCGATGGCCGGTGGTCTCGCCGAGCCTCTATGTCACAAGCGTTTAACATGTCCCGTCCCGAGAGGCATTCAGCTATCTAATCATTGAATCGAAAGAGTACGATGAAACTACTTACTGGAACGGCAATCTCGCTTTTCTTGCTTTCTTTGGCATCCGCGTATCCAAATGAGGCAACATCTTCCTCAGGATCGGACGCTCGCCCGGCCGCGCCAAACGAACACTCGCGGTCGATAAACATCACGCGGATGCTCTCGCAGCAGCATTCGCGCAAAGCAAAGCAGCCCAATAATCGAGGGCCGGAGGCTGTCACCTGACGATGTCCGGAAGGTTGCGCCCAATGGGAGGAGTTTACGGAAAGAATTCGCGACCGGCGAAGAACTCTCGGCTTGGACCGACGCTGTGCAGCCGACTCCGACGCCGTGATCCGATTTCAGTAACCACGTGGTTGGAAAGCTGTTTGATGCCCCTCATCCGGTGGAACAGCCGTTGGCGCAGGCCACGAAGGCATAGCGTCGGTCGTTGTCGGCGAATTCAAACAGGTCTAAGGCGACGGCTTTGTTAATCCCATTTGAAAGTACTTTCCGGTGAGACTATGCTCCGCCTCGTATATACATCTAGGAGGTAGCGCATGTCGGGCTCACAACGAAAGGTAATCGATTGCCGGAACTTTCCGAGCGAAAAGAACTGCACGCTCGCAATCTCGGGAACAGAAGAGGAGGTGCTCCAAGCGGCCGTTCACCACGCTGTGACTGTTCACGGGCATGCGGATTCCCCTGAACTTCGTGAACAGATTCGATCACTGCTGAAGGATGAAGCCGAGGTCAGAAGCGCAAGCGCTTGAGAATAGTATTTGGCGTCTCGTACCTTCACATAGGCAAGATTAGCAGTCACTTTGTCGTCGCGAACGGCGAAGACGCCACGCCACACAGATGCCCCGGTTGCCTGAAAGGTTTTAATTCTTTCCAATTACCTTCTTGCGGGGACTTGGACCGTTACTACATGCCGAACCCAATGCTTTCGGGAATCTTTTCTCGAAAGGACGATCTGCTCGCGACTTTTCGATGTATTAAAGATTGGTAGCGAGGAGCCGGACCACGCGTCGCGGCTACCGTCTCGGTTGTCGAAACATGCCGGCGACTCAGCATTCCCCGTTCGCAACTGTCTGGGCGGCTCTGTCCCTTCCGGGCCTGGCCAATCGCCGGTGAACCAGATCGCTGACTCACGCCTACGGCCTGGGCGACTCGAATCTAGCTGGCCATAGAAATTCCCGGGCGCTGCTCCTCTATGTGGCTGGTGAGACGGATACGTTCTAACTCCTCTTTTGCGGCCCAGGCCGCACCTGCACTCCCCAACCCATTTTACGCCCTGTTCCAAAGGCGCGGATCGAGATCAAGTTTCGCCGCGGGACCAATGGCGACTCTTGGAAAGCCCGGGTGTTGTGGGTTAAGGCAAAATCGGGTTCGCAGAATAGGTGGGGATGGTCAGAATGGTCAGACGCTTACGATCTATCGCCGTCAACGCAAGGGTACTCTGGCGTGGACGGGTCCGACTTCGTGTCACTGAGCGTTGAGTTCATCGATCAAGCGGTAGAGATGGTGATCCATAGCGGCAAGAGTCAGGTGCGGATCGCCCGGGAGCTGGGGGTCAGCGGATACAGCTTGAACTTGTGGAAGAAGGCCTACTTGGGGCGGCAGCAGCCGGCAGAGGTGGACGGCCAAGGGATGAGTCCGCAACAGATGTTCGAGAAGATCCGGCAGTTGCAGAAGGAAAACGAGTATCTGAAGCGACAGCGGGAGATCTTAAAAAAAGCTATGAGCATACTGGGGGAGGAACCGACCAGCGGTATGCGATGATCAAAGAACTGTCGGTTCAATTTCCGATTAAGGAGTGCTGCGTGGGGCTGAGCGTTTCGCGTAGCGGTTATTACCAATGGGCTGTGGCGAAGCAGTCTCTGCGAGCCCAGGCAAACGCCGAATTGTTGAAGCAAATCGATCAAGTACACGGGGAGCACAAAGGACGCTACGGCAGCCCGCGGATTACGCAGCAGCTTCGACAAGAGGGAGTTCGGTGCGGGGAGAATCGAGTGGCGCGACTAATGCGTCAAAACGGTCTGGCTGCTCGGCGCAAGAAAGCGTTCCGGCCGCGGACAACTCTAGCAGGAGAGAGAGTAACTCCTAACCTGATCAAAGATTTGGAGCCAAGCGCTCCGGATCAAGTCTGGGTGAGCGATATTAGCTATGTCGGCACGCTGGAGGGATGGCTGTACCTGGCAGTAATCCTGGATCTGTTTAGCCGGAAAGTGGTGGGCTGGAAATTGGGAGAGACTTTGGAGGCGGAACTGGTAGTGGTGGCGTTGAAAAACGCTTTGATGATGCGACAGCCTGATCCAGGACTTTACTTTCACTCTGATCAAGGCAGCCAGTACAGCAGCGAGGCGGTCAAAACGCCTTTGGCTGTAATCGGAGCCAAGCTGAGCATGAGTGGCCGCGGTAATTGTTACGATAACGCCAAAGCAGAAGCGTTTTTTAGCACATTGAAAACGGAGTGTTTTCCAGCCAACCAGCTCTTCGGCACGAAGGTCGAGGCGCGCCGTGAAATCTTCAAATACATCGAGGTTTATTACAACAACCAGCGTCTGCACAGTGCCTTGGATTACCAGACGCCAAGCAGGTATGAAACCAAGTTCAATAGCGTAATTGACATCGGAATCAACGCGCCGCACATTACTGGTGCTGTGCCGGAAGATAGAGCTCTGCGGGGACGCAACTCGACCGCCAGTGCGGCCTTGCAAACGGCAGGCGGAGCCGCTAAAAGCGGCCTGCCGGCCGGCCAGTCCTGCCGGAGCAAGTCCAAAGCGAAAAATCCCAGGGGGTTCGGGGGACAGGTCACCCGATTCCTTTTAATTAAACACTATAGAAAACCGAAAAACTCCGTGTCCGTTTTTTCGGGGGAACTACATGCTGGAAGGAAAACCGATCTCGGAGATCTGCGACTCTGAGGGGATCCATCCGACCCGGTTCTATCAATGGCAGAAGACCTTCTTCGAAAAGGGAAGCGCAGCTTTTGAAGGCGGGCGCTCCCCCTCCCGAGTTTTTGGTCAAAGCGAGCGTAAGCTCGAGGCGCTGGAAAGCAAATTACGCCGCAAGGACGAAGTCATTGCCGAGATCATGGAAGACTTGGTGCGCACAAAAAAGCAATTTGGGGAGAGTTGAAGGGCCAGTGGGTACCGCACGATGTGCGCGATCGGGTGGTCGATTTTCTCAAACACTACCATCGACTTAGCGGACTGGCGCTGGTGCGGCTGCTTTTCTGGCTGGGGCTCTCCCCGCGCAAGTTCCAGCGTTGGAAAGATCGCTATGGTAAAGCCAATGAACATAACGCCATGGTTGCGCGCGACCATGGGATCGAACCAGCCGAGCGGGCGGCCATCGTCCAATTCGCCGGCCAATACCCGCTGGAAGGTTATCGCAGGCTCACGTTCATGATGCTGGACCGCGATATTGCCGCAGTCAGTCCTGCAACCACTTCTCGGGTGCTCAAAGGCGCTGGGCTAATTGGTGCGCGCTTCCTGGCGCCCGCGCGCAAAGGGCAGGGCTTCGTGCAGCCGCTCCAGCCCCACGAGCACTGGCACGTGGATTTTTCCTATCTCAACCTCGGCGGTACCTTTTACTATCTTTGTTCGGTGCTCGATGGAGCCTCCCGCACCATTCTGGCCTGGGATATCCGCCCGCAGATGAGGGAGGCCGATGCCGAGATCGTCATCCAACGGGCTCGGTAAGCCTATCCTCAGGCGCGGCCTCGCATCATTAGTGACAATGGGCCGCAGTTTATTGCCAGAGACTTCAAGGAGTTTATCCGTCTATGGCAGAGCACCCACGTCTTGTGCTCGCCCTATTATCCCCGGAGCAATGGTAAACTCCAACGTTATCACCGCACTCTCAAAGAACAGGCCATCCGGCCTAAAACCCCGCTCACCCTTGAAGATGCCAAGCGCGTCATCGGCGATTTCATCGACCATTACAATCGTATCCGGCTCCATTCGGTCATTGGTTACATTGCCCCGATTGATCGCCTAGCCGACCGCCACAAAACTATCTTCGCGGCCCGCGATAAAAAACTCGCGAAGCTCGTAGAATCAAACGCCAACAACTAACCGCCCTGTAGCTTAGCCCTCCAGCCCAAAAGGGTCATTCACGCTGAACCAGTACACATGTCTAACACGGTTCATCCACTTTCGCTCACCCAGTTGAGCGATAAAATAGAAGCGATCGATGCTTGTGCGATGAGCTATCGGTATTCTGCGACAAAGTCGCCGGTACGTTAAAGAACAAGTAAAGATCTCGTCAGACAAAACTTGAGGAGAAAGCAAAGGCTGAACAGGACTCGCTAAACGTTTATTACAGCTACCGTGAATCACCCGCAATGACCGGCCGTTTGCACAACTACGCCGAGCTCAGGGCCTATCTGGAAAAGGAGCATCCAGATTGGCTCCAGGCTTTGACCCCGCGGCATATTAATGCCGCCTGATTACTGGCCGCAGAAAGTGCTTGCAGTCTCATCCGTGAACGCAGCGATGCAGAACTATATCAGCATCCGCGAGTATCAGACCCGGCCAAATCCAGCGCTTGCAGCTGGTCACGGCCAAGCAGCGCTGCTCCTGCGCACGATGTGCCTACCTGCTATGTCTCGCGGGAACTCCTTGCTGCCGCCCTGCGGACCGAACTTCCCGATGACATGGTCTTCGAGGCGATCCCGTTCCCATTCGATGCATTGACCTTTATGCTACCGAAAGGGACCGTCAGACACCCGACTGAGGGCGATTGCCCTTTTCTTGTCCTCTCGCGGACCACCAAAGGACAGGCTCTTTCTCTGCCGATCCAAGGCTTGGACTTCAGCGTCACTGCTGAACAGGACGCCGTGCTCGTGACCACCTACATGCCGGAAGCGGAGTTCAACGTCACCTATTACAAAAGTGTTCCTCTCATTCCGGGCGCAACGATTAAGCAAGCCTTTGAAAAAGCCAGCTCGGTTCCGTTCAGTCTCATCGTTAATGATGAGCTGGCCGATAACGAAGAAGGAGTGGATCTATCTGCGGAGGATTTCGTCGACAAGCTCCGGCTGCTCTAGATCACGCTGCTTTTGATCATGATATCTGGCGAGAACCTCGTTGAGCGCGTTCGCTCGAAAAGTTGCGAAAACCGAAGTCAGGCGAAGGCAAACCGACCGAGTTCTGGTCGCCGAATTTCCTGGGTCGGCTTTACCGGTCTGCAATCCCAGGTGAATCCGAAACTGGCCCACGGACGCAACGGCCCCATTGGCGGCGCGGCTACATCAAATCGCAAACCCACGGACCTCGACAATCGTTGAGGAAGATCATCTGGGTCTCTCCGTACAGGGCTGGGCGCGGTTGAGCGGCGGTCAATGTTTGGCACTCACTCGATGAAAAAAGGCGCAACAAGCAACCTTTCCTTCGAGCAAATGATGGCCCTCCGGGTCCGGGATCTGCCGGTCGGCAATTGGCTCTACGAACTCAAATTCGACGGGTACCGGGCGCCCTCCTTCAAAGCCGGTAAAGAGGTGCGGCTCCTCTCCCGCAACCGAACGATTTTCAACGAGGATTACCCCCAACTTATCGATGCCCTGAAAACCTCGAGTGCCGAAAACGTGATTATCGACGGCGAGATCACCGCCCTTGATCAGAACGGGAGGTCTTCTTTCCAGCTCCTTCAATCGTTCGCGATCCGTAAACAAACCCCGCTCATCTACGACGCCTTCGATCTGCTGAGCCTCGAGGGAACCGATCTGCGCTCCCGAACGCTTTATCGAACGACGCAAGGTGCTGGCGAAGCTGCTGAAGAAAGCCCCGGACAATGTTCGGTTCTCCAAGGAACTTCGGGGAACAAGAGAAAAGCTTCTCCAACTGGCGCGGCAGTGAGGTGAGGTTTTCGTCTGGCTCAATGGCAAAACCTATTACAGACCCTGATGGCTCGCCCTAAGCTTTTGACCCACGGACGCGCCTTCGTGGGATAATCCGATGACGTGGGGGACACTCGAGCGCTTCGGGACGACCAGCAGCGTGTCTCACAGTCGAACCGGCACGTTTAATTGATAAGTCGATACTACCGTGGACGGGTTGCTTCATTGCAGCGGGCCGGGGAGCGCTTTGGTCGTGACGTTCACGCCGCGCGCGGCGAGGGCTTGGGCGGTCATGGGTGAGACGACGCCGGTGAGGATAACGCTGTAGCCGGAAACCGGGGTGGTGAATTTCTGGGCCTTGAGCGCGGTGATGAAACGCTCGGTCATCGGTGTCCACGCCGCGTAGTCCCACTGGATTGGGACGACCACGGTGCCGTTATTGGTCTGGCAGACGGTGAGCCCGTTGAGATGGGTGATGCGGGCGACCGGCGTGCTGTTGTTCAGATTGGCCATCAATTGGACGCTCTGCTGAAAGGCGATGGCGTCGTGTTCGTCCTGGCTGGTCGCGGCCTGACGGATCAATTCCGCCTGACCGGGAATGTTGCCGAGTTGCGCGAGGGCGGCGACGAGGATCGTCTGGGTGGTGGGCGAAATGGCGTTGTTGTTCAGGAAGCCATCGGCAGTCGCGCGGGAGACGCCCATATTATTCGTGAGCAGGCCGAGATTCATCAGGCGTAGCTCCGTCGGGCTCTTATCGCGCAGGGCATCACTCAGCGTGCTGGTCCAATTGACGGCGGAGAGCGCCGCGCCGCCGACCGCGGCTATCCCGAGGTCCACGGTGAATTTTCCCAGGAAGGCCGGCCAGGCGACCTTGTTGAGCTCTTTCTGGAAGACTTCGTTCGTAGTGTAGGGATCGACCCCGAGTTTGATGGCGAGGTCCCGTTTGGTTTTGGAGAATCCGGTCATGTTCTCCACGGCGTTGCCTTCCGCCGCGGTGCCTTGCTGGCCCTCGGCGGCTTCCTTCGCGGCCTCTCCCGCTTGATTGAGGAAGCCCCAAATGCCTTTTGGAACGCTGGAGATCGTGGACACGGGATTGGTGACCAAATCCTGGGCGACCCTGAGCGGGGCTGCCGCAGCCTGCGCCGCGGCCTGCGTGAACTCTTTGGTCCGCGACATCGCCTCCAGCTTGGCGATCGCGTTGATTTCCGCCACGCGACGCATGAGCAGCTGGTTGCCGACGGCTTCAAAGACCCCGAAGTCGGAGTCGATCGTGTAGCGGTTCGAGCCGGAGTAAGTCGGTACGGGATTCCGCACGGTAAAGTTAGGCCCTTGCAAATACTGCGGCTGCAGAATCACGCTGGCGTTGAGCGTCGGCAACGGCTCATAGGCGACATGCGCTGCAGTGGCGGCTGGCGACGGCGACTGAACCTGCGCGTGTAGCGGAATAGTGGTGGCGAGGATGGTGGCAGTGAGTAGGAGGATGGAGGTTGGTTTCATGGTGGATGTGGAGTTGCAAAGCAGTTCTTTTTAGGATCGGGTTTTTGAGGGCTGTGGGTTACCTGGCTGGCGCTTGAGAAAGAGCGGCACTCCTTTTCAGCAGCATTCCGGCGAGCGGGTTTAGGATTCAAGATTTGCCGCCTGTTCCCTTCAGGTCTTCCAGTACCCTGTCCCTGTCCGGCGTGGCTATTCTTAACAGCACGAATAGGGTTGAACTGCCGGGACTCAGCGTGGCGGACAACTCTTCATGAAGTGCTCGTTAATCCCGACATCGGTGAGCGCGCCGGAAGCAGCGCGTGCCGCGGCATTTATGAAGATGGTTGCTTCCTGCTGCATCTGACACTGACAATTGCCGCTGGCTTCTGGCTTATTGATTGATGTAACCCGGTGGCAGTCCCCCAGTTCTAACTCTCTTGTTGAGAACTTCCTTCTCCACAGAAAGAGAGATCCATTCTTCAGGCGGATTTGGATCGGTCCGCAGACTGCGAAGCTTCAGGAGAACATCCTTTTCGTTCTTTGTCATCCGCTCGCGTTGGAGTAGATGCTCTTTCCAAGAGGGCACCACCACTTCCATTCGGAATTTGTTCGGCTGGTTCAGGTCCTCGTACAAATGCCACCTGTACGCACCGTTTCGCAAAAAGATCAGTCGAGCGTCACGCATCAATTCGATGCAGTCGTTTCGGTGCGTCGGATCGACATTGAATTCTGCTGTAATCGATACAGGGCCATCTTGCGGCGCAGGTAACCGGCCGGTGTCAAGGTTCTGGGCAAAGATCGAGACCGGCGCCGACTCGAAACTCAGGCTTTTGGTAAAGTCGATCGAGATCTGAAGGCCTGGAACAACACGGACGATAACCATAATCAGTAGGCCGAACACGGCAGCCCCCAGAAAAGTGGGAACGACTCCAGCGTGATGCGCTGCCAATCCCCAGATTACCCCACCAAGAGCAGTCGCCGCCTGTGCAACCATGACCATTGTCGCGTTCATGCGTCCCCGCGCCCAGTCAGGCATCGCGCGTTGACTTGCTACCCAGAGTTCGGAAGCAGAAAGGGTCCATCCCATGCCACCAAGCGCTGCAACCACTAAGAACACGTACGGTCGATGGACAAAAGCCATCAGACAGCAATTTAACAGCAACACGAGATTCGCGAAGGTCGTGATGCGTTGCGGCGAATAGCGGGCGCGTGCCCACGGAATGATGAAAGCGCCGCTGATGACTGAGCCGACGGCCATACTCGTGAAGAGATATCCCAGGTGGGAAGCTTGAAGATGAAATTCCTTCAAGCCGACAACCGGCATCAACGACGGAATAATAGAGATAAAGAACGAGAACAACGCGTGGCGGGCCAGAAGAATCTTGATCCCGGGAGTGTAGCGCACGTAACGGATCGCCGTCGTTAACGACTCGAAGAAGTTCTCCAGTGGAAGGTTTGACTGCGTACGTACCCGCTTCCACTGCAGAATCGCCAGGAACATGAGAAGGAACCCCAGCCCGTTGGCGCCAAAGATGAAGCTTACTCCGGCCAACGGAATCAAGAGCGCTGCAAACAGAGGTCCGATGATCCCTGAGAGATCCATCTGCAATCCGGCGAGAGTATATGCAGAGCCCAACTCTTCCGCGGAAACCATCTCAGCGATGACTGAAGAGTGGGCCGGGGAGCTAAACGCGAAACCAGCGCTGAAAAGGAACGCGCTTGCCAGAATGAGGTAAGGGTTAAGCAGATGCGCCATCCACAGAACAGCCAGGGCGATCGCGATGGAGGCATGCCAGAGTTGAACTGTTAATAAAATCTTTTTGCGATCTACCATATCGGCAACAGCGCCCGCCGGTAAAGTGAACAGCGTGTAAGGAAGTGCCGAAACCGTGGCCATCAGTGAGATAAGCACGGTCGAGCCACCCAGCGAGTGCAGCGCCCAATAGACAGCTGTGTTGTGGGCCCCGATGCAACTTCCGGAGACTACCATTGCCAACCAGAGTCTTCTGAAGACGGGGTTTCGCAATGCGAGCCAAGTAGAGGTCTTTTCGGCGGTCTTTTCCATGGGGGGAGTGGTCGAGTTAAAGCGCTTAGGTTAGTGCATCGGGTTCTTTCGCTCTACGGTTCCTTTTGCACGCCCTGAAGCAAATGCCTAGCTCTCGGTGTGCACTTCGATACGGCCTTGCCGGGCCGCGCGCACCAGCGCCTTATAGTCGCGCTCGTTCTGTTCGGCATAGGCAGTTGCGAAATCGGCTACTGCCTCGTCAAACTGATCGCCTTTGCCCAGATAGCCTGCGATCAGGGCGGGTTGGCCGGCCCGAGCGTGTGCCCGGGCCAACGCCCAACCGCAATACTCCGCGTACTGGACCATCACCTTGAGGGTGAACAGTTCGACCAAAAGCTTGATCTTCACGTCATGCAGTTGCCGGACGTAGAAGTGGCGGCCCTCGCGGCCCTCCGTCCACCCAAGAAACAGGTCGCTGGCCGACTGCATCAGCCTCAGACCGGTCACCACCCGCTGGCCGTGGTTCGCATAAATGCTCTTTCCCGCGTAGGGCTCCAAAACGGACGTTCCGGCCTCCTTAACCTGGAGGAACAGCGGGTCGTCGACGTCCGCCATCATCAGCATGACGGCACAAAACGTGCCCACGCTTCCCACACCAACGACCTTCATGGCCAAGTCTTTCCTCTGGTATCGATCCAGCAGGACACGGCGCTCGTCGGGCAGCGACTCCCGATAACGCGCAAAAGCATCGTCCACCCTGGCCCCGAACTCCAGGCCGGCTTGCTCACGCAAGTGATAAATTAGGGGAGGACTATCCCGAATCGTCGGCTCCCCGTTTTCCAGACTGACAAGCTTGGGGAAATCTACTTCGAGCACGTCGCTCGCTTCGGCCTTACGTACTCGGCGCTCGAGCCGTTTCTGGGCCTCCTGGTCCTTGATCGATGGAAGAATACGCTCCAGGTCCAATCGTGCGTACCAGACCTCCATAGTGCGCATCTGTGCGAATTCGGCCATCCGCTCCCGGTAGCTTCGAACGCAGCACAGAGCTGTTTTGCGGGCGGCCGATTCCCTGAAGCCGTTGCTACGACTGGCGATGAGAAAGCTCGTCGCCAACCGCTTGACATCCCATTCCCACGGCGCCGGGAGCGCTTCGTCGAAATCGTTGATGTCGAAGATAACCCGTCGCTCCGGCGTGGCGAACGCCCCAAAGTTCATCAGGTGGGCGTCACCACAGACCTGGACCCGGATCCTCGTGGCCGGCGTTTGAGCCAGGTCGGCTGCCATGATCGCCGCCGCACCGCGGAAGAACACAAAGGGTGAGGGAATCATTCGTCCATAACGGACCGGAATCAGCTCTGGAAGCCGTCCCTTGTTGGACGCTTCCAGGATTTCGATGGGGTCTGGACGGTCCGCCGGAGGCTTCCAATCTGCGTGACTTGCCCGAGGGCAGGAATCGCGAATCGCCTTGCCCTCAGTGTAGAGTTGCTCCCGCAAGCGCTGCCGCACCACGGCTGGACTCACAGGCTTATCCACTTTACCTCGAAGACGTTGATTTTTTGCCATAGTGTAAAATCCTTTTTTAGCCGGTTAGGTGAAGGCATCCGGTCTTTGGAAAACGGCGAAATAACCTACGCCATTGATGAGCCTCGCCAACTGGTCGACAAGACCGCCGCAAAAGCCCGCCGGTAGTCATACCGGATCAGTGTGAATTATCTCTCTTCGACTTATCCCCCGGTCGGTCGCGGCTCATTCCGCCAAGCGAACTTAAGTAGTTAATCCCTAAGACCCGATTTGATTCTCTTCCTCGACCAGCTCGAGGCTGAAGGTCGCCGGTCGAGTCGCAAAAGGCCTCATGCGGGCGCCGTCCGATCACCAGCTGAATGCCTTCGGGCTTGCCCGCATCGTTGTCGTTGAGCAGCAACTTGGGCTCCTTGATGATGATCGATTTGCCTTCCTTATCATAGCCATACTTCGTCCCCAGCGCGGGTGTTTGGCCGTCGCAATACCCCTTTTGTCATCCTCTAGCTTAAGGCCATCCTATCTCCGTCCTATCCATCCTGGCCCACCCCATCCGCCCCAGGTGCCCCAGTCCATCGATGCATCCTGGTTCATCTCCGCTGCTTCAAGATTTTCGTTAGACAATTTATTCGCCAAACGAAGCTGCCTGTATGCTTGGTACTGTGGTGGACCGCCCACGTAGGCCTGGTTGTTAGCTGCGTCCGGGAAAACGTAATAGGTCTTCCCGTCTTTCTGGACCAAGGTCACTTTGTCCGGGGGGAGTGTTTTGAGTTTTTGCTGCTGCGCGGCGGTACGGGGGACGATCACTTTGAAACCGGCGGCGATCAGAAGGTTCTCTTTGTTCTGCGTCTGCGTCTGGGTGCTAGTGCAGCCCACTGCCAATGCCAGCGCGAAGGCGCCGATAAGACTAAATCCGGTGAATACGTGTTTCATGTTTTTCCATTTTTCTCGGTAGTTGTTAAGCGTGGTTTTGATTCTGCTAGTTAGGTATTGCTGGTTCGACTTGGTTGTTCCCACCTCAGCGAAATGAAATGTCCAAGGTGTAGCCACACCCGTCCTGCGCTTTTCCGTTGCCAGTAAGGCGGGCGGCGCTTGCGAGCCGCCCGATCGTCAAGGACATTTCTGTTACTGGCTGGGGCCTTTGCTCGCCGCCTCCGCCTCTTGCATCTTTTTCGCCATCTCCGCTTTCACCGCATCGAGGTTGAAGCTCGCGCCCCTTTGCATCGGCGGGAAATCCAGGAAGGTCTGGAGTTCTTTGCCCATCAGCTGCTGGACAAACACAAAGCGCCAGAATTGATACTTGAACCAATCGAAGTATTGCTGCGCCCCTTCTTTCGTCCCATCGTTTGGCCAGCCCGTGCGCTCGAACGGATCGAGGCGAAGGTTGGTGATGTAGGGCACGTCAGGTTTGGTCTTCTCACCGAGCCAGCCTTGGGGTTGGTCGATGAAGCGGAACTTGTAATCGTCAATGCGCACCGCGCCGACGGTGCTTTCGCCGAGGTAGAAGATTTCGTGGCGCGTGGACGGGCCTTTGCCGGTGATGGCGGCCATCTGGTCGTAGCCGTCTAAGTGGTTTTTGTAAGTCCGGTCGCCGAGTTTCACACCTTCGAGCAACTGGTCCGTGATATTCGGGTTGCCAGCGGCATCGAGGAAGGTGGGGAACCAGTCCATGCCGGAGAAGATGCCGTTCTGAACGGAGTCCGCCGGCACATGGCCGGGCCAGCGCAGGATGCATGGCACGCGGAAGCCGCCCTCCATGACCGTCCCCTTGGCCTGCGCGAACGGTGTCTGTCCGCCATCGGGCCAGGTAAAGACCTCGGTGCCGTTGTCGGTGGTGAAAACGACGATCGTGTTGTCATCCACGCCCATGTCCTTGAGCTTCTGCATCACCAAACCGACGTCGTCATCGAGCTGGGCCATGCCGGCTTCTTCTTCCGACCAGCCATTCTCCGAGTTACGCATCTTCTCATACTTGTCCGAGAGGTGCGTGACAATGTGCATGCGCGTCGGGTTGAGCCAGCAGAAGAACGGCTTGCCGTCCTTTTGGGCCTTTTCCATGAAATTCAAGGCGAGGTCGCGAATCTCATTATCCACGGTTTTCATCCGTTCGGGAAAAAGCGTCCCGGCGTCCTCGATCTTCTGTTTGCCGATCTTGCCCCAGCGCGGCATCTCGGTGGTGTCGTCCGTATCGGTGGCCCAGCTATGGACCATGTTGCGCGGGCCGACGACGTTCAACAGATTTTGCGGGTAGTTGGGATGCGCCGGGTCTTCCATCGCGTCCAAGTGATAGAGGTAGCCGAAGAATTCATCGAACCCATGGACGGTAGGCAGGAACTCATTCTTGTCGCCAAGGTGATTCTTGCCGAACTGGCCGGTGGCGTAGCCCTGCGCTTTGAGCGCGGTGGCAATTGTGCAAGCCTCGGCGGGCAATCCGATCGACGAGCCGGCTTGGCCGACCGTCGTCATGCCGGTGCGGATCGGCAGCTGGCCGGTGATGAAGTTCGCGCGACCCGCCGTGCAGCTTGCCTCGGCGTAGTAGTCGGTAAACAACATGCCTTCTTTGGCGATCTTATCGAGGTTCGGCGTCTTCCCGGCCATCATGCCCCGGTGATAGGCACCGATGTTCCACATGCCGATGTCGTCACCCATGATGAAGACGATGTTGGGTTTCTTTTCCTGCGCTTGCAGTGGTCCGGCTGCTCCGATGAGCGCAACCGTGGCGGTCAGTAATGATAGACTGTAACCGACTACTTTTGGTTTATATTTCATAATTTTGGGAGTTGTTAGTTGGAGCTGTCTGCGTCAGCGGACGTCGATTTTGCAAACAAGTCACCTCCCGCCGAGCGGGTAACTTGCGCACCGTCTCCGGAGATCACGCACCGGAAACCTGTATGGGACGAGCCGGTGTCGGGCGGCGTCCCGCGACGCGCGCTCGGGCGATAACTCTCGCAATAAGAGGGGTTGCAAAGGAATGATCCTCCTTTAACCACGCGCTTAGGAGAGGACGGATCGCCTGAATCATAACTCTCCACCGGTCCACCGGGGTCGCGGCACATGTTTTTGCTGGCGGCCTCGATGTGGCTATCGGCCCGATACCAGTCGCTGCACCATTGCCAGACGTTGCCGGCCATGTCGTACAAGCCGTAGCCATTCGCAGGGAAGGAGCCGACCGGCGAAGTGCCGATAAATCCATCTTCGCCACTGTCTCGAACCGGAAATAATCCCTGCCAGGTGTTTGCCATGAATTTTCCGCCCGGCTTGAACTCGTCACCCCAGATGTAGCGCTTTGCTTCCAACCCGCCGCGGGCCGCGAATTCCCACTCAGCTTCCGTGGGTAGCCGTTTACCCGCCCATTGGGCATAGGCCGAAGCGTCGTACCAGGAGACCTGAACGACTGGATGATTTTCTCGCCCCTGGATAGAACTTTCAGGGCCTTCGGGATGCCGCCAGTTTGCCCCGTGTACCCAACGCCACCAAGCCGACAAGTCATTGAGGGGGACCGGTCCAGCGGTTCGGGTAAACACCAGCGCTCCCGGCGCCAGAGCGCTCTCATCCGGCCTGGGTGTACCGGGCGGAAGCTCTTTCTTCAAATTCTCCCAATCAATCTTACGTTCTGCGGTGGTCACATACCCGGTCGCTTCAATAAATTTAGAGAACTCGGCGTTCGTCACGTCGTGCTCATCGATCCAAAAACCCTGCACCTGAACGAGGTGGGCCGGCCGCTCGTTTGGAAAACTCTCTTTATCGTCGGTTCCCATCAGGAACGTGCCTCCCGGGATCCAGATCGTTCCCGGCGGCGCCAGCCTGCGATCTTGATGCTCGGACCGCTCATCGGAATTCGCGGCAGCAGTGTTCGCGCTTACCGATGTTCCTTTTGAGCCCACCAGTGTCGAGGCAATCCCAAGAAGAACGCAAAGTAACAACGCGAGTTGAGCGCCTTCCAAAATCGTGGCGATCGCACTACGAGGGACGCTCCGACCTTTCATCCGCGAGAAACGCATAGGTGATTCCAGCAGTCGTAAATAGACCGCGGAGGGCTTTGATTTGTATATGGTACCTTGGGGCTATGCTGGGCTGCGGCGCGGCCCCGCGGACTCCCTCACCGCTCACGCCGCGGAGCGGAGTGCTTGGTCGGCGGAGGAGAGAAACGCTTCCTTACGAAATAACGCTGGCCCGGATGCGGATGCCCGCGGTCCGATGTCACTGCATTTGGATAACGACGGCGTCGCCGCCCAGACTCAGCATGAGCCCTTGCCGCTTTGCGACCAGACGCATGATCACCCATTTCGGTTCTTCAGCCACAGGTCGCCCTTGCTCGCCGTCCCCCCAGGGCGAAGCCATAGCGGCCCTGAACATACGCGCCCGGGAAGTCGTTGAGGCGCTCCAGTCGGTAGACCTGGCCCTTCGCCTCGATCTTCGAGATGCCGATCCCTCCAACCGCGAGCCCACCGACGGTGAATGGATAGCTACGTCCCCGGTACCTGAGGGTTCCTTTGCCCGCATTGCCGCTGCCTATATAGGCAGCCTGGACCTGAGTCATTGTCACGTACCCAGACAGCGGTTTGCCTTGCAGGCTCATTGAGCCGCTCTGAGTCCTACACGCGGCGAGATTCAGCAGAGCGGCAGCGCAAATTGAGAGACGTGCGCGCCTGAGCCACGGCGTTTCTGAGCCGGTCCTGGATGAGCAGCGGGCTGCGCTGGAGGCGAGCGCTCGAGGATTCGCATGATGTGCCTCATTTGCGGGAACTTTGGGATCACTGGTGTCGCAAAAGTCGTATCAGAATTTTCCACGAAAGAAGCGTATCGACTTGCCTCAGGGATGGATATTGCACTTAGTCCCATAGCCCCTGGTCGCGTGACCAGAGACCGGCAGAGTCAAGATCTCAGGTCCTTTCGCGAAACTCGCAGAAGGAATTCGTCTGAGTGCAGCGGTGAGCTGTATATTGCACCTTGGAGGTGCTGGACTACGCCGCGGTTCCGCGCAGTGCTCACGCCGCGGAGAGGAGCGCCTGATTGACAAGCGAAAGAAACGCCTCGTCGTCGAAAGGCTTCACGAGAAAGGCAAACGCGCCACGTTCCAGCGCAGCTGCACGAATTGCGGGCGTTTCCCGGCCGGTCACAACAATCACTTTTGTATCGGGCGAGGTCTCGCGCAGCTGCGCCTGCACTTCCAGGCCGCTCGTTTCCGGCATCCACACATCGAGAACGGTCAAGGACACTGGATGGGTGCGGGCATGCGCGATCAACTCCTCTGCGGTTTTGAAACTCAGTGCCTGCCGCCCATCCGAATCGAGCAGTTGCTCAATCGAATTTCTCACCGATGTATCGTCATCGAGAATGCATATGGATTCAGGCTCTGCACACATGGATCAGCACCGGATCTACTCCAAGTGCCGGACCAAGCATACGTTTTCGCGCTGCGATCGCCATTGTCCCTTGGGGCCATGCAACAGCGCGGGCGCTATGCCTGCCTTCTGCGCCAGCCCTACCAACTCGGCCACGGAGACCACGCCCATCTTCTGCATCACGCGAGCGCGATGGGTCTTAACTGTGCGAAGGGTGATACCGAGTTCCGCGCCAATCTGCTTGTTGAGCAGTCCGGCGATCACCAACCGAAAGACCTCGAACTCTCGTGGCGTGAGCTTCGCCAGTCGCGCGCGGTTTTCCGCCATCTCGCCGCGCTGCTGCCACTGCTCGGCGGATCGCACCAGCGCCTTCGTTACGGCGGAGAGCAGTTCGTTGTCCCTAAACGGTTTTGGCAAAAAATCGGACGCCCCGCTTTTCATCGCACCGATCGCCATTGGTATATCACCGTGCCCGGCGATGAAGACTATTTGCTCCATTCTACCCTCCTTCGTGAGTTGTCGCTGCAGGGCGAGTCCGTCGAGTCCCGGCAGCTGCACGTCTAGCACGAGGCAGGCTGGACCGGGGTGTGGCACGCGTGCGAAGTATTCGTCGGCGCTGGCGAAGATCTCGACCGCGTAGTCCTCTGTCGCCAGCAAATTAGCGAGGCTCGTTCGGACCGAGCGGTCGTCATCCACCACGAAAACGCGCGATTCCAGCTCTCTCATGCGTCTCGTCCTCCATCGACTGTCACGATGCTCTCATCCTCCATGGCCTTCTGCGATGACCGGCAGCGAGAAATGCACACACGCGCCGCCACCCTGGGCATTCGCCGCAGCCAACTCGCCGCCGTGCGACGCGATGATTGAACGCGCGATGGCGAGGCCCATGCCCATCCCGTCGCGCTTGGTTGAAAAGAACCGCTCGAAAATTCGCAGGGGATCTTCCGCGGGCAGCCCGGTGCCGAAATCGCGCACGCTCACTCGCACCCGACCGCCGAATTCGCGCTCACTGCGGATGATCATGCGACGCTCGGCGGCCGGCGTATTGCGCATCGCTTCAAGGGCATTCACAACGAGGTTGAGCAGCACTTGCTGGAGCTGCACCAGATCTGCTTCAACCAACGGCAACTTCGGATCGATCTCCGTGACCAGCGCGCAGCGGTGTCCGAGCGCGTCCGAGCGGGCGAACCGCAGCACACTGCCGATGGCGTCGTTGAGGTTCACGGGGCCGCGGACTTCCTCGCCTTTGCGCACCATACCACGAATGCCCCGGATAATCTCACCCGCCCGGTGCCCGTCCGCGACGACGGCTTCGAATAGGGCGTCGAGTTTCGGCAGCTCCGCACGCCCCTTGGCGATGAAACGTCGGCCAGCGCTGGCGTTGTTTACGATGCCGGTCAGCGGCTGGTTAAGCTCGTGCGCCAGTGCTCCGGCCATTTCTCCCATGAGTCCGACGCGGCTGAGGTGCGCGAGCTCTTCGCGGTGCTGCCGTGCTTCCGCTTCGGCCCGCTTGCGGGCGGAGATATCCACGATGACGCTCAAAACCAGCGCGCCTTCCTGGCTTTGGATGGGGCTGATCCCGATCTCGACCGGGAACTCGGTCCCGTCCTTCCGCCGGGCGAAGACCTCCAGGCCGGCCCCCGCGGCCCGGGCGGCAGGGGCGGCATGAAGGTCGACCCCATGAGTAGGGCGCTCACTGCGGAACCGTTCCGGCACGAGGAGTTCGATGCGTTGTCCGGTGAGTTCATCGCGTCCATAACCAAACATCTTTTCCACGCGGGCGTTCACCAGCACGATGTGACCTTGCGCGTCGAACAGAACGATACCGTCCGGAGAAGATTCTACAACGAGCCGAAACCGGTCCTGCGCCTGCTTCTGCGCGGTCACATCCAGCGAGACTTCAAGGAGCCGGAGGCCTTTGGCGTCCCCAACCTTCATACAGTGCCCCCGCGCGTCGATCCAACGCTGCGTCCCATCCGGCAACAGCACCCGATATTCCATGTTGTATTCACCCTGGGTATCGATCGCGCGCCTGATCGCCGCCTCTCGGGCTACTCGGTCATCGGAATGTATCCGCGTGATCAGCTTCGCATAGTCCAGGCGTGTGTCCGGTGCGAAGGCAAACAAAGCGCGTCCTTTATCCGTCATCCAAACCTCATCTTTCAACACATCCCACGCCCACATGGCCAGGTTGGCGGCATCAGTCGCGAGGGCCATCTGCTCCCGGGTCTCGCGTAGTTCATCCGACAGCCACGAGGCGCGGAACACATCCTGGCTCAGTTCGTAGCCCATCACCGCCACGATCGACATATAGAACAAGCTCGCTGTGATTGGCACATGAATGATTCCCCAGAGCACCAGGCTCGCCTGCCCTGCTCCTGCCAAAACAAAGAAAACCATGCTGCCGCCGACCAACAGCGCCTGTCGCCGGTCACCCCGCCGCCAGACGGTGATCGCGGCATCCGCCACAAAGATCACCAGCAACAGCAGCCCCAACTGGCCGATCAGCATCAATGGGTTCGGAACCCCCTCAGCGATAGCGACTCTTTCACCGAGAAAAGAGACGTGTCGAAGGCCGTTGATCTCCCGATAGTTGAGATTCGGGGTGCAAACAAAATTAAGGATCAGCGATAGCGTCCGTACGCCGCAGATCGTCCAGGCCAGCCATAAACGCCCAACCCGCAAATAGACCCGCACGAATCCGACGAGCGATAGGATCAGCACCCAGACGGGCACATAACCCCAGCGTAGCGCCAGGCCGAATGCTTCGGGCGTCTCCGCCCGCATCATCCACAACTCGCTCGCCCCCAAGCCTGCGGTCCCCACCGCCGTCAGCGCAAAAAGCAGATTGGCGCGCGCCCCAGGTCGGTACCACCAGACCAGCACATGCACCACGCCCAGCGTGAGACAGGCGGATGCGACCATCGTCCAAATGATCGTGACCCAGCTCATGGCAACTCGATCGATTCAGTGTCGGGCAGTTTAAACATGATGAAATGGTTCCGAGTTCACATCGCCTTTTACTACTGGATTGGGTTTGGGACGATGACCATTTACAGGGGTATACTCCTCTTTCCATCGGTCGGAATTCCTGCTCGCGACAGCAGCAAAACACCTCGCGAGCCGGTTACATCGCCGGGCACTCTCCTAAATAGACGGCCGACAAATCTAACCGAAGTGATCTGGTTTAGACCAGCGAGAAAAAAGAGACCGGCGCATGGGCCTAAAGTACCATATCGGTGGCCGGTCAGGATTGATACACTTTTACTTCGACTAAGGGGTCTGGGGGCCTTTCGTGGACCCGTGAACGAGAGGCTGCCAAATACCGAGGCTCCATACAAAGCAGTCTACAACTAAACAGCTACTCCTATGAAAAGATTAATTGCCTTAGCCGCTGTGGCCCTCGCCTCACAAGCAGTTGTCTCCCTTGCCGGAGAACCAGTCATATCCTCGAAACAAGTTGTTCCGGCGCCACCTCCGCCGCCGGTTTCATACTTCAGAGGGAACGAATTCGATATCGGAGCGTTCGGGACCTATGCGACCGGAACAGGAAACAATCCAACCGGCACGCGAACTAGTTTTCTTTCGATTCCCCCGTTTCCAACCCAAACCATCACCACTACCCTCTCGGGCCAATCCACCCCCAGTGGTTGGGGCGGAGGTATGGATTTTAGTTATTATCTTCCTTGGAAATATTTAGGTTTCAGGTTCCAAGGAGCGGGATTATCGCTCTCGACCGGAACTTTCACGGTGACTGAGAGTATCAATGGTGTCAAGCAGGTGAGCAGAACCGGCTCTGCCAGTACGTCGGCGGGTGTCATATCCTCCGACCTCATACTGCGTCTCCCGCTAGATGACTACTGGCCGAGTGTTCACTTGGCGCCTTACGTGTTCGGTGGACTCGGTGCGATTTTCGCAGGCGGGAATGGGTCTACGATCAACACTCGCTTTGCGGAGTTCAATTCGAGGTTCAGAAACGCATCTGAAAACGTCCGAAGTGCTCCGCTCGGGAACATCGGCGGCGGATTCGAATATCGCTTTACTCCCAATATCGGGCTCTTCGGCGAAGCTAGTTATAACATCATTGATCATAATGGGCGTGGTGGCAACATCGACTTTGTCCAGACCAATTTCGGCCTCAGATTCGCCTTCTAAGTAAAAATAGAGACAGCGCAGTGATCGGCGGAGCTCAACTGTGCTCCATCCTAGCTTCCATCTGCAGATAGAATTTCACCGCGAACGGAAATAAGACTCTTCCGGAGCGGCTAGTGTTGAGTGCGGCCTTGACCACATGCCGGAGGTCTCGGAAAAATCACTATGGGGCATTTTTACGCTTGCTCCTGGATATGAATCTCCTTGTTAAACTGAGCGCAGTAGCGATTTACGTTTTTCCACTCATCGCAGGATTGGCTGGGCCCCAGGAAGAAGCAAAGGTGGTCGAACAACCACCAGTTAAATCAACTGAACCCTGGGAAATCACGGTAGGCGGTCCCATTTGGCTCGCCGGGTTCAGCGGCCACACCGGGTTTCACGGCGTCAACCCGTACGTGAATGTGGGGGTTGGCCAGATTCTCTCGCATATTAATGTGGTTTATTCGACTACCGCTGAAATACGAAGAGGCCGGTTTGGCGTGCTCGGGGACCTTCTCTACGTGAACGCTCAGGCCTAACTCTGACCTGCGAACGCTCATTCAGGAAAACATTGCAGACCGGCTTACGTCTTTGGAAGGACGTCACCCAACTCTGCCAGTCGGTCCGATTGCCAGTGACCAACTGGGTAAAATACGCGATTTGGTCCAACAGCTGATCCAGAGCCGAGAGCCGGAGCTGGTGGCAGCGATCCATGCAGGTGTTCAAGCCAGAGTCAATCAGTTAAAAGCCGAACTAACAAACCAGGTCGCCAGTAGCGTGACGGACCGCCTGAATCGAAGCTTTTCGTTTTACGATAACTGGTTCGATCCTTTGATCGGTTTACGAGGGCGCTTAAATCTCAGCAAGGTGTTCTATCTCACCGCGGAAACCGACGTGGGTGGCTTCGGCATCGGATCCGATATCGCGTGGCAAGGCTACGCCGGAGTCGGCTGCCAACTTACCCGGCGCATCTATTCCGAGGTCGGCTACCGGGCTCTCTATGATGACTTCCGCGACGAAAGCAGCAGCTTCCTCTATCAACTGTGGCTGCACGGCGCACAAATTACGGTTGGGCTCAAATTTTAGAGCCGGTCGCGGTATCGAGGGCGCGACGCCACCAGTCCCACGTTGGCGGATCTGAGACTCGACCCGACCGGCTGAGACGCGTCGGTTCGAGCGTTATTGTTCGCGGCTTGGAATTCCCTGCCAGCACAGCGCGTTGCTGTAGGGCTTCCCGGTGCTTCCGGATCAGCAGAAAGTCCCACCATGCCCGCGGTCACCACGGCGCCGCTCGACACAGTGAAGTGAAACATTGGGACGCCATCTCTGCGCGCCTTTCTGCATTCGATCTCGACGATGCTTACCGTGTGACTGCTGCAATAAGGCAGATGCGCGAGACGCGCGGAGAGATGCCGGTGGGATGCAAGCCAGAGTTGGAAGACGCAAAATATCGCCTAAAAATTTCATGGCGTACCCCCTCTCACTGGTTCATTTGGATCACCACCGCGTCGCCGCCCACACTCAGCATCAGCCCTTGTCGCTTCGCGACCAGACGCATGATCACACCAATTTCCGTTCTTCAGCCAAAGGTCGCCCGCGCTCGTAGTGCCCAGGGCAAACCCATATCGGCCCTGAATGTACGCGCCCGGGAAATCGCGGAGGCGCTCCAGTCCGTAGACCTCACTCTTCGCCTCGATCTTCGAGATGCCGATCCCTCCAACACCGAGCCCGCCGACCATGAATGGGTAAGTACGCCCCGGGTACCTCAGAGTACCGTTGCCCGCATTGCCGCTGCCCAGATAGGCAGCTTGGACTTGGGTCATTTGCACGTAACCAGACAGCGGCTTGCCTTGCAGGCTCATCGAGCCGCTCTGAGTGGTGCACGCGGCGAGGTTCACCAGAACGGCGGCGAAAATTGGGAGAAACGCTTGCCGGAGCACGGCCTTTCTGCGCCGGTCCCGCACGGGTGGCAGGCTGTTCTGGAGGGAAGCGCTGGATGATTCAGCACGACGTGCCCCATTTGATGCGAATTTGGGATCACCGGTGTCGCAAGAGTCGTATCAGAATTTTTTCATAAAAGAAGCGTATCAACTTGCCTCTGTCATGGGTATTGCCCCCTTAGTCCATGGCCGCGGTCGTGAACCGGAAAGCGGGTTGAGTCGAGATCTGGCGCGGGTGAGAGGTACGACCGAATGTTCTGGATGAGAAGATTATCGGCAATATTCTAGACAAACATCCGCAGAAATTTGTGGGCCTGTTACCACAGCATAGGCTAGAGCGAAATGGAGGCATTGTGTGATCGACAGTCTGGTCAGCGATACGCGCGAAGCCGAGGCGAGCCGTCACCTTTGAGAGCCGCTCATGATGAGAGGAGTCCGCTGCGGGTCCTTCCGCTCGATGGCTTGACTGACGGGTGCGGCGCGACCGCGAATATCAACCAGATAAACGGAACTTTTTCGACGGAATGTTACTCAGAACGCTTGCGTCTAGGTAACTTAAAATTCGGGTTGAGGCACTGTCATCTGATACTATGCATTGGAGGGTTGGGAAGACCTGGGCCCAGCGGTTACGCGCAGTGGGTATTAATCCCGAAACAACCCAAAGCTGGGAGGACTGTCACACCATCCTCTAAGCTCGGGAATGTAGTTTCTTTGCGACTAAGAAACGGAAAACGAGACTTGTTAGCTGTCGCAGTCGATTTTTGCTTTGACGGAGTTCAACCGGTTTGCTTTCATCTTCGGCCAGGAGGCCTCACTTGCTCAACGTCCTTTGGGGCATCATTATCGTTTGCGTTGTCTTTGCAGCTGGAGGCGTCCTGCTGTTCTGAGGTTCCCCCGTTTTGACGGACAGAGATTTTGGGCACAAGAGAAGGAAAAGGAATGGAAAGAACATTATCTTCGAATGCCGTGCCCAAGAAATATGATGAAAGCTTCAAACGCCAAGCGGTGGAGATGGTTCTGCATGGCGGGAGGCGGGTCAAAGAAGTCGCCGCTGAGCTTGGCGTGAGCGGGTACACGATTTATGAATGGAAGCGGAAGTATTTTGGACTGGTTGAGAGTGGCGGCTCGAGCGGCCAGAGTTCGCTGGTCTCAGGACTGCCGGAGGATGTGGAGGGGCTCCAAAAGCTGGTCCGCAAGCAACAGCGTCAGATTGCTGAGCTGAGCCAGCAACGGGAGATACTAAAAAAAACTCTGGGCATTGTCTGCGAGGAACCCTCGCGCGGTACGAACGGATTAAGCAGATGAAAGAGGCTTATCCGATCGAGGTACTCTGCGAATCCTTTTGTGTGAGTCGCAGTGGGTTTTATCAGTGGCTGGAGCGAGCACAAAGCCCCGGTTCGCGTGGCCTGGAAGATCGGATTTTGGCCGAACAGATCGGTCTGATCCACCGGGAGAGTCGTGGCACTTACGGCACGCCGCGGCTGCACGCCGAACTGGAAAGTCAGGGACGTCATCACAGCCGCAAACGCATTGATCGGATCCGGCGAGAGCTGGGGCTCTGCGGGAGGCAGAAGCGGCATTACCGGCCCAAAACCACCGATAGTTGCCATGAAGAGCCGATCGCTCCCAATCGGCTGGCCGAGTTGCTTCGAGCTACCCGGCGGGATCAGATCTGGGTCAGTGATATCACCTACATTGCGACCGAGGAAGGCTGGTTGTACTTGGCGGTGATTATGGATCTCTATAGCCGGCGAATCATCGGTTGGGCGTTTGCCCATCACTTGGGCACCGAGTTGGTCGCCACGGCCCTGGCGATGGCATTGGTTCATCGTCGGCCACCGGAAGGCCTGGTTCATCATTCTGATCGAGGGGTGCAGTATGCCAGTGCCGCCTATCGGAAGTTGCTCAGGGCCCAGGGCGTCCTTGGGAGCATGAGTCGCAAAGGCTGTTGTTACGATAATGCCGCCATGGAAGCCTTTTTTAGTACTCTCAAGCTGGAGTGCGTCTACCGCAGCCGATTTGGAACTCACACCCAGGCGAGAGTGGAAATCTTCTCCTTCATCGAAGTCTTTTACAACCGGCGCCGTCGGCACAGTGCACTTGGTTATCTGGCCCCGGCAGAGTTCGAAAACCTGGCAAACTGAGCCCTGTGATAACGCGCCAAAAAGACTTCCAGTGGAGAAGCACTTTCCGAAGGAAAATGACAGTTACCTGTATTCAGAACGTCGAACAAAGGTCAAGAGAGCAAACGGAATAAATGGCAGGGGCCCGCGCGCAGCGCGGGAAGCAGGCCGTTTATGCCGGATTGCTTCTTGACCGCAGTGGAGCGTTCTGCCTATCAACCAAACAACGAGCTAGAGAAACAAATCAGCCCAAATTAGTGTCCGAAATATCGGGGTAAGCCCAGTTCATAAAGGGCGTTACGGGGAGAGCTCTCTTCGAGGTGAAGGGAATCAAGCTCGATGCGCCCGTCGGTATCGCATTGGCTGCATTTGCGCTTTTCGTGATCGCGTATTGCTTTAGTCAGTATTCGCCGAGTGTCGAAAAGGAAAACGCTCAGCTTACCGCTGAGCTGAAAGAAACGAAAAGCACCCTCGATAAAGAACGAGCCGACTGGGAGAAAAGAGAAAAAGGATGCTCAAGCTGAACTAGAGAAAACGAAAGGCGATCTCGAGGTCACGAAGAGATTGGTTGATCAGCGCTCATCCGAAATAGCTAAGGTGACGGCTGGGAATGAGGTTCTAGGACAAAAGCTCGCTGAAGCGCACGAGATTGCGAAATTTGCCTGGGCGACAATGAATGACTCTTCCCTAAGCGACCGACAACGCAAAGAGTACAACAGCCTAAGCAAGGAGGTCAACGAGCTAAACAACGAGCTTTCCCAACTCCGGATTGAGCCTACCTACTGGCCAAAGATAGATGGGCGAAAGGCTGTAGCGACGTTCCAAATTTACAAAAAGGAGTTCGAGCAGGACCAAGCGTTGGGGCGAGGCGCGGGACTTTTTGACTTCGAATCCGAGAAATATAGTGTCGAAGGGGATTACAATAATAAGCTCACTGAAAACCTGCGCAGTGAAGTTGTGGGTATCGTCTGCGAGGCAGCTGCGCGTGCCATGAACCAAGGCGTTTCGTTACAGCAGGCGATCGCAGGAATGGCTAAGCCAACGGGATACGATCTGACTAAAAACCTGCTTCCTGAGCTTGCAGAATTTGCATTCGTACAGATGCGGCTCAAGATGATGGCTGCACAAGCGCTGTTGTTGGTCCGCGGCTATGCCGACGGCGAAAGAGCAGACTGGCAAAAACAACTCGATCCTGCCACTCCCGCTACAGTTTTGCTCCACGAGAATGCGAGTTCGGACCCCACGCTTGCTGAATACAAGCTTACTTTTAAGTCAACGGAGACCAATGTTCCTGTTGGCCGCAACGAGGGCAACTCCACAGTGTATAACAACAAGGACCTACCCAACCTTAGAGCGGAAACGGTGACAGAAATCCTGCAGGGCTATCATTGACGTCTGCCCAGCGCCCAATATTCCCGTCGGCACTATCCCGATCGAAATTCTCGAAGGTTGGGTCTATCCGAATCACAGTTTGCCCGACAGGAAGGTCCGCGCATTTCTGGTTATATTCGAAGAACGCCTGAATGCAGGGCTTGCGGTCCGATTGAGACTGTTTCTATCGATCAATGCGAGTGCTGATTATCGCATGGCAAAGGTCCTAAAATCGTTTATAGGCTCGTTTATAGAGTATCCACTCGAGCATTCGAGAATCATACAAAATCGAGAAGCGGGACGTACCCACTAATTAAGCCTTCGATCGAATTGGTGCGGCCGGGAGAATATCCGGCTTGGGATGATACATAGTTCTCACCATTCCTAGTGGCGTAAAGATAAGAAATGAACGAATCTCGGAGCCGGCTCGGTATCCAGTGATAAAGGCTGGCAGCTTTCTCCACTTTAGCTCGGAGACGGTCTAGACGACGAGGACGTTTGGCACTCCTACTCGTGGCAATAGGGAGCCTGTCGACTTCCGGTATGGCGATAGGAAGGCTTGCAGAGCC
>CAVSUL010000006.1:0-425896 GCA_963731325.1 uncultured Verrucomicrobiae bacterium
GTGAATGGACCCAGCCGAAAAAATGGTTGTTTGGGGAGGCTGCTATGGACTAAAGGCTGACTGGTATGTGTGGCATCGCAGGCGTCGTGGATCTGTCCGGACACCGCATGGTTCCGGATGGAATCATCCAAAGGATGACGCAGGCGATCTTTCACCGCGGTCCGGACGAGGAAGGGTACTTTCAGCGTCCCGGTTTGGCTCTGGGATCTCGACGGCTCAGTATTGTCGGCCTGGCGGATGGCCAGCAGCCTGTGACCAACGAAGACCGCACGATATTCGTCGTATTTAACGGTGAGTTCTTCGACTATCCTGAGCAACAGGCGGCGTTGAAGGCGCGCGGGCATCGGTTGGTAACGCATTGCGATACCGAAATCATTCCGCATCTTTGGGAAGAGAGCGAGGAAGGTATGTTCCAGTGCCTCCGCGGGCAATTCGCTCTCGCCTTGTGGGATGAGCGCCGGCATTCCTTGGTGCTCGGCCGGGACCGTTTTGGCATCTGTCCGCTTTATTGGACTCGACAAGGGGAGTGGCTTCTCTTCGCGTCTGAAATCAAGGCGCTGCTTGCTTCCGGCATGGTTCCGGCGCGACCCGATCTCCGCGGGATCGATCATATTTTTACGTTTTCTGCGATGCCCGCTCCGACCACATGCTTCGAGGGCGTGCAGCTACTACCGCCGGGGCATTATCTGGGATAATTCCAGGGAACGAAGCCGGTCGACCGCGGTCGTCCGTGAACGTGCGTATTGGGAGATGGATTTCCCGGACCGCGGCGATGAAGACCCGGGGACGAACCCAAGCGCTCTGGTGGATCGTTTCGAGAAACTGATGCTGCATGCGGTCGAAAAGCGGCTGAGGGCCGATGTGCCGGTGGGTTCTTATTTATCGGGCGGCGTCGACTCCAGCATAATCACGGCCCTCGCCTGTCACTCAAGGGTCCGGCGATCAATACCTATACGGTTCGGGTTGACGCCCCTGACCTGGATGAGCTTGACGCGGCCAACCTGGTGGCCGACACATCGGCACGAAGCCTCCGATCGTCCAGAAATTCCGCGCCGTGGACGCGCTGAACACCTATCCTCGATTGATTCAAGCCGCGGAGGCACCTGTCGTCGACACCTCGTGCGCGGCCTTGCTGCAGTTGGCGCAGCGTGTTCATTCCTGCGGCCAGAAGGTGGTTCTCACAGGTGAAGGAGCTGACGAATGGTTGGTCGGTTATCCTTGGTATAAGGTGGCCAAGGTATTCGGTTTCCTCGATCTCATTCCCGGGTTGCGGCTCAGCGATCGGCTCCGCCGCGCCTATTTTCGGCTGCACCGGGTGCCCCAATACCCGGAGGACTTTCGGCGCGGCGTTGAGGAATCCATCGGCGGTCCCAACGCCTGGATTGACGCTTACGGACTGCTCGGGCTCTCCAAGCTTCGCTTTTACGCTGAACCAATGAGAGAAGTCTTGAAGAACACCAATCCGTGGGCTGATCTGCAAATTCCGTTGGATCGGGCTAAACGCTGGCATCCACTGAATCGGGGTATCTGGGTCGCGGCCCGCGTCACCTTGGCTGGTCACCTGCTCCAGGCGAAAGGGGATCGTGTAGCAATGCACTCCTCCGTGGAGGTGAGATATCCGTTCCTCGACGAGGATGTCTTCGGCTTTTTGGCTACACTGAATCCACGTTGGAAACTTCGCGGTTTTCGGGACAAGCATTTGCTGCGTCTTTTAGCCGAACGTTGGGTGCCGCCATCCGTATATCGGCGGCGCAAGGTCATTTTTCGCGCGCCCCTGGACAGTTTTCATATCCAACCTGAACCGCCGTTTGTCGCTCAACTTTTGAGCGAAGAATCGCTGCGGCGCACCGGGTATTTTGATGTCGCGGCGGTGCACTATTGGCGGCGCGCTTTTCGCAAGATGCCGGCCGGTTCCCTGCAGCGCTTGTCGGTGGAAATGGGTTTGGTCGCGGTGGTCGCAACTCAACTCTGGCATCATCTGTTCATCCGCCAGGAATTAGCGGAAATGCCCGCGTGGACCGATTACGGAACGGCGCTCGAGAATGCGTCACGTTAGCGAGGCCGCGCCTGGGACGAACAAGTTTTCGAGGCTCTCGTGCGTCGTCTCATGGAGAGCCTTGTGCTAACCCTATGATAAAAATGAAGAAGCTACGCGGAGTCGCCGCTCGACTAGCTCCAATTGGGCTTTTGTTGTTAGTTTTTCTCGACGGCTGCGCGATTCCCTTGAGCCATCCGGCGGGTGGTGGACCCCGGAATCATGCGTTTATTGTTTACTGGCGGCCTCCCAAGGAAAGTAAGCAGCTGCGCCTGGCGGTGAAGGATCTTATCGATATGAAAGGTGTCGTGACAACCGCCGGCTCAGAATACGTCTCCAAGAATAACCCGCCGGCTTTAAGGGATGCGGCCTGCATGGCGATCTCCCGAGAACGAAATGTGCAAATCGTGGGGAAAACCAATCTCAGCGAATTTGCGGTTGCCCCTTCCGGCTTCAACCAGTATTTCGGCACGCCAAGGAATCGTATGAGCAGGAGGCGCAACCTTATCCCCGGCGGCTCGTCGAGCGGTTCCGCGGTGGCCGTCCAAAGCGGCCTGGCGGACGTCGCCTTTGGAACCGACACGGCTGGCTCCATCCGATTTCCCGCAGCCTGTTGCGGCGTGGTAGGTTTGAAGACCACCTTTGGCCTTGTCCCCCTCAAAGGCGTATTCCCGATTGAACCGAGGCATCTCGATACTGTCGGTCCGATGGCCAGAGACGTGGATCATGTGGTGCAAGGCATGGATCTGTTGCAGAATGGGTTTGCTGAACGCTACCGAAAAGCCGTCGCCGCCAAAAATTCGGCAAAGCGAATCAGAATTGCGCGGCTTTACCTGAGCGGTACCGACCCAAAGGTCGATCGAGCGGTCGATGACGCTCTTTCTCGAACAAACTTTCAGGTCAGCGTCTTGGGCGCCCGATTTAAAGCGAGGTGGGATCAGGCGAAGAAGGATGGGGATACTTTGGCGGCGGCGGGCGCCTGGCTCAGCGATCGAAAATACTTCGGTAAACCAGGAGTAAGCGCCAAGACCCAGGCCATCCTCGCCTTGGGCGAATTCGAATACACGAATAACTACCGGAACGCTCTCAGGAGACAAGCGGCGTGGCAGCGTACCCTCCGGCAAATTTTTAGAAAAGTTGATTTTATCGCTTTACCCACCCTTCAGACGTTGCCGCCAATGATTCCACCCGTGGGGGGTACTATCGCCCTTTTTGAAGCAGAGCTGTTGGGTCTGCAAAACACGGTTCCAGTGAATTTCGCGGGGAATCCAGCGCTGGCGATACCCATTCCAATCGATGATAAGGCCGTGCCGCTCACCAGCCTGCAGCTTATTGGTCCGCGATTCAGCGAAGCGGAACTTTTAAATGCTGGTCACTTGGTTGAGGCGAATGTCCGCGGCCTGCGTCGATAGGCAGGTATCCGCGCGATCGGAGCGAAATTGATAGACCTAGCGATTTCCACTTGCCGATCGATTACTGGCCGCTATTATGAGTGCCACGTGCGGTCGCAGCGCTAAGCTTCGTGCCTTCGGTTTGTAAAGCCATGAGATCTGTTTCGCCCCAAGCGTTTCCTTTGTTTGCGGCACTTCTGTTGACAAGCACGACGCTGCGGGCCCAGTCGGCGAGTGAGCTGGTCCAGACCGGAGATTTCTATTACGCCAGATTGGAGGCGGCCGAGGCGCTCAAATTTTATCTGCCGGCCGAAAGGCTTGAGCCGAACAATGTGCGACTGCTGGTACATATCTCGCGCGAATACCGGCATTTGATGAGCGATACCGCGAAGACGGCGGACAAGCTTAAGCTCGGGGGTATCGCAGTTGATTATGCGAAGCGTGCCGTAGTTCTCGCCCCGAAAGACCCGGAGGCCCAGCTTGCCTTGGCAATCAGCTATGGAAAAGTGCAGCCGTTTGAGGGAAGCCGCCAAAGGTTCGAAGCCGTGCATATTATCAAGGATGCTGCGGACAGAGTGATCGAACTCGACCCGAACAACGATTTGGGCTGGCACGTTCTGGGCCGCTGGTACGAGGGCCTCGCCGAGGTCGATGCGATGCATCGGATGCTGGCGCAAGTTACGTATGGCAAGCTGCCGGATTGCACTCACGGAGAGGCGGCTACCTGTTTCGAGAAAGCGATCGAACTGAATCCGAACCGCCTGATGCACTACATTGAGCTGGGACGGGTCTACGCGCAGATGGGGCAAGTCGATAAAGCACGCTCGCTCATTAACCGGGGCCTCACCATGCAGGATACGGAGAAGGACGATCCCGAGACCAAGCGTGAAGGTAGGGAGCTGCTGACGAAACTTCGGTAGTGCGCTGCTGAGACGCGTCCGAGCCTGTTACGGCAGGGCTCGGTTAAAGCGGCTGTCTCTCAAGGTGTCCCTCACTCTATTGCGTGGCAGTTCGGGCAGGAGCACGTTGGAGTGCGACGTCGAACGACGCTGCTAGACAATCTTTTTAAAATTTTTGTCCTGCCGGCACAGACCCAAAGACACGGCGGGAGAGTCTCTAGCTTCCCGCCATATCTCCATCGGGGCTGCTTAGGTGCGCACGCCCCCCACACCTCTGCTTATTTAGATCGCGCCAGACCGCGGCAATAACTTTTCATCCGATGAGCTGCCCTGGAAGCGGCTCTGGCTGCTCAGGTACGGGCCAACACTCTCTTTCGTAACAAACTTCAAGCCAGTATCGATATCCGCCGGGCCGCTCAACCCACCGGAAAGGTTGTACAGAAAGAGGACCATCACAGTGTAGAAGCCCTGCAGATAAGGTTGCTGATCGATCGTGAAGTCAAGGTTGCCTTGGGAGATCGCTTCCAGCGTAACGGGAAGCAGATCGAACCCTCCGGCGTGAACGCCCTTCTCGCGCAATTTATTCGCGGCCATCGTCTTGGCGACTCCTTGCGTGCTTCCGGCGTCCACGGCAAACATCCCCTTGATGTCCGGATGCCCGGAAAAGAAGGCTTGAATCGCCGACTGTTCTTCATTGACTGTCGGTCCGGTGGCGATCTCGCTCAGATTGATTTTCTTACCCGACTCTTTGATTGCTTCCTTGGCGCCATCCAAACGCGGCTGGATATTAAGCTGACCGGGCGTAGCGATAAAACCGACGACGTCGCCTTCGCCAACCAGATTAACGATTCGCTCGCCCAGGGCTTTCCCGGAGAGGAAAAGATCCTGGCCGATGTAGCAAAGACGTTTATTTCCTTTCGCATCGGCGTTGTACGACACCACCGGCACACCGGCCGCCAAGGCCTTTTCGACTGGCTCATTGAACGCGGTTAGATCAACCAGGCAGACCGCAATCCCGTCGGCTTTCGCGGACACCGCCGTGTTCAGAGCGTTGACCATATCAGTCGCGATCGATTTTTCGGACCCGGTCCATTGGTAAGTACAGCCCAACAGCGCGCAAGCGTCTTCCGCCCCGTACCTGGTAGGGACGAAGAAGGGATTGGTGGTGACGTGATTGACAAAGACGAATTTCCATCTCGGATGTTTGGGGAATTTACCGAGAGCTTCGTTCGCTGCTTCGACACTCGAAACGGCAAACCCGGCCAAGGGCGAAAGCGAAACCAAGGCACCAGCGCGAGCGGCACGACGAAGAGCTTCGCGCCGGGAGACTCCTGAAACGTCTGGAGCCGATGGGGAGGAACGACGTAGGTTTTTCATAGAAAGATCAATATTCTCCATGGTATTTTTTAGAAGGTCAATTGTTTCCGCCTCCATTCCCCGTTTTGGTTAACTCCGCCACGACAAGTTCCGCCTTCGTTCCCCGCTGCGAGGAACTACGGCGCGACAAGTTCCCAAACCAAACGTCAAGGTGGCGCCAAGACATGCGCTTGGATCGCCGACGAATCAGGTCAAATGGACAGGAATTTGTAAATGGTGGTCTGAGTGTACTGCTCGCCCGGGTTCAGCTCGGTGCTTGGGAAGTTTGGGTGATTGGGTGAGTCCGGATAGTGTTGCGCCTCAAGGGTAAAAGCTCCCCAATGTTCGTAGGTCAGCCCATCCTTGCCTTTCAATGTCCCATCCAAAAAATTGCCGGTATAGAATTGGACTCCTGGCTCGGTGGTGTACATCGCCACTGCCCGACCGGATTCCGAATCGGAAACCCGCACGGCCAGCGCGCTCAAGTTCCCCGGATCGTTCAACACCCAGTTGAAGTCGTACCCGCCCTGATTCGGCTCAGTACGCTTGAGTTGCTCGTCATCGGACTGGATCCGGCTGCCAATCGCTGCCGGTTTAGTGAAATCAAGCGGCGTGCCTGTGACCGCTTGCAATTCCCCCGTGGGGATTAACATCTGATCGACCGGAGTAAACTTGTCAGCGTTGATCAGCGCGATTTGGTCGAGCACGGTACCATGCCCGGCGCCCGCCAGATTGAAGTAGGTGTGATTGGTCAGATTGACGACCGTCTCCTGGTCGGTGACCGCGGAGTAATGGATCGTCAGTGCGTTGTCGTTATCGAGCGTATAGCGGACGGCAACTGCGAGCTTACCCGGAAAGCCCATCTCCCGGTCCGGCGACAGGTAGGTCAGCTCAAGGCCAACCCAATCAGAACCCTCAATCGGGGCAGCCGCCCAGACCTGGCGGTCAAATCCTTTTGGCCCCCCATGCAGCGCGTTTGGTCCGTCATTGGTGGGGATCTGATATCGTTTGCCCTTCAAGGTGAAGTGCCCCTTGGCGATGCGGTTACCATACCGCCCAATGAGTGCGCCGAAGTAAGGACTATCCTGGATGTAACTCTCCAGATTGTCGAAACCAAGCGCGACGTCCTCTATCTTGCCAGTTTTGTTCGGCACCAGAATAGACTGGACAATTCCGCCGTAAGTCAGAATGCCTATCCTGACCCGATGGCGATTGGTTAGCGTGTATTTATCGATCGGCGTGCGGTCCGGCATCTTGCCAAAGGCCTCTTTGCTTATTGCGAGCCCGGGCGCCGAGGCTTCAGGGGTTGTCATTTCCTTACTTGAACTACTTTCAGCCGCGAACGCAATGACGGGGGCTCGAAGCCAGTCGCGAGTGGCGAGTGGCGAGTTTCGAGTGGCGGTTCTCGAGTAGCGATAGATCGCACGGTGCGGACGCGGCTCTTGGGCAAGGAGCGTTATGGAGTGCGTGCGACTTGTCGCCGCTTTAGGATCCGCGCGGAGCGCGGCCTAGATGCCGGAAAGGAATCGCAACGCGCGACCGAGTTTCCGGGGGAAAAGATCCGAGCTGGTTGGTGGGCCGCGCTCCGGACGGCCCGAACAAGTTCTCGCCGAAGGCTCGAATGAATTTCCGCCTAGCGACACTGGGCGCGACTGCTGACTCCTTCGACGTCCAGGTTCCCGCGACTCCTAATCCTTTGCTTTGTATCGCATGCTGGCTGCTGCTTCGCGCAACGCTTCTTCCGGAGAGGCCCGACCCTGCGTCGCGATCTGCAGGGCCGGTCCCAGCGAGCTGAAGAAACGGCCCATTTGCGGGACGTTTGGCATCACGATTCCGTGGTCGACCGCGACCTTCAATTCGCGCATTAACCGGTTTCTTTTTTGGAGCTGCTGGTACGACGAGATTAACGCGGGAACACCAATCGGTTTTACCTCATTCATGGCGGCAGAGGCTGCGTCCGTCAGAAGGTAATACTCGAGGAAGTGCTTGGCTAAATCCTTATTCGGAGTCGTCCGGTTCACGTAGGCAACGGTTACGCCCACAAACGGGCGCCCTGGTTGGCCATTGACCCCCGGCATCGGGGCCACGCCGAAATCGATTCCGCTTCTGATCAGGTTTGACCAGGCCCAGGGACCCGAGATTGTCATGGCCAACTTGCCTGCGCCCATGAGTTCTTCGGTCCGGCTATACGAGACGCTCGTCGGAAGGATCCCCGCATGGATTAGCGCAATGATTTTCGACAACCCCGCGACGGCCCCGGGAGTCGCGACGCCCACGCTGGTCACGTCGTAATCAGCGTCTTGGCCGTTCCGCCCAAAAACATAACCACCGCCGCTCGCCAGAATGCCCCAGGAATAATAGGGACTGGTGTAGTCCCAGAGGATTGTCAGTACCCCCGGATGGTTTCGTTTGATGCTTTGGTCAATTGGGATCACCTCGGACAATGTTCGCGGCGGGGAACCGGTCAGCAGCTTTTTGTTATAAATCAAGGTAACAGCTTCCAGAGCGAGGGGATATCCCCAGGGCCGATTCCGGCGACGAACGGCCTCCCAGGCTTTTGGCATTAACTTACCGGCGAACTCGTTCGAAACCTCAACCGGCGCGATCAGCCCGCCATCCGCCCATTCGCCAGTCTTGTCATGAGCCCAGATCACGATATCGGGACCTTTCCCCGCCTGGGCGGCGAGCGGAAAGCTTGTAGTAATATTTTGGGGCGTTCCGATGGTGGCCTTGATCCCGAGATCGCTTTCAAATTTCCGGGCAATCGGTTCCAGAGCCCGGCCTCGATCGCTATCCATCCAGACCAAAAGCTCGCCGCTGGTCCAGGCGAAGAGGTGGGTTGCGCTGAGCAACCCGGCCAGCAAAGCCAGGAGAAACCTGTTCATGGTGGGACACGAATTTAATGATGCGCGAGCAGCGCGTCGAGCGACTTCGAATGATCCGAGGCAGCCATGGCTCGCGGTTTCGGGCGCCTTGGAGTAATCTTCGCGCCAATTTCGGTCGTCGAACGATGTTGCGAGACAATCTCTTTATCCGAGCGTCAGCGAGGACTCGTTTGAGGTGTTTCCCAAGCGTCGTGTGACGATAGAATCTGCCATTTGCAAAATATGTCGTACAACGATATGAGTCACAGAGGAGGAGCGGTGCCCCCTGCGGAAGAGGTGACCAATGGCTGAATCCCAAGCCACGACGATTCCCTTGATGGAGCGGATGCCGAGACCACCGCTGGTCGAAGGCAATCGCTCGATGCATGGAATCACGACCTTGCTCTCCGGGATTCCGGAGAACCGGGCGCCGCGCTGGTGGTGGTGCGCGATTGCCGTCACCGGTTCGCTGGCGGCATTTGGCACCTTCTGTATCATATACCTGCTTTGGACCGGCGTGGGAGTCTGGGGAAACAATATTCCGGTTGGCTGGGCCTGGGGCATCACCAATTTCGTTTTCTGGATCGGTATCGGTCACGCCGGCACGCTGATCTCCGCCATTCTTTTCCTCTGCCGGCAAAAGTGGCGAACCGCCATCAATCGCTCGTCCGAAGCGATGACTCTGTTTGCCGTGATCTGCGCCGCGATTTACCCGGGAATTCACGTGGGACGGATCTGGATGGTCTGGTTCCTGGCGCCGGTCCCGGTCCCGAACTGGATCTGGCCCAATTTTCGCAGCCCGTTGCTCTGGGATGTCTTTGCCGTTTCGACTTATTTCACCGTTTCGGTCTTATTCTGGTACCTCGGTTTAGTGCCGGATCTCGCTACCCTGCGTGACCGGGCACGGAGCCGGGTCGCGAAGTTCTCTTACGGTTTACTCGCGTTCGGGTGGCGCGGCGGGCAGCGTCAATGGCGCCACTACGAGATGTCCTATCTGGTTCTGGCCGGAATATCGACACCGCTGGTCTTATCCGTGCACTCGACCGTGTCGTTCGATTTTGCGACCTCGCTGATTCCCGGCTGGCACACGACCATCTTCCCGCCCTATTTTGTGGCCGGCGCGATCTTCGGCGGGTTCGCCATGGTCCTCGCCCTGGTGATTCCGGCGCGCGCCCTCTATCGGTTGCACGATGTCATCACGTGGAACCACATCGACGTGATGTGTAAGATCATTCTGCTGACCGGATCGTTCGTCGGTTACTCCTACTGCATGGAATTTTTTGTCGCTTATTACGGAGCAAATCCGTTTGAGCGGTTTATCTTTCTGAACCGCTATTTTGGACCGTACTGGTGGGTTGGCTGGTCGATGTTTACCTGCAACGTGATTATCCCGCAGCTCTTCTGGGTACGCGCGTTTCGGAGGAATGGCTGGATCGTTTATTTTGTATGCCTGTGCGTGACCGCCGGCATGTGGTGCGAGCGCTTCGCGATCATTGCCGTGTCTTTGCATCGCGACTTTTTGCCTTCGAGCTGGGGAATGTACTTTCCGACCTGGGTCGACATCCTCACTTTCGCTGGAACCTTTGGCATTTTTCTGACGCTGTTTCTGATCTTTATTCGGTTTTTGCCGATGGTGGCCATGTCGGAAGTGAAAAGTGTGCTTCCGGAGGCCAATCCACACTATCATCCGCCGCCGCCGGTGGGAATCCCTCGAGCACAGGAGGTCCATCCATGAGTGCCGCGGCTCTCCAGAAAAGAGCCTTTGCCGTGATTGCGGAGTTTGGGTCCGCAGCGGAACTCTACTATGCCGCGGAGCGAGTGCGGGACCAAGGCTACCGTTTTTGGGATGTGCATTCGCCGTTTCCGATTCACGGAATGAGCCAGGCCATGGGGCTAAAGAAATCCCCGCTTGGTTACATCATTTTCTGGGGCGGTTTTACCGGTTTTTTAACGGCGGTTTTGCTGCAGTATATTCCCACCTCCTTCCTTTATCCGCTTATCGTGCATGGCAAGCCGGTAGACTTTTTTACCGTTCCCGCCTTTTTCCCGATCATGTTTGAGCTTACGATTTTGTTTGCCGCGTTTACCGCCTTTTTCGGCGTCTTCGTAATGAATCGGCTTCCCAGGCTGCATCATCCGCTGTTTGATTACACGCCTTTCAGTCGGGTGAGCGATAATGCGTTTTTCCTCGTTATCGAATCGGGCGATCCTCAGTTTGCCGAAGCGGAAACCGCTCAATTTCTGCAGGAGATCGGCGGAAACGAAGTCACGGTTCTCTACGAAAGCGATTAGCGATCATCGAGAACGCGCTGGATAGCTCCGATAGTTTTCTGCATATCTTGTACGGTCTTGCCCAATGCCGATGGAGCGATCGAACAATTCCGATAGCAGCGCCGCGAAAAAATATTTCGTTCTTGTTTCTTTCCACGGTGATCTCGGTTTTTTCCTTAAAGGCAACGCCAGGTTGCAGCCGACTCGACGTGTATTGAGTCACAAGACATCGGTAAAGGACGTGATTGAGTCCTTTGGCGTGCCGCATCCGGAAGTCGACTTAATCGTTCTCAACGGTCAACCGGTGAATTTCTCTTTCCATCTGGAAGCGGACACAGCGCTCGATGTCTATCCGATCCTGGCTGGCTGCTCTTCAGCTTTTCGGCTACAAGCGCGCGATGTGCGCGCCTTTGTCGCAGACGGTCATCTCGGAAAGCTCGCGCGAGATCTGCGGTTGCTGGGGATTGACGTGAGTTATAACCGTGACGCAACCGACAGCGAGCTCCTGGCCACAATGACGCGAGAGAATCGCGGGCTCCTGACGCGAGACCGGCTTCTACTGATGCACCGGGTCGTAAAGACAGGGTACTTCCCGCGCTCCCAGGATCCAATGGAACAGACGGTGGAAGCTATCCGACGCTTCGGCCTCGCTCGAGCGCTTGATCCTCTTGTGCGGTGTTTGCGTTGCAACGGCTTGCTCGCCACCGTGTCTAAAGAAACGGTGATCGACCAGCTTGAACCGCTTACGCGTCTGTACTATGACGACTTCAAAAGGTGTCCACAATGCGGGCAATCCTACTGGCGCGGCTCGCATATCCCCAAACTCAGAAAACGGGTTGAGACGATTCTGAATCGGGTTCTTGCGGATCTGTAGTCGGGCCAGATGTTCGACGAGGCTAAACCTCTGGTCGAGTGTACTTCCCAACGCGTTGGCTTGGCCGCCGAACCTTCCGATAAAGCTCGCGTGCAAGATACGCACTGATGATCGGCTGTGCGAACGACCAGACCTTGCCCCCAGTTGGAGGCGCATCCTGATTTGGCAAAAGGGGACGCTCAATCCGTTGAGGCTTGCCACGATGGTCGGGCCAGAGATAAACCTCCTTCCGGCGCGCAGGAAGACGCGAAAGCAGAAAGCCGGTCAGCACTGCGCCGATCATCCACTGCCATGGGTATTTCTGAACGGAGCCTCTCAGCCGATGAGGAACATTGTAGTCCTTTTTTAGCTCACTAACCTGGGTCGCCATTTTCTGACGATCCTCTTCCAACCGTTCTGCTAAGATGCTTTTGTCTTCGACTGGGTCAGCCATTCTTTATCCTTCTCAAGATCTTTCAGGGTCACTTGGAATACGGGCTTCCGGAGCCGCAGGCGAAGCAGAAAGAAAGCAAGCAGGCTGGAAAGCGTCAGGATTGCGCCGCAAATGAGGGCGCTCCATCCCCAGGTTAAGTGCAAAAGGCGGGCTACCAAATACAAGAGAAAGGCTCCGTACATGAGCACGCTGGAAAGAGCGAGAACTACCACGACGCCAAGCAGTATGAAGAGGCCAATGAAATGGCTGGACGCTTCCTTGGATTCGGCCGAAATCAGCCGGGCTTTCAAATCCACATAATCAAGGAAGACGGAAGCCCAGCTCGCCGCCGGACGGCCCTGCATCACTTCCTGTATACTTGCCTTCTTTTGCCCTGCAATCTCCTCGTCCATTGACCTTAAGATATTCGGATAGCGGATCGCCGCTGGTTCCTTGCTAGTCACGCTTTTTTTGAAATCGACGGAAAGAAGATGGTCGCCACAGATCACTTGCGAAAGCACCGCCGCAGGTTCGGGTCGGAATGAAGAGCGCTCTCGATTTCCGGCAGGCAGTCGCGAGAGGGGAGGGCGGCGTAAAAGTCCGATTTGATCGACAGCGCGAGGCGGCGGACAACGCGTTAATTAAGTGACAATTTCTCAATGTCGCTCGACGAATGATGCGAGCAACCCGTAGAGGATTCTATGAGGCGATCTCTCGCTCCGTCTTTTCGACTTTCACTGCGTGTTTTTTCGGTTTCAGCTGGCTGCCGTAGGTATTCGCGTATACCTGGGTGAATTCGGCACCGAAAAGAAGGATCAGCGCGGAATAGTAAATCCAGAGTAGAAGAGTAACCAGTGAACTGGCTGCACCGTAAGCTGAACCGGCCGCACCGCTCCCCAGGTACAGCGAAAGAACGAACTTGCCCACGACAAAAAGAACGGCTGTTAAAGTGGCGCCCACCCAGACGTCCTGCCATGCGACCTTCGCGTCCGGCAAATAACGAAAAATTATCGCAAACAGGAGCACTATGATGACGAAATCAAAGATTAGGAAGAGCGCCATTGCCAAAATATGACCTGCCGGCATCGCTGCTTGCAGATAGCCGTTCAAACCTCGGAGGATGCTTTCCACGGTCAGAGACACCAAGAGCAGAAAGCAGACCCCGCCTACCATGGCAAAGGACAGGAAGCGTGCCTGCACAAAGCCCCAGAGTCCCCGGCCAGGTTTGGGCTTGAGGCCCCAAATGGTGTTCAATGCAGCCTGGAGTTGGCCAAAAACGCCGCTGGCACCGAACAGGCCTAGGATCACGCCTATCGTCGTTGCCAGTATCCCCTCTTGTGGCCTCGAGGCGTTCGCGGCGATGTCTTTGATAACTTTGATCCCGTTGGGATCGATGAAATATTGCAGCTGTTTAAGAATCTGATCTCGCGCCTGTTCGCTGCTGCCGAAGATAAGCCCAAAGACCGCCAAGAGCACCAAGACCAATGGTGCTAAGGAAAAGACAGTAAAATAGGCGAGGGCCGCGCCCAGCTGAGGACACTTATCCTCCATCCACTCGCGGGCAGTATTCTTGAAGAGTCTCACGAGACCCTTTGGATAGCGCTTCTCGGCCGGAGGTTGCGAGGGTGTCGCCTCAGAATGGTCGGGCAACTCAGAAGCAACGCTCGACCCAGCCTTAATTGAAGAACTTTGAAATTCCGATCGATTTCGCGAACGCTTAATTTGGGCCGTCAGCTCAGCGCTCCAGGATTTGGCATAGCGTTGTGCCAAACCGACGGCCACGGCTCCGAAAAGTTGTATTGCGACGGACAAGATTCCGGGCCCCTTTTTCGAGCTTTTAGGATCCTCTGTTGCCATCGGTTGCGAATGCCGCTGCTCCGGTTTCACCGTCAAGTTCAACGAACGCTGTCGTTGGGTTGGCGAATTGCGGGAAAGTAGCCGGCCGAGTGCTCCCAGCCCGGGCAAACGTGGTTTTACCGAGAACATCATCTAATCCATTCGCGCATCCACGGATAGTGGACTGCTTAACTTCGAAAAAGGTATACATCTACGTCCGAATGCTTCCGAGGGGACCCCACCCTTCGGCAGTTTCTTGTTATTGCGGAAATCTCGGGCATTTTAATGAACCCCTATGCCCCAGGCGCTCTATTTCGACATCACGCTCGAGCCGCACCACAAGCATTCTGGCAACCGGACCGGCCGCGAGATCCGATTTTTCGCCGAGGTACCCATGAGTGCGGCGAAAAAGACGGCGGAGTCTCCCGATGATAAGCGTTCGGTCGAGGAAGAAGCCGAGCGGCTGGCCGTCGATCTCACCTGCCGGGCGATGACCGGGGAGCCTCATCAACCTGGGGAAGACGAGATGCGAGCTTCATTCCATCGGCTCCGGAGGATGCCCGACGAGCTGACCGGCCGCCAAGCCGACGCGGAAAAGGATGGCGTACGCGTGTGGCTGCTCGGCGCCGACGTGGAATGAGGAGTGTCAGTGAAAAGGCCTTTCGAGTCAAAGAAGCCTTCTGTATGGACCGCGATCAACTACGAGCCATCCAGGCTCCCGTAAAACAGAGGTATCTTAGCGACCCGGCGTCTGCGCTTGTGACCCTTCGAGCTGAAGGCACTCTCGGGGAGAACGCCACGTGCAGCATCGCAGCAAACCGCGCCCTCGTAGCAGCTGGTCTCCACCCTGCTGCGGGCGGTACTGATATGACGGCGGCTTGCTCAGGCGACATGCTTTTACAAGCGCTGGTGGCCTGCACCGGGGTGACCGTCGGCGCCGTCGCCACGGCACTTGGCATTGAACTGCGCGGTGGCGCAGTGACCGCGGAAGGCGACATCGATTTTCGGGGTACCTTAGCTGTCGCAAAGGATGTCCCGGTCGGCTTCAGGCAGATACGGCTTCACATTTCATTGAATACCGATGCGAGCGCGAGCCAGCAAGAGAAACTCCTGGCATTGACCGAGCGGTATTGCGTTGTTTACCAGACGCTTTTAAATGGCTCGAAAATAACTATGAGCCTCTGAGCTTGAAACAATGCACTCTTCATAGTTGCGAATGACAAGTTCTCCCGCGTTATCGGGGCGCGGTGCTTTTGCGAATCATCATTTCGGGTCGAAACACTCTACGGAGTGCGGCGCCCGGCGTCTCGCGGATTCTGGCAAACAAGATATCGAGGCTTTCGCGGGCCATCACGTCGAAATCGGAGGTTGCTGTCGTTAGTGGCGGATGAAAGAAACGGCCCTCGGGCATATTATCAAAACCAACTACTGAGACTTCTTTGGGGACCTCGACGCCGGCCTCATGCAGCGCGAGAAGAGCTCCCATCGCAATCAAATCATTTGCAGCGAAAATTGCCGTAAATTTTCCAGGCGCAGTCTTGATCAGTTCCTTGGTTGCATCGTAACCGCCGTCGGGCGTCCAGGGAGTATATCTGGCCGGACCGGGCTCCAGTCCGGCCTTATGTAACTCGGCAAGCCAACCTTTTCGCCGGAGCTTCGAGCTACGATACGGCCTATGGCCGAGGAGTCCGGCAATCCGAGTGTGGCCGAGCGAAATCAAATGGCGAGTAGCCAACCTGGAACCGCGAATGTGATCCACGCGAAAGGATGGGAATAATGCGCCTCCGTCGATGTCGAGTGTAACAAACGGGATATTTCCCATTGCCGCCGCAAGCTCTGCCCGGTCGATTTCGACAGGGACGTCTACGATCAGTCCTTCCGCTGAGTTCGCGACGAGTTCGTCGGCTCCGGCCTTGGCGTCTGCAATGGTCAGATTCCGCAGCCCAAAAATCATGAGCGTATAACCATGTAACCGGGCTTGCTGCTCGAGACTGAGAATTGCGTGAGCGGGCCCATAAACTCCCGGGTCATCGGTCACCAGTCCGATCAAGGTAGAGCGGCGATTGGCGAGAAATCTGGCAGCCTGATTTGGCTTGTAACCAATCGCGTCGATGGCCTGCAGTACCCGTTCGCGAGTTTCCGGCAGGACTCTAGGATGATGGTTAATGACACGGGATACGGTCTGTTGTGAAAGGCCGATTGCTTTGGCGACATCGGCGAGCGTGGGGCGTCGCGCATTGGCCAGGGGACCATGTTTCATAGCTTCGATTCGGGGATTTCCGTGAGCGGAGCGATAATTCACGAAAGAAAGTGATTCTTTTACGTCTTCAAAAAACGCTTCGTCCAAGGCCGCTGGCGGCGAGAATTCCTTGAATGTTCGCCGACATAGCGTTTGACGCCCGATTATGTTTGCGCTAACATGGCGGCGTTTTCAAGCCCCTTCTCCCACCAGTTTCCCCCGTGAAATCAAAAGTTTTGACCTCCCTGTTGGCGGCCAGCTTTGCGCTGGCTTCAAATCACAGCTTTGCCGCAGATGTTTCGACGAATTTGCGCCTGATGGCGTTTGGCAACGCCGCCGAGCTGAAAGCGGTCACCAATGCCGTGGCCCGCTTCAATCAGAAGCATCCAAACGCAAAGGTCGAGATTGCCATTGATCCGATCTCAAACGGCTGGGGTGACTATGTCACCCGCGTTCTTTCACAGTTCAACGCCAACAATGCTTACGACGTCTATGGAACCGCCATCGAAACGTTCCGGACATTCGAAACGCGCAACCTGTTCATTCCGCTCGACGATTACATCGCGAGCCATCCGAGTTTTTCCGATTTCGATCCGGCCCTGTTCAAGTACGCATCGTATAAGGGCAAGACCTACTTTATCCCGATCACCTGGAACAACATCATGATCAACTACAACCGGAAGCTGTTTAGGGATGCCGGTGTTGAATTTCCCAAGACCGGCTGGACCTGGGATCAGTTCCGGGAGATTGCCAAGAAATTGACCGTCCGGGACGCGGCCGGAAACGTCACCCAATTCGGTTATGAGGTTCCTAACCAGTTCTTCTTCGTGCAGCCGTGGTTCTACTCGAATGGAACGTCGATCCTGAACGCCGACTGGACCGCGTCCAACATGCTTGACCCCAAGGTGTCCGAATCGCTGCAGTTCCTTTACGACCTGATCCATGTGGACAAAGTGTCGCCGATTCCCGGGAAGAACACGATGGACAACCAATTTAACGCCGGACAGGTTGCGATGATTTCGCGCGGCCACTGGATCGTACAGAACGCGAAGGCGGCCAACCTTGACATGGACGTTGCGATCCCTCCGACCAAGGTGAATGACTACACGGTCATCGGGTTCGGCGGATACGGCATCTCGAAGACGTCGAAATATCCAGAGCTTGCGAAGGAACTCGTTGGCGAACTCACGAGCTTCGAGACGCAAAAGGAAGAGGGCGAAGGCGGAGGAGGCGTGCCCGGGCGAAAGTCAGCCGCCGAGACCCCGGCCTTCCTTGCCTTCCCGCCGAGTGCGGCGCTTTACTATCAGACCCTGCCGCACACACTGCCGGTACCGTCGCCGGCCAATTTCCAGGAGATCGAGAAAATCTTCATCCGCAACTACACCGCGATGATGTCGGGCGAGATCTCGATCGCCGACGGCGTTAAGCGCGCCGATCACGAACTGAATGAATCGTTCAAGCGACTCGCCGCTCACGAAGGCTCTAGAGACTAGCGCAAAAATCGCCCACGCTAACGGGCTTGCGGGATTTCCCGCGCGGAGATCGAACTTCTGGCGGAGATGACAAGGGTCACGTTTGATTGAGCGCAAGTACGATAGAGTCCCCAGCCAGGCAAACCAGATCCGGCCTTCGGAGCGCACAAAGGCGAGCCGGGTACCTTTTCGTCCTGCCCTCCGTTGCCCTCTACGCCGTTTTCGTACTGGCGCCGGTTATCTTAACCTTTGTCCTCAGCTTCATGTACTACGATCCGATGGCTGGTTCGCGCTGGGTGGGACTGGAAAATTTCCAGCGGTTTTTCACGGGCGATCGGTCGCTTCAGATTTTCTGGAACACGCTCTGGTTCGCGATCTTTGCGGTGACCGGAAACGTCAGCGTAGGGCTCCTGTTCGCGCTTGCGCTGAATCGCGCGATGCCGGCGTTTCTCCTCTATCTGTTCCGCCTCGCCTATTTCCTGCCGGTGATCATCGCGGCCGCCTTCGTCTCCATCGTCTGGGGCTACTTCTATGGCGACGATCTGGGCGTCATCAACTATTACCTGATCCGTCTCGGCTTCGCGCCTGTCCACTGGCTGACATCGAGCCGCACGGCAATGATGTCGATCGTCATCATGGATATCTGGAAGAATGCCGGCTTCTTCATGATTATCTTCATCGCCGCCCTACAGGGCGTGCCGAAACCGATTATGGACGCTGCGACCATGGACGAATCCTCCTACTGGCGCCGGTTCTTTCGCATCGTGTTGCCGTGGATTTCGCCCGTGGTCTTTTTCGCCATCGTCTATGCCTCGATCGGTGCACTGCAGGTCTACGAGTCGATCGTCATCCTGACCCAGGGCGGTCCGGGGGACGCCACGCGCTCCATGTCTATCCACATTGTCGAAGAAGCGTTCGGCAGCTTCGAGATTGGCTACGGCGCCGCCGTTTCGGTCATTATGACCTTGCTGATCCTGATCATCACTTCCGTTCAGCTTCTTGCCTCGCGGCGATGGGTCCGGTATTGAGCATGCAGACGAAAGCTGGAAAGCGTTGGATTGACCGGATGATCATTGCGGTGATGGCGGTGCTGGGAGTGTTCATGCTTCTGCCCTTCGCCTGGTTGTTCAGCATGTCATTCCGCTCACCAGCGGAAGCCTACAAAATGCCGCCGAGTTTCCTGCCACCCAGCCTTGACTTTAAGAACTATTGGGCCGTGCTCCATTCCAGCGTCCCGTTCCTGCAGATCTACTGGAATAGCATAGAAGTGGCAGTGCTCGTCACTCTTGGACAGCTTGTTACCTGCACTCTTGCCGCTTTCGCCTTCGCGCGGCTGAAGTTTCCCGGACGAGACAGCATTTTTTTCGTGATGCTGGTAGGGCTCATGTTCCCGGCGCAAGTGACCATCATCCCAATCTATCTCGGATTCGCCAAAGTTGGACTGCTCAATCGGCCGATCGGCCTCGCGCTCATGTATCTGACGTCGAGCTTCGGAGTGTTCTTAGTCCGCCAGTTCATGCTGTCACAGCCAAAGGCGCTGGAGGAGGCAGCGTTGATGGACGGGGCGGGTTATTTCAAGATCTTTTATCGCATTTCGTTGCCGCAGCTCAGGCCCGCACTCTCCGCGCTGGGAATCATTACTTTTACCCAGACCTGGAACTACTATTTCCAAGCGCGCGTACTGCTTGAACCGCAACAGGCAATGACGCTGCCAATAGCGATGGATCTCCTCCGCGGCTATCTCGCCTCCGGCAATCTTTCAGTGGTCATGGCCGCCATGAGCATGGCCGTGCTGCCCGTTATCCTGATCTTCCTCCTTGCACAGAAGTTGGTGATCGAAGGCGTCACGATGAGCGGCCTCAAGAATTAGCCGGCAACGATTGCGAGCCAGGGCGCTCATCATGTTCCGACGCTTTTGAGCTGCCGGGTACGGTTAAAAAAAATGAAATTAGAACACAGGAATTCGGGCGTGCTGTCGGCGGCGCCAAACACGATTGATGATCGGTTCGTCTATACTGGCGAAAGGCGCAAATACGTCGCTTTTCCCCTGGGTGGAATCGGAACCGGCAGCGTGTCGTTGACCGGCAGCGGCAGGTTAATCGACTGGAGCATCCGAAACCGACCGGCGATCGGCCAGTTCAACGGATACAGCCATTTCGCCATCAAGGCAGAACAGGACGGTAAGTTACTAGGCGCTCGGGTACTGAACGGACCATATGAGGGAACGCCGGCCGGTTCGCCCAGCACGCGCAAGTTCGACGGATTTGGTTTCGGCGCCAATCGCGATTCCCTGGCCGGAGTTCCGCACTTTGAGGACGTCACGTTCATCGGTCGCTTTCCGGTCGCCGAACTCGAGTTCCATCAGGCAAACTTTCCGGGCTATGTGCGAATGACCGCTTTCAGCCCGTTCATTCCGCACAACGACCGCGATTCCTCAATGCCGGTCGCGCTCTTCACGTTCTTGGTCAAAAACGACACGGATGTGCCGATCGAATACACAATCGCCTCGACCTTGGGCAACTACGGGTGCGACAGCGGTAACCATACCTTTAGCCGGCGGGCCGGGCTCAGCGTTCTCCACTTTACCTCATCAGAGACCGGAAGCACGGCCGATCAACGGGGCGATCTCGCAATCGTCACCGACGGGGATCATGTCGAGCACGTCGACTATCATTTCCGTGGTCAGTGGTTCGATAGTCTCAGCCTCTACTGGCGAGAATTCGCGCGCTCCGGCCACCTGCGCGAGCGACAATATGACAAACCGCGCCCTACCCGGAACATGTACCAGCAACCCGAGCACGGTACACTCGCAGTCCGCGTCGGCGTCGCTCCAGGCGAGACGCGGCGGGTGCGCTTTGCTATCAGTTGGAACTATCCGTTCGGCAGCATCTACTGGGTTGACCGCGATCAGTTCGGCGAGGGCGGACCCCCGACCTGGAAGAACTATTATGCAACGCAATGGACGGATTCGATGGCGAGCGGAACGGACGCTTTCAAACGTTGGGACGCACTCGAGGCGCAGACCTTTGCCTTCCGCGATTCAATCTTCGGATCATCGCTCCCGCCGGAGATCATTGATGCGGTCAACGGCACCCTTGGAATCCTCCGTTCCGCGACTCTCATCCGGCTGGAGGGTGGTGAGATCTGGGGGTGGGAGGGTCAGCACCTGCACGAAGGCTCCTGCGAGGGGAGTTGCACCCATGTCTGGAACTATCAGCAGGCGCTCGCCAATCTTTTCCCGGCACTGGAGCGGACGCTGCGCGAAACGGAATTCACCTATAATCAATTGCCAAGCGGCGGCCTCACCTTCCGCCAAAAGCTCCCTCTCGGTTCGGGATTCGACCTCATCGGTCCATGCGCCGACGGACACTTCGGCGCGATCGTCAAAGCTTATCGCGAATGGAAGAACCTCGGCGACGATGAGTGGCTGGAGCGGTACTGGCCGAATATCAGGCGGGCGATGGAGTATGCCTGGTCGCCGGATAATCCGGACAAATGGGATCCAGACAAGACCGGAGTTTTATGGGGCCGCCAGCATCACACTCTGGATATGGAATTGTTCGGTCCAAATTCCTGGCTGACTACGATGTATCTTGCGGCACTGACGGCTGCTTCGATCATGGCGGATGCGATGAACGACGAGGCTTTTGCCAACGCGTGTCGCGACTTGGCAACAAAAGGACGCGCCTATGTCGATCGAGAACTCTTCAACGGCCGCTACTACGCCCAGAAGATCGATCTGTCCGATCGTTCCGTGCTCACCCCTTTCGACCAAGGCCGCAAGGCAGGCGTGCTCAGTGACTCGTTCATGGACGCGTACTGGTCTGACGAGTGCGGTGAGATCAAATACCAGCTCGGTGAAGGATGTCTCACGGATCAGATCCTCGGCCAGTGGCACGCCGATATCTGCGAGCTTGGCGATCTGCTTGCGCCGGAAAACGTGCGGACGGCGCTCAGCTCGGTTTACAATGAAAACTTTCGACCGCGCCTCGCAGATCACTTCAATCCGTGCCGCGTTTATGCTTATGAAAACGACGCCGGACTTCTCGTCTGCACCTGGCCTCAGGGGATAAATAGGCCGGCCTTACCTGCTCCTTATGCGGAGGAGGTGTGGACCGGGCTGGAATATGCGATGGCCTCGCACCTCATCCAGCGTGGCATGGTCGCGGAGGGTCTCGCCGTCGTGCGGGCGGCGCGGGCTCGCCATGACGGGTCGCGGCGCAATCCCTGGAACGATATCGAGTGCGGCAGCTACTACATCCGGGCGCTGTCGAGCTACGCGCTGGTCAATGCTTACTCTGGTCTTTCTTTCGATCAACGCCGCGACGAGATTGGTTTTCGACCTGTGCGCACGGGAAACGGCCTCTATTTTTGGTCAGCCGGTCGAGGTTGGGGATTGGTCGAAATGAAAGGGCTGGCGGTGACGCTGATCGTGAAGGGCGGCGAACTGGTGGTCTCGCGTCTTCGACTGCCGGGACTGCCGGGCGCAGCCATGGTGGAAGGTCACCCTGCCGAGCGGGATGGGGATGTGATTCTGCTTGGAGGGCGGCGCACTCTGCAGGCGGGTGATCGACTTGTAGTGGAAGTGAAGGCGTATGGCCAAACTTGAGCTCAAAGAGGTCCACAAAAGCTTCCAATCCGTCGAAGTAATTCACGGAGTCAATCTAACGGTCGAAGACGGATCCTTTACCGTGTTCGTCGGTCCCTCCGGATGCGGGAAATCAACTCTGTTGAGGGTGATCGCCGGACTTGAAGAATTAACCTCCGGCGAGGTGCATATCGGGGGTGTGCGTTGTGATCATCTCTTGCCGTCGGCGAGGGGAATGGCAATGGTGTTTCAATCGTATGCTCTCTACCCGCATATGAGCGTGTACGAAAACCTTCGTTTTGGCCTCGCCAATCAGAAGCTGCCAAAGCCCGAGATTGAGGCTCGCATCCGGCGTGCCGCCGAGATTCTTCGAATTTCCGAGCTTCTTGCCCGGCGCCCGTCTCAGCTCTCCGGTGGTCAGAGTCAGAGGGTAGCGATCGGCCGGGCGATCGTCAAAGAGCCGGAGGCTTTCCTCTTTGACGAGCCCCTTTCCAATCTCGACGCGGAGCTGCGTGTCAAGATGCGGAGCGAGATCGCCAGCCTGCATCGCCGGCTGAAGTCGACCATGGTGTATGTCACGCACGATCAGGTGGAGGCTATGACGATGGCCGACACGATCGTCGTCCTGCGCGACGGAGCGGTCGAGCAGATCGGCACGCCCCTCGAACTCTATGCCCGACCACGCAACCAGTTTGTCGCCGGTTTTCTCGGCACCCCGCAAATGAATATGCTGCAGGCGAAAACGCGTGCGGTTAACGGAGATGGAATGAGCGTATCCGTCGACGGCGGGCGGGGCGCTATCCATGCCGCAGTGGGTGGAGCCGATGGTCTGTCCGGAGCGGATTGCACCGTAGGGATTCGGCCCGAGCATATCACACTTTCCGACGACCACGGCTCGATGGTCGGAACTGTCATCGCAACCGAGATGCTCGGTTCCGAGACGATCGTTTTCGCCCAACTGCAATCCGGTGAAAATCTGACCGCCGCGATCCGCGGGATTCGCAGCCTTCAACCGGGAGGAATCGCTCGGTTTTCGGTTGACCGCCGGTTCGTGCACATATTTGACAAAGACGGGACCACCCTTCCTGCGCTGCGTTCCTGGCGCGAGGACTATGTAGATGGGTGAACGGGGAAGATGTGTGCGCCGAAAGCAACTTACCGGCTACTGGTTCTCTCATAACTCGTGACTGGACTCGATGGTCTCAAATCTGCGAATGTCGCTGACTGAAGAGTGGCGGGTTTTTGCCGATTGATCGTTCAGTGCAGCTTTAGAAACGGGGGTCAAGCGGACTATCGGCTCCCGCAACATGATGAAGACGATCCGGGTTTTTGTTTCTTCCCCAGGGGATGTCCGGGCGGAGCGAACGATTGCGGACCGGCTGATCCGCATGACAGCGGACGATCTGGGGATTCCAGTCAGTGTTCAATATTCAAATCTTCTACGCGACGAACAGTCTCTGGAATCACCGGATAGTTCGATCGACCCGGAATCCAGCGAGGTAGTTCTTTGTCCTTACTTCTGGGAATACCAACGATATTCACCAGAACTCGGCTACCAGGACCAAATCCCGAATCCCGCTAAATTCGACCTGGTCATTTGCATCTTATGGTCCCGCCTCGGCACAAAATTGCATCCTCGATTCCAAATGCCGGACGGGAGTGAACCTCGATCGGGAACGGACTTTGAGATTGCCTGGGCTGTAGCACAGCGCAAAAAGACGCCCGGAATTCCGGCATTGCACGTATATCGCAACCGCAGCCAGCCGAACGCGCCGCTCGATTCGCCCGAAAAACTCGAAGAATTCCTCCGGCAGTGGAAGGCGCTCAACGCGTTCTTCGAGTCCTGGCTGAAGGACAGCGAGGGCCAGTTCATTGGTGCATCCAACAATTATTACAATCTCGAAGAGTTCGAGCGCCTGTTTCGAGAGCATTTTCGGGATTTTCTTTCGACGCAGATTTCCCGAGAGCGCCAGCGCCAATTGATCGGTGGTGGTCGGCCCGCCCGCCGCTGGAAAGAAAACCCATTCCGCGGTCTGGAGGTTTTCGACTTCGAACACGCCCCTATCTTTCACGGCAGAACAAATGCAATCGGGACAGTGTTGGGCGCATTGGAAGTGCAAGTCAGTGCAGGAAAGCCGTTCGTGCTCGTCGTGGGAGCGAGCGGCGCCGGGAAAAGTTCGCTGGTGCGAGCGGGCGTGCTTCCATTGCTGACCCAACCCGAAACAATTGAAGGGATCGGTCTCTGGCGACGGTCGATCACCAGACCGGGAGCGGGTGGAGGCGACGGTGACTGCTTCGATGCTTTGGCTGCCGCACTGCTGGAGCCGGCTGCACTGCCGACCTTGAAGAACCCGGAATCGCTAAACTCGGTTCGCGAGTTAGCGGCCGAGTTGAGGAACTCCGACGGCGTCGTGCTTAGAGTCCGGGACGCACTCGATCACGCTGCTCGAGAATGGAAGATCGAGCATTCCCACTATCTCATAGAAAAAGAGCGGCAACTGCGAGGATCAGGTAGGCTGGACGACGCGGACCTGGCTAGACTTCAGAGGGAGAGGCTCGAATTACCGAAAGCTCGTTTGGCTCTAGTGGTTGACCAATTGGAGGAACTGTTCACCACCGGCTTTACGCCGGAGATTCGGCAAAAATATATTTCCACGATTGTTGACCTGGCGCGGAGCGGTCGAGTCTTTGTTCTGGTGACGTTACGGAGCGACTTTTACGCTTGGTATCAGCAGTTCCCGGATCTGATTGAACTCGCCAAGCCGGCTGGAAAAGTCGACCTGCGCGCTCCGACCGCCTACGAGATCGGTAATATGATTCGACTACCGGCCGAAGCGGCCGGTCTGCAATTCGAGCAGGAGCCAGAGACGGGTCAACGCCTGGATCAAGCACTCCGGGATGCGGCCTCGGCGACGCCGGAATCCTTGCCCTTGCTCGAACATGTTTTGTCACTGCTTTATGACGAGCAGCGCGCCCGTGGGGACAACTTGCTTCGGTGGGCGGACTATCGCGAGTTTGGGGAATTGAAGGGAGCACTGGCCAAGCACGCCGAGAAGGTATTTAGCACCTTGGGGCCGAACGAACAAAAGGCTTTCCCTGTGGTGATGCGCCATCTGGTCATGTTGGGTCAGGGCGAAGAAGAGGGGCCCAATCGGCGGACCGTTCCCTATCGAGACCTTATCGAATCAGAGGGGATCCGCCACGATCAGAAAGCCGACACGAAAGGCTTTGTGGATCTCTTCGTTGAGAAACGGCTGCTAATTGCAGACACCGATCCGCAGGGAAAGGTTACCGTGAGCGTTGCGCACGAAGCGCTGCTGCGCGAATGGAAACGCGTCAAAGAATGGCTGAAAGAGAACCGCGAGTTCCTTCGGATGCGGGACCGCCTTGATGCCAGCTTGAGGCTCTGGCAGAGCCGCGGCAAACAAAAAGATGACTTGCTCGGACCCGGTCTTCCCCTGGCGGAAGGCGAAAAATTAGCGAGCGATTTTGAACCTTCGCTCAGCCGTGAACAGATTGAATACATCCAGGCGAGCACCTTGGAGCGGAAGCGGCGCAAAAAGGTCCAAGAGCGGATCCGTTACGCGGTGATGGCCGCGATCACCGTTTTGGCGATCGTTGCCGGGTTTCAATGGCTGCGGGCGGACCGTCAGCGTCGGACGGCCGCCCAGGCATTTAAGGCTGAGGCACAGCTCACAGCGAAGCTGCAGGACCAGTTACGGCAGGCGAGCTGGGCAAGTTTCAATCAAGCCGAGCGCCAGTTTCGGCTAGACGAGTGGCAGGAGGGCATTGCTCTCCTTGCGCGTGCAATTAAGTTCGACCCGCAAAATCAGGTTGCGTCCGAACGATTCTTCCAAGAACTAATCATTCATCGAGAAAAGGCGCTGCCGTTGCTCCTCGCGTCTTTCAGCTATCAGGCTCAGGTCGCCGATGCCGTGTTTAGCCCGGACGGCGCTCGAATCCTGACGGCCAGCTGGGATAAAACTGCGAAACTCTGGGATGTCGCCTCGGGCAGGCTCATTGCTGTCTTTGCCCATCAGGGTGCCGTTAACTCGGCTGCGTTCAGTCCGGACGGAAACCGAATCCTGACCGCAAGCGCGGATCACAGCGCCAAGCTCTGGGAGGCGATGTCGGGGAAATTGATCACCTCGTTTGGCCATGAAGATGAGGTCAACGGCGCGGCGTTTAGTCCCGATGGCACCCGGATCTTGACGGCGAGTTCGGACAAAACTGCCAGGCTCTGGGATGCAGGTTCCGGCAAACTGATCGCGTCTTTTCGACATCAAGCTACAGTGTACCGTGGCGCGTTCAGTCCGGACGGTGCGCGGATCCTGACGGCGTGCAAAGACAGAACCGCCAAGCTTTGGGATCCGACCTCAGGCAAAGTCATTGCCGTCTTTGACCACCAGGGTGAGGTCTACGACGCGGTGTTTAGTCCGGACGGTGCTCAGATCCTGACGGCCAGCTGGGACAGGACCGCCAAACTCTGGAACGCAGCTTCGGGCAAGCTCATCGCCTCTTTTGCGCATCGGGACGTGGTAGAAGACGCCGTCTTTAGCCCGGATGGGGCCCGGATCCTGACGGCCAGCTGGGACAGAACGGCCAAGCTCTGGGATGCAGCATCGGCCAAGCTCATCGCCTCCTTTGCTCATCAGGAAAGTCTTAAGCGTGCAAGGTTTAGTCCGGACGGCGCTCGAGTGCTCACGGCCAGCTGGGACAAGACTGTCAAACTCTGGGATGCGACCTCGGGCGAGCCCGTCGCCTCCTTTGCACATCAAGACGGTCTCTATCGCGTGACGTTTAGCCCGGATGGCACTCGGATCCTCACTGGGAGCGCAGACAAGACGGCAAAACTCTGGGATGCGACCTCGGGCAAATTGATTGCCTCGTTTGATCATCAGGATGAGGTCACCGATGTGGAGTTCAGCCCCCGTGGTACCCGGATCCTGACCGCCAGCGCGGACAAGACTGCGAAGCTCTGGAATGTGGCCTCCGGCCAGCTCCTCGCTTCCTTTGCTCATCAGGATGGAGTTAACGCCGCGGCCTTTAGCCCGGACGGTTCTCGGATTCTGACGGCAAGCAAAGACAAGACCGCCAAGCTCTGGGATGCTGTCACCGGCAGGTTCATTGCCTCCTTCGACCATCAAGACACGGTCAACGACGCGGCGTTCAGTCCGGACGGTGCGCGAGTTCTCACGGCAAGTGCGGATCACAGCGCCAAGCTCTGGGATGCTGCCACGGGCAAGCTCATTAACTCCTTTGCCCACCAAGATACGGTTTACGAGACGGCGTTTAGTCCCGACGGTGCTCGGATCCTGACGGCAAGTGCCGATCACAGTGCCAAGCTCTGGGATGCCGCCTCGGGCAAGCTTCTCGTCTCGTTCGATCATCAAGATGAGGTCCTCCAAGCGGCGTTTAGTCCGGACGGTGCTCGTGTTCTGACGGCGAGCTTGGACAAAACCGCCCGGCTATGGGACGCCGCTTCGGGTAAGTTACTCGCGACCTTCGTCCATCAGGCTGGTATATACCGCGGGGCGTTTAGTCCGGACGGGACCCGAGTCCTCACGGCGAGCGCGGACAGCAGTGCGAAGCTTTGGGATGCGGCTTCGGGTAAGCTCATCGCCTCCTTTGAGCATCAGGATAATGTCCGATGGGCAGCCTTTAGTCCGAATGGCGCAAGGATCGCGACGGCAAGCTTGGACAAAACCGCCAGGCTTTGGGATGACCTGACGCCGGCGACGCTGGCTCAGCAGATGAAACCGTCCGGCGGTGAAGCGGAGAGACGGGGTTCCGCGAGTTCGCTAACCGCCTCCGCAGCGCTCGAGGTCGAATCGCTCGCTGTGATTGCCAGCGGACTCAAATTTTCCGACGACGGCTCGCTGATGACGGTCGATGAGGAACACAGATCAGGGCTGGCGCACGCATTGAATGATCCAGGAAAGAACGTTGGCGCGATTGGCCGGTTTATCCGGTGGTTTTTCCGGACAGGAGCGGATCGAACGATCTTTCCGGCGACTGATGTCAAAGTTATCGAGTGGGTGGATAACGCCTTTTTGACCAATCTAACGGTAACTGAACAGTGGGTGCGAAACGCCTTAATTTTCCTCCCGGATCATCCATTGCTTCATATCGCGCTGGCGGGGTTTGAGCCGGACTCCAAGCGCGCCGATTTTCTTCGGTCGTTCGGCTTGGCGCGGCTTCCGAAAAACAGCGCGGTCTGCGTGCGTGCTGGCGAAATGCTGCTGGCCCAGCACCGTCCCGAACTGGCGCTGGCCGCGCTCGACAAAGCGTTTCTGGTCGATCCCAGAGACACTACCGCTCAGCGTCTCCGGCTGAAAGCCCTGGATGCCATGCCGCCCTGATCTCCGCTCAAGAAAAGCGTTTCTTCGCCGATACTTTGCGTGTTAACATGGTCAGCGTTGGTCGATTTTTTCCCATTCGCTCCGTGTCCGAAGGAAAGTGAAATATGAAAAGGCTGGTACTGACCGCGGCTTCCGTCGTATCGATAGTCATTCTGACTGGTAATTGTCCGGCGAGCGCCTCCGACGCCGAAAATCCTTCTTCCCAGGAGTCAAAAGACAGCACGGCCGCCAAGGTAAACGTCGATAGTCAAGGGGTTATCTTAAAGGGGTGCGATGTGGTTGCTTACTTCCGACAAGGAAAGCCGGTCAAAGGCGATCCCGCGATATCGAGCACGTACCAGGGTGCCACTTACTTATTTGTCTCATCAGCGGACAAAGCCGATTTTGACAAGAATCCCGCAAAATATGCTCCGCAGTATGGCGCATTCTGTTCCTATGGAGTGGCGAACGGAGTGTTAGCCGACACAGACGGTCCAGACGCGTTTGCTGTTTATAAAGGCAAACTTTACCTGTGCGGCAATGGAGCCACTCTGAAAGAGTTCAAGAGCGATATGAGTGGCAACATTGAAAAGGCAGATGCGAACTGGTTGCACTTAACCGGGCCTTAGCCGGCTATACGCTCACCGGCTCGAGCGGACGCGCGCGGTGGGTGACGAGCCACTCCGCATTCTCTGAAAGGGATTCGCGGCCCACCGCCACAATGAGGGACTGGATGTTCGCGATAACTTGTTTCTCAATCGCATCTATCTGGTCCTTACCGGCTTGTTCCAGCCAATCAAAATATTCATCAAAGCGCACGCCGGCCGCCCGGAAGAGAGACGCCATGGAAGAATAATGGCGAATGTGCTCGGCGAAAAAATTAGCCTGCACCCATGCGCCACAGAGAACGGCTCCTGCCAGGACCAGATACTTGGCAATGCTGCCAAGCTTGTAGGCAGACGGGAGCCAAGGGACAACTCCCTCGAGCAAATAAACCGTCCCGACGGTGAGCAGGACGAGGGCTCCTGATAACAGGCTGTTAAGCATCAGGGTTCCGCCTTTTCGGGATCGTACTCGATCGGGCAAAAACATTCTAGGGAGCGAGAGAAACCGTTTGCGGAATCCGCCATCTAACGACTCCGGTTGGTCTTGGCCGCCGCGCGAGGCACCTGCCCTCTCTCGGCGATACGTCTCACGGTAAAGCATGGCGAGAATAAAAAAGCCCGCACCAACGAGGAGACAGGCAAGCATGCGCGACACAACCGGAGTGACAGTGTGCTGGGCAAAGAAAAAGAAGAAGGCGAAGAGGATAAATCCGCTCCAGAGCAAGACTTGCGAGTAAGTCGAGAAAATTTCACGCCGGAGATTAAGGTCGCTGATGGTTTTCTGAAAATAGGTACACTGACCGGCGATCCAAGCTTCGCGGATGCTTTGCAACGTCGCACGCTGGTCCTCGAACGAAAGCTGGTTAAAACGTACTCGGTTCGGCTCGTGTGGAAAAGAGGCGACATTAATGACATTACGAATCCAGCCTAATTCACCTCGCTGGTGTTGCAGATAGTTGGACGCGACCGACTCTCCGCTTCCGCAGGCCGTCCAATAGAATTGCACGCGAAGTCCCTCCGCGATGGCGCGATAATCGTCACAGCGCTCGGCAGCGGCAGTTCTTTTGAAGCGGAAGTAAACAATCCAAGCGGCCAATGTTAATCCCAAGGCGGTTAAGAAAAAGATTGGCGGCAGCGTTCCGGCGGCAACATCCCAGTTGTCGGCTAATGAGAAGAAGAGGGCAGCACCAAAAGCAAGACCGAATAGCGCGCGCTTCAGGCCGGCCAGGCGCGCATTGTAGCAGGCACTGTAGTCGGCAACGCGACGCCGGAGCCGAGCAATCCGATCAAGCGTGGTCTGCCGAGGCTCGCCAAGCACGGGAAGCGCGTGACGCTGCGACGCTCCTGACGATTGATTGATTGCGGCGGGCAGCATCTCAGCGAATGCTCCATGCTCTCGGGCTGGCTCAATGTGAATTTTTTCGGTATTCAACCGTTCCAGATGCTCCGCAATAGCTCGAAGCACGGCATGCCCGGCCTCGCGCCAACGGGGATTGCTGTGGTCTTTTTCGCTGACGTCGGGTGGCCGGCAGTCGTAGGGGTAAAGCACCTCCAATTGTTTTCTTTCTGCACCTCTGGATGTCGCTGCTATCGCAGTCACCTCTTTCGGCTTTCGGGGTGCGTAGACGTGAATAACGGGTCCGTTGTCGGCCCAACTCAGCGTTGGCAGAACAGGCAGGAGGCCCGGTGTTACTCCGCGCCGTTTCAGCTCCGCGATGGCCCGGGCCCCTTCGTTTTCGCCTGGATTGACGACCGTGTTGTCCGTCTGACCGATTGGCGTGTCGGTCAACGCGATGAGGATGTCACAGTAGGCGGCCACGTATTCGCCCGCAGCGGCGTAGCGACGGTCACGCTCGAGTTTGCCAGCGGGGCCAGTGAGGATGGATTTGTGTTTCGCGCGCAGCGCTTCATCATCGAGGTCGATCTCACTGAGGAGGCGAACCACGAAAGCATCCTTTTCTGGAAAATCCGCGAGAAACCTGCTCGCGGCTTCATCTTTCGTAACGCCATCGTGTTTGAACGTGGAAGCCTCTAAATACTGATCTTTGAGGAACGGTAGGGGAGCGAATGCTCGGAGGGGCGGATCCACTTCTCGAGCCGCCTCGACGACTAACTGGTCCGCGCCCGGCGCCAGAGACGAGAGAAGAATGATCGGCGTGTTCTTCATGGCAAGGCCTGGACCGAGACTCATCTTGTCGTGATTGCCTGGTGAAGCGCGAAGCCAATCGAAGACCCGTTTCACCTCGGTTTTGATTCGATTTCGTTCAGCTGGATCGAGATCCATGTGGCCGGTAACGCCGACGACGAAAGCAGGCTTGAAAGCATCTCCGGGCAGGCGGGGACTGGCGGCCATGATTGAAAGACCAGTTTATCATCCCATGTCAACTCAGTCTGCGCTGGCCTGAAGAAGGAGTTTAGCAGCCAAGCACTACCCTTTTCTTACGCAATTGAACAACGCAAACTCGTCGGACAGAACATTTGGCAAAACGTACACTCCGAACAAGCTTTTGACGGTGAAATTCTTGATCAAACTTAGTGTTACCAGTAAGAACAAGAATAACAATGCGCATCGCCTCGAAAAGCCAGGTAACAATCCCGCAGCATTTCCGCGAACAATTTGGCCTGTTGCCGAATACCGAGGTTGAGTTTGTGGCAAGTCCTAAAGGAAATGAACTGCGGCTGCGCAGGCGGCCCGCCCGTCCACGTGTGGCCGAGCCTTGGTTGAGAAACTGCGCGGGAAGATTTCCGGTCAACGCTCGACGGACGAACTGCTGAAGCTGTTGCGCAGCGAAACCTGATCGACATGTGCTTAGAACATTCGCCGGATGAAGCGTTGGCTCAGCTGCTCGCTGGCAACGAACGTTATGTAACGGGGAAAAGTCTGCATCACGATTTCGGGCCGGAGCGCGCGAGTCTGGTAAACAGCCAGCGTCCGTTCGCGATGATCTTGAGTTGCGCGGATTCCCGAGTGTCGCCAGAGTTCGCCTTCGATCAAGGGCGCGGCCGCCTGTTTGTTGTCCGGTTGGCCGGCAATTTTGTCGACGAGAACGGCTTGGCGAGCCTCGAGTTTGGAGCCGCCTTCCTGCATTGTCCGCTGATTTTGGTGCTCGGCCATGACAACTGTGGCGCGATTAAAGCCGCGGTAGACGTCGTGACCAAGAGAGAGAAATTACCTGGCCATCTTCCTCAGTTAGTCGCGCATTTGACCCCAGCCGTCGAGCGATCCATGGGCGACTCCGGGTCATTGGAAGATCATGCCATCCGCAACAATGTTCTCCTCAACGTGGAGAAGCTTCAGAACGCTACGCCGATCCTGGCGAATCTCGTGAACGAAAAGAAGCTGGCGATTGCCGGCGGCATTTATCGTCTGGCTACCGGGCGCGTGGAGATGCTGCGTGGTGTTCACTTCGAATGATGTGCGTTTCACGCAGCCGGTTCGGGGCAGAAACACCTTTGGAGTGCGTGCGACTTGTCGCCGCTTTTAGACCGCGCGGAGCAGGGAATTCTACCAAATAGGTCTTTTCTTGAAGAGAACTACGCATTTCGCAGATCGGTCCTCTGGCTAGGCCGCGCTCCGCGCGGATCCTAATGCGGCGACAAGTCGCACGCACTCCACAACACACCGTAAATAAGTAGTCTCCGTGCCAGTGCCAAAGGCAGGTTCCAAAAGCTTTTTCTTCTACTCCAATTCGTTGAGCCGTTTTTCCCAATGAAGGGATTCGTCAGTGACGGCGTATTCGATGCGCTGGATCCGCTGGTTCAGGCGCGCCAGACATGTTTCCAACTTCCGTACTGATTCGCTCAACGATTCCGGCGACTCCGTGGGTGTCACTGGAGAATTATCGCTCGTTGTCATAAACCTGTGTTTTAGTCGGTTGAGTTTGCCTCTGGGCGCCCGATTCACTGAGAATGATCGGTGCGACTAACGCGGACCTGACAACCCTTGCTGGGCAGGAGAAGTTCAAGCGCGATTTGCTCGACAGACTCTCGTTTGAAGTCTTGTTTGTCTCGCCACGGTGATATCGAACTCTGGCTACTCGTTTCGCTTCCCAGATGGCCCGGGAGATCGCGCTCGCGAAAACTCCGCCATCCTGCCGGTTCAAAATTTGACAAGCTGGAAGCTTATCCTACTCCGTGACATCGGCGTTTCGAAGGCGTGTTGAAACCGGACAATCCCGCTGGCTTTCGTTCAACCAAGAAGGAGTCGTCGATCTTTTCGAAACAGCAGGCCCACAAGTGTGAGCAGCAACAGGCCGGCAAGGACAACGGCGAGCCAGGGCGGGCCGAATGCGACGAGTGGCTTAGGCGGCAAATACGTAATGCCGGTAGCATCGACGCGAGCGGGATGCTGTACATAACGGCCGCGTCGCGGAGGGCGCATGGTCTCGGCGAAGGTTTGCAGTTGATCGGGTAAATCTTTTCCCGACATCGGTTGACCATGGCCGGCCGCGACGATTGATGGTCGGAGAGCCGCTAATCTCTTCACCGACCGTTGCGCAGCATCCCAGTCGAAGGTTACCGAAGCAGGTGGCCGGCTGAGCACTTTGCTTTTGCGAAGGACACTGACAAGAGAATCCAGATTCATCGTCGCAAAGGCGTCTCCCGCTATTAATAGGCCATCGCGTTCCCGGTAAAAACTGACCTGGCCAGGCGCGTGGCCGGGAGTATGAATCCATTGCCATTGTGGGAGACCGGCCGGACAAATGCCATCTGGAGGGTAATTGAGCAGGGACAGACCGCTGAGGTCTAACGGATTGATCGGGATGAAGCGAGTCAGGAAAGCTAGAAAGCCGCCAACCGTGGGGTCTGGTGGAGGATAGGTCGAGGAGCCACTCAAAAATGGCAGCTCCGCCGGATGCAGATAGACCGGGACATTCCAGAAGTGAGCGAGTTCCTTGACAGAACCAGAATGGTCGGCATGACCATGCGTCAGCAAAATCGCGGACGGCATGGTCTGGTCGAATCGTTCGCGGGCTGCCGAGCGGATCTTTTCGGCGCTACTGGACACGCCGGTGTCAATCAAGAACCAGGGATGCTCTCTTTCGCCGATGAAATAAACGTTCACGAAGACGAGATCGAGGCGATAAACGCCGGCGGCGATTTCAGTTGTCAGCATATCCTAAGCGGAGCATCGCTTAGATGAATCGCAAATCGCAAGTCAGAGTAATGGTCAATTGAGCAATGGCCAATGCCAATGACCAATGGCCGATGACCGACTCCATAACGGGCAGTATGCCGGTGCTATGGCGCAGAATCATCGGGAAAATGTGTGAAAATCGGTAAAATCTGTGGTTCCAAAATGTCTGCCAATCAACTGCAATCCGACCTCGGTCCGATCGATGTGCATGTTCATCTGGCGTTGAACGGACGCAGCAGCATGCGCGGCTGGTCCCGCCGGCGCTGGTCCATGCGACCGTTTCTGGCCGCGACAGCGCTTGATATCGGAGTTCGGGGCGGGTTTGGCGGCCGCGATTTTGATCGCCTATACCTCGATCGGTTGGTGAGCTGGCTCGATCAATCGTCGCTTTCCGCCGCTGTGCTGCTCGCATACGATTGGGTGCGCGATTCCGTCGGTAATCCGCGTAAAGATCTTTCCGATCTCTATGTTTCGAACAAGGCGGTGCTAGCCGCCGCCCGGCAACATCCGAAATTCTTGCCCGGCGTTTCGATTCATCCGGCGCGGCCGGACGCCTTTGAGGAACTCGAGCGCTGCGCGGAACAGGGCGCCGCCTTACTAAAACTGTTGCCATGCGTGCAGAACGTCGATTGCAATGAAAATCGGTACAAACATTTTTGGGAACGCCTCGCCGAACTGGGTATGCCGCTCTTGGCGCATACCGGCGGTGAGTTTTGTGTTCGGAGCGTTCGTAACGATCTCAAATCGCCATTTTGTCTTCGGCTGCCGCTCGAATGCGGTGTCACGGTGATTGCCGCCCATTGCGGGACACGAGCCCTGCCGTGGGACGGGGACCATTTCGGCACCTTCCTGGAAATGCGCAATCGGTATCCCAATCTTTATGGGGATCTTTCACCATTATCGCACATCACTCATCTCGCGTCGCTCGAACGGCTCCGGGAAGAACCGGAGCGTCTGTTGCACGGAACCGATTACCCGGTGGTCAGCGCGGTTTTTCCGTCGTTCCTGAAAGGATGGATCAGCCGGGATGAACTGCGTCGGCTCAACTCGATCCGCAACCCGCTCGAAAAGAAGATTCAACTAACCCGGGCCCAAGGATTTCCGGAACGGGTTTTCACGGATCTGTGGGGTCTGCTGCCAAACAGGGTTGTCAGCTCGTTCCAAGCAACGCGCGAGATGCCGGTGCCACGGGGAAAGTAGGACAGGCTTCCAGCCTGTGAGCGACGAATTTGTTCACAGAAGGCCGCAGAGATCGCTAAGAAGAGAAAGCAAGGCTTCGCATTCATTATGATCAGCAAGTGCCAGAATGGGGGTAGGGGGCTGAGTCAGTTTCAAATCGCAGAGAAGATTTCCATTGAAGATCACGAAGATCGCCAAGAGGGGAAATAAGTGGGCGCAGGCAAAGCAGAACGACGTGAACTTTGGGATCTTTTGTGCTAAGTCCAACGGGCCATTCCGGCCTGCTTTCTCTTCTTTGTGATCTCTGCGGTCTTCTGTTAATACATCTGACAGGCTGGAAGGCTGTGTCACTTCTACTGCGTAGAATCGGCATCCGGCCGGCTGTGAAATCTGACAAGCTGGAAGCTTGTGCTACGGGATGGGTCTGACGCGCCTTCAGCATCCTGCAACCCGGCGGGCGGTTGTTTTTTGGAGCGGGGGATCGGAGATCGTGCGGCGATTGGTAAAGGGATAAAGCGGCTGTCACGCAACGTGTCTCTCCCTCTATCGCGCGGCAGTTCGGGCAGTCGCACGCACTCCACAACGCGTCGTAAATCAGTAATCTTCGCGCCAATTTCGGTCGTCGAACGATGTTGCGAGACAATCTCTTCATTCGAGCCGGCTTGGATGGTGGCAGCTCTGGCCTCCGGCTCTGTGACACGGCCCGGTTCCTCGACTTGGCCGTATTACTTTACGTCGGTTCACGTTAGGCGGAAGGTATCCGATGCCTTTTGAAGATCCCAAAATCGACTGGCGTGCGAACGGCGTAAAAGTTGTCCGAGGTAATCAACTCGATAGCAACACACCGCAAACGCCCGGGATGGATCGCGCAGCAGCGATCACTCATGCACGCACCGGAGCGGAAAAATTGTGGGCCGGGACCGTCACCATTCGTCCCAACGCGAAAACAGGTGCGCATCATCACGGCGCACTGGAAAGTGTCATTTACGTAATCAGCGGACGCGCTCGAATGCGTTGGGGAGAAAAATTGGAGTATCTGGCTGAAGCTGGACCAGGCGATTTTATCTATGTTCCGCCTTTCGTCCCGCATCAGGAGATTAATGCCAGCCACGATGAACCGTTGAGCTGCGTCCTTGTCAGGAGCGGAGGCGAGGCAGTGGTTGTGAATTTAAATATCGATCCGGTCGAAGCGCCCGAAGATGTGTATTGGGTGGATGAGATCCATCGAGAGAAAAATGGGAAGCGTTAGAAGGCTGTGCACGCGGCCAAGTCGCAAATCGAAGAAAAAGATTCGCACAGAAGGCCGCAAAGAATGATCCAAAACGAGTTCTTTCGGATAATTACCTGGCTTTACTGTAACGTTGCTTTCTCTTCTTTGTGATGTCCGCTTTCTTCTGTTCAGTCTTCGACTTTAACGGCAGGAAACGAGAACACCGAAGAGGTTGAACAAAAGATCGCAAAGAACAAAGGGACTCTACGCCAAGCCGCGCAGGCTCTTCTAACCGCGTGGCATGCCAACGTCGATGCCCTCAACAAAATGTGAAACCTGACAAGCTGGAAGCTTATCCCACGGCTGCCGTAACGTCGGCATCCTGCCGGTCCTGAAAACCTGACAAGCTGGAAGCTTATCCTACGGGTCTCATTGGCTGAGTAGTACCAGATAATCGATTCCTACTAGATAATTCGCCGACGAAGCGTTCTTGCCGGTAACAGTAAAGGTTAATTGATGTTGGCCGGCCGAAAGCTGGACAGTTCCAAAGTCGACCGAAGGATTCACGGTGACACCGCCTGCATTGTATCCATCAAAGGGCTGTCCAAGAGGAGTTTGGTCAACGGCCAGCGCCACAATTCCGTAATCGGGCGCCTTGGTCATTGACGCTGACAAATCGTAAGAACCTGCCGTCGGAACATTAATGGTGAGGACCATATAGTCGCCGGCTTTGGCTGCTTTGAACCAAAGCTGCGCGTTGCCTGACCACATCACTCCGCAGCAATCGGTCTGCACCACTACCGGGGCGGTTCCAGTCGCGGTGGGAACCAGGCTTTCTCCTTCGATTTTGAGGGCATTCCCGGTAATGGCGGTCGCGACTGTCGAGATCGGTCCAAGATGGCCGGCTCCATCGACCGCCACTACGCGATAGTACCACTGTTGATTGAGTCCGAGGCCACTGTGCTGAAAACCTGGCACCGGCGTCTGGGCGAGGAAGGTAGAAGAATCAACCGGGACGGAAGGATCCAGAGAACCGTAGACCTGGTAACCAACGACACCGACACTATCGGTGCCAGGTTGCCAAGACAGGTTGATCCAGTTGTACTGACCGGCCGTAGCGGTCAACCCGGTAATCAGGCCCGGATTCTGGGCATCGGTAAAAGGCACGGTTAACGCACTCACTTCGTAGTGAGCCGCGGTCCAGGCAGCAGTGCCGGTGAACCCGGTGACCGGGACCAGCCGAATCGTAATTGCGCGTTTTCCTTTCGTGAGGTTGCCAGGAATCTCAAACACATCGTCCAGCCAACGAAAGTCTGGATTGTTCCACGGTTCGATCCAGGTACCGGCCAGCGTCCCATCGATATAAACTTTTGCTGTCTGGTAAGACAGATTCTGGTCGGTGATGCGCGTAAGCCTGATTCCGTTATTTACCGGATTGATCGTCATCTGGAAGCTGATGGGATTGGCTGCCGTGTCGAGGCCGAGCGTGACCGGAATGGAGGCGAATTCCCCCGGGAACCCGGATGTCAACGAGCTGATCATATCGCCGCTCACCTTAACCTTATGGCTTGAGCGACTGACCGGATCAGTCGTATCGAGAGCATCGGTCACTTCGGTTGAATAGGTGGGCTGACCGTACCAGAACGCAACGGAGCTATAGTTCGACGGCACATCATCAATCGGACCGTGCTGGATCGTAAAACGTAACCGCTGGCCGAAAGAGATCGCTTCCGCTGGAAACAGCCGGTATGCGCCGGTGGTATCGTTCGCAAAGCCGTCGATACCGGGGTTGTAAGCCGGGTTGCCGGTCAGCGGCATTGAGTAAGGAGTGCCTCCTCGAAAATACCAGCCCGACTCGTAGAAATCTTCTGTACCGGTGCCGTTCCAGGCCGGGCTGAGCAGGTTGTCATTAATCACTCGTTCATTGCCTTCCAGGTATCCCCGTTGATTCCCGCTCTCGCCGCGCATGGTATGGGTGACCCCGCAGAAGACACCGCGTCCCTGGGTATCGAGAAAGATGTAATCATGCCCCTGCACATTCTCCGTCTGGTTATAGGTAGCGTGAAAATAACCGAGCGTTCCGTTTGGTCCGAGCGTGGAGGCAATCGCGGGATTTGAAACAGAAGTGACTTCGATTTTCCCCGCCTGGATGGGAACTCCGCTTCCATTGACGATTTGTACTATCGCGCTTTGCGCAAAAGGCATCGGCCACCAGGCTGTGTACCAGCCGTTTGGAGAACTATTGTCGATTGAGAAAAGCAACGTCCGAACGTCATACTTGCCCAGCCCGGAGCCGAAGAATTCCCCGATTGGCGCATCGACAGTGGTCTGGCCGTCAAAGACAATCTGCAGCCGGGCATTTTCCAGGACGGCCATGTTATTCGCCGCGGTTGTCGCATCAACCGGATAGCTGAAGGCACGGAGACCCTGGAACGTCGGTGAAGCGATTGTATAGCTGTGTGCCAGTTCTTCTCCGGGATGATTCGGTCCTACATCAACCGTATCCGATCGCGTCCATTCCCCGTTGACCAGGCAAGAGACGTCATAGCGGAATTCATTAAAATCCAGGTCGGACGAGACGAACTCGTTGAGAACTGTAATACGGCTTTTTCCGGCGGTAAGCGCGCTCGGCAGTGTGATCGTTTCGTCGGCCCACGAACCGGCGGGAATGGCCGCTCCCGAAGACCATTGCCCGGCGAGAGTGCCATTGACATAGACGTTTGCTTTTTGATGGCCGATTTCGGGATCGTAACGCCGAGTTAAAGTAACTCCTTGGTTAGCCGGATCGATGGCGACCATAAATTGACTGCTGCCGCCCGCGCCGAACGCTCTGCCATCATCGACGACATAGGGAGCGTGCTGTACTTGAGGGAGTTGCAGCCGCAGTTCCGTGATCTCGGCCGGCCCATTGATTTGAACGAGTTGCGATTGGGATCCGGCCGGTATGTTGATGGACGCGTTGCTCGTAGCGGGAGTTCCGCCGGCCGGCTTCGGATCGCGCATTCCGAATGCGCGGAGCTTCGCGATGACGTCGAGAGCGGCATCCTTCGGATTGAAGGTTTGAACTCCGTTGGCGTCATTGAACTGGCGGTAGTTGACATGAAAATAATCCGGATTGCCTTGCACGGTCACGCGCATCGACTTCGTATAAGGCATGGGCACCTTGATCTGAGCGCCGCCCGAAGTGTCATAGAGATTGCCAACTAATGGCCAGACCCAGGGGGCACCCAGGCTGCCGCTGACCAGCGCTTGATAATTCGTGGAGAGAATCACTTTGCCGTCCAATTGAATCGTGATGGCGCCGTCGTTCGTGACATCGCCTCCATTAATGGTGGACCAGATCGAGACGATTTCGCCCGGACCATTGGCTTCGGCGATGACGTACTGTCCGTCGGCGGTCACGCGCAAAGGATGATCGAAGTCGGCATTTACCTGGGCCGGATCGGTGCTCGAGAAGTCGCGTGTTTCGGTACCCGAACGGAGCGATGGAAGGAGGTCGAGCCGGCGATAACTATCCCAGCCGATTGGGCCTTTGCCAATGGTGCCGGGTGTTTGATTACTGGCGACCTGGGCGGGGGCGACATCGGCCGCTAACAGGCAGAAACCGGCGGCGGCAATCGCTGCTGCAGCGGCCGAATGAAAAAAACAGGCATGAGCCCGTCCGGGGAAAGGGCGAAAAAGCCCTGGGGGAATTGATCCATCCATGAGGATAAAGAGGGGTGGAGGAGTTGATGTAAATGTTTACAGTGGACATTTAAACAGCCGAAAAGCCGCAGGTCAAGGAATAGAAAATATGATTGCGGTAGAAGAAACCATTCGCGCTGCAGAAGATCTGAGTCCCAAATGTGATCTGCTTTACATCACCGGCGGGGGCAGCGAGCTGCCGTTAATCGCTCGCATGCTTCGGGAACGTTTCGGCCGGCGGGTGCGCCGTTCCGCTTATGCACGCTCGGCCACTGCAATTGGTTTAGCGATTCAAGCCGATCAACCTGATACCTATCGGTTGAGCGAACGTCTCTCACGTTCTTTCGGTGTGTGGCGAGAAGCGGACTGCGGTGCAACTATCGTATTCGATCCATTGTTTGAGAAGGGATCAGCTTACCCGACCTGCACATTACAGCGGTTGCCCACTCGCCGGAGGCGAGCTCGCAACTGATCGAGGAGTGCTACGAATGCGATTCCGATTAAAGCTGGCGTAAGCTTCCGTGTACAACGCTTTCTGGCCCTCGGTTTGTGGGTCGAACCCGATCAGGTGCACCTCGAACCTGCTGAGAATTACACCTTCGGTCTCCGGCACAATACCTTGTCGCTGCAAGGCCCAAGCCACATCGATGACTTCGCGGGTGTAGGCTCGCAGATCCGCCTGTAGTTGGGCCCGGTGCGGATCGGGAAAACCGCTGACATCTCGGTAGAGTACACCAACAGCGGCGGCCTCATCTCCGACCCTGGTCTCCACATCGGTGTAATTTTGCCAGGTCGCAACCGCTAGCAGACCCAACGTGATTCCGTAGAAGACGCAGACTGCGCTCAGATAAAAGCCGACCACTTCATTATGCGAATGTTCGCTGCCATGGAGGCGCCGGACCCATTTTCTGGTTGCATAAAGGCCCGCCAAACCGACGATAACGGTGATCGCTATTGTGAAAATTGCGAAGAGCCACGTGGGTAGGAGATAAACCCAGTAAAGGTTCATGGATTGTCAGGCCCAAACCGATACGCGCTTGGCGACGGGTTGCCAGAACATCCCGGCCGGTCGCAATTTTCAAGCGAGCTCAGTCATCTTTTGCAAGGAAAATCAAAGACTGCCACACCTTCTCCTTTTTGGGGATTTTGGCATCGAACTCACTCGTGCGCCCAGTCGATCGAGCATCGGCCAAAACTGATCCCAACAAGACAGTTCTAAAGAGATTATCTCAAGATCCTTCTGATAGGGACGAGGAGAGTTCGCGCCACCGAACATCGCCAAGTAAGGCACACCGCATCGGCGACCGAGATAGACGAGCCCGTCTAAATCGAGGGGATGCTTCATCAGGGCATCGCTCAGATCAGTGCTAGGAGTTAGAAAATAGCTGATCATCGCCATGGGTTGCAGCCCCTTGTCTTTCAGGACAGCAATTACCATGTCCAAGCCCGGCAAGAGTTGATTGCGATGAATCTGCCACGCGGGATACCGATAGCTCCTGAGACCTTTGATCCAGCCGAACATCAGGTTCTTTGTGCGGTATTGCCGGATCGTTTCGCGAGATCTGATCCCGAGCCGAGCGGCAAATTCTGCATCAGAGATCCCACCACCTTCGGCGTTGCGGAGTCATTTTCGGCACCCAGGGAGCGCACACGCACGCGCTCAAAAGCTACTACCGGAAGCGCGGCGGGTACCTGTAATTTCTAAGCGACTGCACCATCGGCCTTCGATTCCCACCTACGAATTACATGCAAGGCTTCCGCTGCGCATCGACGCCGGCGGCATTGATCATGCCGAGATGCAATCTGCGAGTCGCTCTCGATTTGGAGAACTAGACCTGGTGAGGGGCCCTGGCCGATTAAACCGGCGACAATGTTCGCTTTTCCAGCGAAGTCGTAGACAACATCCCCCGGAAAACGCAGTTAGACGCCGTCAGAATTCTCGACGTTAGAGTACGATTCTCCGAACGTTGGGGACGTAAATAGGTCTACGACTTCAGCTGGTAAAAGGCGCGCTTTTGTCTTAGGATTTAAATGGAAGAGGGCGCCCAAAGCACCGGTCTACGATCACATGCCGACGACATCGATCACGTAACCATTGCATGTAATTCGTATCGTGCGCTGAACGTGATCGAGCGCTTAGAAATGACACCGGAAGTAGCTTTTGAGCGCGGCGGGTGCGCTCCCTGGGTGCCGATAATGAACTCCGCAAGCCGAAGGTGGTGGGATCTCGACTCCAAAATGCCGATCGGCCCAGGATCAGATGTCACGAAATATCAGGCAATACCGCACAAAGAACCTGCTGTTCCGGTCGATCCAGTCTCGAGCTATCGGTACCCGCGTGGCGATGCCCAGCACTCGGGCCGGGCTTAGTCGCCGCGATTGTGCCTGGGCGAAAAGGGGCTGCTATAAGGCGCATGACATTTTTCTGACGTCCGTACACTGATCTGAGCGATGCCCGGCCACTGGACCTGCTCCGAAGAGGCCAAGTAGAGGAAGTGGTGGCCGACGCGCAGCGGTATGGCGAGATCGGGTCCTAAACGCGTTGTCGTCCCAGAACCGCCGGCTCGGTTTAATGAGATCAAGCTTTCGGTTGCCCCAGTTGCAACAACTTGGTTTCGGTTCTCTTCAAAACGCCGCCGGTCGCCGATTATCTGGAGTCGCCAAGGGCGGTACCGGTTTGATTGCGTGATCGCCAGACGGGGAGTTTCTTTGCTGCAGGTCAAATCTGGCAGGATTTCTGGAGGCTTGGAGCTAGCCCGGGGTGAGCCGCCTGGATTAAGGATTAGATCGCAGCCACGCAAGCGCATTAACTCCCGCGGTTCTGAGTCTTTTTCGATCGTCAAAGAGCGACGAAGTCTTCTTGAGGTGTAGCGACTTGGACGAACAGTAGTCTTCCTCACCAACTAGTTTACATCGATCGGCCTGTTGCCTATGCGGACACGCCGGATGACTGCTCCGCGACTCGTGCGCGGAGTCAAATGGAGTGTATGCACAGAAAAGGTTTAAAGCTGTGTCCCTTTCGTATCACGTCGTTCGTTGATCCATTGAAGGGCGCCGTGGCGACTTCAGGATAACTCACCCAAGCCGAATTCTGCATCATGAGCACCAAAACCGAAAAACTCACTAACCTGCCGCGGATCGTCTCACGCGCAGAGTGGCAACAAGCGCGCGATCAATTGCTTGTCAAAGAGAAGGCCGCGACACGGGCGCATGACGCGCTGGCCGCGGAGCGCCGCCGGTTGCCAATGGTCCGAATCGAAAAGGACTACGTCTTCGACGGACCGAACGGCAAGACGTGCCTCCTCGAACTGTTCGAGGGACGCCGCCAACTCATCATCTACCACTTCATGTTTGCGCCCAGTGTCGATGGCTGGCCGTCCGCCGGCTGTCCCGGCTGCTCGTTGGTCGTCGATTACATCGGCCCCCTCGCACATCTCCACGTCCGCGACACTTCCTTGGCGCTGGTTTCACGCGCGCCGCTCGCCAATCTCGAGGCTTATAAGCGACGCATGGGTTGGAACGTCCCGTGGTATTCCTCCGCGGAGAATGACTTCAACGATGACTTCGGCCTCACGACCGACGAGGGCGAGACCTTTGGGCTGAGTGCGTTCCTTCGCAATGGCGGGAACGTCTTTCACACTTACTTCACCACCGATCGTGCTCTCGAAGCAATTGCCAGCAACTTTACGCTGCTCGATTGGACTGTCCTCGGCCGCCAGGAGGAATGGGAGGACTCACCGGCCGGCTGGCCCCAGTCAGCACCCTACGTATGGTGGCGCCGCCACGACGAATATAAATAAACCCAACTCACCTCAACCGCTATTCCTCGGTGAGCTTGCGGAGTTGGTCGTCAACCGCCGACAAATAGAAATTCATTTTACCGGCAAACTCCGGTCTGAACTCCCATCCGCATCGTGTTGGATCTTTGACGGTCTCCAAGAGGCGGACGACGTGGCTCCAGGGCAATCGTGCAACAACCTGTTGCACGAATTCGCGGTCGGGATGGGCTTCTGCTAGCGCGCGCATGTACTTGAGATTCCGGGCCGATAAGCCAGTCATATCGGGGAAATCGTGTCGCAGGTCTGCCGAAAGTCGATCAATCACGCGAGATCCCCAACTCTCGTGTGCCTGTCGTTCCAGGATCTCTCCTTGTCCGATTTCACCGAGCTGGCAATCTTCGAGGACGCCGCGTATTGATCGGCTGCGAATCAAAATACCTACGGGCTTCGGGCCAGCACAACGGGCATTCGCCGCGCGCCCCATTTTCCTGGCATTTCCTCGAATCGTCCCGCGATCTCGTGGCCGCAAAACGTGCAGCGGTTGTTATCGAGGTTCCATTCGCCGAGCACATACCAGTCGCGCTCGATGAGCCGTTTGCCGCAACCGGGGCACCACGTGCTGCCTCCTTCGGTGTCGTGGACGTTGCCGGTATAGACGTAATGCAGGCCCTTCGAGAGCGCAATCTGCTGGGCGCGCGTTAGCGTCGCAGGCGGCGTGCGCGGCTTGTCGAGCATCTTGAAATCCGGGTGAAACGCGGTGAAATGCCACGGCACCTCGGGACCGAGATTTTCTGCGAACCATTCCGCGGCACGGTGCAGTTCCGCGTCGCTGTCGTTTTCGCCGGGAATGAGCAGCGTAGTAACCTCGAACCACACGTTCGTCTCGCGCCGCAAATAGACGAGCGTCTCGAGCACGGGCTGGAGCTGCGCGAAGCAGAGCCGGTGATAGAACTGCTCGGTGAAGGCCTTGAGGTCCACGTTGGCGGCGTCCATATGGCGGTAGAATTCGGGCCGCGCATCGACGGTGATGTAGCCCGCGGTCACGGCGACGGCATGGATGCCGAACTCGCGGCACACGTCGGCGGCGTCCATGGCGTATTCGGCGAAGATCACTGGGTCGTTATAGGTGAACGCGACCGACCGACAGCCCAGGCGATGCGCCGTCCGGCCAATCTCCTCGGGCGAAGCAGCGTCCGCGAGGCGGTCCCACTCGCGCGCCTTGCTGATGTCCCAGTTCTGGCAAAAACGGCACCCGAGATTACACCCCGCGGTGCCAAACGACAGTACACTTGTGCCCGGCAGGAAATGATTTAGCGGCTTCTTCTCGATCGGATCGACGCAGAACCCGCTGCTGCGGCCGTAAGTCGTGAGAATCATCCGGTCGCCCACTCGCTTGCGCACGAAACAGAACCCGCGCTGGCCTTCGTTGAGCTTGCAAAAGCGCGGACAGAGCCGGCACTCGATGCGCCCGTCGGCCAGCATCGTCCACCAGCGGCCGGGGTGATCGGATTGCGGCAAGATCATGGATAGCAAAATGTGTTCAGGAGTTTCTTCATCACAGTTTGCCACACATCATTTGCGTATGCACGCCGGCAAGGGCCCGCTCCGGCTCAGCGCATTGCATTGGCGAGGACATTAAAGGCCACGGTCCGGAACGCGGATACCGCGTCCCCGTCGCATTCTTCATCAAAGAATGTCGGCGTCTTAGATGACGCCGCTCATGCCAGGATAGAACAAACTATGAAGAAGCTACCAATGCCAGCTGTGCTGGCCACAGCCCTCTGCTTAGCTGGTGCGGAAGCATTGTTGACGAGCTATGCCCAACAAGAGAGTACTACTAAAATCGGCCTTGACGATCAGTGCCGAAGGGGACGAATCAACGGGGCAACCTCAATCGGCGCTCTCCGATGCCGCTGGTGGCACCGGTAATAACCGCCACTTTACCTTCGAGTGTATTCATCGAAACCAGGACCGCAGGGCCGTGGCGGAGCCAACAGTGACGATGGCAATTCACCGTCTCTATGTTCCTTTGACGTAACCCATAGCTTCCACGATGAGACGGCCGCTGACACGCATCAGATTGACTCCGCGTACCGACCGACCTTCACTGGACCGATAGCGCCAGCGAATCGTAGCGCGATCGCCGGCCGCGAAGACTTCCTCGAGATCAAACTGCGCTCCTGGCTCGGTAGCGATAGCCTGCCAAAGAGCGATACAGGCCTCGCGCCCGAGGCACCGATCGCCATCAGGGGCGGGAGCAATCTTTTCGATAACGCAGTTTTCGGCCACTAGCTCTCTTAGCTCGGAAGGATCACGACGAAGAAAAACATTGTTGAACCGGCTCATAATTTCGGCAGTCTCCTTTGATCTCTCGTCGGGATAGATCTCGATCGCTTGTTCTAGCGGATCAGGTTTAGATTCATGAAGATTCATTTTGTATTTCGTTTTGATTTTATTGGTAGTCGGGCAAAGGGCGGTTGCCTTTGCTGAAAGGTGTCCGGGAGTTAGTCATGCTTAATAATCACCTTGCCGAAGCTTTGACCTGATTCGTAGTAGCGGAAGGCGTCAACGGCTTCATCGAAAGAAAAGACCCGATCAATAACAGGTTTTAACCGGTTCACACTGATAGCCTGGTTCATAGCCATAAATTGATTGCGGCTGCCAACTGCGACGCAACGCAGGTTGGCGAATGCGGTACGTAACACATTCAAGCTAATCGCCGGTTCGCCGGCCGCCAGACCGCCAACCCAGCTCACCTGACTTCCACGCAGTGACGCCAGCGCACGGCAAGGTCGCCGTTTCTTCATAAGAAAGATGTTCGGGAATTTGGACAACAGCATCTTCGCTGAGCAAGGCAAACTCGGTCAGCGTGCCGTCCAGCGACCCGCCGATCTGGGCGGCAACCTCGAATGAAAATGGGCCATCAATCCACTGTGGAAAGAGCGTAGCAGCGACTCGGTCACCCGGTTTAGCTCGAGTGACGCCCTGCCCGATACTAACGACTTCACCTGCGCCGTCAGAGACCGGAATCACATCCGGCTTGACGGGCAATGGATACGTACCTTGCAGGATCATCAACTCACGAAAGTTTAGTGAGGTCGCGCGTACTCGAACTACGACTTGTCTCGACGCGGGAATGGGGATGTCCTGTTCGCGCATCGCAAGGCCGGCGATACCGGCGCCTGAATTTACATGATAAGTCTTCATAGGGTTCTTCTCTTTCGGTCTGGAGGTATCGGTCTGATTGATCAGCGATCAGGATTAGAGCCGCGGGTACGCTACGCCATCAGATGACAACCCTATGTCAGGAGAGTTGTGGGAACAAAAGCCATGCCCGAAAAATCAAAGGTAGCGACGCGGAAGCCGCACGGGTTCCAAAGCTGGGGTTCCAATGATAGTGGGACCCCATAAAGGCGAAGATTCCAGTCGGTCCAAAAGCGAAGAAAGAACCAGGTCCGCTCTCGAGCCGAGGTAAGTGCCGACCTTTAACCAGGCAATCCGGCCTTTATACGGGCGCCACCCCGCTTCTAAGTACTTTACGGAAGAACGTAGCCGGCTCGTTGCGAGGTGTGGCCAAGGCCTGCTCTGCGCCTGGCCACTGGTTACCCTGGGGCAAATTTTCGGACCCGGTGCGAAACGGCAAATCCCAAACGGTGCCCGCACTCGGAACCGACATCTGGGACTACTATGCGCAAGAACCTGAAGAAGGCGCAGTTTTTACTGAGGCCATGGCTTATCGCTTTTTGCGCGCCTGCACAAAGATCGGTTTAACCGCGCACGTTGCTTTCTGTACCTGCTTTGGCGAGCTACATCTTGTCATGTTTGCTCAGGGGGTAGGACACCTCTGCCGACCTCCTTTAGAGCTTGTTTGTGAAGTTCCGATTCTGCCCTGCTTCTTGATATGTTTTCGGCATTTTCTCAAGCTAAACAGCTGGGATAAACCCTTTGATTACGGATCATGAATTGTGATCTGCAAGAAAGAAGAAAATAATCGATGCGCGAAGAACTGGAGGCTCATGCCGACACGGCCTCACCGCGCACCGCCGCCTCGATCTTGGCGACGTCGATCTTCTGCATCTCCATCATCGCCTCGAACGCGCGCTTCGCCACAGCGCCGCCCCTGGCCATCGCCTCGCTCAGTACACGCGGCGTGATCTGCCACGACAGGCCCCATTTGTCCTTGCACCAGCCGCACGCGCTCTCCGCGCCGCCGTTGCCGACGATCGCGTTCCAATAACGGTCGGTCTCCGCCTGGTCGTCGGTGGCGATCTGAAACGAGAACGCCTCGCTGTGCTTGAACATGTCCCCGCCGTTGAGGCCGAGGCACGGCACGCCGCACACCGTGAACTCGACCGTCAGGACGTCGCCCGCCTTGCCGCCTGGAAAGTCGGATGGCGCCCGGTGCACCGCGCCGACCGTGCTGTCGGGAAAGGTCCGGGCGTAAAAGCGCGCGGCCTCTTCCGCGTCATGGTCGTACCACAGGCAGATCGTATTCTTCTTCATCGTTACTCTCCTCTATTTGGGGTGACTGCACGAAACGGAAATTAAAGTACGCTTAGACCTTCAAGGATCATTTAGCCAAAAGAAAACGCTCCAGAATCCGATTTTACAGCTCATTGGCTATCGGTAGCGCAACCCGCCATTCGTTAGTGTAAACAATCCTTGTAGCATCGAAATTGCGATGGAGCCCAACGGCATGCCGTCATGCACGACCGCTAGCCAGGTAACAAATACGCCGACGGCGAGTCCTACCCGAGCAAGAGTCTTCGGCCGCTGCAGACCGGCACGTACCGCGGTTCCGGAAAAACTTCGATCGAGTGTTTGGCAATGTAGTCGTCAATTGCGTTCTTGATGTTTCCAGCCACGGCGTTGGCTTGATCGCCGAAACCGCTTTGTAAATCAGGCCGTCCCACGGAACCGAGGTCCAGGTGAACCGGCTGACAGTTGCGCACCGCCATCCCGGGACTCAGCCGCCTGATGTTGTGCAAGTCCTTATCGAATTTATTCTTGACGCTTAGGGTGAAGTCATTAGACGTTTTGTGACCGTTCACATTTTTGGCCGCGGCACGAAGCTGTGGTCGTGTGCACGCCATTTGGATACCCCGATTGCGTCTGGCGAACAACAAAGAATCTAGCGCACAGAACGCGCTGCGGATGGTCAATATCGAAAAGTATTTTGGCCCGGTGCGCGCCCTGACCAACATCAACCTGGAGGTTGGTCGCAACGAGATCGTCGGATTGATCGGCGACAACGGGGCCGGCAAGTCAACGATGGTAAAAATCCTGACGGGCGTGTTTCCGCCAACGAGAGGCGAATTATATATCGCAGGCCGCAAAGTCGATTTCCGGCGCTATAACGTCCAAAGCGCCCACGCGCACGGGATCGAGACGGTCTACCAGGATAAATCGCTCGGCGAAAAACAAGTTCTGTGGCGGAACTTCTTTATTGGACGCCAGATTGTGAACCGCTTTGGTTTCATCGATGTAAAAAAGGAAAAAGCCATTGCGAAGGAGATCATGGTGGGCACCATCGGCTTCCGCAGCAAGGGCATTACGGTGGACTCCAACGTAAGCGAACTCTCCGGTGGAGAGCGCCAGGGGATCGCCATTGGACGGGCGATGCATTTCGCGGCCGATCTCATCATTCTGGATGAGCCGACGGTTGCCTTGTCTCTCAAGGAAGTGGCGAAGGTCATTAACTTTGTGCACAAGATCAAGGAGGGGGGAAAGGCGAGCATTTACATTTCTCACAGCATTCCGGATGTGTACGAAGTCTGCGACCGCTTCATCGTCCTGGATCGTGGCGAGATCGGCGCAAGTATTCTGAAGAAGGATATTAGTTTGAAAGGGTTAGATGGATTCCTGCTCGAGTACGCGCACGGCCTGAAGGACAAGGAGCGATCATGAACTTCCTCCGGTCAGTCTTTCGGTTTCTCCTCCGCCTGGAAGGTTTCGCGATCGCGCTGGTGCTATTGGTCCTCTACATCGCGTTGATCCTGGCCGCTCCCAGCGTCTTCACGCACCCGCTGATCTATCTATCTTTCCTCGAAACGGTTCCACCGACCCTCATTGCGGCCCTTGGGCTGACATTGGTCATTACCGCCGGCGAGATCGATTTGAGTTTTCCCGCCGTAGTTTCCCTCTCTGGCTTTGCTCTTTCCTGGGGCTGGAAAACCTTTGATCCCGCCTATGGCGCCTGGATTGGAATCGGGTTGGCCTTGGCGGCCGGCGCCCTGGTCGGGTACATCAATGGCGTAATGGTCGCGCGGATCGGCGTGCCATCGATTATGGCAACGCTCGCCGCGAATTTTTTCTGGTACGGCATCTCGATCCTGCTCGCCGGGGGATTGCAAGTGACCCTTAAAGGAAGTCAGGACAATTTCGTCCACCAGCTTTTTGTCGGGCGGCTGTTCGGCTCGGTGCCGCTTCAGGCATTTTGGGCGCTAGCGTTGGCTGTGCTGCTATGGTTCATCTTGAATCGGCACAAGTTCGGCGAGGGTATCATGTTTATCGGGGACAATGCCAATGTCGCCCGGGTGATGGGGGTCAACGTCGAAGCGACTCGCATCAGGCTCTTCGCATTGCACGGAATGATCGCAGCTTTTTCCGGAATTATCGTCACCCTTGATATTGGTGTGTTCTACCCCGACCAAGGCAACTTTCTCCTGCCGGCGATGGCGTCGGTGTTTATTGGGGGGACTTCCATTGCCGGAGGCGCCGGTTCCATCTTCGGGACATTTTTCGGAGCTTATATCATCGGTTCGCTGGCCGCCGGCGTGGTGGCGACGACGATCAGCGGCTATTGGGTCCAGGTGGTAGAAGGAGTCGTCATGGCTGCGGTCATCGTGCTGAATGCCGCCACGGGCAAAGGCAAAATGTCTGCGTTAGCCAATCGGTTCCGCCACTGGCGAGGACCGGCAGCTCCCGACCGCGCCCAGGAAGTTTTGCCAAAGAATGATCCCGCGCCGAACCGATGAAGAGGAGTCAAAAAGCCGGTGCCAGTGCCAGTGTTAGTGCCAGTGCCAGTGGTCAGCGGGAGTCGGGAGTCAGTTATCGGTTTATCACTTATCAGTTATCGGTCATCGGTCATTGCTCATGGCTCATCGCTCATCAGTCATCCTGAATTTAACCTCAGTCAGTTCCCCTAGCAGCAAACATCGCTAACCCCAATAATCCATAAAATGAAACGTATCTCTACCCTTACGGCGCTCGTTGGAGCAGCCGCTTTCGTCCTGGCCGTAGTCCCAGTGAAATCCGTCCATGCTCAAGGCAAGCCCATCGTTGTCTATATGCAAATGGGCGGCGACAAAGGTACTGCCTCAGTATTGGCTCGCACCACCGGTGCTGAAGCCGCCGCGAAGGCGCTTGGCGTTGAACTGCATGAGCAGTACGCCAGCTGGGACACGAAAAAGATGATCGACCAATTCAAAGAGGCGATTGCCGCTAAACCTGACGGCATCGCGATCATGGGCCACCCTGGCGAAGATGCGATGGCCCCGCTAGTTGAACAGGCGGTAGCGGCGGGAATCATCGTCACCAGCGGCAACAACCCTCTACCTAATCTCGAAGCCAAGTACAAGGAGAAGGGTTTTGGCTACGCCGGGGCTGACCTGTATAAAGGTGGTTACCTGACCGGAGAGGCGATGGTCGCAAGCGGGAAGCTCAAGGCCGGTGACAAGGCTCTGGTCTGGGACATCTGGCATCAGGAAGGCCGCAGCAAGAGTCCCCAGGGAATGTTTGATGCGCTGGAGAAGACTCTTGGGAAAGGAAACGTTGACAAGCTCGATGTCACCCAGGACGTCGATTCCGATCCGACCAAGGGCATTCCGATCATGACGGCTTACCTGGCGGCTCATCCTGATCTCAAGGCCATCGGAACGCAGCACGGTCAGATCACCGCCATTTTGCCGAAGATCCTTAAGGACGCCGGCAAGAAACCAGGCGACATCGTGGTCGGAGGTATCGACCTCGGTCCGGACGTTATCGCGGGAATCCGGGCCGGCTACGTTGTAGCGAGCTTCGACCAGCTTCTCTATCTGCAGGGCTGGTACCCGGTACAGCAGATCTGGTTGACCAAAAATTACCTCATCCCCGGCCTGCACAACGACACAGGTGTTGGCGAAGTCACACCGGCGAACGTCGACGTGATTGCTCCGCTGATCGAGAAAGGGGTCCGGTAGGCTCACTGCCCTCCCGGGGTGGGGTTGACTTCGAACCCAAAACGCGGGAGCTCCTTCAAGGTGAAAGCGATGGTCACGCCGAGATCTCTTTTGCCGCCGCCATTATCCCGGGTGAAGAAGATGAGGCTGGCTACCCAACTGCTCAGGTCGCGATGGATGCCGAACTGCTGTTCCTGGAAGGTCTCAGTGGCTGCTTCGAATTGCTCGTAGACGCTGAGACCCCAGTTCTCGTTGAGCCGGTAATACGTCAGCAGCGTGATCAGGTTACTGTTCGTAAACTCGGGGTTATGATCGAGATACCGGTCTCCGAAGCGCACCTCCACCCTGGGCGTGATCACCCAATCGGCGTACGTGTTCACCTCCCAGAATCCCTTGTTATCCACTGGAAACTGCGAGTCGATGCCGATCGAGAACCAGGGGACCGGATTGAACTTGATCTTATTGACGATTTCGGAGAAGTGCGAGTTGGAGAACGGATTCTCGAAGTTGTAATCCCAATAGGTGTCTATATCGAGCCAGTTGAGGGTGGTATTATCACGGCGCGTTTGTAGCCGGTTGCGCACGCCGAAGCGCCAGATGGTCCAATGATCAATCGAGTCGATGGAGTTGAACTGGGGAAAATCGATCGGCGGTATCTGCGTACTGGCGATGAACCGGTCAAAAGGGAGAATGTTCTCGGGTTTGACGGTTGGGTCGCCTACGTAAGAAAAATTCGTATACGGCTGGATGATATGCCGGAGTCCATCGAGCCCAAGCCAACGGATCTGCACTCCTTCGAAAACGCGGGACAACTTAAACGATGCTTCCGCCCCGGCGTTGTAGACAAAACGGATCTGCCCACCGCGCTTAATGACTTCGCCCTCGTCAATGCCAGTCGCCGGATCGGCTTGGATGAAAGTGCCGGTTTCTGAATAATAGGTAGCCCGCACACCGACGCTCGGCACGATTGAGAGCCAGCCGAAGTAGGTTTTTGGATAAAGAAACTGATGAAAGGAATCGAGCCGAAAGCTCTGGTAATCCGGGTTAGGTGAACCACCTTCAAATGCGCGGCGCAACAACGCGGCGCTGGTCGTGGCTTCGTAGAAAATCGGGCTGTTAAAGAGAGGCGTGCGGGCGACCTCCCAGTTCACATCCGGCAAACGTTCGGTCGTTTCGAAGAAATTGTTGAGCTGGTACCGGAGTGTGGCGGTGAGGGTATAAGCCTCGCCTTTCTGTTGCAGTTCCAGGAAATTGTCGGGCTCAGGATTGATCTGAAACTCGTAAGGATAAAAATCCTGAATCATAAAGGGATCGCTGAGCTTATTGAAATCGACGACCGCCACCAGGTCAGGGGTAATATAGGTGCGGGACTGATAGGAGAGGCGATAGCGGCCGGCCGAAATCGGCGGTCGCGCCAGCGAAGTTTCGTTTATGTTCGGATCGAGATCATCCAGAAAATAGGTTTTGGCGCGCCCGAAAGTTTCTTTGTTAGCGCCCACCGCATAGCTGAGATCCAAACCGAAACCCGGTCCGCGCATCGACCGCAGGTCCAAGTGGGCCACGGCCTCCAGATCCTTGGTGATAGGGAAGCCGATTGCTGTCAGCAGATAGGCGCCGTAGTTGCTGTTGTACCCTGGGCTGAAATTCAAGGAAAACTCATTATTCAGTGACTGATACAAATAGGGGAACCAGAAGATCGGAATTCGGCCAACGTAGAGAGTCGCATTGGAAAAAATGATGCGATCATTCGGGTAAATGCGCACGGTCTTGGCCCTGACCTGGTAATCCGGTTTGGAGGAATCGCTGGTACTGAATGAGCCCAGCCGCACGCTGTACTCATTAATTGTTCCGGGCGAATAGAGATTGTCGCCGACGAATTCAAACGGTCTCCGGTTGCTTCCGAAATCCGCGGCCCTGAGCTGCTTGGTTTGGAGATTGTAGATCGCGCGGTCGCAAAATAAATACAGCGTCTGCCGAAAAATTCGCACGTTGCCGCGGAGGAAGGCATCGTGGGTCTCTGGATTGTACTGAAGGTAATCGCAGTAAATCGCCAGGTCGTTGTACCGGATGACAACATTGTTTTCGGCGATGGCCAATCCGTTCTCCATCCGCGTCTCGCCCTCGGAGGTGATCTCGATGGGAAACTGCTGAGCAGTGCCGGGGCTGGGCCCGGGGCCGAGGTTAAAAAGGCCAGGCTGCTGTCCGAACCCGGTGAGGAGCAAACAAAACAGGCTGCAGAGAAGCAACAGCGACTTCATGACAGCATAGGTGCGATCAGGTCTCGGAGAGCGGGCGTCTCAACCGAAGTACGGACGGGCCGTCCGCGCTATCCAGGGTCAATGCGATGCGCTCATTCCGCCGGTTCTTGGGATCATTGATCATTCTCCATAGCCTCTGGGATGCCGCTGTTGCCATTGCCAAGCGCTCTGCACGATTGAATGGATGTCGGTAAAACGGGGGTTCCAGCCCAACTCGGATCTGGCTTTTTCCGAGGAAGCGATCAATCGCGGAGGATCGCCAGGCCGGCGCGGCCTTTCGACCACCGGGATGTCGGACCTCGTGGCATCGCGACAGGCTTGGATGACCTCGAGCACCGAAGTTCCTCCGCCTGTGCCAAGGTTGTAGAAACCGCTCTGTTCAACTTTCAACGCCAGGATGTGCGCCTCGGCCAGGTCGCGCACGTGAATGTAATCCCGAATACAGCTTCCATCCGGAGTCGGATAATCCAGACCAAAAACCTCGGCGTGTGGGGCCAGACCGAGCGGAACCTGCAGGACACGCGGAATCAAGTGAGTCTCCACCCGGTGCTGTTCACCGAATTTTTCCGTTGCACCGGCCGCATTAAAGTAACGCAAGGAGGCAAAAATCAGCCCATGAATCTGGGCAAACCAGCGGAGAATTTTCTCAAACATCAGCTTTGATTCGCCGTAGGGATTGATCGGGTTTTGCGGAGCTGACTCTTGGATTGGCACCTGGTCAGGGAGTCCGTAGGTCGCGCAGGTGGAAGAGAAAACCAGGCGGTGCACCTTTCGTTCCGACATCGCATGCAAAAGATTCAAACCACCGCACACATTGTTATGAAAATACTTGAAGGGATTCACCATCGACTCGCCGACCAGGGCGTTGGCGGCGAAATGCATCACCGCGTCGGGCGCGCTGGTTTCGAGGGCGAGCGCGATGGACTTTGGATCATCCAAGTCGCCCTGAATAAAGGTGGCTCGCGGATCGACCGCTCCGCGATGGCCCTCCGTTAAATTGTCAAACACGGTGACAGTGAATCCGCGCTCGAGCATCTCCTCCACGCAGACGCTGCCGACATAGCCGGCTCCGCCGGTGACAAAAACCTTCACTTTGCTTCCTTTGGTTGGGATTTTCTGGAGCAAGCCTCGATCATTCGCCGGGAAAGGTGGTGGGTGTTCATGCAAAAGGCGTACTTAACCAAGAGAAAATTTGCGGATCAAACGTAAAAGACTCCGGCTTTGCGATCGTTTGAATCGACGGGAGATTCGGGATCGGCTAGACCGCTCCAATTGCATGATCCATTCGAGCGCTATTGTCGACGCAAAAGCTGAGCTTGGAACCGAGATCGAAATCGGTCCGGGGGTGATTATTGAGGGACCGGTGCAGGTTGGTTCCGGTACACGGGTCGAGGCTCATGCGGTTCTGTCCGGTGACGTCAGGATCGGGCAAGACAATCGGATTGGTTACGGAGCAATCATCGGAAGTTACCCGCAGGACCTGAGTTTCGATCCGAAATCCCGGACTGGAATACGGATCGGCGAAAAGAACGTTATCCGTGAATATGCCACGATTCACCGCGGAACGAAGGAGGGTACGTGGACCGTCTTGGGGTCGAACAATCTTTTAATGGTTGGTGCGCATGTCGGCCACAACGCTCAAATCGGGAACGGCGTGATCCTGGCAAACAATGTCTTGCTTGGCGGTTACGCGGAAGTGGACGACCGCGCTTTTCTGGGCGGCGGCGCGGTGGTTCACCAATTCACCCGGATCGGTACGACCGCGATCCTCCAGGGTGTGGCAGCCGTCAGCAAAGACATTCCGCCGTTCTGTGTGGCCGCCGGTCTTAATTCGGTGGTGGCAATGAATGTCGTCGGACTTCGCCGCGCCGGGTTCGGTGCGGCGCTTCGCCGCGAGGTCAAGGACGCTTTCCAGTTGCTCTACTTTTCGGGTCTGAACATCGCGCAAGCCATCTCGGCGGCGCGCCAGCGAGCATGGGCCGCGGAGATCGCTGTGTTCTGGGATTTCGTTGAGGAATCGAAGCGGGGAATTTGCTCTTATTCTGCCTGGAGCAGACTTAAAGGATAGGAGGGGTTGGGTGGAGGGGGTGCCAGTGCCGGCGATTCGCGTCTTAACGAGAACTTGACCGCGCGCCTTCGTGCCCGCTTTCGCGGCACTAGGGCACGACAATTCCGCGCTAATCTTAAAGCGGCGACAAGTCGCACGTACTCCAAAACGGCTCGGACTGTTCCGCAAACAGTTCCTAGCCGATCAAGCCTGCTTCCTTAAAACTGAAGTAGCCGGAGCGCTCCCCGCTTTTGACGCCGATAATCAAGTGATCGAGGAGGTTAATCTGGAGCAGACGCGCGGCTTCGCCGAGTTTTCGAGTCAATCGCAAATCCGCTTCACTTGGGCTCGGGTCGCCAGAGGGATGATTGTGCACGACCACAATGGCGTAGGCGGAATGTGAAATGGCTGTTTTGAAGATCTCGCGCGGATGCGCGAGGCTTTCGTTGAGGGTGCCTCGCGAAATTTCGCAGACGGTGAGAAGCCGATATCGGCTATCGAGCAGGACAGCCCGGAGCGATTCGCGGTCGAGCAGTCGCAGCTCGGGCGCCAGCAAATCGTAGACGGCTTCCGGCGTGTCTAAGCAGGCGGTGGATCGCTGCTCTTCGGCTAACCGGGTGCCAATACTGAACGCGGCCACGAGTTGAATCGCTTTCGCCGGGCCGATTCCATTCAGGCGACTGAGTTCGGCGACCTCGGCGCGTGCGACGTGGCCGAGCGAGCCGTACTGTTCGAGTAAACGCCCGGCCAGCTCAACCGCGTTCTGTCCGCGGGTACCCGTCCGCAGGAGGATCGCTAAGACTTCCGCGTCGGTGAGGGCCTGCACTCCCCTGGCCTGGAGTTTTTCCCGGGGCCGCTGCTGGCACGGCAGTTCACGAATCGTCAGGCTGCGCATAGGAGTAACATGCGCAGAAAGAGTTATGCTGCCTCGGCAAACTGGTCAACCGTATTCGATAAAAAGTCGCCTACCTCGGCCAAGGCCAACGAGTATTTGTTAACCGGTACCTGTTGCAAGACTGCTTGCGCTTCTGCGACCAGGCTCTTGGTGGTATCGACTGCGCGGCGCAAAGCTCCGCTGCGGTGGACATCCTGTCCCAGAGTGACCAGCTCGTGCTCGTCGCCGCGCAACAGCAGTTGGTTGATCCGCTGAAATTCGGTCGGCGAAGCGTTTTCCAGCAGATAGATCAAGGGCAAAGTCAGCTTTCCTTTGCGCAAATCGGAGCCAAGCGTTTTGCCGGCTTTGTCCTCATTGCCGGCGATATCCAGACAATCGTCATAAATCTGGTAAGCAGTGCCAATCTTCACGCCAAAGACTTTAAATGCGCTGATCAATTCCGGGCTGGCGGCACTGATTAACGCACCAAGTTCGGCTCCCACCGCGAAAAGGGCGGCGGTCTTAAGCTGGATGATCTGGAAGTAATCGGGCTGCGTGAGATTGAGATCGTACCGGCGCTGAGTTTGGATGATTTCGCCCGAACAGACATCCGTTGCGGCATGAGCAATCCGCCGATTCACCTCCGGGTTCTGGAAGCTTGTGGCCAGCTTCAGTGCGTGGGCAAACAGGCAATCCCCGAGCAATACCGCGACGGTATTGCCCCACTTGGCGCTGGCGGTCGGCTGATCGCGCCGAATTTCCGCTCCATCCATGATGTCGTCGTGGACGAGGGTCGCGAGATGAATGAGTTCGATGATTACCGCCAGATCGATGTGACTTGAACCGATCGTTCCGGTCGATGCGCCCGCGAGGAGCGTCAGCGCGGGCCGGAGGCGTTTTCCTCCGCTCGTCAGGCTGTATGCCACGTAACCTTCGATGGCCGGATCGAAGGCGCGAGCCTGCTCCCTGATCCGCTCTTCAACGGCATACAGATGAGGATTAATCAGCTCAACCGCATGCTGCAGTTTGGACGCAGCGACACCGCGAAGTGCGGACTTTGTGAAAAGTTTCACGAGCCGACCCTAGTGGTTAAAGAAATCATGTCAATCGGCCGCTACGTTGGTCTGGTGCTTCCGGGATTCATCGATTGATGATTCGTGTGGCAAAGGATAATCAGGCCATCTCTGTTTAGGCCCTAACGGCAGAGAGCCTAAGACAAGTTCCGCGCTACGGTTCCCCAAGAGTGGTTTTCAAGATTCGCGTGCCGTTCTCGTTCGGTTCGAGCATCGGCGATGATGCGGATGCCGGGACGAGGAAAAGGTCACCCGAATGAAAGGAGCGATCACCAAGAGATAAACTGCCGCAAACGCATTGAAACACCGCGAAATGGTGATTGTCCTGAGCCAGCCGCTTGGCCGCGAGATCCCAGCATTCAACCCGAAAATGTTCGCACTGGACGAGTAGTTCTTCGCCCACCGTGCTGAGGGCCGGTTTGGAATCGTTAAAGTCAATCGATTGGAGGGACTCTTCGAGATGCAGTTCACGCATCCGGCCGTCGATGCCGGTGCGGTTCCAGTCAAAGACTCGGTAGGTGGTATCGCTATTCTGTTGAATCTCAAAGATGACATTCCCGGCGTCGATGGCGTGGAGGCGCCCGCTCGGAATCAGAATATAGTCGCCGGATGTCGTCGCGAGCCGGTGTAGCAAGCGCGGCACCGTCCCATCCTCGAGCGCCTGCCGAAAGGTTTCTCTCGTAACCCCCGGCTGAAGTCCGGCATAAATCGCGGCCGTTGGATGGGTGGCTACAAAATACCAAAGCTCGGTTTTTGGTTCTCCCTTGAGCTGCTCGGCCACCGAAATTGGCGGATGGACCTGAACGGACAGCGCATCGGCGGCATCCAGGATCTTAAACAGGAGCGGGAATCGGGGGTAGTGCAGGCCTTCGCCAAAGATCTCGGCGCGATGGTTCGTCCAGAGTTCATGAAGCGTGCGGCCCCGGAAGGCGCCGTCGCTGACGACGCTTTGCGCTTCCGGACGGTCAACCAGTTCCCATGATTCGCCGATCGGGCCGCTGTCAGGGAGGTTCCGACGAAAAACTCGGGCGAGCTCTCGCCCTCCCCAGACGCGTGATTGATAGATCGGATGAAAAATCAGGCATTGCTCAGGCATAAGGTGAGGAGTTCGGGGAAGTTCGGAGAAGTTCGGGGAAGTTCAAGGAGGTTCAGGTGTCGGGCAGTGTCAGTGCCGGTGCCGGTGCCAGTGGTGAGCAGGAGTCGGGGAGTCAGTCATCAGTCATCAGTAATCGGTCCTCGGTCATCAGTAATCGGTCATTGGACATCGCCCATCGGCCATTGGTCATCGCCCATCGGCCATCGGTCACCGACCCCGTAAACAGGATTGCATCGGGAAACCGAGTGTTTACACTGCTCGCGATGCCGTTGCGGAGAAAACATAACGCCTGGAACGAAGTGTTGGGCTTAGCTTGTATCGGAGTTGGAACGGTCCTGTTTCTTGCTCTGATTTCTTATACTCCAAAAGATGTGCCGTCTTGGGTCTGGTTCAGCTACATGAGCCCTCCCAACAGTCCGGCGCAGAATTTCATTGGCCCTACTGGTGCTATCCTGGCCGGTTTTCTCTATTTGGTTTTGGGTGCGGCGGCGTATCTGGTGACAACTATTTTCCTCGGCTTTGGCGGAGCAAAGCTTTTTCTGCCTGGTTTCCGCGTCGCGCGGCGTATCCCTTGGGCCTTTGTTTTCATCGTCAGCGGCGCTTCGGTAGTTCATCTGCAGACCTGGTTTTTCCATTCCTGGAAGCGGGAGTTCAATGTTCTCGGGCCGGGCGGTTGGGTGGGTTATTGGTTTGGGGGAGCGCTCCTGCAAAATGCGCTTGGCCAGGTTGGCTCGCTGATCGTTCTCTCTGTCGTTTACCTGATCAGTCTCATCTGGCTGACGGGCATTCGACCGGTCTATCTGGTGAAACGAACTGTAGCATTGTTGCGGAATTCGATTGATCGCCTGGTAGCGGCCGGGCAGAAGCGACGTCTCGAGGCGGTCGACGAACGCGGCCGCCTGGAGGCGAATAAGAAGCGGATCGAGAAAGAGATCCGGCGCCAGGAAAAAGAACTCAAGAAACGCGGAGTCGCGCCCGAAGAACATTCCGCGGAATCGGGCAATAGCTATCCGGAGCCAAAGATCATCGATGCTTCAGCTGCGTTGCCCAGCCGGGTCAAAGGAGCCGATAGTCGCGAAAAGAAAGAGCTTGGGCGGCTGACGGAAGCACTCATCGAGAACTATCAGCTGCCCACACTCGACCTGCTTGCCCCGCTCGATCTTGAAGGGCGAAAAATGGCTGATCCGAATGAGCTGAAGCAGACCCAAGGCATTCTGATTGACACGCTCAAGCAGTTCAATATTGAGGCGAGCCCGGGAGACATCACTCGAGGTCCCACGATTACCCGATACGAAGTGTATCCCGCGCGCGGGGTGCGGGTCGACAAAATCTCGAGTTTGGAAAGGGACCTGGCGAGAGCCACCCGGGCCGAACGAATCAATATTCTGGCGCCAATTCCCGGCAAAGATACGGTCGGAATCGAGATCGCTAATTCGCGAAAAGTGAAAGTGGTTCTGCGAGAAATCCTTGAGTCCGAGGAATGGAACCAAACCCGAGGTCGAATCCCGATCGTGTTGGGCAAGGATGTTTACGGGCAAATCATTTTAGGCGATTTGGCGCAGATGCCCCATTGTCTGGTGGCGGGAACGACTGGCAGCGGCAAAAGCGTTTGTATCAACGCGGTTATCGCCAGCATGCTTTTCCGGTTCCCGCCGGAAGACCTGCGCTTTGTGATGATCGACCCGAAGGTGGTTGAGATGCAGATCTACGATACCCTGCCGCATCTTGTCATGCCGGTCGTCACGGACCCGAAAAAGGTTTTGCTGGCCTTGCGCTGGGTAATCAATGAGATGCAAAATCGGTACGCGATCTTTGCCAAGGTCGGTGTCCGCAATTTCACCGGGTTCAATGCCAGGCCGAAGCCAAAGTCACAAAAGGAACTCGACGAGGCGGGTTCGCAGGCAGGAGATGCCTTTGTGCCTGAGCCGGAGAATGCCATTGGTGCGGACTCGATACGCGTGCCGCGCCAAGACGACCTGCCCATTCCGGCAAAGATGCCGTATATCGTCGTCATTATCGATGAATTGGCCGACCTGATGCAGACGGCTCCGGCCGATGTGGAAAGTGCGATTGCGCGGATCACGCAGATGGCGCGGGCAGCCGGCATTCACATGATCGTGGCAACGCAAACTCCGCGAGCTGATGTGATCACTGGCGTGATCAAGGCGAATATCCCGACGCGCATCGCTTTCCAGGTAGCGTCGGCGCTCGATAGCCGAGTGATTCTGGACGAAAACGGGGCGGAACGTTTGTTAGGACAGGGTGACATGTTCTATCGACCGCCCGGTACGTCGCGTTTGATTCGATCGCAAGGAGTCCTGGTTACGGACGATGAGATCCGCGAGCTCGTCGATTTCGTGGCCGGCCAGGGCCGTCCGGTTTTTGATCCAACCATCCAGAGCCAACTCGAGACGTCCGCCGCTCCTGAAGCGGAGGTGAGCGAAGAGGATGAGGAATTGGTGGAGAGATGCCTCGAGATTATTCGGCAGGAAAAGAAGGCTTCAACGTCGATGCTGCAACGACGGCTTCGACTCGGTTACACCAGAGCCGCTCGCGTAGTTGACATCCTTGAACGCCGGGGCATTTTGGGCCCCGGCGAAGGTGCGAAGCCGCGCGAGATATTGGTAAATCTTGACGCACTGGTGTAATTCCTTCGGCCAAATGCAAAGCGCAGGTTGGTGGTGCATAGTTGTTTCTCAATGGGTGGCAAACCATGCTGGAGACAGTTGGAAAGAGACTTCAAAAAGAGCGTCTGAGTCGCCAACTCACGATCGATCAGGTAGCCGAGGCAACGAAGATCCGGCCGGAACGAGTCGTCGATCTGGAAGCTGACGATTACGCACATTTTCCAAATCTCACCTATGCGAAGAGTTTTCTGGCGAAATACGCCAAATTTCTCGAGTTAAACATTCAGGAGGAGTTAGACAGCTTCGAGGTCAACCGATCGGTATCGCTTCGCGATTATCAATACCTTACGACAGCCCGGCCAAAGTATGTTCCTGAACCGCGAGCCCCGATGTCGCGGGGCTTCCGGGTTCCGCCGTTGCTCGTCGCGATTTTGGTCCTCCTGGTTCTGGTGGGGGTTCCCCTCTTTTCCTATTTCGCCCTGACCTTCTCTGGCGTGCGAAAAAGCGACCAGGCCGTATTGACCGCCCCAGACCAATCACCTGGCCTGGGCACTGGGAACCAGGAAACCTTACATTCCACCCCGCCCGCTTCGCCTGCTCGCGCCGAAGCGGCGTCGCCCGCGGTGCCTGCCGCCGCGCAGACCGCGCTGGCTGAAGCCAATGCTCGGGCACTGAGTCCGACAGCGTCGCCCGCGCAACGCATTGAAGGCGGCGTTGTCGTGCGTCGAGCGCTGCCTGTTCAACCTGATTCCGCGCTAACCGAGGCCGAAACAAATTCGGTGCCGGTCAATGCGAAGAGCACTCCTCTGGCCATTGCCAAACTTGAAGTCCGAGCACTCAAACCGACTCGGATAACCCTGACAAAGGACGACAAAAGTTCAGAACCGGTTTTCGATGGGATGGCTAATCCAAACAGCCAACCGATCGTCGTTCAGGGCTCCCGCTTTTGGTTGAAGGTCCAAGACAAAAGCGCGGTCGAGGTTCGGCGTAACGGGCAGATCATTCAGCAGAACGGCGATGGCGTCGTGATTGATTGAATTATGGCCGGATTGCACGAAGGGAAGGAGATCATGGAGTCCGCGAGTTCTCCGACATCGTTAAGGCACGCCGAGCACGAAAATGCGCGTAGACCCGCGCTTCCCGGCGTTTTCTCGGGTCCCGGCATCAAGGTTGGCTTGGTGAGCCTCGGCTGTGCCAAAAACCTGGTCGACGCGGAAGTGATGCTTGGCAGTATCCGAGCTCGAGGGATGGACGTGACCGCCGACGCCGAGTCTGCCGATGTCGTGATCGTGAACACTTGCGCTTTTATTGATTCGGCCAAGGAAGAGTCAATCGAGGCGATCTTGCGGGCGCATCAGGAACGGGTTTTGCGGAATCGGCCCGATCAGAAACTAGTGGTGAGTGGTTGTCTGGCCCAGCGGTTTGGCGCGGAACTCACGCGAGAATTGCCGGAGGTGGATGCTTTTCTTGGACTGGATCAAGTAGAGCGAGCCGGTGCAATCGTTGAACAACTCGTCCACTCCGCTCCGAAGGAACCGGAGCCGTTGAACTTCGTGACCGCAAAATCGCGTTACATCCCGGACTATACAACGCCGCGCTTTCGGCTGACTCCTGCTCACTTCGCTTACATAAAGATCGCGGAAGGATGCAATCATCCTTGCAGCTTTTGCGTTATTCCGCAGATGCGCGGACGGCACCGGAGCCGCTCTTTGAGCTCAGTCACGGGTGAGATCCGGCACTTGGTTCAGGAAGGTGTGAAGGAGTTTAACCTGATCAGCCAAGACACGACCTTCTACGGAATGGATCTCTGGCCGCAGAAAGCAGGACCGAGACAGCCCCTCGACTCCTCACGCGGTGTGACCCTCGTGAACTTGCTGGAGGAGATCGAACAAATCCCGGGCGATTTCTGGGTCCGCCTCCTGTATACCCATCCAGCGCATTGGAGCGCTGAACTGATTCAGGCGGTCGCGGCGAGCGCGAAAATCGTGCCATACGTTGATATGCCGCTTCAGCATATCCATCCGGATATGCTTCACGCGATGCGCAGGGAGACTTCCCGCCAACACATCGAGGATCTCATCGCGGCACTACGTGCGGGGATCCCTGATCTCACGCTGCGTACCACCTTTATCGTCGGATTTCCGGGCGAAACCGAGGAACATTTTGGGGCATTGCTGGACTTTATCGAGAAGACGCGCTTCGAGCGCTTGGGAGTATTTGCCTATTCCCAGGAACAGGGATCTCGGGCTGGCAAAATGTCTGGCCAGATCGCTCCCGCGATCCGCCGGAGGCGTCATCGCCAGGCGATGCTCTTACAGCAAAAGATCGCGGCGGAGATCGCAACAGAGAAGATCGGAATGGAGCTGCGGGTTTTGGTTGAACAACCGCTGATTGCTCGGACGGAAGGCGATGCGCCGGAGGTGGATACCAGAGTATTGTTAGCGCGAGAGGGAAGAGTCGGTGAATTTGCCCGGGTGCGCGTCACAGGCACCCAGGTCTACGATTTGCGTGCTCAAATTGTCACGGGCTCCTCTTCTACTCTCTCGCCTGGGGCCGCGCTCTGCGCGGAATCCTAAAGCGGCGACAAGTCGCGCGCACTCCAAAAAAAGATGGCTGGAAACCAGCCATCTTTTTTGCACGCAAGGCTGATCTCTTCTGACTATCCGCCGGGCGTTGGAGTTGGAGTTGCCGGGGCTGGTGGAGCAGGAGTCGGCGTGCTCAGCTCGGGTGTCGGAGTTGCGACTGGGCTGGGAGTAGCCTCAGGTGTACTCACCGGAGTCGGGCTCGCGGTCGGAGAGGGGGAAGGAGAAGCCTTTGCCTTCGCTCGACGCCGCGTTCGCCGATGTGTCTTTGTGCTCTGCTTCGAACCCGACGTCTCCTTTTTCACGGTTCTTTCCGTGGCCTGGACTCCGTGCTTGAGCGTTTCGCCCGTAGCTTTCGCGCCTTTCTCTATAGTTTTCCCGGTATTTGTTGCCCCCTTCTCCAAAGTGCGACCAGTGTTCTCGACAGGTCCCGAGTTATCCGCGGCCAGCGTCGCGGCAACAGGCAGTCCGGCAGCCAATCCCAGGGTCAAAACTAAACGCTTGATCATAGATGATTGATGTTCTCCTAAATAGACGTATCGTGTGCGGTAGGATATTCGGACGCATTTCAAAGTCACGCAAAATCAAGGTGTTAACGGATGGAATTTCCGCGGAAGATGTGAGCGGGGTCCGTTTGCGCCCTTCAACTTGAAATCAGAGATAGTGTCGAACGCGTGACCAGAGTCCCTTTCTTCGATCTGCAGCGGCAGTTCCAACCGTTGCGCCAGGAAATTCTTGCTGACTTGGCGAGGGTTTGCGATCGGCAGTCATTTATTCTCGGCGAGCAAGGAAAGGCCCTGGAGAGGGCCGTCGAGCAGAAGTTCGGTGGTTTCGCGATCGGGGTGTCTTCCGGGACCGATGCGCAAATGGTGATTATGATGGCGCTTGGTATCGGCCATGGCGATGCCGTCGTGACAACGCCTTTTTCGTTTTTCTCGACGGCCAGCACGATTGTGCGCCTCGGAGCAAGGCCAGTGTTTGTCGACATCGAACCACAAACCTACAACCTGGATCCAGTGAAACTCCGGAAGTTCCTGGAGTGCAGTTGTGTTCGGACTTCGCGTGGCGCCTTAGCCACCCGCGAAGGACTGACGGTTCGAGCGGTGGTTCCAGTGCACCTCTTTGGTTTGTGCTGCGAGATGCAGGCAATCCGGGAAATCTGTCGCGAGTACGAATTGACCCTGATCGAAGACGCCGCTCAGGCAATCGGCGCGGAATACCCCGGAAATCAATACGCGGGCAGAATGGGAGAGGCCGGGTTTTATAGCTTTTATCCGACAAAGAATCTGGGCGCCTTCGGCGATGCCGGGATGGCTGTTTGCCGAGACGAGGAGTTGGCCCATAAAATTCGGGTTCTCCGAAATCACGGGATGGAACCGCGCTATCACCATTCGGTGATTGGAGGTAACTTCCGGTTGGACGAGCTGCAAGCGCTTGTACTGCTTCGTAAGCTCGCCTTCCTTGATGCCTGGTCGAGAAAACGCTGGGAGAACGCACAGTTGCTGAAAATGCGTCTGCGTGAGTTGCCCGGGTTAGTTCTACCGGCTGAACCCTACCTCGACCAGTGTGGTTCGCGCGGACATATCTATCATCAGTTTGTCGTCCGATGCGGATCCCGGGACTTGCTCCGCGAGTTTTTGGGGCGGCACGGTATTGGCACTGAGATTTACTATCCTCAGTGTCTCCATCAGCAGCCCTGCTTCGGTGAACTGTTGCACGGATCAGTGGATTTACCGGTCGCCGAAGCCTCGGCCAAGGACTGCCTCGCGTTACCGATTTTTCCTGAACTGACGAAGGACGAATTAGAGCTGACCAGCGAAACGATTAGAGATTTTTTTCAAAATTGATGACTGAAGTTACTGAGCAAACTGCGACGATCAAAAAGGCGGTCATTGTTGGAGTCTACCGCGAGCCGGGCGGTCGCGACGACGCGACGAATCTCTTAGAAGAACTCGGGGTACTGGTCGAAACGCTTGGGATTTTTGTAACTGACAAGCTTTGTGTTCGGATTAATGAGCCTTCACCGCGGCTCTTTGTCGGCCTGGGGAAAGCGGAAGAAATCTGCGAGCGCGCCTGGACGGGCGGTGCACAACTGATCGTATTCGACAACGATCTCTCACCTGGGCAACAGCGAAATTGGGAAGCGAAATCGAGTCTGCCGGTGATCGATCGGCAAGAAGTGATCCTGGATATTTTCGCGCAACGCGCCCGCACGCGTGAGGCGCGTTTGCAGGTAGACCTGGCTCGTTTGGAATATTCCCTTCCGCGTTTGACCCGGGCCTGGGGACACTTAAGCCGCCAAGGCGGCGGCTTCGGCGTTAAAGGGGAGGGTGAGACTCAGCTCGAGACCGATCGCCGGCTGGTAAGGCGGCAGATCGATCGCGTGAAGCTGGAGCTTGAACGCGTGCGTTCGCGCAGAGCGATCCAGCGCAAACAACGGGAGCGGCTTCCTCTCCCCCATGCCGCGATCGTCGGCTATACCAATGCGGGGAAGTCATCGCTTCTGCGCCGCTTGACCGGGGCAAAGGTTCTCGTCGAAAACAAACCCTTTGCGACGCTTGATCCGACGACCCGCAAAGTTGGCCTGCCTTCCGGTCAGGATCTGCTGTTAACCGACACGGTGGGTTTTGTACGCAATCTGCCGCATCGCCTGGTCGAGGCTTTCAAGGCCACCTTGGAGGAAGCTGTGCTCGCGGATTTTCTCGTTCACGTTGTCGACGCGAGTCATCCGCATGTCTACGATTTTCAGGCGACCACGATGCGAGTTCTCTCGGAGTTGGGGGCCGACCACAAGCGAATTATCACAGTGTTCAACAAGATTGATGTCCAGTCTTCAGAGGCAGCGCTGCATGGGTTGCGCCTGCACTTCCCCGATGCGCTTTTTGTCTCGGTGGAAACCGGGCAGGGTTTGGAAGACCTGCTCCAACGCCTCGCAGAAATGCTGTCCGATCGCTTGACCAGAGTCGAGCTGGCGCTGCCGCTGGAAAGGAGCGATTTGCTTTCGCTGCTGCACCGCGCCGGCCGGGTGCTTCGGATCAACTATCAGGATGACCACGTGAACGTGGTCGCCACTGTTTCACCGAAAGTGTTCGCTCGAGTCGAACCTTATCTGGCCCGGTCCAACCGCAGTCTGCAACCCGCGTAGCGGCTTTAACCGCGTAGCGGCTTTAATTATGGAGTGCGTGCGACTTGTCGCCGCTTTGAGACCGAGCGGAGCGCGGCAAACGTCCAGGCGGATCTTCCAACCGCGAACACCCAGGGTTGTGGTTCCGTTCCCGGCCTGGCCCGCGCTCCGCGCGGATCCTAAAGCGGCGACAAGTCGCACGCACTCCAAAACGCGCAGTATCACCACCCGCCGCTCGCCACTGCCACCCGCCACCCGCCACTCGCCACTCGCCACCCGCCACTCATTTGCCCGGCGTCGGCGCAGGTGATGGCATGGCGGTCAGCTGCGCCTTGGATTGATCAATCTTCTTCAGCAGTTCCTGATTGTGCGGGTCGAGGTTTGCCGCCTTCTGCCAGTAAACCAAAGCCTGCGACGGATTACCCAAAGCGCGATAGGTATCTCCCAGGTGTTCAAAAACAACGGGATCGGCCGGTTTTAATACCTCAATCGCGTGCAGCAACTCGGTAAGAGCGTTGCCGAACTCCGCCTTGCGATAATAGTACCAGCCGAGGCTATCGAGAAAGGCTCCATTGTCCGGCTCCAACTGGAGGGCTCGCCGAATCATCGAGCCGGCCTCGTCGAGGTTCATGTTTCGGTCGACCCACATAAACCCAAGATAATTGTACGCTTGTGCGGCTTTGCTCGGATCCTGTTCGATCGATTCTTTCAGCAAGCCAGCTGCTTTATCGATAAATCCAGCCTGCTCTGCCGAGACCGCGTAGTTGAAGTAAAAGCTCGCGTCCAGCAAATCTTCCTCATCGGTCTTTGCTTCCTGCAGAGCCGATTCATAGATTGGAAGCGCCTCGCTATGCCGCTTCGCGCTACTTAGAGCGATCGCGAGACTGTAGGTTATCTGGGGAATCGGAAAACGCCGGCGAGCATCCTCCAGGGTTCGGATCGCGTCATCATACCGCTTGAGCTGAAGTTCGGCTTCCGCGGTATGCAAATAATTCTCCGGCTGATTCGGCGCCAGAAGCAGTGCCTGCTGATAGTTCGATAAGGCGCGTTCGGCGTTTCCGCTGTCCTCGTAAAGCCGGGCAAGAAATTCATAAATCTCAAATCGGAGAGGGTTGACCTTCAGCGTTTCTTCGAGCGTCCGGATCGCGTCGTCGCGCCGCCCGGTTTTCAAGAAGCTTTGCGCAAGCTTATAGCGATCATCCGCGCTCCCTTTATTGAGGTCTAACGACTTGAGGTACAGGGGAATCGCGCTCGCGAATTCGTTGATCTGGACGAATGCATCGGCTGCTCGCGAATAGATGCTTCCATCATTACCAGCCAGTTCGACCGCCTTCCGGAGCGGTGCTTCGACCGTGCTCGCGCGGTTCAGCGGAAAATCGCCCGTCTTCGGTTCGTAGAGCTTGGTGAAGAGGCCGGCCAGATTGAGCCAGTAGTTCGGATCCCTGGTCGTAACCTCATCGGCCTGCTGCAGGATCTTTTCTGCATCCGGCGGGCGTTTCTGCATCTGATAGATCTCAAAAAGAGTCTGGTACCCACCGAAATTCTCCGGCGCGACTTTGACCGCCTGTTCGGCGTAGCGAATCGCCAGGTCGGGTTTATTCAGTTGGTGCAGATAGAAGTAGGCCAGATTGAGAAAAGCGGTCGGCTCTTGCGGCCTGGCTTTGGCCAGATCCTTCAGAATGGAGATCCCGCTGGCGACATCGTCGCGCTTGGCATACTCGTCGGCGATGCGCAGCGCCAGAGCCGGATTGCCGCCCGGATCCAGTTGCAGGCACCTGGTGTATGCACCCAGCGAACCCTCGTCGTCTCCTTGATCCTCGAGAATTGTTCCCTGGATAAAGTCCGCTTCAGCCTGGGCCTTCGCTTCCAGCGCGGAGGACAATGCCTGGTTCGGTGTAGCCAGGTGAGTATCGGCATCCAACAATTCCTCCGCGCTGCGATAGCGGGGCTCCGTTTTCGCACTCTTGGGCGAGTCGAGAAGGGACAAGGCGGGCGCCGCGTTGACTGCAGCCGCCAAGGAAAACGAGGCAACAACCGCTTCCGTCAACCTTCGCCAAAAGCGAGAGGTTTTCCGGAATCGTCCCGCCCCCCAGGTCATCATCAGCTCAACTTAAAGGTGAGTCCGGGGCCTGGCAAGCTCAGGCCCTGCTTCCAACGACCAATGGCCAATGGCCGATGACCAATGGCGTGGCCAGATCCGTCAAGACTTGTAGCGCAAGCGCTTCTTATGCCGGTTTTCCTTCATCCGTTTCCGACGCTTGTGCTTGGCAATTTTTGCTTTTCGTCTTTTTTTCAGTGAACCCATATTAACGTTCTGGCATTTGGCGGGTGAGGAGTTGCCCGGACCGCCGCCGGGAAGTCGAATCGATAGCTAATAAACTACCTTATTCAACGGATACTCGATGATGCCTTCCGCTCCGAGCGCTTTGAGCTCCGGCAGAATCTCACGGACGACCTTCTCGTCGATAATCGTTTCGATCGCAACCCAACCTTTTTGAGCGAGCGGAGAGACGGTCGGATTTCTGAGGGACGGAAGCCGGTGCAGTAAACCGGGCAGCTTGGTTTCGTCCAGGTTCATCTTGAGCCCGACTTTATTGCGGGCATTCAGCGCCCCCTGCAGCAAGAGAACAAGGCGATCCAGTTTACGGCGTTTCCACTCGTCCGCCATGGCCCGGCGATTCCCGATAACCAGGGGAAAAGACTCCGTGATGACGGCGATTGTCCGCAGATTGTTCGCCTGGAGGGAGCTGCCGGTCTCCGTGATGTCGACAATCGCGTCGACCAGCTCAGGTACCTTCACCTCAGTCGCTCCCCAACTGAATTCGACATTGGCGTTTACTCCGCGTTCCTTGAAAAAACGGGTGGTTAACGCGACTGCCTCCGTAGCGATCCTCTTCCCTTCCAGGTCTTCTACTCGTTGAAAAGCGGAGTCACGCGGCACCACCAATACCCACCGGGTCGGACTGGCCGTCGCCTTGCTGTATTCCAGCTTGGCGAGCACTTCAACGTCCGAACCATTTTCTTCGACCCAGTCTTTTCCCGTGAGGCCGCAATCGAGGAAACCGTGTTCGACGTAGCGGCTGATTTCCTGGGCTCGCAAAAGGCGAATCTCCAGCTCAGGATCGTCAACCGCCGGTTTATACGATCGCTTGGTGCCGGTGATCTGATAGCCGGCCTTTTCGAACAAATCGAGGGTGGCTTCCTGCAAACTGCCGGAAGGCAAGCCGATGCAAAGTCTTCGGTCAGTCATTGCGCATCAAAAAAGGGCGAGATATGTACGCTCAGCAATCGCACCTGACCAGCAAAATCTTTTGGCCAAGTCGCGCATTGCATTGATCGTCGGTGGCGGACTGCGTAGCATGATTGTGAACTGTCGGAGACTTTTATGGCACTGAACACTGAAATTCTGGCGAAGGCCGCGACCGAGGCTCGCGGCCTGGCAATGGATGCGGTCAAGGCCGCAAATTCCGGGCACCTCGGGCTCCCCCTGGGCATGGCCGAAGTTGGCGCGGTCCTCTTTGGACATGCACTTCATTTTTTTCCCGATGATCCACACTGGCTTAACCGCGACCGGTTTGTGCTCTCGGCGGGCCACGGCAGCATGTTCCTCTACGGGTGGCTGCATCTGGCCGGTTACGCTATTTCAATCGAAGACATCAAGAACTTTCGTCAACTGCACAGTTGCACGCCCGGCCACCCGGAATTTGGCGACACTGCCGGGGTCGAGGCAACCACCGGTCCCCTCGGTCAAGGGGTGGCCAACGCTGTAGGAATGGCGATCGCCGCGAAGATGGCGGAGGCAAGGTTCAACACCCCGGAGCACAGGATTTTTGATCACAAGATTGTTTGCATCGCCGGAGACGGTTGTCTGCAGGAGGGCATTTCATCGGAAGCATCGGCCTTCGCCGGTCATTATCATCTCGATAATTTAATCCTCCTTTACGATTCCAATGCCGTCACCCTTGACGCCATGGCAAAGATGACCCAGAGCGAGGACACGGGCGAACGCTACCGGGCCTACGGTTTCGATGTGCAGACGGTGGATGGACAGAACATGGAGGAATTTCTTGCCGCCTTTGAAAAAGCGCGTTCGAGCAAGAGCGGCAAGCCGCAATTCATCATTTGTCACACTTTAATCGGGAAGGGGATTCCGGAAGTTGCCGGCACGAATAAGGCGCACGGGGAGGCTGGGGCTAAATTCGTCGATCAGGACCGCAAAGCGCTTGGGCTACCGGATGAACGCTTTTATGTCTCGGAAGAAGTTCGCAAATTCTTCGCGCAGCGGAAGGAAAGTCTGAAACAGCAGTATCTCAAATGGCAGAACGAGTTCCTTGCGTGGAAAAAAGCCGATCCAAAATTGAGCACATTGCTCGAGGAAGGGCTCGAGCGCTTCGTACCGAAGGACCTGCTTGAGCGTATACCGCGATTCGACCCGGAAAAGAAGATGGCCACCCGAAAGGCGAGCAATGCTGTCTTGCAAGTGGTGGCTGAAGAGATGCCTCTCTTGATCAGCGGCAGCGCCGATCTGCATGGGTCAACTCTGAATTACATCCAGAGCGATAAGGATTTTAACGTCGAGAATCGCGCGGGACGCAACATCCGGTTTGGGATTCGCGAACACGGCATGTGTTCGATTCTGAACGGCATCGCCTACTACGGAATTTTCCGGCCGTCCGGAGCGACCTTCCTGGTGTTTGCCGACTATTGCCGGCCGCCGATGCGCTTGGCTGCCTTGGCCAAACTTCCGGTTACCTACATCTTTACGCATGACTCCGTCGGGGTGGGAGAGGACGGTCCTACTCATGAGCCGGTCGAAACGGCAAGCAGTTATCGGGTAATGCCGAACATGGATGTGATTCGACCGGCCGATCCGGAGGAAACGGCGGGTGCTTACACCGCGGCGATGCAACGTACCGATGGTCCTACACTCTTGGCTTTTACTCGCCAGGAAGTGCCGTTTCTCACGGATGCCACCGTCGAACAACGGCGCGAAGGCGTTCTCAAAGGCGGCTATGTCATCTTGAAGGAGAAGGGCCAACTGGGGTTGATTATCCTGAGCGCGGGCAGCGAGGTGCAGCATGCCGTCGCGGCAGCGAAACAACTCGGAGACGGGGTCAGGGTTGTGTCTATGCCCTGCTTTGAGCGTTTTGATCGCCAGCCGGAGAGTTACCGCAACGAAATCCTTCCACCCAGCTGCCGGAAGCGGATTTCAATCGAGGCGGGTGCCACTCCGATCTGGTACAAGTATCTTGGATTGGATGGACGGGCGATCGGGATCGATCGTTTCGGGCTCAGCGCACCGGGCGCCACGGTCATGAAAGAGCTTGGGATTACGGCCGAGCATGTGATTGAGGTAGCCAAAAGCATGTAGATCAGGGTCTCCGTATCCGAAATCGGTAGGGCGAGAATTCAGAGATTGTCTCGCAACATCGTGGATCCAGATCCCGTCAAAATGGCGGCCAGTTCACGGCGTATCTTGCTCTTTGCTCCGGAGGAGCGGAACGAAAATAGGCCGGCATGGAATGCCGGTACCGATCCCCTCCAAGTGATCCCGTTCCGGAGGCCCGGGGTGAAGGTTGCCAGTACCACATTTGCGGTATGTTACGGCATAGATTTCAACAGCGGTCTTCCCTTCGGCATTACTTAGAGCGGCCCTGCGGGACGCGGGTTGTGGATGGTCAAAATACCGGCGCTGGAATTTGCTATTTCTCCATAACGATCTAGAGAATAGCCATGCGCTCTGTCCTGGCTGGCTCCGTTGAAGAGTTCGATGCCCTTAATGCGCGATTCGAATCCGCTCCGCCTGAAGCCGTACTGGGCTGGGCATGGTCCGAGTTCGGGTCCAGTGCCGCGATCGGCACCAGCTTTCAGGCGGCCGGCCTCGTCGTCATGCACCATTGCGTCGCTGCCGGCTTGCCAATTCCGGTCTTCACCATCGACACAGGCGTTTTGTTTGCTGAGACCATCGAGTTGAAAGATCGGCTTGAGGACTTTTTGGGATTACAGATCGAGGTGATCAGTCCTGAACTGTCGATCGAGCAACAGCAGATCCAATTCGGCGCCCGTCTTTGGGAACGGAATCCAGATCTCTGCTGCACGATGCGCAAGGTATTGCCTCTTGAAAAAAAACTGGCGACTCTGCAGGCTTGGATTACCGGGTTGAGGCGTGACCAATCAGCGGATCGAAGCAAAGTCAAAGTGCTCGAGCGCTATGAATATGATAGGTTGCGCGGTCGCCGGATATTCAAAGTCAATCCGTTGGCCGGTTGGTCGCGCGACCAGGTGTGGCAATATATCCGAGAACAGAAAATTCCGTTTAATCCACTTTACGAACGAGGTTTTCGGAGCATTGGATGTCAACCGTGCACGCGACCGGTCAGTGCCGGGGAGAATGAGCGGGCCGGGCGTTGGACAGGCTTCGAGAAGACTGAGTGCGGTATCCACACTTTCTTGGGAGAGAATATTTAAGGCATGACCGGAGAACTCGTGATGGATTTGGTGGACATCCCGGAAAAACCGCTCGAAACCTCGGCAATGCCACTGAACGGTCATTCCGGGGATGAAGGCTCGCGGAGGGATCACCTTTCCACTTTGGAAAACGAAAGCATTTACATTCTTCGCGAAGCGTACCGGAAATTCAAACGCTTAGGGATGCTTTGGAGCATTGGCAAAGACTCGTCGGTTATGCTCTGGCTGTTGCGAAAGGCATTTTTTGGTCATATTCCGATCCCCTGCGTGCATGTGGATACAAGCTACAAGATTCCGGAGATGATCGCTTTTCGGGACCGGCTTGCCCGGGAATGGGGTTTCGAGCTAATCGTCGGCAAAAATGAGAGTGCGTTGACGGAAGGCCTGACTTTCCCGAACGGAAAGGTGACTCGCGTGGAATGCTGCGGTCTTCTAAAGAAAGACGCTTTGCAAGCGATCATTCAAAAACAGAACTACCAGGCAGTGATCGTCGGGATCCGCAGGGACGAAGAAGGTACGCGGGCAAAAGAACGCTACTTTTCACCGCGCGACCACAATTTCGAATGGAATTTCAAGGACCAGCCACCGGAGTTGTGGGACCAGTTCAAGACCGACTTCGACCCGGGAACCCACATCCGGGTTCATCCATTGTTGCACTGGACGGAGCTCAATGTCTGGGAATACATCGAGCGAGAAGGGATCCCGATCGTGGATCTGTATTTCAGCAGGAACGGTCTGCGGTACCGCAGCCTGGGATGCGCCCCCTGTACGCGACCGGTGCCGTCGACCGCCAGCTCGGTGCCGGAGATCATCGCCGAGTTGCGTAAGACCAAAGTGTCGGAACGAAGCACGCGCGCTCAGGATCAGGAATCCGAAGATGCTTTCGAGCGGCTGAGAGCGAGTGGATACATGTGATTTATCATTTGCTTTTTCCACGGGTTTTGATCGCATCTTCACCGTTTGCAATTTTTTTGGAGAGAGATTCCAGGCTTGACAAATACAATCGCTGCTCCCGACAAACCGGTAGCCCTTTCCGACGAACAGAACAACGTGTTACGGGTGGTCATTGTCGGCCACGTTGACCACGGAAAATCCACGCTGGTCGGCCGTTTGCTGCACGAGACCGGCTCCCTGCCCACTGGCAAACTGGAACAGATTCAAGCAGTCTGCCGGCGTCGAGGGATGCCTTTTGAATGGGCCTTTCTCCTGGACGCGCTCCAAGCCGAACGTGATCAGAACATCACAATTGATGTTGCGCATATTTGGTTTCGGTCGGCTCTCCGCTCCTACGTAATCATCGATGCTCCCGGCCATAAGGAGTTTCTGAAGAATATGGTGACGGGAGCGGCCAAGGCTGATGCGGCGCTGTTGTTGATTGCCGCAAACGAAGGCGTCCAGGAGCAGAGCAAACGGCATGCTTACCTCTTGAGCATGCTCGGCGTCCGCCAGGTGATCGTGCTAGTGAACAAGATGGATGCCGTCGATTACGCTCAGCAGGTTTTCACGGAAATCGAGGGTCAGTACCGAGCCTTTCTGCAACAATTGAAAATCTCTCCGCGGACGTTTATCCCGATCTCGGCGCTGGACGGTCTGAACCTGGTGAGACCGGCAAAAGAGCTTTCCTGGTACGAGGGTGAGACTCTGCTGCAGACGCTCGACGGTTTGCCGCTGCCGGAATTACCAACGAATCAGCCTCTCCGGTTTGCCGTTCAGGATGTTTATCGCTTTGACCAGCGCAGGATCGTGGCCGGCCGGGTTGAAGCGGGCGCTCTGCAAGTGGGCGATCGAATCGCCTTCGCGCCGAACAACAAAGAATCAGTGATCGCTTCGATCGAACGCTGGAATTCCCCCCCGGCGACCGCGGCGGTGACCGGGGACTCGATCGGGCTAACGTTAGAAGAGCAGATTTTTGTCGAGCGCGGGCATATCGCTTCACACGCGGACCAACCGCCAATCGAGACAAATCGGTTTAAGGCGAGAGTCTTTTGGATGGGTGAGCGTCCTCTCACTTTGAATCGGCGCTACCGGGTCAAGCTTTTGACTCAAGAGGTAGAATGTCAGTTGACCTCCATCGACCGGGTGATCGACGCGAGTACGCTGGAATCGTCCAGCGCGAGCCATCGGTCGGTGTTGCGGAACGAAGTCGCCGAAGTCACCATTCAGGCGCGTTCACCGTTGGTAATGGATAACTACGATCGGGTTGCTCCCAGCGGCCGTTTCGTGTTAGTCGATGGACGCGACGTCTGTGGCGGCGGTATCGTATTTGATGGAACTTATCTGGCAAGGACCCCGGTGCGCAGCTCGCATCTTTCGTGGTCGGAAAGCACCGTCAGTCGAAAGGCGCGGACCGAACGCAATGACCACCTCGGTGCCGTTCTCTGGTTGACCGGCTTGTCGGGTTCGGGCAAGTCGACCCTGGCGCGAGCGCTTGAACGCGAGCTGTTCAGCCAACAAAAGCAAGTGTATGTGCTGGATGGTGACAATATTCGTCATGGTCTCAACTCCAACCTCGGCTTCTCACCCGAAGATCGCGTAGAAAATATCCGGCGGGTTGCGGAAGTGGCGAAGCTGCTGGCCGACGCCGGCTCTATAGTCATCACTTCCTTCATCTCTCCGTATAGCATTGACCGCCGGCGGGCCCGCGAAATTGTATTGAGCGGCGGCATCGATTTCATCGAAGTGCATGTGGCCGCGCCCTTGGCGATCTGCGAACAACGTGATCCGAAGCAGCTCTACAAGAAGGCCCGCGCGGGAGAGATTGAGGATTTTACGGGAGTGAGTGCTCCGTACGAGGAGCCGGAAAATCCGGAAATCAGGGTGCACACCGAGTTGGAGAACGTCGCGACCAGCGTTAACCACCTTCTGGAATATCTGCTGCCACGAATTCAACCGGACGCGGCGGAGTACGAGATTTAGCCTGCATCACTCGTCCGGCTTACCCGGACGCGCGACGCGGGCTGTAGCAGCGGAAATGCCGGCTATGCCGGAGAGTTCTCCCGCTTTTTTTGAGAGAAGAGTTTGAAACAACTTTGTTTTGAGTCATTCATTTTCACCGACGCGCCGCGTCGGTCTTACCGCTTCGAGCAGGCAATGAGCTCGCCGCTTCTTCGAATTATGCGCGATGGTTGCGGGCTAGTCATCGGCGCAGTGCTCGCTCTTACTACGCCGGCGAGGGTCTGCGCGGCCAAAGAAGGGCTCTTGCCGGTCGCTGATTTCACGCTTCTGCCGGCCTGGTCGACGAAGCAGGAAGGAAGTGTGTATGGGCTCGCCTGGTCGCCGGACAGTCGTCTTCTGGCGGTTTCGGGTCGCGATACCGTATGGCTTTACCGTGCGCCGAATTTCACGAAAGAGGACGTGCTGCGGAGCGATCAAGGTCAGTTATCCGCGCTGGCCTGGTCGCCCGACGCTGCTTCTCTGGCGGCGGCCGGGCAGGACGGTACCATCTGGATATGGACTCCGACACAGTTTTTTAAGAAACTGGATGGGCATTCCTGGATCTTTGGTCTGAGATGGAGTCTGCCCGGTGATTCCTTGATCTCAGTAGACATGTCCGGCTTCGCCAAGATTTGGGATTTCTCGGGTTTTGCCCGAGCAACGCTCCAGCTGGACGGCCGCGGTCTGAGCCTTGATCTTTCTCCCGACAACAAGGAATTCGCGGTCGGTACCGGCGGCGAAGGTAGCAGTGTCTCAGTCTACAATCTGGATTCCTCGACTCAACGCTGGCGGCAACAGGGAGTCCCGGCGGATTACAATCCGCCTTTTGGTTATGGAAGGGATGAGGTGAACGGAGTTGCCTATTCTCCCGACGGCAAGTACCTGGCCAGTGTGCGGCAGGACGGCCGGCTGGTCGTGCTTTCCGCGGCTACCGGCGCGCCGGTTATGGCAGTGCAAGCGCACGAAAGCGGTTTGGGGGGAGCGTGCGGCGTGTCATGGGCCCCCGGATCAAACTGGATCGCAACCTGCGGCGAGGATGGCCGGGTCAATCTGATCCAATTTCCCGCACCGCAAACCCGGCTGGAACTCCTGGACAGCGATAAACCAGTCTGGGCCGTAGCGATTTCACCCGATGGCAAATGGATCGCGGCGGGAGCAGACGATGGCAATGTTTTTGTCTGGAGCACGCCTGCGCCCGAGAAACTGGCGAAGGCTAACCCGGCGGAGGAGAAGCCCGCCCACCGTCATCGACGACGGGCGACATCCTCGCGGCGGCGGACTAGTACGTGGCATTTCGTTCCGCACTGGCCGTTCTTTCAGCATTAGCCTGCATTGGCTCATCCGGCCTAAGCCGGATGAGCCAATGCAGGCTCATTCGTCCAGCCACTGGCAGAAGTCTTGATAAACCGCTTCGCTGACTTCGGTCAGGCGCAGCTGCATGCGATCGAGGTATTGATGCAGGCCCCTCTCAAAAATCTCACCGATGGTGATGAACGTGAGATCGGCCAGCAACTTGCCCGACAAGCGTTCCGCCTCACCGCGATACTCTCGCCGATCAACGCCGGTGATGGCATGCAGAGCCTCATCCATTGAGTCGACGCAAAACAAAATCGATCGAGCAAAGGTGGAATGTTTGATCAGAAATTCCGCCACCTTCCACGGCGCCACTTCGCCCTGGTAGTGTTTGCGGAAAGACTCCAGGGCGCTGCATGATTTGAGGACGGCCATCCATTGAATCGTGTCGACATTGCCGCCAACTCTCTCGCCTTTTGGCAGCAGGATGTGGTACTTGATATCGAGAATGCGGGAAGTTCGATCCGCTCGCTCCAGGAATTTGCCGAGCTGCAAAAACTCCCAGCCTTCGTCCCGGCTCATTGTGGCATCAGCGATCCCGTGAAAAAGCTGGCAACCTTCGACGATCCATTTAAAAAATTCGTAGGTGCTCGAACCGAAGAGTTGGCGCGCTTCCCCCGAGCGGAACGACAGGTAGATGCGGTTGAGTTGTTCCCACATCTCGGCCGAGATCTCTTCCCTGACGGTACGCGCGTTTTCGCGAGCCCAGCCGAAGCAAGAGAGGATCGAGTTCGGGTTCTTGGCTTCGAAAGTGACATATTCCACCACCGATTCATTGGTGATCGCGGAATAAAGCCCTTGGAAGACCTTGGTATCTTCGAGCGAATAGATGATCGATTCCCAGTGTTGCTGGGTGTTTCGATTATCAATCTGCGCATCCAGCATGAGTTGCAGGTTGACATCGAGCATGCGCGCGTTGTTCTCCGCCCGTTCAATGTAGCGACTCAACCAGAAAAGCGCGTCAGCAACCCGGCACAACATAGAACGAGCGAGACAAAACGTAATTCATGCGCATCAAACTTTCGGCGTTCAAGGACTCTGAAAGTCATCGAGGACCCAGGTATCCTTGCTTCCGCCGCCCTGTGAGGAGTTCACGACCAGAGATCCTTCCCGGAGAGCGACCCGAGTCAACCCGCCGGGGATGATAGTGGTTTTCTCGCCGTAAAGAATGTAAGGCCGAAGGTCAATGTGCCGGCCGCAGAGGTGACCGTTGCAGAAGGAGGGCGAGCGCGACAGCTGCACCACCGGCTGCGCCACGAAGTTCCGGGGATTGGCGAGGATCTGTGCCCGAAATTCTTCTCGCTCCGCCTCAGTGGCCGCCGGGCCCATCAGCATTCCGTACCCGCCACTTTCATTGGCTGATTTGACAACCAGCTTCGACAAGTTGGACAGAATATAATTTCGATCTTTCTCAAAGTGGGAAAGGTAAGTTTCGACATTGGGCAGGATCGCATCCTGATCCAGGTAGTACTGGATGATCCGCGGAACGAAATAGTAGACGACTTTGTCGTCAGCAACTCCCGTCCCGATGCTATTGGCCAAGCTGACATTTCCGCGCCGATAGCAATCAACCAAACCCGGCACCCCGAGCAAAGAGTCGGGTCGGAAAACCTGCGGATCGAGGAAATCATCGTCGATTCTGCGATAGACGACATCGACGCGCCGCAACCCCCGAGTGGTCTTCATGAAGACGGCCCGGTCTTTCACCACGAGGTCAGCGCCAACCACGATGTCGATGCCCATGGTCTTGGCGAGATAGGAGTGTTCGAAATAGGCTGAATTGTAGATTCCCGGGCTAAGCAGAACCACAGTCGGATTCGGTTCATTTCGTGGCGAAATCCAGCGCAAAACTTCGAGCAATTCCTGGCAGTAGGTGTCAACGGGCCGGACGGCGTATTTGCCGAAAAGATTCGGGAACACGCGCTTCATTGCTTGTCGATTCTCGAGCAGATAGGACACGCCAGATGGGCATCGGGCGTTATCTTCCAGCACCAGGTATTGTCCGGTACTATCTCGAATCAAATCCGTGCCGCAGATATGAATATAAATGTCGCGAGGCACGTTGAATTCCATGAACTCCGGCCGAAAATGGACCGCGCTCTGGATGATCTCCGCCGGGACGATGCCGTCTTTGATGATCTTCTGACCGTGGTAGACGTCGTGCAGAAAGAGGTTGAGTGCGGTGATGCGCTGAGTAAGCCCCTTCTCGATGTACTGCCATTCGTTTGCGGGAATAATCCGGGGGACCAGGTCAAACGGAAAGATCCTTTCGGTACCCTCATCTGCGTTGTAGACAGTGAAGGTGATGCCTTGAGTGAGAAAAGATGTGTCGGCGACGCTGCGTTTGCGATCAAACTCTTCGCGAGTCATCTCCCGGTAACGCTGAAACAGCACGCGGTAATGCCGACGAACCTGACCGGGCGATTTGAACATCTCGTCGAAGTAAGTCTCCGGGTCGTATCCGCTGAACAAATCACGCATACACTGTAGAAAGTAGCGAGCCGCCAAGGCAGGAAAAGCAAAATTGACGCCAGATTTCCGCCGATTTAAACAATTGCTGGTCTTTGATGTCTGATCAGAACGAGAGTATCTTTCCGGTAATGACGTCTTTCAGTTTTCTCATATTCTTCGGCACACTGGCGCTGTCGCTTTGGGCAACAGGGAGGGTGAAAGCTGCTTACGCGAAGTACAGCCAGTTCCCGGCGTCGTCCGGTCTGACCGGCGCGGAGACCGCCCAGCAAATCCTGACCGCCTCGGGTATTTACGACGTCCAGATCTACGAAGGCAACCAACCGTTGGGCGATCATTACGATCCGATTCACAAGCGTCTGGTGCTTTCGCCAGACAACTTCAACGGCCGGTCGACTGCGGCGCTAGGAGTCGCGGCGCACGAGTGCGGCCACGCTCTGCAGCAGAAAACGGCTTACGCGCCACTGAACTGGCGGATGGCCGCCACAGGGTTAGTTGGATTTGCGAATATGTCGGTTGGAATTCTGCCGCTTTTTGGCCTCCTTACCGGTTTGCTTCGCCCGATGCTGATCATTCTCTGCATGGGCTGGGGAATTATCATGCTGTTCAATCTGATCACTCTGCCAGTCGAGTTCGATGCGAGCGCTCGGGCCAAACGGATCCTGGGGCAAATGGGGCTCATTCGAGGACCGGCCGAAGCGACCGCCGTGAACCGGGTGCTCGACGCGGCCGCCTTAACTTATGTAGCCGCTTTCGTGACTTCGTTTAGTTACCTGCTCTTTTTCCTGCTTCCGTTGCTTGGCGGCCGACGCAACTGAACTGTTATTGGTCGCAGGACGAGCTCCTGGGTGTTTGGGAATTGAGGCCGGAGCGGCGTAGCGGCAACCACATCGTGCCCGTGCGCGTCGGCAGCCTGACGCGGCGACACTCTAGGGAGGACCGAACCGGAGCAGTTCAAACGATGTCACAGAATATCTACGACGATCCAGCCTTCTTTGAAGGCTACAGTCAACTAGGCCGTTCGATCGAAGGGTTGCCAGGAGCAGTCGAGTGGTCCGAGCTGCGGGCCTTACTGCCCAGCCTGTGCGGCCTCAATGCAGTTGATCTCGGCTGCGGGTACGGTTGGTTTTGCCGCTGGGCGCGCGGACAGGGAGCCGATAGCGTTCTTGGCCTCGACGTATCCGAAAAAATGCTGGAGCGTGCGATCGCATCGACGTCTGACCCGGCCGTCACGTACGCTAGAGCCGACCTGGAAAAAGTCGATCTTCCAGAGGCCGCCTTCGATTTAGCCTACAGCTCGCTCGCCTTTCACTACATCGAGGATTTGGCAGGCCTTCTGGAGAAAGTGCACCGCGCTCTTGTCCCCGGAGGCAATCTGATCTTCTCGGTTGAGCATCCGATCTATATGGCCCCGACCCGTCCCGGCTGGGTGATCGATGGGCACGGACGCAAGACATGGCCGGTCGATAGCTATCAGGCTGAGGGCCCCCGTACCACCGATTGGCTCGCGAAGGGCGTGATCAAGCAGCATCGAACGATCGGAACTCTTCTGAATCTACTGATCCGCACGGGCTTCACCATTACCCATGTTGAGGAGTGGGGGCCAACAGATGAGCAGATCGCGGCCCGACCGGAATTGGCAGAAGAAAGGGAGCGGCCAATGATGTTGCTGGTAGCGGCGCGCCGATAGTCAGTTCGGAGAATGCGCTCGTTTTCCGAGAGAGCGTTTTTTGACGCGAATTTTATTCGCCGACCGGGCTTGAGATCACGATAGTGTCACAACATCGTCATTGAACGTCAGTGGCGTGCGGTGAAAGTGGAGGAGAGGATGCCCAGGCAAAGAGTCAAGCGATTTGTTTCCAAGAAAGGATCTATGCAGAAGCCCGACGGTTTCAACGACCGATCTCTCTACGTCAACCGAGAGTTGAGTTGGTTGGAGTTTAACCAGCGCGTGCTGGAAGAGGGCCAGGATCCGCACAACCCGCTGCTCGAACGAGTGAAATTCCTTTGTATCGTCAGCTCCAATCTCGACGAATTTTTCGAAGTCAGGGTGGCCGGTTTGAAACAGCAGCGCGAAAGTAATCTGAGCGATACCGGCCCGGATGGGACGAGTCCAAATGAGCAACTCGCGGCCATTTCGGCGCGGGCTCGACGGATGCTGGACGACCAGTACCGGCTGTGGAACGAGGGTCTGGTTCCGGCGATGGAAGAACAGAACGTTTTTTTTCTTCGGTATGACGAACTGAGCAAAGAAGAGAAGCAATACTACTCGAAGTACTACGATCAGTCGGTTTATCCGGTCTTAACGCCGTTGGCAGTTGATCCGGTTCATCCGTTTCCCCAACTGCTGAATAAGAGCCTGAACGTGGCGGTCGAGCTGGCCGGGAAGGATTTGGGCACCAGCTTGGCCGTGGTCCAGGTGCCGCGCATTCTGCCTCGTTTGCTTCCCTACAAAGCCGGCCAGAACGGGATGTATCGTTACATCTTTATCGGCAATCTGATCCAGGCGCATGTTGGCCCTCTTTTCCACGGAATCAACGTCAAAGGGGCCTATCAATTCCGAGTCACCCGGAACAGTGACCTTTATCTTGACGAGGAAGAATCGGACAATTTGCTAAAGGCGATCGAGCTTGAGCTGCGGAAGCGAAACCGCGGAGCGGCCGTCCGACTGGAGGTGCAATCCGATTGTCCTCCGCACATCTCCGCACAGCTGCTGCAAACCTTCGGATTGACTCCGGACGATCTTTATGTGGTCGATGGTCCGATCAACTTTCTTCGGTTAATGCCGGTGATTTCCGAAGTCGATCGTCCGGATCTCAAGTTCAAACCTTTTGTTCCCAACGTGGCCACGCCATCCGCGGATCACGAGGACATTTTCACTCAGATCCGGCGGCGGCCGGTTCTGCTGCATCATCCTTACGATAGTTTCCAGACGGTGCTCGACTTCGTGGAGCAGGCCGCCGAGGACCCGAACGTGCTCGCGATCAAGCAGACGTTGTATCGCACAAGCGGCGATTCCCCGATCATTGCTTCCCTGGCTGAGGCGGCCGAGAGCGGGAAACAGGTGACGGTGGTAATGGAATTAAAGGCGCGTTTCGATGAGGCAGCAAATATCAAGTGGTCTCGCACTTTGCAGGAGGCCGGTGTCCACGTGGTGTACGGCATCGTGGGCTTGAAAACGCACGCCAAACTCACTTTGGTAGTGCGCAAAGAGGAGGACGGCATCCGGCGATACCTCCATTTGGGAACGGGCAACTATCATCCCTCAACCGCTCGCCTTTACACTGACCTGAGCCTTCTCACCTGTGACCCCATTCTGACCAATGATTGTGCGGAACTGTTCAATTGGTTGACGGGTGTTTCAGTGTTCCCGGAACTCAGCAAAATCAAGGCGGCGCCGAAAGCTTTGCACGACTTTGTCCTCGAGATGATCGAGCGCGAGACCGAACATGCGGCAGCGGGAAGACCGGCGGGGATGTTCGTGAAGATCAATGCTCTGGTCGACACCGAGACGATCCAGGCTCTCTACCGGGCATCCCAAGCCGGTGTGAAAATTCGACTTCTCGTGCGGGGGATCTGCTGTCTCCGCTCGGGTGTTCCGGGGATCAGCGAGAATATTACCGTTCGCAGCATCGTTGGGCGATTTCTGGAGCATAGCCGGGTGTATTGGTTCGAAAATGATGGCAACCCGGAAGCGTATCTGGCGTCCGCCGACTGGATGCCACGCAACTTCTTTCGCCGAGTTGAGTCTTGTTTTCCCATTGAACACCCGGACCTGAAGAGTGAGGTAGCTCGTATTCTCGAGATTTACTGGCGAGACAATGTGAAAGGACGCGAGCAGGGTTCCGCACCAACTTATGTACGTGTGCCGGTCGAAGGCGATCGAGTTGACGCACAAGCGACGTTTCTGGAGGAAGCCGGCAAGAAGAAGCGGACACAGGTCGAAACAAAACCTGTCGTCGCGAAGTCGGTCGGCAAGGCCAGAGACCCCGTGCCGGGGGTTCATCAGCCGGCGTAGGGAAAGGAGTGCTAGTGTCGGTGCCAGTGCCAGTCCAAACGCGCGGGAGAATGCCCGCACGAGCTTGGTTTAACACGAGACGTGCTCAATTTGCCCAAAACTCACGAGCTTTGCGCCGCAAAGTTCCTGGGGGAGTGTCTGTAGAAACCCGGCGGCAGATTCCGCTGTTGTGTTACTAGCACTAACACCGGCACTGGCACTAGCACTGACACCGGCACCGGCACTACCCTCGCCGTTTCGTTTCCCGCTTCTTTCGTTCGGGAAATTCAAACTTCATCTTGCCTTTCTCGAGGAGCAGCATCGCGTCGAACGACCGCTTGTTCTTCTTGGAAATGAATCCTTTGAGAACGCTGCTTTTTCCTTCCACCAGCATCTTGCGCATTTCGTCCGGTGGAATTTCCCGGCCGAGAATCCGCTTGGCTAGTTTGAACGTGCAGGCACCCGAAGCAAGGTTTTCGCAAACGTAGGCCGGACCGACATCGTAAACCATGCCGTTGCGGCACACCTGGCAGGTGCCGATCTTGCCGTGCAGAGCTGGGTCGACGGCAAGCGATTTGGCATCGCCATTGTTCTCAAATTCCAACGCCGGCTTGTGCTCGTCGTTCAAGACAACCACGGCCGAGAACGGCCGGCCCAAACGGCTGCGAAACCCTTCAAGCGGACCGATCCGGCCGTCTCGGTAGAGGTTCGTGACTTCCGTTGCGCTCAATTCGCGGCTGGCCATGTTCTTGAAGAAGCGGAAGCCGCAGTTTTCGCAATAGTAAGTCCGGTAGTTTTCCTTCAGATTTCTGGCTTGGCAATTTGGACAACGAACATCGAGCGTGACATACGTCCCGGCGATATTATCAATCGAGAGATTATCGTTGGCGAACTGCTGAACCTTGGTGACGATCTGCTTCGCCAACGCCCGGATATCATCCATGAAAAGCTTACGCTGCAGGTGGCCGCGCTCCATCTGGTTCAGCCGATATTCCCAATCGCCGGTTAAGGCGGGAGAACGCAGGGCGTCAATCCCGATGGCGCCAAGCAGGGTTAGTAGAGAGAGTCCCTTGGCCGCGACCACCAGATCTCTCCCTTCGCGAAAAACATAGCCGTCCTGGATCAGGCCCTCGATGATCTGAGCCCGAGTAGCCGGCGTCCCCAATCCTTTCTCCGACATCGCGTCGCGCAGGTCTTCGTCTTCGACGAGTTTGCCGGCGCCCTCCATCGCTGAGAGAAGTGTGCCTTCCTGGTAGCGCGCCGGTGGTTTCGTGATGCTCTCCTGGACCTCTACCTTAATGGCTTGAGCACTTTCTCCCGGGACAAGCTCCACCAGTTCGCGATCGCCCTCTTCATTGAGCTGCCGTCCGTAAACGATCAGCCAGCCGGGATCCTTAAGGATCCGGCCTTCGGTTTTGAAGGCTTCGTCTGTTACCCGTGTGATCCTGGTCGTGACTTCAAATTGAGCCGGCGGAAAGAAAGCGGCCACAAAGCGGCGCAGCACCAAGTCAAAAATTTTTCGCGGAGCGTCCTCCAGTTGACGCGGGTTCTGGCCCGTTGGAATAATGGCGAAATGGTCGCTGATTTTGGAATCGTCAAAGATGCGTTTGTTTGGCCGGACCCAACCATGGCTTAAAACCGTTTGCGCATGGGTCCGCAAAGAAGGATCGGCGATCGTCTCGAGTATCCGGCGCGTCGTGCCAAGATAGTCGCCCGGCAAATGGCGTGAATCGGTGCGGGGATAAGTGATCAGCTTGTAGCGTTCGTACAGCTGTTGGGCGATCTGCAGGGTTGATTTGGCCGACAAGCCAAACCGGGAGTTCGCTTCCCGTTGCAGCGATGTGAGGTCGTAAAGCAGGGGAGCGATCTGGCTCGTTGGTTTTCGTTCTTCGGTGACACTGCCGGTTTTTCCAAGGACCTTTCCTTTGATCTCTTCCGCCCGGGCCCGCTCCCAGATACGCTCGGCGCGAGCGTCCTCATCCTGGTCTCGCCGGAATCGCTCGTCGAACCAGCGGCCACGGTAAGTACCATGGGTCACGCGAAATTCGGCAAAGACTTCCCAGTAAGTGCGCGGCTGGAACAGGCGGATCTTTTGTTCTCGCTCGACCAGAATCGCCAAAGTGGGTGTTTGCACCCGGCCGGCCGGAGTCAGTTGGAATCCGCCCGCCTTGTTCTGAAGTGCGGTCAGTGCGCGCGTCGCGTTAATGCCGATCAACCAGTCGCTTTCCGACCGGCACACTGCCGCATCGGCCAGTGGCAGCATCTCTTCGTTCGTGCGCAAGCGAGCAAACGCTTCGCGAATGGCCTGCCCGGTCATGGATTGCAGCCAGAGGCGGCGAATCGGCTTCATGACGTTGACCAGCTGAATCAGGTAGCGAAAGATCAGTTCGCCTTCCCGGCCGGCATCGCACGCGTTAATCACCACGTCGACGTCATCTCGCTTCAGCAAGCGCTTGAGTAGTCTGTAGCGCGTCTCGGTCTTCGGGATCGGCTTCAGTTCGAACGGATCCGGAATGATCGGCAGATTCTGCAAGCTCCACTTGCCCTTGCCATTATCGAGGTCGCCCGGTCTCGCCAGTTCCACCAAATGGCCAATCGTCGAGGAGATGATAAACTCCTCGTTTTCGAAGTAATCACCTTTCTTTTCGAGACCGCCGAGGGCTCGACTGAGATCGGAGGCAACACTCGGTTTCTCTGCAATGACAAGCGCCTTTCCCATGTCCTGATCCGTGCATCCTTTTGACGAGGCGGGACAGTAGAGGTCATCGGCCTGACTGGCAAATCAAAACTGGCACTGGCACTTCGGATCACTGATGACCAATGACCGATGGCCGATGACCGATGACTGATGGCCGATGACTGATGAACGATGGCCGATGAACGATGGCCGATGGCCGATGGCCGATGACCGATGACCGATTACTGATGACTGATGGCCGATGACCGATACTGATGACTGATGGCCGATGACCGATTACCGATTACTGATTACTGATGACCGCTGGCACTGACAATGACACCGGCACTGGCACTGACACCGGCACCCCCTCAGAGCAGCCGAACGAAGAACTTTCCAGGTAACTGTTTCACCAGGCGTTTCATTTCAAGCTGGAGTAGTGCTGCGGTCGCGGTACCGGCCGGCAGACCCGACCGGTCAATAATCTCATCGATCGAGGTGGAGTCGCTGGAAATCGCTTCGTAAACTTTCTGCATGTTTTCCGGGAGATCTGGCGGCCGGCTTCGCTCAAGGGTCGGCGGAGTCGGGAAAAATGTTTGCAGGTCCTCGAGAATATCATCGACCGACATCACCAGCTTCGCCCCTTGCTGGATCAATCGGTTAGTGCCGTGCGAAGTGGGCCGATCGATCTGTCCGGGAACGGCATAAAGCGAACGACCCTGTTCCGCTGCCTGCGAGGCGCTGATCAGCGCGCCGCTGTTGACGCCCGCCTCGATCACCAACAAACCGAATCCCCATCCACTGATAATGCGGTTCCGCATCGGGAAGGTCTGCCGGTCGGGCGTCGTTTCCATCGGAAACTCACTGACGACTGCTCCTGACACCGCGATTTTCTCCGCTAAAGCGCGGTTCTCGGCCGGATAGAGATGCATCAGGCCGGTTCCCAGAACCGCGATCGTTCGCCCTTTGGCCGCCAATGCGCCCTGATGCGCCGCTGTATCGATTCCGCGAGCTAAACCGCTGACTACGGTCAGCCCGGAATAGGCGACCTGGTAAGACAAACGCTTCGCGCATTCGAGCCCGTAGTGACTGGTTCGGCGAGAGCCGACTACACCGATGCCGTGCTGATCTCTTTCGGAGAGCTTGCCCCAGACGTAGAGAACCGTCGGGGGATCATGAATCTCCCGCAGCAGGCGCGGGTATTCCGAAGAATCCTGGGTGACGATATCTGCTCCGAATTCCTGGATGCGCCGGAGTTCACCCGGGAGATCGAGCGTCGATTCCCAATCACGCAGAGATGCGATCAGCGGCCGGGTCAGGCCCTCCACCTGTTCGAGTTCGTAAGAGTTCGCTCGAAGAACAGCCTCGGGTGACCCGAACCGATCGAGAAGCCGACGCAGTCGCACCGGACCGAGGTTCGGGAGCATGTTCAGCACGATCAACGCTTCGGTGCGTGTCACGAACCGAAGTCTGCCAGAGCGGCAATGCTCCACTCCAGATCTTCTTTGCTCACGCGGTCAGTCAACTCAGCGGATCCGAGCCGGGGCGTCACCACAAAACGGATACCGCGGTTCACAAACTTCTTATCGGAAAAGGCCTTTTCCAGGATCGCCGTTTTCGAAATCTCCTGACTGAGTCGGGTTGGCAGGGCAAACTGTTCCAGCAAGCCAGCGACACGTTGTTGTTCGGCGGCGGAGAGTCCGGCCATCCGCGTCGAGACCAGCGTAGCCGCCTGGATGCCGAGGCTGATCGCCTCGCCGTGCAACAGGATGCCGTACCCAGCGGCAGCCTCGATCGCATGTCCGATCGTGTGGCCGAAATTCAGGAGAGCGCGTTCGCCCGAACGCTCCTCTTCGTCTCTGGCCACAAAATCGGCTTTAATCGCGAGACACCGCTGGACGAGCTCAGGCATCGCGAAATTTCCGCATTCCAGTTCTCCTAGCAGGTCGGGCTCGCGAATGATGCCGTACTTGATAATCTCAGCAAAACCTTCATTCCATTCCCGCGGAGCCAGCGTGGTTAACGTTGTCGTGTCCGCGAGGACAAACCGTGGCTGATGAAATGATCCGACCAGGTTTTTTCCGGCTGAAAGGTTGATCCCGGTCTTGCCGCCAACGGCGCTATCTACTTGCGCCATGACGGTGGTCGGGATCTGAATGCAGGGCAGTCCGCGCCGGTAAATTGAAGCTAAAAAGCCGGCTAGATCGCCGACGACGCCGCCGCCGAGCGCAACGATGAACCCCTGACGATCAAGGCCGGTGGTGGCGACGCTTTCCGCCAGGCGCTGCAAAGCGTCAAAGGATTTCGACGCTTCTCCCGGAGCAATCAGGTGCGTCGAATAGAGGTACCCCGCTTGACTGAGAGATGCGGTGACCGCTGAACCGTGGATTTTGCCCACCGTCGCATCCGATACGATTGCGCAAGGCCCGTTCAATCCGGCGTAGCGGGCGAGTGGTCCGATTTGCGGAAGGATACCTTCGCCGATGTAAACAGGATAGGAGCGAGCGCCGAGTTGGACGGTAAGCCGCGGTTCAAGAGTTGCCATCTTGGTGCTCGGGGGGGACTTGAACCCGATTTCAGGGTTCTGTTTTCCGCTATTTTCCATGGTGTTTCCCTGGGGAATTTCCATCAGGGTAGAAGCCCGTGAAAGTGGGCGGAAGCAAAAGTGTGGTCTTTTGTGGTCATTCTACGTACAAATTTTCTATGTGTTTTTAGCGTCCTCTGCCTTTCCACGGGGATGTGAAGAATCCCAGTATAACGCGGTTTTGAGTCAGGGCATTATTTATTTGCGGGTTCGGGGCCGGTCGCCCACGGGCCGGCCAAACATTGGCCGCGCATCCTCGCCGATCAACTCCCCGGCTCGGGACGCTGGATTATGGCTGATGCCATGCTGATCGACAGAACAATCTCCAAAACCACAGGATCTCCTCGGCTCTCGTTACCGCAACGATTTGAATGCGGCCCGCATCTCTTGAACAAAAAACTCCGGCTGCTCCCACCCGGCGAAGTGCCCGCCTTTGGGAAGCCGCTTGTAATAGATTAGCTTGGAATACGCTTTCTCGGTCCAACTCCGCGGGGCCTGATAAAGCTCATCCGGAAAAGCACTCACGGCAGTCGGGATCGGGATACCTTTCGGGGCGAAAAAGGCAAGCTTGCTTTCCCAATACAGACGAGCCGAAGAGATCGCCGTGTTCGTAAACCAGTAGAGCGTGATGTTGTCGAGGATATCGTCTCGCGTCAGCCCTTCAGATTTGCCGTCAAACACGCGTGCGATGAGCGCCTCACTGGCGGCGTCATGGTCGATCATCCAGGCGGCGAGACCGACAGGTGAATCCACAAGCCCGTACAGCGTCTGCGGCCGGTTCGCCATCTCGTTGGCGTAGCCAAGGCCATGCTTATAGAAAAAAGCGAGCTGCTCATACGCGTGTTTTTCGTCGGCTGAGAGACCTGATGGCGGAGGCTCACCGGCAAAGGCCGCCTTATCAATATCGGGTGGAACAGTCGCAGGCATGTTGGTGTGAATGCCGATTAATTCCGGAGCTCCCAGTAGCGCCATCTGCTCCGTGACCGCATTCCCCCAATCGCCGCCTTGCGCCACAAAGCGAGTGTAGCCGAGGCGTTTCATCAACACGACCCAGGCCTTTGCGATACGAATCGGATCCCAACCGGTCGTAGTCGGCTTTCCGGAAAAACCGTAGCCCGGCAGCGACGGGATTACGATATCGAACGAGTCTTCTGCGCGTCCGCCATGCGCAGCGGGATTGGTAAGTGGGTCGATGATCTTCAGCTGCTCGATGATCGAGCCGGGCCATCCGTGCGTGACGATCATCGGCAAAGCGTTAGGATTTTTCGAGCGGACGTGGATGAAATGAATATCGAGTCCGTCGACGCTTGTTACGAATTGCGGATAGGCATTAAGTTTCGCCTCGCACTTGCGCCAATCGTAATCCTTTCCCCAGTACTTAACGAGTGCCTGGGCCGTTGCCAGCTGCACGCCTTGCGATTGATCGTTAACGGTTTCTTTGTCCGGCCAGCGTGTGGCTAAGATCCGTTTTTTCAGATCGTCGATTTCCTTCTGGGGGATCTTGACGTGAAATGGCCGGATGGCGTTGGCGTCTTCCGCAGCGTTGGCGGCTCCTGACCGGTGAGTAGCTAGCAGCATGATAGCGACTCCTCCGAGGAATGTTGTGATGTGTCTCATTGTTTGTGGATAGTTGACATTTCTATTTCCCGAATTCTAAGCGCCTAGTACTTCACTTGTCCGAGAACGGGCTTAATCAGGACTTAGCGCCAGTCCTGCGACTGAAAAATTCTAGTAATGACCATCAATATCTTGAATAGCAACAAGCTGCTTCCTCGATCGATCACATGCCTAACTTGCCGGCGAGCCAGTAATCGACACTGAACTTTCCCGGACCAGAGCAGATCATCCAAAAAAAGATTCCGGATGCGAATGCGGCGGAAGCAACTCCACACCCTTGATCATCCCCAGCTCCTCGTAATCGAAGAACCAATCCTCACCCGGCTCGAAGCTGGTAATGATCGGATGCCCTGTTGCCGCCGCATGCTTGGACGCATGCTGGCTCGGAGAACTGTCGCAACAACCGATGTGCCCACACTTCGCACACCGACGGAGATGAAACCACCAACCTTTCGTTGACGCCAGGCATTCGACACACCCATCGCCACTCGCTTCGAAGCCGGGTTGATTCCGCGCCCGATCTTTTCTCATTTCCGATTTTCCTTTCGTGTCCTCCGTTCGCAAAATAATGTCAAGCCACCAGCAAGATCTTCCCGACACCACCCTTCTCTGCCGCTGCTTGAGCCTCGGCCGCTTCACTGAGTGGCAGTTTCAGGCTAATCGGGATTACCAGCTTGCCATCTCGCACCGCTTCGGCCATGAACTCGAGCGTTTTCCTGTCGAATTTCGAGAATACTTACACCACCTTTACAGATGGGTACTTCGCGGCGTTCTGCGGCGCCCCGACAACCGATGCATAGACTCCTCCCGGCTTGACCTTGGCGATCAGCTTCTCGGCGGTTTTTCCGCCGACCGCATCCGCCACCGCATCGAGCGGCGGAAGATTCGCAATCGCGGTGTCGTCGTCGGTTGCGACGACCTGATCCGCGCCGACTGTCTTCGCCTCATCCATCTGCCTCTTCAAAACCCCTGCGATCACAGTCGCCCCGCGTTCTTTCGCAGTGAATACCGCCGAACGCCCGACATTTCCAGCAGCACCTACGACGAGAACCGTCTGGCCCGCTTTGATTCCCGTAGCTGAGAGGAGCTGGTTGCCAGTCGTCGTCACCAGCGGCAACGCCGCCGCCTGGATCAAATCGAGCCCCTTGGGAACTTTCGCCAGAATCGCGGCTTTCACGACACAAAGTTCGGCGTAAGTATTGTCCGCCATAGCGAACACCTGGTCGCCGACAGAAAAGCCTTCCACTCCCGGCCCAATCTTGACCACAGTTCCCGCGATATCGACTCCTATAAGCCCCGGGAACTTGATGGGATAAAAATCTTCGTTAATCCAGCACGCCGCTTGTAGTCGATCGGATTCACGCTCGTGGCGGCGACCCGCACCAGCACCTCGCCCGGACCCGGAACCGGGTCAGGGTATTCCTCGAACTTGAGAACTTCAGGGCCGCCATATTGGTGGACGACAATTGCTTTCATCTTTTATCTCCTTGGCTCGCAGTTTATTCCCTTTCTGTTCCACGTCGAAAATAAAGCCCAACACAGGGACATCCTTTGCGAGAGGTACTTAATCTCCGGCCCGGTTCAACGCTTCTGGTACGGGATGGAAGATGTAGTTCGGCTCAATCGGCTATCTTGGCGATGCTGTAGCTGGTGTATCCGCCCGTGAAGCGCTCATTAGTGACTCCATAGACGACATCCCCGGCAGCGAACGCGGACACTTCATGCCCCACCGGCTCGATGGTTCCCGCGATATCGGACCCAAGAGTCAATGACGGCGCCGGCGAGGAATTCGCGCCGGTCCATGTTAACCGTACGTGAAGTCCGGCTTGCTCTGTCCGACCTCGATAATATAGCCGTCAGGATCGCGGATGTAGCAGCGCGTCTCGCCGTACTTGTCCTTCGGCTCCGTGATGAACTCGGCTCCTCGACTTTTCCATAATTCATAGCACGCTTGAATATCGGCAACGCGGATATTCATAAAGCTGTTGATCTTATCCGGGTCGGGGACGCTGAGCGTTACCGACGGCTTGTCGGGGGTCGGCCCGCCCCCGACGTTGACAATGAGCCACGTATTCGCGATCTGAATGTAACCAGGCGCGCCATTGCTGTCGCCTCTGCTCAGAATGCGACCGCCGAAGACCGTTTCGTAGAAGCGAGCCGATCGGTCGATGTCGGCGACGGTGAGAAAATGTGCGACGGTGAACCCGTCCCGCGGGGGCATCTCATAGCTCTTCTGTTCGATTTGTACGCTGTTCATTGATGACTCCAATTCCGATACAGTCATGAGCTTTAGAAGCGCCTGAGCCGCGGACGTCGAAGACGCGGGGTTCTGGCCGGTGATGAGACGGCCGTCAATGACGAAAAAGACTGCCAGTCCGCCTTCTTCTCGAATATGGCGCCAAGGCGCATGAGTTCATCCTCGACCAGGAACGGCACGACGTGGGTGAGCTTCATCTCTTCTTCCTCGCCGTTCGTAAAGCCGGTTACATGCTTCCCCTTCACGAGAGGCTCGCCTTTGTATGTGACATGGCGAAGGACGCCGGGCGCGTGGCAGACCAACGCCACCGGCTTGCCGGAGTTATAGAATGATTCGATCAGAGCTTTCGAAACCGGGCTCTTCGGCCAGATCCCACATGGGACCGTGCCCGCCAGGATAGAAGACCGTGTCGAAATCTTCTGCTTTCATATCCGCCAGCAGACGAGTGTTAGCGAGCGCCTTCAGCGCGGTCTCATCCTTTTTGAACCGCGTCATCGCCGGCGTCTGGTTTTCCGTCAGATCGCTCTTTGGATCGAGCGGCGGCTGCCCCCCTTTCGGCGACGCCAGCGTTAGCTCGACTCCGGCATCCCTGAAAACAAAGTATGGCGCCGCGAATTCCTCCAGCCAGAAACCAGTCTTGCGGCCCGTGTTGCCGAGCTGATCATGCGAAGTCAATACCATCAGTATTTTCATGTCTTGCTTTCATTTCAGTTGTTAGTGAATTGACACTTCTATTTCCCAAATTCAGAACAGGACATTTCAGGAATTATTCCCTATCATCCCTTTTTCAGGTAGCTGCAACGACTTGGGCCGAATGAACAACCCAAAGCTCCCCCCTCTGCTCCAGCATCAAACCGCTCACATAGGCAAGCCGCGGACTGTCCTTATGCCTGGTTTATTCAGTTTCCTAAAAATCGCTCGTAACTCGTGCGGTCGCTGATCTTGCGTCTCGTTGGATGTTCGCTATAACTGCTGTTTCATGAGCAGGGACTAATGATGGAAGAGCACAGCATTCGCGCGGCCATAGATCGCCATTGGGCTGCTTCCGCCGCGGGTGACCAAGCTGCCGAACACGAAATCTGCCACGACGACGTTGTCTGCGAGTACCCACAGTCCGGCGAGATAATTCACGGTCGCCGAAATCTGCAGGCGTTGCGTAGCCACCACCCGGGGAGGCCATCGGGGTTCAGCGTCCGGCGCATCGTGGGAGAAGGTAATCTCTGGGTTTAGCGAGTACGTGATCAACTACGGCGACAAATGTGCCTTTACGGTGAGTCTCATGCGGCAGATCGGTTCGATCTGGCGGCCAAGAACTTCTCGACGGCCTCGCCCAGCGGCATGCTTTGCTAGAGCCTTTCGAACTGTGCCACTCCTGAATAGCCTGTAGGACGGTGTATGTGACTGGACGCTAAATCGCGCGCCTCGCTGAGCATTTCCCGGTCGTCGAGATTAAACCTGCCACTCCGCGATTTTCTCTGATTGGAGTTTTTTGGCATCGGAAAGAGAGAGTCGTGTGGTGTGGTGCCTCTCACCGGTCTCGTCTTTCGAGACGACGTGATATCGTCCATCAGATCTTTCGTAGATATCTACCGATAACGCCTTGGCTGAGCGTCTGATCCTGCCCATGCGCCAGAAGGAATGCCAAATTTTATGCCTGAAATCGATCTTTAAAATCGGTAGGGAAATCGACCAAATGTGTGGTTTTTGTGGTCTGCTGAAATTTCTCCTCTGCTCGGGGGGGACTTGACCCCATTTTAGGGTTCTGTTTTCCGCTGTTTTCCATGTATTTCCCCGGGGAATTTCCATCAGGGTAGAAACCTGTGGAAGTGAGCGGAAGCAAAAGTGTGGCAAATTGTGGTCGATCTACGTACAAATTGTCTATGCGTTTTGATCATTGTTTGCCTTTTCACGGGGATGTGGAGAATCCCATACGCTTATGCGCCCAAGGTGGCGGCTTCCTGTTTTGAGAACGCCATACGGTATTCTTTTGAGCTTTTGAGCAGGCGCCTTAACGCTGATCATTTGTTCAACACTGAAGAGGAAACCGGCGGAAACTGAACCACGCTTCCGAGTGTGATGGTCGCGACAAAGCTGCGCGTGATCGCATGGACACAAAGGCGGTGCTTCCGCGGGTTGCAATTCACGCCGGCAGCTCCCCTTGTCCTCTCTCGGACTGGCTCTTCTAGCGTTCCTGCAACTCGGCAAATTTCCGCTCGAGTTCCGGTGAGGCAGTCACCACGTAATGGATCGGCCTTATTTCGGTCGCGTCTTCCTTCTGGCACCCAGGCTACACACGAGAATTGGGAAAACGAAGGTTGTTGTTCGCCCACATCACGATCATCTCTTCCCCAAGCATCAGCAGATTTTCGACAATGCCGACCAAATCGGCCCGATCGGGGATTCAACGCCGGCCGTGCCATCCCTTTCAATCCACCAGGCCGGAACGGAGAACTTACCGTTCGGATCCAGCCGGAAATTCGGGAACTCGCCGGAGATTTTTTTCGATGCTGCGCTTCACACAAATACACGCACACCGACTTTTCCGGTTTAGTTCCTTCCATTCGGCACTATCGCCATGCCTCGTTACCCAAAGGGATGGAGGACTCCGATTTGGAACGTGTTCTCAACGCGATCGACAAGGACAGCCCTGCGGGCGCGCGAGATTATGCGATTGCCCCTTTTGATGGTGGCTTGCGGAATTCGTGGCATCTCGGCAGTCGAATTGTTGGTGGATGACATCGACTGGCAGCAGTCGCGAATCCGCATCGGTGCGCAGAAAGGCGGAAAGGAAAAGACGCTGCCACTTCTTGAACCGGTCGGAGAAGCCATCAGCGAGCTTTTTACCAGGCTCCCGGACGAACTGGTTTTCCGGCGCTCACACGTTGTTCCAAGTAGTTTTCCTTCCAGTTTTGCTCGCTCTTCGGGCAAGATAATTTTAGCGTCCACCAAAGGTGGCTCTTTTTTTATCTCCCCGGCCCAAAATCTGGTTATGGATTTCCATGATACGCCCTCGGACGGACGTACGACCGGTAGAACCTCTAAACTGCGACAACAAATCGATTGCAGCACGATGAAGTGGCTGTCGAAGCTGTCACGGAAATCGGCGCAGTCTGGAACTTTCTCAGAGGCTTGAGGTGGCTGGGGATCTCAAACGGCTGCAAGCTCTTCTCGCCACCTGGGTTGCAGAGACTGATCCTGAAGTCCGCCGCATGATACAGACCCAGCTTTCCGGGCGAGCCAAGTATTTCCGTCCGGTTACAATTTTCGCTTGTTACCGTTCAAAGGTGGATAGGGAGCCTCCGGCCAAGGTGCTGACGGCCGCCGCTGGTCTCGAGCTTCTGCACAACGTTAGTCTGATCGTAGACGACGTCCTGGACCGCTCCCGCTATCGCAGGGGAAATCTTTCGCTGCATTGCCGTTATGGTTTCCTTCCTGGCTTGATGACGGCAGGATACATTATGGCGGCGGCCTCCAAGTTGGTGGCCGCCGACGCATACGCGGTCACGTTGTTGTCCGAGCTCATGCAGCGCCTTGGCGCAGCGGAGTGCCTACAATGGCGGCTTCGGCGCCATGCTCTTGGAATCGAAGACTGGCGAATGATCGCGGGAGAGGATACGGGCTCAATGTTCGAGATCTGCGCACGCCTGGGTACTCGCGATAATCGCTTGCAGAAGTTCGGTAGTTTATTGGGAATGCTCTACCACGGCTGCGACGACGTGGCAGACGTTCGCGGAACCACTGCGCTGGGCGGAGGCTCTACCAAGGACATCGAAGATGCGATCTTGACCCTTCCTGTGGCGATCGCTGTCAGAGATCCGGAAAGCGCCTTGCTATTTAGGAATGCGGATCCCCAAAGCCGGGCTGCCCTCACGCAGAAACTAATGGCAGCGTTGCCAGAGGCAGAAATCTATCTGGACCAGATCGCCGCCGAAGCGGAGTTCGAGGCATTGGCTAACAGCAAGTACCCAGAGCGCTTGCTTTCGCTAGTTCGAGACACACGTCTTCTTTCGAGGGCTTAGAAGTGGCGACGAGAGAATATTCCGAGGCGAAACGGAGGCCGGCATCTCCGTGAGCAAACGATTGGCCGAAAGAGCTGATCGCGTCGACGTTGTGATTGTCGGTGCGGGGCCAGCAGGCAGCGCCCTTGCATGGAAGTTGGCCTCTCAGGGAGTTAAGACGCTGATATTGGACAGCGCACGATTCCCTCGCGAGAAGGTTTGTGGCGACTACATTGAACCTCGCGGGCTGCGCGTACTGGAAAAGATGGGTTGTTTACAGACGTTGGAAGCAACTGTTCCTCTACCCATCGAGTACTCTTCAACCTACATTGATTACAAGCGATGCTACATAGGCAAGATCCCGTTCTATGGTGTCCACGAACATCTGCCGCCGCATGGCTACATTATCCCGCGGGACGTCTTAGACAATGTCATGCTCAAAACCGCCGTACAAGTCGGCGTCACCGTCCACCAAGAGACGCGAGTCACAGGTTTCAACGCCGATCGAAATGGAGTAACGGTTGAGGCAACCCGTCGCGGAGATCGTGTCGTCTATCGCGGCCGAATGATCGTCGGCGCTGACGGAGTAAATTCAGTCGTCGCGCGGAAAGCCGGGTTGCTTGCCAACGATCCCCGGCACATTGCTCTCTCGCAACGTGCCTATGCGGACGGTTATGAAGGAGAAGTTGGAGAGGCAGCATCCTTTTTTGATGCCGACTTTTTCCCCGGTTACGGGTGGATGTTCCCTATGCGCCAAGGCCGCGTGAACCTCGGAGTCGGCGTGTTGAAAGAGGCGTGGCAGCGCAATGGCGCTGCTGTTCCCCAATTGTTTCAGGATTTCTTTAAAAAGCTCAAGCAAAGCCATCCCCGATGCAGGAAACTCAAGCTTGTTAGACCTCCCATTGGCGGGATTGTCAAGACCTATGGTGGCGCAGGTCCAAACTACTTTGACAGGGGCCTACTGATCGGCGACGCGGGAAGTTTTGTCGATCCTATGACGGGAGAAGGCATTGCGCCTGCGATGGAATCGGCTTTGATCGCGGCGAGCGTAATCTGGGACTTGCTCCCTAAGGGACGACTCGATGGTGTGTCTCTTTCCACTTACCAAGCTGAATACCGAAATTATTTCGATCCTTCGATGATCTTCTTGGATTTCTGCGCCGCTATCCTACGTAACCCTAATTATTGGGAGTCGTGGAAAAAAGCCCTTGTGAGAGGCTGCGCGCTCGCTCAGAGAGATCTAAAATTCGCAGCCACTGCGGGTAGTTGCTTCGGCGGATTGGAAATCGACCCTCTTGGAATTCTCGCCGAGATGTGGATAAAGACAGGCGAAAAGTGGCTGGGCATGGGCCCACCAAGCACGCTTGCGTCCGCGCATGGGAGGGCTGATGGCTTCGCACTAACCTTGCAGGAAATGAGCGGCTGGATCGCCGACTCATGGAAGTCTCTATTGAAAGATCCTTTATGGCACATTGCTTGGACGATGGACGTTCAGCGAAAGTGCACACATGTGCTTTCATTGATGAGTAAGCGGCTGCCAGACCCGCGAATCAAGGGCGTTATCTGACCTTCGTTGGCTTTGGATATTCCGATCAAATGCGTGCGTCCAGGCCCAAGTCATAGGCCTATATCTTGGCCCTCGCCTTCCGGGCGCGCCGGGGACCGGCTTGCCGCCTGATTTTGAGATTTTTTCGACCTCGCTCGCGAAGTGGTTCACGGCCACAGTGGGGAGAGACATCATTTCCCGGAAGTACTCCCTGCTGAAGTCCGTGAGACGTCCGGCGAATTTCTGCACATCGTCAGTTCCTTCGCTGATGCCCGCCAATTCGGCGCTGATTTTCTGCGTGTACCTGTCAGCCGATTCCACCCACCCTCGCCAGAACTTTAAGGCTGCCGTCACTGCCGCAAGTTCCGTGCGAGCCACTTCGATCATGAGGTCTCTGACTTGTTGGCTATGCTTCTCTGATGCCGCTTGCTCCATGAACTCAAGAAGTTATCTGCTTTCCACCATAATACAGAGTTGACACTGTACAACGCCATTCTAGCCCAACCTTCGCAGATTTTTGGGATTTAAGATTTTTTTCGCGGCGGTTCCCTAGGAACATGGGCCCAAAGAGGCCCGATTTGGCGTGTGACAAGCTAGCCCATAGACAGAGCATGCTAGAGGCTGAGAAGATAGGGGAGTGTCTTTGAAAATGCACCACATCTTCAAAGACGGCGCACACTCATATATATTATTCGCTCTGTGAGAGCCTGCGGGCAAGCCGGAAGCGGGTCTTACAGCGTCAGGTGCTGCATTTGGGTGAACCGAACACCACGCAGCTTGAGCGCCTCTACCCCAACAACCTCCTCCCAAAATTTACAAGACCGATCTTCAAAATGTGTGGACAACCTGAGCCCCCTTTTCCGGGCGCTCCAGAGGGAAGGCGCCACTCAGACTCACGGAAAATGCGAAAGTCAGGCTAGGGGCTCCTGCCCAACCGGGGATCACCTGAAGATCGATATGGTTCAGCCGTAAAGGGTGGCACCAGACAAGCTGCGATAAGACCCAATAAACATCACCGGAGCGGAATCAACCGCATTGACAGTTCGAGTCCGTTTCGTGCGCTGGACCCCATGAAGCCGACCTGACTCGAGCAGGGTGGGGGAAGGGGAGAGGAGGGGAGCGATGCGCCGTTACTCGCCGCCGCAAGGCGAGTTGGTCGTTCTAAGGCAGAAATTGCTTGCCGGGGCAGAAAACCTGACCATCACGGGCATGGGCGGCATTGGTAGAACTTTGCTGGCTTCAGCGCTGGCGCATGACCTCGAGGTCCGCCAAGCGTTCCCCGACGGCTTGTACCGGCTGACGGTCGGTCAGAAGACCGATCGTGGTCAGAAGACCAATAACGCCTTGCTTGATCTCCAAGCCGCGTTGTTGAATCAGTTAACCGGGGCTAGACCGACCCTGAGCACCGAAAGGCAGGGTAAAGACGCTTTGCGTCAAGCGCTCGCGGGGCGCCGAGTCCTGGTCATCCTCGATCACGTCTAGGAGGTCGATCAACTTCAGGCTTTGGCGGTAACCGCGGTGCCAGCCTGGTTGCTCGTCACCACGCGCAAACATGAAGTGCTGGTGAGTCTCGACACTCAGGAGCATCCTTTAGCCCGCGTTTTGCATCACGTGGAGGTTAGCGAAGTGGAATAAGATAGTTGGGGATGGTAATAGTTTTGTCAAAAAGCGGGCGATTGGATGCTGGAGCGCCCTCGGGACACCGCGGTAAGCCGCCGTTGTTTTTCGTGCCGGGGCCCAAAAAAAAATAAAACCGCGAATCGTGATAAGCCCCCCCTCCAAAAACCTAAGCGCATAACCCCCACCTGGGCACACGCTAATTTGGTGCCCCCTCCCCTATTCCCGCCTCTAAAAACATATACGGGGGCGGGGAGAAAGAAAGAGGTCCCCCCATGAGGCTGCTCTTCTTTGCTTTTTCCCCCCCCCAAAAAAACCCCCCCCGCGCCCTTTTTCCCCCCCCTTTTTCCCCCCTTTGTCTCTTTGGCCCTTTTTTTCCCCCCCTTCGCCTCTTTCCGTTTTTTGCGCCCCCCCCTCCACCCCCGCCGGCCCCCCCCTCCCCTCTCTCCCCAAAAAAAAAAAAAAACCCCCCTTTCGCCTAGCTATTGCATGTGTTTTGCGCTTTAAGCCACGTCAACATTGTCATTGTCCTGCGTTATTTTCTCCGGAATTTCCCATCCATTTTGAACGAAGCGTTTGCCGCTCCATGCTGCTAATGCCCGCCCGGATGACACCTCGGCCAGCCAGAACGTTAGCGCTATCATGACGATGAAGAATACCGTTCCTACGGTGGAGGCTGCGACTAACATTGGCACGTATACCAGAGGTGGCCATTGCCGCCGAGCAAGAAAACATTTTGCTCATCCGAGGCATGGAATCCAATCAGACGTTATTCTACGATCAGGGCCCAACGGAAGTACTTCGCGGTCAGCTGTCACGTAAAAGTGGGCTACTGGGGTTCCGGATAGACGAGGAAGGGAAAAGAATTTGACGTGATCAGCGCCAATCACCCAAAAGGAAGTTTTTTTGAACCTAATCCAAAACTCACAAACCTCAATGTACAGAAAGGATTAGGTGAGCGCGCGATGTCGCATTTGGTATCTTTGTTGAAATTTAACCATTGTTGGAGTTATTATCCCTTTCGCCAGTATTATGAAGGGCGATACGCCGCTGCTTTTCTTGCGGGGGAGGCCGGAATGCAGAAAGCCAGTCGTATTACCCTCTCGGGTAATCCTCGTTTTTTCTATTAGCCGGCAGCGACTATGCGACATATGTTTCATATGCGCTATCGAAAAACGCTAGTGGAGGAACCGCGATGACCACCAGCAAGCAGATCGCAACCGAGACCTCGCAACTGAAATACGCATTGAACCAAAAAGGAGATTCCGGCTCATGCCTTACGCTTCGAACAACAACGCCGTCTTAATCGACGGCTGCAACAACCTACAGAACCTCTCGATCCTCCTTGAGGTCACCGAGGATATTTCTACTACCGCCGGGAGCGGCTGGAGCCTTCAGCTCAACTGCTATCCACCGGCGGGCGAGTACTGCCAGACCAGCCAGGTTAATGTGTTTCAGTACATAGTTATCGTACAGGGCGGGAATCTCGCCTACTACATCCAGTACTGGGCGGGAGGGGTGGGTAGTTGGCCGTCCGGCTACACACCCCAGCCAGGGACGACGCCTTGGCTGCCCTGCTGGGCCCACGACTACGGCATCGCTACCACGTTCGCAAGCATAAACGGCGACACGCTGCCTCGCGAATCGCAACTCCAAATCGCGCTCGGAACCAGCGACTCCGGCGTGGCCAGCGTTACGTTCACCTACACCGACCCGGACGGCAACGCCCATCCCGCCGTGTTCAATCCCCCTGCCGTGCATCCGATCGTCGCCTGCGAGTTGAACCTCGTCGGACCGCCCGGCGGCACCGCCAACTTCACGCAAGGGCTCACGAACTCACGCGGTATCATCTACTACAGCATCTCTTCTGGGCAGCTCTCCGTGCAGAATGGCGGCCCTGGGGCAGCCTGTGGCGAGCAGGACTTCTTCACCCAAGAGACCTCAAATATGTCTTACTCGGACATCAACGGCGCGCCCGCCAGCACCGTCACGCAGACGCTCCAGCAGCCCGTGTCGTGCGCGATCAACAACCTCTTCGAAGGTGATCAGGCGCAGCTCGGCGAAATGCAGCAGATTCGCGACAGGCAAGTCGCTCAGCATCCCGCTGGGCAATGGCTCATTGAGGTTCTCGAGCGCCATTCCGCCGATCTTGCTGTACTTATCGCGTCGGATGAAGATGACTTGGCACGGACGGCACGGCATCTTCTAACCGACGCCGTGCACACAGCGCGCGAAGGGCGCGTGTTCGAGAGCACTAACGTTGACGATGCCCTAAAAGTCCTCCGGCAGGTGTCCTACAAGCTGCCACCGTCGATGAATGGGATCCGCCAAGCCGGCACGACCTTCCTCGAGTCACTTCGCGGGAGAACGCTTGAGGATGGACTGAAGGCGGCTAGCAAAACGATCCTCCCGCGGTTCAAAAGCAAGCTGCCGGCGCGCAGTCGCCACCGATCGTAGTCGCTGGTCCACCGGGATTTCTAGTCAGGCGCTCTTAGCCCGGATGGACTTCGCACGAGCTTCCGAGGGCGCGGCTTCCTCGAGACCACCAACGGTTCGTAACAAGGACGCGTAGTTTTCCAGGAATGTCGCCACATCGGTGTGCTCCCGGTCTGGCGTATTTCCCCAAATCGCCAGCGCCCGCTTGTACAGTTGTCGATTTCAGTTGAAACGGGACCGGAAAGAACCTGGGGGTCTTCACCGAAATTCCCCCTTTATGGTTCACCGGCGCGTAAGGCTAAACCAGGAGGAAACATGCGCTGGAACATCATGGTGGAGGGCGTCGGAGAAGATGGTAAACGACCCACGATTACGCTGGGCACCATCGAACGGGTCGCCGGGAGTACGACTGCGGAAAACCTTGGAGTCAATCTGCAGGAATCGAAGCAGATTGCGAATCGGTTGCAAGACACCGTGGTAAAGCAACAGCTGCACGAGCATTGTGAACAAAGGCGGAAATGTCTCACTCGTGGCAGGCAGTGGCCGTCAAAGACTTCCGCTGCAGACGTCTGGATACCGTCCTGGGGACAGTATGCCTCAGGGTCCCGCGATATCCACGTTGTCAGTGCCGCGCCGGCACACAGGTTTGGAGCCCGATTTCGGAAGTCCTCTCGGGGCGAGTGACGCCCGAGTTGCGTCATCTGCAGGTGAGCCTGGGTGCGCAGATTTCGTATCGCAAGGCTGCTGCTCTGCTGCGAATGTTCCTCCCACCGACGGGCGGAACGACCCATACCACCACCCGAAGCCGGGTCAACGCGGTTGGGGAGCGCATCGACGAACAGATTCAGCGGGAAATTGCCGAGAATCGAAAACCTGATAAACCGGCCGAGCAGATGATCATTGGCATCGTACATCGCCGGCTTTCGTAAATAACGGGTCGGCCCAGCGGTTAGTTTACCGTCCCCACGCCGTGGTGCCACGGCCGCCGCGCGGTCAGCGTTTGAGGAGTGTCATCATAGCCGCCGACCAATCAAAACGCCTGTACGGGGCTTATAGCGCGTCCGAATTTCGGCGAATTAACCATTTCGCCTGGCCCTCCTCGGGCGAGCCGGCCCTCACGCTAATTCCTATGACGCCAAGGTCTTGGTTCCCGCGTCTCCTCAAAAGTTTCGTCTTTCTAACTGCACGGTATCCCGTCGCCGGACTTCGACGGTTAGATTCTGGCTGCCCAAGCGTTGGGCGTGAGTTCAGCGACGCGAGTGCTTGGAGAATCGGCTAAGCCAGGGAGCACAGAGCCGAGGTAGTCGCGGAGCGGTAGGCTCAGGCGGCGGCAGGGTTGTAAAACCGGAAATTATTTGCGAATGACCGGTCGCTATCTGCGAACGCAGGTTTTCGCTATGATGGAGGCGCCTTGCCACCCAGGTGCAAAGAAGCGTCCATGGCGACTACGCTGAAGTTCCTGCCGGGAAGTACGATCCGCTGGCGCGCTACGCGAATCATCGTTGTGGAAATATTCCCTTCCCCGGACGATATCGTGTATGATAGCCTCCTTTATCATTCACTTAGAGAACCCATAAAAAAGTGACAGCATCTCCTGCCTATTTTTCTGTTCTCAGATTTTTTGAAGGATCTGTTTGATTTTCCCCGTCCGAGTTACCGCTGATTATCATATTCAGGACTTTGATGGCTTTTCCATCGGCATTCAAGCAGGTTGCCCGGTGGGCGCAAAACGCAGCGTAGAAATCTAGCACCTTGGGACCTGCAATGACGACGGTCCCAAGCGGCCAATAAAGACAGAGTGTTTCTTTGTAGCCGAAATACCGGCTGGCGCTGAGACTAAAGAACGGGAAACCCCGCCAGTCTCCTTCTGCCCAAAATCGAAAGATCGGGTCGGACTGCTCTTTCCACGCTTCGGAGCCTCGTGAAAATTGCTCCTTCAGTGACCGTGCCGGCGCCCGTATCACATCATCGCTCATAAGCTCTCTCTTGTTGCCCCGACTGTTCTCTAGCCCGCTGCCTATTCAGTTCGGCCTTTAAGGCCCTGTCTTTCTCGGCCAGGTTGAGGAGTTCCCAAGAAGAAAGCCGCTCGCTCGGCCGAGTGACGGCATCCCGCAGAGCTACCTTGCTATCAGTAAAGACATGCATGGCCCACCTCGCGCGCGACATCGAGACATAAAATTGTGCCTCGTTCGCCTGGCTGAACGCCCGAACCGGCACGCTGGCAATGACTTGGTCGACAGTCTTCGCTTGGCTGGCGTGACTGGTGACAGCTATTCCCTGGTCGAGATGCAAAGCGGCCCCATTGCGAACAATCTCACCTTTATCGAATATGATCTTGCCATCATCAATGCTGACCACGGTCCGGAGCTCGTTATTGAGGAACTTTTGCCCACGTTGTTTGACGTTTTTCGTGAATCGGATCCGGTCGCCGATTGCGATGCAGATCTTCTCTCGCTCGAACACGCTAAACTTCCGTGTCTGGTCGAGAGGCAACTGCTTCTCGACTCCGTCCTTTCCGACGATGACAGCTCCCTCCTCCCGGCGAAGGACTTCCCACTGTTCACCGCTTTTAAAGCGCTTTTCCTGGACTCCTCTGCGAACAACTCCCTTGGCCATCCTGTGAAACTCGACGATCTGTCCTGGCTCATAAGTGATTGCATCACGTTGTTGGGAATCAGTTAGGTTCAATCGCTGAAGCCGCGTAATGGAATGTTCCGAGTCTAACAATAGACCCTTCTCTTTCATCGCCTCTCGCACTGCCCCGGCTATAGCCCGGCACTCGCCATGTGTGGGCGCTATGATCAAAGAAGATCTCTGAGCCTTTAAGGCCTCAATTTGCTTCTCGGCGATCGCTGCCAGGCGGTCGGCGTCGTCCGCTATCTCTTGAATGACTCCAAACTTGTCCAGCTTGTCGAACCCTTCTCCTGTCCGGCCCTTGCTTAGATCTTCGATCGCTGCACGTAGCTCGGGAATCCGCTGACGATGGATCTTGGTGAGTATGGCCTGCGCGATAACGCCCGATCGCTCTAAGATTCGGAGAGCATCGCCCCGCTGAACGCTATGATGTTGTTTGGTGTCGCCCGTAAGGACTAGCCGGCAATTGTGCTCAACCGCGAATTCCTGCAAATCAAGCATCTGCTGGACGGACAGAAAGCCGGCTTCGTCCACCCACAAGACTTGTCCTTTCACCGCTTGCTGCAGTTCTGGGTTGAGCTCGAATTGTTGCAAAGTGTTTGCTCGCGCATAGCCTTGCGCTCTGAGCACTTCTACAGACGGGGACGATGGCGCCAAGATCAAGACGCTCTTGCCTGATAAGGATTCGATGGCTGTCACGGCTTCAGTCATTAATTCCGTTTTTCCCGCTCCTGCTGGCCCCTTGAAAGAGATCACGAAATCCTCTGACGCAAGAACGTGACGAACCACCTTGCTCTGTTCCTCGCTGGCCGCCACTAGGGGATGGCGAATCACCCACTCTTTTCCACCATTGAGCGGCTCGTGTTTGCCTTGGCCGTCTGCCGCCAGCCGAATCATTTTGTTCTCCGCGTCTCGCACTTGGCGCGTAGTAAGCAACTTCCCGTCGGGGTCTGGCCGCGCGGACAACGGATCTGACTTTACCCACGTGATTGCTTCGGCTATTGACACCCGCGCAATCCCGCGCCGAAGTAGCATCCCGGCAATGTGAAGCTCACGCTTGAGTGACACCTGCTCGAAGAGGTGTTGTATCGCCAGCTCCTTCGCGGCGCCGGCACCGAGAAAGATTTTGGGAACGTGCGCATTTTACACACTCGGGCTGCAATGACTCCCGTTCTTCTGGAGTCATCTCACTCTGCCAATGTGCAACCAACTCCTGGCGGGCTTTGTACCTCGCCGAGCTTTTACTTTCGCGGTTCCGAGCTCCCAAATTGGATTTCCATTTGTCCCAATCACCGCCGATTTCTGCAATCACGTGCGCAAAGGCGTCATCGAAAGCCATGTTGGTGGGCTTCGTGAGAGCCCTGGCCTCGGCTTCCAGCACCTTATATTTGTCCCGGGCCCGCTGCTCGATGAGCTCTGTTCGCCGGCTGAACTTCTCGACCAGCTCCCGACTCACACTGGCGAATTCGAAGTGTTGCTCGGTTCTCCGGATGCCGTAGCCCGAGAGGTCGAGCCCTGCCGCTAGTAAATGGTGGAAATGGGCCTCGTAGAAAGTGCGATCACCCACGGTGTTTCCCACCTCCAAAGCCTTCCATTCTTTCTCGACCTTATCGAAAGTCGCGTTCATGGCGAAGACGTGGATGTGGTAATGGGGGTCGGGGATCCCATCGACAGGCCTGCTCTCGCCGTGAACAAACTTTGCATAGACCATGTTTGGGCTAACGCGATTGTCGTGCTGGTACCCCTTGCGAACCTTGGTTTCCATCCGGGCCTCGATCGTCGCCATGGTCTCATCCAGGGCCTCGGCGATCACTTGTGTTCGACGACCTTGTCCTCATTGACAGCTAGATATAACGACACTGATTTAGGTACACTGAACGTGAAATCGTAGCCGACGCGCCGGTTGGATACTTCACGCTTCAGCACGTCCCCGGTCTCTGGATGTATTATCCGCAGCCCTGTCTTCTTGTCCTTCACGTCCTCCAGTCGGGTCTTGTTCATTCGTGCGGTGAGTCGTTCTCCGTTAGCTCCCGGCCACCGATTGTTAATCAGCGCAACGAAATCCTTCCAACTCTACCTCACCTTTGAGCTCCAATATTTCCGCGCCTTTACCGCCCCACGTACCTATGTCCCTGGTGTAGTAGTCGCTCGTTTTCAGGGAGACATCGAAATACTTTTTCGCCCCTTCCGCAGAATGACTTGTTGTTATACGCAGCATTTTAAATTCAACCTCCTACTTGGAGCCGTTCAACGCGTTTCAACGTTGCTGATGTCCGTTCTCGTTTCGGTTGTTCATTGGACCACGCTTGGAGGGAACAGGCGTGTCGCCTTATCCTTCGGATAACGGATTGAAAAGAACATCTTTTTAACGTGTTTCAACGCCGCCAATATTCGGCCTTCGTTTAATCCCGTTGAAGCGCGTTGAAACACGTTGATTCCCGGTGGAGCCCGTTTAACTAATTTCCGCCAAATTTTACCGAGCATCGTATTGATTGTGATCGCACCAGTGCTTTTGAATCCGAACTCGGTTGTGCTGCAAGAATATCCCTTCTTTGTTTGGAGCTCGAGCCCGCCTGAGGCCCCGCCAGCTGCCTTCCTGTCCATGGTTTTCTTTCATTTACGGCAGGTGGTGTCTTTTTCAGTACACGCCTGTGGATTCTACTCACGCTGTGCATTGCAGAACGACGACAGTGCTTAGGTGAGACCCGACAAAATCATCAGGATGATCGGCGAGTGCGCTCGGTATTCATGAGCTGAGCCGAGTCGATACGCATGGGCAATTACCACGATTCAACATGCCTCTTGACTCGGCTTGTTCTTAGGTGCTCAGAAGTTTGGTGGAAAGAAAAGTCGGCGCAAAGCCTGTCTCTCCCTAGAGGGCGAACGCTATCCATACCAACGATTTATTTCGTACTTAGTGGGTGTTGATCCTGCCGCACACTTTAACCAGCCCGAGGAAGCACTCGGAGTAGAAGCGCTCTGCCTTGAGCTCGGCAACAAGGACGGCTTGCAGGCGAGCTACGGCAACCAGGCGTTGATAGGCCGCCAAGCGCAAGCCAAGGAAGCCATTCGGGTCGCACAACCCCCAGAAACGTCTCAAATTCCTCGGGACTGAATGTTTCGACAGGTTTGCGCTTCGTTTGGTCCCTTAGTACCAGTTCGGCCTCGGTTTTTCGATCCCGAGGGAGTGCGCGCAGCCGGATCTGGGCGTACCTAAACAGCGTGATTATTTCAGAGCGCAGATTAATGCGCCGCCTGCCGGCTGCCTTTTTGGAATCGAGAAAATCTTCGATTTCGTCGGACCTAATCCGGTCGATTGGCCGGTTGGCGCCAAAATGTGCCTGAAAAAGACGCATGTCGGCGTTGAGCTTTTCCATATATGCGGCAGACCGGTTCGATTTGGCGCCTAGGAACTTCTCGATGACCTCGCCCAGCGGCATGGCCTTGCTGGAACCTTTCGACCTGTGCCACTCCTGAACAGCCTGGAGGACGGTGTATCCGTGATTGGATGCTAAATCGCGTGCCAGGCTGTACATTTCACGGTCATCCAGAGCAAACTTTGTTTCCCGGTGGCGTTGCAATTCCGCGATTTTTTGGGCCTGGAAAGACTTGGCCGCTGCGAGTGTATGTCTCGTGGAGACATGCCTCTTGCCGGCCTGATCGTACCAGGAAACATCGTATCGTCCGTCTTTTTTCGCCTAGATCTTCAGCTTAGACGCTGAAGCCTTGCCAATGGAGCGCTCCCAAGGCATGGCAAGCGGGAATACCGGTTTTCAGGCCGGAAGTCGATCAAATTTGTAGTAAACTGTAGTTTACTAAATTTTCTCCTCTGCTCGGGGGGGGACTTGAACCCCCACGCCTTACGGCATACGCCCCTCAAACGTACGTGTCTGCCATTTCACCACCCGAGCGCAGGCCCTTGAGGGAATCGAATAATTAACATGGCAGGTACCCGCCGCAAGGTGAATCTGGACTTTCCAAGCGGCACTGTCACCCTGGGATGATGGCGGTCTTGATTCCCTGCCGGGCCCAAGCCAGCTCCAGTGCTCTGCCGTATTCAGGCAATGGGATTTCATGAGTGACGATCTCGTTCACCTGGATCTTGCCATCCTCCAGATAGGCCAATGCCCGGGCAAACGAATCGATCTGGGCAAAGGAACCCTTGACGGTCACCTCTTTGCGGAACAGATCGAACGGCCGAAAACTAGCCGTCGCCTTTTCTGGATAGACGCCATAGATCAAAATCGTTCCGCGACGCCGAACAAAGCGCAGTGCCTCCTCGCAAAGATTGGGCACGCCGGTGGCTTCAATGACATAATCGAAGCCATTTGGACTTATTTCCTCGAGCCGCCGCCGGTGAGGCGCCGGGTCCTTCCGGTCGATCGGAACAACCGCGTCTGCCGCCAAACGTTCGACCAACTCGAGTTTCGGTCCGGCTGGAGCGGCTACCACCAAGCGGGCCGCTCCGTTTAGTTTCATGAGCTGAGCCAGTACCTGCCCGGTGGGTCCGGCGCCAAATAACAATACGTCGCTCCCCGGCTTCAGCTCGAGAACCTCCATGCCGTGGAGCGCGCAGGCGGTCGGTTCTACCATGACAGCTTCGCGATCAGTCAGATGGCTGATGGGAAATACCTGGCTTGCCCGGATTTTCATCAACTGGGCGAATCCGCCGTTCTTCGTAACACCATAGGCCGCCAGGTTTTCGCAGAGCAGGAAGTCGCCCCGGCGACAGTAAAAACACTTGCCGCACGCCTCGTTGCTGTTGGCCACTACTCGCTGGCCCACTCTTAGGCCGCTAACAGCAGACCCCAGCTCGGCAAGCCGCCCGGTAAATTCATGCCCCGGAATCAACGGAAAGCTGGGCGCGAATTCGCCCTCGTGGATGTGCAGGTCGGTGCCGCACAATCCGCAGGCGGCCACTTCAATGAGAACATCAGCCGGTTCAATCCGCGGTTCAGGTTCATCGCGATGGTGGAAATCGCGCGGTGCGTCATACACAATGGCTTTCATTGGCTCATTCCTCGTTTCGCTTCGCTCAGAGCTGCCTGAGAAGCTTGTTGACCATTTGTGGCTAGTTCCAGTGCGGAGCCCATCGATGTCCAAAACCGTCCCATCTGCGGAATGTTTGGCATCACCTGGCCGTAATCAGCGCATACCTTCATCTGTCGCAGCAGGTCATTGTTCTGCGACATCTCTTCGTAGAGAGAAATGAGGGCGGGAAGACCAATCGGTTTTGCCTGATCCAGCAGCCGAAGGCCATCGTCCGTAATCACATAGTTTTCCAGAAATTCCTTGGCCAGATCGTGATTGGGCGAAATTCGGTTGATATAAGCCGCGGAAACGCCAATAAACGCTCGGCCGGGATAGCCGTTGATACCCGGGATGGGGGCGATGCCGAAATCGATCCCGTGCTTCATCAGGTCTGGCCAGTCCCACGGCCCGGAAATCATCATGGCCAGTTTGCCCTGGGCCATCAGCTCTTTTGGCATATTGGCGCTCGAAGCGGTCCTGGGTAGAACGCCGATCTGAATGAGATGAATGATCTTGTCCAGCGCTTGGACTGCTCCGGCACAGTCGACACCGATATCGCTGAGATCATAACCTTCGTCTGTCCGGCCAAAAATGTAGGCTCCGGCGCTCGCCAGTACTCCCCAGGAATAATATGGGCTGCTGTAATTCCAGAGAATGGTCATTACCCCGGGATGTTTCTTCTGAATCTGCTGGTGCAAAGCCATCAGATCAGAGAGCTGGGCGGGCGGCGAGTCGACGAACTTCTTATTGTAGATCAGGCCGATCACTTCGAAGCTGAGCGGATAACCCCAGATCTGCCTGGCATGCGTCACTGCGTCCCAGGCTTTTGGAAATATTCTTTTCTTGTATTCCTCGGTCATCTCCAGCGGCGCGATCAAGCCTGAGTCAGCCCACTCGCCGACCTTGTCATGCGCCCAGATAACCACATCCGGCCCTTTTCCGGCCTGGGCAGCCATCGGAAAATTATTGGTGATCTGCTCGGGAGTCTCGAGCACCACCTTAATCCCGAAGCGGTCCTCGAAGCGTTTCGCGATCTGGCGCATGGCAGAGACCCGATCGGCATCCATCCAGATGGTGAGCTCATTATTCGTCCAGGCAAACAGGGGGGCTTCGCTGAAAACAAACAACAAAAGCGTAAGAAAACCGCGTCTCATTTGGGAGGAAACCGGTGGGAACTTGCGCGGGATTGGAACCTCGGTCAATGACCTTTAGCGAACGCGCGCAGACCCGGATAGCGTTTTGTGGAATGCGCGCGACTTGTCGCCGCTTTGAGACCGCGCGGAGCGCGGCGTTCGGCTGGCCGTCTGTTTTGAGTGAGGGAAGCCCGCACCTCAGGGTCAGCGCTCGGTTTTGGGCAACGCTCCGCGTGGTCAGAAAGAGGCGAGAAGTCGCGCGCGCTCCATGACCTTTTTTAGAATGATTCTTGATATCGTTATTGATTGTGGCATGGTGATTTGTCTTGAGACTTTCACCGCAGATCAGTCAGCGACTCGCCGCCAGCGGGATACGCCTAACGCGTCAGCGCGAAGAGGTGCTGGGAATCCTTCTGCAAAAGCGCGATCACCCGACAGCGGCCGAGGTTTTTCTGCGAGCAAAACGGCATATGCCATCGATCTCGCTTGCGACAATTTACAACTGTTTGGAGGCATTGGTGCACAATGGCTTGGTGAAACAGGTGAATCTGCAGCGGGCACCGACCCGCTATTGTCCCAATCTCCAGGAGCATAGTCATTTTTTTTGCGAACGTTGCGGCTCGGTTTTCGATGTGGAAGCGCCGGTCGCGTCCAGCTGGAGACTCGGAACGGGTTTCGTGGTTTCCCATGCGGAAGTAACTTTCAAGGGAGTTTGTCCGGATTGCTCCAACAATTATGAGTTCAATCGTCATTAAAGACCTGCACGCAGGGATCAATCAGCAGGAAATCATTCGGGGGCTGAACCTGGAGTTCAGTCAAGGGGAGGTGCATGCCGTCATGGGTCCGAACGGGTCGGGCAAAAGCACCTTGGCGAAGGTGCTTGCCGGTCATCCGGACTACCAGGTTTTCTCCGGGGATATCCTGCTCGATGACCAAAGTATCCTCGAGCTCGAGCCCGATGAGCGTGCCCGCAAAGGCATCTTCATGGCTTTTCAATATCCGATGGAGATCCCGGGAGTGAGCAACGCGAATTTTTTGCGCGCGGCTATTCAAGCCCGCCTTCCCGAAGGTGAAGAACTCGAGGCGGTGGATTTTTATCAGCGTCTTTACGAGAAAATGGATGAACTCGAGATCAAACGCGAGTTCACGGCGCGTTCGGTCAACGAAGGGTTTTCTGGTGGCGAAAAGAAGCGGAACGAAATTCTGCAGCTGGCGGTTCTGGAGCCTTCCTTCGCGGTGTTGGACGAGACCGATAGCGGCTTGGACATCGATGCTCTGAAGGTCGTGGCGAACGGAGTCAACAAGCTGAGCGGACCGGCGATTGGGATTCTATTGATCACGCACTACCAGCGGCTCTTGAACTATATTATGCCGGACCTGGTGCATGTGATGCACGAAGGCCGGATTGTGCGCACCGGCGGAAAGGAACTGGCTCTCGAACTCGAGGCGAAAGGATATGATTGGCTGAAGGCTGAGGTGGATGAACCGGTCTCGGCAACCTAGACTGGAATCAGGAGGTACGATGAACGAATCAACAGCAACGCTCGATATCGATCGCGATATTGGGAACTTCTTTTATAATGTCCAGGCAGCCCGCGATGCGGGCGCCGGTCTGACCGAAGGCACCATCGATTACATCGTCGAAGCGAAACAGGAGCCGGAGTGGATCCGGGAATTTCGCCGAAACGCCTATCGTGTCTTCATGAGCAAACCGCTGCCGATCCACTGGGCAAGCAGAGATCTTGAGGCCATCGATTTTGACAAGATCCGTTACTATCTGGCCTCCGGGGATGCTCCCAAACGAAACTGGGAGGAGGTCCCCGACGACATCAAACGCACGTTCGAGCGCCTCGGCATTCCGGAAAGCGAACGGAAATTTCTGGCCGGGGTGGAAGCGCAGTTCGATAGCGAAGCCGTTTACTCCAACATCAAAAAGGCGGTTTCCGATCAGGGCGTGATTTTTATCGGGAGCACCGAAGGCCTGAAACAGCATCCGGAGATTTTCCGGAAATGGTTTGGGAAAGTGATTCCCACCGGCGATAACAAATTCAGCGCGCTGAACAGCGCTGTCTTCAGTGGAGGCAGCTTCATCTATGTCCCTCCGGGAGTGAAGGTGAAGCATCCGCTCCAAGCCTATTTTCGGATCAATGCGGAAAACTTCGGACAGTTCGAGCGGACGTTGATCATTGCCGATGAAGGTTCGGAAGTGATGTACATGGAAGGCTGCACGGCTCCGAAATTCACGACCGCGACGCTCCATTCGGCAGTGGTTGAACTCGTGGCGATGCCCGGAGCGAAGATCCAATACATCACTGTTCAGAACTGGGCGCCCAACGTATTCAACCTGGTGACCAAACGCGGCTTGGCCATGGAAGAAGCCGAGATCAAGTGGATCGATTGCAATATCGGCTCGCGGTTAACCATGAAATATCCTGGCGTGGTGCTGAAAGGACGTAAAGCTCGCGGAGAGGTGATCAGCATCGCGCTGGCTAATGACGGGCAACATCAGGATACGGGAGCCAAGATGATCCATGCGGCCGATGAAACAACGAGCAACATTATCTCCAAGAGCATCAGCGTTGGAAAAGGCAGGGCGACGTACCGCGGGTTGGTCCATGTGCCGAAGCATCTGCGGAAATGTAAGAACAACACCGAATGCGATGCCTTGCTGATCAATTCGAGCAGCCGCACGGACACTTATCCGGCCATCACGGTCCGTGGCACTGGCAATTCGACCCAACACGAGGCTTCGGTCAGTCAGATCAGTGCCGAGCAGATCTTTTATATGCAACAGCGTGGCTTGACCGAAGGGCAGGCCATGAGTTTGGCAGTGAACGGTTTTGTGAACGATTTGGTCCGGCAGTTTCCGATGGAGTACAGCGTTGAGCTGAAACGCCTGATCGATCTTGAGATGGAAGGGTCGGTCGGCTGAGTCCGGCCTGGGTTGTCTTTTGACCCAGGGTCGGCGTCAAGGACGAGCAGGGATATAAGGATGGGCTTTCTGCTCGGTAGGGATGAGCCCCTGCTCGTCCGGATTGCGAAATGACTTACGCTCAAGTAGTCAAGCAGGAGCTTGTCCCTGCCGAGCTTGGATGTTGCGAGGTACCCTCTGAGTTTTCGCCGGACCGGCCCGGTTCCGGTGAAGGCGGACTAAGATTTTTTCTGAATAAGCATGATGACTACGACTGAACCGATTCTCTCCGGATTGCGCGTCAACCGTTTCCCAACCTGGTTTCGGGAGAGACAAGCGGTGGCATGGGAGGAGTTTGTTCGGACATCCGCACCGGTAAGAACAGACGAGCTGTGGCGCTTCTCGCCAGTGAAGCTGCTGGCCTTGGACGATTGGGTTTTCGCCGGCGAATCAAGCTATGACCATTCCGACGCGGTCGCACGCAACGGATACAGGGACCCGGCTGGGCGGCTGGTCTTTTTAAACGAGCAATTGGTCGAGTTTTCTGCCGCTAAGTCGAGTGGAGTCGTTTTTGTCGGGCTGGAGCAGGCCTTATCCGACTATCGCGAGCTTTTGCTTAAGCACTTCATGACTCAACCCAGTCGTCTTGGGTCTCAGAAGTTCGCGGCGTTGCATCAAGCCTTGGTATGCTCGGGTGGCTTTCTCTACGTGCCGGCAGGAGCGCGGGTGGCTGCGCCCTTTGAAGCGTTCCACATCGTTGACGGCGATCGAGGAGCAATTTTTCCCCACACATTGGTCGTCGTGGAAGAGGGCGGCTCGGCGACGCTGATCGACCATTTCGTTTCCGCGTCAAACCATGAACCTGGGTTCGCCTGCGGCGTGAACGATCTCGTGGTTCGGCCCGGCGCAAAGCTGACCTATATCATGGATCAGGAGTGGAGCAGGAATTTTGCCTCGATTCAGGTCAATTCCACCCAGGTGGAACGCGACGCCAGTGCCCTAAGCCTTTCGCTCAATTTTGGCGGCAGATACTCGCGCCTGGAAAGTGTGAGCCGGATGATTGGCGAGGGAGCGCGCAGCGATATGTTGGCAGTAACGATTGCCACCGGTGATCAGGAATTTGATCAACGCACCCTGCAGGATCATTTAAGTGCCCAGACAACGAGCGACCTGCTGTATAAGAACTCGTTGAGCGATCGCGCTCGGACAGTTTTCTCCGGTTTAATCAGGGTCGAGCGCGCTGCGCACCGAACCGACGCGTACCAGAAAGTGCGCAATCTGTTGCTCAGCGATGAGGCCGAGGCAAATTCGATGCCCGGTCTGGAGATTCTCGCCGACGACGTCCGGTGCACTCATGGCGCTACCTCCGGGCAAGTTGAACCCGAGGAGCTTTTCTACCTGAATAGTCGCGGAATTCCCGAACGGGAAGCAAAAGCCTTGATCGTTCGTGGTTTTTTGAACGAGGTCGTAGATCGGCTGCCGAGATCGCCGATGGTCGATTATCTTCACGACCGGATCGAATCACACCTGGCGGAATGACCGATGGCCAATGCCCAATGCCCAATGTGCCCGATGATCGAGAGCCGGTGTGGTCAGGACATCGGTAACTCTTTTGGGTCAAGACATGGGTAACACTATATGGTTAAGATCGGTTTGATTGTTCAATGTGAAAGTTGAGGCCGCTTGGCAAATGTGCTGGGCTCGCGCCCTCCAGCCGCCGGTGGGTTTCTGGGTTTGGTGGATTTCATCGGATTGGTTGCGGGCGCAGATCGGCGCGCAAAAAACGGTCGGTTGTCGGATCGATCCAACCCAGCAGCAGTCGGGCAAACCAGACTTCAATGAGCTTTTGGGCGCGGACCGTCAGCGACGGCAAGGGGTAATCTGACGACCTCTTTTGGCAACCTGTCTTTTGTCCTATGTCACTAGAGCGGAAAATTAGTTAAGCGGACACGTGAATTGGTCATTGGCCATCGGTCATCGGCCATCGGCCATTGGTCATTGGTCATTGGTCATCGAATCAGGACCTCTGGCCGAAAAAGTGCTGTTCTTGATCCGTTTTGCCTACTGTTTATTCGGGAATTTGCTGTGAAAAATTTATGTAACAAATCGGTTGCAGTTTTAAGAAAAACGGTTTCTTTGACTGCCTATGTTTTCAGGGTACCTTGGACGGTAGTCTGAAATTGATGCCTGTGCTATGCGATGGTCCCCCGGGAACAAAGGCAGCTTTGCTCTGGTTGTCCGAGTGGGTTGCGAATGTGGGCGAGGGTCGAGTGGGGTAGCGATGTCTGCCCGCAGCTTGATTCCTGTGTTCGTGTAGTAGTCAAAAGCAGGAAGTAAACTTCTTAAATCGTTACTCAAAATCTTAAATGTATATGTTCACTCTGTTAGCTTGGCTCGCACCAATGCTGGCCGCGGAAGGGCAAGCGGTCACGCTGCGTCCGGTCCCGACTTGGGCGAAAGGCAACATTTTTTTGGAATGGTTCTTCAAAGGCGGGCCGGTGATGTACGCGATCGTCGCGGTCCTTGTTGTGGCGATAGCCGTCATCCTCGAACGAATCGTCTGGTGGACAATTGAGCGCGCCCGCCGTGATCCCAACAAGCTTGATCGGGTCTACGCCGCAATTGAGGAGGGCGATATCACCGCCGCGTCCAACCTGGCTCGAGGTTCCAAAGATCCCAGCGTCCGCGTTCTCTGGCACGGTCTCAGCCATGCCCACTCCTCGGTCGAAGGCGCTCTGGAGATCGCTTCCGGAGTCGAAATTCAGCGAGCCGGCCGCTTTATGTCTGTCATGGATACGACCATTACATTGGCGCCGCTGCTCGGATTGCTCGGAACCGTTACCGGTATTATGTCGGCCTTCAACGCCGTCAACGAAGGAGGCCTGAGCCCGGCGGCCGTGTCGGGTGGTATCGGTGAGGCGCTTATTGCTACGGCTTGTGGCTTGGGCATTGCCATTATGGCGCTCGTTTTTTTCAATTTCTTCAATTCCAAATTGGCTAAGCTGCAGTTCGAGCTCGAGACGACTTCACACAATCTCATTCTCATGCTCAACGCGCTCCGTCAGAAGCACCCTCACACCTTAGACGTCGACAACGATGCACGGCAGTCACAGCAGTTCGCCAGTACCAATTAAGAAGGCTCGGATCGAGATCATCCCCCTGATCGACATCATGTTCTTTCTGCTCGCCTCGTTCATGCTGGTGAGCTTGACCATGATCAACATGAAGGGGATGGACGTGAATTTGCCGACCGCGACCAGCGCCGTGCAGAACACGAAGCCTGACTTTATTATCGTAAGTGTGGACGCCTTGGGCGACATCTACTTCGAGAAAGAAAAAGTTGCCAAGGATGACGTCCTGTCGCGATTCCAAGCCCTCTATAACAAAAACCACGACGTGCGCATTTTTATTCGGGCAGATAAAACCGCGACTTACGAAGAAGTTGTTTTTGTCCTCGACAAATGCCGCCTGTCCGGTGTGCAGAAAGTGGGTCTGGAGATCAAGCCGAGCGAAGGAACGACCGGTCCAGGGACTGCGCCGGGAGCCGCCCCCGCCCCTGCGGCGGGAACTGCGCCGGGCGCTGCTGCTCCGCCGCCGGCTGCTGCTCCGCCGACGGCTGCTGCGAAGCCCCCTGGCTCCTAACGTCCTTCCATGGCTGCTGCTTCCGAAAAGTATCCGCGTGGGCCGGGAAGGTCCCGAATTGTCTGGTTCCTTCTGATCTCGCTTGTGCTAAACGCGGCTGCTGCCGTCAGTGGTTACTGGGTCAGATTTCCAACGCCCGCTCCGCAGAAGGAACCGATCATTGACATTACGAATGTCAACGATGCACCTCCTTTGCTGCAGCCTGAGGATGAGCCGGAAACGCCGCCTGATCCACAGCCCACTCCACCGCCGGAGCCGGAGCCGACTCCTCCACCGTTGGACAAGCCCCCGGAATTCGAGGTGCCTGAACCCACCCCGACACCGCCACCGCCACCGCCTCCGCAGCCGGTGTCCACGCCTCAACCGAAGCCAAAGACCGAGGTAAAAAAACCGCCTACCACTGTGCCGTCGACGGGCCATCACGGGCCGAATCCGCCTAACGCCAGTCCGAACGGGGTTGTCGGAGGAACTGGTAACGGCGGTCCGCGTTCTGCTAACCTGATTCGTTCGCCCAGTCCTCCCTATCCGCCGCAAGCATTAGCGATGCATATCACGGGTAACGTCCGGGTGACGATCCATGTGTCGAACGGTACCGTTACGGATACGGAAGGCAGCGGGCCACCTATGCTGGCGAGCGCCGCGGCGCGATGGGTTCGTTCGAACTGGAAGTTCGCACCCGGGGTTAGCGGCGTCTGCACGCTTCCAGTGACGTTCGTGATCCACTGATCTCTTGACTCTGTCTTTCTGAGCTGGCCGGTTTTCCCGGCCAGTTTTTTTTGCGGCTTCCGAAGAACACGGCTGCAGGAGCACTACAGAACGTGGCCATCTAAAAGTTAACGAATCGATGCTCGGGCTTCGGGATGAAAAATCCCATTAGGGTAGGACAATCCTGCTATTGTCATTCCGAGCATGCCGATTTTTGGTACCGTTTTTCGGAGCTTGCGACAAGCGGAAGCGCCGTTTTTGCTGATCGGCGGTCACGCTGTTGTCCTTCTTGGGCATCCGCGGAACACCTTTGATCTTGACCTGCTTATCTCTGAATCAAGCATGGAGAACGCTCGACAAGCCCTCCTGCGATTGGGCTATCAAACGTTCTTTGAATCCGGATCGTTCCTGCAACTAACTCCCCCTAGCTCGTTGCCACCCGTCGATTTGATGATTGTCGATGACGCAACTTTCAGCCGGCTGAATGCCTTTGCCGAACAAAAACGTTTCGACGGCGAAAATGTCTCCATTCCCGACGCTCTCCGCATGGTAGCGCTGAAGCTGCATGCCACCCGGAGCGCTGCGCGCCGGCAAAGAGAAACGGATTGGGAAGATATCAGCAGCCTGCTTCGAGCGACTAAACAGAATCTTGATGATCCGGAATTTCAGGAAATAGTTGTTCGCTATGGCGGACCGGAGGCACTCGCGGAAATTCGACGACGACTCGGAGAATAGCGATTTCTCGAATGTTTTCGCATTGCCCTTTCCCAACCACCCTTTGAGAGAATGGGACAGCCTTGACCCAGCAATGGTGGTTGAGGCCATGGAGGCTAGCCTGCTGGCGGCAAACTTGGGATCCGCATTCGAAGCGGCTCGATTAGCGGCGAAAAACCCGGAGCGCTTCCATTTTTGAACCAACTCTAGCGGCAGCAGCGAGTTCGGAGTGGCGGGCTGTCGACAGCGCCCAGACGTAATGGAGGTCTCTCAAAAATGTGAGCTTGCGAGCAGCGGAGCAGCGAACGTCCGCCCTCGGCACGGGAGTTAATTTGTACTCGGGACTTGGCACTGGGGTCTCGCCACCCGGGACCCGCCACCCCGCTACTCGGGCTCACGGCAGAAAGGTAACGTCGTGTCGCAGCATCTTGTCGCCCTGAAAGAGAAAATAACCTCGAACTCTTTCTCCCGCGAGCACCCGCGGCAGCCAGAGGTAGTCGTCTTCCCACATCTCAGGAAAAGGAATCTCGCTGAGCTCGCACCAGAATGGGTCGGCTTCAGACGTGGCCGTCGGGATGCCCGCGAAACGTGTCGCGACAAACACGGTGCAAAACAAGCTGTACCCGTCGGTGAACTGAAAATACAACTCTGCTCGAGGCTCTGGATCGCGAAGTTCGATGTGCAATTCCTCCCGGGCTTCCCGGTGAATGCAGGCCGCGGCGGTTTCCCCCGGCTCACACTTGCCGCCAACGCCGTTGATCTTGCCAGCGCCAAGGCCTCGTTTTTTTCGGATCAAAAGCAGCCGGTTTGCCTGGACAACAAAGCACAAGGTCGCGTGATCGCGCGGAATCCGGCCGGCGGGGTTCAATCCGGGCTCCTCCGAGCGTAACCTGCTCATCGGATCTGCTAAATATTGAACGTCAGGCGTTGAGCGTAGACGTCCAGTAAGACCGCTACGACAAAGACGATGCTGACAAAGGCGTTGCTCTGGAAGAAAGCGCGGTTGATTCCGACGATATCCAGAGCAGACGCGGCCCGGTGTTCGTAGATCAGCGCGGCCAGTACCAAAATCATCGATCCGAAATAGATCGTGCCCAGCCCGGCAATGAACCCGAACGCAACAAGGGTAAGGAACAGCGCGGCGTGGAGTACCTGTGCAAGTCTTAAACTGACCGGAATACCGAACTTAACGACTAAGGAGCCGAGTTTACGTCGCCGGTCAAAATCGTAATCCTGTATGGCGTAAATCAGATCAAAACCCGCGACCCAGAAAATCACGCCCGCCGCGAGCACCAAAGGCGCCAGCCCAAACCGGCCGCGGACAGCAAGCCAGGCGCCGATTGGCGAGACCGCCAGCGCCAGCCCAATAAAAAACTGGGTGAAAGAGGTAAACCGTTTGCTCAGTGAGTAGAAAAAGATGATGCCCAGTGCCACCGGGGAAAGGAGGAGGCAGAGAAAGTTGATGAAGGCACAGGCCACGACGAAAACGCCGGACGAGCCGATTACCAGCCAGATGGCTACCTTCTTTGGAATTAGCCGGTGACGGCCGGCGGTACGCGGGTTGTCTTTATCGATCTCCCAGTCAGCCACCCGATTAAAGGCCATGGCAGCGGTCCGGGCCGAAACCATGGCCAGCAGGATAAGCAGGATCGTCCGGACGTCCGGCAACCCGCGCGCCGCGACGATCATTGACCCCAAGGCGAACGGCAGCGCGAAGAGGGTGTGCGAGAATCGGACAAATTTCAGCAGTCTTTGCAAAAGATCGAGCATGGTGTGGCTAGGGCATAGGGCGGCGTCAGTGTCAATCCCGGTGTGGCAGAGATCAAGCCGGTCTTGGAGTGCGCGCGACTTGTCGCCGCTTTCGGACCGCGCGGAGCGCGCGTGTCAGCAACGCGCATCTTCTCTCCGGCGAATTCCATCCTTCGTGGGTCCGCGCTCGGTCGAGGCCGCGCTCCGCGCGAAACCTAAAGCGGCGACAAGTCGCTCGCAAGACGCATCTACTTATCATGATGTTCTTATGGATCCGTTGCGCACCCCGCGCTCCCGTGGTAGCCTCTACCTTTAGACCGTTATGGCACCGCAAACCGACATTCACTGGCCTATCCTCGATGATCTCGCTCAGCGCATCCTCATCCTGGATGGAGCCATGGGAACTGTCATCCAGCAAAGCACGCTTACGGAGGAGCACTATCGCGGCGACCGATTCCGTGATCATCCCAGGCCTCTCAAAAATAATAACGATGTCCTCTGTCTCACCCGGCCAGACTTGATCTCGGAGATTCATCGGGCCTATCTCGCAGCCGGGGCCGATATCATCGAGACCAACACCTTTAATGCGACGACCATCGCTCAACAGGATTTCGGTCTCGAGGATTACGTTCCGGAGATTAACCAAGCCGCCGCCAGATTGGCTCGCCAAGCGGTGGATGAAAGCTCTGACCCGTCCCACCGGCGGTACGTCGCCGGATCAATGGGTCCGCTGAACCGGACTCTCTCCATCTCGCGCGATGTGAATGACCCGGGTAAACGCGAGGTAACCTGGCTGCAGGTGAAAGACTCCTATAAACAGCAGGCGGAAAACCTGGTAGCCGGCGGGGTCGATCTCCTCCTGGTGGAAACGACGTTCGATACCCTCAATTTGAAAGCCGCCTTATTCGCCATTGAGGAGTTCTTTGCCGAATCAGGCCAACGCGTACCTGTGATGGCTTCCGGCACCATCACCGATGCAAGCGGGCGAACTTTGACCGGGCAAACTACCGAGGCGTTCTGGATCTCGATCTCGCACGCCCCTTTGCTCAGCGTCGGATTGAATTGCGCTCTCGGACCAAAAGAGTTGCGACCCTACATCGAAGAGCTTGCGCGCATCGCTCCTATTTACGTTTCTTGCTATCCAAACGCCGGTCTTCCAGATCCGCTTTCGCCGACGGGATTCCCGGAAACCCCTGAATCGTTGGCGCCGCAGCTGCGCGAATGGGCCGCCCTTGGCTGGCTCAACGTTGTGGGTGGTTGCTGCGGGACCACTCCCGCGCATATCGCCGCTCTGGCCGAAGCGGTCCGCGGACTTCCGCCCCGAAAGTTGCCGGAACCAAATCGCCAAACCCAGTTGAGCGGCTTGGAACCGTATACCGTCGGCGAAAGGTTCTCAGTCGTCGGCGAACGAACCAATATCACCGGCTCGCCGCGGTTCTCCAAATTGATCCTGGCCGGCGACTACGATGCGGCGCTCGCCGTTGCCCGGCAACAGGTCGAAGGCGGCGCAAACATCATCGACGTCAACATGGACGAGGGGATGATCGATTCCGTCGGAGCGATGACGAAGTTCCTGAATCTCATTGCCGCAGAGCCGGACATCGCTCGTGTGCCGGTGATGGTGGATAGTTCGCGCTGGTCGGTCCTGGAAGCGGGCCTGCAATGCCTTCAGGGAAAAGGGATCGTGAACTCGATCAGCCTGAAGGAGGGAGAGGCCAAATTTATCGAGCAAGCGCGTCTTGTCCGGCGTTACGGGGCAGCGGTTGTTGTAATGGCCTTTGATGAAAAGGGCCAGGCGGACACTTTCGAACGCAAAATCGAGGTCTGCACACGCGCCTATCGGATTCTGACCGGGCAGGTGGGTTTTCCGGCGCAGGACATCATTTTTGATCCCAACATTTTGACTGTCGCCACCGGGATGGAAGAGCACAATAACTATGCGGTCGCTTTCATCGAAGCCACCCGCTGGATTAAAGAGAATCTGCCGGGTGCGCTGATCAGTGGCGGAGTCAGTAACATCTCCTTTTCTTTCCGCGGCAACAACACGGTCCGGGAAGCGATTCACGCCGCCTTTCTCTATCACGCCATCAAGGCCGGCCTGAACCTGGGAATTGTGAACGCCGGCCAACTGGCGGTATACGAGGAAATTCCGCCAGACCTGCTGGAGCTCGTTGAGGACGTGTTGTTGAACCGCCGGCCGGATGCGACTGAACGTCTGGTGGAGTTTGCCGAACAAGTCAAAGCTTCGACGAAAACCCAGGTCAAAGATGAGGCATGGCGCGCCGATACCGTAGAGGGGCGTTTGTCTCATGCCTTGATCAAAGGGATTACCGATTTCATCGAGGAGGATACGGAGGAGGCGCGGCAAAAGTATGGGCGTCCGCTCGCGGTCATTGAGGGGCCTTTAATGGCGGGGATGAGCGTCGTGGGGGATCTCTTTGGAGCAGGAAAGATGTTCCTGCCGCAAGTCGTGAAGAGCGCCCGGGTGATGAAGCGCTCGGTCGCCTATCTGACACCTTTTATGGAGAAGGACCGAGAGGAGAATCCGGAAACGCGGGCGGTCGGCCGGGTGGTCATTGCTACGGTCAAAGGAGACGTCCACGATATTGGCAAGAACATCGTTTCGGTAGTTCTGGCCTGTAACAACTTCGAAGTGATCGATCTGGGAGTGATGGTGCCGTCCGAAAAGATCCTGGAGAGGGCGGTCGAAGAAGGCGCGGATGTCGTTGGCCTGAGCGGTCTGATTACTCCATCGCTCGATGAGATGGCTCATGTCGCCCAGGAGATGAAGCGGCTCGGATTTTCTGTGCCCCTGTTGATTGGGGGCGCGACCACCAGCAAAGCGCACACTGCGGTGAAAATAGCGCCGCATTACGATGGACCGACGGTCCACGTTCTCGACGCTTCGCGTGCGGTTGGAGTGGTCGGTTCCCTGCTCAGTACGGACCTGCGCAAAGAATTTGTGCAGACCAATGCGGCGGATCAAGAGCGTCTTCGGGAAGAGTTCAATCAACGCCGCTCGCAGAAACCGCTCATTTCCCTGGCGGAAGCGCGCGCCCGGCGGACGCCGATTGACTGGGCGGAAGCCGATCTGCCGGTCCCTTCGTTTACTGGTGTGCGGGTGATCGGGTACCAGCCGCTCGAAGATCTGCTGTCTTATATTGACTGGTCGCCTTTCTTCCATACCTGGGAGCTCCGTGGCCGGTTTCCGAAAATCTTCGATGATCCTGCGGTCGGGGAGCAAGCGAGACAGCTTTTTGAGGATGCCCAGAAATTGTTGCAGGACATCGTGCACGGGCGTCTGCTCACCGCCAAAGGAGTGTATGCATTGTGGCCGGCCAATAGCGTTGGCGACGACATCGAAGTCTACCGGGATGTTGAACGGCATGGCTTGCTCGCCACCTTTCATATGCTCCGCCAGCAGATGGCGAAGCCGGCCGGGCAGGCGAACCATTCTTTAAGCGACTACATCGCGCCGCGTGATACCGGCCGACTGGATTATCTTGGTGCCTTTGCCGTCACCGCCGGCCACGGTGCCGACGAGTTGGCGCGGCAATTCGAGTCCGAGCACGACGATTATAACGCGATCATGGTGAAAGCTTTGGCCGACCGTCTGGCGGAGGCTTTTGCTGAGTACCTGCATGAACGTGTTCGCCGGGAGTGGGGTTTTGGTGAGTCGGAGAACCTGACCAAAGAAGATCTCCTTCGGGAAGCTTACCGCGGGATTCGACCAGCCGCCGGGTACCCGGCTTGCCCGGATCATACCGAAAAACAAATCCTGTTCGATCTGTTAGAAGCGGAAAAGCACACCGGCATCCGTCTCACGGAAAGCTTTGCGATGTGGCCGGCGGCGGCGGTGAGCGGGCTATACTTTGCGCACTCGGACGCCAAATATTTTGGAGTCGGCAAGCTCGAGCGCGACCAGATCCTTGATTACCAGAGGCGTAAAGGCATTCCCTTGGAAGAAGTCCAGCGCTGGCTTGGCCCCTACCTGAACTATGTTCCGGAAACATTGGCCAAGGCAGCCAAGTAGAATAAGCTTCCAGCTTGTCAGGTTTCTGTGACCGGCAGGGATGCCGATTCTACGGTCTTTGCACCGCCGGTTACTTCCGAGGTCGACCGCGTAGGATAAGCTTCCACCTTGTCAGTTTTGAGACGCAGGGGGCCTATGGGACCTGTAGGCTTGCGCCAGCCTTGCCCTGAAAATTAACTTTCCGCTCCTGAGTCCAAGCCGCTGCTCGCCGTATATTTTTCTTGTGGCCGGCGCGGCGTTCCTTTGTTCTATAAGTTCTGCAACGGCAACCCTCTTATGCCTTCCTCCCGTATTTTGCTCGATGCTGACTTCGTCCTGGCTTCGTTGGATCGCCGAATTTTTGGAACCTTCGTTGAACACATGGGCCGGTGTGTCTACACTGGCATTTTCGAACCGGGACATCCAACAGCCGACGCGAATGGCTTCCGCGGCGACGTGCTGGCTTTAGTCCGGGAGCTGGGACCAACCATCGTTCGCTACCCTGGCGGGAATTTTCTTTCCGGATACAACTGGGAAGACGGAGTTGGCCCTCGAGACCAACGCCTCGTTCGACTGGATCTCGCCTGGGGCAGCACGGAGACCAACCAGTTCGGTACGAACGAATTCATCGAATGGTGCGGGGCCGCAAACTGCGAACCGATGCTCGGCGTCAATCTCGGAACCCGAGGGCCGGACGAAGCCCGCGCTTTCCTGGAATACTGCAATCATCCGGGCGGCACGCATTGGAGCGACTTGCGGGCCCAGCACGGCTATCCCGAGCCGCACGGCGTGAAGTTTTGGTGTTTAGGCAATGAAATGGATGGTCCCTGGCAGATTTGTCAGAAGACCGCTTATGAGTACGGACGAGCCGCCAAGGAAACGGCGAAAGTGATGAAGTGGGTCGATCCCACGATCGAGGTTGCAGCCTGCGGCTCATCCGCTCGCACGATGCCAACTTTTGGAAGCTGGGAATACGAATCTCTCGATCAATGCTTTGAGCAAACCGATTTTCTTTCCCTCCACATGTATTTCGAGAACCCGCTGAATGATACGGTTGAGTTCTTGAGCAATGCGGATGTGATGGACCGTTACATCAAAGAAGCGGTTGCAGTAAGTGACGCGGTCGCGGCCAAACGGCGTTCGCCGAAGCGCATCGCCCTCTCATTCGACGAATGGAATGTCTGGTACAAAGCGCGAACTCCGGCGGACCATAAACGACCGGGCTGGCCAACGGCTCCCCGATTAATCGAGGAAATCTACGACCTTCAGGACGCGTTGCTCGTGGGGGGCGCCTTAATCACGCTGATGAAGAACGCCGATCGAGTGCGGGCCGCCTGTTTGGCGCAGTTAGTGAACATCATCGGACCAATCTTCACCGAACCCGGCGGCCCGGCTTGGCGCCAAACAATTTTTCACCCTTTCCAGCTGACCGCTCAGCATGCCAACGGCGTGGTATTGAGATCCAGCGTCGTCACTGAAACGCTGACAACGAAGATCGCTGGTGACGTTCCGGCCCTTCTGGTCGCTCCCGTACACGACGCTGCCCACAAAAGAATTGCGATTTTTCTGCTCAATCGAAGACCGAATGAAACCGATGAGGTGAAGGTCGATCTGCGCGGATTTCCCCCGATCAGCAGCTGCGAAGTGACCCAGATCTTCGGGCCGAATCTGAGAGAGACTAACTCGCGTGAACGGCCCGACCGCGTGTCGCCCGCCCGGTCACCGGAATATGTCGTTGGCCCGGACCGGATCACCGCGAAACTGCCACCCTTCTCCTGGAGCCTGCTAGCTTTAAGTTATTAGCTACCGATTCAGGGTTGCTGCCGGATTCGAAAGGTTCTTTAATAGTGGAGCGAATCCCCCAAAAAAAATGAGACTTCCTCTACTTGCCCTCCTGACAGCGCTGAGTCCACTCATCGGCCATTCCGCACCGACCGAACTCACCTACTGGGATTTCCTGGGTGGCGGAGACGGCGTGCGCATGAAGCAGATCGTCGCCCAATTTAATCAGTCGCAGAACGACATTCACGTCACTGAGTCGACCCTCACCTGGGGCGAACCGTTTTACACCAAGGTACACACGGCGGTCGTTGCTGGTCAGACGCCCGATGTCATGACCTATCATCTTTCGCATTTCCCGGCCGGTATTTCGGCCAAAGACTTGCGCCCGATTACCAATGAAGAACTCGCGATGGTCGGGCTCAAACCTTCCGATTTTCAGGCATCGCTTGTTGAACGCTCGCAGGAGGTCAGTCAGAAGTACGGTCAAACGGACCAGCTCTTCGGTGTGCCGCTGGATATCCATACCCTGGTTCTCTATTACAACAAAACCGCTCTCCAAAAGGCCGGACTCCTGGGCGCCGATGGTAAACCGGCAAACCTGGACAGTGCCGATGCTCTAACGAAACTCCTGTCGACGGCTAAACAGAAGAACCACCTGATCCCGCTGGCGATGTCGACGAACTCGGCCGACCCGGCTTCGCTCTGGCGGGTATGGTATACCTTGTTCAGACAGCAAGGAGGCGATTTCGTGAAGGACAATCAGCTTACTTTTGCTGATGTCGACAACCAGGGGTTAAAGGCTCTCCAGCTCGTTGCTGACTGGAGCAAGCAAGGACTTGTCCCCAAGAATACGACCTATCCTTCAATGGTCGCATTGTTCACGGCCGGCCGGTCCACCTTTATGGTCAACGGTAACTGGGAGGTGCCCACGCTGGTTGACCTGCAGAAACAGGGCAAGCTTGGGTTTGAGTACGGCATCATGGCGTTTCCCAAGCTGTACGAGAATCAAAAGACCTGGGCTGATTCTCATCAATTGGCAATCCCCAACAATACAAAGTCCCCGTTGTCTCCTGAGAAACTGAAGGCTGCTCTGACGTTCATTGCTTACGTGGTCAGACAAGTGACCTGGGCCGGGGGCGGGCATATCCCGGCTTACCTGCCTGTGCAGGAAAGCGAAGCTTACAAGAACATGTCGCCGAACAATCAGTATAGCGCTGAGGCGGCGAAGAACGTCACATTCGAACCGCCCCTTCCCATCTTCGGGGTAGGAGGACCGACTTTTATTCCAATCAGCAATTTCCTTATCCCGGTGGTCAACGGGGAGATTCCTCCGGACCAGGGCCTGAAAAAATTTGTCGGCGAGCTGCAGAAATTCGTTAAGCAACAACAACCGTAGTCCACTCTTTGCTTGTTGTGCGCGTCGCCCAAATTCGCGTGCCGCCCGTCGAACGAGTTCGCCAGCGCCGCTTTGGCCGGCAAGGCTGGCGGGTCGCCTGGGTGTTCCTGCTGCCTTTTCTGGTATTTTACGGCGGGTTCCTGCTCTATCCGGCGGTCCAGGTTTGTTATCTCAGTCTGACCGATTCCGATATCGCCGGACGGGGCGGCTTCATCGGTTTACGTAATTATGCGGAATTGGTGCGAGATCCGGATTTCTGGGCTTCGGTCTGGCATACGCTCTATTTTGTTTTTTTGACGGTCGTCCCAAATACGGCGGTCGGATTTGCCTTGGCTTTACTCGTCTTCCGGCTTCGACGACTCCGGCTGCCCGTACTTTCTGCCTTTTTCCTGCCTTACATTCTGCCGGTGAGTGTCGTCACTACCACGGCACTCTGGATGTTGGATGCTAATTTTGGGATCATTAACTATCTCTTTGGCGCTACCCTGGCCTGGTTCCAGGATCCGTTCTGGGCAATGATTGGCGTCGCTGCGGTGACGATCTGGTGGACAGTCGGATTCAACATGCTGCTGTTTCTGGCTGGCCTGCAGAATATTCCGACGGAATACTACGAGGCGGCTGCCTTGGATGGAGCGAATTGGCTGCGCCGCTTTCTGTTTATCACCTGTCCGCTGATCTGGCCGGTCGCCAGCTTGGTTTTGATCTTACAACTGATCGCTCAATTCAAGATCTTCGACCAAGTTTACCTGCTCACCGGCGGAGGCCCCTATAACACAACGACCGTGGTGCTTTTTTATATGTATCGGGAGGCGTTCCAGCAAAATCGCGGGGGCTACGCCTCCGCAGTCGCGGTCTTTTTGGTCGTGATCATCCTGCTCGCCTCCGCGCTCCAATTCCGCTTGCTGCGGGTAAGGACCGCGAAGTGAAGAAACTAGCGTTATCGCCGCTCGGACTTGTCTGCACCCTGTTGACCGTCCTACTCGGCCTAATCTGGCTCTCGCCGGTATATTGGATCGTTACAACCGCCTTGAAAACGGAAACGGATACGATCGCTAGTCCGCCCAGTTTAGTGCCTTGGCCTCCTGATTTCGGGGCTTTCTGGTACGTCATTCAGAATAGCCCGATTTTTCGCTGGTATCTCAATACCGTGATCGTTTCGGCGGTAGTCACCGTGTTTTCTGTCGTACTTTCCTTGATGTGCGGTTACGCCCTTTCCCGACTTGAATTTGCCGGGAAACGGTTCGTTTACTGGCTGTTGCTGCTGGGTTTTATGCTTCCGTTCAGCGCGATGGCGATTCCGCTATTCATGACAATGAATCGGCTCAGCCTCGTGAACAGCTATGCCGGCATCATTATTCCGCAAATTGCCACGCCGCTTTCAGTCGTCGTGTTCAAGCAGTTCTTTGATGAAGTGCCGCGGGATTTTCGAGACGCGGCAGTGATCGATGGTGCGGCGGAACTGCGTATCTTGTTCAACCTTTACCTGCCGCTGAACTGGAGTGTGGTTTGGGCGATGAGCATCGTGACCTTTATCGGGACCTGGAACAACTTCTTTTGGCCATTCATTATTACCAATTCTACTCCAATGCTCACTATTCCAGTCGGCATGACGCAGGTCCAATCGGCTTACGGAATCGCTTTTGCCAAGACCTCAGCAATTGCCGTGCTCGCGTCATTGCCGACCGCGGCTGCGTACCTGCTATTTCAAAAGAAAGTGACGCAAGGAGTGATGGCCGCCGCCGGGTTGAAGTAATTGTCTCCGAAGACTCACATTATTCGAGCCGCTTTTGGAGTGGCGTTAGGCAGAGAGGAGAGGTAGGGATGAGCTCCGGCTCGTCCGGATGGAGACGTGATCCAATAGCAAGGAGGTCAAGCAGAGCTTGCCCCTGCCGATGTTGAGTGTTTCGGGACAATCTCAATTCTCGCCGTTACACCAATTCTGTTACGAAAACGTCACCAATCGTCACAATCTTTTTTCAAAAATTCCGATTAGCCTGAGCCAATTCCGTCCTCCAGAAGCTGCCCAGAGGGATCAGCTCTACAAGGCAATCGACGGACTACCACTTGTGACAGTCTTCACAAATTCCAAAGGCAAAACATGCACACACACAGAATTGGCTCCTCATGCTTGGCCGCCACTTTCCGACTTTCGAGCGTCTCGCTTGCCTTCGTGGCGACCTCGTTCGCTGAGGCCCAATCCAGCTCTGGACCAACCGCGCAGCCTCCCTATGCTGTTTCTGTCTTCGCGCCGCCGCCGTCCGACCTGTCTAATCCCGATTCCATTACGAGGGTCGGAGACGATATTTTCGTGGTGTACGCCAACGCGACTCAGCCGGACGGAACGGGCGGCACGAGTACGATTGTGCAGTATGACATGAACGGGCGCAGGGATCGTACTTACTCCGTGGTCGGCAAAGCGGATGGGCTGAAATATAACCCTTTCGATCGCAAGCTTTGGGCGCTCCGAAATGAAGACGCCAATCCCGCGCTGACGTTGATTGATCCCCGCACTGGAACAAAAACGGATTACACTTATGCGGAGCCGACGCTCCATGGGGGCGGGTATGACGACGTCGTATTTTTCCCAGGAGCAACGTTCATCAGCGCGTCCAACCCTAACCTGCAGACTCCGCCCAGCTCCTCCATCTCAGCAATGGAACCGCCAACCAGATCACAGTGGACGATACCGTATTTCCTAACGCCCCCTCGGGAACAATTTACGTTGTCGATACAGCGGCTGACACGGTATACGCCGTAAAGAGCAAGGCGTTTCAGCCGGGAGGCGCTTATTCGGCCAGCGATAGCGATGGGATTCTTGGCAAAGTCGATCTGAGCACCGGCTTGGTAACCCCCATTGTCACCGGGATGAAAAGCCCGCACGGCGCCTTGTTTGTTCCGGCTCGCGAAGAGGACGACGAGGGGGTAAATAGGCTTCGCGGAGTCACACGTACTCCGTGACGTACTTAGTCTTGCGTGTGCGCCCTGTGCTAAGCAGCATTTACCCTGTCCCTTCGAAAGGCGCACATGAATTCCAATATCGCCCTGATTCTCACTACCGCTGTCTCGATCTCCACGATCATCTATACTTTCTACTCCATCCAACTGTGGCGAACGACTCGGGCGGCCGCCGAAATTTCGCGCCAAGCGGCTCTCAGCAATCTCTGGGCGGAACTGAACCGGTATCTCGAGATATTGCGGCAACAAAATGCCCCTGAGGTTCCTTTTCTGCAGAAGCTTTCAGATCTGTTCCTGGAATTCATGATCACCAATCTGATCACCAACTCCGCAAAAAGGAACGATCGGTCGATGGCCGAATTTCATCGAAGGGTTTCTGAGTTAGTGGCAGAAAACCAAGCCGATGCTTCGAAGTTTGCGTGGGTCACCAAGCTTGCTGAATGGCGCTAACGAAAGCGCACTAAGGGTGGAATCCTATCCCAGCAGCAAAATACCGGAACCAGCCCGTTCGTTAGTATTCGACGAGCGCTTCTTCCAAAGTTCGGGAAATCTTATTTGGTGAATACCGGCTGGCCGCCTCGACCCGCACGAGCGGCAACTGGGCAGCCCTGAAAAGTTCATCGAGAAATTCGTCGCGTTCGCGTCGTTCGAGCCGGTCGTGCGAAGAATCGTCCAGCTCGACGGCTAACACCGGCTCGAAGGTCTCAGGCTCGGTGAGCAGAAAATCGATATGCTTGGCGGCGATCCGCCGGAACAGGCGCTGCCGTTCCCGGCGATCCGCGCTGGTTACCTCGATGACATCCGCGACCCGAACCTTGAACGAGATCCGCCACCTTCCATCAGTCGCGATTTCGAGGCTCTGCATAAAGAGTCGTTCGGCAGGAGTCAGAAGGCTGGCGACAGATTCCGCGTAGACCGTTGCCGGCCGCAGCCGGCGCGCCTGCCGGACGAGGAATCCCGCGATACCGAAGAGCAGCAGCAGACCCCCGACGCCCAGCCAGAGGAACTGGTCGATCAGGGAACCACTTACCATTTGTTTAGCGCAGGGGAACCCATAGGACCTATGAGACTTATGAGACCTATGGGATCTTTACGATGAAAATCAGCATTTCTGGAATCCTCCCGCCCGAAGCAGTTCACGGGTACGGCGTTGGAGAATCTCAACCGGCTTCCCGAGCGCCTCCTGCGTGCAGACACCTTGGTCGACCAGAGAGATCAGGCGGTCAAAGGCCGCTCTGACCTCGTGGGAATCCTCGATGATTCCTGCCACCGCCCAGACGGGTTTACCCTGTGCTCGGGCCAGGGAAGCGACCCCGAAAGGGCCTTTGCCTTGCAACGACTGCGAATCGAGCCTGCCTTCGCCCGTAATCACAACGTCAGCCTCCGCCATCCGGTCTGCCAGCCGAAGTTTCTCCGCGACTACATCAAAGCCTCCGATAATGGTTCCGTGGAGAAAAGTCAGGATTCCGTAACCAAACCCCCCGGCAGCTCCACTTCGCGGAACGTCGGAATAATCGGTACCGAGCGATTTCGCCAACCGGGCGACCAACCGGCTTAAAACAGCATCAAACTCGGCAAGTTGATCCTCAGGGAGACCTTTCTGACGACCAAACGTATAGGTTGCTCCTGCGGAACCAAGCAGGCGGTTGGTGACATCCGCCAATCCAATGATCTTGGGCAGGTGAGCGAAGGCGGGCGAGCGCACGGTCTGGATGGCGTCGAAGTTTCGGGGAAGCGGCGTGATCGTTCGACCGTCACGATCATGGAATTCGTATCCGAGCGCGGCTGCCATACCTAGACCGGCGTCGACAGTAGCGCTGCCGCCGAGTCCGATATTGATCCGTGTCGTGCCTAGCTCAATGAGATTCCGCAGCAGGATTCCCGTGCCGTAAGTCGACGCGCTTAGTGCGTCGCGGTCCGCTGGATCGACCAGCCATAGACCCGAAGCGGCGCTCATATCGACATAGCCTTCGCCGTCCTTGAGGAAAAATTCGGCTTCAATCCCGCGTCCGAGCGGATCCAGAGTCGGACGAACAAACCGCTCTGCCCCAAGTTCCAACGCCAATAGCGCAGCGGTGCCTTCACCACCGTCGGCGATTGGTATCTCGACCACTTTCGCGTCGGGATCCTCTTCGCGAATCACCTGGGCAATCGTCGCGCATACCTCGGTCGCGCTCAGCGTCCCTTTGAATTTATCGGGTGCCAAAAGGTATTTCATCGCTACCGCAGGCTTACGACGCTTCCGGTGATCAGCAGGAAACGGTAGGTGGCGGCCTCATGCCCGGTGTTCAGCTGCAGAATTCGGTTCTGAATTTCGCGCTCGGTTTTGGTTAGACGGCCGAGCATGAGCACATGCTCGCGCCAGGTTGTCGTCACCGCTTCCATTCGAAAAACCGCCCGGTCGGCGAGATTTTCGTAAAGCCGAACGCTGGACGCCCCATTGCGCAGATATACCAGCCGGAGCTCCCGGATCAATTCCAGGAACTCTTGCCGATTTTTCCCATCGATCCGGACCTCAGCAATCACGGCGACTGGGCCTTCGTCCGGCCCTGGTGGTTCGGCGAGCTCGGGAATTTGGGGTGGCGGGGACAGGTCTGTATCGAGCGACTTGATAAAATCGATCGAGAGCGGGCCTGCTACGGAGAGGTTGAAGCATACCAGCAGAGCGGCCAACAGCAGGGTATATTCGAAGCCGGTGAATGCCGCCGCGGCACCCCAGGCTACCCCGCCGAGGGCGATACCACCCTGGGAGACCATGATTTGCGCCGCGTTCAACCGGCCACGCGTCCAGCCAGGCATCGCTTGCTGAGCGACGACCCAAAGTTCGGACGCGGCCAGTGTCCAGCCGAGGCCCGCAAGAGCCGCGACAGCCATAAAGAATTCGAGCTGGCGAACCGCCGCCATCAGGATATACACGACCGCAAGTACGAGGCTTGCGAGGATAGTGACCTGATTGGAACTGAAGCGATCTCTCGCCCACGGCACGACAAATACCGCGCCCAGCAGCGAGCCGATGGCAATGCTGGTGAAAAGGATCCCGAGGTGCGAGGAGTTCAGATCGAGGGCTTTCAGTCCTACGACCGGGAGCAGCGCTGGAATGACCGAAATCAGTAGCGCGAACAGAAATGCGCGGATGAGCACGATCTGAATCCCGCGGGAATAGCGGACGTAGCGCAAGGCGCCAACAAACGACTCGACTACGCTTTCGGTCGGAGCCCGCAAACGCCGGTGCTTCTTCCGCCACCGCAGGATAGCGGTAAGCACAACCAGAAAGCCGATGGCGTTCAGGGAAAAAATAGCATTTGCGCCGATCAGGGGAAGAAGGAGGCCGCCGAGAGCCGGACCGATCACTCCAGAGATATTCATCTGCACGCCCCCGAGGGTGACAGCCGAAGGCAGTTCTTCCTTAGTTACCAGATCTGGAATCACCGAACTCCAGGCGGGCGCGTTGCACGCAAAACCAACTCCCAGGAGGAATACCGCGACAAGCACAACCGCAGGGTTCAGCAGCTTCAGCATTCCCAGAGCGGCCAGTCCCGCGGCGGCCAGCGCCAGCCAGATGTGCATCACGCTGAGAAGTTTCTTCCGGTCTACCGTGTCGGCCAGCGCGCCGGCCGGAAACGTCAGCAGGAAAAAAGGGAGTGAAGCTGCCGTCGACAAAAGCGACAGGAGGAACCGCGACGGCGTCAAGGTATTCATTACCCAGGTTGCCGCCATATCGTGAGCCGAGACGCAACATCCGGAGAGAACGCTGGCAAGCCACAGACTGCGAAAAGCGGGGTTCCGCAGAGAGAGCCAAACCGAGGTAGCGCTCAGCGGTCTTGAAAATCTCGCAAATAGCCTCACCAGTCTGAGCCCCCGACTCCTGACTCTCGCGACTCAATTGAAGCGGAGTTTGAAACCACAGATTGCAGTGGAATCTGTGGTTCCAATTTTCTTCGTGCTGAAAACTCGTGCCGCTCGCTGCCTTCGTGCCGGGTAGCGCCGGTATCCTGCCGGTTCAAAAAGCTGACAAGCTGGAAGCTTAGCCTACCTTCAAGTCCGACAGAGTCGAGGCCGTCAGCGCTACCTCTTCCCGAACCATGAAGCGATGCAGGCTTAATACCGGCGGCGGGCGATCGACGGCGGCTCCGCGATATTGGAAAGATCGATTCCGTTTTCCTCCAACACATGAAAAATGTTCTCCAGGAGAAGCGGAACACCATGCGGCCGGTTGTCCGGGTTGACCGTCTTATGTTTGGCGAGTTCATCGCGAAGCTGTGCCTGCAGGTAGGATTTGAATTGGGCGGTGGGATCGGAAACCGGCGAATTGGTATCGGCTTCGCGGCTGACTGCTTCCGTGAACCGTTCTTCCGCTAGCTCGTTCAGCGTTCGCCTCAGCTGTGCAATATTTTCGGTTAACATCGCGTTCTGCTCGCGTAAAGCCCGCACCTCGTCGTCCGAAGCGGGCGAGGGAAGTCGAGCAACCAGCTTCGTGCGAGCCTCCGGTAGACGCTGTCTCTGCAGACGCTCCCGACTTTCGGCCAGCTCACGCTTCAGGTCGCCGAAAAGCCTTTCAATTCCTCGCAACAGAGGAGCCAGCTCACCGGCTTCGACCGACTTGCGCGGTTGATGCTCTTTCGGCGAGGGCCGTCTACCGGACGGAGAGCCAGGAGAGGTTTCCGGTTTCGGTTCGGTCAGCGGCGATTTCGCTGCGCCGGATTTCTGCAGTTTTTCCCGGACGACTTCGCTGATTTTGGGAGGTAGTTCTTCGCCCGCCGAGAGTTCTTTCAACCAACGCGGGCTCCAGCGGCGAAAGGATTCGGCAAGTTCGGCCTGGCTGGTTTCGGGAAGACTGGCAGGTCCCGCCGTACCTTTCGCCCAGGAAAGAATCGAAAGGGCTACTGGCGGATTCGTTATCCCGCCGATGGCGCTCACGGCGTGAACCGCGAGAAGTTGTGCATCGATGGGGCGCAAAGTTTTCAGATCGAGCTGGATAAGCCAAGGTTTGTTTTTTCCTAAGAGGACGCTGGCGAACGCCTGGCGATCCTTGGCGGTCCACGTTCCTGGTTCGCCAATGAGCCTCAGAGTGCTGAGCAGCAACTTCACCGCGGAATCAGGGTCGACCTTGTAAAGTCCGCGAGCCAGGCTCAGACGAACTCGCTTGCCCGGTTCAGAACCCATCGCGCGAAGCGCGGTCACAAAGCTTTTGCGCCGGCTCGGTGAGAGCTGCGGCCACGCTTCGCCCGTCCCGGTCACGGGAATGAACCAGGGCAGTTCTGGCAGCTTTTCAATTGCGAGAGTAACCGCTTTGCCGCCGGAGAGAACAAGATCTCGGAACAACGCTGCTCCGCGCTGTTCCTCGGCAGCAGTCAACCGGCGGCTTCGCGATTCGCGGGAGAGAGTGTTCAGCTCATTGGCGATGGAATCGACTTCTTTGGACATACCGGGACTGATCTCTCGCGAGATCTCAGGAACGTGCGCCACAGGCAGGTAAGACCGACGGCGATCCGCTCAGCGGTTTCGGCAGAAACAGACTCTGCCATTCCAGGGCGAGCCATTGACGGACGCCGCGGAGCATCAAGGCCAAGGAAGAGCGATCCGGACTGAATCCCGGCAGCAGCAAACGTCGTCCGCGATTATTCTTTCCGTAAATACCCGCGGCCAACCGTTTCTTGGCAAGAACCGCCAGCCGGCGGTTATAGAGTCGCATGAAGCGTCCGAACGTCTGCCCGATCGGGCCAGCATAAGGGAGGGCAGAGTAACGATCGGGGGCGTTGCTATACGCTTGCCGGACCGGCCCAATAAAATAGGCCCCAACGTCAAGCAGGAAAGCAACCTGCATCAGTTCCGCATCTCCCATGTAATAGTATTTGTCTTTGTAGACCCCGTTGAACCAGGTGTGGAACTGTTGCTGGTAAAGGTCGTTATATCTTTTTGCCCTGCTGGAAACATTCTGTCCGTTGAGTGCGTCTCCGATCAATTCATTAATGGCTGAGACTGTATAAGAGACGAAGTCCAACCCAGGACTGTAGAGCGGGTCGAGAAATCCAGCGGCATCGCCGGCCAAGGCCCAGCCATCCCCGACGGTTTGCGTGCTGTAGAATGGGAGGGAGGAATAGGCTCGGACATCGTTCTGGATATACTCCGCGGCGGCAAAAAGGCGACGCCCCAGCGGATGCTGGAGCAAATGGGCCTTCAGACGCTCTCCGAGGGTTGGACCCGCCGGCAAAGTATAGATTCGACTGTCGTAAACAAGTCCGACGCTGAAATCTCCGCCTTTCAAAGGGATGATCCAGCACCACCAGCCATAGCCCATGAGATGATTGGTCGCCCACTGCCGTGTCACGCGGCAAGGCTCGACGAATTCGGGGGCCTCGGCCCAGATATCGGCCCCGTCCAGATCGGCCGTCTTTCGAAAGCGGGCCCAAACCGCATTTGTCGGATGATCGGACAAAGGGCGAAAGAGTTTCAGTTTTCGCGCAATGGTGGCAGCACGGCCGCTCGCATCGACGACCCACTTGCTCGTCACCGCTCGGACTTCGTCGCCCAGCTTGACGGTGAGTTCGTTCTGGCCGGTTCCCCCGAGCTTGAGTTCCTGGATCCTGGCCGGCCTCCAGAGATCACAACCGCTGGCCTCGGCTTTCTCCAGAATGACTTGATCCAGCTTTGAACGGTCCAGCTGAAAGGTTGGCAGCCGCGTTTGGTACAAAGGCCCAATCTCTGCGCAGCTGGTGAATGGATCGTCGCTTCGTCCGTAAAACCAGAAGCGGAGACCGGATTTGGTCAGTTGTTCGTGACCGAGATGATGAGCGAGGTTCAAAACGCGGGTGAGAAAGCATGCGCTGACCTCGCTGGTCGATTCGCCAACCTTGCGATCGAACTCCAGGGATTTTTCGATAATTAAAATGCGCCGTTCGGGTTGCCGATGCTTGAGCAGGTAAGCGGTCGACGCTCCGGCAATTGCCCCTCCGATGACCACTACGTCGTAATCGGATCGCATTTTAAATTTGCTTTCATCAAATCCGCCCCGTTTTATCGCTCTACTCGGATGGAACGTCAATGCGAACAGAGTTTTGGAGTGCGTGCGACAAGTCGCCGCTTTGAAACCGCGCGGAGCGCGCCCCCTGCAAGGCGGGTCCTTTCGTCAGGAAACGTCCCGATTCGTGGCTCTGTTCCCGGTTTGGGCCGCGCTCCGCGCTGATCCGAAAGCGGCGACAAGTCGCACGCACTCCAAAACTCTGTGTTATTCGCGCGGCGGCCTGAAAGAGAGCAGAGCCAGCCAGCCGAAGATCATCCCCAGACCGCCTAGCGGAGTGATCAGGGCGAACCACCTCGCGCCGCTGAGGGCGAGCAGATAAAGTGAGCCGCTGAAGAGAACCAGGCCAAAGAAGATGAGGTAAAAAGCGAGCCTTGGCACAACCCGCCATCCGGATAGCACCAGGAGAACCACGCTGTGCACTAGATGGTACAGAGCACCGGTCTGCCAGAATTGCGTCGTACCGAGTCCGCCGAGCTTTGCGCGTAACGCATGAGAGCCGATCGCGCCAAATAGTACCGCGAGAAAGCCCGAAAGGCTCGCAACATTTCGTTCAAGACGGTTATTCACTTCGCCCGGATCCGTCGCGCAGCTTCTTGTTGATAAGCGCGATCGCCCTGGTCGTCCGGTCTCAGCTGCAGCACCTTGTGCCACTGTGCCTTGGCCTCACTTTGCCGCCCGAGTTGGTCGAGCGCCTTGGCGTACTCCGCGTGATGGATGATGCGATCAGGCGCCAGCGCAATGGCTTTCCGAAAATATTCAAGGGCGCGTTCTTTTGATGCCGGTGGGAGTTCGCCGTAAAAAAGCTGGGCAAATCCCCGTTCGACTACGTTCAAGCTGGCCATTTCAAAGTTCCAGCGGGCCAGGATCTCATAGGCGTCGTCGAGTTTTGGGTTCAACGAAATCGCTTTTTCGGCTTCCGCCTTCAGAATTTTCGAGTACTGGATCTTCGCCTTGTTATCAACGAAATCCGCCATTTTGCCGTAAGCGATCGCGAGAGCAAGGTGGGCCTCGCCGTCTGCCGGCGCCTTCTGAGCTGCTTCTTGGGCGGTGTCGAGAGCGAGCTGAGCCAGCCGCTTTTTTTCGCTTTCCGGGGACGTTTCCACCAAATCCGAGTAGACCGTGGAAAGGCGTCGTAAGATTGCCGGGTTGCCGGGACTGGCTTGATCCGCGCTTTTCAGCAGATTGAGTGCTTCCTGGTCACGGTTCGCATTTTCCAGTTGATCCGCCTTCTGAAGAGTCGCGTTGAGATCCTGTGCGTGAACGAGCGAGATCGCGCCGCAACACCAGAGAACAAGAAGGGCACAGATCAAGAACGGAGCGCGCATATCGAGATTAGAAGCTGAATGACGGAACAGTCAATGGTCGAGCGTAGCGCGAGACGGCCTTGTCCTTACCGGGTAGCGCCGGCATCCTGCCGGTTCAAAAAAGCTGACAAGCTGGGAGCTTATCCTAACCTTGAAGTCCGACAGAGCCGAGGCCGTCCGCGCCACGCTCAGGCCGCTCAGGCCGCTCAGGCCGCTCAAGCGCCGCTTCTCCTTGACAGTCCTCGGGTAACGCAATACGTTCCCGGCTCTTTTTGGGGCCAGGATCTATGAAGACGTTTTCTGCCAAAGCCAGCGAGATAAACCGTAAATGGTATCTCATCGATGCGAAAGACCAGCCGCTCGGGAGAGTAGCTGTTAAAGCCGCCAATTTGCTCCGCGGCAAAGGCAAGACCGTTTTCACGCCGCACGTCGATACCGGCGATTTCGTTATTGTGATCAATGCGGCAAAAGTCCGACTGACAGGAAAGAAGGAAGTTCAGAAGGAATTCATGAGTTTTTCCGGTTTCGTGGGCGGCCACAAATCTGAAACTGTCCAACAGCGTCGGCGCCGCCGGCCGGAACTCTTAGTGGAGCACGCCGTGAAAGGGATGATTCCGCACAATCGACTGGGCCGGTCGGTTTTTACCAAGCTCAAAGTTTACGCGAGCGAGGAACATCCGCATTCCGCTCAGCAACCAGTCCACATCAGCTAATTGTTATGCCTGAAACCTTTGCCGCAACCGGTCGCCGTAAATCCGCGGTAGCTCAAGTCCGTCTCGCTCGTGGAACCGGCAAAATCGACGTTAACGGCCGGTCGCTGGAAGAATATTTTCCCACTCCTTCACTGCAGTTGACAGTGCTCAAGCCTTTCGAGGTTACGAAGACAACCAACAACTTTGATGTGTTAGTCACCGCCCGGGGCGGCGGACCCGACGGTCAGGCGGGCGCAGTTCGCCTCGGGATCGCGCGGGCGCTGCTGGAGTTCGACGCCGCGATGCGCCCGGTTTTGAAGGAGCAAGGCTTGCTGACCCGTGATCCCCGGATGAAAGAGCGTAAGAAGTCCGGGCAGCCGGGAGCGCGGAAGCGATTCCAGTTTTCGAAGCGTTAGCCAGCATCGGTCGTCGGCGATTGGCCATCGTTCATTGATCGTCGGCCATCCGTTATCGGTCATTGATCGTTGCTATTTGCGATCTGCTATGTGATATCGCGGGCGTAGCGAGCGCGATGAGTCCGGTGATCTCTGTTGTTGTGCAAGCCTGCATTATGCCTTTGATTGGGACTGGTTCCTTCGCGCCGCGAAGATGTGCCGATTCATCCGAATCAATACAACCGTGTCGCGGTACCGGATCCACGCGGCGCATAAGTCGGGGACAGGCGGCCGAAAGCGCTGGCGAGAACTGCTCGTGGTAGTCCGGCGCCATTCTCCGGAAAACGTGATTCGTCATTACGAATTTCTCGACAAACACCCGACGGCCCGTTGGTGGCTAAACAAACGAATGCGCCTCGATCAGCATCTTCGCCGGCTTTTACCGCATCCCGCCGCCGGAAAGGTGGCTACCGCGTTATCGCCGCCTTGCTGGTCGCTGCCCGCCAATATCGACCGGGAAATCCTCTGGAAGATTTCCGGCATTCGGTAGCGCTCCGCGCGAACGAGATTGCTCGCTAATCGTCGCTTTGGTGCGATGGGTGTCCATGAAGAAACGTCTCATGCTGCGGCGCGGCGGTCCTGATATCCTCACTGAGGAGCTGGTAAATGCGTTTTTGGACAACGCGTCCTTTGAATTCAAAGAGCTGTTTTTGACGGTGCACGCCAATTTGCGCGCCCGCAACGCTGCGCATGGCGGCGAAGAGATGCTGCGTTTGCGACTTTACGAAAAGCTGCAAAACCTGGTGCGGTTCGGCGGCGTCCGGAAGACCGGAAAAATCTATCAGAGAGACATGGCCGGCTTAAGGACATTCACGGAACAGATGGCGATAAACCACTGCCGCGATCTCATGGCAGTGGTAGCGAGTTCCCCTCGCGAACCAAGTGTGGAGAATACCGATGCCGTAGGCTGAGCTTTCCGGCCGTCGGCGGCCTTGGACCGGGAGTCAGCAGCCGGGAGTCAGGACGAAACAAATTTCCGCAGATTTTTCGGAATCCATTCGGCGTGAGCCTGCAGCAGGTCATCCACCAGGGACCAGATCTGGTCCAGGTCGAGCTCGGCGCCTGTATGCGGATCGAGCATGGCCGCCTGGCAAATCCGTTCGCGGTTGCCGGTCAGAACGCCTTCCACGGTTAACTGCTGCACATTGATATTCGTCTGCATTAAAGCGGCGAGCTGGCTCGGCAGCCGGCCAATCCGGGTGGGTTGAATTCCGTTGCGATCGACCAAACACGGTACTTCGACGCAGCAACCGGTTGGCAAGTTCTCGATCAGCCCTGCGTTCGGCACATTCCCGTAGATTACGCAGGGTTCTCCCGTCTCAGCGCTCCGGATGATCGAAGAACCGTACTCGGCGCTGCGTTCAAATTCGAGAGGGTGCGCCGGATCGGAAAGCTGCTCGCGCAACTGACTCCATTCGGCGATTTGTCCTTCGCAACGTCGAATATATTCATCGAGCGGTATATTGAACGTTTCGATCAGGTCAGGCCGATCACGCTTGATGTACCAAGGCACATATTCAGAGAGGTGTTCGCTCGATTCCGTTATGAAATAGCCCAGGCGCTCGAAGAGATCGAACCGGACGCGGTTATGTTTCGGCACCCGCCCCTCCGCGACGATTTGATGAAGTTTCGGGTACAGATTTTCGCCTTGGTGCTCGAATTTCAGGTAGAAGGCCATGTGGTTAATGCCGGCGCAGATATAATCGATTTCCTTCGCGGGAAGAGACAGGAGGCCGGCGAGCTCGGCAGCCGTGCCTTGCACGCTGTGACACAACCCCACTGTCCGGATCTTGCTGGCATCGGCCAAAGCCCAACAGTTCATCGCCATCGGATTGACATAGTTCAAATGCAGCACCTCCGGGCAGAGTCGTTCCATCGCATTACTGATCTCGAGCAGCACCGGAATCGTGCGCACCGCCCGCATAATCCCTCCGATCCCCAGGGTGTCGGCGATGGTCTGGCGCAGCCCGTAGCGCTTCGGAATCTCGAAATCGGTGACCGTGCAAGGCTGGTACCCGCCCACCTGGATCATGCTGATCGCATAGTCAGCCCCGGCCAAGGCCTCGTCCCGGTTCGTCGTTGCCTCAATCGTCGGATGAACCGAAAGTTTTTCCGCCAGACGATGAGCCACAACCTGGGAGGTGCTCAGCCGCTCCGAATCGATATCGAACAGTGTGATCGCGGAGTCCGCCAGCTCACGATACGATAGAATGTCGCCCAGAAGGTGCTGCGCGAAGACCGTACTTCCCGCGCCAATAAAGGTAATTTTACGCATAGCAATTTAAGTCGACGATGCGCAGGCCCACGGAATCCGCGGAACCCTAACAAACGTTTCAAACTCGAGCAGGCTCCGCTGCGCAACCTCGTAGCCGGGCCTGTCCCACTCGAATCTCTGTCCTTCCTGAAATCTATGCTAATTTGTAAAATCTGTGGTTTCCATCTCTTTGAAAGACGCTTCTTGTCGGTCTGACACGCGTGACCTGGTTCGATGAATCGGTTTGATTTTATCATCGTTGGCAGCGGGGTAGCGGGTCTCAGCCTGGCGTTGAGAGTGGCGGAGCAGGGAACCGTTGCTGTTGTCACCAAGCGTACTCCAGCGGAGTCGAGTACCGCTTGGGCCCAGGGCGGAGTCGCTTGCGTGACAAGCGCGGAAGATTCCTTCGAGCTTCATATCCGGGATACATTGACTGCCGGTGCCGGACTCTGCGACGAGGAAGCTGTCCGGACGATCGTGACTGAAGGACCGGCCGCCGTGCGCGATCTTGTCGCGATCGGGGTTCACTTCGATGAGCGCGTTCTGGAGGATGGTCAACGAGAATTGGATCTCGGCAAAGAAGGCGGTCATTCCAAACGGCGGGTGCTTCACTATCATGACGTAACCGGCCGGGAGATTGAACACCGCTTATTGGACGCCGTCGCCAAGCATGGACAGATCCAGGTGTTCGGAAATCATATGGCCGTTGACCTGATCACCACTGGCAAGCTTGGCTACGCTACCGAGAACCGGGCGGTGGGACTCTATGTGCTGAACGAGACGAGCGGAGAGGTGAAAGCGTTGCGTTCCGATCGCGTGATTCTGGCGACGGGCGGCTGCGGCAAGGTCTATCTCTACACAACAAACCCCGCGGTTGCCACAGGCGACGGCGTAGCCATGGCCTGGCGAGCCGGCGCCGCGATCGCCAATATGGAGTTTATCCAGTTTCATCCAACCTGTCTTTTTCATCCCGCGGAACGAACGTTTTTGATCAGCGAGGCGGTACGCGGTGAAGGGGGGAAACTTGTCGACTTTCAGGGGCATGAGTTCATGAAAAAATATGATCAACGCGGAGCGTTGGCGCCTCGGGATATTGTGGCACGCGCGATCGATGCGGAAATGAAGCGCACGGGAGCCCAGTGCATGTTTCTTGATATCGCCCACCGATCGCCTGAATTTATCAAGAAACGCTTCCCGAATATCTATGAAACCTGTCTTGGCTTGGGAATTGATATCACGACGCAGCCCATCCCGGTAGTGCCCGCGGCCCACTATCAGTGCGGCGGTATAAAGACCGACCTGGATGGCTCGAGCACTTTGCGCGGTTTGTTCGCGATTGGCGAAGTCGCCTGTACTGGCCTGCATGGCGCCAATCGCCTGGCCAGCAATTCCTTGCTGGAGGGAGTGGTATTGGCGCGGCGTTGTGCGGCCGCCCTAAAGCGGCCCAAGTACTCGCAGTACCATCAAGACGTCGAACTCCCCGAGTGGCGCCCCGGGCACGCCCAGAACGTTGATGAACTGGTCGTCATCTATCATAACTGGGACGAAATCCGTCGTTTGATGTGGGATTACGTTGGTATCGTCCGAACGGATAAACGTCTGCAGCGCGCCAGCGCGCGCTTGCGCAATCTCCATCGCGAAATTCAAGGGTTTTACTGGGACTTCAAACTCTCGACAGACCTGCTTGAATTGCGGAACCTGTGCACGACAGCCAGCCTGATTGTCGATAGTGCGCTCGCACGCAAAGAAAGCCGCGGGTTGCATTACACGCTCGATTTTCCCACTTCGGACGATAAGCGTTTTTTAAAAGAAACGTTACTCGCGCGCTACTGAGATTTCTTGCTTTCGAATTCGCGGCGTGTCGTGAAGTGCGGGAAACTTGTCGCCCCGCTTTTAAATCCGCGCGGAGCGCGGCCGTAAACCCGAACACGTCTTTTTGCCAAGCATCTGGGCGCTTCGTGGCCCCGTCGTACCCGAGGTCGCGCTCCGCGCGGTCTCAAAGCGGCGACAAGTCGCACGCACTCCAAGACACGCCCTGAGTTGAACGATCACAACAGCGATAGCGAAAGTTATACACTGCCGTCTCGTCGTTCCTCCGACACGGCATGGCGTGCGAAACGCATTTTCTTTCTTACAACGATGAAATTTTTCCAAGAATTCCCAAAAAATTCGTCGATTCGGCTTTACGATTGGAAAAATCGCTTGCTCTCTTCGCCCAAATCCGCATAAAGGAGCGAGACTCGTCATGCGGCTCCCCTTTTTCTTCTCGTTTTTATCGCTGGTGTGTTGCGGCGGAATGGCTTTCGGTCAAGCCCAGTACGAGAGCAGCACCGATTTCGCCAAGTACGCTATGAAGCTGCGGGAAAATGCGCTGCTGAAAGTAGAGCCGAAGGTGATCATGTCACCAACCAAAACGGTCTTTACGGGCTCAGGTCAGCGTTACGAGACCGGCCCTTCCCTCATGGGTCGCGGTGAATACGGCATCGGCGGAGGACGCGGTCCATGGAAATTGAATATCGTGACGACCATTTTCTGGATCGGCGAACGTCCCAGCGGAAACAATCCTGTTCCCAACGATCGCAGCTCCTGGGATAAATATTGGAGTTCGAGCTACGGAGGTTACGATAACCCGGACGGCGCGGCGCGGCGCAACTACATCCCGGTAAACTTCGTTCCTCGGCAAAACCCTTTCTACGTTGCTCTGCCATACAACGACGTCGAGGGAGGTCACACCAAGCCGGAAGCCGCTCAGGTCATTCCCTGGTTCCGAACCGCGTTCGTTCGCGATGGACAAACCGTGCTGAAAAGTCATTGGATCGCGATCCGGCACGGCAATCGTGTTGCCTTTGCTCAATGGGAAGATTGCGGACCCTTCCGAACGGATCATTGGCAGTACGTGTTTGGCAACGAACGGCCGAGGCCGAACCTGAATCAAGGTGCTGGCCTGGATGTATCACCGGCCGTGCGCGACTACCTCGGACTCGGAAACAAAGATCTTTGTGACTGGCGGTTCGTCGACTTTCGAGAGGTTCCGCCCGGTCCGTGGGCCCTCTATGGCGACAACAATACTTTTGTGTTGGTTCGTCGCCAGAGTAACGAGCGCTTCGCCCGGCGAAGTTTGCTTCGGTCAGACGGCACCGAATAGCCTGCATCGCCCGCAAATCCGTAACGGATTTGCGGGCAACGCAGGCTTTGAAAACCTCGCAGCATTCACGGCGATGGCAGAGCGGAGTCCTGCTTCTCGGGCTCGTGGCTATTTTCGTTGCGGGTGGCTTCTTTCTCTATTTAGCCGACGAAGTTGGTGAACAAGGTTGGCTGACTGTGCTCGATCAGCAGATCACTGAGTTTTTTCACGAGCACGGCCCGTTCTGGCTGGTCCGTCTCTTTGCGGGGATCACGTTGCTCGGTGATGCGCGGACGCTTGGCTTCCTTGGCGTTGTGGTCGCGCTTTGGCTTGCTCTCTGCCGGCGGTGGTCGTTTCTGCTGGGCTGGACTGCTGCTTTGCTTGGTGCGGGTGAACTCAACACTTTTTTGAAAAGCATCTTCCAAAGAATTCGACCCCAACTTGCGAATCCCTGGCAAGTCGCCCCTGGCTGGAGTTTTCCCAGTGGACATGCAATGGGATCTTTTGTGACCTATGGATTTTTGGCATATCTCATTTTGCGGCTTACCCGCTTTCCGCCAGGAGTCGCCACCTCTGGTCTTGCCGCCCTGGTTCTCCTGATCGGATTGAGTCGCATCTACCTCGGCGTCCACTTTCTAAGCGACGTCGTGGCAGGTTTCGCCGCCGCGACCGTGTGGCTCGGCTTTTGTATTCTGGCGACAGAGCAAACACAGCCGAGCCGATGACCGATGGCCAATGACCGATGGCCGATAGCCATCGACCGCCCAAGCCGCTCAGGCCGCTCACGCCGCTCAGGCCGCTCAGGCCGCTCGAACCGCCTCAGCTCCGCTCCTGTCGCTGCCAACGCGCTAAGGAAGCTTCGTGCAGGTGGCGTGGATGGAGGATCTTCAGCACAACCCCATATTTTGGGCTGAACAGGTATGCTAGAAGGAAGATCAGCCCAAGAACCAGGACAATACACGGTCCGGAAGGGAGGTTGAGCCAGAATGAGATGAGCAACCCCGCGCACGACCCTGCCGCGCCGAGAATTCCACCAGCCCAAAAGAGTGTGTTTAACGAATCGGACAAGAGGTAGATCGTCGCAGCTGGGGCGATGAGCATGCCCAAGGCCAGGATGACGCCGACCGCCTGCAGGGAAGAGATCATCGAAAGAACCAGCAAGCCCATCAAGAGGTACTTTAGCGCATTCACCCGAACGCCTTGGCTCGCCGCGACCGAGGGTTCAAACATCGTCAGCAGCAGCGGTCGCTCCAAGGCAACCAGAGTTGGCAGAACGACCAAACTGATCAAATAGATCGTCCAGAGATCGGTGTCTCCGAGTCCCAGGATATTGCCAAAAAGGTAATCGCTGACGTTAACGCCCGTCCGGGAAAAGCTGATCAAAACCAATCCAAGAGAAAACGAACAGGCGAAAAGCAACCCAAGCGAGGTGTCCTCTTTGATCCGCGAGCTGTTGGAGATGATTTGCGTTCCAAAAGCCACCAAGAGTGCCGCGACCAGCGCACCAACAAAGAGGGTTCCGGGCATCAGTCCAAACAAGAGCAATGCCACCGCGACTCCCGGCAAGAGAGAGTGCGCCATGGCGTCCGCCATCAGAGCCAGCCGGCGAATGACGATAAAAGAGCTGAGCGCTCCGTTGGTGAAGCCAATCAAGGCGCAACCGAAAAAGGCGCGCCGCATGAATTCATGACGAAAAGGCTCAAATACCCAAACCAGATTCATGCATCGCTCCTGAAAAAATGTGCGTTTGAAAGGTTTTCTGGATGTTCTCTGGAGTGAAGACCTGCTCGGTCTCGCCAAAGGCAACGAGCTCTCCATTGAGGAAGATTAGCTGGTCGAATAACTCTCGAACCGTGCTTAGATCGTGATGGGACACGACGAGCAGATTACCATCTCTGGCTAAGCGCCGGATCGTGCTCCCCAGATGATCCTGAGTTGGCTTGTCCAAGCCGGAAAACGGTTCATCGAGTAAAAAGATGTGCGCTTCCTGGGCGAGCGCGCGGGCGAGAAACGCCCGTTGTTGTTGGCCGCCGGAGAGAGCGCTGATCTGGCGGTCGGCGAGACTCTCCAATTCCATCGTTTCAAGGGCACGAACGACCGCCAAATGGTCAGCGTTTCTGAACGGGCGCCACCAGCCGAGGGCTTGATAGCGTCCCATCTCTACCATGCCGCGGACCGTGATCGGGAAATCCCAGTCCACCGTCGTGCGCTGGGGCAGATACGCGATCGCCGAACTGGTCAGCTTCCGATTCTGCCCGTGGAAACGCACGAACCCGGTCTCCGACGGAGCCAGCCCGACTAATGCTTTGAAAAGCGAAGTTTTGCCCGCGCCATTTGGCCCGAGCAAACCGATACAGGAACCACAGTGCAGGACCAGACTCACATGGTGCACGGCCGGAACTCGATGGTAGGAGACCGTCAAATCTTTGATTTCCAGCCTGTGGTTGGACATAGTTCAGGGCTACTTTTCTGGGACAAACGTCAGGACTTCACTGGCATTCGTTGTTCCCCAGATGGTCCGGACGATGGGGTCGGCGTTCTTCGGAGTAAGGGCAAGCCGGACGGCAGTTTCTTTTTTCTCGGTCCACGAAACGTCGAGCACCAGGTCGATTCCTTCCGACGGAAACCGCAGTTCGACGTCCGTGTCCACGCTGGCTGAACTCGATTCGCCGTTCCAGATCGGTCGACCGTTATGAGTAACTTGGAATTTGAATGGCACGGTTGTTGAAGTGAGCTCTAAATGAAGTTTTTCCCGGGTCATTGCCACTGGCGATTGCGACGACGTGGTGGCCGGATGATGACTGGTGAGGCTTCGTAGAGGTATCATCAGCGCGAGTAACGCCAGCACCGTGGCGATTGCGCGAACGACCGGTGAGCCTCTCATTGCTACTTCAGCGAATCCACGATCGTGGTGATGTTATGCCGGACCATGCCGTCGTAGGTGCTGCCATCATCCTCTCCCAGACCGTCGGCGTAAAGAGTCCCACCGACCTTTGCACCCGTCTCCTTGATAATCTCTTTACTGACTTTTGGGTTTAGGGTGTTCTCGACAAAAATCGCTTTGACCCGCTGTTGTTTTATCTGGTCGATCAGTTCAGCGACATGCCGATCCGACGGCTCGGTTTCGGTGCTCACGCCTTCGATGGCGTAAACTTTGAAACCGTAATCCTTGGAGAAATATTGAAAGGCGTCATGCGAGGTGACCAGTTTGCGCTTGTCGCGGGGCAATTCAGCCACTTTACGCTTTGCCCATTGATCGAGTGCTTCCAATTTCGCCCGGTAGGCACTGGCGTTCCGTTCATAATCTGCCTGGTTGCCCGGGTCGAGCTTGATCAGTTCATCGCGAACGATGGCTGCCGCCTTTTCGGTGTTCGAAACGCTGTTCCACCAATGCGGGTCGTCAATCATGCCGTTCCGGTCCGCAGCCGCTTTGGCTTCAGGCTCGTCCGGATCCGCTTTCATTTTCAAGTTTGGTAGAGCATCGCCCACCGACAGCGACGTCGCTTTTCCCCCGGTCGCCTGTTGAACCTTGTCCAGGTAATGCTCCAAATGTTTGCCCGAGAGCAGAATCAGCCGCGCCTCACCGGCCTGTTTGAGATCGTCCGGTGTGGGCTGATACTCGTGCGGGTCCTGGCCTGGTTTGACGACGCCAGTTACGGTGACGTGCTGGCCGCCGATCTGCTGGGCCATCTCAGTCAGTACGGTTGAGAAAGAAGCGATTTTCAGCTGCTCTGCTCCGTGGGCGGAGAGGGCCAAGACCGATCCACAGAACAGGGAAACGAGAAAAGTCTTCGTCATAGTGCTCCAGGATCATTGGCTTGCTGCAATATATTTGCAATAGCAATGTATGATCGGTGCCGCGATCCTGCAGATTTGCGACCGCTGCAGGCCTGGGGTAACGAAGTAGTCTTTCTATGGGCAACGATACAGTAGGCTGGGGAATTCTCGGAACCGGCGGCAGCGCCAGACGGTTTGCCGAAGGGTTACAGTCCTCGACGACGGGTCGCTTGGTCGCAGTCGGCAGCCGTTCGCATGCCGCAGCGAACCAATTTATCCTGTCTCATCCGAATGCGAAACCCGTGGGGGACTACGCTTCGCTCCTGACCGATCCCGATGTCAAGGTAGTGTATGTCGCGCTGCCCCACCCGATGCATGCGGAGTGGGCGATCAGGGCGGCGGAGGCGGGTAAACACGTTCTTTGCGAGAAACCAGCCGGGCTCAACCATGCTGAGCTGCAAGCGATGCTTGAGGCGGCCGCTGAGCACCGGGTGTTTTTCATGGAAGCCTACATGTATCGCTGCCATCCGCAGACAGCCCGCTTGGTCCAGTTGATCAAAGAAGGCGCGATCGGCGAACTTCGTTTGATTCAAGCCCGGTTCAGCTTTCGCATTCCTTTCGACCGGCAGAGCCGGTCGCTCAACCGCGAGCTCGGCGGTGGCGGCATTCTGGATGTTGGTGGATACACGACTTCGATGGCGCGGCTGTTGGCTGGCGCAGCCGGCGGAGAACCGTTCGCTGAACCGCTCGAGTTTACCGGATACGGGCAGTTGGGACCGGCTTCCGGGGTCGATGAATACGCGGTCGGGATGCTCAAGTTTCGGGGCGGCATTTTCGCACAAGTAAGCTGCGGAGTGCAACTCAACGCCGAGAACGACCTTCGGCTTTATGGAACGGAGGGTTCAATCAGGGTTCCGTCGCCCTGGTTTTGCGGGGCGACGGAGGGAGCGATCAAACTCTTTCTTCAGCGGAACACTGAGGCTGCTCGCGAGATTGTAATTGAGGCGGAAAAAGATTTGTACGCTTACGAGGCCGATATCGTCGCTGAGAATCTGGATCGCGGTGAGGCTCCGGCGATGAGCTGGCGCGATTCGCTGGGAAATCTGGCAATCCAGGATCGGTGGCGCCAGGCGGTCGGAGTTCGCTATGAGCCGGAGAAAGGGGAGAATATGCGGACCACCATCGCCGGACGCCCTCTTCGCCGGCGAAACGACATCCGGTTTCCGCATGCCAAAATTCGCGGGGTAATGCCGCTCGCATCCCGTTTGGTCTTGGGTACGATGTTCGAAGGCGCGATCGCTCTCGAACGGCACGCGTTCAACCTGCTGGACGACTTTTATGAACGCGGCGGGAACGCTTTCGACACTGCCTATGTTTACGCAGGCGGAGAAGGGGAGAGGATTCTGGGAAAATGGCTGCGTAATCGTGGCGTTCGCAAAGAGGTGGTGATATTGGGAAAAGGCGCCCACCCTCCTTACTGCCGTCCGGAGGCAGTTAACCGGCAGCTAACCGAAAGTCTGGACCGGCTCCAAACGGACTACGTCGACATCTACATGCTGCACCGTGATGATCCCGGGGTTCCAGTGAGCGAATGGGTGGATGCGATGAACGAAGCCGTTCACGCTGGCCGTGCTCGCTCGCTTGGCGTCTCGAATTGGACCATCGAACGGATCGAGGCGGCCAACGCTTATGCTCAGAAGCGCGGCCTGGTAGAATTATTTTCGGTGAGTAACAATTTCAGTCTCGCTCGAATGATTGCGCCGGTTTGGAATGGCTGCGTCAGCTCATCCGATTTGCGTTGGCGCCTTTGGTTGGCCGCTCACCAGACCTGTCTTTTTGCCTGGTCGAGTCAAGCGCGCGGTTTCTTTGCGCCTGGAGTTGTTCTGGACGCCTCCGGCGACCCGGAGATGAGACGTTGCTGGTTATCGGAGGACAATCTGCTTCGACGCAAGCGAGCCTCGGAAGTTGCCGCGAAGTACGGAGTAGCCCCGATCAACATTGCACTAGCTTACGTTTTGGCTCAGCGGTTCCCGACCTTCGCGCTCTTTGGACCTCGCACCCTCTCAGAGGTTCGTACCACCTTGCCCGGGCTCGGGATAACTCTCACATCCGACGAGGTGAAGTGGTTAAACCTGGAAAGCTGAGCTAACCAGCTCGCAAGAGAAAAAGCCCCCATACAAAAAACCAGATCCCGATCGCGGCGAAACAAAGGCCGATGTACCAGAGCCGGGGCCGTTTGCTCAAAACCGAAATAGCGGCAATCGCGATAGCGATTTGAAACATGGTGACGCTACGGGAGAAACCGGAGTGTACGGCGAGCCGGTGCCTGGCGCTTTTTTGTTTCTCTTCCGCTAGTCGCCTGATCTCCTCTTGTTCCTTGGTATACTGATTTACTTTTTCCCGGTCGGCAGCCTCAGCGGGATGTCCGAGTGCCTGCAGTAGCTCGATCTTTGAGGTCAGCACGGTCGCTTTTACCCCTTTGGCTTGATAATAGTTCCATTGGTCAGAGGCTTGCACCTGGTCGATCACCGCCTCATTGGCTTCATGTCCGGCCAAGAGCGATCCGACCGCAGCAATCGCCGCGATGAAAGCAGAGCTCAGGGCAACGCCGAGGACCCAACGCTCGTGGCTGTGCTCCGCATGATGATGCAGATCTTCGTGCGTTTTCTCGAGCGGAACCTCCGGACCCTCCATAACTTGCTGATGCCTTTTCTTACTTAAACGTCCGAGTCGGGCAAGGACAGTAGTTTTCGTCTAGCGCACTATCATTTCGGAACAGCTAGGAACCCTCATTGTAGAAAACATGCAGTCCGTCTTTGCCGGGCGCGACGATGTCCAGCCGCCCACTTCCGCGCAGATCCGCCATTGCGAAGTCAAGCCCGCAGCCCGCGCCTTTCCCGGGTTCACCGTAAGTCACGACTTGTTTGGCAAAGCCCTCACCCGTCCATTTGAAATAGTAGATTCCGAGATCATCAAATTCTCCCGGGTCTCGCCCGCAGTGCGCACGAAACCGTTTTCCAGTGATCAGCTCATTTTGACCGTCACCGTCGATATCCCGCCAATGGAGATCATGGTACTGCGAGTTAAATGGATCGATCGGATGTTGTACCCACGCCCGGCTGCCGAAGGCATCGCGACGCTGTTCCCACCAGCTGAGTCCGTAGCTATGCGAGCTGCCAACGATCAGATCGCTGAGTCCATCGTCGTTCACATCGGCCACGACAATGGGGATGCTGGCGTCCCGTCCGAGATCGAACTCGTGATGTAGCCTCCATGCACCGGACAAAGGCTCTTTTGGCGGTTCCAGCCAACCCTGGTTGACCACAAAATCACCCCTGCCGTCTCCATCAATGTCTCCAAAGCCAAGACCGTGCCCCAGCGGCTCGGAAGAAATCTCGTGGGCAACGAACTTGCCGAGTCCACGGCCTTTATCGTCAACCTGCAATTTGTAGGCCACGAGAGGATTGTTGGGGGTATTCGGAACAATTTCGACCAGACCATCCTGGTCAATATCCCAGGCCCTCGTTGTTTCGACACTTCCGGTATTTGCGATCAAGTGTTCGGACCAGATTTTCCCGGATTCTCCCGGGTTCTCTCTCCATCGTAAGTTCTGACCGAACCAGCCGCCGGTCACGATGTCAAGGCGGCCGTCCCCGTTCACATCGAGCGGAATCGTCGAGAAATCGTCAAAATATTCTCCGGACCGCCTGACTTCGCCCAGATAATGCCAGGTGCGAAAGTCTGGTCCTTGGTACCAGTAAGCGCCCGAAACGATGTCAAGCACACCGTCACCGTCAACGTCGAAAACGGCAGCGCTTTCGAACGCGCGGGCCGCGATCAACTTTTTGGTAAATTTAAGGGGCATAAGTACAGCATTAATGCTTCTCATTGAATTCTCCAGAGTACCGTTTGAATAGCTTGCGGTACTGTTCGGCAAGCTCCAGATCGAGCCCTCACTTCAGCGACCTGACAGAGGCAGGTGGATCGTGCTAATCCTTGCACTCGATAAAGTGAAACGTTCGTTTCAGCGATGACTTTCGTTGCCTTCCTTCGCGGCATTAATGTAGGCGGGAAAAATAAGGTCTCAATGACCGACCTTGCCGCGATTTTCCGGGATAGCGGTTGCCGGAATGTCCGAACCTATATTCAAAGCGGCAATGTGCTTTTCGAGGCTCCGCTGATCTCCGCGACCTTCGGGCGCCTGCTCGCGGAGCAGATTCATCAACGTCTCGCAGTGAATAGCCCTGTTGTCATACGATCGAGTGAGCAGTTGACCGAGGTGGCGCGGAGTAATCCTTTCATCGGCCGGGGGCGGGAGGAAGACTCGCTACATGTCCTCTTTCTGGCGGACGAGCCGACGCCTGCCTTGGTCAATCAGCTTGATCCGGCGAGATCTTTTCCTGACGAGTTTGTTGTGCAAGGCAGGGAAATCTATCTCCATCTGCCTAATGGCGTAGCAAGAAGCAAGCTGACAAACGCCTATTTCGACGTGAAACTGAAAACGATCTGTACCGGTCGAAACTGGCGTACGGTAGTTAAACTGGCTGCGTTGGCGAATGGCTAGCAAGGCCGCGGCTCAGACCGACGATCTGTCATTAGTTATGGAGCGCCGGGCGGTCGCACCGTCGGACGCGGCCGCGGTAAGGAGTCCTAAAAACAGGGGCAATGCGCCTCAATGTTCCATTGTTTGATTTGGGCAAGTGATACCGGCATCTCGATATCGTCGAGGATCGACTGGCGAGATGCCGGTATTGTTCGCGCTATTGAGCGGTCGCGGTGTCCGGCGAGGATGCTCGAGCGGCGCGTGCTGCTCGCAATTTGGCGAGGCGTTCCGCCTTTATTGAGGCCAGTTTCTGTCGTTGCTCATCGGTTAGCAGCGCGTTGAGATCGGCGTCATACTGTTTCCGCAAGGCCGATAATTTTTGTCGGCGTTCTTTGGGTTGCAGAGAAGCATCCTGGCGAACGGCGTTCACATTTTCGACGTAAGTGCTGATCGTTGGCTTGGCTTTGCTTTCCTGTTCGGCGGTTAAGTCGATGGTCTTTTTCAGGCGGGTCAATTTTGCCCGCTTACTCGCCTCCGGATTGCGAGGTCGCGGCGGTTTACTCATAGCGGTGGCGGCGGATCCGGCAATTTGCGTTGAAGAATCGGTGGTTTGGGCAAACGCCAGGGATGACCAGCTAGTCAGCAGGGTCAGTGATATTACACAATAGATTGATGTTCTATTCATGATGTGCGATTAACAGAACACAGTATTAATATGTTTGTAAATTAGTTTCTGCGCTTTTTTTTAGGGAAAGATGCTCGCAGCCGGCGTACCTTGGAGTGCGTGCGACTTGTCGCCGCTCTAGCATCCCCGCGGAGCGCGTCTCGCCAACCAGCCGACCTCTTCGTCGGGGGGATTCTGCTCGTTTGTCCTACTTCTCCTCCACGACCGTTCTGCATCCAAAAGCCGCCGTGCGGCATGCGCAGATCTCAAGGTTGCGGGTTAGAATGCTCCGGCGTAATCTCTTCCTTTTTTGCGGCTGAATAGATTTTCTGGGCCAGTGAAACACTCAATTCAAACCGATGCTCCCGAGAGTGCGGCTGCTCGGCAAGGCTCGAGGGGGCCGGGTTCCGCCGGTTCGATCGAAGTCGTCCAGGCCGTATCGGAAGAGGATCGGGCGGTCTGGCGGGCTAGTTTTCAAAAGTATGCGGCTGATCACCGGTACTATGAGCTCATCAGCCAGACGTTGGCGGATCAGTTCGATCACCGGTTTTTACTGCTAAGGGACCAAGGCGGCACAACCCGCGCGATTCAGCCAGTCTTTCTCGTCAGCCAGGATCTCTTAACCGGTCTGCCTGATTCGGTCCGTCGTTTGGCCGCGAAAGTCCGCGGTCGGTTTCCCTCTTTCCTGAAGCTGCGGATGTTAATGATTGGCAACTCTGCCGGGGAAGGGGATCTGGCGGTGGACACGAAAACGGGAGATGCCGCCTGGACTGCGCTCATTTTGAAAGAGAACTTGCCCAAGATCGCGCGAAAGCTTCGGGCTAGCTTGATCGTGTTCAAAGACTTTCCGCAAAGCTATCGCTCCATCCTGGACGACTTGAAGACAGCCGGATTTACCCGTATCCCCAGTATGCCGGCCACCAGCCTCGCGTTGGATTTCGGAACCTTTGAAGAGTACCTCCGACGTTACTTGAGCCATGCGATGCGCAAGAATCTGCGCCGAAAATTTCGCAAAGCCGAGCAAGGTCTGGCGCTTACTTTTGAGGCGTTGACCGATGTTTCGCCTTACATCGACGAACTTTTGCCCTTGTATTCCGCGGTTTTCCAACGCTCAAAACTACATTTTGAGAAGCTGAACGGCGCGTATCTATCCGGTCTGGGGAAAGGCCTGCCGGATCGCGCCCGCTTTTTTCTGTGGCGACACAACGGCCGGATTATCGCGTTTGCCTCCTGCCTCGTGAGTGACGGGGTATTGAAGGATAACTATATCGGTCTCGATTACTCGCTGGCCCTGGAGTATCACCTCTACTTCCTGACCTGGCGGGATACGATATCCTGGGCAGTGCGGAACGGATGTCGAATCTATCACAGCGCTCCGCTCAACTACGATCCGAAATTGCATTTCCGGATGAAGCTCGATCCCCTCGACCTCTATGCGAGGGCGGCCTGGGATTGGCTCAATCCGTTGGTGCGGCGTTTGCTGCCGCTCATGGAACCAACCCGCTACGATCGGTCGATCCAGCAGTTTCCGAACAAAGGTGAATTGTACGGATAGCGATGGCTCAGCGCGATTCGCTGAGGTAGTTTAACGCGCAAAAATTTGTGGTTTCCGCTTCCGATCAACCAGTTTCTACCCAGGCCAACGAAAAGTCGTTCATTGACCCGTCCCCCGAGGTGGTCACCATTGGTGAAGCCTTGCTGCGCTTGTCGGCTCCGCTTGGTTCTTTGATTGCCGATGCGCCAACGTTGTCCGTCCATGTCGCTGGAACGGAGTTGAATGTGGCCGCGGCAGTGGCGCGGATGGGCTACCATTCAGCGTGGTTGTCCCTCTTACCAGCGAACTCGCTCGGTCGTCGCGTCACCGAGCATGCCCGACTCTGTGGAGTCGATGATCGCTTTGTCCAGTGGTCGGCGGAGGGCCGCCTTGGTACCTACTTCTTCGAGCCGGGGACGTCTCCACGGTCAGCGCGGGTGATTTACGATCGGGCCAATTCGACCGCGACAACAATGGAGTTCGACCAATTCGATTGGCCCCGGCTGACGCGGGCCCGCTTCCTGCACGTGACCGGTATTACCGTAGGAATCTCCCAGCGTGGCGCCGAATTGGTGCGGCGCGCGATCGAATGGGCCCGAAGTCATGGCATCCGCGTTGTCTTCGATGTCAACTATCGCGCTCTTCTCTGGAATCCGCGGCTTTGCCGCAGTCAGATCGAGCCGCTTTTGGCAGGTATCGATGTTCTCCTCACTAGTGCGCGAGACGCCGGAATCATCTTTGGGTTGGAAGGACCGCCCGAGAAGGTTCTGGAAAGCTTGCAGCAAGTCTGCGGCTGTAAAATGGCGGCGCTCACTACCGGGGCGGACGGTGCAGTGGGCTGGTCCGGACAAGAATACCTTTTCGTGCCGGGTTATTCCGTAGAAATGATTAACCGTTTAGGGGCGGGTGACAGCTTCGCTGCCGGTGTTCTCTGCGGATTGCTCGAAGGCGACTTTCATCGGGGGATTCATTATGGAGTAGCGATGAGTGCGTTGACCCTTACGTCGGCCAGTGATGCGTTCGCGTTCACCCGCCAGGACGTCAGGGACTTGCTTGAATTCGGTCCGGGAGCGACCATCGTTCGCTGAGACAACGATGACGACGATCAGAGAACATCTTTTTCAGGCGCGCATCGTGGCAATCGTTCGAGGCGATTACTCCGCGGCGGAGATCCAAACGATTGTCATCAGCCTGCTCGAGGGAGGGGTCAAGGCGCTCGAGATTACCGCGAATTCGGCGGACTGGCTGCAGCATCTGCAGAGAATCGGCAGCGCATATGCCGAGAAAATTCTGCTCGGTGCTGGAACGATCCTCGATCTCGAGCAGGCCGCTGCAGCCGAAGCGGCTGGCGCTAAGTTCATTATCTCGCCGCATTTCGATCCGGAATTGGTTCGCTGGAGTGTGGCGCACGGTTTGGAACCCATTCCGGGCGTAGTGACTCCTACCGAGATCGTCGGCGCTCTTCGGCAGGGAGCAGAAATAGTAAAACTCTTTCCGGCGTCTCACTTCGGAGCGGCCTATATACGGGCGCTTCGCGCGCCGCTGAACCGCGCGGAGTTCATGGTCACGGGCGGGGTTGACGCAACAAACATCCGAAGCTTCTTCGAGGCTGGTGCCCGAATGGCTGGAATCGGTGGGAAGCTTGTGCCGAAACGGATTTCGGCCGGGAAAGGCCCGGATGCGCGGGTTGTGCAAACTGCGCGAGAAATCTTCGCCTGCATCGATCCCAAATCCTAGGGATTTGGGATTTGTGTGAGACCAATCCTACTCGGTGATCGCTCCACCGCAGCTGGAGCCAGTTCCGGCGGTACAGCCGAAACAATGCGAACCGGTGGCAATCTCCCTACCGGCAAAGCTATCCACCTTGAGATCCCAGAGATGCACTGGACTATTGCCCGACAGCGGGAGCTTTAGCATTTGATTAAAGTCGCAGTCGTGAACTTCCCCGGTCCAACTGACACTAATAGTATTGCGGCACATCAAGCCGGACACCGTTGCGGGATTGAACGAAGAGACGAGCAGATCGAGGTATTCCTGGTATTTACCATGGTGCCGCAGCCAGCTCGCGAAACGCGCGATCGGTAAATTCGTGATCGTATAAAGATCATTGAAAACAATTCCAAAATTCTCAGCTAACTCCCGTTTGTAGCGCTCCTCCAATTCTCGTTGCGGTCCCGGCAAGAAATCCCCATTCGGGTTGTAGACCAGGTGAAGAGGCAGGTTTGGATGCCGGCCATATCCGAGGCGGTTGAGGAGTTGCAACGCGCTGACGCTTGCCTCGAAAACACCTTCTCCTCGCTGTTCATTGACATTTTTGGGCCGATAGCACGGGAGGGAAGCAATTAACTCGACTTCATTGTCGGCCAGAAATTCGGCCGTGCCTTCGTAGCGGGGATCGAGAAGAATGCTCAAGTTGCAGCGGTCGATGATCCGGCGCCTGTCTTCCAAGGACTGCACCCGGCCGATGAGGTAGCGAAAATCCGGGATCATTTCGGGGGCGCCTCCAGTGATATCCACCGTCGGCAGGTCGGTCTCGGCCAGCCAATCGACGATGCGGTCGATCGTCTCCCGCGTCATGATCTCTTTCCGTTTTGGACCTGCATTCACGTGACAGTGAATGCAGGTGAGATTGCAAAGCTTGCCCACGTTGATCTGCAGAATCTCGGGCCGAGTCCTCCGTAAGGACAAGCCGTGGTTCGCCAACGTCTGGCGAAAGCGATTCATTGACGCAGCTTCCGTAATCGCAGTGTTCATCGTGTGTCGTTCAGGTACGGAGCAGCGAGAGGACATCGAAGGCCGTCACTCATTTCGTGAATAGCTGTTATGGAAAGCCGATGCCTACGCAAAAATGACAACCTGCCTGATGCTGCTACCGTTATGAAAAGCAAATCTTTCAGCTCCAGCAATAGGAATAAACAGATGAAGATCGTCGTGATTGGCGGCAGCGGGCTCATCGGCACGAAGCTCGTGAACAACCTTCGGCAGCATGATCATGAGGTAGTGGCGGCGTCACCTTCTTCTGGCGTAAACACCATCACCGGTGAGGGCTTAGCCCAAGCGCTTACAGGTGCTCAGGTTGTCGTTGACGTTGCGAACTCGCCTTCGTGGGAGGACGCGGCAGTTTTGGACTTCTTTGAGACATCAGGTCGAAACCTTCTTGCTGCGGAAAGGGCCGCTGGCGTGGGGCACCATGTTGCCCTGTCAGTTGTTGGCACCGATCGCCTGCTGGCGAGTGGTTATTTCCGTGCAAAAATGGCCCAGGAAAACTTGATCAAAGCCTCAAGGCTTCCCTACACGATTGTCCGTGCAACGCAGTTCTTCGAGTTCGTGGGCGCTATCGCCCAATTCTCCACCGAAGGTGCAACGGTTCGGTTATCATCCGCGCTCATGCAGCCCATCGCGTCGGATGATGTCGCCGCCGCCCTGTCCGATGTCGCAATCGCCGAACCGTTAAACGATACGGTCGAGATAGCCGGTCCCGAACCGATCCGAATGGATGAATTGGTCCGGCTTTTCTTGAGCGCAAAAGGCGACCCACGCAAGGTGATTACGGACGTCCGTGCGCCCTACTACGGCATAGAGGTTAGCGATCAGAGCCTCGTCCCTGGAGATAATCCTCGTCTGGGCCCAACGCGCTTCGAGGACTGGCTCAGCCAGTCCATTCCTCAAAAGTAACTGGGGTCAGTTATCGCCAAAATCTTTCGGACCCGAAGACTTCCCTAGTGGTGGGAGAATTTCCTGGATCGAAGGTTTCCTCGTCACATCGGAAGGATTTGATCCGTCATTCTAGTGACGAAACATTGGTATGAGGTAACGCAACGAGGAGAGATTCCATGAATAGCACAGCAACCGTAACGGGAGGAACCGATGCAGGTCCCTTTCTTCCTCCCATCGAGAAACCCAAAGGACTGATGATGAAACTGGCGTATCACTTCACCCGCCAACAATTTGGCAAGGTACTTACGCCTCTGAAAGTGCATTCGGCACGGCTGCCCGCGGCGTTCGGCATGTTCTATTCGAAGGTCGCGCAATTGGACAAGAAACTGATACTGCCGCCGGAGACGGCAATGCTGATTCGAGAACAGGTGGCCCGGATCAATGTTTGTCTATTCTGCATGGATATTGGCCGGGCGTTCACGATCAAAACGTCGATGAACCAGGCGAAATTCGATGCGCTGGAGCAATACGGCACAAGCCCTCTGTTCAACGAGGCGGAGCGGGCGGCGCTCGACTATGTGACGCGGCTGACCAAGGAGAAAGAGGTGGATCAAGAAACCTTTGCTCGCATGTCCCGCTACTATTCCGAACGGGAGATTTGCGAGATCGTCTGGCTGGTCGCCAGCGAACACCTTTACAATATGACCAATATCGGACTGAACATCCATTCCGACATGCTTTGTGACATTACGAGAAACCGGCGGTAATTGCAGTCGAAGGAGCTCCGGCAATCACTAAAAAACCGTAGGATCGGCATCCTTGCCGGTCACGGAAACCTGGCAAGCCGGAAGGCTGTTCTACTCGATCTGCCTCAGACGAAACGGCGCCCACAGGATGGAAGAACAAAAATTATTAGCCGAGCAGTTTGAGGCCCAGCGAAATCGTCTACAGGGGGTAGCATACCGAATACTCGGCTCGCAAAGCGAGGCAGATGACGCGGTTCAGGAAGCCTGGCTGCGCTTGAGCCGTTCCGGGACGACCGGAGTCAACAACCTGGCCGGATGGCTGACAACGGTCGTTGCGCGGGTCTGCCTGGACATGATGCGGGCGCGAAAGTCGCGTCGCGAGGAGTCTTTCGAAGAGGAGGCGTCAAAGCCGGCGGCCGTTCGGGAGAGTCCGTCCAACCCTGCCTATGAAGCGTTGCTCGCTGATTCGGTCGGTCTCGCCATGCTGGTCGTACTTGAAACCCTGGCTCCCGCCGAACGGGTTTCGTTCGTGCTCCACGATATGTTCGAAATACCGTTCGAAGAGATTGCCTCCGTTGTGGGGCGCTCTACAACGGCAACAAGGCAACTGGCCAGTCGAGCGCGTCGCCGGGTACGCGGAAAGGCAAAGGTTTCCGACGCTGATGCCGGTCGGCATCGAAAAGTAGTCGACGCGTTTCTTGCTGCTTCGCGCGGCGGCGATTTCGGCGCCCTGCTTGCAGTGCTCGATCCGGATGTTGTCGCGCGGGCCGACAGCGTGGCTGTCCGCCTGGGGGCATCACCGGAGATTCGCGGCGCTGCCGCGGTAGCCAAGGCGGTCAAATGGCGCGCGACAAGCGCAGTACCTGCTCTGGTGAATGGCGCCGTTGGAATCGTGGTGGCGCCGCGCGGCCGGCTTCTGCTGGCGCTCCGCCTCAGAATCAAGGACGACAAAATCGCTGAGATCGACGTGATCGGCGAACCCGAGCGCTTGCGTCAGATCGAGCTGGCCGTCCTCGATCGGTGATGAACCAATTCGGCAAAGTTTTCAGTTGCACTCCTTTCCGAAGACGCGCATTAGTACAATTCTTCAAAACGCGGGGTGGAGCAGCCTGGTAGCTCGTCAGGCTCATAACCTGAAGGTCGCGGGTTCAAATCCCGCCCCCGCAACCACTCTCCGAGCCGCTCTCAATAAGGAAACAGCGCCTCGGAGATTGCGCTCGCAACAGTTGCATTATGCAGGTAAATGCACCGGAAATGCAACCGAGATGAACGTTTTTTGGCACGCCTTTGGCACGCCCGCTCGGAAGAATTTTGTTGGACATTGAACTTGGTCTGCTGGCGATCACTTCAGCGATTTTTGGCGCGAGAAATGGTTGACTCGCTACGGCGACGAGCGGTGCCAGGCGGTCGACGAGGTTCACGACCGCGGTTTGGATGCCTCCGTGGCAGGAGCTGGAGCTGCCATTCTCCGTGGCTGGGTGCGCAGCGCTTCAAGACAAAGGAAAAAGAATCGAGCCGATCACCTATGACCAGTCAGACAGCGGGTCCTTTGCAGGGCAAACCATTCAGCAGAGTTTTAAATTAAAGCGCTATTGACCAAGCTGCGCCAGCGCGCTGCGCAACGGAGCGCTGGTGCTCGATAAAGACGTTCGAATCGAACTAGTCAACGCGGGCGGCCAAAAGCCGTCCTCGGTCGCGTCACCGGAGAAAAGTTCTTTCCCGATCATCGCGCCGTGATGCCGGGACATCGAAGCCAAAGCCCTTAGTCAGTTCGACGCCACACCGATAAGGTCCACCAGATATTTTTAATTTCTCAGGGGGAGAAAACTCAAATGGCTACAGAAACGCCTGCGACGTCCGTCTTATTAGCGGAGCGGTCGATGCGTTCGATCGCTGCCGAGTTTAACATTCCAATATGGGCATCCGTCCGGAATGCGCTTAGGAACTGGCAAAACAGGATGAAATCAACGTTCGCACCGCCAACTGATCGCGATATTGCCACACCGAGGGCGCCGTGCAAGGCGCACTACTTTGAATCGACCCCCTTTCGCGGACTGAATTTCTTTGATTTCGAACACGCAGCGATTTTTCAGGGCAGAACCAAAGCCGTTGGGGAAGTGCTCGATGCGTTGAAGCAACAGGCCAAGGCCTTGCAGCGCTTTGTCCTGGTGCTGGGCCCCAGTGGTTCGGGGAAGAGTTCTCTGGTTCGAGCCGGCGTTGTGCCGCTTTTGACCGAGGTTACCACCATCGAGGGAAGCGGCTCGTGGCGTCGTGCCGTGACCCGACCGGGAGTCGGGGGCGCCGGATGGGATCCGCTCGAAGCACTTGCCGCTACCCTTCTCGATCAATCGGCGCTACCAGAGCTTCGGATTTCAGCGTCGCTCCACGAATGCCGAAATTTGGCCACCGTGCTACGAACACATCCGGAGGGCGCCGCACTGCGGGTCAAGCATGCGCTGGATCGTCTCACTCGGCCGGAGCTCGAGCCTCGCCTGGATGAGCAAGAGAGTGAGTTGCCACTGCCAGAAGAAGGCCCTGAGCTTGCCGGAAAACAGGCACTGGGCGAGGCCAAACCCCAAGCGCAGTTCGCGCTGGTCGTGGATCAGTTGGAAGAGCTCTTTACGAGCGGGTTTCCCTTAGAGCTGCAGCAGCGATATCTCGCCGCTCTGAGTGCTTTGGCTGGTTGCGAACGGGTGTTTGTCATCGTGACCTTGCAAAGCGATTTCTTCGCGCGTTACCAGCAATTGGTCGGCACGGTCGATTTCCCGGCGTCCCTCAGCACATGCGAGCTTGAGCAGCCAACACCACGCGAGATCGGAAAAATGATCCGGTTGTCCGCCGAAGCAGCCGGTCTGCGCTTTGAGCGCGACCCCAAAACCGGGCGCAGCTTGGACGAGATCTTGGTGGAGGCAGCGGCGGTCAGTCCCGAGCCCCTTCCCTTGCTCGAACACCTGCTTTTGCAGCTGTACCACAAACAGCTTGAGCGAGAAGACGGTTTTCTCCGCTGGGCTGATTATTACGAATTGGGCGAACTCGACGGGGCACTGGCCCATCATGCCGAGAGCGTCTTCTCGATGCTCAAACCTAAGGAACAGGCAGCACTTGGATGCGTGATGGGGCATCTGGTTGCGCTCGGCTCGGACCACGAAGGCATCGTCAATTCCCGGAGCGTCTCGTATCGTGACCTTGTTTCCTGTCCTGGATTTGCTGATGGCCAACAGGCAGGGGCTAAAGGTCTGGTTGATCGTTTGATCGAGGAAGGACTGTCGCGTGCCGAGACTGGTCCCACCCAAGAGGTGGTCGTCAACGTTGCCCACGAGGCGCTTTTGCGGGGATGGCCACGAGTTTGGCGATGGTTTTCTGAGAACCAGGAATTTCTTCGCATGCGCGATCGGCTGGATGCCAATCGCAAGCGCTGGCTGAGTCGAGGCTGCCAAACCGAGGACTTGCTCAACTCCCGGACCAGCCGTGCTGAAGCCAAGAAATTGGCAAAAGATTTCGGCTCCTCATTAACCGAGACAGAACTCGGCTACATTCAAAAGAGCCTTGCCTACCGAAAACGACGCCGGCAGGTGCGCCGTGCAATCGGGCTGGCAGTTTTCGGAGGTTTGGCTGTTCTGGCGACCATTGCGGCGGCTATCTGGCCTGAGGCACGAATCCTGCGAAACGCAACGAAAGCCTATACGAAACTTCAACATCGGATTGCTCACTTGGCTCCGGATGCGCACAAGGCGGCAGAAATCCAGCCGAAGAGCCCGGAACAAAAAGACGCCGTACCGGTAGCAAAGAATGCCGAACTTGCCCCAAGCGAGAGCGACGCGCTCCAAAGCCCAGCTCAAGCATAGCGAAGCCAAGGCGCAACAGGCCCAACAGAATTGGGCTTACCCCGATATTTCGGACACTAATTTGGGCTGATTTGTTTCTCTAGCTCGTTGTTTGGTTGATAGGCAGAACGCTCCACTGCGGTCAAGAAGCAATCCGGCATAAACGGCCTGCTTCCCGCGCTGCGCGCGGGCCCCTGCCATTTATTCCGTTTGCTCTCTTGACCTTTGTTCGACGTTCTGAATACAGGTAACTGTCATTTTCCTTCGGAAAAGTGCTTCTCCACTGGAAGTCTTTTTGGCGCGTTATCACAGGGCTTAGTTTGCCAGGTTTTCGAACTCTGCCGGGGCCAGATAACCAAGTGCACTGTGCCGACGGCGCCGGTTGTAAAAGACTTCGATGAAGGAGAAGATTTCCACTCTCGCCTGGGTGTGAGTTCCAAATCGGCTGCGGTAGACGCACTCCAGCTTGAGAGTACTAAAAAAGGCTTCCATGGCGGCATTATCGTAACAACAGCCTTTGCGACTCATGCTCCCAAGGACGCCCTGGGCCCTGAGCAACTTCCGATAGGCGGCACTGGCATACTGCACCCCTCGATCAGAATGATGAACCAGGCCTTCCGGTGGCCGACGATGAACCAATGCCATCGCCAGGGCCGCGGCGACCAACTCGGTGCCCAAGTGATGGGCAAACGCCCAACCGATGATTCGCCGGCTATAGAGATCCATAATCACCGCCAAGTACAACCAGCCTTCCTCGGTCGCAATGTAGGTGATATCACTGACCCAGATCTGATCCCGCCGGGTAGCTCGCAGCAACTCGGCCAGCCGATTGGGAGCGATCGGCCCTTCATGGCAACTATCGGTGGTTTTGGGCCGGTAATGCCGCTTCTGCCTCCCGCAGAGCCCCAGCTCTCGCCGGATCCGATCAATGCGTTTGCGACTGTGATGACGTCCCTGACTTTCCAGTTCGGCGTGCAGCCGCGGCGTGCCGTAAGTGCCACGACTCTCCCGGTGGATCAGACCGATCTGTTCGGCCAAAATCCGATCTTCCAGGCCACGCGCACCGGGGCTTTGTGCTCGCTCCAGCCACTGATAAAACCCACTGCGACTCACACAAAAGGATTCGCAGAGTACCTCGATCGGATAAGCCTCTTTCATCTGCTTAATCCGTTCGTACCGCGCGAGGGTTCCTCGCAGACAATGCCCAGAGTTTTTTTTAGTATCTCTCGTTGCTGGCTCAGCTCAGCAATCTGACGCTGTTGCTTGCGGACCAGCTTTTGGAGCGCCTCCACATCCTCCGGCAGTCCTGAGACCAGCGAACTCTGGCCGCTCGAGCCGCCACTCTCAACCAGTCCAAAATACTTCCGCTTCCATTCATAAATCGTGTACCCGCTCACGCCAAGCTCAGCGGCGACTTCTTTGACCCGCTTCCCGCCATGCAGAACCATCTCCACCGCTTGGCGTTTGAAGCTTTCATCATATTTCTTGGGCACGGCATTCGAAGATAATGTTCTTTCCATTCCTTTTCCTTCTCTTGTGCCCAAAATCTCTGTCCGTCAAAACGGGGGAACCTCAGCGTGATAGGGGCTGAGGCGGAAGACAGCGTTTGCGAGGCGGTTAAGGACGTCCTTAACTCTTTGTTGATAGTAGCTGTCGTCTGCCCCTAACCCTGTGAATGGAAGTGCGTGGAGAAGCCGGTCGATGTTCTTTTCGTTTGCGACCTCGTTCCGGATTTCTTCTCGGGTGCTGACGTTGTCTTTGAAGAGTAAGGGGCTTTCGAAATCGGAGCGTAATTCTCGAATGATCCATTCCGTTTGAGCTGGGCCCTGAACCGATAGCACGAGACTAGCCGAACCTCCGCCTCTAAAGCTCATGAATTGGTCGAATGCGTGGTTGAGGGGTCCTCGGAGTTCTTGGCGCAGACTTCCGATCGTCGCAGACCGGCAAACAATTGAATAGCGACTAGCGGATGAAGCTCCGAATTTGCCGCCTGTGAATTTCTTCCCCAGCCAAACCCTCCAATAGTTGTACTCTCCGATGACTCTTTCGAAAAGTTGACTCCTGGGATCCCCTTGATCCGCGGCATACCCGATTTGGCCAAATATTTGCCAGAAATGGAAGCCCCTGGGAGAAACGCAAGGCTCATAACCTGAAGGTCGCGGGTTCAAATCCCGCCCCGCAACCATTCTCCGAGCCGCTCTCAATAAGGAAATGGCGAAGAAGAGTCTTTGCTCGTGGTCTAACCCTCGCTCGCCCTGGGGCAAATCATCGCAGCTGTAGAGCTTTGCCCTGCTAATCGTTCGACTGGTCAAACTCCTTACAGTGCCTGGAGGGATTCATCTTAGGCCTATGAATCCCAGCAGCCAACCTAGTCCGCTTCCATCTCCATCTGGTGCTATCCGGGTAGACAAAGAACCGGGTCCGGAAGCGCACTCCACTAGATCTTCCGCCTTGGCCACCAGATCTCTGCCATCGTTTCAAAACTGTAATGTTCCGGCAATGCCTCCGTAAGCTAGGTGTTGTCTAAGGAGGAAGTGACTAACGGCGAAATCTCTATGAACAACTTAGCGCGCCTTTTCGCTCCAGCGCCTATTCCGAGGGTGCTCTGGCAGGTGACCAACCTTCAGCAGCTAAACCAATGAAAATCGCCGAAACTGTATGAGCGCAGAAGAACACACCGGCATGGGTCGAATGGCGTTTTACGTAGTTTCTAAAGCTGGTCAATTCTTTATCAAAGAAACGAAGGAACCCTTTCATCAGAGCGCGATTGATGCATTTCAGGAACAAGGATGGGAACTGCACGGTCCCTTCCCTAGCAGGCGTCAGGCCAAAGACAAGGTTCATGACTTATTTCGACTTAGTCAGAAGGGAAACGAGGGCGATCGATCAACAGGGGGAGCCCAAGCGTAATACTGATGTTCTGGAAGCTTAGATAAAGCAAGGAAGCGGGCTCGAGTTGCAGCAATTGTATCGATCGTTGAGAGCTGCCGCCGACTGAACATCTCGATTCGCGATTATCTAGGTTCGATCCTGCCAGGACTGGCTGACCGCCCAATTAGCCAAATCGCAGAGCTGACGCCCGCAGCCTGGGCAAACAGAAATACTTCGACGACGACGACTTCGCCCGCAGTATAGCACTACGCCGCTCGCAAAGCTCCGCCGCAGATAGATATGCTGCCCCTTTTTCGCGCAGGTTTGACGCAACTTGCACTTTTGTAAAACCGTCCGCACTCCATGCTTCCGAGCCGACGCCGTTATGCACGAAGAACAATCCGGAAGGATCATATTTCTTTTTGACCGATGCGAGTCGCGCGTAATTCGGGCCCAGTAGGAATGTTGCCAGTCCTCTTCGAAGAAATTGCTTTCCGACACATATGACCCGCCGTTAGGCGCCAGGGCTCGCAGCTCGTTCATCGAGCGATGAACCCGTTCTCGGGATCTTCGCGCCGCGACGACATCTGGCTCGTGGCCGCGCACTCCGGGATATCCGCGTTGGCCATCGCTGACAATGGCCAGCGCAAATGCGTCCAAGACGGCGGGATTCGTCGCCGTATCTCTGGTGGATTCGATGGCGTCAGAGGGAGCGCCTCCGAGACCTTCGTCGAATTGGAGCTCGATCAGGTTGTAACGCGACCCGGCAAAGAGCGCGTTGGCCAGGCGCTCGCCGGAACGATCGTGGAGAAGCGAGGCAGGCAGCCAAAGCGATTCGAAACCGTTGATTGTCCAGGCTACCTGGCAGCATCTCCGGTCCACCAGACGTTATTGGGACTGGCACCGGGGCGGGAGTCGTGAACAAAAACGTCCAGATGCTGCTGTTTCATCCACTGCACATCCCACCAATGTCGTGCAGGCATGCTGCCGAGAATCATTCCGGGCTCGATTGTGTAGAGACCCGGCGAGAGACCGATCCCGCTAGCAGGGGCCTGGTCTTTCTCTGGCAACTTAACGAAGGCGCACGAGGTGCGATTGATCTTCTGTATGCCCCTATACAGCGCCGCCAAAGTTTTTTGAGGAAAGTGGGTACCAGCTCTACCAACGATATCGTTGTGAAATTTTCGCTTTTTGAATTCAGGTTTTAACCTGAGGAGTTGCCCGCGTGAGGAACGGAAAAAGCGCTAATCGAAAAGCTAGTTTCGCTGAATCCTGATCTTCGTTTCCGAGTAAGTTCTCGTGCGACAAGCTAAGTCTCACCGGTGCGAATTTTGGACGGCGTAGGTAGCGAGAATGGCGGCGAGCATATCGCCGAACCGTCCCTTGAGTTCCGCGCAGCGGGTCGTGTTGTGCATTTCGACGCCCTTGCGCTCGCTCCGGATCAGCCCGGCTTCGCGCAGGATTTTGAAATGCTGGGAGAGGGTTGACTTGGGCAAGGTGCGGTTGTCGAGTTTTCGGAAGTTGGAGCAAGTGTGGGGGCATTCCGAGGTCGCCATTTCCGCGAAGATTTGGGCGCGGACAGGATCGGATAGGGCATAGAGGAGGCCTTCTACGGTAATGTCGCCGAGAGCGGGATGGTAAAGCGGCCTCACAAAGCCTTTTCTAACACATACTTGACAAATAGTCCATTAGTTCATATATACGGAACTATTGATCTAATCCGCGTCTTTTCTTTATGACAAAAAAAACCGTTCTCATTACTGGTGGAACTACCGGCATCGGCCTGGCCACAGCTCAACTCTTAAGCGTCGAGGGGGCGAAGGTCATCGTCACCGGGCGCAATCCCGAAACTCTTGCTTCCGCTAAGAAGGTACTCACCGATGTGGTTGTGCTTCCTTCGGACGCCGGCGACCTGGCCGCCGCACAGGCGCTGGGTGAAGAGGTCAAAAAATATGTGGATCATCTCGACGGCGCTTTCCTGAACGCGGGCGTCGGGACATTCCAACCAATTGAGGCGGTAACGCCTAAGAACTATGACGACATGTTCAATGTGAACGTGCGAGGTCTTTACTTCCAGCTTCAATCGCTGCTACCGCTGTTGGGCAATCCGAGCTCCGTCGTATTCACGTCCTCCATCGCAGGTTCTACCGCCTTTGCCACGACGTCGATTTATTCGGCGACGAAGGCTGCGGTCATCTCTCTTGGCAGAACCCTGGCAGTCGAGTTAGCCCAGCGCGGCGTGCGGGTCAACGTGCTGAGCCCGGGACCGATTGACACGCCGATTCTTAAAAAAACCGGCCTTCCTCCTGACCAGCTGAAAGGGTTTGAGGAGACGGTTGTCGCCAAGTCGCTCTTGAAGCGGTTAGGCACATCCGACGAAGTGGCCCGGGCTGCAAGATTCCTGCTCTCGGAGGATTCGAGCAACATTACCGGCACAGAGTTGATCATCGACGGCGGCGTTCGACTGAACTGATCAGAACAAAGGAATTGGCGCCAGCATTGCAAAAATGCTGGCGGCCGAAGGTGCCGCTCGTGGCTGTGAATTATGGCTAATATCGAGTTGCCCAAGCCAGCCCGGACGAATCGAGACCTGCTGGTCCGGAAACGGTCGAATGGCGTCCGGACTAGGTAAGGACGAATGCCATCGCTCCGACGGGCGTGCGGAGCATCCCTCCTTGCTGACTGACTATCCCGGGATCTTGATAGAGATAGATGCCAAAAGCCTCGTTAAAAATTTTCGCTCTTCGGATAATTTAATGGCTAATGGGGCATAGATCGAGCTTTCCGCAGAAGAACAGGATCCGGATTCTGAAGTTAGCAAAAGTACGAAAGCCCCGAGCAGCATGCTTGAGGCTTTGAATCTTGGAGTTAAAGCCATCAGTCATGGCATTACAGATAGCATGAGTGAAATAGGTCAACAGATTTCCCAAATGGATTTTGAGCATCCGGGCGACTGCCTTAACTGGAACCAACCGGCAGCGACTTGCCCAGCTATACCAGCGATCAAAGAAGCTTTCAGCCTCTGCCGGGTCAAAACAACTCCAGAACTCTCTGAAGAGTTCCTTGATTTGCCAGGCTCTGGCGACCTTACATCCGGAGTAGCGCAGAGCTTCAAACCTTAGTCGATCGGCCTCACGCCAGTTCTCGGGATTTTTTAACCACACGTACTTGCTGCCGCTGAGCAGATCATTTCCTTCGGAATGCAGCTGCCGATTCTCGGCCCGCCGCACCCGATCGACCGCTTCGTTGAGATGCTTGGCAACATGAAACTTGTCATGGACAATCCGGGCTTGGGGTGCTGCCTGGGCCGTAGCACTCAGGTAAGGCTCCCACATGTCGATACTGACTGCTTCGACTTTAAGATTCTGCTCGGGACCGAGATGTTTCCAGAGTTCCTGGCATGCTTCGCTAGTCCGGTCCGGTACCACCTCCAAAACCCGGCTCTGTTCCAGATCAGTCATCAGGCTGATGTAGTCTTGCCCAGAGCCAAAGCTCTTTTCGTCAATGCCGACCAACCGCACCGTCTCCATCTTGCGACGCCTCAGGCCTCGTTCCACGGCTCGCTCCATGATTTGATGTGCACTGTGCCAATCCAACCGCAGAAGCCCTGCGCCACTCCTGACTGTTTCGCATGCTTGGAGCAGCCGAATGGCAAAGGCCTCAAACATTAGCGTAAAACGGCTGTTCTTCCCGGCCCAAGGCAGTTCGATGGTTTTGACTCCGTGTTCGGCACAATTGACCCTGGGAATCCGTGCTACTAAAACCGTCTCAAACTGCATAGTGTCCAGGTGCCGCCATCGCCGTTCAGGCGCGTGGTCGTAGAGCCCATACCATTTTCCACATTCCGGGCACTTCAATCCCCGTGGCTTTACCTGTGCCTCTAAGCGGATCTCCACGCGTTGTGCGGCCAACTCCAGTTTAACCGCCTCGACCACCCAGGGCTCTTCCAGTCCCAATAACCGCCGATAATGCTGCTCCAAACTCTCTGCCATCCATCCCTTTTAGTCTTCGCTTTCCGCATCGCAAACCCGCAATTAAGCGGTGACTAAACAGCCCGGCCGCCCACATTCATCTTTGGCAAAGCAACCGCTTTTCGCCAGAAAAGCCATGGTTCCCATCCGCGCAAGGCCGTGGCGCAGTGCAAGAGAAAAACGGAATAAGTGCCGAAGGCCGAGCGTCAGCGAGTTATGCCGGATTTTCTCTTGCACGAAGCGGAGTCCTTGCGCTACCAAGGCGGCGACTATCCACGAAATTATCCGAAGAACCAAAATTTTGTGGGAGATGTTTGGGTTGTCCCGGGTACTCTCCTTGGGAGGAAGTAGGGATGATCCGAGCTCTGGTAAAGAAACTTCGCGAAGGGACCTATCCTGATTTTGTCTACCCTGCTGAGTGGGATCAAGAAAGCCTCGTGCCACTTAAAGCCCTCGGTGGCACCCCGTTCACGATGAGCGATGAGCCTATCCGGCCTTTTTGCGGATCTAGACTGAGCAGCAGTGGAGTTTTGATTAATAAGAGCGAGAGAAAATACAACCGAGCAAAAGGCTTCGTCGCGCCGGTCCACTTATCGTTTGCGACTGTTTTCCTTCGCAGGCCAGACTCCCAGAACGGATTGAAATTGGCAGGTTTAGCCCAAGCCCTGTAGTGACGGAAAACCATTTGCGGGGAATTTCCCATCTCGGCAGCGACGATGTTCTCGTTCTTGGTAAGAGCATAGAAATAGAAACCGAACGAATGGCGCGAGGCGTCAAGAATTTTATCAGCGCGACTCCCGGATTAAGATTAGGATCATTCCACACCAATTCAGCCCGCACTCAACATTAAAGGAGAAATCAAGGTGAAAGTCGTTCTCTACGGAGCCACAGGTAAGGTAGGAAGCGTCATTCTGAAGGAACTGGTCGATCGCGGCCACACTGTCATCGCGGCAGCCCGCACTCCCGAGAAGGTGCAAAAGCTCAAGAACGTCATCGCGGTCCAGGACGACCTCAGCAATCCGGCAAAGATCGCCACAATTGTCAAGGGTGCGGATGCTGTCGTCTCAGCCTATGGGCCGCCGCCCGACAAAACTACTGAGATCATCGGCGCTACGGACTGCCTCGTCCAAGGCATCGAACAAGCCGGTGGGCCTCGCCTCATCGTAGTCGGGGGAGCAGGCAGCCTCTTCGTCGCACCTGGCGTGACGCTGCGCGAGTCCGGACACCTTCCCAAGGAATGGATCGCGATCGTGGACGCTCACATTCAGGTGTTACGGAACCTGAAGCAGAGCAGCATCAATTGGACCTACTTCAGCCCCGCCGCATTCTTTGAACCCGGCGAGCGTACCGGCAAATTCCGCCTGGGCGAAGACGACCTTATCACCGACGCGCATGGTAACAGCCGTATTTCCTTCGAGGACTATGCGATCGCCCTTGTAGACGAATTCGAAAACCCCCGGCACCAGAGGGAGCGCTTCACAATTGGCTACTAAGCCGCCGCACTCCAAAGCCAGCACTGACTCAAATCGACGCCGTACTCGGACCGGATCGTGGAGGGAGTTATAGAGCTGAACCTGCCTGCTAAGAAATGAGTAACCTTAGCCACTTTTCGAGAAAGGACAGCCGGTGTCGGCAGGTCGCCGTTTTCCGCTAACTATCGAACGATCCCCGGCTTTGGGCGCGGTGCCCCCTTGACCTCTTTCGCCAGGGTTGCGGTGCCAAGCCGATGCGCTCCTTAAACTGTTTCGACAGGTGAAACGCCGATTCAAAACCCAAGATCTCGGCTATTTCCCCAACCGACTTCGGGGTGTTGGCTAGAAAATCCTGGGCCTTATGTAAGCGGATTTGAAGGAGGTACTGTTTCGGGCTGACCCCAGTTTGGCTCTTGAAGGCCTGCCGAAAAGAAGAGTAGCTAACGTTCAACTCGCGAGCCAGCCGCTCCACGCTGAGCCGCTCGTGGTAACGACGCGCCAGGAGCGCTTGAGCCTGCTGGATTTTGTAATCAATGGCTCGCGGTGCCCCGGGCCGCTTTCGCCCAGCCCTGAGAAGAATGGCAAGCAGGTGCAGTCCCATCGTAGAAAGTAAGGATTGAACCCCAGGCGAACGTTGCTGGGCCAATCCGTGGCAGTGCTCAAAGGCCTGCAATAACTCTGAGGGCAAGCCCACACGCCAGACGGGCCGTTCGGGCCGGAGCAGGCAAGCGTTTCTGGCTCGATCGAACGCCGGACCGCAGCACTCGATCCACTGTTCGACCCAACCGGTTTGCCGGTCGGGGGCGTAGCGGTGCCAGACGCCGGGAAACAGGGTCATGACTGTGCCGGCTTCGATGCGATGGCGTTTACAAGGGGACACCTCCGATTCAAACGTGCCTTGGCCCTCGGTGACATACACCAGCTGGTAGGCAGCCAGGATGCGACCGTGTTCCCAATCGAAGTGGTGGTCGACGGGGTGACGCCGGGGCGGATACGGACTTCCCGGCGGCACGCGTTCGTAGCCTACCGAGGTAGCGGTGCATTCCCAGGGATCCTCATGCGTTCGGGGGATCCCAAGGTAGACATAATAGCTTCTCACCTTCGGGTACCGGCTCCTGGGCGCCGACTTACCATGTCATTTTTTACATAATATTTGTCAGTTTGTCCATTCTCTTGGACCGGACGGTGTATTAGCGTTTGTCCGATTTTCCCAAAGTGCGGAGGGAAGATCATTGACCCCCGTATGCCAGGATGTTGGAGACAGCCAATCTCTACGTTCGTCAATTTTTCAAAGCTACCCGTATGCAACTTGAAATCAGGCCAACTTAAAACGTTCGCCGGCCTCCCGGGCCAAGCCACCCCCGCCTCCTCCCGTGTTCTTCGCCTTAATACCAGTGAGTCCAAGCGTGACCCGTGTCGTCGATCCCGTCGGACTGATGGTAGTTGGTTCGCTAGAAACTAACTCTGACAGCGCCTTTTCTTAAGTTCTGAATCAGTCATGAGCAACGGCCCTACCATTGAGCTGGTCAACATTTACAAATCGTTCGGAAGCACGCGGGTGCTTGAGGGAGTCAGCCTGCCGCTCTTGCCTGGGGAGGTGCACTCGTTGATGGGCGAGAACGGCGCCGGCAAAAGTACCCTCGTAAAAATCATGGCTGGGCTCCACCTGCCTGACAAAGGCGCGGTCCGCATCAACGGACAGGAAGTGCTTTTCCGCTCGACCTCCCAAGCGCAAGACGCGGGCGTGTCCGTGATTTACCAGGAGCCGACGCTGTTTCCTGACCTTTCCATTGCCGAAAACGTCTTCATGCACCGGCAACCGAAAACCTCCTATGGTTGGATCGACTACGCGGAAATGAACCGGGTGGTTTCCGAGCATTTAAATCAACTGGGTGTTACACTACGGCCGGAGGATCCGGTCCTCGGTTTGAGCATTGCTGACCAGCAGATCGTGGAAATCATCAAGGCGCTCACGTTCGAGGCCAAAGTATTGATCATGGATGAACCGACTGCTGCGCTTTCGGTAGAAGAAGTGAAGCGGCTTTTCCAGGTCGTCGAGCGCCTTCAGACCAAAGGGGTGGCCGTGATGTTTGTCTCGCACCGGTTGGAGGAAGTTTTTGCTATCTCTCAGTGCATAACCGTCATGCGTGACGGGCGGGTGGTTGGTTCTGGACCCATTGGAGAGTGGACTACGGACGAAGTGGTCCGCAAGATGGTCGGTCGGTCTTTGGAGGCCCTTTACCCGAAAGAAAGGGTGGATCCTGGTGACGTAGTTCTCGGGGCTCGCAACCTGCGCCGAGCCGGGGTGTTCAAGGACATCAGTTTCGAGGTGCGCCGCGGGGAGATCGTCTGTCTCGCTGGCCTGGTGGGCGCCGGTCGGAGTGAAGTGGCCAGAGCGATTTTCGGGATCGATGCCCTGGACAGTGGAGAGGTTTCCGTGGGCGAAACCCAGTTGCGCAACCACACGCCGCAACAGGCAATGGCGGCAGGAATCGGCATGGTCCCGGAAGATCGCCAGCAGCAAGGGCTCGTGATGGAGATGACAGCCATGCGCAACGTTACTCTGACAGTCCTGGCTCAACTCCAGCGATTTGGCTTGGTCTCTCGGGAAAAAGAGAGGCAGATCGCCGCGCAGTGGACCCAGCGAATGCAGCTTAAGGGACACATCGAGGAACCGGTGAACATCTTGTCGGGTGGTAACCAGCAGAAGGTAGTTCTCGCTAAATGGCTCGCGACGAAGCCGAAATTGCTGATCATCGATGAGCCTACCCGCGGAGTCGACGTGGGAGCTAAATCAGAGGTTCACCGGACCCTGAGTCAGTTGGCAAAGGAAGGTATGGCGATCGTCATGATTTCCAGCGATTTGCCGGAAGTGATTGGAATGGCCGATCGGGTACTCGTGATGCACGAAGGCAAAATCACCGCAGAATTGTCCCGTTCGGAAGCGACCGAAGAGGCAATCATGTTCGCCGCCACCGGCCAGACGGCGTCCAAAACGACGACCAAAGAAGCTAAGAATACTCGTGACCAGCAACTATGATAAAAGAAGTTAGAAGCTCGTCCAGCGGGTTAGGATGGTTGAACGTCTTCCTGCGTAGTCGTGAGGCCAGTTTGGTCCTGTTGATCGCTCTCTTGACGGCTCTGACAACCGTTTTGAACCCGCGTTTCCTAAGCCCGCAGAGCTTGAAAGATCTGATGCTGAACGTCTCCATTATCGCCCTGCTTGTGCTCGGCCAGACGATCATTATCCTGATGCGCCAAATCGACCTTTCGATTAGTTCTACGGTCGGCATCACCGCCTTTCTTTCGGGCACGCTCTTCATTAATCATCCAGGGATCCCAAGCGTGGCGGTGGTCATAGCCGCCATTCTGGCAGGTTTGGTTTTGGGGGCAGTGAATGCCGCCCTGGTGGCCTGGGGCAAGATTCCAGCGTTGATCACCACTCTGGGCACGCTTTACATCTTTCGGGGCGCCAACTACGCCTGGGTTCACGGCCGGCAGGTTAACGCGGCGAATGTTCCAGGGTCCTTTCTGGCTATCGGCACTGCGACTTTTCTAGGTATCCCGATCCTGACCTGGATCGTCCTGACCCTGCTGATTGTTTTTGCGATCGGTTTGCGTCAATACCGCGCAGGGCGCGAATACTACGCCATCGGAAGCAACCCCAATGCGGCGGTGCTTGCCGGGATTAACGTCAGTCGCCGGATCGCTACCGGGTTTATGATTTCCGGCGCCATCGCGGGTCTGGCGGGGGCACTCTGGCTTGCGCGTTTCGGCACCGTCGACGCGACGGCGGGTGAAGGGATCGAATTGGGGGTGATTACATCAACCGTGGTCGGAGGCGTGGCCATCACAGGTGGCGTAGGAACGGTCGTCGGTGCCGTCCTTGGGGCGCTCTTACTGAGCGTGTTTAGCAGCACCCTGGTTTTTCTACGGGTGCCATCCTTCTGGCAGCAAGCCTTCCAGGGCGCGATGCTTCTTCTGGCGATCGCAGCCGATGCCTACCTGGCCTATCGCCACGCCTTGCGCTCGCGGGTTAAGTGGAGTCACGTATGACCCAAGACCAAACGAGCACGCGACGCCTTGCCCGGAGAGTTGGCTGGGAGACCATCCTCATCGGCTTACTCGTGATTGCAATCCTGGGCGGAGCCCTTTTGAACGGGGATTTCCTGACCGCCGACAATTGGGCAAACCTTCTTGCCAATTTTGTGGAGATCGCACTGATGGCGCTACCGTTAAGCCTCATCGTCATCACCAAGGAAATCGACCTATCGGTCGCCTCCGTCCTGGGTCTCTCCAGTTCCCTGCTGGGATTGTTATGGGAGGCCAAGGTTGCTATGCCGTTGGCGATCCTCCTTTGCTTACTGGTGGGTGCGGCGGCGGGAGCGCTCAATGGTTTTCTGATCGTGCGATTTCGCCTGCCTTCGCTGGCGGTCACAATCGGGACTCTCGCGCTGTTCCGAGGTTTTGCGTACATCCTGCTGGGAGACAAAGCTGTGGCCGACTTCCCGCCGGAGTACACCGCGTTTGGCATCGGCGTGATTCCCCACACGTTTATACCGGCGCCGTTCGTGCTGTTTATCATTCTCGCGGCGGTCTTCTGGATCCTCCTGCATCATACCGTGGTGGGCCGACGCCTCTACGCGATCGGTGGAAACCAAACAGCAGCGCTTTTCTCGGGAGTCAATCTCAGCCGGCTGAAAATGTCGTTGTTTATCGCCTCTGGAGCGATTAGCGCGTTGGCCGGGATCGTTTACACGTTCCGCTTTTCCAGTTCGCGTGCTGACAACGGGACCGGGTTTGAACTTAGCGCCATCGCTGCGGTGTTTTTGGGCGGCGTCACGGTTCAGGGCGGCAAAGGAACAGTGACCGGGGTCGTACTCTCCCTGTTATTGATCGGAATTATTAATAATGTGTTAACCCTGGCGGATGTAGCGAACGAAATCCTGAGGATTGTGACCGGATCGTTGCTGATCGCGAGCATCCTCCTGCCTAATCTGATCGCCTCAGCGCGCGAACGATGGAAGGTCAGACAACGGCTGAAAGAGATTGAAAAGTTCGGCGCAGCCTCAGTAGCCAAATAACTTCTTTCATAAAAACCGCCATTCGGCCGAAGTGAGCTTCCTCTTTGCGCAGACAGCGCCGCAAAGGAGGGGCAAGGTCAAAGATGGCCTGTCATCCAACCAGCCGCTGCCACCAAAAATCAAATTCAAAGCACCCACCCAAATCTATGAAGTCACGCGCCATTGCCCCGACTCTCATCGCCGTTTTGTCCCTGACCGTTTCAGGGACGATCGGCTACGGCCAGGAAAAGCCGATTAAAAAAGACCTGAAAATGACCTGTATCCCAAAGAACATCAACAATCCTTACATGGTCACCATGAGTAAGGGGTTCTTGGAAGCCTGTAAGGAGTTGGGCGCGGCAGGCAAGGTGGAAGGCCCTTCGGAAACCGGCGCCTCGGCACAGGTGCCATACATCAACACGGCTATCACCCAGCGCCAGAACGCGATCCTCATTTCGGCTAACGACCCGAATGCCCTGATCCCTTATCTAAAAAAGGCGATGGGTCAGAAGATCAAGGTCGTGACGCTGGATTCCGACACCGCCCCGGCCGGGCGCGAGATCTTTATTAACCAGGCCTCGTCTGAAGCGATCGGCCGAAGCCTGGTGCAAACCCTGGCCAAAGCGATCGGGAACAGCGGCGACTTCGCTATCTTATCGGCTACCCCCAACGCCACCAACCAGAACACTTGGATCAAGTACATGCAGGAGGAGCTGAAGAAACCCGAGTACAACGACATGAAGCTGGTGAAAATTGCTTATGGCAATGACGAAGACCAGAAATCCTTCACCGAAACCCAAGGATTGTTGGCGGCCTATCCGAACCTGAAGGGCATCATCAGCCCGACCAGCGTCGGCATTGCGGCAGCGGCGCGTTACATCTCGGCCAGCCCGTACAAGGGCAAGGTCGTCCTCACCGGGTTAGGAACGCCTAACCAGCTACGCGAGTTTGTCAAAGACGGCACGATCAAAGAGTTTTTACTGTGGAGTCCGGCCGACTTAGGCTACCTAGCCGCTTTCGCGGCCGCGCAACTCGCCTCGGGCAACATCGAGGGCAAGGAGGGCGAGACGTTCGCAGGCGGAAAGCTGGGCAACCGCACGGTGGGCAAAGACGGAGTGGTGCTGTTGGGGCCGCCGACGGTGTTCAACGCTGACAACATCGACAAGTTCGATTTTTGAAAAGGATGTTTCGGGCACCCTGCCGTCGCGTGCCGCCGGCGGGGACCCGCTGTATTTCCGCTCCATGATTATGAAAGCATTTTCGTTTCTTCACCCGAGAGACCAGCTCGTTGCGATCATGGAGCGCATCTACGCACACGAGATGACAACGACGTCGGGCGGTAATCTCTCCGTGCGGGACGAAAACGGCGACATATGGATCACACCGGCGCGGTTGGACAAGGGGAGCCTGCGGCGGCAGGATATTGTGCGGATCAGGCCGACAGGGGAGCGGGAAGGTTTGTACCCGCCTTCTTCGGAGCATCCCTTCCATTTGAGCGTTTACGAGGTAAGGCCGGAACTGCATGCCGTCATCCACGCGCACCCAGGCGCCCTGGTCAGTTTCAGCATTTGCGGACGGGTTCCGGACACACGTCTTTTTCCCGAGGCCTGGCACGTCTGCGGGCGCGTGGGTTTTGCGCCCTACGCGCTGCCGGGGAGCGTCAAGCTCGGGGCCCGAATCGCTGATCAATGCGGTTCGCGGGCGCGTCCGAATTGTGTCTTGCTGGAAAACCATGGAGTTGTGGTTGGGGGCGACACACTGGCCGTCGCTTTCGAGCGTTTCGAGACCCTTGAGTTCACAGCCCAGATTATCCTGAACGCCTTACTGCTGGGAGAGGTAAAATATCTCACCGAGGCTGAAATAGAGTTTTCGAAAAAACCGCGGACCCTATCGCCGGAGGGCTCCTCTCAAACGCCCTCTAGCCGCGAGAAAGAGCTGCGTAAGGAAATCTGCGACTTTATTCACCGTGCCTACGAACATCGGCTCGTGACGAGTACGTGGGGAAGTTTCTCAGCGAGGGTCGATAAGGATGTTTTTGTGGTCACGCCCTCGCACGTGGATCGCCGTGAGTTGGGCGTCGAAGATTTAGTTCTTATCCAGGATGGAAAGCACGCGCCAGACCAAAAGCCCAGCCGGGCTGCGGGGCTGCACCGGGCGATTTACCGTGCACACCCCGAGATTCAAGCGGTGGTAAATGCACTGCCCTTAAACGGTACGGCATTTTGCGTCAGCGCATTTCCCCTCGACACTCGCACGATACCCGAAAGCTATCTTTTTCTAAAAGATGTGATGAAGATCCCGTTCGAGCAGCAGTTCGGGGACGGCGAAGAAGTGGCGGCAGTCGTAGGGCCCAAAAGTCCGGTAGCGCTTCTCGAAAACAATGGGGTGCTGGTTGCAGGCCGCACGGTTCTGGACGCTTTTGACCGGCTGGAAGTGCTTGAAGCGACCGCGGCCGCCATTATCCGCAGCCGTGCGCTGGGACCCATCAGCGCCATGAGAGAAGGAGTCATCCAGGAGCTTGTCGGCGCGTTCCCGGGCGTTTAGCGCTTTTTTCTTCTATGAACCCGAAGTACTACGTCGCTTGTGACCTTGGCGCGGAAAGCGGCAGGGTCATGCTTGGCCGGCTCGAAGACTGTCGATTGGGACTTGAGGAAATGCACCGTTTTCCCAGTGCGGCCGTCCGCGTGCTGGGCTCGCTCCGCTGGGACGTTTTGCGCATTTTCGAGGAACTTAAAATCGGCCTGCGGAAAGTCGCCCAACTCCGTGTCCCTATTGGGAGCATCAGTGTCGACTCGTGGGGAGTGGACTACGTGTTGATCAACGCTGTGCACCCGATGTTGTCGCCGCCATTTCATTATCGGGATGCCCGCACCGAGAGCACCTATGACCGAGTGCTCGCCAGCCTGGGTTCGGAACTCATTTTCTCGGAGACGGGCATTCAATTCATGCCGATCAATACGATCTACCACCTCGCTTCGGACGCGGAAAAAAGTCCGGCGTTACTCGAGGTGGCAGACTGTTTTCTAACGATTGGCGACTATTTTAATTATCTTTTTTCGGGCGTGCCCCGCGTGGACGAGAGTAACGCAAGCACCACCCAACTCTTTAACCCGCGCAGACGAGCGTGGTCGGACACGTTGATCAAGCGCTGTGGAATTCCGCGCAGAATCTTCCCGCAAATTGTCCCCCCCGGAACCGTCCTGGGCCCGCTTCTGCCGGAGGTGGCAACGGACACGGGGTTGAAGGCGGATGAAGTGCAGGTGGTCGTCACTTGTTCGCACGACACAGGAGCCGCTGTAGCAGCAGTTCCTGCCGAGGATCGGGATGATTGGGCTTACCTATCTTCTGGTACGTGGTCACTGCTTGGCCTGGAGCTGCCACAGCCGCTCATCAGCGAGAGAGTCCGCGAAGGCAATTTTACCAACGAGGCCGGCTACGGCGGAACGACGCGCTTTTTGAAAAACATCGTCGGGCTGTGGATCCTACAGGAATCTCGGCGCGAGTGGGCTCGCCAAGGCTTGGAACTCGATTACGCAACCCTGACGCGAGAAGCGCAACACGCAGAGCCTTTCCGTTCGCTGATCGATCCACGGGCGATTCGCTTTTTGAAGCCGGGCGACATGCCGCAAAAAATTGTGACCTACTGTTCCGAGACCGGCCAGCCCGCGCCGGAAGCGCCGGGACAATTTGTGCGCTGCATTTTGGAAAGCCTCGCGTTGCTCTATCGCGTGACGCTGGAAGAAATGGAGCAGCTCACCGGGTGCGCCGTCGCGCGCCTGCACATTGTTGGCGGCGGCAGTCGGAACACACTGTTAAACCAGTTTGCTAGTAACGCGCTCCAGCGTCAGGTGGTCGCAGGGCCGGCAGAGGCGACCGCGATTGGCAATGTGCTGATCCAAGCGATCGCGCTTGGCGATATCGGGTCAGTACACGCGCTGCGCAGCTGCGTGCGCGATTCTTTTGCCCTGCGATCGTTCGAGCCGCTCGAGGCTCTAGCCTGGCAGGGCGCCTACCAACGATTCAATGAACTTAGCCTTTCGACATGAACTATCGACACGTAAATTACCAATGGGACGACGCAGCGGCGTCGAAGCTCGAGCCGGTTGATCGGCTCGTCTACCGCTCAAATCTGCTGGGTAGCGACCAGCGCATCACCAACACCGGGGGCGGGAATACTTCCTCCAAGGTCCTCGAACGCGATCCGTTAACGGCTGAGAAAGTTGAAGTGCTCTGGGTGAAGGGTTCCGGCGGTGATCTGCGAACCAGCAAACGCGAAAATTTTTCGTCGCTGTACCAGCGCAAGCTGCTGGAGATGCAAAAGCTTTACGAAAACGAGCCCGACAAAGGGCCAAAGTCGCCGGCCGAAGACAAAATGGTCGGGATGTATATGCACGCGACTTTTAATTTAAACCCGAGGCCGAGTTCGATCGACACGCCGTTGCATTCGTTTGTCCCCTTTAAGCATGTCGATCATATGCACCCGAACGCGGCTATCTCGATCGCGGCTGCGCAAAACTCGGAGAGACTGACAAAGGAGATTTACGGGGAGGAAGTGATCTGGACGCCGTGGTTGCGGCCCGGGTTTGAACTTGGCCTGGCACTTCAGCGCATCTGCGCAGAGCATCCGAACGCTAAAGGAGTGATTCTTGGGCAGCACGGACTGATCAACTGGGCCGACAACGATAAGGAATGTTATGAACTGACCCTCACGCTCATCGAGAAGGCCGCCAACCACATTGAGGCCAGATATGAACAAAAGGGCGGGGACGACCAGGCGTTTGGCGGGTCGAAGTACCAAACACTTGACGAAGGGCGGCGCCGCGAAGTTTTCGCCGCGATTTTGCCGTGGCTGCGGGGTCAGGTCAGCCAGAAGAACCGGTTTATCGGCACCATTCAGGACGACGAAAATATTTTGCGGTTCGTTAATTCAAGTGACGCTCCGCGCTTGGCTGAGCTTGGCACCAGTTGTCCGGATCACTTCCTTCGCACCAAGATCAAGCCTCTCTACGTCGATTGGAACCCGCAGATTGAGGACGTCGATGCCCTGAAGGCCAAGCTGCAAAGCAGCTTGGCGAAGTATCGCGAGGATTACGCGGAATATTACAATCGTTGCAAACGGCCGAACTCGCCGGCCATGCGCGATCCGAACCCCACGGTGATTCTGATCCCAGGCTTAGGTATGATCGCATGGGGTAAAGATAAATCGGAATCGCGGGTGACGGCCGAGTTCTACAATTGCGCCGTGGAAGTGATGCGTGGATCCGAAGCCATTGACCAGTACATAGCCTTGCCGCAGCAAGAGGCATTCGACATCGAGTACTGGCTTCTGGAGGAAGCCAAACTCCAACGCATGCCGGCCGAAAAGGAGCTCGCGCGGCAGGTCATCGTTGTCATCGGCGCGGGCTCGGGCATCGGTAAGGAGATCGCGCACCGCATTGTCAAAGAAGGTGCGCACGTCGTTTGCGTAGATCTTAACAAAGACGCCGCCATAGCGACCGCAAAAGAAATCACCGACAAGTATGGAGTGGGCATCGGGGTTGCCGGAACGGGTCTTTCCAATTGTGGCCCGGCCGTTGGGTTAAGCGGAAACATCACGGACCGGGCCAGTGTGCGGGCAATGTTGAACGATGCCGTATTGGCGTATGGCGGCTTCGACTCCATCGCGGTCACGGCGGGAATCTTTGTTTCGCCGGACACAACCGGTCACATTCCCGATGAAAAATGGGCCCTTACGTTTGCGATTAATGTGACGGGTTCGTACATCGTGGCCGACGAAGCGTTCAAGACATGGCAGGAGCAAGGGCTGTCGGGTAACCTGGTTCTGACTACGAGCGCGAACGCGGTTGTGGCTAAAAAGGGGAGCGCCGCTTACGATACATCCAAAGCCGCCGCGAACCACTTGACACGCGAGTTGGCGATTGAGTTTGCGCCATTGGTGCGCGTGAATGCCGTCGCACCTGCGACGGTCGTGCAGGGCAGTGCCATGTTTCCGCGCGAGCGGGTCATAGCGTCACTTGCGAAGTACAAAATACCCTATACTGAGGATGAGCTCACCGAATCGCTCACGCAAAAGTTGGCGCAATTTTACGCCGACCGGACGCTGACGCGGTCGCCGATCACGCCGGCGGATCAAGCTGAAGCTTTTTATCTTCTGCTGACCAAGCGTTTGAGCAAAACAACTGGGCAAGTGATTACGGTTGACGGCGGTCTGCATGAGGCATTCTTGAGGTGAAGATCGCGAATTCTCACCGTCATTTTCTGCCCGACGAAAACAAAGGCCCTTCCTTCTTATGACTGATTCCGAAACTCAGAAAGTTCAGCAAGCGCTGGATAAACTCCAGATTGAAACACCAAGTTGGGGATTCGCAGATACCGGCACCCGATTTGGCAAATTTCTTCAGGATGCTGCGGCGATCGACATTAACGACAAGCTGGCCGATGCCGGACAGGTTCACGCATTCACCGGTTTTTGCCCTTCCGTGGCCCTTCATGTGCTCTGGGATTTTCCATCGGACAAGACACCGGCGGACATCCTAAACCTTGCGCAGAAGCACGGGGTACGCGTCGGGGCCATTAACCCGAACCTGTTCCAGGATCAGATCTACAAGTACGGTTCGCTTTGCAACCGCGACCAAGGGGTGCGCGACTCGGCGGTCAAGCATTTACTGCAAAGCGCCGAATTGGCCAAGCAGACGGACAGCCGATTGATCGCCATCTGGCTCGCGGATGGCTCGAACTACCCCGGCCAGGCCAACATCCGCTGGCGTAAACACGCCCTTGTCGAAACGTTGCGTCCGCTGCACGAGACCTTAAGCCCTGACCAGGTTATCCTTTTGGAATACAAACCTTTCGAACCGGCCTTCTACCATACCGACCTGGCCGATTGGGGTATGTCTTATGTGGTGGCCAAAGAGGTTGGTCCCAAGGCTCGCGTGTTGGTGGACACCGGTCACCATTACCTGTCCCAGAACATTGAGCAGATCGTCGCGTGGCTATTAGACGCCGACATGCTCGGCGGCTTTCACTTTAACGACCGGCGTTACGCCGACGACGATCTGACTTTCGGGTCGATTGACCCTTACCAGGCATTTCGGATTTTTCACGAGATCCATTTCTTCTGCTGGGAAACCGGTCGAGAGCAGCAAATCCCCTACATGATCGACCAATCGCACATCGACAAGCCGAAGATCGAGGCGATGCTTCAAACCGCGGTCGCTGCCCAGGAGTTGTATGCCAAAGCCGCCGCGGTCAATCACGAAAAGCTGGCGCGACACCAGGAACGCAACGAACAAGTCGATGCCGAAGAATGCCTCCGGCAAGCATTCTTCGCGGATGTCCGCCCGGCCATTCTCGAATGGCGCAAGCAACACAACCTTCCATTGGACCCCCTCATGGCTTTCCGGGAAAGCGGCTACGAAACCCGCGTCACGTTGGAGCGCAAGAGGCGGCGCGCGGAACTGGGCATCACTGCATCGGGTTCCTACGCTTAAGCAGATCCACGGAACAGATGCCGTTGCCTTTGTTTTTTCCGCCCGCCTAGCACTGAGAGTTCCCATCGATACCCGTCGGGATCGTGAAACCACAGGCCCATGTTGGGCGAGCCCGGAGCTTCCGGTCCGATTTCGTCACCGGGATCTTCCACCTCAACCCCCTCTTCCTTCAAATGTTCGAGAGCCTTGTCTAACTTGACCATATTGGGCAAGTGAAACGACATGTGGCCGATTGTCTGCGGCGACGGCTTTCCTTTGAACAACGCGATCGTCACGTTTTCGTTGCCCACTGCAACACCATCTTCGTATTCGAATTCAACGGATAAGCCCAGCGCACGTTCAAACCATTTCGCGCTGCGTTTTGGATTAGCAACAGCCAATCCGAAATGACCAACTGTTCCCAACGTAAACGGAACCTTCATGGTAACTACCTTAGCCGATTAGCTACGGACGCCAAGCTCACTTACGAAGTTGGAGCGGATTCGGTATTGACGCGCCGGAAGATCTTTCGAGCGGAGCGAGACTGCGCTCATTTCAGGAGCTTTTTGATTTCGCCAGCAAGCAGCTCGGCACGCTCGCGGGATTGCGACCCGAACCAGATGCAGTCGTAAAATTCCGGTAGCTTCCTACAGGCAGCACGAACATTCCTTTTTTGCGGAAGCTTGGCCATAAAGCGAATCAGCCAGTACCCGCGAATTAGTCCCAATTTGTTTTCCAAGTAGAGAGGATAGGTCTTGAATGCCTGTATTTTTATGACTGCTAAATTACGGTCTTCCCATTCAGCAATAGATTGAAGAATTTCGCCGACGAGTTCTTTGAGCTTAAGCGCGTGTTGATAGGATTGCTGATCCGCAAACGCAGAGATCCAGAGAGCCGGAAACGCCAGCGAAATAACTACGATGAGAGCAATGTTCATCCTGGTAGGGAAGATCGGCAGGGCCCACACTGCGCTCAAGTCCCGGCGTTTATTCGTCAAATCGCTTGAACACGTGTTCAGAATTGAAAGGGCTGGTACGAAATGAATCACCGCATTGTTGAATCGAACGGGATCAAAATGCACCTCGCCGAGGATGGCGAGGGGCCGCTAGTTGTCCTTTGCCACGGCTTTCCGGAATTGTGGTACTCCTGGCGGCACCAATTGAAGGCGTTGGCCGAGGCGGGATACCACGCGGTCGCGCCGGACCAGCGCGGCTACGGCCAGACAGATCGACCAGAGGGTGTCGAGGGCTACAACGTTCTCCAGTTGAGCGGAGATATTGTGGGCCTCGTCGATGTTCTTGGCGAGACAGCGGCAGTCATCGTAGGACACGACTGGGGAGCGGCGATCGCCTCGCGTTGTGCACTGCTGCGGCCCGACGTTTTTCGTGCGGTTGTTCTCCTGAGCGTGCCCTATCGTCGGCGATCGTGGGCGGACGTTCGCCCGACTGAGGCGATGAAACAAATGGCAGGCGAGAAACAGTTTTACCAACTCTATTTCCAGGAACCAGGCAAGGCCGAGCCTGAGCTGGAAGCCGACGTGCGCAAGACGATGCTCATGTCGCTATACTCCGGATCGGGCGACGCACCGCCGGACAAGCGCTGGCGTTTTCTGTTTGACAGGTCGGAGACGTTTCTGGACACCGGCACAGTGCCGGAAACGCTCCCTGCGTGGCTGACCGAAGCGGATCTGGACTTCTATACAGAAGAGTTCAAGCGGACCGGCTTCCGAGGCGGACTCAACTGGTATAGGAACACAGACAGGAACTGGGAACTGACGGCATTTTCCAGCGGAGCCAGCATTCGCCAGCCCTCGCTCTTCATAGCAGGCGAGCTCGACCCGGTGATCACGATGTATCGGCATGCCTTCGACAGCTTGGAGGAAACGATGCCGGCGCTGAGAAAGAAGGTCCTGGTGCCGGGCGCCGGACATTGGATCCAGCAGGAGCGCCCAATTGAGGTGAACGAGCTGCTCATCGAGTTCTTAGCAAGTTTGTAGAGAGTAAGCGACACATATAGCAACGATCGCTTTCCGCTCGACCGCCCCGCAACTTGGTAAGACGGATACCGTGATGTGCCGCGGTGTTAGAGCCCGAAGCCAATCTGGACGCTCCTTTTCCAGGCCGATTCACTCGATCCTTTTCCATCGGCCTCGCAAAGCCAGCTTCAGGAGCTCGACTGGCCGCTACGTCGCAGTCGACCAGGGATTCTCGAGCCAGCCCTTTCTTTGCGCCAGAAGAAGTAGGATTATTGTCTTCCCATCTTGAATACGCCCCTCATCAATCCATTCAAGAGCCTGCCTTAGCGTAAGCCGACCTCTATGTCTTCCCCCTCATCAGAACTTTGTGGACGTTTCCTACTCTCACTCCGAGCTCCTCTTCCGCCTCACGCCGGATAGCTGCTTCGGGCGATTGATTATCCAACAATCCTGCGCAGGTCTCGACGAGCAGCCCATCATCCAGACCGTTGACGTAAGCGGGAAAACGGAATTGTCGCGTCAGCAAAACAGTGCCGCGCTCACGATCAAACAGAAGAATCGTTGCTCCATTGCCGCGATCGTAAGTCTCTCGAGTTACGGTTTTCCAGGATCCGTTCGTCATCTGGTAATCGAACGTGGTTTTTTTGAGCACATACCAGTCGTCGGATAACGTTTTGACCGTGCGAATCCGGACTCGCTCACTATCTCTCATGTCTTTACTCGTGTGGTACGGGTCGTAGTTCGACAGTTGAGCGCGCATGCAAAAACTAGAAGCGGCGCTGGACCAAAGATTATTGACCCGCACCAGTCGGGGAATCCATCTGACCGCCGCGGGCGTTACTTCCGGCCGCGCAACGTCTAGCTTCATTGCTCGGCGAATTGGGGCATACCTTTGCCAAATCAAAAGTCCGCCAACCCCTACGCCTGCGCATAGGAACTCTGGAAACATTTGCCGCGACTCACATCGCCAAACTCGTCGCCAGTTACCAGAAGGTTGATCCGCAGGCTGAGTTCACGATTAATTCCGGAAGCTCGCGCTCGCTCCTGCGGATGCTACAGGACAATGAACTTGATCTCGCGTTTGTCTCTTACCCGGCTACCGGAGAGAACCTTCGAACAGAACTTGTCATCAAGGAAGAGCTTGTGCTGTTGGTCCCCCAAAATCATCTCAGCAAGTTTCATGTAAATGATCTGCTCCCGAGCTGCGATTTGCCTTTAATCCTTCAGCGCCGGGCATGCTCATACTCGGAACGATTTCTATCCTATCTCGAAGTGAGCAATTTTCCTGTACCGCGTACGAGCGAAGCGGGATCAATCGAAGCAGTTCTCGGCCTGGTGGAACAAGGTCTCGGAATCTCGGTAGCGCCACGAACGTTGGCAAATAGCTCTAACCGTCGCATCAAAATCATTCCGTTAGCGGCCTTGGGAGCCAAACGGTGGGTGAGTATCGATCTCGTCAGCAATCAATCGGGGTGGGATTGTGCTTCGAGACGATTTGTAGAACATTGCCGGAAACGCCAGCGGGGTTGCCGAGAGCAAACCATTTAGGCGTATCAGGGACAAGCTCAAGATTCGAAGACACCGATGGAAACGTGATGCGATGGTACCAAGGGCTGACTAGAGATACTCAAGTGACGGGCGAGCGACGACAACCATGAAGAAAGCGACAACAACCGAGAAGAAGAGGAAGAGCGGCTCGAAGGAAGGAAAAGCAGGAGACGCTCCCTCTCAGCTGATAGATGCGAGAATCAAGGAACTGGGTGATTGGCGGGGCGAGACCCTCGCTCGGGTCCGAATTCTCATTAAGCAGGCCGACCCCGAAGTGGTCGAGGAATGGAAGTGGAGAGGGGTTCCGGTGTGGTCGCACGCCGGAATGATCTGCACCGGTGAGACGTACAAGAACTTCGTGAAGATGACCTTCGCCAAGGGCGCCTCGCTGGAGGACGCTTCAGGCCTCTTCAACTCCAGCCTCGAAGGCAACACCAGGCGTGCCATCGATTTCCATGAGGGTGACAAGATTGATGAAAAGGCGTTGAAGGCGCTCATTGGCGCCGCCGTGGCACTGAACACGTCCTCAGCCGCCAAGCGGCTGGGGACGAGGAAAGATCACCTGTCCCCGATCCGGAAACGAAAAACCATTTCGCCTTGATCTTGCCGTTCTCGACGATTTCCGAATGCGAAAGGCCACTTGATCGAATCTGTTATCGATACAGTGCTCAGCACCGCGGTCCAAGATAATCAGTTCCCATGTCGAGCAGATCCGCGGAATGTCGTGCTCGATGCACGACCATCACGGCAAAGTTCCCGGGGACTTGGACGAGATGCGCCCATCATAGGAAATGTCCCAGCCCTGCAGCGGCCGGGTTTCAGCCTCCTCAAGCAACCGCGCAAGCTCATTCATCGCGGGATGTCTCTCCAATTCTACCGTGCTCATTGCTTATTGTGACTCGGGCGTTCCTGCATGCTGGCGGAGTGGCATGTCATCTGCTTTATTCCTGCCTCGGAGGCAGAGGAATTTTGATAATGGCAAAAAATCTGATACTGATCGCGGCACTGGCCGTCACGACACTGGCCGCCAGCGCCCAAGCTGAGGAGGTTATTAGGTCGGCCAGCGCGACCAAGGCACAGTTAATCCAGTATTGGAGTCAGCATGATAATCACGGGCTCCGGGCGGTTAACACAACGGCAACCACGTTGCGCACCCTCAGCGGACGGCCTTATGCGGTTTTCACTGTTGACGCAGCCATGAGGATCACGGGTTTCCCGGTCCAGCTGGCTATGATCTACGACGTGAACGCCAAGGTCATGTACGCCCTCCGGCCCGACAAGGCGAACCAGTTTTTAGAGACCGGTGACCGGTCATTTTTGCAGACCGCCCTCGGCAGCGAAGCCGTTGATCTCTCTTAGAAAGAGAGACTCCAATTACCTTTGGGGAAACCAAGCGCGTTTCTTTACCGGCCTTGAAGGCAGGCGCCCCGTGCCCGTCGAATTTCATCTCGTAGACCCAATCCCCGGACAGCAGCTCCCGGACTGGGAGTGCTTGCATCGGCTCAATGAAAGAAAAGCTGTCGGCCTCGCCTTGTTTCATCGTTCTTGTATGGCCTCTGATTTGACGATGCCGCGCAGCCAGTGTGGTCTTTGCATAAGCGCACTGGTGATTTAGCTAATCTGCGCTGCTGACTTGCACATGGCCGTCACACACGATCTATCCAAGTCAATCACCACCCCCGCCCAACTTCCGGTTGCGCGTGATACGCCCGGAGCTTCCGGCAGCGGTTCTCGCTCGTTGTGGCATTGCCGTATTGAACAGTGATCGCCCGGTTCCGCAAACTGACGCCAACCGTCTCCGCTGCAGCTTACCTGGCTTTCTTTTTTGGCGCTTGACATTGTTAGAGTACGCACGTACTCTAAGGTGATGCGATACTCGTCGGAACATAAAGCGCAGAACCACGAGAACATTCTTTCCGTGGCCGCTCGCTCTTTCCGCGAGCACGGCGGAGATAGTAGTGGCATTGGCACGGTTATGAAGAAGGTCGGCCTCACAAAAGGGGGCTTCTACCGGCATTTTGAAAGCAAGGACGACCTGTTCGTCGAAGCGGTAGCGCGGTCATTCGATGAGATGGGAAGAGGCATGCTAAAGGTTGCAACGTCAGCGCCCGAAGGTCATGCTCTGCGGGCCATCATCGAACACTATCTGAGCGCGCGCCACGCGAATTCGCCAGGAACGGGTTGTGTGATCTCCGCCCTCGGGCCAGAGCTCGCACGAAAGCCGTTGTCCGTGCGAAAACAGATTGAGGCGTCGCTAGAAGCGTATCGTGAGCGGCTGTTGCCATTTGTTCCTGGTCAGACGCGGGAAGAAAAACTGGCGAAGTGTCAGCTCTTGTTCCCCAGTATGGCTGGGGTGCTGACTATGGTCCGGGTGACCTCGTCTCCCCAAAGGCGTGAGCAGATGCTGACGGAGGCGAGGAAGTTCTTTGTAAAAAGCTTCACTGAAGGGTGATGCATTTTTTTGACCCAATAGAGTACGATAGTACTCTTTAAGCGGGTGAATGATGGAACAGGCCGTCATTCAAAAAGAACCACATGAACGACCAACCCAAGAACCTAACCAAAAGGAGACATTCATGCTGCCGCAACTCTGCTTTTTCGTGAGCATCGCATTCAGTTTCATCGCGTGGGGGATCGTCACTGCCCGATACATCTGGCCGGAACTCCGCCTCCGGCAACGGGCCGAAGCGTTGCGGCCTCTGCTCATCCTGCACAGCTTCCGCTTCATCGGGTTGGCATTCCTGGTCCCAGGCGTCGTGTCGCCCGACCTGCCGATCGCGTTCGCGCGCGACGCAGCCTACGGAGACATTGTCGCAGCGATTTTGGCTTTGCTGGCCTTGACCGCACTACGGAGCAGGTTGGGAATTGTGCTCGTGTGGGTCTTCAACATCTGGGGCACTCTCGATGTCCTGAATGCGTTCTATGTGGCCAATCACGCCGGGCTCTTGGCTGGGCAGTTGGGAGCCACGTACTTCATTCCGACTGTCGTTGTGCCGCTACTGCTGATCACGCACGGGCTCGCTTTCCGGATTCTTCTGCAACATCAAAATGAATACGCCACGCAGGAAGGCCGGCACCCAGCATAGGGTTCCTTATCCATCGCGAGGACTGCGGTCGAAGAGATCGAGGCGATTCTTCCCGCCGATGCGATCTTGAGGAGTCGCTATCAGCCGGCACAGATGGCCCACCTCGACAGCGAAAGGTGAGAAACCGTCTACGTAAGGAGGAATCCAACATCAGTCACCCTTCAGAATAACGTCGTGCGATGAACTACCCATATCCCACATGTTTTCTGGACCTCCAACTGGCAAAGAAACGATTAGCGCAGGTTTTCGAGACGGGACGAGATGTGCCCGGCGGCAGCCTGTCTCCGCCGATCAAGACAGGCAGGCCTGCGGCGAATCATCAAAGCACCTCCCATTCGCGCTTATCGACCGACCTTGAGACCCTGCACAGCCGCCTGAAAGGTAAGTCGCTCACAATCGCTGACTTGAAGCAAGCGCTCAAATTCTGCCGCTGCACAGGCCGCGTGGTTCGATACCCGTCGGCCACCACTCCGGCCGGGGGGTGATAGTTCTCGCGCAAGTTGGGTCGTTGGACCTTGTCCCAGCTGGGTGAGGAGCTAGGTATCTCGGAGTCTGCAGTTGCCCATGCCGTCGGTCAAGCCGAGCGCTTGATCGGCCAAGATCCCAGGGCGATGAAGCTCTTCAGGTTCGCCGTCGATTATTCAAGTTTCAAGACGTGACCCTTTCCCTTGCCCTCTTCTGCTTGCGCCCATTATCCAAGCGTTAAGCCGTAATGAATGCAATACTGCTAAAAGACGACCGGAGAGGACTCGAGGCGTTCTGTGAGGCGATTTTCGAGGCGCCCGGCAGGAGCATGTGTCACGAGGAGGAGGTAAAAAGCGATCGCCAAGCAGTTTCACATGCCAGACCGGTCTTTCAGAGAGGATGGGCCAGACGCGGTTTCCAATGAAACCCGGCAGTCGATAAAGGCCACCGGCGACTCTGAGAAATCCCGTAGCAGGCCGCTAGACGACAAACATGAAATTCCTACTAACTGTTATTGTTCTCTCGACGTTAGCGATTGCTAACGCGAGCGCCCAGACAGGCTGGCGACTATTTCGGGTACAACAATATTTTGGGCAACGCGGAGAACGGACGGGATCTTTTCAAGGACGTGTTTTCTACTCCTTTCATACTCCGGCTTACGGTGTCCGGGTTGGCTTCGACGCGGACGGAATCGTCGGTTTCATCGGTTGGATGAAGACCCAAGAAGACGACGGCCATAACCCAGGGTCGAAGTTTTCCGAACCGGAAGTAAACCGCTTGCTAATGTTCGCCTCTAATGTCGAGTGGAGACGCGGACCGGATACCTTCGGAGACACCAATGACCTCTTTGGAGCTACATGTGATCGGATATTTCCGAGGAAAGCCAACCTTTAAGGCGGAGATTCAAAATGGTGCCCACGGCGTCCTTTATCAGGAACTCCGAATCGACACTTTCCGCTAACGCAAGGCTTGGTATTCGCGTTTGTGCCACTTGGAATTCGGTATCAGCACGCTTACAATGTCTTGAAAAGAGGCGCTTGGCGTGACGGTTACTGTCGAATTTGCCGGCCAGCGGCCGCCCAATACGCTTACCGCAATCTCTTGGCGGGTTTACTCCAGATTATTGTAGGAAGCTAGGATTCGTTCCCTGGAGTCCAGCGACAGCGTCTTCACGCCTTAACAGCATAGCGCAAAGCGCTACTAGTAACGGCTACGTTCGCATATTAGGTGAAGCTCCTTATACAAGCTCGTCTCCGGTCGGCGGTTGGAAAATAGTGATGTACCTATCCATTTCCGCTTTGGGAATTTCAAACGCGCCTTCAGGGAGGTTTCGATTTCGTTCTTCCAAACGGCGATATAATTCGGAATACGGAACATCCATATAATGCGGCTTGAAATCTGCGCCCAGCTCTTTCGCCCTGTTCCTGTAATCATCACGCTCAACACGCGCCCAACAGCCATAATCAAGGATTACATCGCCGCCCATTTTCAAGACATGTTTTGCAACGTCCCACATGATCTTTTCTATGCGCTCATGTCTTTCATCGTGATGTTCCTGCCCGGCATCATCACCAAACAGCTTCAAGTGCCAAACATCAAGGGTCAGCAGGAGCGCATTTGTGTCCCCTGCAAGCTGACGGGCATAGGTTGTTTTTCCGCTGCAAGGTAATCCAATCATCAAATGTAGTGTCGCCATGTTCACGCGTTCATTTCATACATCCTATCAGCCGCGTCTCAACGCAGCTGGCAACGCAGAAAACGCTGATGCCACACCTCATTGTATCTTACCTCCCGCCCCAAACACAAGCTGTCCACCGGGGTAGGGAGACCTCAGCCAAAGGATAATGATCAGGTTGAGCATCCGCGCCGTTGCTGGTGTTATCAGTTTTGGCAGGCATCGCTAGATGGTTTGATGGAACGACGGCAACCACGTTGCACACCCTCAGCGGACGGCCTTATGCGCAATAGCGTCGTTTGCATATTTGCATAGGACTTGACGGTCACTACAACCTCTCCGGAATGTCGGCAAACAATGGCAACAAATGGCTGGCTAGGAGTCGGTCACTTCAACAGTGACTCTCAGGCCTTCGGAGATGCGACCATCTTTTGGAAGGCTTGCCGAGAATTCACCGTGTTCCATTACGTAGCCCTTGAGGGGCGCTGACGTTTGAAGATCCGAAAGCCACGTGGGTTGTTTGAGGGTGGCCCTGCACACTTTGTCCTGGTACCTAAAGCGTCGCAACACTCCAAAGCTTACGTTCAGGAACTCGAGCTCCAGGCTTTCACCGATGGATGTCTTGGGTCCGTGCTGTACCCCTGTGATGATCGCTTCTTCTTCCATAATCGAGGGACAATCTACCCGACGGGACGTTTTGTGCGACTACCCAAGATCGAGGCCTGATATCAAGACTCGATTGCTGGCCTTCGGATCAGAGTGAGTTTGGATCAGCAAAAATCCCAGGACGATAAAAGTTTTCAGGTTCGCTGCCGATTATTCAAGGTTCAACGAGCGCTTCTCCGGCTCGCTTCGGGTGCTGGACGGGGACCTTCGATCCGCAGACCTATCCAATCGCGCTCCCCCAGGGCAGCAAGCTGCGGATCCCAATCGACCTCGCCCTGCTCGACGCACTGGGAGTGATTGGTTTGCGGGAGACGCTATTCGCATACCTTGGGCGTAGCTGACGCCAGATGGGTCACGTTTTAACAGCCTGCACGGTTTACAGCATGAACAGGAGTGGCGTTCCTCGCCGATCTTCTGTAGCTTGCCAAATTGCGAGATGACGGTCGGCATTGTTGAGCCGCGGCTGGCAATGAGCTGACGCGACAAGCTTCAACGGGCTGGCGGCGCTCTTTCCGGTCGCACTCGCACTCATGGCTGGTTTGCCGCCCAATGCTCCCGGACCTACCCGAGCCCGCTCCAGCGTCCCCGCAACCAGAACCGCCGGCCTATTGCCGCTTTGGGAAGCGCGACCTGGATGGGATGTCGTGGCTTGCGCCGCTTGTGAATAACCGCGTCGGTGACCTGCTGAACCTCGAGCTGCGCCACGAGCATCTCTTCTTCATCCGGAACGATCGTGTTTTGGACGATATCGGCTACAGCGAAAAAGGCCGCAGATTTTCAGAGGCCGATGTTGGCAAACCGATCAAGAGCTTGGAAGACCTGAAATCGAAAGGTTATTGGCTGGTCGGACGAACTTACGATCCGGAAGTCATGAGGGAAGCCTTGGCAAACCTGGAGGACGGCCACTATTACTGTGTCCTTAGCAACCAGTGCCAAGATTGGACCGATCGGCTGCGTCGCGCGGCCGAGCGCATCGAAAGGGCGCGTAACGTCACGCCGGCCGAGGCTCCGCGCGATTGCCCGATAGCGGCGCACTATTCGAAGCCGGTTTCGGCCACCGAGCCCGCTTCTATCTGGATGGGGCTGGTTGCGCTTGGCCTCGGCGTGGCTGCCATCATTGGCCCCATCGTTGCCGCCAAGGTTTTTTCCGTTTTCATCGGCGCGATCTTTCTGCTTTCTGGGATTGCTCATGCCGCGTACGGGTTCAACGCACGCGACTGGCGGAACATGCTGCCCATCCTTCTCACCTCTCTTGGACTACTGATCGGCGGCGGCCTGATGCTGTTGTACCGGCCCCTCACCACCGTGGCCACCGGAACCCTGCTCGGGATCCTCCTCACGGTTGAGGGACTCGGTTTCCTGGGGCTCGGCATCACGAGCCGTCCGTTTCATCGTGGTCTCGGGCCACTGGTCGCCGGCTTGGTGATGCTCGCCTGCGCTTTGCTCATCCTCCTGCACTGGCCGGCCAGCGGCAATGCCTCGCTTGGGCTCTGGGTCGGCTTAGCGCTCTGTGCGGGCGGATGGTCAACGATCTGGTTAAGTTGGACGACCCGGCGTGACGACGCTTCTCCGGCGCTTGGCCGTGATCCGGCCTGACCGCAGCCCTTAAGGGTATGGAAAGCGACATGGAAATGGTGCGGTGGGGCGATGAGCACTGCGAGAGCACAGGCTTCGCGCAGCGGCAAAGAGTCCCCCATGCGAGAATGATTGCATCGCTCGAAGTGAATGACGCTATTCGCGAACGAGCCGCGACTAGTACGCAAGAAGGATTTGACAAATGGTTTCAATAGTAGTTCGCCAGCCTAAGGCTCTGGAAGTGCGATCAGCTAACGTCCCTGAGCCAGAGGCAGATGAAGTTGTGGTCAAGGTTCGCCGTGCTGGAATTTGTGGATCGGACGTTCATATTCTGCACGGCTCCAATCCCTTCGCAGTAATATCCCCGGGTCATCGGGCACGAGTTCGCAGCATCGTTGCCGACATCGACGAAGCGCGTCTTGAACGAGCCAAATCTTTTGGCGCCGATGCTGTTATCGACTCGCAACGGCAGTCTGTTCCCGAGGCCGTGAAAGGTGAAACAGACGGCCTCGGCCCAACTTTGGTCGTCGATGCGGCAGGCGTGCCGGCCGTGTTGGATGAGGCGTGCCGCGTGGCGAGCCCGGCGGGCCGGATCGGTATTCTTGGCTTTTCGCCCGCGCCGTCTGCTCTCAGTCAGCAAGAGGTTGATCGCAATGAGCTGACTATCATAGGGTCGCGGCTCAACCGCCGTCTCCTTCCGCAGGCGGTGAGTTGGCTTACAGAGGGACGTCTGAAACCGGAAAGCATGATCGCTCAGGTCTTCGCCGCTGCCGATGCGCAACAGGCTTTCGATCTCATCGAGCAAGACCCGCAGCGCACCCTCAAGGTCCAGCTCGACTTTTCCTGATGACCTTCTTGAAGACTAACGTTCCTCCGCTTTCTCTCGCCAATCTTGGTTTCGCCCGGATCGGAACGGCCAGGTGTTTCTATGACCGTGGGCAACTCAGACCTCGTATGGTCCACCTTGGACTCGGAGCATTTTTTCGGGCGCATGGGGCCTTGTTTACCGAGGACCTGCTGTCGGAGCAGGGCGGCAACTGGGGCATTGTCGGCGCCAGCCTGAAACGGCCCGATCAGCGCAATCGCCTTGCGCCGCAGGACTATTTGTACACGACCGTGGAAAACGGCCCGAACGGCCCGAAGGCCCGCATTGTCGGCTGCCTTCTGGATGTCCTCGTTGGACCCGAAAATCCGGCCGCGCTGGTCGACCGGCTTTCTGATCCCGAGACAGCCATCGTGACTCTGACCATCACCGAGAAAGGCTATTGCCACGATCCGGTCTCGGGTTGCCTTGACACCGAGCATCCTGAAATCCGTCACGACCTGAAGCACCCGGACGCACCGCAATCGGCGATGGGGCTGATCACGGCGGCCTTGGGTCGACGGAACGCGGCTGGGCTGCCGCCCTTCACGGTTGTGACCTGCGATAACCTTCCGCGGAATGGCGCGCTTTTGGCGGGACTAGTCCATGATTTCGCCTCGCTCCGCGATGACAAACTGGCGACCTGGATTGACCGCTCTGTTCCGTTCCCGAGCAGCATGGTGGACCGGATCGTGCCTGCCGAAACCACGGGCGACCTGGGGCTGATCGAGCAGTTGACCGGTCTGCATGATGCGGCGCCGGTCATGCATGAGCCGTTCCGACAATGGGTCCTGGAGGATCGATTTGTTGACGGCGTCCGGCCACCTTGGGAGCGCTCGGGTGTGCAGTTCGCGTCGGATGTCGCTCCCTTCGAACACGCGAAACTAAGGATGCTGAACGGCTCGCATTCGGCGCTGGCCTACCTGGGTTACCTCGCGGGTCACGAAACCATCTTTGACGCGGTTTCGGACGATCTGTTCGCCCAGTTCGTAAAACGGTTCTGGCGCGACGATTTAATCCCGGTCCTGCCAACACCGCCCGGATCGGATCTTGACCGGTACGCGGATCAACTCTTCGAACGCTACAGCAATCAGGCTATCCGGCACCGCCTTTCGCAGATTGCGATGGACGGGTCCCAGAAGCTGCCGCCGCGGCTCCTTTCCACCATCCGCGACAATCTTAAGCAGAAGCGCCGTTTCACATTCCTCGCGCTCGCAGTGGCCGGATGGATGCGCCATGTGGCCGGCACAGACGAGGCCGGACGAGCAATCGATGTCCGCGATCCCCTGGCGATTCCCCTTCGCGAGCGGATCGATTCCGCCGGCTCGGATCCCGCGGCTCAAGTGCGAGCGCTTGCAAGCGTCGAGGCGGTGTTCGGCAAAGATCTGCCGGGTAGCGAAGTCTTCATGGACGCGCTTACGGAGGCTTACACCGCGTTACTGCGCAGAGGTGTCCGCAAGGCTGTTGCCGATTCGGTGGCGTTATAAGGAAGGTCTGGTGGGGCCGCAGGAGCGGCGCGTGGCCAACAAATCAGAACGCCCAGGACGCCTTCGGCGATCGCCCGCTATGCTTACTGTGTGCGAAGATCGGGCGTCGTACAGTTCTCTGGGTCGGCGAAATCTGTGTTCGGTACCAGCGGGTACCAGTCGGGTCGACCTGGGTCGCGATCGTAAGGGTAGCCGCCAAGCGAGCGGTACAACTCGGCATAGGCTTGTAACTTCTCGCGATCCAGAGTAACGCCGAGCCCAGGGCCATCCGGTACCGCGATGCGACCGTTCTTGTAGCGTATCTTGCCGCCTGCGATGATGTCGTCAATAAGGTGATGGTAATGCGCGTCAGCGGTGAAAACGAGATTGGGCAAGACGGCGCCCAGGTGAAGCATGCTGGCGAGCTGAATGCCCAGTTCTCCGGAGGAATGCACTGCGATACCGAGCCCGAACGTGTCGCAAGTTTGCGCCGCTCGAATGCAGGCCCGGATGCCGCCCCAAAAGGTTGTGTCCAGCAGGATCACGTCTACGGCGGGATCGCGCACATTGGCTGCGAGCTGCTCGAAGTCGATTACAATAGTATTCGTGGCGAGCGGAGTAGAGAGCTTCTCGCGCAGACGACGCATCCCCGCAAATCCCCAGGTAGGATCCTCGAAATAGTCGTTCCGCAAACCCGATATCGCCTGCCCGAAGCGCAGGGCCTGCTCGACTGAGAGGGTAGCGTTCGGGTCATAGCGCAGTGTGTCATTCGGGAAAGCGGCGGCGAGCGCCCGGTAGCATTCGAGCTCGTAATCGGGATCAAAAACGCCGGCCTTCAGCTTGTGCGCCGTGAAGCCGTGCTCCGCCTTTAGCCGCTTCGCATGGTCGACAAGTTGATCGACCGTGCGAACTTCACCCTCGCCAGACTCCGGATTGGCGTAGCGAAAGAACAGATAGCTCGCGAAACCAACCTCGTCGCGCACCCGACCGCCGAGTAGCTGGTAGAGCGGTACGTTCAATTTTTTCCCAATGATGTCCAGGCAGGCGAATTCCAGTGCTGCATGCAACTGCGTGCGGTTGTTGTAGAGCGAAGCCGTGGGATTGCAGATGGCGTAACGCATCCGGTTGAGATCAAACGGGTTGTGACCGACCAGGTATGTTTTTAAACCCGCAAACGCAAGAGCGGCGCTTTCTCCGCCGCCGCCCATCTCGCCCAGTCCGGTGATACCCTCGTCCGTCTCGACCTCAACTATTGTTCGAACGAAGCGGCCCCAATGCGCGCCATTGCTGTGCCGCAACGGGGCCTCAAGAGGAACCGTGACAGTCGTCGCCCGGATATCTGTGATCTTCATCGTACCGTTGCTGCCTCGATTGGCCGCGGGGATGTTTGGGAACGTTGCGGATAGACGGTATCGAATAGCTGAATCATAGTGAAAGGGATTTTTTGTGGTGCTTCGTTCCGGGAATAGTTCTGTACGATGTCGAAAGCCGGCGCCCTGATGAATGACTGAACTGCGTCTCATTTCGTTTCTGCCAGCCGCGACCGAAATGGTGTTTGCCCTCGGTCTTGGCGACCGGCTCATCGGCGTCTCGCACGAGTGCGATTTTCCAGCGGCGGCGAAGACCAAACCCGTTGTTGTCAAACCGGTGCTGCCATTAGAGAAATTGTCGCTACACGAAATTGATGTTGCCGTCGCCGAGAGCATCGGCAGCGGACAAGGTCTTTACCAAGTAGACGAGCGGCTGCTTGAACAACTCGCGCCCACCCACATCCTCACGCAGGAACTTTGCCAAGTCTGTGCGCCTTCCGGCCACGAAATCACCCACGCACTTGAGACGATGCCGGCGAAGCCGGAAATCCTCTGGTTCACACCGAACAGCATCGGGGAGATCTTCAGCAACGTCCGCGAACTCGGCGCAGCCACCGGCCGTTTGGCCCAGGCCGAGGAACTTAACAGCGTCGCCCATGGGCGCTTGCAAAGTGTGATTGAACTGACGAAAAAAGCGCACCGCCGTCCGCGCGTTTCTTGCCTTGAATGGATTGATCCTTATTACTGCTGCGGCCATTGGGTGCCGGAAATGGTTGAACTTGCCGGCGGCGAGGACGCGCTAGGACGCAAAGGCGCGGATTCCGTCCGCATTTCGCGGACCGACATTGCCGCATTTTCGCCGCAGATTTTAATCGTGTCGCCCTGCGGCTTCGGTGTGGAAGCGGCGGCTGAGCAGGCGAAGCAGCTGTTGCGGCAACCTGGTTGGAACGATTTGCCCGCCGTCCTGAATGACCGCGTTTACGCCGTGAACGCGAACGCTTACTTCGCCCGGCCTGGCCCGCGCGTCGTTGATGGCGTGGAACTGCTTGCCCACTTGATTCATCCGCAATTGTGCGATTGGTGCGGGAGTCGGGACGCTTTCCGGCAGATTCACTCATGGACCGGCGGGCTTTGACTCTGTTCGATCGGCAACCGGGGGATTCTTGATCGCAACCAGTCCGATAACAACTACTCCTACGATGAAACCTTACCTATCAATCGTCGGAATTTCTCTAGCCGTGCTGAACGGCCTGCTTCTTGTTCCGGCGACAAACGCCTACAAAGTTCCAATTGCAGCGATAGCTTTTGCGCTGGCGCTTTTCGTTGTGGCACTTTCCATCCTCGGAGGCACGAAAAGGCGTACAGCACCCGCTCCAGCTCCGGGCGTGATTCCACGTCCCGCACCAGCTGCGAAGCAGGCCGAAGTAGAGATAGTGGCTTTCCTTGCCCTCCTTCAAGAGAAAGGCCGGCTTGTGGATTTTCTGATGGAGGATCTCACCTCCTACGACGATACGCAGGTCGCAGCGGCCGCGCGGGTGATTCATCAGGGGTGTAGGCAAGTCTTGCAGGAACATTTCAAAATCACTGCTGTCTCTGAAGCCGAGGAAGGTTCCCAGGTTACCGTCCCGGCCGGATATGCCGCGGACGAGTACCGGCTCGTCGGAAAACTCAGCGGGGACCCACCTTTCACCGGGAAGCTCATCCACAAGGGCTGGAAGACTGAATCCATGACACTCCCGCGAATCGTCAAGCCCGATGAAAAACGGCTGCCGACGATTGCCCCGGCGGAGGTCGAACTCAGCCCTCGGCGTTCGTAATATTGTGCCGCAATCAGAAGCGACTCGTGTTGAGGAAGCCGGGAAGTAAAATTAATTGTTTAATCGAAAATGAGTGCACGCTTCAGCCTCGGGATTGACTTGGGCACAAGCAACAGCGCGGTTGCGGTGGAGGATTTCGAGACCGACCGTGCCGAGATTGTCGCGATTACCCAACTCGTCGGTGCCAACCGGATCGGGGAAAAGCCGACGCTTCCGTCGGCACTTTACATCCCGCACCCGGAGGAGTTTCCAAAGGAAACCTTGAGACTGCCATGGCACGCAGACTTTGGCGGCACGGTTGTGGGCCACTTCGCGCGCGATCACGGCGCTTTGATCCCTGATCGCCTGATCACTTCTGCGAAGTCGTGGTTGTCGAACTTCCATACCGATCCGAAGAGGCCGGTCCTGCCATGGAAATCTGAGATCAAGGAGCCGAAGCTTTCCGCTTTCGAGTGTTCCCGGCGTTATCTCGAGCACATGAAGGAGGGATTCCTGTACGCGGAGCGCGCACGAGGTCGCGCCTGGAATCTGGCCGAAGGCCAGGTCGTCCTTACGGTTCCCGCATCCTTCGACGAGGTTGCACGGAACCTGACTGCTGATGCCGCCGAGGCCGCTGGTTTCGGCAAGGTTGTATTGCTCGAAGAGCCGCAGGCCGCCTTTTACGCATGGACTGCACAAGCCGGGAGCGACTGGCGGAACCAGGTCAGACCCGGAGATATCGTCCTGGTCTGTGACGTCGGCGGTGGAACGGCAGATTTCAGCCTGATGGCCATCACTGAAAGAGACGGTAATCTCGAAATCGAACGGATCAGCGTTGGCGAGCACATTCTTTTGGGGGGGGACAATATGGACCTGGCGCTCGCGTATACGCTCCGAGCGCAGTTGGAAACGACTGGGAAGTCGATCGACCCCTGGCAATTCCTCGCGCTAATTCACGCTGCCAGCAATGCGAAGGTGAGTCTGTTCACCGACCTATCGCTCGAGCAAACTCCGATCGCCCTGCCTTCGCGAGGATCGAGCTTGCTGGCCAAAACCGTCTCCACCCAGCTCGACCGCCCCACGCTCGAAAAGGTGATCCTGGACGGCTTTTTCCCGCTCACCAGGGTCACCGATCTGCCCCAGGAATCCAAGAGCACCGGCCTTCAGGAGTTCGGTCTGCCATACGCGTCAGACCCCGTCGTGAGCAAACATCTCGCCCGGTTCCTGAGACGAAGCCTAAAAAATGTGAAAGCCAGTGATGCGCTGAGCTCGCTCGTAAAATCCAGGTCAGAGGCGCTCGAAGGCGAGTACCTCAAACCGACGGCCGTTCTTTTCAATGGGGGCGTTTTCCATGCGGCTCCTATCCGGAAGCGCGTACGTGGTTTGCTCGCTTCGTGGAACGATGCCAACGCGGTTCGGGAACTCGGGGGATTCCAACCTGACCTTGCGGTCGCCAAGGGAGCGGCGCTATACGGTCGCAATCGCGCTACCGGAAAGGGGATTCGTATCAAAGCTGGCACAGCGCGATCCTACTACATAGGAATGGAATCCTCGATGCCGGCGATTCCCGGATTCAAGCCGCCAATCAAAGCACTTTGTGTCGTTCCGCAGGGGATGGAGGAAGGCAGCGAGTTGGTGATCGATGGACAAGAGTTCGGACTGATCACGGGCCAGCCCGCTGACTTCCCTTTCTTCGCCTCTGAGGTACGGAGCGGAGACGTGCCTGGTCAGTTAATCCCGGATGCCGAACGTGAACTGGAGGAAACCGCCAGAATCGAGGTGACCTTGCCCCCGATCGAGGGATTCCCCGAGGGCCAGGCGATCCCGGTTGTCATCAATCCGACCGTCACTGAGCTCGGAAACCTCGAACTTTGGATGAAGCACACCGGATCGGACCGCCGCTGGAAGATCGAGTTTCAGGTCCGCACGCAGTAAGGCCGGTCGGATTTAGAATTGAGCGCGAAATTCTGCATCGGTATCGATCTTGGCACCACGAATTGTGTCATGGCGTTCGAGGAGCTCGATGGCGCCATGCCGCAGACGGAGGTATTTCTCATTCCACAGTGGGAAACTCTCACTGGATTTTCCGAAGTACCGACGCTGCCCTCCTTTCTTTACCTGCCGCGGGAACAGGAAGCGGCACAAATGCTGGGAGAGGACACTGAACGAGGTGAATGGATTGCCGGCCGCTTCGCGAGAAAACAGGCGGCAGAATCGCCCGGTCGCGTAGTGCATTCCGCTAAATCATGGCTCTGCCATCACGCGGCGGATCGCAGCGCGTCCTTCTTGCCGTGGAGATCCGATGAAATCCCCGTCGAAAAACGAATTTCGCCGATCCGGGCGTCCGCCCTGCTCCTTGGGTACCTGCGCGCTGTGTGGGACGCGAAGTTCGCCGGGAAGGGAATCCGGTTCGACAACCAGGACATTACTATCACCGTTCCCGCGTCCTTCGATGCTGTCGCACAGCGGCTTACGCTGGACGCCGCACGCGAGGCCGGCTTTCCTGACGTCCGCCTTTTGGAGGAACCGCAAGCCGCATTCTACTGCTGGTTGGAACAACACGGCACACCGGGCGAACTGTGGAAACAGTTTCCAGAAAGCGAGAAACAGCACGTCGTCGTTATCGACATTGGCGGAGGCACGTCCGACTTCACTCTGTTCGAGATCAGCCGCCAGATCGAGACGAGCCTTCCGCACATCAAACGAATTGCCGTCAGCGACCACCTTCTTCTCGGCGGCGACAATATCGACCTCGCCCTCTCGTACCACATCAAGTCCCGCCTGGCGAACGAAGCGCTTTCCCTGACGCAATGGAACTTCCTCGTGGCGCGCTGCCGCGATTTGAAGGAACGCTGCCTTTCCGACACCTCCGACGATGTCTTCCCGATATCTATACCCGGGCGGGGATCGAGTTTGCTCGGCGGCACACTCGCGGGCCAAGTCACGCGGGCCGAGGTCGAGTCGATCGTACTCGATGGATTTTTCCCCGAATGCGAAGCGGACGAACGGCCCGCGCGGGCGCAGATTGGACTGAGAGAATGGGCGCTTCCTTACGCCGTAGATAGCGCGATCACCCGCCATTTCGCGAACTTCCTGCGCGGCCGGCCCGCGGTAGATGCAGTCCTATTCAATGGCGGAACGCTCTATCCTGACTCTTTGCGGCTGCGGTTACAGCAACAGATTGCCGGTTGGCAAGGCGGCGCCGAGCCGCGAATCCTCAATAATCCGGAACCAAATCTCGCGGTTGCGCGAGGCGCGGCTCGCTTTGGAAGCATCGTACGTCGCCGCGCCCACCGGATCGAGGCCGGTGCAGCGCGCGCAATTTATCTGGAAGTCCACAAACAGTTGGGAAGGAAAGAGGAGGTTTCCGGTCGCGCCCTGGTCTGCATTCTGCCGCGAAGTGCGGCGTCCGAAGAGGAGTTCCGCATTTCTGAACTTCGGCTTGAGCTTCGCCTGAATCGCCCCGTTCGGTTTCAGACATATTATTCGACGCGGCACGGCAAGGATAAAGCCGGCTCGGTTGTCACTTGGAACGACCGTGATTTTCACCGGCTTCCTCCGCTTCAGACTACCGCCAAGCTTACTGGACGGCGTCTGGAAACCGACAAGCTGCCAGTGACTCTCACCGCTCGGATGAACGAGCTCGGTCTGCTGCAGGTCGCCTGCGTTAGTTTAGATCCGTCCTTGCGCGAGACCTGGCCACTCGAGTTCAACCTTCGCCCGCACGAACCGGGCGGCGAAGACCAAATGGAAACCGGCAATGACAGCGGTCCCGACCCCGGAGTCGACGCGGCCAGGTTCGACGCCGCGCGAACCCGGATCACCACACTGTTTTCCCATCCGCTTGACCCGCGCGACAAGCTCACGGCCGCCAATCTAGTCAAAAGCCTCGAGCGAACCCTCGGAATACCGAAAGCCGATTGGAACTGGGTGCTACTTCGCTCCCTCTGGCCGGCGCTTTACGAGTGCATCTCCTGCCGCCGGGGATCGGTCGAACACGAGGAAGCGTGGCTGATCGTTGCCGGTTTTCTTCTTCGCCCCGGTTTCGGCGCGGAAAGGGACGCAACCCGGATCGACGAACTCTGGCAGCTTCAGACGGATGGACTCGTGTATCCCGGTAAGCGCATCCAGCTTCAGCAATATATCCTCTGGAGAAGGGTCGCCGGTGGCCTGAGTCGCGAACGCCAGGAGACGATTCTGGCGCCCGAACTGTCCAGGTTGCGGACTCAGAAAAACCCGCCAGCCGAGCTCGTCCGCCTCGCCGGATCATTCGAGAGAATCATCGCGATCATCAAGACCGAGCTCATCGATCTTTTTCTCCAAAGCACCCGAGAGCTCGCCACGACGAACCGGTACTGCGCCCCTTATCTGACTAGCCTCGGACTTCTTCTCAATCGCACTCCGCTCTACGCCGGGCCTGAAAACGTTCTTCCAGTGGTTCACGTCGAACGGGCGTTCGAGGCGCTCTCCGATCTCAATTGGACAGAACTCGAACTGGCCGAAATCCAGACCCTGTTCCTTCGTGCCGCGCGTATCACCGATAACCCAAGCATCGACCTACCAAAAGCTCTCCGCGAGAAAATCGCGACCAGGCTGGAAAAATCTGGTGTTGCCTCATCAAAGCTGAGAACACTGCGCGTTTTCGTCCCTGTTGCCGAGCTCGACCGCGCCAGTCTCTTCGGCGAATCGATCCCGCCGGGTCTACTGATCGCCGATGGGTGAGAAATCGGATCGCATTGATCGATGCTCGTCCTCCCCACAAGCGCCGATTTAGAAACCGAATCCAAAAAACGAAGGGATCTTGGAGAAGCAGACTATAGGCGGTGTGAGATAGTTATAGCAGATTCCAACGCCCGGCAAATTCTATGATGTCGCCAAGTGTTTCCGATTTCCAACAGCTCGCCGGTGAACTCGAAGGCGCGCTTCACTTCGACTTAGCGATGCGGACGCTTTATGCCACTGACGCATCCGTTTATCGCGAAATTCCACAGGCTGTCGTACTCCCCAAGAGCGAGGCCGATATCTGCAAGCTCGTTCGCTTTGCGCGCGAACACGGTACATCGCTTATACCTAGGACAGCTGGTACCTCGCTGGCCGGCCAAGTCGTTGGAGCGGGCATTGTGGTGGATGTGTCGCGTCACTTCACTCGCATTCTAGAGATCGATGCGAAGGGGCGTCGTGTGCGGGTGCAACCCGGCGTGGTGCGCAATGAGCTCAATCTCGCACTTGCTCCACGCGGAGTTTTCTTTGCACCCGAAACCTCAACACAGAACCGTTGTATGATCGGCGGTATGGTCGGCAACAATGCCTGTGGGGCGAACTCCGTTGTCTACGGTAGTACGCGAGACCACCTCGTATCGGTGCGCGCCGTGTTGAGTGACGGTTCGATCGCCGAGTTTGGTCCCTTGTTGCCGGAGGAGTTCGAAGCGAAATGTTCGGGCGATACGCTTGAGGCTTCGATCTATCGCGAAATAAGGAAATTGCTGGCTGACGCCGGAAATCGCGCCGAGATCGCGCGTGAGTTCCCGAAACGATCCATTCGCCGTCGTAATACGGGCTATGCCCTGGATTTGCTCGCAGATTGTGCGCTGTTTACCTCAGGTGGTCCTCCTTTTAATTTCTGCCGCCTGTTAGCCGGCTCCGAAGGGACATTGGCTTTTTTAACAGAAATCACATTGTCGTGCGAGCCGCTTCCGCCAAAGGTAAGCGCGCTCGTCTGCATCCATTGCGCCTCGGTTGACGAGGCTTTGCGCGCTAATATTGTGGCTCTTCGCCATCAACCGCGAGCTTGCGAGTTGATGGACCACAATATCCTTGAGTGCACCAAAGCAAATCTCGAGCAGCGGCAGAATCGATTTTTCCTCCAAGGAGACCCCGGTGCCATCCTCGCGGTGGAGCTGGCTGCACCGGCTCGCGAAGCAGTTACCGCCGAAGCGGCCCGGCTTGAAACCGACTTGCGCGCTGCCCGCCTCGGCTACCACTATCCGGTTGTCTGGGGTCCGGACCAAAACCGTGTATGGAACCTCCGGAAGGCGGCATTGGGTCTGCTTTCGAACTTACCGGGGGACGCCAAACCTGTCGCCGTCGTCGAGGATACCGCGATCGATCCGAGTGATCTTCCGGCGTTTGTGCAGCAATTCGACAAAATTCTGGGTGAGCAAGGTCTTTCCGCCGTGCATTATGCTCACGCCGGTTCGGGCGAACTGCACCTGCGGCCCATCCTGAATCTTAAGGATCAAGAACATCGGAGGCTCTTTCGCGTCGTTGCGACCGAGATCGCAAAGTTAGTGAAGCGCTATGGCGGCTCACTGAGCGGGGAACACGGGGACGGCCGTCTCCGTGGCGAATTCCTGCCCTTGATGGTCGGCAAGAAGAACTATGCACTCTTCCGCGCCATCAAACGCGCGTGGGATCCCTCAGGTATATTCAATCCGGGCAAGATCACCGACACACCGCCGATGGATGAAACCTTGCGCTTCAACTCCAATCAGGCCGTGCGTGAGTTTAAAACTGTGCTGAGATTCTCGGAAGCTCGGGGCATCTTGCGCGCCGCAGAGCAGTGCAATGGATCCGGCGATTGCCGCAAGTCCCATCTCATGGGTGGCACAATGTGCCCAAGCTACATGGCCACACGCAACGAGCGCGACACGACACGGGCCCGCGCAAATATCTTGCGCGAGGTCCTTACGCATTCGACGAAGGCTAATCCCTTTGACAGCGATGAAATCGGCCCGGTCATGGACCTCTGCCTCTCGTGCAAGGGTTGTAAGTCGGAGTGCCCGTCCAATGTCGACGTGGCTCGCCTTAAAGCTGAATGGCTCCAGCAACGCTACGATACGCGAGGCGTCCCGATGCGTGCGCGGCTCGTAGGAGGTTTCTCGAGTGCCATGGCTTTGGCGTCTCTCGCGCCCGGAGCTTTTAATTTTTTGGTAAAAAATTCGGCGACGGCTGGTTTGTGTAAAAGATTTGCCGGTTTTGCTCAGGGGCGCTCGATTCCTGAGCTCAACAAGATCCCGCTGCGCCGCTGGCACCGGACGCACGCTAATAAGAATGGCCGCTTTCGGAACGGGCGCGTCTTTCTCTTTTGCGACGAGTTTACGAACTTCAATGACGAGGATGTCGGAATCAAAGCCGTGCGATTGCTCAATCGGCTTGGCTACGAGGTCATCATCCCAAAGCACGTCGATAGCGGCCGCGCGCAGATTTCCAAAGGCCTGCTGCGAGACGCGCAAAGATTGGCAATTCGCAATGTGGAGCTTCTAAAGAACGTTGTTACCTCTGAGACTCCTCTGGTGGGCATTGAGCCCTCGGCGATCCTGGGCTTCCGGGACGAGGTCCCGGATCTTGTCCCTGCGCACCTGGTTGAAGCCGCAAACGCTCTCGCGAAAGGTGCGCTGTTGCTCGACGAGTTCATTGCACGCGAGGCGGACAGAGGTCGTATCCGGCGCGAGGCGTTCACACAGGAGGCCCGCACTATCAAACTCCACGGCCACTGCCACCAGAAGTCATTGGCCTCGCTGGCTCCCACGGTCAAGGCGCTTGAACTGCCCGTAAATTACAAGGTTCAAGTCATTCCATCTGGGTGCTGCGGCATGGCCGGTTCGTTCGGTTACGAGGAGGAGCATTTCGACATATCGATGAAAATTGCCGAACTAATACTTCTGCCAGCGGTGCGTTCGGCGCCGGCCGACACAATCATCGCTGCACCGGGCACAAGTTGCCGGCACCAGATCAAAGATGCCACGGGGCGCACCGCGCAGCACCCGGCAGAAATTCTTTACGATGCATTGGCGTAATTTCTGCGGTTGGCTGCGTCCTGAATGTCTAGCGTAGATTTTTTCACCGGCCAGACGGTCATCGGCGTCAAACGTGTACACCACCGCAAAGCGGAAACTCAACTCGTCGCCCACTTTACAGCTCTCAGGCTGTTTGGATATTACTGACCAGCTGATCGCGGTGTTTACCGGCTGGGGACCAAGCGGCGGGCGGCAATCGCAGAGCGGCTGGAGCACGTCGCCGGGATCGGCTTCACAAAGCACGACCGCCGCTAAAGAGACGTCCATGAGTGGACCAGATCCGAGCTCGACAATGGTTCAAGAAGAGCCACCGCAGATCAGACCAATGACACCGGATTAAGCGCGCGGATTTTCGCCGGAAGTCCCGAGTCAGCCAATCGATCCGGAGGAGGAGAGACGAGCGTACTGGAGCGAGGATCCGGGCATTTAGGAGATGGCCAATGGTGCAAGGTTGAGGGACTGCGAGCCGGCCCGGCTGGTTCGGAGGAAAGTGGAGGGGAGATTGACTGAAAGGACCGTGGAAGTCAGACGGCTAACAAGTGTCGAGTTGCTCGACGCCCGATCCGCGGGAATAAAGGCCGCTCAAGGAATGTGGTTAGGAAACGCAGGACAGAGAGAAGAGGTGGGTAATTGCTGGTGAGGAGAAACAAAAAAAGAGACGGAACCGTCGAGGCCGCAGATCCAGACTTCGCCTGCGCCGGCGTCAAAATAGAGGGTACGTTTTTCGTCAATCTCGGACGCGGAATTAGACGGAGAAAGAATCTCGACACATATCTCGGGCGCACGAGTCAGGACAATGGGATCGTCGTCAATTTCCGGCCTGCCCGGAGCGAGCCAGGCGACATCGGTCGCTTTGACACCGTCAGCGGTGGACACCGGGCACTCTGTCAGGACAAGGCCGTCAGAGAGCAAATTGGACAAGAGATTGCCGATGGAAAATTGGCGGCGTCCGTGACGAAAAGCTGGAGGCGGGCTCATGAGGATGTGTCCGTGCCGATCGGTCTCGATCCGGTTCGGGAGCTTGGCCAGCTCGGGATCAGCCAAGATCTCGGTCCAGCGAGCGATGTTTCTCTTGGTTTGGTTCTCGATTGCAGGCAGCTCAATGGTGATGGGCACGCCGAGAAGCTACGCCAGAAAAGGGAAAAATGAAGGGTATCCAAACATTGTCGATCGGCTTCGTGAGCGCGCTGGGGATGTTGGGCCTGGCGCTTGGCGCCGGCATGCGGATCAACGGCAGCCACAGTTTTCCAGTCGGCCTCTGGACCCGCATCTGCTCAAGGATTACGTCCTTGGACCAAGCGAGGTCTTGCTCATGTCCGAGTACAGCCCCGCTTCATTTGATTCCCGGTAGGCGACCATACGAGCGATAAGGACGGTGCGGCGTTTCCTTTCACCACCACGTCCTGGTTCTTGTTGGACACCGTTGAAGCGCAAGCTGAGCCGGGCACAGCGGTGGTGTGCGCGTTTGGGGATTCCATCATCGAGGGGGTGAACAGTACCCTTAATGGCAGGGATACTTGGCCCGACGTGCTTTCCCGGCGATTGCATAACGCTTATGGGAACAAAATCGTGGTTGTGACGGAAGCGATCAGCGGGAACACGGTGACGAGTTGCCCTCGTAATGGAGGCACCTCCACGAATGGCCCTTCGGCGGTGGAGCGGCTCGACCGCGATGTGTTCGGCGTGGAGGGCCTGCGCTACGTCGTCTGGTTAGAGGGGATAAACGATTTGGGCGCGTGCTTAGTTTCTGGCGACCAGGTAATCCAGGGCTTTAAGGACGTGGTTGAGCGGCTGCATTCCAAAAACATCAAAGTCATCGGGGCAACAGTCGTGTCGAGTTTCGGCAGCCCGATTACGAGTTATGGGTTTCCCAAAGTGGATACGGGACGTAAAAAAGTGAACGACTTTATTCGGACCAGCGGGCTATTTGACGCGGTTGCGGATTTTGATGCGGCGACGCTGGACCCGGCCACAGGCGCCATGAAAGGTTGCTACTCAAACTTCATGATACTGCGCCCTCCATTTTCAGCCATTCATGTGGCGCGAGCCGCAATCGGCAACGCAAAGGTGCCAGCATTGTAGGCTCTAGATACTCTAAATTGGCCCCAGCAGACCAAAGTATGGATCCGCAATGGGCCGAAACGTCCATTTTACATTGTAACATCCTGATTAGCAAGCACATGCGTATTTTACATGATACCTATTGTAGGATGTTGTAATGAGCAGGCAAGAGAGAGGTTTTCGATGTCGTCTCCTCCGCCATGCTGGCGAGCGAAGATATGCTCGATGTGATAGGTGAAGAATGGTTCTGCGTCTTGCGGAAGGCCGCAGTACTCACACCGATAACCTGCCCGGTCACGGACAAATTGTCGGAGCCGCTCGTCCATTAAGCGGCGTGATCTTCAGCCAAAAGTCGACGAGCTTTCCCTTGCAGAATGGCGACGAAATTCCCGACACGGATCAGTGCATCATACTCATCGCGTTCTTCTGGCGCCAGCCTACCTTCTGTGCTCTTGTCGGCCAGTTCTTCGATTCGCCCCTGCATCTCCGTTTCGGCCCGTAGACGCAGCAAGGCCTCGGCGCTCTGTCGGTCAAGACATTGCCCGACAGCCGTAAGCACGCGTTCGAAAGCGGTTTGCGTTGTATCGGTCGCCACAGTCAGAAAATAATATCGCCAGTCTTCAGGTCAAGCTAGCTAACGCATTTGAAGCGCAGAGAATCGCGGCGACCGATATTGTGGGTGCCGTCGATCTTCTCCAGAATCTTCTGCACCTGTCAGCGATGCGTATGTTTTAGTGTCCATAATAGTTGATTGAACCCGACACAAAGCGAAGTCGCGAGTACCGATTTGGTCCATATTCCGTTACCGGTGCTTCGATCTAGCTGATCGCAGATCGACTTTCCGGCGCGGACGACGTTATGCAGTCGTCAGGACTACCTTGCCGGTGTTCTTGCGCTCTTCCATATAGGTTTGCGCCTCGCCGACCTGCGCGAGCGGGAAGCTCTTGTCCACATAGGGGCGCACCCAGCCATCCGCGACGCCCCTGATGAGTATTTCCATCCAACCCGCGATCATGTCGTTTTCGTGCCACATGTGGCCGAGGTTCACGCCGAAGACTGATTTGTTTGTGCTCATCAGCGCGAGCGGATGGAAAAACGGGATGCCGAGCCCAACCGCCAGCAGACGCAACGGCCCCGATAGCTTCGAAGTCGTTGCCACTGAAACACCAAACATGCCCAGCCGTCCCGTCGAGCGCAGCGCCTTGTAGCTCTTCTTCCAGTGACTACCACCGAGCGGATCGGTGATGAGCGCCACGCCTTTTCCATTGCTGAGCCGGTCCAGTTCGACCGCCCAGTCCTTCGTGCGGTAGTCGATGGCTGCGTGCAGGCCGCGCTGCATCAGGAAGGCGTGCTTGCCGCTGCTCGCCGTTCCGTAGATCGTCGCGCCGATGTGGCGTGCGATGTCGATCGCGGCAAGTCCTACGCCGCCGCCGACATTGTGAACCAGCACTGTCTCCGCGGGCTTCAGCCCGCCCATGACCACGAGCAGCTGCCAGGCGGTGAGGTAGTTTAAGGGAATTGCCGCAGCCTGTTCATGTGAGAGCGAGGCCGGTTTCGCGAAGACCTGTTTCTCCGGCACGACTACTACGTCCGAATAGCCACCGAAGCGCGTCAGCGCAAAGACCTCCTTACCGACCCAGGACTGGTCGACGCCGGGACCTACGGTGTCCACCGTGCCGGAAACTTCGTAGCCGACGACGCAGGGGATCTTGGGTGAGTCGGGATATAGGCCCCGGCGCGCGAGGATGTCGGCAAAGTTAACGCCGCTGGCTTTTACGCGAATTCGGATCTCGCTCCCGGCCGGGCTCGGGTCGTGCGATTCACGCAGCTGCAGTTTATCCGGGCCACCATGACCGACGATGAAGATCTGTTTCATTTCTCCTCGCTACCCAAGTACGTCAATTATCACCCTTTAGCTACTCTCATTGATCTGGTCCAGGGTCGGCGAAGCGGTGAACAAAGTTCGGCGCCAGGTCATCGACGATCCGACTTTTCATCGGCTCCTCTCGGGGGGGTTCAGGATTGTTTGTCGCCTAACGACCTGTTGCGAGATTTCTCACGTCGCCAGTAACATCCGTGCCGCTGGGGGCAGAAGGAACGGTGGCAGCAGTACCGCCAAGACCCATCGCAAGGCACACCGTGGGATGTCGTTAAAGCCAGGGTTCGGCGCAAGGCGTCGTGATCGAAGTCATTTTCCTCGCCGGCGCCGACGCCGACGTTCAGGCCGCCTCTCTATGAGCAGCGAGGAAGTTTGCATGAAGGGGCAGGGGAGCGGTTGTTGCGCCAACTGGACCGCTGCGGCGGCGACTAAAGATCCCCGTTCGCGACTACCTGGGCTCATTCCCACCTGGATTGGCTGATATGCCAAGGCATCGAATCCCCGAGCTCACGCCCGCTGCGTGGGCCGCCAGCAGAAAATAACCGCCGCTTCTGGCCTCTTCTGGAACCGCGAAGTGGTAGCGACCCAACATGTTAAAGTGCTTGTGATTAAGGGGTGAAAGTCGAGCGATGTCTTCTTTTTTTACATCGGCTCCGGTCGCATGCAGGTGATTCAGAGCCGCGTTCATGTAACGAGTCGTCCATAGGATCAAGGCATTGACAACGAGGCCCAAGGCGGTCAACTGGTCTTCTTGGCCCTCCCGATACCGTTGCCGAAGTCCTCCGCGCTGGCCGTAAAACACATTCCGCGAGAGCCGGCCGCGTCCCTCACCGCGATTCAACTGATTGAGGATGTGCCGTCGGTAGTTTGAGTCGGCGATAGAGTTGAGCAGGTGCAAGCTCTTGGGGATCCGACCCAATTCGCCTATGGCGCGCCCAAGGGTAGAGGCTCGGCCGCCTCGTTGCAGACTGCGGATGAGGTCCGAAGCTCGAACGGTTCCCATTTTGAGAGAGCCCGCTATCCGCAGGAGAGACGATGTCGGAATAGCCCGCCGAGTCGGTCATGAGTTGCCGGGGCTGCAATTCGGTCTGGTGCTCAAGCAAACCATCCAAGCCACGCCACCGGCTTGAAACACCAAAAATCCTCAAAGACCTGGGCCTGTCCTATGTCTTGGACTGGTGCGCCGACGATCAGCCATTCCCGCTCAACGTGCCGGGAATGATCTCCGTGCCATACGCCACCTCGTAATGGGTCGCGAAAACATCAAATTCGGCCAGGACGGCTCTCGCTTCTGGTTCTACGACCGCGGTAGTAAAATCATTCCCAGAGAATTGTTTGATCACTTCGATCGATTCCCACAGTGTGACTGCGAGAAACTCGACGCCGTTGTCAACGGCACGGCGTAGTAAGTATGCGCCCCGATGCCCGGTGATGTGCTTCAGTTTTGGAAACACGTCTTTCGTGACATGCAGTTGGTAGGCTTCAGCATTTGCCGCAGTGGCTTGTCCTCTCCAGATACGAGCGATCATTGGTCCGGTAGTATGTACTCGAATCCCTCAGCAATATCGATCGGTGACGGCGGCACGCTCGCTGGCACGGGCGCCAGGTTCTACAAGCTGACTTGATCCGAATGTGAGCGAGATGGTAATATCGCGCATCGACGAACCCCCATTGCAACAACTCGGTCAACCGGCAGACTTCGCTGGCTGTACTCGCCCCAGGGGAGAAGTAGATGCGCTGCGGTCCCAAAGAGGTGTTTCTGGAAGAAGAAAGCTTCCCTTCTTCACGATCGGCCATTCCAACCGAAGCCTCGAAGAGTTCATCGAGCTGTTGACTGTAGCCCACGTCGATCTGGTCGCGGACATCAGGAGGGTTCCGAGGTCGAGAACTAATCCCCAGTTCAACAAGGACACGCTTCCCGACGCTCTGGCGGCCTTCGACCTCTTCTATGAGCACGTGGCAGCACTTGGTGGTCTTCGCGGAAAGACGCAAACCTCACCTCAGGATGCCAACGCCTTGTGGACAAACGAGAGCTTTCATAACTATGCGGATTACGCGCTCTCGGCGGAGTTTCACGCTGGCCTCAAGCTCCTGCTCGATGACGGGCGTAAACGGCGCTGCGCGATCATGTGTTCGGAAGCCTTGTGGTGGCGATGCCACCGCCGCATAGTCGCTGATTATCTTATCGTCTGCGGGGAGTCCGTTTTTCATATCATGGGGCACGGCCGCCTGGAGTCCGCCCGCCTGACTCCCGGCGCTGTCATTCAAGCAGGCGGGACGGTCGTCTATCCCGCCGCGCATCGGTCGGCCGCGTGAAAGGAGTTTCAAACCAGAGTAGCTCTGAAGCAGGACTTCACCGGAGCGGAAAATTCGCCATCTCGGACAAAGCTACTGATCTGCTCCCTGCCTGCTGACCTCGCCAATTTCACTGCTAATCTGACCATTCGATGGTCGGAACGCGAATCCGACGACAAATTATCCGCTTGACTTCCTGCGCAAAACGCTGCATACGTACTGGTTGGTATGCTATTGACGCCGAAGAAGCTGCATCGCAGAACGGCAAAGCTGCGCGATCCTGAGGGCACGCGACAGAGCTTGTTGCAGGCAGCGTTTCGCGAGGTTTACCGATACGGGTTCCAGAGCGCCGGGATCGATGCTATTCTCGCCGCCACCAACGTCACCAAAGGAGCGCTCTACTACCACTTCGAGAGCAAGGAAGCTCTGGGCCATGCCATTATCGAGGAGATCATCGCAGAAATCACCAAGGACCGGTGGTTACGTCCTCTGCAGCAGAGCAAAGACAAGAACCCTATTGATGCTTTGATCGGCATCGTACAGGCGATACCCGCTCGGCCAAGGGATGTAAAGCGCGGTTGCCCCCTGGTCAACTTGACGCAGGAGATGTCTCAGCTCGACGAACAATTCCGGAAGCGATTGGAGAAAATCTTCCAGGCCTGGCAGGAGGGCATTGCCACCGCTTTGCGAAAGGGGCAGCATACCGGAACAGTCCGCCGCGACCTGGTTCCGGAAGAGACTGCGAGCTTTTTGATCGCGATGGTCGAAGGCTACGAAGTGCTGGCAAAGAACGCTCAGGACGCGAAGGTGTGGAATATGGGGATCAAAAATATCGGGAGCTGGTTGAGTTCTCTTCGAGCGCCGGGCAATGGCAAGCGGGGCTAACTGCATTGAATCCAACCTGTTGTTGCACGCTGTTTACCTACCAACCTGTTCGTAGGTCAGCATCGCGAGCGCCCGAACATCACATTATGAAAGGAGAACGAAAGATAACATGATGAAAGGAGAACGAACAATGACGAGGATGACAGTGTCGCGCAGGAAGCTGTTCGCAACCGGAGCGTGCGCGCTGGTGGGTGCAGTGGTTCTGCCGGGACCGGAAAGAGCCAGCGCATTGACAGGACAGAACTCAGCGAACGAGGAGCTCGTCCGTAAATGGTACGCTGCGTGGGAAAACAAGGACTTGGGCACGTTCAATGCCCTGCTCGCCGACAACTTCACCTTTAGCAGCGCGGCCGGCGACGATCACATCAGCAAAAGCACCTTCAAGTCGAAATGCTGGGACACACAGGTTGATTTCATTGGACATTTTGACTTGGAGCGAATCAGCACTGGTGCGGACGATGCTTTTGTGAAGTATCTTTGCCACACTAAGAACGGTCAAACGTTCCGGAATGTGGAGTACCTTCGAATCACGAACGGAAAGTTGGAATCAATTGAGTGTTATTTCGGCGCACAGTCCAGCTTCCCGTCCGCGGTAAGCACTGGGCAGAAGTAGCCTCCGGCTCAGGCTGAACATGGTACCGACAGAGGTCTGGTTCGCTTCAACGCTTAAATCCAGAACCCTTTTGGGGATGACGTTTACTTGGAAAACTGTTTTTGGAGGAAGCGGCCTACCTGGAAAATAACTCCCGAACGCGCATCGCGTAATCCCTGTGTCCGCATGTACGCCGCCGGAGCGTACACGACGATGCTGGCCGATGACCGACGGAGTCTGTCAGCGTGCGGCAGTAGTGTTCCGAGGATCTCGCGCAGCTCTTTCTGCTCTTTCGGTACGACCACGCCGACGTGAGCCTTACCGACAAGTAGCCATTTGCAAAACTCCGTTGGACGATCAAACACTCCAAATTTTGAATGCCGCAGTCGGGCGGTATCGCCTATCACCGCGATCTTCCGAAAGTACACTACTGAGCGAGGAGCCGACTTTGTGACCCTTGAGGGAGGATATCCGAGCTTGTTTAAAGTACGCTGCTGCCCAGACGAACCCATGCCGTCTTGAAACCCGCCCGTTTGAAGTTTGCAAAAAGCGGCTCAAGGGCTCGCCCGCGCCAATTTGTCAAGGCCGTACAAGGTCGGGCGGCGGCCTTCGACTTGCGGTCGAACCGGCCTCGTTGCGTCTCGGCGACCTCGTGGCACGACTTGAGAACGTGGGTTGGCTGGTGAATTGTTATCGAGGGTCGTGTCCGCTGGCCGACAGGTGTCTACTTAAAACCATTTTGGATCAAGCAGAACAGAGTTTCAGCCGAGAATTGAATCGATTTACGCTTGCTGATGCGCTCGCCTACCAGGCAGGGGAAGCGCTCCGCTCACTGCGCACTCGTGGGAATTGATCATCGTTTCCACCGAGGAAGTCCTGAAACACTCTTCGGATAATTTAATGGATAATGGGGCATAGATCGAGCTTTCCGCAGAAGAACAGGATCCGGATTCTGAAGTTAGCAAAAGTACGAAAGCCCCGAGCAGCATGCTTGAGGCTTTGAATCTTGGAGTTAAAGCCCTCAGTCATGGCATTACAGATAGCATGAGTGAAATAGGTCAACAGATTTCCCAGATGGATTTTGAGCATCCGGGCGACTGCCTTAACTGGAACCAACCGGCAGCGACTTGCCCAGCTATACCAGCGATCAAAGAAGCTTTCAGCCTCTGCCGGGTCAGAACAACTCCAGAAGTCTCTGAAGAGTTCCTTGATTTGCCAGGCTCTGGCGACCTTACATCCGGAGTAGTGCAGAGCTTCAAACCTTAGTCGATCGGCCTCACGCCAGTTCTCGGGATTTTTTAACCACACGTACTTGCTGCCGCTGAGCAGATCATTTCCTTCGGAATGCAGCTGCCGATTCTCGGCCCGCCGCACCCGATCGACCGCTTCGTTGAGATGCTTGGCAACATGAAACTTGTCATGGACAATCCGGGCTTGGGGTGCTGCCTGGGCCGTAGCACTCAGGTAAGGCTCCCACATGTCGATACTGACTGCTTCGACTTTAAGATTCTGCTCGGGACCGAGATGTTTCCAGAGTTCCTGGCATGCTTCGCTAGTCCGGTCCGGTACCACCTCCAAAACCCGGCTCTGTTCCAGATCAGTCATCAGGCTGATGTAGTCTTGCCCAGAGCCAAAGCTCTTTTCGTCAATGCCGACCAACCGCACCGTCTCCATCTTGCGACGCCTCAGGCCTCGTTCCACGGCTCGCTCCATGATTTGATGTGCACTGTGCCAATCCAACCGCAGAAGCCCTGCGCCACTCCTGACTGTTTCGCATGCTTGGAGCAGCCGAATGGCAAAGGCCTCAAACATTAGCGTAAAACGGCTGTTCTTCCCGGCCCAAGGCAGTTCGATGGTTTTGACTCCGTGTTCGGCACAATTGACCCTGGGAATCCGTGCTACTAAAACCGTCTCAAACTGCATAGTGTCCAGGTGCCGCCATCGCCGTTCAGGCGCGTGGTCGTAGAGCCCATACCATTTTCCACATTCCGGGCACTTCAATCCCCGTGGCTTTACCTGTGCCTCTAAGCGGATCTCCACGCGTTGTGCGGCCAACTCCAGTTTAACCGCCTCGACCACCCAGGGCTCTTCCAGTCCCAATAACCGCCGATAATGCTGCTCCAAACTCTCTGCCATCCATCCCTTTTAGTCTTCGCTTTCCGCATCGCAAACTCGCAATTAAGCGGTGACTAAACAGCCCGGCCGCCCACATTCATCTTTGGCAAAGCAACCGCTTTTCGCCAGAAAAGCCATGGTTCCCATCCGCGCAAGGCCGTGGCGCAGTTCAAGAGAAAAACGGAATAAGTGCCGAAGGCCGAGCGTCAGCGAGTTATGCCGGATTTTCTCTTGCACGAAGCGGAGTCCTTGCGCTACCAAGGCGGCGACTATCCACGAAATTATCCGAAGAACCTCCTGAAATAGTGTCCGAAGGTGCGAAGACTTCCCGACGCCGGGATCGAAAGCGATGGCGCAAGGTTCTGCTCCGAATCGCGGCGAAGTTTTCCAGATGGAGTCCCCGCATTATTAAGAACCCTCTTTGAAGTCCAATGATGAAGCGATCAATTTTTTAACGTTCTCCGCAGTCTCACTTTTCCTGTAGAGCAAACCCACCTGCATGAAAGATGCCTTGGAAACAAATGGTACGAAGCGGACGCGCTCGCCCAAGAGGCGGTGATAAACTCGGCGACCACCGCAGGAGCGTGCCCCCTTGACTGCGGATGGGCGCTGTTGGCGAAGGCGCATATCCTAATTGAAGCTCCTCATAAAACTCTGCCTCAATCTCTCGAGCCCGCGTCCGCAACAGTTCGGCGTCACGTATTAGTCCTCGGGCCTGGACCAAGAGGGCACGCCCGACCACCGTGAGCTTGACCTCCTGACGATTGCGCTCAAAAAGCTTAACTTTGAGTTCAGACTCCAAGTCCCGAATCTGACGACTAAGAGGAGGCTGGGAGACGTTTAAACGCTCGGCCGCACGCGAGAAGTTTAATTCCTCGGCGACGGCAATGAAATAGCGCAAGTGACGTAACTCCATCGGTGTTTGGACTCTCGCATAACCGTAATACCTTTTGGGAATCAGGTCAGGTCTAAAAGAGTATTTCCCACGGCGCTCCATCGGAGGTTCGTGAACAAGATGGAAAGCGGATAGAAATCCTTTTGGCTCGCGCACCAGGGACTATCGAAGTAAAACAATTTCCGGAATCGTTTACCGTGCAGCGACACATCCGCATTGGTTCATTCATCGTATTTTTTTGGGTTTAAGCGGAGCGATCGCCGGAGCGCAACAATTCTCCTCGGGGGAGACCAAACCAAGTCCTACACCCACCCCGATTCCGCTGTCTGAAATCGCCGCGCAAGCAGAAGCGACCTTCAGATCTGTTCAAAATATCGAGACCACATTGTCGACGGACCAGATAACCGCAACCGTTGAGCAACGTCTTCCATCATTGACAAGCGAGATCGAATTGCGCGGGGCAGAAATGGCCAAATTCCTCGCCGGGATTGTGCCTTTGGAGTTGCTTCACAATATGGAGATCGTCTTGCAAACCTATCGTGCTCAACTTTCGAGCTGGAATCATGATTTAGCGGAACAGTCTAAAGTCCTGGACGGTCAGATTGTTCAGCTCGACGGGCTTGGCAAGATCTGGAAATCGACCCTCCAGTTGCCAGAACTATCCAAGGCGGCACCCGAGATTCCTGAACTCGTGCAGAATCTCATTGACTTGATCGGTCGCACAGAGCAGGCGGCAGAATCTCTTCGGGAAAGGAATTTGACCCTGCAGGGCCACGTTCTGGAGGCCACGGCTCGATTGGAAGCAGTAGCTCCTGCCTTTGAGCCGGCGCAAGTAAGTGCGGTCAAAAACCTGTTCGCTCAAGATAGTCCGCCTCTCTGGAGCATTGATGTCGAACAGTGGAGAGCAGCAAGCCGGGCATCGCTAATACCGCCAGCAAGTGCAGCTCTTTTTAAAGCCTACATCAGACACGAGCCATGCCTCTCTTGGGACGCCTCGTCTTCGGCGCAGAGATGTTAGGCGGAACCCTGTTTCTAATCTGGCTCGTTTACAGTAAGCATTCACCGGCCGTTAGTGTCGATAAAACCAGGCTTGTCGCACGAGCGATCCGGCTTGCTATACGAATCGGCTTGATCGTTTTCCCGATAGCGTTCCTCGCAAATATTTTTGGGTACGTTAATCTCGCTAACTTGCTCGGGGGCGGTGCAGTCAGAAGTGCTTACGTCGGTGCGGCCGTGTATGCTGCGCTAAGGATTGTCGAAGGACTAATCATTCTATCACTCGGAACGCGTCCTCTCTGTTTAATGCGCGTCGTTCGGCTCAGACCGGCCAATGCTTCAGCGGCGCATCTGTGGCATTGCTCAATTCGTGGCTTTTGTATACTGGGCTACTCTGACGCTAAACTTCTTCGGGCTGCGGACGCCATTGATTACGGGGATTGGCGAGATTCTCCGAAAGGACCTGGCGATAGGCTCCCTGCGCATTTCGTTGCAACAAGTGCTCGTCTTTGTGGGGACTGTCTGGGCTGCTTTTGCTGCCTCACGGTTCCTTCGTTTTCTTCTGGACGAAGATATCTATTACCGTTGGCATCTGGCCCGGGGCATTCCGCAAGCGATTTCAACGATGGTCCACTACGCAATCCTGCTTATTGGATTTTTCGTTGGGTTAGCAGTGCTTGGTGTTGACCTTACAAAGGTTACGATTCTGGCCGGTGCATTATTGTTTCCGTTTGGTGTAGTGAGCCCTAAAAGGCTCTTCCCGGTGATGTCGGGTGTTGGGGAGCAACGGAGCAGAAAACCGGTTTAAGCAAATTTCAAGCAACCTCTTCGAGGACTTCGGCCGGGTTCGCGTTTCCTCGGATGAACGGGGACGAAAGGCCGTGTTACGGGGTTTTACGGTTGGTTTCGTGGCGGAACCCAGCAGGCCCGTAAGGGGCGGTGGTCTACTTTGCGGAATTTTCGGGCTTCGCTACCTTAAGGCCTTGTCACGACAGCCGCGGGGACTTAGCCTGATGACAACCCCCCAGAAGAAGGATGCATGTGGGAAATAGGGGGCCAAAACCGAGGAGCCCCTTATGCCAGAACCTAGCAAGGCAGGATTATTATCCGCACTTATGGACGCGCGCCGCAAACGTGCGCCTCTCCGGCTCGCCGACTTGCCCGCAAATAGGGAAGGATCGGCCAGTCAGCAAGCTGTAAAGAAACTTCTGGAATCAAGCCTCACGAAAGCCGGGTTCGACCTCGACAAATTCGCTGCGCTTCTCAAGCAGGGCGAGGCCGAAGCGCGCCAGAGGATGGCAAACTTCAGAGCGGAATCCGACAAGCGCTCAGCTGCCGCGCAGGACGCCATGCAGCGCACCGTCCAGGATTGGCGTGATCGCGTCGAGCATCTTAAAGCGCTCGCTCGCCCGGATGGACCTCTTGGTAACGTGGTCCTCCTCGATACGGCTACCGAAATAGTGGTAAATGCAGATCCTCCTATAGGCCTCATTCCCCCAATTCACACGCACGCCGGACCAAACCCAGGGAATAACGGGGCGCAATTTGTTGTCGACGTAACTGAAGGGGCGTTTGTGTTTGGGATGGGGACGGTGCAGGCGAGTTTCGGGTTTTTGTGGCAGAATCCAAGCGATCAGAACGCAATCGTTTCCGTACTAACCGCCATCACGCTCAATGGCAGCTTCAGGGTGCTTTCAGGCGGCGGAATTATTCCCTGGTACAGGTACAGCTATTTGGATATCGATGTCGGTCTCGCTATCCATGAGTTATGGAATGACCCGCCTACTTCGCCCATAAATCAGATCGGCCAGTCTGACACTGCGCTGCACCTAGCTTGTGACAGCAGCGGGTGGTTTACCACTGGCGCAATTAATGGCACGGACCTTGTCCGAGGAATCCCCCTAACGTACGAACAGCTTGTGATTCCCCCCCAAGGAAGGGTCATGTTTGAAGTCTATTGCGATACCGGTTACCAAATCTTCGACGGTGAGACTCAGGCCGATTTCCGCGAGGTTGGCCATCAGGTACTCTGCCCCGGGGTAGCCGTTCTACCCTGAGCCTGCCCGTCATTCTGTTCAACGGACCTCCGAGCGCCCGGCCCGGCGCATAACCTCCGATGTCGGCAGCTTGTCGAGCTGCGCCAGTTGGCCTCAACCTAGCGAAGCCCGAAATTTCGGCAAAGTAGCGCCGGAGGCTGAAAGCACCGGTTCCAGCGGCAGGCGCTCTTTCATATTCAAGATGAGGTATGGCAACGATTCGCCGGAAAATGGGCCACTTCTCAGGCCGCTTGCGCATGAGCCGGTCGTAACGTGAAGCCGTAGTGTGGTGGGGGCGGGTTGCGATCCATATTGAGGGTGTAATCGCCGAAACGGTTGATGTGCGTTGTCAGGTAAGGGCTGATGCAGGCCAGCGCCTCTTCGGGAACCGCTTTGCCCTCGCGTTGGAGTTCCTGCACAATGCGGGTCAACGAGCAAACGTTGTGGAAGATCAAGCAGTTGGCCACCAGGTGATTGTACTTGATGACCTTGCGCTGCTCATCTCGGCTGTTCTCGGTGATGACGCCTTCGCCGCCGAAGAACGCCCATTTGAGAAAGCCGTGGAACTGCTCGCTTTTGTTGGTGGCCGCCTGGATCGTGGCCCTCAGCTCCTGATCGGCCAGGTAGCGCAGCAAAAACCCCGTCCGGATCGCCCGTCCCAGTTCGCGGAAGGCCAAGTAGAGCCGGTTCTGACGGCTGTAGGTGCCTAGCCGTCGGAGGATCGTCGCCGCGCTGATGCGGCCGGCTTTGATCGACAGCGCGATGCGCAGCATGTCGGGCAGGTGGGTTTCGATGAGATCCCAACACCCATGTCCGACCCGCCGGTCCAAAGGACATCGAAGACGAAATAGAGCGTCGGCGCCGCGGGTTGCTTCTGGAATCTTTGCAGCAGCTGAAACCGCGGGATGCCCTTCTCATCGACGGCAACAATCTCCCCATCGAGAATGGTTCGGCGCAGTTTCAGGCGAGACACTGCGTTTGAAATAGCTGGGAACTTCTGCTCCAGCGGCAGACGGTTACGCGACCAGATGTGAGGCTTTCCGGAGTCGTCGAAGACCATGATAGCTCGGTAACCGTCCAGCTTGATTTCAAATACCCAATCCGGCGAATCGAACAATGGACAAGCTCTTCGAAATCGATCAACAGGCGCGTGAGCAGGGATTAAGCCGAGAGGCTCGTCACGCCCTGCGCCTGGAGGAGGCCCAACCGCTTCTAGAAGTAGTATCGACTTTTTTGTGTGTGGATCTGTGGATCGGTTTTGTCTCGACTCCTCGACTATTGCGACTAGGGTTTCTACACGTTTCGGAGAACCCGGTCCCTAGGACTGAAAGGAATCGATCAAAACGCTTTCCCGAACCACGTATAGGTGACTCGGGGGAAGCCGGGGATATTCAGGTTCTCGCACCCGACGACTAAGGAAGCTGAATCCCCGTGAGGCTTCGAAAAAGGCTTAATGCGTACGAATCTGTCATACCGGAAATGAAATCGGTCATTTCGAGCAAACGGATGTACGGATCCGCTGAGGGCTCATCGCCGTTGGAGAAGAATTGCCTCGGAACTAGGTCGAGAATTTTTTGGTTGAAGGTCTTTGAATTTCTCGACGAAGAGAATCCAGTGTAGTGGTTTGCAGCGTCTACGAAGTGCTCGAGTAAACCCGCGATAACGCTGAATCCAGCCACCTCAATTTTCAGGACTCGGTCATTATTGTAGACCTTCTTCTTCTGTAGATCTTCGATCGCTCCAAAAGCCGGTGAAAGGTCAGTCACAGCGATTAAATCGCTATCGAATGAACCCTGGATAATGCCGGTGTAATTGTTCTGAAATGCCTCAACCGCCTTTTTAATCGCTTCGCGAATGCAAAGCGCTCTTATCACTTCTATTCTCTCTGATTCGGGCTCTTTTGCTACCCGGTCGATATCTTCACCCGGCAGGATCAGCCTCAGGATATCCTTAAAGTCCTCTTCGCGAATGAGCTTCTGGTTGTATGCGTCTTCAAGATCAACAATTCGATAACAGATGTCATCGGCGGCCTCGGCGAGGAACGCGAGCGGGTGCCGGGCCCAAGAATAATCATCTTCCGCCCGCTTCAGCAGACTTAACTTTTCTGCCATTTGTTTGAAGATCTCTTTCTCAGACTGGAAAAATCCCGACTTCTTAGTGCTTCTTCCAGAATGTGGATGATGAGAGTCTCTTGGCCACGATTGAACCGGATATTTGCTGTATGCTCCAAGCGTGGCCACGGTCAGCTGCATGCCTCCGCGTCGCCGGTAAAGCTGGAGACATGTAAGTATCCGAAATCCGTGCGCGTTCCCGTCATAGCGCTCAAAATCGGAGCGTTGCAGGTTATTCTCCATCGCTCTGAGCAGAGCTATGCCCGTCTTGGAATTCATGCACCAGTTTTGAATGGCAGCCTCTCCTGAGTGACCAAATGGAGGGTTCCCGATATCGTGAGCTAGATTGGCAGCCGCGACAATTGCGCCGATTTCTTCCGGCGCGAGTTCTTTCGGCAAATGTACTTCTTCGCGGAGAAAATATCCGATCCACGTGCCTAATGACCGGCCCACAGCAGAAACTTCGACGCTGTGCGTTAGACGTGTTCTGACATAGTCGCTGGAAGAAAGAGGAAAAACCTGCGTCTTGTCCTTTAGTCTGCGGAAGGCGGACGAAAAAGTAATTCGATCCCAATCGTATTGCCAGGGTGGACGATGCTTGTCGCGAGCATACTGCTTATCGCCACGGCCTATCCGATAGTCGTTCAAGAGTTCAGACCACTGCATAGCTTGCAGGTATTATAGTGCAACGAGCATTGGGCACTCGGCTGAATTATTCGAGAAAAATGGGCACTCTTTCGCTTGCTCGTGTAGTGCGATTGGAGCGCAACATTAATTAACTCTTTGATCAATCCTGCGCCACTGCCGGTCTTTGCTCGTGGTGTCTCCGGATCCGCAACTCGAACCGGCGGGTGTCGGAAGGTATTACTCAGCCCTTTCAAAAGTGTCCAAGAAGTGTCCAAGCATGGAGTCGCGCGTACGTCCGCTTTGACACGTGCGGCCTTTCCCGAGCGCGAAGCGCTCTTGGTGATACGCACGTCACCAAACTCAGATCAAAAGATCAAAAAAGGCTCGCGTCGCTTCTCGTCCTCCAAAGCCGAAGCAGACCATCACGGTCTTGGCCGGCTTGGTGTTCTCGATCGGCCATCGCCTTGGCCAGCAGCCGTAAGCCTTCCAGGGTCTTTCGAGGCAGACAGAAGCGGCAATCTGTCCAGTCCGGCCGCACCCTGGCCAGGGGCTGCAATACCACAGAGCTGACCCCTGCCGCTTGGGGCAATCGAAACGGATCGCCGACACTGCCGCCATCGCCAACGGTGTAGTTAGTGAGACGCTTACTCTAGAAGAGATCAAATCCCAAATCGAGGCGGCGCGCTCGGGCGCACTGCCAAAGAGTGTCCTGGCTAAAGCCTGCAATTACACACTGACGCTTTGGACCCGACTGACCCGCTTCCTGCAATACCCCGAACTGGAGCTGAGTAACAATTGCGCCGAGAACGCCATCCGTCCGGTCGCCCTTGGACGGAAGAATTGGATCCACATTGGCAGCGAGGAAGCTGGCCCACGCGTCGCAGCCATCATCTCGGTTATCGAAACCTGCCGACGACTCAGCATTCCAGTTCGCGAATATCTGGGCTCTGTGCTTCCGGGCTTAGCCAACTTCCCGATCAATCGGATCGCTGAACTCACTCCTGTAGCCTGGGCCGCTCGAGCCTAGCCGACCGTCGAATTTGCCGGGCGCCGCCCGCCATATGGTTAGTAAGACGGATACGTCTGATCGGCCTGCCCCTCAGATCGACGCGAAGCGGCCTGGTTAGCTGCAGCAGCGCCGTAATCGGCTCGCGCGAACGATAACGACGCCGGAGGGTAGCAGTTCGGTGCCCCGAGGATCAGCTTAATCCTTCAGCCCAAACATTGTATATTTGCCCACGTTATCGCTGTTGATCAGGACGCAATCGATCGATTGCTTCTCCGGTTTGTCTGCCTTGCCGGTTTTAATATACTGATCGGCCTGTTCAACCGCCATTTCGGAGAGTTTGACAATCGGCTGCAAGACGGTCGCTTTGATTGCGCCATCTTTGATCGACTGAGCCACATCGGGACTGCCGTCAAAGCCAACAACGATTACATTTCCTTTTCCGGCTGCTTTCAAAGCGGCATAGGCACCAAGCGCCATGGTGTCATTGCCGGAAATCAGGCCTTTGATATCCGGGAATTGTTGGATGATCGTTTGCACCTTTTGAAAGGCCTCGGTCTGACTCCAGTTGGCACTCTGGGCGGCAACCTTCTTCAAATCCGGGTATTGACTGAGGACGTCATTGTAGCCATGCGACCGGACGCCAGCGTTGGTATCTGTCTCCTTCCCAATGAGTTCAACATAGCTACCCTTTTCGCCCATGAGTTTCACGAACTCCTGGGCGCCCAGGGTGGCGCCTTGATAGTTGTTTGATACGAGCTGAGCGGCTGCCACGCCCGTCGCATTAATCTCGCGATCTACCAGGAAAGTAGGGATGCCAGCACTCTTTGCTTTTTTCACCGCAGCAATGCTGGCGTCGGCGCCAGCATTGTCACAGATAATTGCTGCGGCTTTGCGCGCGATCGCAGTGTCGAAAAGCTGTTCTTGTTTCACAGCATCATCGTTATGGACAAGAACCAGGGTGTCGTATCCGAGAGCCTTCGCTTTCGCTTCGGCCGCGTCGGCTTCCGTTTTGAAAAAAGGATTTTCAGGAGACGGCACAATGATCGCGATTAATTTCTTCTCTTGAGCAAGGGTGTTGGGAGCTATGAGCATCACGCCGGCTACCGCTAGAGAACTAACGATAAAACAATGACTCAGGCTTTTAATAGCTTGGAGGATCAGTTTGGACATAGGAAGTTACGATTGACAGGGTTGAGCCGAAGAAGAGATACATCCTCGGTGGGGGTTTTGGGTTTAAGGAAACGGCTAAACGGCAAGCGAACAAATAGAGATGAGCCGGATGGCTCATGTTGTTGAAATGTATAACGTTCTTTCTTTAGTATCACCTCCTTTATCCGATGGTTACGCACGCTTCAGGGCAAGCCGCTGCTGGAGCCTGACCTGCAACTGGTCGAGCACGACGGCGAGAATAATTACGAGTCCGGTAATAACTTTCTTCCAGAACTCCTGGATCCCAAGAAGAACGAGGCCGTTCGTTAGTACACCGATTACCAACGCACCGATCAAGGTACCCCAGACCGTACCCCGGCCGCCGGCCAACGAAGTACCGCCGAGGACGACGGCCGCAATCGCATTGAGTTCGTAGCTTTCGCCTGTTGCCGGGTGGGCTGCTACTAGCTGAGAGGCCGTCACCAGGCCAGTCATGGCGGCACACATCCCGCAAATCATGTACACGGCCATTTTGATTCGCTGAACATAGATACCGGATAGCTCGGCGGCTCGCTCGTTTCCCCCGACTGCGTAAACCTGGCGCCCGAACGGGGTCTTGCCTGCCACGAACCAGCCAAGTGCGGTAAAAATAATCATGATCCAGATCACGATGGGAATGCCGAGGATAGTGCCAGCTCCGAGGACGGGGAATCCAGTATTTCCCAGCGCCGGATTTCCAACCAGATTGGGAAAGGTCGCTCCCTCGTTACTCAGTTGAGCCAGGCCGCGCGCAACATACAACGTTCCCAGGGTCGCGATAAAGGGCGCAACGTTGAAGCGAGTAACCAGAATGCCGTTGAATGCGCCGACCAGGATACCCAGACCAAGGACGAGAATGATGATGACAGGAATGTTGAAGTAGACAACGATTCCAAGCATCGGCAGCTCCAGACCCCGATCGATAAGCAGGCCGGAAACCATGGCGGCCAGCCCAACCGTGGATCCGACCGAGAGGTCGATCCCTCCCGTGAGAATCACAAAGGTCATGCCGACAGCCATGATCGCGTTGATGGCGGTCTGACCCACCAAAATGACAAGATTTTCGCCAGTGAAAAACGCCGGAGTAAGCAGGGTGAAGATGCCAATCAGAATCAGCAATGCAATAAATGCCCGGAGCCGGAAAAGAAATACTCCAATCGTAAGTCGGGAAAGGGTGGGTGGCGCGATGGAAGGCGACAGGGCGGTTGTCATGGTGCTGATTCCTTATGCGTTTCTGGTGTCAGATGATCGGTCAGCCTGGCGTCTTCGACACCCACCAGGTCGGTTTGGCGATGGGCGCTCGAGGCACGCACGAGAAGCTCTTCAGTGACTTCGGTGTGGTCGAAAACACCGGTCACGCGACCCCGCGAAAGCACCAGGATCCGGTCGGGAACCGCCAGCACTTCGGGAAGCTCAGATGAGACAAAGAGAATCCCGAGACCTTCGTTGGCCAAGCGATTTATAATTTGAAAAATCTCCGCTTTGGCGCCCACATCAATTCCCCGGGTTGGTTCATCCAGCAACAATACCTTTGGGCGAGTCAGTAAACTTTTGGCTACCACGACCTTTTGCTGATTGCCGCCGCTGAGCGAAGTAATAGGTTGTTGCGGCGACTGCACCTTGATGGCCAGCTCTCTGATCATTCTAGTTACAGAAGCATGCTCCTCGCGATCCGAGATCCAGAATGAGCGAAGATAATGTCTCAGGCTGGCCAAGCTAACGTTTTGGGCGACAGACAATTGCTGCACAAGGCCGAGCCGCTGTCGGTCCTCAGGCACCAGAGTGATCCCGTTTGCGATTCGAGCGGAAACACGCTCATGGCGCAGCGGTTTGCCCGCCAAAGTGATTTTCCCAGTGGCTTCCGCATGTAAGCCCATCAAGCATTCGAAGAGTTCGGTGCGCCCAGCGCCCATCAGACCGTAGATAGCCAAAATCTCCCCTTCCTGAAGGGAAAAAGAGACATCTTTGAGAGTAAAACCTTTGCCTGCCCGGGGAAGAGTCAGGTCTCGGACGTTCAGCAGTTCCTTGCCGCTGTTCTTGACAGCATTGTGCGCTCGGCTTGGCGCGCGCACGGTCCGTCCTACCATCTTTTCGATGATCCAGGTGATATCGACATCGGCTGCTCGCGCTTCCGCTGCGAATTTTCCGTCGCGGAGCACCGTAACGTAGTCGCCGATCCGCAGGAGCTCTTCGAGTTTGTGAGAGATGTAGACGATCGCGACCCCATGGGCCTTGAGGTCCGCCATGATCCGAAAAAGGGCCTCGGTCTCGGAAGCGGTCAGAGCCGAAGTAGGTTCATCCATGATTAGTACGCGGACGTTCTGAGAAAGGGCCTTGGCAATCTCGACAACCTGTTGCTGTCCCATGCGCAAGTCGCTGACCAAGGTCCGCGGGTTCAGCGGTTGTCCCAGGCGATCGAGAATCTTACGAGCAAGCTTTTCCTGGGCACCATGGTTAACGACGTCTACCCGGGTAAGCTCACGCCCGGTAAAAATGTTCTCAGCGATATTCAGATTTGGGAACAGATTGAGTTCCTGAAAAATGATTCCGACACCGGCCTTGGATGCTTCCCGCGTATTTCTGAATGTTACTTCACGGCCATCCAGGAGAAGATGGCCCGAGGTTGGCAGTTCGGCACCGGCCAAGATTTTCATCAGGGTTGACTTGCCGGCGCCGTTCTCGCCTACAAGAACATTCACTTTGCCGCGGTAGACCTTGAAGTTGACCCTGTCGAGGGCCGTTGTGCCTGGAAACACTTTCGTTATGTCCTGCGCTGCGAGGATGATGCCATTCTGCGAAATCTCGTGTTGAGTTGACGGTGAAGCTGAGGGCATTGCGTAAATTTCACTGGCTCTCGATGCCCAATTTGACTGGAGTTATCCGGATCGGGTTGGTCGACTTCGGATCGAAAGTGAAAGCGCCAAAAAATTGAATGGTCTTGCCGGCAAAGCTGGCCGGATCTCGGCCGGCCAGCGCGTCTTTAATGGCGCGGGAATTCATTTCCTTCGAGACGCCCGCGTAATCGATTTGATTGGTAAATTGATTAAAGCTCACGAGACCGGTTGCATCCCGCAACGCTGTGCCAATGACGACCGGACCGATCTGCAGATTGATGGTTTCATCTTTGCTGCCGTTGCCGACCTCCACGGTCATCGTTCCCGCCCGCGATGCGGTGTTTACCTGGGTAACTTTGCCCGATCCCTTGATCATGTAGTTGAAGGGATTGGTTGCCTCCCTTCGGCCGTACTTTTCTCCAGCAGCTTCCGGGTTTGCTCGAATTTCTGGGAGCAACACAGCCGCGTCGACCGCTTTGGTTAGAATTGTTGGAATGACTTTACTCTTCCAGATCGGCTCGACAAAGGTGCTGGCGTCATTGGTGGTGCTGGTGACAGCAGCGGCCCCAGAGCTGGCGGCGGGCTGCAACGGTTTGATGACGAAAGGGGGTCGAAGGCAGAGCAAGACGATAACCGCAGTTGCAACCAGGGCGATGATGACAATTCTGGTTCTGGAGGTCAAGGTGACCCGACCCATTCTATAAAGCTCATCCATCACGATTTAAAGTTCGCCGGCGCCGTGCGTGTAGGTCTCCCATCCAAAATAGGTTGTGAAGGCTTCGCTTAATATTTTTGCCGTGTACGAGGCGTTCATTGCTGCATGATGCTCAAAACCGTTTTTGCAGATATATTTCATCAACTGCTGGAGATGCGGCACTTCAACCACGGCGCGGCTGCCAAAGGTATCCAGCGGATCGTCGACAAACTGACCGTCCCCCGTGTAAGCGCGGATCGCGCCATGGCGATCGTCCGTAGTGATGCGTGCATAGCTGAACGGACCCGCTGGAGTACGGCCAGCGACTGTTCCATAGGTGTTTTCCGTGCCGAGCGTCGTCGCGAGGATCTCCGCGTTCGCCATTTTAACGTCCGAGAAAAAGCTTTTGGCCCAGTTGCCGCAGTGAAAAAGCACGCACTTGTTTGGGTCGTTCCCGTAGTTGTTGTTCCAATCGACGAGGGCGCTAGGTTTGCCGGATGCTAACTGAAGAGCGTACATCGAAGCCACCCCGGTTACGTCCACTTCACATGCGCTCGGGAGCAGGTTTTCACTCATCATGCTCATCAGGGTGCAGACATTCACTCCGTAATTATGCTGCAGTGAATCCCAACATTGGATCGCAGTCGCATCAATCCCGTGGCGGCTCATCCAATCATCAAGGACGAGCCCGAGCTTCGACATTTTCAATAGCGCCGGTGCCGGAATTCCACTAGTCGGCACGTAAGCACCGATTGATTCCAAACGTTCCTTTACGCGGCGATCATCATCGCCGATTTTTTGAGCACTTCCGAATATCTCGGAGAGGTCTACCGTGCTGACGCTAATACCGAATGCTTGAAGAAGTTTCTCGCTGTAACGTGTGGTATTAAATGCATTCGGTCGCGCCCCAACCGCACCGAGACGCGCATTTCTAAGCTTTTTCACGACGCGACAAACAGCGACGAATTGTTGAAGGTCTGCGCGGAAGGACTCGGTTTTCGGAGTGACGGTATGGAGTTCTGTCAGGCTGAAAGGAAGCCCATACTGATACAAGTTGTTGCAAACCGAGATCTTGCCACAGAAAGCATCGCGTCTTCGCTCCAAGCCGAACTTCCCCAGATCATCGGGATAAGCTTGAACCAGGATGGGGACGTGGAGGGATGAGAGTTTAATGGTCTCCGCAACGCCTTTCTCGTCGCCGAAATTCGGTAAAGTAATCAAAATCCCATCGATTCGATGGCGGTTTTCGTCAAAAAGCGCTGCGCATTTTTGGGCGTTCTCCCACGTCTCAACCGCCCCAAGTTTGGTCGCTTGTTCGTCGAGGATAACCGCTTCGATGTTTTGTTCCTTCAAAACATCAAGGATATCCTGGCGCCCCTGCGTGATGAGGCTGTCTGGGAAGAAATTCCGATTTCCAACAATCACCCCGAGAACCATCTTCTGCCGGCCGTTCATAACCATTTCTTTCTGCCTGTTTGCAAGTCACGTTTCTGTTTTTGGGGGCGAGCCAATGACGAACGCAAAATCATTGAACCTCGGATCGCCTGAGCTGCCGCAAATCATTTTCAGAGTTGCCTCCATATCTTCACGCCCGTCGAGTGAACCTTGCCAGTTTCGCGAAGAAATCCTCTAGGATAAATCTTTGATCGATGGCGCGGTAGACGCGAATAGGCCGGTTTCGGCCGGTGTGAACGTAGTTCATTGCGGCGTTGAATTCCGGCGCAGGGCGCCATTCAAACCACCCGCATTCCGGGTACATCATCACGCCGACCGCGGGCGAGTCGCCGAGCGATCGATGTTCAATAGGCCCGTGAGAATGGAACTGCTTGTTCCATTCCACGAGCTGTTCGACCAGGTATTTGCCGAGTGGCCCTTTGTCGTAAACTTTTTCCACTAGTTCGGCATAACTGACCGCCACCCTCTTGTAGACGGTACTGGGGATCTGCCACAACTCCACCCTGGAACGGAACACTACGTTGGCCGCGTTCACATCGTTCCAGAGGTTGAACTCCCAGCCGCCCACGGGCCATTCCTCCCCCCCGATCCAGACGACGCGCACGTTGCGGTCAGCGATGGCCGGCTGTTCCAGCAGAGCCGAAGCCATGTCCGTCAACGGCCCCAGAAAAGCGATGTGGAGCGGGCGGACGTCGTCTTTCATAGCCTCTCTAATGATCAAGGCCGAGCCTTCAGACGGCACCGGGGTTTTCTCGTCCGGGAGTGCTTTCTCGGCTCCGACATGAACCGGGATGCGACCCTTAAGGTCCATCAAATCGAGTAACTTCAGCACCTCTTCGTGGCTGGCCCGCAGACTGCCCGGGCCTCTCCGGTCTCCAAAATGAGCAGGGATGATACCGTGAAGGTCAAAGAGCGGCGTCAGGATCGCGTGGACGATTGCGTATTGATCATCAGCCTCGTTCTTAGCGTCGGTATTGAGGATTACTCGGACTTTTTTAGTCGGCTCAGGAACAAAAAGTGGCTCCATGGTTTTCGCGGATCGTAAAGCGTGGTCTCAAGGTCAAGAGTTCGTAGGCTGAAAAAGAGCGAGAGGCCATTCCGGTCGGCAACGTCCATTCAGAGACGTTCCCAACCTCTGCTGGAAAGCTCCCTGCGTTGCGTCCTCGCCATGCCTCAAACGCAACGTTGATGTGATAAGGTGCCTCATTTCACCGCACCACCCATTCCGCTTACGAAGTAGCGTTGAAAGAACAGGAAAACGAGAACAATCGGGACAACGGAAATCAGGACAGCAGCGGCAAGTTGGTCGTATTGAGTGGAAAATTGGGTGCTGAACTGCACAAGTCCAAGGGGTAATGTCCGTAACTCGTCAGAGCGCAAAAAAATCTGGGCCAAGATAAACTCATTCCAGGTAGCAACGCCGTCGAGGATGCACAGCGACACTACCGCAGGCAGAGCCAAAGGTAGCGCGATACGAAAAAAAATGCGGAGATAGGAAGCACCGTCAATGCGTGCCGCCTCGATGATGGCGGTTGGTATCGTACGAAAGAATCCCCTCATTACTAACACTCCGAACGGGACCCCAAAACCGATGTAGAGGAGCGTCAGACCCGTTAGTGTGTCAATCAGGTTCAGGGCGTTCATCAGCAAGGTGAGGGGCACGAGCGTCATCTGAATAGGCACGATAAGACCGATCAGGATGTAAGTAAAAACTCGGTCTGCCCACTTAAAATGCATGTGGGTTAACGCAAACGCCGCCAACGACTCGAGGATAACCCCTACAGGAACTTTGAAACCGGTGACAATGACGCTGTTCCAGAAATAGTTTTTGACACCGGTGTCCCAGGCTTCGGTGAAATTCGACCACCGAATCGACCTGGGAAGCGAAAATGCCCCATTGACGGCGAAGTCGCCCGCGTCTTTAAGGGCGGTTAGAACGAGCGTGATAACCGGAGCAAACCAAATTACGGAGGCAAACGCTAGGGCGGCGTAAAAGACGACGACCTTCGCCGACTTTCCCGGAAGGAATACGGTTTTTTCAAGCGATTGACTCATGTTTTTCGTGTCATAAAGCGGATGTACGGAATGGCAAAAATCAGCGTCAGAGCAAAGAGGATGACGGCAATGGCCGTCCCCTGGCCCACATTGTTGTAATTGTAGGTTAAGAAGTACATCCAGGTACTGAGCAACTGCGTGCTGTTTGCCGGCCCGCCGTTAGTCATCGCATAAACGATGTCGTATGCTTTGAGCGCGTTGATGGCGGTGATCGCCACCACGATCAACGTAGTTTCACGCAACAGAGGAAAGGTCACATGGATAAATCTTCGAATCGGACCGGCACCGTCGATTTTGGCTGCTTCCAGCAAGTCCATTGGAACAGTTTGGAGACCTGCCAGGAAAAGGAGCATGGGTAGACCCACAGCATTCCAGGTGGCGGCGATAATGACCGGGTAAATTGCTACATTCGGGTCCGATAGCCAATTTCGCTGGAGCGCCTTTAAACCCAAGGCGCCGAGCGCCTGATTCAGCAGGCCAAGGTCGGGATGATAAATCCAGGTCCAGATCAAGCCGACCACCGCCAAAGACAACACCGCTGGAAAATAGAAGATGCTGCGGAAAATGGCGCTGCCCCGGAATTTCAGGTTCAAAAGGAGCGCCAATCCAAGTCCGATGCTCGTTGGAAGAAGCAAAGCCGCGACCAGCCAGATCGCATTGTTTCTGAGGGCAATCCAAAACACTTCGTTCTCCGTGAATAACGTGACGTAATTGCGGAACCCGACGAAGACTTTGGTTGGCGAGATCCCATCCCAGCGAAAGAGGCTTAAGTACGCCGAGTAGATCATCGGGTAAACAACGACCACGGTGTAAATGACAAGGGCGGGAGCGAGGAATAGCCACGGAACGACGCGCAGGTAGTCGTCGCTCCGTTTCCGCGGTTTGGCTCTTCGCAAGCGAACCGGCTTGATCCTCAACGGTGCGTCTAAGGTAGGCATCTATCCGTGTTTAAAAACTTAAGGATCGGAAGAAGCTCGAACGCCACTTTACATTAAGTCCTCATTTGCGCGCCGCCTTGTATTCCTCAACTGCCTTTTGGATCTGAGCGCACGCGGCTTCAGGTGTTAGGGTACCGAGCACGACCGAATCCTGCGCCTGCCAGAACGCATTAACGAGCTCCTGCGGCAGCGCTTGGTCGGTTGGCAGGTAGAGCTGCAATTCGCCCTTTAGCCAATTCGCCATCTGTGTTGTGATCGGGCGGTCCGCAGGCGGTAAATACCCCCACGACGGCGCTTGGCGAACCAAACTGGGCGATGTGTCGCTTGGCCACCTCTGGCGTCGTAATGAACGAGGCAAACAGTAGAGCGGCCTTTTGCTGGTCCGGTTTTGACTTGGTCCAAAACTGCAACTGCTCTTGAAAACCGGAAACCCTCACCGGCTTCTGGTCAGAAGGAGCGATGATGGGTACGTAGTTGTTTGGGTCTTCATGCGCTGGAATGATGTTCTGGTCTTCAATCCAAGGCCCCTGGAAGATCATCGCAGCCTTATTCTGGAAGAGAAGCGGCAAAGCCTGGTCGGGATCAAGGGAGATGAAACCCTCATTGAAGTAGCCTTTGGTTACCCATTCCTTCAGCTTTGCGAATGCTTTGATGACCTCAGGCGAATTGTAGGATGCCTCAAGGGCAAAAAGCTTGTCGTGCATAGCTGGTCCCGCGAAGTGTTCAATGAAGAAGTCGGTGGTTCGCATCGTCATCCAACTGAACTTTCCTCCGTTTGCGACGGGAATGACCCCTTTGGATTTAAGCGTTTCGCAAACCTTCTCCAGCTCATCGAAGGTCTTGGGCGCAGTCAGGCCGTATTTGTCGAAGATGCTCTTTTTGTAAAATATGGTCATTGGACGCACCCAAATGGGTATGCCGTAGAGCTTGCCGTTATGGCGGGCTAGGTCGAGCGCCGCGGGCACGATGTCCTTGTCAACCCCATACTGAGCCATCAACTGCGGGGTAAGTTCGAGCGCGTGCCCTCCGTCGTTGTAAGGAGAGGCCAGGCTGCCTCCCCAGTTAAACCAGGTGTCCGACATTTTGCCAGCAGCGGACGCAACGCGAAGAGCTTGTTTCAGCTCGTCGGTGCTGTATTTGGTCCACTTGACCTTGAGATTAGGGTAAGTCTTCTGGAAATCATCAATCATCACTTGCCAGGGCTGCGAGGCGATGCCCCACAACGAGAACGTAACGTTTCCGGAAGGAACCGGCGGCTTTGCCGCATCCTCGGCGACGCCAGTGCAAATTGCACAGGCCATACTTGCAAGAGCGGCTGTCGGCAGAAGAAAACGAAGGTAGGGGAGTTTCATGATTAGGTATATAGCTGCATTGTCTTTGGACGTTAGTTAGTTAGTAGGTTTGAAGCTAGAATGGGCGTTATGTAGATCTCGATCTATTGTTTTGCCAAGAGGTGACGCGCAGTTGCGGCGAGGCCTGGACCATCGATGCCGTAGTGTCGAAAAATTTCCTCCTGGCTTCCGGTCACGGTGTGGTCGTCCGGGAAGCCTACGATTTTGAAGCGGACGTGGACCCCTTCCTGGAGCATCAGCCCGGCACAGGCCTCGCCCAAGCCGCCGTTCACGCTGTGTTCTTCCACGGTGATCACCGCTGGTGTTTCGGTGGCGGCTTTCCGCACTGCTGACTGGTCCAGTGGTTTAACGGTGTGCAGGCTTAAGACCCGACACTGAATGCCTTCTTTGGCCAGCAATTCCGCCGCGGCAAAGGCGGGCGCCACCGTTTCGCCGCAGGCCAGGAAACTCAAATCAGCACCCTCGCGGACCAGCGAGGCTTTGCCCAGCTCAAAACCCGGCTGCAGCCGCGGCAAGTGCGCCATCGGCTTCTTACCGAAGCGCAGGTAAACCGGCTTCGGCAATTGGGCGGCCGCTCGCACCGCTGCTCGGGTTTCAAAGTTGTCCGCCGGCGCCACGATCGTGATGTTGTGAATGGCGCGAAGCGCGGCGTAATCGTGCAGCGAGTGGTGAGTGGTTCCGAGAGCTCCGTAGCTGACCCCCGCGCTGATGCCGACGGCTTTGACCGGCCGGTCGGAATAGCAGAGGTCATTCTTAATTTGCTCCAAGGACCGCGCCGTGAGGAAGCACGCCGGGGACACCGCAAAAACCTTTTTGCCCGCGGCAGCCAGGCCCGCCGCTACTCCCACCAGGTTTTGCTCCGCGATACCGACTTCCACAATTTGGCCTGCCGCAGCCTTGGCGAAAGGAGCCAGCTTGGCCGAGCCGCGCGAATCACTTGTCACCACCAGGACATCAGGGTCCTCGCGAGCGAGTTCTAGAAGCGTCGCGGCGAAGACCTCCAGATTAGGCAGTGCTTGTTCCATTATCCGATCGCGGCTTCAGCCTCCTCCAGTTCGGCTATTGCCCGTTTAAACTCATCATCGTTGGGCACTGCGTGGTGCCACTTGGCCACATTCTCCATGAAGCTGACGCCTTTGCCTTTGCGAGTTCTGGCCAAGACCAAGCTGGGCTGGCCTGGATTGAAAGGCACAGCTTCCAACGCACGGACCAAGTCCCCCACATTGTTGCCGTCACAGCGTTGGACGGAAAAGCCAAAAGCTTCGAACTTCTTATCGAGCGGTGCCAATTGGCAGATGTCTTCGGTCGAACCGGTGATTTGCAGGCCGTTACGATCGACGATAGCGATCAGGTTATCCAAGCGATAGTGGGCCGCCGTCATCGCAGCCTCCCAATTTGAGCCTTCAGCTAATTCGCCGTCTCCCAGCAAAGTAAAGACCCGGTAATCCTTTCGGCTAATTTTGCCGGCCAGAGCAATCCCCACAGCCACTGCCAGCCCGTGACCGAGCGCTCCGGTATTCTGCTCGACGCCGTTTACCTGGCGGGTGGGATGGCCGATGTAAGGCGAGCCGTAGCGGTTCAAGGTCTCCAGATCTTTTTGCGGAAAGAACCCCCGGTCGGCCAGCACCACAAAGAGCGCCTCGGCGCAATGACCTTTACTTTGGATGTAGTAGTCGCGGTCAGGACAATGAAAAGTGTCCGGGCTGACCCGTAAGATGCGGTTATAAAGGACGTTCAGGATATCGAGGCAGGAAAGGTCACCACCGGTGTGGCCAGCCCCAGAGGCCTTGATCAGGCGCAACAGGGTTTTGCGGTATTGGGCCGATTTAAGCTTAAGGTCGCGTTCGTTCAACATAGGTCGCGAGCCGGGGGAGGTATATTTATACAGATACTGTTAAATAAGACGCACAGCATTCAGCGGTTTCCCTTGTTCTGTCAAGCAGTTTGTGCGAAGCCTGCGAAGAATGCTGCTTAGCGGTTTCACAAAACAGGACCAGAAGGCGATTCCGGTCAGCCCAGAGCCTGGGTGCAAAAATTCAGGCCATCCCGCCCGGCCTAGTCTTGACGCCGTCGCGTTCGCATGTTCTGCTTCGGAGATTTATCATTCTCGGATGAATAAATAATCGGTGTTTTTTGCGCGCGACTCAGCGATCCATTTCGCTTACCTCGACCTGACCGATGCCAAGCCCTCCAGATCTCCGGATTATCACCAAGGCCGCCAGACTTTATTACGAAGAGCACCTTACACAGACGGAGATCGCTGGTAGACTTGGAATTTCTCAGGTCGCGGTGTCCCGCCTCCTGAAGAAAGCGGAGGAGTACGGCATCGTCCGGACGACAGTGATTAGTCCGCCGGGAGCGTTTACGGAGTTGGAAGGATTGCTCGAACGGCGGTTCGGACTTAACCAGGTAGTTATTGCCGAGGCTGCGCGTGACACGGAAGAAGCTATTCTGAATGCCATCGGCTCCGCCGCTGCTCAGTTGCTGGAGACGGCGCTGAAATCAGGCGAAGTGATTGGCATCTCCTCGTGGAGCGCCTCGTTGTTGTCGATGGTCGATCAGATGCACCCAGTGCGGAACATTCAAAAATGCACGGTTGTCCAAATGTTGGGAGGGATCGGGAATCCGTCCGCCGAACAGCACGCAAACCATTTGGCCACCCGCTTGGCCCGGCTGGTGCATGGTGAGGCTCGCTTCCTCCCGGCGCCGGGGGTGGTTGGTTCTGCCGGTGCTGGGAAGATCCTGGCCCAAGATCCTTTTGTCCGGGAAACGTTTGAACTTTTCGACAAGGTCACGGTAGCTCTAGTGGGCATCGGGTCGGTTGAGCCCTCAGCGCTGGTGGCTAGCAGCGGCAACACCTTCTCCGAGGAAGAGTTGGGCGTCATTAAGGACAGCGGGGCAGTCGGGGACATTTGTCTCCGCTTCTATGATGCGAACGGCCGGGAAGTCAAATGGCCTCTGGGGAATCGGGTGATCGGCATCGATCTGCAACGACTGAGCCGGATTCGTACGGCGGTGGGGATTGCTGGAGGGAAGCGCAAATTCGCCGCGATTCTCGGAAGCTTGCGCGGGAAATGGATAAACACCCTAGTCACGGACCAATACAGCGCGGACCGCTTGGCTAAGCACAGTGCAAAGGAGCAAGGGTCTCCTGATCTTTTAAAGTGACGCGAGATGTCAGCCAGGACTGACGCTACAAGGTACTTCATAGCTCATGCCGAGAGATCTGATTTTAGCGATTGATCAGGGCACGACCAATACCAAAGCGATCGTAATTGATCGCAATGGAAATATTTTGGCAAGGGCTTCCGTGCCGGTAGAGATAACCTTTCCGCATCCAGGATGGGTGGAACAGGATCCTGGGAAAATATGGTTCGGTGTGGAGACCGTTATCAATAGCTGCATCAACCAGATCGCGCCGGATAGACCTGGAGCGATCGGCATTTCGAACCAGCGGGAGACCGTCCTGGCCTGGGAGCGTTCGAGCGGCCGACCCCTTGGGCCGGCTGTAGTCTGGCAATGCCGCCGGACCGCAGATTTTTGTCGGGGGCTTCGGGAAGAAGGTTTGGAACCGTTTCTTCGAGAGAGGACCGGTCTAACGATTGATCCGCTTTTCTCTGGTAGCAAAGCCCGATGGCTGCTGAAGCAGATCGAAGCCAAGGAAGATAGGGTTTCTCCGGACGAGATCTGTTTGGGCACGATAGACAGCTGGATCCTCTGGAACCTGACGGCGAAGCGCGTTCATGCCACTGACGTTAGCAATGCATCGCGTACCCAGCTTTTTAATCTCCACACGGCCGCCTGGGACAAAGAACTGCTAACTCTTTTCGAAGTGCCGGCTGCTGTCTTACCAGAAATCTGCCATTCTTCAACAATCATAGCTGAATCAGCAGGGATTGGACGCCTACGAACTGGCGTTCCCATCGCCAGCTTGATTGGCGATTCACACGCCGCGTTGTTCGGACAGCGCGGCTTTTTACCCGGGTCAATTAAGGCGACTTACGGTACCGGTTCTTCTCTGATGACGCCAATTCAAGAGCCGAGAGTTTCAAGCCGAGGCCTGTCATCGACAGTTGCTTGGGGAATCAAGAGAATTACTTATGCATTGGAGGGCAATATTTCCGTCACGGGCGCAGCGGTGGATTGGTTCGGTCAGTTGCTAGGCGCGGAGGAACCGGTGGAACGAGTTGCGGCGCTGGCTGGTCAAGCGCCCGACACAGCTGGAGTCTACGTCGTTCCGGCGTTCGTGGGTTTAGGTGCACCTCATTGGGATGAAGCGGCGCGCGGCATGATTTGCGGACTCACCCGTGGATCGACCCCAGCAATTGTGGCGCGGGCGGTCCTCGAGTCGATTGCCTATCAAGTATGTGATGTGTTTGATGTCATGCAGGCAGATGCCGCGATTACGCTCCAGTCACTGTTGGCGGACGGAGGCGCCACTAGAAACGACCAGTTGATGCAGTTTCAAGCCGATATTCTCGGGTGCCCGGTTCTACGCAACTCTTCACCGGACGTATCAGCGCTCGGAGCGGCGTTCATGGCAGGGCTCGCGACCGGATTGTGGTCCGGCCTCGATGAGATTGCAGCACTACCGCGGGAATTCGACCGATTCGAACCCAGAATGACCGACTCTCGCCGTGACGAGCTTCACTTCGGATGGCAAGTGGCAATCGCACGAGCCAGGTATCAACCTTCGACTCGGCGGAAATGACGATGCTGGCTCTCAATCGGGTATAATTTCAGTCGTGTTGACTCCAATCTACAACCAATCTTCGAGCCGAAACACGCCAACTGGGAGGCTTTTGCCACCTCGACGGTGCCTGCTGCCCTCCCAGGTCCCGACGGGCCACGCGTCGCAGAGATGAAACGGTCTTTTGTTTTCCCCTTTTCATGAAACAGATCCCTATAATGCGCTTGATCGAGCGTGTTCCGGGCGGATTGATGGTGGTCCCGTTGCTCATCGGCGCAACCATCGTCACCTTCGCGCCCGGCACCTCGAAATTTTTCGGCTCCTTTACCGAGGCCCTCTTCAGCGGTGCGCTGACGATTCTCGCAGTTTTTTATGTGTGTATGGGCACCACAATCGAATTGATCGCAACGCCCTACATTCTAAAAAAAGGCGGCGCGCTGCTTATCAGCAAGATCCTTTGCAGTATCGTCGTTGGAATCATCCTCGGCCGGCTGTTGGGCGAGAAGCCGATCGGAGTTGGTCTTTTTGCGGGTCTGTCCACGCTCGCGATCGTCGCCGCGATGAATGACACCAACGGCGGATTGTACATGGCATTGATGGGCAAATACGGTCAAGCCCGCGATGTCGGCGCCTACTCGGTGATGACGATTGAGAGCGGGCCTTTTCTAACGATGGTCACACTCGGCGTTGCCGGCCTGTCCGCTTTCCCTTGGCAGACTTTGCTCGGTGCCGTCCTGCCACTGCTGGCTGGTGTTGTCATCGGCAACCTTGACCCCGATTGCCGCGCATTTTTCGGGAAAGCCGCGCCGCCCCTGATTCCCTTTTTCGCTTTCGCGCTTGGGAGCACACTCGATTTGCACAAAGTAGTCGAGGCCGGGCTGCTCGGCGTCGCGCTGGGCCTGGCGGTGGTGGCCGTCACCGGCACGGTTCTTTTTCTGGCCGATCGGCTGACCGGCGGGACCGGTGTTGCTGGCTTAGCGGCTGCCTCCACGGCGGGCAATGCCGCCGCCGTACCCGCAATCGTGGCCGCAGCCAATCCCGCTTACCGTGAAGCTGCCAAGACCGCAACCGTGCTGGTCGCGGCGAGCGTCGTAGTCACTTCGATCGTCGTGCCATTAGTCACCGCCTGGTGGGCTGCCCGCGTGGGCTCGCCACCAGTGGCTGGCTCTTTGCCGGTCGATCGTTCTGCTGCTACACCGACGCGTCCCGAACCGCACTAATCCGCTTATGGCCGCCTCTGTTGTCATCGTGGCCGACGACCTGACCGGTGCTGCCGATTGCGGCATCGCCTGCACCGCTGCCGGCCTGGACACCGTTGTTGTATTTGGGGACCTCTCCCGGACTTCCGGCCTCGTTGCGGACGCCATCGCCTTCGATGCGGACACTCGCCGGCGTTCTCCGGAGGTCGCTGCAGCAGCCACCAAACTTGCCGTTCGCCAACTCTGCGCAGACGGTGGTGCCCGCGTGCTTTATAAGAAGATCGACTCTACACTGCGCGGTAACTTTGCCGTCGAGATCGCAGCCGCGCGCTGCTCCAGCAGCGGACTGTTGGCCCGAGGAGGCGTGGGCCAAGTAACGGTATCAGCGCCGCCGCTCGCCATCGTCGCGCCTGCGTTCCCCGCAACTGGCCGCACGACGCGCAACGGGCGAATGTTACTCCAGGGCATACCCCTGGAAGAGAGTGAGGTTTGGCGCAACGAAACAATTAGCGGCGTGGCCGACGTGCCTGCGTTGCTGCAAACCACTGCGGGATTGCGCGCAGCGTTCGTGGAGTTGGAGACTGTCCGGAACGGCACCGAAAGGCTGGCAGGCGCGCTGGCAAGGCATGCCGCAAAAGGCGTCGAGGCTGTGGTGTGTGACGCGGAGACAGAGGACGACCTGCGGACTATCGCTCACGCCGCCACCCAATTGAGTCAGCCCGCACTTTTCGCCGGTTCTGCCGGGCTTGCTCGCCACCTGCCTCAGGCATTCGGCTTGGCGCAAAAGCGTGGGTCCCTGTTGAGCCTCGAATCGACAAGGACTGCAATCGAAGAAAGAGACCCGGACACGCTAGAGTCCCACCGCCCTTTGCTGTTCGTCGTCGGCAGCATGTCGCAAGTTTCACGCGAGCAGTTGCGCAACCTGATGGATCAATCCGGTGTGCATGCACTAACGCTGTCGCCCACGGCCTTGCGGGAGGGCCCGGCCTCGCCGAACTGGCGGAATTCCAAGCGGCTCCTGGACGAGGCACTTAGGTGCGGCGATGATGTCGGCCTTGCCCTCGGCCTCGCTGAAGGGATTAACCTTAGCGAGAGCGCGTTTCTGAGCAACGCACTCGCACAACTTGTTTTGCCATTGGAGCACCGTGTAGGCGGGCTGTTCTGCACCGGCGGCGAGACAGCGCGCTCCTTGCTGAACGCCGGCGGCGCCATCGGCATCCGGTTGGTTGGCGAGGTCGAGCCAGGGGTACCTCTGGGCACAGTGGAGGGTTGGCAAAACCTGCCGATCATCACGAAAGCCGGAGCGTTTGGCAGCCCACAAACCCTGATTCGCTGCCGGGCAGCGCTGCAGCGTTTTCTTCGCCTACGAGCCTAGCCCTCGATAACTTACTCTCATGAATGACAGTTCCTTACCAACCATTGGCATCACGATGGGCGACGCCGCGGGCATTGGGCCGGAGATTATCATCAAAAGCCTTGGCCACACCGACCTTTACAATCGCTGTCGTCCACTGGTCATTGGCGATGCCGGCCGGTTGCGCGAGGCTGGGCGTATTGTCGGTTCCCATCTGGAGGTGAACGCGATCGATCGTCCTTCCGACGCGAAATTAACATTTGGCATCGCCGATTGCATCGACCTGAAGCTCATCCCCGAAGGACTACCGTGGGGGCAGCTCTCGCCGATCTGCGGTGATGCGGCCTACCAATACCTGGCTCGAGCCGTTGAGTTGGCCGAAAAGGGAGAAATCGACGCGATCTGCACGGCGCCGCTGAACAAGGAAGCGTTGCATGCCGGGGGCCACATTTTCCCGGGGCACACCGAGATGCTGGCCCACTTAACTGGTACGCCGGAGGTTTCGATGATGCTCTCGACACCAAAACTTAAGGTCATCCATGTCACTACGCACATTGGTCTGATCGACGCTATTGCCAAGATCGAGCCGGGCTTAGTCGAGCGCACGATCGGCCGCGCCCAGGAAACATTGCTCCGCGCCGGCATCGCACACCCGCGCATCGGCGTTTGCGGGATCAATCCGCATGCGGGCGAGCACGGACTGTTCGGGCATGGCGAAGAAGAGTCGAAAATCGAGCCGGCCGTGCGCGCCTGCCAGGCCCGTGGCTGGGATGTGCAGGGACCGCTTCCGGCCGACACACTCTTTTTCCGCGCAGGCCGTGGCGATTTCGACGTTGTCGTGGCGATGTATCACGATCAGGGTCACGGCCCGGTGAAAGTGCTGGGCATCGAGGCTGGGGTGAATATCACCGTTGGTCTTCCGGTGATCCGCACTTCCGTCGATCACGGCACTGCGTTTGACATTGCCGGCACTGGAAAGGCCGATGAGCGAAGCTTGTTAGTGGCGCTGTCGCAGGCGATCGAACTCGCGCCAAAGAAATCCTGAACCTCCGTTATGCCGTTTCGTGACACCTGCAGTCATTCTTGGCTCGCTGCTCCTTCCCAAGCGTGCGGGCGAACTTGACGCTTACGACGTCTTCGTGTAGGCCGGGTTGAAGCGCTTGCGGAGTTCCGGACTAGCTTGCGGAGTTCCCCTGGACTATTATGTGACCGAGCGAGATAACGAGCTCCAGCGGGTGGCGTCAAGGTCATGATCGAACGTTCAAACATCCCCAACCCCCCAAAAAATGAAAGCCCGTAACAAAAACAGGTTTGTCACTGGCGAGGGCAAAAGCGCTCCCCAAAGTACGAGCACCACGAACGAACGCATGTTCGTCACTGGCGACGGCAGGAACGTCCTCTTCACCTTCGTCCTGCTTATCTCGCTCTTTGCCCTTTGGGGATTCTGCAACGGGATGATTGATGTCATGGACAAGCACTTCCAGGAACAACTCCACCTGGACTTGTCCCAATCTGCCTGGGTGCAATTCGCACACTACCTGGGTTATTTCCTGATGGCGCTCCCGGCCGGATGGCTGGCTACAAAGCTGGGATACAAGGGCGGCATCATTACTGGTCTCTTGATGGTTGCAGTGGGTGGAGTTTGGTTCCTCCCAGCGACGCACATCGCAGCTTTCTGGGCATTTTTGCTTGGCGTCTGCTTCATTGCCGCCGGTCTCACCTTCCTCGAAACCATCGCCAATCCCTACACCACGGTCTTGGGATCGCCGAAATATGCCGCCACCCGCATCAATCTCGCCCAGTCCTGCAACGGCATCGGCTTGATTTTCGGACCGATCGCCGGCGGCATGTTTTTCTATTCCAAGAACGCCGCAGGAGCGAGCACGGGTAGCGAGACGCTCTGGATTCCTTACGTCGCTGTCGCGGTCGTAGTCATTATCCTCGCGGTCGTATTCTTTTTTGCCGAGGTCCCCGACATCAAGACCGAAGACGACTATCATCTCGATGATTCGACACCGGGGGTTTCGCATTCCATTTGGTCGCACCCACACTTCGTCATGGCCGTTATTGCCCAATTCCTGTACGTCGCCGCCCAGGCTGGGATTTTCAGCTTCTTCATCAACTACATGACCTCTCAGGTGCCCGAAATTCCTCCCAAGCTGGACGCGGCCTTGCAGCAGCACCCCGGCTTCCTGCAGCACTGGCTAAGCAGCTTGACTGAAATCCGCACGACCGGCGCTATTATGTTCAACAACAGAGGTGCCTCCAATTTGGTATCGATCGGCCTGCTTCTGTTCCTGGTCGGCCGGTTTATCGGCACTGCTCTCCTGAAAACGTTCTCCGCCCACAAACTACTTGGTCTCTACGCCGTTATCAATACGGTGCTCTGTCTGCTGATCTTCTCGAAATTGGGCTGGCTCTCGGCGGTTTCCGTCTTCGGGACTTACTTCTTTATGTCGATCATGTTCCCGACCATCTTTGCCCTGGGCATTTTCGGTCTCGGGCAACGGGCAAAAAAGGCATCCTCCTTTATAGTCATGGCGATCATGGGTGGGGCGATTCTGCCAAAAGTGATGGGATCTGTCGCCGATGCGTACGATCTGTCCCGCGGATTTATTGTGCCGATGCTGTGCTTTGCGTTCATCGCTGTTTACGCGTTTTTGTGGCCGAGACTCAGCGGTGCCGAGTCCATGGTCGGGGTGTCGGCTTCTGGCGGGCACTGACGCTCGTTTCAATCGCTGGCGTGGGCGTCCCGGCTTTGGTTGTCCGCTTATTCCGTTGTGGCTGTGCAATCTTCGAACAACGGATCTCCAGTCGGCCACCGTACCGGCGCGCTACTGTCCTATACGATGAATACGACAGCGATGAAGCTGTCAGGAGACCTCGCCGTCCGGTTCATAGATGAACACGAGGTCCTGATCCATGCCCTTGGGATCAACCGATTGCTCGAACACGAGCAGGTTCTCCGTCCCGATCAGGCAATGCTCCATTCCAGGCCCGAAATGAAACTGGTCGCCCGGCGCGAGCGCCTGCACCGTAAGCGGTTGACCGGCGGCTTTACGCCAGAGGATGAGCCCCGCGCCTTCCTGCACCTCCAGGTGTTCATCCTTTTGTTGGTGCGTCTCAAGAGCGAGGTATCCACCCTTACGAATCACGAGATACTTTTCGACCCGCGGATGTGCATGCAGAACGATGACCACACCTCCCCAGGGCGTCTGAATAATCCCTTCGCCACGCTGTTCGATGCGCTCGAGAAGTTCCACAAACCGAGCGGACGTTCTAACGGGCGCATGTCTGAAGTGCTTGCTCCAGAGCAGGCACGCGTTTCGGCAATAGCGATTGAACGCCTCCCTGGAATCGATGCGCGACTGGGTGCTCAGACCGCCCGCAAAGCTGGCAAACGTAGGATCGCTCGCTAACCCATCGTGATTGAGATCAAAATTAGCAGTCATTTCGAGAAAACAGTTTCTTTCTCTACTGACACATTTTAACTTGTAAAAGCGAAGAGTTTGTTGCCTCGCTGCTCATGCATATACCTTCACCCCTGGACGCAAATTCATCCGCCACCTCCATCCATTCTGCCTGATGAACACTGGATTTTACGCATTCGGGGAGATACTCTGGGACTGCTTGCCCTCTGGCCGGCACGCTGGCGGCGCTCCGTTTAACGTCGCCTGTCATCTCGTCCAATTGGGAGTCCCCGCGTCTCTAATCTCCGCGGTCGGTCAGGATCCTTTCGGCGATGAGATTCTGGAGGTTGCGCGAGACAAAGGGGTCAACGTCCAGTTTGTGAGCCGTGCACGCACCGGTCTTCCCACCGGGACCGTAATCGCTACGGTGGACGCCTTGGGAAACGCGACCTACGAGCTTGTTCAGCCGGTGGCATGGGACGAGATCACATTTTCCCCCGGAGTTACCGAAGCCGTGGCGAAAGCCGACGCGTTGATCTTCGGCTCACTGGCCACCCGCTCGCCGTACAACCTCGAGCAATTGGATCGTCTTCTTGCCCTGCAGGGCCCGTTGAAATTCTTCGATGTCAATCTGCGTCCTCCGTTCGCCGATCCGAAGCGCATTGTGGAAGTAGCAGCCCGCGCCGATGTCATCAAGCTCAACCATGACGAAGTCGGCCAGATCGCTTCGTGGCTGCGAACTGGCGAAGCGACCCCCAATCCACCCAGGAATGCCGATGCCATAGCGGAAGCTTGTGCGGCGCTCGCGGAAGCAACGAACACGCCTCGCATCTGCGTCACGATGGCTGCAGCGGGTGCGGCCCTGTGGGATCGGGGCACGCTCGTTTGCGTTCCGGCTCCAAAGGTAGTCGTCAAAGATACGGTTGGCGCCGGGGACGCCTTCATGGCTGGCCTGATGGCCGGCCTGACTCGTGGAACCGACAGTCAAACGGTTCTGGAAACTGCTTGCCGTCTGGGCGCCTTTGTCGCCTCGCATGACGGCGCGACGCCCTTACTGCCGCCGGAGATGATCCAGGACTTTAGAGCCAGCTTAAAGGCAGGAGAACACTCACCAGACAATGTTTCAGCGGCCCGGCCCGCAGGTTGAGCTCTTTAACGGAGCGGACTTCGGGGAAGTTCTTAGCCATCGCGCGCACTTCCAAGCATGGGCGGCTTCTGTCATTTAGTCCAGCCTGCGTAGCGATCGACATTCTCTTTAGTGATTAGTCCCACTGGGATGAGGGTCAGCTCCTCCTTGGGTTTTTTGCCCTGCATGAGGTCGTAGCCGATTTCGACCGCCGTTTCCGCCATCAGGTAGGGATCCTGCGCAGCGGTCGCAGCGATCAGGCTGTTGGGGTCCTTCAAGAACGGCACGATGTCGGGCGAACCGTCCACGCCCACGATGAAGAAATCCTTACGTTGGGCTTGCTTGGCCGCCAAGTCGCAGCCAATTGCCGTCGGGTCGTTAATGGCAAAGACCGCATCGATTTTTGGAAATGCAGTCAACAGATCCGTCATGACCCGAAGCCCGCCGTCACGGCTGCCTCCAGCGTTCTGATCCTGCGAGAGGACCTTGATGTCCGGATACTGCTTGAGAACTTCAAGAAAACCCGCGACACGATCGGTAACCGCCGTAACCGGCGGCCCGTTCACGATGACGACTTGGCCCTTGCCCTTGAGCCGTTGGGCCACATATTGGCCGTCCTCGGTGCCGGCCTGCTTGTTGTTGGAGGTAACCGTGGCGTCCACGCCGCCTTCGGCTCCCACGTCAACCGCCACTACCGTGATGCCCGACTGCTTCGCCCGCACGACTGCCGGTGCGATCCCCTTACTGTCCGCAGCGCCTAACAAGATCAGGTTGACGTTCGAGGAAATGAAGTTGTCAATCTGGTTGGTTTGGTTGTTCACGTCATAGTTACTCGACAGAGCCGTGAACTTAACCTTGTCGTTAATCTTCTTGGCCTTGTATTCCGCCCCGTGGGCGATTTGCACAAAGAATGGATTTCCAAGGTCGCCCACCGTCACGGCCACCGAGTTGAGTTTCTTGCTTTCGGCAAACGTCGATGTCCCGATGATGCCTGCCAACAGCAAGCCGATAGCGGTTCGACTTCCAAACCGGAAAAAGGTGGTGGTGCTCATGTTCGCGGGGTAATCAGGGTAAGTTCGGTAAGATAAGTTAGATTGTAAGGGCTGGAGTCACATGGAGTTGGCATAGAGGCCCTTATCCCCAAAGCCAGTCGCGCGCAGATTGCCTGAACCTCAGGAAACGCCCCTGCCACAAGACGGCCCGCAGCACATTCGGCCTCAAATCGAACGCGTTCCTGCCTATTTTATGAACGAACACATCAGCAGTGTATACCAAACACGGAAAAGTTTCAGCACTTCGGGAGTCTTTAGCCTTGTCCCCGGACCGTTCGCCGACGGCCACAAAAGGCGACGCCAAGGGAATTGTTCTATTGCTCCCGAACACTTTCCCTCGGCGAGTCATGGCTAGATCCCGTGCTCGGCCGGGAGTCGTCCGGACTTGACGGCCTGCTGGAGCGCCTGGTGGTCGGCTTCCGTCTGGTCTGCGTAGGCACGTGCGAAGCGCGCGAATGCCCGGTCAGCGACGTCGCCCTGTCCAAGGTAGCCGGATAGAATCGTAGCACCGGTTGAGCGGGCGTGGCCCTTGGCGAGCAGGGCGCCGCAGATCCGCCCATAGTCCATAAGGGCAGAGCCATCCATGCCTTCCACGGTGACTGCGCCCTTCATGTCGCGAAATTGGCGGACGTAGTAGTCGCGGTTGTCTACCGTGGTCCACCCGAGCAGCGGGTCGCTGACGGTTTGCAGCGTCTGCTGATACTCCACGACTCGCTGCCCTTGGTGCGCATGCCAGGCGGTGGCACCGTGCACGAACGGAGCCACGCACGATCGCCTGGCCTGTTTCAACTGCAGGAAGACCATGTCGTGCGCATCGTTGCCCTGCAATAGCACCACGAACGCTCGTAGTCCTACGCTGCCCACCCCGACCACTTTATGGGCCACATCGATGACCACATATGCGCTGAGCACCCGGCGCCAGTGCGGCGGAAGCGTTTTCAGATACGCCTCCAGCCCATCGATGAGACGCTCCTTCTCCTCGTCGGCCACGTGCATCACGACGGGCGGTTGCTCCACGATATGGCGTACGCCATCGTGCTCGCGGGTCAGCTTGGGCAGTGCACGGTCGCTGGTTCGGAGGCGTGCTGCGTTTGCCGTTCTTTCGATCTCCGCTCGCAACGACCAGTCCGCCATCTCCTGGCGCATTCGGTCGATGTCCATCCGGTCGAACGAGCGGGCCAGTAGCGGCTGCCCGGCAAGCCGGCTGATCTGTCGGCGATACGCCGCTGCGCACCACAACACGGCGTCCTCGCAGGTCCCTTCGGCGAGTCCGTTCTGACGGCCGGCCACCCAGATGCTCGCGGTCAATCGCCACAAGTCCCACTCCCAGGGGCCGGGGTGCGCCTCGTCGAAGTCGTTGAGGTCAAACACCAGATCGCGCTCGGGTGAGGCGTAGAAGCCGAAGTTGCCCAAGTGCGCGTCGCCGCAGATCACCGGTTCAATCCCCGTTCTGGGCATATGCTGGAAATCCTCTGCCATCAGGGAGGCCGCACCGCGCAGAAAAGCATATGGCGAGACGACCATCCGGCCAACCCGCACCGGAATCAGGCGTTCCAAGCGCCCCGAGTGCGCCTCCTCGATAAGACCAACCGGATCGTCCCGGTCCTTCGGAGTGCGCCAGCGTCCGAGCGTGCCGCGTTTCACCCGTTCCCGCAGCGCGCGCCCCGCCGCTTTTCGCTCCTCGTAGGTGGGCAACGCGGTACGCAGTTCACTTGCCATTTGGCCTTCTACGAAATTCAGGCTACCTCACTCACTGCTAAGAGTCCGATAAACGATTTTTCTCGATCAAATCGGCGTACATTTGTTTCGTGGCCACCGCGATAGCGCGCCAGCTGAACTTCTCGACTGCGCGTTTGCGTCCAGCCTGACCAAAGCGTTTCCGCAGCTCTGGATTCCGCATCAGCGCGTTGATTTTTTCGGCCAGGTCGCGCGCGAATTTATTCGGATCAAGCGCCTCGAACGGACTTTCTGTACTTTGCTCAAGCGGAACCAGAAAACCAGTCTCTTCGTCGACCACCACTTCCTTAATACCGCCGACCGCGCTCGCCACAACAGGCTTCTCGCAGGCCATCGCTTCCAGGTTAATGATGCCAAAAGGTTCATAGATTGAGGGGCAACAGAAGACGGCCGCGTGCGAGTACAGCTGGTATATAACGTCTTTGGGTAGCATCTCAGCGATCCAGATTACTCCGGTGCGCTTGGCGCTCACACGTTCAACGTCAGCCTTCATTTCAGCCGCAATCTCGGCGGTGTCTGGCGCGCCGGCGCAGAGAACTACCTGGAATCCCGGATCCATGTATTCGATCGCGTCGACGAGGTGGATAATACCCTTCTGCCGTGCGATCCGGCCGACAAAGAGGACATACGGCTTTTTGGGATCCACACCGTATTTGGGCAGCTGGTCGGCTGCGTCTATCGGCCGGTACTCGTCGGGATCGATGCCATTGTAAATGATGTGAATGCGCTCCTCGGGCACGTTAAACAAACGCAGCACATCCTCTTTCGTGCCTTGCGAAACCGCAACTATCGCATCGGCCATCTCGATCGCGGTGCGCTCGATCCAGCGACTAAAATCGTAGCCGTGTCCCAGTTGTTCGCGCTTCCAAGGGCGCAGCGGTTCGAGCGAATGGATGGTGATCACGAGGGGGACACCGTAGTTGAGCTTTGCCAGGACGCCTCCCAAATGGGTGTACCAAGTGTGGCAATGAACGATGTCGGCGTCGATGCCCACCGCATTGAAATCCACGCAGCGAGTCACCGCACCGAAAATCGATTGGAGATTTTTCGGACAACCGAACTTGGTTGTGTCCACCGGAAAACCCCGCACCTTCAGGTTGGGAGTATCGAGGGACTGGTGACCAAAAGTCCGCACTTCGACCTCCATCAACTTCGCAAGTTCGCGACTCAAATAGTCGACATGCACGCCGGCGCCCCCGTAGATGTTGGGCGGATATTCGTTAGTCAAGAATAAGGTTTTCATGCTTTTGTCACCAAGATTTTTCTTGTTTGTTTTAATTCGGCTGCGCGAGGATTTATCAGCTCTTTGCGAGACGAAGCAGTGAAACGCTAGATACGGCTTCCCGCTGGAATTATAGCGCCTTTTGGGACTACGACTACCCCGTCGCGAATGTAGTAGTTGTCGCCGTCCACATCGGCAGGTTTGCCTTCGGGGGTTATCACTACCCCGTCTCCAATCCGAGCGTTTTTATCGATGATAGCCCCTTCAATAACCGTGTTGCGTCCTATCCCGAGCCGCGGCCCGTCAGAAGCGGGTTGCATCTCCTCGTCCTGGTAAAAATCGGCGCCCATTATGACGGAGTTGCGTATCGTAGCCCCGCTTTCCACCTGGCTGCGGACTCCGATGACCGCCCGCTCGATGTTGGCATCGGATATGATGCAGCCGTCGGCGACAATCGCCCGGCGGATAGTCGCACCGTTGATCTTGCTGGCGGGCAGGAATCGCGGATGAGTGTAGATCGGGTGAGCGCGGTCAAAGAAATTGTAAGGGGGCACGATGTCGGTCAGGGCTAAGTTGGCTTCAAAAAAAGCCCGCACTGTTCCGATGTCCTCCCAGTATCCTTGAAAGATATAGGCAAAGACTTTGTATTTCTGAAGCGAGGCGGGGATGATGTGCTTGCCAAAGTCGTCGAGACTATTGTTCAAGGAGTCGATCAGGATCTGGCGATTAAACACGTAGATACCCATCGAGCCCTGGAAAAGTTCTGCATCAGCCGGCCGGCCCAGTTCCTTTAGTAAATCGCGGGGAATGCGAAGCTCCTCCAGGAGTTTTGGATCCTTCGGCTTTTCCTCAAAGCGGTAAATTCGCCGGTTTGCGTCACTCTGCATGATGCCGAACGCGGAAGCGGCCGCGCGATCGACCGGTGTGGTGCCCAGGGTGATGTCAGCGCCGCTCTCGAGATGAGCCCGCAGAAGGTCACCGTAGTCCATGCGGTAGAGTTGATCGCCACTTAAGATAAGGTAGTGCTGGTAAGGACGCTCAAGAAAATAGCGAAGGTTCTGGCGCACGGCGTCGGCCGTCCCCTGATACCAGTGAGCACCTTCCGGAGTTTGTTGAGCGGCCAGAATCTCGACGAAACTCTTGGTAAAGTGGTCGAACTTGTAGCTCGCGGTGATGTGCCGATGCAATGATTCGCTGTTAAATTGCGTGAGCACATAGACCTGGCGAAAACCGCTGTTGAGACAATTGCTGATCGGGATATCCACCAGGCGGTACTTCCCGCCAAGCGGCACGGCGGGTTTGGCGCGATCTTTGGTCAATGGGAAGAGCCGGGTGCCTGCGCCTCCGCCCATGATGATGGCCAGAGTAGTTTGAGTCGGGTTCTTGTTCATAGTTGCTAGTGGTCGGTGTGGTGATTGTTAGAAACCCCTCGACGCCATCCTGTTGACATTTGATTAGCCTCGCGCGTACACGTGAAAAGCGCTGGATATTGGCGGCACATCGCAGCGAGTTTAACTTCCATCGTCAGACTTTCGTCGTAGTCAGAAAAAGCGCATCCAGGGCCTCTTTGCTGGAGAGCACCCGGCCCTGCTCAAGGACCTCGTGCAACCGCCCGTTTGCCCAACTGCGCAGCCGGTACAGCGTGGCGAAAGCGAATCGCGGCGCTGCGCCGCCCTGGCCTTCGACCAGCTCGGCTCCGCGACGCACGTTGTCCATCATCCAAGCCGGCAGCCGCAGATGATAAGGGTTCCGGGCAACTTCGCCTACGTGCAGCGAAAGAGCGGCCACCAACTCGGCCACATCCGCCGCACTCGATTCTACCATCAGGTTCGGAGCATCCATCGCTCCCCAGAATTCTGTTTCAACCACGCGACAGGCCAGATCCGGGTGGCGGCTCATCGCCTCCAGCACCAGATGATGCGTGCCTATGTGGGTCTTGTTCCAGTCGTTCGCGTGGGGGAGGAAGACGATGGCGGGCCGATGCGCCACCAGGAGTTGCAAGATCGCCTCGACCGCCGCGGACCATCGTTCAGGGTTTTGCTCCCGTGCGGCCGGGTTGATACCCTCGAGACCCTTTTCAGCAGGCGCCACCAAGCCAAAGCCGATGTAGTCGCAACAGTTCTTCAACTCCTGCCAGCGCTCGGCCCGCCGCTCAATACGGCTGCCCAGCGTGACTGCCACATCGACGACGTTCAGCTTTAATTCGCGCAGCAGGCGCAATGGGAGCCCACCAATGATGACCTCGTCGTCGGGATGAGGCGCAAAGATCAGCACCGTGGGCGCATCGGCGGCTATAGACGGTCGCTTGAGTGGGATGAGCCCAGCCGAGCTCAGTGCCTCGCCTCCAGAGAGCGACCGCGCAAAACCTTGAACCCAGACTTCGTAGGGATTGTTCGTTGCCATCTGATTCACGGTTTCAGTGATCGAAATCCAATAATCCGACGAATGCATACTAGCATCCCACGATTAGTGTTAAATACTCGTTTTATGTTCTCTTGAAAAAGTGACCCTATGGGGAAAGAACACCCGCTTTTGCACTTTTCTGGAGACCTGCCACTTACGTTTCTTTACTCTGCCATCGGAAGCGGTATAGAGCTCGGGGGACTGGTGGCGGCGCGAAAATCATTCCCGTTGACTGCTTTCACCTCGGAATCCGTTAACATGAAATATGCTGAGCTTGTTGCCACCGTCCTCGACGAAAACAGGCAGGTCGATTCACCAATCAAGCGTATCACTAAGAGTCACTTGTCGGATGCCCGCAAATATTGCAAAGACGAGTAGAGCAATTGAACAACATGCGCGCAGATCCCCTGCGCTAAATCTGCATTAACTTATGAATCCTGTCGGAATACACTACGGATACTGGACCCAGTCCTGGAACTCAGAACCCCTCCAGTTTGTCGAGAAAGCGAAAAAATGCGGTTTCGACATTCTTGAGGTTAACGCCCCGAAAATTACCCGCATGAATGATAAGGAACGCGACGCCCTGAAAGGCGCCGCCGCCGATGCGGACTTGGGGCTGACCTATAGCATCGGGCTGACGGCTGATATGGACTTGCTATCGGAGGATGCCGGGACGCGCAAAAAAGGCATCGCCTTTCTCCAGGACGTGTCGCGAGCAATGAAACAGATGGGCGGAACCGTAATGGCCGGCGTCAACTACGGCTCCTGGCCGCGCAAGCTGTTGGCCGGCGAAGACAAACGTACCCTCACCGACAGGGCGGTGGATGGCGTGCGTGAGGCAATCAAGGCGGCCGAAGACTGCGGCGTCTTATTTTGCGTCGAAGTCGTCAATCGCTTCGAGCAATTCATCATGAACACCGCCGCAGAAGGCATTTCCTTTGCCGAACGAGTGGGAAGCCCCAACTGCAAGGTCCATTTGGACACGTTCCACCTGAACATCGAGGAAGACAGCATTGGGGACGCCATCCGTGAGGCGCGATCCTGGTTGGGGCATTTCCACTTGGGCGAACCCAACCGTCGGCCGCCAGGACGCGGCCGAATGCCCTGGCCGGAGATCTTCGGGGCTTTGCGGGAGATCAACTATCAAGGTGCCGTTGTCATGGAGCCCTTCCTTATCCCCGGAGGCGATGTCGGTCGCGATATCGCGGTCTATCGATACCTCCCCGGCAGCGACAACCTCGACGCAGAAGCCGTCCGCTCCGTACAATTCGTTCGGTCCGAACAGCAGAAAACAGGCATGACCTGAGGCCGGGAGCGATTGCCGGGATCCCCGGCGCGAGCTGGCACACCATTATCTCCAACGAAGTACCGTTGAATTGAACGAGACCGCCTACCTGCTGGGCTACGAAGATGCCAACTCCTTCTTTCGCGCTTTTCATCTGTGGGAAGGCAGGTCACCGGGGGAATGGCGCACGCTGCATCGCACGGCCGAGGTCGAAGTGTTAGGAAATCGAATTCAATACAGACCTCGCGTGTTAACGTTGAGTAATGGAGTTTAGAAAATGGATATTAAAAGAAGTGGCTCGCAGCCCTCCGGCAAAGGCCCGGAGGAGTATTTTACCGGCACCGTACGGGTCGACCCCCTGTTCCAGGCAAACGCTCCGGGACGCGTAGTTGGCGCCAGCGTCACGTTCGAGCCCGGCGCTCGGACCGCATGGCACACTCACCCACTGGGCCAGACCTTAATCGTAATGGCGGGCTGCGGCCTGGCACGGCGATGGGGAGGCCCCATCGAGCAAATCCGGCCGGGTGACGTCATCTGGTTCCCTCCGGGCGAGAAACATTGGCATGGCGCGACTGCGAGCACGGCCCTGACGCACATCGCCATCCAGGAACAACTCGACGGCAAGACCGTCGACTGGATGGAAAAAGTCAGCGACGAACAATACCAGGCCTGATTCAGAGCAAGAGAACTGGCCATGAGACCGTACATCATTTGTCACATGCTCTCTTCTGTGGACGGGAAGATCGATGGCGCAGCTCTGGGCGCAGTGACGGGCGCCGGCGAGTACGAGGAAACGGGTGCGAAGCTGAACGGCGATGCCTGGATATGCGGTCGCACGACGATGGAGCAGCATTTCGCAGAGGATGAGCCCTTCGTCTCTGCCTCGAACACGCCGGCTGGACCTCAGCCAGTCTTCGTCGCCCGACAAGCAAAATCCTATGCCATTTCCGTCGATACGGTCGGCAAGCTACGGTGGCCGGGCGGCGAGCTCGATGGCGATCACCTGATCTGTGTGATGAGTGAACAAGTCCCGGAGGACTACCTGGCGATGCTCCGGAAGAAGGGGATCTCCTACATCGTCTCCGGAAAGTCCTCTGTCGACCTTGCTAATGCCGTAAACCAGATCGGAGAGCGTTTCGGAATCCGCACCCTACTGCTCGAAGGAGGCGGTCACATCAACGGCGCCTTTCTCCAGGCCGGTCTTGTCGATGAGGTGAGCCTCTTGGTTGTCCCTGGCATCGATGGACGCCACGACATCCCTGCCGTCTTCGACGGTGTGAGCTCTTCAACAAACACAGCCGTTCCTCTCAGGCTCAAATTCGTAGAACAGCGCGGCCGAGATGCCCTCTGGATTCGATACGAGGTGATTCGAGGAAGCCGCATCGAAGATCAGCGTGCAGGGGGCTCCTTACCCTGAGCACCTGGGAAAAACGACCGGTCGCTGAGCAGCGCTTCTAAGGAAAAGGCGCCGCTAACTTCGCACTCGGCTCTCCCTGCAACGATCTGCAGAGGAAAAGCCCGATGTTGGATTTCAGACCAATTCCAATTCCCATTCTTGTCCAATGAGATCCTGGCCAAAGCTATGATGAGGCTCTTCCTGTACCAGGTAGAAGCCCGCTCTTTCGTAGATGCGATGCGCAGCGGTAAGAATACTTTGGCTCCAGAGAACGATCTTCCGGTAGCCTGCGGTGCGAGCGAAGCGGATGCACTCGTTCACCAGGGCTTCTCCAAGGCCTCGGCCGCGCGCACTTGGCTCGACAAACAGGAGCCGAAGCCTCGCCGTGCGTCTCTGAGTCGGATGTTTGACCAGAAAAATGTGGCCCACATTCTGACCATCGACCTCAGCAATCCAGCAACGTTCTCGGCTTGAGTCGAAATTCGAGACGAACTCCTCCACAATTCTCGCGACCAGCGCTTCGAAGCTCTCATCCCAGCCAAACTGCTCGGCGTAGCCGACGCTCTCTCGATAGATGACCCAGCCCATGTCGCCAATGCGATGCGGGCGCAGGACGTAGGGTAACCGGCTTCGGTCCATTTTCATGAGAATGCCCTCGACGGATTGCATGCAACGGATGAGTTCCGTACGAGCAGTTGGCGGCAGACCGGCAAGAGTGGCCCGCGCCTGTTCCTCGGAGAGCGCGTCAAGTTTTTTGAACGCAGATTTACCGCGCGCTGTGAGTATCAATTCGGCGTAGCGGCCATCGTGTTCCGAGATCTTCTTGTGCAACAGCCCAGCGCGCTCGAACTTTCCGAGCAGACGGCTCAGGTATCCTGGGTCCATTCCAAGCCCATCGGCGATGTCGCTTGCTTTGGTCGCGGGACGGGTCGCCAGCTCATAGAGGATACGCGCTTCCACAGCGCACGGTGATCCTCATGTTCGAAAGTGCCGGAATTGTCCCGACGGGAGACTCGGGAATCGGAACCTAGCCGGGTAACCGGACGGGCCGTAATGCAGGCCAGGTTTGGCATACGCACACGGCATACGTCGGCATAGGTCCTATGGGTCCCCTAGGTCCTATTGGTCTGATGAGTCGTATGTGACCTAGGTAGCACAGCAAGGGGACAGGTCAGATAAGAGGCGCTAACCGTTGTTCAGGAGCCCTTTGGTTCGATGGTGGCCAAGACCGTGTGGAAGCGAACCTTACTCAAGCTTCCAAAGAGCGGATTGCGGGTAAGCTTTTCCTGGGTGAGCCATGGCGAGCTCAATCCACAGAGAAAGCGGGCGACTTGGCGCGGTGAACGGAGGGCTTTCGGATGTTTTTCGCGTAGCTGCACGAGTTCCGGCCCACCAGGGAAGGGTGGCGGCGAGGAAGACGTCGGTACGGCTCCATTTGGCTTTTCTCCGAGGCATGGGCCGCAATGTCCGCAATCGCGCCCCAGATCCTCTCCGAAATGATTCAGCAAATGACGGACCAGGCAGCCGGTTTCGTTAGTGAGCGTGACAACCTGTCGAACCCGATCCACATCGGCGGCTTCTCGTTGGCGAAAACGGGCGAGCAACTCTCGCTTCAAACCGGAGGGATCTTTTGGCCGACTCTTCGGACGATACCCCTGACGTAAACCGCCGGTCTTCAGCTCAAGATCCCCCTTTTCCTCCAAATACGAAAGGGCGTTGATGATCCGCTCTCTGCTGGTGGACAATCGCGAGACCGCTTCGGACAGCTCGATGGTGTGCCACTTCTGCGCCTTACGGGAATGCGAAAAGAGCTGCCGCAAAAAATCCGCGCGGGGCGCATCAAACCGGGAATAAATCCGGTCAAGCGGCGTGAACAGCGCAAACTGGTACTCGTTGTAAAACGGGGTCGTGGCTTCGATGACATCCGTGATTTCGAGGTAGGTCAGCAGCGTACCAACCACCAGCGGGCGAATGTCGTGCTCGCGCGCAAGTTCATAAAGGGAAACGTCAAATTCGCCGTGGCGCTGCATCAGAGCATCTACCAGCAAATCGATGCTGGCAGATTCGGGGGTGTCGCCGTAGCTGAAATTTTCCAGTACGGTAACGTCTGCGGTGTGGGCGAGAATCTCACAGGCGGCCGGCTTTCCATCCCGACCGGCTCGACCAATTTCCTGAGCGAGGTTTTCGATGCTGCCGGGCAGATTGTAATGATAGACATACCGGATGTCGGCCTTGTCGATGCCCATACCGAACGCGATGGTTGCCACCACGATCCCATCTGCGGAGTTCATAAACCATTCCTGTACTTCTGTACGGCGCTCACTCGTCATGCCGGCATGGTAAGCCCGCGCTGCGAGTCCATTTTGCTGCAGCGCTGCTGCCACGGTTTCGGAGGTCTGCTGCAAGGTGACATAGACAATCGTTGGCCCTCGGGGCCGGCTCTTCAGTCGTTGCAGAAGGATCGACACTCGATCGGAATCAGGGCATTGAGTGACCCGCAAAGTCAGGTTCGGTCGATAGAAGCCGGTGTGCACAAACGCGTCCTGCTCAATCTTGAACTCCCGGCAAATGTCGGCTGCTACCGCGGGCGTGGCGGTCGCGGTCAGAGCGAGGACCGGTTCGATCTCCAGTTGTTTCGCTAAGCGAGAGAGCTTGAGATAGTCGGGGCGAAAGTTATGCCCCCATTGGGAGATGCAATGGGCCTCGTCGATCACCAGCAGAGAGATCTTCAACTGGTGGAGTTTCTGCAGGAAACGTTCGTTCGCGAAACGCTCCGGCGCGACGTAGAGCAGTTTAAGACGGCCCTGGCGCAAATCGTTTTCCGTTTTGCGTTTCTCAGTGAGCTCCACGCTTGAATCGAGCCGAGCCGCGGCGATGCCCTGTTTCCGGAGAGACTCGATCTGGTCCTTCATGAGAGCAATCAACGGGGATACCACGAGAGTGACGCCGGGCAGATGAAGCGCGCTGAGTTGATAACAGAGACTCTTTCCGCTGCCTGTCGGAAAAAGGGCGAGCGCCGACTTGCCTTGCAGAATCTTCTTGATGACTGCTTCCTGTCCATCCCGGAATTTCGGAAAACCAAAAACGGTCTGCAAAGTGGTCTGAATCGACTCACCGTTCTTGGGTGCCGCCGGGTGCTCATTCTTCGCTGGTAAGTGGTTCGGGTTGCTTTTCATGTGCCGCACGTCGCCACCGTTTCATACGGATAGATCATTTCCGGACAGACGCAAGTATACGACTACACAATTATAAAACGTTTCTAATGTTAAGCAACATCCTTTAACTCTAGCCGTGCACGCTTTGACCAAGAGCGTTGTGGAGTGCGTGCGACTTGTCGCCACTTTGAGACCGGCGCGGAGCGCTGAATCCGCTCGATTGGCGACGCGACGATTTGGTTGTGATTAGGGCACGATGTAGTTCTATCCTCGATTCAAGCCGCGCTCCGCGCGATCCTAAAGCGGCGACGAGTCGCACGCACTCCAAGACACGCACCGCTACTCCACCTCTGCCCGGAGATACACCGTGGCGCTGATATCAAGCTTCCCGGCTTCGATGTTCGTCGGAGGCGCGGTCGCCGCGCGGGCAAATGTCATTGCGCGCTCTGCCGCCATCGGAAGAGGATTGAATTCGAGTCCGGCCTCGCGCACTTCGATCGGTTTTAGTCGAACTGGAGCGAAACCCTCGGCGTTGCTCAACCCTCGGGCGATCGCTTGCGCCCTGGCTAAAGCATCGGTGGTCGCCGCAGTTAAAACTTGCCGGCGCACCGCGCTATCATCATCCAAACTGAAGCTAACGCTGCTGACCGAATTTGCCCCGGCCTGGGTCGCCCGATCGATTACGCCTCCCACCTTGCTGAGATCCCGCAATTTTACGGCAACGCTGTTGGTAACTTTGTAACCGCTGATGTCGGTGGTTCGGACGTTTCCCTCGATGCGATTCTGAACTTCGATCGAGTATTCTCCAGTGCTCACTTCCATCTGAGCATCGCCGATCCCCTTGACCGCGTCGATCACGGCTGCACTTATCCGAGCATTATCCTGCTGCGCCACGAGCGCGTCCTTGTTCTGGCTAACCACGGCGATGACGATGTTGGCCTGGTTCGGCGCTACGTGTTGGGTCGCGGTTCCGTAGACGACGATCGTTCGCGCCGAATGATCAGCGGGCGCCGGAACTGGCCTCGGTTGGGTTTGCGCAAACCCGGCCGAGGCAAGCATCATTCCGCCCAGTAACAAGATGACGATGGATTTCATGGTTGGCAGTTTGACTGGCTGAGCCGGGACGTTGTTCAACCGCGGTATTTTTTACCCAGGACCGGGGACGCGCGATCCAGTGATTTCGTAAGCCAGTTCGTAAGTACCGGGGAAAACTTTGTATTGGTCCAGGGTATCAGGTCCGCAACTGGCGGTGCCAAGGCCGCGGTGAGCAGCGTCTAAATAGAGGTAGATATCGTCCGAAGGACGAAGATCGTAGGTATGCAAAGCGGCGGTCAAAGTCTCGGCGGGATACCGGGTCGCATTCACGTTTAGCGGATTTTCACCGGTGAAGCGCAGCGACCACCCGGTCTGCGGATCACTTAGCTGAATCCAAGTTGTGTCGGTCTTGTTGCCGTGTTCTTGCGGCATGATGTACGGAACATACTGGCCGGTTACGGTGGATGTCCAAAGTCCGAAGCGCGCGCCCGCTTTGCGGTCCGGATAGGATTCGTGAGGACCGCGCCCAAGCCATGCCAGCTTTTCCAGTGCGCCATTCAGAATCCAGCAGACGCCAATCCGAGGCAGATCGGGCATGGAGCTTTCAACTGAGAATTGGTGGGTGACGCGGAGCGTCGCTGGAGCCACTAACTCCATCACGGTGGCGCAGGTAATGTCTCCGGCCGCCGATTTTCCTCGATTTCGCAGGCGAACGAGCACTGGTCCCTGTGTGCCCTCCTCGGCCGTGGATCTCTCAGAAATGTGTTCGATGCGGTCCAAACCGGCAGCGAGCCATTGTCCGTACACCTGGGTCTTTTGCATCCAGGGATCGGCGTCGCCCTTTTGCCATTTGATTTTGACGCCGTCATTATCGACCGGAGCTCGCCAGATGTTCAGGATGGGCCCGGCAACGAGCAGCGGAAGGCCGTCGGCGACGAATTGCGCGATTGGTTCGGCGCGCTCCCGGATCGAAATCGTGCTTTGTTTAGTATCTATCCTCCAGCCTGGTGCCGGAGGTTCACTGGTCGTTCTGACTGCGGGACGGTCCAACGCAACTCGTGGCGATACACCAGTGGTCTTCAGGGCAAACTGTTCCCAGGCTACTTCATGACCTTGTTCGCACCAGGCGGAAGCAGTGCGTGTCGTGAAACTTACCGTAAGGTAAACGAAGTGCTCTCCCGTATTCGTGGGCCTTTCGATCAGGATTTCATAAACCGCGGTTTCGCGTGGGGCCCGGTTTAGAACGGGCAACTCGCCGCGAGCGAAAGTTTGACCGTCGGCTGTCAATTCCCACGATCCAGACAGCCAACCGAGATCGCGGAAGTAGCTTTCGTTGGACAGTCTCAATTGAATCCGGTCGGCTGCTTCATCGATTTGCATCGTAACTGGCTGGATCAATTTCTTGTACTCGAACAAACCGGGGTGGGGCCGGCGGTCGGGCCAGACTAGTCCGTCACAAACAAAATTGTAATCCGTTGGTTGATCACCGAAGTCGCCGCCATAGGCCCAGAACTCCTCGCCGTCTGGTCGAGTCTGGCGAATCCCGTGATCAACCCATTCCCAGATGAACCCACCCTGCAAACCGTCACTGGACCGAATAGCCTCGATGTAGTCGGACAGGCAGCCGTTGCTGTTACCCATCGCGTGCGAATATTCGCACATGATCAAGGGCCGTGGATCGTGGGCGGCAGGATTTCTGCTCCACTCGACGATGCTGGCAATGGCGGGGTACATCGGACAGACAAGATCAGTGGCGGCGCGGCCGCCCTTCCAATCCCGGGCAATTGCTCCCTCGTAGTGCAAAACCCGGGAAGGGTCGCGATGACGGATCCAGCCGGCCATGGCATCGTGGTTTGGGCCATATCCGCTCTCGTTGCCCAAGGACCAGGCGATGATACTCGGATGATTTTTGTCGCGCTCGACCATCCGGATCCCGCGCTGCAGGAAAGCGCCGGCGTATCGTTGATCGCGACAGAGGCGGTCATAATAAGCATGGGCTTCCACGTTCGCCTCGTCGATCAGGTACAGCCCGATTTCATCGCAGAGCTCATACCAGTAGGGGTCGACGGGGTAATGTGAGCAGCGAACCGCGTTAATGTTAAATTGTTTCATCAACACCGCGTCTTGCCGCATGCGTTCCCGGCTGAGTGCCTTGCCCGCGCGGTCATCGTGCTCGTGGCGATTAACGCCGGCGATAAAGACCGGTTTGCCATTGATCAGGAGCTGTCTGTCGCGCACTTCGACACTGCGAAAACCGGTTCGAATACTGGTTGCCTCAAGGACGTTTTCCCCGTGCCAAAGTTCGACCACAAGCACGTAGAGGTTGGGCACCTCGGCCGACCAGAGGGCGGGCTGCTGGACTTCCTGGATCAAGTGAGCCACGCAGCGATCGCGCTCCGCTTGGTCACGGGATTCGATTGGTACGATCAATGGCGCGGTCCAGCCGGGAGCTCCGTCGGGTCCGATCAGTTGCAGCGCCACGGCGTAACCTTCGGAAAAACCCTTGGCGAATCCGACCGTCACTTCGGCTTCGATCCGGCCGGAGTTTACGGCCGGGTTGGCGCGCACGAAGAAATCGGCCAGGTACACTGGCCCGGTGGAATAAAGAAACACTTCCCGGTACAGGCCTCCGAGCCACCACTGGTCCTGATCTTCAATGAAGGAAGCATCCGACCACTTCACCACGGCGACGATAAGTCGGTTCTCCCGGTCAAAGCGAACTGCGTCAGAAACGTCAAACTCGGAAGGCAAGCGGGTGTCTTTTCCTAACCCGATAAATCGTCCATTAAGCCACACCAGGAGCACGCTTTCAGCACCGCCGAAGTGGATGATAACGCGCCTTCCTTGCCAATCGGCCGGCAGAGTGAACTGTCGCCGATAGATTCCGGTCGGATTTGCCGCCGGCACCTGTGGCGGGTCGCAGTCAAACGGCATGACAATGTTCGTATAGTGTGGCCGATCGTAACCGTGCATCGGCCAGTTGCTCGGGACGGGTATCTGGGCAGGCCAAGCGGACGGATCGGCGACCAGGTTGGGGAGTTCTTCCGGACAACCTGCCAGTTGGAAGTCCCAGTTACCGTTCAATGATTTAAACCAAGGCGACGACTCTCGCCGGTTTTGCTCGGCCTGCTTGGCGCTTGGGTAGGGGTAAAACGTGGCCTTCGCCGGAAGACGATTGAGTTCAGTGATTTCGGGAGCAGTCCACGGTTTCAATCCGTCAAAGATCGAGGAATGGATAAAGTCATTCATGCGAAACGGCGATCCAAACTGAACCACAGATTTCCCGGATTGAACAGACACAGGCCGGGGCAGGTAATTATCCGTGAAGTGCGTTATTGCTTATGAAAAGCGCCGTAACATCGATCGATTAATCCCGCCTTCAGGCCGGGATCGGCGGATGCGTGGCAGCATGCTGCTTGAATTTGTCCTCGTCCTGAATCATCGCATTGAGCGTGGCAACGATCGGTTCGGGGCGGTAAATCCCCGAAAACACGGCGATGTCCCCAATCGCGCTTTGTAAAACAAAAGCAGGACGTTGATCGATCTGGTAAGCGTTGAATTCGGCGAGGGACCGGCGCAAACCCGCCGCGAGCTCCGGGTTGTCAAGCTCGGCAGCTAAAGCCCGTTCCTCGATGCCAGCCGCTCGAGCGCCTAGTTTGAGCGCGACCTCTCGCCGGAGAATCGGCTCCCCGTGTTCGATCGCAGCGGTTTTCAGCGCTTGGTGGACTTCTTTTCCTTTTCCATACTTCCAAGCGGCGGCGATGACACTGTTGGGTACCCAGGTCGACTGATCTTTCCTTTCCAGCCACCGATGGTTGAAGCGTCGCCCGGTGACAACTTCACAGCGGTCATAGTACCAGAGTTCCTGCTCTGGGCCCGCGTCCATCGGTTCACCGCCGTTAATGAGAGCAATCTTCCAAACAAGGTCGTTTGCTGACCGTATCGCCGGCCGAGTTCCGCCATGACTTCATCGCCTAGCGCGCACCACATTGAGCAAACGTCAAAAAAGTAAGTAATCTCCATAGGAAATTTGGGTTGGAAGGTACAAATGGACGGAGAGGAGCATACTCTTTATCGCGAGCGCCAGTAAATGGCCACAAGCTGGAAGCTTATCCTACCTTGAAGTCGCCAGACCCGAGGCCGTCCGCTCTACCTGACAGCAATCCGTGTGGCGGTCGACTTTTTGAACAAAAATTTCTTGGCGACCCGTGCGCCTTCCAGGGTGACGAGGAGCAGAAGCAGCCAGCGAGCCACATACCAATGACCTTTGCCGGCGATCGACTGATGATAAATGAGCACGATCGCCGCGACGTAAGCCAGCCGGTGAAGCAGTTTCCATCGCTTTCCGCCCAGCTTCCTGACAGACCAGTTGTTACTGGTGATTCCAAGCACAATAAGGATCGTTAGCCCGGTTAAGCCGAACCAGATGAAAGGCTTGGAGAAGCTCTGGAGCAAATCATCCCAATCGCCTTGGTAGAGCACGTGACATGAAAAATGAAAGAGCCCATAGATACAGGCCGAAACTCCGATATAACGCCGATGCCGGTTTAAGGCATTGACGATTGCCGAGCGAGGGAAAAGAACCCGCAGAGGTGTCAGGCTCAATACCGCGCCCAGACTCCAAATGGCCATCTCTCCTGACACATGCAGCAGTCTCTCGATTGGGTTTGCCCCCAGCTGATTGGTCAGCGCAGGAACAACTAGAAAATACACGCCGATCCCGATAAGGATCGTGAGCGCAACAATTTTCCTGGAGAGCAGCTTGGCAACCACAATTGTGCCCGGAACAGTTTTCCGGGAATCAGAAATTTTTCCGAAGATCCAGTCCGGCATAGAGACTGGCGACCTGTTTCTCGTAACCGTTAAACTTCAGGGTCGGTTGTCTCCCTGAAAAGAAACCACCTCCGATGACGCGTTCTGTTTTCTGACTCCAACGGGGATGATCGACCTCGGGATTGACATTGGCGTAGAACCCGTATTCATCCGGCGCCATCTGGTTCCACAATGTCTTCGGTTGTTCCGCCACGAAATCGATTCGCACGATGGATTTGGCCCCTTTAAAGCCGTATTTCCAGGGGACAACCAACCGGATTGGCGCCCCGTTCTGGTTCAGCAGCGGCTTGCCATAGATACCCGTAGCCAGAAATGCCAACTCGTTGTTTGCCTCCGCGATGGTCAGCCCCTCGGTATAAGGCCAGGGAAAGTCGTTGGAACGCTGGCCGGGACACGATCTGGGATCGAGAAACGAGGTAAGCTGCAGGTATTTGGCTTCGGACTTTGGTTGGGCCATCGCGACGAGTTTGGCTAAGGTAAATCCGTCCCAGGGAACGACCATGGACCAGGCTTCCACACACCGGTGACGGTAATTGCGCTGCTCGATTCCGCCCATCGCCTTCACCAGGTCGTTGACATCATACTTGCCCGGATTTGCGCAGAGGCCGCCCATCTCGATTGTCCAAGACTCCGTCTTCCAGCCCCGGTTTGAATTCGTTTTTGGATCGCCTTTGTCGAGGCCCCACTCGTAAAAATTATTGTAGCCGGTAATGGCGTCGTACGGAGTCAGCTTGGCGTCCGGTAATTTGTACAGGGCGTTCAGCGAATCGGGCAATCCTGCGGTCGCGGCTCTCACCAGCACCGGCAAAAAAGCGCTGGCGGCCAATCCCAGGCCGCAGGTGCGCAGAAATTGCCGGCGACCGAGGTACTGGGATTCAGGGGTGACAGCTGAATCAGGCAGCTGCCAGGGATGGTTCTTCGAGATGTGCATGACAACTATCGAGGGCTGTGCGGCGGCTGGTGCATCGCCAAATACAGCTTTTCTGAAACATATAAGATACGAAAGATTGGTCTAAAGACGATTTCGAAAGGCGAAGTCCCAGATCAACGCTCCGAGCCAACGCTGTTTTCGTGGCCGGTAGCGTTCCACCTTGTAGAGGCGCGAAAGCACCGGCTTATTCCGTGGACTGCAGAAACTCAGCGGAGCTCATCCTTGCCGCTCGTCGTGCCTAACGCCACTCCAAAAGCGCCACTCCAAAAGCGGGCCGGTTATCCGAGCGTCCGGATGTGCTGATAAAGCTGCAGAAAACACGCTCGACCCTGGGCGGTAGGATCGTTATATGCGAGACAGTGCACCATTTTTCCCATGGCTGAGCTGACTGCTTCGTTGCATGATCGAGTGATCCTGGTTACCGGCGCCAGCTCTGGAATCGGGCGGGCCACCTGTATTGGACTGACCAAAGCGGGGGCCAAAGTGATCCTGTTTGGCCGTTCTCGGGAAAAGCTGCTCAGAACCAGTTCCCGGTGCGACAATCTCGGCCTGGTTTTCCCGGGCGACGTGACTCGCCCGGAGAATCTGGCTGCGGCGGTTGAAGCCGGACTAAATCACTTCGGACGTTTGGACGGCCTTTTTGCGAACGCCGGTCTTTATCTGTCCGGCGACATTTTCGGTGGAGACAATCAGAGCTGGTCAGAGCTGGTGGACGTTAACGTGAAAGGCGTCTTTTACTCGGTCGAAGCGGTTCTCCCCGAAATGCGCCGGCAAAGTTCGGGTGACATCATTGTCTGCAGCTCGATCTCCGGTCATCAGGCGATCCATTGGGAACCCGTCTACAGCGCCTCCAAGCACGCCGTCCAATCATTCGTTCACGGGCTGCGTCGCCAATTGCTCCATACCGGAATCCGGGTGGGAGCGGTGGCGCCGGGGATGGTGCTAAACGAACTCTGGGGAATCAAAGACGAACTAGAGATCGAACGGCGTGCTACAGCCGGAGAGGGTTTGCGCTCCGAGGATGTCGCGGAGGCCGTAATTTTTATGCTCACGCGGCCCCGCAATGTCACGATCCGCGATCTGGTGATGTTGCCGCGAACGCAGGATTTGTGAGTGAGTTGGTCAATTTCGTGGCGATTTTCCAGAAATATGGCATATTCCCACCGTGAAGACGACCTTGGAAATCCCTGATGACCTCTACCGAGAGGTCAAGACCAGAGCCGCCTCGCAAAATCGCAAGCTTAAAGATCTCGTAGCAGAAGCTTTGCGATTGTTAATCGAGCGAGCCGACCGCGACCGGCAACCAGTCGGACAGCGTGCCAGTCCTTTTCCTCTTATTCGCGGAAAGGCTGGCCCGCTATTAAAGATCTTGGACAATTCCCTGATCGCGCAGCTTCAGGAAGAGGAAGACATTGAGCGCTTACGACGAACTTCTCGACGTTAACGTCTGGATCGCGTTCCTCCACGAGGGTCACCCACAACATCGGCGGGCTCAGAATATCTGGCCAGAACTGAACAATCCGGTGTTTTGCCGATATACGCAGATGGCGTTCCTTCGGCTGCTTTGCAACTCCCGCGTGATGGAAGAAAACACCCACACCTTGGATCAGGCTTGGACCAAATTCGATTGGCTCTACGCCAACGGTTTTTGCGATTTCGTCGATGAGCCCGAAGGACTGACGACGGCTTTCCGCTACTATGCCAAGAGCAATCGGCCTGCGGTTCAAATGTTAGGCGACGCTTATCTCGCAAGCTTTGCCTTGGTCGGAGAGCTGAGGCTGTTCACATTTGATGCCGGGTTTCGACAGTTTAAAGGTTTGGACTGCCGGATCATCGACGATCCATAGCAAACTTTCTTCACGAGAATGCCGCATGAAGTAGTCGATACAACGCCGCGATCGTTTACGATCGCTCGGCGAGAATGTTCTCCAGATCGGCGAAACTGCTCAACCGAAAGTACCTAGATCGCGCTTCGCCACGGCTAGAAGCGGGTCGCACAGACTATTTTCCTTTGTACCGGCTAATGAGAGTCGCAACGTTCTCCAGTTGATTGGTTGAACAAGCGAGGGCCCGGGCCTGCGGGAAAGCGGCGGCAGCAAGCGTCGTCAGGACATTGCCGGGCGGCATCTCCACAAAAAGCCGGGCGCCAAGCTCAAACAGGACGGTGGTCGCATCGTGCCAACGGAGCGGGCAAGCCATATTCGTAGCCAAGTCGGTGCGGATCGCGCCGGCGTCGCGAGCAAGGCGGCCTCCGCGATTGTCTACGTAAGGGATCCGGGGAGTTGGTATGGTCACGCCCGCGAGAGCAGCCGAAAGACGTTCGGCGGCCGGTCGAAGAAGCTCGCAATGAGACGGCACCGCAACGTTCAAACGATCGGCTTTCGCTGCACCGGCGTTGCGGGCTGCAGCGACGAATGTGTCCAAACCGGCATCGGTGCCGGAAACAACGATCTGGGAGGGACTGTTTACGCCCGCAAGGTAAACCGATGGCTGTTGACGGTTCACTTTATCCAAAAGCGCGTACACCCGACGTTCGTTCAATCCGATGATGAAGGCCATGCCGTAGCCGGCGGGAAAACTTTCTTGCATCAATGTGCCGCGAAGCGAAACCAAATCCAAGGAGGTCGTAAACGCGAGTCCCGTCGCGGCATGCGCCGCGCCGAAGGCGCCAACGGAGAGTCCCGCCGTCATGTCTGGTCGCGCGCCGAGTTGGTCCAGTTCGCGAAGCGTGGCGACACCGCTGATCAAGAGCGCCAACTGCACGTTGCGGGTTGAGCGCAGAGCCTCGGCGCCGTCGAGCTGCAGAGGATCGAATCCGAGGTGTACGCGCGCTTCCCGGATGGTGTCGCGCCCGCTCCTGTACTCGAGAAGCCGATGCAGCATGCCTTCCTCCTGTGACCCTTGGCCCGGGAAAAGGAAAGCGATGCAGGCTGTTTCAGCAGAATTCTCCGGCATCGCTGAGGGGTTCCGCTGCTTCTTTTGAAGAGGAGCGGTGGTCGGTTTCATTGATTTCAAGGCGCTCGTCGCTACTGCTTTTGGACGACCTTACCGCCAGGGATTAACTACCAGGTGGGGACCGTCGGCGCGGCGCAGAACCGTCTCACGACGAGTTCCGAGCGCGTATTCACGCAACGCGAAAGCGCCCTGCGGAGTCTCCACCTGAAGGTCGATCGCTGTTTCTGGACTGGTCGCATCCAGGACGAAAAGCAGTTCCCGGCAGGTTTGTCGCGACTGCTCCGAGGGCATGCGAATAAGAAGATCGAGGTCGCTGGTCGGAGTAGTCACGCAGCAGCGGGTTGCCAACTCAAAGCCTACCGCCCCGATCGGACCCCAACAAAGCCCGGAGCCGTCCAATGAATTGGCCATGGATGCCAGCGCCCGAAACGCCGGGAGACCAGTCCTATGCGCAAGCCTGCACCAGGCTCGCCTCCAAACTAGATCCTCGGGCGCGACATGTTCGGAGATCGCGTCTTCCGACACTTCGGTGGCCCAACGCTGTGATCGCCGGCTTCCGCGAATCCCAATCGGTAGAGAACCATTCTCATTGCCTTGCCGGCGGACAACTACCCAGTCCGCTACCCTGAACGCCTCCTGAACCCACGGCGGTCCGCTGCGAGCAAGCTCGATCGCCGCGAACGGTTTTAACCGGAGCAGGTCGTGCGGTCGAAAGAGGCGATCCATCGAAAAAGACTTGCGGCCAGGAAAGCTTTGAGGTCAGGCCAGGTGTAATCAGCAAGATCTACGAAGTTATCGATGAGCGCATCAAGAAATGGGTAGCCGCTCATGAAACTGCGGGAAGCTTATCGTCAGTATTCCGGAGGTTACGCACGAGGCCACGCGTCTTCCCAAGCACGAGCATGAAAACCCCCTCACGAAATCTGTGTACAACTATCCGTGAAAATCTTGTTTCCTTGCGAAGATTTCGGGGGAGCCAGACCGGTGTTCCTGTCGAGATTTGATTGCGGCAGGCAAACCGCTCGAACCAACGAACCTTTTACCTGGCGAGGTTTCGCCGATTGTGTCACATTGGACACATGAAAACCGCCAGCATCCGTGAGTTGCATGAAAAAACGGGTCGCCTGGTGCGCCAGGCGCAAACCGAGAAGATTCTTATTACCGATCGTGGCCGGGTTATCGCTGTTCTGAAATCGGCAGAAACCCAGGATTGGCCTGGAAAACCTTTCCCCAAGCGGGCGCTCGCTGACCTGCCCAAAGTTCGTTTCGACTCAACGGTCTATCTGTGCGAGGAACGCGAACGGTTTTGATCTACTTTGACAGCAACTACCTGATCAAATGCTACGTGGCGGAGCCGGGAAGTGCCGAAGTTCTTCGCCTCGCCCAATCTGAGTCAGGTCGTGCCTGTGCCGTTCACGGGAGACTGGAATTCTGGTCGGGAATCAAGCGTCACGTTCGCGAAGGGAATCTGACCTCGCACGCTGCGCAAAAGGTGTTTCGCCAGTTTACGTTGGACGAATCAGCAGGTCTTTGGATGTTTCTGCCGGCCAGCTTGGACCTGATCCAGGTTGCCTGTAATCGTTTGGCCGCGTTGCCCGACCAGATTGTTTGCCGCGCCGCTGATGCGCTGCATCTGGCGTGCGCCGCAACCGAAGGCTTCTCGGCAATTTACAGCCACGACAAACACGTATTGATCGCCGCACCTTTTTTCGGAATCGAAGGTCGTGATGTGATCCGTTGAGTGCCGAATCCGCAGACTACGGACGAAGCCGTCCGCCTTCGTGCCCGTTTCGCGGCACTGCGGCGCGACAGGTTCCGCGCTACGCCGACCTCTCAAGCCGCTCAAACCGCTCTATAAAGTTCTTGTTCGAACGTCTCGTCCCAATTATAGATACCCCGGGGTCCGAGCGAACGTCGCGCGCCTCCCTTCCCCCCTAAACCGATGCATTCCTTTCCCAGCATGGAATGGTTCGGGATCTGCCCGAGCGTTTTAAGCCTTCGTGTCCCCCGGGTGCGACTCCGCCGAGGCTAAAAATGATCCCGCAATCTTTCGAATACCTTTGTCCAACAACCATTCCCGAAGCGATCGCCCTTCTGCAGCAATATGGTGAGAGCGCCAAAATTTTAAGCGGCGGCCAGAGTTTGATTCCCCTGATGAAAGTCCGACTGGCCAGACCGGAATACTTGATTGACATCAATCGGATCTCAGGACTCCAAGGGATTCGCGAAGAAGATGGTTATCTCAAGATCGGCGGACTGACCCGGGAAGCAGACCTCGAGGCTTCTGAACTCATCAGAACAAAATACCCGATCATCCTGGATACGGCTCGTGTGATCGCCGATCCGCAAGTGCGTAACATGGCTACGGTGGGCGGCAATCTTGCGCACGGCGACCCGGCCAACGATCACCCGGCAACGATGTTGGCCCTTGGAGCAAAAGTCGTCTCGGTCGGACCGCAAGGCGAAAGAGTGATCTCAGCGAAAGATTTCTTTGTCTCTCTTTTTACCACTGCGCTTCAGCACGATGAGGTTCTAACCGAGATCCGTATCCCGATTCCACCTCCCCGGAGCGGCGGCGCTTACTTCAAGCTGGAACGAAAGGTCAGCGATTTTGCGACCGTCGGCGTCGCGGCGCAGCTAAGGATCGATGATCAGGGCGTTTGCCGGGAAGCAGGCATCGGGCTGACCAATGTAGGGGCCACTCCGCAAAAGGCGACGACTGCGGAGAATTTCCTGCGCGGACAGACCCTGGACGAGCGGCAGTTGAAAGAAGCAGCTCGGCTCGCCACCAAAGACGCCCAACCAAGCTCGGATTTGCGCGGTCCAGCCGAATACAAATCGTCGATGGTGATGGAACTTACCCGCCGGGCACTCGCGCTCGCCCGGTCTCGGGCGATGGGTTAACCGGCTCGAGAGTTAGAGGAATTACTATGGCCAACCAGAAACGCATCCGCACCAAGGTAAACGGTAAGGAGCACGAGGCTGAGATCGAGCCACGGGTTTTGCTTGTTCATTTCATCCGCGATGGGTTGGGATTGACCGGAACTCACATCGGGTGTGACACCACAAACTGTGGCGCTTGCACGGTGTTGCTTGACGGTAAGCCGGTTAAGTCCTGCACGCTTTTCGCTGTGCAAGCGAACGGCCGAGAAATTCGGACCATCGAAGGCATTGCGACAAACGGCAAACTTCATCCATTGCAGGAGGGGTTTAAAGAAGAGCACGGGCTTCAATGCGGTTTTTGTACGCCGGGCATGATCATGTCGGCTTGCGCGCTGTTGCAAAAGAATCCGCATCCTACCGAAGAAGATATCCGCCGAGGTATTTCAGGTAATCTTTGCCGTTGTACCGGGTATCAGAACATCGTGAAGGCGGTGCAGTACGCGGCTAACAAAATGGCTTAGTCAGGAGCTAGCTGGAGAACAACATGTTGCACAAGACAACCCCAGAGATTGGCGGCATGGGCCACTCGGTGAAACGCAAAGAGGATCTCCGGTTCGTTCAGGGCAGAGGGACCTACGTGGACGACGTCCGTCTTCCCGGAATGGTTTACGGCCAGATGATTCGCAGTCCCTTTGCCCACGCTCGTATAACCGGCATCCGCACTGAGGAAGCAAAGAAGCTCCCCGGAGTGTTGGCGGTCATCACGGGCCAGGATCTCGAAAAGGCCGGACTCGCCTGGATGCCAACGCTTTTTCACGACAAGCAGATGGTCTTAGCCACCGGCAAAGTATTGTTCCAATCTCAAGAAGTTGCATTTGTCGTAGCGGAAGATCGCTACATTGCCGCTGACGCGGCTGAGTTGGTGGAGGTGGACTACGAAGAGCTGCCGGTTTTAGTGGATCCCCATCGGGCACTCGATCCGAACGCACCGATCCTCCGAGAAGATCGCGATGAAAAAAGCAACCATATTTTTCATTGGGAAGTCGGGGATAAACAGGCGACCGACAGCCTGCTGCAAAGCGCTCCGGTTCGAGCCAAAGTGGATGCGTTTTTCCAACGATGCCACCCAGCGCCGCTCGAAACCTGCGGTTGCGTCGCCGACTACAATTCGGCGACTGGAAAATTGACGGTCTGGATGACTTCACAAGCGCCTCATGCGCACCGGACCCTGTTTGCTTTGGTTGCCGGCATTCCGGAGCAAAATATTCGCATCATTGCGCCCGACATCGGGGGAGGATTCGGCAACAAGGTACCGATCTATCCGGGTTATGTCTGCGCGGTCGTAGCGGCGCTGCAGCTCGGGCGTCCTGTAAAGTGGATCGAATCGCGATCAGAAAATCTGCAGTCGACCGGGTTTGCCCGCGATTATCACATGTCCGCGGAGGTGGCGGCCGATGCGGACGGCAAGGTAAAAGCACTGCGGGTGAAGACGCTCGCGGACCATGGCGCCTTCAATGCGGCAGCGCAACCTTCGAAGTATCCGGCCGGACTTTTTAGCATCTGCACCGGTTCCTACGATTTCGCGAACGCCTTCTGCGAAGTGGATGGTGTTTACACAAACAAAGCGCCTGGAGGCATTGCCTATCGATGCTCCTTTCGGGTGACGGAGGCCGCCTATTTGATCGAACGGTTAATGGATGTGCTGGCCCTGGAGCTGAAGACCGATCCGGCGGAACTCCGGCGAAAAAACTTCATACCGGCGACCAAGTTCCCGTATCAGAGCCCGCTCGGTTGGACTTATGACAGCGGTAATTACGAGGCCGCCATGGACCTGGCTCTCAACAAAATCGGGTACCGGGAATTGCGGGCGGAACAGGCAGAAAAACGGGCGCGCGGAGAGTTGATGGGCATAGGCATCTCCAGTTTTACCGAGGTAGTCGGAGCTGGGCCGGCGCATAGCTTCGATATTGCCGGCATCAAGATGTTCGACAGTTGCGAAATTCGAATCCATCCGACCGGCAAAGCGACCGCCCGGATGGGAACTAAGTCTCAGGGACAAGGGCACGAAACCACCTATGCGCAGATTGTAGCACAGGAGCTGGGGATTCCGGTTGCTGACATCGCAGTAGAGGAAGGGGACACGGACACCGCGCCGTACGGCCTCGGGACCTATGCCAGCCGGAGTACTCCAACTTCGGGAGCGGCTACTGCCATGGCTGCCCGCAAAATTCTGGAAAAGGCCCGCAAGATCGCGGGCCATCTTTTGGAGGTAAGTGCGGAAGACTTGGAATGGGAACCGGGAAAGTTTTACGTCAAGGGCGCACCGAGCAAGGCGAAAACCATTCAGGAGATCGCGTTTGCCGCATACACCAACATTCCGCCCGGTTTGGAAGCAGGACTCGAAGCGGTTCATTACTACGATCCGCCAAACCTGACCTTTCCGTTTGGCACCTATGTTTGTGTGGTCGACCTCGATAAGGGAACCGGCGAAGTCAAAGTCCGGCGTTTCGTGGCGGTCGACGACTGCGGCAACATCATTAACCCGATGATTGTGGAAGGTCAGATTCACGGCGGGTTGACTGAGGGGTTCGCGATCGCCTTTATGCAAGAAGTTGGCTACGACGAGAGCGGTAATGTACAGGGTGGGACTTTCATGGATTATCTCGTTCCGACTGCCGTGGAAGCCCCGAACTGGGAAACCGATAAAACCTGTACACCTTCTCCGCATCATCCGTTTGGGGCAAAAGGGGTGGGCGAGTCGCCCAACGTGGGTTCTCCGCCCGCCTTCGTAAATGCGGTGGTCGACGCTTTGTCCCATTTGGGAGTTCGTCACATCGACATGCCGATTGCGCCCTGGAAAATCTGGCAGATCTTGAAAAACAACGGCTTGGCCGAGTAGCCGATATGGCGATCAAGATCGAAAAAACGTTTCAGATTCAGGAGCCAATCGACAGAGTCTGGAAATTTCTGAGTGATCCGAGGAAGGTTGCCGGCTGTGTGCCGGGCGCCTCGATTACCGAAGCGATCGACGATCGCACCTACAAAGGGGTGATCAAGGTCCAGGTGGGCCCAAGTGTAACAGACTATAAGGGGCAAGCTCAGATCGAGCGGCTGGACGATCAGACGCATGAGCTTGAGATGGTAGGTAAAGGTCAGGACATCAGAGGAAAGGGGAGTGCTTCCATGAAGTTAATCGGCAAGGTGCGCGCTCTACCGAACGGAGGCACCGAAGTAGTGAGCACCTCGGAAGTCAACGTGGTTGGTCTGCTCGCGCAGCTCGGCGCTCGCATGATCAACGAAGTCTCCAACAAGATGTTTGAAGACTTTACGGCGAACCTGCGAAAGCAGCTCGAGCAGGAACGTGGCCCGGAGGGCAACACCGCGACTCCGAACGCGCGTCCGCCCCAATCGAAGCCGATCAATGCTCTGGGTCTTCTCTGGTCCGTCTCTGGGCGAACTGTCCTCGGCTTCTTTCGGCGAATCTTTGGATCAACCCGATCGCCTTGATGCAACGATGAGCCCAGCCGACACGGGTATATGCGAGATATACCACCGGACATAGAGGCTTTCATCGAAGGGTTTAACCGCTCTTCCTACCTGCTTGATCGCCCGTTAGCGACCGCGGTTTATCTGCTGGTCCACTTAGGTAAACCTCTGCTGGTAGAGGGGCATGCCGGTGTTGGGAAAACAGAGTTGGCCAAAGCGTTGGCTCTGGTTTTGGGGACCGAGCTGATCAGGCTCCAGTGCTACGAAGGCCTGGACGCTAATTCTGCGATGTACGAGTGGAATTATCAGAAACAACTGCTCGCCATCAGGTTGCAGAACGACAGCGACCGAACGATCGAAGAGAAGGAACGGTATGTTTTCAGTTTGGACTTCCTGCTGAAGCGGCCGCTGCTGCAATCGATTCTGCGCGAGGACTCGCCTGCCGTATTGCTGGTGGACGAGATTGATCGTGCGGACGAGCCTTTCGAAGCGTTCTTGCTCGAACTGCTTTCGGACTTCCAGATCACGATCCCGGAGCTGGGAACTATTCAGGCCAGGCACAAACCCTGGGTTGTTCTCACTTCCAATTGCGCGCGCGAATTAAGCGATGCTCTGAAAAGGAGATGCCTCTATCACTGGATAGACTATCCCAGTGTCGACCGGGAGTTAGAAATTGTTCGGACCAGACTTCCGGGAGTCGAGCGCGCTCTGAGCGTTCAGATAGTGAGATTTATTCATGCCCTTCGTCAGATGAACCTTTCCAAGCCTCCCGGTGTTGCAGAAACCTTGGATTTTGCGAGCGCACTTCGGTTGCTCGAAGAAAGGCGGCTGGACGCCAGGGTCGCGGAGGCGTTGTTAGGCTGCGTCGCGAAATCGGCTGATGACCTCGCCACGATCCGAGCAGAAGGTATCGATAAAATTCTCGCGACAGCCCGTGAATGACGCCCATTTACCGCAGATCGTCGAGTTTTGCCGGTTCGCCCGGGCCAGTGGGATTAGCTCGAGCCCTGGGCAAACGATCGAAGCGCTTCAGGCCGTCCAAATGGTGGCGCGGACAGCCGCGTCCCTAGTTTCCTTGGAAAATGTCGAGACTGTGAAGTTCGCGCTTCGAGCAACTTTATGTTCCACGAAAGAAGAATGGGATGCGTTTGCTGAGTTGTTCGAACGATTCTGGACCGGCCGCTCTCGTCTCTCCGCGGCCGGTTCGCGACTCCGTGCGATCCCGCCCAAACCTTCCGGCAGGAACTTGGGCGAGAACAGGTACCGTCGTTCGGCGACCGACAGCCGGGGATGCCCCTCTCTCCGACAATTGGTGGCGGACGCCTCGCAGCAGCTTTCCGGACTAAAAGAGGACAAAGCCGCCTCCGGGGCCAGCGCGATCGAAAGGTTGTCCAGGATCGACTTTAGCCAGGTACCCGAACACGATTTGGCTGAGCTGGAAAAGATTTCGCTCCGCCTGCTGCGGCTGATGAGTTGCCGAGTCTCCCGCAGATTCCAGCGTCGGCAACCGCGCGGCCGGGTGGACCTGCGGCGGACGATCAGGCACAACCTTCGTCACGGCGGTGAGTTGATCCAGCTGATCAACCAAAGCCGCAAACGGCGCCCAGCCAAGCTGGTGATCCTGTTGGATGTCAGCGATTCAATGAATTTGTATAGCTTGTTCTTGCTCAAGTTCGCTTATGTGCTTGGGAAAGAATTCCGGGACGTGGCGGCGTTCGTGTTCAGCACGAACCTGGTCCCGGTCAGCGGCGCCCTCCGCGCTCCGAAGCTATCGGGTGCCCTGGATGCTTTGTCCCAAACGATCAGCGGCTGGGCTGGCGGCACGCGGATCGGGTTTTCTCTTCACGAGTTTAACAAGATCCATGCGAGAAGGCTGCTCTCTCATCGCACGGTTTTCATCATCCTGAGCGATGGGTGGGACACCGGAGAGCCCGAGCTCTTGACGGCAGAGCTAAAAGCAATCAAGCAACGGGTGAGCAAACTCATCTGGTTGAATCCGCTCCTCGGCCTGGCGGATTACGAACCGATTACGCGCGGCATGAGTGCGGCACTTCGTTATGTCGATATTTTCGCGCCAGCGCACAATTTGGATAGTCTGTTGCAGTTAGAGAGACATCTACGACCAGGGACGGTCACACGAAAAAATGTTTGATGAGTTCTTGAGCAAAGTCTCTGAATTGCGGGCCGCAGGCGGGCCTTTCGCCGTGGCGATTGTCGTCAGACACGAGCCGCCAGTTTCGGGCAGGCCTGGAGACAAAGCGATTATCCAGGGCGACGGAATTATCTGGGGTTGGATTGGCGGGGCGTGTGCTCAGCCGGTGGTTGTTCGGGAAGCGCGCGATGCGATCGAGACCGGCACCCCAAAGCTTGTTCGAATTGCCCCTTCCGGCCATCCAGAGCCGGGGGTAGTAAATTACGCAATGACCTGTCATGGGGGCGGCGCATTGGACGTCTATATTGAGCCGGTTTTGCCTAAGCCGCAGATTTTGATTGTTGGTCGTTCGGCAGCCGCGCGAGCGCTGTCGCAGTTGGGTAAGGCACTTGGGTATGCGACCGTTATCGTCACGACCGGCGCGGATCGTAAAAGCTTTCCAGACGCTGATCTCAACCCTGAGGAGATTCATCAGGTGCAAATCACCAATGAAACCTCCATTGTGATTGCCACGCAGGGAGAGCAGGATGAAGAAGCTCTCGAAGCGGCACTCCGGACCGGAGCGCGGTACATCTCCTTTGTGGCGAGTCAAACAAAGGCTAAGAAACTGCTTGGCTACCTCGAGAAAAAAGGAGTGCCGGCGGATTCGCTGAATCGAATCAAAGCGCCGGCCGGTCTGCATATCGGAGCTGCCTCGCCCGAGGAGATCGCCGTAAGCATTCTCGCCGAGATCATTCTAACGAGGAAGAGCAGGTCGGGTGGCCTGGCTCGAAAGACCGAGGCGACTGTTTTTAATCGCGATTTTCGAGATCCGGTCTGTGGGATGACGGTCGACCCAGAACATGCAAAATACCATTCTGAGTATTGCGAAAGGGTTTTCTTCTTTTGTTGCGCTGGGTGCCAGCAAACGTTTGATCAGCACCCGGAAATTTATGCGGGCGAAGAGCCTGGTGCGGCAGTATTTGAGACAGGGCCGCGATAATGGATAGGGTTAAGAACCGAATGTCTCAGGACTTTTTCGCCACGCTCCAGGAGCTCACCTCACGCGGAGAGCCGTTTGCCGTTGCCACCGTGATCGAAATCGAGGGATCCACTTCGGCGAAACCGGGTTCGAAAGCAGTCATCGATTCGAATGCGGCCATCATTCTAGGGTGGGTTGGCGGAGGTTGCATTGAAAGCGCGGTGCGCGAAGAGGCATTGGCGAGCCTGAAGGACGGAAAGACCAGAGTCATCACGCTCGATTTGAATGACGAGGTTTTCGGCCTCGGAATGCCGTGCGGAGGTTCGATGCGGGTTTACATTGAGCCGGTGTTGCCGAAGCCGGATTTGGTGATTGCCGGCCACGGGCGAATCGCCCAGGCGCTCGCGGAAATCGGACACCTAGTTGGTTTTACTGTGACCGTGGTCGATCCTGGCGCCACTCCGGAAGCTTTTCCGCAGGCCGATCGTGTTTTTACCTCCGCCTTTGGAACGTCTGGGGTGGAGATTGGCGCGAACACTTACGTGGTCGTAGCGACTCAGCACAAAGGAGATCATCTTTCGATTAAGAAAGCGCTCGACAACCAGGCCCGCTACACCGCGCTCATTGCAAGTCATAGCCGCGCTCAATTGGTTTTTGAATACCTGGAGGCGGCCGGCGTACCTCATAACGAGCTGGACCAGGCAAGGGTCCGAGCGCCCGCCGGCCTGGATATTGGGGCGCAGACTCCGGAAGAAATCGCGATCAGCATTATTAGCGAGATCATCGCGGTGCGACGGAAGACAGCGGGTTGAGCGGCCTGAGCGGCTTGAGCGGCCTGAGCGGTGAGCAGCCTGAGCGGCTTGAGCGGCTTGAGCGGCTTGAGCGGCTTGAGCCGGTGGTGGTCTTGCTCCGGAGGAGCGGAACGAAAATAGGCCGACATGGAATGCCGGTATCGATCCCCTCCAACTGATACCGCCCCTACGAGGGCCGGAATGAAGAGAATGTCTCCCAACGTGTCTCTGACCCCGTTCCGGTAGGCGCCCTGCCGGCAGAGGGCCCCGAGAAATATTGCGAGACAATTTCTGAAGGGGCGCCCGCGCATTCCACGGTCCTAATAGGAGCCCACGGTCATCCTTTGTGGCGTGATTCAGAGCGGCCCTGCGGGACGCGGACCAAGGATTGTCAGGCCGCTCAAGCCGCTACGGCCGCTCAAGCCGCTACTTCACCGCTCCCATCGTAAGACCCTGCACCAGGTGCCGCGAAACGATGAGGCTGAAAATCAGGACGGGCAGGACGATCATGGTGCCGGTCGCCATGATCTGACCCCAAGGTAATTCGTAACCGCTCATAAAGCTGGTCGCGACGACCGGAGCGGTGCGCGCGTGCTCGCGAGTCAGCACCAGGGCGTAGAGCAGTTCATTCCACGAAAAAATGAAGCTGAAGATCGCGGAAACGGCGAGACCCGGAGCAGCCAGAGGCAATGCGATCCGCAGAAAAATCCGGAAGGGCCCGTAGCCTTCGAGCATGGCCGCTTCGTCCAATTCTTTCGGGATGCTCCGGAATTGGTCCGAACAGATCCAGACAACGATCGGAATATTGAACGTGAGGTAAATCAGGATCAGAACAAGCGGCGTATCCAGTAACCGCAGGCTGCGCGCCAACAGAAAGAATGGCAGTGCCAGGACGATCGGGCTCACCATCCGATTCGTGATAAACCAGAACCAGAGATCCCGTTTTCCCTTAAATTCGAATCGAGCCAAGGCGTAAGCAGCAGGCGCCCCTAAGACCAAAGAAATCGCCGTGGTCGTCAGCGCGACGATCAAAGAGTTTTCCAGGCTGGCGACAACATCGAACTTTGTCAGCGCGGCCCGATAGTTTGCCAGTGTCGGCTGAAACAGGAATTCGGGATTGGGTGAAAGGATCTCCTGCTGATCTTTAAAGGAAGAACTCACCATCCAGTAAAACGGAAAGACAATGAAGAGAATAATGAGGAGCAGAGCCAGCAAGTGACCAAACGCCAGGCGGCGCGGCGGCTTGGGTCTGGCGGCTGCAGTTTTCGTCGGGTCGAAGGTCGTCGGATTCATGATAAAGTTTAAATCTCGCGGTAAACAAACCGGATATAGAGGCGCGCTAACACAATGGTAATGACCAGAAGAACGACTGCCTGGGCCGACGCCAAACCCTGGTCGAAGACGCGGAATCCCACACGCTGAACGAGCACGCTGATCAATTCGGTCGCGGAACCCGGGCCGCCGCGCGTCATGGTGAAGACGACGTCAAACGTTTTTAGGATATCGGCGGTGCGCAGGATCAGAATCGCCGTTATTCCGGGCAACATGAACGCCAGCTGAACTTTCCAAAGGACATGCCACCATTTATCCGTTTCGAGTGTCGCGGCTTCTTCGATCTCCGGAGGAACCATGGTCAGGCTGGAATAAAGGACCAGGGCGCAGAACGGAGTCCATTGCCAGACGTCCATCAAGCAAATCGAGACAAACGCCAGGTTCGGGTCAGCTAACCAATCAAGGCGCTGTCCAAAAATGTGCAACCAGAAGAAATTCTGTATTCCGAAGTCGCGGTTCAGGATCAATCGGCCCATCAATCCGACGACTGCGAACGTGGTGGCAAGAGGGATGACAAGGGAAACCCGGCAGATGTTTTTTACGAGATCATTTCCCGGCTTGTGCAACAGCAGTGCAATACACAGACCAAGGGCTAACTCGATTGGAAGGTTGATCAGTAGGAAAAGAAATGTGCGTCCCAGCGACTGCTGGAAATCCGGATCAGTGAGCAGGTTCAGGTAGTTTCGGCCCCAGTTGAACGGCGCGTCGTTCAACGGCCAGATGCCCAGGAAAGCGCCGTGCGGATGGACCTTTGGCAGAATGAACTCATGTAAGGAATTCCAGACCGCAAAAATTAGCGGATAGATGCCCACCAGCAGCAATGCGATCACCGCGGGAGCGAGGAAGTAGGGTACGGCGTTTGGGTAAGTGCTCTTCTTCATCGGAGTCTTGTAGTGCGCGTGATCTGTCGCCGCTTTAAGACTGCGCGGAGCGCGGTTATTGAGAAAAAATCTACACGTTTCAGTATTTTGTTTTCTGCTTGGGCCGCGCTCCGCGCGATCTTAAAGCGGCGACAAGTCGCGCGCACTCCAAAGAATCTCTTCGTCTTTGCTCCCGATTACGCGAGGCGCGGAACACGTCTCCGCGCCTCGACGAAGCGGTCAGTTTATTGTGCTAACTCCCTTTTTCCGCTGAAGTACCCTGCTTTCTGCAGAACGTCTTCCATCCGCTTCCCAATCTCTTCCGAACCCTGTTTCACCGAGACTTGGCCGATCATCATCTTCGTACCCCATTCCGCGATGATCTCCGAAATTTGCGGCCATTCGGCAAAGCGAGGTCGAAACTCCGGTACTCCTTGCTGCCATGACTCGACCATCGGCTCGATAAACGCAAACCGCTGCTTAAGTTCCGGATCCTGGTAGACAGACTGTCGCCCGCTGACTCCGCCGTTCTCGACGTAGGTCCTGGCATTTTCCTTCGAAGTTGCCCATTGGATAAAAAGCCAAGCGGCCGCTTTATGCTTATCGTCGGCCTGGCTGGTACAAGCGAGCGAGAAACCGCCGAGAGCTGGTTTCCGGCCAGCCGGCCCTTTGGGTTCCGGAGCGACTCCGAGATCGTTGACAATCTTCGAAGATTTCGGGTCGACCAAAGTTGGGTAGAACGCCGACCACTGAGTAATCATTGCGACGTTGCCCTGGGCCAATGCGTTGACCGTTTCGCTGTGATCATAATCGACGATTCCGGGGGGCATGAACTTTATCAAGTCCTGACGAAACTGCAGGCCTGCCTGCGACCTCGGATCGAGCAGATTGGACTTGAATTGGGCGTTCAGCAATGAGCCGCCCCACGGCCAGATAAAGCGCATGAAGCTGTCGCATGATTGTGTTTCTCCCCGCCGGGATTGGAGCGCGAAGGCAAATTTTCCACCCTGCGTCAATTTCGGGGCGTAGGTATTCTTTAATTCGTCCCAGGTTTCCGGTGGTCTATCAAAACCGGCCTGTTTCAGCATCGCCCTGTTATAGAAGAGGAGCCCGGAGTAGTTATCGAAGGGCAGCCCGTAAACTTTGCCTTTCCACGTCCCGAAGGCGGTCAGCAGCAGCGGAAAGAAGTCGTTCATCTCGAGGTTTGGATCAAAGATGTCCGGAAACTTCTTTTTGAGATCATCGATTGGAACGATCCAGCCAGATTCGGCAAACTCGCCGATCCAGACCAGGTCGACCAAGGCGATCGAGAGGTCTCCTTGAGCCGAGAAATCCAGGACCTGCTTCTCGCGGGTATTTTCATAGGGAACAACTTCGAAGTTTACTTTGATCCCGGTTCTTTTTTCAAAATCCGGGAGCATCTTTTCGATGGCCCGGTAGCCGGGCCGGTCGAGAAAGATCACCGATATTTGGGTGCCTTTGTAAGGCTTGGCAGCTTCTTCGAGCGACCACGCGCCGGCAACGCCGGCGGTTAGCCCGAGAAGAGCTGCGCTCAGTCCCAACGTGCGGGGGAACTGTTTCATAGGATAGCAATGAGGTTAGTAAGGAGTCTTTCGTGTCTGGCGGTTTATGAGCGGCCAGGGTTTTACTTAGTTGTTTTAACGCCCGGAAGCCAACCAGGGCTATTGGGGCCGAGAGTCAGGAAGTGATCTGTGATTCGATAAGCTCAGGGATTCGGGCACCTCCTTTCTCAAGGGGACCGGTCGATCCGCGAACGACCAGAATTGGATTAATGAGAATCGAGGTCGGCAAACTTTCGGGGACACGATCGTTGCTGTCGATCAGGGTCAATAACAGTTCGATGGCGCGGGCTACCATTTCGCGGGCGCGCTGGGCCACCGTCGTGAGAGGCGGGATAAGGTATTGGCTCATCTGAATGTCGTCGAACCCCATCAACGACACGTCTCGAGGAATACGGAGGCCGAGTTCGAGCAGCTTGCTCCAGGCGCCGGCCGCAACGATATCGTTGGTCGCAAAAATGGCCGTTGGCCGCGGCTCGCGGACGATCAGTTCAGCGACTCGTGAGCCAAAAGCGATCTCTTGCAGTCCATGAAGAATGCTTTCCGGCGGCACCCCGATCTGCCGGTTCTGCAATTCTGCTAGAAATCCTGCCATTCGCTCGCCGACGTTGCGGATTTCGGCCTCGCCGCAAAGTATCCCGAATTGGGTATGGCCAAGATCCGCCAGATGCCGCGCTGCGAGCTGACCGCCATAATAATTTTCGCTGGCCAAGGAGAATTCTCCCGGAACAGGACGATCGAGGAAGACTACAGGGATACGGCTGTCGCGAGCAGACTTGATGACCTTGCTTCGTTCGCTCCCATAGATGACCAGGATGCCGTCGACCTGGCGGCTGCGCAGGTTGGTGAACTGGGAAAACTCGCGTTCGACGTCCCGTTCGGAGATGCAAAGCAGAGTCTGATAATGTTTCTGCCAAAGGGCGTCCTCGATCATGGCGGCGACTTCGGCAAAAAAAGGGGTCGAAAGGTTCGGGATGATCAAGCCGATGGAGTGGGTCCGCTGCAATCGAAGGCTTCGTGCACTCAGATTCACGCGATAGTTCAGGGACGAGATCGCGTGCGCGACGTTCCGGGCGGTTTCGGCGGCGAGGGGGGCAGTCTGGTTCAGATAGTGGGAGACGGTGCTTGGAGACACGCCGGCAAGTTTCGCGACGTTCCGGATCGTGACTTTTCTGGAATGATCTGGGGGAATGGCGGGCGTACGGCAAGAGATTAACCGCCGGATTGAAACGTTTCAAGAAGGGATTGTTTCGGTCCCAAAACAACCTGATCGATTTTCGCGGCCGAAGGTTTTATTAGTACTACAATGGCGACAGCATTGACGGGTTTTCCTCCGGCGATTACTCGTGCTGGGCTCTTGGAACGCCTCAGCGTTCCGCGCGAACTCGCCTGGGGTTATCTCGGGCTTCTCCTCTTCATGGTCGGCGATGGCATCGAAGCTGGGTACCTCGCGCCATTCCTCGCCGCCACCGGCCTTTCTCCCGAGAAGATCGCGTTCATGTTCACCCTGTATGGAATGGCCGCGGTTTTTGGTGCTCGAATGTCTGGAGCGCTGGCCGACTTTCTAGGCGCCAGGATGGTCATGTGGATCGGCCTTGCGATCTGGGCCGGCCTGGAAATCGTTTTTCTGGTCTTTGGACTATCTCTGGCTGACCGCGAAGTGCTCATCGCCAGCTATGCTCTGCGCGGGTTCGGTTACCCGCTTTTCGCTTATGGATTCCTGGTCTGTATTGCAGCAGTTACGCCGCCTCGCCGGTTAGGCGCCGCGGTCGGCTGGTTCTGGTTCGCGTTCACCGGAGGGCTGCCCACCCTCGGTTCATTGTCGGCCAGTTTCGCCGTCCCGCTCCTCGGGCAGTACGCCACTTTCTGGTGCTCGCTCGGTTTTGTTCTTTTGGGAGGGCTCATCATGCTCTGCGGAATTCCTCCGTCGATCGGGGCACGAAAGGAGCGGACCGATTCTCAGCAGAAGCGGAAAGCTCTTTTTGCCGGCATTACGATCGCCTGGGAAAAGCCGAAGATCTTGATCGGCTGCATCGTTCGAATGATCAACACGGCGCCACAATTTGGGTTCCTGATCTTTCTACCGACCTTTTTCATTGAGGTTGCCGGGTTCTCTCTCAGCCAGTGGCTACGGCTGCTGAGCTTCATGTTTTTTAGCAACATTGTTTGTAACCTCATCCTCGGAATGGTGGGCGACCGGATTGGTTGGCGGAAGACCGTGGCATACGTCGGGGGAGTCGGCTGTGCAATTACTACCCTTCTCCTTTATTACGTGCCGCTGAGATTTCACGGTAACTATCCGCTCGCGGTCACCGCAGCCATGCTTTACGGCGCCACCTTGGCCGGCTACGTTCCTCTTTCAGCGATCATGCCGTGCCTGGCTCCGGAAAACCAGGGGGCGGCGATTTCCATGCTGAATCTGGGCGCAGGTGCCAGCGCCTGGTTGGGACCGGCGATTGTCGGGCTCTTTCTCCATTCCTGTGGGATCAGAGGCGTGATGTGGATTTTTGCGTTGCTCTACGCATTGAGTGCGGTTCTCAGTTTGTTTTTAAAGATGCCTGGCGAAGGAACACCGGCTGGCGCGGGGAGCGATCATCGGGCGATCGGCGGGCTGACCTTTGCAGCGGCGGGCTGCCTGCTAGGCCACCCTCCTCTGATGTCGGAGGTTCCCGACCAAGGCGATCTCGAATTGATTCTCTTCGATCTGGGCGGAACCATCTATGACGACGAAACCTTTACCCGGGCGCTTCTCCGGGCCGCGCATGAATTGAATCCGGCGATGGAAGAGAAGAATTTCTGGCAGGTGTATGATGAACAGCGGGGTCGTTCATCCGGTTCATTGCGTACCGCGATAGCGGAACGGTTGGTCCCGAATGCTGGGCGCGCCGCACTTACGGCGCTCGCAAAAAAATATTGGGAATATCCGCCGTCCTCCCTGTATCCGGATGTCAAACCGGCATTGGAGAGCCTCGCCCCGCGATTCAAGCTCGGTCTGGTGGCAAATGCGGGTGCGACGGCCGAAAAGGCGCTGCGCCGGGACGGAATTCTTCGTCTTTTCCAGGTGGTAATGCTCTCCGAAAACATTGGAATCGAGAAACCGGATGCGGAGATTTTCCGACGTGCGCTTGAGCAGGCCGGCGTTCCGGCAGAGCGAGCGGTTCATGTGGGCAATCGATTGGATAACGACGTTCGCCCGGCGCGCCGGGCCGGGTTAAGAACAATTTGGATGCTTCGGGGCGATGCTCCGCCTGCACCGACTCTCGAACAGCTTGCCGAACCGGATGCGGTCATCATTTCGCTGAACGGCTTAGGGATTGCGTTGGGGCGAGTGAGCGCGAAGGCGGCCGGAGCAGAGGGATAAATCTTGGAGTGCGCGCGACTTGTCGCCGCTTTGAGACCGCGCGGAGCGCGGCTCAAGCCAAGGACAGACAATGCAGTGCCAAGTTCCCTCCGAAAAAGCTCGCCTTTGTAGCGCATGCGCTCCGCGCGGTCTCAAAAGCTGCGACTTGTCGCAGGCGCTCCAACAAACAGGAGCGCACCGGTCAACTCACTTCTCGCTGATCGAGCGGCTGACGATCTCCTGTGCCTGATCAACGATTGCGGAAAGGTGCTCAGCACTTTTGAGGCTTTCGGCGTAGAGCTTATAGATGTCCTCGGTGCCCGACGGGCGCGCGGCGAACCAGCCGCTGGCAGAGACCACCTTCAAGCCGCCGATCGGAGCGTCATTACCGGGAGCGCGGGTTAGTTTCTCCTCGATCGGTTCGCCCGCGAGATCGGTGGCCGTGACCGCTTCTGGCGAGAGTTTTTTTAGCCGGTTCTTTTGCTCAGGTGTCGCGGGTGCGTCGATGCGGGTATAGTACGGCGTACCGAATCGGGCAGCCAGCTCTTGGTAATGCACGCCGGGATCCTTGCCGGTGCGTGCGGTAATTTCCGCGGCAAGCAGCCCGAGGATCAAGCCGTCCTTGTCGGTGGTCCAAACGGAGCCATCGAGCCGGAGAAAACTGGCACCAGCACTTTCCTCGCCCCCGAAACAGCAGGAGCCGTCAAACAGTCGAGGCGTGAACCATTTGAAGCCGACGGGCACTTCCCAAAGCGTGCGGCCGAGCATTGCCACAACGCGATCGATGAGGCAACTGCTCACGAGTGTTTTGCCGACGACCGCTCCGGCCGACCATTGGGGGCGATTGGCCAAAAGATAATGGAGGGCAACCGCAAGGAAATGGTTCGGATTCAGAAGACCGGCCGATTGAGTAACGATGCCGTGGCGGTCAGCATCGGGATCGTTGCCAAACGCGATGTCAAATCGGTCTTTGAGTTTGACCAGGCCGGCCATTGCCCAAGGGCTGGAGCAATCCATCCGGATCTTACCGTCATGATCCAGGGTCATAAACGCGAAAGTCGGATCGATCCTCGGGTTCACAACGGTAATATCGATGCCGTAGCGCTCGGCCACCGGCTGCCAGTAAGCTGCCGCTGCGCCTCCGAGAGGATCAGCCCCAATCTTCACGCCGGAAGACCGGATGGCTTCCAGGTTAAGGACGTTCACCAGATCCTCCACGTAAGGCGTCAGGAAGTCGATCGGATGGGTGGTGGAGGCCTTGAGCGCTGTCTCGAAGCCGAGGCGTTGAACCCCTCTATTGGCGGAGCGCAACAACTCATTGGCACGATTTTGAATCCAGTCGGTAACGTCGGTATCGGCCGGACCGCCATTTGGTGGATTGTATTTGAAGCCGCCGTCGTTAGGCGGGTTGTGCGACGGAGTGATGACAATGCCATCGGCGAGGTGGTCTGACCGGCCCTGGTTGTGCACTAGAATTTCTCGCGAAATGACCGGAGTCGGCGTGAAACCGTCATCGCGTTGAATGAATGTCTCTACCCCATTCGCGGCCAGCACTTCGAGCGCAACGCATTCAGCCGGCCTCGAGAGCGCATGGGTGTCTTTGCCCATGAACAGCGGCCCGGTGATTCCGTTATTGAGACGGTATTGGCAGATCGCCTGGGTGATCGCCAAAATGTGGGCCTCATTGAATGTGGCGTTGGCGCTGGTGCCGCGATGGCCGCTCGTGCCGAAGCTGACCAGTTGATTCTGGTCCCCCGGATCGGGTTTAGTCTCGTAAAAAGCCGCTTCGAGCTGACTCACGTTGATGAGGAGTTCTTTCGGTGCGGGTTTGCCTGCCAAGGGGTGGGTGCTCATAGGATGTGCGAGTGCCAGTGTCAGTGCCAGTGTCAGTGTCAGTTGCCGGGGGGTATTGTCTGTCTCGGTGCTAATTGGCAAATTCGATGCCGTCGCATCGGTAGAAATCTCGAGTTCAGTGGGTCCGTTCAAAACACTAACACAAACACCGGCACTAGCACTAGCACTAGCACTAGCACTGGCCCCGGCACTGGCACTAGCACTGGCACTGGTCCTGGCACTGGCACTGGCACTGGCTTTTGGTTTGACGAACTCGACGGAAAATTCATGCTGGCCGAACGAGGAGGGGAATTGATTGGAGATGCCTGACTATGGAAGCCAACTTCTCAAACGGTGTTCGCGCCGCTGGGGCGGCCGGCGCGACAAAGAATTCGGACCGAGTATGGCACGTCTTCGCGGGTGACAACGCCGGAGATCTGGCTGCCGCCGTGCAAGAAAACCAGCCCTGAAATTGCTTCGTGACGGCTGAAGCTCAGCAATTCGAGAAAATCGAAACTCGTGTTTTCCCAAATGCGGATGACGCGGTTCGCGAAGTCGCTGCCGAAATCGCTCAATTGATCCGGCAGCGCCAATCGGAGAACCGGGCGGTAGTTCTAGGCCTTGCTACGGGGTCTACGCCCGTAAAACTCTATCGGGAGCTGATTCGTCTCCACCGCGACGAAGGGCTTTCCTTCCGGAACGTGGTTACGTTCAACCTGGATGAATATTACGGACTCTCGGCAGCGCATCCGGAAAGCTATCATCATTTCATGGAAGTACAGCTCTTCGGGCAAGTGGATCTTCTTCCGGAAAATACTCATGTGCCTGATGGAACGGTTGCCCGGAGCCGCGTCTTTGAGTATTGCGCCGAATACGAAGAAAAGATTCAGGAGGCTGGGGGCATTGATGTGCAGATCCTTGGCATCGGAAGAACCGGTCACATTGGCTTCAATGAGCCGGGTTCGGGGCTGGACTCCCGAACCCGGCTGGTCGCACTGGATCGATTAACCAGAAGAGACGCTGCCCGCGATTTTCGAGGTGAAGCAAATGTGCCCAGCTACGCAATAACCATGGGCGTCGGCACGATCTTAGCCGCGGGCCGGATCGTCCTGCTGGCTTGGGGCGAATCGAAAGCCGCGATCCTCCGGAACTCAATTGAGGGACAGCAAACCGAGGCGGTTCCGGCCAGCTATCTACAGCGCCATCCGAATTGCGTTTGCTTTGTCGATCGGGCCGCCGCCGGAGAGCTCATCCGTTTTCGGGCGCCTTGGAAAGTCGGGCCGGTTGACTGGAATCCGGCCCTGGTCCGCCGCGCCGTGGTGGGTCTGGCCGGGGATCGTCATAAGCCGGTTCTTCGGCTGCGCGACGAAGATTTTACGGAATCAGGTCTTGCTGCGTTGTTGGTGGAGACTGGCTCTGCTTACAGTTTAAACATTCGAATCTTTAATGAGCTGCAACACACGATTACCGGCTGGCCCGGAGGGAAGCCGAATGCCGACGACTCCAACCGGCCGGTACCGGCGAACCCGGCCCAAAAGCGCGTCCTGGTTTTTGGCCCGGAACCGCTGGATGCCGAACTTGGCATGGCCGGAACGTTGAATCGATTGGTTCGGCATCGTCATGAAGTAACCGTCGCCTACCTCACTTCCGGGAGTCTTGGGGTTCCCGATAATGAAGCCAGAATGGCGATCAGCCTTTTTAACGAAGCAGGTGTTCAACCCAGCCAGTCTGGAGCGACGAAAAGCCATCTGGAACGGCTCGCCAGCGAAATCGAGGGCAAGACCGCCTATGACGAGGACAGTCCCGAACTGCGGCAGTTCAAGAGCCTGATTCGCCGGGCCGAGGCGCGGGCTTCTGCCCAGCTCCTTGGTCTGCAACTGTCCAACGCGCTTTTTCTGGATTTGCCATTCTACGAGACCGGCCGATATCGGCAGTTTCGTCCAGGAGCGGAGGACGCCTCGGCGATTGCCCGGCTTTGCCAGAAGATCCAGCCGCACCAGATCTATCTCACCGGCGCGGGTGCTGAGCCCAACAGCGTGGCGGGACTTTCTTTTGGTTTGATCAACCAGGCGCTGCAGCAATGTATGGAGCAAGCCTGGTTTCGTGAAACTCAGACCTGGCTTTACGCTTCGGCCGAGCGACCCTGGTCCCCGCACGAGATCGATATGGCCGTCCCGCTCAGCCCCGACGAGCTAACCGTTAAACTCGACTGTCTTTTCCACCATCGGTCGCAGCGAAGCCAAACGCCGTTTGCGGAACAACAGTCAGGGGAGATCTGGCAGCAGGCGGAAATGCTCAATCGAGCCACCGCAAAGATGTACGATGCGCTTGGCTTGGCAGAGTACGAAGCGATCGAGGCATTTCGAAAGCTTGCCTAGGATCGGCGCGGAGCGCAGCCTGACCGAGGATCGATCTGCGAAGTGCTTCGTCTCTCCGCGAGAAGACCCCGCTAGTTGGTAGTCGCGCTCCGCGCGGTCTCAAAGCGGCGACAAGTCGCACGCACTCCAAAATACTCCTGAACTAGCCGCGCGATCGGGTGAAATCGCGAAATCCCTCGATTGCGAGCGGCTCAGATCGAACTATTCTCTGGAATGAGAAGGTTTCTTGGTATTTCCATCGTCGGGTTGACCCTCGCGGGTGTTTGCTCTGTTCTCGCCTCGAACCTGGTCGGACAATCAGAGACGGAAGCAGGAAGATCGCCTGTGTTTCAGGTCCCCTCAGACCACGCGGCAATGCATCAAGCGGTTGTTCAAGCGCGGCGAACTGTCGGAAAGTTCATCACCGCGTTGCAGCATCCGAGCGCGGGAGCCACTGATTTTGCCGTGAAAAAACCGTGCTATGAAAACGGCCAGATCGAGCACATCTGGCTGACCGATGTGCGATTTGTCGGTAAGCGGTTTCAAGGCCGGATCGATAACCAGCCGCGAAAAATAACTGGTCTGAAAATGGGACAGCTCGTTTCGGTCAATCCAAACGAAATCTCCGACTGGATGTATGTCCGGAATGGGCAGTTAGTCGGCGGTTATACGCTGCGGGCCCATTACGCTGAGCTGACTCCCGAACAGAGGCAGGCCTTTGACCAAACGGCTGATTTCCGGATCGGGCGGCGATAAAGGGGGCCCAAAAGAAACAAATTTCATGAAGACGACGCTCCTGTTCGCAGCTGCTTCGGCTGCTGCTTTGCTTCTCGCCGGGTGCGAGGGCGATTACTCGGTGGGCGGCGCGTACGTAGGCGCCGCTTACGCGGGCCCTTATTTAGGAGGGTACGGTCCGTACTATCCTGATTATGGCCCCTACTATGGTGCGGATCTGGTGATCAACAGCAATCGTTATCAGAACCATTACGGATACCACCATTTCTATCCACATAGCTTCGGTGTTCGCCATTTCGCGGTTCAAGGAGGAAATCGCGGCGGCGGCCACCCCGGCTCCCCCGGAGGAGGCCCGCGTGGGGGTGGTGGTCGGGGTGGGCCGCATCGTTGATTCGTCGGTTCCCGAATCTTGTCGGCGAGATGAACCAAGTGCGCACGGCGTCTGAACGGAACGCCGGCCCGCTCGACCTGCACGTGCATCTTGTCGGCAACGGTTTGCAAGGGTCGGGTTGCCGTTTGCAGACACGCTTGTGGTTCAAACCGTTCGCCGGTCTCATGGCGCGAAGTATCGGGTTGAACGCGAGCCTCAGTTCGCCAGCTTTTGATCAGGCGTACGTCGAGGCTTTGCTCCATTGGATACGCGACTCTTCGCTGTCAGCCGCCGTGATCCTCGCCTGTGATGACGTTCACGATGACCAGGGCAAGCCGCGGCCGGATTTATCCACCCTTTTTGTACCGAATAACTACGTTCTAAAAATTGCTGCGGACCATCCGGAGTTGCTTGCCGGGGTATCGATCCATCCCGCGCGCCCCGACGCGCTGGATGAGCTTGAACGCTGTGTGGAAAGTGGGGCCGTATTGCTGAAGATCCTGCCATCGGTACAAATCATTGATCCGGCCCAGGAGCGCTTTCGCCGGTTCTGGCAACGGGCGGCTGAGCTGGGTTTGCCGGTGCTCGCGCACACCGGCGGCGAATTTTCACTGACAACCTATCGCCGGGATCTTGAGAACCCCGCCTGTCTGACCAGTCCGTTAGAAGCCGGCATGAATGTGATCGCGGCGCACTGCGGTAGTCCGGCGATGCCTTGGGATCGCGACTATTGGGCGGAGTTTGCCCGACTTCGGGAACGCTACTCCAATTTTTACGGTGACCTTTCTGCACTCTCACAGCCAATCCACTTAAACACTCTCGCTCGATTACGAGACGATCCCCGCCGGGTTTTTTATGGTAGCGATTATCCGGTACTTTCTACTGCGGTCTGGGCGAGGTTGCGTCACTGGATTTCTGCCGGTGAGTTTCATTGGATCAGGAGGTTGAAGAATCCGCTGGAAAAAAAATACCAACTGACAAGGGCCTTGGGTTTTCCGGAAGAAGTGTTCATTGATGCCTGGAAACTCCTTCGAAAAGTCGGGTCTGCTGGCAGCCGAGCACCTGGTAGAACTTGGCCATCGCCGGACTGCGACGATCGCCGGACCGCAGCACCTGAGTAATGCCCGAGCCCGGCTACGGGGTCTCCACAACGGCTTGGGAACGGCCGGGCTAGCACTTCCCCCGAAATACACCGAGTACGGTGATTTTCGCGAGGAATCGGGCTACCGCTCAGTGAGCCGGCTGCTTTCTCTGCGTCCTGCTCCAAGCGCGATTTTCATTGCGAACAGCGAGATGGTCGGCGGAGCAATTGCGTCAATTCGTGAGCGAAAAGTGCGTATACCGGACCACCTCTCCTTGGTTGGATTCGACGATGCTCGCTGGTCACGCTATCTGGAACCGCCGCTCACCATGATCGCTCATCCCACTGGCGCCATGGGAAAATGCGCTGCGGAACTCCTGCTGGCGCGGATGAGAGGTAATCGAAAAGCGGGTGGTTCACAATTGGTCGTGCTTCCGCCCAGCCTGGTTGTCCGAAGTTCCAGTGCGCCTCCTTCACGAGCAAAAACCTTCGGCGTGCCAGCCTGAGCGGGCTGAGCGGGTGGGAGCACGCCATTTGCATTTGGCCTCCCGCAAGTGCTACAGGTCAGCTTACCTTCTGGCCTATGGAGTCTTTAACGAAAGAGAGCGATGGCTGCGCGCATTTATTCGTTGGCGAACGAGGCGTCGAGCCGCGTCCGGGTCTTTTGCTTTTCCACGATTCCGGCGCTGACGAAAACCAGCTCATGTCCATGGCCGAGGCGATTGTCGCGGATTCCGGCGATGGCATACTCTCTCTCCGTGGTTGGTATCCGCGAGCCGAGGGGTTTTCACTTCTGTCCGCTGATCCGGCTGAGAAACTGGATGAAGCGCTTTTTCTGGATCGCGGCGCGTGCATCTCGCGTTTCCTGGACTGGAGCTTGTCGAAATATGGGATCAACCCGCAGCGCCTGCTTTGTCTCGGTCTAGGCGAAGGAGCTACGTTAGCCGCCGCCCTGCTCTTTGTGCACTCGGAACTGCTTGGGGGCGCGATCCTGATTCGTCCGCGCAATCCTTTCCGGCCGAAACCGCTGCCTGCTCTCCCGTGTTATCCCGTGCTCCTCTTTACAGGTGACAAAGATCCTGAGCCATTGCTCCAGGAAGCGAGGACGCTGGAAGATACTCTTTTTCAGTGTGGTTGCAGTGTCCGAAAACATCGCGTGCCGTTGGACCAGCGCATGGAATCGGCGATCGTTCGGAAATCGCGGGAATGGTACAAAAAGGTCTCGCAAACAGACATCTCGATCGCCTGCGCGTTATAGGTCCCGCTTCATGGTCCGCGCCGGTTGTTTTTTTGCCGCTTTCCTTTGGTTGTTGTTAATCAACGGCGTTGCTCTGGCTATTCCGCGTGTCGTGGTGATCGATCCGGGCCATGGCGGATACGATCGGGGCGGCATGCCCGGTCAAAGGATTGGCGAGAAAAATCTAACGCTCGATACCGCCCTTCGGCTGAACCGGATTCTAAGGGCGTCCGGCCAGGTTCGGACCATCATGACCCGGTCGGATGACCGCTTTGTTACACTAGATGGACGCACCGGTATCGCCAATGCCTACGGCGGCACGCGCGGTGTGTTTGTGTCGATTCACTATAACGCCGGTCCTCGGGAGAGCGCGTACGGCATCGAAACTTATTACTACAGCGCGCGATCCTATCGGCTGGCGGCTCTGATTCATCCCCGAGTTATCCGGGCGATGAACAGCGTTGATCGCGGGATCCGGCGCCGCGGTTTTTGGGTGTTGCGCCGAAACCGTTTACCGGCGGTCTTGGTCGAGTGCGGTTTTCTGACCAATCGCGCGGAAGCCGTGCGAGCGCTCAATCCGATGTACCGCCAACGGATTGCGGAGGCGATCGCTCAAGGGATCCTTGCCTTTTAGCGCTTAAAAGGAATGACTGATGGCCGATAGCCGATGACAACTGGCACTGGCACCTGCTTCAAAACGTCGCCACCTGCCGGGCGACGTTGCCCTCGGCGAGTTGATCGAACCCTTCGTTGAGCTCTTCCAGAGGCAGTCGCCGGGTTAGGATACGATCCACCGGCAGTTTGCCTTGACGATAGAGCGCGATATACCGAGGAATATCGCGGAGAGGAACTGCTGACCCGATGTAACTTCCGCGGAGAGTCCGTTCTTCACCAACGAGCATGGCCGGCGAGAGCGCGAATCGTTGGTCGGGGTGAGGGAGTCCAGCCGTTACGGTGGTGCCGCCGCGCCGCGTAATCGCATACGCGAGCTCCAATGCGGCACTGCTGCCAGCCATCTCAAAGGCGTATTCGACACCGCCGCCGGTGAACTCCCGAATCTCGGCGATCGCGCCCGGTTGACCGGCTACCCATGTTCTGGTTGCGCCAAGTTGAGCGGCCAGGGCCAGTTTTTGCGGATTGATGTCAACGGCTATAATTGCGCGAGCACCGACTAACGATGCGGCGAGAATCGCATTCAATCCTACCCCGCCGAGGCCAACCACCGCAACGGAAGCGCCGGCCGGCACCTTTGCGGTATTGACAACCGCGCCGACCCCGGTCAAAACCGCGCAGCCGAACAGAGCCGCTTCGGCGCTGGGCAAATCATCGTCCACTTTCACCGCCGAATGCTGGGAGACAACGGCATACTCAGCAAAACCCGAAACCCCGATATGGTGATTCAAGACGGTTTCGCCGAGATGCAAGCGGCGCTCGCCGGAAAGGAGCGTACCGGCGCGGTTGGCGGTCAAAGCCGGTTCGCAGAGGCCCGGTCGACCTGCTGCGCACGCCGGGCAACTGCCACAGGAGGGTACAAAGGTCAGGACAACATGATCGCCCGGATGAAACGCTGTCACTCCTTCGCCGCACTCGGATACCCGTCCCGCCGCTTCGTGCCCCAGAACGAGCGGCAAGGGCCACGGGCGATCACCATTGATCACCGAAAGATCGGAATGACAAAGGCCGACAGCTCCGATCTGCACAAGCAATTCGCCGAACTTCGGTGCATCGAGTGTTACTTCGGTTATTCGTAAGGGCCTCGATTTGGAGTAGGGACGAGCGGCTCCAGCTTTGGCGAGGACGGCAGCTTTCATGGAAGAGTTACGAGTGACGAGTGGCGAGTGGCGAGTGGCGAGTACCGAGCGGTTCGGGTCTCGAACTTATTAATCCGAAACTCCATCCCTTTCAAACTAGCCACAAAAGACGATGGATAGCTCGCGCCTCGTCAGCCGTCACTCGCCACTCGCCACTCGTCACTCGGACGCTTTTCTCCTTTCCTCTCGGCTGATCGTGTCCCAAAATGTGCGCCCAATGAAAGTGGCAGTACTTTTTGGCGGAAACAGTTCGGAACGCGATGTCTCGATTGCCAGTGGCGGACAGGTGGCAAAGGCTTTGCGCGAAGGTGGTCATCAGGTCCTCGCGGTAGATACGTACCGCGGCGTTCTCGATGAGAAAGCCCAGGAAATTTTGCTTTCTCACGGAGTTGCTCCGGAGCCGCCAACCGAAGGAGAATTGCAAGTGATCCGGGCGAAAACCGGCGCGATTGTGCAACCGTCTTATTTTGTGGACGCGGATGTGGTGTTTCTTGCGCTGCACGGCGGCGCCGGTGAGGATGGGACGATCCAGGCCGTCTTCAACGCGGCGGGCGTTCTCTACACGGGAAGCGGCCAGGTTGGCAGCGCGGCCGCGATGGACAAAGACCTGGCGAAACGATTATTCGTTGCTGCAGATGTCGCGACACCGCGATGGCTGATGGCGCCGGTCGATCCTGCCAAAGCGATTGCCTACCTCGGCTTGCCATTGGTTGTAAAGCCGAACAAGCAGGGATCGACGGTTGGCCTGACGATCGTTCGGGCGCTTGATCAATGTCTGCCCGCGATCGACGAAGCTTATCGTCACGACAACGAGGTCATTCTGGAATCGTTTGTGCCGGGACGTGAGTTTACCGTTGGGATCCTGGGTGATCGCGCTTTGGCCGTGGGCGAAATCGTGCCAACCAGATCCGAGATTTTCGATTACGAGAGCAAATATCAGCCGGACGGAGCTATCGAGATTTTTCCTGCAGAGATATCAGAAGAACTCACAAGCCGTTTTCAGGAAATAGCGCTTCGGGCGCATCGCGCGCTGAAGCTGCGAGACTATAGTCGGATCGATTTTCGACTCGATCCCAAAGACGTGATCTGGTGTCTCGAAGCGAATACGCTTCCCGGAATGACCGCGACCAGCTTGCTTCCGAAATCAGCGGCGGCGGCCGGAATTCCTTTCCCGCAGCTTTGCGAGGAAATCTGCCGGCTCGCGCTGAAACGAGCGAGGTAGGGTATAGAGTGACGAGTTGCGAGTGGCGAGCTTTGTCCGGCCCTCTTTTGTCGTTATTTAGCAGTTAAAAAGATTGACAAGCTGGAAGCTTATCCTACGCGATCGACGCTCGAGGAATGGAGCACTCGTCACTCGTCACTCCGCGACTAGTGGCGGCACGGTTCGGGCGAGGAGTACCACTTGCAGTCGGAGTCGGACTTGCTTTGGGAGTGGCGCTGGGAGTTGGGCTTGGACTGGCACTAGGAGTCGGGGATGGTGATGGTGCGGAAAGATCAGGCACTTTAAAGTTTCCTCGATAGCCGGCGTCATCGAGATACCTCTGCGAGTCGCTTGGCTCCGGAGGATAATGGACCTCGATACTGTCCACGGTCGACCATGACCCGTCCGCGCCTTCGACCTGAATGATCACCGGCGTCCGCGCCGGCAGGCCAGCAGCCTTAAATTCGTTTAGCAAGGTCGTCTGTGAGGAAACGTCTCGGCCGACCAGGCCGGTCGCCAATGTCTCGCCAGTGTCCAGGCGGATGATCCGATACGTCCCCTTTTTGCCGGAGTTCGTAACTGAAAAATCGAACTGCAAGTCTGTGTTCCGATCATTTGGCGCGCTCTTGTCAACTTGCTGTTGACCCATAACGGAGGCGGCCAGTCCGAAGAGGAATACGGTCAAAACTGCTTGAAAGTTTTGCCCAGGCAGGCTGTCAGTGCGTCGGTGAGAAGGTTCCATTGCGGGGAATTACCTGTAGGCAGCCATTTTCTCCTATGGCCGGATCCATCGCAGGCCAGACAGTCAGAAGAGGGTCTCGGTTGAATGCGGTCCATCGGTCCTGATGCCAGGGCAAGAATGTGCCGTTATTCGCAGGCTTATTCTGGAGCATTTTCGTCGTCGATTTCAGTAAGCGGACACCGATCCGTCCACGCCTCAAGGAACGCCGGCTTTGGATATGTCTTTTACTCGAAAAAAGGATGGAATCGAGCGGATTCGCGCTAGAGCTATGGCGAACAGGTCGAATAAATTTTCCTCTTAGCTGCAGGGCAAAGGCAGCAAGAACAGATTGCCACGGAACGCTCGTACAAAGGAATCCACGCTCATTTGGCGATCCAGTTGCGTATTGATTATTTCGGCGAAGATTGACCGCCATGGAACGAGGAATTCCAGAAGCCGACTGGAAAATTTTTCGTCAACTTCGCGAGATTTGGCTCGATCGGTATTGCACGAACGTAAATGCGGAGATAAAGAGCTTGCTCTCAAATCCAGGGCTGAGTTCCCATGCCAGGTATCTCAAGATTTATCGGTTGATTCATGAAAAGGACAAGAAACTGGGTTTTGCTTTCGACGATTCTCGCCGGTCTACGGCAATAGAGCAGATACGCATCATTAAGAGCCTCGGTGTGGTCACCGAGGACGAGTTGGGTCGGTTCAGCAAGTCCACGCGTGAGTTCGTGCTCGCACGGTGGGAGTGAGTCAGTTGGAGGCGCGCTTCGGAGGACGCGTCTCGGAGTGTGCCTGCTCTCTGGCGCTTTGGTTCGCGCGGAGCGCGCCATGCCTCCGCTTTTCGCCGCATACCGGGCAAACTAACTAAAAAACTTTTCCGTGGCTCCGTGACCTCCGTGCGAGACTAGATCGATAGTTCAAGAAATTGAACAAAAAGGTCGTCAAGAAGGGCCCTTCAGTTTTACGAAATGTCCTCGAAGTCGCAGCAGAAGAAGGCCTCGCACGGAGGTCACGGTGAGCACGGAGTGATGACAAATATTACATTTTGTCGCGTAGTTACGATATTGACCAGGACAAACTCTATACCATGATTCTAGGGGCCGCGTTGCGGGTTCGCTCCCGGTTTGGTCCCGTCCTGTTGAGACCGGCGCAAATGCTTGACGCGGAGGTGGAACGCGGCTGTGAAGTGAGCGGCGCTGACACTGGCAATGGAAGCCTGGCACCGGCACCGGCACTGACGACGGATTTGTCGTTGGGAATTGTTCGTTGTACAGCTGTGCGAATGTCTGCGCCGGTGACCTATCACTCTCTTCAGGGAAAGCATGTCCTCATCACGGGTGGAGCCTCTGGTATCGGGGCGGAAATGGTGGCGGAGTTTGCCGCTCAAAAATCCAAGGTCGCATTCATCGATCTCGATGTTGCTGCCGGTCACAGGATGATCGACGAACATCCGAATACTTCGCTCAGTTTTTTTCCCTGCGACTTGAGAGATATCGCGGCATTACGCGATGCGGTTCGCCAGATCGAAAGTCACTTTGGCGGCGGCCTGGATGTATTGGTGAACAATGCGGCGCGCGACGATCGCTGCGATTTCCGGAAATTAGAACCTGAACACTGGGACGACAACATGGAGGTCAATCTCCGGCATCATTTTTTCGCCATGCAGGCGGTAGCGCCGGGGATGGCCAGGCGAGGCGGCGGCTCGATCATCAATCTTGGATCGGTTGCCTGGATGGTGGCCGGGAAAAACCTCGTGAGTTACCAAACGGCCAAGGCGGCTATTGTGGGCCTGACAAAGGCGATGGCTCGGGAACTCGGAGAACAGAACATCCGAGTCAACTCCATTCTTCCGGGAGCAATTGTGACCGAACGTCAGCAACGGCTCTGGGTGACGCCCGAGATGAATCAATTTTTTCTGAACAAACAATCGTTGAAGTTCCGGTTGATGCCCGAAGACGTGGCTCAAATGGCTTTATTTCTCGCCTCAGCCAGCGCACGTGGCTGCACCGGCCAAGGTTTCATTGTCGACGCGGGTTTGACGTAACCAGAGAAAAGAATCTGTTCAACTAGAAGCAGTTTTTTCCAAGGGGTCACTAGGCCTGACCGCATGAGCCGGGTGGCCAAACCAGAGAAGCCGGCAAACCTGCCGACACCAGATTAGCGAGCCAAAAGCACAAATCCGGAACGCAGTTGCAATCCAAGTTTACGATAATAGTCCTCGACTCCGGGAGCGGCGATGAGGACAACATGTACTGACGGGCCGGCTGCCTCTTGCGTTCTACGAAGGAGTTCTTTGCCGATTCCCAGACCTTGGTGAGACTCGCGCACCGCCAGATCAGAAAGGTAAGTTACGTAGGAGAAATCAGAAAGTGAACGGCCAATACCGACCAATTGTTCTCTGTCCCACGCAGTAATGATCAGGTTAGCGCCTTTCAGCATGTCCAACATTCGTTGGGGATCATCGACCGGCCTGCGCGCTCCGAGCGTGCAGCTTTTGTATAAATCAATCACCGTATGGAGGTCCGGCAGCCCAGTTTCGCGACGGTAGGTAAAGGGCGGTCTCGCAGCTCGGCCCATAGTTGACCAGCATACATGAGATGACCGATCAGCGATAGCCGAGTGCTGATGACCGATGACCGATGACCAATGACCGATGACCGATGACTAATGACTAATGACTGATGACCGATGACCATGGCCCTGCTCCCACGGTTGTTTCTCGTTCCCAGCGGACGTAGGGTCTACCATGTCCCTCCTGCAAAATACCGATTTTGATTACAAGGTTCAGCGTCTTTCCAGTTTTCCTGAAGCGGTTTTTGCCCCATTTTTCACCCGGCTTCCGCGAGACCCCTATATTCAGGGAAATTTTCGGAAGCGGCGCTTTTCCCGTTTTCGCGGACCGCCTGAGAATCTGACACGGCTTGACCACAAATTTTTCGAACAGAGTGCGCGGGTGAACAAGTTGGCGGGGGGCGTGAAGCGGGATTTCGAAGAGCTTGAGGCTGGCTTAATCGATCTGCCCGAGTTCAAAGTGCTGGTCGCAAAATTTGTCGACTTCTCGAAGGTCGATCCAGTGACGACGGAGTTAGGAGTCCATCAGATCCGGGTGGTCGCGTCGCCGGACGAACAAGGAGAACCGACTCCGGAAGGCATTCACCAGGACGGGTTCGATTTCGTAGGCATCTTCTGTATCAAGCGGCGCAACCTGATCGGCGCCGAAACACACCTGTACAGCGATCCGGAAAAACCGCCGATCTTCGCCAAGGAATTACAACCGGGCGAGTTTGTGTTGGTCAACGATCGAAAATTATTTCACTACACCAGTGCCCTGTATCCGGAGACTTCCGGCGAGGGCGTGCGCGACGTGTTTGTGATGACAGCGTAGCCTGCATCGCCGGCCCAGGTCGGACGCGCGATGCAGGCTGTGGCAGCGGAATCTCCGGCTGGACCGGAGAATTCCGCTGCTTTTTTTAGAGAAACTTAGAAGGTGGCGAATGACGCAACAACCCTTTCCAATCTCTTGGGTTAGAGAGCAGTTCCCTTCGCTTCGGTTGATGGTTCATGGCCGGGCCGCGGTTTTCCTGGACGGACCGGGTGGCACTCAAGTCCCGTCGGGAGTGATCGAAGCAGTCACGAGTTACTATCGCCGGCACAACAGCAATCTAGGCGGTCAGTTTCTCTTGAGCCGTCAAACAGCGGAACTCGTGCAACGAGCGCGGCGGGCTATGGCGGAGTTCCTCCAGGCAAAAGAACCAGAAGAGATCGTGTTTGGGCCAAATATGACGACGCTTACTTTCGCCTTGAGCCGGGCGCTTGCCCGGACCTGGAAACCGGGCGACGAAATCGTCGTTACCTCGCTCGACCACGACGCCAACATCACTCCATGGCGTCTAGCCGCCGTGGAACGCGGTGTCACGGTAAAAGTATGGAAGGTTCGTGCGGAGACCTGCACTTTGTCGATCGCCGATCTGACCGAGTTGGTATCCGACCGAACCCGCCTGGTCGCGATTGGACTGGCCTCGAATGCGACCGGTAGCCGGCTGGATGCGGCGGCTGTGATCCAGCTTGCGAAGTCCGTCGGTGCCCAGACTTTCGTTGACGCGGTGCACTACGCCCCGCATGCGCCCATCGATGTGCAAGAGCTCGATTGCGATTTCCTGGCCTGTTCAGTGTACAAGTTTTTTGGACCGCATCTTGGCGTCCTTTGGGGTCGATTGGATCTCTTGGAACGCTTGGAAAGCTATCGGGTTCGCCCGGCTCCCGACCATTCTCCGGGCAAATGGGAGACTGGGACGGAAAACTTTGAGGGTATTGCGGGCGCGCTAGCCGCGCTGCACTATCTGCGTCAACTGGCTGGACAAGCCGGACGCGATGGCGATTTGCGCGAAGCCATGCTGGCCATTGAACAGTATGAAGCAAACCTGGGCCGGCGTTTCCTGGAAGGGTTACAAGGATTGAAAGGTGTTCGCCTTTTCGGATTGGCGGATCTTGATGCGCTGAGCCGCCGGACGCCAACCTTCGCGTTCCGAGTTGAAGGACAATCGCCCTTGGCGACGGCGGCGCGACTCGGCGATCGAGGAGTGTTTGTGTGGAACGGCCATTTCTACGCGCTGGAATTAATCAGACAGCTCGGGCTGGAGGACACGGGCGGAGTTGTTCGAATTGGGTTCGTCCATTATAACACCGCTCAAGAGGTTGATCGCGTGTTGGAAGAGCTAGCTCTCTGTATGGCCACCTCCGGGTAGACGAAAATTTGTCCGAGCTCCAGGCGAGAACTCGTTTGAGCCGGGGGGGTGGGCTTCGCCGCGCTCCGGAGGGCTCCTCCTTCGTTAAAGCTAGGCGGACGCGGTCAAACAAGTTCCCATTGAAGCTCGAATGAATTTTCGCTCTGCCGGCGCTAGCCTCTATCCAAGCGATCATAGAACGGTTGACTTGCTTCGAGCAGATCATCAAAAAGCTCGCCCAGGCGCTCGTAGCTTTTCATCCAATCCAGGTTCGGCTTGATCTCGGGCCCGAATTCAACGCAGCGGCCAAGCGCCTCCTCAAAGTCACCGAAGGCGCCGGTTGCCAGGCCGGCCAGGATTGCGCAGCCTACCACTCCGCACTCGGCCTTTTTCGGTACAACAATCGGGCAACCATAAATGCTGGCTTTAATTTCTAACCAAAGGGACGTTTTTGCGCCGCCCCCGCTCGCCACCAACCGTTCGATCGGGTGTCCGGCCGCTTTCATGAGGCGAAGGTTTCTTCGCGCGGCGAAAGCCACGCCTTCCATTACGGCCCGGTGCAGGTGCGCGGCGCCGTGACCGCTGGTCAGGCCGAAGAATTGCGCTCGGGCATTTTGATGAACGCCCAGACGTTCTCCGTTCAGATATGGCAGGAAGAGCAACTGAGCGGATCCGGCGGGTGCTGATTGCGCCAACTGGATGATTTTTTCATACGAATATTCGTTTTCGTGGAACGCTCGGCGCGCCCATCGCATGGCGTCTCCGCCTGCGTCTAAAATGGTGAAGGCGTTCCAGTTTCGGCCGTCGACGCTCATGACATTCGTGATGGTTGGATCAATGGTCGGTCGCGGGGTGCAGAGCGTGACCAGAGTGGAAGTTCCCGTGGAATCTGAGGCGATTCCGGGGCGCATGACGCCGGAGCCCAGCAGGCTGGCCGGAAAATCACCCACTCCAGTCACGACGGGGGTGCCTTCCCGCAACCCGGTGATCTCGGCGGCCTCTCGACTTACCGCTCCGATCAACTCTGCGGGAAGCTTAAGCGGGGGTAAAAGCTCATAATTGAGCCCTAGCAATTCGGTGATTTTCCGGCTCCAAGCGTTGTCCCGGTAATCGAATAGAAAGCTGCAGGAGGCCTCCGGATAGTCGACCACCCGTTCGCCGGTTAACTTGAAATTGAGATAATCCTTCGGCATGAGCAGCGTCGTTGCCCGCCGGTAAGCCTCCGGATGGTTCTCTTTGATCCAAGCCAGTTTGAAGGCCTGCCAAGCGGAGGCCGGGGGATTCGCAGTAATTCGCATAAGCTCATCCACCGCATAGCGTTGCTGAAATATTTCCACCAACTCACGGGTTCGCTTGTCGTTCCAGAGCGGAACCGTATCAAGCACGGGTTCTCCGTGTGCGTCGATCAACACGGTCCCGTGCATCTGACCGCAAGCGGCAATCGCCGCGATGCGCTCGGCGGCGCCGGTCACTAACCTGATGACCGCGCGCGTTGTTTGCACCGCGCCTTCCCACCAATCACCGGGCCGCTGTTCAGCCCAGCCCGGGCGAGGCACAATTTGGGAATACTCTTTGGCCTGGAACGCAACAATGTCTCCGTTACGGTCGACGAGCGCGGAGCGAACGCTGCCTGTTCCAACATCAATGGCAAGAAACAAGTCGTGTAAACTCATGGAGATCGGGTTCTGTCACGCTGCGCGGCCTTTCTGATGCCGGTAGATCCGCCCGTTTGAAAGGGTGGCGACACGGTGCTGTGTGAAGAAAGCTGAGACCTGTTTTCAAGATTTCTGTTGATTTTAGGCGCCGGCGTAGCAGTTGCTCAATCAGGCTTTGAATATCGCCGTGATCGTCAAGGCAACGGACTCAGGTTTCTGGCAGTATATGGCGATTGGTGCACAAAACTATGCCAAACAGTACCTGGCTGAAAAAGGCATGCTGTTAGCTTTGGCGGCCGAAGGACGAAGCGAGGAAGGGGCAACTCCATGAGCGTGGTGCGCGTGCCGGCCACCCAGCCTACGATGTATTTTATCGGCGTTTCAACAGGGAAATCGTCCATCATGAAGGTCTTCCCGCGCTGGGCGGAATACCTCGGAATTCCGGACGCCCAACTCAAAGGCATTGACTTTCCTTTGAGTGCTGAAGCGGCCGCTTACCGGCAGGCGGTTCAGTTCATCAAACGCGATCGTCAGTCGCAAGGGGCCTTGGTGACCACGCACAAGCTCGATCTGTTCGCCGCGTGCCGAGACCTTTTCGATGAGATTGATCCACACGCCAGGCGACTCGGCGAAACCAGCTCTTTATCGAAGTCGAAGGGCAAGCTGGTTGCACACGCCAAAGACCCGATTTCCGTCGGACTGGCCCTGGACGGATTTCTGCCCCGAAACCATTGGCAAAAGACCGGGGCCGAGGCGTTCCTGATCGGAGCCGGCGGTTCATCCATCGCGGCAACCTGGCACCTGATGTGTAGCGACAAAAACGATGGCAATCGCCCCTCGCGGATCTTGATCTCCGATCGGCGGCAGTCCCGTTTGGCGGAGATACGCCGCCTGCACGCGGGTTTCGGCTCAAAGGTTCCGATCGAATACCTGGAAATTGCTGTCCCTGCGCAGAATGACGCGGTGCTCAGGCAACTCAAGCCAGGCTCTTTAGTGGCCAACGCGACCGGGTTGGGCAAAGACGCGCCGGGCTCGCCGCTGACGGATGAGGCGGTGTTTCCTCGAGACGGGATCGCCTGGGAGTTCAATTACCGGGGCGACCTGGTATTCCTTCGCCAGGCCAAGGCGCAGATGGAGGCGCGCGGCCTGCAGGTCGAGGATGGTTGGACGTACTTCATCCACGGCTGGACGCGCGTGATCGCCGAGGTGTTTCACCTGGATATTCCAGTGAGCGGCAAAAGGTTCGAGCAACTGTCTGAGATCGCCTCCACGGCGGGCAAACCCTCGACCGATGACTGATGTCCGATGACCGATGACCGATGACTGATGACCGATGACCGATGACGGATTTCGCTGCTATGCTACCTAGTCGTTCGGCACAACTAATGCCGGATCCAGCTTTCCGTCGATGGCATGCAGACAGTTCGCGGCTGCTACCGCGTCCATTCGCTCAGCGCATTCCCGGGTAAGCGCTGCCGTGTGCGGCGACAGTATCACATTTTCCAAATCGACCAGGGGGTGATTTGGCGGAAGCGGCTCCTCCTTGAACACGTCAAGTCCAGCTCCCTGAATCAACTTCATCCGCAACGCATTTACCAATTCATCCTCATCAACCACTCCACCACGCGCGGTAGAAATCACAAAGGCGCTCGGCTTCATCACAGCGAACTCTTTTCGTCCGATCAGGCCTGAAGTCTCTGGTGTCAGCGGCACATGCACACTCAAAAAGTCACAAGCAGCTAATCCGGATAAGAGATCGGTGACCGGCTCAACCGGGAATTCATTGAGTGTCGACTGCGGAACCAGCGGATCATAAACCAGCACCGGCATACCAAAAGCCGCTGCGCGAACGGAGACCGCGCGGCCGACTCGGCCAAAGCCGACCAATAACAACTTTTTGCCAAGCACGTCCGTCGCGAGCAGACTATCTCGAAATCGCCAGTTACCAGTCCTCGTCGCGTGATCGTAGGCGATCACCTGTTTTGCCAGGGCGAGTATGAAAAAGAGCGTGTGCTCCGCCACGGTCGAAGCATTTGTAGAACCAACGACCGTAAGAGGAATTCGGCGCCGGCGCAAAGCAGCCAGGTCAATATTATCATAGCCTACACCGCGACGCGAAACCACCTTTAGAACTCTGGCTGCATCGATGATCCGCCTGGTGATCGGTGTTGTGCCCACCAGTATCGCATCGACGTCGACGGTCCGATCAGCCAAATCGTCCTCGCTGGTTCGACCCCAGCATCGATCGATCACGATATCGTTGCGTTGAGTCAGGATATCGAGTCCCGTCTGATGAATTCGGTCAATTACGAGTACTTTAGGCATGGCTGGAAAAGCGCAATCTAACATAACGCCTGCTTTGGAGAAAATAATAAGGGTTCGATTGTTCTCTGAAGGGGGATTTGTCTTGTCATCTCACACGACAACACTAGCTTTTTTTTGTTTGGCCCATGCCTGAACGGTTTCATTCACTCGGCCCTCTGACTCCCTCTCCCAATTTGACCTCAGAATTGGTGAAGCGGATTTCATTGGAAATCGAAAGCGGCAAAATTCCGCCGGGCGCTCGACTTCCGACCGAACAAGAGCTGATTAGCGCGACCGGCGTAAGTCGGACGGTGGTTCGGGAAGCGATTTCTGCGCTACGCGCGGACGGGTTGGTGATCACTCGGCAAGGCGTCGGCGCGTTCGTTTCACCGGATGCCGGTAACCGTCCGTTCCGAATCAATCGGGATGAGGTGCGATCGATCAAGGACGTTCTCAAAATATTCGAACTACGTATCAGCATCGAGACGGAGGCAGCCGGCTTCGCCGCAGAGCGGCGCACAAAGCGGCACCTTGCGGAGATGAGACGCTGTTTGAACCTGATCGATCGCCAGATCGAAGTAGGAGATACTGCCGCGGATGCGGATTATGCGTTTCACAAAGCCATTTTCGCGGCAGCCGGAAACCAATACTTCGTTCGTTTTTTGGACTTTCTAGGAAGGTTTATCATCCCTCGCCAGCGCATCCGGCGCGGCCTGGAAGATCCCGATCAGCGGAGACTCTATTTGAAACAGATCCAAAAGGAACACTTAGCAATTTTTGATGCGGTCAACGCCGCAAATCCGGATGCTGCCCGCAAGGCGGCACGGGCTCATCTCGTAAAGGCGCAGGAACGCTATCGCACGCTGGCGCGCGTCGCGATCGGTGCCTACGAATTGACTTGACACGTCCATGTGATTGTCATCATATGATCGTACCACTAGATCCGGGTTTCTGGTGGAAATTGACCCGCGCTCGTCACCCCCCAAACCGTTTCCCGACAACATGACTGCACCGAAATCTGCACAGCTCGCTGATGCGCTCGCCGGTATGTCCCAGTGTCCCTGGAGAGAGCAATGAAAAACGCAACAGTTCGCCGCCAACTTTCTTATCCCTCCGAAACAAGGCTCCTATGAGAACACCCATGAAAAGCTGGAATCGATCTAGAGTTACTATCAAGGCGGAGGCGGGAAAGACTGTCTCATTGGTATGGGGTATCCTGAGCGGACTATTTTGTGCTTCCTTCCTCCTGGCGAGCGCGCCGAGCGCTTCGGCGGCTGGTTCGACGACGCTCGCGATTTCGATCCGTACCCTGTCGAATCCATACCAGGCCAACTACAAGGTCGGAGCGGAAGCGTATGGTAAACAGGTTGGTCTGCCAGTCGACGTTCTGACGACGGAAGCAAACAGCCAGAAGGGTCTCACCGATATTAAATCGGAGGTCGCGCGGACCGGAGGCAATGTTGTCTTCTTTATCGATCCGAACCAGTCGACCGACGATGTTGCCATTGCAAAGGTGCTAGAGCAGGCCGGAGTCTATTTCGTTACTTGGTGGAACAAACCGGACGATGTGAACGTGTGGGACTATCCGCATTGGGTGGCACACGTCTCGTTCGATGGCATTGCTGCTGGATACTATACAGCCAACGAACTTTTCAAGACCTTCAAGACTCCGGGTCACGGCAAGATTGTGGCGTTGCAAGGCCTACTAGCGAATACGCCGGCTGCCGAACGGTTCCAGGGGTTGCAGAAGGCTCTCAAGGAGAACAGCGGCGTGACGCTGTTACAGTGGGTCGCTGCGGACTGGGATCGCACGAAAGCCTACAACGATGTAAAAGCGATGCTGGTAGCGCATCCCGATATCGATGGTGTCTGGTGCGCAAACGACGACATGGCGATGGGCGCGATTCAAGCGCTAAAGGAGGCCGGACTCGCCGGCAAAGTATTCGTCACTGGCACTGACGGAATTCCAGAAATGTTTGATGCCATCAAGAGCGGACTTGCCGCTGCCACGGTGATGAACGACGCCAAATACCAGGCGGGCCTTGGGTTGGCGATGGCTCTTGCCGCAAAGGAGGGCAAACTTGATGTGAAAGCCCAACCGCACAAATATCGACAATTTGAGATTCCGGCCGTGAACGTCAATCGAGACAACGTTGCCCAGGTTGTGCACGACTACATCGACAATACGCCGACGTACGATTTCGGCAATTTCTACGCTAAGTGGTCTGTCGCAATTCCCTAGGGACCAAAATTCATCAGTCTATAAAAATCTTCCCGTCGATGGTCTACCTATCGGCCAATGGCATCAGCCAGGAACTGACAAGCGTGCTTCTCCCACAGATATCGTTTCGAAAGGGTTGCTAATCATGAATCGGTCACGACTGATATTTCGAGCCAGCGCGCTTACTTTTTTTTCCCTCGCATTTTTTGCGGCATCCACCGAATCGTTCGCGGCGGATTCACCAACGACACTCGCGATATCAATCCGAACGCTTTCGAGTCCGTACCAGGTTATGTATAAGGATGGGGCGGAAGCATACGCGAAATCGCTTGGCTTGCCGCTGGATGTCCTGACTACAGAGGCGAACAGCCAGAAGGGATTGACCGACATAAAAGCCGAAGTGGCGCGTGCTGGAGGCAACGTTGCGTTCTTCATCGACCCGAACGATGCGTCGGACGCTTTGCCGATCGCCAAAACCCTGGAAGCTGCCGGTGTGTATTTTGTCACTTGGTGGAGCAAACCGGCCGACGTGAAAGTCTGGGATTATCCACATTGGGTTGCACATATCTCGTTTGATGGGGTGGCGGCAGGTACGTATACGGCGACGGAGCTCTTTAAGACATTCAAGACACCGGGCCAGGGAAAGATCATTGCGCTGCAAGGGCGCCTTGGCGACACCCCTAACGCCGAACGGTGGCAGGGGCTTCAGTCGGTCCTGGCCAGAAATCCGGGTGTCCAATTAGTTCAATGGGAATCTGCGCAATGGGATCGGAGTCAGGCGTACAAGGCGACCAAGGCGATGCTGGTTGCGCACCCTGACATTGACGGCGTCTGGACTGCGAATGACGATATGGGAATGGGCGCCATCCAGGCTCTGAAAGAGGCCGGGCTTGCCGGCAAGGTTCTTGTGACCGGGTGCGACGGGATTCCGGAAATGTTCGACGCAATCAAGGGCGGGCTTGCCGCGGCGACAATTCTGAACGACGGAAAGTACCAGGCGCAACTTGGACTTGCCATGTCTCTGGCCGCAAAACAGGGGAAGCTGGATGTCAAATCGTTGCCGCACAAATATCGACAATTCGAGATTCCTGCCGTGAACGTGAATCGGGAGAATGTAAACCAGGTCGTGCACGAATATCTTGAGTCCACCCCGAAATATGATCTGAGCAATTTCTTCGCTCGGTGGTCCGTAGCAATTCCCTGACCCGCCACGGTCCTGGTCGATGATGGATGTTAATGCGGCGCTGCTCGATTTTCGAAATCGAAAGGTATACGGAAGGAGGGAGAGCGGCGCCGCGAGATCATGCCTGAAAGAGTTTCTTCGAAACCAGCCGGCCGGCTAACAGCCTTTACTGCGACGGGAAGAAGCTGGCTTCAACGAAGCGGGATTTCCGGTCAGCTGTTCTGCCTGGCGATCGTCGTGGCGATTTTTGCGATCGGAACAAGAGGAAGATTCCTTTCCAGCGCCAATCTCCAGGTAATTTTGAGCCTGGCGTCGATTCCCGCGATTATCGCAATTGGGCTGCACCAAGTTGTGGTTTTCGGCGGAATTGATCTATCGGTCGAAGGGGTTGTGGCGCTCTGCGTCGTTTTTGTCGGATTCCTGGCCCATAACAAGATGAACGCGAATGATGTCGGGCTCTGGATTGTTCCGATCATCGTTCTATTTGGTGGGTTCGCCGGGGTCGTGAACGGTCTGCTGAACACGAAGCTGAAGATCCCCTCGTTCATCAGCACGCTCGGAATGAGTTGGGTGCTATGGGGCTTAGCGGTGTTTGTCAGCAAAGGCCAGACGATTCCCTTACTTCAGAATCCGTTGACCGGATTTGTAAACGGGACGTTCTTGGGCATCCCGAATCTTGCGATCGTTGCCACCGTGTTATTTATCTTCGTTCAGGTGATTCAGGACAAGACACGGTTCGGTCGCTATCTGTATGCTGTTGGAGGGGATGAGGTTCTCGCAGCGCAAGCGGGGGTCGACGTCGATAAGACAAAAATCATCGTTTTCGGAATCGCCGGGCTCTTTTACGGTCTGTCGGCTCTGTTCCTCGCCGTGGAATTAAACAGCGCTCAGGCGATCACGGGAAATAATCTTCTTTTTCCTGCGGTGACTGCCGTTGCGGTGGGAGGCGTTGCCTTGACGGGCGGAATCGGCGGAGCTAAGAACGCGGCGCTTGGAGCGTTGATCGTTACAGCGCTGAACGACGGACTGATCTTGCTGAACGTCAATCCGTACGCACAGGAGGCGGTGAACGGTATCGTCCTTGTCGCGGCCGTGGCACTGACAATCGATCGTAAGAAGCTCGGATTCATCAAGTAAAGTGAAAACATGACGCCGGCAATCAGGTCGCCAAAGCACGCAATCGAACCGGTGCTCCAATTGGAACGGATCACCAAGTCCTACCCGGGCGTAGTCGCGCTTGACCAGGTCGATTTTGTCGTCGGCCGGAACGAAATGGTTGGTCTCGTTGGTGAGAATGGCGCCGGCAAATCGACCCTCATGAAAATCATCATCGGATGGACCCAGCCGGATCGCGGCTCGTATCGATTGCGTGGCAGGCGTGTCACGTTGAAGAATCCGTTGCACGCGGCACAGAACGGAGTGGGGATGGTTTTTCAGGAGGGATCGCTCGTTCCAAACCTCTCCATCATGGAGAACCTGTTTCTGTGTCACGAGCTCGGATTCCGGAAGTTCGGATTCCTTTCCCGGAAAGCGATGCGAGAGACGGCCATTTCGGTGCTCTCCGTGGTCAAGGTGACGGCGGATCCAGACACACCGATCAGCGACGCGACTCGCGCGGTTCGACAGATGGTCGAGATCGCCCGGCTTCTTTGGCTTTCAAGGCTTTATCGGCAAGAAAATCCGATCCTGATTCTTGACGAACCGACGACGGTGCTGACGGAGCGCGAAAGGAACACGCTGTTCGAGATCCTGACAGAGATCAAACACCAGGCCTCGATTGTCCTGGTTTCGCATCGGCTTCAGGAGATCGTCGAGAACTCAGACCGGATCGTCGTTCTCAAAGACGGGAAAAATGTCAGTGAACTGGAAGGCTGCAGCGCGCAAATCAACGATATCGAGAACATGATGGTCGGACACACTTTCGCAGCGGAACGCTATCGCGAAAGTGAACAGGCGGAACCAGGGCCAGTAATCACCCTTAACGTTCGAAATCTGACCAAGCGCGGCGGATTTGAACCGGTTAGTTTCTCGGTCCGGAGAGGAGAGATCGTGAGTCTGGTGGGACTCGTTGGATCCGGCAAAGAGGAGCTCTGCCGCTGCATCACCGGTCTGGTAAAACCGGACAGTGGATCGATCATGCTTGGCGGCAAAAAGCTCGTGCCGGGTTCTCCAAGAGATACGGTTCAGTCCGGCTTGGGCCATGTCCCGATCGATCGTCGGAGCGAGGGACTGGCCCTCGGGATGAGCGTTGCCGACAATGTGAATCTTCTCGTGCTGGATCAGTTGAAGGTCGCCGGGCTCCTAAGTCCGGTCAGAGAGAAGAAGAATGCGCTGCGATTGATTGACAATTGTCGGATCAAAACGCCCGCATCCTCCGCGATGTGCGCAAACCTCAGTGGTGGCAACCAACAGAAAGTAGTTATCGCAAAATGGCTTTCGTCCAAGATTCAGTTGCTGGTGCTCGATCATCCAACCCGAGGGGTCGACGTCGGCGCGAAAGAGGAGATTTACAAACTGATCCGCAAGCTCGCGAACGACGGGATTTCGATGATCATCATGTGCGACACGTTGGAAGAGGATATCGGTCTGTGCAATCGGATGCTAGTCATGAAAGATCGCCGATTGGTCGGCGAGTTGGATTGTCCGCGAGAAAAGAAACCGGGACCGGCCGATCTGATCGCGTTGATCGTATGACGTCTGGAGCAGAGGAGATCTGAAGTGGATGGCGTCCGAGAGAGCGAAAGAAAAGTACGGCAAACGGACGCGCGGAGGAAGCGGGCGCGTATCCCGGCGATTTACTTTGCGATTGCGCTGCTGATCGCGCTGGTTGCGCTCTTTACGGCGGGTAACCGGAACTTCCTCTCGCCGTATAATCTGAACACGATCGCCAGTTATTCAGCGATCTTGCTGGTCGTCGGGCTGGGGCAGATGAGCGCGATCTTGATTGGCGGCATCGATCTGTCCGTTGGCGGGTTGATGTCGTTCATTTCCGTTGTGTTCGTTCTTTCGCTGAAGGCGGCAGGAGCCTGGGCGTTTCCCTTCTGTATCCTCATCGGAGTTGTTGTGGGGTTTATCAATGGGAACATTCTCACGAGGATTCAGATCCCATCCTTTATTGCGACCCTCGGAACCGGCGGGATCTTGACCAGCCTTGCGCTACTGGTTTCGCCGCTGCCAATCGACGTTCCAGCTTCGCAGTACGGGATGCTGGAAATCGTCAACGGGATGACGCTGGGCGTGCCGAACCTGCTGTTCGTAACCGTTGCGATTCTCGCTTTATTTTTTGTGATCCTCCGGTTCACGACCGTTGGCCGAAACATTTACTACACGGGCAGTAATATTCGCATGTCGTGGATGTCGGGGATCGATGTTTCCCGGACGCGGAACTTTGCGTTCACGATGTCAGGATTTGCGGCAGCAATCGCGGGCATCATGCAGTCCTGCATCCAGTTCGGCGGCGATCCAACGCTGGGCAGGGTGTATATCCTCCAGTCAATCGCGGCCGTCGTGGTAGGCGGGACGGCGCTAACGGGCGGCACCGGGGGGCCGATTAACACCGTGATCGGCGCGCTTACGCTTGGAGTGATGGAAAACGGGATGAACGTCGTCGGCGTCGATGCTTATTTTCAGCAAAGCATTCTCGGGTTAGTGATCATTGTGAGTGTGGCGCTCACCTTTGATCGGACGAAGGTGGGGATGATTAAGTAGGAGGAGAATTGCTTGATCGAGCGAATGTGTGTGCGCCGCTGCGCGACGCCCCGGGCGAACGGTCCCGATGTCAGGCTTTGGCGGGCTGCTGAGTTTGCGGCTTGGTCACTTCGCGACGCAAGTTGCCCTTTCGAAATTCGCTCCACCACAAAACGATCGGGGAAGCGATGAAAATCGACGAGTAAGTTCCGACAACGATGCCGATCACGATCGTGAAAGCGAAATCGTGCAGAACAGCGCCTCCAAAAAGCAGCAGCGACAGCATACAAATCAGGGTGACCCCGCTGGTCAGCAAAGTCCGGCTCAATGTCTCATTGATGCTGGCGTTCATGATCGATTGAGTGCTGCCTTTCCGTCCGGCATGAAAACCTTCTCGGATTCGGTCGAAAACGACAATGGTATCATTGATCGAATAACCGCCGATGGTGAGAACGGCGCTGACGACTTCCAGCGAAAGCTTGTGCCCGGTCAGGACAAACACTCCCAGCGTGATAATGACATCATGAACCAATGCGACGATCGCACCCACCGCGAAGGAGAATTCGAATCGAAGCGTGACATAGATCAGGATGCCCAGAATGCCCAGACCGAGCGCCAGCAAGGATGTTTTCGCCAGGCTTGAGCCGATGATCGGTCCGACTCCAACCGATTTGTCAATGGTCAGACGTACATTGGGCAAGCCCTGCTGCAACTGGGCGGTAATCCGGGAAGCGGTCTGGAACGGCGACCGAATCTCAAAGTAGTTGATGACTTGATTATTTACCCGGTTGGTTTCTCGTTGGATTACGGCATCGCCCAAACCGATCTTCTCCAGCTGACCGCGCACTTCGGCCTCGGTCAAAGGCTTATCGGCATGAATCCGCAAGAGGTCGCCTCCGGTAAAATCAATATTCAGAGCATTCTGTCGCTGAATGGCGAAGGCCGCGATCGACGCAACGATCAGCAGAAGAGATCCAGCGATGGCGATCCGGCGCTTTCCGAGGAAATCGAAACTTTTCGATCGGATCAAGTGCAGCATCGAGATGCGTTTAATCGCGTTGAACGCGTTGGCCCAGCTGAAAATATTTCGGGTAACCAGCAAAGCCGAAAACATGGACGCGATGATGCCGACTGTCAGCGTAACGGCAAATCCCTTTACTGGACCGGAGCCTAGCCAAAACAGGATGCCCGCAGTAATCAGTGTTGTTACATTCGCATCAAAAATGGCGCTGAAGGCTTTCCGATACGCGGCGTCGATCGCCGGGCGCAAGGACTTGCCGGATTCCAGCTCCTCGCGCAAGCGTTCGTAAATCAGCACGTTGGAGTCCACCGCCATGCCGATTGTCAGGATAATACCCGCGATACCCGGCAGGGTGAGGACAAAGCCGAATAGCGACATGATGCCGAACAGGAGGATCCCATTGACGGCAAGTCCGATGAGGGCCACCGCTCCCGCTGTTCGATAATAGATCAGCACGAAGAGCAGAGTTGCGCCGAGTCCGGCCAGACCGGCGTAGACCCCGCCCATAATCGAGTCATGTCCAAGTGTGGCTGAGACGCTGTCCATCTCATCGATGACCACAGGAGTCTGGAGCGGATTCTCGAGCGCGCTGGCCAAAGCGCGGGCCTCGTCCGCCGTAAAGCTCCCGGTGATAACCGCCTGACCGTTGGGGATCTCGCTCTGGATCACAGGCGCGGAGATCACTTCGCCATCGAGAACGATGGCCAGGCGATTGTTGATATTGTCCCGGGTAACCCGGCGAAAGATTTCGGCGCCTTGACCGGTGAATTTCAAGGAGACCTCGTAGCCGCGTGTCTCGAAAGTCGCTTGAGCCCGAGTGATCTGGTCACCGGTTAACTCAGGCCGCCTTTTGACCAGGTACTTTGTCGGTTTCGGAGCGTTTTTTGCCGCCCCATCGATCGGCTGATCAGGCTTTCCCGGAAGAATAACGTACCCCGGAGGGGTGAACGTCGCGCCCGACTCGATCTGCGGCAGAAGGGCCTCCATGTTGGGGTGAACCAGCCGAAACTCCAGTTTGGCGACGCGCTGAAGCTGTTGGCGCGCGTTTTCGATCTGGGCAGTATCCAGGCCCGGAATCTGTACCAGGATCCGGTCGGTCCCTTGCTTGGTAATAACGGGTTCGCTGACTCCGAACTGGTCTACACGCCGGCGGATAACTTCGACCGCCTGTTCCTGCATCTCGGGGGTAATGGTCCGCGATGCGCCGTTCTCACCCGTCGGTGGAACCAGTCGGATCAGAAAAGACGTGCCGCCCTGCAAATCCAGGCCGAGGCGGATCTTCTGGTCCAAGGGCAGGAACGAATCAATACAAAAAGCGCACAGCAGGACGGTCAGAATCGTGGCTAACCAGCGTTTTACCCGGTCTTTCTCGCTAATGAAGTACCAGGCAAAGATTACCAGCAATAAGAGACCGAAAAAGAACGTCAGGGTGGGGTTCATCGACGACCCTCCTAGCTAGCTGATTTCGTCGCTTCGGTTTGCCGAGCCACTGAGGAAATAGCGCTCTTCTCGACCTCAATTTTTACGTTGTCGGCAATTTTGAGCAGGAGCGTGGAATCCTTCACATTGGACACCAGCCCGTGGATGCCGCTCGTGGTCACCACCTTGTCGCCAGTCTTGATGCTGGCCATCAGCTGCGCATGCTCCTTCTGCTTTTTCTGATTTGGCCGGAACATCAGAAAATAGATGATGATAAAAAAGCAGACGTAGATCGCGATCGTCGGCAGAAAGCTTGTCTGTGCCGCGGGAGCGGCAGGAGTGGCCTGTTGGGCCAGGTGGAAAATCGTCGAAATCATGGGATACATACGGGCCCTTGCTCCGGATAGAAAGGAACCTAGGAGCAGGGGGAGGTGAGTCAATAGCGCAAAGCGCCGTCAGGGGCAACGGAATTTTGAGCCGGCGTCGCTCGCAAGTTTACGGAGGACTTGCGAGGGACGCGGGCGATGAAGTGATTTGCCGCGCCGGTGACCGATAGCCGTTCGGATCAATCATTGCCTCGGAAAAGCCGGCTCGGAGAAGTTCCTGAAGAATCTCGGTTTCATGCCCCTGCAGGAGATGCATTTCGTCCTGAGCAACCTGTAAACGCGCGCACGGACCGCCAGCGTCGTTACCCGGTAGGTAACGGACCCGGAAAACTCGCAAGCCAAAGGATCGCACCCAATCTTCCGCTCTCTCAATCAAGCCGAGAGCCGCGGTCGTGACCGGGATGCCGTGAGCAATGCGCGAACTGAGACACGGCTGCGCCGGCGCGTCAGCGATCGACAGGTTCCGGGAACGCAATAGCTGCCGGATCTCCGCCTTGGTGAGACCGGCTAAGCGCAAGGGCGCAAGGACGCGAAATTCCTCAGCGGCCCGCGAGCCAGGGCGCACCTCCAAGGCGTCGTCTGCGTTCTCCCCGTAAGCGAGAGCGGGGTAACCTCGCCGGCGGGCCAACTGTTCCATCCGCTGAAAAAGCTCTGCTTTGCAGAAATAGCAGCGATTGACCGGGTTGCTGGAATAGCGCGGGTCATTGAGTTCTTCAGTCTCGAGCACCTCGATCTTGGCACCAAGATCACGCGCCAGCGCGAGAGCATTCTCCAGGGATTTCCGCGGCAGACTGGGGCTGTCCGCAATGGCTGCCAGAACGTCGCCACCCAGGAGATCGACCGCTTCGGCCAGGAGGTAGGAGCTGTCAACGCCACCGGAATACGCCACCATTAACCGCCGATAACTGGCTAGCAGCGCACGCAAAGCCGCTCGCTTGATTTCAATCGCCACGCAGAACGGTGCCACAGTGCCAGTGTCAGTGCCAGTGTCAGTGCCAGTGCCGGTACTAGTTGCCGGTGTCGGGAGTCGTACGAGCGGCTTGAGCGGCCTGAACTGTCATCGGGCTGTTCATCGGTGGTGCAGGTTCAGGACATAGGTAACACAATAGGTTCAAGACATAGGTAACACTTTTGGGCGGTGAAGAGGTAAAAACCTCGGTCATGCCCTGGAAAAAAAGTGAGCCTATGGAACAGAAAATAGAGTTTGCGCTCAGGGCGCTGCGGACCGGGAATTTTCGGGAATTGTGCCAGGAGTATGGGATCAGTACTAAAACGGGCTATATAAGTGGCAGGAACGATTTTTGGGCAAAGGGCTAGCGGGGCTGGCGGAAGAGTCGCGGCGGCCCCGGTCCAGTCCGCTGCGCCTGGACGAAGAGGTAGTGTGGGAGATCGTGCGCTTGAAAGTGGCCCATCCGCGTTGGGGGCCGCGCAAGATTCGAGAACTTTACGCGCGTCGTGACGGAGCAGCGGCCAGCGAAAGCAGCTTCAAACGGGTGCTGGAAGCCGCCGGACTGACCGTACCGCGCAAGAGGCGAAGGGCCAGCGAGGCTGGACGACTGAGCAGCGGCCGCAAGGCCCAAGCATCAAACGAAGTGTGGACGGTGGATTTCAAAGGTTGGTGGTATGGGGCGGGCGGCCAGCGTTGTGAACCGCTGACGGTCCGCGACGAGCACAGTCGCTTCCTGCTGGAGTTACGTGCGATGGAAAATGCGCGAACCGAGAGTGTCCAGAACCGCTTTGAGCGGATCTTCGAACGCCATGGACTGCCCGAAGCCATCCGCAGCGACAACGGAACCCCTTTTGCCAGCCGCCAGGCGGTCCATGGTCTGAGCCGTTTGTCGGCGTGGTGGGTGGCGCTGGGAATCGACCTGGAGCGCGGGCGCCCTGGCCATCCGCAAGATAACGGAGCCCATGAACGGCTGCACCGCGATCGGAGTATGGAACTCCAATGCCTGGGCCAAGATGCCTCCCAAGATGCGCTGGATCTCTGGCGTCAGGAATTCAATTCGCAGCGGCCGCACGAGGCGCTGGGCATGCGTTGTCCGGCGGAAGTCTACCAAGCCTCCAGCCGCAAATACCAAGGCAGCCCCCAAGAGCTGATTTATCCAGACATGGCCACGCGCAGCGTCAACCGAAGCGGCCAAATCAGTTGGCAAGCTCAGCCATTGTTTATCACCACCAGCCTGGCCGGATGGTCGTTGGGGCTAAAAACCACCGCCGAAAAGCTCATTGAAGTCTGGTTTGCCCGACTGCTGCTGGGTTGGATCGATCCGACAACCGACCGTTTTTTGCGCGCCGATCTGCGCCCGCAACCAATCCGATGAAATCCACCAAAACCCAGAAACCCACCGGCGGCTGGAGGGCGCGAGCGCAGCGCTGAAAGAGTCACTGTATTTTGCGTTTGGCAGCTCTTGGCTCGTTCCTCGCTCCAGCTGTCAAAACGCAAAAACAGAGCCCACCACATTTGCCAAGCGGCCTCAACTTTCACATTGTTCATTGTTCATGGGCCATTGGTTGCGTTCCGAACGTTGGACATTGAACCTCCTTCGTTTTCCCCTAGCGTGTGCCATGTCCGCGAAAACAATTCTGCGGCCGCACGAAGGCTGGAACGTGTTTCACCTTATCTACCGGATTGAACATGGCGAATGGCAGCTTCTTGATGCCGATGAAAAAGTGAAAAACAAAACGGCTTTGAGCGCCTTGGTCCAGGAAATTCGCTCTTTGCCGGCAACCCAACTCCTCGTCTTCAGCATGCTGACAGCGAAAGCCGATCTCGGGTTTATGCTGCTTACCGAAGACCTGCACGAAGCAAACCGCATCGAGAAGCGCCTGAGCCAGTCCCTGAGTCCCGACGTTCTGAGCCCCGTATTCAGCTTCTACTCCCTCACCGAACGCAGCGAATACACCACCACCGAAACGGAGTACGCTGCCACGTTGGCGGCGGAACGCGGGTTGATTGCCGGCACACCGGAGTATGCGAACGCTCTGGCGGAATTCAACAGCCGGATGGCCAAGTATCTTTCCGATCGGCTCTATCCGAATATGCCCGATTGGCCGGTGTTCTGTTTCTATCCAATGACCAAACGTCGCGCCGCCGGTCAGAATTGGTACGCTCTTCCTTTTGAGCAGCGCAAAAAATTAATGGCCGGTCACGCGCGCGTTGGCCGGCAATTCTCCGGCCGGGTCAGACAATTGATTACCGGGGCCACCGGATTAGACGATTGGGAGTGGGGCGTTTCCCTGTTCGCACATGACGTATTTGACATTAAAAAGATCGTTTACGAGATGCGATTCGACGAAGTGAGCGCCCAGTTTGCCGAATTCGGCGAGTTTTACATCGGTTTGCAAATGCCGCTAGACGAGATCTTCCGTCGTTTGATGCTTTAAGAGACAGCGGGTACCTTTGCTGGCGCTACTGGCTATTCCAGGCGATACTTGCAGTCAGCAGATCCCTCGTTAGATTAGCGGGCTTTGGCAGAAAACCACTCTCTCGATACGCAGACGCAAAGTTTAAAGGCGAACCAGGAATTAGGTTAATATGGCAGACGTTGCGAACAAGTACGCGCAAAACGTAGCAGGGATTTTTTACGTGGACGATCAGTGCATCGATTGTGATCTCTGTCGTGAAACGGCCCCGGCGAACTTTACCCGCGATGATGACGGCGGTCACTCCTTTGTCTACAAGCAGCCAACCTCTCCGGAAGAGGAGGCCCTCTGCAAGGAGGCCATGGAAGGCTGTCCGGTCGAGGCCATCGGCAATGACGGGGCTTAGGAAGCCGGCCGCGGTGGACTGCTCTGTCCGGGGGCGGTAACTAGCGCAGAACCACCGATGAAGCGTTCTCTGCGGGCTTACGTTCTGGAAGAGTGGCGGGGTTTGCCGCAAGCGGAAGAGAAGGCTGATCGCACGGTTTCAGCGGCCGAGGTGCTGAAGCAGCTGGCACCGAAGCTGGGCTTGGCCAGCCGCCTCAAGGAACAGGAGGTACTGGCGGCCTGGAGCGCAGTCGTTGGCGAGTTTTTTGCCCGGCATTCGCATCCGGCAAAACTCTGGGAAGGAACATTGGTCGTACATGTCGTCCAGCCGACGATCCTTTACGAACTCGATCGAAAATGGAAACCGCTTGTCCTGCGCAAGCTGAAGCAGCGCTTTGGCGCCAGCATCATCAAAGATATTCGTTTTCGACTAGGATAGTCTGCATCGCCCGTCCGGCCTAGGCCGGACGGGCGATGCAGACCGAGTGGATCGAGATTCACGAACTCAAGGTACAGAGCACAATTGGGGTCCCGGAGACGGAGCGGAGTTCGATGCAGCAACTCGTGCTTACGATTCGGTACCGGTTAGCTTCAACGTTCTCCGGTCTGCACGACGAGATTGATCGCACGGTTGACTACGGCGTGGTCGCCCGAGAATGTTCTCGGTTTGCTGAGCAGGCGGAAACCTGCCTTCTGGAAACCTTCGTGTCGCGGCTGGCGGACGCATTGATGGGACGATTTCATTTCAGCGAACTACAGGTGGAAGCCAGGAAGTTTGTGCTGGCGGACGCGGCGTATGTGAGCGCCACCACGACCCGAAAGCGGTTCTGACCCAGAGCGTTCTGGAGTGCACGCACTCCAAAACGCTCTGGGTCTTTCATTAAGGCAACATGCCCAGGCCTTCCGCGCACTGGCGCAAGTCGGTTTGACCGAAGTCAACCGGGAAGATGGGGACGTCGATCAGCGACTCCAGCACTGACAAGTTTGTGACCTGAGCGGGGGCGTCGCTCGTTTGCAAGCTGTTCAGGATAACCCCGCAGCACGGTAGCTTACTGGCACGCAGCGCTTCAACCGTTAAGCGGGTGTGGTTGAGGGTGCCCAAGCGGTTTGGCGCTACGACGATGACTGAGAGATCCCATGCGAGCGCAAGATCCCGATAGTCGAACGCGCAAAGGATCGGAACCAGAAGGCCGCCGGCGCCTTCGACCAACACGACATCATGACGCGCGGCCAAAAGCCGGAAAACGTTTTCGACAACCCCCAGATCAGCCGTCCGTCCCTCGATCGTAGAAGCAGCGTAGGGCGCAGCTGGTGTCCGAAAGAAAACCGGATTAATCAACTTCCCAGGCTCACAAAAATCACTCGCTGCCTGCAACTCGGCGACATCATCGAGGCTGCCACAACACCATGGTTTCATCCCGACGCAATCGCGTCCCCGCGCTCGCAAGGCTCGGATCAGGCACGAGCCAATGTAAGTCTTGCCAATCCCGGTGTCGGTGCCGGTGACCAGGTAATTCACGCTCCCAGTGTCTTCTGCACGACCTGCCCGATCGAATCAGCCAATTGTTCGAGCAGGAGCCGGTCGGGTCCCTCCAGCAGCAATCGCGCTTTCGGTTCCGTTCCGGAATAACGGAGCAGGACACGTCCTTTTCCCGCCAATTCCTTCTCGGCAATTGCCAGCTCGCCGGTAATCAACTGAAACTTACCAAAAGGGATCTTCTGACGAACCGGGATGTTGCGCTGCACCTGCGGATATTTTTCCAAGGTGCGGCGCAGTTCGCCCAACCTCTTTCCAGTGGAGACCAGGACAGAGAGCATTCGCAACGCCGTGATCAGTCCGTCGCCGGTTGTTGTTAGATCACGAAAGATGATGTGACCGCTTTGTTCGCCTCCAAAATTAAGATCGCCATCCAGCAATGCATCCATCACGCAGTGATCGCCTACCTTGGTGCGCACGACGCGGGCGCCCAATTTTTTCATCAGTTCATCGAGACCGTAGTTGCTCATCACCGTCGCCACGATCGTGTTGGCTCGCAGTTCATGGCGACTCAGGAGGTCTGCCCCGATAATGGCCATGATCTCGTCACCGTCCAAAGGGCTGCCGTATTCATCACAGAAAAGAACGCGATCGGCATCACCGTCATGGACAATACCAAGATCCGCGCCCGTTTGACGCACCAGAGAGATCAATGCACCGGGATGCGTTGAGCCGCAGTTCTCGTTGATATTGTAACCGTCCGGATCCGCGTACCCTACTTCGAGTTTCGCACCGAGAAGTTCGAGAGCCCGCGGGGTCGATCGGTGCGACGCGCCGTTGGCCAGATCCAAGGCAAGGCGGAAGCCACGGAGTGACGCGTTTTTGGGAAAAGTCGATTGCACAAAGGATACGTAGCGGTCGAGGGCATCGGGCAATTCCTTGATTCGACCGATTTGCCGGCCAGTCGGCCGCGACGCGGAGTCGAGCGATTGCCAAAAGCCTTCTTCGATCCTGCTCTCCTCAGCATCGCTCAGCTTGTAGCCTGTCGATCGGAAAAATTTGATCCCATTGTCTTCGAATGGATTGTGCGAGGCGGAAATGACGACGCCGAAGGAGGCCGGATACGAGGCGGTAAGGTAGGCAACGGCAGGGGTAGGAATGACACCGGCCAACAGCACATCGACGCCGCATCCGGCCAGACCGCAGGCGGCAGCGGCTTCCATGAGTTCGCCAGAGGCGCGCGTGTCCCGGCCAATGATGGCCACCGGTCGAGTGACACCGGGAGCCAGGACGCGGATGGCACTCTCCATCAAACGAATGACGGATGCCGGGGTAATCGGATCCTCGTTTGCCAAACCGCGAACACCGTCAGTACCAAAAAGCCGGGTTAACACGGCCTTGAGGCTAGCGTGTCCACTCGCGACCCGCAATATCCGAGGTTCGAGTGGCCATGACCGATAACCAATGACCAATGACACATCGGTCATCGGTCCTCGCTAGCGCAGATCAAAAGCCGATACCGGCCGGTTGTAATGCCAGCGCTCCTGGGCTGACTCGACATTTTTTCTGATGAGGTACCAAACCGCGAATGCGACCACCAAGGACATCAGTTTCGCGCGCCAGTTATGCAGAAAGATTCGTTTCACAGCGTCAGGGAATTGTTTGCTCACGTTGGAGTTCGTCGCTCTCATCGGGCTCCGCCGGAGCTTGATCGAGCAAGAGAAGCTCCGACAGCCGCTTCTCAAACTGACCCGGGCGAAACCCGCGTTCGATTTTGCCGCGAGAACAGATGGAAATACCCCCGTTTTCTTCTGAAACCACGATGGCGATGGCGTCGGATTCCTCCGTGATTCCCAAGCCGGCGCGGTGACGGAGACCGAGCGTGCGATCCAAATCCTCGCGCTGGCTTACGGGGAAGATGCAAGCGGCCGCGCTGATGCGATCGTTTCGGATGATCACCCCCCCGTCGTGAAGCGGAGTCTTCGGGAAAAAAATCGTGAGCAACAGCTCGGGCGAGATTTCGCAATCCAGGTTTACTCCGCTTTCCGCAAAATTGCGAATGGCTGTATCCTTCTCGATCGCGATCAGAGCGCCGATTTGGCGGCTGGCAAGCTCAAAAACAGTTTCGGTTATGAGATCGATCGTTTCCTTTTTCTGCGAGGGGGAGGCAAAGATCCGGCTGCTGCCGAGCTCGGCCAAAGCTCGCCGGAGCTCGGGCTGGAAGATAACCACCAGCGCGATCGCGAGAAAAGCGGTCAAGCTCCGCAAGAGCCAAGCGATCACGGTGAGATTCAGGAGCTGAGAAACGAGGGTCAGCAAGATAAAGAGGATCGCCAACCCGGTCAGCACTTTGGCACCGCGAGTTCCCCGGAAAAAGAGATAACCGTAATAAATGGCAACAGCCAGCAACAGAATCTCGATGCCTGCGTTCCAGTAATTTTTCAGGAACTGGAACAAAAAATCATTCATTGCTTAGAATCGCGTCGGTCATCCGAACTGCTTCCAGGTTAGGCCGGACATGATGCACCCGGACGATGTGGGCGCCTTGTTCCCGCAAGTAACTGGTAAAAGCGACTGTCGCCCAGAAGCGTCCATCATAACTCAACTTCGGATCGCCGAGCAGCTGCGCCAAGCTGGATTTTCGGGAAAGGCCAACCACGATTGGTCGTCCTAACTTGGCTAGTTGCTTCAAATTACCCGCCAGCACAATATTGTCCTGCAGCCGTTTGCCGAAACCAAATCCGGGATCAAGCGCAATCTGCTCCCGAGCGATGCCCTGTGCCACCAGAGAATCTCTGCATGCCTCGAGAAATTCGGCGACTTCCCCGACCACATCTCGATAATCGGGACAAAGCTGCATTGTCTTTGGAATTCCCCGCATATGCATCAGGATGATGCCGGCGTTGAATTCACGGATTACGGCGACCATCCCAGGGTCTCCGCCGGCGGAAATGTCATTGACGATGTCTGCTCCCGCCGCGAGCGCCCGATACGCGGTCTGGGCTTTGTAGGTATCGACGGAAATCAGGATTTCAGGCAAGCGCTTCCGAAGAGCCGAAATCACCGGGACTACTCGCTGAACCTCCACTTCAAAGGGTATTGGATCCGATCCGGGGCGCGAAGATTCACCTCCGACATCGATAATGGCGGCACCCTCCTCCGCCATCGCCTGGGCGTGAACCAGAGCTGCCTCCAGTTGCACGTAAAGACCACCGTCTGAGAAAGAATCCGGGGTGACATTCAGGACGCCCATGATTCGGGCCTGGCGGCCCAATTCGAGACGGCGGCCACGTACGTGCCAGAACATCCCAAATCCTCGCGTTGCGAGCAGGTGGAGCGCAAGGAAAACTCGTTTGAGCCGAGCGCTGGAGCTGCCACTATCCAAGGCTAAACTACGACGGACACGGTCAAAACAAGTTCTCGCGTGGCGCTCGAATGCCACGTTTGCGGTTCGTTTTGGAGTGCGCGCGACTTGTCGCCGCTTTCGGACCGCGCGGAGCGCGGCCTGGAGTGAGAAAAGAACCACGAAGTCCCGAGTTCCCTCGTAAAAGAGATTCGTTAGCTTGAGGGGAAGTTCCTCTTTCGCTCGCGCGAGGCTCGGCTACAAGGGGCAGGACGGGCGGTCAGCGAGCGGCGACAAGTCGCACGCACTCCAAAACGATTTGGCTCTTTAAAACGATTTGGCTCTTTGCCAGCTCAGGAAGCCTTGGCCGTTTGCGGCTGCTCAGCATGGGCCGGGCGGAAGGCGAGTTGCTCACCCGCCGCATAAACCTCAACCGTATCGCCAGACTTGATGTGCGATCGCAGAAGCTCCTCGGCAAGAGGATCTTCCAGGTAGCGTTCCACCGCTCGCCGCATCGGTCGCGCGCCGTAGGTCGGGTCGTAACCCTTATCGATCAGGAACTCAACCGCACTCGACTCGAGCTGCAGATGAATATCTTTTGCGCGAACTCGCTCGGTTACTTTCGCCACCTCTAGATCGACGATCTGCACCAGGTCCTGCCGGGACAGGGTGTGGAAGACGATCATGTCGTCCAAGCGGTTCAGGAACTCGGGTTTGAAAGCGCGTCTGGCTTCGTCCAAGATCTTGTCGCGCATCGCCTCGTAGGATTCATGGCCCGCAGCCGCGCCAAATCCCATCGCGCTTTGGCGTTTGATAAATTCGGCCCCGACATTCGAAGTCATGATAATAATCGTATTCCGAAAATCGATTTTGCGGCCGAGGCTATCGGTTATCTTGCCTTCCTCCAGGATCTGCAGCAGCAGGTGCATGACGTCGGGATGTGCCTTTTCGACTTCGTCGAAGAGCACCACCGAATAGGGCCGCCGGCGAACCGCTTCGGACAATTGGCCGCCTTCCTCATATCCAACATAACCGGGAGGCGAACCAATCAGTCGAGATGCCGTGAATTTTTCCATGTATTCGGACATGTCGATCTGGATCAAGGCATCGGCGTCGCCGAACATAAACTCCGCGAGCGAGCGGGCGAGGAATGTCTTGCCCACGCCGGTCGGTCCCAGAAAAATGAAGGAACCAATCGGCCGCCGTGGATCCTTCAGATCGGCCCGCGAACGCCGGAGCGCTTTACTGATCGCGATAACCGCTTCATCCTGGCCAATCACTCGCGTCCGCAGCTCGTCCTCCATTTTCAGAAGTTTCTGAGTCTCCTGCTCTTCCAAGCGGTTTAGGGGGACTCCGGTCCACCTTGAGACGATATGCATGATATCGTCTGCCGTGACCACAACCTCGTGCTCCTCCCGCCTTTCTCTCCACTCGGCCAGAATGCGTTCCAGTTTGTCCTTCGCCTGTTTTTCGGAATCGCGCAGCGCGGCTGCTTTCTCAAAATCCTGCGCTTTGATGGCAGCTTCCTTGTCGGCCCGGATTACTTCGATCTCTTTTTCGATCTCTTTGACATCCGGCGGACGAGTCATGGCATTGATGCGAGCGCGGGCGCCGGCTTCGTCCATGACATCGATTGCTTTATCCGGTAAAAAACGGCCAGTGAGGTAACGGTCCGAGAGGCGGACAGCGGCATCGAGAGATTCATCCGTAAGTTTGGCCTTATGATGCGCCTCATATTTCGGCCTTAGTCCGTGCAAGATCTGGACGGCTTCCTCAACAGTGGGAGCCTCGACTTTCACCGTCTGGAATCTCCGCTCCAAAGCGGCATCCTTCTCGATGTATTTGCGATATTCGTTCAGCGTGGTCGCGCCGACGCACTGCAATTCACCTCGGCTCAGAGCCGGTTTGATAATGTTTGAGGCATCCATCGCGCCTTCTGCCGAACCGGCGCCGACGATGGTGTGGAGCTCGTCAATGAAAAGCACCACATTCTTGGAGCGTCGGATTTCGTCCATGACCGCTTTGATTCGCTCTTCGAACTGACCGCGGTACTTCGTTCCGGCGACCATGAGAGCCAGGTCCAGCGTGATCACCCGCTTGTCGCGCAATAATTCTGGAACATTGCCGGCTCCGATTTCCTGGGCGAGGCCTTCCACGATCGCAGTCTTGCCAACCCCGGCTTCACCGAGCAGCACCGGGTTATTCTTCGTTCTCCGGCAAAGAATCTGGATTACACGCTCGATCTCATTCTTGCGGCCGATTACCGGGTCCAGTTCCCCTTTCTTCGCGAGTTCAGTCAAGTCGCGACCAAACGCCCGCAGCGCGGGTGTCTTAACATCTTTCTTATTGCCTTCCTGCGGGCTCTCTGCCTCGCTCTCCGGCGGTGTAAAATTCGGGTCCAATTCTTTTAAAATTTCGTTGCGGGTTCTTTCGATATCGACCTCGAGACTTTTGAGGACTCGAGCGGCTACTCCTTCACCTTCCCGGAGCAACCCTAATAAAATATGTTCAGTGCCAACATAAGAATGGTTGAGGGCCTTGGCTTCCTTGCCGGCGAGGGCGAGCACTTTCTTGACCCGGGGAGTATAGGGGATGTTTCCCACCATTTTCGTCTCGGGATGAGATCCGACCATCTTTTCCACCTCCAGGCGGACGGTCTCCAGATCGAGCCCCATTTTTTGGAGGACGTTTACCGCGACACCCTGGCCGAGTTTGATCAATCCGAGCAAAAGGTGTTCGGTGCCCACGTAGTTGTGGTTAAACCGATCCGCTTCCTTCCGTGCAAGCGCCAAAACCTGTTGAGCACGTGGAGTGAAATTATTCATCATCTTGCTTCCGAAGCCGAACTTCCCGGCGGGCTGTCCGACGCTCTAGTATTAGGCGGTTTAGGAAAGCTTTTCAACTTCTCCCGGATAAGGTCTGCGCGGAGATTGTCGCGCTCCTCGGCCACCAGTTTTTGCTTGGAAGAGAGTTGCAGATGGGCAGGCTGGGTCTCCATCAGAAGCTGATTGATCAAGCAGCGGCCTTCCTCGGGAAAAATCCTCAGGTCGATTCCCAGCCGGATGATCGACAGCAGGTTCAAAGCTTCCTTTGAGGAAATCGAGTAGGCGTTCGTCAGGATGCCGAAGGCTCGTCCGACCTGATCGAGGAAAACGTTCCGTTTCGTCTCCAGCAGATTCGCGCGAGCTTGGGTCTCTCTCTGGACCAAGGTTTCCACCACTTTTCCCAGGCGATCGATAATCTGCAATTCCTTTTCGCCCAAGGTCGTCTGGTTGGAGACCTGAAACAGATTGCCCATGGCCTCGGTGCCCTCCCCATAGAGTCCGCGGACGGCAAGCCCAATCTTGTTGACGGAATTCACCACCTGGTTGATCTGCTCACCCAGCACCAGGCCTGGGAGGTGGACCATGGCAGAAGCGCGAATCCCCGTACCAACATTGGTCGGACAGGCTGTCAGATAGCCGAAACGCGGATCAAAAGCGAACTCCAGGTGCGCTTCCAGAGCGGTGTCCACTTCATCAATGATTTGAAAGGTTCTCGGTAAACCAAAGCCGGAGGTAATCGCCTGCATCCGGAGGTGATCCTCCTCATTGATCATGATGCTGACCGTCTGTGCCGGGTTAATGATCACGGCGCTCCCCATGCCTTTCGCGGCGTGTTCGCGACTGATCAGGTGGCGTTCGACCAGGACCTGCTTTTCCATTGCGGTCAGTTCGTTGAGCGGCGTGGAAAAAGCGTCGGACATGCTTTCGAGGGCATCAACCTCAGGTTTAATCTCATCCAGGATCCGCATGCGCTCGGATTTTTTCGCCCATCCTGGAAAAGGCGCGCGGGCCAGGTTGCGGGCGAGTCGAACCCGGCTGCTAATGACAATTGGATGTTGATCAGCGCTCGAGGTGGCCCACTCACCCGGGTTTGCGAGGATCGCTGCGATCTTCATTGAGTTTTATCCTCCAAAAGTTTGATTTCGTCGCGAATGTTCGCCGCTGACTCGTAGTCTTCGCGCGAGACAGCATCGTGAAGACTCCGTTGCAGCTCTTTCAGCCGGTCTGATTGGGTCGGGTGAAGGCGCGTCGGGGTTTTGCCGATGTGCTGGGTCCCCTTGTGCATCGCTTTCAGGATGGGATCCAGGGTCTCCTGAAAAGTTTCGTAACATTCGCTGCAACCAAGTCGTCCGGTCTTCTTGAAATCCGCTTGAGTGAACCCGCAGACCGGGCAGTGCTCAGTGTTGACAGGTTGCTCGACCTGTTGATTCTCCCCCAAGCCCAGAAGGAGGTCGGCCAAGGCGAAACCGGTTGGATCCGAGACGCCCTTTTCTTTGGAACACGATTCACAGAGATTGATCTTCTTCATGTTCCCATCGACAATCTGCGTCAGGTACACGGTCGCAGCATTGGTCTTGCAAACGTCACAAATCATTCCGTTCCGTCCTCCCTGCCCCGAGTTGACAACGAAATTCACCAACGATCAAAAGTTTTCGTTGCTCTTGAGGCATGGCTAAATATAGCACGTTTGTCGAACCTGCTTGAAAGGCTTCCTTTCTTTTGGGAGCGATCTCCGGCCGGGCGAAAAACAATGTTGCCGATTCAACACTAATCATAAATGGGAGTGCCGGAAGAACGTGTCAACTGGTGGAAGGCGTCGATAAACTGGCCGGTGACCGGTCCGGGCCGGCCATTGCCAATCGACCGCCGATCCAGTTCGACTGCGGGAATGACCTCGGCTGCAGTGCCGGTGAGAAAGCACTCGTCCGCGGTGTAAATGTCGTACCGGGTGAGTTCCCGTTCACCAACGGGGACTCCAATGGTTTGAGCAATCTCAAACACAACCTGGCGAGTAACTCCGTTGAGCAACCCGGCGTTGAGCGGGGGTGTGGACAGCCAGCCAGCCTTGACGACAAAAATATTGTCGCCCGTACATTCGGCGACATAGCCTTGCTCATTCAGCATCAAACCTTCGCCGACACCAGCCGTCTGGGCTTCGATCTTGGCCAGAATATTGTTGAGATAGTTCAACGATTTTATCCGCGGATTGACCGCATTGGCGGCGACTCGCCTCGTCGCGCAAGTCACCATCGTCAAGCCTTTTTGGTAAAGCTCTTCCGGGTAAAGGGAAATTGTCGCCGCGATGATAATCACGCTGGGCCGCCGGCAACTGTCCGGGCTCAGTCCTAAAGAGCCGATCCCCCGCGTAATCAGCAGACGAACATAACCATCGTGCAGATCATTCTGGCGGATTGTCTCCAACGTCGCGACAATCAGCTCCGACTTCGACATTGGCACTTCGAGGGCGATGGCCTTCGCCGAGTCCCACAGCCGGTCCATATGCTCGTTGAGACGAAAAACCCGGTCCTGATAAAAGCGGATCCCTTCGAAAACGCCGTCGCCGTACAGCAATCCATGATCAAAGACCGAGATCTTCGCCTCAGACTCATCGAGGAACTCGCCGTCAATATAGATCTTCAGATTCATAATTCTTAGTTTGTCAGAAGGCCGTCGTGAATATTCAGGCGACGGTCGCCGAGGGCGGCGAGATGTTCGTCATGGGTGACCACGACCAGAGTGGTCAACTTTTCGCGCGCGACGGAAAGAAGCAGTTCCATGATGATGCGACCATTCAACGAGTCGAGATTCCCAGTAGGTTCATCGGCAAAAATGATCGCGGGTTGATTCATCAGGGCGCGCGCGATCGCCACCCGCTGTTGCTCTCCGCCGGACAACTCGCTTGGCAGATGATTCGCGCGATCACCCAAGCCGACGCGGGCCAGGAAAGTCTCTGCTTGATCGAGTCGTTGCCGCTGGCGGATCAAGGACGGCAACAGGACATTCTCGAGGGCAGTGAGTTCTGGCAGAAGGAAGTAGCTTTGAAAAACAAAGCCCATCCGCGTGTTTCGGATCCGGGCGTCCTCCGCTGAGTTCCGACGGTAAAGGGCCCGGCCCTCAAAAGTAACGTCTCCCGATTCCGGTCGCTCCAGCCCCGCCAGAGTGTAGAGCAGCGTCGTCTTGCCAGCACCGGAAGCGCCGCAAAGAAAAACCGTTTCGCCATGGTGCACCTCCAGACTGATGCCGCGGAGAACCTCGATCCGGCGTGAGCCGATTTTGAATGACTGGCGCAAATCTGCCGCGGTCAATTGTGGTTGGACGTTCACGGTTGGGCGCTCATTTGGCGAATCCCTTCAAATAACACGATCGCGACAGCGGTTGCCAGATTCAAGCTTCGCGCAGCCGGATCCATCGGTATCAGGAAGCACCGGTCCGGATAGGCTTCCAAAAGACTCTCCGGCAAGCCCCTGGTTTCGCGCCCAAAGATCAGGTAATCATGGTCGCGGAAGGGAATATTCCAGTAGAGCTGCCGAGCTTTCGTGGAGAAAAAGAAGAGGCGCGATGCCGCGGACGTTGCCTTTTCGAACTCAAGCCAATTTTCCCAATACGAAATATTCACTCGCTTCCAATAATCCATTCCCGCGCGTCGCAACGCGCGATCAGTGGTTTGGAAACCGAGCGGCTTCACGAGGTGGAGACAACTGTTGGTTGCAAGACAGAGCCGGGCAATGTTGCCAGTGTTCGGCGGTATTTCGGGTTCGACCAACACGACGTTCAGCATGGAGTAGTCCCAGCATCAATGAAAAGAGTTGTTTGCGAAACGACCGTACCGACTCTCCGAAACGAAAAAAGCGCCTCAACGAGCGAGGCGCTTTTTCCATCGGGAGGGAAAATCTTGTGGCTTTTCAGCTACTTGAACCCGCTAATGCCTCTTCCAACGGTTCTACGTTCACTCGGCGACCTTTCTGGTCGAACCGTACGGTGCCATCGACTAAAGCGAAGATCGTGTAATCCCGACCGAGGCCCACGTTCTTTCCCGGTAAAAACTTCGTGCCACGCTGCCGAATGATAATATTTCCCGCAACAACCGATTCGCTGCCGAATTTCTTGACTCCTAGTCGTTTACTGACGCTATCTCGCCCGTTCTTAACACTGCCTTGCCCTTTTTTATGAGCCATGAAAAATTCTCCTTCTCTCTAGACAAGTCTAAAGGCCGATTGATTCAATTTTTACCCGTGTGAGGTGTTGCCGGTGTCCAACGGTGCGATGATATCCTTTGCGCCGCTTGTATTTAAAAGCGATCACTTTGTCGGCCTTGAATTGATCGACAACCTTGGCTGTCACCGTGGCGCCCTCGACCAAGGGAGAGCCCGCCCGTACCTTTTCGCCATCGGCATGAAACACAACGTCAGAAAAAGTCACTTTATCGCCGGGCTGTCCGGAGACTTTTTGTACGGCGATCGTGTCTCCCGGACTGACCCTGAATTGCTTTCCCCCTGAGCGAATAATTGCGTACGCCATATCAAAGTGTGATCTGAAAGGCGCCGAACATGCCACAGCGCAGAGCGGCTGACAACCGGTTTCTACAACAACCGATAGTCAATGGCCAGTAGCCGATAACCGATGACATTAACACATATGGACGAAAATACTGAAGCAGTTGTTCCTCGTTTCGCGGGACTCGGAGATCCTTTTCGGCAGGGACTGTCGGTGCAGGAAGCGGTCGGGAGGCTGCTCCGTCTCGGTTACATCGAGCGACGATTGATGTTTCTCTGCGCCGCCACCATGGTCATCGTGCCGGAACGCGACTTAAAAGTATTGCTTGGCCGATTGCAGTATCTCGCGGGAGAACGCGGCAATCGCATTTATGAGCGGCTCCGCCAGCTGCGCACCCCGAAGGTCCGCATCGAAGGATCACCCGACGCGGGATTGGAGAGATTAATGGACGAAGCCATGCAGGTGCGCCCAAGCCAGGAACTTATTGCGGTGGTTCGATGGTTGCACGAGGGATTGCGCGCCGCATATGACAAATACCTGCGCGACACGAATCCGCTGGCCGATTCGCCTACCTGCGATTTGCTCGAATCGGGATTGCCCCGTTTAATCCAGAGTATCGCCTGGATCGGAGGAGAGGGGACTGCGAGCGAACGGCCGGTTGTTCCGGCACGGTTACAAGCCTGCCTCACCGCCAGCGGGGGCCTTGACGGCACCGGGCCTCGTTCCGGAGACCTGTCGGAGCGGCAGCGGCCAGCCAAAGCGTTTATCCTTCCGAGAAAACCGGGCCGGGATCCGCGTGTTCGCCACGTCTGGGATTATCTCAAGCCAGAGCTCACCGACACAACGTCTTACCTTGTGTACATGATGGGCATCCGGCTCTCGGAGATCAATGTCGCGGAGGGCCTGTGTATCGTTCTGTGTGAAACTCCGGACATGTCTTGGGAGTTTTACCACGATTTATCCCGCCATCTGTGGGACGAAGTCCGGCACTCGATGATGGGTGAAGCCGCTATCGAATCTACCTTCGGCTCGCTGGACGCCGTTCCGATGCGCGACTATGAAAGCGTTTACTGCATGGAGGCCACCCCGCTCGAGCAGTACGCTACGCTCGGGCTAGAGATCGAAGGTGCCCAAATGAAGTATCCTGTGGGAAAGAAGGGCGAATGGGAGTTCTGTCGCGATGCTGCCCGCCATCCATTGATGACTACCTTTCAAGACTACGATTGGGCGGATGAAGTGCTTCATGTAAACATCGCGAAACGGCGGTTGAACGATTGGTTTCCTGGCGGCACGAAGGACCTGAACGCGTTGGCCGAACAGGGCAAAACCAATCGGACGCAGGTCAAGCAACGCCACGCGCCGGTCGCGCTGGTAGTGCCGAAGCGGTCCGATCGGACTGACGGGACTCATGGGGACTCGTAGACTCATGGGACCTGTCCTGGTGCAGTCGCCATCGCATGATGGTTTTGATGAGACTCATGACTTACTGGGAAGGCGTTGCAAATTTTGTTTCCGAACAACCTGGCGTGGCCGGTCGGACTACTTTTGCGATTTGTGATCCGCGATTTGCGATCGCTTCAGTGCGTCGGCAAAACAAACTCCGGCCCCACCGAGTCGGCGTCCGGCCAGCGACTGGTCACCGTTTTCAAGCGAGTGTAGAAGCGCACCCCTTCGAGGCCGTGCACATAGTGGTCTCCGAAGAGCGATCGTTTCCAACCCCCAAACGAATGGAATGCCATTGGTACCGGGATCGCTACGTTCACGCCCACCATCCCTGCCTTGACCTCCTCGGCAAAAGCCCGGGCAATGCCGCCATCTCTGGTAAAAATCGCTGCCCCATTCCCGAATTCATGTTCATTCACCAATCGTGAAGCTTCGGCCAGATTCTTCGCTCGAACGATCGCAAGCACCGGTCCAAAAATTTCCTCTCGATAAATCCGCATTCTTGGCTGCACATGGTCAAAGATAGAGCCGCCCAGGAAAAAGCCTTGAGTGGGGACCTCGGTTTGGCGCCCATCCACAACAAGGTCCGCTCCCTCCTGCACGCCAGTCTCCAGGTACGACAGGACCCGCTTTCGGTGAGCCTCGGTGACGAGAGGGCCCATCTCGGATTCCCGTCTCAGGCCTGGGCCGATGCGAAGCCCTTTCACCCGCGGAATCAGCCGCGCAAGGAGTTCGTCGCCCGTCCGTTCTCCGACCGGTACCGCCACGGAAATGGCCATACATCGCTCTCCGGCGGAACCGAACGCCGCCCCAACCAATCCGTTGACGGCCATTTCCAAATCGGCGTCCGGCATGATGACGACGTGATTTTTGGCGCCCCCTAACGCCTGAACCCGCTTTCCCGCCGTGGTTCCCTGGCGAAAGACAGATTCCGCGACCGGAGTCGAACCGACGAAACTCACGGCTTGCACCAACGGGTGAGTGATCAGTTGCTGGACCGTGTCCGAATCGCCCTGCAGCACGTTAAAGACTCCTTTCGGCAAACCAGCCTGCTGCAGGAGATCCGCCAACAGCACGCTTGCGCCCGGATCGCGCTCGCTCGGCTTGAGGATGAATGTATTTCCGCAGGCCAAGGCAACCGGAGCCATCCAGAGCGGCACCATCACCGGAAAATTAAATGGCGTAATTCCGACCGTCACTCCAAGTGGTTGGCGAAACGCATGACTATCGACCCCGGTTCCGACCTCGGGAGTAAACTCGCCTTTCAGTAACTGCGGAATACCACAAACAAACTCGACCACTTCCACCCCGCGAGTGACTTCTCCGAGCGCGTCTTGCACGGTCTTGCCGTGTTGTGCGGAAATGATGTCCGCCAAGTCGTTCCGATGCAGATCGAGCAATTCGCGGAATTTAAAAAAGACGCGCGAACGCCGGAGCGGCGTAGTAGCGGCCCAGAGCGGAAATGCGGCAGCGGCTGCCTGGGTTGCGCGTGCGACTTCCTGGGCAGACGCAAAACCGACGACTTGCTCGATCTCACCGGTTGCCGGATTGAAAACGGGCGCCTGCCGGGCCTCGGGCGAGACGACTTTTTCTCCGTTGATAAAATGCGGCACGACTGGGGGGCGCCGGGTCAATTGAGTGTCAGGGGACGGTGGCGGGTTCATAGGAAGTCCATACGAGCCGGGATTGTTCCACACGCTAGCCGCGTGGTTCAGGGAGTTCAACAGACAGCTGAACAGTCGATGAGCGAGGATCGGCTTCCTCGTCGAGGATCCGGTCTTTTGTCTTTTCCTGATTCATTTCTCCGAACGTATGATTTCGTCCACCGGTTTTGGACACATCTGCAGGCGGCGCGAGTGCCGGTACTTCGTCGGGGTCGCGAAGAAATTGCGGCGAAAGACCTTTCCGAAATGGGTAGCATCCGCAAAACCGGTTTGCCGCGCGATGCGCTCCAATTTCAGATCGGTTTCGGTCAGGAGCCGGGCGGCCTCGTCGAGCCGAAGCTGGGTGATGAAACGAGCTGGGGTTAGACCGGTTGTCTTGCGAAAGAAATGCGCAAATCGAGTCCGGCTGAGGCCCCGCTGTTCCGCTATCTGTTCGACGGTGGGCGGTTGCCGGCCGAAGCGGGCCAGCACCTCCCGACGGACGTCGTCCAGCAATTTCTCGCGCGGGGCGGGCGGATAAAGCCAGTCGTGAGCGAATCGCTCCCACTCCAACATAAATTGGAAGATTGCCCCTTCTTCTGCGAAATCGTCTCGCAACAAAGTTGCTCGGCTGGCATCAAACAGCTCCAGAGCGCGCATCACCAACGCGTGCTGGGGGGACACCGGCCAGATTGAACCGGCCGTCCGGGTTCGATCGCGGAAACGCTGCGCGACGTAAGGGTGGTCAATAATTAGCCAAAAAAAGGTCCAACGAGGCGAGTCCGCCGGTAGGAAATAGGCGTTATCGCTTGGCACGATCGTGGTAAAAACGTGACCTGGTAACAAGGGACGCATCGCGGCGTCCGAGTGTTCGCGGAAGGCTCCACGGCCGGCGAGGGTGTATTGCCAGACCACAAACGGCGCTTGGGGATCGTGCAATCGGGAACGGCCGTCCCAATAGTACTCGCGCGATTGCGAGCACGTTTCGAGCCCGCTGAACACGCGAGAAGGGAAGTTGCCGGCCTCTTCCGGCCGTGAGTTCAACGACTGCAAGGTTTCCAGCAAGCGAGCCAGCGAGTCGCGCTCCGGCCACGGCGGTCCCAGCGATCGATCGATCACAAATCGACTATAGTGGGCCCGAAGCGACTATTGCAAGCCGGCTTTTCCCAGGCATCCTGTTGGCGTCGTATTCTGCGACTCAACGTCACCCCCCAGCTTATGATGTTAACTAAAACCGCTTCGCTCGTTCTGACGGTCGCCTTTTTCGCGACTGCTTCAAGTCCGGCCAGGGAGCTTAACCTCTGGTTTACCCCAATGGCGACAGAAGGACCATCGAAAGCTCCGCTCCTTCAATGGGGCAAAGAGAATTTCCCGAAACTCTTGCCGGGCATAACGATCAATAACAACTTCGGACCGCCGGTTTATCAGGATGGTCAGCAAAAATTTATCGTGCAGGGGCGAACCGGGAACCCCGATGTTATCGAGTCCGTGCTGGAAGGGATGATCGCTTACCAGAAGGCGGGTCTGCTCGCTCCGCTGGATGATCTCTTTAACCAATGGCCCGATAAGGACCAGTTCATTCCAAGCACAATCAAGGCTCTCACGATCAACGGAAAGCTGTACGGCGTCCCCTACAACACGAATGTGCGCGTGTTGCTTTATCGGAAGGATTTGTTCCAGAAATACGGGTTAACTCCTCCCAAAACCTGGAATGATCTGCTCCAATCTGCCTCATTAATTTCCAGTAAGGAATCTGGAGTGGCTGGCCTTGGACTTACCACCAAGAATGGCAGCGTCCGGAGCTTCCAGGAATTCATCTCTTTCTTCTTCCAGGCCAACAACGGCGAGAATCCTTTTAAATACGATGAGACCGCCAAAAAGTGGACAATGAACACCAGCCCGGAAAAACTGGCCGAGGTTCTGAAGCTGTATAACGACTGCTTTTTTGGGTCGAAGCCGCCCGCCGTAAACATCAATACACGCGGCAACGATTATCAGGCGACAGACACCGATTATGTCTCTGGAAAGAGCGCGATGGTACCGATGGGTCCATGGATTTATCAATATCGCAAGACCGGGGAGGTCGCGCGGAAGATCATGGAAGAAGAAACGGGCGTCGCTCCGCTTCCGTTGCCTCCAGGCGGCGTTCAGGCGACCTATCTCGAGGTGAAACCAATCTCGATCAATGCCTTCTCCAAGAACAAGGAGGACGCGTGGAAGCTGGTGCAGGTTTTAACCAGCAAGGATTTCGTCGCGTTCGAAAACCGCTTGGAAGGAGTGAATCCGCCGCGCAAGGACGTCGCCCAGACGCCTGATTTCAAGAATGATTGGTGGCAGCAGGCCTTTATTGCTCAATTGCCGACCGGCGTGGCGCTGGCTCCAATCAACTGGGGGCTGGTGATCAATGATATTACCGAGGCCATGCAGAAGGTAATCTACCAGAACAAATCCGCGGACGACGCGGGCAAAGATCTCTACAACACACTCGAGCAAAGAGCGAAAAACAATCAGCTTTGAAGGCGCATGGCCGTACCAACCTCCGGGATACGGACGAGCCGGAGTGGATCGGAGTTTAGGGTGGGATAAGCTTCCAGCTTGTCAGCTTTTTGAACCGGCAGGATGCCGGCGCTACTTGGTACGGAGATGCCGGGTCTCGGATTTTGGTTTCTTGCGAGGTTTGAGAAGCGGTGATTGTCTCGCTCTTTCAGAGCTTGGCGGTCTTTGCTGCATGTTCCTGGGGCTCCACGCCAGGCTGTCTTGACTTCGCGCTTTCAGCGCGACAAAGGACCTGTAGCAATCACCTTGACAAACCAAACTCCGACAGGCTCGAAGCCTTCTGCGCGGTACGGATTTCGATAAAGAAAATCCTCGCCGAAGAACGATAACCTGATGAACACTGAACCGGATGATCGCTCAAAGGCCGGCTGTTGCTCACCGCGATGCTCGACCACCCAGAATCTGGCGGAACAGTTTTGGTTATTGGCTTTTGCTTCCGGCGCTGCTTTTGATCCTGGGCCTGGATCTTTATCCGACGATCTCCGGAGTTCTTACCTCATTTACTGATCGTTCGCTGATTAGCCCGAACCAGTCCGCGTGGGTCGGGTTGCAGAACTATGTCAAACTTTTCGGGGATCCGGTTTTTCGGATTTCCCTGATTCACTCTTTCGAACTCACGATTTCGGCTGTTTTACTCCAGGTAATCCTTGGTCTGGTCTTGGCTCATCTCCTGATCCAGCAGGTGGCGGGCATCCAGATCTTTCGGAGCATTGCCATGGTTACCTGGGTATTGCCGATCATCGCCTCGGTTGTGATGTTCCGATTTATGACCTTGCCGAACTATGGCTTGGTCAATATCATTTTGCGCGACGTCGGTTTTGGCACCCTTGCTCGCAACTGGCTGGGCGACGAGTCCACCGCGTTTTTGTTGATCCTGGTGATGCATCTCTGGCGGAACGTCCCGTTCTACGCGGTCGCGTTTATGGCCGCGATGCAGGCCATCCCGACTGAGCTCTACGAAGCCGCGCGGATCGATGGAGCGGGGAATTGGCGACAGTTTCTCTCCATCACGCTGCCAAACCTCCGCTATATCATCCTGGTGATGGTGGTACTCCATGTAACCTTCACCTTTAACAATTTCGATTTTGTCTACCTTTCCACCGGTGGCGGACCGGTCAATGCGACCGAGGTCTTGCCGACCTACATCTATAAACAAGCGTGGAACGGATATGCCCTTGGCTATGCGAGCGCCGGAGGTGTCGTGATGCTGGTGCTCCTGGTTCTTTTGGTTTGGGCTTGCAACAAAGTCATTGGAGGTTTTGGAGAAACGCAATGAAGGTTTCTCGCAGAGCGATCATCACCTATGCCGGTTTAGGGGTGTTTTACACCTTCCTTCTTGTGCCCATCGTCTGGTTAACCCTCTCCAGCTTTCGCACAAGCGATTCGATCCAGTCGGGCCGCCTTCTGCCGCAATGGAAGGAATTAACGGCGAGCAACTATTTCGAGGCGTTTCAGATCAGCAATTTCCCGACTTTCGTCGCGAACTCATTTTTGATTGCCACGAGCGTGATGGTGTTAGTCGTATTTCTGGGTAGCCTGGGGGCATACTCACTGAGCCGGTTCGCCTTGAAGGGAAAGCGCTTTTTCATGATGAGCGCGCTGCTGCCGCAATTTTTTCCGTATGTGCTCGTGCTGATTCCTTTTTATGTCATGATGTCGCACCTCAGCCTGGTTGACAGCCATCTGGGCCTGATTCTCACGCACACCTCGATCACTCTTCCGTTTGCCCTCTGGATGCTGACCGGCTATTTCAATGCGATCCCGCGCGAACTCGATCAGGCGGCCCTGATCGACGGCTGCTCTCGGCTTGGGGTATTGTTCCGGATCATCTATCCGGTAGCGATCCCGGGATTAGTTGTCGCCGGCTTTTTTGCTTTCGTCGTTTCGTGGGGCGATTACCTGTTTGTGTCGATCTTATCCCAGAGCAATACGACGCAGACCTTGCCGATCGGGCTTCAGACTTTCATGAGCAGCTTGGAGGTAAGGTGGGGTTTGATCACGGCCGGCACCATGATCGCCATCGTTCCGACCGTGATCTTTTTCGCGATCGTGCAGAGGCGCCTGGTGACTGGCCTGACCGCCGGCGCCGTGAAGTGACTGGATTTCCGCCGTGGCAGTGGCATCTTCGGCGTGTTGGGTGTCAAGTAATGCTGACATCTGACAGGCTTAACGACCTGACAAGCTGGAAGTTTGTCTTACCGGAGTTGCACGTAGTGCCTGTCGTTTTTCAAATTTGCTGAGCAGCTTAATTCTGAAAGACCAGGACTCCATGAGATTGATCGTTAGTTTCCTCGCTGGCATCGTCCTCACACTGACTGTGCTAGCATGCGCGGGATTCTTTGCCGTTAAGATGGGCATGGTACCAGCGAACGCCGATAGCAAGCCCACCGCTCTCGAAAACTGGGTTGCCCGTACAGCATTGCAAACGGCAATTGCGCGCGACACCAAAACTCTCAGCAATCCCCTTCAGCCGACCGACGAGAATTTGATTGCCGGCGTGCGCCTGTACGCCGAGAACTGCGCGATATGTCATGGCGCGTCGGACGCCAAGCCATCCAATCTAGCCCAAGGCTTCTTTATCGAGGCGCCACAGCTCGCTCGGGATGGAGTCGAAGACGATCCGGAGTCCGCGTCGTTCTGGAAGGTAAAGCATGGAATCCGCTTCACTGCTATGCCGAGCTTCGCCACGACGCTGAAAGACGAGGATATTTGGAAGATCGCCATGTTCCTCAAGCAAATGGATAAGCTGCCGCCAGCGGTCGATACTCAGTGGAAGCAAGTACCCAGTGCTGCCGCTCCGCCCTTGAAGTAAGTAAAGGGTTGAGCGCGGAAAGACGCGCGGACCCCAGGACAGTGAGGAATTGTGCTGGTCAGCCTCGCTCCGCTCAAGCCGCTCAAGCCGCTCAAGCCGCTCAAGCCGCTCAAGCCCTTCCATTGACTCGTCCCGGTTAAGCTGTTCATCTGTACCGTGCTCCGCTCCTTGAAGCTTCGGGATTTTCGTTGTTTCGGGCAACTCGAGCTAGAGCTCCATCCCGGGATGACGTGTTTTGTCGGTCCGAACGCGGTTGGCAAGACGTCTCTGCTTGAGGCGATCGCCGTTCTCCTGCGGTTACAATCTCCCCGAACGACTTCCCTCCAGCAGACTATTCGGTTTGGGGCCAAAGGCCTGGTTGTGGATGGCTACGCCAACGACTATCATCTGCAGTTCTATTACAGTCTGAGCAGAAAAAAACTCGCTCTCGACGGAGTCGTGCAGGGAAAACCGGACGAGTACTTATCAATCGGCCGTGTAGTCTATTTCGCCAATTCGGATATCGATTTCGTGCGCGGTCCGGCTGAAGAGCGCCGGCGTTTCCTCGATTTTGCCGGCAATCAATTGGTGCGGAATTATCGAGAGGTGCTCCGGTCGTATGAGCGCTCGTTGCGTTCCCGTAACGCATTTTTGAAGATGGTCCCGGCACGCCCGCGGGAAGTGGCCGCCTACACGACGCTGCTTTTGAAATTTGGTCATCAACTTATTGCCTTGCGAGCGTTTCTGGTCGAACGATTGGAGCCGGCTTTCGACGGAGCGTTTTCGTCAATCGGCGATGGAGGTGAGGCAATCACCTTGCGCTATTCGCCTGGGGTACGCGCGGATTTCGCGTCGGAATTAGCGGCCAGCGCCGAGGAAGAGCGCCGCCGGAAGACAACCATTATCGGTCCGCACCGTGACGACCTCCAGGTGTTGATCAACACACGCCCGGCCGATCTTTTCGGATCGGAAGGGCAGCAAAGAACGATCGCCCTGTCGCTGAAACTCGCCCAGGCGCGTCTGCTGCAAACGGAATTTGATCGGGCGCCGGTGTTGCTGCTCGATGATATCTTTGGCGAACTGGATGACCGGCGTCGAAATCGGCTCCTGCAAAGCCTGCCGGCCGATTCGCAAAAAGTGATCACGAGCACGTCCTTGCAATGGGCCAAGAACTTGCCGTCCGGCGGGATCTACGATCTGCGGATCGACGAGAACGCGGAGCGCCGGCTGGAACCGCGCCCGCTCTTCTAAAGCGTTTCTACTTTGCCTTTTGCTCGCGTCGCAATTCCCGTTCGGCCTGTACCCAGTCGGAGGTTTCGTTGCCTGGTTGACCGAGCTTACGCCGGCGCTCGCCGATGAAGTAAGCGCGCAGCTGGACCTGTTCAAAGCTCGGACCGGATTTCTTCCGAGTACCGCGTTTTGTTCCCGGGGCAAGGCTCTGCTTCCGTCGAGTAGTGGTCTTCGGGGAAGCTGCTTCTGCTTTGGGAGACTCCTCTTCCGATCGATTTTCCGGCTCAGCTGGCTGAAGTTCACTCGCCGTCGGTATACGGTGAACACGCTTTTCCACTGGCCCCTTCTTCCGTCTTACGTCACCTTCCATAATGCCAAACGACTCCTTGGTTGATTGATTGGCCCAACGTATTAGGAATCCCTTGCGAGTAAACAGAAAAACGACGGGCTCAGAGTCCTTAAACGCTGAAATTCGATGTAGGTGGAATCCGGCCTTTTTAAACGCCGTTTTTTTCGTAAACCTCGTCAATCCTGGGGGCGGCCTCGCTAGATGAAGCTTTTTTTTCAACCTGAACCCGCTTCGGTTCGCACCAAAATCTGCGGGATTACCAGCTGGCTGGAGGCCGCGGCGGCAATTGAAGCGGGCGCCGATGCAATCGGTATCAATCTGGTAGCCGGATCGAAACGCCAGGTGACTTTGGCGCAGGCGGCCGGCTGGATCCGACAAGCAAGACACAAAATTGCGACGGTTGCTGTTGTCATGAATCCGAGCTTTGAGGAGGCGGAAGCGTTATTGACTGGCCCGTTGTTCGATGCAATCCAGCTGCATGGCTTGGAGTCACCGGAATTCTGCGAGCGGCTTCGTCAATTTCAAAGACCGGTGATCAAGGCCATTGAGGTTTCGGCTGAATGGTCGCCCAATCGGGTCGCCGATTATCCGGTGGCCGCGATCTTGCTGGATAGTTCGGCCGGATCCAAACTGGGAGGAACCGGTCGCACGTTTGCGTGGGAAAAAAACGCCGGTCTGGTCTTGGCTAAACCGCTGATTCTTTCTGGCGGTTTGACGCCGGAAAATGTCGAGCGAGCAATCAGTTTGTTGCACCCGTACGCGGTGGATGTCGCCAGCGGGGTTGAATTTGCGTCCGGGCGGAAAGATTTCCGCAAGATCCAAAACTTCGTACTCGCTGCGCGCCGTGCGGCGGAGTCTTGGAGTGCGCGCGACCTGTCGCCGCTTTCGGGCCGTGCGGAGCGCGGCGAAAAAGAGAGAGAGGCGAACCCGGCGTGATTATCGTACTCTAAACCCGCTGAGTCTCTCTCTTGGTGCGCTCCGCAGTCTTAAAGCGGCGACAAGTCGCACGCACTCCAAGAGGCTCCGCCATCTATGACACAAACCTTGAAAATTGCCGTCGTGGCCGGGGACGGTATCGGTCCGGAGGTGATGGCAGAGGCACTTAAGGTGTTGAATGCGTGCCTGGCCGGGACCGATCTGAGGCTCGACCAGCGAGATGCTCTGGTTGGTGGAGCAGCGATTGACGCTACCGGGAAGGCGTTGCCAGAAGAAACCTTGGAAGCGTGCGAATCGGCCGGCGCGATTTTGTTTGGATCGATTGGTGGTCCGAAATGGGAGAATTTGCCAGCCAAGGAACAGCCGGAGCGGGCGGCCTTACTGCCGCTGCGGCAACATTTCAAACTTTTCGCTAATCTTCGCCCGGCGATCTGCTATCCGGAATTGGCCGAATCTTCCCCTTTGCGGCCAGATCTGGTGACCGGCGGTTTCGACATTCTGTGCGTGCGTGAATTGACGGGCGGCCTCTACTTCGGCCAGCCCAAGGAGACCCGTCTGGAAGGCAAAGAAACGGTCGCGATCGATACGATGGTTTATCGAAGCTCCGAAATTGAGCGCATCGTGCGATTGGGTTTCGAAATCGCGCGTACGCGGCAGCGCAAGCTTGTGTCGGTCGATAAGGCCAACGTCCTGGAGAACAGCTTACTTTGGCGAGCGGCAGTTCGACGGCTCGCGGAGAGCTATCGCGACGTTTCGGTCACACATCTCCTCGTCGACAATGCTGCGATGCAGTTCATTCGCAACCCGCGCGAGTTCAATCTTGTCGTCACGGAAAATTTGTTTGGCGATATTTTGAGCGACGAATTGGCGATGCTGACCGGTTCGATTGGCATGCTGCCGAGCGCCAGCCTGGGTGTGGAGCAAGAAAGCGGATTGTCGCGGTTCGGTTTGTACGAACCGAGCGGCGGCTCGGCTCCGGATATCGCGGGTCAGGGGATCGCCAATCCGATCGCGCAGATCCTGTCCGCCGCGTTGATGTTGCGTTACTCCTTTGGCCTGAATGAACTGGCAGATCGTATTGAACAAGCCGTCCGCCAGACAATCGCCAGTGGGTTACGAACCCGCGACATCGCAAAACATGGTGAACGCGCATTGTCAACCAGCGAGATGGGCGACGCGATCTGTAGAGGGCTGTGAACACAGGCCGTGGACTACACTGAGAACACTTCCACGGCCTGACGCCTTATGAGGAACCATCCAGGACCTCTTGCGTCATGGCTGCCGCGTACTCCCTATTCAGACGCGAGATAAAGGATGCGCTGATCTCCGCCGGGCAAACGGCCTCGCATTCGTAGTAGTTGCTGCAATTGCCGAAACCTAGCTCGTCCATCCGGCGCACCATTCGCACTACTCGTTGCCGGCGCTCGGCCTGCCCCTGCGGCAAGAGAGCGAGGTGCGAGACTTTTGCCCCCACAAAAAGCATTGCTGCCGAGTTCGGGCAGGCTGCGACACAGGCGCCGCAACCAATGCACGCGGCGGCTTCCATCGAGAGATCCGCGATTGATTTTGGAATCGGCAACGTATTTGCCTCCGGCGCTTCTCCCGGGTGCACCGAGACAAAGCCGCCCGCCTCGATGATTCGATCGAATGCCCTGCGGTCGACAACCAAATCTTTTACCACGGGGAACAGGGCCGCCCGGAACGGTTCGATCCAAATGGTGTCTCCATCCTTGAAGCGGCGCATATAGAGTTGGCAGGTCGTCTTCGCGTTGCCCGGACCGTGCGGTATGCCGTTAATGACCAAAGAACAGGTTCCGCAGATGCCTTCCCGGCAGTCAGAGTCAAATGCGACCGGCTCCTGGTTGGACGTAATGAGGCCTTCGTTGACAATATCGAGCATCTCTAGAAAGGACGCCTCCGCGGGGATGTCGACTGCCGCATAGTCCAGGAACCGGCCGGCGGAAGCGCTTTCTTTCTGACGCCAGACCTTCAGTTTAAAGTTCATTTATAACTTCGTTGCGAGAGCTTCACGCTTTCAAATGCGAGCGGCTCGACATTGCGGGTCGGGGTGCCGTTTGGTCCTTGATATTGCCAGGCCGCGACGTGCGAAAAAGCGTTGTCATTGCGGAGGGCTTCTCCATCCGGAGTTTGATACTCGACCCGGAAATGCGCGCCGCACGATTCGGCCCGCTCGAGAGCATCCTGGCAAAGCAATTCCGCAAACTCGAGAAAGTCCGCCACCCGGCCGGCTCGCTCCAACGAGTCATTCAGCTCGCCGGACTCCCCCAGAATGTTTACGTTGGACCAAAATTCCTCTCGAATTTGCGGAATTTTGGCAAGCGCTTCACCCAAGCTTTGCGCGCTGCGGGTCATGCCACAGTTGTTCCACAAGAGCAGCCCAAGTTCCCGATGGAAACTCGTGACGGTACGTTTTCCTTTGATCTCTAATAATTTCTTGGTTTGAGAACAAACCGCTTCTTCAGCTGCTTTAAATTCCGGCTGGTCGACGCTGACCTTTTTCCCCATCTGGGTAGCCAGATAATTCCCGAGCGTATAGGGAATGACGAAGTAGCCGTCGGCCAGACCCTGCATCAATGCGCTTGCTCCGAGGCGATTGGCGCCATGATCGGAGAAATTGGCCTCACCCAAAACGTGTAATCCGGGCAGATTGCTCATTAGATTGTAGTCCACCCAAAGGCCTCCCATCGTGTAGTGCAGCGCGGGATAGATCCGCATCGGCGTCCGGTAAGCGTTCTCTCCGGTAATATTGGCATACATGTCGAAGAGGTTGCCGTAACGTTCTTCGATGGTCTTGACGCCCGAGCGTTGAATGGCGTCGGCGAAATCCAGGTAAACGCCGAGTCCTCCTGGGCCTACGCCGCGACCTTCATCGCAAACCTCCTTGGCGCTGCGCGAGGCAATGTCGCGTGGTGCAAGATTGCCGAAGCTTGGGTACTTGCGTTCCAGGTAGTAATCGCGCTCATCCAGTGGAATCGATTCGGGCGATCGATGATCATCCTTCTTTTTCGGAACCCAGACACGGCCATCGTTGCGCAGCGATTCTGACATCAAGGTCAGCTTGGATTGGTAGGAGCCGCTCACTGGAATGCAGGTCGGATGGATCTGTGTATAGCAAGGATTGGCGAAGAACGCACCGCGCCGGTAGGCTCGATAGGTTGCGGTAACGTTGCAGCCCCGGGCATTGGTCGAGAGAAAAAAGACGTTGCTGTAGCCGCCCGTGGCCAGGATCACGGTGTCGGCGGCATGTGAACTGACTTCTCCGGTAACCAGGTTTCGAATGACGATACCTTTCGCGTGTCCGTCGACAATGACCAGATCGAGCATCTCGGTGCGAGGAAACATCTGCACCGATCCAGCCGCGACTTGACGCTCCAGCGCCTGGTAAGCCCCGAGGAGCAATTGCTGCCCAGTTTGTCCCCGGGCATAAAAGGTACGCGAAACCTGTGCCCCGCCAAAAGATCGATTGGCCAGCAGACCGCCGTACTCGCGCGCGAACGGGACCCCTTGTGCGACACATTGGTCAATAATGTTGACGCTCACCTCCGCCAGCCGATACACGTTTGCCTCGCGCGAACGGAAATCGCCGCCTTTGATCGTGTCGTAAAAGAGCCGATAGACGCTATCGCCATCATTTTGATAGTTCTTGGCCGCATTGATCCCTCCCTGGGCAGCGATGCTGTGGGCGCGTCTTGGCGAATCCTGGAAGCAAAAGCATTTTACGTTGTACCCCAGTTCCCCCAGCGTCGCCGCAGCGGAGGCGCCAGCCAAACCGCTGCCAACCACGATCAATTCGAACTTTCGTTTGTTGTTCGGGCTGACGAGCTTCGATTCAGCTTTGTGTTTCTCCCATTTTTTCTCCAGCGGGCCGGAGGGAACTCTCGCATCGAGGGTGGTTGTCATGCGGTTATCGGACGAATCCGGTCAGAACACTGATTGGAATGGAGATGTAGCCGGCGAAGATGAGCCAGGAGAGGATCAGTCCCCCCGTAGTGAGTCCAGTCGAGATCTTCCGGTTATTGATCCCAAGGGTTTGTGTCAGGCTGGCAAAACCATGACTTAGATGGTTCGTCAGGAGGAACAAGCTGAGGATATAGAAGAAAGAAACCCAGAGGTTTTGAAAACCGAGAACCACCATCCGATACACGTCATGGCGGCCCTGAGCGTCATGCAGGTCGCGAAATTCCGGGTTGGTCGCCAGGACGGTAAACTGCAGCAGATGATAGATGACAAAGCACAGAACGATGAGCCCACTGACAATCATCGTCCGGGAAGCGATCGTTGATCTCTGGTAAACGCGCACCACGTACTTTGTTGGCTTCGCTTGCCGGTTTTGCCAGGTGACTTGGATGGTCGCCACGATGTGCAGCGCAAAAGCGCATAACAGGAAAATGCGGATCAGCCAAAGGAGCGGTCCGAGCGAATGCAAAAAATAGGCGTAGTTGTTCAGCTTTTCCGGGCTGACGAAGATCTGCAAGTTCCCGACGAGATGTCCGATCACATACAACAGGGCAATCGCTCCGGTGACCGCGATAACGATCTTTTTGCCAATGGACGACTGATAAAAAGCGACCAGACGATTGGGCGAAAATTTGCGCACTGGCGACGAACGGAGAGCCGCTGCTTCCATAGCGGAGGAAAGTATAAGAAACTCTAATAGTGGTCAACGACGGGAAAGGAGTCGTTGAGCGTCCTGCGTGTCGGCGACAGTATGCGGTACGCAATACGCGATACGCAATACGCAATACGCAGCACGCAGGAACCTGGATTCGCAACCCGGAACTCGTGACGTACGAACGCAACCTGATTGGCACGCTCCTCGGTTTCTGCTACAGGATATCGCAAATGCGGATACGTTCGCTTCTGTTGTTGGTGAACCTTTTGCTGGCGGCCTGTGCGATCAAGGACCGCAGCCATTATGTGGTCGTCAGCATCGCCGACCAGGCGATGGACGTTTATCACGAGGGAGCCCACCTTGCCCGATACCCGGTTTCGACCTCGAAATTTGGGTGGGGCGATCAGCCTGGGAGTTGTCATACTCCCTTGGGCGAGCTAGAGGTTGCGCGGAAGATTGGAGCAGATGCGCCGCCTGGGGCAGTCTTCCGGGACAGGCATCCAACGGGCGAGGTCCTCGTGCCGAATGCGCCCGGACGGGATCCGATTGTGACCCGGATTCTCTGGCTGCGCGGTCTCCAGTGGGAAAATCGGAATGCGTTTGGGCGGTGCATCTACATTCACGGTACGCCCGAGGAGCGGAACATCGGCCGGGCCGCCAGCTATGGCTGCATTCGAATGCGCTCTAGGGACGTCATTCATTTATTCCGGACGATTGGAATAGGTGCGCGCGTGGATGTCGTACCGGGGCCTTTGCCGGATCCGAGCAACCTGGCCCGCTCGGCTCAGCAATCGACGACCCAAGCGATCGGGGGCTGACCCGGTATCCGGAAGCCAGGATTAGAATCCAGAATCTGGAATCTAGAATGCGGGATCAGGGGGGATTTCGTTCCGCTCTCCTGGGTTTGTCGTAGCTCCTGGCGAGCTCCAGGCATTTGCCAAGGTCAAGTTTGCCGGTCCCCAAGACCGGGATGCGGTCCACCCGTTTAACCGTTCTCGGAATCCAGAGCGTGGGAAATCCAGAGGCGAGCAGCCGGTCGCGAAGCTCTTTTACCGTCAAATCGTAGGTGGAAAGCAGGACCAGAACCTCTCCCTTGATGTCGTTTGGGACCCCGACGACGGTCACCACTTGTTCATCCTCCGCTTTAACCCCAAAAAGCTCGATAATCTTGGCCTCGATAGCTTCGTGTGGCACCATTTCCCCGGCAATCTTCGAAAAGCGCGACAAACGGCCCTCGATGTAAAGAAAACCGTCCTCATCGAACCGGGCGAGATCGCCGGTGCGAAACCAATCATTCACCTTGGTGCGTTGGGTCCAACCCGGCTCATTCAGGTACGATTCGAAGATATTGGCTCCTTTCAGCCAAAGGATTCCGAGTTCGTTCGGAGCCAACGTTTTTCCCGAGTCCGCATCACGAATCTGCGCAGCCTGTCCGGGCAATAATTTACCAACGGAACCAGCCCGCGCGCTTGGTAATGCGCGTTCAGCCGAAACTGGCTCCGGGAGATTCACGCTGACCACCGGTGAAGTCTCGGTCAGTCCGTAGCCTTCCATAATCGGAATTCCGAATTTCTGCCGGAAATTTTCCGCCAGATCCCGCGGCAGCTTTTCCGCCCCGGCCACCAGGAGTTTGACGGTCGCAAATTGTTTTGGCTCGCAGCGTTTCAGGTAACCACGCAGGAAAGTCGGTGTGGTAGTCATGAGGGTGACTTTATAGCGCTCGACCAACTCCGCGTTTTTTACAACATCGACCGGCGTTGGATAAGTCACGATGCGAACGCCTTCCAGCACGGGGTGCCACAATGTTACCGTACAGCCGAAACAATGGAAGAAGGGCAGCGATGCCATCAGCGTGTCGTCCCGATGGAGGTCGACCACGGAACGGAATTGCAGGACGTTCCCGAGAATGTTGCGATGGCTGAGGACCACCCCTTTGGGCTCTCCGGCTGTGCCGCTGGTAAATAACAGAACCGCTTCCCGATTCTGGCCGGTCCGAGGGAGTCGCAATAATGAACTCAGCACTCGCGATGGCAGAGCCAAAACGGCTAGTCGCCACAGGACAATTTTTGACTTGAGTTCCGGGACCAGTTCTTCCAGCCGATAAACAACGGGGGGCCAGGGGAATTCCTGGAGGCGCTTCATCACCGGCTTGGCCGAGATCGCGTGACCAATTTCGCCTCGCTGGATCGCGGAGCCGAGAGCTGCCCGTCCCGCGGTAAAGTTCAGGTTGACTGGTATCTTGTCTGCCAGCACCACCGCGATATTCGCGATGACCGCGCCAGCGCCGGGCGGCAGCACGACGGCGACTCTCTTTCCGGCGCAGTTCCGCTTGAGCCAGCGGCTCAAGGCGATGCTTGCCGCCAGAAGGGTGCCTCCCTTGAAGCGGCGATGGTCCATGCCGTCAATCACGACTTCGGAAAACTGGCTTTTGCGAAGTCCGCGGATTGTCGCGCGACCCAGGTGATCGTCCATCCCCGGTCGTTTACGGAAGGAGAGTTCACCGAGCTCGAGAAAACGCTGGTGCAGTTGTCCAAGGGCGTACTCGGACTGGTCCAACGGTTTGCCGAACGCAATGCTTACTGGTTCCCGAAGACCTTTGGGCCAAAGCGAACCCCAGAGCCGATCGATCCAGAGCGGAACGACCGGTATCGCTGCCAGTGCGGACAGCTGTGCGGCCGTTACACCTGAGTAAATCGGCGTTCCAGGCCTCGTGTCCCAAGCCTCGGGAATCAGGCAGATCACGGTTCCGCAGCGAATTCCGAGTGACGCCAATTCAGAAAAAAATTTGTCGTCCAGAAGCTTGATCCGGCCGTGCCGGACCAACGCCGGGTGCTTTTCGCAGAATGATTTGGGCGCAAAAAAAGTGATCTTCCGGCTAACGGCTTTTTCGACAGGGGCCAGATCTTCCGGATCAAGCCGATTGGGAACAAGAACGCATGTAGAGTTCGGCAGGTTGTTGCGCCCCAACACAGCACCGCGCCCCGCTTGCTCAAGCCAACCTTCGTCTTGAGGCGACGCAGCGGCTGAGGCTTCGCGATCTTGTAGCATATTTGCAGGGGCCTTTTCGCGCCTCCCCGATTCCGATGAGGATGCCGTGAACCGGTTATCCCTCAAGCTCTCATCGCCCGGGAAAGAGCCTAGGACAAACCCAGATTTTCAAAAAAGCGCAAGGAAAAATTCTTGATCCTAGCGCGGACGGCTTAGTCCGCAGTCTCGCGTGCACCCCTGTAGGTCGGGCTGCCAAATGTACCGTGGCCTCGTCCGTGTCACGTAGCATCGGCATCCTGCCGGTTTGAAAAGCTGACAAGCTGGAAGCTTATCCTACGCAGTCCGGCAGACACGAGGCCGTCCGTGCTACGCATCCCTTCGGGGCCGAGATCAACTTAGAATCTGAGACCCGGTTGATTGGGGACAGGTCACGCTTGCAGCATAACCGGCTCCGGCCGTAGCGCGTTCGGTGTCGTGCGTTGCGACTCCCCAATCGAAAAAACACGCGACGAGCGATGTTGAACGCAACCCGCTTCCCTTTTAACCTCCTGCTTCATGTCCGCGACTCCGATGATGCAGCAGTATCAAAGCATCCGCCGGGGATTGCCGCCCGGTACGTTACTGCTGTTCCGGCTGGGCGATTTTTACGAACTGTTCTTTGAAGATGCCAAAGTCGCTTCCGAGCTGCTGAACGTCGCACTTACTCGCAGAAATGGCATCCCGATGTGCGGAGTTCCGTACCACGCAGCCGAAGGTTATCTGAACAAACTGATCCAGGCCGGGCATCGCGTCGCTGTGTGCGACCAGATGACCGATCCGCAACCCGGTCGGATCGTTGAGCGTCAGGTCACGCAGATCGTCAGCCCTGGGACGATCAGCAGTCTCGAGGTTCTCGCTGGAGGCAAGAATAATTATCTTTGCGCCATCAATTCCTTTCGCGGCCACTTCGGACTGGCGCTGCTGGACTTGAGCACCGGCGCGTTCCGGGTCAGCGAGCCAGCCACGCGCGATGTGCTCCTCGATGAGCTTGGCCGATTTCAACCTGCCGAGATCATCGCGCCGGAAAACTGGCCGTTTGCCTCCGTAGAGAATGCCACCATCTACGACGGCTACACTTTCGAACCTGATCAAGCGGCTTTGACGCTCCGCGAACACTTCAAGGTGCAGTCGCTTGACGGGTTCGGCTGCGGCCATCTACCAGCAGCCGTGGGCGCAGCCGGCGCTTTGATCCACTATCTCACTCAGCAATTGCGCAGGAACGCTTCCCATGTTCGCGCGCTCGGCGTGTTCCTGTCCGACGAGTTCCTCGGACTCGACCTGGCGACGCTGCGGAACCTCGAGATTGTTACGCCGCAAAACCCGCGCCGGGACACAAGTCTGCTGGCGGCCGTTGATCGAAGCACGACGCCGATGGGTGCGCGGCTTCTGCGTCAATGGCTGCTCCAGCCGCTCCGCGATCTGCGGGGAATCCAGGAACGGCAGGCGCTTGTTCAGGAATTGCTCGATCAATCCTTTCTCTTAAGCGCCTTGCGACAGTCCATGCGCAAGATCCGGGATATCGAGCGTACACTCAGCCGCCTGAGTCAGGGTAGTGGCAACGCGCGGGATCTGGCGGTCTTGCGCCTCTCGCTGGCTGTGCTGCCCGAATTGCTCGAGCATCTTTCCGCGTTAGCCAACGCCCTGACCTCTGCCGGCGATAATGTTCTGGGCCAGAAGATCGCTCAGCGGATTTACCCACTGCCCGAGCTCAGACAGTTACTGGAGGACGCGGTGGTTGATGAACCGCCCGCCCTGCTCAGAGAAGGGGGAATTTTTCGAAACGGCTATCATCCAATGCTGGACGAACTGCGAGCTGCCTCGTCCAGCGGAAAAGATTGGATTGCTGCTTTGCAGCGCCGCGAGGCAGAAAAAACCGGGATAAAATCGCTGAAAGTTCGTTACAATTCCGTTTTCGGTTACTTTATCGAGATCACGAATAGCAACCTGGAGGCCGTCCCCGCGGATTACCAGCGCAAGCAGACGCTGACTAACGGGGAACGATTTGTCACCCCCGAGTTAAAGGAAGTGGAAGCAAAAATCCTGGGGGCGGACGAACGCGCCAAGACGCTGGAGTACGAGCTATTTGGAGAGTTGCGCGACAAGGTGCTTACCTATTTGCCGCAACTCCAGGACACCGCAATTGCCGTAGCCGTCCTCGACGCCGCGGCTTCGTTTGCGGAGACCGCCCGGCTTTTCGGATACTGCCGTCCCACGGTGACCAGTGACTTGGTGCTCGATATCCAGGAAGGCCGGCATCCGGTCCTGGATCAGACCGTTGCGGCCGAGAAGTTTGTGCCAAACGATTGTTTCCTCGACGGTTCAGAGAACCGGTTGCTCCTGATTACCGGTCCGAACATGGCCGGTAAATCGACCTATATTCGCCAAGTAGCCTTGCTTGTGCTGCTCGCCCAATGCGGTAGTTTCATACCAGCGGCATCTGCCCGGATCGGCTTGGTCGACCGTATCTTTACCCGGGTCGGCGCGGTCGACGATCTCGCCCGCGGCCAATCGACTTTCATGGTCGAGATGAACGAAACCGCGAATATCATTACTAACGCCAGCGAACGAAGCCTCGTCGTGCTGGATGAAATCGGGCGAGGCACTTCGACGTTTGATGGTTTGTCGATCGCTTGGAGCGTCGCCGAGCATTTGCACGACAGGGTGCGCGCCCGCACGCTTTTTGCCACGCATTATCATGAGATGACCGAACTAGAGAAGTCGGCGGAAGGCGTGAAGAATTACAATGTTGCGGTGCGGGAATGGAATGATCGGATCATTTTCCTACGAAAAATTCAGCGCGGCGCGGCGGACAAGAGTTATGGGATCCAAGTGGCGCGTCTCGCGGGTCTGCCCGGCTCCTTGATTGCGCGTGCGCAGGAAATCCTGGCGAACCTGGAGGCATCCGAACTCAATGCCCAAGGCCGGCCGCGACTTGCTGAGTCCAAGGTTTTTCGAAAAAAATCGCGGCCGGAAGATTCGCGACCGCAGCTGAACCTGTTTGATTATCGGCCGGGGGGATGAATGGGCAGAGGAATGCACGAGTCCAGGAGTTGCAGGAGTTTTTCCGAGTAGCACGTATAGGCGTCAACACGCAATACGCAGAACCCGGGATCTCTATTCGGAATCCACTACTCGGGACCGCTCATCGCCCGGCACATAGTTGAAAGACCTTCGGACCGAACAGCACCAACCCGATTAATACCGAGGCGAGGACTGAGAGCAACACGGCTCCGGCGGCCAAATCCTTGGCGTCGCGAGCCGCGGGGTGCCACTCCGGTTTTACCAGGTTGACCCAACGCTCCAGGGCAGCATTCACCGCTTCCGCGACAGCGACCTGAAAGATCGTAGCGATCAGAATGGCCCATTCGACCGGCGAAAATCCCAGGACAATGGCGAGGAGGACCGCCGCCAGTGCGCCTGCGATCACCAGGGGGAGGTTGGCTTCATGGCACACCAGCAGATACGCTCCCCGGCGCGCCGCGCATAGGCTTTGCCATCTGCCTTTCCACCACTTCGCCAGGACGGCCCAGGCACTCACTTCGGGAAATAGGTCGGCGGCGTCGCGCTAACGGAACCCTGAGGGGTGGGGGGCGGCGATGAGCTTTGTGTTTTTGTTTGGTCATGCGATTCACTTAACTGGCTGACAGGATGCCGTTCGCATCCCATCGATCCGATAAGCAACAAAACGAGAAAGAGCTTCTTCATCCGAGGTGGGGTTCGCGAATGTGAGTAATGAGGATTGGAATCATAGTCAAACGCGAACAGTTTCCTAACGAGTCGCCAACCTTTCGGCTTTGTAATCGTCGAGAAAGGATCCAGTCATCCCGGCGTTGTAACCCTGCTCTTGAAATCATTGCAGGTCGCGCAAGACCGATTGGTGCGGGCCGGAATGGAATTTTCTCTATGGACCAGGCAAAGCGAACCGCAATTCTGGATGCGTGGCGAATCGCCCGGCCCTATTGGACATCCGAGGAGAAATGGTCGGCTTGGGGACTCCTCCTCGCCGTCGTAGCCCTCAATCTCGGGAATGTCTATATCAGTGTCCGAATCAATTCCTGGAACAACGCCTTCTACAATGCACTTCAGACCCTCAATGCCGGCGAGTTCTTCCGTCAACTCGGAATCTTCTGCGTCCTGGCTGTTTTCGCCATCGCAATGGCAGTGTACGCTCTGTACCTCAACCAGATGCTCCAGATACGCTGGCGACGCTGGTTGACGAACCGATATCTTGATACGTGGCTTGCCAACCGCGCTTACTACCAGTTGCAGCTTGGGAGTACCACCGACAACCCCGACCAACGTATCTCGGAAGATCTCAATCAGTTTACCAGCTATACCTTGAGCTTGTCGCTCGGTCTGCTCACTTCGGTCGTCTCTCTGAGTTCGTTTCTTTTCATTCTGTGGGGGCTTTCCGGGCCGGCTCAGATCCCACTGGGTCCGTGGGGAACAATCACGATCCCGGCCTACCTGGTTTGGGCGGCGTTGGTCTACGCCGGCATCGGCACGTGGCTGACGGTTAAGATCGGTCTACCTCTGGTGCCGCTGAACTTTGCCCAGCAACGCTTCGAGGCAGATTTCCGGTTCAGCTTGGTTCGCTTGCGGGAAAACGCCGAGAGCGTTGCTCTTTACGGCGGCGAATCGGTCGAACGCAGCGTCTTTCAGGAACGCTTCAAGAGCTTATACCAGAACTTCCTGCGAATCATGAAGCGCCAAAAGCGCCTGACCTGGTTTACGGCGGGCTACAGCCAGATCGCAATCATTTTTCCGGTGGTGGTGGTCGCTCCAAGATATTTCGCGAAGCAGATCGGCCTTGGCGGCCTCATGCAAGTGGTCAACGCATTCTCCAGCGTACAAACGTCCCTTTCTTTCATCGTCACCTCGTACAGCGACATCGCCGCTTGGCAGGCTGTAACCGAGCGATTAAGAGGTTTTGCGCAGCGTCTGCAGGCGATCGATGAGGCAACTCGCGCCCCACGGCATATTGTTATTCGACGCCATGGTGCCGGCGCGGAAGTCGAAAGGGTCGATCTCGATCTGCCGGATGGTAAGCCCCTTCTCCGCGGCGTCAATCTCGAGGTGGATCCGGGGGAGGCGGTCCTGCTTGTCGGCCCGACCGGTGCCGGCAAGAGCACCTTGTTACGGGCGCTCGCCGGGATCTGGCCTTTCGGAAGCGGCGAGATAGAACTCACCGCAACACGCATCCTTTTCCTGCCGCAGAAGCCTTACCTGCCCCTTGGCTCGCTGGTCCGCGCGTTGCTTTACCCGAACGAACAGCAAAACGGCGTGTCAAGGAGGCAATTAGCTGCGGTGCTTGACAAAGTAGGGCTTCCCGCGCTCGCCGGCGAATTGGATGCGGTACATAATTGGTCTCAGCGCCTGTCCCTCGGCGAGCAACAACGTCTGGCATTCGCTCGGATCCTGCTCGATCAGCCAACGCTGGTCTTCCTGGATGAGGCTACTTCCGCGCTCGACGAGCGTTCGGAGGCACATCTTTACCGCCTGCTACGGTCTGCGCCATGGAAACCGACGGTGGTCAGCGTTGGTCACAGAAATACACTTCGCAACTTCCACGACCACGTTCTTGATATCGCCGGCTTCCAGGTCGCACCTTTTCCGGCCGAAGCGGCCGTGCCGCTCACTTAACGCAAGCGGTCTCGCTGAGTTTGCGGGGCCTTTGGGCTTAAACAGAGAGTTGTCTGACAACGTGCCTTTGGCCCTACCGATTTGGGAATCCGCTCAACAGACCAGGTTGCGCAGCGCCTCGGCGATGATTTTGGCCGCGTCGGCGTAGCTCACGACTCCGGTGTTGATGGTCAAGTGATATGCGAGGGGATCGTCAACATCCGCATTAAAGTAATTACGCACATAGCGGCGTCGACCCTGATCGGCCCGGTGCACGTAGTCAGCCGCTTCCTTTGCCGCTAACTTCCGATCTTCGGCCATATACTGGACGCGCTTGGTAAACGGCGCGACGAGCCGGACATGAAGCACGTTCGGCAGCTTTGCCGTGATAATATTCGATCCACGCCCGACGACAATGACGTGCCCGATCGCGGCCAAACGCAGAATACTCTGCGTTGTGTACTGCACCAAGGACCACGATGCCGGGTGCAGTCCCAGGATTTGCTCAACCGCATCGCTCAGGGGAAATTTTGCATCCTCCTCCATGTACTGCACAAGACGCGCCGGGAGGAGATGGTCTTCGACTACTTTCTCGGCCAGGTTCTGATCCAACAGGGTCCACGGCGGCGACTCCGCAGGACGGTGATTCCTGTTCAGGAGATCGACCAGCAGTTTGCCGATCGAGACTGCACCGGCTCCGGTTTCCCGTGAAATGGTGACTGCCGGAAGTCCGTAGCGCTGCTTTTCCAGGGGTATTGCCGATAATGACTGAACGTAATGAGTGAATTTATTAAATAGATCGCTTCTCATCGTTTCGATCTTTCCTGGGGGACGGAAAGCTGTTTGCGGGACGGTCTCATACCAACCCAGACTTCGCTTGACCGCCAATCCACAAGTACTCCCGACCGCCGCAATCTTCGAGTGAAAAAGATCTCCACAAAGATTCCGTCAAACCGTTCGATGTTTCCGGTCCAGGAAACTCTCCAGAAGTAACTCTAAACGGGGACCAAGCCGGCGAATCTCCGCCCGGTGAGCTCCGGAGAGTCGTTCCAGAATCCTTGAGCCGCGCTTGGTGAGCCTGAGGTAAACCTGGCGGCGATCCTCGACACCCTGTTCGCGAGCAATCAGGTTCTGGGCCACCGAGCGGTCAACCAAGCCTACGCCGCTATGGTGAGCGATATGCAGTTGTTCGGCTAACTCACCGATCGTAATCGTTTCACGGCCCGGGTAACCCTTAATGGCCAGCAAAGCCTGATACTGGCGCGGGGTAAGTCCAGCCTGCCGGGCGGCGAGTTCGCTGAAATGCAGGAACTGACGCAAATGATAGCGAAAGGCCGCCAGCCGCTCATACTCGGCTTTGCCGAGCACAGCGTTTGGATGCGCTTTCGAACGGTTGGTTGAAGGTGAGCTTTGCGCGCCGCGAATCTTCCGGTACGTCATCTATCGCAAAGCGATATCAAATCAATGCCGGTCTCTCAATGTTATTCCGCGCCTCAATGCCGCGAGTAACGAAACGTCGCTCGCGGCATCTGATCGTCGGATCGATTACATGCGGAGCAAATCCAGCAAGAATCCGCCCACGAACGAACCGCGCAACAGGATCGACGCGCCGCTTGCGAGCAGGGCGACCAGGATCATCATGATCGGTGCGATTCCGATCACTCCCAAAATGCCCAGCACCAGGCCAGCCAGGCCGACAAGAACCTGTGCTCCCGCCGCGGCCATGCTCATTGAGTGCATGAGCTGGCGCGCTACCTCATTGTCGCCGCTGAACAGGGAAAGCCAGATCGACTCGCCACTGGTCAGCAATAGCGTGCCACCGTAAATGATCACGGCGACCGACATCAGCGTCATTGGCGCAATTCGCAACAATGCGAGAATGCCCAGGACGATGCCGGCCAAACCGGCCAGGAACTCTGCCGCGATCCCTCGACTAACTTCCGCCGCGCGAACCTTGTCTTCGGCCCCGGCTTCATAAAGAAGCGCGGTGTAGCGCAACACCACATTCGCCCCTTGGAAGAGTAACAAAGCGCCTAGTCCAATGACTGCAATTGCCGCGAGATCGATCCGGAACACGCCGACGATCCCCAGGATTGACAGGACGACTACTCCGCAGGCGAGCAGCAGTTCGGTTGTCCAGGTCGTGTGTTCCCATTGCCTCGCCTGCTCATGAAGATGAACCGGGCTTATGGTCTCTACCGCCATATCCTTCACCTCCTTTCCAAGTCGGAACTTACCTCGCATCGTCGTTAATTGCAACTGAAATTAACCAACGAGTGGCAAGAAATTACAGATATATCGTCTAGCGATATGTTATGGACAAGGAGTGGCCATCGTGGGATGGCGGCGACCTGGTGCGAGCTTTCGGCCCCAGGCGGTCGCGCGGCAGCTGTTCGCTGAGGAACTTTACCTCACGGACGTCGGCCCTTCATGTTTCCGCACCGGCCAGCGACCGGGCGGCCGCGCTCCGCCCGGTCGCAAAGCGACGGCAAAGTGCGCGCACGCCCGATGGCTCATCCCCGTCCATCCAGCCAACCCCCGGGCGGGGTGCGAAACCAATCGTTTGCGCTGAAACGACCAGCTATAGTGGCGGAGAAGCCGTGAAACCGGAATTCATGATTATCGGGCTGCTTGTCTGCGGAGCCCTTTATCTTTTCTGGACGCAAAAGTTGCGAACAGACATTACCGCCTTGCTGGTCATGTTGTTGCTGGCGCTTCCCTGGCCTAGAGCAAACGGCGAGTGGGCGGGCATCCTGAGCCCCCAGGAGGCGTTTGCCGGCTTTGGCAGTGTCGCGGTGATTATGGTCACCGCCATGTTCGTCTTTGGCGCCGCCATGGTCCGGACTGGCGCTGCAGAAATGATTGGGGGTCGATTGTTCAGGGCGTGTGCTCACGACGAACTCCTCTTTCAGGTCGCTGTCCTCTCAGTCGCCGCGGCCTTTTCAATGTTCATCAACGAGACGACAATTGTCCTCGTCTTCATGCCGGTTGTGCTCGGCGTATGCAAGGAGCGCGACCTCTCCCCCACGCGGTACCTCTTGTGTGTCGCGTATGGTGCGGCACTCGGTGGGCAATGGACGCTGATCGGGACCCGCAGCAACATCATCGTGAGCGAAGCGCTCCGACAACGAACCGGCCACGGGATTGGTTTCTTTGATTTTACACCGATTGCCGCCGCGGTTTTTGCTGGCTGCGCGATCTATTTCTTTCTGATCGGCCGCCGATTTCTGCCGGAGGTGAAGGTGCAATCGCTCGAGCAGGAAGTTGGCAAGGAGTACTTAACGGAGGTGATGGTGACCCCGCAATCCAGCACCGTCGGATTAACGCTTGACCAGCTCGATTGGGCCAAGCGCCAGGATATCACCATTGTCGGCGTCATCCGGGAAGGCGAACGCATGCCGCCCAACGGTTGGATGAAAATGCATTCGGGGGACGCGCTCATCATGCAGGGCGCCGTGCCCACGATTGGCACGCTGCTGAAATCCGCTGATTTTAAGTTCATGGAGGAGGTCAAGATCGGCGAGAAGACGCTTCGGAGCCTGGACCTCATTACGGTCGAGGCATTGCTTTCCCCGAACTCGAGATATACGGGACGCACGATGCAGCAGACGAATTTCGGCCGGGACTACGGTTTCAGCGTGCTCGGCATTTCGCGGCACGGGCAGGCGATCCAGGAACGGCCTTCGGCCACCCGGCTCGAATATGGCGACTCCCTGCTTTTGCTCGGACACAATTCAGGCCTTGAACGACTGGAGCGCAATCCCAACCTGATTTTGCTGAGCCAACGTCACTTCCCGACGTCGGGGCGAAAGCAAGCATTCCTGACAATGCTGCTCCTGGCAACGGTTATCGCGACGGCAATCACGGGGGTTCTTAGCCCGGCGCTCTCGATTCCCCTGGCTGCTGTCGGCGTGCTGCTCTTAGGATGCGTGAAAGTCACGGACACCTACAAGTCGGTCGACTGGCAAGCCGTCGTGACGGTGGGTGGGATGATGTCGGTTGGTCTGGCGCTGGTAAAAACCGGAGCCGCCACGGCGCTGGCTCATGTGATCGTTGCCAATTTTCAATGGGCCGGGGCGGACTTGATTCTTGGTGTCCTGCTGGCGTTCACCGTTGCCCTTACGCAAATCATCGAAAACGCCGCTGCGGCAATTATTCTGGCGCCGATTGCTTACCAGATCGCGCGGGAGGGCCACGCGGATCCGAAGCCCTTCATGGTGGGGTTAGCGATCTGTATTTCGACCTCGTTTTGCACCCCCATCGCCCACGAAACCACGATGCTCGTGATGGGTCCTGGCCGGTATCGCTTTAAAGATTACCTTTCGATCGGCAGCGGAATGGCCGTCATTGCCTGGCTGATCGCCACATTGGTGACGCCGCTGATTTGGCGGTTTTGATATCGATTTTCGAGACGGTAAGGATGATTGCCCTTGGATAATGATTCGAAGGAGCCGGTTCAAATTGGCCGATAACCCTCGCCGGTTTTCCATTGCTCGCGTTAAGCTTCTTGATTTGATCGTCTGAGAGGGCGTAGAAGCAACACGCTGCGGTGCTCACTAACCGAATAGGTTTTGTCCCCGACCGATACTTTACCGCGAACCGGTTCGGGCAGATCGAGACAGATCCATGCTTTACGCCTTTGCGTTAAACTGGTGTCGATGATTCCGGTTACCGTCGTCGGTTGATAAAATGTTACATCTGCCGCATCTGCCGCCTGAGCGACGGAAACCGCGGCAAGGATGAAGGTGAAAAGAAGCCTGTCCAGGTGTTACTGTCCTCCCCGCACTTTGCCTTCTAGATTTGTGTAGAATGTCGCTACGGCCGGCCCCCAACCTCCATTGGTATTGTTGGGGTCATTTTTCGCGTCGGGAGGAGAATAGGTCATCCACAGCTGCTGGATTGTGTCGTCATTTTTGTATGCGCCATTCCGGTTCGATAGAATTCGAGCGGCGTAAGTGATGCTGTCGCCCACTGAATCGAAGTTTCTTGGACCGCCGTCACCCGGTGAAATACCCATTGCGTTGTTCCGGTTGGTAAAAGCGTACGATGGACCGCTGGTACCTGATTCCTCCTCGGTGATCGACGCGAGTAATAAAGGATCGATACCATATTGCCTTCCCGCCGTGATGTACTCGGCGGCATAAGGTTTGAGATAATCAGGGAGGGCCGCCTGGAACGAGTTCAGATCGGTATCTTGATAGCCCCTCCATTGCTGACCCAGGGCGCCGGAGGGGTTCGGCGATTGACCGCCCGCGACCAAGGCGATCTGGTTCCCCAGAGCCAAGTCGTTTTGGTCGGGCGTAGGCGCCGCGCTGCCGCTGATTTGGTCGAACTTCTGATCGCAACCGGTCATGAGGCAAAGACATAAAAGCAGGAGTGATCGAGCGAAAGATTTCGGGCGCTCCCTGATTCCAAGCGTGCGAGCCGGCTCCTGCGTTGACTCATCGCCAGTTGGCTGACGGGACATCGGTTCGTACGCTTCGGGGAGGAGCACCGCTTGGCGAATCACGGACTGCAACCAACGTGCGTGCGGGGTCTGCCATTCGCGGCACGAAGCAAGAAGGCGAAAACGCCATTGGTCAGGCGGAGCTCCTCCAACCAGGCCTTCACGGGAGCCAGGCGTCTCCAACGGGCGCTCGCACCAGTTCCGTAGACGTAGTGATCGACGCCGACGATTCCGACAGCTCCCAACGAGACCGGTCCATGTCTCTCGTAGCGCGTAGGGCTGATCAGAATCGATCCGGGGACGGCGGCCGCCGGATCGACCGAAAACGCGCTGCTTTCCTGGAGTCGGGATAAGATCTCCCGCGTCGCGTTCGTCCGCAGGCGGAAACCGGTAAATGGCTCGAAGAGTTGATCCAGCTGATCGCCGATCGGGCAGGTTGAGATAGACGACGAACGAGAAGGTTTGCCGAACAGTGACAAGGGCGGCGTATCAGCCAGCAGCGAGCGGAAACCGCTCATGGCTGCGGCCGCGGTCTCGGCTGATTGCGCCAGGTGAATGGAGCTGAGAGCGGTGTCGGCGCCGACCACCCAGGCATCCGGCGTGTCGCCAACCACGACAACACCGGAGCGCTGACCCTGCCGTAGACCGAAAAGATAGTAGCTCGCCGTGGGAGTGGAAACGCTGCCGTAAAAACCCAACCAGTCGGCTGAGATCGCGACGCGCACCAGGTTTTCGACGGGCTTCGGCAAAGTAGTGGACCCGGTGGCCAGGGAGACGTGGAAGAACGGGATCGATAAAGCCAGAAGTCGATGCATATAGAACGTAGTATGCAAATGTTCTTATAATATCAAACCATAAAATCATTTAGTTGTTATAGGTGCGATGGAGAATCGAGATTGCCAACTTGTGGCTCGTCATGGAGTGCGTGCGACTTGTCGCCGCTTTAGGATTCCACGCGGAGCGCGGCGCAAACCGAGAACCGACCTGCGAAGTGATTGCTCCTCCGAGAAAACCCCCCTTTGGTGTAGTCGCGCTCCGCGCGGTCGCAAAGCGGCGACAGGTCGCACGCACTCCACGAGGTTTCCGCCCGAACTGGCCGCGCGACCAGCAGTTCAGAGGTATAATTGTGAGACAGCTTCTTACTTTCGGTTTACCAGAAGCAGTGCCGTTTCACCGTAAAAGACATTCTGATGAAATTCTTTTTATGAACGTTTGGCGTCCGATCATCGCGGTTAGTTCGATGTTCGCTGCGTCGGCTTCGGCGTGGGCCGGGGATCGCCCCGTCAATGTGCTCTACGCCGGCTCTTTAGTGAACTTGATGGAGCGGAGTGTCGGTGCGGCCTTCGAAAAGGGAGGAGATAAATTTCAGGGATTTGCCGGCGGCTCAAACAAGCTGGCCAACGAGATAAAAAGTCAGCTTCGCCGCGGCGACGTATTCATCAGCGCCAATCCGAAGGTCGACGACGAGTTGATGGGGTCAACGAACGGCGACTGGGTGCGCTGGTATATCGCCTTCGCCGAGTCGCCGCTGGTCATCGGTTACAATCCAGCGAGCCAGTTCGTCAAAGATCTGAAGAGCAAGCCTTGGTACGAGGCGCTCGCCACGCCGGGGCTGAAGCTTGGGCGAACCGATCCAAAGCTCGATCCCAAAGGAGCGTTAACCATAGAGCTCCTGAAGCGCGCCGAAACATTTTATCGCAAGCCGGGTCTGTCGCAGCAAATCCTCGGATCGCCCGATAACCCGGCCCAGGTACTTCCAGAGGAAACCCTCGTTGGGCGTCTGCAGTCCGGACAACTCGATGCGGGCTTCTTTTACTCGACCGAGACGTCGGATGCGAAGATCCCGGCGCTCAGCTTGCCAGGCGAAATCGCGCCGAAAGCCCGCTACACCCTGGCAATCCTGCGCAATGCGCCGAACCCGCCGGGAGCCGAGAGGTTCGTTGGTTTTCTCCTCGGCTCGCAGGGTCGCGACCTACTGAAAGAGCACGGCCTGGAACTGCTGAAACCGACGCTGGGCGGTGACGCGCAAGCCGTGCCTGGATCCATTCAATCCCTCGTGAACGCTTCCCCGTAATGCGACGCGTGCCCGGACCGCTGCTCTGGCTCGCAGCGTTGTTGGTAATCTATTTAGGTGCGCCTTTCGCGGCAGCGCTCCAGCAGGCTGGCCTCACGAACTGGACCTCGGCCAATGCTACTGAGCTCTGGCGGGCGCTAGCGGTGTCTGTGAGCAGCGCAACGGTGTCGGCCGCGTTGATCCTGATCGGCGGCGTTCCGCTCGGTTATTGTCTTGCGCGTTTGCGGGGCCGCGGAATGGCATTCGTTGGCTTTTTTGTGCAGCTGCCGCTCGCCTTGCCCCCGCTCGCCAGCGGTGTTCTTCTGCTTTTTCTACTCGGGCCGTATTCGCCGCTGGGACGCCTTGGCCATGGTCTGCTGACTGACTCCTTCGCCGGTATTGTCCTAGCGCAGACTTTCGTCGCTGCCCCGTTCCTGATCGTTGCGGCTCGATTCGCCTTTGAGGCAGTTGATCCGGTGGTCGAAGAAGTCTCGGCCACTCTGGGCCGGGGAAAGCTGGCGACGTTCCTGCAGGTCAGCTTGCCTTTGGCCTGGCCTGGCATTCGCGCGGGGTTGCTGCTCGCCTGGTTGCGCGCTTTTGGCGAGTTTGGCGCGACGGTCATGGTCGCTTATCACCCCTATTCGTTGCCGGTCTATATGTATGTCGCATTTGGCAGCCAGGGTCTGCCGGCGATGATGCCTGTACTGCTTCCGGCGTTGGTAGCGGCAATTGCCGTGCTGGCTCTTTGTAACTTGAGCGTCCGTCCGGCGCCACGCCGGGCCGCGATTGCCGCCGGTTCGACGGTTGTCACGACGCGTGAGGCGACTGAAACAACGATCGTTCAAGGAGGCAGACCAGAAACGGGTACGAACCTGGATTTCGGATTTCAGCGGCGCCTTGGTTCTTTTGAGCTGGACGTTGCCTGGAAAACTCGGGCGCGGCGTCTTGCGATCCTTGGCCCTTCCGGAGCTGGCAAAACGATGACACTGCGGCTGATCGCCGGACTGGACAAGGCGGACGCCGGCCTTCTGCGCCTCGGTGAGAAAGACCTCGGGCACTTGCCGGCGGAAGATCGAGGCGTTGGATATGTACCCCAGAATTACGCCCTCTTTCCTCACATGACTGTGGCGCGTCAGATCCTTTTTCCAGTCGGCGCGGAAGAGGGAGCGGCGCGCCACTGGCTTGACCGGCTTGGTCTTTCCGGTCTGGAAGAGAGATTACCGACTGCTTTGTCGATTGGACAGCAGCAGCGGGTGGCTTTGGTGCGGGCGCTCGTCCGGCCAGTCGACATTGTACTGCTTGATGAACCGTTCTCAGCGCTGGATGCTCCGCTGCGCCGGCGACTGCGAGACGAGTTTCGTAAATTGCAGGGGGAAATTCAGGCGACGATGGTGATTGTCACCCATGACGCGGACGAAGCGGCGGCGCTGGCGGACGAGATCCTGGTGCTCGATCGGGGACGGGTCCGGCAAACGGGTCCGACTGAAGAGGTGTTTGCCCGCCCGGCAAGCGAAACCGTAGCCCGGCTACTCGGCGCCGAAAACGTGGCTAACGGTACCGCCATCGAAAAAGATCAGATCGAAATCGGGAACGGTGTGAGGCTTTTCGTAGCAGGTCCACCGCTGGTCCCGGGCGAGCGGGTAGGCTGGGGTGTGCGACCAGAATACATCCGGCTGAGTGCTGGCGGGCGTTATGGAGGAACGATCGAAGAGATTGTTTCCTTGGGTGCAAGGCGGCAGGTCTCCGTTCGGTTGGGCGACACTCGATTGCGTGTTCTGGCGGACCCAACCGCGATCGGCCAGCATTGCCGCATCGATATCGATCCAGGTTCGATTCAGGTCTGGAGCCTGCATCGCCCGGCAAGACCAATTGATTTGTGAGCGATGGAAGCTATCGATTGCCCCGAGCGCTGCGTTTCCAGGTGCTTTCGGCGGTCGTTTCGCCGCGGAAAAGATCACGGGCGATCACCTTGAACTCAAGTTCCGCCGCGGCAGGGGGTGTTTCATCCCAGGCAGGAAACACCCGGTAGGGCGGGGCGTCAGCTGTCCCGAGCCAGCGATAATCCACTCCTCCTTTCGGGCGTACTCCGAAAGCCACTGAGAGCGGCCGCTTCTCATCTGTCTCGACCTTCAGTTCCCACCGTCCGTCAATCTCGCTGCGACGGTTGACGACGAGCGTCAGCGGCTGAATTGCTTTTTCCGGTGGCCGTAGAGGCTGCGAGTTTTGCAGTACCAGCGCGGAAAGTCCGGGAACTCTAACCGACAGTTGATTGTCCTCAGCGGAAACGAACTGTGCTTTTGCTCCATCCCTTGGGTAGACCTGATTCCAATTGCCGCCAGGCGATCCGACATCGATAGGGCACTCTCGCGGCTCTGTCGCATTATTCAGAACAACCAGAATCTCTCGCTTGGTTTGCTGATCGATGCGCGAAAAGGCAAACAAGCCGGGCTGCGCCTCGCCCAGACGAGTGATCTGTATTCCAGACTGGAGCGCAGGATATTTTCGGCGGATGCCAATCAGCTCCTGGATCGCGCGAAAGAGCGGATGCTGCTCGTTCAAAGACTCTTCTGCACCCGTCCCGCCGCCGAGATGGCGTTCCTCGGCGTACTCCGGAGTGCGCGAACCGAACATATCCTGCCGCGCCGCGGAATCTCCGCCCTGTCCAGCGAATCCCTGTTCATCCCCGTAGTAAATGATCGGGATTCCCCGGCTGAACATGAGCAACGCATGCGCCAGGATAACTCGTCTGACGATGTCATTGTCGTTCGCATCCGGAAGACTGCTGCGGAGGAAATGGCCGATGCGACCAATGTCATGATTCCCGGTGAACGTTAAAAGCTGACCGGCATTGGTCCGCGGAGTTATGTAGAAATCATCTTTGCGAAAGAATTCCGCCAGTTTGGCGGGAGGATCCTGGCCGGTCGCAAAGCCCACGCAGGCTCTTTGGAATCCGAAGTCGAGAACTGTTGGCACGGTTGTTCGATGCGCATACTCAGAAAGGAACGCCGGGTCAGGATCAAAGACCTCACCGAAAATAAAGAAGTTCTTTCGACCGGCCCGCTGGGCGCTGGACAAAATGGCCGGAACAAAAGCATCCCAGAACTCGTTATTGACGTGCTTGACCGTATCCAGGCGGAAGCCCTGCAAATCGAAGTCCTGGATCCAACGCTCATAGATCTTGGTCATTCCTTGGACGACACGGAGTTGTTCAGTGAAAAGGTCATCGAGGCCGACGAGATCCCCATATTGAGCACTTTCTCCGGCGCCGGCCACGTTGCCGCGATTGTGGTAGACCGTGACATCATTCAGCCAGTCCGGTTTTTTCAGGAAGCGATCTGTCTCGCGAGCAAAAGACGGAGGTACCGGAAAACTGATGGCGGGATCAAGCTTCGGAAAGTCTGGCCGATTGATATAGTCGCGGTCGTCAAACGGTTTGCCGTGAGCGTCCAGGTACGGTTTGGAAAACTTGTATTGATATTCGGTCGAGCCGTTTGCGGGCTGAATGACGTCGGCGGTGTGATTCACCACGACATCCATGACGACGCCTAACCCTCGCTGACGGGCTTCACCGATCAGCGTCCGCAAGTCTGCTTTCGTGCCGAGATGGGGATCGACGTCCGTGAAGTCGAGAATCCAGTAGCCATGATAGCCGGCAAAAGACTTATCGAGGCCTCCGTAGTTCTGAACTGTTTTGTTTTTCAAAAAGGGAGTTATCCAGATCACCGTGGCGCCAAGATGCCGAATATAATCGAGTTTTTCAGTGATCCCGTGAAGGTCGCCTCCATGATAGAAGTTCATTCGGGTAGGATCGAACCCGGTCAGTAACGGATCGTCGGAATCGATAAGACCATGATCGTTTGAAGGATCGCCATTCTGGAAACGATCGGTTAACAGAAAATAGATGACATCCTCTTGGTGAGGAGAACGAGGGCTAGATTGATAAAAATTGGTTTCGGCGATCGCCGAGCCGGTTAGCCAGAAGAGCGCCAGAAGAAACCGGATCATGGACTATTCTTTTCAGGCAAACAGCCGAACCCGCTGAGGCGACCTTCGATGATCCTCAATGATCTTTGGCGGAAAAATCAAGCAGACTATCGCGAGCTCTGGCGAGCGGAATGGGGTACTAGGAACGCGTCGGGAATCCCGGTATCGAGGGTCGCCAAGACCGCAGCGTGAGCTCGAGCCAGGGAGACAAGATGTGCGTCGGTGGTTTGACCGGCAGAAACGCACCATTGCTCAAAATGGATAGCCCATTGATCGTCTGCCAGAAAGGCGTGACGCTTGCCCAGCGCAGACAGCATTCCGGCCAAAGTCTCGCCGGCCTCAGCAACTGAAATTAATCCACGGCTCCGCTGCACCGAGACGCGGACAAAGCCGAGTTGGGGGAGGGCCGACGTGAAAAATCGATCGGTCGCATGGGCGGCTTTCGATTCAAGCCATTGAATCGTTCTCCCATGGTCCACGTGGTCCTCCCAACCCCAGGCGAGAAGTACATTGACGTCGAGCAGGTAGTTCACGGGAAATCGGAGAGCAGATCTTTCACGGCTTCAGTGGTAAGGGGAGGCTCATGCTCTGGAGCAGCGAAGATCTTGGCGCCGGTCACTGGACAACGGACCCGACGGATCTTGGAAGGATAGCCGCTGGGCGCCCGTGCCCGGCGGCGCAAGTACTCCGAGAGAGAAAGCTTCTCGCGGTGCGCTCGAGCACGAATCTGTCGAGCTTCTTCATCTGACACCTTAAAGGTAAGGGTGGTCATGGTATTACAATATTACGCAGCGCGTCTCGCCCGCAAACTGTTTTCCGAGCAGCAGATTTTTTTTGATGGAGTACGTGCGACAAGTCGCACCCAGTCCGTGACTCGCACTCCGTGACGCGTGACGCGTGACGCGTGACTTGTGACTCGCAAATTACTTCACGCCCGTCGCCAGGATCGTCTGAAAGTGCGGCGCATCCGCTTCGCGCGACACCACCTGAGCTTCGCAGTCGGTAAAGTTGTTGTTTCTGAGGAGCTGGAGCAGTTCCACCTCGCTGAAACCAAGCCACAGATCGGCATACAGTTCACGAGCCTGTTCAAAGGTATGGGAGAGCAAGTCGAGCACGACCAGCCGTCCACCGGGCCGCAGGATCCGCCCGGCCGCGCCGACGGCTCTGTCCGGATTACTCGCATGATGCAGGGCCTGGCTGAAGATTGCCAAATCGATTGTGCCCGGCGCAATCGGCGGGTCCTCGAGATCGCCCAACCGATATTCGAGGTTGGTGAACCCGTGGCTCTTCGCCAGACTGGAACCGAATTCGACCATTTTTTCCGACAGGTCTACGGCAATGACTTTGCGGGCGCGACGCGCCAGGAGTTGGGAGAGAGTGCCTTCACCGGCTCCGAGATCAGCGACATCGATCTCGGGAACAAGGGTGAGCAAAAGATGCGCGAGACCTTGCCAGGAACGTCCAGGGCAATAGCTTCGCCCGAATTTTCCGGCCAGTTTGTTAAAGTATTCCCTGGCCCGATCGCGCCGCTTGACCAGGACGTGGTCGAGTGCCGCTTGATCCTCAGCGGCTTCGGGCAAGTCAGAGATCACGAGCCTCACGAGATTCTTAAATTCGCCAAGCGGAAAAGATTCGGCGACCGACCAGCGGTAATAAATGTTTTTGCCGACGCGCCGATCGGAGACCAGTCCGGCACGTTTGAGTTGGGCCAAGTGGGTCGAAATCCGGGACTGCCCCATGCCCAGAACCTCCTGAATCTCTGCAACCGAAAGTTCGCCGGACTCAAGCAAGCGCAAAAGTCGGATTCGGGTTGGATCGGCCAGGAGACGGAGAGAATTCAGCGTTGACGGCATGGAAAATTCGTCGATATATCAGGATATCATGATTGGTCAATATACGCCAGGCCTGTAATGGCCGCCTTTCTTAACTTGTTCGCTTCTTTCCACTAAAAAAAATTATGACTATGTCGCGCCGTTCTCTCTTTTCATCCGAATCCGTGACCGAAGGGCATCCTGACAAGGTCTGCGACACTATCTCTGATCGTATCCTCGATGCTTGTCTCGCTCAGGACCCAGAAAGCCGAGTCGCTTGCGAAACATTGGTCAAAGGTAACCTGGTCGTCGTTGCCGGTGAGATCACGACGAATGCGCGATTCGATTACATCGATGAGGTTCGCTCCGCCATTCGGGGTATCGGGTACATCTACGACAATTCTTTGTTTCATGCGGAGACTTGCCTCGTTGTGCAGGCGTTAAGCCGGCAATCGCATGATATCGCCCAAGGTGTGGATGCTCGCGCGGCCGAGGGGAAGGAGACCGCCGAGCAAGGTGCGGGTGATCAAGGATTGATGTTCGGGTTTGCCGTCAACGAAACGCCCGAGTTGATGCCGGCGCCAATCCAGTTCAGTCATCAGTTAGGCCGCGAATTGGCGATTCTCCGAAAATCCGGTGAATTGCCCTGGCTGCGGCCTGATGCCAAAACGCAGGTCTCGGTGGAGTATGAGGGACTTCGGCCGATCCGCGTGGATGCCGTGGTCGTGTCCACTCAGCATGCGGACGGAATCAAGCACAAGGAGATTCGCGAGACGATCATCGAACGCGTCATTCGAAAGGTTATTCCGGAAAACTGGATCGACGCGCATACCCGATATCTGATCAATCCGACGGGCCGCTTTGTGATTGGCGGACCGGAAGGCGATTCTGGGCTCACTGGACGCAAGATCATCGTTGACACCTACGGGGGCATGGGCCGGCACGGGGGCGGCGCATTTTCGGGCAAAGATCCTTCCAAAGTAGATCGATCGGCTGCTTACATGGGTCGCTACGTCGCGAAAAATGTGGTTGCTGCCGGATTAGCCGAACGGTGCGAGGTGCAATTTGCTTACGCGATCGGTTATCCCGATCCGGTCAGTCTCAGCGTCAGTACCTTCGGGACATCGACCGTCGATGAGGTCAGGATCGAAGACGCGATCAGAGAGATCTTCAGCTTCAAGCCGGCCACGATCATCAAGCAGTTGAATCTGCTGAGACCAATCTACTCAAAGACAACCAACTACGGCCATTTCGGACGGGAAGACGATCTCGACGCATTGACCTGGGAGAAAACCGACAAAGCGGACGCGCTCCGCAAGTTCATTTCGTGAATCGAATATTATGAGCAACGTACTTTCCGAAACCCCATCTGAGTTCAAGGTCGCCGATCCAGGACTGGACGAGTTTGGCCGCAAAGAAATTGGCATTGCCGAAAAAGAGATGCCCGGCTTGATGGCTATCCGGCAAAAACACGCCAGCAAAAAGCCGTTGGCTGGAGTGCGCATCACCGGGTCTCTCCACATGACGATCCAAACCGCGGTTCTCATTGAGACGCTGCGGGACCTGGGAGCATCGGTGCGTTGGGCGAGTTGCAATATCTTCTCGACCCAGGATCATGCGGCGGCGGCAATTGCCGCGGCGGGCGTACCGGTCTTTGCCTGGAAAGGGGAATCGCTCGAGGAATACTGGTGGTGTACGAACCAGGCGATCTCCCATCCGGAGGGCAAGGGACCGCAGTTGGTGGTTGACGACGGGGGCGACGTGACGCTCTTGATTCACAAAGGGTACGAGCTGGAGGAAGGGAGCGACTGGATCAATTCGCCGTCGCATGGTCCGGAAGAACAGATCATCAAGAATCTGCTCAAGGAAATTCATTCAGAGAATCCTTACCGCTGGCATGAGTTGGTCAAAGAATGGCGAGGTGTTTCGGAGGAGACAACCACCGGAGTACATCGGCTCTATCGGCTGCAGCAGACTGGTAAGCTGTTGGTACCGGCGTTTAATGTGAACGATTCGGTCACGAAATCGAAGTTCGATAATTTGTACGGCTGCCGGCACTCCTTGGTCGACGGAATCAATCGCGCGCTTGACGTGATGATTTCCGGAAAGGTAGCGGTGATCTGCGGTTATGGCGACGTTGGCAAAGGTTGCGCCCAATCGTTACGTGGACAGGGCGCTCGGGTCATTGTCACGGAGATCGATCCGATCAACGCGCTGCAAGCGGCGATGGAGGGGTTCGAGGTAACCACCGTCGAGGATACCCTTGGCCGCGGCGATATCTATGTCACGACGACTGGCAACTGTGATGTCATCACCGTCGAGCACATGGCGAAGATGAAAGATCAAGCGGTGGTCTGCAATATCGGCCATTTCGACAACGAGGTGCAGGTCGACCGGCTCAAGGAAGTCCGGGGGATCACCTGGACAAACATCAAACCGCAGGTCGATCGATATCGTTTCGCGGATGGTCACGAGATTTTTCTTCTCGCGGAGGGACGCCTGGTGAATCTGGGATGCGCGACCGGGCATCCTTCCTTTGTGATGAGCAATTCGTTTTCCAACCAGGTGTTGGCCCAACTCGACCTTTGGGAAAACCGGAATGCTTACGAGAACAAGGTTTATATTCTTCCCAAGCGGCTCGATGAAGAGGTCGCTCGTCTGCATCTGGAGAAGATCGGAGTGAAGCTGACCAAACTCAATCCTCACCAGGCCGAGTATATCGGCGTTCCGGTCGACGGCCCGTTCAAGCCGGATTATTACCGGTACTGAGAAGGCGAGGGGAGAAGCGGGAGCGGGTTCAGCGGAGGGATCCGCTGAACCCGCTCCCGCTTTCTTCTATATCCACGTAGCGCAAGAGCGACCCAAGCGCCGGCCAGCCGTCGTGGTGCCAGGTCAAGGGCGGGTTTTGCATTGCGCCGGGAAGACAAATCCTTTGCGCTCCTAACCGGACAGCCAATTCGATGTTTTGCGAGGTGAACGGAAACACACTGATCGTGCTGATGAAGCGGCGCAGCGATTCGAGGGCGCCGATGGTGTTCCACGGTTTCACAATCATCGTGCGGTAGAGAGGGTTGCCTGGAACGCTCTGGGCGGGGTCAAGAAGGATTGTCCACCGGAGGGAATCCTGGCTTGCCCACAAACCCACCGCGGCATCTTGAGACGCCACAAATCCCCACTCATCGCGGAAAGAGCGCAGCGCCGTTGCGGCAGGAAAATCGATCGAGCCGGCGGCCAGGCTGTCGAGTTCCTGCGCCAACATTTCACAAAATCGGCGCGGCTGGAACTGGACGAAGCATAACTGCGGTGACAAACAACCGAGCTGATCGAATGCACAGATGTCCTGGGCCACCTGGTGCACGGCTGTGCGATCGTAATCCCCCGATAGCAGGGATAAGCTAACCTTCTGCCCGTGCGGCAGAAATCGCTGCCACGGGTCAACCCGCCGGGAAAACTCTCGGATCGTCTCGTCTGTTCCGAAGACGACAATTGCAGCAGAGCCGGAGAACCACTCAGGGACGAACTCGGCGCTGCGCTCTGGTCGATCGGCCTCTGCTAATCCTTCAATGAAGGCTTCGAGCTCCGGTATTCCGGAGGAGGGAGTTTTCAGGCGATTGGCTGCGCCGAGCACAATCCCTCGCGTGAGGGTCTGGATCGCGGCGTGCGGTGTGTTGCTGCTGACGATGTGATAGATGGGTGAGCAGGGCACGGAGCGCAGCTCGGATGAGCCATAAGGAACGGAGTTTTCGGGTGACCACCCGGGGCCGAGTTCGAGCGCCAGCCAATCCCAGACGGCTTTTTCCGTGACCGCATGCAGCCACGGGAAACGCGAGCTCGCCGCTACGACACTTTTTACCCGTTCGGACAAGCTCATCGTGCCAGCGCGATCAATTCGTCAACCGCTCGGGAACAGCCCCGGGGAAGAGCCGTCGGATCACGCCCCAGCAGGAGAAAGCTTTGCTCGTTTTCGGCGATGGCAAGATCCTGGGTTTGTACTCCGAGCACCGACCACAGATTGGCCAAGTCATAGATTCGGAGCAGGCCAACCTGTCCACGCGGGGCCTCTTGCCCAGTGCGCGGATCGATCACGAGGAATCGAACCCAGGGCGGCGCGCGATGGGCCTGACCCGTTCCGCGAGCGTAAAACTGAGAACTGAGTTCAGTCATTCCATACTCATTCCAGATCGAGTTCAGCGATATCGCGAATCGGTCGGATAATTCTCGGTAAAGACTCGTTTTGGCGATCTCGCGCCCGGAGCCTTTGAATCCACCGGTCTCGACCAGTGCGCTTCCTTCGGGAAGGCGAACTTGCCAACCCGAATCCTCGAGGAGATTCACAAAGGCGAGAGCTGTTCCAAAAACGATGGTAGGTTCTGATCGGGCGGAAAGATCATCTCGAAGTTGTTTCGCATCGAGTTTCGCCGCCGTATCGATGTAAAAGGCGCTCTCCCGGTTGTCACTGAGAAACGCCCCCATCCGAGACAGGGATGAGAACGGAGCGGATTGGGGGGATTGCATCAGAAAGAAAAAATTACCTTGAGGAATTTTCGCGAAATCCCAACCGCAGAGAACAGCTTTCTGATACAAATGAAGCGATGGCAGGAAATGGCGGCCATAACCCTCGCCGGTGGTACCGCTGGTGCGAAACTCGTAGCGGACATCTTCCAACACGGTTAGCTGGGATCGTTTGAACGCTTCTTGAGGAACCGCCGGCACCTCGCGCCACGAGGCCGGTTGAGCGTTCAGAAATTCGCAGTAGCGGGCGTAGGGCCGGTTGAGTTGTCTTTGGAAAGCAAAGATTTCAAGAGCCAGCGTCGCAAAATCCTCCGATCGCGTTTGGGTGAGGAAGCGATCGATGCGCTGCTCGAGATGCAGAGTGCCAGTGTCAGTGCCAGTGTTTGCGGAAAGCATCACTGATTGACTTCCGAGTGGAGTTGTTCGAAGTCAACGCGGTTCGCTCGCAATGGATTTGTTTCACTGGGTCTTACTACCCGACGCCTGGGTCAGTCTCGCTACGCTCACTTTTCTGGAAATCATCCTCGGGGTCGATAACATCATCGTTATCTCGCTGGTTGCGGAGAGGCTTCCGGAAATGCAGCGAGAGAGAGCACGTCTGGTTGGTTTGTCCCTGGCGCTTTTCACCCGCATTCTCTTGCTGCTTTTCATCAGTTGGTTAACACACCTCACAGCCCCGGTCTTTTCCTTGCTGGGCCGTTCTTTCTCGGCTCGCGATCTTGTGCTTCTCGCCGGAGGCCTATTTCTGTTGGCCAAAGGTACTCACGAAATCCATAATAATTTGGAAGGCGAACCGCCGACGATCCGGTCGAGGAGCGGCGCGCTGTTCGGTTTTGTGGTTCTGCAAATTGTTCTTCTCGATATCGTCTTTTCGCTTGATTCGGTGATTACGGCCGTCGGCTTGGCGCAGCACCTGGAGATCATGATCCTGGCGATTATCCTCGCGATGATCGTGATGATTTTTGCCGCCGGTCTCATCAGCAGAGTGATTAACCGGCATCCGACGATTCGAATGCTCGCGCTTGCCTTCCTGATCTTAATTGGCGTAGTCCTGTGCGCGGACGGTTTAGGCCAGCACATCGATCGGGCCTATATTTATTTTGCGATGGCGTTCGCCACGCTGGTTGAAGTGCTCAATCTGCAAGTCCGTAAGAAACGACGGACGCAGGCCGATGACCGATGACGATGGCCGATGAAAATTGGTCATCGGCAATTGGTCATTGGTCATTAGCCATTAGTCATTATTCATTGGTCATCGGCCATTACCCAACAAAAGTCTCGGTTCGGAGGCCAACACTTCATCCAGCGTAGGCCAGGCGTCTTCATCCATCGCTTGGAAAGCATGTAAATAAACACTTACGGCCTCCCTCGGATATTTAGCCAAAAGCCGATCGATCGTCGCATGCAGTTCCTCTCTGGAAGGTGCCGGCGGGAGCGTCTCGACTACGCCCTTGCCGTCATGCGGTATTTTCAAACCATCAAGAAAATCACAAATTAGATCGCGTTGGGAACCGAGCAGCCAGATCTGCAGAAGCTGGGTCGCTACATCGTCGGAAGATTTTCGGGAGAGCGCCTGCTGCAGCCAGCGATGGCGCTCCGTCTTCGGTTTGCGTTCGAGATAGATGGGCCGAAGTTTCAGCCGGGCAGCCAGGTTTTGCATCGCCGCCTTGTAAACAGGTTTTTCCTGCTCAAGAACCCGCGACAAAAGTTGGTCAACGAAGGCGGGTGAGCATTGGGCAAAGATTTGGTGACACTTCATTGATGGTCCGGCGCAAGAGTTCATTGTGCGGACGATGGCGTCAAGGGGGGATGTCGGTGCCAGTGTCCCGCTCGCTTTCTCAGCGAGGGCATGCGATTTTTTAGCCCAGACGCGAGACGCGAGACGAAGCCGATGAGCCAACGGAAGCCGATCCACAGCCAGACGTTACCGGAATTGCGCTCCTGGTTCCGCCTGCGCAATGCGCCGGACTATCGGGCCGAACAATTGCTCACCTGGCTTTATCGGAAGCGCCGCAACGATTTTGCGCTCATGACCGATCTTCCGGCGGATCTGCGGAAGAATCTGGAAACAGACTATCTGAGCGCCAGCTTGCGCTGTGTGCGCCGGCTTGGGTCGGCCGACACTACCCAGAAATTTCTCTTCGCCCTGGCGGACGGTAATTTCGTTGAAACAGTCCTCATCCCTGCCAGTCCGGCGCTTTACGGGTCAACAACTGATCGCCGGACCCTTTGTCTCTCTACCCAGGTGGGTTGTGCATACGGGTGCAAGTTCTGCGCCAGCGGTCTGGCCGGGTGGACCAGGAATCTTTCCGCGGATGAGATTGTCGAACAGATTCTGCAGGTCGAAGCGATCAGCGAAGAAAAGGTCAACAACCTTGTCTTCATGGGGATGGGCGAGCCGCTGGCAAACTTCGCGAACCTGCTCCGCGCGATGGAGATCATTAACGCCCCCTGGGGTGTAGGGATTGGCGCTCGCCACATCACGATTTCCACCAGCGGCTTGGTCCCGCGGATTCGCGATCTCGCAGCACAGCCGCTGCAGGTGCGGCTTGCGATCTCTCTGCACGGTGCGACTGACGAAGTGCGGGAGAAGATTATGCCGATTAACCGCAAATATAACATTGCCGCCTTACTGGAGGCATGTGCGTTCTACCGGGCGAAGAAGCAGCAACGGATCACCTTCGAATACATCTTGATCAACGGGGTGAACGATCAGTTCGACCAGGCGGTGGCCTTAGCCGGCTTGGCTCAGGAAACCGAGGCTAAGGTCAATCTGATCCCATACAATCACGTCGATGGCCTGGTTTGGGAGCGCCCTTCACTCGCGCGGCAGCGCGCCTTTTTGCAAGTGCTGCGCGCCCGGAAAATCAAGGCCACGATTCGGTTGGAAAAAGGCCATGATATTGCCGCCGCTTGTGGTCAGCTCCGGCGGCAAACGATGGGAGACAAAAGCTTTGCAGGCCTTTCGAACCTGCGATAAAGGAAGCCCGTATGGCTGATTACTTCGAGGAACCCGAGCGGGCCTGGGACGAGTACGACTGGGAACGGTTTCTTCAGCAGCAGGATCACAAGACGGAGCGCTACATGGAGCTCTTTGAAAAGTATATCGATGATCCGAATCGCGACCAGATCATCGCCAAGGAAATGGGATGGCCGCACCTGCTCGATCAGTCCGGCGAAGAAGTCGAAGAAGCAGAGTACGAGGCAGCGGAAGAAGAGGCGGATGAGTCGGGGGAAAGCGGAGAATCATTTGAGTCGCATCCGCTCTATCAGAACGCCTTTTCCTTGACGGTGTGGATCGATCAGCTGTTTGACGAAATGCCCAGTGCCGCCTCAAATCCGCTAGGGGTAAAATTGGCATCGCATGTCGCCGTCGCCAGCGCAAAGCTGGCCGCCGCGTTGAGCGATCAGGAATCAGAGGAAATCGGCATGACCATCGCCTATCTGAAACGCGCGTTGCTGGCCGTTACGACCGCGATCGAAGCGGCGACACAAATGGATCGCGACGGCGTGCTGAATGCCGGACAGTTTGCTGACCTTTATCAACGTATTTTTCATGTTCGGGACAACATCATCGTCTTGATGGGCGAGTTGCGGGCCGAATGGCGCAGACGGAATGGCTTTTAACCTCTAAGGCTCCCTCAAATCATTGAATGAAGTTAGCGAGCGTCCGTCAAAGTTAGAGGCGGGAAACAGTTCTTCTGCGATCCGAGTGACAATCACCCTGCCGCCGGTTCCCCAAGCCAGCATTGCCGTTTCCCCCTGCCATCGCCGCGAGACGATCCGCCGGTAGCAACACGCACGCAGTGGTGACAACCCGGTAATGCGGGGGACGGCCGGTCGGGGGCACGATTTGCCGGAAAAGCCCTGTGGACAACCGGCAGAAACGGGGAATTCTAGTCCTAATGCAAGCCCTGCTTACGCGGGGTCGGGCACGATTTTGCCGAGTGCGTGGCAGGTTAGCAACGGGTGCGTGTCAATCCTGAAAGCGTAACGATTCGGCCGGGAGGAACTGTCTATTTGCAGGCGGTGATCATGATTTCGACCAGCACGCGGGGGTCGGCCATGTTGGATTGCACGCAGGCCCGGCCGGGCGCCGCACCGGAGGGCAGCCAGGCGGTCCAGATCCCGTTCATGGCCTCGCGGTCGCGGATGTCCTTCAGCCAGATCAGCGCCTGCAGCAGGCGGGTGTTGTCGGTGCCGTGGGTTTCCAGGAGCGGCGTCGATCTGCGCCAGCACGTCCCGGGTCTGGCCCGGATGTCCTGCGCCGAGGTCCTTGCGCGGTGGCGCCCTGGAGGTAGACGAAGCCGTGGAACTCGACCGCCTTGGCGAGGATGTTGTTGGGTTCGGTCCGGATGATCTTGCTCATGGCCCGCGCTCTTCGAGTTGCGGTCATGTTGCGCAGCGATGACGCGGCTGTCTGAGGGCCGAGGCCGTGAGTCCACCAGCGGATGGCTCAAGACGTTGAGAGCGGCAGTCGAGCGCGCCTCGGCACTGGACGGTTTCTAGGGGGTGTTCGGCGCCGCGGTGTGCAGGTTGCGGCTCGTCGGCGCCGGGTGGTCCCGTTGCTGGTCCGCAGGCAATTGTCCAGGTCGTTGTCGCGGCCGTAGCGCTGCGGCAGGCCGGTTGGTGGTGACGCCGATCAGCCCGTTGGTGCTGAACGGCGCGTCGCGCGTGCTGGTATCGTAGTTGTCGTTGCGGTAGACCTCGCCGCGGTTCTGCTCGGTAAAGATCTGGTCGGCGCGCTGGCGGCATTCCGTGGCCGCGGCGGCACTGGCCTGCGGTGGGTGGCGGGGCGGGGGTGCAGGAGGCCGCCATCAGGGCGGCGAGCATGGGGGCCAGGGCGGTGCTCAGGGTCGGGCGGCGGGATCATGCGGAGGCTCCTGAAAGGGTCCGCGCGGGGACGAACAACTGGCCCAGCCGGGCGCGGAAGCCGGTTTCATCGAAACGTGCCTCGGCGGTGAGCGGCGCCGTGGCGGCCGCCCGCACCAGGGCGGGGTGCAGTCCGGCGCCGTCGGGCGCCAGTTCGAACAGGCCGGCGGCCCAGCGGGCGCGGGCCAGCAGGTCGATCAGCGCCAGCAGGCGCAGGCACAGCGACAGGCCGTAGCTGGTCTGCATGCCGATGGCGGTGTCGACGGCGCCGGCCCAACAGCGGGCGTCGCGGTCGGCCAGCGCGAAGTCGGTGTAGGAGCCATCGGCGCGGCGGAAGCGGAAGCCGCGCGCGGCGCCCCAGGCGCGGGACCGCGCGGCGGTGCGGGCAGCCTCCCAGGCGCGGGCCAGGTCGCGGCCGCGCACCGGGGGCAGCGCCTCCGGGGCCAGGTCGACCAGGTAGGTGAGGGTCCCGTCCGCGCCGGCGCCGATCTCGACGGGCCGCGGCAGCGGTCGGGCGTGTTCCGGCGCGTTCATACAACAAAGGTGGACCCGAGCTGCCGGCTGCGCCAGCCTCCGGGGGCCACACCCGGGAGATTTTAACCATGCCCGATCCCGCGCCCCTGACCGCCACCGAGGCCGCACGCCGGCTGCGCGCCGGGCGGCTGACCGCCGTGGACCTCATGGAGGCCTGTCTCGACCGGATCGCCGCGCGCGAGGGCGAGATCCGCGCCTTCGCCCATTTCGATGCCGCCGCGGCACGGGCGGCAGCGACGCGCGGCCCGGCGGGCCCGCTGCACGGGCTGCCGATCGGGGTGAAGGACGTGCTGGATACCGCTGATATGCCGAGCGAATACAATTCGCCGATCTGGCGCGACCATCGGCCGCGCGCCGATGCCGCGGCGGTGGCCTGGGCGCGCGCGGCGGGCGGCGTGGTGATCGGCAAGACGGTCACCACCGAGTTCGCCAACCGCCATCCCGGGCCGACCGCCCATCCGCACAATCTGCGCCACACGCCCGGCGGATCGAGCAGCGGGTCGGCGGCCGGCGTGGCGGCGGGCTTCTTTCCGCTGGCCTTCGGCACCCAGACCGCCGGCAGCGTGATCCGCCCGGCGGCGTTCTGCGGCGTGGTCGGCTACAAGCCGAGCTTCGGGCTGATCAACCGCGCCGGCCTGAAGCTGATGGCCGACAGCCTGGACACCGTGGGCGTGATGGCCCGCAGCGTGGCCGACTGCGCGTTGTTCGCCGGCGCGGTGTCCGGCACCGATCTCGGCGATCCCGAGGCCAGGCCCGGAGCGGCGCCGCGCATCGGCATCTGCCGCTCGCCGGCCTGGGGGGCGGCGGCGCCGGAGACGCAGGCGCTGCTCGCGGGCATGGCCGAGCGGCTGGGCCGGGCCGGGGCGCAGGTGGAGGAGCGCGAATTGCCGGTCGCGTTCGGGGCGCTGGAGAGGCGCAGCCGCTGGTCATGCACGTCGAGAGCGCGCGGTCGCTGGGCTGGGAGATGAGCACCGCACGGGACCGGATCAGCGACGTGCTGCGCGAGCGGCTGGAATGGGGGCTGGCGCAGCCGGCGGAGGCGCTGGCCGAGGCGCGCGCCGACGTTCGTGCGGCTGCAGGCGGCGTTTCCGGCGGCGATGGACGGGCTGGATGTCCTGGTCACGCCGGCCGCGCCGGGCGAGGCGCCGGAGGGGCTCGGATGGACCGGGGATCCGGCGTTCAATTACATCTGGAGCAGCCTGCACGTGCCTTGCGTCACGGTGCCGGCGGGGACGGGGCCGACGGGATTGCCGCTGGGGATCCAGATCGTGGGGCGGCACGGCGAGGATCGGGAGGTGCTGGCTTGGGGACAGTGGGTGGCGGCGGCACTGTAAAGGAAGGCCGGGGCTCTGCCCCGGACCCCGCCAGGGGCCGAGCCCCTGGACCTCATCCTTAAGTAAGGGGTTCTAAGGGCTCCGCCCTTAGCGGGGTCCAGGGGCAGAGCCCCTGGCCTTACTGCACAATCTCAGGCCGCAACCGCTCCGGCAGGTCGGCCAGGCTCTCCACCGTGTCGAAATCGCGCAGCACCGCGTCGGTCGTCGATCTCGACCTCGGCGACCGCCTCCATGTGCCGCGCCGAGCAGGAAGCGCGCCCCGACATCGCCGGTGAGCGCCAGGATCTCGGGGAAGAAGCGGCGGTCCCACAGGATCGGGTTGCCCGGCTTGCCCTGATGCGTGGGCAGCACGATCAGCCGGCCCTCGTCCGGGTCGTAGGCGGCGATCAGCCGGTCGATCATCCGGCCGGTGACCAGCGGCATGTCGCCGAGGCAGACGATCGCCGCGGCGGCCTCCTCGCGGCACCGCGGCGATGCCGGCCTTCAGGCTGGCGGACAGGCCGGCGGCGTAGTCGGCGGCCTCGACGAAGCGCACCGGCCGGCCGCCCAGGGCCTGCGCGGATGGCGTCCGCGCGGTGGCCGACGACCACCAGCACGGGGCGGGCGGCGCTGGACAGCACGTTGTCCACCACGCGGGCGATCATCGGCTTGCCGCCGCGGTCGGGCAGCAGCAGCTTGTTGTGCGGCGCCATGCGGCTGGACTGGCCGGCGGCCAGCACCACGGCGGCGATGGTCGGGCGCGGCTGCGGCGCGGGCGGCCGGCGCGGCGGTGGCCTTGGCGCGCGGCAGCGGGCGCTGGGCGACGTCCTTGAGCAGGCCGCCGACGCCCATGCGCATCACCTCCGCCGGGCCGACGTCCAGGCCGGCATAGAGGCGCTGCAGCACGAAATCGATGCCGTTGGCGCGCGGGCTGCCGGCACAGCCGGGCAGCACCAGCGCCGGGCGGTCGCCGATGCGGCCGATGCAGATCAGGTTGCCGGGATCGACCGGCATGCCGAAATGGCGGATCTCGCCGCCGGCCCGCACGATGCCGGCCGGGCCCACGTCGCGCCGATCGACCACCGCCGAGGCGCCGGCCACCATGCACGATCTCGGCGCCCTGGGCGAGCAGCGCGCGCACCGCCTCGGCGATCGGCGACTTCGGCGTGCGGGCAGCGCAGCGGCGGCAGCAGGCGTGCCGGTCAGGCCGGCGACCCGCGCCTCGGTGGCGGCGATGGTGTTCTCGGCGACGCTGTCCTTCAGGCCGGGCAGCTCGGTCAGCACCAGGCCGGCGCGCAGCGGGCGGAACGGGTGCAGCGCGAAGCGCGGGCGGCGCCTGCGCGCCAGCGCCTCGACCTCGGCGAGCACGGCGCCGGGCACCGCGAACGGGATGACCTTGATGGTCGCCACCATGTCGCGCGCGGCGACCGGGGTGTGGTCGGGCAGGGTGCCGACGGTGAGCGCCTCGTGCACCGCGTTCAGCCGGTCGATCCGGGCGGCGTCGACGCGCAGCAGGCCCGGCGTTTCGGCGGCCAGGTTGACCCGGCCGGTGGCGGCGCGGCTGCGCCGGACCAGCGGGGCGGCGAGCGCCTCGGCCAGCCGTTCGGCGGCCTGGTTCTCGCCCACGTCGCCGGGCTCCAGCCGGGCGGCGATCACCTCGCCGTGGCCGGCCTCGCGCAGCGCGGCGATCGCCGGCGGCGTCGAGCACGGAGCCCTTGCGCAGCACCCGGTCGGCCAGGCGCTGGGTGTGCGCCAGGATGGCGCCCTCGGCCTCGTCGAGCGCGAAGCGTGCCGAAGATCAAGCCGCGGCTTCCCGGACCGGCTTGCGGGCGAGCGCGGCGCCGCGGCGGACCGCGACGATCTCGGCCAGGATGGAGAGCGCGATCTCCGGCGCGGTCACCGCCTCGATGTCGAGGCCCGACCGGGCCGCGGATGCGGGCCAGCGCCGCCTCGCCGTGGCCGAGCTCGCGCAGCCGCGCCAGCCGCGCCGCGTGGGTTTTCCGCGAGCCCAGCGCGCCGATATAGAAGGCCGGCGACTTCAGCGCCCGGTCGAGCGCCGGGTCGTCGAGCTTCGGGTCGTGGGTGAGGGTGACCACGGCGGTGCGCGCTGTCCGGGCGCAGCGCGTCCATCGCCTCGTCCGGCCAGTCGGTGGAGATGGTGACGTTGGGGAAGCGCTCCTCGGCTGGCGAAGGCGCGGCGCGGGTCGACCACCACGACGCCGAAGCCGAGCTGCGCGGCCAGCGGCACCAGCGCCTGGGCGATATGCACCGCGCCGACCACGACCAGGCGCAGCGGCGGGTTGTGGACGTGCAGGAACCAGTCGTCCCCGCCGACGCTGACGGTGCCGCTGCGGTCGTCGGCCAGCGCGCGCTGCGGCCGCTGCGTCCAGCGCGGGCGGCGGCAGCGGGGTCGGGCAGCAGGATCTGCTCGCCGCGAGGGCAGGCGCGTCGCCAGCACGACCGGCCGCTTGGCCGCGCGCGCCTGCGGCCAGCGCGGCGAGCAGGTCGGGCGTCACGTCAGCTTCTCCACGAACACCTTCACCTTGCCGCCGCAGGCGAGGCCGACTTCCCAGGCGCGCTCGTTGCTGACGCCGAAATCCAGCAGCTGCGGCGTGCCGGTGCGGATGGTTGGCCATGGCGGCGTCGGCGACCGCGCCCTCGATGCAGCCGCCGCTGACCGAGCCGGCCATGCGGCCGCTCGCGGTCACCGCCATCTGGCTGCCGGCCGGGCGGGGCGAGCTGCCCCAGGTCTCGGTGACGGTGGCGAGCGCGACCTGCTCGCCGGCGGCGCGCCACTGCGCGGCGACCGACAGCACGTCCTCGGCTTCGGGTTGCGGGGTCATGCGGCCTTCCTCCAGAGCGCTCCCGGCGCCGCGCGCGCGGCGCGGGGCGCGAGAGCAGGTCGACCAGCGCGCGCAGGCTGGCCAGGTTGTGCACCGGGCGGAACTCGTCCACGTGCGGCAGCATCGCGCGGATGCCCTGGGATCTTGGCTCGAAGCCGTCCCAGCGCAACAGCGGATTGAGCCAGATCAGCCGGCGGCAGGAGCGGTGCAGCCGGTCCATGTTCTCGGCCAGGCCCGCGCTGCGCCGGCTCGCGCGGGCGGTCCAGCCCGTCGGTGACCAGCAGCACGACCGCGCCCTGGCCCAGCACGCGCTGCGCCCAGCGGCGGTTGAACTCGGCCAGCGACTCGCCGATGCGGGTGCCGCCGGACCAGTCGGGCACCACGTGGGCGACCAGCTGGAACGCCACCTCCGGGTCGCGGTGGCGCAGCTGGCGGGTGATGTTGGTCAGCCGGGTGCCGAACAGGAAGACGTGCACGCGCTCGCGGTCATTGGCGACGGCATGCAGGAAATGCAGCAAGATCTGCGCGTAGCGGGCCATCGATCCGGAGATGTCGCAGAGCACGACCAGCGGCGGCGGGCGCACCACGCGGCGGCGCCGGGCGATGCTGCAGGATCTCGCCGCCGTGGCGCAGGCTGGCGCGCAAGGTGCGCGCGCAGATCGGTGACGGCGCCGGTCGGGTCGGGGCGCAGGCGGCGGGTGCGGCGGGCGTCGAGCGGCAGCACCAGGCGGCGGATCTCGGCCTTGGCGGCGCCGATCTCGGCGGCGCTCATGGCTTCGAAATCCATGGTCTGCAGGCGTTCCTGGTCGCTGACGGTGAGCGCCGCGTCGATCCGCGGCGGCTGGTCCTCGACCCGGTGCGGGCGGTCGCGCGGCGAGGCGAAGGCCTCGGCGACGCGGCGGCTGCCGGGCCTGGTGCCGCGACGGCGGGTTCCTTCTGCGCCTGCATCAGCGCCATGGCGGCGGCCTGGCGGGCGGCGTCGGGGTCGCGCCAGAACAGCGCGAAGGCCTGGTCGAACACGTCCGCGGTGCTCGTGGCGGTGGATCATGGCGGTGCGCAGCGCGGTCCGCACCTGGGTGCGGTCGCCGATGTCGATCCAGGTCAGCGCCTCCTGGGCGGCCAGCATCTCGGCCGGCCCGACCGGCAGCCCGGCGCGGCGCAGCAGGCGGGCGAAATGCATGACGTTGGCGGCGAGGCGCCCGGCGGCCGGCTGGCGTCATGCTCACGCAGCGTCGGCGGCTTCCTGCGCCTGCGCTTCGGTCACCAGCCGGGCCGCCTCGGCGCCGCGGATCTTGGCGATATCGTCCTGATATTTCAGCAGAACGCCCAGCGTCTCGTCGACCGCGCCGGGGGCCAGCTCGTGCTGGTCGAGATAGGTCAGCGCGTTCGCCCAGTCGATCGTCTCGGCGACGCCGGGCAGCTTGAACAGGTCGGCGCCGCGCAGGCGCTGCACGAAGGCGACCACCTGGGCGGACAGGCGCGGCGGCACCTCGGGCGCCTTGCGGGCCAGGATGGCGCGCTCGCGCGCGGCGTCCGGGTAGTCCACCCAGTGATAGAGGCAGCGGCGGCGGATGGCGTCGTGCACCTCGCGGGTGCGGTTGGAGGTGATCACCACCGGCGGCGGGGTCGTCGGCGCGGATCGTGCCGTATTCCGGGACCGAGATCTGGAAATCGGCCAGCACCTCGAGCAGGAAGGCCTCGAACGGCTCGTCGGCGCGGTCGAGCTCGTCGATCAGCAGCACGGCGGGCGGCAGCGACGGGGTCGATGGCCGAGAGCAGCGGGCGCTCCTGCAGGAACTCGCGGGTGTAGATGTCGCCGGCGAGCAGCTCGCGGTCGGTCTCGCCGGCGGCCTCGGCGAGGCGGATGGCCATGAGCTGGCGGGCGTGGTCCCACTCATAGGCGGCGGCGGAGAGGTCGATGCCGTCATAGCATTGCAGCCGCACCAGCCGCCGGCCGAGGCCGGCGGCCAGCACCTTGGCGATCTCGGTCTTGCCGGTGCCCGGCTCGCCTTCCAGGAACAGCGGCCGGCGCATGGACGAGCGCCAGGTGGACGGTGGTGGCGAGCTCGCGGTCGGCGACGTAGCCGCCCCGCTCGAGCAGCGCCGTGGTCTCGGCGACCGTGGCAGGGGTAGCCGACGGGGGCGGCCATCAGAAATAGGCCAGAAGATCAGGATGAGGATGCAGAAGCAGATCACGCCGCCGATCCAGGCGACCATGGGCAGGCCCAGCGGCTCGCGCGGCAGCATGGCGAGCATGCTGACCCGGGCGGGGGAGCCGGGCGGCTGGCCGAGGCCCGGCTGGGTGCATGGCCGCGATGGCCGCGGCGGGCCCATCCGCCCCGGCTCTCGACGGGCGGCGGCGACCTCGGCCACGAAGCGGTTGAAGAACTGGTCGGCCATCGATTTGGCCGAGGCGTCGATCAGCCGGGCGCCGAGCTGGGCGATCTTGCCGCCGACCTGGGCCTGGACCTCGTAGCGAGCACGGTGAAGTCGGCGTCGTCGGCGAGGTGCACCTCGGCGCCGCCCTTGGCGAAGCCGGCGACGCCGCCCTGGCCCTCGCCGCTGATCGTGTAGCCGTTCGGCGGGTCGAGGTCGGCGAGCTGCACGCGGCCGTTGAAGCGGGCGGCGATCGGGCCGATCTTGACCGCGGCGGTCGGCCGGAACTCGGTGTCGGACAGCTTCTCCAGGCTCTCGCAGCCCGGGATGGAGGCCTGCAGCACCGCGCGGGTCGTTCAACGCGTCCCATACTTTCTGGCGCGGCGCGGGGATGCGCCGCTCGCCTGTCATGTCCATCGAGACCCGTTCTCCGTTGCGAGCGCCGGACGTTACCGGCCGGGTGGGGGGTGCGCAACCGACCCGCAATGCCGGCAGGACGCAGCTGTAATGCCGCCGGCGGGCGGCGGTTCCGCGGTCGGGGGCCGTGCTTCCGCGGCGGCGCCGGATGGGCTAAGCCGGCCGGGCGCCAGCCGGGAGCCGCCCATGCCCTACCTGATCGCCCGCGACCTGCCCGACGCGCCGGCCGGGCAGCGCTTCCGCGCCCTGCTGGAGCGGGCGGGCATCCTGCAACTGCCGGGGGCGCATAACGGCATGGCGGCGCTGCAGGCCCGGGCGGCCGGGTTCGAGGCGCTGTACCTGTCCGGGGCGGCCATGACCGCGTCGCATGGGGCTGCCCGATCTCGGGGTGATCACGGTGGACGAGGTGTGCTTCTTCATCCGCCAGGTGGTGCGCGCGGCGGCGCTGCCGGTGCTGGTGGACGGCGACACCGGCTACGGCGAGGCGCTGAACGTGATGCACATGGTGCGCAGCTTCGAGGAGGCCGGGGCCGGCGCGGTGCATATCGAGGACCAGCTGCTGCCGAAGAAATGCGGCCATCTGAACGACAAGCGGCTGGCCGACGCGCACGACATGGCGGCCAAGGTCGCGGCGGCGGCGCAGGCGCGGCGGCACCTCTATCTGATCGCGCGCACCGACGCGGCGGCCAGCGAGGGCATGGACGGGGCGGTGGCGCGGGCGAGAGCTGTATCTGCAGGCGGGGGCCGACGCGATCTTTCCCGAGGCGCTGACCAGTGCGGAGATGTTCCGCGAATTCGCCCGCCGGGTGCGAGGCGCCGCTGCTGGCCAACATGACCGAGTTCGGGCGCACGCCGTTCTTCACCGCCGCCGAGTTCGAGGCGATGGGCTACCGCATGGTGATCTGGCCGGTGAGCGCGCTGCGGGTGGCGGCGAAGGCGCAGGAGGAGCTGTACGCGGCGATCCGGCGCGACGGCGGCACGCAGCACATGATCGACCGGATGCAGACCCGCAGCGAGCTGTACGCCACCATCGGCTACCACGACTACGAGGCGCTGGACGCCTCGATCGTGCAGACGGTGGTGCCGCAGGGCATGCCGCAGCGCTCCTGATCCGGCGTGCCGCGATCGTCGTCCGCTGTATGTCGGCAGCGAGATCTATCGCCGCTCGACCTACGGCCCGCTGCATCCGCTGGCGATCCCGCGCGTGTCCACCTGCACCGATCTGTGCCGGGCCATGGGGTGGCTGCCGGACGACGCTTTTCTCGACCGCGCCGATGGCGAGCGACGACGAGCTGGCGCGGTTCCATGACCGGGATTACATCGCCGCCCTGAAGCGCGCCGAGGCGGCGCAGGACGTGTCGGCGGAGGACCGGGCGCGGTTCCGCATCGGCGCCGACGGCAACCCGGTGTATCCGGAGATCTTCCGCCGGCCGGCGACCTCGGCGGGCGGGGTGATGCTGGCGGCGCGGCTGACCGCCGCGGGCGGGATCGTGCACTGCCCGGGCGGCGGCACGCATCACGGACGGGCGGGGCGGGCGGCCGGGTTCTGCTACCTGAACGACCCGGTGCTGGGGCTGCTGACCTGGCTCGACCTGGGGCTGGAGCGCATCGTCTATCTCGACATCGACGCGCATCACGGCGACGGGGTGCAGGACGCTTTCCACGACGAGGCGCGGGTGTTCACCATCAGCGTGCACGAGGCCGGGCGCTGGCCGTTCACCGGGCGCGGCGGACGACCGGGCCGGCGGGGCGGCGCGCAACCTGCCGGTGCCGCGCGGGGTTCAACGACAGCGAGATGGCGCATTTGCTCGAGCACGCCATCCTGCCGCTGATCGCGCGGCTGCGGCCGCAGGCGATCATGCTCCAATGCGGGGCGGACGCGCTGGAGGAGGATCCGCTGGCGCGGCTGTCGCTGTCAAACAATGCGTATTGGGCGGTGGTGGCGGCGGTGCGCGACCTGGCGCCGCGGCTGGTGGTTCTGGGCGGCGGCGGCTACAACCCGTACACGGTCGGGCGCTGCTGGGCCGGGGTGTGGGCGACGCTGAACCGGCTGGCGGTTCCGCAGCGCACGACGCCGGGCGCGGAGGCGGTGCTGCGGGCGCTGCGCTGGCAGCGGGCGGCGGGGCGGAACCCGCCGGCGCACTGGTTCACCACGTTGCGCGACGCGCCGCGCGAGGGGCCGGTGCGCGAGATGATCAAGCGCCTGGCCGAGCAGAGCTTGAAGGAGACGGCCGACGCATGACCCGCCGCGATATGATTGCCGTGCTGGCGCTGCTGGCGTTCGCCGCCCCAGCGGCCGGCCTGGCGGAGGAGCCGGACATCGTGCACGCGCAGCCCGAACTGCCGAAGCAGAAGCTGGTCATCGTGTCGCATGACGGCCAGCAGCATGTGTTCAATGTGGAGGTGGCGCGGACCATGGAACAGCAGACCATCGGGCTGATGTTCCGCACCAGCGTGGCGCCGGACGGCGGGATGCTGTTCGACTGGGGACAGCCGCGGCGCAGCGAGATGTGGATGCGCAATACGCTGGTGTCGCTGGACATGGTGTTCATCGCGGCAGACGGCAGCATCCGCCACATCGCGGAGAATACGGTGCCGCAGAGCCTGGCGGTGATCGACAGCCATGGGGTGGTGCGGGCGACCCTGGAACTGGCGGGGGGGACGACGGCGCGGCTGGATATCCGGGTGGGGGACAAGGTGCTGGCGGCGGAGCTGGGGACGGCGCCGTAGCAGGGCAAGGCCAGGGCTCTGCCCTGGACCCGCTGGGGCCACAAGGCCCCAGACCCCGCTACTTTGTGATGGATTCCAAAGGCTCCGCCTTTGGCGGGGTCAAGGGGCAGAGCCCCTTGGCTTTTTGTGCGAAGTGGGAACGATCGGCCGGGTCCGTTGTTGAACAAGGCCAGGGCGCGCGACCCCCGCGCGACCCGCTGCCCGGAGGAAACATGGACAAGACCGTAGCCGGCGTCCTCGGCGCCATCACCGCATTGGTGGCTCAGGCCGCCCCCGCCGCCGCGTCCCCGCCCAGCTTGGAGGCCGCGATGCAGGCGGACAGCTACGCCGACCTGCTGCGGCCGATTCCCAACGCGCTGGCCCTGCTCGCCGCTGCGCCGGAGCCGGCGACTACGGTCCAGCCGGTGCAGTACCACCACCATCATCACCACCATCACCGGTATTGGCGGCGCCGGCGGCACTGGCACCATCATCACCATCACCATCACCACAATTATTATCGGTAGCGGTGCGCGCCGCGGCAGCGGTGCGCGCCGCGCTGCGGCGCTGCGGGCGGCGCCGGAGAGCCGGCGGTAGGTGCCGTCGAAGATCGTGTTGGTGGACGAGGTCCAGTGCGTGTCGGCGGAGAGGGTGCTGCGGCTCGCGTGGAGGCGACGCGACTGCAGCTCCCGCTCGGCCGCCTCGTCCTCGGGCATGGGCACCAGCTCGACGGCCAGCTCCGCCGGGACCACGGTGATCATGACGAACGGCTCGCCGGGCCGGAACACGTGGGTGGCGCCCTCGGCCGGCGATTTGAAGACCAAAAAATTGATCATCGGCCACCATGACCGCAGCACCGCCGGGACGGCGATCGGCACGGTGCCGGTGGTATCGGTGTAGAAGCGGGGGTGGGTTTCGATCTTGACGGCGTGGGCCGGGTCCACCTTGAGGTCGATGCTGGACTGCCAGGTGAAGTATTCGCGGCCGAAGCTGCGGAACGGGGGGCCTTCGTCGTCGGCCTCGGTCTCGAACACCAGTTCGCCCTGGCGGGTGCTGACGCGCAGCTCGTCCGCGTAGGGGAAGCAGAGCTCGAGCCCGGCGCGGGCGGCCTCGCTGAAGGGGACGCAGTGCCAGGGGTATTCGTGCGAGCCGTTCGCGCGGGGCTCCTGCTGGCCGGCCCAGCCGGGCACCTCCAGCCGGGTGCGGCGCGGCTGCAGCCGCGGATCGTGGGCTCGGTATTTCACCGTGGGCATGCCGGTTTCCTCGCCGTTGTGTTGCGCCGGTAATCAAGCAAACGCCCATCGCAGGGTTCGCGCCACGCCGAGCGTGCCGGCATGGACCAGCGGGCGGCTGAGCGCGGGGGCGTGCAGCCGGTGCATGTGGCGCGCCCAGGGCGGCAGCAGGTCGATGGCGGCCTGGATGGTGAGCGCGCGCAGCGGCTCGGCCAGCAGGCTCGGCGCGCGCTGCGTCAGCAGGAGGCGGGCGGCCTCGCGGGTGCGGGCGTCGCATTGCAGGCGGGGGCGCATCGCGGCGAGCAGGTGGCGGGCTTCGGCGCGGCTGTGCGGGATCGGGTCGGCGCCGAGGGCGGCGGCGATGCGGGCCATCTCGGCGAAATAGCGGTCCTGGTCGGCCAGCGGCATGTCCGGCTCGGCGTAGCTGATCCAGGCGTCGAGGAAGCTGGTGGTTTCGGTCAGGTGCACCCAGGCCAGCAGCGCGGGGTCGTTGGCGGCGTAGGGGGTGCCGTCGGGCAGCACGCCGCGGACGTGGTCGTGGATGGTGCGGATGCGGGCGATCATCGCCTCGGCTTCGGCGCGGCTGCCGTAGGTGGTCAGCGCGATGAAGCGGGCGGTGCGGCGCAGGCGGCCGTGCATGTCGGTGCGGAAGTTCGAGTGGTCCCACACGCCGGCCAGCACCGCGGGGTGGAGCATCTGGAGCAGCAATCCGGCGATGCCGCCGACCATCATGGAGGTGACGTCGCCATGGACGCGCCAAGCGACGGCGCGGGGGCCGAACAGGCCGTCGGGGCGGCGCGCGGACCGGCTGCTCGCCGCGGGAGCGGTCGTTGAAGAGGGCGACCACCTGGGCGGCGATGGCGGCCTTGATGGGGCGCGCGAGCGAGATCTGGGGGCGGGGCGGGGACGGGGAGGCGGGTGGAGGGGGCATGGGGAGGCGGATATCGGGGTTCGCGGGGGGAGTGGAAGGGTAGGGGCAAAGCAGCGCAGCGCGTTCACCTTAAGGTGGGTCGGCTCTGATAAGCCGGTCAATCAGCAGCCGTTTGAGGCGCGGCAGACACTCTCCTCATAGAAATTTGGGCACGATCGCTGGAACAAGCGGTCACTTAGAGACACTGATGCCATATACAAGGCCGAACAAGACAATAACATTTAATACAATAAGCTCTATTCTAAGCAATGCACCTTGGGTTAGGGGGCCAAATACCTTCAGATCGTCAATATCAGACAACTTTCCTGTTGCTGAAACTCGTACAGCATGAATAAATACAAGCACAAGTGCGATCGCAGAAGCGGTAACGATAAACGTGTTCCCATGAAAGAAGCGCAGCGCCAGTAGGGCATTTCCAAAAACTAGTCCGATTCCAGCAAAGAAAGCGACAAGAGTTGCTGCCCCGTCGCACATGATTGCTATGCTAGCTTTTTGATCCACATTTAGGAATGATGCTCTGTTTAGTTCCGACATTACTTTTGTTTTGATAATTGCATCGTCAAAAAAAGAAACAGATATTGAAAGACTAGTTATCACAGCCGGAGCAATAAATCCAAACCAGTCCATGGCGTGTACTATCTTCCAAGTTATATAATATTTACAGAAATCTGTATGCATACATCCTCTCTCTTCCATTGCTCATCCCAAATGTCAAGTACATATACATCGGATGAGTCGATAATTGCCTGCCCTTTTGCCCCATTACAGAAAAGTTTAGCCTGGAATATTTGAGGAATTTTACTTATAATTCCAGAAGCGTTAATCTCCCAAGTTGCTGGCGTGTTTGTGTTTCCATATTGGATGACGGTCCTTGAATGTTCAGTAATTGAAGAAATTATCCTGATGTTACCAGGGCGGCCTCGACGCCACCTCATCGATATAAAATGGGACGCATCCATCTCGTTTTTCGTAACAGATATTTGCTCCCGATCTTCAATGCGCACCGAGGAGTCTATTACCGCACCGCCTGGACAAAACGTCTCTACCAAGCTCCACCCCCTTCTTGGTATTTAAGCATGTTCTGTGTGGACGGGCTCACGAGTCAAAAAATGGACGACCGCCATCATCATCTCTAGTTCTTCTTCGTTTAATCGTTCCAAGTCCGACGTTGATCTCAATAAATCTCTTAAAATAGTATAAAAAGAAGAAGACAATAAATCTGTTGCAGTACCTAGTATACCCACCTCGGGCGTTAAATTGTCTAACCGTGCTCGGGGTTGAAGAGAAGCCCAAAGTTCTAGATTTCTGACTGGGGTTGATGATCGGAATGCGCAATACAAGCTGCCACTGTTAGAAAGTCTGTGTAATAGTCTATCAAAATGAGATATTGGGACAGGCAACTCTTCTGCACCGGACTCCGGAAACACTACAACTTTGCCCCAGGCCTGAGCTAGGTTATCAGAAAACGTGGTCAAGTTCTCTTTGGAAGCCCAGCCTCGCCAATACACAGACAACTGAGGATCAGTATCATTGGGGCTAGTGCGCTCTAGGCACCGACCAACGCAAAGAGTCGGTTTCGAAATCATGATAGATCGTGGTGATCTGCCACGTTCCGTCGCGTCTCTCCTTTGTAGATGGAGTTCTGCTTAGTTGCTCTGCCGACATCAGCATCTCTAGCCTGCCGCTGAGCCGACCACCTTCTTCCACTTGAAGGCGTCGGGTTCGGCTTCCACCTGACACGTGGCCGGTTTGCCGAACTACCATCTCCTTTCTGGCAGTCAGAAGCCCCATCGTCAGGCCGGCGATATCTGCCACCTGAACATCAGCCTGGCCGTTAAACACGCCCCCGGCTGCGATCGTCAATTGTTTAGCTTTCAATGAGGGAGTGTCAACTCGCCCTTCGACAATTAAATGATCGACATTTCGTAGCTCTCCTATGATCACGATACCTGGAGGCACGACCATGGTATTAGGAAGGGACTCGTGTTGTAGAGTTCCCCACTCAACGATCCTGGTCGTGGGTCTTGAGCTAATCTTGGTGCGCCCGCCCTCGCGTCACTCACATTCACGCTCCATCAAGCCAAGTTTTCCACTTGTAGTCTGGATCAATGTGAGCACAGCCGGGGTCCTTATCCACAACGCGTGTATATGACCACAATTCGCAAAAGGCGAAAAATGAAGCATCTTCATCTCGGTTGGGACCCAAGTCACCGAAAATCTGCTTCGGGGCTGAAAGTGGCCGGAGATCATGGGTCTTCCTCTTAAAGTCTGACTTTGAACTCATGCGGAACGACCGAGCCGTCTGACCAACAGCATGGCTGACGCGGCGTAGAGGAAGGCGGTCGCCGAGGCGATAGAGGCCTCGAAGTCCTTGGCCAGACGCCGATTTCGCCCCAGCCAGGCAAAGCACCGCTCGACGACCCATCGGCGTGGATGGACCTCGAACCCGACTTGTCCGGGGATTTTCCGGACGATCTGGATGGCAATACAAGTCGCGTCCCTCACGCGTTCGGCCGCGTAAGCGGTGTCAGCGAAGGCAAGTTCTATGAAGGGAAAGCTTCGGCGTGAGGCCTTGAGCAAGGGCACGGCACCATCGCGATCCTGCACGGATGCCGGGTGGACCTGCAACGTCAATGCCCGGCCATCCGTATCGACCATCGCATGCCGCTTGCGGCCCTTAATCTTCTTCCCCGCATCATAGCCGCAAGGGCCGCCAGCCTCGGTCGTTTTTACGCTCTGACTGTCGACGACGGCAGCACTGGGGCTGGCGTCGCGCCCGACAAGCTCGCGGTCAAGCATGACCAGGCGATGGTTGATCGACTGCCAGACGCCCGCGTCTCGCCAAGCGGCAAACCAGCCATAGACGGTCTGCCGCGGCGGAAAGCAGGGCGGCAGCATCCGCCACGGAATGCCGCCCCGCAGGACATAGAAAATGGCGTTGACTAGTTCTCGCAAAGGCCATGCTGGCGGCCGTCCAATCGGCGAAACGCCGGGCAATAGCGGTTTTAGCACGGCCCATTCAGCATCGGTCACGTCACTGGCAAAGCGGAGCCCGTCGCGCATATGCTGCGCACGGGTGGTTGCGGTCCACATGGGTCTGTTCATCCAACTCGGTCTCGACAACCTGTTGGAATCACATCCTACCGTGACCACCCAGCCCCCATTACGACATCGTTCAGAGACAGCCTCTTAAACTCCGGACCCATAAACCTGTTGGCGCGACGCGGGGGAGCGTGATTCACGATCCTGGGTTCTGGGAGCGTGATCATGAGCGAGGGGTTCTGGCTGAGTGATGCGCAGTGGGATCGGCTTCGGCCGCTGCTGCCGAACAAGCCGCGAGGCGTGCCGCGGGTCGATGATCGGCGGGTGATCAGCGGGATCGTGCAGGCGCTGCGCTCCGGCGGGCGCTGGATCGATGTTCCAGCCGTCTATGGCCCGCGCAAGACGCTCTATAACCGCTTCGTCCGATGGTCCGCCAAGGGGGTCTGGGAAGAGGTGTTCCGGGCCCTGGCTGCGGCGGGCGGCCCACCTTGCCGAGATGCTGCTCGACAGCACACACGTGAAGGCACATCGGTGCGCGGCCGGCGGAAAGGGGGGCGCCAGGCCCAGGCGATCGGCATCAGCCGCGGCGGACGCACGACCAAGATCCACGCCCTGACCGACGCTGCGGGCCGTCCGTTGCGATTTCTGCTGACCGTGGGCCAGGCCGCGGACTGCCGGGCCGCCGGGACGCTGCTGCAGGCGATCCCGGCGGATGCCCTCGTCATGGCCGATCGCGCCTATGACACCGACGCTATCCGTCGGCAGATCCAGGAGCAGGGTGGCGTTCCGAACATCCCGTCCAAGCGAAACCGCCGCTGGAAGGCCTGCTTCAGCCGCGTGCTCTACCGCGGCCGCAACGCGATCGAGCGCATGTTCTGCCGCCTCAAGGACTACCGCCGCATCGCCACCCGCTACGACAAGCTGGCAACCAACTTCCTGGGCGCCATCCACCTCGCCGCCGCCGTCGCATTCTGGTTGTGAGTCCGGACCCTAAATTGACCGGTGCGCGGATGATGCTGCGCGAGCTTTCGTCCATAAACTGGCCCTGCGCGTCGGCAATAGATCGGGCTCGACTGTAATGACCGCGTTTTACCTTACAGGATGAGGTCCAGGGGCTCGGCCCCTGGCGGGTCCAGGGCGGAGCCCTGGCCTTGCCTTCCTTGCTCAGTCGATCTCGATCAGCAGGGGCACGTGGTCGGAGGGCTGGTCTTGGCCGCGTTCGGGGCGGTCGGGGAGGGCGGCGACCAGGCGTTCGGCGAGGGTCGGCGACAGCAGCGCGTGGTCGATGCGCAGGCCGCGGTCGCGGGGCCAGGCGCCGGCCTGGTAGTCCCAGAACGTGTACACCGGGCCGTGCGGGTGCAGGGCGCGGACGGCGTCGGTCAGGCCGTGCCAGAGCAGGCGGCGGAAGCGGGCGCGGGTTTCGGGGCGGACCAGGGCGTCGGTGGGGGGCAGGGTGCCGGGGGCGAAGTCCTCGTCGGTCGGGCAGACGTTGTAGTCGCCGGCGAGGATGGTCGGGGTGTCGTCGGCGAGCAGGGCGGCGGCGCGGTCGGCCAGGCGGTCCATCCAGGCCAGTTTGTAGGCGTAGCCGGCCTCGCCGCCGGAGTTGCCGTTGGGGAGATAGAGGGCGGCGACGGTCAGGCCGTCGGTGGTGATTTCGAGGTAGCGGGCCTGGGCGTCGTCGGCGGGCAGGCCGGGGAGGGCGCGGTGGGTCACCTCGAAGGGCAGGCGGGAGAGGATGGCGACGCCGTTATAGGCTTTCTGGCCGACCGTTTCGTGGCGGTAGCCGAGGGCGGCGAAGCTGGCGGCGGGGAAGGCGGCGGCCTCGCATTTGGTCTCCTGCAGCAGCAGGATGTCGGGGGCGACGCGGTCGAGCCAGCGGCGGACGTGGGTCTCGCGCTGGCGGATGGAGTTGACGTTCCAGGTGGCGAGCTTCACGGCGGCGGGCGGCGGCGGCGTCGGTCAGTCCATGGCGAAGCTGGTGCCGCAGCCGCAGGCCGAGCTGGCGTTGGGGTTGCGCACGGCGAAGTGGCTGCCCATGAGTTCGTCGGTGTAGTCGAGTTCGGCGCCGGCGAGCAGGTCGAGGCTGGCGGGGTCGATGAGCACGCGGGCGCCGTCGCGTTCGATGAGCATGTCGTCGGGCTGCGGCTGGCGGTCGAGTTCGAAGCGGTATTGGAAGCCGCTGCAGCCGCCGGCGAGCACGGCGACGCGGAGTGCCGCCTGGTTGCCCTGGGCGGCGGCGATCTCGGCGATGCGCGGCGGCGGCGCGGGGGGTCAGCGCGAACGGGGCGGCCGGGGCGATGGTGTCCATGGGGGGAACATAGGGCAGGGGAGGCGTGGATTGAAGGTGGCGGGGCTGGAGGAAGTCGGGGGCGGGTGCTAAGCCGGCGCGGCGATGATCGATGCTCCACCCGGGATCGAGCCTTCTGTCACGCCCGTGCGCCGCCGGTGAGCGTCGCGCGGCGTGGGCGGTGCGGGTGGCGGGGGCGCGGGGGCGGCTCCATCCGGAGCCGGAGGCGCCGAGCCGCAGTCCGTGGCAGCGCGACCGCGACCGGATCATGCACAGCTCGGCGTTCCGCAAGCTGCAGTACAAGACCCAGGTGTTCGTCAACCACGAGGGCGATTTCTTCCGCACCCGGCTGACGCACAGCATCGAGGTGGCGCAGATCGCGCGGTCGATCGCGCGGGCGTTGGGGCTGGACGAGGACCTGACCGAGGCGCTGGCGCTGGCGCATGATCTCGGGCATCCGCCGTTCGGCCATGCCGGGGAGGAGGCGCTGGCGGCGGCGATGAAGCCGTTCGGCGGGTTCGACCACAACGCGCAGTCGCTGCGGGTGGTGACCCAGCTGGAGAGCCGGTATGCGGCGTTCGACGGGCTGAATTTGACCTGGGAGACGCTGGAGGGGCTGGCCAAGCATAACGGGCCGCTGCACCGGCCGGCGGGCTATGTGGCGGAGTATGACCGGCTGCATGAGCTCGATCTGCACAGCCATGCGTCGGCGGAGGCGCAGGTGGCGTCGCTGGCGGACGACATCGCCTATCACAGCCATGATCTGGATGACGGGATGCGGGCGGTGCTGCTCGGGCCGGAGGACATCGCGCAGCTGCCGGTGGTGGGCGAGGCGCTGGCGGCGGCGCGGCGGGCCGGGCGGGACCTGGCGCCGGCGCGGCTGCGGCATGAGACGATCCGGCGGGTGATCGATGCGCTGGTGACCGACCTGGTGGCGGAGACGCGGCGGCGGGTGGCGCGGCTGGATCCGGCGGATGCGGACGGCGATCCGGCGGGCGGGAGAGCCGGTGGTGGGGTTCAGTCCGGCGATGGCGGAGGCCAACCGGGTGATCAAGGAATTCCTGTTCGCGCGCATGTACCGGCATTGGCGGGTGAACCGGATGACCGCGAAGGCGCGGCGGCTGACCGGGGAGTTGTTCGCGCTGCTGCATGGCGATCCGTCGCTGCTGCCGGGCGAATGGCGGGCGCGCGCGGGCGGGGCGGGCGGGGCGGAGGCGGCGCGGCAGGTGGCGGACTACATCGCCGGCATGACCGACCGGTTCGCCATCGACGAGTATCGCCGGCTCACTGATCTTTCCATTCCCGGGTGACCGCGATGGCGGCGGATATCTTTGCGCCGCCTGCGCGGCCGGGTGGTCGACGCGCTGCGCGGCGGCGGTGCCGGGGCTGCCGGCGGAGGTGGCCGAGCGGGTGGAGGTGACGCCGGCGCGCGAGGCGGCGCATGGCGACATGGCGACCAATGCCGCGCTGGTGGCGGCGAAGTCGCGCGCCAGCCGCCGGGCAAGCTGGCCGCGGCGCTGGTGGCGGCGTTGCAGGCGGCGCCGGAGGTGGCGGCGGCGGCGGCGGCGGGGCCGGGCTTCGTCAACATCACGCTTGCGGCCGGAGAGCCTGCTGCGCCGAGCTGCCGGCGATCCTGCGCGCCGGCGAGGCGTACGGCGACAGCGACATCGGCCGGGGCGAGCGGGTGAACGTCGAATACGTCTCCGCCAATCCGACCGGGCCGCTGCATATCGGCCATGGCCGCGGCGCCGTGGTGGGCGACGCGCTGGCCAACCTGCTGGCCGGGCGGGCTACGCGGTGACGCGGGAGTATTACGTCAACGACGCCGGCGGGCAGGTGACGGCGCTCGCCTGGGCGGCGTACTGGCGCTATCTGCAGGCCATCGGCACGACATTGGTCGAGGCGGATTTCGCCGCCGAGGTGCCGGGCGGGCTGCAATATCGCGGCGAGTATCTGGTCCCGGTCGGCGCGGCGCTGGCGCACGCGTATCGGCGATGCTCTCGCCGATCCGGACCGCGGCATCGCCGCGCCGCATGTCTGGCTGGACACCGTGCGGGATTTCACCATCGACGCGATGATGGCGTCGATCCGCGAGGATCTGCACGCTGCTCGGCGTCGCGATGGACGTGTTCACCTCCGAGCGCGAGTTCGTGGAATCGCGGCGCGTCGACGACGTCATTGCGCAGCTGCGACAGCGACGGGCTGGTCTACGAGGGCGTGCTGGAACCGCCGCGCGGCAAACTGCCCGACGACTGGGAGCCGCGCACGCAGACGCTGTTCCGCGCCACGCGATTCGGCGACGAGGTCGACCGGCCGCTGCAGCAAATCCGACGGCAGCAACACATATTTCGCCAACGACATCGCCTACCACGCCGACAAGATCCGGCGCGGCGCGCAACTGCTGATCGACGTGCTGGGGCGCCGATCACGGCGGCTACGTGCCGCGCATGCAGGCCGCGGTGCGCGCGCTCGCGCCCGACGGCGGCGCGCGGCTGGAAGTGGTGCTGTGCCAGATCGTGCACGTGGTGAAATCCGGCCAGCCGGTGCGCATGTCCAAGCGCGCCGGCAGCTACATCACCTTGCGCGACCTGCTCGACGAGGTCGGGCGCGACGCCGTGCGCTTCACCATGCTGACGCGCAAGAGCGACGCACAGATGGAGTTCGACCTCGACCAGGTGGTGGCGCAGACCCGCGACAACCCGGTGTTCTACGTGCAGTACGCGCACGCGCGCTGCCGCTCGGTGCTGCGGCTGGCGGCCGAGCAGCTGGGCGAGGCGGCGACTCGATCCCGCGGCGCTGGCGGCGGCGCCGCTGGACAGCCTGGGCGACCCGGCGGAACTGGCGCTGATCCGCCGGCTGGCCGGCTGGCCGCGCAGCCTCCAGGCCGCGGCGACGGCGCGGGAGCCGCACCGAATCGCGTTTTTCCTCTATGACTTGGCGGCCGACTTTCATATGCTGTGGAACCGGGGCCGCGACGACTCGCACGCTGCGTTTCCTGCACGCCGACCGGCCGGCAGAGACGCGCGCGCGGCTGGCCCTGGTGTCGGCGACGGCCGTGGTGATCCGCTCCGGCCTCGCCGTGATGGGCGTGACGCCGGTCGAGGAGATGCGTTGAGCCGTGACCGCAGAATTCCACCGCGACGAACACACCCGTCCTGCCGAGCAGGACTTCCCCCGGGCCAGCTATCGCGTCGCCCGCCGCCCGGCGGGACTGGAGGCGCGGCGACCAAGCGGCTGGCCATCATCGCCGGCGGCATCGGCGCGGCGCTGCTGCTGCTGGTCGGCGGTGTGGTCGGTCGGCGGTCGCCACCGCAGCCGGCGTGCCGGTGGTCGAGGCCGATAGCCGGCCGGTGCGGGTGAAGCCCGAGAACCCCGGCGGCATGCAGATCGCCGGCGCCGACGAGGCCATCCTCTCCGGCCAGGCCGGCACCGAAAAGGAGGCGCTGGCGCCGCCGCCGGAAACCCCGAAGCCGCAGGAATTGCGCGCCCAGGAACAGGCCGACGCCGCGGCCCGCGCCGCCGCCGCGGCGCCCGGCCACCGCGCGGCCCCGGCGCACCGCCCAGCACCGCGCCAGCGCCGCGCCGGTGCCACCAGGTCGCGCCGGCGCCGCCGTGCCACGCCGCCGCGCCGCGATCGTGCCTGCCCGTCCGGCACCGGCCGAGCCGCCGGCCGCCGCCGCGGCGCCGGCACGCCCGCGTCCCGCCCCGGCCGCAGCCACGGCACCGAAGTGCAGCTCGCGGCCGTGCAGTCCGAACAGGCGGCGAAAACCGAATGGGACCGCCTGACGCGGCGCACTGCCCGGATTGCTCGACGGCCGTCGCCCGGCACTGGTCCGGGCCGAACGCCAGGGCCACGTGTTCTGGCGGCTGCGCACCGGCGGCTTCGCCGATACCGCCCAGGCCAGCGCATTCTGCGAACGCGTGCGGGCCAAAGGGGCGGCTTGCTCGGTGGCCAGCTTCTGAACAGCGGCAGAAACAGGCCAGGGGCGCCGCCCCTGGACCCCGCCAAGGGCTGCGCCCTTGGATCCCATCCGTTAAGCAATGCAGGCGCGCCCACAGTGAAGGCCGCCATCGTCGGGATCTCCGGGCCCGCAGCTCACCGCAGCCGAGGCGGCGCTGCTGCGGGCGCACCCGCCGGCCGGCGTCATCCTGTTCGGCCGCAACGTGCAGGACCCGGCGCAACTGCGCGCGCTCACCGCGGCGCTGCGCGACGTGCTGCCGGAACGGGCCGTGCTGATGGTCGACCAGGAGGGCGGGCGCGTGGCCCGGCTGCGGCCGCCGCACTGGCGGGCCCACCCGCCGGCCGGCGACGCATCGGCGCGGCTGTCCGCCGCGACCGCGGCCGGCCTGCGGGCGGCCTGGCTCACCGGCGCGCTGATCGGCGCCGAATGCGCCGCGCGCCGGCTTCGACGTGGTGTGCGCGCCGGTGCTCGACCGGCGCCTGCCCGGCGCCCACGACGTGATCGGCGACCGCGCCTACGCCGAGGACCCGCGAGCTGGTCGGCACGCCTGGGCGGCGCCATGGCCGACGGGCCTGCTGGCCGCCGGCATCCAGCCGGTCGCCAAGCACCTCCCGGGCCACGGCCGGGCGCGGGCCGACAGCCACCTGGAGCTGCCGCGCGTCGAGACCGCCGATCTCGGGGACGATTTCCGCCGTTCGCCCTGAACGCCGGACCTGCCCTGGGCGATGACCGCGCATATCCTGTTCACCGCCCTCGACCCCGACGCGGCCGGCCACCCTGTCGCCCGTCGTGATCGGGCGGATCATCCGCGGCACGATCGGCTTCGACGGCGTGCTGGTGACCGACGACCTCGCCATGCACGCGCTGTCCGGCGCACCCGGCTGCGCTGGCGCCCGCAGGCGCTGGCGGCGGGCTGCGACCTGGCCCTGCACTGCTCGGGCGAGCCGGAGCCGACCGCGGCGCTGCTGGCCGCCTGCCCGGAGATCACCCCGGCGGCGGCGGCGCGGCTGCAGGCCGGCGCGCGACCTGGCCCGGGCGCGGCGCCGGACGCTGGACGCCGGAGGCGCTGGCCGCCGAGCGTGCGACGCTGCTCGGCGTGAGCGACATGCTCCTGCAGCTGGCGCTGGCCGTCATCCCGGCCGTGCTGGCGATCACCCTGCACGAGGCGGCGCACGGCTACGCGGCGCTGGCCATGGGCGACGACACCGCCCGCCAGGCCGGGCCGGCTGTCGCTCAACCCGCTGCGCCACATCGACCGGGTGGGCACCATCCTGCTGCCCGGGGTCGCTGCTGATCGGGCAGCTGCTGACCATCGGGCGGGTGGCCTTCATGTTCGGCTGGGCCAAGCCGGTGCCGGTGGCGGCCTGGAAGTTCCGCGACCCGCGGCGCGGCATGATGGTGGTGGCGGCGGCCGGGCCGGCGATGAATTTCTTCCTCGCCTGGCTGGGCGCGCTGGCGCTGCACGCCACCCCGGCTCTGCCGCCGGGCGCCGCCGATCTGGCCGAGACGCTGCTGTTCTATTTCATCCTGACCAATCTGGTGCTCGGGCCTGTTCAACCTGCTGCCGATCCCGCCGCTGGACGGCGGGCGGATCGTGGTCGGGCTGCTGCCGCTGTCGGCGGCGCGGGTCTGGGCGCGGCTGGAGCGGGCCGGCATCGTGATCGTCATGCTGGTCGTGTTCATGCTGCCGGCGGCTGCTGCAGCAGATGGGCATCCGCTTCGACCCGGTGAGCGCGCTGCTGAACGGCGTGGTGTTCCGCGGCATGCGCCTGGTGCTGCGGCTGGCCGGGCGTCCATGCCGAGCGTCTGAGCCGGCCGCCGGACGACGCGCTGCTGCTGCGGCTCGACGGGTTCGAGGGGCCGCTCGACCTGCTGCTCGACCTGGCGCGCGGCCAGAAGGTCGATCTGGCGCGCATCTCCATCCTGTCGCTGGTCGAGCAGTACCTGGCGGTGATCGAGGGCGCGCGGCGCATCCGGCTGGAGCTGGCGGCCGACTGGCTGGTGATGGCGGCCTGGCTGACCTGGCTGAAATCGCGCCTGCTGCTGCCGGCCGGCAGCGAGGCGGCCGAGGAGGGCGAGCTGGCCGCCGACGTGCTGGCCGCGCGGCTGCGCGACCTGCAGGCGATCCGCGCCGCCGCGGCCTGGCTCGGCCGGCGCGGCCGCAGCTCGGGCAGGAGGTGTTCGCCCGCGGCGCTGCCCGAGGAGCTGACCGAGACCGACCGCTCGCGCCTCGCCGCTCGACCTGCCCGGGCTGCTGCGCGCCTATCTGGCGGCGCTGCGGCGCGCCGCCGGCACGCGGCGCTATCGCCCGCGGCCGCTGAGCCTGTGGAGCGTGCAGGACGCGCTGGCCCGGCTCGGCGCCATGCTCGGCAGCCTGCCGGACTGGACCAGCCTGGACCGCTTCCTGCCGCCGGGGCTCGGCGGCAGCCTGGCGCGCCGCGCCGCCCTGGCCAGCACCCTGATGGCCGGGCTGGAGCTGGCGCGCGGCGGCGGGCTGCGCGCTGCGACAGGAGCGAGCCGTTCGGGCCGATCCTGGTGCGCCGGGCCGGCGAGCCCCAGGGGGACGCGCAGGCGGAGGGGCAATGAGCGAGAGCGAGACCGAGCAGCCGGCATCGACCCGGCCGGCGAGTGGGCGAGGAATGGCTGCGGCTGGCCGAGGCGCTGGTGTTCGCCAGCGCCGCCCCGGTGGGGCCGCGCGCGCTGGCCCAGCTGCTGCCCGAGGAGGCCGACGCCGACGCGGTGCTGGCCGCCCTGCGCGCGCGCTATGCCGGGCGCGGGGTGGAGCTGGTGGAGGTGGCGGGCGGCGTGCAGTTCCGCACCGCCGCCGATCTCGCGCCGCGCCTGCGCCGCGTGGTGGAGCTGCCGCGCCGGCTGCCGCGCGCGGCCATGGAGACGCTGGCGATCATGGCCTATCATCAGCCGGTGACGCGGCCGGAGATCGAGGAGATCCGCGGCGCCAGCCTGAGCCAGGCGACCCTGGACGCGCTGCTGGAGGCCGGCCTGATCGCCCCCAAGGGCCGCCGGGAGGCGCCGGGCCGGCCGACCTTGTGGGGCACCACCCCGGCCTTCCTGGCGCAGTTCGGCCTGCGCGACCTGCGCGAGCTGCCGCGGCGCGAGGACCTGCTGGTCGAACCGCCGGCGGCCGCCACCGGCAGCGGAGCCGGCCGGCTCCGGCAGCAGGGCGTCGGCAGAGACGCAGGGACCTGATGGGCGACGCCGGTTTGCCGCGCCGGCGTTTCCTGCTAGCTAGCGCCGCGGAAGCCGAGGCTGACATGTTCGATTTCGCCTGGTCGGAGATCGCGTTGATCGGCGTGGTGGCGTTGATCGCCATCGGGCCCAAGGACATGCCTGTGGCCATCAAGGCGGTCGCCGAAATGATCAAGAAGGCCCGCCGCATGGCCGTCCGAGTTCCAGACCCATGTCGACGACATGGTGCGCGAGGCCGACCTCGCACGAGGTGCGCGACCAGATCAACGAGATCCGCAATTTCGACATCCGCGGCGAGGTCGAGCGCGCGGTGGACGCCGACGGCTCGCTGCGCGCGACGCTCGAAGAGCAATCCGCTGGACCGACGACGCCCCGGCGCCGCCGGCCGCCGCGCCGTGCCGGCCGAGCAGCGGCGTCGCCGAACACGACACGCCACGTGATCGAGCGCGCCGCGCCGATGCCGCGGCGGCGGAACCGGCGCCCGCCTTCATCCCGCCGCCCGCCGCGCACGCCGACCTGCCGGAGCCGGCGGCGGCCGGGCCGGACGCGCGCCGGCCTTCATTCCGCCCGGCACGCGCCGGGCACCGACGGTCGATGCGCCGAGCCGAACAGCCGCGCGTCTGAGCGCTTGCCGAAGACAGCACGCCAGTGGCCCCGCGCGACGTAGAGGACCCGATCAACGACAAGCCGATGCCGCTGCTCGAGCACCTGGTCGAGCTGCGGCGGCGGCTGCTGTGGTCGATGGCGGCGTTCCTGATCTGCTTCGCCGTCTGCTACCATTTCTCGGCGCAGATCTATTCGTTCCTCGCCGCAGCCGCTGGCCAACATCCTGCTGTCGCGCAGCCCGGCGCCGACCGCGCGCTGATCTACACGCAGCTCTACGAGGCGTTCTTCACCTATCTGCAGGTCGCCTTCTTCGGCGCCGCGTTCATCGTCCTTCCCGGTGATCGCCTCGCAGATCTGGCTGTTCGTCGCGCCCGGCCTGTACCGCAGCGAGAAGCGGGCGCTGCTGCCGTTCCTGGTCGCCACGCCGGTGCTGTTCCTGGCCGGCGCGGCGCTCGCCTACTACTTCGTGTTCCCGGTGGCGTGGCGGTTCTTCCTGAGCTTCGAGACGCCGAACGGCGCCGGCGGGCTGCCGATCGAGCTGCATGCCAAGGTCAGCGAATATCTGAGCCTGGTGATGAAGCTGATCTTGGCGTTCGGCATCGCCTTCCAGCTGCCGGTGGCGCTGACCCTGCTGGCCAAGGTGGGCATCGTCACCTCGAAGGGCCTGGCGAAGAAGCGCCGCTACGCCTATGTCGGCATGTTCGTCATCGCCGCCATCCTGACGCCGCCCGACATCATCACCCAGTGCGGCCTGGCGCTGCCGCTGATCGTGCTCTACGAGATCTCCATCATCTCGGCCCGCTTCGTCGAGCCGAAGCCGGTCGAGGTCTGAGCCGATGCACGACATCCGCGCGATCCGCGCCGATCCCGCCGCGTTCGACGCCGCGCTGGCGCGCCGCGGGCTGCCGCCGGCGACCGGCGGCGCTGCTGGCGCTGGATGCCGAGCGCCGCGCCAGCCTGACCGCGCTGCAGGAGCTGCAGGCGCGGCGCAACGCGCTGTCCAAGCAGGTGGGCGCAGGGCGGCGCACCGGCGCCGATACCGCGGCGCTGGAGGCGGAGGCGGCGGCGCTGCGCGGCGAGATGGAAACGCTGCGAAGGCGCGCGCCGAGCGGCTGGACGGCGAGATCCGCTTCGCGCTGGAGCGGCTGCCCAACGTGCTCGATCCGGACGTGCCGGACGGCCCGGACGAGAGCGCCAACGTGGTGCTGAAGCAGGTCGGCCAGCCGCGCGACCTCGGCTTCCAGCCGCGCCAGCATTTCGAGCTCGGCGAGGCGCTCGGGCATGATGGATTTCGCCGCCGCGGCGAAGCTCGCCGGCAGCCGCTTCGTGGTGCTGCGCGGCGCGCTGGCGCGGCTGGAACGCGCGCTCGGGCAGTTCATGATCGACCTGCACACGCGCGAGCACGGCTACGAGGAAATCGCCGTGCCGCTGCTGGTGAACGGCGCCACGGTGTACGGCACCGGCAAGCTGCCGAAATTCGCCGACGACCTGTTCCGCACCACCGACGGCCGCTGGCTGATCCCGACCGCCGAGGTGCCGCTGACCAACCTGGCCGCCGGGCGAGATCATCGACCGAGAAGCGCGCTGCCGATGCGCGTCACCGCGCTATCCGACTGCTTCCGCAGCGAGGCCGGCGCGGCCGGACGCGACACCCGCGGCATGCTGCGCCAGCACCAGTTCCGCAAGGTGGAGCTGGTCTCCATCACCCGCCCGGACGCGAGCGACGCCGAGCACGAGCGCATGACCGGACTGCGCCGAACGCGTGCTGGCCGCGCTGGAACTGCCGTTCCGCCGCGTGCTGCTGTGCGTCCGGCGATACCGGGTTCGCCGCCGCCAGGACCTACGACCTCGAGGTCTGGCTGCCGGGCCAGCAGGCCTGGCGGGAGATCAGCTCCTGCTCCAACTGCCGCGATTTCCAGGCGCGGCGGATGAACGCCCGGTTTCGCGGCGGCGGACGGCAAGTCGGTGGCGTTCGTGCACACGCTGAACGGCTCCGGCGTGGCGGTCGGGCGGGCGCTGATCGCGGTGATGGAAAATCACCAGCAGGCGGACGGCTCGATCCTGATCCCGCAGCGTGCTGTGGCCTTACATGGGCGGGATGGAGCGGATCCCGGCGGGGTGAAGCAAGACAAGGCCAGGGCTCTGCCCTGGACCCGCCAAGGGCCACAAGGCCCTTGGATCCCGCTACTAAGGGAGGAACAAAATGCGCGCCACCGTCGGGCGCTATCGCTACGTCGTCGCGCTGCTGCTGTTTCTGGCCAATGCCATCAATTATCTCGACCGGTCTGCGCTCTCCATCGTGGCGCCGCTGGTCTCCAAGGAGCTGCATTTCAATCCGGCCCAGCTCGGGCTGGTGTTCAGCGCCTTCTTCGTCGGCTACTCGGTGTTCTGCTTCGTCGGCGGCTACTGCTCGGACCGGTTCGGGCCGAAACGCACCTTCGCCGTCGCCATGGCCTGGTGGTCGGTGTTCTGCGGCGCCACCGCCCTGGTCACCGGCTTCGCCTCGCTGCTGATCCTGCGCGTGCTGTTCGGCCTCGGCGAGGGGCCGATGGGCAGCACCACCAACAAGAGCGTCACCAACTGGTTCCCGCGCGAACAGGCCGGGGCGACCGTCGGCTTCGCCAACGCCGGCAACCCGATCGGCGGCGCCATCTCCGGACCGATCGTCGGCCTGGTCGCGGTCGCCTATGGCTGGCGGGTGTCGTTCGTGGTGATCATGCTGATCGGCTTCGCCTGGATCGTGCTCTGGCAGGTGTTCATGACCGACACGCCGGACGACAACCCGCGCGTCGGCGCGGCGGAACGCGCGCTGGTCGCGAACAGCCGGGCGGCCTCCGCGGCGGCGGGGCGGCAGGACCGGCGCGGCATCTCGGCCTGGCTGCTGTCCGCGCCGGTGCTGGCCATCGCGCTCGCCTTCTTCTCCTTCAATTACATGCTGTATTTCTTCCTCACCTGGCTGCCGAGCTACCTGACCGACGTGTTCCACCAGGACATCCGGCACATGAGCGTGCTGGCGGTGATCCCCTGGGTGGTCGGCAGCGTCGGCATGTTCAGCGGCGGACTGATCTCGGACGCGCTGTTCCGGCGCATCGGCAACGCGGTGCTGGCGCGCAAGATCGTGCTGATCGGCGGCCTGACCCTGGCCGCGATCGCCGCCGTGGCGGCGGCGGAGGCGAGCACGGTGGGGGTCGCGCTGGCGCTGATCGCCACGGCGAATTTCTGCCTGATGCTGGCGCCGAACAATTTCTGGGTGCTGGTGCAGGAACAGGTGCCGGCCGACCGCGTCGGCGGCGTGGGCGGGTTCGTGCACTTCCTGTCCAACACCGCCGGCATCTTCGGCCCGGCGCTGACCGGGTTCATCATCCAGTACGGCGGCGGCTACGGGCCCTCGTTCGTGCTGACCGGCGCGATCGCGGTGGCCGGGGCGCTGGCGGTGCTGATCTTCGTGCGCGCGCCGGCGGCGGCCTCGGCTCCCTGGCGGTCATCCCCTTGATTCCGAGCCGGCCGGCCAGGTCCTGGATGAACTGCCAGGCCACCCGGCCGGAGCGGCCGCCGCGGGTGACCGACCACTCCACCGCCGCGGCGCGCAGCGCCTCGCGCGCCGATCGGCAGGCCGAAGTCGTCGGCGTAGCCCTCGACCATGGCGAAGAACTCGTCCTGGTCGCAGTTGTGGAAGCCGATCCACAGGCCGAAGCGGTCGGACAGCGAGACCTTCTCCTCGGTCGCCTCGGACGGGTTGATCGCGGTCGAGCGCTCGTTCTCGATCATGTCGCGCGGCATCAGGTGGCGGCGGTTGCTGGTGGCGTAGAACAGCACGTTCGGCCGGCCGGCCCTCGATGCCGCCGTCCAGCACCGATTTCAGCGCCTTGTAGTCGGCGTCCTCGCGCTCGAAGGAGAGGTCGTCGCAGAAGATCAGGCAGCGGCGGCGCTGCGCCGCGCAGCACGGCGCAGCAGGTCGGGCAGGCTGGCGATGTCCTCGCGGTGGATCTCGATCAGCGCCAGGCTGCCGGGCGCGCGTCGCGTTGGCGGCGGCGTGCGCCGCCTTGACCAGCGAGGATTTGCCCATGCCGCGGGCGCCCCACAGCATGGCGTTGTTGGCCGGCAGGCCGCGCGGCGAAGCGCAGCGTGTTGTCCAGCAGCAGGCGTCTTCTGCCGCTCGATGCCCTGCAGCAGGCCGATCGCCACGCGCGAGACGCGTGGGCACCGGCTGCGAGCCGCGGCGGCTCCGGGTGCCAGACGAAGGCGTCGGCCGCCGCCAGGTCGACCGGCGGCGGGCGGCGGCGGGGCCAGGCGCTCCAGCGCCTCGGCGATGCGGAGGACGGCCTCGGTCAGGCGCGGGTCCATGGTGGCGGTCCTGTCGGGCGAGCTTGACGGGCGGGGGGCGGAAACTATGGTCCCGGCCGCATCCACGGCAACCCGGAAGCCCGACATGCTGCCAACGCTGATCTCGCCCGCCTACGCGCAGGACGTCGGCGGCATGCTGGCCGGCGCCACGCAGTTCGCGCCGCTGATCCTGATCTTCGCGCGTGTTCTACTTCCTCCTGATCCGTCCGCAGCAGCAGCGGCAGAAGGAGATGAAGCGCTCGCTCTCCGCCCTGAAGCGCGGCGACCGGGTGGTGACCGGCGGCGGCGTGCTCGGCACCGTGCAGCGGGTGCGCGAGGGATCGAACGAGGTCGAGCTGGAGATCGCGCCGAACGTGCGCGTCACGGTGCTGCGCGAGACGATCAGCAGCGTGCTCAAGCCGACGCGCGGCCAACGACGCCAAGCCGGCGCAAGGACTGAAGGCCAGGGGCTCTGCCCCGACCCGCAGGGCCGCTCGCCCGCAAGGCGAGGTCCAGGGGCTCGGCCCCTGCCGGGTCCAGGTCAGAGCCGCTTGCCTTGAGCTCGGCTTCGGCAAACTCGTAGTTGGCGAGCTTGTCGAGCCAGTTCTGCACGTAGTCCGGCCGGCGGTTGCGGAAATCGAGGTAGTAGCTGTGCTCCCACACGTCGCAGCCGAGCAGCGCCTGCCTTCGCCGGTGGCCAGCGGGTTCGAGCCGTTCGGCGTCTTGGTGACCTTCAGCTTGCCGTCGGTGCCCAGCACCAGCCAGCGCCCAGCCGGAGCCGAACTGGCCGACCGCGGCGGTCTTGAAGGCGTCCTTGAACTGCTGCACGCCGCCGAAATCCTCGGTGATCTTGCTGCTCGAGCCGGCCCGGCATGCCGCCGCCCTGCGGCGACATCATCTGCCAGAACAGGGTGTGGTTCCAATGCTGGCCGGCGTTGTTGAACACCGGCGCCATGTCCGGCTTGCCGTTGGTCGAACTTGATGATCTCGTCGAGCGACTTGCCCTTCAGCGCCTCGTTCTTCTCGACGAAGCCGTTCAGCGCCGTGACATAGGCCTGGTGGTGCTTGTCGTGGTGCAGCTCCAGCGTTTCCTCGCACATGCCGTTCCCGGCCAGCGCGTTCTTGGCATAGGGAAGGGCGGGAAGTTCGAAGGCCATGGGGCGTTCTCCGAGTTGCTTGGGACGCTCCGGCCGCGGCGCGCGGTGGCGCGCGGCTCGCCGCCGAGCGGTCTAGCTATTGTCGCCGGGCGGGCGCGTCAAGCGCGGCGAGGGACCGATGCTGAGCCCGCCGGCGGCGCTGGTGCGCCGGCACGACCCGGATCGCTTCCTGACCGCGCTGTTCGCGCCGCCGGCGCGGCGCGAGACGCTGTGCGTGCTGTACGCGTTCAACCACGAGCTGGCGCGCGCCCGGGAGGCCGTGTCGCAGCCGACCTGGCGCTGATCCGGCTGCAATGGTGGCGCGAGGTGGTGGAGGGCGCGCGCGCGCGCGGCACGAGGTGGCGACGCCGCTGCCGGCGGCGCTGGCGGGCGGGATGCTGGCGCGCGGCGACCTGCTGGCGCTGATCGACGGCGCGGGAGATCGAGGCGGAGCCGGCGATCCCGACGCTGGCGGCCTGGCGCGACTATGTGCTCGGCACGGCGGGCGGCGCTGGCGGTGGCGGCGGGGCGGCTGCTCGGGGCGCCGCGGGCGTCGCTGGAGCGGCTGCGCGCGCTGGGTGCGGCTTACGGCGTGGCCGGCGTGCTGCGCAGCGTGACGGCGCTGGCGCGGCAGGGGCGGTGCCTGCTGCCGGAGGATGTGCTGGCCGCGGCACGGGCTTGTCGGTGGAGGCGGTGATCGCCGATCCCGGTGCGCCGGCGGTGGCGGCGGTGCTGCGGCAGCTGGCGGCAGGAGGGGCGGGCGCTGCTGCGGGCCGGGCGGGACGGCGCGCTGCCGCGCGGCGCGATCGCCGCGGCGCTGCCGGCGGTGCTGGCCCGGCGCGACCTGCGGCGGATCGGGCGGCCGCGCGGGGTGGCGGATCGGCTCGCGGTGACGATGGCCGGGCTGCTGGGGCGGGTCGGCGGCGCCTGACGGCGGCGGATTGTCCCCGCCGCCGTCTGTCGTGTCAGAGGCGCGTCGCCTCCGCCCGCAATTGCCGGGCCGCGGCGACCAGGTTCTCCAGCGCCGGCCGGACCTCCTCCCAGCTTCGCGTCTTCAGCCCGCAATCCGGGTTGACCCAGATCTGCCAGTCCTGCAGGCGCGGCCGGGCAAGGCCGAGCAGCTCCGCCATCTCGCCGGCGCTCGGCACGCGCGGGCTGTGGATGTCCCACACGCCCGGCCCGATCTCGGCCGGATAGGCCAGGCGCTGTCCTCGAAGGCGTCGAGCAGCTCCATCCGGCTGCGGGTGGTCTCGATGGAGATGGCGTCCGCGTCCATGGCGGCGATCGCGGCCATGATGTCGTTGAACTCCGAATAGCACATATGCGTGTGGATGCCGGTCGCGTCGGGCACGCCGGCAGGTGGCCAGGCGGAAGCAGGCCACCGCCCAGCGCAGATAGGCGGCCCATTCGGCGCGGCGCAGCGGCAGGCCCTCGCGGAAGGCCGGCTCGTCGACCTGGATCACGCCGATGCCGGCTGCCTCGAGGTCGGCGACCTCGTCGCGGATGGCGAGCGCGATCTGGCGGCAGACCGTCTCGCGCGGCAGGTCGTCGCGCACGAAGGACCATTGCAGCATGGTGACCGGCCCGGTCAGCATGCCCTTCATCGGCCGGTCGGTGAGCGACTGGGCGTAGGCCGACCAGCGCACCGTCATCGGCGCCGGCCGCGACACGTCGCCCCAGATGATCGGCGGCGCCACGCAGCGGCTGCCGTAGCTCTGCACCCAGCCGTGCTGGGTGAAGGCGAAGCCGTCGAGCTGCTCGCCGAAATACTGGACCATGTCGTTGCGCTCGAACTCGCCGTGCACCAGCACGTCGAGGCCGATGCGCTCCTGCCAGCGCACCGCCTCGGCGATCCAGCCGCCGATGCGTGGTCGTAGTCGGCCTCGGAGATTTCGCCGCGGCCGAGCGCCGCGCGGGCCTGGCGCACCTCGGCAGTCTGCGGGAAGGAGCCGATGGTGGTGGTGGGAAACGGCGGGCAGGTTGAGCCGGGCCTGCTGCGCCGCGCGGCGGGCCGCGAACGCGGCTGGCGCGCTGCTCCATCTCGGGCGTGATCGCGGCGAGGCGCGTCGGCGACCTCGTGCCGGTGGACGCGCGGCGCTGGTCCGGCGCGCGCGCAGGGCGGCATCGCTGGCCGCCAGCTCCGCCGCGATCGCCGCCTCGCCTTCGTCGAGGCCGCGGGCGAGCGTCGCCACTTCGTCCAGCTTCTGCACGGCGAAGGCGAGCCAGGCCTTCATCTCGGGGTCGAGCCTGGTCTCCTGCGCCAGATCGACGGGCACGTGCAGCAGGCTGCAGGAGGGCGCCACCATCAGCCGCCGGGTGCCGCGTGGCGCCGCGGCGCGCTGCAGCGTGGCCAGGGCGGCGCGCAGGTCGGTGCGCCAGACGTTGCGGCCGTCCACCAGGCCGAGCGAGAGCCAGCGCTCCGCGGGACGGCGGCCAGCGCAGGGTCGAGTTCGGACGGGCCGCGGACCAGGTCGAGATGCAGCCCGGCCACCGGCAGCCGGCGCGCGGTTGCGAGATTGTCGCCCAGCGGGCCGAAATAGCTGGCCAGCAGGATCTCCGGCGCCGGGCCGCCGCCGAGGGTCGCGTAGGCGAGCGCGAAGGCGGCCCGCGCCCTCTCGGGCAGATCGAGCGCCAGCACCGGCTCGTCGATCTGAACCCAGGCGCCGCCCGCCTCCGCGAGCTCGCGCAGGATCTGCGGCATAGAGCGGCAGCAGGCCGGCAGCAGGGCGAGCGGGTCGGAGCCGTCGGTCGTCTTGGCGAGCAGCAGGAAGGAGACCGGGCCGAGCAGCACGGGGCGGGTGCGGATGCGCGGCGCCTGCGCTTCGCGCAACTGCGCGAGCGGGCGGTTTCGGTCAGCGTCGAAGCGCTGCCCGCGGCCAGCTGCGGCACGAGGTAATGATAATTGGTGTCGAACCACTTGGTCATCTCGAGCGCGGGCAGGCCGGGCGATGCCGGCGGCTTGCTCCGCCTCGTGCCGCGCGAGCCGCGGGCCAGCGCGAAAGAGGTCGGCAGCCGACCGCGCCGCCGGTCCAGCCGTAGCCCGGCGGGATCGCGCCGAGCATGCAGGCGGTGTCCAGCACGTGGTCGTAGAGCGCGAAGTCCCCGGCGGGCACGTGGCCGATGCCGCGGCCTGCTGCTGCTGCCAATGCGTGGCGCGCAGCGGCCTCGGCGAGCAGGTCGGCCTCGCCGAGGCGCCGGCCCAGTACCGCTCCAGCGCGGATTTCAGCGCGCGCCGGCGGCCGATGCGGGGAAAGCCGAGATTGCCGCGACAGTCATGGCCGCCCCCGCTCAGGAGGGTGCAGAGGCGCGGCGACGCGCCGACGGATTGGCGGCGACGGATCATGGACTGTCGTCTCCTGCCCCCGGTGCACCCCGCCCGGCGGCGTTGGTCGGTGCGACGGCGGCAGGTCTCCTGGCTCGCGACGCGATGCCGCCGGCCCTGCCTTCCCGGACCTTGCGGTCCAGTGGCCCGCCCGCCGACGGGGCGGACGGGCCAGCGGCGCGCCGCTGACAGTTGCGGGGGCAGCCGCCGACTTGCCCCCGGAACAGCGGTCCGGCCGGGGCGCACGGCGTTCCCTTTTCACCCGCTCGCGCGGGACCGACGACTTGGGGAGTTTGCCTGGGGATGAGTAGGAAGGCCAGGGGCTCTGCCCCTGGACCCCGCCAAAGGCGGAGCCTTTGGAATCCTTACTAGAGCTTTTCAGCAGAGTGAAGTAGCTCTTTGTTTCGGATCAGCTCGTAGATCGAGGGGATTGAGGTCCAGGGGCTCGGCCCCTGGCGGGTCCAGGGCAGAGCCCTGGCCTTCCCCTTGCTACGCCTGAAACAGCCGCTGGCCCACGAACTCGCCGGGCCGGATGCCGCCGGGGCAGGCGAACAGGCCGCTCGCCGGTATGGGTGGTGAACTGGTTCAGCGCGTCGAGCTTCGACATGTTTCGAAGATCTTGATGAACCCGGTGCGCGGGTCGCGCTGGTAGGCGACGAAGAACAGGCCGGCGTCGTACTCCATGCCCTGCCGCCAGGGCGGCCAGCGTTCGGCGGTGAAGCTGACGCCGTCATTGTAGGAGTAGGCGCGGCGCAGGATCTGCGCGCCGTCGTTGCTCGCCGCCGCGGCCAGGCGCACATGCGCATTCTCGGGGATGACCGGATTGCCGTCCTTGTCGGCCGCGTCCAGGTCGAGCGGATCGAACTCGTCGCGGCCGCCGAGCGGCGCGCCGGAATGTTTGTGGCGGCCGATGACCTGCTCCTGGAACTCGGTGTCGGTGCGGTCCCAGTGCTCCAGCGCGATGCGGATGCGGCGCGACCACGACGTAGCTGCCGCCGCGCATCCAGGCCGGACCCTCTCGCCGACCCAGACCACCTCCTCGGCACTGCCGGGTTGGGCGTGGTGGTGCCGCTGCTGCGTTCGACGGCGGGCGGGCGATCGGGTTCTGGGTGCCGTCCTTGAACCCCATCAGGTTGCGCGGCGTGTCCTCGGCCGCGAAATTGGCCGAGAAGCCGGTCTGCGCCCAGCGCATCTGCGCCACGCCGTAGGCCAGGCGCGCGAGCTGGCGCACGGCGTGGAAGGCGACCTGCGGATCGTCGGCGCAGGCCTGCACCGACAGGTCGCCGCCGGTGCGGGCCTCGACCAGCTGATCGCCGTTGAAGCGCGGCAGATCGACCAGCGCCTCGGGCCGCTGCGCCGCCAGGCCGAAGCGGTCCTTGCCGTCCTTGACGAACAGGCCGGCGCCGAAGCCGAAGGTCAGGGTCAGCCGCGCCGGCGCCAGGCCGAGCGCCTCGCCGGAATCGCCGGCCGGCACCGTCGGGTCCGGCGCCGAGCGGCGCGGCGGTCGCCCCGGCGGCCATGCGGGCGGCGGCGTCGGTCCAGCGCCCGCAGCAGCGCCACGACGTCGCCCGGCTTCGTCGGTGACCAGGTCGAACGCGGCGAAGTAGGTGTGGTTCTGCTGCGGCGTCAGGATGCCGCCCTGGTGCTCGCCCCAGAACGGCTCGGTCGGCGGCCGGACCGGCCCTGCCCGGCCGGCTGATGCCCTTGTCGCCGCGGTCGGCCGCGGCGCCGCGGCAGCCGATGCCGCGCCGAGCGCGCCGGCAAGCCCGCCGGCCGCGGCGAGGAAGCCGCGGCGCGAGCTGAACGGACAGCGTCCGGCCGGCGCGGCTCAATGCGCCAGCACGAGCGTGTTCATCTCGTCCTCCACGTAATAGAAGCCGTCGCCCGCCGGCGTCATGGCGATGCCGAACAGGTCGCCGCTGCCGGGCGGCGACTGCGCCTTGTTGGCGTCGATCCACAGCGCATGGAGCTGCTTGCCGGTCGCCGGGTCGATCTCGACGCACCTGGCCGTTCTGCGCGTTGGTCGACCAGCAGATGGCCGTTCGGGGCCGTGGCCATCGCCAGCGGCCGGTGCAGCAGGCCGTCCTTGGTCACGTCCTGGCCGGTGCCGGCGCTGGTGGTGCGGGTCGCGGCGTCGGGGATCGCGACGATGCGGTTGCCGATCGCGTCGGAGACATAGAGCGCGCCGTCCGCGGCCGAGCGCCAGGCCGGTCGGGCCGATGATGAAGACGTCCTTGTCGGCCTGCTCGCCGAAGCCGCTGGCGATCACCGTCTCGCCGCGTCACGGCGGGCGGCTGCCCGCCGGGATCGACAGCTCGATGCGCAGCACGTCGGCCTTGTTGCACCACCGTCCTGGCCCGGGCGCGCCGACGCCGAAGCCGGCGTTGCTGACGAACAGGGTCGCGGTCGCGCCGTTGTCGATCACCGCCATGTTGCCCCAGGGGCCGTTGATGTTCGGGCCGGTGATCGTGCCGGCGACGTTGCCCTGCGGATCGAGCACGAGCAGGCAGCCCTGCGCCCTTGGTCGCCGTGGTGCCGTCCTGGCTCGGCAGGCTGCCGACGATGACCCAGCCGGACTTCAGCATGGTCATCGCGGTGGTCAGCCCGACGCCGCCCGGGCATTGCGGCAGATGCCGCGGGATGGCGGCGAACAGCGACAGCTTCTTGGTCGCCGGGCGTGTAGGCGACGATGGTCGTGCCGAGGCCCTGCAGGTTGTTCCGGTCGTTGAAGTTGGTCGACCAGCACGTCGTCCTTGCTGGATCTTGCCGGCCGAGACCGGGGCGACGACGACGGCATAGGGGTTCTGGTCGCCGTTGGCGGGCACGGTCGAGGTCAGGGTGCTGAAGCGGTGGATGCTCTTCAGGAACCCGGCATCGCCGTCGGCGCGCGCCGGCGCCGGCGGCCAGGCGCCGAGCCAGCACGGCCCAGCCAGGCGGCGCGACGCGGCGACGGGCGTCGCATGCGCCATGGAAACCTCGTCCCGGATGAGCTGCGACTGCGAATGACTCGCATTTACAGCTTCGGCGCGTCCGGTGCAAGCCGCGGTCAGAAGGTGATGTTGGTGCGGAGGCCGAAGACGGCCTCGTTGCCGATGCGTCGTGGCGGGTTGCTCGGGTTCGGGATGCCGCCGCCGGGCATGAAGACGTACTGGAAGTCGGGCTGGACCTGCCACCACGGGGCGAGCTGAACCTGGTAGGTGACCTCGATGAAGGTTTCCGCTGCGCGCGGACCGGGTAGGCGCCCGAGAAGAACGCGGTGTCCTGGTCGAGCTGCGCTGGCGCGGCGCTGACCTTGGCGACGCCGAAGCCGATGCCGAACGTGTCGTTGTCGCGGCCGGGCAGCGGCGCCTTCAGGGTCAGCGCCGGCGTTGACGCTGAAGTCGATCAGGTTGCGGTCGGTCGGGCGCGCCCATCGGCGCGGGCGAAGACGCCGACCGATCGCGGCCCGTGCGGGTCCGGCCGCCAGACCATCTGGTCCACGACGGCATAGAGGCTGTAATTGTGCCGATGCAGGCTGGGCGATGCCGGTGCTGGCGGGATCGGCGAGCGACAGGCCGGTGTTGTCGAAGCGCTGGTCGGGGAAGCTCGCGGTATCGAACCAGGCGCCGAGCTTGTAGGTGCCGGGCAGGCCGGCGGTGCTGCTGCCGGTCGTCGAGCTGCGCCGTCGGCGGGCTGGTTGATGGCGTACTGCATCTCGGCGATGAACAGCGCGCCGGTGCCGAGGTTGAAGTTGCGTGCCCGAGCGCTCGGCGCCGCGCAGCTGCTGATCGTCGTCGAACGGGCCGCCGGGCGGATTGTCGTCGAACACGCCGGCCAGCACGGTGATCGCGCCGGTCGGGTGCGCCCGCAACCGCACGCCGAGCGAGGACAGCGGATAGGCCGGGCCGCCGGCATAGAGATCGGCCGAGGGCAGCACCGGCCAGCCCATCATGGTGTTGATGAACAGGCCGGCATCCTGGCTGGCCATGAATTCCTGGTCGAGGCTCTGCTGGCCGATCTTCACGTCCAGCCGGCCGTCCAGGAACGCCTGCTGGTACCAGAGCTCCCACAGCCGGGTGGCGCGGTCGGCCTCGATGCCGCTGGCGGTCTGCAGGTTGTCGCAGGTTGTCGGTGCTGAGGTTGCGGCCGTGGATCTGCAGCGCGCTGACGTTGAACGTGCCGCCGTCCCAGCCGAACGCCTTCTGCGGTGTCGAGGCCGAGGCTCATCATGGTCAGGCCGTCATAGGCCGGCGCCGCGGCTGGACGCCGCCGGTGACGTTGCCGAACACCTCGCTGGTTTCCTGCAGGCCGAGCGAGATGCCGTAGTTGCCGAGCAACGTGCGCAGCCCGAACATGTCGCCGAGCAGGTTGCTGCGCGAGGACGCGAAGAGCTGGGTCGTGAAGCCCGGCTCGCCGGCGGCGGGATGGCGGGGTTCCCGACCGGGCCTGGGGTTGGGCTCTGCCGCTCCGGGCTGCCTTGCGGTGCGGTCTGGGCGTGGAGCGGTGCCGGGGCGGCCAGCAGGATGAGGCAGCCGAGGCGGGCGGCCGCACGGGAAACATTTCGATGGTGCGGCATGGGCCCCTCCAGGCACCTGCCTACGCGAGTTGAGAATGCGTCGCAATACCTATTCGTTGCCCTCTTGACCCCGTCCCTTGCTCAAAGGATGACGTCCAGGGGCTCGGCCCCTGGCGGGGTCCGGGGCAGAGCCCCGACCTTCGCGTTCAGTGGGGAATGCGCATGCTCAAGGTATCGCGTCGAAGCTTGGCTCTGCTGCCCTTCGCCGTGCCGGTTTTGGCGCGTGCTGCCGGGGCTCCGGTGCGGGTGGGTGGCGCGTATCCGTTGAGTGGTGCGGTGGCGTCCGCCGGCAACGAGGTGAAGAATGCGGTCGAGGTTGCGCTCGACATCGTCAACAACCCGCATCCTGAGCTGCAGCCAATTCCGCTGGCGGCGACTTCTGGTCTGCCCGGTCTGGGCGGCCGCCGCGTCGAGGCGATCTTTGCCGACCACCAGGGCAATCCGGCGATGGCGCAGAGCGAGACGTTGCGGCTGATCACGCAGGACCGCGTGGTGGCGCTGTTCGGATGCTACCAGTCGAGTTGCACGCTGACCTCGAGCGCGGTTGCCGAGCGCTACGGCATTCCGTTCGTCGCCGGCGAGGCCAGCGCGCCCAGCCTGACGGAGCGCGGCTACAAGTGGTTTTTCCGCCCGACCCCGATCGGCACGGATTTCGGTCGCGCCTATGCCGAATTCCTGATCCTGCTCAAGCAGCAGGGCCACAAGGTGGACAGCGTGATCGTGGTGAACGAGAACACCGAGTACGGCACCTCGACGGGCAATGCGATCATCAAGGGCATCCAGGAGCACGGGCTGAAGCTCACGCAGCGGATCGTGTACAACGCCAACAGCACCGATGTCAGTGCGCAGGTGCTGCAGATGAAGCAGGCGCAGCCGGATGTCGTGGTGTTCGTGAGCTACACCTCGGATTCGATCCTGTTCGTCAAGACGATGAAGAATCTGGACTACAAGCCGCCCATCGTGATCGGCGACGATTCCGGGTTTTCCGATCCGGCGTTCATCGCCGCGGTCGGCGCGCTGGCGCAGGGGGCGGTGAACCGCAGTTCGTGGGATCCGGGCAAGCCGGGCAGTGTGACGGACAAGGTGAACGCGCTGTACAGGAAGCACACCGGGCGCGACATGGACGACACCAGTGCGCGCGCCATGGAGGGTTTCCTGGTGTTGTGCGATGCGCTGAACCGCGCCGGCTCGACTGATCCGGGCAAGATCCAGGCGGCGCTGCGGGCGACCGATCTGAAGGCCGAGCAGCTGATGATCGGGTATGACGGCGTGAAGTTCGGCGCGAACGGGCAGAACGAGCGGGCGTCGACCTTGCTGGTGCAGCTGCGCGGGGCACGCTACGTGGTGGTCTGGCCGCCGCGCGCCGCGAGCACGCAGGCGGAGATGCCGTTCAAGGGATGGTCGTGAGCGGCTGAGCCGCGCCGCGTGATCCTGCTGCAGGTGATCGTCAGCGGGCTGCTGCTCGGGGCGGTGTATGCGCTGTTCTCCTCCGGACTGACCCTGATCTGGGGGATGATGAACGTCGTCAACTTCGCGCATGGCGACTTCGTCATGCTGGCAATGTACGTGGCGTTCTTCGCGTTCACGCTGCTGCATCTCGGCCCCGCCTTGTTCGTGCCGCTGGCGGCGGCGGTGCTGTTCGTGCTGGGCGTACTGGTGTATTTTTCGCTCATCCGGGCGGTGATGCGCGGGCCGATGCTGGCGCAGATCCTGTCGACGTTCGGGCTGGCGCTGCTGCTGCGCTACAGCGCGTTCTGGGCGTTTTCGGCCAATTTCGTCACGCTGCCGGACCGTCTGGTCGGCGGCACCTGGGTGATCGGCGGGCTGCGGCTGGAGGGGGCGCGGGTGCTGGCGGGCGTGGTGGCGCTGCTGCTGACCTTGGGCATGCACCTGATGCTGACGCGGACCATGCTCGGCAGCCGGCTGCTGGCGGTGGCGGAGGACCGGCCGGCGGCGATGCTGATGGGCATTCGGCCGGACCGGATGCAGGCGCTGGCCTGGGGACTGGGCGCGGCCAGCACCGGCATCGCGGGTTCGCTGATCGCACTGTTCTATTACATCTCGCCGACGGTCGGGGAATCGCTCACCCTGATCGGGTTCGTCGTGGTGTGCCTCGGCGGGTTCGGCAGCGTGCCGGGCGCTCTGCTGGCCGGACTGCTGATCGGCGTGGTGGAGGCGCTCTCCGCGTACTGGCTGGGCGCGGTCTACCAGGACGCGGTGGTGTACGCGCTGTTCCTCGGCGTGCTGTGGCTGCGTCCGCAGGGGCTGCTGGGCGCGGCATGATCCGAAGCGCTCGTGGATCGCAGCGCAATTCCACGCGAGTTGGATCGGCTCTGGCAGGCTGCTGAAAAGGCCAGGCCAGGGCTCCGCCCTGGACCCGCCAGGGGCCGAGCCCCTGGACCTCATCCTTCAAGCAAGGGATTTGAGGCTCCGCCTGCAGCGCAATTCCACTCAAGCTGGATCGGCCCTAAACTGGCGGCCGGCGCATTCCTGATGGCGGAGGCTGGCAGTGGCGGAGGCCGGGCGGCCGTTCAATATCCTGTCGCTCGACGGCGGCGGACCGTGGTCGCTGATCCAGGCGCGCACCCTGGGCGCCATCTTCGGGCCGGACTGCAAGGGACGCGACCTGCTCGGCCATTTCGACCTGGTGGCCGCCAACTCCGGGGGCGCCGTCGTGGTCGCCGGACTGCTCGCAGACATGACCCCACGATCGATCGAAACCGATTGCTTTGCCAACCAGGCCCGGCTGCACCAGATCTTCCAGCAGGCCACCCCGAGCGGGCACCCGGTGGCCATCGCGCTGCGCAGCTTCGGCGTGGAGGTCTACCAGGTACAGCACCGACGCCAAGCTCGCGGCCCTGCGCGCCCTGCTCGGCCGGGCCGTGGCCGACCTGCCGGTGCCCGATCTGCCGGCGCTGTTTCCCGCAGCGCGGCGGCCGCACTTCGTGTTCACCGCATTCGGCTACGACCGCGAACGGCAATTCCATTTCCGCTCCGATCTCGCGAGCCCGGCCGCGAATTTCTCGCCCGGCGCGCCGCTGACCCTGGCCGAGGCGGTGCACGCGTCGTCCAATGCGCCACTGCTGTATTTCGACGCACCGGCCGCCGCCGGAACCGGGACCGGCCGCTACCGGTTCTGGGACGGTGCCCTCGGCGGCTTCAACAACCCCGTGCTGCTCGCCGTCACCGAGGCGCTCGCCTACGCAGTGCCGCGCGAGACCATCCGCGTGCTGACCATCGGCTCGGCCACGATCGCGCAGCCGCTGGCGTCGGAATACCCGAACGCCAATCCGGACCTGGTGCGCCCGCTGGCCGATTTCAGCGTGGTGACCGACCTGAAGAAGATCGCCGGCGCGATCCTCGACGACCCGCCGGACGCCGCCTCGCTGACCGCCTACATCGCGCTCGGACGTCCGCTGCCGCCGCGCGTCCGTGGCGCGGTGCAGTCGCAGGGCACCGCCGGGTTCGTGCGCCTCAGCCCGATGGTGCGGCCGCATCTGGTCGGCAATGTCTGGCAGGCGCCGCGCAGCTTCCAGGGCCAGGACTGGCGCACCCTGCGCGATCTCGAGCTGCTCGCCATCGAGCCGGAGCAGATCGCGCTGCTGCAGAAGCTGGCGGATGTGTGGATCGCGTCGGATCCGGACGACATTCCGAATCAGCCGGTGCGCTTCCGCTGGCCCGATTTCGCCTGCGAACTCGGGCATGAGGTATTTGCGGAGGCGATCTCGGTGGCGCGGGCCATGCTCGGCGTGTGACCCGTCACTTAGAGCGTTTTCACGCAGAGTGAAAACGCTCTAAGGGGTTGTTTACGAGCCGATTGACCAGCTCGTGGATCGCAGTGCAATTCCACTCAAGCTGGATCGGCTCCAAGGGA
>CAVSUL010000007.1:0-122317 GCA_963731325.1 uncultured Verrucomicrobiae bacterium
AGTAATGACAACCGAGAGGGCATTACATTGATTGTCGCGGCTCCATTCTATGGACTTCTGAATAAGTTTCCGGCCGATCCCATGCGACCGGAATTCAGGCAGCACATAAAGATCCGTAAGTTCGGCATTGATCCCTGCCTGCTCGATCCCAACAGCCGTCGCCACAGCAGCAACACCTGCGGCAGAACCTTCGCACATCGCTAAAAAGACCGTACCGCCCTGGCCCCGCAGAAGCCGCTCGACCGGCGCTTTCATTTGCGCGGGAGTCGTCGCGAAACCTTCCTCATAATAGAATCGGCCGAGCAGATCGATTACCTCGTCAATCTGCGCCGGTCCAGCCGTGACGATCGTAATGAGCTGGTTCGCAGCCATGCGAATAGGAATAAGAGAGACCAAATTGGCGGGATTCAAAAGGAAGCTTCTCGTTATTTTTGCCCTCGCGGTAAGAAAGGCTGGCAGCGGCGGAGCCGTGCTGCCTCGAAAAGAGGTTTACAATCGGATTCCTCAGTTCCATTTTTTCAAAGGTTTATGGAGACGGATTTTCAGACTATTCGGACTGACGAACTCAAGGTGCGCCTCGGCGAGCTGCGGAGGTTTCTTTGACTTTCCTCAGCAAGAAAATCGATTAGCTGAGCTGGAACAGCGAATGGCCGAGCCCGACTTCTGGGGCAACAAAGAAAGGGCGCAAGTGACAATCGACGAGGCCGCTTTGGTGCGGGCAAAAGTTCAGCCCTTGAGCGCGCTCACGGAAAAAATTGAGGACTTGGAGATACTCCGGCAGCTGGCGGAAGAAGAATCAGACCCCAAGCATCAGCTCACCGCTTACCAGGAAGTTTTCCAGGAGTACGCGACTCTGCGAAAAGAGGTGGAGAGCTTTGAGCTGAAGATGCTGCTCTCCGGCGAGTTCGATAAGAATAATGCCTTTCTGACCATCCATGCCGGGGCCGGTGGAACGGAATCCTGCGACTGGGCCGACATGTTGCTTCGCATGTATCAGCGTTGGATTGAACGCAACGGCCTGTCGAGTACGGTGGTCGATCTTCAGCAGGGAGAAGAAGCCGGGATCAAATCCGCGACTATTCTCGTTGCTGGCGAATACGCTTACGGGTACCTGCAAACCGAACGCGGCGTTCATCGCCTGGTGCGGATCTCGCCATTCGATGCCAATAAACGCCGGCACACCTCTTTTGCCAGTGTCGACGTCGTGCCTGAACTTCCGGAAAATGTTCCACTCGAGATTAACGAGAACGATCTCGAGATCGACACGTTCCGCAGCGGGGGCAAAGGCGGGCAGAACGTCAACAAGGTCGAAACAGCGGTCCGGATCACTCACCTGCCGACGGGCATCGTCGTCGCTTGCCAGGCGGAGCGTAGTCAGGGCAGGAATCGGCAAATGGCTCTGAGCATGTTGAAAGCCAAGCTGTATCAGATTGAGCAAGACCGAAAACGGGCGGAGCTGGACCGTCAATATGGAGAGAAAGGTGATATTGCCTGGGGTAATCAGATCCGGTCCTACGTTTTTCAGCCCTATCAGATGGTCAAAGATCATCGCACCGGCGCGGAGACCAGCAACGTCCAGTGGGTGATGGACGGTGACATTGACATGTTTATCGAAGCGAAGCTCAGAGGCCAGCAGGCAGCGGGCTAGCTGGGAGACTGGACGTCATTAGTAATCGGTAATCAGTCATCGATCATTGGTCATCGGTCATCGATCATTGGTCATCGTTTCATCATTCCGTTCGCCGGCGTAGTTGCACAAGCTCACGCTGCTCTCTCCCCGGGTAGCTTTGCGTTGGTACATACTCATAGAGCAGTGGCAGCCGGCTTCCGAACAACCTTTCGAGCTCCAGGCGATCGGTTCCAAAGGGAGGCCCGGCCGTTTCCGGATCTTCGTCCGGATCCCAGGGTGTCAGGAAAAATACGGCCAGGAGATGACCCCCCGGCTTCAACAGCTGGAACACCGATTCCGCATAAGCAGGTCGATCTGCGCGATCGAGCGCGCAGAAACAGGTGTGCTCAAAAACCCAATCAAAAGACTCAAACCAGCTCTTGGGCGGGTCGAGCACATCCCCTTGTTCGAATTCGACCGCGTGCCGGGCAGTCTGTGCCTTGGCCACGCGAATCGCTGAAGCGGCGATATCGAGACCAACGACAGAAGCGCTGGCCTGGCCGGCTTGAGCGAGAGAGCGCGCGTCATGACCCGTACCGCAGCCCGGAACGAGAATACGTCCGCTCGGGGCCTCGTTCCGACTCAGCCATTCCGTGAGGGGCGGCGCAGCATACCCCTTCTCCCATGGAATGTCGTTCGCACGATAACGCGCATCCCAAGCGAGGTCGTTTCGCGTTTCACGTTTCACGTTTCGCGTTTCTCCTTTTTAACCACCGGTCCAACGCCGGCTCCGCCCACCTCCAGGTTACCCAGGCGGCAAGCAAGCCAATGATCAACCCTACGAACACGTCGGACAGATGATGAGCCCCAAGGTAGACCCTGGCCCACGCGATCGCCGCAGGAATGCAAAGAAAAATCCAGCCAAACCGAGGTTTCCAGAAAGCCAGGATGCCGAAAAACCCGAAGGCGGCTGCCGTGTGGCCAGAAGGAAACGAGTGATATTTATTTTTGAAAAGCAGCAAATGGCCGCGATCCCACAACCCGTACCACCCTTGGGGGATCTCCGATGCATTGGGCCGCGGCCGGCCACTTGTGATTCGCACGGTATTCACGAGAGCGCCAGCCAGGGTTGAGGCGATAATCATTGAGAGTACGATGCGTAAGAAAGTTCTCCGCCCTACCCAGAGCGTCAGCAAAAGAAGCACTGCACCCACCGCCATGAGTTCGGGCCAGTCGCCGTAACGGCTCAGGAAATTCGCAAACCGTAGCAAGGGTTTGGTCTGGTGGAACCTCATCCAGTACCAAACGGACATATCGAAAAAGAAGCTCGCGAAGATCAGCCCGATAACGCCAATCAATAGTAGCCAGCTCCAGAGGCGTCGCGCGCGTCCGCTTTGCAGGGTTTGGTTTGATTGTTGCACCGGATCCAGGAGCCAGGAGCTAGAATTAGAATCTAGAATCTAGAATTCGTCATACGAGGAATTTGTTTCCTCCGTTTCAGCCCCTGGCCTTGGCTCCTGGCGCCCAGCTCTGCTTTTTCATTTGAGCAGCTGAATACTCCACGCGACGATGCTCGGGAAAACAGTCGGCAATGCGTTTCTCTTTCCACCCTTTAGCATCTTGATGTCAGCGCGCTCCGTGACGATCAGTCCCGCGTATCTCATCCTCCTGTTCCTCGGGGTGACGGTGCTGCTTTCCGCCGGTAATTGGGCGTTGCCACTCATTGACCGAGACGAACCGCGATTCGCGGAAGCTTCGCGGGAAATGAAGCAGACAGGCGACTTCATCATTCCGCATCTCAATGGCGCCGATCGTTTCGACAAGCCTCCTCTCATCTATTGGTTGCAGGCCAGCGCATTCAGTCTTTTAGGCGAATCCGACTTTGCCGCGCGACTGCCTTCGGTATTATTTGCCGCCGCAACCTCTGTCGTGACCGCCCTCTTTGGAGCACGCCTTTACGGGGCGCGCATCGGACTGACCGGCGGCATCTTCTTTGGAACCTGTTTGCAGGTATTCATCCATGGCCGGGCGGCGGTTGCGGATATGCCGATGGTTTTCTTCTTCGCGGTCGCGACTTGGCTGGGCTGGGAACAGACCCAAAAGCCATTTTCAAAACGGCTCTGGCTTGGGTTTTATTCGGCCCTGGCGCTTGGTTTCCTGGCCAAAGGGCCTATCGCTTTTTTGCCGCTACTGTTTCCCGCTGTGAGCGCTCTGCTCAGCCGGACAGCTTACCGAGCGAGGCCATGGAAGACGGCCGCCGGACTCTTTTTTGCCCTCCTGGTGATTGGGATCTGGGGAGTATCTGCCCTGCTGATCACTCAAGGTGCTTATTTTAACATAGGTATCGGTAAACACGTTGTGATGCGCTCGCTCGAGCCGATGGAAAGCCATGGTCTGCCCGGAGTGACCGGTTATCTGGTCGCTCTTCCATTTTATTTCGTCAGCGTTTTCTTCAGCTTTTTGCCCTGGAGCTTTCTTCTCCCGGCAGCTATCCGGACGGCAGCAGTGGAAGACGGGAGGCAAAACCCAGCCATTGCACACTCCGCCGGCCGGGCCGCCGTTGGCCCGAAGAAGGAAATGTACCTGTTGAGCGGGATCGCCCTCGTCATTCTGACTTTCACCCTGCTCCAGACAAAGCTTCCTCACTACATCCTGCCCTGTTTTCCGCTACTAGCCATCGTCGCGGCGCGTCAAGCCGGGGTTTCTCGCTGGGTGACGCCAGCCATCATCGTGACCGTTATATTTTATCTTGCTTTGGCACTGGTTGGTTTTCCGCGGGCGGCCCCGCTCTTTGTTTCGAAGTCGATTGTGCAAGCTGTGCAACCAGATCTGACCCCAAAAACCCGCATTGGCTCTGTCGGATACGATGAACCGAGCCTGATCTGGTATTTCCGGTTTTTTACGAGTCGTCTCCACGAACCAGTCAGCGATGTCGAAGCATTTCTGAATCGGCCAGGACCCGCTGTTTGTGTGGTCGATGCTCAGCACGATCCGCACCTGTCGTTTCCGCTCAAGCGATCCAGCGGTTACAACATCGCCCGGTGGCACCTCCAAAGCGGAAGAATCCTGACCTTGCCTGTTGTCTGGCCCCACCCGCAGCGCATTGACCTGATCGCTTACTTCAAAAAGTGACCGCTTTACCTTGGATCTGTAAACGTTGAAGCTTAGTCACTCATGCTTACGCGAACAGTTCTCGTACTTTTGGCCGCGTTTATCGTACCGGGCGCGTGGGCCGATTTCATCGTCAAAGAGCAGGTCGAAAACGCGGGAAAAACGCAGGACGTGGTCTTAAAGATCAAGGGCGATAAATGCCGCCTCGAAACAAGTGATCAGACCGCCGCGATCATTGACGCAAACACCGGTGAGACCACGATTCTGATTCACCCGCAGAAGGTCTACATGAAGATCACCGGCGAGCAACTCCGGGCCCAGACCGAAGCGCTTAAAAACATGCTCGGCAATAAGGATCATGGCTCAGGAACAGGCGACTTCAGCCCGACAGGCAAAACCGAGAAAATCAACGGCTACGACACTGAAGAGTACACCACCTCGGTGAATGGAATGACGACCACGGTAGCGTGTGACAAGTCGTTCCCCAATTACCAGACAGTCGTGAAAGCGATGTATAACGTCCAGAGCGGGCCTGGATTGGAGTTTCTCCGAGGTTTGACGATCCCTCCGGACAAATATCCGGGCATGCCGATTCGCACCATCGTGGAGATTCTGGGTCAGCGAATCACGACGACCTTGTCCTCGGTGGAAGAAGCCAATCTCAACGACAGCGAGTTTGCGGTGCCGGACGACTATAAAGAGATCAATCCCGCTGCTGCTCCTGCTGCTCCCCATCAAAATCAAACAAGCGATCCGAACAAAACAAATTCGCAGTGAGCAGCTTCATTCTCGCGTCTGGTTCACCGCGGCGAGCCAAGCTTCTGCAAGGTGCTGGCTACGAACCCGAGATCGTGCTGCCCGAAACGCGAGAACTGGATACCGACTATCTTACGGCGCGGGAATTGACCCTCTTCAACGCACATCGAAAAGCCCTGACAGTCGCTCTGCGACACCCGGACGCCGTTGTTCTGGGAGCGGATACGGTGGTTGCTCTGGGTTCGAGAATTCTCAATAAACCGGCGGATCTTGAAGGCGCTCGCCGTATGCTGAGAGAGCTGGCGGGCAAGAGCCACGAGGTTGTCACCAGTGTTTCCGTCATTCAAGCAGCGCAACATCGTGTGGCTTACGATTCGGTATTTACCGTTGTCCATTTCAAGCCGCTTACAGAGGATGTCATTGAGGCGTATCTCGCCCAAATCAACCCCTTGGACAAGGCGGGCGGCTATGCCGCACAGCTCGCTGGTTCGACCGTGATCGCGAGCATTGAAGGATCATTCTCAAACGTTGTTGGTCTTCCCATGGAAATGGTGAGTGCCTTACTAAGTGAGTTCGGCATCGAACCGGGAGCACCTCGCGACGATCACGCGGCCTGAGTGGATTGTTGCGTAGCACGCCCGCCCCCCCGTCCGTACCAGGTAGCGCCGGCAATCCTGCCGGTCCGAAAAAAGCTGACAAGCTGGAAGCTTATCCTACCTTGAAGTCCGACAGACCGGGTCCGCCGGCGCCACCTCAAGCCGCTCGTCTCTTGACCTTCTCCGGGCGACTCGCTAACCAATCACGGATGCTGAAGTCTTTGAGCAATTATTCCGATCTCGGATTGCTGGCCGGCCGGATTGGCCTGGGTATCCTCTTTATCCTTCATGGCTGGCCAAAGCTAGCCGGCGGTCAATCGGCCTGGGAACGCTACGGTCACGCGATCGCCGCAGTAGGTGTCACTTTCCTGCCCAAAATATGGGGTCTGGCGGCCGGTTTAGCCGAGTTTGGCGGCGGTATCCTCTTGATTCTCGGACTGCTCTTTCGACCGGCCTGCCTGATGATCGGTTTCGAGATGTTTGTGGCTTTCGTCTGGCTTTTCAAGAGCGGCCGCGGATTCGTTGATTATTCGCGTCCGCTTGAAATGCTGTGCCTCTTTGTGATCTTGTTAGTCATTGGCCCCGGCAAGCACAGCGTTGATAAGGAGTGATGTGCTGAGACCCGAGCCCGGTCGGGCAAACTCCATCGGCAAGCTCCTGCTTGACCTCCTTGATGTTGGGTCACGTCTCAATCTGAACGAGCAGGAGCTCATTCCTACCGGCAGGGTCGAAGGCAGGTTTTGTGAAACCCTGACCTACAACAGGGGGCCGACACCAAGTTCGCGAAGGCGCACCTGGATTATCTCCTGTTGTTTCGGATCCTTCGTTAGGGAAAGAGCCTTCCGCATGAGATCTACGCCGCCGCGCCGATCTCCTTTTTTGGCAATCACATAGCCCTTGCCGGCGAGCGCTTGGGCGTTCTGAGGATCCTTGGCTAGCACTTGATCAAAATCGGCCACAGCTTCATCCCAACGGCTCACCTTGATCAGCAAATCGGCCCGATGCAGACGCAGATCCGCGTCATCCGGGCGAGCGGAAATAAGCTTTGAAAAATCGGCGATTGCCTGACCTGGATCCCCGGACACCTGGTAAAGGTAAGAGCGTGCGGTGAGATAGCTGTCATTCTTCGGATCGAGATCGATCGCCTTATTGAAATCCTCAAGAGCGGCGTCCTTATCGCCTTTCTTCAACTCCGCGAATGCCCGACCGCCATAAAGGCCCGCGTCGTCCGTTTTCAGTTTGAGGGCTTTGGTGTATTGAGCCACCGCCTCGTCAAAATGACCTTCCTCAAAGTTGTCTTGGGCAAGGAGTCGCAATGCGTTGAGATCTTCCGGTTTCGCTTGCAGGATCGCACTTAGATCACCGTCGGCCTTCGTTTGGTCTCCAGCATGGAGATAGGCCGAAGCACGGGCCTGTAGAGTCGGCAGATCTTTCGGATCGAGCTCCAGAGATTTCGAGAAGTCTGCAATCGCCTCGGTCCACTTGCTCTGGGCGGCATAGGCTTGGCCGCGCGCCCGATAGGTGGCCGGGTCGTTTGGATTCTTTTCAACCAACTTGGTAAGGTCGTCGATTGCTTTAGCCGGTTCTTTGCTAACCGAAAGAACGTAAGCCTGCAAAGTAAGCGCCTTCTGATTCCCGGGTTCGGCCTGGAGTACTTGAGCAAGATCTCTCTGCGCATCATCCAGCTTTCCAACGTGCACCTCGGCCGCACCTCGATTGAGAAGCGTTGGGATATCATCTTTTTGCAGTTCGAGGACTTTCGAATAATCCTCGATCGCCTGGTCCCAGTTTTTCATTCGTTCGTAGAGAGCCGCGCGATTGCGCCAAAACATGGGCTTATCCGGAGCGGCGTTCACTGCCTTGGTAAATTCCTCGAGCGCCTCGTTGTCTTTTCCTTCTTTGACGAGTTGCACGCCGCGCCGCGTGTACTCGTCTGCCTCCGCCTGGCTCGCGTTCACCGAAGAGCGGGGAGAAACGAAAAGGATAAGAAGCAACAGAAAACCGGTTTTGCTGAGCATGGATAGTTCAATCGCCAAAGATCGATGAAAATCAAGCGGCCCAGCGAAGGAGTTCCGAGTGGCGACGCCTGGGTTCCGAGTTTCTAAAGGCGGGTAAACCAGTCCTCAGTCGCCGGTTTGGCGTGCGAACTCGAAACCCCCGCGCGCGACTCGGGACTCGCCAAACGATGCCGGTTATTTTCTCAGAAACAAAAATCGCTGCCCGTCGTCTAAATGAATGATGCGCTATTTTGGTGGGAAGCAAATCTGGTCAGGAAGGTCGTATCTGCTATGGTCGATCGCTTGCCTGGCGGCGTGTCTGCTCTTTGAGGCGAAGCCGCCGGACTCTCCCGCCTCAGCGCTGTATCGCCGCCAGAACGATGGCGACTTGTCTGCGCTGCCTCGACCGGGCCTGGCGCCGCCCGCAAACGCGACCCAGCAGCGTGCGGAGCAGGGTAGCGACACCCTTGATTTAGGTGGGCGGATTACCGGTGGTACGGTTACTCGAGACGATTCTGGCATTATCGTGGTCGAGCCGAACAAGGTGATCAGCGAAGAAACGACGAGCTTGACGACGGATGCAGTGATCACTTCTTCCTTGATCGCCAAAATCTCCAGTGAGCCGCGGCTACGCGTCGACCAGTATAACGTTCAGTCGAATAACGGCATCGTCTCGATCCGTGCTCAGGGGACTTCTGTCGCCGACGCCGTAACGGTAATCAATCTGGCCTTATCGGTGGATGACGTAAAGGAAGTCATCTATTTCATGCCGTCCGCGGTGTAGGGGCATATCGGACCTTGATTTCTTGGGAGATTGATAATCTCTGGTTGTCGCGCTCCTTCAGAGCTCGGCGGCCTTCTTCAATGCGTAGCCTGGGGCGCAGTCCGGGAAGTGTGCAACAGGCGCCTCAGCTCTGAAGGAGTGGTTCAAATCTCGTCAAAGTCCGACCGCCCGGTTTGGCGTGGTTCGCGGGTTTGAGAGGCTTCGGAAAGGCGCCACGGTTCATTGCCATCCTCGCTTATCCGAATTTTTCCATTGTTTTGGAATAGTCGCCGTGTTATCTCGCCACGCCGTTGGGCAACCCGGTCAGACGGACTACCTCAAAGTCCTTGAAATCCGAATTATGGGCTTCGATGTTTTTATAAGCTATGCCTCGCCTGATAAATTGAAGGCGGACGCCGCCTGCGCGACGCTGGAAGCGAACGGCATCAGGTGTTGGATCCCACCGCGCGATCTGCTTCCCGGCAGGGACTACTCCAGCGCAGCTCGCCAGGCTATTGAGAATGCGAAAGGCTTACTGCTAGTCTGTTCTTCCGCTGGAGAACTCGACGACCGTCTAAAGTCTGAGGTCGAAGCAGCCATTCGGCATGGAATCCCGATCATCCCGTTCCGGTTTGCCGAAAATCCTCCCGGGCGGCAGCTCGGATACTTTCGCGACACGCCCCACTGGACAGACGCCGTAACCCCGGAACTGGAAGAACGTTTGAAGCGGCTCCCATCTCAGGTTCGCGCGGTGTTGCGGCGGGACGCTCCGGCCGAACCGGCCCGGGCTGCCTATCGGCCTCGCGCAAAAACTTATGAGGCAACGCCAGTCTCTCCCAAACCGCCCAAACTGAGACGGCGATTTGCGCTGGCCTCTTTTTTGTTGATCGCCGGCCTGTGCGGTCTCCTGGGCGCAGCCCTCGCTTGGCATCCCTGGTCTTCTTCGAATGCGGCGATTCTCTCCTCGGTAAAGCCAGGCGCTATCCCTCAGCCAAGCTCAGCCGATACCGAGCCCCCAGAACCGCCAAAAACTCTCCAGGCCATAACGAAATCAAGCTCAGAGATCGTCTTGACCTGGTCGCCTGGCGGCAGCCATCCGATCCTCTACCGGATCGAAAGAAGCAGGAAACCTGGCGAAGCTTATGAAACCTTGGCTCGGGAATCGGGCGACGCCACCGAACATGGAGACGACGAATTGGATTCCAACACGACCTACTATTATCGGATCGCAGCTGTCACTAGTGCGGGGACATCGCCGTATAGCGCGGAAGTATCGGCAAAAACGTTGCCTTTGCCGCCTGCGTCAGAAACCCGCAAAACCGCGTTGCCATCCGCGGAAGCAAACGCTGTTCCGGGCGCGCCATCCAAGGTCCAGGCGGATCAATCAACCTCTGGAAACGAACTCGCGACAGCAAGTCCAACCACTGCCGTCGCGACTCCGGTGCCAACCGCCGCCCAGGCCCCTTCCCTCGCCGTGATTGCCGAGAAAACGCTGTTTCGAATTCATGGATCAGCAACTTTTTGCCCCAAACTCGTTCCGGCCTGGGCTGAGGCATTCCTGAACAAGCTTCAGGCCACCCAAGTGGAACGCGTCGAATTACCACCCGTTCTGCCGGAGAGAGATCATATCTTGGTGAAAGGTGTTTTGCCTGGCGATACCGGCCCGAGCGCGATTGAGGTTGTCTCCATAAACTCTACCACCGGAATCGAGCGTTTGGGCACTGGAGCCTGCGATATCACTGTGTCCGGGCGGAAAATGGCACCGGAGGAGGTTCAGTTTTTTCGCGAACGAAACTTTGGGGATATGTCATCACCGGACAACGAGCATGTCGCCGGATTAGATGGCATCGCGATCATCGTGAATCGACAAAACCCGATCGAGAGTATAACCACGGAGCAACTCCGTCGGATTTTCCTTGGCCAAATCCAGGACTGGGACGCAGTCGGAGGCAAACCTGGAAAAATCAAGTTGATCGTTTGCCAACCAAATGCCGGGTCTCGCGATATTTTCCAAAACATCGTCTTACAAGGAGCGGCTTTCACGCCGACTGCCCTCGTTCCGGAAAGCGGGACGGACCGGGATGTCAGCCGGGCAGTCGCCCAGGATCCAGCAGCCCTGAGCTTTGTGACGCTCGCGGAAATCGGCGCGAACAATGCGATTAAAGTATCGGACGGCAAAGGGCCAGCGCTCCGGCCATCGCCGTTCGATATTCACACCGAAAACTATCCGCTCACTCGTCGCTTTTACATTTACGCACCAAGCGAACGACTTTCCGGATTGGCAAAAGAGTTTGTTCAATTTGCCCTCAGCCCCGATGGACAGGCAATTGTTGACTCGCAAAACTTTGTCGGCTTGAACATCAATCCATCGACCCCAAAACCAGCGGAAACCAAGAAAACGAATGTACCGTCCGGCTATTTCGAGCTGACGCAGACCAGTTTGCCGACCGGCATTTCGATTCGATTTCTGTCGGACTCGACGACGCTTGACGCCCGTGCGTACGAGGATGTCGGTCGTATTAAGCAGGTCTTGCAACAACCGGAATTCCGCGATGCTCAGTTGGTCCTGGTCGGCTTTTCCGACAACGTTGGCTACGACGAAAAGAACCTGATGCTCTCTGAATTGCGCGTAAAAGCGGTTCAAGACGTGCTCGCGCGAGAGGGCTTGCCGCTCGGGTCCACCCTTGCTCTGGGTTCCGCCGTGCCGGTCGCTTCAAACGATACCCCGGCGGGTCGCGACAAGAACCGGCGGGTGGAAGTCTGGCTCACGAAGAAATAAAACTGCGGGGAATCCTCGCCGTTTTCGTTCGGAGAATGGCGAGGATTCCCGTGCACCACGAGACGACACTGATTTCGACGATTGCGATCGGCCTGGTCTATGCCGTAGTGGGCGGCTATCTGGCCACTCGCGTCGGACTTCCTCCCCTGGTCGGCTACCTTCTTGCCGGGGTCGCGGAAGGACCGTTCACCGGGGGTTTTGTTGCCGATACGCGGCTTGCTCCGCAGCTTGCTGAAATAGGCGTGATCTTGCTGATGTTCGGCGTCGGTTTGCATTTTTCATTCCGGGATTTGTGGGCTGTTCGGAATATTGCTATTCCGGGAGCTCTGTCGCAGATTGCTGTCGCCGTAGCGCTTGGCTTTGGGACAGCCAGGCTTTGGGGCTGGAACGCCGGAGCGGCTTTGGTTTTTGGCCTTGCTTTGTCCGTAGCCAGCACGGTGGTGCTGCTCCGCGCCTTGGAGGCGCGCGGGCTCCTCCGGTCAATCAGCGGCCAGGTAGCTGTCGGCTGGCTTATTGTCGAGGATCTCGTGGTCGTATTGATCCTGGTCTTTTTGCCGATATTCGCCCAGGAATTCGGCGGCCAGGCTGCCTCGCACGGCGCTATTCATAGCACCGCCGCGCTGCCGGGAGGGGAAGTTCTCGCGACCCTCGCCATTGCGATTGCCAAATTTGCCGGGTTCGGCGCTTTTATGCTCCTGATTGGGGCACGATTGCTCCCTTGGTTTCTAAGGCAGATTGCGCGATTGCCGCATCGGGAACTGTACTCCGTAGCAGTGATTGCCAGCGCACTTGGGATCAGTCTGGCCGCGGCTGAACTGTTCGGGCTTTCGTTTGCCTTGGGTGCTTTCTTCGCGGGAGTTGTCATTGGCGAGTCCGATCAAAGCCATCGCGCAGATTTGGAGTTGCGACCGGTGCAGGAAGCCTTTACAGCATTATTTTTTGTTGCGATTGGGATGTTGTTCGATCCAGCCGTTCTGATCCGAATGCCTTTCCAACTGCTTGCTGTACTGACGATTATCCTGTTCGGCAAGTCGCTGGCGGCCTTTCTGATTGTCCTGCTTTTTCGGCATACGATCGCCACCGCTCTGGTCATTGCCGCGAGCCTGGCGCAAATCGGGGAGTTCTCCTTTATTCTCGCCGAGATCGGCGTTGGCCTTCGACTGCTGCCGGCGGAAGGCCAAAGCTTGATTATCGCCGCAGCTTTGTTCTCGATCGGACTTAACTCGTTGTTAATGAAAGCGGCTGCTTCGATCCAGGTCCGATTCGAAGCACGCCAGGCGTTAGCTTCTTAACCCGAGTGATTCAAGCGCCTTGAGTGTTGCCTTCAAGGTTCGCAAACGCGCGAACCACTTGTAGTTTGCCTCCACGATCATCCAAGGAGCATCGGCTGTTGAAGTTTGATCGAACATGTCTTCGGCCGCTTCGTTGTGCTCTTCCCAACGACGACGGTTCCGCCAATCTTCTTCAGTGATCTTCCAGTGCTTCAACGGATCGGCTTCCCGCCGCCGAAAACGGTCAAGCTGTTCTTCCTTGGTGATGTGGAAATAGAACTTCACGATGACCGAGCCGTCCTCGATTAGCAGTCGTTCAAACTCGTTAATCTCGCGATAAGCCCGTTTCCATTCGGCCGGCGACGCAAAGCCTTCAACCCTTTCAACCAAAACGCGCCCATACCAGGAGCGATCAAAAATCGCTATTTGGCCGTAAGGCGGAAGACGGTTCCAGAATCGCCAGAGGTAATGGTGTCGATACTCCTCCTGGGTTGGTTTGACGATTGAATAGACCCGGTAGGTGCGCGGATCCAGCTTTTCAACTAATCGCTTGATGGCGCCGCCCTTTCCGGCGGCGTCTGGTCCTTCGACAACGACGATCAGATTGTGCTTCGACTCCAGTAAGGAGCGCTGCAGATTCAACAAACGAAGCTGATAATCCTTGAGCTTCTCTTTATACTCATTGAGATCGATCGCTTTGTTCTGGTCGAGCGAATCAAGCACGATGCGTTTCCGGATTGTTTTGTCGTCTTTTCCCATGGTTCGCACCGCGGACGTCTAGCTGCATCCGTGGCGTTGGGAAGGGCATATCATAAGCCGTCCGATCATCAAAGCGGCTTCTCACGAGCGTCCACCGGGATCCCCGGGATAGCGGGGACGGCTTTGCCCGATCCGGACGAGGCCGTGGTGTTACCACTTGATCGCTTCTTCCGGCAGAAGAATCGGAACACCGTCCACAATCGGAAAGCAAAGCCGGCAGGTGTCGCAAATCAGGCACTCCTCGGCTGACGTTGCCACCGGCTCCTCCTCGGTCTTCCGATCGACCTTCGCTAGAACCGCATTCAGGCGCGCGATCTCGGTTCCCGATCCAATCCGCAATGGCTCATGGTTAACCGGACATCGCAAGACCGAGAGAAGTTCCGGATCCACGCCCGCGTTGCCTTCAGTATTTTGGCAAACCAGGATCCACCTGCTCTGCCCACGCCGTGATTCCTCCCTCGAGATTCTGCAATTTTCGAAAGCCCGCCTCCTGCAGAATATGCAGCGCTCGAGCGCTTCGCGCTCCGCTCTTGCACTGCAGCACAATATCCTCCGCGCTGTCCAGCTCGCTCAGGCGGGCAGGCAGCTCTCCTAAAGGCAGCAGTCGTGATCCCGGGATCCGGCAGATATCAAATTCGTAAGGCTCGCGCACATCCAACAGCACAAAAGAATCCCCGCGATCCATTTTGGCTTTCAACTCTCGCACCGAGATCGTCGGCACATCCAGTTCTCGTTCGGCTTCGGCTTCCGCATTCGGAACTCCGCAGAACTGATCGTAGTCGATCAGTTCATGGATCGTTGGATTTTTCCCACAGATGGGGCAAGCCGGATCCTTGCGCACCTTGAACTCGCGAAAGCGAAGTTTCAATGCGTCGAAGCTGATTAACCGGCCGATCAGCGAATCCCCGATCCCAATGATCATCTTGATGGCCTCGATCGCCTGAAGAAGGCCGATGACACCAGGCAATACTCCGAGAACACCTCCCTCCGCACAGCTTGGAACCATTCCCGGCGGCGGCGGTTCGGGGAACATGCAGCGATAACAAGGGCCGCCCAGGTGAGGAGCAAAAACCGTCGCCTGACCTTCGAAACGGAAAATCGATCCGTACACGTTCGGTTTCCTGGCCAGGACACAGACGTCATTGGAGAGATAGCGAGTTGGAAAATTATCAGTTCCATCGACCACGACGTCGTAGTCTTGAACCAGCGATAGCGCGTTATCGCTCCGAAAAAGGCAATCGTGAAGATCAACCTGAACGTTTGGATTGATCGACTTAATGCTGTCGCGGGCTGAGTTCAGCTTTTTACGACCGACATCCTCAGTGCCGTGCAAGATCTGCCGCTGCAGATTTGAGAAATCGACAACATCGGGATCGACCAGGCCAAGACGACCGACTCCAGCGGCAGCGAGATACAGAGCGATCGGGGAACCAAGCCCGCCGGTACCAATACAAAGCACGCTGGCCGCCTTGAGTTTTTTTTGCCCGTCCAGCGTCACCTCCGGCATGATCAGATGCCTCGAATATCGCGCGATTTCATCATTGCTGAAGTGGACCGACTTTAGCCGCTCTTCGGGAATAATGCTCGTAGCCATACTAAGAAGGTTGGCAAACTAAGCAGTAGTCCGCCCGAATGCAACGGCTGTCGGGATCGCGCGCTAAAGCCTCGCCTCTTCTGAATCTGTGCAAATCTGTGAAATCTGTGGTTACTCTTTCCCATTCAACCGATGAGCCCAGATGACCAGCGCGAGTGGCTCGAGCCGGACGGGCTTGGAGGGTTTGCCTCTGGAACAGTAGCAGGCTTTCGGACGCGTCGGTACCACGCGCTCCTCCTCGCGGCGGCGCGGCCGCCGGCCGACCGCTTTGTGCTCGTGAACGGAATGGAAGTCTGGGTCGATGCCGGTTCCGATTCCTTCGCGATATCGTGTCAGCGATACGCGGGCGGCGGCGTTTATCCAAATCCGTCAGCGCTTCTTCAATCCTTTTCGACCCAGCCTTGCCCAACCTGGGTTTTTGATCTCCCGGGGTTTGGTCGGCTTACCCAGGAAATCATGGTCGTTGCTGGCCAGCCTCTCGTTCTGGCTAGATGGCGAACAACCGCCCGCCGGTCCGGGCGGGTTCGGGTACGCCCTTTGCTTTCCGGACGTGACTATCACCAGCTTCACCACGAAAACACTGATTTTCGCTTTGCCGCCGATTGCGAGGGCCAAGCCATAAGCTGGCAGCCGTACAGTTCTGTTCTGCGGATCTATGCGCTCGCAACCGGGATCTACCGTCACGAACCTGAGTGGTACCGGAATTTCTGGTATCGGGAAGAGGCGGCTCGAGGTTTGGACTGCATTGAAGATCTCGCCTCGCCCGGGATTTTCGAGCTTGCTCTGGAGGCTGAGCCGGCGGCTCTCGCATTCTCGGCAAAACCATTCCGGGCTGTCGATGCGGCCGGGCTGCTGGAATTAGCCGCCGCCGAACAACAACAACGGACCAAACCGGTGCTCGAGGCTGCGGCAGACGCCTACCTCGTCGTTGGACAGACCGGTCCCACGATCCTGGCCGGCTATCCCTGGTTCACCGATTGGGGCCGGGACACGATGATTTCTTTGCGTGGATTATGCCTGGCGCGCGGAAAGATCGACTTGGCGGTCGAAATGTTAAATCGCTGGGCTAAGACGGTTTCCCAAGGCATGCTGCCGAATTACTTTCCGGACCGAGGCGAGGTTCCAGCATACAACTCAGTCGACGCCGCGCTCTGGTTTATTCTTCTGGTCAGGGAAATCGAGGAAACTGCTCCGGAGAACCGTTCTCTCTCCGCTTTGCGCGCCGCTGGGCTGAATATTATCGATCATTACATGGCCGGAACACGTTATGGCATTCGGATGACCACTGATGGCCTTCTCCGGGCGGGTGTCCCAGGGGTGCAACTCACGTGGATGGATGCGAGAGTGGGCAACCAGGTCATCACTCCACGGATCGGCAAACCGGTGGAGGTCGAAGCGCTTTGGATCAATGCACTTCGCGCCGCGTCCAACTGGAACTCAGCGCTAGCGTCAGTTTTCGCCAGAGCCGTGGTTAGCTTTCAGGAAAAATTCTGGAACGGAACGTTTCTGTATGACGTAATCGAGGTTGACCATGACCCGACTCGCTCCGATCCGAGCTTTCGCCCAAACCAGATTTTCGCCGCAGGCGGTCTGCCCTTCACTCTGGTCGGGCCAGACCAGGCTGCGCAAATCGTCCAAACGGTGCGAGAACGCCTGTTAACTCCAGCCGGCTTACGGTCGCTCGCTCCGGACGATACTCATTACCATGGGCACTATAGGGGGGGCGTGCCGGAGAGAGATGGTGCTTACCATCAAGGTACTGTCTGGCCGTGGCTCATGGGAGCTTTCCTCGATGCGTGGCTGAAATGGGGTCGACCCGGCTCGGAAAAAGAGGCCTTTGAGCTGTTCGTGGATCCGTTGATCCAGCGTCTCGATCGGTACGGTCTGAACCATTTGTTTGAGATCGCGGATGGCGACGAGCCGTATAACCCGCGCGGCTGCCCGTTTCAGGCCTGGTCTGTCGGTGAACTCGTCCGGATCCTGAGAACGCATTTCACCAGCTTTTCGGCAACGGCCGCGCTTTTAAGACCACAATGAGCCGTGTTCAGCGAAGTTGAGAAAATCGTCACGGCAAGTTCAGGCACTGAGCGTTATGTAGTGCGTGCGACTTGTCGCCGCTTTAGGACCGCGCGGAGCGCGACTACCGCCCCGTGAGTGCCAAGGCCAGTGCCAGTGCTAGTGTCAGTGTCAGTGTCAGTGCTAGTGTCGGTGCTAGTGCTGGTGTCGGTGTGCCAACCAATCGTTGCTACCATAGGACCTATGAGTCCCATGCGTCCTATGGGTCCTATGGGTCCTATGAGAACGCTCTTCCCCCGGGAACTCCGCGCTTAGTAGTTGCATCTTCGGCCTAGGTGCCGCGCTCCGCGCGATCTGAAAGCGACGACAAGTCGCACGCACTCCAAAAGAAATCGTCGAGCAGATCGGTTTACCGGCTCGCCCACTTCTATTATCTATTCTCCGATGGATCAGCCACCACTACACCCCGAACTAGCCAGACTGGCCGAAGATCAGGCGCGAACCAGGAACTGGAAACGTTGGGGACCATACCTGAGCGAGCGGCAATGGGCGACCGTGCGCGAAGACTATTCGGAAAACGGTGATCCCTGGTCTTATTTTCCGCATGATCAGTCGCGCCAACGCGCCTATCGCTGGGGCGAAGATGGCCTCCTGGGTTTTACCGATCGGGAGTGCCGCCTTTGTTTTGGTCTGGCAATGTGGAACGGTCAGGATCCCATTTTGAAGGAACGCCTGTTCGGCTTGACCGGGCCGGAAGGTAATCACGGCGAAGATGTGAAAGAGTGTTATTACTTCCTCGACGCAACTCCTACGTATTCCTATTGCCGCGCGCTCTACAAGTACCCGCAACGCGCTTTTCCTTACACCGAACTGGTCTCCGTCAACCGGCAACGCAGTCGATTAGAAATGGAATATGAAATCACCGACACTGCTGCCTTTGCGGACAACGCCTATTTTGACGTCTTCGCGGAATTTGCGAAAGCTGGGCCGAACGATATTCGTATTCGAATCACGGCGATCAATCGGTCCGGCAAGGCTGCTCCGCTCACCCTGCTGGCGACGCTCTGGTTCCGGAACTCCTGGGAGTGGAAGTGTGTTCATGAAGGCTGCACCCGGCCGCCGAATATGAAACTGACGAATGCCCGAATCGAGACCGAGCATGAGAGTCTCGAGCCGATGCATTTTTATTTCCCGGCCACTCCGGAGATTCTGTTCACCAATAATCAGACAAATTTCGCGCAACTATTTAACGTCAAGCTCGGCTCGCCTTTCACCAAAGACGCATTTCACCGCTATATCATCGGGAAAGATCGGAACGCGGTGAACTCCGCACAATTCGGGACGAAGGCCGCCCCGATCTATCGGTGGCAGCTTGCGCCCGGCGAAGAGAAGTCACTTGTGTTCCGCCTCGTCGCCAGCGCGGAGCTAGCCGCCGGGGAACCCGATTCCGGGCCGGTCTTTACTGCGCGCAAAGCGGAAGCGGACAGTTTTTATGCAACGCTGATCCGAGCATCCGAGCCGGCGGCAGTCCAAGTAGCCCGCCAAGCGGCGGCGGGCTTGCTCTGGAACAAACAGTTTTATCACTACGTCGTCGCGGATTGGTTGCACGGCGATCCAGGCCAGCCAACCCCGCCTGCATCCCGTTTGTCCGGACGGAACCATGATTGGAAGCAGGTCTACAGCAAGGACGTCATTTCTATGCCGGACAAGTGGGAGTATCCCTGGTTCGCGGCGTGGGATCTGGCTTTTCACATGCTTCCGTTTGCTGAGCTTGACCCTGCCTTCGCCAAAGAGCAGCTCGGCCTGTTTCTCCGCGAGTGGTATATGCATCCCAATGGGCAGTTGCCGGCCTATGAATTCGCGTTTTCCGATGTCAACCCTCCAGTGCATGCCTGGGCGGCCTGGCGGGTTTATAAGATCACCGGAAAACCGGGCGCGCGCGACACGGCCTTCCTTGAATCGGTTTTTCACAAGCTGCTTCTCAACTTCACCTGGTGGGTTAATCGAAAAGATGTTGGCGGTAATAACATCTTTGCGGGAGGCTTCCTCGGGCTGGACAACATCGGGGTATTTGATCGGTCGGTGCCATTGCCCGGTGGCGGGACTCTTCAGCAAGCCGATGGCACGGCTTGGATGGCATTTTACTGTTTAACAATGCTGTCAATCTCGCTGGAGTTGGCTCAAACGGATCCGGTGTATGAAGACATGGCGTCCAAGTTCTTCGAACATTTCATTGCCATCTGCGACGCGATTAACTCGTTGGGAGGAAGCGGTCTCTGGGATGAGGCAGACGGTTTCTACTATGACCAGCTGAAACTCGACGGTAGGACCATCTCGTTGAAAACGCGATCAATCGTTGGCTTGCTGCCGCTCATCGCGGTGGAGATCCTGGATGAGGAAGGCTTAGACCGATTGCCTGCTTTCAAAAAAAGGATGGATTGGTTCCTCGCTTATCGGCCGGACTTGGCCTCTCTAATTACTTTCGCCGAGACTCGCGGCCATCGTCGGCGATTACTCGCTGTCCCTTCCAAAGATCGTCTGATCAGCGTGCTGCATTACCTGCTTGACGAAGGCGAGTTTCTTTCGCCGTTCGGTATTCGCTCGCTTTCCCGGATTCACGAAAAACAACCGTATGTTCTCGACCTGGATGGGCACGAGTACCGGGTCGATTATGCACCGGGCGAAGGGATCAGCGGTTTGTTCGGCGGAAATTCCAACTGGCGTGGACCAGTCTGGTTTCCCATCAATTATCTGATTATCGAAGCTCTCGAGCGTTATCACCGTTTCTTCGGTGATACGCTGCAGATCGAATGCCCCATCGGTTCCGGAAACCGAAAAAACCTGCAGCAGGTCGCCGCGGAGCTGAGCCAAAGACTTATTCGGCTTTTCATGCCCGATGCGAACGGCCGGCGACCCTGCCACGGAACCGACGACCGCTACGCCAAAGATCCTGACTGGCGCGATCTTGTCCTGTTCTACGAGTATTTTCACGCAGATACCGGCCGCGGTTGCGGCGCAAATCATCAAACCGGCTGGACGGGACTGGTCTGGCGGCTGCTGAACTCGGCGGATTTGAATCAGTTCCCGACGGCAGATTGAGGAGGTCTTGGAGTGCGTGCGCTCCAAGATTTTTGCCAGGCGCCCTGCCTCTCAGCGTGATCGTTCCGGAGGGTACCACCAGCGATGTTGATCGCGCGCCAGGAGATCGTCGGCAGCCGGAGGACCCCAGGTGCCGGCGGCATAGTTCGGAAAGTCGGTTGGCGGATGATTCGCCCAGGCATCCAGGATTGGCTGTGCCGCTTCCCAGGCGGCTTCGACCATGTCGGATCGATGGAAAAGGGTCGCATCTCCGATCATGCAATCATAGAGCAGTTTCTCGTACCCCGTAGTGGGCTGACGCGTGCCAAACTGGGCATAATCAAAATCAAGATGCACTGAAGTGGTTCGGATCGTCGGACCAGGCACTTTGGCCCTGACCTGGAAGGTGATTTTCTCCTCGGGCTGGATGAAAAAAACGAGGTAGTTCGGTGCTATTGGATCGCTCTCGTCGCCGCCAAACAAGGACAATGGCGTTGTGCGGAAACGGACGACGATTTGGGTGGTTCGCCGCGTCAGGCGTTTGCCGCAACGCAAATAGAAAGGAACACCCGCCCAGCGCCAATTATCGATCAGCAGTTTGACGGCCGCATAGGTTTCCACCACGGAGTGAGGATCGACATTTGGCTCCTCGCGGTAGCCCGGCACTGACTTGCCATCAACCGTCCCTGGCCCGTACTGACCGCGCACGGTGTTTTTGAGCGCCTGCTCCTCGCTAGGCCGGCGGATCGCCTGAAGTAATTTCACCTTTTCGGTTCGAATCGTTTCTCCCTGAAGTGAGGTCGGCGGCTCCATGCCAATCAGCGCCAGCAGCATAAACATGTGATTCTGCATGACATCGCGGAAAGCCCCGGCGCCTTCGTAAAAGGAACCACGACCCTCGATTCCGATGCTTTCCGCGACGGTCAGCTGCACGTGATCGATGTACCGCCGATTCCAAATCGGTTCGAAAACCGCGTTGCCCAATCGAAACACCAGCAGATTCTGGGCGGTCTCCTTGCCGAGATAGTGATCGATCCGGAAAATCTGGTTCTCCTGCAAAACACCGGTGAGCTCTTGGTTTAGTTCGCGGGCGGAAGTCAAATCATGGCCAAATGGTTTCTCGATGATCACCCGACGCCATTGATTTTCCGACTGCCTGGTCAAACCGCGATCCGCCAACTGTTGGGCAATAAGCGCGAAATAGTCGGGCTGAACCGACAGATAGAAGAGAACGTTTCCCCCGGTATGGAAACGCTGTTCCGCATCGTTCAGTTTATCGCGCAAAGATTCGTACGTCTTTGGGTCATCAAAGCTTCCCCGGCAATACATCACGCGCTCCCGGAACCTGGACCAGAGTTTCGGATCGACCGGTTGAGTACCGAGTTCCGCCAGATCCTTGCCCAACTGGTCGCGAAAGACCTCGTCCGTCAGCTCACGCCGGGCTACCCCGATGACACAGAATTTTTCCGGCAGCAGGCTGTAAGAAGCCAGATTGTACAAGGCCGGAATCAGTTTCCGCTTGGTCAGATCGCCGGAAGCGCCAAAAATGACGATTGCACAGGGATCAGCGACGCGCGGCGTGGGTTTGCAGGGCTCCATGGTTACTTCTCCGGAAGCGATTCCACGTGTCCGCCGAATTTGTTGCGCATCGCGGACAGCATTTTTTCCGCAAAAGTATGCTGCTGACGGGAACGGAACCGGGTGAAGAGCGCGGTGGAGAGAACATCAGCGGAAACCGATTCTTCAATTGCAGCGAGAACCGTCCAACGTCCTTCTCCGGAATCCTGCACAAAGCCGGTGAATCGAGAAAGCTGGGCATCCTCCGCCAAAGCCATGGCAGTCAAGTCGAGCAACCAGGATCCCACCACGCTTCCGCGCCGCCAGAGCTCGGCCACATCGGCCAGATTGAAGTCATACCGCTCGCCTTCGGGCAGAGTGTCCGACGAGGCGCCTTTGAGAATGTCAAAGCCCTCCGCATACGCCTGCATCAGCCCATATTCGATCCCGTTATGAACCATTTTTACGAAATGCCCGGCGCCGGGCGGGCCGCAGTGCAGATAGCCTTTTTCAGCCGTACTGTGCATTTTCTCCCGGCCCGGAGAAGGCGGGATGTCGCCCTGGCCAGGAGCCAAAGCCGAAAAGATGGGCTCGAGCCGCTTCACCGGTTCGTCCTCTCCACCGATCATTAAACAGTAGCCGCGATCAATCCCCCAAACACCGCCGCTGGTGCCGGCGTCCACGTAGAAAATGCCTTTCTCCTTTACGAGACGGCTTCGCCGCACATCGTCTTTGTAGTAAGAGTTACCGCCATCGATGATAACGTCTCCCGCCTGCAGATGGGGGTACACGCCGCGGACTGCTTCCTCGGTGGGCGCTCCGGCCGGGACCATCAGCCAGACCGCACGCGGAGGTGTCAGCTTCGCTGCCAAATCCGCCAGGTCTCTCGCTCCGGTCGCATGATCTTTCTCCAGGTCAGCGACTGCTTTTTCGCTGCGATCAAACGCGACAACCTCGTGTTTGTGTCGCATCAGGCGGCGGGCCATGTTGCCGCCCATTCTTCCCAGACCAACGATTCCGATTTGCATAGATCTTTTACTGTTCGCTATAATTCCAAAGCAACCCCCCATCGACGACGATCGTCGTTCCGGTTATGTATTGGGCATCCTCCGACGCCAGAAAAGCGGCAACGCCCGCCACATCAGCCACTTGACCGAGCCGGCCCAAGGGGATGTTTTCCAGAAGCGCTTTGAGTTTCTCCGGATCATGCATCAATTTCCTGTTGATCGGGGTCTCGATCGCACCGGGCGCAACGTTATTGACAGTAATACCATACGGTCCGAGTTCAATCGCCAGATTGCGCATCATCATCTTCATCCCTCCTTTGCTGACGCAATAGGCGGTAAAATGGGGAAACGGCAATTCCTCGTGCACTGAGCTGATGTTGATCACCCGGCCCGGTTGTTTAAGCTCAAGGCGATGTTGAACAAACGCTTGAGTTGCGAAAAATGCTCCCTTCAAATTGGTGTTCACAACCAGGTCGTAATCGGCTTCGGTCACCTCCCAGAAGGCCGCTCTTTTTTCAATTCCGGCGTTATTAACAAGGATATCAAGACTGCCCAGTCCCTCGATTGACTCTTTCACCAGACGTTTAACTTCCGGGACCGAATCGAGGTCCGCGGCAATCGAGATGGACTGACGCCCCATCTTCCGAATCTCAGCGACTGTCTGCTCGGCGGCCTCCAGATGACTGTGATAATTGATTACGACGTCAGCTCCGTCTTGGGCCAGGCGGAGCGCAATTGCCTGACCAATCCCTTGACTACTTCCCGTCACCAAGACTTTTTTCCCATTCAGTTTCATCTTCTCAACTCTGTCGAAATCCAAGCCTGGTGCCAGTCCACGTTTCACGTTTCACGTTTCACGTTTCGCGTTGCGCGCTTGAGAGAGAATTTCCAACGCTTGGTGGCTGCTCTTTTGTCACATACATAGCGCGGTTAGATGATGGTTGGTCCTGAGGAACGTGAAACGCGAAACGCGAAACGTGAAACGTAAAACGCCGCGAGCATCGCGAGCGCATCTCTGCTACACAGGCTCATGCTCAACTTTATCTGGTTGGCGCTCCTCGTCGGCGGTGTCGTGACTGGCGCACTATCCGGACGCCTCGAGGCGGTGAGTCAGGGCGCGCTCATGGCCGCGAAATCCGCTGTCATGGACGTCGCGCTGCCTTTGATTGGCGCGATGGCCTTCTGGCTCGGTCTGATGCGCCTCGCCGAAAAGGCCGGCCTGATCCGGATCCTCGCCCGCGCCATTCTTCCACTGATGCGCTTTCTTTTTCCCGAAATCCCGCCTTCGCACACCGCGCTCGGCTCAATGATGATGAGTATCGCCGCAAACATGCTCGGGGTGAGCAATGCTGCAACACCGCTCGGGCTCAAAGCGATGTCCGATCTGAGCGCCTTGAACAGCAAACCTGGAGTCGCGACGAACGCGATGTGCACCTTTCTTGCCTTGAACACCAGCGCGATCCAGCTCGTCCCCGCCACTGCCATGACGATTCTCGCGGTCAAAGGCAGCAAAAATCCGACCGCTATCGTGAGTTCCACACTGGTGTCAACGACGATCGCCACCATCGCCGCCGTGATTATCGTGAACTTGCTCCAACGATTCGGACCGTTTCGTTGGGAACGGCAACCAGCGGCGGCGAATGCTTCCGCCGAACCCCTGGCCAATACCCCTCCGGAAGCCGCCGACACCAGACAATCCATCCCGCTTTCTGTTCCCCGGCGAATCATTGTGATTCTGCTGCTTCTTTTCTTTTTGATCGTTTTTATCCGGCTGACGATCACCTCGGTGCCGGGAGGGCGTGCCGGCTCACCGGTGTTCACGATCCTGAGCGGCATTTTTCGGGCAATCGCCTCACTGGCGATTCCGTTTCTCGTCACGTTTTTCCCTGTTTATGCCGCCGCCAAGCGCGTGTCGGTTTTTTCGGAGTTTGTGGAAGGCGCCAAAGAAGGGTTCCAGGTCGGGGTGCGGATCATTCCTTATTTGGTTGGGATGCTGGTTGCGATCGTCATCTTCCGGGAGTCCGGGGCTTTGACCATTTTGCAGAAAGCTTTCCAGCCGATGCTCGAGCCGATTGGAATACCTCCAGATCTCCTGCCGATGATGCTGATGCGACCGCTCAGCGGCAGCGGTTCGATCGCGGTCCTGAACGATATCGCGACGCGTTTCGGGCCGGACAATGTGCTCACTTATATGGCCGCCACCATCTATGGCAGCGCCGAGACGACCTTCTATGTGGTTGCCGTCTATTTCGGGTCGGTCGGCATTACCCGAACCAGGCACGCCATTCCAGCTGGCCTTTTGGCTGATTTGGTCGGGGTGTTCGCTGCGATCGCAGTCTGCCGGCTGATGTTTGGATAGGAGGTCCAGGACCTATAGATCCCATTGCACAACTTTCGCCAGCCGGTGATTCACCAATCGGAGAGTCTCGTACAATTCTCGATAGCAGGTTTGATATAGATCCTCGTAGAAAACGCAGCGCTCTTCATCGGGAGTGATCCTTGTGTTGGATGCCGGCACTGCGCTTAGAGCGGCTGGGACATCCGGAAATACGCCGGAAGCTAAGCCGGCCAGAAGTGCCGCTCCGAAGCAAGTGGCCTCGCTCACCGGGCACACCTCGAGTGATTGCCCAAAAATGGTGGCCTTGAGCTCCATCATCGCCGCATTTTCCGCGTTGTGCCCGATCACCCGGATCGAACCAGGCGAGGACAGACCGGCGTGATGAACCATCGTATCGAGCGCATGCCGCGCCTCAAAGGCCAACCCCTCCAGAACTGCTCGGAAAAATTCTCCGAAGGTAGTCTCGGCGGTCAACCCAAGGAAAGCTGCCCGGGCCGAATCATCCGGATGCGGCGTCAGGCTGCGGGCCAGATGCGGCAGAAAAAGCACTTGGCCAGGTTTCGCCCGGGTTGCCAATGCCATTAGCTGCTCGCGTTCAAGCGCCGCGCCGAAAGTTCTGCGGAACCACTCGATCGTGCCGCCGGAACTGTAAAGCCCTCCCACTAAATAATAATAGAACCGATCAATACCGAGGAGCCCCTGCGACAAACCGCATGCGACCGTCGTCGGTTCGCGCACGGGTTGATCAAGTGTCAGCAGGAGCGCTTCGGAGGTTCCCAAGCTATCCAGAGTAACGCCAGGCTGGAGAGACCCCGAACCGAAAGCACCAACGATATGATCATGCCCTCCTACCCCGACAAACACCTCGGGTGATAAGCCGGTGGCCTCTGCGGCGTCGGGCGAGATCCGCTCGAGAGGTGTGCCGCTTGCTTGCAATTTGGCGAAAACTTCCGGTTCGAGGTTCAGCTCCTGAAGAAGTTGCCAATCCCAACCACCGTCAAACAGGTTATAGGCCATTGTCCGACAGGCCAGGCTGTAGTCTGTCGCCATGACTCCGCAGAGCCGAAAAGCGATATAATCGGCGACGTTGAGCCAGCGCTTCAACCGCTTGAACTGGTCCGGCCGATGCGAGCGAAACCAGAGCAATTTGCACAAACCAAAGATCGGATCCGGTTTCAGTCCGGAGAGCGTATGGAGACGCTCCGAACCTACGAGCCTGACCAGGTTCTCGTATTCTCCCGTTGTTCGGAGATCAAACCAGGCGATTGCCCGGTCGAGTGGCCGACCCGATGCATCGACTGGCACGGCTGATTCAGCGACACTCGCGACCGCGATACCCCGCACGGCCCGGGGAGAGGGAAGACGCGCGACCGCCGCCTTGATGACTTCGCAACTGGATTGCCAGAGAGCTTCTGGATCGTAATCGGTCCATCCCGATTTCAAGTGAAGACAGGGCGTTGCCATATCGCAGCGAGCGAGCGTGCGACCCTCCGCATCGACGATCAGACACTTGATCCGGCTGGTACCGACATCCAGTCCGGCCAGGGCAGGAAGGTCGGACCGGGGCGTCTGCGGTTGTGAGGTCACGGAAGAATCTGGGTCAGGCCGGCGCGCCGATTGCCATTGTCAATAATCTGTCCCCGCCGCAGCGCTGCGCATGAATAAGACATTCGGCTTCGTGCGCCAGCTTCCCTGTACGGCGGGGAGTCACAACACCGAAGAAATCCGCGAGCTTCGATTATCGCTCGCCGCTTTTCTGCAAAGCTTCCTCAACCGGCGCTCCTTCGTGGACCAACAAACGTAACGCGGCCATAACGCCGCCAACATTCGGATTCTGCCAAATATTGCGACCGAAAACGATGCCACTGGCTCCGCCTGCCATTGCTCCGTGCACCACCTCGAAAGCGCCGCGCAACGAGTCCATTTTGGCTCCTCCCGCGATCAAGGTTGGCACCGGGCAGTTTTCGGTAACTTTCCGAAACCCTTCCGGGCTGCCGGTATAATAAGTCTTTACCAGATCAGCGCCGTGTTCGAATGCGATACGGGCTGCCGCGGCCATCGCATCAGCCGAGGTCGGTTTCCGGATACGCGGGGTGTCGATTGAGGGAAGCGCCTCGACCATCACCGGCAACCCATCCCGCAGACAATCGCCGGCCACTCTTGTGACAATCTCAAAAGTTTGCAGCTCAACATCGCCTCCGAGGAAACACATAACGCAGACACCGTCGACCCCCAAGGAACGCGCATCGTCTACTGTGTGTAAAAGCGTCCATTCCGTGTACTTGAGCCAGTCCTCTCGAAAAATCGATGGACCACCGTCAAGACGCAAAAAGGTTGGCACCCGGCCGATCAGTTGGTCGCGAAACCGCTTGATGACCCCAAAGGAGGTCATAATGCCATCCGCGCCAGCGGCGATGACAGTCTCCAAGGTTTTACCGGGATCGCTCAACCCCTCGACGGCGCCGAGTGTCTGGCCGTGATCGAGAGCGACGATTACCGCCTTCGGGGGAAGATTCAGTCTGTTCATGTGGATTGGGTCGCAGGAGTTACAGGAGTTGCAGGAGTTCAGGGCCGGATAAATGGCCGATTTACCGAAGGATCCATGACGAGCGCACCAGGTGGAATCCGGCTCACGTCGATAAGATTGTGGGGGTAGTAGGGACTCCGCACTATCCCCGGATACTGTGTCTCCCTCCCCACCGGATATCCTCCCGGAGGAGCAGACCGGTAATAGCGGTCGCGATCGCTGTCTTGCACAATTGCCCCGATCAAGGCTCCTAGTCCGGCTCCGGCCGCCGCTCCGATCGCCGCATTCCTTACCGAGCCGCCGGCGATTCCGCCGATAATCGCGCCCCCGGCAGCGCCATAGCCTGCACCCTCGCCAACCGGCGTATCGCACGACGCCAAGGCAAGCGCCGATGCGAGGGCTCCGATAATAACCAACTGCTTTTTCACCTGATCTCTCCTTTTCACAATTACGTTAGCCAATTGGACGCAAATTCACGGAGAATAATCATCAACTTGTGCCCTTTGCCCAATCTGTACTTTCGTGCGAAAACACGAAACCGGTCTTTTTCCATCCGTCGCAACAAGGCCAGGTAGATGCCTTTCATGCCTTCCGCCGCAACCATCGATTTCCGATCCTCCGGCGGCAACAGGGATCGCGCTTGCTGGAAAAAAGAGTGAGCACGATCGGCTTGGAATTGCATCAGGTTTACAAAGGCCGGGTCATAGATCCGTTGGAGGAGTTTTTCCTCCGAATAGCGAAACCGCTGGATCTCATCCAGAGGCAGATAAATCCGGCCGCCTTGCCGATCCGTGTCGACATCGCGAATGATGTTGGTCAGCTGAAGCGCCTGGCCCAGCTGATAGGCGTACTCGTGACACCGGCTATTGGTGTAACCGAAGATCTCGATGCTGACCAGGCCGACCGCGCTCGCCACCCGATAACAATAGGTCTCAAGCTCGTTAAATGATGCAAACCGTACCGGAACAAGGTCCATCTCCACCCCGTCAAGGATCTGCTCAAAGTGCCGGATCGGAATCTGATATTTCTGGATAATCGAGCGCACCTCCGGCGCCAGTGCGGGTTCACCGGCTTCCGCCTGACGGAGCCAGACGCGCCATCCGCGTAGTGCAGCGCGCCGTTGCTCGAGTGGAACGTCCGGATCGTCAGCCGCATCATCGACCTGCCGGCAAAATGCGTAGAAGACGCTGATGTCCCTGCGGCGGTCGGCCGGCAACGAAAAAAAAGCGAAAGCAAGGTTTGATTTGCTCTTTTTGGTGATCTGCTCCGACTCGCTCATATCCTTGCCGGAACCATTCAAAACCGGATCGAATTGGTGCTCTGCAAAGCGCGAAAAAGACAGACCCAGGCCGCAAGGAACCACGCGGCCGACGCCGCCTTTAAACCGGCAAAAAAAACGGTGCCCACAAAGCCGGGGATGGTCGCAAGGTTAAAGCCTCCGACAAAAATGGAGTCGGCACACGAAATCAGGAAGAAATGAACCGCGACGATCAACACGAACCAGAAGATCTTGTACCAGTGCCGGGTAAGGAGAACTCTATGCTCGCCCAATGCGAAATTTAGAGATTCGTTGCGCAGCACCAGGCTCACCTGCACGGAGCAGAAAAGGATCAGGCCCAGGGAGAGCATCGGGCGAGCGATATGATCGACATAATCGACAACGGTTTTCGTAAAATCGGTCTGCTCCCAGATCCAGGTGTAGGTAATCAGAAGCGGCATATGGATCAGGCAGGTTGTCACCAGAAGAATGAAGAACGCCCATTTGGCAGCGCAGACACTGCGATTCAACGCAAGGGCGAATACGCGTTCGGGCGGGGGATCGATGCCTCGAATCCAGGCAACCGTGAGGAGGATCAGGTAGATTTGCACAAGCCAACCGAACAGATACTCAAATTGGAACGAGAACCAATCGATCAGCGCACCAATCCTCAGGAGAAATGCACCGTCAAGCGTACGATTGAGCCAGCAAATTCCGAGCGCAAAGGCAGGTTTGATGAGTGCTGCGATCGCGCACAGGAGGAGCAGCAAATAGGCGGCCAACCACCAGGTTCCAAACCGGCGACGAGCGGTCGTTGCCAATCGAAACTGGCTTCCCCGCCAGTTCAGCAGGAACAAGAGGGCCGCAAGGGCGGAAGCCGGAAAACTGACGATGGCCTGATTGAAAATGCCGGCGACCAGCTCAAGAGCGTTCAGCCAACTCCGCTGCGCTGCCTCGGGCCAACTCGGCGGCTGGAACTCTGGCCAGTTGAGGAATTGGTCTCCGGTAAAACTGACCTCGCCGAGTCCGTAGTCTTTGGCGATCTGAAAAAGCACATAGGCACAGCTCAGACTGGCCAACCAGAGCCACATCCGTGGATGCCGCCGCAAGACCCGCAATCCATCCCGAAACGCGCTCGCAGAGGGGTTCGTGCACACAAAGAGCAAATATCCGAGAGCACCTGTGCCCGCGGCGAGGGCGATGGTTTGCCAGTCCGGCTGAGCGGTGGTCTCGACAATCGCGCTGATCATCGCTTCATGGAGAGTTCGAGGCACCTGGGAGCCCTTGAGCCTAAGGTGTTCATGAACTCTCGCCTAGCCGGGAGGCGCTACGGTGCTTCGCCGCTGTTCCAGCGCTCGATCAACCAGGCCTGCGCCGCAAATGACAACGCGAGCCGGGTGTTGGCCAAGATGACGGGCCAGACGCATGACAGATTCCGGGTAGCTCACGGCCGGTCATGATGATCAGCTACGTGAAAAAGAGTCAAATGAAAGCGGCGTGAGCGTGCTGAGCGTAGCGCGCATGGCCACGGGGCTGTCGGACTTCAAGCTCATTTAACCAGCCCCCAATGTCTTGTAAAGGGCCAATAGACAAACAGCCCGCGACCGACAACGTTCTCGGCCGGAACAAAACCCCAGTAGCGGCTGTCGGAACTGTTGGGGCTGTTGTCGCCCAGCGCAAAGTACTGACGCGGACCCACCGTCACCGTCGAGTCGGGCGTACGCAAATACAGCAACCCGCCATTGGTATAACCGGTATATCCGTTCTGCATGGATGCGACCCGGCGGAACGGAAACGCCTCAGCTTCCCTGCCGTTGATGAACAGGGTTGGCTGATCGATGCGCAAGGTGTCTCCGGGGACGCCGGCTAGCCGCTTGATGTAATGCGTGCCGCCTCCTTCCGGCCCCTGCTCCGTGCCGACAATCCCGTTGGTCTTGAAAACAAAAACATCGGCCCGATGCGGACCGATAAAGTTGTAGCTGAATTTATCGACAAAGAGCTGATCACCGAGCTCCGCGTAAGCTTGCACAATCGGCTGACCTTTTTGATAAATCTGTCCCGGACCGACCCCGAGCTGCTCCTGTAAGATCCGCGGCTCCATACCGATCCGGTACGTCTCTCCGGAGCTCATGCTGATGGCCGAGCCGTCCCACAAAAGATTGAGCTTAGCCGGCGAAATCTGGAGGATCGTGTCATTGTCATGCTGCGAAATCACCTGGCCATAAGTCCGGCCCAGAACCATGAATTGGGCGACCCGTGCCACAACATTTGGCGGCGGCCCCTCCGTCCGATGAGCAATAACGCCGTTCAGCGTCGGCTGCATCGAGCCGGTCGGAATCTTGAACGGCTGCAGGTAATAAGCGCGGATGCCCAGCGCCAAAGCGACCGCGACCAGCACCAGCTCGACATGCTCACGAATGGAGTTTCGCTCATTTGGCGGATCAATCCGGCCTAACACTTCCACCAGGCGTTTTTCGCTGAGATCGATGCGATCTTGCGCGCGAGCTTTCAGCGCGTCCTTGAGATCCCGGAGCCGCGAGCGGGCAAGATCGAGATGATCGGATTTCGCGATGTCTTTGCGATAGTTGATGATCCGCTGGGCCGCCTTGGCCACGGCGTGACCGTCTTTCACGTACTTCGGGTTAAACACTGTCATTAGCTCGTCTTCAAAACCTCGATAAAAGCTTCCTGCGGAATGTTGACCTTTCCGATGGCTTTCATCCGCTTTTTGCCCTCTTTCTGTTTTTCCAGAAGCTTGCGTTTCCGGGTGATATCGCCCCCATAACATTTGGCCGTAACGTTTTTGCGAAGCGCAACCACGTTTTCGCGCGCGATGATCTTGCCACCGATCGCAGCCTGAATCGCGACCTGGAACAGTTGCTGCGGGATGACTTCCTTTAACTTGGCGGCGAGCATTCGGCCCCGCGCTTCCGCCTTGTCGCGATGCACGATACTCGAGAACGCGTCGACTGGTTCACCGTTCACCAGCATATCGAGCTTTACCAGATCCGCGGCACGATAGTCCGCGTACTCGTAATCCATCGACCCATAACCGTGAGTCAGTGACTTAATCTTGTCGTTAAAATCGACCAGAATCTCATTGAGCGGCAACATGGCCGTGAGCATCACCCGGCGGGTGTCGAGGGATTCGGTGTGCAAAACCTCCCCGCGCTTCTCCAGGATCAGTTGCAGCATGTCACCGATGTTTTCGTTTGGGCAAAGGACGAAACATTTCACCAACGGTTCCCGGATTTGATCGATCACGCTCGGGTCCGGCAGAAAACTTGGGTTATCGATTTCCTGAGTCTCGCCATTGGTTCGCAAAATCTGGTAAACCACGCTTGGATACGTGGCGATGATGTCCATGTCGAACTCCCGGCGCAACCGTTCCTGGACGATTTCCATGTGCAGCAGGCCCAGAAACCCGCAGCGAAAACCGTAGCCTAAAGCGACCGAGCTCTCGGCCTGATAGACAAACGCCGAATCGTTGATTTGGAGTTTTCCAAGGGCAGTCTTCAGGTGCTCGAAGTCGGCGGTATTGATCGGGTAGATCCCGCTGAAGACCATCGGATGGATCTCCTGAAAACCGGGAAGCGGGTCGGGCGCCGCCTGGCGCTGGTCCGTTAAGGTGTCCCCAATGCGGATCTCGGAGGTTGCTTTGATGTTCGCAATAAAATAGCCGACATCCCCGGCATTCAGCTGAGGCTGAGCCAACGGTTTTGGAGTAAAGAATCCGACTTCCTTCAGCTCATAGTTGCGCGCTGTGCTGAACAGCTTAACAGCTTGACCAGCCGCCAGCGTTCCCGAAAAGACCCGGGCATACGAAACTACCCCCCGGTAAATGTCGAACACCGAATCGAAGACCAGAGCACGCATCCGGTTATCGCCAAGATCGCGCGGGGGAGGAATCCGTTGAACGATGGCCTCGAGGATCTCCCCTACTCCGAGGCCGGTCTTTGCGCTGGCGAGGATTGCCTCGTCCGCGGGAATCGCCAAGATATCCTCGAGCTGTTTTTTGACCGTGGGAACATCCGCGCTGGGCAAGTCGATCTTGTTGATCACCGGGATGATCGCCAGATGCTGTTTCATCGCGAGATGAACATTGGCCACTGTCTGGGCCTCTACTCCCTGGGCGGCGTCCACTACAAGAATGGCTCCTTCACACGCCGCCAGGCTTCGCGAGACTTCGTAGGAGAAATCCACGTGGCCAGGAGTATCCAGAAGGTTGAACCGGTAGGTGTTCCCGTCCCGGGCCGAGTAACGCATTGTAACGGGATGCGCTTTGATCGTGATCCCCCGCTCGCGCTCCAGGTCCATGGAATCGAGCAGCTGATTCTGCCTCTCGCGTTCTTCAATCGCGCCAGTCGACTCCAGCAATCGATCGGACAACGTTGTTTTCCCATGATCGATGTGCGCAATGATACAGAAGTTGCGAGTAAGCGGACTGGGCATGTGAAAGGCGCAGTATACGGGAAATCGGCCCGGCGTCTACTGCGGTGGGGCTGGCAGGAGGCAGGAGTTGAAGAAGTCGGGACTCGGGAGCCGATGACCAATGACCGATGAACAATGACCGATCACTGATTACTGATTACTGATCACCGATCACTGATGACCAATGACCAATGACCGATCACTGCTCCACGCTTTCGTGGCTGACGTTCATTGGCGTTCGTTAATCTTTGCGCTTTAATCTTTCATCTTTATGACCGCCCGCGAGCACGATTACGACGAGAGCAAGATCAAGACGCTCTCCTCGCTGGAACATATCCGGTTGCGCACGGGGATGTACATCGGCCGGATCGGAGACGGCGCGCATTATGACGACGGGATCTACGTGCTGATAAAGGAGATCATCGATAATGCGGTGGACGAATTCATCATGGGCTACGGCCGGGAAATCGAGGTCAGCGTCGCTGCCAAGCGGGTCAGAGTCCGGGACTACGGCCGAGGCATTCCCCTCGGCAAGGTGATCGAATGTGTGTCCCGCATCAACACCGGCGCGAAGTACAACAATGACGTCTTCCAGTTCAGCGTAGGCTTGAACGGCGTGGGCACTAAGGCGGTGAACGCCCTCTCGAACCGGTTCGTGGTAACCAGTTTTCGCGAACGCGACTTTTTTCGGGCTGAATTTCAACGGGGCGAACTCAAATCCCGGAAAACCGGTCGGCAAGCCGCACCCAACGGAACAGAAATCGAGTTTGAACCTGATCCCAGCATTTTTGGGAGTTTCGATTTTCGGCAGGAACACCTGGTTCGAAGGTTGCGTCTATATACCTATCTGAATGCCGGACTGAAGATCCGGTTCAACGACGTGGCTTACAGTTCCGCCGAGGGGCTCAAGGATTTGCTGGTCGACGAGATGGGCGAGGAGCCGATCTACCCGATCCTGCATCATCGGGAGAAGACGCTGGAGATCGCGTTCAGCCACACCAACCGCCTGTCGGAAGACAATTACTCATTCGTCAACGGTCAATACACCGCGGATGGCGGATCCCATCTGAGCGCCTTTCGAGAAGGCGTTTTGAAGGCGGTGAACGATCACGCCAAAGCAAAATTCGAAGGTGACGATGTGCGCGAAGGTCTGGTCGGAGCGATCGCGATCCGGCTCAGGGAGCCGGTTTTCGAGTCACAGACCAAAAATAAACTGGGCAACACCGAGATTCGCTCTGAACTGGTGAACCGCGTACGGGAAGCCGTGGCTGGTCTGCTCCATCGCAACCGGGATGCCGCCGAGCGGCTGGTGACGAAGGTCCAGGAGACGCAACGGCTGCGCAAGGAATTGCAGGATGTGCGCAAGCTTGCGCGCGAACGTACCGCGGCGATTTCCTTGCGGATCCCGCAGCTCAAGGATTGCAAAGTCCATCTCAATCTCGTCAAAGCAACTGGAACTGAGTCCGTGATTTTCATTACCGAAGGTCAATCGGCCGCAGGCTCGATCACGAGCTGCCGGGACCCGAACGTTCAGGCGGTCTTCACGTTAAAAGGAAAGCCGCTCAATGTCTGGGATCTCAACCGGACGATCGTTTACAAGAACGATGAGATCTTCAATTTGATGCGCACATTGAATGTAGAGGAGGATGTACAAAAGCTGCGCTACGGCAAAGTAATTATCGCGACGGACGCTGACGTCGATGGGTTGCATATCCGAAACCTTTTAATCACTTGTTTTCTTCGTTTCTTTCCCGATCTCGTCACCACTGGGTACGTCCACATTCTAGAGACCCCGCTCTTTCGTGTGCGCGACAAGAAAACGACGAGCTACTGCTACTCGGAGGATGAACGGGATCGCGCCTTGGAAGGTTTGCGGAATCCGGAAGTGACGCGCTTCAAAGGCTTGGGCGAGATTTCGCCCGGCGAATTCAAACATTTCATCGGACCGCAAATGCGTCTGACGCGGGTGACGGTTGACGATGGCCACGCGATACAACCCCTGCTCCAGTTTTATATGGGCAAGAACACGCCCCAACGACGGGAATATATCATGGGGCACTTGGTGGTAGACGAAACCGCGCCGTGATGTCTCTCGCCCTATCGCGCGGCCGGTTAGGCCAAAAACGTCGTGGAGTGCGTGAAACCGGCATCCAGAATTCTGAGAAGCTGGAAGCTTATGCTACGGCCCTTGCTCGATCAGGTTCATCATCTCAGGAGCGTACCGTTCGCCAACAATCGCGACCTCTTTCACTCGCCGATCGATTTCTGCGAGGTCGGTGGTGCTGAGTTTCACGTTCAGCGCACCCATGTTGTCCTCGAGATAGCGAACACGCTTTGTTCCGGGGATCGGCACAACATCCTCCCCTTGAGCCAACGCCCAGGCCAAGGCTAACTGCGCGGGCGTACACCCTTTTTCGCCGGCCAGTTCTTTGACTACATCCGCCAGCCGCAAATTCTGCCGCAACGCTTCTTCCCCAAATCGGGGATTGGTGCGCCGCCAGTCACTGGGATCGAGATCCGCGAGTTTCTGAATCGCGCCGGTCAAAAATCCGCGTCCCAATGGACTATAAGGAACAAACGCAATTCCAAGTTCCCGGCAGGTCTCGAGGACGCCGTTCCTTTCCACCTCGCGCGACCACAAGGAATATTCACTTTGCAGCGCAGCAATCGGATGGATAGCGCTCGCTCTCCGCAGCGTGGCGGGACCAGCTTCCGAAAGCCCTAAGGCGCGCACCTTGCCTTCTTTGACCAGGTTCGCCATCGCGCCGACCGTCTCTTCGATCGGTACTGCCGGATCGACGCGATGTTGGTAGAAAAGATCGATTACTTCAATGCCGAGCCGGCGCAGGCTCCCTTCGCATGCTCGCCGAACGTTGGCCGGCGAACTGTCGGTACCTTCCAGTCTGGTTCCCTGCGCCGCGAAACGAAATCCGAATTTCGTCGCAACAACCACACGTTCCCGCGGAACGCTGGCGAGAAATCGCCCGAGCAGTTCTTCGTTTTTGAGCGGACCATAAATCTCGGCCGTGTCGAAAAAGTTTCCGCCCAGATCCAGATAACGCTGGAGGACGCGCAACGACTCCTGTTCGTCGGATGGTCCATAGGCAAAGGACATGCCCATACAACCCAAACCAAGTGCGGACACGCTGATATTGGAATGACCCAGTTGCCGGTGCGATTGATCTGCCATAGGAGAAGTCTTTCTGTCTGCCACGATCAAGCCGGTATCGGCTGCTCGTCCAGCGAAAACCGCCCCGGGGTATCTTCATTTCCTCTGGACCAAGAAAACTCCTAAAATCAGAAACCCAACTCCAGCCAATCTGATCGGATCGAACGGTACCTTCGTGACACCGAACCATCCGTAGGTATCTGTCAAATAGGATCCAATCATTTGCCCGAGAATCGCGGCGCAGATGACCACAACGGCGCCGGCCTGCGGAATTGCGATGATCGCGCCGAGAACAAAAGTCGTCCCCAGCACTCCGCCGAGGTAGGACCAGACTGGCGCGGTCAGCATGCCGCGGATTCCAGCTCCGCACCCGCCGAAAGCGCCGGCCAGCATGAGCAGAAGGAGCAGAAGCCCCCCGGAGAGAAAAGAGATGGCCGCACTTAACACCGGTGATTCAACGGCCAAACGCAAGCGGGCATTGATCGGCCCTTGCAAAGAAATGAGAAATCCAGCAACGACCATAGCGAGGACCGGCACAAAGCGCATAGGTTTCGAGAATATCCAAACATCCGGGAGAGCGCCAGTTCTGGCCGGGGGCATCATTATGGTGCGACTCGTCGCCGCTACGAAACCGCGCTGAGCAGCGACCCTCAACCGAAGAGTCTTTTTTGCCAGGAACCCTGGGGAGTTCCTGTGTCTGTTCTGTTTTTGGGTCTTACCCCACGCGCTTCGCGCGATCAGAAAGCGGCGACAAGTCGCACGCACTCCATGAGGCAATGACCCGTGCGACGGCGTGTTCCGGAGTTAAGGCTTGGCCAGAGCCGCGGCTGGGCTAGCGTTTATGCAGGCTTCTTATGGATCAATCCGACCGCATTCTCATGTGTCCGCCCGATCAGTTCCAGATTGAGTACGTCATCAATCCGTGGATGGAAGGCAACCTGGATCGAGCCAACCCAGGGCTGGCAGCTAAGCAATGGTCCCGGCTCCATGCGCTGCTCAGTCAAGAGGCGGAGGTACACTTGATCCCTCCACGGCCGGGCGCCCCGGATATGGTGTTTACCGCCAACGCCGGCCTGGTGCTCGGTCAGAATGTCGTACTCAGCTCCTTTTTCCATCGGGAACGACAGCCTGAAGAAGCCTATTTTCGCGCTTTCTTCGAGGCAAACGGGTTTCGCGTCCGCGAGCTGCCAAGGGACCTGCCGTTTGAGGGCGCCGGCGACGCGCTATTCGATCGTGAACAATTGCTGCTGTACGCCGGATACGGTTTCCGCACGGAACTGGACGCCCATCGGCAGATTGCTGAGTGGCTCGATGTCGAGGTATTAAGTCTGCGCCTGATCGACAAGCGGTATTATCACCTCGACACGTGCCTTTGCCCACTGCGTGGCGGTTTTTTGCTTTATTATCCGGCGGCGTTTGACGCGTTTTCCAACCGGCAAATCGAAAAGCGCGTGCCCCCCGAGAGACGCATCGTCCTGGATGAAGCCGACGCGGTGGTCTTTGCTGCCAATGCCGTCAATGTCGGGGATCTCGTTGTGCTCAACCGCGCCAGCGGCTCTCTGAAAGCACGTCTGGCCAAGGATGGTTTTCAGGTGGTCGAGGTAGCTCTTTCGGAGTTTCTCAAAGCTGGCGGAGCGGCAAAGTGTCTGACTTTGCGCTTGAACGAAGACGTCCGTCCGGGCGCCAAGGCGCTGAGCGCAATTGTGAGCCGCGTCCTGACGTTGGAGGGACACCTGCTTGATAACGGTCTGCTCGAGAAAGCGCTGGAGTTGACGGTACAAGGCGGCGGAAGTTTCCACATCCGCAGTTTCCAGCTTGGTAAACAGCGTCAGAGCACTTCACGAGCCGAGATTCAGGTCTCGGCGCCGTCCTCCGAGGTGCTCACGAATCTGCTGGGGCATCTGATCGATCTCGGCGCTGCGACGCCGCCTTCGGAAGCAATCGATGACGTGCAACTCGAAATGGTTACGACCGAGGGCGTGGCCCCGGACGATTTTTACGTTTCCACGATTTATCCCACGGAAGTGCGTCTTCATGGAGAGTGGGTCCGCGTTACCGGTCAACGTATGGACGGTTGCATCGTGGTAGACCAGCAGACGACACCGCCCAGCGCGGCTATCCGATTGTTGCGAGATTTGCGACGCGGCGACCGGGTGGTCGTTGGCGTCGATGGCATTCAGACTGCTCGCAAGGCCGAAGCCCGGGATGATCGCACTGTCGCGGGGGGTACCGCGGAAGGGGAGTTCTCCTTTATGGGCGCGGGTGTCAGCAGCGAACGCAAAGTGGAGCTGGTTGTCCGTCAGATCGGGTGGGAACTCGAACGAATTCGGGAACGCGGCGGCAAAGTTGTCGTTGTTGCCGGTCCGGTAGTCATCCATACCGGGGGCGGCGAACATCTCGCCAAGTTGATTCGGGCGGGATATGTCCAGGTGCTGTTAGGCGGGAACGCGATCGCGGTCCATGATATCGAGCAGGCACTCCTTGGCACATCGCTCGGTGTTGATTTAAATCGCGGGGCACCGGTCCAGGGCGGACATCGACACCATCTGCGGGCAATCAACGCGATCCGCCGAGCCGGCAGCATTGCCGCCGCAGTGAAACAAGGCATCCTGACCAAAGGCGTTTTCTACGAATGCGTAAAGGCCAGTGTGCCTTTCTCTTTGGCGGCCTCGATCCGCGACGATGGACCGTTGCCGGAGGTTTTTACGGACATGCTGGAAGCGCAAAAGGATTACGCCCGGTTGATTGCCGGGGCCGAGATGATCCTGATGCTCAGCTCAATGCTCCACAGCATCGGAGTCGGCAATATGACTCCGGCCGGCGTCAAACTCGTGTGCGTTGACATCAATCCGGCAGTCGTTACCAAGCTGGCTGACCGCGGTTCCGTGGAAAGTATCGGAGTGGTCACTGATGTCGGGCTATTTCTGAGCCTGCTCGCGCAGCAGATGAAATTGTAAGTTCGGGGGAGTCCAGGAGTCGCAGGAGTTGCAGGAGTCCAGGAATCGACCCTACTCCGGATCCGTAATGAAAGTGGTTCGGGGCGGGAGAAGTTTAAAAAAGTAGTTTTGCTTTGTCCTAAGGAAATAAATTGAAGGACGTTAAGCCTGCTGCGCGAATCGCAAACAATCGACGGGTCCCCGCCGCCGTGGACTCCTGAAACTCCTGAAACTCCTGAAACTCCTGAAACTCCTGGACTCCTGGACTCCTGCGACTCCTGCGACTCCTGGACTCCTGAACTCCTTGAACTTGCCTGATCTCCGCGAACATACTGTGCGATGCCGTCAGTTCCCGTTCATCTGCCTGAGGATCCCCTGCGCGATCTGATCGATGACAACTTCATGCAGTATGCGTCGTATGTCATTCGGGATCGGGCGATTCCCCAGCTGGAGGATGGCCTGAAGCCGGTACAACGGCGCATCTTGCACGCGCTCTACGAAAAGGACGATGGACGCTTCAACAAAGTCGCCAACATCGTGGGGCATTGTATGCAGTATCATCCCCATGGCGACGTCTCGATTGAGGACGCGCTGGTCAATCTCGTAAATAAATCCTACCTCATCGAGGGCCAAGGTAACTTCGGCAATATCTTCACGGGCGATCCGGCCGCTGCTTCGCGCTACATCGAGTGCCGTTTAACCGAGCTGGCCCGCAATGAATTGTTCAATCCTGACCTGACTGAGTACGTGCCGAGTTATGACGGCCGCAATCGGGAACCGGTCGTCCTGCCAAGCAAGCTACCCATCCTCTTGATGCTTGGGGCTGAGGGGATCGCAGTTGGACTTTCCACCAGGATCTTGCCGCATAACTTTACGGAACTCTTAAAGGCCCAGATCGCAGTTCTGGAAGGTCGCCGGTTTAAATTGAACCCGGATTTTCCCCAGGGTGGCCTGATGGATGCCTCTGACTACAATCGCGGCAATGGAAAAGTCAGATTACGCGCGAAGATCGAGCAGGATCAGGGCCGGTTAGTAATTCGCGAGATCCCGGCCGGCACCACTACGGAGTCGGTGATCGCTTCGATTGAAGAAGCTGTTCGCAAACGCAAACTGCGCGTTCGTGCGATCAACGATTTCACAGCGGCTCAGGTTGAAATCGTCATCACCCTAGCCCCGGGTGAGGATCCCGAAAAAGTGGTGGCCGCTCTCTACCATTTCACGCAGTGCGAACTGACCCTTCAGGCGAACCTGGTTGTCATTCGCGGCGAGCGTCCGGTCCAAATGGATGTCGATGAGGTCATTCGCTTTAATACCGAGCAGCTTACCATCCTTCTTCGCCGCGAGCTTGAGTTGAAACGGGCCGCGTTAGAGGCAGAGCATTTTCGCAAAACGCTCATCCAGATCTTTGTCGAAAATCGCGTCTACCGGAAGATCGAAGACAGCCTCACCTCCGAGGAAGTTCAGCGGAGTGTGTTCCACGGGCTCCGGCCATTCGCCGGCCAATTGCCGCGTGAAATTACCAACGAGGATGTCGATATGCTTCTTGATTTGCCGATCAAGCGCATCTCGCGGTTCGATCGGGTCAAGAACGAGAAAGAACGCGCCGCGGTGTTACGCGAGATCGAACTCGTCAAAACAAACCTGCGACGTGTCACCGGCTATACGATCGACTATTTGAAGCGATTGCTCGAAACCTACGGAAAAAAGTATCGGCGGAAAACGCAGCTTACCACGACCGAGGAAATCGATGTCCGCGAACTTACCGCCAACGAGCTGGCGATCGTTTATGATCGGGAGCGAGGACTCATCGGCTCGACCGTGAAGGGCGAGGCCGCTTTTCGCTGTTCGCCCCTCGATCGTCTACTGATCGTCTGGGACGATGGGCGGTATCAAATCATGCCTCCGCCAGAGCGGCTTTTCGTGGATCGTAACCTGGCTTATCTCGGGATTTACCAGCGAGATCTTTGTTTGATGATGATCTACTCCACTTCGCGCGGAGGCTTTATCAAGCGTTTCGCGATCGGCGGAGCCATCATGAACCGGGATTACTCTTGTGTACCGGAAGGAGGCAAGATCAAGTTCCTTACGGATCGCCCAGTGAGCGAAGTGCGCCTGAAGTACCGTCATATCAAAGGTGCGCGGCTCGATGGCCAGACCTTCGATCCTGGGCAATTTGGGATGCGCGGACCGCGCAGCCGGGGCAACCAGGTTACGAAACGCATCGTCACCAGCGTTGTTGCGCGCTAGGCGGGCGCGAGAAGCACGGATAAGGTCCCATGGAACTCATGGGACCCATTGACCTTACCCATACATCTTAGACAGCTCGGTCGTGATCGAAGCGAGCTTCTCCGAAATCCCGCTGATCAGCTTCGGCTTCTCATGAGTGACAATCAGGAATGCATCATTTGCCTGCGTGACAGTGAGATGCTCCTCGCCGACTCGAAACGTAGCCAGCCGGACTGCGGCCCGGTAACTTTCCCCGACGCGCTCGGGCAAGCGTTCAAAAAGCAGGCTGTAGTTTCCGTGCGGTACTTTCAGGTGATCGTAGAAACGTTCCGGCAACGTGCTGGCGAGAACCGGTCCATGATTTCGGACGATTAACGACCCGGAAAGACCGGGAAGCCCTTTGACCAACTCCGCCACTCGCGGAGCATCCAGGGGATCGTCGGTGAAAAACTCACTTTCCAAGGAGTAAGAGTCCCAGCCTTCGGTTACCTCGGGCAAGGGGTGATTCAGTAACAAGGGTATCGGCTCGTCGGTCTCAGGCGGTTCAGTTTGACCAGCCTGCGAGCTCTCACCGTGAGCTTCCTGCAGGTTCCGTTGCAGAATCTGAATTTCTTCGATGAGCGCCTCGCGAGCCATCAGCCGTTCCTCGACCTCGAGCCGCAAAGCAGCGAGACGGGCTTGCTCGGCGCCGGAACGTTCCCGGTTTCGTTCGATTTGCGCGAGGGTTTCTGCCGTTTCTTCCCGTACGCGTTCTTGCTCCCGGACCCGGCTGGCCAGTTCGCCTTCCGCCGAACGAACCTGGTCATTTACGCTCTGCAGTTCTTTGCGAGCTTCCTCGATGTCGAGGAGGACCTGGGCAAGGCTTTGCTCTGCTTTCTCGGTTTCGGCGCGATTCCGCATCAGCGCAGCCGGGTCGGCGAGTAATTCCTCCTCGGTTTTCGTCGGAACCGCGCGGGTGAGATCCAAGGTTGATCGCGCGTTTTCGGTTGGGGGCTGCTCGGATGATTCCGGTGATTGCTCCATTGCTGATCTGAACGGGAGTTAACCGCAAAGGATGCAGAGGACGCAAAAGTTTTTTGTGACGCGGAACACGGTGTAACGCGACGTTCTTGACGGACGGTGCATTCCGAGGATAGTTCCCGGCCTCCTCTCGCCGGCGTAGCTCAGTGGTAGAGCACTCGATTCGTAATCGAGCGGTCATGGGTTCGAGTCCCATCGCCGGCTCTGGCGCACAATCTGACCGGCAAGGATGCTCATCCTACTTCCAGCTACTCGACCCGGATCACAATTTTCCCAAAGTGCTTGCCCGAACGCATGTGGTCGTAGGCCTCGCGGGCTTCTCCAAATGGGAAAACTCGATCAATGACCGGACGCAGCCGGCTCTGCTCGATCGCGCGATTCATTTCCAGAAACATCTCCCGACTCCCGACATAAATTCCGAAAACGGTTAGTAGTTTTGGCACAATCTGAAAAATATCCGTGGGCGCTTCTCTGCCCGACAGGATTCCGATCAGGCCAATCTTTGCGCCTGGGCGGCAGGCGTGAATGGATTGAAGGAAAGTTCCTCCGCCACCAACTTCGACCACATGATCGACTCCGCCGCCAGTAAGCTGGTTCACCGCTTTTCCCCATTCCGGCGTTTCTCGATAGTTCACGGTTTCACCGGCACCCAAAGCTTGCGCTTTCGCGAGCTTTTCGTCGCTGCTGGAGGTGAGGAGTACCCTTGCGCCAACGTTTTTTGCGAACTGAAGGCCAAAGATCGAAACGCCGCCCGTCCCAAGCAAAAGCACGCTCTCGCCTTCCGTCAGCTCTCCCCGAACCATCAAGCTCTGCCAGGCGGTTAGCGCAGCGCAGGGAAGCGTTGAGGCTTCCTCGAAAGAAAGATGATCCGGGAAATGCACTAATCCATTTTCGGAAAAGACAACTTGCTCCGCGAGCACTCCGTCAATGGCTCCGCCTAGCGCCGTCCGGTGCATGCCGGCTTCAAACCTCCCAGCGGTCCATCCCTGAAAAAAACAGCCGGCAACCCGGTCCCCAACTTTGAACTGACTTACCCCGGAGCCAGCCGCAATCACCTCGCCGGCGCCATCCGAAAGCGGCACCCGTCCTGTCACAGGGTCGCGCTCATAGCTTCCACTGAAAACGACCAGATCACGGTAATTGAGGGAAGCGGCCCGGATGCGCACCAGCACTTCCTTTTCTCCCGGTTTGGGCTCCGGCCGATCGACCATCTGAAGGCCATCAGGCTCGTTATAGGCGCGGATCTCGTACGCTTTCATCAATGCCAAAAATGCCAAAAGCGGAAAGATAGCGCAAATAGAAGAGGCACATCACTTGTGGCTATTTCGCCCCGTGGCATTTTCCTTCCATGACTGCAAAAAAAATACTCTGTTTAGTGGGAGACTTCGTTGAAGACTACGAAGTGATGGTGCCGTTTCAGGCCTTACTGGCGGTCGGACATCGGGTAGACGCGGTGTGTCCCGGAAAGAAGGCCGGCGATAAGGTACGTACCGCGATCCACGACTTCGAGGGCGATCAGACCTACACCGAAAAACCCGGACACAATTTTCCCTTGAATGCGACGTTCTCCGAAGTGCGTCCGGAGGAATACGATGCTTTGCTGATTCCGGGCGGTCGCGCACCGGAGTATCTGCGCTTGGATAAAGGTGTTTTGAACATTGTTCGTCACTTCTTTGAGCAGCAGAAACCGGTGGCCGCGCTTTGCCACGGGCCGCAGATTCTGGCCGCCGCGGGGGTACTCAAAGGCCGCAGCTGTTCCGCTTATCCGGCCTGCGGTCCGGAAGTAGGACTGTCCGGCGGTGAATACGTGGAGATTCCGGTCACCGACGCATTCACCGACGGTAACTTGGTGACGGGCCCGGCCTGGCCGGCGCACCCGGCATTTATCGCCCAATTCCTAATGCTGCTCGGCACCAGGATTGAGCTGTGAAGGAACAGGGAAAGCGACGGCCTCCCGGCCGTCGCTCCGCGTTGATCGGTTTGTCGTATTGGCATTCTTGGAACGCCACGCGGATTGCGTGTAGGCGGAAGGAGATTCGAACCACAGATTTCTCAGATTAGCACCGATTAAGGTAAGAGCCGAAATGCAGACGATGCGAAGCTCCGCCTTGCCAAAAAAATATGTGTGACCATAAAGTTGTCAGAATCTGGACACTTACCGACTCTCGAACTGGCCACCGATTGAAAGGAGGCCGCATAATGTCGGTCCACGCGGAAAACATTCAGTCCATCGTACGAAGCTTCCTAGAAGCCGGTGCGGTCGCGGCAGGAATCGGCGGGAACCTGGTGCCGTCTGAAACGAAAGACGTCGGAGAACTTGAAGAGTTAGTCGCGCTTGAGGCAGCTAAAATAGTCGGATCGATCCAGTGAAACGACTACACGACTCCCGAGGAAAAGTGCCTCGACATTTTCAGCAGATTCCCGGTGTCCTGACGATAGACCGTATTGTTGTCTAACGTCATTTAGCGTACTCGTCCTTTCGGCCTGTGACACTGGATTTCAGCTGGCTCTGGGAGCCTGACAAAGACCCTAAAGGTGTTGACCTACTGGTCAACTCGGGTTACCAATACGCTCTTTGCCGTGAGTTGCTGATCAGTTGTGAACACTACCGCCCCAGCCCTGTAACCGTAGCTTATGTGGATCGTTAATCTCGCTCTGAGGCGTCCCTACACCTTCATCGTCTTGGCGATCTTCATCGCCATCGCCGGCATCCTGTCCATCATTCGCACTCCGAAGGACATCTTTCCCTCAATCAATATCCCGGTCATCTCGGTGATTTTCAATTACGCCGGCCTCTCTCCGGAAGACATCGAGCAACATCTCACCTCGGGCTACGAACGGGTGCTCACGACCACGGTCGATAACATTGAGCATATCGAATCCCAATCCTTATACGGCGTCGCCGTGGTCAAAGTTTTTCTGCAGCCCAATGCGAGTGTTCCCACCGGCATTGCCCAGGTGACTTCCGTGTCCCAAGCGGTTCTTCGACAGCTCCCGGTCGGAACTACGCCTCCGCTGGTTTTGAGTTACAGCGCATCAAATGTGCCCGTCGTGCGCGTTGGGTTGAGCGGCCAGAATATTTCAGAGCAGCAGCTCAACGATTTTGCGCTCAACTTTGTGCGGACTCAATTGATCACGGTCCCCGGGGCAGCCATCCCGTATCCCTATGGAGGTAAACAGCGTTACGTCTCAGTCGATCTGAATTATCAGGCGTTGCAAGCTCGCGGCTTGACTCCTTTCGATGTCGTCAATGCGATCAACGCCCAGAATCTCACTTTGCCGTCCGGTACGGCAAAGATCGGGCAATTTGAGTACCAGGTCGGACTCAATTCCAGTCCCAAAACGATTGATGAACTGAACAATATTCCGGTGCGTTCCTTGCCCAACGGAACCACGATTTATGTCCGGGACGTTGCCAATATCCGGAACGGAAATATACCGCAAACGAATATTGTTCGGTTCAACGGAACTCGGGCCGCCATGCTCGACGTGCAGAAGACGGGAAACGCTTCCACCCTCGACATCGTCAACGGAATCAAGGCCAAGCTACCCCAGCTCAAAGATACTCTTCCAGAAGGATTGCATCTGCCATTGTTAACCGATCAATCCATCTTCGTGACCGGAGCAATCGAAGGGGTTGTACGGGAAGCCATTATTGCCGGCTGCCTGACAGCCATCATGATTTTGCTGTTTCTGGGCGATTGGAAAAGCACGCTGATTATTGCCATCTCGATCCCACTCTCAATCCTGGCTTCGCTGACCGCGTTGACCGCGTTGGGCGAGACAATCAACATCATGACCCTGGGCGGCTTAGCCCTCGCAGTCGGTATCCTCGTCGACGACGCGACAGTGACGATTGAGAATATCGATCGGCACCTGGCCGAAGGTCAGCCGGTTTTGGAAGCGATCAGAGACGGCGCGGCGCAGATCGCCGTCCCAGCTTTTGTCTCCACGCTTTGTATCTGCATCGTGTTCGTCCCGATTTTCTTTCTTTCGGGAGTCGCTAAATACCTTTTTGCTCCGCTGGCCCAAGCAGTGATTTTTGCGATGCTGGCTTCATATATCCTCTCGCGCACCCTGGTTCCGACCCTCGCGATGTACTGGCTCAGGGAACATGCGGACAAGCACGAAGCGCGGCGGAACAAACGGTTTTTTCTGGTCGCCTGGTTCTCAAATTTTCACCAGGGCTTTGAACGCGCCTTTGAGGGATTCCGGGAAAGCTATCGTGATTTCCTGAGTCTGTGTTTGCGACATACCGTGATCCTTTTGGTCCTGGTTCTCGGCTTCACCGTTTTATCCTTTGGTTTGTTCCCATTTCTTGGTCAGGACTTCTTCCCGGCGGTGGACGCTGGCCGGTTTGATATGCATGTGCGGCTCAAGTCGGGTACGCGAATCGAAGAGACTGCTCGAACCGTGGACCAGATCGAGCAGTTGATCCGCCAGATCATTCCGGCCGAACAGCTCCAGGGAATTATCGATAACCTGGGAATTCCCTATAGTGGAATCAATCTCACCTACAATACGACCGGCACGATGAGCCCGGCCGACGGTGACATTCTGGTTTCTCTTAACGAGAAGCATGAACCAACCAACAAATTCATCCAAGCGATCCGGGTCGGCATGCAACATCGTTTTCCTGATATCGGGGTCTGGTACCCGCCGGCCGGTATCGTCGCGCAGATTTTGAATTTCGGTTTGCCTGCTCCGATCGACGTTCAGATTGTTGGTGCCGACAAACCGGGCAATTTCAAGTTCGCCAACAATTTGCTCGCGCAAATCCGCCGCATTCCCGGGGCGGTTGATTTCCGGATTCAGGAACCTGATGACACGCCTCGGCTGGACATTAAGGTCGACCGGACTAAAGCATCGATCCTTGGAATTCAGCAGCAAGCCGTCGCAAACAGCGTCCTCGGCGCCCTGGCCGGTTCTCAACAAACCGCACCAAACTTCTGGGTCGATCCGAAGAACGGCGTCAGCTACCAGATCAACGCACAGGCCCCGCAGTACGACATCAACTCGCTCGACGCTCTCCGTAACTTGCCGATCCTCGGTGCGTCTAACGGTCAAACCCAGATTTTAGGCAACGTCAGCGAAATTTCCCGGAGCCAGACATCACCGGTGATCGACCATTTCAATATCCGCCCTACGATCAATATCTACGGTAATGTTGACGGCAAGGACTTAGGCTTTGTGGCCGCTCAAACCCAGCAACTGATCGATGCGGCGAAAAAGGATTTGCCAAAGGGCAGCACGATCGTGCTTCGAGGCCAGGTATCGACGATGAAGGCGTCGTTTACCGGTCTTTACCTCGGCTTGGCCTTCTCCCTCGTGCTAGTGTACTTGCTGATGGTGGTGAATTTTCAATCCTGGACTGAGCCTTTCATAATTATCACCGCCCTACCTTGCGCGCTGGCCGGGATCATTTGGATCCTGTTTGTCACCGGCACGACGGAGAGCGTACCCGCACTCATGGGGGCAATCATGTGCATGGGTGTGGCTACCGCCAATAGCGTGCTGGTTGTCACCTTCGCTAACGAAAGACTGGAGGAGTACAAGGATTCTTACCGGGCGGCTCTCGAGGCCGGCTATGTGCGAATCCGACCCGTTATTATGACCGCATTGGCCATGATGATCGGTATGGTGCCGATGGCGCTGGGTCTTGGCGAAGGCGGCGAACAGAACGCGCCACTCGGCCGCGCCGTTATCGGTGGTCTCCTTTTTGCCACCGGCGCTACCCTGGTATTTGTGCCAGCCGTCTTTATGCTTGTGCGGCGCGGGACAGCCTTAAAGTTGCGAGAGAAATCCTCCTCAGAACCGGTGCAACTATGACATCCGATTCGACAGAGAAAAGAACGGGCTCCGAAAGAGCGACGGAGGAACGAGAATCGGCCAACCCGACGCGCAACAAGCAATCACGCCGCCTGCTGCTTTTCCTCATTTTGGCCGCCGGCGTGTTTGGGATTCTGGCGTTCAGCGGGATTCTGTCCCGCTCGGCGGCAACGAAAGAACTTCAGCAAACGGCCGATAGTGCGGCGCAAGCCACGGTAAACATTACGCGGCCGGAACGCGCGCCTGCTTCCGTGACGCTCGATTTGCCGGGCCAGACCCAAGCCTATATTCAGGCGCCCATCTTCGCGCAAACGAACGGCTATCTAAAAACGTGGGAGACCGATATCGGCTCCAAGGTGAAAGCAGGCGACGTCCTCGGCGAAATCGATACTCCCGAGATCGATCAGCAATTGGCGCAGGCCCAAGCAACACTGCAGCAAGCGCAAGCCGCTCTTTGGTTGTCCCAACAGACCTACGCGCGCGACGAAACGCTTCTGAAAACCAGGGTCATCGCGCAGCAGGACTTCGATAATCAAGCAGGAGACCTTCGGGTCAAGCAAGCCACCGCGAATGCTGACGGAGCGGATGTGCGCCGGCTGGAAGCACTGGAAGCATTTAAGAAACTACGCGCGCCTTTCGACGGGATTGTGACCATGCGAAATACGGATATCGGCGCGTTGATCAATGCCGGTTCCGGCACCCCTCTTTTTACCGTGGCAAAAATTTCACCGTTACGCATTTATGTGAGCGTACCTGAGTCCATGGCGAGCTACGTCAAGGAAGGAACAAAGGCAGACCTTACCTTTGACGCGTTTCCCGGAAGAAAATTTCCTGCGCATGTCGTGCGCACAGCCGGAGCGATCGACCCGAGTGAGCATACCATGTTGACGGAGCTGCAGCTGCCGAATGAGGCCGGCGAGCTTCTCCCGGGAGCGTACGCCCAGGTGCACCTGCGTACGGACGGAAACACGCAAGCTCTGCTTCTACCAGCAAACACGTTGCTTTTTCGCAGCGAAGGTACGGCGGTCGGGGTGGTCAGTCTTGAGGGCAAGGTCCAGATCAGGAAGGTCAGGATTGGACGCGATCTCGGGACAAAATTGGAAGTTGTGGATGGCATTACGCTGGCCGACCGAGTGATTCTCAATCCATCGGACGGCTTAGCCGACGGCCAGGAAGTTCAGATAGCCGGTCCGACCGGCAAGCCGATGGCGCGGAACTGAGTCGCACCCGCAACGGCCTTGTGCAGATCAAACCAAACTCGCTTCAGTGGAGCGAACGATCTGCGCGAACCCTCGGGGATCAAGGCTGGCAGTTCCTACCAGGGCGCCGTCGATATCTTTTTGGCGCATGAGGACCTCGGCATTGTCCGGTTTGACGCTACCGCCGTACAGAATGCGTATCCGTTCAGCGACGTGATCGTCCGAGAGCTGGGTTAGCGTGGTGCGAATGAAAGCATGCGCCTCCTCAGCTTGGCCCGGCGTTGCGGTGATTCCAGTTCCTATCGCCCAGACCGGTTCATAGGCGACCACTATTTCATGAAAATCTTTGGCCGAAATGTTTTCCAGCGCTTTGACGGTCTGCCTATGCAAAACGTCCTCCACATGCCCGCTTTCTCGCTCGGAAAGTGTTTCGCCGACACACAAGATCGGGCGCAACCCGGCATCGAGAGCGGCCCGCATCTTGCGGTTGATTAATTCATCGTCCTCATTGAACTGCACACGCCGTTCGCTGTGCCCAATGATCACGTACTTGACATATAACGCTCGCAACATTTGCGCGCTGATCTCGCCGGTATAGGCGCCGCTCTTTGCCCAATGCACATTCTGCGCACCTAGGCGCAAAAACGGCATTCGCTCCAGGACCACGGCAAGAGTGGGAATCGCGGTGAACGGCGGTATGATGACAACTTCAACGTCATTGACCTCTCCAAGCTCGGAAAGAAAGGACACCAGAAAGGATTCAGCCTCAGTGTGGGTGAGGTTCATCTTCCAGTTGGCGGCCAGCATCTTCTTGCGCATGCGTCATTTGTCGGTCAGTGCCGCCACTCCGGGAAGCTCTTTCCCTTCGAGTAACTCCAGTGAAGCCCCGCCTCCTGTCGAAAGGAAAGTCATCTTATCAGCCAGACCAAACTGTTTGACCGCCGTAACAGAGTCGCCACCTCCAATGATGGTCTTTGCTCCGCTTGACGCCGACGCCTCGGCGATCGCTCGCGTGCCCATGGCAAAATCCGGGATTTCAAAAACTCCCATCGGTCCGTTCCACAAGACGGTTTTGGCCCGCGCAATCTCCCGCTCATAAAGGGCGTTTGTCTCCGGGCCGGTATCAAGACCTTCCCATCCATCGGAGATGCCGTGACTCTCCGATAAATGACCTGTCGCCCGATGCCGCGCGCCCGCCTTCATTTCGTCGGCTTCGATGTTATCGACAGGCAACAGAAACTTAACTTTTCTCTGTTGCGCAAGCTGGAGCAGTTCCTGCGCAAGGTGTACCTTGTCTTCCTCCACCCGGCTCTTACCGGTGGGAATTCCGAGCGCTCGATAAAAGGTGTACGCCATCGCTCCACCGATCAGGAAAACGTCCGCCTTCTCCATAAGCGCCTTGATGACGCCGATCTTGTCCGAGACCTTGGCTCCCCCAAGGATGACCAGAAAAGGTCTCGCCGGGTCAGCGAGTTCGTCCTGAAGAAACTTCAACTCACGCTCCATCAACAAGCCCATCGCCGCCTGAGCAACGTGCTTGGCGATGCCGGCCGTGCTGGCATGCGCTCGATGCGCGGCTCCAAAGGCATCGTTCACATACAGATCGCCCAGACGCGCAAGGGCCTCGGAAAACGTGTCATCGTTTGTTTCTTCCTCTTTGTAAAACCGAACGTTTTCCATCAGCATAACGCCGCCGTCCGGAAGAGCCCTCGTCTTTGCTTCCGCTGCCGAACCAATGAGTTCAGCGGAAAATTCTACAGGCGCACCGATCAAACTGGCCAAATGTTCTGCCACGGGCCGGAGAGTGTACTTTGGATTCGGCTGACCCTTCGGTCTCCCAAAATGAGCCAGCAAAATCACCTTCGCCCCTTCACGGCGCAAAAGGTCAATGGTGGGAAGGCTTTCCCGGATACGCGTGTCGTCGGTTATCCGAACCTTACCGTCCGATTCTTCCGTCGGAACATTAAAGTCCACGCGAACGATGACCCGGCGCCCTTGTACCCGCAGGTCGCGGACAGACAGCTTGGTCATTGTTTGCCTCAGCCTTTCGATGCCGCCCCGATCATGTACCGAAGCAAATCGACACACCGAACCGAATAGCCCCACTCGTTGTCGTACCAGCTTACCAGTTTGAAAAACCGGCTGTTCAACTCGATCCCGGCACCGACGTCGAAGATGCTGGAATGGTCGTCGTGCAGGAAATCGGTCGAGACCACTTCATCGTCGGAATAGCCAAGGATTCCCTTTAGGTAAGTCCGGCTGGCCTCCCGCATTTTTTCGCAAATCTGCTTGTAGCTGGTTTCTTTTTCGGTTCGCACGGTCAGATCCACAACCGACACCACCGGCGTTGGTACCCGAAATGACATCCCGGTGAGCTTCCCTTTCACTTCGGGACAAACCAGGCCAACTGCTTTCGCCGCACCGGTCGTTGATGGAATGATGTTGATCGCGGCCGCCCGGCCGCCTTTCCAATCTTTGCGGGACGGACCATCAACGGTCTTTTGAGTCGCGGTATAAGCGTGAATGGTTGTCATCAAGCCTTCCTCAACGCCAAAACCCTCTTTCAGAAGCACGTAAACGACCGGTGCCAGGCAGTTCGTGGTGCAGCTCGCGTTGGAGACAATGTGGTGTTTGGAGTGGTCGTATTTTTCGTGGTTCACGCCCATGCAAACGGTGATGTCTTCCCCCTTGGCCGGGGCGGTGATGAGCACCTTCCTGGCTCCGGCTTCCAGGTGGCCTTTGGCAGCGTCCGCCGAGGTAAAGAGGCCGCTCGCTTCAATCACAATTTCCGCCCCGAGCTTGGCCCACGGCAGCGCGGATGGGCCATCCTTGATCGCCAAACAACGAATCCGGTGGCCGTCCACTACGAGAGTATCGCTTTCATCCACCCCCGGGCTGGACTTCTCGGCGCTCACGCGGCCCTGAAAGCGGCCCTGCGTCGAATCGTATTTGAGAAGATACGCCAAGTTGTCCGCCGGAACGATGTCATTCAGAGCAACAACCTCGATTTCTTTTCCGAGCAAGCCTTGCTCCGCGATCGCCCGAAAAACCAAGCGCCCGATCCGTCCAAAACCATTGATTCCAATTCTGACCATATTTTTAAAGAGGTTCAGGGCAATAAAGGCAAAGGCCAGGGAAGGTCAATCCGACAATTCGGGCCGGGTTTACCCAAAGGACCTATGAGACCCTATCCGGGTGCGGCGGATCGGCCGGCCTTAGGCCGGCGCTTCGGTCAGTCCGCCAAGAGTCTCCTGCGGTCGCGGCTCTTCCGTACGCGGTTCACTCGGAGATTGCGGCACAATCGGCGGAGGCGGGTTGATCAACTGACCGTAGTTGATGATCTCGCGGATCTGGCTGCCATCGAGTGTCTCGTACTCCAGCAACGCTTTCGCAATCGCGACCAACGTTTCCTTGCGCTGGGTCAAGACCCGCAACGCCTTTTGGTACGCATCATCGCACAGGCGCTTAACCTCACGATCGATCTCCTGCGCCGTGGCCTCACTGTATGCTCGCGAACGAGCGATGTCGCGCCCGAGAAAAACATAGTCCTCGTGCTCACCGTACTCCACCATTCCAAGGCGTTCGCTCATTCCCCACTCGCAAACCATTTTGCGCGCCGTTCCGGTAGCCATGCGGATATCGCCCGAAGCTCCGCTGGTCACATCGCCAAAAATAAGCTCCTCGGCCACGCGGCCGCCCATGATGACCACCAGCCGGTCGAGCAACTCATTTTTCCGACTATTGTACTTATCCTCGGTGGGAAGATACATCGTCGAGCCGAGGGAAGGTCCCCGCGGAATGATCGTCACCTTGTGCAGAGGGTCGGTATGTTCCAGCACTTCGCAAAGCAGAGCGTGTCCCGCTTCGTGATACGCCGTGTTCTCTTTCTCTTTCTCGCTTATCGCCAGGCTGCGCCGTTCCTTGCCCCACCGCACTTTGTCGCGCGCCTCTTCGAGTTCGGCTTGCGTGATCGCCTTTAGGCCACGGCGGGCGGCCAGTAGAGCAGCCTCGTTAATCACGTTCGCCAGTTCAGCCCCGGAGTAACCAGGTGTGCCGCGAGCCGCCACCGCCAGGTCGACCCCTTCGGCCAGCTTCACGCGCTTGGCATGCACCCGCAGTATCTCTTCCCGGCCTTTCACATCGGGCAGATTCACGGTGATCTGGCGGTCAAACCGCCCAGGACGCAGCAGTGCGGGATCCAGAACATCGGGTCGGTTCGTAGCGGCGATGATGATGACGCCTTCCTGAGTATCAAACCCGTCCATTTCGACGAGCAAAGCGTTCAAGGTCTGCTCTCGCTCGTCATGTCCGCCACCAAGTCCGTGCCCGCGGTGCCGGCCGACCGCGTCGATCTCGTCGATGAAAATGATGCAAGGCGCCGACTTCTTTCCTTGCTCAAACATATCGCGCACCCGGGACGCGCCAACGCCGACAAACATCTCAACAAAATCCGAGCCGCTGATGCTGAAGAAAGGCACATCCGCCTCCCCGGCGATTGCTCGCGCTAACAGAGTCTTACCCGTCCCGGGAGGCCCCACCATCAGCACTCCTTTCGGAATGCGTCCTCCGAGTTTCTGAAATTTCTTCGGGTCTTTCAGGAAGTCCACGATCTCCTGGACCTCCTCCTTGGCTTCTTCGATCCCCGCCACGTCCTTAAAGGTGACGCGATTGCGATCCCGGGCCAGCATCCGCGCTTTGCTCTTGCCGAAGCTCAACGCACCTTTTCCGGCGTTTCGGATCTGCTGCCTGAAGATGAAATACAGAACAATGAAAAAGATGGCGACCGGCGCGAACTGAATGATCGTCCAGCCCATCACATCCGAGTCCGCCTTGATGTCTACGAGGTACCCTTTGCTCTCCAGGTCTGACTGAAGGTTCTTGTTATAATCGATAAAAACCGTCGTCTTGAAATGGTCGGGGGCGCCCGGAGCGGTTGAGGGTCTTCGCGCTTTATCAAAGGCGCCCCGCAGAATCTGCGTCGAACGCCCTTCCGTCACGACCAACTGGAGGGGCTCTTCGTGGCTGATTCGCCCCTCATCCAAATACTTCTGAAATTCGGTATAGGAGATTTCCTCGACGTTGCCGTAGTTGCTGCTGCGGGAAAAGAGAAAGCCGCCCAGCAGAGCGATCGCGCAAACAAACAGGATAATACCCCGCCAATTGAAGTTGTTGTCGTTGCCAAAATTCCGCGGATTTTTATCCTTTGGAGACCTGGGATCTAGTTGTGCCATAGGGTCCTACAAACTTAACGGTAGCACAACGCTACCGCACCGCCAAACGAGCTGCCCTCCGAAATCCGGTTAGGAAATGCATTTCTCCTGATTTGTCAATAGGGGCCATGAATTGATTGAGCGGCCTTTCCGACAAGCGGAGCTCCATGAGCAAACGTAACAAATTGAACTTTCAGATCTTCCAATTGGATTAGCGACTTCCTGATAATCTTCGGTTCCTGGCAATATTTCGGCGGTAAGAGTGTCAAACCCGTCTCCGGCAGATTGATCAAGATATCTCCCAACGAGAGGGCTGCCAGGTCTGGGCGATAAATGGCGATCTCTCCTGGACCGGCGCCAGGGAAAGAGAAAGTCTGCACTCCGGGAAAGAGTCTCCTCAGCTCCTCGAGCCCACCATCGAGCGACAAGCCGGCCTCCGCGTCCGCGAGCAGCGGGATCCGCCACTCGGCGCACAGCGAACGGCTCGCGCGCTCGTGATTGCCATTGGTGAGCAGAACCGCGGCCGGCTTACCCTTTCCGAGGAGAACGTCCCACTGTTGCGGCGCCAACCTGATCGGGTCTATCAACAGGACATCCGATCCGAAAACGTGGGCGCAAGAGCACACCTGGGTCCGGCACCCGGGATCGTAAGTCTCCCAAAACGCGAAACCAGGGACCAACCAATGGACGTAATCAGCCGTTGGTTGGGCGGACAAAGCGCTGCCTCGCACGATTCAATTCCAGAGTTCGAGAATCCGAGGTTCACCCCCCGGTTTCTCAGCGCGTTAGCGACCGGCGTACTTCACGCTGCAACCGTAAGGCTGGGTCGTGGTGGTCTTCACCGGCTGTCCGGCCATGGCGCTTTCCAAGGCCACGCGAACATAATTCGTGGCAGATTTTACGTCCTCGAGGTCAGTGCTCCTCTTGTTGTCGATCGCGCCCTCGTAGACTAAAACGCCTTTCGGATCGATAATGTACATGTCGGGGGTCGTCTTCGCTCCGAATTCGCGTCCAACCTTGCCAGTCGGATCAAGGAGCAAAGCCGTTCGCGCAGCGCCAACCTTTTTGGAGATTTGATTGAGCTCGTCGGCTGGATAGTTGCCTTGCATCCCGGGTGCAGATGAGTCGATCGTGAGCCAAACAACCCCTTTGGAGGTAAATTCTTTCTGCAAGTTTTGCATATTCCCTGACCCGTAATGTTTTCCGACAAACGGACAGTCCGGGTTGTACCATTCCAGAACGACATATTTGCCCTTGAAGTCGGAAAGACGAATAGTCTTGCCGTAGCTGTCAGGGAGGGAGAAATCCGGCGCTTGATTTCCGACGGGCACCGCGCAGACGCCGGCACCGGCGAGGGAGACCATTAAACCGGCACAAAGGAACACGAGTTTTAATTTCATAAATATATTTCAGGTTTTTCCCAATTCATCCCCGGCCAGTTCCGCCACCACCTGGTGGGGATGACCTGAGCAATGAAATTGGTTTCATGTTATCAGTTTTCTCTAACGCTTTCAGGACAGTTTGTGATGTAATGAGCTCGGGCAGCAAAATGGGCGAGCTCCCACTCCCGGCAGGGTACACCAGGTACATTGGCACGCCTACTCTCCCGTGCTCTTTCAAAAGAGCGGTAATCGCGGGATCGCCGTGGGTCCAGTCCGCCCGAAGAGGCAAAACATTCTTCTTCGCGAAAGCGGCGCGCACCGGAGCGGTGTCGATCGCAAAGCGTTCGTTCGATTTGCACGTAAGACACCAGTCGGCCGTGAAGTCGATAAAAACAGGCCGCCCAGCTGACACGGCTTTTTCGAGACTGGCCTGGTTGAATGGCTGCCACGCAACCTGGTCGGGCTGAGTGAGAAAGGCATAACATCCCGCTGCGACAGCCACGACGAGTACCATCGCAAACGCGGCGACACGGCGGGAGAGAGCAGATGAAACCGGCGTCCAGAACGAACCCTTAATCCAGGCAAGGACGGCGATCACCAGGAGCAATCCGCCGGCTTTAACGACGGCGTCAACGCCCTGGAGCTGGCCGAGCACCCAGAGCAGCCAGAGGAGCGTCGCCAGTAAAAGAAATCCGAGAGCCTGTTTTAACCAAATCATCCAGGGCCCTGGCTTCGGCAGAAAGCGCATCCAGCCCGGTTGAATCGCCAGCGCTACATATGGAAGGCTCATCCCCAACCCGATGACCAGGAAAACCACGAATGTAATCGTCGCTGGCTGCCCGAACGCGAAAGCCGAAGCCGTCCCCAGAAAAGGAGCGGTGCATGGAGTCGCCAGAATCGTGGCAAAAACCCCTTGAAAAAAGGCGGCTCCCCATCCTTTCCCGCTGGCCAGTCGGGCTAACCCCCCTGTAGAGCGAGCGGACACGGTCAGCTCGTAGACACCGAAGAGGTTCAGGGCGAAGGCAAAAACGAGCGCACTGATTGCTAAAACAAATCGCGCGTCCTGGAATTGGAAACCCCAACCGACCCGGACCCCTGCGCTTCGCAGCGCAATCACAACAATCGCCAGCAAAGCGAAACAGCTCAGGATTCCGGCCACAAACGCCAAAGCCAGCTGGATGATTCTGCTCCTCTCACCTTTCCCTTCGCTAATAAACCCGAAAATCTTCAACGAGATTACCGGCAGCACGCACGGCATCACATTCAGGATCAAACCTCCGACCAAGGCGAAGAGCAGTCCCTGGAGAAGCCCAGTGAGATTCGTCGCCGGCGAGAGATTCGCGCCCGCTTGGATCGTCTCACTCATCGTGCCCTCGATCGCATAACCACGGCGCTCGGTCCCTGTCCCCGCGACGAGCACCCCGTCCAATTTTTTCAGTGGCTGCGGTTCCGTCTCAACCGGCAAAACGATTTGGGAACCATTCGTCTGGGCATGCCCAAAAATCACGCCGTCGGACGGCAAAGGATAGAAGTCCAGAGGCTCGTTCTTCGGCAGCCCTTCAACGGAGAGAGCGACATTTTTCCCTTCTCGACTGAAACGCACCGTCAAACCGGAGGTCGAGCTGGCGGACGGAACCTCTTGGGCAAACCGATCGAAAACCTGCATCGACGAAGCCGCCGACGCCGCACCGTTATTGAGCGTGAGGGAAAGGCCCGCCTTTCCCGGTACGCATAACGTTTCACAGACCAGCCACTCTGATTTGGCACGGAACTCCAAAGGCCCGGCCGGCAGTTGATCCGGCGCCTGCACCTCCGCGAAAAGCAGGGCTTCTTTAGGGTACGTAAAAACCTCGAGGTCACCCGCTTCCTTATCCCGAATCGGCAGCGGCCAGTTGAGCGGACCGGCTTTGAAGCCAGGAGGGAGCTGCCATTCGATCGTTGGTGGGAGTCCAGAGTCACCGGGGTATTTCCAGTAAATGTGCCAGCCCGGAGCCATCTGATAGAGGACACCCAAACGGAATTTCTCACCCGCCTTGATCTCGGGCCGATCAGCCAGGAGCGAGGCATGCACCAGTTCCCGGCCGTCTTTGATTTGCCCCCAAGCCGGTGCCGACGGGCCTGCGAAGACGCAGACAAGCCCGAGGAAAAGCCCAAATTTATAACATCTATTTCTCATGGCTCCGGAGAACAGAGCAACCGCAAGGGCGCTCTCTTCCCCAAACCTTGCAAATTTCAGACCAACCATAAGCATGACCGATGAGAGTTGCGAGTGCCGAGTGGCGGACGGCAAGTGGCGAGTTCCGGATTGCCGAGTCAAAACTGATGCAAAGCGATGGTCTCCTTCTCACCACTCGGGATTCCCAACCCGCTCAGGACTCGCCACCCGCCACTCGCCACCCCCCACCCCCCAACTCGCCACTCGCCACTCTCATAGACCGCACACTCTGCAAACTGTCAGTCGCATCGTGCAACCTGCACCGGAAATCGCAGAATTTCGCGACGACCCGACGGAGCATCTCGAGACAATGCCTCATTGCGGGTTAAGAGCCCGGGTTGTTGGGCTCCTCGGCATTCAGGCATCTTCGGAGCTTGGCACGAAACTAGCCATCAGAAAGGGAACCCGCACCGCTCAGCATGCTATCCTGGTTTCTGATCTTTCTCATCTTAGCCATTCTGATCACCGTGATCGGCTTTTCAGGAAGCAGCCGCCACCCTTAAAAGCTTGGAACGGCCGCCTGGTCAGGATTTGATAAAAAATCCGATTCACCCGCCAAAAAGAAGGGGAGCGATCACTCGATCGCTCCCCTTTCAGGAGTTGCGAGTAGCGAGTCCCGAGTGACGGATGGCGGCGGGTCGGAACCGAGCATGGCACCGACCGATGACTCCGCCACTCGCCACTCGCTACTCGCCACTGCTCAGGCCGCTCGCTGCCTTTTGAGAATATCGCGTATCTCCGCCAACAGTTTTTCTTCAGCCGTCGGCTCTTTGAGAGCCGGCGGAGCAGGTTTGCGCAGCCGATTGACCTGTTTGATGACCAAAAACAAAACGAAAGCGATAATCAGGAATTCAATTACCGAATTCAGGAAAGCTCCGTAGGCGATTACCGGTAGGCCGCGGTCCGTTGCTTCCTTTAAAGAACTGGGGTGCTGTCCCGATAAGTTGATGAACATGCTCGAAAAATCCGCCTTGCCGAGCAACAGCCCAAATGGCGGCATGATGACATTGTTCACCAGCGAGTTAACAATCTTGCCAAAGGCAGCTCCAATCACCACGCCTACGGCAAGGTCGATTACGCTCCCCTTCATCGCAAATTCACGGAACTCTTTCAGGATGGGCATGAGAAATCTCTTTTTGTTATGCAGTACGTTGGAGCGATAAGATCGGTCTCTCCGCAAATTGTCAAACCTGGATGGCCGAACGTTTTTTGCCGAGTCGATTCGACCCCAGAAAGGTTCAATAGACTCAGTGAACGAGCGAGCGCGACCCGGCGGCTGCTTCCAGAGACCAGCCAGACTGCAAATTTGCGACAATGTCTGCTGACGATCTGACGGAACTGATCCAGCGCATCAGGAAATCCGATCAGATCGCCGCCGAAGAGCTGGTCAACCGCACCTATCCTATCGTGATTCGAATTGTCCGAAATCATCTGCCCCGCCGCGAACTCGAGGAAGACCTCTCGCAAGAGATCTACCTGAAAATCTTTGCCAAGCTGAATCAGTTTCGCTCCGATGTACCGTTCGAGCACTGGATCTCGCGCATCGCGGTGAACACCTGCATCGATCATTTACGCAAACAGAAGAACCGTCCGGAATATCGCTGGGCGGACTTCTCGTCCGAACAACAAGCCGTCCTTGAAAACCTGCGAAATTCGGCGTCGTTGCCTCCGGAACGCTCCCCGGACGAAATTCGTGACCTTTTGAAGCGTTTGCTCCAGACTTTGAAACCGGATGAACGCTTGGTGATTCAATGGATGTACCTGGAAGAAAAGTCTGTTGCCGAAATTTGTGACCTGACCAACTGGAAATCGTCTAAGGTGAAGGTAACCGCCTTCCGAGCACGACAGAAATTGATGTCAACGATCCGGCGTTTAGAGAAATGAAAGAGACAGATCTGGAGAGCCTGTTGCGAGTTGGCAGGATTGGCCCGGCGAAAGATGCGCTCGGCCCGCCGGCTGGTTTTGCCCAACAGGTTTTTGCCCGATATTTGCGGGAGAAGCGCCAGGGACAGATCGTTTTGCGAACCTCACTCGCCTCGATCGTCACCGCCTGTTGTATTCTGGCCTCAATCATTGGACTCAATTTCGATCAGCTTACCTCGCCTCCGGTCAATGACGTCGATCCGGTGGTCGAGATGGTTAACTCGGTATGGGATTCCGCTGGAAACTGATTTCAGCATTTGCGGCTATCTTTCTGATCGGAGGCTTCTGCGGTTCCGCGCTTACCCTGGCCATCGCCCGCATAAAGATCCCTGGAGGTCCGCAGGTGAATCCGCATCGTTGGGAAGACGTGATCATGCACAATCTCACGACTCGACTTAGCCTGACGCAGGACCAGCAGAGGGCGATCCGTCCGCAGGTCACCGCGGCCGTTCAGCAAATGCATCTCGTCCGCCGCCAGCTCATTCTCCAAACCGACGATCTGCTCGACGAAACCTTTCAGCGCCTGGAAACGCAACTCACGCCGGAGCAGCAACGACGTATGGAAATCTTCCGAACAAAAAGGAAGGAACGCATCCAGCGGCAGCTGGAGGGATTAAAACAATAAATCAACCTTCGATGGATTGTAACCGGGCGGGTGCGGCGCCCGTCTAAACACTCTGTTAAGTTTGGAGAAGAAACACCTTAGTGGTTAAGGCGGGCAGGCCCGGCGAGAGCCGGGTCTGTTCGTTTTTATCTCATGGACTCGTTGTCGCACTCCTTCAGAGCTCAGCGCTCTCTGATTCGCGTGCCCAGGAAATAGGCAAAAAGCGACGTCCAGCTCTGAAGGAGCGACTCAAACTTAGATTCTGGCCTAGCTCCTCCTTTACGCCGCTCCGGCGAGCTCGTCCACCTGCACATTGAACTGTAGATCGTACAGTTTGCGGTAAAGCGTCGAGGAGTCCAACAGCTCCCGATGGGTGCCGATATCGCGGATCTCGCCCTGATGCATCACAACGATCTGGTCCGCCTTCAAAACGGTCGATAAACGATGCGCGATCGCGATAACCGTTCGCCCTTCCGACAGTTGTTCGAGGGCCGCCTGAATTTCGCGCTCCGCTTCCGAATCGAGCGCCGACATCGCCTCATCGAGTAGCAGGATGGGCGCATCCTTCAGCAAGGCGCGCGCAATCGAGATCCGCTGCTGTTGACCTCCAGACAGGAGGCATCCCTTATCGCCAATCACGGTGTTATAAGCTTGCGGTTGCTGGATGATAAACTCATGCGCAAATGCGCGCCGCGCGGCTTCCGCAACCTCGTCCTGGGAAGCATTCAAGCGGCCGTAACGAATGTTGTTGGCGATCGTATCGTGGAAAAGAAACGTTTCCTGGCTCACTACACCAATGTTCTCGCGCAGCGATTCCTGGCGAATCTTCCGAATGTCGTGCCCATCGACGCGAATCACCCCGCTTTCGGGGTCATAAAAACGCAGCAGCAGCGAAAGCACCGTGCTTTTTCCGGCGCCGCTCGAACCTACCAATGCAAAATACCTGCCCGGCTTGATATGCAAACTTAGTTCCCGGATGGCCGCGGGCAGAGCCGGTCGATACCGAAAAGTCACATTTTCCAACCGGAGATCGCCACGACAATCCACAAGATCCTCCGCTCCGCGTTGATCCTGAATCGCCGGTTCCCGGTTCATGACTTCAAAGATTCCGGTCGTCGCCGTGAAACACTTCTGCATCGTCAGATGAATCCGGCTCAATTTCTTTACCGGATCGTACAACAGAAAGATACCGGCCAATAGGGCCAGGAATTTCGCGGCGGAAAGATGGGTTGCCCAGACATAGAAGATCGCAAGACCAACCCCGAAAGCCGCAACCGCCTCGACCATCGGACCCACGATCTCGATGGCCTTACGCACCCGGAAGCTATTCCTGAACTGTTCCAGGCTCAGCTTGTCGAATTGCTGGATTTCACGCTCTTCTCGTGCAAAAGCCTTGATGACTCGAATCCCGGCAAAACTCTCCTGAAGCGCCACCATCATCGCTCCCATCCTTTGTTCCTCGGCTTTCCCCTGTTTCCGGACGCGCCGGCCAAAGACGACGAGCGGCAGAATCCCGACCGGAAAAAGCACCAGGCTGAGAACCGTAAATTTCCAGTCCAGGTGGAGTAAGGCCAGGACCGCACCGATGATCGTCAGTGGCTGCTTGATCAGGTCGCTGCTGATACTGGTGAGAGCGTTTTGGGCTTGCGCCGTATCGTTGGCCACTTTCGACATCAAGTTGCCCGAACGTTCCCGATTAAAAAATTCCAGGGATTGACGCAAAATCCGACTGTAGAGCTTGCTGCGAATATCGGCCAGAACCCGGAGACTGACCCACGCCATGTAATAGGAGTTCAGGTAATCAAAGAGACTGCGAATAACGAAGATCACCGGGATGGCCGCACAAATGACCAGCACCGAATTAATCCCCGGGCCGCGGTCGAGCATGTCGAGGGTCGACAGCTTGGGGTGACCCTGCGGGAAGACGTGGGTATTCACCTCGCGGATGGCCAGAGGCAAAAGGCCGCTCACCAGCCCATACAACGCACCGAATAACAACGCGAGAACGAAGCGCCACCAGTACGGCTTTAGATATGGAAAAAGATCGCGGTAAGGACCGACTAACAGCGTCAGGAACTTGCGGGGCGAGAGCTTACTTTTCGACATCACGCTTCAAGATGGCCGATAACCGACGACCGATCGCCGATGGCGAAAAACTCAGTTCGCCATGGGCCGTCGGCTATCGGCCATCTCAGCCAGGAGGCTTTTCATAGCACACGTTACCGTCTCGGTCGACAGCTCGCTCATGGGATGCCCCTGTTCCCGCGGTCGATCGGGTCGATAATCATGCCCAAACCCAGCCCGAACGCTTCTCGCCCAGCGGTGCCGCGCATTCCAATGAAAGGGGTTCGTTGGCCCAAAAAGGACAACTTGCGGGCACTCGAAGACCGCGGCAACGTGCGCGCCGGCCGTGTCAACTCCCAGGAAAAACCCGGCATCTTTAATCACCGCCGCCGAAAGCAAGAAATCCAGACGGCCGGTCAAATCGAAAGATCTCACTTCCGGAGGAAGTTTTTCGCGAATCCGGACGACGTGTTCCCTTTCCAGAGCTTGCTTGCCGCCGGTGATTACCGCTGGCATGCCCAAGGTCCGACTCGCTTCCCGGATGACGTTTGCCCAGCGCTCCGGAAGCCAGTATTTTTCGGGACGCGCCGCACCGGGATGGACCACAAAATACCGCTCCGGAATCGAGAGTTCCCGTCGGAGCGAATCCGCTGACCGGCTCACCGAAGCCGGGATCGACAACGTCGGCGGGTGATCTGCCTCTGCCCATCCGAGCGAGCGAACCAGATCCAGGTAGTGGTCGGTCGTATGCTTCTCACGCACCGTAGATTGCACCAGATCGGTATAAGCCCATGATCGCAACCGGTGCCGGGCCAAAAAAGAAAACCCAACCCGCTTAGGGGCTTTAGAGACAAACGTGGCCAATGCCGATCGATCGTTTCCGGTAAAATCCAGGCTCAGATTTGGTGCACTCTGAGCGATGCTGCGCCAGACCCAGAAGGGATCGTTCCGCCGGAAAACACGCACGTCGTCCACCATCGTGATTGCCGGGCTCAAATCACGGGCATAGTCATCGATCAGCAGCGTAATTCTCGCAGCCGGGTAGAGCTGCCGCAGGGCAGAGATGGCAGGCGTGGTGAGGATGAGGTCGCCCAGTCGTTTCAGCTGAATCACCAGGATCGAGTTCATCGCATCAGTTCGGGCCGGCGCAGGCGCGATGCGACCCGATAAGCCTCGCGAATGCGCATCCGAAAATGTTCCCACGTAAAATTCTCCACTACCCGCCTTCGACCGGCCTGGCCATAGCGATTGGTCAGTTGCGGATCTCGATAGAGTGACTCTATCGCTGCCGCGAGGCCGGCCACATCATTTGGACGAACCAGCAGCCCGTTTATTCCGTCCTGGACGACATCCCCTGCTTCCCGCGTAGCGATCTGGGCCAGTCCGCAAGCCGCCGCTTCGTAGGTGGACTTTGCGCTGCCTTCGCATTCCGACGGGAAAATGTGAATCGAGCAATGGTTATAAACCTTCTCGACGTCGGACCGAAAACCTAGGACTTTCACATTTTTCGGCAGATCTTCCAGCAGCGGCCGGATTTCTGCGTGCGGGTGACCGGCTAACCAGAGTTCGGCTCGAGGCAGGGCCAGCGACCGCCACGCCTCCAGAAGAACATGCACGCCCTTCCGCTTAATGAGTGCTCCGACAAAAACCGCCCGGAACACGTCCGGCTTTGGCGCGGGCTGAAACCGCGCTGTATCGACCCCACGCGACATTCGGAACAATTTGGTTTCCGGAAATCCGGCAAACCGGAAAGTCTCGGCTGCCTTTTCGGAGAGGACCAACAACAGATCGGCCCGTTCATACTCGGCCAGGCTTTGCTGCCGGCTGATCAGAAGCCTGTTCAGGAACCGCTGCGGAAGGGGGGCTTGCTCCATGGCGATCTCTTTCGCCGTTTTTGTCGGAACCACGTTACCCTTATGCCGGTGCCAGGTCGGAATCTCCAGCAACGAGGGAATGTTCATCTGATTGGCTGCTTCGAGGCTTCGGCAGGACTCGCCGGACCACCCGTGAAAGAGGTCGTACCGCCCGGTGAGGAGCTGTTTGCGGGCAACGCGGTCCAGAGCCTTCTTTTTCGCTCCGTAATAGTAAGGACTCTTGAGGTTGGATAGAAGTCTTACCGGATGCCACTTCAGCGTTCGAACGGGCGCCGCTTGAAATTCGCGCGTCCGCATCCCGTAAGCGAGGGCCAGCCCCAATCGATCCTGGATCCCGCGCAGGGTTTCCAGCGCGACGGAATCAAGGCCGACGCCACCAATCCTGGCCGACGTAGCATACAAGACCGAGACGGGCAGATCGTCTGTCCTCAAACTTTGCCTCCAGTCCGCCACGCTCTGCTCGCTTCCATATCAGTCGCCATGATCGATCACGCACAGAGGATACGAGAGAACATTCTTGACGCAAACAACCAGCGTCTTGCGCCTTGCCTCTACCGGTCCGCGTCGTCTATTGGCTATCGACGATCAATTCGCGATGAAAATAGGGCTGGTTCGACGTGGATTTGCCCGTACCGGCGGGGCGGAACGTTATCTCAAGAGACTTGGACAAATCCTCGTTACCCATGGGCATACGACGACTTTGTACGCCACCGAAGACTGGCCGGCGACGGAATGGCCTTACGGAGGACTCGTCCATTTGAAGAACCGCTCACCCCTTGGCTTTGCCCAGGAGTTGAAGCAATGCGTCTCTTCCGACGATATGCTCTTCAGTCTCGAGCGCGTTCTCGAGTGCGATTGCTATCGAGCCGGCGACGGCGTGCATGGCAGCTGGCTGCGACGCCGGGCAAGATACGAACCGGCCTGGCGGGGCACGTTTCGTGCGGGTCAGCGCAAGCACGCCGAAATTTTGTCGCTCGAGCAGAAGATGTTCCAGGAGGGTGGCGCCCGCTACGTCATCGCGAACTCCGGCCTAGTACAAAACGAGATCGTTTCCGAGTTCAATGTCTCCGCGGACCGGATCAGAGTAATCTACAATGGTCTGCCCGAGATTCCGTTAACGACAGAGCCGGACCGGTGCTCGGAGCTGCGGAGCAACCTCGGCCTCGCAGACACCGATATTGCCCTCCTGTTTGCAGGCTCCGGCTGGGTGCGGAAAGGTCTGCGATTCGCCCTCGCCGCGTTCCGGGAAATCAAAGACCACAGGGTAAAACTGCTCGTCGCCGGTGCCGGTCGGAAGCTGCTGCTGACCGGTTCCAGCGTCCGGTATCTGGGCCCAGTGGCAGACCTGGAACCAATTTATCGGGCGGCCGACCTCTTTATTCTGCCAACGATTTATGACCCCTTCTCAAACGCATGTCTCGAGGCGGTCTCTTTTGGGTTACCGGTCATCACGACATTGGCTAACGGCTTTTCCGAGATTATGCAGTCGGGCGTGCACGGTTCCGTGATCCCTCAAGCCGGCGACGTCGCAGCACTCCGGCAAGCGATCGAAACTTGGAGCGACGGGGCTCTACGAACCACGGCGCGCTCTGCCTGCCGCGAGCTCGCCGCCCGCTATACGATGCAGCGGAATATGGAAGAGACGCTCGCGGTCCTGGAAAACCTCGCGCGGATACGGAGGTGAGCGGCTTACGCGGCTAAAGCTTGAGCGTGTACCGTAGTACGGACGGCCTCGGGTCTGTCGGACTTCAAGGTAGGATAAGCTTCCAGCTTGTCAGCTTTTGAACCGGCAGGATGCCAGCGGTACCTGGTAGGCCGAGGCCGGGCGCGCTACCCAGCCCGCTCGTTCGTGTTCTATTTGCGGCGACTGGCGACAGGCTTTATTTTCAGGCGCGTGGCACCCCCTTTCCCGCCATCCCGGCAGTCAAAACCGCAAAAACCCGTTCATGAGCTTTCAATATCCAAAACTTCACAATGCCATGTGGCCTGGCCTCGTTGGCAAAGGTCCCGATTCCGAACCATTCATCGACCTTGACACCATGCTTGATCTGACGGCGAGAGCCGAGGTCGCCGGCGTTCGGTTCGACGGGGTCGACCTTTTTGTGGCAGATCCGCACATCAGCATCGATTCGACCAAAGATGACCTGCGCCGTCTGGCGGACAAGCTCTCGGCGAAGAATCTCCTGGTTGGATCTCTGGTCGCCCCGGTCTGGCCTCCGACTGGCGGCGGCTCGGCGATGGGCTCAAAAGAGGAGCGCACCCGTTTTCTGGAACAGGTGCGCAAGACGTGCCAGGTCGGTGCGGCTCTCAAGGAACTCGGTGTCCGCAAATCCGGGATCGTGCGGATCGATTCAGCGACCGATCCGGCGACCTGGAGAAAAGATCCGGCAGGGACCACGAAGATTGCCGCCACTTTCCGGGAGAGTTGCAACCTCGCTGCAGATCATGGAGAGCGTCTGGCGGCGGAGGGCGAGATCTGTTGGGGCGGGATGCATAGCTGGCGCAAGATGCTCGATTTACTGGAAACGGTCGATCGCCCGGACAAGCTTGGCTTCCAGGCCGACATGGCACACACCCTTCTGTACACGCTCGGGTATAACGCTCCGGAAGACGCGATCCTGCCGGAAGGTTTCGATTGGCAGGACAACGAAAAACTTCAGCAGGCTCTGGCCACGATGACCCACGAGCTGCGACCCTGGACAAACGACTTTCACGTCGCGCAGAACGACGGCACGGTCAAGGGCAGCGGTTCTCACGATAAAACGGGACGGCATTGTTTGCCCGACGATCCTCACGGCAAACTCGATATCGCTCGCGACGCCGGCCACTGGTTGCGCGACGACAAAGGGAACCTGACGAAGGCCATTCAGCACATTTGCTGGGATGGTTGCATGTTTCCGAACGAGGTCATGCTCCAGCCGGAGACCTGGAACGCGATCCTCTCCGCGATGATTGCCGTGCGCGAAGCACACGGTTGGAATTGATCTGCTTCCGGGCTCGCATCGGCTCCGCGTGCAGTTTCCTCATTTCCCCTCCCAAAAAAATGAAAAACCTGAACATTGGCCTGGTCGGCTACGGTTTTATGGGCCGGGCCCATTCGAATGCATACCTGTCCGTTAACCAGTTCTTTGAGCTGGAGCATAAGCCGGTGCTAAAGGCCGTCGCCGCCCGAGACGGTCAGAAAGTCAAACAGTTCGCCCACAAATGGGGTTATGAACGGGCTACCACCGATTGGCGAGAGCTCATCAAAGCTCCGGACATCGAGGTCATCGACATTGCCAGTCCGAACGATACCCATGCCGAGATCGCCGTTGCAGCTGCGGAAGCGGGAAAAATCGTCCTCTGCGACAAACCGCTGGCCCGGAACCTGACCGAGGCTGCTCGAATGGTTGAAGCAGTCCGCAAAGCCGGGGTTCCGAGTATGGTGTGGTACAATTACCGGTGCGTCCCGGCAGTAACGTTGGCAAAACAGATTATCGCCGCGGGTAAACTGGGCCGGATTTTTCATTACAGGGCCAAGTTTTTGCAGGATTGGACGATCTCGGCGCAGGTGCCGCAAGGAGGCGCGGCGTTGTGGCGGCTCGACGCCAATGTCGCGGGAAGCGGCGTGACCGGCGATCTGCTCGCCCACTGCATCGACACTGCGATCTGGTTAAACGGCGAGGTTGATACGGTTTCGGCGATGACCGAGACGTTTGTGAAAGAACGGATGCATAAGCTCACGGGCAAACCAGAAAAGATCAGGATCGATGACGCCAGTGCTTTCCTTGCGCGATTCAAAAATGGTTCGCTGGCCACGTTTGAGGCCACTCGCTATGCGCGTGGACACAAGGCGCTCTACACCTTCGAAATCAACGGGGAATTCGGATCGCTCGCCTGGGATCTTCATGACATGCATCGCTTAGCGTGGTTCGACCACAAAGATGAGGGAGCGATGCGCGGTTGGCGGTCGATCCATGTGACTGAAGGAGAACACCCCTATATGAACCACTGGTGGGTGCCGGGGCTCGCCATTGGTTTCGAACATTCCTTCACGCACCAGATAGCTGACTTTATCCAAAGCCTGGAACAGAAAAAACCTGCGCAACCGGATTTCGCGGAAGCATTAAAAACCGAGTGTGTCATTGCGGCGGTTTTGCGGTCGGCGGAATCCCGGCATTGGGAAAAGGTGGGTTGAGGGCCGCGTGTCGGCGTATTGCGTGTCGGCGTGCTGCGTGTCGGCGTAGTGCGTGTCGGCGTAGTGCGTGTCGGCGTAGTGCGTATGGGTGGCACCTGCCGCGGTCCCATCGGTCCCATCGGTCCCATCGGTCATATGGACGCAATACGCCGATACGCAAGACGCCGACACGCAATCGCCGAAGTTGCGCCCCGCGTTCACGAATGCGATGAGAAACGCTCGCTCATGAATGGGGTTATCGCCGTCAAGGAGAACGTTTTGCCGCTCAAGGTCCTGGTGCCGCTCATCGTCGCCTGCGCACTGTTCATGGAAAATCTTGACGCCACCGTGCTCTCGACCGCTCTTCCGGCGATCGCCCGGGACCTCCACGAAAGCCCGATCCAGCTCAAGCTGGCGCTTACTTCCTATTTGCTGACGTTGGCCGTCTTTATTCCTGCCTCCGGCTGGATCGCCGATCGCTGGGGAGCACGACTGATTTTTCGCCTGGCGATTTTTGTCTTCGCTTTGGGGTCCGCCCTTTGCGGCTTCGCCCAGTCGAATGTCTCGCTGGTGGCCGCGCGTGCCCTGCAAGGCGTTGGCGGGGCGATGATGGTGCCGGTTGGGCGCCTGGTCATCCTGCGGACCGTGTCACGTACCGAAATGGTCGAAGCACTCGCTTGGCTGACGATCCCGGCCCTGATCGGCCCGGTTCTCGGGCCGCCCGTAGGCGGCTTTATCACAACCTTCTTTTCCTGGCGTTGGATTTTCTGGATCAACCTTCCAATCGCGGCCCTAGGCATTGTGTTGGCGACGCTCTTCATTCCGGACGATCGCGCGGAGAATCTGAGCCGATTCGATTTCCTCGGTTTTGTCCTCTCGGGGATTGGTCTGTCGGCACTCGTCTCCGCTTCGGCAGCCATCGACGGGTCGGGCATTCCCCCTCTGCTCGTCACCGGTTTGGTGGTGGCCGGAGTTCTCTTAACCGGGCTTTATGTCGGGCATGCTCTGCGGTCGCCGACACCGATTCTTGAGCTGAAATTGCTAAGCTTCCCAACCTTCCGCTCCGGAGTCATCGGAGGATCACTTTTTCGGATCGGAGTCGGCGCGTTGCCGCTGCTGCTGCCCTTGCAGTTGCAACTCGGGTTCGGGATGAACCCGCTTCGCTCGGGGTTACTGACTTTTGTAGCTGCCCTGGGAGCGATCGGAATGAAAACCGCCGCGGGAAAAATCCTGCGGCGCTATGGATTCCGCCGTGTGCTCGTGGCAAATGCGCTGCTCAGCGCTTTGTCCATGGCAGCTCCGGCATTTTTTACGCCGGCGACCCCCGTCGTCGTCATGATCCTAGTTTTGTTCGTCGGCGGTTTTTTCCGTTCGCTCGAGTTCACGGCGATCAATGCAATCACATACGCCGAGATGGAACAGCCGCAGATGAGCCAGGCCACCAGTTTGTCCAGTGTCCTCCAGCAGATCTCTCTGAGTCTGGGGATCACGATCGGAGCACTTGTGCTGCAAAGTGTCCTGACTTTACGCCATCACACAGTGTTGACGGCTAACGATTTCTGGCCGGGATTCATCGTGATCGGATTAATCACTTCAGCGTCTGCGATTAGCTTCGGCCGACTGCCACGACACGCGGGCGACGAAGTTGCCGGGCGGAAACGACGCGCCTCTGTGCAGGTAAACATGCAGGATGCGCGCAGCGTGCGATGATTGAGCGGCTTGAGCCGGTAATCGGCTACCGGTAATCGGCCAACGGCTATTTGCGATTCGCACGAAGCGCATCCGCCGTTTACCTTCCTGGTGAATTGTCGCACCAGGAAACAACGGTGGATATTGATGCCCTCGTGGTCGGAGCGGGACCGGTCGGCCTGGTCGCCGCGCTCGAACTGGCCCGGCATGGGTTAACTTCGACGATCATCGATCGAGCAGCCGCGCCTTCAACCTTTTCAAAGGCGTTGGTAATTTTCGCCCGTACTCTGGAGACCTTTCGGCTCATGGGCGTCGCCGAAGATTTCGTTGCCACCGGCAGGCAGTTGGAAAAGATCGCATTTTACCGGCAGCAAGTTCTTCTGGCCAAACTCTCCTTCGCAACTCTGCCCAGCCCTTACCCTTTCGCGCTTGGGCTGCCGCAAAGCGAGACCGAGCGATTGCTGGGCCGGCGACTATCTGAACAGGGAGTGCATGTAAAGTGGTCGACCGAACTCGTCGGATTGCAACAGCACGACGACTCCGTCGAAGCGAGGGTTCGCACGCCATCCGGAGAGGAACAGGTGATCAGAGCGAGTTGGTTGCTCGGCTGCGACGGGGCCCATAGCACCGTACGCCATCTCCTTGGGCTTACTTTTAAGGGTGCCGCCTACGATGAATCGTTTCTCCTGGCTGATGTGAGGCTGAGCGGTGAATTGCCTGAAGGAGACGTTATCCTGATCTTTGCCGATCAAGGCGTTCTCGGGATTTTTCGATTTTCGGAAGAACGGGCCCGAATTATCGCCCAGTTCGCGGAAGAGTCACCCGAACAGTCGGCTGAGCCTAGCCTGGAAACCCTTCAATCCTATTTGCGAGAACGCTGCCCCGGAACAATTACCGCCAGTGATCCGACCTGGATCTCGCGGTTTCGCATCGCGCGCCGAAAAGTGCGGCGGTTCCGGGTAGAGCGCGTTTTCCTCGCGGGGGATGCTGCGCATGTCCATAGTCCGGCGGGCGGGCAAGGGATGAATACCGGCATCCAGGACGCCTTTAACCTCGTGTGGAAAATGAAGCTGGTCACAAGAAAGAACGCGCCCGAAAGCCTTCTCGACAGTTACACTGCGGAGCGGGAACCGGTTGCCCGCAGTGTTCTGGCGTTAACGGATTATCTGACCAGGATGGCAACTTCTCGCAACCCACTCGTTCAGTCGGCCCGCACCATGTTGGTTCCCCTTTTTAGCGAGGTAGAGCAAGTCGGCGAACGAATCATCGAGGCGATGTCCGGGATCCGGGTGAATTATCGCCGAAGCCCAATCATCATTCCAGATCATGGCGGCGCTCTCCGAGCCGGCGATCGAGCACCCGATGCGGAAATTCAGGATCCGGCTGCGGGGAAACCATTACGTCTCTTTGATCTGTTTGGATCGGGAAAGCATGTCTTGCTGGTGTTCGCTGGAACCGGATCCCGCCCGGCACTCTCCCCGATGCCGGCCTTACTTTCGCTTCGACAGCGTTTCGCCAGCTTGGTGGACGGAATCGAGATCGTCTGCTGCGCTGCCAATCCTCGTCCCGATTTTCTGGTTGTGGGCGATACGGGGATGGCTCACGCCGTTTATGGCGTCGAAGTACCAACGATTTTTGTCATTCGACCCGATGGTTACATCGCTTTGCGCACCAGCAGCGAAGATCTGTATTCGTTGGAGAAATATTTTCAGCTCATTTTCGGGAAAGAGGGTCAGGTCTAAACTTTCGGGAAAGCTTGCAAATCGCGGTCAGAGGAACAGCGGATAGCGCCGTGACCGATGGGCGTTTCGCTTGGCCCGACGAGCAACCTCGTCGTTGAGCGTCAAGGTAGTCCTCATGTAGGCATCGTGATGTCTGACCTCGCAGTAGGCAATTTCCAGATCGCTCTCTATATTGCTCGACCTTTTCTATGCGCACCGGCATCGCTCTCGGCTCCAACCTGGGTGATCGTGTCGAGAATCTGCAACAGGCTGCTCGAGCGGTTCGTAATCTCGGAGTACCGGCGACGCTGACCTTCTCCTCCTCAATCTACGAGACCGCTCCGGTCGACTGCGTCCCAGGCACCCCCTCCTTTCTCAACGCGGTCGTTGAGATAGAGTATTTGAGAACGCCGCGGGAGTTGCTGCAGACACTCCTTGACATCGAGCGAGGCATGGGACGGCCACAAGTCCGACCGAAAAATCTGTCCCGATCGATCGATCTGGACATCCTCTACATGGACGATCTCATCTCGGCTGACCCAGCACTGCATCTGCCTCATCCCGGCTTAACCGGGCGCGCTTTTGTCCTGGCTCCTTTGGCCGAGATTCGCCCGGATCTGATTTTGCCGGGCCAGCACGCTTCGGTGAAAGATCTTCTAGCAAACTCGAGTCAGCGAGCGGAGGTAGTGCGAAGGAACGAACGCCTCCTGGAATAGGGCATGTCCCGAATCACTCCTGAACAGATTCGCCAGCAGAAACAAGACGGCAGACGGATCGCTTGCCTGACCGCGTACGACTATCCGACTGCTCGTCTGCTCGACGAAGCGGGATTGGAGATTCTGCTGGTCGGCGATTCTTTGGGCATGACCGTGCTGGGCTACCCCGATACTACCAGCGTCGAGCTAGCCAACATTATCCATCACACTCGCGCGGTCGCGCGCGGCGCAGATCACGCCTTGATCGTCTCCGATCTTCCGATCCGCACCTACGATACCGTGGATCAGGCGATTGCCAACTCCCGGCTTCTTGTCGAGGCGGGCGCACGAGCTGTTAAGCTGGAAGGGGGCATCGCGGTTTCTCGCCAGATAGAGGCCATTGTCGACAGTGGCATTCCCTTCCTGGGGCATATCGGAATGCTCCCACAACACATCCGCGAGGAGGGCCGTTACCGAATCAAAGGACGCACTGAGGAGGAGCGCATATTCCTTTTGAAAGAAGGAATGGCAGTCGAGTCCGCCGGGGCTTTCGCCGTCGTTCTGGAACTGGTTCATCCACCGGTGGCGGCAGAGATCACACAACAACTGGGCATCCCCACGATCGGAATCGGTTCCGGTCCGGATTGCGACGGTGAGATCCTGGTTTTTCACGATCTGGTCGGATATTTCCCTTGGTTTAAGCCCAAGCATGTCCAGCCTATGGCGAATGTCGGTTCCGACATTGCAAAGGCCGCCGCGGCCTTCGTGAGAAACGTCAAGAGGAACGATCGCAGATAGCCAAAAGCAATGACCGATTACTGATCACCGATTACTTTACTGATCACTGATTACTGATTACTGATTATCTGATTCACTCCCATTCCCTCCTCCCCTGTCTCCTCCAACACTCTCCCCATTCGGCGATACTTCTGGTAGCGTTCCTCCAGCAGTTGATCGATTGGTCGTTTCCGCAACTCCTCCAGATGCTGCAGCAGGGCGGCTTTCACCTTGGCAGCCGCCACCCCCGGATCGTATTGCGCACCGCCCAGCGGTTCCGGGATGACTTCATCGATCAACTCGAGATTTTTCAAGTCGCCGGCCGTTAGCTTTAGTGCTTCGGCCGCCTCGGGAGCGTGGCTGCGATGCTTCCAAAGAATCGCGGCGCACCCTTCCGGACTGATGACGGAATAGTAGGCGTTTTCCAGCATGAGAACGCGGTCGGACACCCCGATACCGAGCGCGCCACCGGAACCCCCCTCTCCAATGACCACCGCCACCGTCGGCACTCTCAAGGTCATCATCGCCCGCAGATTTACCGCGATCGCCTCCGCTACGTGCCTCTCTTCGCCGCCGAGACCGGGGTAAGCACCCGGTGTGTCGATCAGTGCGAAAATCGGAAGATCGAACTTTTCTGCTAATCGCATGACGCGCAGCGCCTTTCGATAACCTTCCGGGTGCGCCATTCCAAAGTTGCGGAGAATGTTTTCTTTCGTATCGCGCCCTTTCTGCTGCGCAATCACGACACAGCGGTACTGGTCCAGTCTGGCCAAGCCGCAGAGCACGGCGCGATCGTCAGCGAAGACGCGATCGCCATGGAGTTCTACGAAATCGGAAAACGAATGCTCCAGATAATCGCAGGCAAAAGGACGGGCACTGTGACGGGCGATCTGAACGCGTTGCCAGGCCGTCAGGCTGGCATAAATCTCGCGGCGAGTCTGCGCGATTTTCTCTTCCATCGAAAGAACCTCTCGTTCGAGGTCGATGGCCTGCAGCTTTGAGTGTTTCTTGATCTCCTCCAGCTGCTTCTCCAGGCGAACGATTGGTTTTTCAAACTCCAGCGGTTTCGGCTTCATTCGATTGTGACCGGCGTATTTTTCCCGACTAGGGCAAACAGTTCGTCCATCTCTTGAGAGGCAAGCATCACGCCGGTGTTTGGGGGTTGGATATTTGGAGACGCCGGATTGGTTTCAGAATATAAGGTCAATCCCGTGCGGTTTATCACGATCCAGCGACTGCTGCCGATATATTTTTTGTCTCCGAAGGCGACCCGATTGCCTCCTGACCACGCAAGTTTTTCAGTGATTTTCGCCTGGCCGCCAGTCAGTTTCGACGGCATCTCGAATGAGACTGGTTTATACCAGCGAAAAAAAACACCATGGTTCAGCAAAGTCAGGTCCTTGTCCTTCGTATTCAGCACGATACTGAATTGGCCGGTTGGAACGATGAATCGCTGACCGGGTTGAAGGCGTATCGTCTCCAGCCCATTTGCCCGCATGAGCAGCTCTTCCGGGACTCTGGTTTTGCGGGCAACTCGCCCCATCGAGTCACCAGGGACGACCACGTATTCGGTCTTGCCCGGTCCGGGCTCCGGCGAGAAAAATTGCTGAATGTTCAGATCGCCCAGAGCGCGTTTCACATCGTCGATCGCGGGCGATTTTGGGAAAGCCTGGATCAGGGAGATCAGGGTTGTTTTTGCTTGGTTGACGTCGCCCCCAGCGATTTGATTCTTTGCTTCGGCAAACAGCCCCGGAACTGGATCCGGGGTCGGCGTCACCACCGGCTGCGCTCCCGCTTTGCCGATCCCCGGCGGTTTTTTAAACAGAAGCTCGTAAGCGGCGAAAGCGCCACCCCCGAAAATGATCACAACCAGTCCGGCGATGATCAGGAGCTTCGCGAAGATGTTCATCCCGGAGGATGCGCTCTACAGCAAGCCGCGACGCTTGAAATCGAATAAATTGATCCCAGCCGATTGCCCAATCATATCAACCGTAAATTTCAGCAAGCAAACTTCCCAGCCCTCATCGACGCCCTGGATAATCGCGCTGGCGCTGCGTTCGGATTCCGGAAGATGCGCCCGGACCCGGTCCAGCACCGCTTCGAGCGAGTCGTGCACAACACTTTCGGCCAAATCGTTCTTTTTGATCTGAAAGCCATACTTCAACATCGCCGCATTTTTTGTTTGCAGCAGCTCCGCGAATCGGTGGGCAGATTCCCCAAAACCTTCCAACAGCAGTCGGACAGCATTCTCCGGCGTGACAATCTGAGGACGGTCTGCCTGGATTTTACCGTCGCGTACGCGGATCTGATCCACGCTATCCATGAGCTCGGTAACGAGGTAAAAATGGAAACTGGTTGTACCGAAACTCTCGATTCGCCGGTCCGGGTTGAGAATTACCTTCGTGTTCTCAAGAACATATTGGAAATCATCCGCGGAATACATGGCGAAAAGGCTCTATAATAATCTATATCGTCAAAAAAGAAAAACACGGTGGTTTGTTCCACCGTGTCACGCTTGACAGACCGCGCCCCGCACCGGCGCAGCTGAAAAACGGTTACTTGGCTCGCTCCTCGATATAACGGATAACGTCGCCGACCGTTTGCAGCTTTTCGGCATCTTCGTCTGGAACTTCGACTGAAAATTCTTCTTCGAAAGCCATCACGAGTTCTACCGTGTCAAGCGAGTCGGCGCCGAGATCTTCAATGAAGGAAGCGGTAGGAGTCACTTGCTCAGGATTCACGCCGAGTTGCTCGACAATGATCTCCTTCACTTTTTCTTCGATCGATTTCTCTGACATAAATCTCGTTTCGTTACGATTGTGGTTAAGACGTGGCTAGCCTTAATAACGAAGGCCAGTGATGCTGCAACTAAATTAATTGCGTCAAATAGCAATAATTTTCTTCGAGGGAACAACCCGAGGGTTTTGGGGTAACGAAACACCCGATTTCCCGCTTCGTGGGCGAGCGAAAGCAAACTCCCTATGGCCCGAAACTGGCCCACCGGAAGCCGCTTTGACCTTCCGGTCCGGCAAGAATCGAACGTGGGCCTAGTACGAACCACCAGTGGCCAAGCCGGATTTTAACATTGACCACCGGTAAGGATCTGCAGTTTGATCGCGCGCGCTCCTGACCCTGCGAGAGAATTTACTTTTGGACTCACACTTGATACTGCTTACCCGACCATGGCGGACGACCCACCATCTTTCGATCTTCGTTTGACTCCCGATTGGCTGAAAGAGGCGGAGCCCGCGAACCGTTATTCCGACTATGAGGGAGAAGAAACGGGCAACACCTTCTCCCGCCGCCGGGCGCGCCGGGACGAACGCTCGCGCCGGCCAGGCAACCCACCAGAAAGGAACAGACGAGACGGTCCGAGGCCGGCACAAACACGGAACATTCGTTCCGGCCCTCCGCGATCGGCGGATTCGACCTCGACGGGCCTGCGTCCAGCCCAAGGTTTTCGACAACGGCGAGAGGAATCACATTCTCCGCCACCGGAAGTCGAAATGGCGCCGGTCCAGGTGGATTTTCTACCCGAAGAGAGGGCTTTCTCGAAGATCATCGAGCAGATCAAACAGGGTCATACGGCCTACCCGCTTTTTGGCTTAGCCCGGATGTTCCTGGAGCGCCCCGAACGGCATCGGATTCGAATTCGCTCCCTTGATAACGCGTCGATGCTCTACCAGTTCGGCGATTTCGGAGCCATAGCGCTTGAAGCAGGTGCCCTGGAGCGCATCGCATTCCAGGAGAAGCGAGACGAATTTTACCAGACCGAAGTGATCGAAAAAGAGCCCGTCAAGGGAGTCTTCACTTCAGTCGCCCGTTGCAAGCTTTCCGGCAAGCTCCTTGGTCCGACCAACTATCACGCCTTCCAGCCGACGATTCGAGCCCTTTACGAGCAACGATTCAGCCGCCGGATGACGTTTGAGGATTACCGGCGAACCATCGAGATCACCAGTGATCCGGCGTTGGTAAATCAGTGGAAGGAGGAGGCGAGAAAGACGATCAATTTTCGCACAAAGAATGAGGAGCCGCCGGCGATCTTCCCAAGCCTCTCGGCGGTCGGGCAGCACTTCAAGACTCATTATCTGTCCGCTCTGATCAAACCTTGTCTCGCCGCGGAGATCCCGGGCGATCTAGCGCGCCAATTGCCCGATCGCCGAATTGCTGCCTCGATTCGGGTTGCCCGCGACCGGGAGAACCGATTTCCGGCGCAGATCGCTGGCGCGCTCCGCCACGGTCTGAACCAAGCCGGCCTTCACGTTTTCAAGCACAAGAAACGGATTCTCTACATCTCCACGATCCGCCCGCAACCGTTCGATCCAAGTCAGGCCTCGATCTCGGCCGGTCTCGCCGCCATCCTGGCGACTTTGCGCTCTTTTCCAAAAATCACACGAAAACAACTTGCCGAAAAAATTCTCCCAAAAGAGAAGGCGGAGAAGGACGACAGCGCCTATCAGCGCGCAAAAGCCGTCCTGGTAGCGGACCTTCTTTGGCTGGCGAAGGCCGGGCACGTCATTGAATTCGCGGACGGCACTCTTGATCTGCCGCTCCCGCCTAAGCCGGTCGAGACTCACAGCAGCGCCCCGGCAACGGCGCGACAGGAGCCGCGAGATGAACCGGATGAACTTGGCCGCGCAGCGTCCAGTGACGCCCCGGAAGATCAGGTCGCGGCCACCCCAACTGCGGATTCGTCTTCGCAAGCCGATGAGTCGAGGACGGAACGAACAGGCGAAGCGGCAAGCGACCAAGGTCTTCCATCGGCCACCCCAGAGCCACCGGAGGCGCCAACAACGGCAGCGAGTTCGAGCGCTGAGACACTGTCCGGGTCTGGTCACCGGAAACCTCCGGATTCCCCCGATCCTGCGCCAAGCCCTTCTTCACAGGAGTATGCGGCGCGTTCCTAGCAACTGCGTCAAGCTTGTCTCGCTTTTTCCTTGAACCCGCTTATCCGTGTTCGATGCGGATCATTCGTTATCTGGCCCAGAGCGGCGAAATCCATTTCGCCGCGGCACAATCCGACGGACGGGCCTTCGACATCGATGGAGATATTTTTCACGAGTTCAGAGTAACGGATCGAGAAGCCAGAATGGTGCACCTGCTGGCTCCGCTCGATCCGCGCGTGATGCTCGGTATTGGTCTGAATTACCGAAAGCACGCTGAGGAACAAGGAGCAAAGCTCCCGGAACGGCCCATGTTGTTCATAAAATCGCCCAACGCTGTGCAACATCCGGGCGACCCGATCGTGATTCCGACCCATCTGGCGAGTTTGGAAGTCGATTATGAGGCGGAACTCGTCGTGGTTATTGGCAAAGAAGCCAAGAACGTTTCCCGGGAACGCGCGTTGGACTACGTTCTGGGGTATACTGCCGGCAACGATGTGAGCGCGCGGGATTGGCAAAAGCGCTGGGGCGGAGGCCAGTTTTGTCGTGGGAAAAGTTTTGACACATTTGCCCCGCTCGGACCGGCGATTGTCACGAAAGACGAGCTGCCCAACCCAAACCGGTTGCGCATCGCCGCCAGGGTAAACAGCGAGACCCGACAAGAATCCAATACTTCCGACATGATTTTTGATGTGCCAACGTTGATCGAATTCTTGAGCGGGAGCACGACTCTGTTGCCGGGTTCGCTCATTTTCACGGGAACACCAGAGGGAGTCGGGATGGCCATGCGTCCACCTCGTTACCTCTGCGCCGGTGACCTGGTTGAGATCGAGATCGAGAAGATTGGCGTTCTGAGCAATCCGGTTATCGTGGAAGATTAGTCCGGTCTTTTGCCAGGGACGCTCTTTATGTCGTTTCAACTCGCCTCGGAATTCAGCCCTCAGGGTGATCAGCAACAGGCGATTGACCAGCTCGTTCGCTCGATCCAGGCCGGGAATCGTCACCAGACTCTGCTTGGTGTCACCGGCTCCGGGAAAACCTTTACCGCCGCCAACGTGATCGCCCAGATCCAGCGGCCCACCCTGGTGATTTCGCACAACAAAACGTTGGCCGCGCAACTATACAGTGAGTTCAAACAGTTTTTCCCAACGAATGCGGTCGAATACTTCGTGAGTTACTTCGACTATTACCAACCAGAAGCATACATCCCGAGGACAGATACCTACATCGAGAAGGACTCGTCCATTAATGACGAGATCGAGCGACTTCGCCTTTCCGCCGTATCCTCCTTGCTCTCCCGGGACGACGTGATCGTCGTAGCCAGCGTGTCCTGTATCTATGGCTTAGGCTCGCCGGAAGACTACGCCAATATGGTCTGTAATATCTTCCGCGGACAACGGATCTCCCGGGAATTATTTCTGGCAAAGCTGGTCGACATGCTCTACGAGCGCAACGATCTCGCGCTGACCCGAGGCAAGTTTCGGGCTCGCGGGGATATCGTGGAAGTGCATCCGGCGACGGCTGACGAAGAAGCCGTCAGGATAGAATTTTTTGGTGACGAGGTCGACTTGGTCACCCGCTTTGATCCGCTCACCGGATCAACTCTGGAGCCGTTGGAACGCTTCACTTTTTTTCCGGCGAAACAGTTTGTCACCCCATACGAGAAGATGCAGCGCGCTCTCCGGGCGATTCGAGCCGAACTGGACGAACGCATTGTCTGGTTTGAGAGCCACGCCAAATATCTAGAAGCGCAACGCATCAAGATGCGGACTGAGTTTGATCTCGAGATGATGCAAGAGATGGGTTTCTGCAGCGGAATCGAAAACTATTCGCGACATTTGAGCGGTCGCGAGCCGGGTTCCCGACCGTATACGTTGCTCGATTTCTTTCCGCGCGACCTGTTTCTGGTGATCGACGAATCCCATGCAACCATCCCGCAGATCGGCGGAATGTACGAAGGCGACCGCTCGCGGAAGTCAACCTTGGTTGAATATGGGTTTCGTCTGCCCAGTGCGATGGATAACCGGCCGTTGAATTTCCCCGAGTTTATGGACATGACCGGGCAAATTCTTTATATCAGCGCCACTCCGGCCGATTTCGAGATCCAGAACAGCGTGGTTGGCAACTCTGGCTATATTCCTCATCGGCGAAATCGGATTGGAGAGGAAGAAACCGTGCCGGCCCTTTTGCCGATGCTTACCGGCAAAGCAATCGGCGAACTGGCAGTCAACACCCCAGGAGCCCGACTGGTTGTTCAACAGATCATTCGCCCAACCGGCTTGCTTGATCCGAAAATCACGATCCGATCCTTGAAACACCAGATCGACGAGACAATCGAACTGTGCCGGCGCCGGGTCGAGCAAAGTGAGCGCGTTTTGATAACCACCCTGACCAAACGCACGGCCGAGGATCTGACCGATTACTTGCGCGACGTTGGTTTGAAAGTCAGGTACCTGCATAGTGAAATCGACGCCATCGAGCGGGTGGAGATCCTCCGCTCTTTACGTGCCGGCGAGTTCGATATCCTCGTTGGAATCAACCTTCTTCGGGAAGGACTGGATTTACCCGAGGTCAGCCTGGTTTGCATTCTCGATGCGGACAAAGAGGGCTTTTTGCGGAGCCAGACTTCACTGATTCAAACCGCGGGCCGAGCGGCGCGCCATGTGAACGGTGAGGTGGTTCTCTTTGCCGACGTGATGACAGAGAGCATTCAGAAGCTCATTGCAATTACTGATTATCGGCGGAGCAAACAGGTTGCCTACAACGAGGAGCGGGGTATCACCCCAACCAGCGTCCGGCGTGCGGTGCAAGAGAGTTTGCACTCCCTCCTGCGCGGGCGCCAGTTGGAAGAGTCGATCATTCGTGAGTCCGGCGCAGATCTCGATCTGACGGAGGTTTTATCCGAGCTCGATCAGGAGATGCAGGTGGCTGCCGCGAACCTGGAGTATGAGCGCGCAGCGTTGCTGCGAGATCAAATCATGGAACTCAAGAACGGCACCGGTCTGGATAAAATCGAGCCGAAACGCCGGCCAACGAGTTACCGGCCGCCAAAAAAAAGGCGGCTAAAGAGCGGGCGTTGAGCGGGACGGGAGCGGCTCGAACGGTTTGAGCGGTTTCAGGGAGTACAGCCGCCGATCGACGTCTTGGAGTGCGCGCCACTTGTCGCCGCTTTAGGATTCGCGCGCAGCGCAGTCCCATACCGAGGCGGAATCACGCTACTCGAGCTGGCTGCGCCGCTAGCCTCAGCCGCGTGCGAGTAACTTAACCAGCAACTCGGTCAGAACAAGCCGCGGATCAAGCTGGGTCGTCACGAGGCGCAGATTGGCCGAAAGGCAATCTTCCAGACTCCGGATCAGCTCCCCTGAAGTGAATCGGTGAACTTCCATTGCCGCGAGGCCAAGGCCCCAAGCATTGAGACTGCCGTCCTTTCGCCGCGGCAAATGCGCAGACTCCTCTTCCGGAAGCCGTCCGAGAACAGCGGAAAACTGGTAAGGCGAGGAGGGCGGCTTCAATCGATGCCGCTCCAGGAGATCCTTGACCGCCAGCAGGTTGCGGATCGTCGGAATGATCGCCGCGAACAGAATGCCGATTGCCGTTTCTCCTTGGGTAAGCAGCTGATCCAGCAGTCTCAGACAGGCCGGTAAATCCCGTCTGCTGATGCGGTTGCTCAAGTCCCAAATCACACCGCTGACCGAGCGGGCAACAAGTTCGCGCACCACGTTTTCGGTCACCTCCCGGGATTCACCGAGATAAAGGTCGATTTTTTCCAGTTCGCCAACGATCTGCCGGCTGTCCGCTCCGACGCGTTGAATGAACAGTTCCAATGCGGCCGGCGCAAAATGGAGCCTGGTCTCTGTCGCCAAGGCGCGAACCACCGCTTCCGCCTCTTCCTCCCAGCCCGGCTTGGTCGTGTCTATGCGATCAAAAACCTCAAGCAGCCCCAGTTTGCCGAGAGCCTTGTAGAACGCCCGCCTCTTATCAATCTCCGTCGCGCTTAGGATGAAACTCGTTCCGGCCGGAAGCCCGGCAGCGAGGAAGTCTTTGAATTCTTCCAGCGCGGCCAGGACAGCGCTAGACCGCCCGGTAACCGAGTCGGCCAGGAAATTCACATTCTTCAGCCAAACCAGTTTTCGTCCGCCAAAGAAGGGAAACGTTTGAATCGCTTCCCGTGCCCGCGCCAGACGGACGACCGCTTGCTCCGCGTTATCCGCGACTCCATCAACCAGATCGAGCCCGAATTCGCCGACTTCGGGCGGGCTGAGTTGATCGGCCAAAGCTTTTGCTCGAAGCTTTACCTGATTCTCATCGGAACCGACGATGGCATAGATCCGCGGCTCACCGCGCTTCACGTTTCGCGTTTCACGTTTCACATTTCACATTTCACTTATAAACTTTCATGTCTCGTGTCGAACGTCCAACGTACGCGAAACGCGAAATTGTGAACCCCATTCTGATAGCGCGCGGAACGGCCGACCTGGAGTTGTTGCCGCAAATGGTTAATCGCCACGGTCTAATCGCTGGAGCCACCGGCACAGGTAAAACGGTCACTTTGCAAGTCATCGCGGAAAACCTGAGCGCTATCGGCGTGCCGGTTTTTCTGGCCGACATCAAGGGCGATCTTACCGGGATCAGCCAACCGGGCGGTGGAAATCCAAAAGTAACCGAGCGGATCGAGCAATTGAAGCTGCCTCCGTATGAGTACACCGGATGTCCGGTCACGCTCTGGGACGTGTTCGGGGAACAAGGACACCCAGTCCGGGCCACAATTCATGCGATGGGGCCGCTCTTACTGGCGCGTCTCCTTCAATTGAACGAAACGCAGAGCGGCGTGTTGACCCTGGTCTTCAAGGTCGCCGCTGATCAGGGCCTTGAGCTCGTGGATCTGAAAGACCTGCGCGACACGGTTCAGTTTGTCGGACACAATTCCGGCAGTTTCACGACTGAGTACGGCAACATTTCGACGGCCAGTATCGGCGCGATTCAGCGAGCGCTGCTTGCCCTCGAAAGTCAGGGCGGCGACAAGTTCTTCGGCGAGCCGGCGCTCGATCTGGATGACTTCATCCAGACCGACAACCAAGGCCGAGGTATCGTCAACATTCTGGCCGCCGATAAGCTGATGTCTTCGCCGAAGGTATACGCCACTCTATTGCTCTGGCTGCTCTCCGATCTGTTCGATCACTTACCAGAGGTCGGCGACTTACCAAAACCGAAGTTCGCCTTTTTCTTTGATGAAGCCCACCTTCTCTTCACCGACATCCCGAATGCTCTCCTGCAGAAAGTTGAACAGGTCGTACGCCTGGTTCGCTCGAAAGGCGTCGGCGTCTATTTTTGCACGCAAAATCCGCGCGACGTTCCCGACAATGTTCTGGGTCAGCTGGGAAACCGCGTACAGCACGCGTTGCGCGCGTTCACTCCCAGAGACCAGAAAGCGGTCCAAGCCGCCGCGGAAACTTTTCGAGCCAATCCAAAGCTAAAGACAGCGAATGTTTTGACTGAGCTGGGAGTCGGCGAGGCCGTGGCGTCATTCTTGGATGAAAAGGGTCAGCCGTGCGTCGTCGAACGAGCTTTTGTTGTTCCGCCAAGAAGTCAGATCGGTCCGATCACTCCGGAAATGCGAAAACAACTGATGGCGAATTCACTGGTGGCCGGCCAGTACGAACAGGTCATCCATCGGGAATCGGCGTCCGAGCAACTGGCGGCACGGCAGGCCGGGAAAACTCTAACCGGCGTTCAGCGGGCAGGGCAACATGCTGAAGTCTTCGTCGGTGGAATGACCGGTCAGCGAAGAAGCAGGCAGTCGGACACATTTTCGGACACAGTATTGAGAACCCTGGGTCAAGTCACCGGGGGCGCCGTGCGCAACGCGGTACGAGGTTTTCTGCGGAAACATCTCGGCGATCTATTGCGTATGGTGACCCGCAAACGGTAAGGGTTTAGGCTCCACAATGTCCCTCGCCCACTTGCCGATTGGCGGCACGCGTCCCTATTTCAGCCGCAGAAAAAAATAGACTGTCATGACTGCTCCAACCACGATGACAAAGATTCTGACTGAGGCAGGCGGAAGTCTCTGGGCCAAAGCGGCTCCCCCGTAGCCTCCGATCGTCGTCGCCGCCGCCACGACCAGGGCAGCCGCCCAGATGATCTTCCCGGCGAACACGAAGATGATGACCGCCAAGGTGTTGAACGCCGTGGTCAGAATCATCTTGAAGGCATTCGCGAGATGGATGTTTTCCAGCCCGAGCATATCGAGCACCGCCAATTCGAGTATTCCGGCGCCGGCGCCGTAGAATCCCCCATAGATCGCGATCACGAATTGCAAAGCTGCCGCTTTCGTGAGTGCACCATTCGAAGGCTCTCCCGTGCCTGAGGAGGTCAAGGAAAGGCCAAGCCGGCGCCGGATCCGATTGCCGAAAGCAAAAATCAGCGTCGCAAACAGCAGCAACCATGGGACCAGCCGATCGAAAGCCGGGGTTGGTGTGTGCAGCAGAATCACCGCTCCCACACCGCCTCCAGCCAAGCTGACAATGCCCAGGGTCACGATTGCGCGTTTCTGCGCGGTGAGCACTTTGCGATAAGCCCAGAATCCCGCGATCTGCCCGGGCCAGACCGCGATAGTACTTGTTTGGTTTGCCGCGACTGAGGGAATCCCTGTAAAAACCAGCGCCGGGAATGTCAAGAATGTGCCGCCGCCCGCTACCGCGTTAATCGCACCAGCCAAAATCCCGGCGACCAACAACAGGCAGACATTGGCCGCGGTAAGATGCATCTAAGGCGGAAGCGCTCCGAGGTCTTTTTCATCAGGACTGCTGGCCGACGAATTCTTCTGGCTGATCAAAGGAGTACCGGCTTCGTCGGTGATCACCTGCATCGAGTCTTCAGTACACAATCCGGCCGCATTGTTCGCAGTGCACAATCTCGCGGCCAAGTTTCGCCCGGTGAACGGTCGTTGGGGTGTTCTTCATATGGCAGCCCATGCAGACTTCATGCTCGATCGGCACAACTGCGTCCCCACCCTTGCTGACGAAAATCCGGGAATACTGGAAAACCAGATCAGGATCAAGCGCATCGACGAGCTGTTTCCGATCTACTTCCAGTTCGCCAGCGCGCGTCTCCAGCAGCTCCTTTTTCCTGACGAGTGCACCGGTTTGCTGCCGGTGATGATCCTCACTGGCTTTGAATTCGCTTTCCGCTTGCCGCGCTTCCGCTTGCGCCTTCTCAGCTTCTTCCATGAGTTCGATTTCGCGATCCTCAATCTCCGCGATCTCGCGCTCCATCCGTCCAATCTCTTGCCCGAGAGCCTGGAATTCCTCGTTTTTGCGAGTCTGAAATTGCTGAGCCCGAAGCTTGGCGATGGAGTCTTGGCGCGACTTGACTTCAAGCTCCAGTTTCTTTCGCTGCAGTTCAAGCTCCCGAGTACGATGGCGAACCTTCTCCAAATTGGCGCTCCTGTGCGCGGTGGTTTGCTCCAAGCGCTTTTGTTCGAGCGGCACCGTTGCGAGTTCTGCTTTCAGCTGTCTCAGTTTCTGATCTCGATCCTGGAGGATGAGCAACTGTTCAATCTCAGGAAGCATTCACGTTTCACGTTTCACGTTTCGCCTTTCGCGTCAACGGCTGAAGTCATTTCTGTAATGTGCCGCTTAATAAAGCTCCACGGGCGAACGCTTTCCGTCTTCCGCGCTCCGCTCAGCCGCGTGGGCCGGCCCGAGAACAGCGACACGCAGTTCTCCAACTTGCCGGTCAAGCTCACGAAATCTGCTTTCCGAGAACTCGGCCGGCGCGCTGAGGGTCCTTTTGAATCTCTGAATCGATGCGAACGCTCGATCGAGAAGCTTTGATGGCAGTCGGTTCAGGATCCTCCGCGCCTCGGTGAGGAAACCCATCCGATGGCAAATGAGCAAAAGATCGTTCCCTGCTTTGATCGCGTTGGTCAGAGCGTCGGGGAATTCGCAAAAGTTAATGATCGCCCCCATGTCGAGATCATCGGTCATCACGAGACCGTCGAAAGCAAGCTCAGTCCGGAGGAGATCCGTGACGATCCGAGCCGACAGTGATGAAGGAGTTCTTTCCGGATCGAGTGCCGGATACCAGGCATGACCCACCATCATGCTGGAGAGCTTTTCGGAAAAGCGCCGGAAAACGGCAAGCTCGGTCGCTTCCATCTCGCCACGAGATCGATCGATGCGAGGAAGCTCATGATGAGGATCAAGGGGCGCTCCCGAATAGCCTGGAAAATGCTTGCCACACGAGCGCACGCCTTCGGCCAGAAGCGCATCGTGAAACTCGCCGGCCAAGCGGAGCACCTGATCGACAGAGGTGCCATAACAGCGGCCGCGCAGCGAATTGTCAGCATGATCATCGAAGGATATATCCAAGACCGGACAAAGATCCAGATTGAACCCGAAGCACCGAAGCAGTTGTCCGGTTAACGTGCCATGGCGGCGGATCAGGTCGGTGGAACCGGTTTCGCGCAACTGCTGAGCGTTAGGAGGCTCGTTGCCGAGCAATTTAAGGCGCGAGACCCTTCCACCTTCCTGGTCAATCGTCAGAATTGGCTCAACCCGGGACAGGTCTCGTAAATTATCAAGCAAACGTCGAAGCTGCCGAGGGCTCTTGATGTTCCGGCCAAATATGATGTAACCGCCGGGTTGAACCGCTTCGAAAAGGCGCGCGATGGTCGGGTCGAGTTCTGGGCCAGGCACACCGACGAGGAGCAGTTGACCGGCATCACTTGGTTCCATAGTTTCCGTCGCATGTTACGGATCTGTCGCGCAGGCTCCACACTTTTATGGGCAAAAGCCGATCTGGCCGGCCCGGCTAACCGATGCGTCTAGGACTTTACGGCGGATCTTTTGACCCGATTCACCATGGTCATCTCATCCTGGCTCGGCTCGCTCTCGAACAGCTTTGTTTGACCAGGATCATCTTCATCCCAGCCGCGGAGTCCCCGTTCAAGCCAAATCACACCACCGCATCTGCAAAAGACCGCCTGCGCATGGTTGAACTCGCGACTCGAGACGAGCCGCGCTTTGCCGTTGACCCGGTCGAGATCGTCCGCCCTTCGCCTTCCTTCACCATCGATACCGCCAGGACTTACCGTCTTCGATACCCGGTCGAAGAGTTATTCTTCCTGGTCGGGGAAGATCATCTGAGTACGCTTCCTACCTGGAACGAGTTTTCGGAACTCGACCAGCTCCTGAAGTTCGCGGTTTTGAGCCGCACCGATCGGCCGTTAGATCTGAAATATCCGATTATCCGTTGGCGCATCGATCTCTCGTCCACCGATATCAGAAACAGAGTTGCGGACGGATTGTCCATCAGGTATCTCGTTCCAGAGGTGGTGCTTCGCTACATTCAGCAACAAAAGCTTTACCAAGGAGGAGTCGTATCGAAGCCGAGGAGTTAGCTCGTCTCTGTGTGAGTCTGGCGGAAGACAAAAAAGCGGAAGACATTGTCGTTCTCGATCTGCGCAGCATTTCTTCTTTTACCGACTTCTTTGTCGTCTGCTCGGCGACTTCCGAACCTCATCTGAAGGCGATCGCGTCGGGAATTCGAGAAGGCCTGGCAAAACGCTTTGGCCGCTCACCGTTGTCTTCCGAAGGCGCTCCGCTGAGCCAGTGGGTCGTCATAGACTATTCGGATGTCTTGGTTCATGTTTTTCAGACGGAGAAGAGACGTTTTTATGCGCTGGAAAATCTTTGGAGCGATGCGCCAAGACTTTCGCTGTAGCCTGCATCGCTCGCAAATCCTCGAGATTTGCGAGCAATGCAGGCTGTTGGGATCCCTTTATATTAGAAATTTTCCTCAATGTTTAAGCAACGCGATGCGATCATCCGGCTGCTCAAGGACGATGACCCGCAAACGGTCAGCTTGACGAAACGCCAACTCGCGCAAGGCGGGGCCGAAACGATCCCCGATTTGCGGGATCTCTTAACGCTCGACGATCGCCAGGTGGCTTTCCATATTCGTGAAATTCTTATCCAGATCGAGCGCCGCCACGCCCGGGAACGCTTCGAAGCGCTGTGCCGTCAACCGGCCGAAACCTTTGATCTGGAAGACGCTTGCTGGGTTTTGGCGCAGATTTTTCTGCCGGATGTAGCGATCGACCGCTACGGCAAGCTCCTGGATGATTGGAGTTCACACTTACGACGTCGTCTGGGGGGAACTGTGAGCGAAATGCAGCGGGTTCAGATCCTCGGCCAATTTCTTGGAAAAGAACTCGGGTTTCGCGGCAACTCCGACGATTATTATAACATTCGCAATTCTTTGTTACCTTGCGTCATCGATTCCCGCTTGGGGATACCGATTTCGCTCTCAGTAATTTACATGCTAGTGGCGCGCCGGGCAGGGTACATACTGGAAGGCGTGAACCTGCCCGGGCATTTCGTCCTGCGTCACGGCCCGATCTTCTTCGATTGTTTCTATGGCGGGCGCATTCTTTCGACGCGAGATTGCGCGGATATTCTGGAGCACCAGAAACTGAAGTGGAGTCTTAGCCACCTGCAGGTCGCACGGCCAAAACAAATTTTGATTCGGATGCTGGCCAACCTCCTCTGCATTTTTGAAGGAGGCGAGGAGCAGGAGCTGAGATCTCTGGTAAAACACTGGATTCAGTTGCTGGATCCAGGGGCGGGGTAATGGCCGGCAACCAAGGGCCGATGACCAAGGGCCGATGACCGATGACCAAGGACCGATGTCTGATTACTGATTACTGATTACTGATTACTGATTACTGATTACTGATTACTGATCGCCGATTACTGATTACTGATCCCCGACCACTGACCCCAATTACCCCGCCTCCCGTGACTACCAAACCCCTCCCCAAAACACCCCGGGTCGAAGTCGTCAATACGGGGACGGAACTGCTCTTCGGCAGCGTGGTCAATACGCTGCTCGCCTATCTTGGACAGGAGCTCTTCACGCTAGGATTCAGGATCGACCGGCAGGCGACCGTCCCGGACGGACCTGCCATCGCCGAGATTTTGCGCGAGGCCTTTCGACGGGGCGGGATTATCCTGGTGACCGGTGGTTTGGGACCGACGTCTGATGATGTCACCAGGGAGATCGTTGCCGACCTCACTGGACATCCTCTCGAATATCACCAGGCAATTTTTGATAAGATCCAGGAACGTTTCATCCGCCGAAACATCAAGCTTACCTCGCGGATTTCGCGGCAGGCATTTGTTCCGCAGGGTGCCACGGTTTTGCCAAACGATTTTGGTACCGCTCCCGGCCTTTACCTCCCCTCCCAAGGTACCCGCCCTCCGCTCTTCCTGTTCCCAGGGCCGCCCCGGGAGCTGCGGCCGATGTTTCAGACCTATGCTCGCCCGATTCTTCAGGAGCTGTCCGGTGCATCTGATCTGACAGCGCAAACCTATCGAATCACCGGGCAAGGTGAATCGTACGTCGAAGAGGCTGTGGGAACCGATCTCGCGGCGCTGGCTGACCTGGAAGTGGGATATTGTGCCCGGCCTGGAGAAGTGGATCTGCGTCTGATCGGCGCCCCAGCGGTGCTTGAACAGGCTGATGCAATGGTCCGGCAAAGACTTGGGACATATCTGGTCGCCACCGGTAGCGAGGAAATGGAGGAGGTGGTGGTTCGCCTTCTGACCAGCTACCGCCAGACCTTGGCTGTTGCCGAGTCGTGCACCGGCGGCTTAATCGCAGACCGCCTGACGAATGTTTCTGGCGCATCGAAGGTTTTCCTGGAGGGAGTAGTGGCCTACTCGAACGACGCAAAAACTCGTACACTAGGGATCTCAGCTGAGTTAATCAGCGCAGTTGGCGCAGTCAGCGAAGAGGTCGCCGCCGCCATGGCTGAGGGAGTACGCCAGAGAGCTGGAGCGGTCTATGGGGTTTCTACAACCGGCATTGCCGGACCGGAGGGCGGGAGACCGGACAAGCCGGTCGGAACCGTTTTTGTCGGCGTGGCTAGAGTCGATCGCGAAACGCTCGTTCGAAAGCTCTTTTTCCCCATGGATCGCGTCTCGTTCAAGCGCATTGCCAGCCAGTACGCGTTGGACCTGTTGCGGAGGGCGTTAGTCGGACTGATGACCGATGACCGGTGACACGATTACTGATTACTGATTACTGGCACCGGCACTCCTTCCGCTACTCCCTCCGGCACTCGGGCTGTTACCAACACTTCCCGGCAGAGTCCTGACAAAATGCACCAAATTCCAGATGTGTTCGTCGGATTCCGGAATCCGGAGGAGGGTCGCTACGCGTTCGACCCTCTCACTACGGCAGATGTCTACGCTGCCGCTTTGATAGCGGTGACGTGGATCGTCTTGGTCGCCTTATCCAAAGACCCCGTAACCTGCACGCTTTGCCCCGCAAAGGGTTCCGGTTTTTTCTGGTCGTCCAGTTGGTAGAATGTCTTGGCTCCTTTGTTGAAGAGAACAAATTTGCCACCCATCTTCACGCACGCTAAAGTGCATGCCTTCGCGTCGTTGGTTCCCTCCTTCTTGAACATCGCCGCGTGCCCGCCCATTTTGGCACATGCACTGTCCATGATTTCGCCGCGGAAGGTCATGTCCTTGGCCGTGGCTAAGCCCGGCACCAGCAACACACAGGCCCCGATACTCATGATTAGCTTTTTCATTTTTTCTCCTACCGCTTCAAATACGTCGGAAGGCGCTCTCAGTCAAAGGCTTGCAACGATCTGACCGCTTCGTTACGCCATCAGGTGCAGGACCGCTTCCTGCGAAAACTCGTTGTGCTGGAGTTCGCCAGTCACAAACCCGACGCGCATCGCCACGATTCGACGACTCAGATTCAAGAGTTCTGGCAGCTCCGAGGAGATCATCAGAATCGCGACTCCTTGACAGGCCACTTCGTCCAGAAGCTCATAGATTTCTGCTTTCGCCCCAACATCAACCCCCCGAGTCGGTTCGTCGATGATCAGAAGATCGCAACTGCGTAACAACCATTTTGCGAGTGCGACCTTCTGTTGATTTCCGCCACTCAAGCCGGCCGTGATTGATTCGATCGAGGGCGCTTTCACCCGCAACCGCTTGGTCAACTTTTCGACGTCCCCGGTCTCGCGAGCGCGATTCACGAATCCGAGACTGCTAAATCTGTCGATATGCGGAAGTGAAATATTTTCCGAAATTGACATCCCCAGAACCAGCCCCTCCTTCTTTCGATCACCGGGAAGAAATCCGATGCGTCGTCGCATCGATTCATTGACGTGACCGAGTCTGAGCTTCTTGCCTTTGAGATAAACATCTCCGGTGACCCGGGGATCGAGTCCGAAGATGGCCTTCACCACGTCGTTGCGCCCCGCCCCGACCAAGCCGGCCATACCCACAATCTCGCCCCGGCGGACACTCAACGAGACGTTCTCGAATTTTCCTGGAGAGGTCAGATGTTCGACGCGCAGCACTTCCTCTCCCGGCTCGAGGTCCAGGTGCTTTGGCCGCGTAGTCAACACGGCGCGTCCAACCATCTGGCGAATGAGACGTTCACGGCTCGTTTGCGATGCCGGTTCAGTAGCCACATGTCGCCCATCCCGCAAGACGGTGATGGTGTCGCATAACCGAAAAATCTCGTCCATCCGATGAGACACATAGATCAACGCGACACCGCGTTCCTTTAGACGGCGGATGAGTTTGAAAAGTTGCTCGCTTTCGTTCACCGAAAGCGAACTGGTCGGCTCGTCGAAGATGATGATCCGCGCGTTCACTCCGACGGCCGCCGCGATTTGCACCATTTGTTCGTGACCCGTGCTGAGCTCCGCGACCGGGGTGTCGACATCGATCTCCGCGCCGATCTCGCCCATCAGACTTTGTGCTCGCTCCTTGAGCTTCTGCCGATCGACGAAACCGGACTGGACCGGCATCGAGCTGAGCTGCAAATTTTCCGCGACTGAAAGATTCGGGCAGAACGCTAGTTCCTGATGAACCAGAGCGATTCCGAGTCGCTGAGCGGCGAGCGGGTCAACAGGTTTCACCTCTTGGCCCTCGATCTTGATCACTCCGTGGTCGGCAGTGTAGACGCCGGCAATCAGTTTCCCCAGCGTGCTCTTTCCCGCGCCGTTCTCGCCCATCAGGGCATGGACGGAGCCTTTGTCGAATTCAACCGAAACGTCGTCGAGCGCCCGAACACCCGGGAAATTTTTCGAGATGTGTTCGACGGAAAGGAATGCCATTGGGGAAATCTAGGAGCTGGGATTAAAGATTTACGAGACGGGAGATGGGAGAAGGAACCAAAATCGTGTTATGACGATGTAGCTACCAGCTCCTGGATTCTAGATCCTTCCATCCCACTTGTCCGGCCCGAGGCAGCAAGCCGACTAACTACTCTTACCCAGCCACTTGTCCCATTTTTTCGCGAACGCGGCGGCGTCTGCTTTGGTAACCGGAATCAGGGCTGCCTTAATGAACGTCTCCGAAGGCTTTTTATTGTTGGCGACCGCATCATAGAGCAGGTCGACTGACGTCGTTCCCCACTCATAGACTTGCTGCGCCAGCAGGATCTGGACGTGACCATCTTTCAGGTATTGGAGCTGTGCCGGAAGCGCATCAACTGCAACAACCTTCACCGTGCCGGGTGCCCATTTGAGCGCGTTATCGGTAAACAGTGGCCAGCCGCCGACCATCGCCCACCCACCGATCTCTGGATTGGCATTCTGCACTTGTTCCACCTTCGCGGCCGCGTCCTGAGGCGTTTCTTTGTGGTAATAGGTATCGAGAATCTTGATCCCAGGATATTTCTTGGCTTCCTCTTTCACGCCCTGTACTCGCTTTTGGAGATTGGGAGCGTTTTGGTTACCAGCCAGAATCGCTATGGTGCCCTTCCCGCCCATCGCCTTAGCCAATTCGGACATCACTTGCTCACCGCAGGAAAGGTCGTCGGTGCCGAAGATCGCAAACCGCTTGCTTTTGGGAGCATCGGAATCAAAACAGACGACCGGAACGCCGCTATCGACCGCTTTGTTGATTGCGTCGGTAAGTTTGTTTGCGTCCGAACAGCTGATGGCGATGCCGGAAGCGCCTGCATTCACGAGTTGCTCGATGGCCTCCACCTGCTTTTGCGCATCCTCTTCATTGGGCGTACGCCAGTCGATCTTGATGTCGACACCGTTCTTTTCGCTAAGCGCTTTTGCTTCGTCCTGAGCGCCGGTCTTCGCTGCTTGAAAAACGGGGTTGTTGTTTGATTTGGCAATAACGCCAAATGTGTACGTTTTGCCCGCGGCAAAACCGCTTGCCACGGCCAAGCCGAGAAGGCTGATAACTGCTATTGTTACTTTTCTGATCATGTTTTTTTGGGGGTTTGAGGAGAGGTCAGGGTTTGGCGGCCACCGGAGTGTCGATGGACGCGGCGACCTCTTTCTTGGCGCGCGCTGTCGTCGCCAGAAGTCTTCGATTGGCCAGGTAGCGATTGAGTTGATCGAGCAAGACCGCGGCAATCACCACGACACCGGTCACAATCTGGCTGTAGTTCTGGGGGATTCCGAGGATCACCATACCGGTAGAGATCATTCGCAGAATAATCGCTCCAAGCAAGGCACCAAGCGCGGTTCCCTTCCCGCCAACCAGAGAAGCCCCGCCGACAACCGCCGAAGCGATGACGTCCAGCTCGTAACCTTGACCATCTCCGGAGGACGCCGCACCGTAATAGCCAAGTGCGAGGACCGCCGCGATGCCGGCCGTCAAGCCGCTGATAACATACACCGAAAGTTTGATCCGGCTAACCCGAATGCCGCTGTAGCGGCTGGCCGTCTCGTTGCCGCCAATCGCGTAGGTTTTTCGACCAAGGGCCATCCTCGAGAGGTAAACACCTGCCACAACGCAAACGATGACCATCACAATCAGCGGGATCAGGCTCAGATCGCCCACGATTCCTTGCCGAACAAAATTACGGAAACCTTCCGGAAATCCGCCTATCGATTGGCCCTGGGTCAGGACAAAAGCGATCCCACGGTAGATTGCCATTGTACCCAGTGTGATGATGAATGGATGAACGTTGAAACCAACAATCATCGCACCATTCAGAAAGCCGGCGAAAGCCGCAACCACGATTGTGGTCAGCACTCCGAGCAAAGCTCCGCCCACGCCCCCTTGAGACCCGAACTGGGTTAGAACAATCGATCCAGCCACGGCAGAGATGGCGTAAATCGAGCCGACCGAAAGATCGATTCCCCCCGTGATAATGACAAACGTCATGCCAATTGCCATGATGGCGAAGAAACTTGTGTCCTTGGCAATCTGGGTGAGCGTCTCCGGGTTGAAAAACTTGTTAACCGTCTCGAAAGCAGGCACTTGCTGGCCGGCCTCGTTTTGGACCATTACGCGCGTCCTTTTGCCGTCGGGTCCTGTCTGAAATTTCGGACGTTGAATGCTACCGCCGAAGACTGTCAGAAGCAGACCCAGCGCGACGATAACGATGATCAGACCGCCTTCAGGGAACTTGGAAAAACTGAACTTTCCGGGGAGAGCCATAGCACCCCCATTCCTCTCGCCGATTGGATGAGCTTGTCAAGGCGTTGGCGATAAAAAAGGAGTCAAAGAACCTGCTCATTGCCCTAGTTTACCACTTTCACCGGCGTGCCGACCTTTACGTGAGTGAAGACCGCCGCCGCGACATCGGCCGGCAGTCGAATACAGCCGTGCGAAGCCGGATAGCCGGGCAGGATCCCGATATGCATGCCAATGCCGTCATTCGTCAATCGGCAAAAGTAAGTCATTGGCGCACCTTCAAAGTGCGTACCGCTCGGGGCCGAGTCGATCAAGGCACTCACACCTCCGCGCACGACCCTGCCTTGTCGATCCACAAAATTCCCGTACACGTTCGAACGATGATCTTTATCTTTCTGGATCACCGTAAAGGATCCCGTGGGCGTCGGTCGCGTTTTCTTTCCCGAGCTGATCGGACCATCAACCGCCACCTCGCCTCCCGCCAAGATATAAATTCGTTGCCGGGAAAGGGAAACAACCACACTGGCATTTTCCGGTGAGAGTCTGGAGTACGGATCGCGGTAAAAGGCCGCTGGCGCTTGTCGATAGATCAGCTGTTGAGGTTTTGCGAAAAACGCCGTTTTGGTCTGGCCGCCGGCCAGCGCAGCGAACGCGATCCAACACCATCCAGCAAGAAAAATGGAGGTCGGTCTGGTCAAAGCGATCATCAACGAAACTCTCGTCTCACCAGGGATACGGGATTTCCTCGGTGTGAATCAATGGAAAATCGGGATTCTGAAAGAGGAGCCACAATAAGTCGCGCCTTGAACTTCCTTTACAAATCGTCCCAACTAAGGGCGGACGGGACTTCGGTAAAATGCGAGAAATCTATGCTAAAAAAAGCGCGGATCTCCGGAAAGGCGTTCTCGTGGGGAAACATTTTCTTGGCGGTTTGGCTGTCTCTCTTCGCAAATCCGGCCAGATTGGCCGGCCAATCCGCAACAAACAACCCGAGTGACTCCGGGACAGGCGCACCGGCCTGGCGCAAATTGCTGGCTGATCATGGCATTACCTTCGGCGTGCAATGGGATGCGGATTGGTTCGCCAATGTTCGCGGAGGCCTTCGCCAGGATGGCGCCGTGAGCGGCTTGCTCCAGTTCAATGTCGATGTCGCGCTGAAAACCCTGCTAAATGTTGATTGGCTGGACGAAACCACCTTCCATGTTTCCAGCTATTACCCATACGGCACCGACATTTCGAAATACGTCGGAGACATCGGAGGAATCAATGACTATGCAGGTTACAACAGTGTCCGCCTCTATGAGCTTTGGCTCCAACGCGGTCAGCAGATGGGGCCGGTCCACCTCTCCTTGCGGGTCGGGTCGATGGGTATCGATCAGGAATTTGAGATCAACAACACCGTCACAAACATCTTCTTTAACTCTTCGTTTGGCGCTCCCCTGGCCATAACCGGAAATTTCCCGGTAGCCGTCTTTCCTTTTACCGCGCTCGGTGCACGTTTGGAACTCAGCGCCGGCAAGTCGGAAGACATGAAGGTTTCCTGGCGATCGGCGGTTTTCGATGGGAATTCCGGACCGCCGAAATTTGAACCCAGCTCCATTGGCGCCCCGAGTTTATCGTCGTTCAACAAACACGGCGTCGACTTTCCTCTGAATCCTGGCAAGGGATTGTTCATCATCAGTGAAGTCTCCTTCGATTTATTAAAACGCGAGCTGACCGATTCGACGCCACCACGCGGAGGTGGTCGTTTTTTTATCGGTCCGGCCCATGTCATTTTCGGCGGTTTTTATGCCACGAACGAATTCGAAGATCAGTACGAGGCTCGTTTAAACGAACTAGGGGTGCCAAACGCTCCCCGGACGCCTCGTCGGGTTGGCCCGAACTATGGCGGCTACGTGCTCTATGAACAGAAAATTTACGAAGACGCACCGCGCTCCGGCTGCGGTCTCACGCTTTTTGCTCGCGGGACGTTTTCGCCGGACGACCGTAACGCGGTTCCGATTTCCGCCGAGACTGGAGCCGTCTACCGGGGAATATTCCGGAGAGAAAGTGCAACCAGAGACAGCTTTGGTATCGGATTCGTTTACAACCGGATCGGCGACTCGACCCGTCGGGCCGACAGGGCCACGTTGGCTGCGGGGCCGGGCTTGAATCTTGATTTCGAGTCTGTCCTGGAAGCGACCTACCAGATCCCGGTCACACCAAATCTGCAATTACAGCCGGACCTCCAGTTTGTGCTGCATCCGGGAGGCTCGGTCCAAAACGAGAATGCACTTGTCCTTGGTTTCAGCGTTATCCTCATCTACTAGCCTGCATCGTTCCGCAAATCTTTTGGGGATTCGCGGAACGATCCAGGCTGTGGCAGCAGACCTCTCGGCTACGCCGAGCGAGTTCTGCTGCTTTTTTTGAGAAAAGTTTGAGAAGGGTTTGGCCGGAGCACTTTACCGGCTAATAAATCATGATACGCCTCATCGACTCTTTCCATCTTGGCAATCCAAACATCATCTGCGTCGCCCTGCTGGAAGCCTCCGACCGATCGCTCCTGATGATCGACTGCGGGCCGGAGTCCGTGTTTACACGGGTAGTGGAAAGGATGACGGCGCAGAACCTCGATCCTGCGACGGTAAAACATCTCGTCCTCACTCATATCCATCTCGATCACGCCGGTGCGGCCTGGCGCTGGGCGAAAGAATTCGGCGCGCGTGTCTATGTGCACCCCCTCGGGGCGCCGCATCTGGTTGATCCTTCCCGGCTGTTGACAAGCGCCCAGAAAATCTACGGCGATCAAATGGAGTATCTCTGGGGTAAGCTGGAGCCAATTCCGACCGAACAGATTATTGTGGTCGACGACCAAACCGAGTTGAACTTCCCCGGGCTGACGCTCAAGGCAGTCTACACTCCGGGCCACGCCCAGCATCATAACGCCTACTGGCTGGAGTCAGAGAAGACCGTTTTCACCGGCGATATCGCCGGGGTGACGATTGATCAAGGCCCCATGGTACCTCCTTTCCCACCGCCGGACATTGATCTGGAAACCTGGCGGCGTTCCCTCAATAAACTGCGCGACTGCCAACCCGAATCGATCCATGTTACGCATTTCGGACGGGTCGATAACCCCTTGTCTCGCTTTGACGAGCTCGAGAAGCGACTTACCGCCTGGGCCGGCTGGATACGGGATCGAATGCGTGAAGGCAAAACCCACGACCAGCTTGTCCCGGAGTTTCAACAGTTCATTCAGAACGAATTGCAGGCAGCTGAAGCTACCGAGGCACAGTGCGAAAAGTATGAGCAGGCCAACCCGGCCTTCATGAGCGTGGCCGGACTGATGCGCTATTGGAAAAAGTATCATCCGGAGGAGCTGCGGTAAGGGAGTGCCGGTGTCAGTGCCGGTGCCGGTGCCAGTAATCAGTAATCAGTAATCAGTAATCAGTAATCAGCCGGGGCTTGGGCCCAGGAGGATTCGAACCTCCGACCAAGGGATTATGAGTCCCCTGCTCTAACCGCTGAGCTATAGGCCCTTGTTACAGGAAGAAATCGCGTCCTGGCGCGCCTCTTTCTATACCGGGAAAAGAATGAGGGCAACCGCAGGCAAGGTAGCCCGAGCCCAGGATTTTCATATCCAGCGGCGAACGCGCCGGCAGTATTCCAGGTAGGAATCCCCGAAGGTTGCGCCCATCAGCTTTTCCTCAAATGGAATCAGCGAAAAGTGGATAATCGCGAAAAACGCCGCCGGCGGAATCAGGAACCACCAGGATCGACTTACGAAACAGAGTCCCAACAGGAAGATCACGGTTCCCAGGTACATCGGATTACGCGTGAAACGGTACGGGCCACCTTGCACGAACATGCGAGGCGGCTGTCCAGGGCGGAGCGGCGTTCTGTGTGTTACAAACATGAACCAGCCCGAGAAGCCGGTCCCGAACCCCACAAGCATCAACAGCTCACCAAACAGCTTCTGATGAGAAAATCTAAAGGGGGCGATCGGTACCCATGTCCGAAGGAACCAGGCAATCAGCAGCAGGATTAAGGCAAGGATCGGGGGCGGCAGAGGCAACGGGGATTTCAAAGTGTTGATTAAGCAGTTTTGTTCGAACCCAGCCCAGCTTTCCAGCATGAAGAAAAGCCTGACGTCGCCTTTCCTGCTTTCACCTCGGTTAATCGCCAATCCCGCGGTGTTCGCCACCTTCGCCTGATCTTTGTCAAACGTGAGAAACTCGCTGGCTACAATCTGGGAAACTCTTGGTCGCCGGTCACTAATTCCGCTTCGCGAGCGGGGTCGGCAAAAGTCAGTGAGGCGGCGCACTCCGTTGCACCGCCTCACTCTTTTTCCTCTCGACTGCTCTTCCGCAAGGGATTTACGGCACCAGACGTTGTCTAGCGGCTACCCCACTCCGAGAGAGATGCTGAAAGTGTGACATTTTCGGAACCTTTGCGGTTCCCCTTGGGATCAAATTCTTCGTTCAAAAAGAAAGCAGCGGAATTCTGTGGCGCAGCCGTAGAATTCTGCTGCCACAGCCTGCATCGCCCGCAAAATCCGTAGGGATTTGCGGGCGATCCAGGCTAGCTTGACGCCATCTGCTGCATCTGGAGCTCGAGACGAAGCCGATCAAGCTTCGCGAAGGAGAGATTATTGAAAAGCTGGAGTCGGTAGCGAATGCGCGACGCTACCTTGAAGTAGGCTGACTCGACCTCCAGCTCCGAGCCAGAAACCTGGCTGGGATCGTCAAATGGCCAATGGGCCAGGATGGGCTTGCCCGGAAACGCGCGGCTGGTTTGCTCCGCCTGTTCCGAGACGCTCACGATGAAGTCGAGCGGCTTTTCCTGGAATTCGTGCCACGATTTGCTGCGCGCTTCGCTCGCGTCAATTTTGAACTTCTCACGCAGTGTTTTTACGGTGTACGGCGAGACTTCACCCCGGGGAGTTACACCGGCGCTGAAGGCATCGAATCTGGCAAAGCCAAGTTCTTTCATGAAGTACTCGGCAAAGATGCTGCGCCCAGCGTTCCAGGTGCAGAGAAAAAGAATCGAGAACTTCTGCGGCGGCTGCTCCATAAAGAAGATCGTTGAAGCTATCTCAATTCCGTGCTTGAGGACAAGTGTCACAAGCCAATTCCACGAGCAGGATAACAAACCCCTCAGCACTGCCGTCAACACTATGTTGTTGAGCGGTTTGGGCGAGGCCGCTCAAACCGCTCCATTTAAGGGGTCACCATGACCGCGACGATCACCTGACCGTCGCGCCATCCCGGACCGCGAATAAAGAGCGGGCTTCCGCGACTGACCTTGACCTGGGTTTCCAGCACGGGCTGGTCGGCCTGGAAAAGCTGCAATCCGACGAGATAATCGTCACCCTTTTGATGACGCAAATCCGTGAGCAGAATCTTGAGATCGGCGGTGAAGATCAGAAACCGCTGTCCTTCCGCAGTGACGGTGATTCGTCCATCGGCCAGAACACGCAGATGAGAGTAACCCAGAGCCTGGGGAAGCCGTCGATCGAACCGGGCAAGAACCGCGGGCAACGACGCCCCGCCTCGATCATTGGAGGCATAGAGCAACCAGCCGAGCAATGAATCGCTCGCATGAACCCGCTCGCTAAAGAGCGCAAAAAAAAGTAGCACAGCAATCAGGTAAACCCTGGGCCCAGTCTCTCGGAGCAGTCGCTTCAAACTTCGAAACTCTCCGGCCAATTGGCCTTCAATGGCTCGGATCCTTCTCTGGAGGCAGTTTATCCAAACCGTTCAACTTGATGATCGTCATGCCCTTCTGCTTTTCGACCGTGGCCGTTACCTCCGACTTTCCGGTTTTGGCCTTTAACACCTCCGCGACATAACCCGACCGAGGATCGGAGAGATTGCCGTGAGGAATCATCGTCAGAAAAAGCACCGTGCCGCCGGCCAGAGTCAGCAAACCACTCCACGCAAGCCGGGGAACACCGAACCAACGGCGCGATCGAGACGCGTTCCCCAGCCTCTCCTGCTCAATCTTTAGCCGGATCTGGTCGGTAAAGAAATCCGGATGTGAAAGCGGCGGAGACAAGCTTTCCTTTAACAAGTCCCGCAATTTCCGCATTTTGTCCTTCTCGGCGGCATCGTGCTCGCGCTCAAAAGCGTTCCGCTCCTCGGCGGTCAGCAGATCGTCCACCCAGGCGTTGTACTTTTCTTCAAAGCTCTTCATAAACATCCCTCAGGAGGTTTTGCAGTTTCTTGCGAGCATAGAACAGGCGTGACATCACCGTGCCAATCGAGCAATCCAGAATCTCGGCGATCTCGTTGTACTGGAGGTCTTCCAATTCTTTCATAACGATCACGGCTCGATGGTCCGGAGATAGTTTGCTAATCGCCTCATCAATTCGCTTTCGAATTTCACGCTGTTCCAATTTCCGGTGGGGAAGCGGCCCTTCGGAGGGGGTCGTTCGCGAACCCGGCTCAACCCGCGCGGGAGCAATTCGATCGTCGAACTCGGTTTCCCCGCGCACTCCTTTGCGCCGGAGAGAGTCGATCGTGACATTCGTCATGATCCGGTAAAGCCAAGTGTAGAAGGAGGACTGACCTTTAAACCGGTGAATCGATCGCCAAGCTTTCAGGAATCCTTCCTGAGCCAGATCCCAAGCGTCCTGTTCGTTTTGGACCATGCCGTACACCATCGCAAACACCCGCGTACGATACCTGGTAACCAAATCGCCATAGGCGCCCGAATCTCCTGCCTGGCACCTCTTCACCAGTTCCACATCACTCGGCTCAACCCGCCCCGACCCCGCTCGAGGGGTTGCAATAGGACTAGAATTCCCCGTTTCAATGCTTATCCACAGGGCTTCTCCGGCGAATCGTGCCCCCGACCGGCTGTCCCACGCGTTACCGGGTTGTCACGGCCGCGTGCCTGTTGCTACCGGCGGATCGTCTTGAGGCGATCGCAGGGGGAAACGGCAATGCTGGCTTGGGGAACCGGCGGCAAGGTTTTTGTCCTCGGATCGATGCTGGCCCTCGCATGGCCACTTGCTCCCCAGCCCGCCCAGGCCCGGGCGCCGCACCACCACCACGCAGCCTCCGGCCACCACGGCTATTTCGCCAGCCGCCTCACCCGCCACTGGGCGCATTTCGCGCGCCGCGGCCGCGGCAGGCGGTTCAGCCTGGTGCACTATGTCGGCCTGCAATGCGTGCCGTTCGCGCGCAATCTCTCGGGCATCGAGCTGCGCGGCAACGCGGTGAACTGGTGGGACGAGGCGGACGGCCTCTACGCCCGCGGCAACGTCCCCGAGCCGGGCAGCGTGCTGAACTTCCGCGCCAACTGGGCCATGCGGCTCGGCCACGTCGCCGTGGTCACCCAGGTCATCAACTCCCGCGAGATCGAGATCGACCACGCCCATTGGGGCGGCTGGGGCATCAAGCGCAACATCTCGGTCATCGACGTCTCGCCGGACAACGACTGGACCGCGGTGCGCGTGGAGCTGGGCCGCAGCGACGACTACGGCAGCATCTATCCCACCTACGGCTTCATCTACGACCGTCCCGCCGGCGCGCGCCTGCGCATGGCCAGCGCGGACCCGGTCTCCACCCCGGTGCCGGCGCTCAATCCGCCGCTGCGCGACCTGCGCTACCCCGCCGACCGCCGCCCGCTCCGCCGCATGCCGGTCTATGACGAGGTCGCCGAGGCGCCGGACCGCCGCGGCCTCAACCTCAATGTCGGAGGCCTGATGGACGACGCCCCCGACCGCCGCCTGCAGTAGCGGCCCCGCCTCGCGGATCAACCCCCCGGCGGCCCGAACAGCGCGACGCGGTCGCCCCGCACCCGCCGCTCGTCGCCCATCCGGCGGGTCACCCCGGCGCGGTCGAAGAACTCCAGGATCTGGATCGCCACCTTCCGCCCGTTGCCCAGCCGGTCGCGGAACGCCGCCGCGGTGACGATGCGGTCGGCATCGGCCGCGGCGATCGCGGCGGCGATGCCGGCCATCTCCGCCACCGTCTCGCGCAGGAAGAAATGGTCCGGCGCCACCTCGACCACCCGCCCCATGCGCTGCAGCCGCTTCAGCGTCGCGCGCATGGCCGGCTCCGGCAGGTCCAGCGCGCGCGGCCAGATCGCGGGTGCGCGGCGGGCGGAAGCGCTCGGCCGGCGATCAGCCGGCCGGAGCTGCGCCCAGAGCCGCTCCTGCTGCGGCGAGAGCGTGGCGCGGTGCGTCGGCAGGCGCAGCCAGGGCCCGTCCTGCTCCACCAGCCCGCGCCGCAGCGCCGTCTCCAGCAGGCCGCGGAAGCCGGCCGGCGGCGGGCGGCCGGGCAGCGCCAGCGCGCAGCCGCTCCGGCGGCAGCCCGGGCTGGTCCGGCGCCGCCGCGTGATGCGCGCGCCAGCGCCGCGCGCGAGCTCGCCGCGCAGCGCCGCCAGGGTGCCCGGCGCCATGGCCAGCTCGCCCACCCGCGCCGCCGGCGCCGCCGCCAGCACCGCCGCCTGCGCCTCCTGCGGCAGGTTGCGCGCGCGCGCGAACGCCGCGAACGCGGTCCAGCCCGGCGGCTGCGCCAGCAGCCCGCGCAGCGCCAGCGCCGGGTCCGCGCTCGCAGCGCCTCGAGCTGCGCCAGCCGCGCGGCGCTGCGCCGGCCCCGCCGCGGCGGCGACGGATCGACCACCACCCCGCCGGCGATCGTGCGGGTCGCGCCGGCATCGCGCAGCACCACCCGGTCGCCGGCCAGCGCCCCGATCGGCCGGTCGAGGGTCAGCCGCACCAGCCGCCGCCGCGCCCGGCTCCGGCCGCGCTCGAGCGGCGCCACCCGCGCCATCACATGCGCCGCCCCCAGATGCAGGTGCACCGGCGTGTCCGCCCGCAGCGCGCGCGGCGCCTCGGGCAGCAGCCGCGACCCAGGCGTCCAGCGCCGCGGTCGGCGCGTGCGAGATCGGGATGCAGCACCCAGTCGCCGCGGCCGATCGTCTCCTTCGACAGCCTCGGCCCGGCGATGTTCAGCGCCACGCGCTGCCCCGCCTCCGCCTGCCGCGCCGGGCGGTTCTGCGCGTGCAGCCCGCGCACCCGCAGCGCCTGCCCGGACGGCGAGAGCACCAGCCGGTCCTCCGACCGCGATGCGCCCCGCCACCAGCGTGCCGGTCACCACCAGGCCGGCGCCGGCAGGGTGAACACGCGGTCCACCGCCAGCCGCGGATAGCCCGTCCGCCGCGCGCCGCGCGCCGCCCGAGGCCGAGCAGCAGCCGCCCGCAGCGCCGCGATCCCCTCGCCGGAGAGCGCCGAGACCGGCCGGATCGGCGCGTCCGCCAGCCCGGTCCCGGCCAGCAGCGCCCGCATCTCGGCGGCCACCGCCGGCACCCGCTCCGGCGCCAGATCCGCCTTGGTCATCGCCACCACGCCGCGCGTGATGCCCAGCAGGTCGAGGATCTGCGCGTGCTCGCGGGTCTGCGGCATCACCCCGTCATCGGCCGCCACCACCAGCAGCGCCGCGTCGATCCCCGCCGCGCCGGCCAGCATCGTATGCACCAGCCGCTCATGGCCCGGCACGTCGATGAAGCCGAGATCGCCGGCATAGGCATAGCCGAGGTCGAGGGTGATCCCCCGCCGCTTCTCCTCCGGCAGCCGGTCGGTGTCGACGCCGGTCAGCGCCCGCACCAGCGCCGTCTTGCCGTGATCGACATGGCCGGCGGTGCCGACGATCACGGCGCCGCTTTCCGATGGCGCAGGACCCGCATTCCCGAACTAACGCCCGGCACGCCGATCGGCTCCGCGAAACCAGGCATTGTCGCCGGCCGCCGGTTCTGCGTATGGCGGCCCGGCATGGACGCCATTCTCGCCATGGCCGACCGTGCTGCCCAGTTCCTGCGCTTCGGCGCGGTGGGCGTGCTCGGCTTCGGCCTCGACACCGCGACGGTCTACGCGCTGCGCGCCCCGCTCGGGCTGTACGGCGCCGGGATCGTCGCCTACTTCGTGGCCGCCACGGCGAACTGGGCGCTGAACCGCGCCTGGACCTTCCGCGGCCACCGCGCCGCCCGCGCGCACCGGCAATGGGCGCTGTTCCTGCTGGCCAATTCCGGCGGCTTCGTGCTCAACCGCGGCACCTACGCGGCGCTGATCGCCACCACGCGCGCTGTGTGCCCGCTATCCGGTGCTGGCGGTCGCGGCGGGGGCCGCGGCCGGCATGGTCGTCCAATTTCGTGCTCTCGCGGCGGGTGGTGTTCCGGTGAAGCAAGGCCAGGGCTTTCTGCCGCTGGTCCACCGGCTGCGCCGCGGAGGCCCCAGGCCCCGCTTCGTATGGATTCCACAAGGCTCCGCCTCGCCGGGCTACTTGGCTTTCTTCTTGGCGCTCCTTCTGATGGCCGCCGCCCCCACGCACATCATCGGCGGCCAGGCCGCCGGCTGCATCGCCGGCGCCGTCCAGCTCCCGGACGAAGGCCCAGGCTTCGCCACCATCCGCCGCAGCCGCAGCAGCTTCTGGGGCGCCCCCACGACCATCGCCGCCCTGGAAACCCTCGCGCTGCGGGCCCGCGCCGCCGGCCTGCCCCCGCTCGCCATGGGCGACATCTCGCAGCCGCGCGGCGGCCCGATGCCCGGCGGCCACTTCAGCCACCAGCTCGGCATCGACGCCGACGTCTATCTCGGCCTCTTCCCCCTCCCGCCGACGCCGGACCAGCGCGACACGCTGGACCCGCCCAGCCTGGTGCTGCCCGACCATCGCCACCTCGACCCCACGCTGTGGGGCGAGCGCCAGGTCACCCTGCTGCGCCTGGCCGCCGGCCTGCCGGACGTCGATCGCATCCTGGTCAACTTCGCCATCAAGCGGCAGCTCTGCGACACGGTCTCCGGCGACCGGTCCTGGCTGCACCTGATCCGCCCCTGGTGGGGCCACACCGCCCACATGCACATCCGCTTCCGTTGCCCCGCCGACCAGCCGGACTGCGTGCAGGCCCCGCCCCCGCCGCCCGGCGACGGCTGCGACGCCACCCTCGCCTGGTGGTTCGCCCAGCCGGCCGCGCCGCCGCCCGCTCCCGCGCCGCCGCCCGCCGCTCCCCGCCGCCTGCCGCGCCGTGCTGGACCCGCCATGAGGCCGGACCGCCGCGCTGCCGGCGTCGCCGCCGCCGGGTTCTGCACCTTCGTCAACCTCTACGCGCCGCAGGCCATCCTGCCGGTGCTCGCGCTGCAGTTCCGCGTGCCGCTGCCGCGCACCGGCTGGACCATCACCGCGCCGCTGCTCGCGGTCGCCGTCATCGCCCCGTTCGTCGGCTCCATCTCCGACCGGCTGGGGCGCAAGCCGCTCATCACCGCCGCCTCCTGCGCCCTGGTGCTGCCCACCCTGCTGATCGCCGCCTCGCGCAGCCTCGAGGGCATGGTCGCCTGGCGCTTCCTGCAAGGGCTGCTGTTCCCGTTCATCTTCGCCGTCACCGTGGCCTATGTCGGCGACGAATGCGCCGGCGCCGAGGCGATCCGGCTCGCCGGCACCTATTCCCTCGGCACCATCGTCGGCGGCTTCTGCGGCCGCTTCGTCATCGGCCAGGTCACCGCCTTCGCCGGCTGGCGCACCGGCTTCCTGGTGCTCGCCGCGATCACCGCGCATCGCCGCCGCCCTGGTCGCCCTGCTGCTGCCGCACGAACGCCGCTTCCGCCCGCAGCGCGGCCTCGGCGCGGCGCTGGGCAGCTTCGCCGAGCACCTCTCCAACCCGCGCCTGATCGCCACCTACGCGGTCGGCTTCACCGTGCTGTTCTCGATCGTCGCCGCCTTCACCTACGCCAATTTCCTGCTCGCCGCCCCGCCTTACCGGCTCGGCCCGGCGCAGCTCGGCGACGTGTTCGTGGTCTATCTGCTGGCCATCGTCTCCACCCCGCTGGCGACCCGCCTGGCGGTGCGCATGGGCCTGCGCCCCACCCTCGCTTTGGCCGCCGCCACCGGCATCGCCGGCATGCTGCTCACCCTGGTGCCCGCCCTCGCCGGCATCATCGCCGGCCTCGCCTTGGCGATCGGCGGCATGTTCATCGAGCAGGTGCTGGCGATCGGCTTCATCGGCGCCGCGCGCGACCCGCGCCAAATCCACCGCCGTCGGGCTGTATGTCACGCTCTACTACATCGGCGGCAGCCTCGGCGGCATCCTGCCGGCCGGGATCTGGCACCGGGCCGGCTGGCCCGGCTGCGTCGCCCTGGTGATCGCCGTGCAGCTCGCCATGCTGGCCATCGCCCTGGCGTTCTGGCGCCCGCCTGCGCCTAAGCTGGATCGCGCCCCGGGCCGCGTGTTACGCACGCCGACCAGAAAAAAAGGGGAAACGCCGTGATCAGGACGATGTCACGCCGAGGCCTGCTCGCAACCGCGGCCGCCGCCACCGCCCTGCCGCTCGCGCCGGCCCGGGCGCAGCAGGCGCCGAAGATCCGCATCGGCGTGCTCACCGACCTCTCCGGCCCCTATCGCGACACCGCCGGCCCGACCTCGGTCGTCTGCGTCAAGCAGGCGCTGCTCGATTTCGGCGTCTCCGGCAAGGGGCTGGACGTCGAGGTGCTCAGCGCCGACCACCAGAACAAGGCCGACATCGGCGCCGGCATCGCCCGCCGCTGGATCGACAACGAGGGCGTCGACGTGATCGCCGACGTGCCCAACTCCTCGGTCGCCCTGGCGGTCTCGCAGATCGCCCGCGAGAAGGACAAAATCCTGCTCGACGCCAGCGCCACCACGGTGGCCCTCACCGGCGCGCAATGCAGCCCGAACACCATCCAGTGGAGCCTCGACACCTACGTGCTGGCCAAGTCCACCGGCGGCGCCATGGTGAAGGCCGGCGGCGATGCCTGGTTCTTCGTCACCGCCGACTATGCGTTCGGCCATTCGCTCGAGGAGCAGACCGCGGATGTCGTCCGCAAGTCCGGCGGCAAGGTGGTCGGGCGGGTGCGCTATCCGTTCCCCGACACCACCGATTTCTCCGGCTATCTGCAACAGGCGCAGGCGAGCGGCGCCAAGGTGCTGGGCCTGGCCAATGCCGGGCTCGACCTGGTCAACTGCGTCAAGCAGGCCAACGAGTTCGGCCTGCCGCAGAGCGGCATCCGCATCGCGCCGCTGGAGATGTTCATCACCGACGCCCACGCGCTCAGTCCGCAGGCCTCGCAGGGCCTGACGCTCACCGCGACGTTCTACTGGGACCTGAACGACCGCACCCGCGCCTTCACCGACCGCGTGCGGCCGAAGACGCCGAGCAACTGGCCGAACATGGTGCATGCCAGCGCCTATTCCGCGACGCTGCACTACCTGAAGGTGGCGGCCGAGATGGGCGCGGCGGAGGCCAAGAAGAGCGGTGCCGCCACGGTGGCGCGGCTCAAGCAGATGCCCACCGATGACGACGCGTTCGGCCACGGCGGCATCCGCCAGGACGGCCGCGGGATGTTCCCCGGCTATCTGTTCCAGGTGAAGGCCGCGGACGAGCGCAAGAACCCGTGGGACCTGTACAAGCTGATGGCCACCACGCCGGCGGCCGAGGCGCTGCGTCCGCTGCACGAGGGAGGTTGTTCGCTGGTGCATGCGTAAGGAAGAAGGCAAGGGGCTCTGCCCCTTGACCCCGCCAAAGGCGGAGCCTTTGAAATCCATTACTTAAATAGCGGGGTCTGGGGCCGACGGGCCCCAGCGGGTCCAGGGCAGAGCCCTGGCCTTACTAAGCAACAAAAAGGGAGGAAATCATGACCATCTCACGTCGCGCCCTACTGGCCACGGCCGGCGCCGCGGCGCTGCCGCTCGTCCCGGCCCGCGCCCAGAGCGCCAAGATCAGGATCGGCGTGCTGACCGATCTGTCGGGCCCGTATCGCGACGCCACCGGCCCGACCTCGATCATCTGCGTGCGGCTGGCCGCGCAGGAATTCGCCGCGCAAGGGCATGGACGTCGAGGTGATCGCCGCCGACCACCAGAACAAGGCCGACATCGGCGCGGCGATCGCGCGGCGCTGGATCGACAATGACGGGCGTGGATGCGATCGACGACGTGCCGACCTCGTCGGTGGCGCTGGCCGTGGCCCAGGTCTGCCGCGAGAAGGACAGGGTGCTGCTCGCCGCCAGCCCGACCACCATGGCGCTGACCGGCTCGCAATGTTCGCCGAACACGGTGCTCTGGAGTTTCGACACCTACATGCTGGCCAAGTCCACCGGCGGGGCGATGGTGAAGGCCGGCGGCAATTCCTGGTTCTTCATCACCGCCGACTATGCGTTCGGCCATTCGCTCGAGGAGCAGACCGCCGCCATCGTGACCAAGTCCGGCGGCAAGGTGCTGGGTCGCGTGCGCTATCCCTTCCCCGACACCACCGATTTCTCCGGCTATCTGCAGCAGGCGCAGGCGAGTGGGGCGAAGGTGCTGGGTCTGGCGAATGCCGGGCTGGATTCGGTGAACTGCGTGAAGCAGGCGCACGAGTTCGGCCTGCCGCAGAGCGGCATGAAGATCGCGCCGCTGCTGATCTTCCTCGACGGCATCCGCTCGCTCGGTCTGGAGACCGCGCAGGGTCTGCATCTGACCGAGACGTATTATTGGGACCTGAACGACCGCACCCGCGCCTTTGCCAAGCGTGTGGTGGAGAAGAGCCCGGACAACTGGCCCAACCAGGCGCATGCGAGTGCCTACGGCATCACGTTGCATTATCTGAAGGCGGTGGCTGACATGGGTGTGGCCGAGGCGAAGCGGAGCGGTGCTGCGGCGGTGGCGCGCATGAAGAAGCTGCCGACCGACGACGATGCGTTCGGCCATGGCCGGGTGCGTGAGGACGGTCGCGGTGTATTTCCGGCCTATCTGTTCGAGGTGAAGAAGCCGTCGGAGAGCAAGAGCAAATGGGACCTCTACAAGCTCGCCGCGACCACCCCGGCCGACGAGGCGGTACGTCCGCTGTCCGAAGGCGGGTGTCCGCTGGTTCACGCGTGAGGCCCGAGCGCTGATTGATGAACCCCTGAGCGTTACAGTTGCACTGTCCGGCGGAGGTGCGCCTTTCGAGCGCAGGCTTGAGGCCCGCGGCCAAATCGACCATGCGATCACCTGAGCGCCGCCGCTGCCTAATACCAAAGCTCGGGGTGGCTAACTCGTAGGGGTTGCCCGACGCGGGCGGCGGCTGATTCGATGGTGACGAACCCGAGCGAGGTCCGCCATGCCGATTCCGCTGAGTGCCGACTACGACGCCGCGCGCCTGCGTACAGCGGCCCGCGAGAGCAAGGATGCCGGGCAGACCCGGCGGCTGCTGGCGCTGGCCGCGATCTACGACGGGGCCACACGCACCGAGGCGGCGGCGATCGGCGACGTGACGCTGCAGATCGTGCGGGACTGGGTGCTGAAACTGAACCGGCACGGGCCCAACGGTCCGATCGACCGCAAGTCGCCCGGCGCGCAACCCTTGCTGAGCCTCGAGCATCGGGCGGCGCTGGCGGTGGTGGTCGAGGACGGGCCGATCCCGGCCGTCCACGGCGTTGTACGCTGGCGCATCATCGACCTGTGCCAGTGGCTTTGGGACGAGTTCCAGGTCGCGGTATCCAAGCAGACGCTGGGCCGGGAGCTGCGTGCGATGGGTTATCGCAAACTCTCCGCCCGCCCGCGCCACCACGCGCAGGCCGAAGGCGCGATCGAGGCTTTTAAAAAAACCTGCCCGCGTGCCTGGATGCGATCGGACGTGCGAAGCGGGTCGAGCCCGGCGGCGTCGAAGTCTGGTTCGCCGACGAGGCCAGGATCGGCCAGAAGAACAAGATCACCCGCCGCTGGGCCAAGCGCGGCACCCGTCCCAGTGCTCCGCACGACCAGCGCACCGCGTCCACCTACATCTTCGGCGCGATCTGCCCTGAGACCGGGGCCGCAGCCGGCCTCGTCCTGCCGTGGTGCAACACCGAGACGATGGGCCTGCACCTGGCCGAGATCGCAGCCCGGGTGACGCCGGGCCGGCATTGCGCGCTGCTGGTCGATCAAGCCGGCTGGCATGTGTCCGAGCGCCTGGTCGTGCCATCGAACATCACAATCGTGCCGCTACCGGCCAAGTGCCCCGAGCTCAACCCGGTCGAGAACGTGTGGGCAGTTCCTGCGCGAAAACTGGCTGTCGAACCGCGTCTTCGCCTCCTACGACGCCATCGTCGATCACTGCTGCCACGCATGAAACCGGTTGGCCAGCCAGCCCTGGCGCGTCATGTCCATCGGCCTACGCCAATGGGCCACAGATCCTGCTCAGTGAGTCTTCCGTATAAGAAGGCAAGGGGCTCTGCCCCTTGACCCCGCCGAAGGCGAAGCCTTTGGAATCCATTACTTAAGGATGGGGGTCTGGGGCCCCCGGCGGGTCCAGGGCAGAGCCCTGGCCTTGCCTTACTGCAGGTCGTGCCGCCACGGCAGCAGCCAGCGTTCCACCCGCTCCACCAGGGCGCACAGGATCAGGGCAAACGCCACGGTCACGACCAGCTCGGCGAACACCTTGGAGATCTCGTCCAGGCTGCCCGCCTTGAAGATGGCGTGGCCCAGTCCTTCCGAGGACGACATGAACTCACCGACGATCGCTCCCACCAGTGCGAAGCCGACGGTCAGCTTGAGCCCGGCAAAGATGTCGGTCAGCGAGGCCGGCAGCACCAGATGCCGGAACAGCTGGTGCTTGTCCGCGCCCAGCGAGCGCAGCAGGTTGACCTGGTCCGGGTCCACCCCCATCGCCCCCTTGTAGGCGATCACCAGCGACACGACGATCACCGACAGGGTCGCCATGGCGAGCTTCGAGGCGAAGCCGGTGCCGAACCAGATGATCACGATCGGCGCCAGGGCGATGATCGGAATCGATCCGAGCGCCAGGATGAACGGCTGCACCACGCGCGAGACGAAGCGCGAATACCACAGCAGCAGGCCGATGGCCGTCCCGAGCAGGTTGCCGAACACGAAACCGGCCAAGGTTTCCAGGCCGGTGACGTAGGATCCTCGACCAGCGAGCCGTCGCGCAGCGCGTGTCATCAGATCGCCGGCGATCGCGCCGGGCGAGCCGTACAGGAACGCGTTCACCGCCGCCTGCGCGTGCCCCATTCCCAGGCGCGAGCAGCGCACCACCAGGAGGAGTGGCAGGCCACGATCTGCAGGTTGCGCCGCCGCGCGCGGCGTCGGCGCGGGCGGGTCGGACGCGCGGCACCGCCTCGCGACGCGATGCCGTCGGGCATGCCTGCCTGCCCTCACCGGATATCCAGCTCGTTCCAGATCGCCCGCACATAGCCGGCGAAGGCCGGTGTTTCGCGCGCCTGCATCATGTCGGTCCGGTCGACGGCAGTTCGATCCGGTGTTCCGCGACCACCGAGCAGGGCCGGTGCGACAGCACGATCACCCGATCGGACAGGCTGACCGCCTCCTCCACGTCGTGGGTGATCAGAAACAGCGAGCGGTCTTCGCCACGCACCAGGCGGGCGGTGTCGCGCTCGATCAGGATCTTGGTCTGGAAATCCAGCGCCGAAAACGGTTCGTCGAGCAGCAGCACCTCGGGGTCGGGGGCCAGCGTGCGCGCCAGCGCCACCCGCTGGCGCATGCCGCCGGACAGCGCCGAGGGAAAAAAGCCGGCGAAAGCGGCCAGCCCGAGCCGCTCCAGCAGCCGGCTGGCCTGTTCTGCGTTCGCGGCGGCCGACCCGCCTGATCTGCAGTCCGAGCGCCGCGTTTTCCATCGCCGTGCGCCAGGGCAGCAGCAGGTCCTTCTGCAGCATGTAGCCGACATGCGGCGGCACGCCGGCGATGTCCTGTCCGTGCCACTAGCACGCCGCCGCGGGTCGGCGGCAGCAGCCCGCAGAGCAGGTTCAGCAGCGTGGTCTTGCCGCATCCCGACGGCCCGACCACGCTGACGATCTCGCCGCGGGCGAGCGAGAAGGACACCGAGCGGATGATCTCGCCGGCCGGCCATCGTCCTCGCTCCGAAGATCTTGCCCAGCCCCGAGGCGACCATCGGAGGCGGGGATGCCGCGCGGCCCGGGAGCGGCCCCGGCATGTCAGGCCGACTTTGCGGCCTTTCGGCAAACGATTGTCGACGATCTGCGCGAACGACTGGTCCCTTTGATGTTCTTAAGGTAGACCTGCATCTTGATCAGGTTGTCCCATTGCGCCTCGTCCACCACAACCGACTGGGCGGGGATCTTGTATTTCAGTTCGGCCTCGATCGCCTGGTCGACCACGTCGCCGGGCAGGTCGGGGAATTCCTGCGGGCGACCGACTTGGCGTAGTCCGGGTCGGAATAGACCCGCCGGTCGGCCATCTCGAAGCCGTTGCACAGCGCCTGGATGATCTGCGGCTTGCGGGTGATGGTCTCGTTGAGCACCATGATGCCGGTGTTGCAGAACGGGCCCATATACGAGGCGAAGTCGAACACGATCTTCGCACCCTGGGCCTCGGCGGCCGCGACACCGGGCTGGTAGGCGATGGCGACGTCCGCCTGGCCGGCGAGCATGGCCGCGATCTCGGTGCCGGGATTGACCGCGATCATCACGTCCTGCCCGACCACCAGCCCGTTCTCTTCCAGCAGCTTCTGGTGACGCTGTAATTGGTGTTCGGCTCCGGCGAGGTGACCATGGTGAGGCCCTTGAACTGCTTCGGATCGGTGATCGTCTTCACGGTCTTCGAGACGCCGAAATAATGCGCGCGCTGCACCACGGTGCCGACCACCTTCCTGGTCCGCCATTCTCGACCGACATCGGCACCATGGTGGGATCACCGATGCCGAACAGCGCGGATTGTCCGAGCACGGCGGCAAAAGCCTGGGTGTCGCCGCCCGCCGCCTGACATTGAGACGAATGCCCTGCTTTTCGAAATAGCCGGCCGCCTGACCGACATAGAGGTCGATGTAGCCGAGATTATGCACGGCTTCGACGAAGTTCACCTCGGTACGCGGCCCGGGCGATGCGCGGCGCGGCGAGCGCCGCGGCGGCGCCGCGGCGGCGCCCGCGGCCAGGAGGTGGCGCCGGGTCAGCACGGCTCGGGCGAGCGGCGGGATCGCAGCATCGGCATTTCTCCCGGGAAAGGGCCAAGCGAGCGGCCGAGGAATAAGATAAAAGGCCAAAAAGAATGCCCAATCGAGACGAGTTCAGCAACGCGTGAATGCCGAAGCCGCGATCGAGGCGAAAGGTATAAGGCTTCCTCTACCGCCGCCAGCCTCTCCTGTGCCGATATCGGTGGAGCGGGATCCGGTGCGCAAGCTGTGGCTCTACGCCGTCCTGTCGCGGGCCAAGGCCCTGAACTATCGCGGCAAGATCATGGTCATGGCGTTCATCGGAACCCATATCCCACTGCTCGCCATCATCGCCTTCTTCGTCGAACGCAACGTCGCCGACCGGCGCACCGCCCTGACGGTGATCGGGTCGCGCTGGTCGCCACCCTGCTCGGCACGGCGGTCACGCTGTCGTGCTCAACCACCTGCTGCAGCCCATCCTGATGACCTCGGCCGGATTGCGGCTCTACCGCACCAGGCGCCGCCTCCCGGAGCTGCCGACCGGCTTCTCCGACGAGGCCGGCACCCTGATGGCCGATGCCGTCCGCACGCTGACCGACCTCGATGCGGCCATCGACGAACTGGCCCATTACGACAAGGTCACCGGCCTTCCCAACCGCGATCGCCTGCTCGCGGCGCTGGCCGAACGGATCGTGCGCGGCCACCCGTTCCTGCTCTGCGTGGTGCGGCTCGGCAACTACGAGCGGCTCGCTTCCACCTTTGATCAGGCCACCGCCGACACGGTCCTGTGCCACATCGCGGGGCACCTCAGATCAGCCGCCGGGCCCGATGCCGTCGCCTCGCGGGTCGAAGGCAGCATTGTCGCCTTCATCCTCGCCGGGGGGGCCGATCCCCAAGAGCTCGCCGCGCGCGCCGAGACGATCATCGCCCCGCTGCGCGCCGAGACCGTCCAGGAACACCTGACCATCCTGCCCGAGCTGCTCGCCGGAGCCTCGGTCTACCCCGAGGATGCACAGGACGCCGGAACCCTGCTGAACAACGCCCTGGCCGCGCTGGCGGAAGGCGCCGCCGCGCCAGGTCCGCTCACCTTCTTCTCGGCCGCAGCAAGGGATGCCGCCCGCACCCGCTTCCGCACCGAGCAGGAGCTGCGCCGCGCCTTGGGCCGCGAGGAGTTCATCCTGCACTTCCAGCCGGTCGTCGATCTCGGCGCCGGCCGTGTGGTCGGCGCCGAGGCCCTGATCCGCTGGCGGCATCCGGAGCGGGGCCTGGTGCCGCCCGCGCTGTTCATCCCAGTGGCGGAAACCAGCGGGCTGATCGAACCAATCGGCCTCTGGGCCCTGCGCGCCGCCTGCGCGCAACTCAGGCAATGGTCGGACGAAGGCCACCACGACCTCAAGTTGGCGGTCAATCTCTCCGCCCGGCAGTTCCTCGACACCCGCCTGACCGCGCTGATCGACGACACCTTGCGGGAAAACCGGGTCGCCGCCGGCCGGCTCGAGATCGAGCTGACGGAAACCACCGCCATGCAGGACCGATCGCGCACCCGCGCCATCTTCGGCCAGCTCCGGGAACTCGGCGTTAGCATCGCCATCGACGATTTCGGCACCGGCTATTCGAGCATGAGCTATCTCAAGGATCTCCCATTCGACAAACTCAAGATCGACCGCGAATTCGTCAGCGGCGTCCACCACGCCCGCGCCGCCGGAGCCATCTGCAGCGCCCTGATCGAGCTGGCACGCGGCCTCGGCATCGCCGTGCTGGCCGAAGGCACCGAAACCGAGGAGGAGGTTCGGCACCTGTACCAGCAGGGCTGCACCCTGTTCCAGGGGTTCTATTTCGCCCGGCCACTGGCCGCCGCGGCTTTCACCGACGCGATCGACGGCCTCTGCCGAGGGCGCGCCCTGCTGTCCGCGGCGTGAGATAAGACAGGCCAGGGCTCTGCCGCCATCTCCCTTTGGGACCCGCTGGGGCCGTTGGCCCCAGACCCCGTGAGTTGGCTGGTTGACACCGGTTCCTGCCCGCGCCCAACCTGCGCCCGATCTCGTCAGGGCAGGAAACGGAAGGCCGCGCCATGGCCCAGGAACACACTCGCTACGAACCGTCCGACCCGGCCGCGCGCCGGCTGCGCAGCCGGCGCTGGTTCGACGATCCGCACGATCCCGCCATGACCGCGCTCTATGTCGAGCGCTACATGAACTACGGCCTCACCCGCGAGGAGCTGCAGGGCGGCAAGCCGATCATCGGCATCGCCCAGACCGGCTCCGACCTCGCCCCCTGCAACCGCCACCACCTGCAACTCGCCGACCGCGTGCGCGACGGCATCCGCGAGGCCGGCGGCGTGCCGCATGGAATTCCCGCTGCACCCGATCCAGGAGACCGGCAAGCGGCCGACCGCGGCGCTCGACCGCAACCTCGCCTATCTCGGCCTGGTCGAGGTGCTGCACGGCTATCCGATCGACGGCGTGGTGCTGACCACCGGCTGCGACAAGACCACGCCCGCCTGCCTGATGGGCGCGGCCACGGTGAACATCCCGGCCATCGTGCTCTCCGGCGGCCCGATGCTGGACGGCTGGTGGCAAGGGCAGGCTCTCCGGCTCCGGCACCATCGTCTGGGAGGGGCGCAAGCTCTACGCCGAGGGCGAGATCGACTACGAGCAGTTCATGGACATGGTCGCCTCCTCGGCGCCCTCGGTCGGCCACTGCAACACCATGGGCACCGCGCTGCTCGATGAACAGCCTGGCCGAGGCGCTGGGCATGTCGCTGCCCGGCTGCGCCGCGATCCCCGGCCCGTATCGCGAGCGCGGCTAGATGGCCTACGAGACCGGCCGGCGCATCGTCGGCATGGTGCACGAGAACCTGCGCCCGTCCGACATCATGACCAAGGCAGGCGTTCGAGAACGCCGTGGTCGCCGCGGCGGCGCTCGGCGCCTCCTCCAACTGCCCGATCCACATGGTCGCGATCGCCCGCCACATGGGCGTCGAGCACACGCTCGAGGACTGGCAGCGCCTCGGCCCGGAAATCCCGCTGCTGGTCGACTGCCAGCCCGCCGGGCGCTTCCTCGGCGAGGCGTTCCACCGCGCCGGCGGCGTGCCCGCGGTGATGAAGGAGCTGCTGCGACGCCGGCAAGCTGCACGGCGACGTCGATGACGGTCACCGGCCGGACGCTGCGCCGAAAACCTGGAAACCGTCGCCGGAGCCCGACCGCGAGGTGATCCGCCCGTACGCCGAGCCGCTGAAGGAGCACGCCGGCTACGTCGTGCTGTCCGGCAACCTGTTCGACAGCGCGGTGATGAAGATCAGCGTCATCGACCCGGAGTTCCGCGGCCGCTTCCTCTCCGACCCCGCGCAGCCCGAACGTGTTCGAAGGCAAGGCGATCGTCTTCGAGGGGCCGGAGGACTACCACGCCCGCATCGAGGACCCCGATCTCGGGGTCGAGGAGCATTCGGTGCTGGTGATCCGCAATTGCGGCCCGGTCGGCTATCCCGGCAGCGCCGAGGTGGTGAACATGCAGCCGCCCGGCCGCGCTGCTGAAGCGGGGCGTCGAAGCGCTGCCGACGATGGGCGACGGCCGGCAATCCGGCACCTCCGGCAGCCCGTCGATCCTGAACGTCACGCCCGGAGGCGGCGGTCGGCGGCGGGCTGGCGCTGCTGCAGACCGGCGACCGCGTCCGCATCGACCTGAACACGCGCAAGGTGGACGTGCTGCTGCCCGAGGGCGAGCTGGCAGCGCCGGCGCGCGGCCTGGAAGCCGCCGGAGCTGCAGAACAAGACGCCGTGGGAGGAGATCTACCGCAGCATGGTCGGCCAGCTCGGCACCGGCGCCTGCCTGGAGCCGGCGACGCTCTATCTCGACATCATCGAGACGCGCGGCGAAGCCCGCAACAACCACTGAGCCGAGTCGGGAGGGCACAGTGGCAGGCAGGCTCGCCGGACAAGACGGCCTTCGTCACCGCGGCGGCGCAGGGCATCGGCCGCGCCACCGCGCTCGCCTTCGCCGCCGAAGGCGCGCAGGTGATCGCGACCGACGTGAACGAGGCCAAGGTCGCCGAGATCGCCGGCGAGCGCATCCGCACCGCCAGGCTCGACGTGCTGCACGCCGCCGAGATCGCCGCGGCCGGCGCAAGCGCCGGGCCGGTCGACATCCTGTTCAACTGCGCCGGCTTCGTGCACCAGGGCACGATCCTGGACGCCACCGAGGAGGAATGGGATTTCGCCTTCGATCTGAACGTGCGCTCGATGTTCCGCACCATCCGCGCCTTCCTGCCGGGCATGCTGGAGCGCGGCGGCGGCTCGATCGTCAACATCGCCTCGGTCGCCGGCAGCATCAAGGGCGTGCCCAACCGCTTCATCTACGGCGCCACGCAAGGCGGCGGTGATCGGGCTGACCAAGTCGGTCGCCGCCGATTTCGTCGCGCAGCGGCATCCGCTGCAACTGCATCTGCCCCGGCACCATCGCAGACGCCGAGCCTCGACGAGCGCATCGCCGCCAATGCCGCGGCAGACCGGCTCGGTCGAGGCGGCGCGCGCCGCCTTCGTCGCCCGCCAGCCGATGGGCCGGCTCGGCACGCCCGAGGAGATCGCCGCGCTGGCCGTCTATCTCGGCCAGCGACGAGTCGCAATTCATCACCGGCCAGGCCATCGTCATCGACGGCGGCTGACAGCCTGTAATAGGAGGAAAACCGACCATGAAGCTGCTGCGCGTTGGACCGCCGGGCGCCGAGAAGCCCGCCATGCTGGACCCGGACGGCGCGCTGCGCGACCTGTCCGGCATCGTCCGCGACTTCACCGGCGAAGCGCTCTCCGCCGCCGGGCTGAGCGGCTCGCCGGCGCTCGACTGCAAGAGCCTGCCGAAGGTGGAGGGCAATCCGCGCATCGGCCCCTGCGTGCCGCGGCCGGTCAATTTCGTCTGCATCGGCCTGAACTACGCCGACCACGCCGCGGAGACCGGCATCGCCGATCCCGAAGGAGCCGATCGTGTTCCTGAAATCGCTCGGCGCCTTCTGCGGCCCGAACGACGACGTGAAGATCCCGCGCGGCTCGAAGAAGACCGACTGGGAGGTCGAGCTCGGCGTCGTCATCGGCACGCGCGCCAGCTACGTGCCGGAGCAACGAGGCGATGGACCACGTCGCCGGCTATTGCGTCTGCAACGACGTGAGCGAGCGCGAATTCCAGACCGAGCGCGGCGGCACCTGGGACAAGGGCAAGGGCTGCGACACGTTCGGCCCGACCGGGCCGTGGCTGGTGACCACGCGACGAGGTCCCCGATCCGCAGAACCTGCCGATGTGGCTGGAAGTGGACGGCAAGCGGATGCAGAACGGCAGCACGCAAGACGATGATCTTCGACGTGCGCAAGCTGGTCAGCTATGTCAGCCACTTCATCACGCTGCATCCCGGCGACATCATCACCACCGGCACGCCGCCCGGCGTCGGCCTGGGCATCAAGCCGGAGCCGGTGTTCCTGAAGGCCGGGCCAGACGATGCGGCTCGGCATCGAGGGGCTGGGCGAGCAGACGCAGCGCGTGGTGCAGGGGTAGACAAAGGCCAGGGCTCTGCCCTGGAGCCGCCTGGGCCGCGGGCCCCAGGACCCATCCGTCAGGTGATTACGCGACATCGTCCGGCAGCCTCGCGCGCGTGCCTGCGCCGGCAGGTCCGAGCCGAGAAACGCGACCGCCTGGCAGGGCGTCAGATGCCGGCGCCGCCATGCGAGCTGCGGGTTGAGGTGCAACACCATCACGCCCCCGCCCGCCAGGGCCAGCCGCAGGGTGCACAGCGGGGCACGCATATAGAGCGGCGCGGGTCCGCCGAACGCGGTGAGGAAGGCGCCCAGGCGGCACCTGGCGCGATACTCGCCGCGAGTCCGGCGTATGCGAATGACACGGCCGGCGATATTCCTGCCGCAGCGCCCCGGTGTAGCGCGCAAATAGCGCCGGCGCGTCACCGAGACGTTGAGGTCGAGGTCAAAGCATCCACAGCACGCGGAACGGCGGGGTGGGTCTGCCAATCCACCTGCATGCAGCCGACATCCATGAAGTTCACCCGGCCGTCGGCCAGCGCCTGCAGCTGCCCAGGCCACCGCGGCGGCCTTGCTGTCGGTACAGTACCGCCGCCGTGCGGCGTTGATCGGCCATGGCCAGGGCTGCACGTCGCTCATCGAGGAGATCGGGCGGCCCTCTCCACCTTGGCGAGACAGCAGCGCTTTCGGCAGCTGCACGGAGTCCCCATCCACCGCTCCGCGGAAAGCGCGCTCTGTTGGCCGGTCTGCGGCCGGCCCCGTCGCGTCGTAGGCGACCCCGCCTGCGCGACCACGGAGATCAGCGCCCGAGCGCCACCGCCATGGCGCAGATGCCGGGACCACAGCGTCTCGATATGCAGTTCCGTGGTGACGAAGCCGTCGAGCTATGGCGCAGCCGGGCAGGTGCAACCCGTAGCGGGGTCCTGGGGCCCTTGTCCGGCACCAGCAGGCTCAGCGAAAAGTTCGTCGATCCCGCCGTGCTCACATCGTCGCGCCAATCACCCAGGGCGCGAACTCCGCCGCGCCGAAATCGAACTGCTCGCTCTTGGTCCGCTCGCCGGAGGCGACGCGCAGCATCAGGTCGAAGATGCGCTGCGCCGCATTCCTGCACCGTCTCCTCGCCGTCGAGGACGGTGCCGCAATTGATGTCCATGTCGTCTTCCATGCGCTGGAACATCGGCGTGTTGGTGGCGAGCTTGATCGAGGGCGCCGGCTTGCAGCCGAACACGCTGCCGCGGCCGGTCGTGAAGCAGACCAGGTTGGCGCCGCCCGCCACCTGGCCGGTCGCCGACACCGGGTCGTAGCCGGGCGTGTCCATGAACACGAAGCCCTTGCGCGGTGACCGGCTCGGCATAGCGCACGACGTCGACCAGGTTGGTGCTGCCGCGCCTTGGCCATCGCGCCCAGCGACTTCTCGAGGATCGTGGTCAGCCCGCCGGCCTTGTTGCCGGGCGACGGGTTGGCGTTCATCTCGCGCGCCCTCGCGCGCGGTGTAGTCCTCCCACCAGCGCATAGCGCCGACCAGCTTCTCGCCGACCTCGCGGCTGACACGGCGCGGCGGGTCAGCAGGTGCTCGGCGCCGTAGGTCTCCGGCGTCTCGGACAGGATCGACCGTGCCGCCGTGGCGCACCAGCAGGTCGACGGCGGCGCCGAGCGCCGGGTTGGCGGAGACGCCGGAATAGCCGTCCGAGCCGCCGCATTGCAGCGCGACGGTCAGCTCGCTCGCCGGCACCGTCTCGCGCCGCACCTCGTTCGCCTCGGCCAGCACTCGCGCACGAAGGCGATGCCGGCCTCGACGGTCTTGCGGGTGCCGCCCATGGCCTGGATGTCCATCGACTGCGAGCCGGCCGGCCAGCCGCTGCTCCTCGATCAGCCCGCCGATCTGGTTGACCTCGCAGCCGAGCCCGAGCACGATCACGTGCGGCGAAGTTCGCGATGCCGCGCGTAGCCGCCGAGCGTGCGGCGCAGCAGGCGCAGCGGCTCGCCCTGCGGTCATGCCGCAGCCGGTCTTGTGGGTCAGCGCCACCACGCCGTCGACATTCGGGAACTCGGCGAGCGGGTCGTCGCCGGTGAACGGATTGCGGCGGAACGCGTCGGCGATCGAGCCGCGCCATGGGCGCTGCAGTTCACGCTGGTCAGGATGCCGATGTAGTTGCGCGTCGCCGACCCGCCCGTCGGCGCGGCGGATGCCCTGGAAGATGGCGCGGCTGCGTTCGGCGTAGTCGGTCGGCCTGCGCGTCCTGCGCCGAAGGCATAGTCCCGGGCGAAATCGCCCATGCCGCAATTATGCACGTGCACGTGCTGGCCGGGCGCGATCGCCGCGGTCGCGAAGCCGATGATCTGGCCGTAGCGGCGCACCGCCTCGCCGGTCGCGTGCGGCCGCACCGCGACCTTGTGCCCGGCGGGGATGCGCTCGGCGGCGAGCACGCCGGCGGCGACTGCGTGCCGGGCAGCAGGGTGGCGCGGGCGATCACCACGCCGTCCTCGGGGTGCAGGCGGATGACCG
>CAVSUL010000008.1:0-116587 GCA_963731325.1 uncultured Verrucomicrobiae bacterium
TACCTACTGGCCAAAGATAGATGGGCGAAAGGCTGTAGCGACGTCCAAATTTCCAAAAAGAAGTGAGCGGGACCAAGCGTTTGGGCGAGGCGCGGGACTTTTTGACTTCGAATCCGAGAATTATATAGTTCGAAGGGGATTACAATGATAAGCTCACTGAAAACCTGCGCAGTGAATTCTCGGTATCGTCTACGAGGCAGCTCCACGTGCCATGAACCAAGGCGTTTCGTTACCGCAGGCAATCGCAGGAATGGCTAAGCCAACGGGATACGATCTGACTAAAAACCTGATTCCTGAGCTTGCAGAATTTGCATTCGTCCAGATGCGGCTCAAGATGATCGCTGCACAAGCGCTCTGTTCATCCGCGGCTATGCCGACGGCGAAGAGCAAGCTGGCACAAGCAACTCGATCCTGCCATTCCCGCTACAGTTTTGCTCCACGAGAATGCGAGTTCGGAGCCCACGCTTGCTGAATACAAGCTTACTTTTAAGTCAACGGAGACCAATGTTCCTGTTGGCCGCAACGAGGGCAACTCCACAGTGTATAACAACAAGGACCTACCCAACCTTAGAGCGGAAACGGTGACAGAAATCCTCAGGGCTATCATTGACGTCTGCCCGGCCCCAATATTCCCGTCGGCACTATCCCGATCGAAATTCTCGAAGGTTGGGTCTATCCGAATCACAGTTTGCCCGACAGGAAGGTCCGCGCATTTCTGCTTATATTCCTAAAGAACGCCTGAATGCAGGGCTTGCGGTCCGATTGAGACTGTTTCTATCGATCAATGCGAGTGCTGATTATCGCATGGCAAAGGTCCTAAAATCGTTTATAGGCTCGTTTAATAGCATCCACTTGAGCATTCAAAATCATACAAATCAAGAAGCGGGACGTACCCACTAATTAAGCCTTCGATCGAATTGTTGCGGCCGGGAGAATATCCGGCTTGGGATGATACATAGTTCTCACCATTCCTAGTGGCGTAAAGATAAGAAATGAACGAATCTCGGAGCCGGCTCGGTATCCAGTGATAAAGGCTGGCAGCTTTCTCCACTTTAGCTCGGAGACAGTCTAGACGACGAGGACGTTTGGCACTCCTACTCGTGGCAATAGGGAGCCTGTCGACTTCCGGTATGGCGATAGGAAGGCTTGCAGAGCCGGCGTTATTTCTACGCAGAACGACTGGGAAACAGCCAGAAAAAGGCCACTTTTAATAACTGACCATCACATTCGTAGAAAAAGATCAACTTCCCCCTGACCCGGCCTTGGAAAGAATATTAAAGCTTCCAGTCGAAAAGTTGGGGGTCGGGCCTCGGGGAGTCTTTCAAAGTTTAAATCGACGCTGCGTGGTGCTCAGCGCCAAACCTCAGTCGTTTCGATGGTCGGAGAACGGCCTGCAAAAATCCGCTAACCAGCGGGTGCAGCATCAACTCCCTGGATTGCGTTTGAGGAACGAACAGAGTTCCTACGCTCACTTTCAAAGTATCTCTGTTTCCGATGGAAAAACAAATTTGAGACCGAAGGCCTTTGGGGCTCGGGACCGGGATTTCACACGGTGCGCTTAGTGTATCTTATGGGTGCCAAAGACAGAATCGATTTCAAGTACCGTGGACACTTTTTGCGTATGCAGCACGACTCCGGTGACACGGGGCCCAGGATTTACTTGGTGCGAGAAAAGTTTTAGGCATTTTCCTTCTCGCCGGAAACCATGATCAGAAGCAGGGTAATCGAAAGCAGCCAGAGCTTGTCGACGAAATCCTCAGCCGAGAGATCGGTCCCTCCTTCATTATCGGCCAGTTCGTCGTTGACGATCAGACTGAATGGGGCCGAGCTGGCCTGCTGAAATGCTTGTTTGATGCTTTGATGGTTGCGCCCGGAATCAGCGGAACACTCTTAAAATAGGTTAATGCTCAGCGACGCTTCCGGCATGTAGGTGGTCACCAGCACTGTGTCCTGTTCAGCCGTGAGCTTGAAACCAGCTCGGGGATTGGAAGCGATAAAGTTGGTCCTTTGCTGGTTCGTGAGAGGACCAGAACGGACACTCGCCGTCGCTCGGGTGACGCACGGTTCCTTTCGGCAGCATAAAGACCACGGCATCAAACGGGGACGCAATTGCCTCGAAGACCATGTCATCGGGAAGCTCCGTCCGAAGCACGGCAGCCAGAAGTTCCCGGGAAACATAGTAGGTCGGCACGTCGTAGCGCAGAAGCAGAGCCACCTGGCCGTGGACAACCGCGAGCGCCGGGTTCGGCCTGGTCTGATGCTCCTGGACGCCGACGTAGTTCTGCATCGCGGCATTGACGGATGAGACAGCCCACACCTTCTGCGGCCAACGGTCGGCTGGCGCGTTGATGTGCTGCGGCGTAAAAACCCGGAGCCAGTTCGGGTGCAGTTTTTCGAGGTATTCTCTGACTTCCTTGTAGTTATGTAAGCGAGTGCCCATGTCAGATCATCGCTCAAGGCCACTCGTGTTTTTTGGCCGTTCCACTTGACGACGTGCTTGGTTGAGTGCTCTCGAGCCTTGATGCCAGCCCTTGTATTTCAACGCAGATTGAGCCTGGATTGGATCTCTCCCAGAAGGCTCGCTAGCCTTCGACGCTCGAGCTCGGGATCTTCCCGCTGAATATACTCGATGGCACGGAAATCGTCACCGCGCCGACGGTTCTGGGGAGGTTCAAGCCCTTCGATCAAGAGCGCCTCCATCGGTGTCAAAGCCCGGAGCCAATCGGCGTGCTCCTTGTCCAGATAAGCCCTGACCTCCGCGTAATTGTGCAACCGGACTGACATTGCAGGATACAGACGCGCGAACAGCAAGGTGATGTAGAGGAAGAACAGTAAAACAAAAGCGAGTGTCATCAGCTTGTGAAACCACTCTCGTCGCGTGATCGCGCCCGTAATCGACAAAACGCCAAAGATCATGTGATACGCTAAGTTCATGCGATCGGCCAGATGCCCCTCCAGAGCGAGATCCTTCGCCGCACTAAATACGACGGTCGCGAGCAAGGCACCAAAGAACCAGCTTCTATGCGCGAAATAGTGGTCCCGCAGATCGACGATGGCGTCCCCGGTGACGTCCGGCAGAACCAGCGCCGCGCTCATGTACACGCTGATCGCCTGCAGCACGATTACGAGGAGTGCCAGGAAGGTCCAATGGGCGCGCATGTGCATGCTGAAACTCGCCCACCACGCCTGAATGGCGATGAGGAGCACTAGCCCGGCCCAGATCAGGGTCGGGAGGTAGAGCTTCACCTTCGCCCTGGTCAGGATCAGCCCCCGCAAGCCTTGCAGGACCTGCGTAATTGCGTAATCGCCAGTCCGAGGACAATCGCGAGCAGGACCGAGAGATAGTTAAAGGATTCCGATTCCACTGCGCTCGCCCCTGGCTAGATGGGCTTTAGGACCCCTTCTTCGTGGTTATCCGGACTGTTCACTCGCGAGCTGGTGGGCCACATCTTCATGCGGTCCGCTGGGAATGGCTTCAGCAATTCTTTGAGGTCGCCGTCCTGGACTTCGCCCAACGATTGCGCGTGATGTTCCTCGGCCAAGATCACCGGCATTCGGGTATGCACTTCGGCTACTAGCTCGTTCGGTTCGCCGTTGATGAACGTGCAGGTGTGCAGCCATTTGTCGGTTGACGGATCTTTCCAAGCCTCCCAAAGCCCGGCAAACACGAACGGCGAATCATCTTTCATCCCGACCGCATACGGAATCTTACCGCCCGGAATCTTCTTCCATTGATAGAAGCTGTCAGCCGGAATGAGACATCGTCGCCTCCTGAATGCTTCTCGGTAGCTCGGCGCGGTATCGACGGTTTCAAGCCGGGCGTTGATGGCCTTAAAGGCGATATGGTCGTCCTTTGCGGATAAAAAATCACCCTCGGCCAAAGATGTGATTCCCGAGCTTCCATTGCTCAAGATGTTCCGCGAAGAGTCCCGAACCCGAAGGCGGGGGCCACCCGATAAAGCCTGGGATCGACCGGCGCCCCACCCCAAAGGAGTATAGACGCGGAGAAGAGCCTGGGCGTCGTTTGGGAGGTCGGCCCTAAACTTCAATGCCGTCCTCACGATGAAGCCTTGCGTCCTGTACTTCCCGCCCCTCTCCGAGCCCCTCTTGCGAAACGTCCCTTTTCCCAAGGGGAATCCCCTACAAAGGAAACCGAAGATGCATCGAATCCACTGCTGCCTTGTTTCAACAGTGCTTTCTTTGGCTGCCCAGACGGTTGGCTCCGTAGCGCATGCCCAAGGCATCCGTTCAGAGTCGCCAACTCCTCAAGAGCTAACAAGCCTTAAAGGCTTGTTAAGAGAACTTCCGGCTTTGAAAGCGGAGGTGGCGGCCCTGAAAACACAAGTCTCTTCGCTGCAGAACCAGTTAGCCGCTGTCAAATCCAATCACGCGCTACTGCTTGGCTCTTTTGTTAGCGTCGATCCCAACCCGGAGAGCGGCGTGGCAGGGCCGAATATCACTATTAGCGGCGCGAACATTCACATCGTCAGCGGCTCGGGCACGACCGACGACAATGGCAATCCCCTCGGGCTGGGCAACTTGATCATTGGCTATGACGAAATAATTCCGACGGTCCCCCTGAATCCCGGCGAACGCGGCGGGTCGCACAACCTGGTCATTGGGCGCTATAATCGGTTTACCAAGACTGCTTTCGGAGGCCTTGTTGCAGGGGATCGTAATACCATCAGCAATGAGGCGACCAGCATCAGCGGCGGCTCGGAGAACACCGCCAGCCAAGTCTACGGCAGCGTCAGTGGCGGCTCGCAGAACACCGCCAGCGGCCGCCAGGCCAGCGTCAGCGGCGGCTCGCAGAACACCGCTAGCGGCACCTCAGCCAGCGTCAGCGGCGGCAGTCTGAACACCGCCAGCGGCAACTCGGCCAGCATCAGCGGCGGCGCGGAGAACACTGCCAGCAATACTGACACCAGCGTCAGCGGGGGCGGGCTCAATACCGCCAGTGGCTTCGGGGCCAGCGTTAGCGGCGGCGAGTTCAGCAGCGCTAGTGGTTTTTTCACGGTGGTAATCGGCGGTTCGAAGGTCACCGACAACGGGGATCACTCGATCGCTCCTCAGCCGCCCTTCCCCTAAACAAAGCATTCTCGCGCTTCGAAGAGCCCAGCTCTTGCGACGATATTCAAACTTGCTTGGCCCAGTTGGGCGGTACCTCCCGGGTGGGCAATGGCAGAAAGCGTCTGCCAAGCATCAAGAGATCGGCCAGATTCGCTTCGATCGCCTGAGACGCGTTGTCACATACCAGCGTTACAGCGAATCCGACTCTAATCGAATCCGTCTAGCCAACTACACGATTGACTGAGTTGCAGAAGTTCGCTGAAAAAGGGAATTCCATGGCAGCAACGGAGAACAAAGCAGTGATCGCCAGTTTTGTTGAGGAAGTCATCAATCAAGGTCAACTTGAGCGGGCGGACGATCTCGTGGCCGCTGATTTCGTGGAACTCGAGCCTCTTCCTGGCCAGCAGCAGGGGCGCGAAGGTCTTAAACAGGTGATTGGTGCGTTTCGCACCGCCTTTCCCGACATCCGTTGGGTGATCGAGGAGATGGTAGCAGAAGGGGAAAAGGTATTTAGCCGCTTTACCTGGCATGGCACTCATCGCGGCGAATTCTTCGGCGTTCCTGCCACAGGCAAGCAGATAACCGTGAAAGGTATGGTCGTCGATCGGCTGATGGCGGGCAAGATGGCGGAGAGTCGAATCCTAATGGATGGCCTGAGCATGATGACGCAGCTTGGTGCGATTCCCGTGGGGAAGCCGCCGGAAGAGCGGTAGTGGCCTGAACCCCAAAAAGTGGACGATTGAAAACTGTAGTTCTGCTCCATCAAAAGGAAGCAGAACGAATGAAGCGAAGTCGATTTAGCGCAGAGCAAATCATCGGGATACTGAAAGAAGGCCAGGCCGGAACGGTGAGAGCGACGTGTGCCAAGCACAATGTCAGCGAGCAATCCTATTATGGCTGGAAACGAAAATACGGAGGGATGGAAGTCGATGAAGCGCGCCGGACCAGGCGGCTGGGAACCGCGATGGCCCAGCGTCAGAGAGCCAAGCAGGCTAATTATGTCTGGAGCTGGGATATCATCCATGACCAGCTGGGAAACGGCAGAGCCTTACGCATTCTGACCTTGATCGATGAGTTCACCAAACAAAGCCTTGCGATTGAGCCCCGGCGCTCCATTCGGGCCATCGACGCGATCGCCGTAATCGAAGAAGCTATCGAGCAATACGGGTTACCTCAGCACATCCGCAGTGACAACGGTTCGGAGTTCGTCGCCGGGGCTATTCGCGACTGGATGAGTACCAAAGAGATTAGAACCCTCTATTTCTAGCCCGGCGCCCCGTGGGAACAACCCTACATCGAAAGCTTCCATGATAAGTTTCGCGACGAGTGTCTGAATCGCGAAATCTTCGTTTCACTGGCCGAAGCCCGGGTCATCATCGAGGCTTGGCGGGTGGAGTACAATCAACGACGACCCCATAGCGCCTTGAGCTATCTGACGCCGGATCGATTCGCTGCCCAGCAGCCAGAGAAGCCCCACAAAGACAAACCTTCGGCTTCGGAGCCGGGCGGCTTCAATGCGCGACTTACCCACAATCGCCTTTTTCCGGTCCGGCGCGCTGCTGAGACGTCGCGTACCTGTCCCAGGCATTCTCGCAGCACGCCGGACCGGGGCGATTATGGATAAGTCTGGACGCCACCTTGTAATAACAATTAGCTACCAGTCCACTAGTCCCATACCAACCAGCAGAACTACATTTAGGACCTGTCCCGTTCCGGGGTCATGTCACCTGAAATCAGCCTTGGAGTCTGAGCGATTGTGCTGACGAGCCGGATCAAGTGGGAATAATAGCAGCTTACTCGCTTTGTCTTCACGTTCGAATCGGGTCAAGACGCGACTGGCACAATCTGATTAGCCCGAATCACGAATCTGACCAGCTCGGTGCCGGAGAGGGAAAGCGCCGCTCCGCTTCTCGCCGTGCTTCGATCGCTTTCTGCTTGGTTAGATCTGAGCCTAAGAGACGTAATTGCAAAAATACTTGCGCTCGGTTTTGCCATTCGCTCGCCAGTAAGCCACTCAATACAGTTAGGTTTTCCGGTAGGCCAGTAATTCAGCCGTGTAAACTCCCACGCGCCTCTTGGGCTTGGAGCGCCGCCGAGCCTTCTTCTTTTTCGGAGGCGCGGCGCCTAGAACTTGTATGAGCCGGTCGCGTTCGGCCATGGCTAGACGCTTAGCTGCAATCATGTCCAGCCCAAGTTTCCGGGTCGAAAAAGTCTGATGGTAGATGTGCTTGGCTCCGGTAGCGTCGACGTAGGTATTGGGATCCGGTAGCCGTGGCCGTGGGACCAATCAATTCCATCCATGTAGTAATCGAAGCTTTTTGAGCGTGGCATCAGGAATCCTCGCGGTAATTTTCGTTGGGAATCGATGGCTCGAAAAGCGAAAAGGAATTATGGCATTAGACGCAGCTCCAGGAAGGTCGGGACGCTATTGACTGGTTTTGGGAAGCGTACTGGAAAGAGAACGGCAGAGATGTATCAAGGAGATTCAGCGAAAATGCCTATGGTGATGGCATAGCTGAACGCAAGGCCAGGGAAGCGCGGCGAGCTGCCGAGGAGTGGTTGCCGAATCTGAGACGAAGCGGCTAAGCTCGCGCAACGTGTGCGGTTGAAGGGTAAAACTGCTTCATTGCGGAGCTGTTAACGGTGCGCCGCTTGAACTTGATGCTTAGCACCGTTGGATAACAATTTACGTCGAGACTGACTGCAAAACTATCATGGGTATGGAACCAAGCGCCTCGTAGGTAAGAAGTGGCTTCACAGGGAGCTGATCCGGGGAAACAACCTCCCGCATATTCTTGCGAATTTCGGCAATTGTAAGAGGGGGCACTGCTATCGAGCCGAATAAAACCCGACCGGTCCGCTGATCTTGAAGCCCTTGAACATTGTGGATGGGTATATCCCCGAGGAAATATTTCTCTTCCACAGTAAGAATTGGAGCGCAAGACACTGGGTAAAGCTGCCCGTCTGTTTCAACGAAGGACGGTTCGCGGGTCAACGATGCTATCTCGTGCTGTCCGCCGCACTTCGGTATCAACCCACGCTCCCAGGCTTCGGCGATTAGGTTCTGAATGCAGCCAAGAAGTGTACCGTCCGCATGGTAGAGTTGAATAAGGTGTATCTCCGATGATTGAAACCGGACGACCGCTGGTTTTGCGGGAGTTCCTACGATTGTCAGATTTGGCTGAAAAGCCGACAAAGCAACGTAATGGACCAGGACGCTTCCTGTCACAAATGATCGCCACGCGTGCTCGCCCGTGTCGACAAGTTTATAAAGCTCAATCCCATTACTCTCCGCCATTGTCTTAGCAGCTCCAGAAAATCCGGATGCTGCGACGATGGCTCCTTTGTTCATGCGTGTATCTTTGAAAAGCTCGACGACAGCTCCAACTTCGCCAACGTCTACAGGATTTTTATAGTCCTTGCAGTCGATGCCAACACGCAACTCAAATTGACCAACTTTGGACTCGACGAGAATGTCGATTTCTCGCGCCGCGCCCGAGTCTTTGCCCCTGACGCGCGCTTTGGGCGTGATCTTTGCGTCTGGCGCCAGCTTTCGCTGAATATCTGCCGTCAGAGTCTCAAACTGCTGCCATTTTTTCACCTGTTTCATCGATACACGTTTGAGGCTGCAGTTAGCCAGCGACGTCCAATACACTAAAGGAGCCACTGGACAATCGGTGAAGATGAGACCCTGTTGCCAGCCAAATCGCGCCAGACGCTGCACGACCAGGAAAGGAGATGGGGTCAGGTCTCGCTGAGTTCACTCAGCCGAAAAGACGGCGCGGGACGATCTTCTGTTCGAAGCTGCGGTAATATTTCGTCTTTCCCTCGAGAAATTGCCGCCGTGAAAGGCGGACTCACCCGATCAGTGTACCTAATCGCAATGCCTTGATTCTTCGGGTAGGAAAAGGTCATCGCGGGCATACCGACTGTGGTTGCTGTCGAGGTCGTGTTTGCGTTTACAGAAGCCCTATAACGACCCATCGGTGTTATCGAACCGACGGTATTTGCTGAACCGATCGTGGTTTGAGCCCCTGGCGCCGTCATTATTCCTTGCGATTGACCAGTGACGATCACCGCATTTGCACCGAGGTCAGCCGCAGCTTTCCTAAGCTTCTTGTACATCGCCAAGTCGGACGAAAACGCGCCGCCCAAGGCCGACACTATCCCGATCTGTTTGAACGGACGAGTGGGTGCGGCAAACAATATTTCGACCTGCTCGTTGGCATTTTATATCCCCATTCAGTAATTGAAGAGCACGCGGTGAGAAATACTGCAATCGCGCCAGCTATGGCATGATGTGCCTATTTCGGAATTAATGGAGGCTAATTAAGAATTTTAGCTTCCGACACCATGGGCGAGCGCAAGCCGGGTGCGTTGGTCGGGCCTTTTTCCCGAGCACGATTTAGAGCTGGTGCATTTCCTCGCTGTCGAGGCCGAGGCATCGTTTTTCTCCTTCTGGCGAATATTGGCGACCAAAGGCGGCCCTAGACGGATCTGTAAGCACTTTTGTAAGTACTTGCCCGAATTCCTCCGGAGGGTCTGATCATAAGTCCTTTTAAAAAAGCAACTTAGATAGTTGGCGACCCTAACGGGATTCGAACCCGTGTTACCGCCGTGAAAGGGCGGTGTCCTAGGCCACTGGACGATAGGGTCAAAATTGGGAGCCCGTAAGGTGACATGGTGATATCCGCACGCAAGGACAAAGTTCGGGCCATCGGTTCTGGGTTCAAATGGCCGATTGCCAACGCTTGCAGTTTGCCGAGATCTATTCTCACGCGGCATCCGGTTTTTTTGAATTTCCTGCTGCATCGCTCGTCAGATGTGATCACAATGCGATGGCCATGGAATCAGCACCGCAATGAGCTGGCGCGGATTCGGCGAGAATTCGAAAAATGGAGGCGAGGTGATGCCCCCGCGAAGGCCGGCGCGCGGAACGAGTTATGGTTGTCTTTGCGACGCTCTCTCTCCTTTTGGCGCTGGCGCAGGTGAGTCACATTTGAGCGCAGGGAAAGACCCCTTGTTACAGGAGGAATTTGACCCTGAAGGTATAAATTTGAGGAGAACGGCCGCGAGCGAAATCCTCATGATCCCCTCAGCCGCGCCGTATGATGATCCTCCCAAGGCGCATGACGATCGTCATGCGCCCCGGGGAGGATTGCGGTTTGCGATTTAACGCAGATGGCTTGCGGTCGGGCCGATGCTTAGTGACTCTTTTCTATGGTGACCGGGCCAACTCGGAGGAATTCATGGTGATGATGATGGCGATGCCAGTAGCCCCGCTCACCATGCCAATATCCGTAGTGATTATGATGCCAGTACCCGTCATTCCAATCGTGATCTCGCCGATCCTCATCGGCAAACGCAGTCAGGCAGGTCCCGAGAACTGATCCGACTAGGATAATTGCGAGCAATGTTCTTTTCATATTCAAATGGACGCAGCGGCGCGCGATCTATTCGGTTATTGGTGGACGATCGCTTGTTGATTTACTGCGTTCGCCCCGAGGCGCCGGCGGCTTCCTTCCGCCTAACACAATTCTCGCCGTGCGTTCGATCGCTCCGCGATGCTGATCCAGAACTCGGCGGGCATTCTGGACGAGTTCCTGAGCCCGGCCGGGATTTGCCAGCAATGAGGCGACAGCCGGGGCCAGGTCCAGCTCGTTGGGTACCTGCACGACGGCGTCGGCCTCGCGAAGTTCTGTCATCAGGTGCGCAAAGTTTTCCATGTGCGGTCCGCAAACTACCGGCTTGCCGGCCAGGATCGGTTCGACCGGATTTTGGCCGCCCTTGCTGCGGAAGCTTTTGCCCATGACAACGACCTGCGCGGTCTGGTACCAGTCCCTCAATTCGCCAGTCGAGTTGAGGACAAGGACGCCGGTTTCCGGGAGCAGCTTGCCGTCCAACCGTAACGCATACGACAAACCACGGCGGCGCAGGAGTTCCTCAATTTCCGGGGTTCGTTCCGCATGCCGCGGCGCCAGCACAAGAAACAGGGCAGGGAATTGAGGTAGCAAACTCTGGTAACAATCGCAGAGCATGTCTTCCTCACCGTGATGAAGGCTGCCGCCCAACAGGATTGGCCGGCCGGGATCAAAACCGCGCACCGCCAGCCATTTAGCGTAGTCGGATGACCGCTCGATTGCAGCATCTTTTGCTGTGTCGTATTTCAAACTGCCAGTTACCCAAACCTGATTTTCCTTTAATCCGAGCGTTTGCCAGCGGCGTGCATCAGCCTGGTCTTGTGCACAGAGCAATGTGAGCCTGTCCCAGAAAAACTTGTGAGCAATCCAGCTGAGTTTGCGGTAACGCTGCTCCGATCGAGGTGAGAGGCGGGCGTTAGCAACGTAGACCGGCGCTTTCCGTTTGCTCGCGAGTGCCAAAAAACTGGGCCAGAGATCGGAGTCGATCAGGACGACTGCTCGCGGCTTGGCTAACCGAAGCACGTACGAAACGATTGGATAGAAATCGAGCGGGCTGTAAACGATCTCCATAAAGGACTGATCGGCCCTTTGTTTTCCCAGCGCGTAACCAGTCGACGTGGTGGTCGAAACGACGAATTGTAAGCTCGGGCGCAGCGCCCGGAGAGTTGCCGCAAGATCGAGTGCCTGCAGGATTTCGCCCACGCTGACCGCCCGGATCCAGATCCAGTCTCCGTTTGCGAGATGGGAGCGCAACCGCCGGGAATAGAGACCAAAGCGCTGAACAAAATTCCGCGCGTAACCACCCCGCTTGAGCATCCGCCGTAAATAGAAAGGAAACGCACCGAGCAGCGCGAAGGGGAGAAGGAGATTGTAAAGCGCGAGCAACATTTGCGATTGATCTCTCGGGGCGCGTTACGCCCGCGCCAGAAACAAGACCTCCGTATCGCCGTAGCGTTTGGACCGAAGAATCTGCCAACCTGCGCTAATGGGTGCTTGATCCGATCGCTCGAGAATGAATAACCCGTTTTCGGTCAGCGCCCGCCCCAGATGCCGGGCGTTCAATAACTCGATCGCAAAATTCCGGTCTTGCGGACGCTTTGCATAAGGCGGGTCGGCAAAAATCAGGTCAAATCGAGCTTCGGATTGCTCCAGAAAACGCAAGGCATCCTGTCGAAAAATCGCGCCGTGCAGACGAGTCTTCTCCAGATTTTGTCGGATAGTCTGCACGGAGCGAAAATGGTGGTCAACGAAGGTGGCCGAGGCGGCACCCCGGCTCAGCGCTTCGATCCCGAAGCCGCCCGATCCGGCGAACAGATCGAGAACGCGGGCGCCGGGGATTCGTTCGCCCAGGGCGGAGAAGACTGCGCTGCGCGTCTTGTCCATCGTGGGACGCAGATCGTAGGCCGGTATTTGCAGTACAGTGCCTCGGGCCGAGCCGGCGATGACTCTCATCAGCTCTGAGTGGTCTGCCGAGAAGCGGAGAACTTGCTGGAGTCCTGATTGCGGTTGTGGTCGCGTCGATCACCGCGAATGAGGCGCCGCAACAAGCGCCGGCGGTCACCGATCAAACGGTCAAACAGATTGGTCTGTGGTCGCAGAACCGGGCCACTGACCTGGAAGTCAAGGATCCGGCTACGACCATCCGGAGCTGTCACGAAATTATCCTCGAGTTCACTGGGGATCTTCTGACTCAAAAAGGGGCTAATCGTTAAGCGGCCGTTCAAAGCCAGATTCCGCGCATTCTCGACCCTGCCCCAAAGATCGACTCGGCAATTTTTCGAGACCAGGCGCAGCGAATCGACTTTCACCGTCGCTCCGACAACTCGAAAGTGGGAGTCTGCCTCCTCCAGTTCCAGTCTGCGCAGTTCATCGATCTGTGTCCATTTGCCGATCTCTTGCAACAAGGGATACTGGTCGACGTAACCGGTCTTCAATGCCAGAAAGCCGTTACCGGACGTTTCCGTGTTGTCGGCGCCAGAACCGTTCATCTCAAAAGTGCCTTCCAAGGTGCCGTGTGCGCGATCTAGAACTCCGCCGGCGCGGCTTGCCATTTCGTTGAGATTCACGCCCTCGATTTGAACGTTCAAATGATAGGGAAAATCCGGGTTATTTAAATCGATGCTGAAGTTCCCGTGTAACTGACCTCCGGACAGTACCCCACTGATCTGCTCGAGCTGCAGCTTACCGCCTCGAGAGGAGATCGGTGATGCGATGTCTTCGAGAGCCAGAGAATCTTCCAGTATCGCGGCGTCCGTGCGCAATTTGCCGCGAAAATCGCCCTTCTCAAAGTTCACGGCACATTCTACTCCGCGCATGTTCAGGACAGTCGCGCCGTCGGGAGTGATGAGGTGAACACTGCTGTCAATCATCTGGATTTTCCGGATTTCCAACCAGAAATGGTGAGGCAGCGGCACCCAACGCTCATGCCCATGTGCGTACCTTTGTGGCCCAGGGGTGGACGGAGAAGCTGGACGATTCGCGACCGGCGGGCCGGCGGCCGGCGCCGGTGTGCTTTGTTGTCCGGTCTCCTCATCGGAATCGGCCAAAACGTCCGGAGACGAAACGGGAATATTCAGGTCAACCCGCTGCAGAAGGATTTTCTTGATCGAGACCCGGCGATGGAAAAAAGGCAGGAAATCGCAGGCGACGGTCAATCGTTCGGCGCGCGCCAAAGGAAATTGGGCAGCGGGATTGCCAATGATGACGTCCTGGAAAAGAAAGCCGCCCCAGGGGGTAAAGGAAATCCGAAAAACGCTGATGGGTAAATCGAGACTGGCACTGACTGCTTCTCGGATCTTCAACTGTGTTCCAGGCGACTGGACATACAGATTAATGGCCAGGAGCGATAAGCCGAACACTCCGAGAAGGGAACCAAACACAATTAAGACCACTCGAACGAGGCGTTTCACAGGACAAACCGGGGTAGGCCTAACATCTAGAGACAAAACAGCCGATGGACAAGCAGAAGGTACGCGTGGAACTGCTCACACACGACAAATGCTCCCACTCACTTTATGCTCCAACCATGCTGGCCGACGATTCCTGGAAGAAACCGTTGATTGAGCATTGTGTGGATCCGGCGGACGCCGAACGGGTTTTAGCGGAACTCCAGGCAGTTCGCTCCGACTTGCCAGAGCTGTTCACGCGCCTGACCGATGGTGGGTCGCGCGTACTCGAATTCCTGGCTTTTTCACCGGTGTCGCTCGAGAAAATTCTCAAAAGGCCCGAACTTTTCGAGTGGCTGACCTCTCCGGATGTGTCCAATCCACGAGATGATGGCCGGGCGGCGCGAGATTGGGAGCTTGGCCAGGATCCGGATTGCCTCCGTCTCCGTGCGTGGAAGTCTCAGGAAATGCTTCGGATTGCATTCCGCGAATTTGCTGGGATGGCCGATTTCGCGGAAAGCACGCGGGACATCACCGTTGTCGCGGAAAAGTGCGTGACGGAGGTTTATCAGACGTGTCTTGATAAATTGACCAGTAGCTGGGGGACTCCGGAGAGCGGGTTCGGTATCCTGGCCATGGGCAAATTTGGCGGCTTCGAGTTAAACTATAGCTCAGATATCGATCTGATCTTTTTCTATGGCCAGGATGGCTGGGTCAATCCGCGCTTTTCTTACCACGAATTCTTTACCCGTTTAGCTGAGCGCACCGTCGAGATCTTCTGCGCGAAAGGCGACCCATTATTTCGCATCGATTTACGATTGCGGCCGGAAGGGAGCACCGGTCCGCTGGTGCGTTCCTTTCCCAGCATGGAAAACTATTACGCGGGCTACGGCGAAACGTGGGAGCGCATGGCCTTGATCAAAGCGCGCGGAATCGCCGGTGATCAAGAGCTGCTTTATGAATTCAATCATCGCCTGCAGCCGTTTATTTTTCCGAGAACGGTTTCCGCTGATCTAGTCGAGGAAGTTGCCGATCTGAAGTTGCGAATCGAACGCGACTTGGTCAGGCACGAAGATCTCCATCGCAACGTCAAACTGGGTTACGGCGGTATCCGCGAAATCGAGTTCATTGTGCAAGCCCTGCAGCTCTTACACGGTGCGCGGCATGCTTTTCTCCAGGAACGGAATACGTTGAAGGCTTTGCGCGCCCTGGCGGAGCTCGAGCTATTACCGGCATCGGCCGCGGAAGTTCTGCGGAAAGCCTATATTTTCTTACGTGCGGTTGAGCATCGTCTTCAGATGATCAATGAGCAGCAGATCCACACGCTGCCGGCTGCTCCGGAGAGCCGGCGGCTGATTGCCGCTAGTCTCCACTTTTCCGATCTCGGCACGTTCGATCGCGCGGTGGCGGAACACACCGGCGAGGTTCGCCGCGTTTTTGAAAATCTGCTGGCAACCCAGAGCAACACAAAATTAACCAACCGCGATTTGCAGTTCTTCGCGGACAAGGAGAATGCCGAAAAAAGCCTGGACCGGTTGCGAGAGGGTCCGAGCAACGTGCATATAGCTCCGCGGACTCGTCGGCTTTACACCAAGCTCGAACCCGAACTCCTGAGTTGGTTGCGACGGTGTGCCGATGCTGACGCCGCACTGAATCGGTTTGTCCGCTTTGTCGATGCCTACGGAATTCGTGGCTTGCTGTTTGAGACGTTGCTGGCCAACCCCCGGCTTCTCGAACTGCTGCTCCGACTCTTCGATGCAAGCGCGGTTTTTTCCGATACTGTCATTCGGCGCCCGCAATTGATTGAGGAAATTGCTCGTGACCGAAATCTCAATGTGCGATTGAGAAAGGTCGACTTTGCGAAAGGTCTTCGGGAGCCAGTCGAGGATCTGGATTTAGCGAACTGGATGCGTTTTTTTCGACGGGCTGAGGTGATCCGCATTCTCTTGCGCGATGTGCTCGGTTTCGCGTCGCTCGAAGAACTGCAGAGCGAGATGACCGAACTAGCCGAAGCGAGTCTCGAGTTTGCTTTGGAGCAACTCAAAATCGCTGACCTGACGATTGTAGCTCTCGGCAAATTCGGCGGGAGCGAACTGATGTATGGTGCCGATCTCGATCTGGTTTTCATCGGACAGGACCCGGCGCGAGCAGAGCAGTTGGTTTCGTTAATGAGCCGGAAAACGGCCGAAGGCCGGGTTTTTCCCATCGATCTGCGTCTCCGGCCGGAGGGTGAATCCGGTCCGCTGGTCGTCTCGGCGCCGAGTTATCAGCAGTATTTTGAAGGGCGCGCCCAGCTGTGGGAAATCCAGGCTCTCACCAAAGCGCGCGTGGTAACCGGGCCGGAAGAAGAACTCGTTGCTCAGTCTCTCAACGACTGTTGGAGACGCCATGCGCCGGACCCGGAGCTGAAGCGCGGGATTTACCGCATGTACCAACGAGTCGTGCAAGAGCGCTCGAAGTCCATGCCTGAACGAAATTTCAAGACCGGTTCGGGCGGCTTGATGGCGATTGAATTTATCACCCAATATCTGCAAATGCGGGAAGGTAAGCGAGAGCCCGGGACCTTAACCGCGCTGGCAACTTTCGACTCAATCCTGCCTGACCAGGACCGGGAAAGTCTTGCCGCGGCGTACCGGTTCTTTCGGAAGATTGAATCGGCGCTGCGCCGGGTGGATAACACCTCGGTTTCGGTTCTTCCCGCTGCCGAGCATGATCAACAGGTGCTGGCTCACCGCGTTGGGTTTGCGAGTCGCGCAGATTTTTGGGAAGTGTACCAAACGCATCGAAAAAAGGTTGCGGCACTGACCGAACAGTATCTGGCGGGGTAATGGGGATGAGTCAGGGGTGGTCGATGATTCGTAGGATAAGCTTCCAGCTTGTCGGCTTTTTAAACCGGCAAGATGCCGGCGCTGTTTGGATCGTGATCATGGCACCGCGAATTCCTGAACTCCTGCAACTCCTCCCCGATGCCCCGGCTCCACCTCTATAGCCATGCCGCTGACGCCTGGGAGAGCGGTCTGGGCGAATGGCTCCGCCGGCGGTCCCTGGCTGCTTGCGCCGGCGGTCAGACCTGGTTTGTTACCAATTCCTTTTCGCAGTCAGCGTGGATCAGGGAAAAAGCGCTTCAATCCGGCTTGGCCCTCTTCGGTATTCAGTTCATGAGCTGCCGCGGTCTTCGGCAGCGGCTCTGCCGCCTGGCCAGGTTGCCGAGCCCGGTTTTCGGGAGGGAAACGCTTCGACTTCTCGTCGACGCAGCGCTGACTTCCGGCCAGACGCAAAATCTTTCTCGACGCGGAAATGCGCTTCTGGAAGCGCTGGATGATCTCGCCGCTTCCGGTTGGTTGGACGAATTTGGTGCCCAAGCCGCCTTCCACCTGCTCGGCCTGCCCAGTTCGCCGTTGCTTACTCGACTGGTAGAGTCAGATCTTTGGCGGCCGCGTACCGACCGGAAATTGAAGCGCCTGTCGAGGTCCAAAAGAAGCGAAGCGATTGGATTCTATGGGTTCGATGCGATCGCCCGGCACGAAACGGAACTACTGCTCGCGGCGCTCCGCGGAGTAAGCGACGGTCGGATTTGGGTCCATCAACCGTTGTCAGCGGAATCGCCTAATTTTGACTGGATCGAACTGCTGGAAAATCAGCTCGGTGTGGAACCGGAAATCTGTCCAGCCGGTTCGACAGCACGTCCGTTCGAATCTTTCGTCGAAGCGTGGAATGGGGCGGCTCCTCAAGACATCGCAACTCCAAGGCTTCTTCGCTCGGCAACCTGGTCTGATCAGATTACTGCGATTGTCGAATATGTTGCCGGAATCCTCGCCAAAGGCGTGAGTAAGATAGTCATAGCGGTTCCGGAGAACTCGCTGACAGGTCCCGCCATTATCCGTGAACTGGTTTCCCGGGATATCGCCGTGACTGACGATGTCCGTGAACCGGTGCAGCCGTCCGCCCAAGGGGAGTTAACCGGGCTGGTTACTCGATTCCTGACCGAAGAACGCACCATCGAAGTTTTCCTCGCCATCCTTCGCCGTTGTCTGCGGAACCCAAATCTTTTTGGGCGGATCCGTGATGCAATTTTCCTTGGATTTGAAACCCATCAAACCCGCGAAATCAAGTTCCTGGTTAGCTTGCCTGGGCTGCCAGAATATGTCCCCCAACTTTTCGAAGCGCTTCCAGCGGCGCCGGAAGCCGGTTCGTGGGATGAACTGGTCCAACTTTGGCAACGGGTCCGCCGGGAACTAACCACCTTCCTCTCGCGCTGGCCTGAGGAAATGGGGCAGTACAACCTGGTCGATGTGCAATCCGCGGTTCCTTGGGACGAGGTGGGCTCTCTCTTGCAGGGAGGAACAATACCGGCATCCTTGTTTTTCCAATTTGTTCGCGACTTGTTGTCAACACCGCCGGTTTCGCAAACCGGAACTGTGTCACGCTACGCCAACGTGGTAGTGACTACCGGCAGCCGGCATTTCGGCTGTACCTGCGATTATCTCGTCCTGGCTGATTCACACGCCGACTGTTGGCCAGCCGTTCCGCTCGAAAATCCGATTCTGCGTGATGCTGCCAAGAAGGCTTTGAAAAACCGGCTCATACTCACGACGAACGAAGAACGCCGGCTGTACGAGGAGCGCGTCTTGCACCTGATCTACCACGCCCGGCAAGAAGTCCTTCTTAGCTGGTACCAATCCAATGAGAAAGGAGAAAAACTTGTTCCAAGCAATTGGGTCACCTTTTGTGACCTGACTCTAAAACCGGAGCTGTTATGCTTCGCCCCAAAACCGCCCGCGCCTTTAGTTCCGGCGCCTTCCATCCAGCGTTTGAGAAAGATCCATCTCAGCCGGATCGATCCTGACCAGCCGTTCGACGACTATTTCCTGAATTTTGAGACTGCACTGTTGCCGAAACGAGCGTGGAAGCCTACCGACTTGCAGCTGGTGCGCGAAACTCCCGGCACATTCGCTTTCAAAAGTGTTTTCCGATGTGAAATGCAGCGTGACCAAGCCTTTGCTCGCAATCAAAAATTTGCCTTGGGTACGCTTGTTCACCGCCTTCTGGAAAAGGCCTTTGACAGTCCTCAAGAGTTTGTCCGACTCGCTGACGCGCTTTCTCTTTCGTCTGTCAGCCGCGAGGACGCGGCAATAGAGTTAAAAAAAAGGATCCAATCGGCTGCGGTCGCGATATCCGAAGAACAGTCGCTCAGCGGGAGTCGCCTCTGGTGGAGATCGGTTCTCCACAAGGCTGTTTGGATCGCGGAACAGATTGTGCAGAATCTCTCGGCCGATCCCGAACGATGGGTTAGGTCCGAATATCAAATGACTTCGGTGGACGCGCCCGGCAAACTGTATTTGCGTGGACGAGCTGATTTGCTGATCAGTGACCGGCCGGCTCTGTCCAACTCGGTCGTAACGGTCATCGATTTCAAGTCGTCAATGTTGGAGAGTACGTTCAGCGTGCTGAACCGAAGTCTGCTGCAGTTTTGCGGTTATGCGAGTCTGGTGAACTCGCTGGGCGCAGCCGGGAGCAAGCTGGAACTTGTGACCCCAATCGAGGCGAAAACAATCCCCGACTTCAAGATCGCGGAAGTCCAGGACGTCTATGACGAGCTTGTTCGCATCCAGGAGACCCTCTGCTTTGGGCGGCGAGGCAATGCTCTCAATCGATTTGAACGTCCCGAGCATTTGCCGATCGCAACCCTGCCATTGGACAGACGCCTGCTCGCACAGAAGCGGGAAAGGTGGCGCAGACTTCCACGAGATACTGGAAAGCAGCGATGATGGGCGACGCCATCAGCGAAACGTCCCCGGCACAGCAGTCTGATGAGGCCGGCCGTACCCGGTTTGTCACGGAGCTTGACCAGAATTTCTCGGTTGTGGCCTGTGCGGGCGCTGGCAAAACGACGGCCGTGGTTGAGCGCATTGTGAACATCGCTCGAAGATACCCCGATCGATTAGCTCGCCTCGTTGTCGTCACCTACACCAATAGCGCCGCCAGCGAGTTCAAACGTCGGGTTTTTGGCCGCCTTCTTCAGGATCGGCACCCGGGCGATAAGCAAGTGTTTGCCGGGCTCGCGCAGGCTTTTTTTGGAACGATCCACAGCTTCTGTGTCCGGCTGGAGCGGCAGTACCAGAATGAGTTGGGACTCCCGCCAGTACTGTCTGTAGTCACAGAGCGCGCAGATGACGCCCTCTGGGCGGAGTTTTGCCAACAGGAAGAGTCGCGCTGGGAAAGAAACGATCCGCTCCTCGGTCAGCTGCTGCGATTTTGCACCTGGCAGGAGATTCTCGATTTGGCGCGAACGTTCGATCCAGAGAATGCGACGCCCCGGCCTTCGCACGAAACGCCCCCGTTGCCGGATCTGTCGCTGCTCGAGCGCTGCGTTGTTCCTGGCCAGTCAAAAGCAAACCGTCGCGCCACGATCGAACGTGCCCAGCGCACGGTCCTGGCCTTGAACACGATGCGCGAGTTTGTTCCCTTGCCGAGGGCCGCCGGGACGAGCAGGCCCTTGATTGAGGCCTTCAAAGCGGCCATGGGTCCGCTTTACGCCTGGGTCGAAGAGGTTTCTGCCTATGTCGTAGGGTTGCTGGCGGCCCGCTATCGTCAGCAATGTCGAGCGCAGGGATTGTTAACTTTTGCGGACCAGGTAAACCTGGCAGGCGAACTACTTCACAAACCTGGGCTGCTTGATGAGATTCGTGGAGAGGAATTCTCCGTACTGTTAGATGAGGCCCAGGATACGGCCGGAAAGCTGTTTCAGATCCTGGTGGAAATTACTCGCCCCGCCGGCGCGCCTTACGGTTCCTGGCCGGGCGCCAGGGAGCCGCCTCAACCGGGGCGGTTCAGTATTGTTGGTGATCCGCGGCAAGCTATTTATGAACACTCTGGAGTCGATCAATACACCGCGATTAACGACGCTTTTCGTTCAGGGCTAGGTGGTGAACTGGTCGAACTCGCCGTTACCCAGCGCTGCGCCCGGGAGATCGTCAAGGGAATCAATGAGATCTTCCGCTCGGCTGAGGGTCAAAGTTTTCCGGACCTGGTGCCGGCGCGGGCGGCCTTGGAAGGGCACGCGATTCTTTTACCATTGAAAACGCCGTCGGACGACTCACTGAAAAATGTCGCCGGGCGATTTGAGGATGAGGTAAATCAAGTCGTTCACTGGCTGAAGGAAACCGGCAAAGATCGACTGGGGATCGGCTCCTGGAGTCAGGTAGCCATGCTCGCACCGCATCACGCCTGGTTGAATGTATGTGTGCAAGTTCTGCGGCGCGCGGGCCTGGAGTACACCTATTACAACCAACAGATAAGCTGGAGTACGAGGCCCGCGTTTACCTGGCCGATTGCACTGCTCTATACCGCGCTCTACCCGTGGGATCGTTTCGAACGGTTAGGCGTGCTCCGGGAGATTTTCGGGATATCCGATGTCGAACTCGCGCTGCGCGTGGAAGGTCGCGCGGTTCAATCCGCCGAATTCGTCGAGGCTTCCGAAGTTCTGAGCCGCTTGGCAACCAGGGTAAACGAACGAAGCGGTTGGAGCCTCGCCGGACTCTTGCAAGAGGTGATCCGGGCAACCGAACTGCGCCAGCGATTGCTCGCGGTCGATGAGCCGCCCGCTGATCTCAGTTTCCTTCGGCAGCGCGCGTTGGAAGCCGATCAGCGACGGCTAGATCTGCCGGAGTTTCTGGACGAGTTAATTAAGGAGTTGGACGAGGACACGCGTTCTCCTGAGTCAACCGAAGGAAAGATTCAACTCATTACCTGCCAATCCGCGAAGGGTCTTGAATGGGATATCGTCATTCCAGTCGGATTAGCCAGGCCAATTCAGACTAGCCCTCTGGAGTACCCCCGGCTTGTGAATGTTGACGGGGGCGTGCGCCTTATCTGGAGTTCAGGAAGCCCCCATGCGACGAACTCCCTTGATCCGGATACACCTCTTCAAAGGAAACAGCGCATCCTCTACGTCACCTTGACTCGGGCGCGTCATCTCTTGGCGCTGCCTTTTGCCGCCGAACACTACAGCCGGTCAGACGAATCCTTCCTTCATGTCGTCGGAACGCAACTGGATGCCATTCTCCAAGGTCCGCCAGAACAGTTTTCGCCGGCCAGGATCCGTGAACAAGGAGTCGAACGCGTTCCCGAGCCGCTTCCGGAAGCCGATTTCTCAGCGGCGGTCACGACCTCTTTGCTCATCCCGAACGTCACCCGTCCCCACACATTGGTGGATGATCAGGAGATTGATGACAGTGGATTCGAAGACGGTCCATCAGCATACCTCTATGGTCGCTGGTGGCACGCCTGGGCGGAGGGTTATCCCTGGCAATCGACCGCCCAGGCTCGCCTCGAATGGGTCAAGGCGGTTTCGGACATTTTCGCCTGGCGATCTCGCCGGGAAGCCGAAGCGTTCCATGCCGGTCCTGCGGTACAGGAGATTCTCCAAGCCGGAAAATGGTTTCAAGTCGAGACGCCTTTTTCCTGGCCGCGGACGGCTGCAGAGTGGGTCGAGGGAGTGATTGACCTGGTCATTGGCGTCAATGCACAGGACGTCTGGATCGTGGACTGGAAAACGAATCAGCCCGCGGCCGGCGAATCGACCCCGGACTTTGAGCGACGTTTGCGAACAACCTACCTTCCGCAGTTACTCGCTTACCAATCGGTTCTGGAAAAGGGTTTGGCGAAAAGAGTCACCCGCGTCGAGGTATATTCGACCGTCCTCGCAAGGTTTGTGGGCATCGGCACTGGCACCGGCACTCGCACTGGCTAAGCTAGGGGAGGCGGCTTCAATAAAGGATCTACGCACCCCAATCCAGTCCTTTTCAGATACCCCCAGTCGAGGCGCAGACCGTCGCCTTCCGTGATTCTATTTCCGGCTCATCCCTCCCGCCGGAGATCATTTATGTCGTGTTACGACATATATTTGAAAGTAACCACCGGAAGGCATATCTTTTAGACGGAAGGAGGTGAACGGTATGGGGGTAGAAACCTTGGACCCCGTTGCCTCGCATGAGCATGCAAGGCAGCGGGAGCATACGACCCGGACGTCGTTGGAATCTACCATTCAGCGGGCCCAAGCTCACTTACTAAATCTCCAGCATCCAGAAGGCTTTTGGCTGGGCGAATTGGAGGCTAACTCGACTTTGTGCTCCGACTACCTGGCCTTCATGCATTGGTCTGGAGAGATCGACCCGGATCTACAAAATAAGTGTGTAACACATTTGCTGGCCAGGCAACTTGCAGATGGGGGCTGGAGCAACTATCGGAGCGGCCCCGCGAGACTCGATCCCTCCGTGAAGGCGTATTTCGCGCTCAAACTTGCTGGCGCGGAGAGTGGCGATCCACTGATGCGTCGAGCGGCAAACCTCATCCGCAACTTCGGTGGCATTGAAAAGACACGCTACTATACCCGATTTTACTTAGCGCTCTTGGGCCAAATCCTTTGGAAGGATTTACCGACGATACCGGTTGAGCTCGTGTTAGCGCCGCGCTGGTTTCCAATCAACCTTTATTCACTATCGGCCTGGACGCGAGCGATGTTGGTCCCAATGGCGATCGTGCATCACTTTGAACCGACTCGGAACATTCCTTTCGAACGTGGAATTTCCGAGCTTTTTGTCACGCCAAGTAGAAAGATAAGGTCTTGGAGGGATCGATTGTTCTCGAGCAGTGGAACGCTGCTCAAATGGCTGGAGCGCTGCCGGATCTTGCCGTCACGAGAAGCTGCTCTCGGTGCGGCGGAACGCTGGATCCTCGATCGCACAGGCGAACACTGCAACGGTCTGGGCGCAATCTTCCCCTCAATGCTGCAATCGTTGGTTGCGTTGCGGTGCTTGGGAAACGGGTCCGGAAGTCCAATCTATCAAACGGCCCGGGCGGCACTTCGAAAACTGTTCCTTGATGATGATTCTCGTGGGTTTCGTATTCAGCCATGTCTTTCGCCAGTTTGGGACACTGCTTTAAGCATTATCTCGTTAACAGAATCTGGCGTGCCGCCCGGGGACACGAGGGTTCACAAGGCCGCAAAGTGGCTTTCCGAACGCAGAATAACGACCAAAGGAGATTGGGCTGTCCACGTTCCGAAAGCAGAACCCTCCGGATGGAGTTTTGAATTCGCCAATCCGTTTTACCCGGATGTTGACGACACCGCGATGGTGATGCTCGCGCTCAATGCGGCCAATTTCGGGTTCAGCTCGATCGGGCGGACGAGTCTGGAGTGGCTCTTGAGTTTTCAATGCAACGACGGGGGCTGGGCTTCGTTCGACCGAAATGTGCAAAACCCCCTGCTGCGTTATCTTCCTTTCGCGGATCATAAAGCAATCCTTGATCCTAGCTGTGCGGATATCACGGGCCGCGTCTTCGAGGTTTGCGGGCAGTTCCGACTAGACATCAGCCATCCACGAATTCGTAGAGGAATCGACTTTCTTAGATCGAGGCAGGAAAAAGATGGATCTTGGTACGGCCGTTGGGGGGTGAACTACCTGTACGGGACAGTCCATGCGCTGAGAGGTCTTCAGGCGATCGGAGCTGATATGGATGAAGACTGGATTCGACACGGCAGGCAATGGTTGGAGGCGCACCAAAACGATGATGGCGGTTGGGGTGAAAGTTGTGCTTCGTACATCGATCCTGGAGAAAAAGGACGAGGGGGAAGCACCGCGTCGCAGACCGCGTGGGCTTTGATGGGACTTTGCGCTTTCCCGGAGCTTGATCGTCCGAGCATCGGGCGTGGGATTACCTACTTGGTGAGTAATCAAGGGTCAGACGGTTCCTGGGACGAGAACCCGCCGACCGGCACGGGCTTCCCGGGAGTACTTTACCTGCGGTATGACTACTACCGAAAGTACTGGCCGTTGCGTGCCTTAGCGATCTATGCATCGCGCCTAAAGCGGCTCCAGAACGACCTGGGTCAAAGCCAAGGTGCCACGGGGCATCTCGCTCCGAAGAGCGCGGGCACCCGAACTTGGAGGTGCAGATGACGCTTGTTGAACGACTAGCCACGTTTGTAGTGCGCGCCTCATATGACGAACTGTCACCGGCGGCCCGTGATCAACTGAAGATCCGCATCCTGGACTCGCTTGGCTGCGCGATCGGCGCATTAAAGGGCGAACCGATCCAATTCATACGCGCTCAGACTGAAGACTTCGGCGGCGCCAATCATTGCACGTTGGTCGGCGGCGGTCGTACAGCACCAGACCGCGCAGCATTCTACAACAGTGCACTGGTGCGCTATCTGGATTTCAACGATAGCTTTCTGGCTAGTGGCGAGACCTGTCACCCCAGTGATAACTTCGGATCGGTTCTGGCTGCCTCCGAGTATGCGGGTCGAAGCGGGCGCGACCTGCTCACGACACTGGCCGTGGCATACCAAGTGCAGTGTCGCCTGAGTGAAGTGGCTCCGGTGCGCGCCAAAGGGTTCGACCACACCACGCAGGGTGCTTACGCAGTCGCCGCCGGGGTATCCAAGGCACTTGGTTTAAACCAATCACAAACCGCCAATGCTCTCGCCATCGCCGGAACCGCGTTCAATGCGTTGCGGGTGACACGAACCGGGACGCTTTCGCATTGGAAAGGCCTAGCCTATCCGAATACGGCCTTTGGCGCGACACACGCGGCATTCCTGGCCGGGCGCGGCATCACCGGCCCGCTCGAAGTCTTCGAAGGAAACAAAGGTTTTATGGATGCCATAGCGGGCCGCTTCGGAATCGATTGGTCGAAGGAGGACCTGGAGCGAGTGACTCGCACCATCGTGAAGAAATACAACGCCGAAATCCATTCGCAGTCGGCCATCGAGGGCGCGCTGGAACTTAAACACGAGCACGATGTCGGCGCCGCGGACGTGGAGCGGGTTGAGATCGAGATCTTCGACGTTGCCCACAACATCATCGGTGGCGGCGAGGAAGGCGACAAGACCATCGTGCAAACAAAAGAACAAGCCGATCACAGTCTGCAGTACATGGTGGCAGCAGCCATTTTGGACGACCAGCTCATGCCAGAGCAATATTTGCCGGAACGAATTCAACGTTCCGATGTTCAGAATCTGCTGCGGAGGGTCGCGGTGCGGGCGTCGTCGGCCTATAGCCTTAAATTCCCGAACGCGATGCCCAGCCGCATCATGGTTTACCTGCGAGACGGACGAACGTTTAGCAAGGAAAAGCATGACTACGAAGGATTTCACACTCGGCCCATGACTTGGCGGACCGTCGCCGACAAATTCGAGCGGCTCAGCGGCGGTTTTGCTGACCAGGATTTACGCAAAGAAATTCTGGATGCCGTCGCTCGTTTGGAATCCATTCAAATTGCCGATTTAACCAAGCTACTGACCCAGGTTCGGATCGTCCGTACCTGACCATGCCCCGGAGGATGCCACCATGACTGCGCCACAAATTCACGCCCGCGATCGAGCCTTTGACTTCCTGAAAATCAATGAGCGCCCAGCTAAGCCGCGTGCGCGCGGCGTGACAGAGATTCGCGGACCGTATTACACACCAATGGGGAAACACTACCTCCAGGATGTTCTTGAGACAATGGGCGCGTACGTGGACGTGCTCAAGTTCGCCGCTGGATCATTCAGTTTGATGCCACGCAGAGCGGTGCAGGAACTGCTTGACCTCTGCCATGCGCACAACGTTCTGGTTTCCACCGGCGGCTTTATCGAGCACGTGTTAACGCAAGGGCCGGACGCGGTTACTCGCTACATTGAAGAATGCAAGCGACTCGGGTTCGACATCGTGGAAGTCTCCACTGGCTTTATCTCGATCCCGACCGACGATTGGCTGCGGCTGGTAGAGAAAGTGCAAAAGGCGGGTTTGAAAGCCAAGCCCGAGGTTGGGATCCAATTCGGAGCAGGCGGAGCAACCGCCGCGGTGGAGTTGGAAGCCGAAGGAACGCGCGATCCCGAATGGGCAATCTCGCAGGCGAAACGTTTTGTCGGTGCCGGTGCGTACATGATTATGATTGAGTCGGAAGGCATCACCGAGAACGTGAAAACGTGGCGCACCGACGTGGTCGCAAAGATCATCAACGCTCTGGGATTGGAGAGGCCGATGTTTGAAGCAGCGGATCCTGAGGTCTTCTCGTGGTACATCAAAAATTACGGCGCGGAAGTAAACCTCTTCGTGGATCACAGCCAGATCATCCAGCTCGAATGCCTGCGTTCGGGAATCTGGGGCACCAAGAGTCTTTGGGGCCGGATCCTCACATATAAAGGTTGAACAGCGTGCGGCTGCATTCGCCTAAAATCGTAGCGACAAGAGCCGAATTTATCAGGCCAAATTGGCCAGCGTCGTCAAGCTAGCACATCTCCCCTTGTCCAGGCGCGTAGCCACACCTACGGTTTCTTCTATGAAATCGCCCATCAAGATTGCGGTCACTGGCGCAGCCGGTCAGATCGGGTATTCTCTTCTTTTCCGAATCTCTTCCGGTGCCATGCTTGGTCCGGATCAGCCTGTTGAGCTTCGTTTGATCGAGATCCCTCCCGTGATGGGAGCCCTGGAAGGTGTCGTGATGGAATTGGATGACTGCGCATTTCCCCTCCTCAAAGCGACCTCTGCCACGTCCGATCTGGACGAGGGTTTCCGAGATGTCAATTGGGCGCTGCTGGTCGGGAGCGTTCCGCGCAAACAGGGCATGGAGCGCAAAGATCTGCTGGGAATCAATGGCAAGATTTTTACGGGTCAAGGTCAGGCCATCCAGAGGAACGCCGCCTCGGACATTCGTGTCCTGGTGGTGGGCAATCCTTGCAATACGAACTGTCTGATTGCCATGAACAACGCACCGGAAATCCCGCAGGACCGATGGTTCGCGATGACTCGTCTCGATGAGAACCGAGCCAAATCACAATTAGCGGCGCGCGCGGGCGCGCATGTATCTGCGGTGACGAACATGACCATCTGGGGAAATCATTCCTCTACCCAGTACCCCGATTTTTACCATGCCCGGATCGACGGAACGCCCGCGACTGAGGTCATCAAGGACCAGTCATGGCTCAAAGAAACCTTTATCCCGACGGTGCAACAGCGCGGCGCGGCCATCATCAAGGCGAGGGGAGCCTCTTCGGCCGCGTCCGCAGCCAACGCGGCGATTGATACGGTTCGCACGCTGACCGTACCGACCGTCAAAGGGGATTGGTACAGTGTCGCCGTTCGTTCCGACGGTAGTTATGGGATCGAAGAAGGTCTGATCAGTTCGTTCCCGATTCGTACCATCGGCGATCGATGGGAAATCGTCCCGGACCTCAAGGTCAACGAGTTCAGCAAGGAACGTATCGCCGCCAGTATGAAAGAATTACAGGAGGAACGAGGCTTGGTCGCAGAGCTCCTGCCAAAGGGTTGAATGCAGAACGCCACGGCAAGCGCGACGGCCGAGCGAGTGGCGCTGCACCGGGCCGCCCACCAGCTCTATGACCATCCGAGAGTCTTTGACGATCCTCTTGCCCTTCGGATCATCGGGCCGGAAGCAAGCGCGGCCTTGGCGGCCGATCCGGAAGGAGCCCAAAAACCCGCGGCGCGACGGAGGCGCGCCTTCTTTGCGGTTCGAAGCCGCTATGCGGAAGATGCCCTAGCTGCAAGTTTTGAAAGTGGAGTTCGCCAATGCGTGATCCTCGGGGCCGGCTTGGATACGTTTGCCTATCGAAATCCGTTCTCTGAATCCGCTCTCCGAATCTTCGAAGTCGATCATCCCGCGACGCAGACGTTCAAGCGAGAACTCCTGACCGCCGCTGGAATCGCTATCCCGCCGAAGCTTTCCTTTGTGCCAATCGACTTTGAGGAGCAATCGATTTTGATCGAGCTTGTCCGGGCCGGTTTCGATACCTGCCGGCCTGCGTTTTTTTCCTGGTTGGGTGTAACTCCCTACCTCACCAGAGCTGCTTTTGACGCCACTGTTGAAATGATCTCCGGCTTGCCGCGAGACAGTGGTGTTGTCTTTGATTTCGTCCGTGACAGACGGTTGCTGACTACAGCGGAACAGGTTGCTTTGAGCCGGGTTGAATCGCGCGTGGAATTGGCGGGCGAACCTTTCAAGATGTTCTTCGAGCCGGCGAAGCTGGTCGATGATCTGAGACAGCTAGGCTTTCAACACATTGAGAGCCTTGATTCTCTGGAGATAAACCAACGTTATTTCGCCAATCGACGCGACGGGCTTCGTGTCTTCGGAGGTATTGGTAACCTGGTCAGCGCGCTAATGGTCTGACCTGCGAACGGAGTCTGCGCGAATCCCCTGGTAGCTTTGGAGGGCGACGGGTTTTGAAGTAGTTGCATTACGACAGAAACAGCCTACTTTGCAACTGTGACTGAAACCCTCTCAATCAAAGTGTCAAAACAACTCAAAGCTCGACTTCGGTCGATCGCCAGGGATCGGCAGACCAAGCCCTCAACTCTCGTCCGACAAGCCCTTGAGTCGGTGCTAGCCGGCGCTGCGGCGGAGAGCAAAACGTCTTTGTATGATCTTAGCCGGGATCTTTTTGAGAACGCGAGAGTCGTTGGTCCATCTGATCTATCCACCAACCGCCAACATTTGGACGACTTCGGTAAATGAGCCGCGTTGTCTTGGCGGATACTGGTCCTCTCGTCGCTTTGTTCAATGCGGGGGATAATGCGCACCGCTGGTCACTCGCCCGTTTTCAGGAATTCACCGAACCCCTGATCACGTGTGAGGCAGTGCTGGCCGAGGCGCTGCATCTGCTGCGGAAAATGCCGCCGGCCTCAGCAAACCTCTTGGCGCTTTGGGAGCGGGATCTTTTACAGGTGGATTTCTCGGTCGAGTCGGAAAAAGCCGTGATCAGGAGGTTGCTTCGGCGCTTTTCTAACGTTCCCATATCATTTGCCGATGCCTGCCTCGTGCGAATGTCGGAGATCACTTTGAACTGCATCGTGTGGACTTTGGATAGCGATTTTCGCGTCTACCGGCGCAGTGGACGTCAAACAATCCCTTTGCTGATCAAAGATTAATCGCAAGTAGCGTGGACGGCCTCGTCTCTGTCGAACTTCAAGGTAGGATAAGCTTCCAGCTTGTCAGCTTTTTGAACCGGCAGGATGGGTCTGTCGCACTTCGCAAGAGCATCGGCAATCCCTCGCTGGCTCGGTTTCCCGCCCCGGAATTGATGAATAACTTCGGACTATCTATAAGGGACGTTGGAAAATAGGCCGGCAATTTATTGCCGGTATTCCAGATTGATAAGGACGGAAATCATCTTTAAATCGAGTACCGGCAATAAATTGCCGGTCTATTTTCCAAGGTCCCTCCGGGACAAGAGGCCAAAGTCCGACACGCCCATCTTGCCGGTTCAAACAGTGACAAGCTGGAAGCTTATCCTACCGTGAAGTCCGACAGACCCGGTCTCGTCAAAAGGGCGGCCAAGCTCTGAAGGAGCGGGTTCAAATCTCGTCATAAGGGAATAAAGCTGGCCAGAAAACGATAGATAACTGTGACATATGAAAGTTTCCTTTTGTACAGTTAGTGCGGCACCTCACTCTATCAAGGCCCGGATTGGCCGCCGAAAATGGTTTTACAATCTTCCCAGGCGTATCGGTGGAACGCTAACATTAGCTGGTCTTCTTTGCGTTCTAACCGGCTGTTCGACCACCGACGGCGGCTTGCCTGCGAGATTGATGAGTCCAAGCACGGTCCAGCCAGGCCAGGAGAGAACCGAGCCCGACTTTGGTTACCAATTTCCCAGAAGCCCCGGGTTCAACGATCTGACAGGTAGCTAACTTCAGGCAGCCCGAGGGTTGGAAGGAGAATTCGCATGTATTCATTTGCTCTGTTCCTGATTCAGCTGCGAGCGGCTACCGAACGACTGCAAGATCAGCTGAAGGAATCCGAAACGATGCCTTTGGATGAAGGAAGTACCGAGTTGATACGCGAAAGCGTCCGAAAAACTCTGGAGCCATCGAAGCACGAATGCAGAAGTCAGACCGATAAAAAGCCAGGTAGCTATGGCACCGAAATGGTCCACCATGACTAACAAGCCGTCCTTCTCCATCATCCCGATCGTCCGGCTCAAACGAGTCTCGCTAAGGCTCGGATAAAGCGGTTGTCTCGCAACGTGTCTCTCACTCTATCGCGCGGCAGTTCGGGCAGGAGCACCTTGGAGTGCGTGCGACTTGTCGCCGCTTTGAGACCGCGCGGAGCCGACTATCAACTAACGGGTCTTTTCGCGGAGAGAGAACGAAGCCCGTCGCAGATCGATCCTCGGTCAGGGGGCCGGAGACGTCGCATTGATCGCCGCCGAAATCGTGGGTGAGTCATGGGCATCTGTTTTGTGAAGTGCAATCGGAGATGGAGAGCGATCGCCAATAGCCACTTGGCTTGTCGAAAGTCTTCGCACTTTGCTGCCGCAAATTATTCAGCGAGGCTGGTCATCGGAGGACGCAGTAGACATCGATAGTCTGGAAAACCGTCTCCACACCGTGGCGAGCACAATTCACGGTCAAGTCTCTGCCCCCCGACAAGTGTGCGCCTGGGTCAGAGTGCCGTCCTAGTCAAGATGCACGTCGATTCCGACGCGGTGATAGTCGCTGCGCTCCAGGCGAATTATCACCGCGACCGTTCGTCTCAACTTTCTGTCGACGCCGTTGAGACAACGATCGCGGCAATTGGGACACAATCATCTTGCGGCAAAAGTTTCGTGATAGTTCTGCTGCAGCAATTTACACCGACAATCATTCAACAACAGGTAGGTAGACATGACATTCAAACAAAATCCTTTAACGAATTCCCAATCCGTTCACGGGAGTAAGAACGAAGGGTCCGAAATCACGCCGGGAGATATCGATGAAATGTTCCGAATGATCGCTGAGAGCGGCGATGATAACATCACGGCCCTTTTGTAAAAGTTCGGTACCAGAATAGTGGATCCAACACTGTTAGACAACATTTATACGAGATTCTCACCCCGGTCTTGCAGGCTATGAAGAGTCTTTCAATTAAGTCGTTTCCGCGGGTAATTCATGAGTCTCGTTGCGGCATGCTCGGGGTGTTAGGAGTAGGTGTTCAGTTTTTAGTTGGTCCGCAACCAGACGATGAGGACCGATGCATAATAAGAGGAACCATGCCTCCGGGCGTTTCAGTACCGATGCACAGTCACAAGGCTGTGGAAGTTTTCTTCGTCCTCTCGGGAAATATTGAAGTACTTATTGAAAACGACGGAAGGATGCAGTGGGTGGAAGCCACGGCAGGAACGCTCATTGAAATTCCCGGTAATGCGAAACACGCGTTTAGGAACCGCTCACAACATCCGGTGATCAACTTGCTGTATACGACGTCGGAGCACGGACGTTACTTTCAAGAAATCGGCCAACCAGTGGCCGCTGGAGAAAGCGTTAGCCCACCAACTCCGGATGAAGTTCAGCGTCTCCTGAAGACGGCGCAAGCTTATGGCTACTGGTTTGCGACCCCGGAAGAGAATGCATCAGTCGGCATTACTCTCCTCTAGATACGCGCTCGGCGCTCGAAGTTCCCTTCTTCATCATTCAAACAAAAATCGGTCTCACTATGAGAGCAATCCGTTTTCTCAACTCCTTCTTTTTCACGTTCGTGCAAGACATAGTGAAACATTTCCTGACCCTCTTTCGATTCACCGAAGCGGATGTGTGCGCTTCCGGATATAGCTCTGGCGCATGGAGGAGGTGGAGGTGGTCACGGAGGAGGGGGAGTGGATTAGGTGCCGGTCGTGGGGTAGGTGGGAGGGACTTGTGAGTCAACATCCGTCGCATACTGAGCTGCTGTTACGGTGCGGTTTTCGGCCGAGCTATGTCGGGCTTTTCTGCGTACCAACACGGCTTCCGTCCAGCAAGGTTGAGCATTGCTGCTTCCGGTCTCGACGGCTAAAGCTATTCGTGTCACCGGACGACGCCAACTCAGGTAAATGGCTTTTCCCGTTTTGCGACTGCGAGGGTAGAAGATTGAGCCTGATGCGGTCAAGAAGTTTGCCCGACGACATCGGGCGCGTGCCGATTGGGCGAGAATTTAGAAGCTATCTCGCAAGAAGATTTTACGATGCTGCGCGGACAATTCGCCCGCACTCCACGACGCTCCTGGCCAAACAGACTTTTGTCATACGGCGAACCGTAGTCCCGCCACTACTTTTGAAGGATGGATTCTCGGGACCGGCAATGCCGGTGCCGGAAACGAGCACCGATTGATTGGGAGATGCAGCAGTTGCGTCAATCATCCACTGTCGAGATTATAAAGCATTGAATGCTTCCGCAGTAAATTGTCACAACAACGATCAAGACTGGCACTGGCACTGGCACTGGCATGGCCGATGACCAATGACCGATTACCGATGGCCGATTACCGATAACTGATAACTGATGACCGATCACCGGCACCGGCACCGGCACTGAAAAATGAACTCCCCAGCTGAAAGCTCAATCGATCTTTATGTCCAGATAACCGCAACGCCGAAGAAGCCGGGTTCTCTGAAGACAGTCATCGTCTTTGTGCCCCGGAAGAATATCGCCAGATCCAGAGAAGACACGCACACGGCCGATTCCCGGACGATTGCGCGAAATTTGGCGGACCCGATTGCCCGGAATGTTTTCACACATCGGGCGACCTTCGGTCCCTTCCAGCTCGCCTATCTATTTTTCGACGCGCCGCCTCCCGAGATCGTGGGACAGCCGCCGGAATTCGTCCAGGGTGACCTCAAAGCGTGGATCATTTAGCGAAGGTTTGTCTTACGGGCATGTGCCGGTAGGGCATAGCGCTGTTGCTCCGGAGGGTTCGGCGTGTACACGGAAGCTTCAGGGAACGAGGAGCCGGGCCTTTGTCGAGATCCGTTCGACCGACTGTTGATAGCTCAAGCCATCCTGCACGGATGGCTGCAGACCACGGCCGAGTACGCAGTGCCAAATATTCTGCGCGCATTTTTGACTCCAGAGTTTGAAAAAGTACCGGTTTGTGGCTCGAATGAGGGATATGCGCACGCAAGGGGCAACTGTTGTTCAGCTCACCAAGGTAAAGCCGCGAATCGTTCGTCGAGCTCAGTCCCGGTCGCTCATTTTGGTCGATAACAGGCCGATCCTCGAGGCGTACCGGCGCGACTTAGACCGGGCTCGTACAGAATTGAGCAAGATCGAAGGCGAGCTCGAGCGGTTCAAAGGTGTCGATTCCGAGCACTTTAAACGCTGGTTGCACGCCGCTTTTCCCGTTGAGCTGAGCCGGGTACGCGAATTGCAGGAGGAAAGCGCGCGATTGATCAGCCGTTTGAACTTGATGCGACAATTTCAGGCGCACGGCGTAAAGAATTCCGGGCGCGCCTACGCGAGAGCGGTCCGGGTCGAAACGGGGGATGATCCGATGCCCGATTTTCCTCCGCCTCCGGTGACGGACCGATCCCATCTTTCCTCGGAATCTCAGGAGTTTTTTAAAGAGGCGATGAGAGCACTGGCCGACGACATCGGTCTGGATGCTGCTTCGGTGGAGGAAGAATTGGAAAGCGCGCTGAACGAGAAATTCGCCGGAGACGGTTCTTCTCGACCCACTCGTCAAGAGGCCCAATCCATCTACCGGCAAATTGCTCTTCGTCTGCATCCCGATCGAGGCGGAACGATGAACGAATCCGAGGCGCAAATCTGGTATCGTGCCCAGGAGGCCTATCAATTTGATGATGTCCTGACCCTGCGCCAGCTCTGGTTGCAGATTACCCGTCATGACCCGATCGCAAAGCAACTCTCGTGTGCTGAGATGATCGCCGCTCTTTTTGAGACAGAAGCACAAACCGCCGCTTTGCACCTATTGCGCAACTCTTTAAAACGGGAGCCAGCCTGGAATTTCTCGCGATTGACGCCCAAACAGCTTCGAGCGCGGCGGGCGCATATGGAGAAGGAAATCGCAGCACAAGAGGAGCTAGCCCGCGAAGAACTGGAAGCGTTACGTGCCGAATGCGCACGCCTGGAGGGGATACAAACCCGTTGGGAAGCGAAGCACAAGGCGAGCGCCGGGCAGCTCGATCTTTTTTCAATCTGACCTGCGACGAACCCACTACTCGAAGAGTTGCCGGAGTGGAGCTGCGTCATGAACCAACGCGACACACGAAACGCGAAACACGACACACGAGACGCGACACACGAAACGTGAAACGCGAAACGTGAAACGCGACACGCGAAACGTGAAACGCTCAGTCCCGACGCGGTTCGCCAAGTTCTTTCAGCGCTTTTTTCGCCTTGTCGAGGATCTCCATCACACGCTCCTGACGCTCCACGGAATCGCCCGCCCACCGGGCCGCGCGGAAAGTGGCTTTCACGAGCGACCCCAGCGGACCCAGCAGGGGAAAGGCTCCTGGACCGGACCAATGCCCCCAATCTTCCCAATGTTCCGCTCGCCGCCAGATGCGGGCGATATTCTCCTTTTCTCGCTCAACCTCCTCGAGTCCTTGAGCGGTTAGAGAATAGATCTTTCGTCCATCAATCTCTTCGGACTTGAGGAGCTGCTCGTCTTCCAGCTGTTGCAGGGTAGGGTAAACCGTCCCGGCGCTTGCGCGGTACAGACCGCCCGATCGCTGCTCCAGCTCTTTGATGAGCTGGTAACCGTGCTTTGGGCCTTCCTGCAGGAGGGAGAGAATCGCCAGCCGGGCCTCGCCGAACTCGAAAAAGCGCCCACGCGGACCGCCGGCAAATGAGGCGAACGGACCCCAGTCGTCCCAATGACCCCGACCTTCCCGGCCGCGATGACGCCGCATAAAATCACGGATCATCCGACCGAACTGGCGACGTCGTTCGTGGGCTTCACAGCGCCGTTCATGCCAGCCGGAAGCACAAGCGAACGCAGCTGGGCCATACTCAGAAAATCGGAACCAACCAGATTTCATACAATATCGGACGATATAACTAGCGATAGCGGCTTGTCAAATAGAGTGTTTCCCGGAGCAAGCCCAGATTTCTGGTTCTCGCGGCCAGCCAGCCGCCAAACGCCGCAACGCCGAAACGCCGAAACGCAAAACGCAAAACGTGAAACGCGAAACGGCGTCGCCAAAACAAACTACGCTCGCACAATTCCGTCGGGCGCGATCAGAATTTAAAGCTATTGACGTTCTCTGGCGTCACAATCACTGCGGGTCCCAGGATGACTTCGCCATTTTCGCCGATCGTGTACTCGCCGAGATGACCGGCCGTAAAGGTCTCGCCTTTCTTGCCAGTGATTTTCCCTTGGGCATACGCTTGCGCCGCGTAGTAAGTCAGATAGCCGAGGTCTTCCACATTCCACCAGATATCCTGGGATTCGCCGGCGAGAATGTATTTCTTCATCAAGGTGGCAGGCGCCAGGCCGGTGAGCTTGATTTTCTTGAGCAGGCCCGCTTGCTCCAACGCGCGGGCGGCGGCCGGCAACCCGATGCCGGCCGGGATAATAATACCTTTCAGGTTCGGAAACGCTTCTGCCAAGGCGAGTGCCTGCTGCTGATTCACCTGCTCGCTCTCTTCACCGTAAGCGACCTGAACCAGTTTCATGTTGGCAAATTTCGGGTTGCTCTTGAGGTTCTTTTTCATGAACTCGATCCACGAATTCTGATTGGTGGCAGTCGGTGTTGATGACAGTATGGCAAACTCCCCTTTGTAATCGATAAGGCCGCCCATGCTTTCGAGCATCTGTTGAGCAAGGCTGTCGGAATTAGCTTGGTTGACGAAAATACCGCGTGCGTTCTTGGCGACGTCTGAATCGAACGAGACAACTTTGACACCCTGTTGTTCTGCTCGCCTGAGCGCGGGAGCGACCGCATTCGCATCAGAACCGGCGATCGCAATGACGTCTACCTTCTGGGAAACCATATTGTTGATGAACGGTATCTGTGCGTCGCCAGTCGCGCTGGAAGGGGCTTCCTGGATCAGGGTTCCTCCAGTCTCTTTCTGGGCTTTTTCAGCTCCCAGCTTTGTGGTAGCAAAATAGGGATCGGTATCAAGTTTCGGAATAAAGCCGACAGTCGCGCCTTTTGTGGTCGGATCCGCGCCAAGCGCAGCAGCCGCCGACAGTGCGCTGAACAGGACCATGTTGGTGAGCAGTTTGTGGGTTTTCATATTGGGGGTTTTCCTTTTTTCTATTTCATACCGAGTGCGACTAACATCAGTCAACATTCGGAACACCGGTAACGCTGATTGCGTCAGAAAACAGACCGACAGGAGCCGGTCCAGAGCCGATCCCTACCCGGCTGCTGATTCCGTTCGGACGGACAGGCTTCTGACCAGGCGCCGGGTTCGAGCGCTGTCGAGCACTTTCTGCACGCTATTGTTGAGCAGGAGGGACAAGATTAGAAGAAGACCAATGGCAACACCTTGCCCATCGCCACCTACCTGTTTGAGTCCAAGAATGTTGCGAATCGTGGCTACGAGCGCCAGCGCCCACAGTACCCCGGTGAGGTTGCCGCGTCCGCCGAAGACGCTGACTCCGCCAAGCAGAACGATCGTGATGACGTCCAACTCAAATCCGAGCGCGTTATCAGCGCGCGCATTCGATAAACGGGCAGTGAACACGATTCCGGCCACTGCGCACATAAGTCCGGAAACCACGAATAACCAGAAGCGAAGTCTTCGGACCTTGATTCCTGAATAGAGAGCCGTATCTGGATTCCCGCCGATTGCATAAATGCGTCGGCCAGTAGCGGTGCATTGGAGAACCGTTGCGAAGAGAGGGGCCGCCAAGAGAAAGGGGACGATCGTCCAGGGGATCGGGGTGGGACCGACGGTGTCGATACCGAAATTGGTCAACGCATCAGGCAATTCGTTGACCGAGTCTGCTCCCAAAAGGATATAACCGATGCCACGAAATAATGCCATGGTGCCGAGCGTAACGACCAATGACGGTAGATTGAGTCTGGTAACGAGCGTGCCATTCAACGCACCCGCTAATCCGCCTGCGATCAAGACAATGGGAATTGCTGCGAGAAGCGGTACCTGTGCGCGAATGAGTAAGCCGAGGATGACGCTGGTGACTGCGAGGATGCTGGCAACGGACAGATCGATTTCGCGAGCGATGATGAGCAGGACCATGGGCAGCACCAGAAGTGCTTTCTCCGACACCCCTGCGATGGCTTGCGACAAATTAAAAGCTGCCGCAAAGTGAGGTACTGAGGTAGCGGCATAGAGGTATACACCCACAAATAGCACCGCGAGAAATCCGTCCCAGTTGGCTATTCGATGGACGATTCTGCCTATCATATCGGTCTCAGCCCAGGCTTTCGTTTGGATTGTCGTACGACGAATGCGTCAATGGTGATCGCCACCAGAATTACCAACCCGTAAACACCTTGTAACCAGAGTGGGTCAACGCGGATCAGAGTAAGTCCATTCCGGATCACGAGCAGGGTGATACCCCCGAGTGCAACGCCCAGGATCGTGCCGGACCCACCACGGATCGCGACCCCGCCGACAACCACTGACGCAATCACAGTGAGTTCAAAACCAGACGCGACCCGTGCATCGATCGTCGCATAACGGGATGCCCATAACGCGCCGTCAAAGCCGGCCAACAATCCGGCGCAGGCAAATGCGCCCAGGATTCGCCGCTGAACCCTGATGCCGATCAGCCGCGCGCCATCCGGGTTGGAGCCAATCGCGAACAACTCGCGGCCCATCGACAGGTTGCGGAGCACAAACCCGATTACAGATAAAACGGCGAGCGCGATGAGCACCACCCTTGGAATGCCGAAGTAGGATTGCGTGGTAAGATCGAGCCAGGTCTGCGGAACCTGGTCAGCGCTGATCTGCCGGCTGTGGGACACAAGACTGTCGAATCCACGAAATAAGGCGAGCGTCCCCAAGGTCACGACGATTGCAGGCACCCGCCCGAAGGTAACAACCAATCCGTTGATCAGGCCGCAAACCAAGCCAACCCCACAGGCTATAAGAAGCGCGAGCGCAATGCTCATGCCGGGATGCGAGTGCAAGGCATCCGCAGAAATGTAGGCGGCGAGCCCAATCACCGAGGCCACGGAGAGGTCGATATTGCGTGTGATCAAAACCAGCATTTGGCCTGCGGCGACGATGCTCAGTAAAGCTGCATCCATTGCCAGGGCGACAAGGTTCGAAGCGCTGATCATCCTCGGATTGATGAACGAGACCGGCAGAATCACCGTCGCCATTGCCACAATCAGCCCGATTTCGCGCCGGGCGAAAATCTTGTGAAAGATCGTGCGTCGCAAGGAATGCGTTGTCGGTTGGGCGGACGATTGAGATTCGACATGCGCCGCGGTTTCGGACGGGACGTCCTGGGGCGGCTCGTTTAAGGCAGGATTTCTCTGAACCGAATTGGGCAGGGCGCCGGTTGCCGCGTACATGAATTTTTCCTGCGTCGCTTCGTCACGATCGAACTCGGCAGCAATGCGTCCCTCTCTCAAGACGATCAGCCGGTGGCACATGCCAAGCAGTTCTGGAAGTTCGGACGAGATCAAAATAATTGCAGCGCCTTGGCGAGCCAGGCCGGCGATCATGCCGTGGACTTCCGCCTTTGTCTGGACGTCAACACCTTGCGTGGGTTCGTCGAAGATAAACAGGCGCGGAGCGGTCGCGAGCCATTTGGACAAAACAACCTTCTGTTGGTTCCCGCCGGAAAGGGTGTTGACCGGTTGATCGAAACTGGTGAACCGCAGCCGAAGCCGATCCAGGTGCGGCCTGACCAGGTCCAGTTCGCGTTCGCGTCGGACCAGGCCGAGCCTTGTGCTTTGGTCAACCACCGGAAGTGACGCATTGGTAAGAATGGCGAATTCCATGATCAGGCTCTGACCGATTCGATCTTCCGAGACATAAGCAATCCCGGCAATCCATGGCGTCACGGGGCGATAGAAAGGATACCGCCTGATCCTCGATGCAAATAGAGCCCCTCGAAGGTTGATCAATGCCGAAAAGGACTCGCGCGATCTCCGTTCGGCCGCTTCCCACCAGACCGCCAAATCCGACGATCTCGCCGCTTTTGACCGTTAATGAAACGTCTTCAAATACCCCGGACCGCGAAAGGTGCTCCACGCGAAGAACAGTTTTGCCGAAAGCGCTCTCCAGCTTCGGGTACATCTTGGCGAGGGGTCGTCCAACCATGAGTTGTACCGCTCGATCGTGCGGCATCTCGCTGACGGGCGCTTCCGCCACCATGAAACCGTCCCGCAGGACAGCAATTCGATCAGCCACTCGATAGATTTCCTCCATCCGATGGCCGACGAACAGCATCGCCACCTGGTGTTTTCGGAGATCATCAACCACGCCGAATAAGCGGTCTACCTCGCGTTGGGACAAAGCCGCGGTTGGTTCATCCATGATCAGCACGCGAGCGTTGAAGGCCAGTGCTTTGGCAATCTCGACCAATTGTTGTTCAGAGGTGCGCAGCCGGTTGAGCAGCTCATCCGGCTCAACCGACAATCCAACGACCTCGAGGAGCAGGCGTGCCTTCATTTGCATTCCGCGATGGTCGAGCCGGCCCCAGCGATCTTTGCTGGCGTGACCGATAAAAAGGTTCTCGGCGACGGACAGGTCGCCAAACAATCCCGGGTGCTGATGCATGACAGCGATCCCATGATGTTGAGCCTCCAGCGGAGACCGGAGGTCGAGCGAGCGTCCATCGAAAATGATGTGGCCGTGGTCCGGTCGATAGACTCCCGCAAGCAGCTTGACGCAAGTACTCTTGCCGGCCCCGTTCTCGCCCAACAAGGCGAGCACTTTGCCCGGTCTCAGCTCGAAAGAAACGTCGCGAACCGCGACTGTTCCGCCGAATGATTTGGTGACATCGCGGAGAGCAGCGATCGCTCCATCAGGGTTCATACCGATGGTACGCTGAGCTTCATCGCTTCGTTGAGTCGCGGGATCGAAGGCGGGAATCACAAGTAGACGATTTCATAGGACATCGAGTGCTCTGCGACAAGTTCGGCGGAGCCGACGCGATGGAAAACTGCCTTTTTTGGCTTGGCCATCGCCATCGACTAGTTGCGGCTGTTCAGCTCCTCTATCACGACACTTGCCAGTGCCACCGATTTGAGATTGATGTCAGGCTCCCGGTAAAAATGGTCGAGACCTGGTTCGATGACGCTGACCCCGCTCGGCAATAATTCGTCAGCCAGGAGAGTTAACCCATCATTGGGACCATATGGTCGAAGCATTCGATACCGTCCTTTCACATCGTGAGCAATGTCGCCCGAAAGGGGTGCCGCGATAAACTGAACAATCAGAATATGCGGTGGCACCCGCATTGCATCTTGCCTCTCTCTGCTCGCGCTTGTGGTTAGTCCCGGCAAACTTCGCCAATCGATTCCTTGCGCGGAAAACAGCATTTTTATCAGCCAGGACTGAGGCCAGCCGGTCGCACGATCGGCCAGGAGCGTTCCGCGAATTAATCCACCAACGCTGATCCACGCTTTGACGGCCGCGGTTTGCGCGGGTGGCAATACCTGTCCAAGCGCGAGCGCGGTTTCCGGTCCGCCTTTGCTGGTGCTGACCAAGATCAGTTTCGCGTCGGGTTTGCTCTCCGCGCGAATCGTGCGCGCGATGATTGCCGCGTTTTCCTGGATAGTGCCATCCTCTTTCGTGAGGATTAACTGAACTCTGAAGCCGAGCTGATGCATAAATTGGCGTTGATAAAAGAAGTCAGCTCCGGAAGTCGGATCGCTCACGTAATGGAAGCCTGGCACAAAAAGAAAGCTGTAACGAGCAGCGCCCGGCGGAACGATTTCCGTCCAGTTGTTTTTTCCGACAATCGCTTTAACCCGTTTTGTCTCTTGCACATAGCGGGCCTGGAGCCGGGCATTAACTTGGTTAGCCATGCATTGCTTGATGAAGAACAGCGTGGCGAAATCCGGTGAGGTCTGCCTCGATAGTTCCTGCAAGAGCGACGAGGTCAGCGGGCGTGCCTGGAAAGTTCGCTGGATCGCGACGACCCGTTGCTCGAACCTTGGGTCGGGAACGCTCCCTTGCGCCGCTCCTGCCAGAAAATACCTGGCGAGGTTTGTATCGACGGTTGTTACAATCGGCTTATCTGCCAGGTAGCCGGAGACCGGGATGCTGGGGTAGGATCCGCAGCTAGCCAACAGCAGAAAGAGCAGGGCGGTAGCTAGCTGAGGATATCCCACCCTGCGCATGTGATACGCCGGACGGTAGCACGGCTGTGGACCATGGGCTATTGGGTGGAGGGTGATATGGTGTATCGGTCATCGGTCATCGGTCATCGGTCATCGGTCATCGGCCATCGCTATTAGCTTTTCGCCAAGCCGTTTTTGCGATACAAAGCGTGAAAATGAAAGGAAGAACGGCTTTTTGGCTCTGTTGCCTGATTGCGGCTGCGGCTGGCAGCTCGGCTTTAGCCCGGGGCGGCGGCGGTGGAGGGGGTGGGCACATGTCATCGGAAGGGAATGACCATTACCATGGGGCTTACCCCGGATGAGGCCATGACTATTCCGGCGGTTTTTATGATTTTATCACTTATGCGTACGCGGCCACACCCGATCAGACGATGAAATTTGATGCAGTCGCGGCGGAGTTTGTGGGTACTCAGGGCGCGACGGCGGCCACGAACTAGATAGTGACGAGTAGCGAGTGCCGAGCCTGTCCGCCACTCGCCCGCACTCCAAGATGAGGAGCGGTAGGGACGAGCTCCCGACTACGGACAAGCCTTCGTCGCGTTGCCGCCGCCTACGGTCACACTCCTCGACTGCGGTACCGGTAAAAAGATCGCCACAGAGGCGCCAAATCCCATCTTCGTAATCGAGCTGTTCGAGTGGAACACGTTTCATAGGTTATTCTCACTTGCCGGGGTAAGTATTCCTGCCGGGCGTCTCTACTTCGTCCGGTAAGATCCAACCACAGTTTGAGCAACACTTCTTCGAAGTGTCTCCGCCCGGTCCTCGGCAGCGGCGGCAAGGCCGCTGGCGACAGTGACGAGCCTATCGGGCGACCGCAGCGGCTAATGAGAAGCTCCGGTTCCACTCACGCGATCCTGGAAAGAATCCAAGCTTCAGTTGGATCCACCGCTTCAGGGCAGAGGACTAATCCCAATCCGCCCAGAAAAGCTAAAACCCCGCTAAACCAAGCTTGGGCTACCACGTAGGCTGTAACCCTGCCACGCGCCCTCCGGTCTCGGCCTCTTTTCTGACTTGTTATTGACCGGCCAAATCCGGTAAAGTGTAATTTCGCTGTTAGGAATATAACCAAGGAGGAACTTCTGAAACGGATCGGACTCTCCCCTTCACGGGTCCTTTTATCGGGTCTCGTCGCAGTACTATTTTTCGGTCTAAACCTCCCCTCTCCGAGCCGGCATTCTCCTTATTGCGGGGCTTGGGCAAACCTCAATTCAGACGAGGGCGGCCTCAATGCCGGGATCACCGGCTCCATTTTCATCTGCGGCCAGTACCAGTACGAAAACTAAAGCCCAGAGCCGCACTGCCGGTGCGGTCAACCCGGGTCCTATAGCATGGTAACGCACCACATGAACACGCTGAACACACCCCACAAAAACGCTGGAGCAACAATCACCTAGCTTAGCCCCCTCCTGGCCGCCCTAAGCGTTACAGGAGCTGGCTCGGCTCACGTATGGCGATCGAAACGGAAAGCGTGTCCCCTCGTTAGCACCGTGCGGACTGTGAGCGGCAACGCGCGATCCACCCAAAGCAGGGCAAGCGCGAAACCGAAGCATGCTCAATCGAAATCCCGGGCTCTGCTCACCATCCTGCTGATCGCGCCCCTTATCCTTGCGGCCGCAAGCGGCGCGAACGCGCAGAACATCGTCGGCCCCACAGCGCCAGGGTCGCCAATAACCAGCACCGTGAATGTGACCCAGCCGGGGCTTACCGTCGTAGGCAACACCACAATCGACGTTACCAGCGGCAACGGTATATCTAACTTTAGCGGCGGCGCGCTGATTCTCGACACCACCGAGGGACCGATCTCAATAACCGCCCCCGGTAGTGGCGTGTTTGCGGACGGGTCTCCCGCGTCGATCACAGGCAGCACCGCCGGTTCCTTGCTGATGGTCACTGGAGGCGCTAACGGCGTGGACGCTCAAAATGGCTCTGCACTGAACCTCCCCGACGGCGCCACCGTTGTGTCCAACGCCGCCGGCGGCGCCGGCGTCCGCATCGGAGGCAGCGATTTCGCTGTTGGTGCAATCGGTAACATGACGAATGTCAACATTACTACAACGGCAGCGAGTGAGAGCGGGCTGGCAGCCACCCGTTTGGGTACCGACGCGACGATGATAGGTGGGAGCATCACGTTATTGGGCAATGGCGGCCAAGGCCTGTTCGTAGATACCCGGGGGGTGGCCAACCTCACCAACGTCGCAATCACGACGGATGGGTCCGGTACAACTGGAGCCTTTGCCGAGTCAACGTTAGGGGGAACCGCACCGACACGCCAGACCTTCGGCAGCGGAACGATCAACATCACCGGCGGCTCGATCATGACCTCAGGCGTCAACTCCACAGGTGCCTTCGCCGACGGCGTGCCCTCAACGATTACGCTCAACGGCACAGAGGTCACCATCAACGGCGATAATAGTGCGGCCTATAACGCCAACGCCGGCACCATCACCGCCACGAACACCACCACCCTGACTGCCGGTGCATCGTCGCCAGCGGGCGTACTCAGCAATGGCGGCAGACTTACGATCAATGGCGGGCACGTGACGACTAAGGGCGCGGCTAGCTTTGGGTTCCTTGTTCATCCGGTGAGCCCCGTGCCTGCGTTGACCCCCGGGGGTCTGGGACCGGCATTGGATCCCGAGGGGAACCCGATCCTGACCGATTTGACTCCTGTAACGATACCCGGAACCCGGGGCCCAACATGCTGACAATCAATTCCGCGACGGTAAACTCGGCGGCGGACGCTTTCCATGTGACCGGCGCAGCTGCCGATATCACAGTCAACGGATCAACCGTCACGAGCAGCAATGGGGTGCTGCTTAAGACTGTATCGTCTGGCACCACCAACTTGACTGCCACCGGTTCGCAACTGACCGGGGACATCCTTGCGGATTCGGACAGCTCAGCGGACGTTAAATTGACGGGTTCAACCGTCCTGACCGGGGCCATTCAGCCAGAGCCAACCCTAACCGGCGCAAGCGGCCTCAATCCGGCCGAGTCAATCCCGGTATCGCTGCCCGAGAATGTTAACCTCACGGTTGATGGTACGAGCACATGGAACATGACGGCGAGTTCGACGCTTAACGACCTTACCGTAAGCGACCAAGCCCGGATCAATTTTCCTTCGCCGAGTAGTTTTCACACCTTAGTCGTTAACAACTTGGTAGGAACCGGCGCTACGTTCGGCATGAATGTCGATCTGCCAGCGTTCCAGGGAGATTTGCTGGTAGTTCAGAAGGCGAGCCAAGGTGCTCACTTGCTCGCGATAAGCAACATTAACCAGGGCGCTGACCCGGCGGCGAACAAAGCTCTGCTGGTTGTCATGACTCACGATGGCCAGGCTACCTTTTCCAGCAACCTGGTCGACGCGGGAACCTTCAGGTATGAAGTCCAGCGCGGAAACCAGACCCCCGTGACGCCAAATGAGAATAACTGGTACCTGGTGCGTGCCGATGAAAGCGGGAATGGCGGGAATGGCAGTCCTGAAAATGGACATGAGCCTGGTCCCTCTCCGCCCCTTATCCCAGAACCGTCCCCTGGACCTGCTGAGCCCGAGGTTTACCCACAACCAGTTGACCGGATCGAGGCCCTGACAAACACGGCCAACGCCGCGATCGGGACTTATACTTCTACCATTCCGCTCTACTACGCCGATATGCAGACCCTGGTCGAGCGGCTGGGAGAACTGCGGTTAGGTATTGAGGCGGCACCCCCTCCGGTTGCTCCCGCTCCGGCGGAAGTCGGAAAAGGGATTGTTGAGTCAAAAAAGGAGGTTGCACCCCCAACGCCGCCGCCAACGAGCGAGTGGGCTGTCTGGGCCAGAGGATTCGGTAACGGTATGCGGATCAATAACGGTGTCAGCCGCGTCTTTGACCAGAATGTCGGCGGGTTCCAGATCGGAGCCGACAAGCGCTTTGGATCACTCTGGAATGGTGATCTCGACCTTGGCGTATTCGGCGGTTATATCTATGCCGCGCGCGATTTCAAAGATGGAGGCGATGGCTCAAGCAACGCCCTCAGCCTTGGCGCCTATGCTACCTGGATCCATCCCCAGGGGTGGTACGTCGATGTAGTCGGCAAATACACCCAGATGTGGAACTATTTCAGCACACCGACCTCGGGGACAATCGTTGCTTCGTCGACCGGTTACTACAACATTCCAACAGTTGGCGGTTCACTGGAAGTCGGTAAACGTTTTGATTTTGCCGATCACCGCTTTTTTATCGAGCCGCAAGCGCAACTGGCAGGCGTCTGGGAAAACGGGATGCATTACACGGCCAGTAAGGGTCTGCACGTGGATGGCGATGATCAAACCTCTCTGCAGGGCCGGCTCGGCGGCCGCGTAGGAATGCATTTTGACCTTTCTGGAAGCTGCGCCGTTGAGCCTTATGCGAAAGCGGAATTCATCGAGGAGTTCCTGACGGGCAACACCGTCAGGACCAATACCACGGATTTTAACAGCCATCTGTCCGGAGCGACGGGAAGGTTCGGTGGTGGTGTCACGGCCAAAATCAGCCAGTCAGTCTACCTCTATGGTGAATATGACTATGCCACCGGGGACCACATTGAGGCGCCCTGGGCAGTGACTGCGGGGCTGAGATGGCAATGGTGAAATTAGCTATCTTGCAGGCTAGCGGAATGCGCCGGCACATGCGTCGCACCAGGCGCGGATCTGGTTGAGCTCGTTCGCCAGGCAAAGGCTGCCATTTTTCAATTGTACTCCTTAGACTCTAGCGTCGACTACCGCATTTCGACAACCTGGCAGTTGGCTTATTCGGCGGTTATTCTCACACCTGGGCCAACCTCAGGCCTACTGGAAGCGCCGATGTCGATACTGGCCGCGGCGGACTCTATGCAACCTGGTTTGACCGGGGACGGAATCCAAATACGCGATCCGGCTTTATCAACTGCTCCAGCGCTGGGCCTTCGCCGGAAAGAAACGAATAACCGTGGACGAATTTCAGCCGAGTTTGCGCTGAATGCCAAGCAAGCAGAAGCTCTGGCGGATTAATATCGCGCGCGACGGAATCACTTACCTGTTGGAGGAGGCGGAGATCGTCCGCACTGAGCCCAGACAGAATGCTGCTAGAGCCTTTTTCGCAGCGCTCCGCGACGATTGGAAAAAGCCGCAGGCGATTGTAAACCCGCAGAAGGCGGAGAAAGCGAAGGAAAGGCAAGCGGCCGCTCGTCGCAAAAAAAGCTGAAGAGGAAGCGGAGCTAACTAAGGCTCCTCCTTCGCTAAAGCTTCGGCGGACACGGCGGATAAATTTTGCCCTTGTACCTTGCCAGAGACACGTCAGTCGCCACTCGTCATTCTTCGACCTGCAATTTCAGCCGAGCCAGCGCGTCGTCCCACTGCCTGGATACCTGATCGAGATAGTTCCTCATCTCCTCGATCGATCGCGGCTCGAGTTCGAACAGGCTTTCGCGCCCGCGGTGCATGCTGCGCACCACTCTTGCGTTCTCCAGAACGCGGAGGTGTTTCGTCACGGCCTGGCGCGACAGTTTCGTGCCTGCAGTCAGACAAGAGCGAAGGAGGAAGTGCGCGACCTCGATCGAGGATGAACCACGAAGCGCGGAGTTTTCCGGTGAAAAGCCCCAGTTGCTTGCGGGCGCGCTCCGCGCGAATCCTAAAGCGGCGACAAGTCGCACGCACTCCACGACGCTCCACGAAACGTGAAACGCAAAACGCGAAACGTGAAACGCCTTGCTCAAGCCGCTCTGATAAACACCCATTTGGCTAGACTCAGTTCCCGCCCAAATCGGGATGTCGATTCACTACCGCTGATTCGCTCCCATTCAACCTGGGTATAGATCAGCAGATCAACCGGTACTGAAAGGGCAGTTAGATCGTAGCGCGCCGAGCGTCGCTCCCAGGGGTCTCGGCATTCTCCGAGCACGAGTACAACATCGAGATCGCTGCCAACACCCCAATTACCTCTAGCGTACGAACCGATGTAACCAACCCGGAGAATGTTCTGGTCCGGCCGGGCGACCAATTCGATCCAGCGCTGCAAATCGGCCAGAACGGCAGTATCATCCGGCCATTTTAGAACGCACGAATGCAATGATCTCATCGGCATAGAGAATGGCTTCTTTGCTTTGCAATGGCCCGTAATGCTCGAATGGCGGTCCTTCCGGATGGCCATTTGCGTACCGCGTCGGAACGTAAAAATTGTCGAGGACTTTAGCCTTTTCCACAAGTTGGGCAGGCGGTTTTCGCTGTTCCGGCAGTTCCACGAGAATGCGAGCGATGACATGGCCCCAGGCTTCCTGTCCGAGGTGATAATGAAGCGCTTTGGCCGCTTTTTCGGCAGCTTGTTGTGCCGCGAAGCAAGCCCATTCGTGGCGGCCGGCCGTCTGGGAATCTTTCGCCTGTTCGAGATCGCGTTCAGCCTGTCGAAACCAGTCCTTCGATCGGTTGGGCATCAGTCTATCCTCGCCTGATCTCGTCGCTCTCCGCAACCGTTTCGCGTTTCGTGTTTCATGTTTCGCGTTTCATGTTTCGCGTTTCGCGTTTCATGTTTCACGGTCATCGCTCAAACCGCTGAAGCCGCTCAAACCGCTCAAACCGCTCAAACCGCTCAAACCGCTCAAACCCGCTCAAACCGCTCCGTTATTTCTTCATCGCAGCGTCGACATCTTGAGCCGTAATCAACTTCACCGGTACATAGATTTCGCGATTAGCGGCATTATCATAGTGCAGTTTTTCGCCGTTCATCAGTTTGGTGGCTAGATCAACCGTCATTCTGCCCATCTCGCGCGGTACCTGCTGGATCGTGGCACCCATTTGGCCGGCTTTGATTGCCTGGAGAGCAATCTCGTCTCCGTTGAATCCAACAACGTAAACATCTTTCACCCCGCTCTTGCCGGAGTCGGCAACGGCTTGGGCGGCTCCGACTGCCATCGGGTCGTTGCAGGAAAAAATCGCAGCGACATCGGGATGCGCGGAAAGGACGTCTTTGGCAACCCGATAACCTTCTTCCTGTTTGCTGTTTCCGGAAAGCGAAGCGACCACCTGGTATCCCAGCTCTTTGATGCGTTTTTCGAAACCCGCGTTCCGGCGAGCGGCGTACACCGCGCTCGGTTCGCAGGTGATCGAGGCAACTTTTTTGCTGTTGTTCGGTCGGGCTTTCAAAACAGCATCGATTTGGTTCGCGGCAATTATTCCGCCTTGCTCGTTGTTGGAGATCACAATGACATCGTAATCCGTGCCGCCGCCGCCGATGTCGTCGACCACGACGGGAAGTTTCTTCTGTTTTGCCGCATCAACAATTGGGCCGAGCGCGTCCGGTTTAAAAGGCGAAATGATGAGGGCATTGATTCCTTGATCAATCAAATCCTGGGTGGCTGACACCATGGTTGATTCACTGCTTTTCTGATCAACCAAAACGTAATCATACCCGGCACTCTGGGCGGCTGCCCGAGTGCCTTTCTCCATTTCCTGGAAAAAGCCGTACTGCATATCATAAACTGAGAAACCGATTTTCTTTTTCGCGGTTTGAGCAGCGGAATGGTTCGGTGAGCCGCAGACCGCCAAAGCGGCGGAGATTGAAGCAACAAGATTGACGATTCTATTTTGCATGGGGTGTTATGGATTTTGGGGTTATCTGAGGGGAGAGTTTGTTTCCGTTTCGGTAAGCGGTTGGGGGTTGAGGCCGCTTCTTCTGCTCCAGCGGTCCGCCAGGCGTTGCCGGATGCCTTGAATCGAAAGAGCAAGCAGGAGTACCAAGCCGACGGCGACGCGTTGCAGGAAAGCGTCGACGTGATTGAGATTAAGGACGTTGGCAAGCGTGGCGAAAAGAACGGCGGCAGCCACTGTGCCGAGAATGCTTCCCCGGCCGCCCGCAAGTCGCGTCCCGCCGAGAACGACTGTCGCAATGACATTGAGCTCAAATCCGGGTTCCAATCCAGGTCCGGCGGAGTAAAGCCTGGCACCGAGCAACACTGCCCCCAGGCCAGTAAACAAGCCGACGATCACAAATATCCAGATCATTGTAGTCGGAACCGGAATCCCCGCGACCCAGGCCGCCTGGCGATTCGAACCGATCGCATACGCATAACGGCCCAAAGCGGTGCGATGCAGAATGAAAGCTCCGAGCACGGCGCACCCCAGAAAAACCAGGAACGGCACAGGCAGGCCCATGGTGTGTCCATTACCCCACCAAACGAACGATTTGACGCTACACCGTGCGGTTTGACCACCGGTAAGGATGAAGGTCACACCGCTCACCAGAAACATCGTTCCGAGCGTCGTGATGAAAGCCGGAATTCGCACCAGAGCAACCAGGGCGCCGTTAAAAAAACCGATGACGCCCCCCGTCACGATTGCCGCCAGGAACGCTGGGAAAACGCCTGGTCCTTTGGCCACTGAGACCGCGAGCCACGCGCAAAGTGCCTGGATCGATCCGACCGAGAGATCGAATGTCCCGGCGATAATAGCGATAGTCATACCGATTGCGGAAACTCCGACAAAAGCGCTTTGTCGAAGCACGCTCAGGAGATTGTCCAACCCGACGAATTCCGGGGTGGTCAGGCCGGCGACGATCCAGATGGCAAGAGTGACCGCTGCGATCCCGAAACGCTCCCACAGCAAATCCCAGTCGACCGAGCTCACCGATCCACTTTGAACGACAGGATTTCCTTTGGTCATGCGTTTCTTCCGGTCAGCGGAGTTCCGCTCGTTTGGTTTTGCCGATTTCCAGCGCATTGAAGGCCAGGGCGCCGAGCAGGAGAAGGCCGAGCGTCACGTTCTGATAGAAGACAGAGACGTTCAGCAGGTTCAGTCCATTGTTGATCACTGAGATCAGCACGCTCCCGAGCAGGGTCCCAACAATGGAAGCTTTGCCGCCGATCAACGGTGTGCCGCCAATGACCACGACAGCAATGGCTGAAAGTTCGAGTCCGGTGGCCAACCGACCGTTTCCAGTCAAAACCTGCGCACTGATAATGAGGCCCGAGAGAGCCGCCGTGATGCCGACCAGGGCAAACACTCTCCGCAAAACCAATGAGGTCCGCACGCCTACCCGCTGAGCGGATGCCAGGTTGCTGCCGGTCGCAAGGATATGCCTCCCGAACCTGGTCATCCGGAGGACGAACCAGAAGATCAGGGCGAGCGTGAGCGCCAGAATCACCGGCGTGAAACCGCTGGAAAGAACTTTGTACTCGGTCCGGCCGTAAAGGTAAATATCCCGCCCCCCGGTGTAGATCAGCGCTGCCCCGCGGACGATGGTCAGCATGCCGAGTGTGGCAATAAAAGCAGGCACCTGGAGTTCGGTTACGATCAAGCCATTGATCAAACCAATCACAGCGCCGCTGAAAAGGCCCACGCCGATGGCCGGTAAGACACCGATTGGCTGGACCAGACTCACTGTCACGCAACCGGCGAAAGCCGCGGTTGACCCGACCGAAAGATCAAAATTACCGCTGGCAATCGCGAGTGTCATGCCCAGGCCGACGACGGCAACGACGCTAGCACTGGTGCACACGTTCGAGAGATTACCAGGCGTGAGAAACCGCGGGGTGAGTATCGCGAATACTCCGCTGATTACGAGCAGAATGAGTCCTACTCGGGGAAAAGCGAAGCGACGGCGCGAAAGTAGATGATTCATGAGCGGATCGGTTCGACCGGCACGCGATGAGCCAAGCCGGTGGCGAGCTCCATCACCCCTTCCTGCGTGATTTGTGTGCCGCGGAGTTCGCCGCGCGCTTCGCCCGCCGCGAACACGATGCAGCGGTCAGCCAGTCGAAGCAGCTCCGGCAGTTCGGAGGTTTGCAGAATAACGGCAATACCCTTTTGCAAAAGACGATCGATCAGCGCGTAAATCTCGGCTTTCGCTCCGACGTCTACTCCGCGGGTCGGTTCGGCCAAAAGAAGAACCCGGCAGTTCCCGGCCAACGCCCGGGACAGAATTACTTTCTGCTGATTGCCGCCGCTGAGCCCGCTGATCCGCTGACCCGGGCGAATAAACCGGATACCAAGTTGTTGCTGGTATTCGAGGGTTCTTTGACGTTCCGCGACCAGGTCGAGAATCCCGGGAAGCACTCTGGTTAATTGCGGCAACCGGCTGAGCGTTAAATTTTGTGCAACGGTTAGGTCAGGAAACAAGCCGTTCCGTTTGCGGTCATCGGGTACCAGCCCAATACCGGTCCGGATCGCTTGACGAGGGCGGGTCACTGATAGCGGACGTCCGTCGAGCAGGAGGGTTCCGGCAGAGAAACGCCGAAGCCCATAGAATGCTTCCATCAGCTCTGAACAACCGCTCCCCATCAAGCCGGCGAGGCCGAGCACTTCGCCCTCGCGTAACGTGAAGCTGACGTTGTTGACCACCCTCTGCTCAACCGTCACATTTCGTACCTCGAGCAGAACGGGACCGGGCGTTCGTTCCGGGCGAGTGCTCTGCACGAGGTCTCGCCCAACCATGGCCGCCACCACCTTTTGCTCGGTAATCGCAGATCGCCCTGCGGTCAGGATATGGCGCCCGTCGCGCAGCACGGTAATCCGATCGGCGACGGAAAAGACTTCGGCCAGCCGATGAGAAACATAGAGCACAGACACGCCTTTCTCAGCGAGCGAATGCACGATCTCCAGCAATCGCACAACCTCGCGTTCATTCAGAGAAGCGGTCGGTTCATCCATCACGATCACCCGCGCTTGGATCGAGAGTGCCCGCGCGATTTCGACCAACTGCTGTTGGCTGACCGAGAGTTCGCTAACGAGGGTCGCCGGATCGAGGTCGAGGTTGAGTGTTTGGAGAATCTCGCGCGTCTGACGCTTCATGGTCGCCCAATCAATGGTCAGCCCGCGAATTGGTTCGCGGTTGATGAATACGTTTTCGGCGACGCTCAAATCCGGCAGCAAACTGAACTCTTGAAAGATCACTGAGATCCCGGCCCGTTGTGCGCTCAGTGGGTCGCGGAACGTGGTCGGCTTCTGATCCAGCAACACCCGACCCGTGCTGGGCTGCTGTACCCCGGCCAGGATGCTGATGATGGTCGATTTGCCCGCTCCGTTTTCTCCGACCAGGGCGTGTACCTCACCGGGAAGCAGGTCAAAGCTGACATTGTCGACGGCAAGCACCCCTGGAAAGCGCCGACTCAAGTTCTGGATGGCGAGAACGGGGGCCGCTGAGCTTAGGATCTTACGACTTGTTTTCACTCTGGATGGGCGCGCTCAGAACTGCTAGCAGACCAACACTGTCTCGACTCCCAGCAGTTTCCCCAGTTTGTCGATACGCCCGGCGATATGCCCAATCCCGACGGAGCAGTGATGGGCTGGGCCATGCGCGCTCCATGCTTCGATAAAAGCGCGCGCGCCAATCGGGAATCGATATCGGCTATTCGTGTTCCCAATCTCCAGGATCGAGCCGCGTACCGATTCGGCGTGCGCAACGAGAAGTTGATAGCGACTGTCAGCGCTCTCCGCGACCGAGAGTAGCGTAACCGGGCCGTGCTTGACCGACATCTCGACCGACAATCCTTTGCCCGTTTTACCATGGTAAACCGCCAGTGGTCGCACTTTGGTTTTGCCCTCGGCAATCGCAATGTGGCCGGGCCCGTCGTGACCCATTAGAATAACGTCGTCTTTGAAATCCATCGCGTAGTATTCGGTGAACGATCCTCCCACTCCGAAGCTGTCGAGGATCTTCATGGCGTACGAGTTCTTTACCTCGTACTCACCGGCCACCGGGACACCGCGCGCGGTCAGCAGCGAGTTGCCTAGAATGATCGAACTCATCGTCTCATCGTGTTCCGGGTTGCCCGCACCGGAATAGAAATAAGCGAGGGAACCAAGTTCATGCCCTTCAACCAAACGATCGAGCGCAATCGACGTTCGCGCAGCCTGTTCGAGCTCTTCTGAACCGCAATCGGCCTGAATCTCGAAATGCTTGCGGAACTCTGCGAGCCGCTCGCCAATCTCTGACTGATCTATCCGCCGCCGGAGCGCCGCCAGTTCTTCGACCTCGATCAGTTCCGTATGTCCGCCGAAAGTCGCACAGAGCTGGGTGACGTCGGAGTAGATATCCAGCATCCCTCCGTAGTAGTGGCCCATCAGGCCAAGGCGATTGTGAGATAAAATAGACGCGACGCGCGCTGCTTCAATCCAATCGTCGATCTGGTTCCAACAGAACGGGTCGTCTTCAATCACTCCGGTAACCTGATGAAACTTGATACCCGTCCTGGTAAAGACATTGGCGATTTCCGGAACCGGGCAGGCCGAACAAAATGCTAACCATCCTGCGGTCATTGCGGTTCGGTCAGCCAAACGATTGAAGCTGGCATAATCAATGGCCGGGGCCGGTGCGAGGTTCAGGATGATCACCGGAACCCGGGCCCGCTGAACCACCGGGAGAACGGTGGAAGAGAGCGAGTACGTCGTGACATACAGAAAGATCAGGTCAACGTCCTCCCGCCGCATTCGATGCCCCGCTGCCAACGCTTTTTTCGGGTTATCAATCAGCCCGAGATTGACGAGTTCAATTCCCGGGCGGTGCAAACGACGACATACAGATTGTAATTGCTCTTCCAATCTGTCCTTGAGCCCGACGAATTGCCCCCAATAAGTATCTAATCCGATGCCGAACAGGCCGATGCGCAGGGGGAACATAGCCGCAAAGTTAGCGCCGAACGCGAAAATTCGGAATCGACAGACTGACAAAAAGCATACAAAAAATGACGAGTTCAGATCTCTGGTGCAAAACTATTTTATTTATCTACCTGACCGCCGGGAACAGGACCCGTGGGACTGTGTGGCGACCTCGGCCGGCTTTACCAAAGTGCATGCCAAAAGCCTCTATCCGCCGGTCCGCCACCCGGTCGATCATCATTTCAGCTGGGAAGACGGACGGGTACTGCAAGCGTACCAGATCGTTTATGTGGTCGAGGGCCTGGGCTACTTTGAGTCTGAGGCAACCAACGGTCGAATAAGAATCAAGCCGGGTACGGTCATTTTGCTCTTTCCGGGTATTCGCCACCGCTACGCGCCTGACCGCGAGGCGGGCTGGACCGAGCACTGGATCGAATGCCGGGGTCGATGTTTTGATCGCGCATGTGAAATGGCGATCATTCGCCCGGAGCGACCGGTGCTCCGGGTGGGGATTTCTCCAGATCTGCTCTCCTGTTTTCAGCGCTGTCATGCCTTGGCTCAGCGCCGCGGACTGAATGACCAGGCGATGCTCTCGACGCTCGGCCTGCATCTGCTTTCAATCCTGCAGGCAAGTTCCAGGACGCGCGATCAAACATCGCGACGAATCGATGAGGTTGTCCAGGAAGCGCAATTCCTGATCGAGCGAACTTATCAGAGGATGGCTAACCTCGAGCAGTTCGCACTGGAATTAAAGGTCAGTTATTCGTCCCTTCGCCAGGCGTTTAAGACACGGACAGGCCTGAGCCCGAAGCAATACCAACTTCAGATCCGGCTCCAGAAAGCGCAGGAATTTCTTCTGAACACATCGAAGTCGGTGAAAGAGATCGCGGAGATTCTCGGATTCGACTCGGCGTATCATCTCTCGAATCAGTTTAAGAAATACTTAGGAGTGGCGCCGAGCATCTGGAAAGCGCGGAGTTGAAGGACGAATGCGCCGCTTCGTAGCGCGAAAGGCCCCGGGCGTGTCGGACTTTGGGCGCTCTCTGGGTGCTATGCCGGAAACTGCCTCTGACTAGACTCCAACAGGATGTGCGTCTTGGAGTGCGCCTCTCCTGCGGCGCTTTCAGATCGCGCTAGAGCACGGCATCATACCTCAAACGGATACATTCACGACTAACCCGGGGTACTACGTAGCTCTATTCGGTTGCGTTTTGCCGCGCTCCGCGCAGTCTCAAGGCGCCGCAGGAGAGGCGCACTCCAAGACCCGCCAAAGGACGACGGGTGAACTGGCGCCGCGCTCCGCGCAGCGACCGCTGCTACACTCGCGGATGTTTTCCAAACCTGGGATCCTTCTTCGCCTTGAGGGTGGGTGTGTCTTAGCCCTGAGCATTCTTTTTTACCGAGAAATACACGCCAGTTGGATCCTGTTGGTGGTGTTGTTTCTCGCGCCTGATCTAGCGATGCTCGGATATCTCCGCGCCATCCGGATCGGGACGATCTTATACAACCTGGTGCACACGTTAATCGGACCGCTTCTCCTTATAGCGGGTGGGGTTTTGTCAAAATCGCTTTGGTTATTGCCCTATGGGCTGATCTGGACGGCGCATATCGGACTCGATCGAATGCTTAACTTCGGTCTCAAGTACCCGACGCGCTTCAACGACACCCATTTGCAAAGAGTGGCTACTTCCGGCCCCTAGCCCGATTTTAGGCGGCGGCCAGTTAGCCGGCCAGGTTGAGGCGACTTTCTCAAAGCCGTACTTCTCGCGGATCGGACGGCTGGTGCCTAATGCGTCCACGCGAAAATAGCGAACCGCTCTACGCTGCCTGGCGTATTGAATACGAGCTGCTAACAGCGCTCGGTAAACTCCGCGTCCCCGAAATTCGGGAAGAACACTCCTTGCGAAGGTTTGGTTTAGCGACGGCTAAGCACAGCTTCGGTTGAAAACCGGAAACGGGAAACCTAGAATGAGCTATGAACTATGTTCCCCTTATCAGCTCAGGTGTGGCCGGACCGCTCGGCGTTATTCATCTGCCCAGGCTCTGGCAAAAAGTCTCGCTCGAAAGCAAAGGATTGCTCTGTGAAGGGTACCCGGGTATCGGAGCCGGCTTCGATAGCATGGTGTTGAAGGCGCTCAACCTGGAACCGGAACGGGTCCGGCACTACATCAAGACCGAGAAGCCGACCTACCTGCAGTTCGAACATTGGGTCAAAAATCAGCCTGGCACGAAAGTGGATCGATCCAGCATCGAAGCAAGCAACCAAGCGATTCGGTCTTATCTACATTCGGACGAGACGCGGCGCGGAATCTTGAAGGCTTGCGGCGTCTCCGGTGACGATCCGGAACTGCCGCGCGATGCGGCAAGCCTGAACAACCTGGAAGATTGGGCAGAGTTCCATACCCGCGTCCTCAGCTGACGCGTGAGGCAATCGTAAATCGCAGATCGCGGATCGAAAAAAGGAACCGCCCACGCGAGCGCGTTTTGGAGTGCGTGCGACTTGTCGCCGCTTTAGGATTCGCGCGGAGCGCGAGTGGCCAGAGGATGGACCCACAAGCCTGGTGTTCCTTGGCGGAAGGTCTGCTCTGTTGAAGGCCGCGCTCCGCGCGGTCTCAAAGCGGCGACAAGTCGTACGCACTCCAAAACGCTTCGGTGCGAACTAGCGGCTCGTCGCCGGCCAAACCGCTTTTCAAGAAGCGCGGTGGCGACAAACGCGGCGCCCAGCGGAACAGTGCCGATCAGATGCCATAGTACCGGGTGATCAGAACAGGCGGCGGCAATGGTCATCATGAACAGCAGCGTCAAGGTGAAAGAAGAAGCAGTAACGTCACTCCGGATCCGATCGGATCGTCGCCTTTCGGCTATCGGCGGATTGAGAAAACTGCTGGTCATCGAATGAATCTTCCGTTTGGTTTCAAGCAGACGACGAACGAACGCTCCGACTCAGGACAGCAAAAAAAACGGTAAACCGCCGAAATACACATGACGGTCACTAGCACTGGCACTGGCACTGGCAGCGATGAATAAAAGAACCTTCCTCAGGCGCCTCGCCGCGCTCCCTTTTCTGCATCTCCTCTTGCGGCACCTTCCGGCGTCGATGCAAGCGGCTGTGCTCGGCTCCTCCACTCGACGTGTGCGCCCTTCCGATCGAACCTGGCCAACGGCCGAAAGCTGGGACAAGCTGAACCAAGACGTTGGAGGGCGTCTGATGAAAGTGCCGTCCCCTTTCGCTGCTTGCGAATCCGCAGCGGATAGTGCCGCCTGTCAGGAGGTCCTCAAGAATTTACAAAACCCTTACTACGTCGGAGACCAGCCTGGCGCCACGCAAACAACCGGGTGGGTCGATGCATGGAGCTCAGCGCCGAGCGCGTACGCAGTTGCGGCGAGCAATACCGCTGACGTTGTTGCAGCCGTTAACTTTGCCCGTCAGAACAATCTGCGTCTCGTCGTCAAAGGCGGTGGCCACAGCTATCAAGGCACCTCCAATGCAGCAGACTCTCTGCTGATCTGGACGCGGGCAATGAGCAACATCATCATGCACGACGCTTTCGTCGGCCGGGGTTGCGAGGGTAGTCAGGTCCAGCAGCCAGCTGTCACGATAGAGGCAGGGGCGATGTGGATGGACGCCTACAATGTCGTGACCACCATGAATGGCCGCTACGTCCAGGGCGGCGGCTGCTTAACCGTCGGTGTCATTGGACTCATTCAAGGTGGCGGTTTCGGAAGCTTTTCGAAGAACTATGGTATGGCCGCGGCAGGACTGCTTGAAGCCGAGATTGTAACTGCTGACGGCGAAGTGCGCATCGCCAATGCCTGCACAAATCCCGACTTGTTTTGGGCGATCAAAGGTGGAGGAGGAGGCAGCTTTGGCGTCGTCACCAGGGTCACCCTCAGGACGCTCGAGCTTCCAGCGTTTATCGGCGTGGTCAATGCGACAATCAAGGTTCCCTCGGATACCGCGTTTCGCCGGCTGATCAGCCAATTCATCAGCTTCTATCACGACAGTCTTTTCAATCCGCACTGGGGCGAAACTGTTGCTTTTCGACAGGACAATACCCTGGCCGTAACGATGTTATTTCAAGGTCTCGACAAGCAACAGGCAGAGAATGTCTGGCAGCCATTCCTGGAGTGGGTGGCCGGATCGCCCCTCGAGTTCAGCTTGGCGGCGGCTCCAACAATCGTGAGCCTGCCCGCTCGGAAACACTGGGACGCAGAGTTTCTGAGGAAGAACTTGCCTGGCTTGGTGTTTGCCGACCAACGGTCGGGCGCGCCTGAAACTCATGTGTGGTGGGCGAGCAACCAAGGCGAGGTGGGGAAGTTCTGGCACGGCTATGAGTCGCTCTGGCTACCCGCTTCGCTGCTGGAAAAGGAACAGCAGCAGTCGCTCGCCGACGCAATCTTCGGGAGCAGCCGGCATTGGACGGTCGCCTTGCATTTCAATAAAGGATTGGCCGGCGCGCCGACCGATGCCGTAGCGGCCGCCAAAGATACCGCGATGAATCCCGCGGTAGTGGACGCCTTTGCTCTGGCAATTATAGGTGGCGGAGGTCCACCGGCGTACCCTGGTATTCCTGGCCATGAGCCGGATTTGGCGGTCGCACGCAAACATGCTGCCAAGATTGCCTCGTCGATGGCTGAACTACGGAAGATCGCACCAGACGCTGGGTCTTATGTCGCAGAGAGCAACTTTTTCCAGCAGTCGTGGCAACAGTCCTTTTGGGGGACGAACTACCCGAGATTGCGCGCAGTGAAGGCTACGTATGATCCCGCCGGACTTTTCTTCGTCCATCACGGAGTGGGTAGCGAAGAATGGAGTGCGGATGGTTTCACGCGCTCGTCCTGAAGGATTTGATCAAGACACCTTGGAGTGCGTGCGACTTGTCGCCGCTTTCAGACCGCGCGGAGCGCGGCCGCCGGCCGAGGGACCAACCACGATGCGCTGAATTTGCCCGAAAAAGAACGCTTCATTAGCGAGCGCGCTCCGCGCGGTCTCAAAGCGGCGACAAGTCGCACGCACTCCATAACGCTCCATAACGCTCCTTCCCGAACTTCCAGGCGCTGCTTGACCCATTCACCGTGATCCGGTTCCTTTGTTGGATCCCTATTTCCACGGACCAGCTTATCGAAAAAGATCGCCGCATGGCCTACGCACTCGCCCGCATCGGCCTGGGTCTGAACATCGCCGGGCATGGGTTTTCGCGACTTCCGCACATCCCGGAATTCGGCCACGATGATCTTCACTGCCCCCGGAGAGGCTTGGCAGATGGGAAAACGTTGTTGTCCCACCTCTTTCTTCGCGGCCCCAGGGGCTGGAACTCAGGCGACCAGAACCTCTTTCCCCAGCTGGCTCGACCGGTAAATCGCGTCAAGTATTTCCATGAGTTGAATCGCCTGGCTCGAGCTGTTCACGGCAGGTTCGTCACCGCGAATCGCGAGAAGGAAATTCCGATCTTGCTCACTGAATTCGTAGGCTCGAAGAGCGTCGCCCCGGAGGTTCTCGACTTCAATCGGACGCTTCACCACGGCCCCGTCTTGGTCTTCGAAGAACGAGAGTGCCGAGGGACAGGTACTCGAATCGACATTGAATACGTCCGTAACTTTCAACGATCCTTTCGGCCCGTAAGTGGTTGTTGAAAACAGGGAGCGGCCGCGCTGTGGACTGAGTGGAATGTCATCGGTGAGGTTCGCGGCCCAGCTGGTCTTGAACAGTAAAGTCGCCCCGTTCTCGAATCGAATCATTCCGTAAGCGTTATCTTCTACATCAAAAGTCTTGTTCTTAACCAGTTGGGGAAATTTCTGGTAGGTCTGGGCCGAAATTGCTCGCGGCTGCGGAGTTCCCATGAGGTACCAGGCGGCATCGATTGCGTGTATGCCGAGATCGATCACGACGCCTCCGCCCGCCTTCGATCGCTCGGTGAACCAGCCGTCCAAGCCGGTGGGAGTGCCCCGCGACCTGACCCAGAAGGTCTCCGCAAAGTAGATCTCGCCTAACCGGCGCTCTGCGACAATTCTTTTGGCCGTTTGCATCGCCGGGGAAAAGCGCATCTGGCGCCCGAAGTAATAAAGCAGTCCTCGTTTTTGCGCTTCTTCGTGGAGCGTCCGCATTTGCGCGGCGTTCATCGTTGGCGGTTTTTCGCACAACACATGCTTTCCGGCCTGTAGAGCTTTCAACGAACAAGGGTAGTGTAGAGAGTTCGGCAGGCTGATCACGATAGCGTCCACGTCACGATCCATCAGCATTTCATCGAAGGACGTGAAAGTGTGCGTTGGTTCAAATCTCGCGGCGAAAGCCTTGAGTCGTTCGGCATTCAGATCGCAGATGGAATGAACCGTTCCCAGCGATGATTCATTGATCGCTTCTGCATGACGTTCTCCCGGCCAACCCAGGCCGACGAGTCCGACGAGAATGGAAGATGAGGCAGCCATCCCCCAATTAAGTCGGTAATCAGTCATCAGTCATCAGTCATCGGTCATCGGCCATGGGTCATCGGCCATCGGCCATCGGTCATCAGCCACCGGTCATCGGCCATCGGCCGACCGAGCGTGCGACCCGTCACAAAAAGTTTGAATGAGACTTTGCCAGGCTCCGTCTGCAGCTTGTAATCTCGCTATCGCGAAGTATCGACACACGGTTTTACCCTATGCGAAGCCATCACGCGACTCGACTGATCCACGCCGATGAAACGCAGCCCCTGGCCGGACGAGAACCCACTTTGGACCTGCAGAGTGGACGTCCAAAAAGAGTGCGGACAAGATCCGCGCTGCCACTTCTCGCTTTGAAATCGATCGGGTTGATCTGCGCGATTTGTTTCGCGTCGGTGGCGGCCGGGCAAAACCGCTATCAAATTACTCGGATCCCCACCGCTCAGGGCGCCAACAGCGCGGCGCTCGGCATTAACAAGCAAGGCGAGGTTGTCGGATACAGTTTCCAAGGGAACGTTTATCAGGCATTCCTGTACTCCACCGCGGATCAATCAATGACTGACGTAGGTTCGCTCGGCGGGAACCTCACGGCCGCGTGCGCCATCAACGACAACAGCCAAGTCGCCGGCTACAGCCAGGATGGCAACGGAAATCTCCTCGCATTTCTATTTTCACGGAAGCAGCAGATCGCTTCCTTAGGCACGCTCGAGGGCGCCTCGACCAGCGAAGCCTTTGGTCTCAACAATCATGGCACTGCGGTGGGGGACAGCCAAAGCGGCAACCAGAATCATCGACCAGTGTTGTTTGCCAACGGTTCGGTGCAAGACCTCGGCGTGGGTACCTCAAACGAACCGGATGCTCTCGAGACTGCCTATGCAATCAACGATGCGGGCCAAATCGTTGGAAGGCACAGCGCGGGCAACAGTGCCTTCCACGGTTTTCTGGTTGCGAATGGCAAGATTACCGACCTTGCGACATTAGGAGGCGCCAACAGTGAAGCGCTTGCCATTAACAAAAAGGGCCAGGTGGTGGGCGATAGCGATACTGCCGACGGACGCGTCCATGCTTTTCTCTTCGATCACTCCGGGCTGAAAGATTTGGGAACGCTGCCCGGGTACGACAACTCGAGTTTCGCCCGGGGAATCAATAGCTCCGGTGAAATTGTCGGAGAGAGCGATAGCAACGATCAGAAACGCGCATTGCTTTACACTAAGGGACAGATCGTTGAGCTGGACAAGGTTGCCGCAAACCTCTCGGACGCTGGATTCATTTCCCTGGATGTCGCTTACGGCATTAATGATGAGGGAGTGATTGTTGGCTACGGAACCACCTCCGATAATCTGACGGAGGCATTCGTTGCCGTTCCAGCAGTTCGCGGCAATCAGCCGTTGGCCGTTGGCGCGCCGCTACCCCAGCCTCAATCCCCCGGCCAGCCGGGTTCGAACGAGGAAAACTACGATGTTTTTTATACAAGACTGACCCCGGATGAAGGCTCCTGGGTGGAAGCAGGCAACTACGGTTACTGCTTCCGGCCGCGGGTATCAGCGGGCTGGAGACCGTACCGGGATGGCCGCTGGATTTGGACCGATCGAGGCTGGTATTGGGACTCGGACGAGCGTTTTGGCTGGGCCACCAATCATTATGGCCGGTGGGTCGACGTCAGCGGAACCGGGTGGTGCTGGGTTCCCGGACATCAATGGGCTCCGGCTTGGGTCTCGTGGCGGCAGAGTGACCAATACGTCGGCTGGGCGCCGCTTCCGCCCGAGGCGGATGTTTCCGGCCAGGTTGGAATCTCTTCCTGGTCCGATGGGTATTACGGCATCGGACCGGCGGCCTACAGTTTTATCAACTATTCGCATTGGTCCGAGCCGAGTTATGCGCAGTTCATTGAGCCGCCCGAGCGAAACGTTCAGATCATGACGGAAACGAAGAACGTTACGAACATTGTCAACAACAACAATGTGATCAACAACTACGGGCCGCCAGTTCAAACCGTTGCGGCCAAGACCAACCAGAATATCCAGCCGGTTAAACTTGCCTTTAACCCCGCAGCGGGTCCGAATGCGAAATACGGGCAGACCCTTCAGGGTAACCAGCTCGCGGTGGCAGCACCGGCGGCCGTGCTGAAAGCAGCGGCAACGCAAACACCGCCTGTCCAAAACCGTATTGCCAATCCGGTGATCGAAAAAGGCTGGCAAGGCGTGAAGCCGGCGCAGGTAGCGACGCTCCAGAAGACCATTGCTGCCCAGGCTCCTCCACCCAAGGATTTGCCGAAACCGACCCCCTTTGTGAAACCGCAGATTGGCGGTCCGGCCCAGGTCGCCGCGCCGCGTCGACCGGCCGGCGCTCCCAACGCGGTCGCTGGGCAAAAGCAGCAACTGCCCTCTAATTTGTTGAAAGCGGCACCTGGTCCTGGACAGAAGGCACCCGCTGCCAATGTCACTCCAAGCGCCGCAGTGAAGGAGTCGGTTGCCGCAAAGAAATCGCTTCCTCCGAACCTGCTGGCTCCGAAAACTCCGGGAAGTCCCGGCGCTCCGCCGACGCCGCCCGGAGGGAAACCGCCAACGGCCGTACCTGGAGCGAAACAGCAGCCGACTGCGAGTCCGGCCGGTAATGCGCCGTCCGAGCAGAAGACACCGCAGCCTGGCGCGCCACCGCACACCATCGCGACGCCGGCTCCCGAACGGAAACCGGAGACTACGCCGCATCCCGGTCCTGCGAACCTGGCGACGCCCAAACCGGCTTCAACTCCGCATCAGCCGGCGAACATCGAAAGGCCGGCGCCGACTCCGCACACCATCGCGACGCCGGCTCCCGAACGGAAACCGGAGACTACGCCGCATCCCGGTCCGGCGAACCCGGCGACGCCCAAACCGGCTTCAACTCCGCATCAGCCGGCGAACATCGAAAAGCCGACGTCAACTCCGCATCCGGAAGCGCCCAAACAGGAAGCACCCAAGCCGAGCTCGAATCAACATCACGAGCCTGTAAACGAGCCGAAAGCAACTCCAGAAGTAAACCGGGAAAGCAAGCCTTCCAGTCAGCCCGCGCAGGAGAAGAAACCCGAACAAACGCGGCCGGCTGGTCCAAGCCATAAGCCGGAGGGCGAAGGGCATGGCAAGGCCTCGCCCACGCCGTAAAGAGTGCCAGTGCCGGCGATAGTGCCAGTGCCGGTGTCAGTATCAGTGCCCGTGGTAGGACCTATGGGCGAAATGCGAAACGCGGAACGTGAGACGCGTAATCAGTACGGCGCCTCTGGAGTCACCAACCGCAGATTCGGGAGATATCGCCGAAGATACCCGCGGTCCGCTGAGGCCAATGCGCCCGCTTGCAAGGCAGCGTGAGCGGCGATGAGAAAATCCGGCAGAACAGCGGTTCGTGGTCCGCCCTGACTTCGGTAAACGCCAAAAATTTCGCCGGCCAGGAGAGCGGCCTTTTCGGCGATTGGATCGTGGCGAATGGAAAGGGCGCGAATGGCGCGTTGACAGGCTTCATCGGAACGAAACAGAGCGCGTGTCTCGGCCAAAGCGACTGACGAAATCACGAGCCCAGCTTTCTCGGCGGCCCACTTAAAGCTCTCGGCCAAGCTTCCCCGTTTTGTTCGCCTTTGAAGATCGCGATCAGCGCAGAAGTATCGACGGCCAGCATGCTCACCGGTTTTTAACCCCGGACCGTTTAGCCGGCAATTCGACCGGTCCGCGAAGTTCAGCCAATACCTCTTGCTCCGTGCGTCCAGCCAGTTCATCTTTGAGACGGCGGTGTCCAACGTGTAACGCGTCCGTACCAAGTAGCGCCGGCATCCTGCCGGTTCAAAAAGCTGACAAGCTGGAAGCTTATCCTACCTGAAATCCGACACGCCCGGCCTCGTCCGTGTCTGGGGGGGCGACGCACCACCACCCGCGTCTTGCACGGGCTTGGGGGAGGAGCGTGAAACGTGAAACGTGAAACGCGAAACGTCAAACGCGAAACGCGAAACCCGAAATCCGAGACAGCAAAATTCGCTACATGTTGGGGAATTCTGGATTGCTAAACACAACCTGTTGAGCTATCGGAGATGTACCGACCTATGAGAAGGCGATTGCGCGCACCAAAAAATCGGCGGGTAAAAACCCGGCTTTCTGTCCGAACTCTCCCTCCTCCGAAAATGCCACCCACACAGAAACGAATCCTGTTGGCTGTCCTTGCGCTTTGTGCGATGACCGCAGTGGCAGTCTGGCTGGTTGGATCTCATCATTCCCGTCCGCTCGTTCCTGCCAAGAAGGCCGCGATTGCCGCATCAGGACCTTCGCAGCAGTCGACCAGCAAGAGACAACCCGTTCTTGATCCGGACCTGGTTGGACCTAAGATCGTAACCTTTGCGCAAACCGATCCAGCAAAGCCGGAACGCGATTTTCCGACAGAACCGACCGCTCGCGCGACGGACGAAGAAGATCTTGCAAAAACGGAACAAAGTAACCCGCCTCCCGACGACAACGACCTGCATCAGACCACCTCAGTCTCCCCCCATCACTCTGACCGCCTCGTGGCCGAGCGCGAGAGACGAAAGGCTGAGAGCAAACGGTCGCGTTTAGAGAAGCAATATCGGAAAGGCGAGATTACGGCAGAGGCGTACCAGGCCGGCCAGGAAGAATATCGAAGCGCGATCGAGAAGTACCGGAAATCGTTGAAGAGCAACGCTCAAGACTGAGCAACGGTTGTAACCTCCGGGATCGCTCTCACGTCGGGTAACATTGTTATGATTGCTATGAGACATTTTGTAATTCCGATTTGCATGACCCTTGCCTGCGGTTCGCTCCGGGCGCAGAGCACCGATGCGGATCCTTCGCAAAGCCCCACCTTCGAACAGCACGGCAGAGGGGAGCATCATCGCGGCGGCCGGATCTGGAAAGAGCTGAACCTGACCGATACCCAGAAAGCGGACCTCAAAACGTATCGACAACAGCATCAGCCGGAGTTCCGCGCGGCGTTGGCCGGCCTATTAGCTGCCAGGTTGAAGCTTCAACAGGACATCAATGCCAATGATCAAGCCGCGATTACGACCGATGCTGCGACCTTGGGTCAGGCGTCGGCCCAACTGGCGAAAGTGCGTGCCGCAGAGGTCAGTTACCTGGCAGGCATTCTGAATCCCGATCAAACCGCGACGTTGCAGAACCTGCAGCAAAAACGTCAAGCTCGGATGCAGGACTGGATTAATAAACTCAACCAACCCAGCACCTAGCCGTCGGACATTCTCTTCAGATCGAAAAGTGGCACAGGCTGCCAGCCTGTCAGTGTTATGGAGTGCGTGCGACTTGTCGCCGCTTTGAGACCGCGCGGAGCGCGACTACCAACCAAAGAGTCTTTTCTCGGAGGGAGCTACGCACTTCGCAGACCGCCGGTCAGTTTGGGTCGCGCTCCGCGCGATCCTAAAGCGGCGACAAGTCGCACGCACTCCATAACGAGGTTTAGGTTTGACAGACGAACGGGAAAGCCTAGGATGCGCGAAGATATATAATATACGATGCTGATTGGTTCCGGAGCCGGGGACGGGACGCTCGGGTATGAGACGGCTCAGCGCCCCGGCTGATTTCACCCGATGCAAGCACGCACGATCCGCATCCTTATGAACGGCGTCACCGGACGCATGGGTCGTAATCAGCATCTGATTCGATCGATTCTGGCCATTCGTGAACAGGGCGGTCTCCGCCTCTCTGATGGTGAGTGTCTATGGCCTGAGCCAGTCCTGGTCGGACGCAATGAAACGCGAGTAAGCGCGTTGGCCGATGAATTTGGCTTGAAATGGACAACCGATCTGCACACTGCTTTGGCTGATCCAGACGTCTCCATCTATTTTGATGCCCAGGTAACGTCCGAGCGTGTTGGCGCCGTTAAAGCTGCAATTGCGGCCGGAAAGCATATCTACTGCGAGAAACCCATTGCCGAAGATTTATCGAGGGCGCTCGAACTTGCACGCCTTGCCACCGCGGCGGGCGTCAAAAATGGAGCTGTGCAGGACAAGTTGTTCCTGCCTGGCCTTCGTAAACTGAAGCATCTCATCAAAAGCGGCTTTTTCGGCAAGATCCTCTCGGTGCGCGGCGAATTTGGCTACTGGGTCTTTGAAGGAGATTGGCAAACAGCGCAGCGCCCGTCCTGGAATTATCGTTCGGAAGAGGGTGGGGGGATTATACTCGATATGTTCTGCCACTGGCGATACGTGCTTGATGGCCTCTTTGGGCCTGTTCAAAGCGTGTGCGCTTTCGGTGCGAACCATATTCCGGTGCGTTACGACGAATCGGATCGTCCTTACACAGCGACCGCCGATGACGCAGCCTACGCAATTTTCCAAGTCGGAGATGGGATCGTCGCGCAAATCAATTCCTCCTGGTGTGTGCGTGTCTATCGAGACGAGCTTTTCAGTTTGCAGGTCGACGGAGTGAATGGGAGCGCGGTCGCCGGATTGCGCAGTTGTAAGGTGCAGCACCGGGTAAATACGCCCAAACCAGTATGGAATCCTGACCTGGCTAATCCCCACGACTTTTTCGCCGACTGGCACGAGATCCCGGAAAATCAAAGCTACGAAAACGGATTCAAAGTGCAGTGGGTAGAATTTCTCCGGCATGTCGTCGAGGGAACGCCATTTCCTTATACATTACTGGAAGGGGCCAAAGGCGTGCAGTTGGCCGAAGCCGGACTTCAGTCGTGGCGGGAACGGCGCTGGATAGATCTAGCTCCGTTGCGGCTATGAAGCTTTCAGGCCCGCCCAGCCGCTCAAGCCTTCGGCTGCCAGTTAGTCCAGGCCGGCTGGAGCACTACACGGTCGGCGCCGGCCGCAGTTTTCCGATAGTTTCCAGGATTGCCAGTCGTAAGGCTTACGCCGCCGCACATGTCGTAGCGGATCCGTTCGCAGAGAACGATTGGAGGACGCAAGCTGCGCTCGACTGGGACGCGACACTGGCCTTTCGAGAACATCTTTGGTCCCATGGCCTTGGCGTGGCAGAAGCGATGGACACCGCCCAGCGAGGAATGGGCCTCGATTGGAGTTCGTGCCGAGAACTGATCAAGCGTTCAACCGCAGCAGCGTCAGCCGGAAACCATTCCATCGTCTGCGGAGCCGGCACCGACCAGCTCCCGGGCGGCCAGGCTTGGCGAATAGCCGATATCATCTCGGCATACGAAGAGCAGTGCAGCTGGATTGAGGCGTGCGGTGGACAAATCGTTGTGATGGCCAGCCGCGCCTTGGCGGCAACAGCACGGTCGCTCGACGATTATCTCGAAGTTCACCAAAAAATCGTCGGTGCCGCTCGCGATCGTGTCTTGCTCCATTGGCTTGGACCGATGTTCGATCCGGCTCTAAATCGGTATTGGGGAGCGGATGATCTGGATGCAGCGACCGAGAATTTCCTCAACCTGCTCTTCGAATTCGCGAATAAAATCGAAGGCGTGAAAGTCTCGCTGTTGGATAAACGCCGAGAAATCGCCCTCCGTGAAAGATTGCCGGTGGGAATGAAACTATTTACGGGAGACGACTTTTCTTACCCGGAATTGATTCTCGGTGACGAGGTGCATTTTAGCCACGCGCTTCTGGGGATTTTTGATGCGATTGCGCCGGCCGCCTCGGCCGCCCTCGGTGCGCTCGACGGCGGGAATCGCAAGGGCTTTCTGGAAATTCTGGAACCGACGGTGCCTCTGGCTAAGCATATTTTCCAGGAGCCAACCTACTATTACAAAACTGGACTGGTCTTTCTCGCCTATCTGAACGGATTACAGAACCACTTTCGAATGATTGGCGGATTAGAATCGGCCCGCTCGGTCCTGCATCTCAGTCGGCTCTTTGTTTTGGCTGATCAGGCTCAGCTGCTTTCGAATCCGGAACTGGCGTCCGAGCGGATGCGAGCATTCCTTAAGCTGGCCGGAGTCGAATAACCCTTCATGAAAGTTAGCGATCGGCTCAGCATTAATCAGTACTCGCTCCGGCAATTGGACCTGGAAGAATTCCTGGAAGAGTGCCAACGGCAGGAGATCTCGCAGATTGGTCTGTGGCGGGAGAAAGTGAACGAGGTGGGAGTCGAGAAAGCCAAGACGTTAGTTGCGAAAGCTGGTTTGAAGATTTCCAGTCTTTGCCGCGCTGGGTTCTTTCCGTATGACAACGAAGCGCAGCGGCGGAAAGCGATTGAGGAAAATCGGAAAGTGATCGATGAAGCGGTGGCGCTAGGAACGCAGCTTGTTGTGCTGGTTTGCGGAGGAATTGCGGCGGCCGGCCTGGCTGCCAGCCGCGCCATGGTGAAAGAAGGAATTGTCGATTTGGCGCCGTACGCTGCTGAACGCGGTATTCGGCTGGGTATTGAGCCGTTGCATCCGATGTTTGCCGCGGATCGATCGGTGATCGTCACATTGGCGCAAGCGAGCGAACTGGCGGCGGGCTTTTCTTCGGAAATCGTCGGAATCATTGTCGATGCGTATCACGTCTGGTGGGACCCGGCTCTGGAACAACAAATTGCTCGGGCGGCGGGGCGGATTTTTGGATTTCATGTGAGCGACTGGATTGCGCCGCTCCCCGATATCCTGAATGGGCGCGGTCTGATGGGCGACGGTTATATTCATTTGCCGGAAATCCTGGCGATGGTCGAACGAGCTGGCTATCAAGGGCCAATCGAAGTTGAGATTTTCAACCAGAGCCTATGGCAGCTGTCGGGCCGGAGAGCGCTTGAACAGATCAAGGAGAGGTTTCTGAATCTCTTTCCTGGTCAGCAGATAAAAACGCGTTAGAACGATGAGACGCTTAACCTCTGTGCGCAGCAAGAAAGACTTGGTCGTCGCCGAAATTCGGGAAACGATTTTGAGCGGTGAGCTCGCCCCCGGGGTCCGGCTGGTCATTGACGATCTGGCCAAAAAGCTTGGTGTTAGCGCAATACCAGTTCGCGAGGCGCTTCAACAACTGCACGCGGACGGTTATATCGTTTTTGAGCCATTCATTGGGGCGCGTGTGGCCGAGATCGAAGTAGAGTCCATTGTGGAGGTATTTACCCTGCTCGAGGCAATGGAAGTGACCAGCAGCCGAATGGCTTGCGAACGCCTGACACCCGCGGAGCTAACCGAACTGGAAACAATCGTCGCCCGGATGGAGACATTGACGTCAGACGCAGAAGCCTGGTCGAAAGAGAATCGCCGTTTTCACGAGTTTATCTGCGCATGCGCCGGTACCCAGCTCGTCGCCAGCCTCATTGGCAAGGTGTTAGACCACTGGGACAGACTTCACCGCCACTTCTTAAAAGAGGTTTTTGCCAATCGTTTGCAGATCGCCCAGAAACAGCATTCGCAGATCCTGCGCGCCATCCAGAATGGCGGCGCCGACCAAGTCGAAAAGCTGGTTCGAAGACATTACCAAAGTGCGCTGCGCGCTTACCAAAATCATTTACAATCGCGCAACGTGGCACGCGAAACCCCCAACGCGAAACGTGAAACCCGCAACGCGGAACGTTATGCCGGTGCTCAAGATCGAGAACATCAGTAAACAATTTCCTGGCGTTCAGGCCCTGCGCTCGGTCAGTCTGGAGGTCGCTTCCGGCGGCGTCCACGCGCTAGTTGGCGAGAACGGAGCCGGTAAATCCACCCTGGTCAAAATCATCTCGGGCGCGCAGCCGCCCGACAGCGGCCGCATCCTTTTTGACGACGTCCTTTTTGAGGAATACTCACCCGCTTATGCCACCGCCCGCGGGATTTCAGTGGTTTATCAACGGCAACAATTAGTCCCGATGCTGTCGGTAGCGGAAAACATTCTATTAGGCGAACAACCGCGCCGCTTCAACGTACTGATCGATCGAGCGGAGACCTATCGAATTGCGGCGGAACTTCTGCATCGTTTGCGGGTTGACATCGGCCTGAGAGAAAGAGTCGCTGATCTCAACCCTGCTCAACAGCAGGAGATCGCTATTGCCAAGGCGCTCTATCGTAAGGCAAAACTGATTATCCTTGATGAGCCAACCGCCGCCCTTGGCCCGAACCAGATTGAGCGGCTCTTCGAGCTGGTCCGAGATCTGTGCTCGCACGGCATGGGCGTTCTGTACATTTCCCATCACCTGGAAGAGATCTTCCGGCTCGCCGATAGGATCACCATTCTGCGCGATGGGAAGCTCGTGACTACCCAACCGACGAGCGAACTCACGCAGGGAGCGGTGGTAAGACTCATGGCCGGGCACGATCCTCAGCGAGTTAATGAACCCGTGGGTGTCCATCCTGAACTGCCCGGCAGAGCGGTTTCGAGCAAAGTGCCCTTCTCCGAAAGATCTGCTTTTCTTGAAATTCGAGGACTTAGCGCCGGGCCGGTTCTCAATGAGATTCATTTCATCGTTCCCAAGGGGCAGGTTGTCGGGATTACCGGTATCCTGGGATCGGGAACTCACGATCTTGCTCGGGTCCTCTTCGGTTTACTTCAGCCGGCGAAAGGAAAGATCCTGCTGAATGGCTCTCCCTATTCGGCCCGTGGTTCGCGCGACGCGATTGCCCGAGGAGTTTTTCTGGTTTCGGAAAATCCTGCGCGCGATGGAGTCGTCGCTCAGATGACGATTGCTCAGAATATTACCCTGGTTGCTCTGCCGGCAATTACACGCCTGGGAGTTTTACAGCTAAAAGAGGAATCGGAGACGGCGCGCAATTATGTGTCTATGCTCCGAATCGCAGCACCGTCGATTGCGCGCGAGGTGGGCAAATTGAGCGGTGGTAATCAGCAAAAGGTACTTTTGGCCAAGGCGCTCCAGGCGAAGGCGAAGTTATTAATTCTCGAAGAACCGACGCAAGGGGTGGACGTCAATGCGAAAGAGGAGATTCATCGGATCGTTCAGGAACTGGCTGCTGGCGGCCAGGCTATTTTAGTAAGCTCGACCGATATCCGGGACCTGCTTCTTTACGTGGATCGCATACTAGTGCTGCGCGCCGGACAGATCGTCGCTGACTTGCCGGCGAATGAAGCCGATTACACCCAGGTATTAAATTTAACCTTAGGAACGGAGGATGGACTCCAAAAATAGTGTGCGTAGCCAGGTGGCGCCTGCCGGTCGTCGATCCTCAAAAGAGTCGGTGGCCAACGCCAGCCACTTTCGATTCGACCCGGCAAAGTATGGTTCGACCATTGTCCTGGTGGCCGGGATCATCGTTACTGCCATTTTTCAGCCGGTCTTCCTGACAGTCGCCAACATTGAGAATGTGCTCTCCCAGATCGCGGTGCTTGGAATTCTCACCATGGCACAAACGATCGTGCTGATTTCCGGCGGAATTGACTTATCGGTCGGAAGTAATGTGGCGCTGTCCGGAGTGGCGGCTGGATTGCTTTTCATGCATGGAGTTCCACTCTGGATCGACTGCCTTGTTGCACTGGTCTGCGCGACCCTGATCGGTTTGATCAATGGAGTGCTCGTCGCGCAGAATCGCGCCCATCCGTTTATTATTACCTTGGGAATGCTTACGCTGCTGGAAGGGATCGCTGAGTTGCTCACCGGAGGCAGCCCGGTCAATGATATGGGCGCACTCGCGACCACACTGGGAGGGACAATCCTCTTCGGCATCCCCACGGCGGTGGTTCTACTCTTCGTGATCGTAGTGTTAACAGCGTTTTTCCTGGCGCGAACTCCCTTGGGTCGCACGGCGTACGCCATTGGCGGCAATGAGGAAGCCAGCTATCTGTCCGGCATTCCGATCAAACGCGCTAAAATCTATATTTACACCCTGGCCGGCTTCATTGCCGGGATTGCCGCACTTACCTTAAGCGGCATCCTTAACGCGGCTGAGGCGAACATTGGCACCGGTCTCGAATTGCAATCGATCGCCGCGGCGGTCATTGGCGGCACTCCGCTCATCGGAGGGAGAGGAGGAGCGTGGAGATCTCTGCAGGGAGTTCTCTTATTAGGAGTCGTCTCGAACAGCCTTAATCTGATGTCGGTCGGTGCCAATTACCAAAACATTGCTCTCGGTATTATAGTTTTAATAGCTGTTATGGTGCAACGACGATCATGAGAGATTTTTGCTGGAAGTCTCTGCTTCGCACTGCTTTCCCTCAAAATCTTGCTTTGCTGCAAAGATTTCGGAGGAGCCAGACACACCCCGGGGGGTTAGGAAAATAGGCTGGCAATTCATTGCGCTTGTCGTCTCCTGACCGACAGGCTGGGGCTGTCGGACTTTGGCTTTTGCTGGGAATGATGAGCACTCGCAACGTGTCTCTGACTCTATCGCGCGGCAGTTCGGGCAGGAGCATCTTGGAGTGCGTGCGACTTGTCGCCGCTTTGAGATCGCGCAGAGCGCGACTACCAACCAGCCAAGGACTTCGCCCTTGATATCCTTCAAATAGCAAAACGAAAACAAAATTCCCGTTTTTTGCTGCATAATGGGCTAACGAGCTTTTTTCGCGGAGGGAACGAAGCACGTCGGAGATCGATCCTCGGTCAAGCCGCGCTCCGCGCGGATCCTAAAGCGGCGACAAGTCGCACGCACTCCAAAGTTCGACAGCCCCTTCCACCCTGTCAGTGGCGCTGCTCGACAGATTTGGTTGCGGCTACGCCGCACTGTGACCTTTGCTGCCTTCTGTTCAACATCTTTGACCTTATCTTGGGAACTCCGAAGACATTTAACAGAAGATCGCGAAGATCACGAAGAAGAGGATTCTTCAAAAATCAATTGTGTGAAATCCCTTTTGCGAAAAGTTTTTCTGCGACTAACATCAAGTGATCAGTAAACCCAGCTACCCCCCAAAACAAAATGTATTCTCACCGAATTAACTGTGTATCGACCAAGTTCCGTTCTTTCATCCCTGCCTATTGCATACTTGTGCTCTTGGGCAGTTCGTTCGTATCTCTGACGGCGTCCTCGGGAGCCGATACCACTCCCGCGGCCGGCGGCAAGACTTTAACCATCGCCTTTCTTAGACCGGGCCCGGATCCTTACTATCAGGACGGACAGAATGGCGCCGTGTTAGCGGCGCCCGGCTTGGACGCGAAAGTCGTCACCTACTTTTCGAACAATAGCCAGTCGCAGGAACTCGCCAATGTTGAGGACGCGATCTCCAAACACGTTGATGGCATTCTCATGTATGCGGTCTCGCTGTCGGCGGAATCGGCTGATGTGGCCAAGGCCAATGCCGCGCACGTTCCGATCTTTCTGTTGTACGGCTACGACAAAACCATGTTGCCGAAAGTGGCCGGCTTCGAACAGGTCAACCTGATTCAGTATGGTAAAAAAGTTGGCGAATGGCTCGCCCAGCATTTGTCGGATGGAAAGGTTGCGATTATCACGGGACTCTTAGGACGCGGCGATGCTGAAGCTTATGCCGAGGGATTCAAGGATGGCATGGCTGGAAACAGCAAGCTGACGGTGGTAGCTCAGGTGCCCGGGGACTGGAATCGGCAGAAAGCTGAACACGCGGCTCAGGACCTCATTACGGCGCATCCGGACTTGAAGGCGATGTACGTTGAGAATGAGGATATGGCGATCGGAGCGATTCTGGCGCTGAAACGCGCGAACAAACTTTCGCAAGTGACGGTCGTGTCATGCAACGGCGCTCCCTACGGGCTCGACGCGATCAACAAGGGTGAAATCCAGGCCTCGAATACGTGTTCGCCCGCGCTCGAAGCGGTTATGGGGCTTCGCATCTTGACTGGAGTGATTCGACAGACGACCGAGTCCGGTCATCTCTATTACTCACTGACCGTCTTCGTAACGAAGGACAACACCAAGGACGCGAATCCCTGGGTTCCAGATCAGAATGACATAAAGAAGTTCTTAGCGCTCCCTGTGCTCCAACCAGTTGCTACCTCCGAGTTACCCTAGATTCTGCTGAGCCTGCTTTTGGAGTGCGCGCGACTTGTCGCCGCTTTGATGGAGTCGCGCGCGGAGGCCACGGAGGGTTGCCGCCCGATGCCAGTCTTCAGCTGTTCCTCAAGATCTTGTTTCCTGCGAGGAATTGTCGTGCTCGTGCTCGGAATACCGGCTTATTCACCAGTAGTAGCCTGTTCTGGCAAATATCGGTACCGCGAACATCCTGTCCTCACTCGAATGATTAGTTAGGCGCGGTTAGGTGCGCCTTTACCCCGAGCACGAGCACGATTTGGTTGCGGCTGTGCTGCTCCGTACAACTATCCTTGAAAATCTTGTTTTCCTGCGAAGATTGCGGAGCGGGCAAAGACTGCCCCGGAGGGGCGAATTGAAAATAGGCCGGCAATTTATTGCCGGTAATGCTACCCCGCACGCTGCGCCCCGGAGGGCCGCCCGAAAATCAGGCGGCCCTCCGGGGCGCGGTCGTCTTTTTACATGCTTTACCGGCATTCCATGCCGGCCTATTTTCGAATCGCCCCTCCGGGGCGCACGAACCAGATTTGGTTGCGGCAATGCCGCCGCGCCGTGAACACCGTGGCCTCCGTGCGATGCACTCTTCCGTTCTGGATAGATATGAATCGAGTCTCGCACGGAGCCACGGAGGATGCTGCTTTAACTGTTGATCAAACCTCTTCGGTGACGAAGCCGAAGATGCTTGAAAAGCTCTCGATACTTGCTTGGTGATGACCGGTCATAAGGAGGTAATGGTGAGAGTAGAGCTGTCTCAGCAGTTTCTTCCCGTCCCTCACGTGAATGATACCTCCGTTCAGGCAATCGGAACCTGGGTACTGCGCATAACCTTCCAGGCAGGCCTCGCTCACGTTCATTCTGTCAAAGCTCGGACTTAGCTTGGCCAGGGTGACGTCGCCTTCACCTATGCGGCCATCGATAGCATGGGCATTCTCGTCTACAATACCGAGAACCCTTTCGCGAAGCGTCCATTCGCTGCAGAAGGGTTGCGGAATGACCCCCATGTAACCGCAGTGCGCCACCAGCAGGTAGTCTTCGGGGTTTCCTGCAACGGTTGGAAACCGCTCGATGCGTTCATGTTTAAGAGCAGCATCGCCAAGAAGGAAAGGATACAGGTTTGTCATCAGGATAGGAGCTTCCAAGGTACGATGAAGGATCAGTTTGGAAATCATCGACACGGTGTCGGCTTCACAGCCCCAGATAAGGCCTCTCTCCTGGTAAAATCGGTTCCACACCTGGCAGGGCGTGGTATCGGAAAAGTGGGATTCGTTCAGGCAGTTGATTCCAGCACCGACCACGTTGCTCTCCTGGTCAAGATCTTCCCGCACCGCCAGGTAGAGCTTCGCCGCAGAGTTCAGCGCACGTTCCGACAAACCTTGATGAGGGAAGTCCCCCCACTGCTCACGTGTTTGCATCGCTTCTGAGTCGGATTTGCTCTTCGCACGCTCCCCGAGTTCTTTGAAGCTGCGTTTCTCCACGGTGATGCCGAACTTTTCGGTCATTCTTTGCGTGCATTCATCCTCCCACCAGTAGAACCGTTTAAAGATCGGAGCTTGTTGACCGTGCCCCGGATTGTCCTGGTAGACTAAAAATTTCGCCGTTTTCAGGCTGCGACGAACGCTAAGGGCCCGGCACAGCATTCGGGCCTGGTTCAAGTTCGTCGGGGCGATGCAGTCTACGCCTTCAGTCCGCAGGTAACACATCAACTCCCAATCCCACATCGATATAGTCCCAAATTCCGAGGTAACCACGAAGATCGGAACCGAAATCCGTCGAAAGTCTCGCACGTGCCGATACCCTTCCCCAAGGAACTGGGGGAACACGACTGCATCGGCGTCCGGCACCGTTTTCCCAAGAGGCAGTGGCGCTAAAAACTCGGCCTCTTCGCCCAACAGAATACGCAGATGATTGAGTTGATCATCAAAACCAGTGTCGCGGCCGGGTTCGAAAAACACAGGCAGTAGTCGTGCCTTCATCTTTTTTCCTCCTTACATGCGGGGGCGGCCTCTGTCGGCTGGATTAATCAGCTGCGCGGACAAAGGTATAGCGCACAATAACATAGAATTTGAGGTGCACCTTTTCACTTCGCTTATTTGCGGGCGTGAGCGAAGAATGAACAACGCGCGACGCGCTTAGAACCCCAGACCCTCCATGAAAGTTGGAATTGACAGCTACAGTTATCACCGGTTTTTCGGCGAGGTATATCCAAACCAGAAGCCGCCTCCTACGCCCTACACGATGGACGCTTTCTTAAATCGAGCGAAGCAACTGGCCTGCGACGGCGTAAGCCTGGAATCCTGTTTCTTCCCGGAATTCTCTCCCCAGTACCTGACTTCGCTTCGCCGAAGGCTCGACGATCACGGTTTTGACCGGGTGTATGCGTGGGGACATCCCGATGGCCTCGAGGCGGGAGGTAACTCCCGGGCAAAGGGCGAGATGATTCAGCACATTGATTACGCCGTGGCTTTGGGCGCTCCGGTAATGCGAGTTGTGGGCAGCAGCCTTATGTTCCGCTTCGAGCCGCATGAGCCGCAGCTGAAGATCCTGGCGGAATGGTTCAGAGATGCAGCGACGACTGCCGAAAAAAAGGGGGTAAAGTTGGCCATTGAAAATCATATCGATTACAATAGTGAGGAGATTCAATGGCTGATCGAAGCGGTGGGATCGGATCATTTTGGCGTTAATCTGGATACCGCTAATTTTCTGCGGGTTCTCGATGATCCCGTTGAGGCGGTAAGAAAACTTGCCAGGCATGTGTACGCTACCCACGTAAAGGATTTGCGCCCGGTTAAGGGCGTCAGTGTCAAAGAATGGTATTATTTCTCGTCGGTCCCAGCTGGCCAAGGCCTGGTAATGATCAAGGAGATTGCCCAGGTGCTTAAAGACAATGGATACCAGGGTTTCCTCGCCTTTGAAGCGGACATGCCCCATCCTGATTATGAAGGACAAGAGGAAACGATGGTCGAAGAGAGCGTACGTTACCTCAAAGAGATTGGTTCAACCTTACAATAGTTCCCGCAAAGTCCCCAATCTCCCCCATGAGCAAGCCGCTGCGTATCGCGATCATTGGTGATAAGTTTATGGGTAAAGCCCATTCGAATGCCTGGCTCCAGGCCGGCCGATTTTTCGATCTCGAAAACCAACCCATCCTCAGAGTGGCCTGTGGTCGTGATCCCAATGCGCTCTCCGCTTTTGCCAGGCGCTGGGGCTGGGAAAACACTGAAACAGATTGGCGTAAGGTGGTTGAGCGAGACGATGTCGACGTTGTCGATATCGCGGTACCCCAGAATCTCCACCATGAAGTCGCGATCGCGGCAGCGAAGGCTGGCAAACATATCTTCTGCGAAAAACCGATGGCTCTGACAGTATCTCAGGCGGAAGCCATGCTGGCTGAAGCGGAGAAGGCTGGCGTGAAACACTTTATCAACCACAACTACCGGCGCTGTCCCGCGGTTCAGTTGGCGCGCCAAATGATCGAGGAAAACAAAATCGGACGAATCTTCCATTGGCGAGGCGCTTATCAACAGGACTGGATTGTGGATCCTCACTTTCCGCTTACCTGGCACCTGCGCGAGGAAATCGCCGGCAGCGGCCCTCATGGGGATCTCAATTCGCACAGTGTCGATCTTGCTCACTACCTTGTCGGCGATATCGCGAGCGTTTCTTGCTTGACGGCAAAGTTTATCAACAAGCGACCGCTCCCGAGCACGGGCGCGGGTACGTTCGAGGCGGGTGACATCTCGAATTCCAAGGACCTTGGCGACGTCACTGTGGAAGATGCGTCGCTCATGATGGTGGAGTTCTCGAACGGGGCAGTCGGATCGTTCGAGGCTACGCGCTTTGCGTCCGGTCGGAAAAACCTCCACAGTTTTGAGATCTATGGCGACAACGGCAGCCTTGGTTTTAATCTCGAGCGGATGAACGAGCTTCAGTACTACTCGCGCGTGGAACCTGGCTATACGCAAGGTTTTCGGACCATCCTTGTTACGGAGTCGTCGCACCCTTACATCGCCAGTTGGTGGCCGCCGGGACACATCATCGGATACGAGCACACGATTGTGCACGGGGTCGCTGACTTCATCCGCGCGATTGAGACCGGCTCGCCTATCAAAGCAAACTTCGCCGACGGCGTGAAAACGATGAAAGTCCTCGAGGCTGGCTTAACATCCGCAGCAACTGGAAAAAAGATTGTTATCATATAATAGGAGTAGAGTCTCACTGTGCAGCCCGTGATTTGAATGATTTCTTCACAGAAGGCCGCAAAGATCTCAAAGATTTGTTTCGCTTAAGCCACCTCTGATTTCTTCACGACTTTCGTACTACCGTCCCTCAAAATCTTGTTTTGCTGCGAAGATTCCGGAGGAGACGCCAGAACCGATTTGGTTGCGGACCTCGGCGTGCGCTCGGTCGAACGCTTAGCCGCGCTCTGGTCTTCTGTGAATAAGTTCTTCGTGACAGGCTTCATGCCTGTGCCACTTTGTCGGTCGTGGCGCCCCTTGACCACGGGTTCCAAACCTCCTCCTTAATTTCAAGATGCAGTCGCTCCCTTTCTCAACGGCTAAACTCGACGCCTTGCTTGATCAATCCGGCGCCAATGTCCTGCTGGCGTCGTCTAAGCATAACGTCCAATACCTGTTAGGCGGCTATCGTTATTTCTTTTTCGAACACTCGGCCACAATTGGCCTCGGAAACTATTTGCCAGTGATGGGATACATCAAGGGTCGTGAGGATTTAGCATTCTACGTCGGGAGCGGGGATGAGGGCTGGGGCATTGAAGTGTTTCCGATATGGCCGGAGCGGATTGCCAATGTATCATGGGCCGCGCGAGAGTCGGCGCGAGTTGCTGCCGAATTTCTAAAAACCGCCGGTCTTGTTGCTCCAAAGGTTGCACTGGAGTTCGAGGTCTGGCCGGTAGCTGCCTGGGAAATGCTACGCACCGAACTACCGGATGCCACTTTCATCGACGCCACGGAGATTCTTGAAGAACTTCGTGCCGTAAAAACCAAAGTCGAACTGGATCATATGCGCAAGGCCGCAACCGGTATCGTTGACGCAATGCTGGCGACTTTCCGGTGGGTCAGACCCGGCCTGACAGAAACCGAAATCGTCCAACAATTGCGCATCGAGCAAACATTAAGAGGGCTGGATTATGAGTTTGCCTTTATCACAACCGGACCAACCTTTGGTCGAGGACCTTCGCAGCGTAAGATAGCGAACCGGGAAATCCTGTCGTTGGATACGGGAGGTTGCTGTCACGGTTATCTTGCCGATATGGCCCGAATGGCCGTCCTCGGCGAACCCACCGCTCTGATGAATGATCTGTTAGGCGAGATCCTCGATATTCAGTCGGCCGCTCGAACTGCAATCAAGCCAGGGGCACTCGGATGCGAAATTTACGATATCACCTTGGACAGGCTGAAATCCTGTCCGCACCGAAACGACATGCACTTTGTAGCGCATGGTATGGGGCTGATTGCCCACGAAGCGCCCAGGCTAACCGCAACCGGCCCGGTTCCCTATTCCGATAAGCATGCACAGCGGCCCCTGGAACCTGGGATGGTTATTTCCGTCGAGACGCACGTGAAACACCCTGACGTGGGGTTTGTCAAATTAGAGGATACTGTCGCGGTCACAGACTCGGGATGGGAAGCTTTCGGAGACTGGGGCAGGGGATGGAATGTGGCACAGGCTTCCAGCCTGTGACTGAATGATTTGTTTTCCTGCGAAGATTTCGGAGCGGGCGAAGATCGCCCCGGAGCGGCGAATTGAAAATAGGCCGGCAATTCATTGCCGGTAACGCCAACCCCAAACGCTGCGTCCCGGAGGGCCGGCTGATCTAGGCACCCCTCCGGGGCGCGGTCGTCTTTTTATAGTTAAACCGGCATTCCATGCCGGCCTATTTTCAATTCGCCCCTCCGGGGCGCCAGAATCGATTGGTTGCGGACCTCGGCGTGAGCTCGGTCGAACGCTCTGCCGCGCCGTGAACACCGTGGGCCTCCGTGCGATGCCCTCTTGCGCTGCGGATAGAAATGAAACGAGTCTCGCACGGAGGTCACGGAGCCACGGAGGCCTTCCTGGCGCTGCCCGGCCAACAATTTCGCCGTGCTTGACAAATAGAGGGTTGATGATCTCATTGATCTCACTGAGATCATTGGAATGAAATACGGAGCTTGTCACACTGATTATGTCTGGGAATTTGCATGTGCGTAATTTGGATGATGGTCTGATCGCCCGGCTTAAGCGGCGGGCCGCCCGGCACGGGCGTTCAACTGAGGCAGAGCATCGGGAGATTCTGCGCCAGGCGTTGGCCAGCGAGGTTGAGCCCTGTTTTGAAAAATTAGCGGCTGACTTGCGGAAATTAACCAGGAAACGAAAACAAACGCGATCGGAAGTACTTCTTCGCCAAGGACGGGTGGAACGATAACGATGCTGGTGATTGATGCGAGCATCGCCGTCAAATGGGTTGTGGAGGAATCGGGCACAGCCGATGCGCTAATTTTGCTCCAACGGACTAAGCTGATCGCTCCGGAACTCCTGTTGGCGGAGTGCGCGAACATTCTCTGGAAAAAGGTGCGAAAAAAAGAGCTCTCAGCGGAGGAAGGATTGTTGGCCGCGCGGATTTTGCAGGGAGCTGAGATTGAACTTTGGCCGATGCGATCGCTGTTGGAGGAGGCGACCCGGCTCGCCGTCAAGTTGGACCATCCCGCATATGATTGTGTTTATCTGGCCTTGGCGCTAGAGCGCGATTGTCGATTTGTGACGGCCGACGAACACTTTCTCCGGAAAGTGAAGCGGACCGCGGGCGCTCGAATCCACGATAGACTTGTCGGCCTGCGTCAGGCAGCCTCAGGTTCAATCAAGCTCTAGCGTGGCATAGGCTTCCAGCCCGCGAAACATGAAACGCGAAACGCGAAACGTATTTTGTCCGCCATGACGGTATTGCCCCACTCCTGGACCGCTCGCCAGCGCGCCCGTCTCTGGCTCGTGTTGCGGATAATGATTGCGACTACGCTGGCTTATTTGCTGGCCACTGCTCTCCATCTGAAGCAGGGTTATTGGGCCGTGCTCACTGCTGTCATTGTTACCCAGAATAGCGTCGGTGGGTCTTTGAAGGCGGCGGTCGACCGCCTCGTCGGCTCGGTTTGCGGCGCGCTGGTCGGCGCCCTCGCGGCGGTTCTGGCGCCGGTCCACACGCCGTTTGCGTTTGCACTCGTCCTCGTGGCAGCTTTGACCCCCCTTGTCGTGCTGACCGCCTATTTCCCGAACTACCGCATCGCGCCGGTCACCGCCATCATCGTGCTGCTGAGCAGCGGCGCCGCCACAATGGGTCCGCTCGACTACGCACTCGACCGCGTACAGGAGATTGCACTCGGGTCCGTTCTCGGGGTGGCTGTCTCGATGCTGATCGCCCCGGCACGGGCGGATATGCAACTTCGCGAGGCGGCAGCCGAAACGGCCCTGCTGCTTGCCCAGATCATGACGGCGCTGGAGCCGGCAGTGCGCACGGGCGCACCGGATCTCGGCAAACTGCCGGCGGGCGTGCGGGCCACTCTCAATCGCCTTGGCACCGCGGCGGAAGAAGCCGCGCATGAGCGTCGCAGCCGCCTGTCCAACCAACCGGATCCGGAGCCCTTGTTCCGTACCCTGCGCCGGCTTCAGCAGGACATCCTGGCGTTGAAGCGCATGTTCGGTGCGCCCTGGCCGGAAACCATTCATGCGGCACTGGCGCTGCCCTGGTCGACCTATGTCCAGGCCGTTGCGGCAGAATTGTCCGCTCTCGCCGCCGCGCTGCCGACTCGCCACCCGCCGCCGGACTCATCCGTCCTGCGAACCGCGATGGCCGATTTCATTGCGGCGATCGATAAGGTACGGCAGGAGGGCAACACGCGCGAATTGCCCACCGACGCAGCAGGGCGCATTTTCGGCAGCGCCTTCGGGGTGGAACAACTGCAGCGCGACCTGGACGATCTGGCGGAACGTACACGCGAGGTAACGACTTCGACCCGATAAGTAATGGGCGTTTCGGAATCTGCATAGTAGTCCACAGCGCGGCGTAGCCCAACCGGATCGTGCATCGTGCTCGTCGTTGTCCTTTGGGTGTCTTCGATTTTGCCGACAGGGGCTACACTAGGAACCTGAAGGTGAACCAAGAACAACAGCCAAGTCAATCCCGGCGCCGGAGGCGTTATTATGATGAGGAGTTCAAGTGCAACGCGGTGGAGTTATTGGAGCGTCATCTTGAGAAGGGACATAGGTCAGATCAGCACACCAAACCTGGTTGGGTGCTTTGGGCAGCTCGAGTAACCGGTTCAGGCGATTGGGCGCAATTGGACGCTAGGCGATTGTGACCGGCCGAATTTCTGCCGGAATCACGCTTTGACGCTAAAGCCCTCGTCTGGCGATTATTTCCTCAAAGTGATCGAATTCGCGTGTTACCTTGCCAGGTTTCTTACAAATCGCGTCAATTAACTCATAAATCATCTCGTGTCTTCGCCGCACAAGGGCTAACCATCTATGGCAGAACATCCGAGACTGTACCGCTATTTTCATGCCGGAGAGCTGTTCAGCCTTAAACACCTTTCGGGAAATATCGATCTGGCCAGGGCTATATACGAGGAATCCGGGGGGCGTTATTCGGCCACCCTGCCACAGGACCTCGAGGTTAACCCATCGCGCACTAGCGCCATCCGGGACGCAGACCTCTTTGCCCTGCTAACCGCCGATGTCGCGCTTTTTCACTTTGACGGTCCCGAGCTCGATTCAGGAACCGTTGTCGAGTTCATCTTCGCTAAGTTTGCCGACATCCCTGCGGTACTTCTCCGAACTGATTTTCGGCGCGGCGGCGATAGCCACCGAGATCCTTGGAACTTGATGGTCAGCGATTGGCCTAGAACGGAGAAAGTTGTCACTCATGCCATGGAGCTTTATCAATCCATGCGCAAAGAACATGAAGAAGCCGGCGCAGGCTTCGCCATTCGCTTCGTGGCTCGCCAGGTCATTAATGCTTTCGACAGAGTCACAAGAGAGCCCTCAGTGCTTCCCGTCGAGCTCCGTGATCCGGTTTATCGCTGGCTGTCTATCGCGCCAGGGTTTGGTCTCAGTGTCGCAGAAACGGAAGCCAGGTTCCGCCAAATCCTTGACGCAAAAGTCACGCAGCAACTGCTCTAGCTGGGCAAAGATTCACAACAGAGTTCACAACGCGGATTAGCAGCATACTTTTGGAATCTCCGAGTCGCCGTGGGCCTCCGTGCGATGCCCTCTTCCGCTCCGAAGAGATTCGATCGAGTCTCACATGGAGGTCACGGAGCCACGGAGGATTTTCTTAGCCCTCGTATAATGTTTGGTTTCATCCATGCCGCAACACGAGTAAAGCCGCATGGCCAATTGCAACCATGTCCGGAAACAGGCTGCTTGTTCGTCGTAACCAGGAATATGAATATCGATAACGGTCTCTTCCAACTTTGTTACGCGGTTGCCTCGTTTCGAGAGAGGAACCGTTTCCCTGCAGCTTCCGAGCGGATTTCCGCAGAAGAACCAGCGCTTCCCGAGATCGACTATTTCCTTCTTGGCAGAGCTGTCTTTCGGGCAAAACCTTCTCAAAGCCGCGGCTCTCGGCCAGGCTGTTTTCAGCTGGGACGATCCATGCGACGCCTTGAATGTGCCGGCTAATGAAGCTTTGTTTAGTCGGCTGATTCATTGCTCGTTGCGCAAGATGAAATCAACATGAATACCCAGAAAAAAGTCTCCTCCACCTCATCTCCAAGCGAAGCACTCGCGCCGGCCGGATCGGAATACCTCTTACTGATCCGGAACACCGCCTGGCAAAAAGAGTACTCTTCGGCGGAGATCCAGAACCTCGTGGCTGGATTCGGTGCTTGGATTGAGGGGTTGCGAACCAAGGGGAAAATCAAGCTCGCGGTTCCACTGGCGCATCACGGAAAGTTACTGGAACACAAGAATGCGATTATTGACGGTCCGTTCATTGAGTCCAAAGAGGCCATTGCCGGCTTTATTCTCTTTGTGGCGGATAGTTTCGAGGAAGCGGTTGCGCTCGCCAAGGACGCTCCCTGTCTGGAGTACGGCCAAACGCTCGAACTCAGACCCATTTTACGAGAAGCGCCCGAACTCAGCCAAAGACCCTCTTAATGCTTGATCCTTGAGGTTGGCTCACAACATCGTTCGACGACCGAAATTGGCGCGACGATTACTAATTCACGACGCATTTTGGAGTGCGTACGACTTGTTGCCGCTTTAGGATCCGCGCGGAGCGCGGCCCGGCCGAGGGTCGAAGTGCTTGGTTCTCTCCGCGAGAACGCGAAAAGACCCCTTAGTTGGTAATCGCGCTCCGCGCGGTCGCAAAGCGGCGACAAGTCGCACGCACTCCAAAATGCTCCTGCCCGAACTGCCGCGCGGCGCTAAAATAGTCTAGATGAAGGCAGCGTGGTACGAGAAGCAGGGGCCAGCCAGGGAGGTCTTGACGGTGGGGGAAATGCCGGACCTGCATCCCGCTGTTGGAGAGGTTCGCATTCGTGTTGCTGCATCTGGCATCAACCCAGGCGATAGCAAGAAGCGTCAAGACGCCTTTGGTTACGGCATGGCGTACGCCCGCGTCATTCCACACAGTGATGGTGCTGGGCAGGTGGATGAGGTTGGTGATGGCGTTTCTTCCGAATGGATCGGCCAGTCGGTTTGGTGCTATGGGGCGCAGTCTTATCGGCCGTTTGGCACAGCGGCAGAGTTTACAGTACTCCCCGTCGATCAAGTTGCTCGCCTGCCCCAAGGCGTGTCGATGGATCAGGGCGCATGTCTCGGGATACCTGGTATAACCGCACACCGCGCCGTCCATCTTGCCGGCCTCCTAAGTGGACGGACCGTGTTGGTTCAGGGGGCGGCAGGTGCGGTCGGCCTTTGTGCCGTTCAGTTAGCTCGTCTTGCTGGAGCACACGTGATCGGAACCGTTAGGTCACCTTCGGAGCAAGCAACCGCGACGAAAGCGGGTGCTCATGGGGTGGTTCGTAACGATCAAAAGCTGACCGCAAATGTAAGAGCACTTGCGCCGAATGGCGTCGACCATGTTATCGAAGTGGCTTTCGGAGCTAATATCGAAGCCGATGTCGAATTGCTGAGCACAGCGGGTCTATCGCCACCTATGCCACCGATAGTGAGACACCTGAAATCCCTTTCTGGCCGATGGTGTTCAAGAACATTCGGTTGTTTTTCATGGGAAGCGACGACTTCCCAAAGGATGCAAAGATGCTAGCAGCCAAGGATCTTAACTCTGCGCTCGAGGCGGGATGGTCAGGTTTCGAGATTGCCGAACGAATTCCGCTTTCAGAGATCGCTCGGGCTCACGAGCTTGTAGAACATCCGGTGCGGCGCGGCCGGGTCGTTGTGATCATGTGATCAAACCTCGCACGGAGGTCACGGAGCCATGGACGACTTCCTCAGCCCTTGATCAATAAACAAATCGCCGTCGTGTCAGCTATCGCGCAGAGGGGAGAGACGGCATCCGCTGGAAACGAGAACACCGAACAGGTTGAACGAAAGGCCACAAAGGTCACAAAGAAGAGAAATCAGGGCTGGAGCAAAGCGAAGCAATCTTTGTACGACTGTCCCCCAAAATATTGTTTTGCTGCGAAGATTTCGGAGGGGCGCAGACACATTGGAGTGCGCGCGACAAGTCGCACGCACTCCAAAAACGCGTCGTAAATCAGTAATCTTTACGCCAACTTCGGTCGTCGAACGAGGTGAGCACCTATTTTTTCAGATACGTAATGATGCAAATGGCGGCACCCTGTGGGTCCTGGATCACTGCAAAGCGCCCCACTTGGGGGATATCCTGCGGGTCTAGTACGATTTTCCCGCCGAGCTGCTCCGCCTGTTTTGCGGTCGCATCGACATTGTCTACTGTCACATAGCTGAACCATGCAGGGGGCATTCCCTTCGCGTGCGCTGGTATCGCCATGATACCGCCCTGGCCCATGTCATCTCCGCTTTGCCGCACAACCGTGTAGGTGAACTCGGGCATTGGAAAATCTTGAGTAGTCCATCCGAACAGCTGCGTATAAAACTTAGTTGCCGCGCTCGGATCAGTGGTCAGGAGTTCATTCCAGCTGAACTGGCCATGTTTGGTCTGTGTGGGGTCCATATTTAGGGATTGGGTTTCTTATGTCTGCTTTCGTTGTACTGGGAACGGAGAAAATTGATCCGCTGCCTCACAAGGTATTTTTCCTTTATCCAAGGTGCCATTTCGTCCGTAGCCGCGATCGTTCCGCGACTTGATTCTACGCGGTTCCTCGTGTGTAAAAGAATCTCCGTCGATTTCCTCACCGAGGCAAGTGCAACGATTACTGGACCGCATCCACGGCCAGTTTGGACTTGCTCCGTGAACGCCGTGGCCTCCGTGCGATGCCCTCTTCCGCTCCGGATAGATATCGAGTCTCGCACGAAGGTCACAGAGCCACGGAGAGGCAGCGCACGAGCACGCAGGTGATACAAACGAGGCACTGCGCGAATGACAACAGTCCTGGCAGGAACGACATTTGCATCGCCCAACGCGAAACCCGAAACGCAAAACGTCGCCCCATGTCTTCCGCTACTGACATCGCAAACTTTCTGGCGTGCCGGCACCTGTTGACTTTGGAGCAGGCCAAGACCGCCGGAACGATCAAGCAGCCATACGAGCCGGATCCGAATGTAGAATTGCTGAAGGAACTAGGGAACCGGCATGAGCAAGACTTCCTACGACGTCTCAAAGATCAGGGGATGCTGATCACCGAGATTTCGACTGCGGCGCCATGGGAGAAAGCGGCTACCCGAACAGTCGAAGCGATTCGTTCGGGTGTTGATGTCGTGTACCAGGCGAGCTTCCAGGATGGCGATTGGCGAGGGCGCTCTGACTTCTTAATGAAGGTGGATCAACCGAGCGCTCTCGGGTCATTCTCCTACGAAGTCGTCGAAACTAAGCTGGCACGCTCGGCCAAGGCTCGGGCTATCCTACAGCTCTGTTTTTATTCTGAGCTCCTCGCAAAAATCCAGGGGATCGAACCGACCTGGATGAAGGTAGTGCTGAAGGGAGGAATCGAAGAGCCATTCCTTCTCGCGCAGTACATCGCTTATTTCCGAAAAGTGAAGCGCGATTTCCTGGAAGCATCTCGAATGGGAGAAACCACTTATCCTGAGCCGGTTGAGCTCTGCGATGTTTGTGACTGGTTTCAAGTTTGCGATCAACGCAGGCGCGCCGATGACCATCTTTCGTTCGTGGCGGGCATCAACCGGAACCAGCGACGGGTGTTAGTCTCCCTCGGCGTCCAGAGACTTGCCGAGCTTGGCAGCCTTCCGCTGGAGCCGGGAATCAAGGGCCTCAGCCAACAATCCTTTACCCGGATCCGTGAACAAGCTCGCCTGCAGGTCGAAGGACGGGAAAAAGGGAAACTGATTCACAAACTTCTCGGTCCGGTGAAAGACGGCGAAGGGTTAGCTTCTCTGCCAGCGCCTTCGCCGGGCGATCTCTTTCTCGATTTCGAATCGGTGCCCTACGCGTTCGATATCGGCCTGGAATATTTGACTGGCTTCGTCGCAGTCAATGACGACCTGGGCGGCCAACCAGGATACCGTTCTCGCTGGTCACTGGATCCGAAGGCCGAGAAGGCCGCCTTCGAGGAATTCATTACGTGGGTGCTGGATCGCCTCAAGGATTATCCCGGCCTGCACATCTACCACTATGCGCCGGCTGAACCGACCGCCATCAAGCAGTTGGCCGGACGCCACGCCGTTTGCATCGATCAAGTCGACGAGCTTCTCCGTGCCGAAGTGTTTATCGATCTTTACCGGGTCGTTCGCCAGGCGTTACGCGCATCGGTCGAAAGCTATTCGATCAAGAAGCTCGAACCGCTTTACGGATTTGTTCGAACCGCCCCGTTGCGGGAGGCGAATCTGGCCCTGCAGACCTTGGAGACTATCCTGACACTCGGTGACGGGGCAGAGATTCCCGAGGAAATTCTTGCGACCGTTGAGGCGTACAATCGCGATGACTGTTTCTCCGCGTTGCGGTTACGCGATTGGTTGGAAGAGCAGCGCCATACCTTGGAGCTGAGCTCCGGGCAGCCATTGCCGAGACCTGTCCCCAAGTCAGGCGAACCCAGCGAAGCGTTATCCGAGCAGCTCCGTCGGACCCGGGGCGTCGAAGCTCGGCTGCTGACCGGGTTGCCGGAAGACCGCTCCGCCTGGACCAAAGCTGAATCCGGCCGCTGGTTGCTGGCCCAATTCCTGGAGTGGCATCGGCGCGAGCAAAAGTCAGTCTGGTGGGAATATTATCGGCTCCTGGAATTATCGGCCGAAGAATTGATCGAGGACCGAAACGCGCTCGGCGGCCTCACCTACCTGGGGCCGGTCGGAAGAGAAAAAAAGTCGCTGATCCATCGTTATGCGTTTCCTGCCCAGGACCATCCGTTCAAGGCCGGTGACACGGGTTGGAACCCGGCGACTGGGGGGACAGCCGGCGAGATCGTGCAGCTTGACGAAGCCAAAGGGATTATCGACCTGAAGCGAGGCGCCCTTTCGCAAGTTCCACAGCCAACAGCCTTGATTCCGAAAGATATCGTCGGAGCCGAAGCGCAAGAGGAGAGCCTGCTTCGGTCAGGCGACTGGGTGGCTGAGAACGGGCTCGAAGGTCCTGGTCCATTCCAGGCAGCACGCGATCTCCTGCTCGGCCGACCGCCTCAATTGCCTGTAGGCGGACTAAACTCGCCTTGTGACGAGAACGGGAATCTCACCTCCGCTGCCAGGAACCTGGTCCTGTCGCTGGCCGAACAGCCAACAGTTTTGCCGGTCCAAGGACCGCCGGGAGCGGGCAAGACATTCGTCGGCGCACGCATGATTCTTGAGCTGATTAGAGGCGGGTTTCGGGTTGGAGTCACCGCCAATAGCCACAAGGTAATCAGCAACCTGTTAGACGAAGTTTGTCGGGTTGCGGAAAAAAGCAGCGTCCCGTTGCGCACTGTGCAGAACATAAAGGCGAAAGATGGGTGCTATCACCCGACTGTTTCGCTTGTGAAGAGCAACGCCCAGGTGCTCAAGCTTCTTCGGAATGGTGAAGCGCAGATTGGCGCGGGCACAGCGTGGCTTTGGGCAGCGGAAGAAATGATCGAATCGATCGACGTCCTTTTCGTGGACGAAGCCGCGCAGATATCGTTGGCCAACGTTCTGGCCGTGTCACCGGCGGCGAAGAGCCTGGTCTTGCTGGGTGACCCCCAACAGCTTGAGCAGCCGCAGAAAGGGGTCCATCCGCCGGGCGCGGACGGGACAGCGTTCAGTCATCTGCTCTTGCCAGATCACGAAACAATCACCTCGAAACAAGGCCTGTTTCTTGCCGAGACTTACCGGTTGCATCCGGATATTTGCGCCTTCACTTCCGAAGCTTTTTACGAAGATAAGCTGGTGGCGCGCCCGGAAAACCAGCGGCAACGCATTAATGTCCTAGGGCCGCTGAACGGCACTGGCCTGCGGTTCGTTCCAGTTGAGCATAGGGGAAACCAGAACGAGTCGCCGGAAGAAGTCGAGCGGATCGCAGCATTGATCGAGGGTCTGCTCGAGGGCGGCCCGACCTGGACTGACAAGGCTGGCGCGACCCGTCCGCTCACACTGAAAGACATCCTGATCGTGGCGCCCTACAACGCGCAGGTAGCCAGGCTACGGGCGCGATTACCAGCCGGGCCAAGAGTCGGCACCGTTGACAAGTTTCAGGGCCAAGAAGCTCCGCTAGTCTTCTATTCCATGGCGACCTCGACTCCCGAGGATGCGCCGCGCGGCATGGAATTTCTGTACAGTTCAAACCGGTTGAACGTTGCCATCTCGCGCGCCCGTTGCGTTGCTGTCCTGGTCGCCAGCCCAGCTTTATTCGATGTAGAATGCAAGACGCCGAGACAGATGATGCTGGCGAACGCGTTTTGTCGGTTCCTGGAATCTGCGGAGGTGATCGGAAAGGTTTGAGCGAAGAAAACCAAAGAGATTGAACAGGAGATCGGAAAGATCACAAAGAAGAGAAATCAGGGCTGATGCAAAGCCAAGCAAATCTTCGGGACCTTTGCGGATTTTGACTTTTGTCCCGAAGGGACTGCAGGACTAAGCCCGCAGGTTTTAACCCCGGGGAAAATCACTCCCTCTCCGGTCGCCCTGAAGGGGCGTAAGATTCCGTATTAGCGTACACAAAAATATTATGTAATGTACAGAAATGCCGCAATCACTCGTACTCGTGCTGGTTCACATCGTCTTCTCGACCAAGAAACGAACCGCATTTCTGGAACCCCACGACCTCCGAGCCGAGGTGCATGCGTATCTGGCGGCGACCTTGCGCGGCTTGGAATGTCAACCAATTCGAGTGGGAGGAGTGGGTGATCGTGTTCATCTTCTTACCGGCCTCTCCAGACGAATTTGCCTTGCCGAATTAGTCAAGAATCTCAAAACCAGCTCAACCAGAACCATGAAAAACAAAAGGCGTCATTACTTCGCTTGGCAGAGCGGCTACGGGGCATTCTCGGTTAGCCACTCGGCAAAGGACTCAGTCATCGAGTACATCGCCAGCCAGGAAATCCATCATCGCAAAATGACATTCCAGGAAGAGTTTCGCACGTTTCTCCACAAACACGGTGTTCGTTTCGATGAATGTTATGTGTGGGATTAGCGCACAGAAATCTTACGCCCCATCAGAGCGATCCGAGCGGGTCAGAGCGATCCGAGCCGGAACGGTTTCCCGGGGTTAAAACCCGCGGGCTGAGTCCTCCGGTCCCTTCGGGACAAGAGTCAAGTCCGACAGACCCTTCCGGCCTGTTACCGTGCGCTGTCCCGAATTTCTCGCACGAGAACAAGATTTTCACCGGACAGCAGGGCGTACCGGTCGCGCTGGACGGTTGGCCTCATTTTGTTCTAGGCTGAATGGCAAGCCATGACGAACGAAGAGCTGCGCAAGTTTAATCAGAAACGGAAGATTTACCAGATCGCCTGGGTCACGCGAAACCTGGAAAAGAGCATGCAGGCTTGGGTAGACAACCTCAAAATCGGGCCTTGGACAGTATTAACCTTCACCGAGAAAACATTAGTATATCTTAAGGTCAACGACCAGCCGGTCACCGAACCTTTCAAATTCCTGATCGGCATCTCCTGGCTGGGTGACATGCAATTTGAGCTTATCGAACCGGTCTACGGACCAACGATCTACGAGGCGTTCATCCGCGAACACGGGGAAGGTCTGCATCACATCAAGGAACGGATCGACGAGGGATCGACGGAAGCTGTGCTCCGGGAATACCGCGAGAAAGATATTGGCGTAACGCAGACCGGCCAGTTCACCACCGACTTTCACTACTACCTCAACACCGAACCCAAGCTGAATTTCATCCTGGAACTTGGGAATTGTCCTATCCTCAGCCTTGCCCCAGACCAGTTCTGGACCTTCCCACGGGAAGGTAGCTAGCCGAGCATAGATTCACCACAGAGTGCACAACACCGAAGAATTTCTTCACGGAGGATCACGACGATCGCAACGCGGCGTAGCTGCGACCACATCGTGCTCGTGGTCGTGCTCGGCAAGGCGCACCTAACCGCGCCTAAGCATTCAAGTGAGGACAGGATGTTCGCGGTACCTGTATTTGCCAGAACAGGCTACCGCTGGTGAATAAGCCGGCATTCCGAGCACGAGCACGCGCACGAAAATTCCTCCAGAAAACCAAAGAGATTGTCAGCAGATCCAGCATGCTGCTCGATTGTGCGACGTCGCGGAAATAGGCGGTTAATATCGGATCGAGGGTTTGACTAACCAGGCTTTTCACATCCCCGAATCGTTTCTCCACAATACCGATCTTGTTCTGGGGGATGTAGCAAACTCCCCGCAAACAGAGCACAGGAAGAACGACGAAAATGAAGAAAGCGCCGATGACGCTAAAAAGCGCCAAAAACTGCTCGAATGTCATAAGAAAGAAACTTCCGGGTATGTGAACGTTTATTCGATCCGCACGAATAGGGATCATTCTTCGATGGAGACTTCCGCCAGGCGTACCTCGTACCATTCCTCGATCGCTTTGGTATAATGGGAAGCGAGATCCGGGTAGTAGTCGGACTCAACCCGGACAAAATTGCGGAGAGTCTCCAGATCGGCGCCGCACTCCAGGTTCCACTGGCTGTACAACAGAACAAAGCCGAACTGAGCCCAGCTAGGCTCGGTATTGTCTACTCGCTCCACGGAGTCAAGGAACCGGACAAGTTCACCCAGCGAAAAAGGCCGCGCCGACGTTTGCTGCGGCAGGCGGAACTCGGTCTCGTATTCGTCCACCAGCCGATACTTGATTCGCGAACCGACCGAGCGGGCTCGCAAGCTGATCACATCGCTGGTCGTCGATTCGGGCTCGATACGCGCGATCTCGACCTCGGATCGCTGATAGTTCGGAAGATATTCACCTCCCATAAAACTGGGGTGAATCTGACCGAGACTCACACGGGCCTCATCTTCGAGCGTATCGGCGAGCAGGTTTTCATCCAGTTGCTCCAGGTCTCCGGCTTCGTGATAGTCCCGGATCATTGCACGCCGGTTCCGGCCCTTGACGTTGCGAATGGCGGCCTCTAACGGATTGCCGGCGGGACCCCAGTAGGATTCCGGCCGGAATTGGTAATCGATTCCGGCATAGAGCTTAATTGATCTCATTGGTAGTAGTGGCGTGGCTAATAAGTTCGTTGCTCCAGGTTCGACGATGCCGGCGGATTGCAAAATCTCGACTAACGCCCTGGCTTGCGGTTCGCTAAACTGCGCCGTCACTAATTCCCGGTAAGCTTGGGTGCTGGTCTTCACGCGACTTCTGAAACGTTCCTGACGCATCTACATGATGGGTAAGGACATTTGCTGTCCCTGGCTTAGCTTGCGTAGAGAAAGCCCGTGACTCTCTGGTTTGCGCAATGAACTGAGAATAAGACAAAGAAGGCCTCGCACGGGGGTCACGGAGCCACGGAGGACTTTCAACGACTGACGCTTTGGACGCGGTTGACCCGTTTTCTGGAACATCCCGTCCTGGAGTTGAGTAACAACTTAGCCGAGAATGCGATGCGTTCCGTCGCCCTCGGAAGAAGGAATTGGATCCACATCGGCAGCGAGGAGGCTGGTCCGCGCGTGGCCGCCATCGCCTCGATCGTCGAAACCTGTCGGCCGACTCAAAATCCCTGTCCGCGGCTATCTTGGTTCGGTATTGCCGGGCCTGGCAAACTTCCCGATCAATCGGATCGCCGAGCTCACACCCGCCGCTTGGTTGGCCCGAAACTAACCGCCGAAATCTGGCGAAAATTTGACCGTGACATCGAAGCAGCGGGCGGATCGCCAGAGTCAGATGCAGAAGCGACTAGCGCAAGCCAAACGCTCACGCGACGGAGAGAATCGCATCGGCAAACTCGCGCGGAGCCTCCTGAGGTAGATTGTGTCCCGCGAATGGAATCTCGCGGTGCTCGTATTTTCCTGTGAAAAAATGAGCGCGTCCTGGATGACGCGAACCGCGAACGCCACTGGTTCCCCCGTCCAGTGCAATGGTGGGCACCGAGATCAGAGGTCGAGCGGCTAAGCGGTCTTCCGTATCCTGAACTGCCGGATCACCCCCAACGAGACCGAAGCGATGCCGATAGGAATGGATCACGACGTCAACAAAGTCAGGATTATCGAATGATTTTGCCGAGCGTTCGTAGGTCTCATCGTCGAAATGCCAGCTGGGTGACCAAAGACGCCAGAGCAATCGACAGAACTCACGGCGATTTTTCTCCAACCCTTTGCGCCCACGCTCCGCAAGAAAGTAATATTGGTACCAGGCACGATATTCTATTTCGGGTGCCCTAGGCTCCTGCGATCCTGAAATGTCCTGGATATTGTAGCCGCCTTGAGATGCCAGACAGCTGACCCGTTCCGGCCAAAGCGCAGCGACGATGCAAGCCGCCCGCCCTCCCCAATCATATCCGGCGAGGGCGGCTTGTGAAATGTTCAAGGCATCCATCAGCGCAAGAAGATCATGCGCCAGCACTGCTTGTTGGCCGGAGCGAAGCGTTCTTTCGGACAGGAATCTCGTCGGTCCGAATCCGCGAAGATAAGGAACAATGACGTGGCAACCGGCGTCGGCAAGAATGGCCGCGACATCGTCGTAGGCCCGAACATCATATGGAAATCCGTGTAAGAGTACCATTGTCTTGCCCTCAATTGATCCGCTTTGCTCATACGCAATTTCGAGTTGGCCTGCTTCGACACGCTTCAGCATGTTTCAGATTCTACCGCAGGTCCCGATCGTGGCAAGAGAGTCACTGGCTCGGCAATTGTTCTGTCGAGGGATTCAGAAACGCCCCTTCTCCGCCATCGATAGTGCAAAGGGATTAAGCCGCTCTGCCATCCTCCAAAGACTTTCCACCCGCGCGCACTGCTAGAGCGCTCAGGAAGCGTGGCAGATACAGGCGAATGAGCACATCCGCCTGCTGAAAATGACGGTCATTCATCTGACACTTCTACTGAATCAAATCAGGTTTCGGAGCAAGATTCCTACCGTTGGCGTCCTGCGACGCTCCCTGTTGATTACGACCTTCGGCGATGGGACGGTTCGAAACTCACAGCCGTAAACCGCCGACTTTCGACGTCGCCCTAAACCGCGTGGTTAGTGAGAAGTTAGCGGGGTGGGGTTGCTCTGACACTTTCCCTGGAGTTGCGACTGCAGGAAGCCGAAGCCAATCGGTTGCCCTACGCGCAGTTCCTCGAACTCCTGTTCCAGGACGAGATCAATGTCCGCCATCAGCGCTTCATCAATCGGCGTCAGAAACTCGCTGACTTCCGCGAGTTACGCTCACTGGAGAACTTCGACTTCCAATTCAATCCGGGGATAAACCGAGCCCAGATCTACCAACTGGCGAGCGGTCACTTCGTCACCGATCGGCGCGACGTCCTGCTGGTCGGTCCGTCGGGCGTCGGAACTATGCCGGGACCCGGATTATGCCGGGTGGCGTGATATTTTCCTTCCGACGATAAACTTTAGGCCCGGCATATTCCGGCAGCATACTTAAAGGTTGCTTAGGAAGCTCAGGACACGGTCGGTGGGGCGGTAGCGACCTGGTTTTCCATTAACGGGATTGGTCTTGGCCAAGATTTCCTCCTTCAGCGCTAAATTGGCGTTGAGATAGATTTGCGTGGTTTCTATCGATTCGTGTCCCAACCAGAGCGCAATAATGGATCGATCGACACCCGCCTGAAGTAATTCCATGGCCGCGGTGTGGCGTAGCAGATGCGGAGTAACTCGCTTTTTCGCAAGGGAGGGACACTTCATACGAGCCGCGGCGACGTGTTTGTTCACCATATCCTGAACGGCATCCGCGCTAAGTCTTCCACCCGAGATGCTGGGGAACAGAAAGGCACTTTCGATTGGCCACGGTTCCTTCATCCAGGCCTGCAGGACTCGACGCGCTACCTTTGTTAGGGGTGTGCCGCGTTCCTTGCGCCCTTTGCCGACGCAGTGGATGTGGGCGCCGGGACCAAGGATGACATCTTCACGACGGACAGCGGTAATCTCTGATTGCGGGGATCTACCTGGGAGATCCAATTCAAGGTATAGGGCGGTGTGAAATCCGGCAGGTAAGTACCCACGTCGGCCATGCTCGGCATTCTTGTGCCCACGATTCCAGATGTGATGGTCTGGTGGACAGCAGCAAGGCGATTTACGCACTTCGTAAAAACATCGGTGTACTTTGGCAACGACTTCGGCTCCAAAGCCCGGATGGCTGTCAGCAAAATGTAGACGGCACGAAGAAACTGTGGAAGAGTGTATGTGTAGTTAAACACCAGACCGTCTGCATCCGCTTGCGGCGCGAGCGTTCCCGACCAGCCGTCGGAATAATACGGCAAGTCCGCCTTCACGGCCTGCCATTTGTCGTCATAATCCGTAAAGAACAGAACCGATTCCATGCAGGTCTGGATTTGCGTGAGTCTGAAATCCTGACTTCGGGTGGAGTGCTGGCCATAATTGCCGGCAATTGCTCGAACACCGCCACGGCTGGGTTGATGCCCAGGTCCACGTCACGCATCCGCTGCAGTTTGTCGCTCGCCGCGACTTGTCCCTGCAATTGACTGAATTCGACCTGGATAGCGTTTAACACATCCTGAAGGCTAAGGTCTGGTGAAATAAGGTTTTCGACCTCTCCGTAAGCCAACTGCAATAATCCAATTCCCCCGGAAGCATCCGCGAGCAGCCCGAACACGCCACCGACTCTGTTTATGATACGCTATCAGAAATATCGCCGAGGTTAGACATGGCTCGTTTCCCGCTTCGCACAGTAGTTTGAGACTCATGATTGCCAGTTTTATAACTCCGGGGCTAAACCGTCCATCACCCGATCGGGCTACGGAGAGCTGCGGCGAAGATTTTTAACAGAAGATCGCAAAGATCACAAAGAAGAAGAGGAATCTTTGAGCATCATTCGGTGGATGCCGTCCTTGAGTACCAACTCATGGAAATTGATCAGCAGTCCTAGTGGCTTATCGAGCAGTTTCATGTAGATCAAGAGCTGAGCTTTGTGGACCGGTAAGACTTGCTCAGCGGCCTTCAACTCGAGAATCAAGGCGTCATCGATGAGAAAGTCGAGGCGCAAGGGTTGGTCGAATACAAAACCTTTGTACTCGAGCTTGACCTCCATTTGTCGCACGAGCGGAATTTTTCGAAGCTCACATTCTCTGCCAAGACACTTGCTATAGATCTCCTCGATCAGTCCCGGTCCCTTAATCCGATGCACTTCGATCGCGGCCCGGATCACCAATTGACTCCAGGCGTTGGCTCGCTGCATCGATCGCTCATTTGGAGAGTCTTAGATGGTATTCATAAACAAAACAAACATAAAAACAGTTCCTTAATATCGGGATTTCGGAGGCTCTTCTTTGTGATCTTCGTGATCTTCTGTTCAATTTCTTCGGTGTTCCGTTTCTCAGCCCAACAAGTCGGAGATTTTCAACAGAAGGCCGCAAAGATCGCAAAGAAGAAAAACTTTTGAGCATCCTTCGGTGGATGCCGTGTTGAGGACGAGTTCATGGAAATTGATCAGGAGTCCCAGCCGTTTATCGAGCAATTTCATTGGCTTCCCGGAAGATTCTTGTTTGTCGTCTTTGCGATCTCCTGTTCAAAACGGCAAGAGCTTCAGCAGCGTGCGACCCTCGAGCTAGGCCGGCGCTTCGGGACGTATGACATCAATTGCGTCGCCGTTTTGATCGGGCGCCCAGAGTCGCTTGGTGTAGCCGAATCCGCGGATCCAATTGAATTGCTGTTTGACCAGTTAAGAGCGCGGCGATTGGCGGCAGAGCAAAAAGAAACGTATGTCAAACAGCAGGAAACAGCCCGGCAGCTGCGCGAGTTGAATGAGGCGAATGCTGCGGCGGCGAAACAAGCGGAACTGACACAAACCAAGATCGAGATCGAGGTCGCTGCTAACCGGGGCTCTGCTCGAACTCGATTATGGCACAATGGTTTTGGTGCGTAAGCCAGACGCGGTCGAGATTACTCATGAGTGCTGCCTGGCCTTCGGTCGCGAGACTGTCCGCACCACTAGATTCGTCACCGGTTTTGAAATTACGTACGTGCACACGTTGACATAGGAATAACGACGAGCCAGTCTTTCAGTCTTGGAGCGAAACGGACATCGCCAATTTATCTGGCAGCTTGATTCCGCAGCTCCCCTCGGCCTCAGTTTGTCACCCTTTAGAGTAAGCAAGAAATGCTCTTTTGGTTACTAGCGGTAACATCGCTTTATCCATAAGCTGAAGCGAAACGTTATGGCAATGCATTTCTGGTCGATCCCCGCGCGAGCGGGGGAGGGCAGTCAAGACGAGAGAACACCGCCGTGTTTGGACGCTTATGCTATAGGGGTGCTCTGTTGGTTGCTATTGTCCGCCGTCTATATCGCAGCGAAGTATACGGCAGCTGAAATGCCGCCCTGGACGCTTTGCTTCTGGCGCGTGGCCATTGCCGGAATGATTCTGCTTCCGACGACACGCTCTGACTGGCGGAGCATAGAAGTGCTCGGTGCGTCAAAAGCTGGCATATTTCTTTATTTCCAAACGATTCTTATCGCCGTCCTCGCACATATCTTTCTAGGCGAACACCTTTACCTCTATCATCTAGTCGGCGCCGGCTTCATCATTGCCGGGGTGCTATTGGTCGTCTCGCGTAAGCCTCAGCTGCTTCGCTCAGCACCGGTCTGCTCCCCTAGACTCAGCTAGGCAATTCCCGTGAGATTTTCTTCGCGTCTATTCGTTACGACTGTCCACTATGAAAAAGGCCTTGGTAGCCGGTGCGCTTGGCGTTACCGGTCGAACTCTTGTTAACCATCTGGTTTCACTTGGCGATTGGGAAATAATTGGGTTATCCCGAAGAAACCCTGAATTTCAGACACCAGCGAAATATATTGCTGTCGATCTGTCAAACCGATCTATGGTAGAATCCAAACTGGGCGACATCGGGGATGTCACTCACATCTTTTATGCGGCGCTTTATTGGGGAACGAGTGTTTTTGATGAGGTAGGACCTAACTTGGCCATGCTCACCAACCTGGTTGAGACAGTGGAACGTTCATCGAAACAATTCCGCAAAGTGGTTCTACTGGAAGGCGCCAAATGGTATGGAGCGCATCTCGGTCCTTACAAGACGCCCGCAAGAGAGGACGACCCGCGCCATATGCCACCCAATTTCTATTATGATCAGGAGGATTACCTTAAAACACAATCGGCCGGAAAATCCTGGTCTTGGTCGGCGTTACGTCCCTCTTCCATCTGCGGGTTCGCGGTAGGCAATCCCATGAACATGGCCACCGTCCTTGCTATTTACGCGGCGCTCTGTAAAGAAATGGGTGTACCCCTCCGGTTCCCGGGCACAGCCAAGGCATACGGCGGGATCATGGAAATGACCGATGCCGAACTGTTAGCCAAAGCAATTGTCTGGGCCGGCGAAAATGATCGATGTGACGGGGAAGCATTTAATGTTACTAACGGCGATTTTAATCGCTGGACCAATCTGTGGCCGCGTCTGGCCGAATACTTCAAGATGGACTACGGGGCCCCGCAACTCTTGCCGTTGACCCAATTTATGTCCGACAAAGCCGCGATCTGGCAACGGATCGTCAGACAGTACGGCCTGCTCGATTATTCGTTCGAAGAAGCGGTCTCCTGGGCTTTTGGCGAAGCCATCTTCAACATTGAGTACGACATCATGTCGGACACCACCAAATCGCGCCGATACGGTTTCCTCGAATGGGTTGACACCGAAGAAATGCTGTTCCGCCTCTTTACCGAATTCCAAAAAATGCGATTTATCCCGACGCTCATGGCCACCTCTCGGGGTGGCCTGTGCGGGTCAGACCTTGAATTCTGAAGCGAGCTTGGCGCAGGTCGTGTAACGTTTTGCCAGTGCCGGCTTTGTTTTGGTTTCCTGGGAAAGACGTGCCAGAAGATGGCTTACCGTGCTTCCGTCGGCATAGCCGAGCTCTTTGGCTATCCTAAATCACCTGCCATCTGCAGTTGTGATGGTTGTCACCGTCACTCGCAGAGCTCCGTTGGTAGCTTGGGCGTGCTCGTTCCTCTTGGATCGAGGCCGTATCGAGCATCATGTGCTGTCAGCGAAAAAAGTGGCAACTTATGTTGCCCAACCACCCAGCAACTAACGCCATGGCCTGAACACACTCTTCGCCCGTTTGACACACACCATAGGAGGAGGTCAAGCTCCCGCTTGACCTCCTTGGTGTTAGGTCACATCTCGATCCGGACCAGCCGGAGCTCATCCCTGAGGCGCATCGTCCATCGGCCATCGACCATCGGTCATCGAAGCCGAAAAAGATTGAATGAGACTTTGGCCGGTTTCGTCTCCAGCTTGTAATCTCCGTCCTCGCGAAGTATCGACCCGTTGCTTTACCCTTATGCCAAAATACGCTGCGATTCGACTGACCCACGCCGACGAAGCGCGGTCCTCGGCCTCCGAAGCGTCGACCTCGAACCTGTGGAGTGGGCGCCCAAAAAAAGTACGGACAAGTTCCGCCTCCGTGCCTGCTTCGCGGCACTACGGCGCGACAAGTTCCGCGCCGCGGCTTAGCGTTTTGAAATCGATCGGATTGATGTGCGCGATGTGCTTCGCGTCTGTGGCCGCCGGGCAAGACCGTTATCAGATTACTCGAATCCCGACTCCTCAGGGCGCCAACAGCGTAGCACTTGGCATCAACAATAAAGACGAGGTTGTTGGATACAGTTTCCAAGGAGACGTTTATCAAGGATTCCTTTATTCCACCTCGGATCAGCCAATAACCGATGTGGGTTCACTCGGTGGCAAACTCACGGCCGCATGCGCCGTCAACGACAATGGCCAGGTGACCGGTTACAGTCAGGATGGCAACGGAAACCTGCTCGCATTTCTATTTTCGCGAGACCGGCAGATCATCTCCTTAGGCGCGCTTGAGGGTGCCGCGACCAGCGAAGCTTTCGGTATTAACAATCATGGCGTTGCGGTGGGTGATAGCCAGAGCGGCAACCAGAACCATCGGCCGGTATCGTTCTCCAATGGTTCGGTCCAAGACCTCGGAGTGGGTCGCTCAAACGAGCTGGACGCTCTCGAAACCGCTTACGCGATCAACGATGCCGGCCAGATCGTCGGACGATACAGCGCGGGCAACAATGCGTTCCACGGTTTCCTCCTTGCGAACGGTAAGATTACCGATCTCGCGACATTGGGAGGCGCCAATAGCGAGGCGCTCGCCATTAACAAAAAGGGGCAAGTGGTGGGAAATAGCGATACGGCGGACGGACGAGTCCATGCCTTTCTTTTCGACCACTCTCAGTTGCAAGATTTAGGGACCTTGCCCGGTTATGACAACGCAAGTTTCGCCCGGGGAATCAATAGCTCGGGTGAAATTGTCGGAGAGAGCGATAGCAACGATCAGAAACGCGCAGTGCTTTTCGCCAAGGGACAAATCGTTGAACTGGACAAGGTTGCCGAAAATCTCTCGGACGCTGGATTCAATTCCTTGGATGTCGCTTATGGCATCGATGACCAGGGAGTGATTGTTGGCTACGGAACCACCTCCGATAATTTGACGGCGGCTTTCGTTGCTGTTCCAGCAGGCGGCGGCAATCAGCCGATGGCCGCTGGCCCACCGGGGCTGCCGGGTGAGGAAAATTACAACGTTTTTTATACAAGACTGTCCTCCGATCAAGGCTCCTGGGTGCAAGCCGGCAATTACGGTTATTGCTTCCGGCCGCGGGTATCGGAAAACTGGAGACCCTACCGGGACGGCCGCTGGATTTGGACCGATCGGGGCTGGTATTGGGACTCGAACGAGTCTTTCGGTTGGGCAACCAATCACTATGGCCGATGGGTCGATGTAAGCGGAACCGGCTGGTGCTGGGTTCCCGGACATCAATGGGCGCCGGCCTGGGTCTCGTGGCGGCAGAGCGACGATTACGTTGGCTGGGCTCCTCTTCCCCCCGAAGCAGACGTTTCCGGGCAGGTTGGAATTTCGTCCTGGTCCGATGCGTATTATGGCATCGGACCGGCGGCGTATACTTTCATCAACTATTCGCATTGGTCCGAACCGAGCTATGCGCGGTTCGTCGAACCGCCTGAGCGAAACGTTCAGATCATTGCTGAGACGAAGAACGTCACAAACATTGTTAACAACAACAACGTGATCAATAACTACGGACCGCCGGTTCAAACCGTTGCGGCCAAGACTAACCGGAATATTCAACCGGTTAAACTTGCCTTTAATCCGGCAACCGATCCAAACGCGAGATACGGTCAAACTCTTCAGGGCAACCAGCTCAAGGTGGTAGCACCGGCAGCCACGTTGAAAGCAGCCGCAACAAAAGCACCGCCTGTGCAGAACCGTATTGCTAACCCGGTTGTTGAAAAAGGCTGGCAAGGAGTGCCGCCTGCCGAGGCAGCGAAACTCCAGAAGACCATCGCCGCCCAAGCGCCTCCACCGAAGAACCTGCCGAAACCGACACCGTTTGCAAAACCGCAGATTGCTACGCAACCTCAGGTGGCCGGACCCCCAAGACCGGTCGGCTCTCCAGGTTTTGTTGCCGGCCAAAAGCAAACACCGCCTAACTTGTTGAAACCGGCACCTGGCCTTGGGCAGAAGACGCCCGCCGCTAACGTAACTCCGACTACCGCGTTGAAGGCTCCGGCTGCCGCAAAGAAACCGCTCCCACCGAACCTGCTGGTCGCGAAACCCGGCGGAACTCCGGGCGCTCCGCCGACGCCCGCCGGAGGCAGACCAGCACCTACCGCACAGAAACAATTGCCAACGGGGGCTGTGCCCGGACCATCGCCAAATGTTCAGAAGCCAACTCCGCCAAATCTGAATGTTCCAAAGGCATCGCCAACCCCCACGAGGCCTCAAGAGAACCGACCGGCTGGAGGTCCGACGCCAAAGCCTGCGAGCAATTTACCGCCTGGACAGACTACACCTCAACCTGCGGCAACACCGCACGCGGCCTCGCCGCCAGCTCCGGAGAAGAAACCAGAGACCACGCCGCATCCCGGGCCGGCGAATCCAGCGACGCCAAAACCGACCCCAACTCCGCTTCAGCCGGCGAACCCAGAAGCTCCAAAATCGGCCACCACACCGCGGCATACGCCGGCGAACATCGGAAAGCCGACGCCAACTCCGCCTCATGAATCGACCGGCCAGAAAGGGGCGAAGGTAAGCACGGCGTCCCATCACGAGCTCGCAAAAACGGAAAAACCGGCTTCGCGCCAAGCGTCGACGAATGTCGGAAACGCAGCCGCGCATCATCAATCGACCAGGCCGGAAGCGCCGAAGCCGAGCTCCAATCAACATCACGCGCCCGCGAATGTGTCAAAAGCACCTCCTGCAGTGAACCGGGAAAGCAAGCCTTCTGCGCCGGCCCCGCAGCATGCTCCTCCGGCCCCGCAGCACGCGCCCGCTCCGGTTCCGCAGCACGCGCCCGCTCCGGCTCCGCAGCACGCCCCGCCTGCTCCGCAGCACGCCCCGCCTGCTCCGCAGCACGCCGCTCCGGCTCCGCAACACGCGCCTGCTCCGGCCCGCAAGCCGGAAGGTGGAGCACACGGCAAACCTTCGCCTACGCCTAAGAAGTAGTGCGGACTTGTCGCGCCGTTCGAATCACAGATTGAGGTGCCCCCGTGCGGGTTGAGGTGCCCCCGTGCGGGTCAGACCTTGAATTCTGAAGCGAGCTGGCGCAGGTCGTGTAACGTTTTTGCCAGTGCTGGCTTTGTTTTGGTTTCCTGGGAAAGACGTGTCAGAAGATGGCTTACCGTGCTTCCATCGGCATAGCCGAGCTCTTTGGCTATCGAGGTTTGGGTCTCGCCCAATAAATTCACCCGGCTCCAAATGCGGACACGTTGATCTTGGATCTTGGCGATCTGATCGCCCAGTTTCTGCCGGCTGTGGTCATCCAGCAGTTTTCGCCCTGCTGGGCGGACCGCTTCCCCACGCTTGCCCTCCAGAAGCGAGCGCACCCGCCGTAGAAAGGAATCATCTCCAAGCGCCATCCCGGCTCGGACTTTCTCCCAAAGCGGATCCTGAGTCGTTCCGATCGCCGAGAAGAGCGCCTTACGGTACTGGTTTCGAGCAACCGTGGTCGACTCGCCCCAGCAACGCAGCCACTCGGTACAAACCGCGACGACTTTGGAAGCAGCTCTTCCCGAATAGTGCGGATGCGAACTCCAGGGGAAGTTGTCGAGGATTTTCCAGCGTTCTTGGATTGCCTGGCTCTTTGCTGCGATGGTTCTGGCCGGGTTGGCGTGGACGTAGAGCAAGAGCCGTTTGGCGTAGGCATCTGCATCCACCAGAAAGGCTTTGTATCTTCCCTGGAACAGATGGCCCGCCCGCTGGTGTCGGCGGTTAAACCACACCGTATAGCTGGTCAGCAGCCAAGCCATCATTTTTCCCAAGTTCGGATTGGGCGTTTGCCCGATGAGATGAAAATGATTGGGCATCAGGCAGAAGCCATGGATTACAAAACCGAAGCGAAGTCGGGTGGCTTCTAAAAGTTCAAGGAAATGCTGGCGATCCTTAGCTGACCGAAAGATCGGACGGCGCTCGTTGCCTCGGGCAGAAGCGTGGTAAATAGCTCCTGGAAACTCAAGCCGTGGCGGCCTTGGCATTTGCGCAGCGTGCCAGAGGCGCCTGCCAATGTCAATATTCAAGGTCTGACCCTTCCCGCCCAACTCTCCTGGTTCGGCGCGGTGGTCCAGGTTATCAACAACGTTACTATGCTGTCGATTGTCCTTGTCGGCGCGGCATTGATCCGCGAGCGCGAGCGCGGCACTATCGAGCATCTCCTGGTTATGCCGGTCACGCCCTTTGAAATCATGACGAGCAAGGTCTGTTCGATGGGTTTGGTGGTGCTTGCCGCCTGCGCATTCTCGCTGAGCTTTATTGTTCAAGGATTGCTCTCGGTTCCGATCCAAGGCTCAGTCGCTCTCTTCCTGGCCGGTACCGCGCTACATCTGTTCGCCACCACTTCGCTGGGCATTTTCATGGGTACGGTGGACGCGCTCGATGCCGCAATTCGGGATATTGCTCATTCTTGTTCTGCTCCCGTTGCAGATGCTCTCCGGCGGGCAGACCCCTCGCGAGAGTATGCCGGAGTTAGTGCAACACATCATGTTGGTCGCTCCGACCACTCACTATGTCATGCTTGCTCAAGCGATTCTCCATCGCGGTGCGGGGATCGAGGCGGTCTGGCCAAATTTCGTTGGGCTGGCCGCCATCGGCGGCGCCTTGTTCGCCTTTTCGCTAGGAAGACTCCGGAAATCGCTCAGCGAAATCCGATAACTGGAGTCGGCAGGCGTTAGCGTCTACACGTTGGAGCACCTGAGAATTGGTCAACGAGTTACCGAAAGGGACCATAACCAGCTTTGCAACAAAAAGTTCATGTTGTAAATTCTGATGCCACCGTTAGCTAGAAATGCAAAATCTTAGCCACTATTCAAAAGGGGATATCAGACTTTGGCAAAGCGGCGTTTTCCGGAAGCCGTAGACGATAAATGATCTACGGAAGCAGACGAGAGAAGCCATGTTGAAATAAAATACGTATCAACAGCGTGTTTGGCAGGGATACACCCATCTTTGCGCCACAGCGTCTAACAGCAAGTAAAAGGATTGGCCCTCTGCCGCGACACCGGGTCTGTCAAAACGCGGCGATCCGCAAACCCCCTGCACGAACCCGAATCGGTCCACCTTGTCAGAAACGGCCTGCCTGAGTGATCGCGCGGGTTTTTCATATTCGCCGGGAAGCCATTCCGCAACGAGCCCACGATAAATCGCGTATGCCAACATTTGCGATAAATTCACTTCCACAAAGCTTCCGGGGTCATCGATAATATTGTGAAACAGCCAATCAGACCGCTTATATTTTAATAAAGAGTCAACGAGAGCGCGCGCGATCTGTACCAGCTCTTGTTTTTGCGAAGACAACGTTTCGGGCAGCAGGTCAATCGTTCTCGCAAGCCCGGCGGCAGCCCAACCGTTTCCAATCCCCCAAAAGTCTTTTCGCACGAACGCCTGCTTTTCGTCGTCCCATTTATGACTGAACAGCCCCGTTTGCCGGTCAAACAACGCGGTCCGATAGCCATAGATTTGACGGAGCGCTTCTTTTGGATGGCCCGCCGCTGCGAGATACGGCGGCAGCATATACATGGAGTCAATCCAAAATTCCGGACGATTCGGAACGTGATAGACAATTCCATTATGATTTCGGGGCGCTGATTTGAGCGCCCAGTTCAACAGCGAGTCACACGCATCTCCCAGGTCCTTATCGTTCGTTTCCCGAAACGAAAAAATCAATGCTTCTCCAACGCTGCACGGATCGGTTATTCCTTCGTCCGGACGGATCATTGCGGGGCGGCCGTCGGGTACTCGGCGGTAAGCGGCTTCTTTTGCGAGCGCGATTACCACATCGCGGTCGCCCTGCTCGAAAAAAGCATCCATCGCGACGCCTTGTTCCCATGAATTCCGCTGCATGGACAGCAGAGCAAGCTTTACCAGATCAAGTGTTTTCAAAAGAGGATCCTTTGTACAACTGACATTCAACATCGCGCAACTTCGCGAGGATTTTCATGCGGCGAGGACTTTTTGTGCTCGTCCTCGGGTAAGACGCGGGGCCTCGCGCGTAAGCTCCGGAAAGCGTTGATGCCGAGTACCGTAGCAATATTTGCTTTTTTAGGTAACCTTTTTTCCGCAAGATTCCGACAGGCACCGCACGATCCCGAGAGCAGGGTTGCCCTTAATACTTTATGCTCCTGCCGTGGCCAAGGTGGTTCAGTTCTTTCGACCACTGTGACGCAGGCCATCAATCTCACAGGAAATGTATAAATATGAAGAAGCGAATACTCGGTAACAGCAACCTTGAAGTCTCGGAGATCGGGCTCGGCTGCATGAGCATGACCGGCGCTTATGGTTCGAACGTAGAGAAGCGGGACATGATTTCCCTTATCCGTGCGGCGGTTGAAAGGGGAGTCACATTCTTTGATACAGCCCAGGTCTACGGCCCATTCGCTAACGAAGAGCTCGTTGGCGAAGCTCTCGCTCCATTCCGTGGGCAGGTGGTGATCGCGACGAAGTTCGGGTTCAAATTCGAGCAGCAAGATGGCGCACCACGGAATGTAGGGCTGGATAGCCGGCCGGGGTACATCAAGCAAGGCGTCGAGGATTCACTCAAACGACTTCAAGTCGACTGTATCGATCTGTTCTATCAACACCGGGTAGATCCCGAGGTTCCTATCGAAGAGGTAGCGGGAGCGGTGAAAGAGCTGATTCAGGAAGGCAAAGTGAAGCACTTTGGAATGTCTGAGGCGGCGGCACAGACGATTCGCCGGGCCAATGCCGTTCAGCCGGTAACTGCAGTCCAGAGCGAATACTCTCTTTGGTTTAAGCGCCCTGAAACCGAGGTATTGCCATTGCTCGAAGAGCTCGGCATCGGGTTTGTTCCTTACAGCCCGCTGGGAAAAGGGTTCCTCACCGGGAAAATCAACGAGCAGACGATCTTCGACAGCACGGATCTACGGAGCCGCATCCCTCGCTTTACAACAGAGGCCCGGAAAGCGAATCAGGCCTTGGTTGATCTGCTTGCCGCCATTGGGGAGCGCAAAAAGGCGACACCCGGTCAGATCGCACTCGCGTGGCTGCTGGCCCAAAAGCCGTGGATTGTTCCGATCCCCGGTACCACCAAGCTGGCGCGGGTAGAGGAGAACATCGGGGCAGCAGACATCGAACTTACATCTGACGATCTCAAAGAGATCGATAGCGCTGCATCGAAGATCACGGTCCAAGGCGCTCGGTATCCGGAAGAGGTGGAGCGCATGTCCTATCACTGAAGTAGAAATCGGGAACAGAATGTGAAAGAGGAGTTCTGCTTATCTTTCGAGAACAAAGTCGCGAGCGATCTTTTTATCGGACGCCATATTTTTACGATCCTCGCTTCGATGAATCTCCGAGAAATCACGGTGGACTACGTGATCGTCGACACCTTGCGCGGGGCCCGAGAGACATTCGCAGAGATTATTGAGGCGTGGCGTGATGGCTATACCGACTCAATCGGCGAGTTGACGCCGATTACCGAGGAATCAGCGGGCGCCTACTTCAATCAAATGATCGCCAATATCCGAGATCCACTCGGCTACGCCGTCTGGATGGTGTCGGTTGAAGCGCCCGAGTGCCTTAACCTGAAGCCGCTCTCAACGCGGCATCGCTCAGACTCATTGTGTCTTCGTGCCTTTGTGTCAGAATTTCTTTTCGCCATCGCCGATCGCCATGATCAAGATCAAACGAGTCTATGATCCGCCCGCGCCGGAGGATGGGGCGCGATTCCTGGTGGAACGTCTGTGGCCTCGCGGGATGAAGAAGGAAGCGTTGCGCATGAAAGCCTGGTGCAAGGACGTAGCGCCGAGCGGTGATCTGCGTCGTTGGTTCAGCCACGATCCGGCCAAGTGGAAGGAATTCCAACGGCGGTATCGTGCTGAGTTACACGATCATCCTGCTGCCTGGAAACCGCTAGTCGATGCGGCCAGGCAGGGCAATCTGACGCTCCTCTATAGTGCGCACGACCTGAAACATAATAACGCGCTCACGCTGAAGTCGTTTTTGGAAGAACAATTGAGCTCTTCCGCCAAAAGATAGATCGTTATGAATGTGGGCGTAAATTATGCCTGGCCATACAATCTGTGGGCATTTCTATTCGATCCAGATGACGGCCGGAACTGGGAGAAAACGGTTCCAAAAAATTTCGCAGGACTTCAAAAACTTGGAGTTAGCTGCGTCCGGGTCTGGCTTTTTGCCGTCGGTCAAGGGCTTGCCGGCCGGCCGAAACTGCGCTCGCCAAACTTGGCAGAAGAGGTCGCGGCAAATTGGGAATTTACCCCGGCGCCTGAACTTGATGATGACGTGGTCAAAAGGTTCGTCCGGCTCGTTGATGTCGCGAAGAATAGCGGACTGAATCTGATTCCAGTATTGCTTGATTTTGGCTTTTCGCAATCTCCTACCCAGCGCATCGGAGACAATCCGGGCGGCGGGAAGATCGATCTGGTGATCGATGAAGGGAAACGAGCTGTGTTCGTGAATGGGACGCTGAAGAAATTGTTGGACGCCCTAAGCCCGTCGCAGCGAGAAGCGATCTATTCGTTTGAAGTGATGAATGAACCCGAGTGGGAGGTGTACACCCCGCTCATTCGACCGCAGGGGACATTAAGGAAGGTCCAACTTCAGGAGTTCCTGAGCGCATGCCTCGACAAAATCAGCATTCCCTCTACGGTCGGATTCGCGTTGGCCAGGAATGTAGCCAGGTATCCGGGAGGAACGAATCCGCAGTTCCACTATTACGGACCAGTGAAGGACGGCCCCGGCAAATTGATCCCTCTCATGCACTATTTACCCAAGGCTGATTCAACGGTGTATTTTCCGAACGGCCAGAAGCCGTTCGTCGGTGAAATCGAGGGAGCGATTGCCCTGCGCGGTCCTTGGCCAAGCCTGAAGGGTGACGATCTCAATCACAATGCGATGGCAGTCTTTCGAAGGCTCCGGAAGCTGAAGGAGAAAGGATACGAACTGGCCCTGATCTGGCCGGACCTGAGCGACCAGCTACCAGGGGTCTCCCAGAACGATGATTTGAAATTTTCCATCGAAACACGGAAAGCGATCAAAGCCTTTGCGGATGGGATGGATCTTGAGAGCGCGCAAAGATTCTTCAATGATCCATTCGGCTATTGAAATTTCGGCGTTACGGAGTTCCGGTCGGCCGAGTCGGAGCCTTCGATTTATCGGGAGGCGTCGGGATAACTGCGGCGTTTTCGCTTGGCATCAGACCAGAGTTCTCCGGTGTCTCGATAACCCCGTAGGTGTCAATGCTCGGATGCTTGCCGAGGAATCGGGTGTAGGTCCATAGGGTTGTCGCAAGGGCTCCCAAATGCACTTGCGACATACCGGTAGCCGGATTCTCTTTGATCACCTGAACAATCGTCCCGGGTATGAGGTAGTAGGCTTGGCCGTCCTCGATCATTTGCAATTCTGTCGCATCGTCGCGGTGACCAGTGATTCGTTGGACCCCTTGCTCAGTAGTGCAAGCATAAGGTCCGCGGACAGTAACCCAGCGATACCCCTGTGCTACTAAAGCGTCATAATTATCCCCGAGAGCAGCGCAGGTCAGCCCAAGGCTGACCGCCGTAATAATCGAAATTGCTGGTTTCATAAGTTCGTAACTCCATTTCTTACAGCAGCGACCGTTTGAACGTATAGATTTACGATCACGCCTGGCTACTTCGTTGTCCAGCTCACTATGCGAGGTTTTGTCTGCTTCCGGCGAACGGGTAAGTCGCAATTAGCTCGGCAAACCGCTCTTCGTAAGAATCACAAATGGGCGAGTCGCCATCAGGTTTGACCCATTCCGGGTGTTGGTCTCTCAGCGATAGATGGATCAACTCGCGCAATTCAGTATTTGGCTTGAAGAATTCGCGGCTCCCTACTTCGTTTTCGGGGACGCCGGTGTACAGCTGACGCTCGCCTCACCGAAAGGTGGCCAGCCGCCTATCGATCCAAAAGCGATCTGCCAGAAAATCAGACCCCCCGCCATGGCGCGGTTCAAGCAGGAGCAGCAGCGCGAAAAAGCGCTTTCCCAGACGGTCAAGCTTGCCGATATGAGAGCGGAAGATTACGATACAGTATTTACGTCGGTGGCACGGCCCGATGTGGGACCTGGCTGAAAGCACCGATTCCATCGCTTTGATCGAGTCCTTCTACAACTCCGGCAAGCAGGTGGACCTGGTCTGCCATTCGCCCGGTGTGCTTCATCGACTAACTTATAAGGGCGCCGATCGTGAAAGGTAAACGCGCACGATGTGTTTAATTAAGAATCGATAGAAATGACAAAGACACGGAAAACAATAATCGTCACCGGCGGCTCAAAAGGCATCGGAGCAGGTCTGGTGAAAGCATTTCTGGAGCGCGGCTACAACGTGGTGGCGAATTCGAGAAACATCACCAAGTCGGGCGCGTTCGAGGCGTCAGATAAACTCGCATTGGTCGACGGAAGCATCGCCGAAGCGGCAACGGCAGCGAAAATCGTTGAAGTCGCCACCAGCGAATTCGGATCGATCGACGCGCTGGTCAACAATGCCGGCATATTTTTCGCGAAGCACTTTACGGATTACACGGCCGACGATCTGCGCGCTCTCATTTCCGTCAACATCGAGGGTTTTCTCTTCATGACGCAGCTCGCGATCAAGCAGATGCTGGCTCAGAAGACCGGTGGAAGCATCGTCAATATCACATCGACGATGGTGGATCATCCGATCGCCGGAGTAGACGTTGCGGTTCCGATGATCACGAAAGGCGGGCTTCAGGCAGTGACGCGGAGCCTGGCGATGGAGTACGTTAAACAGGGCATACGCGTAAACGCCGTCGCCCCGGGTGTTGTCGATACGCCGATGCACAAAGACGACCCAAAGGATTCTCTCAAGAGGCTCCAACCGATGGGAAAGATTTCGGATGTGAAAGACATTGTGGACGCGATTGTTTATCTGACGGAAGCAGACCAGGTAACCGGGGAGGTGCTGCACGTAGACGGCGGTGCGCACGTTGGCAAATGGTAACCCGGATTTGCTACCGCTAATGTCGAAGGTCAAGAAATCAACATACCTATGTCGCAGCACGTCTTTTATCGCGCAGTGAAAGTTGACGGACTCTCACGCTACACACTTTACATGCAGGATTACGGCGGCCCCGTGGCTACCTGAATGTTAGTTGTGTCTACGCCACCCCGTGAACACTGTGGCCTCCGTGCGATGCCCTCTTCCGGTCCGGATGAATGTCGATCGAGTCTCGCACGGAGGTCACGGACCCACGGAGGACTTCTTCAGCCAGAACCAATTTTGTTGCGGCTACGGCGCGCTGTGATCTTCGCGGCCTTCTGTTAAACGGTTTCTGTTTTTGTTCCTTTCCGATTCGCTATCTCGAACTCGATCGGACGAAAATCCGTAAGTCTGAAATTTCGGACGGAACTCCGATCGACCATATTCTTTGCCTAACTTCCGATCGGCGGTACAGGCTATAAATAGCGGCGGTTATTAAAGATAATCCGCATCTGATTTATGTGAGAGCCGTTCACGAGAGCAGTTTTGAACCCGCTGGGGAAACCTTACCCGAAAAACTCACAGAAGGATTCCGGATCCGAGTCTCTCGACAGATCCGGCATCCCGACGCGAGAGCTTTTGAATAACCGGTCTTGAGCCGACGTCTGTAACTCAATGAAAAGGTCATTTTCGCGCTCCTTGCACTGGGATCGATCGTCGCGACATCGCTGCCTGCCAGGGCTGACGAAGACCGGCGAGACCACAACTGGAATGATGAATATTGGCATCACAACAAGGAGGGCTATTGGCATGGTCACAAAGGACATTGGGAAAATCATCATCACAAACATACGTTTATTCAGGTCGGTCCAGTCACCATTGAGCAGCATTGAAAGCGCTTTTCGAATGCCGCGGCACTGTGAGACCTTAATAGCTCGCACAATCGGCTGATCGATTCCGGACTATTCCGGGGCGCTTTTCGGTGCCGAGATTTCTTTCAGGCCTTCCGGGGTGAATTCGCGATCGGAAAAGGTCATAGAGTCGGCGGTCGCGCTTTCGCGCCGCCCGAGGGAATTGGGCGAATGGGCGCGGTTGTTCAAGACGGCGCCGTCGTGTGCCACTGGGCTCCCGCACGAGGATCGGCCAAGCTGCGCAAAAGGTGCATCAAAGCATGCCAGTAGCTCGGAAACGGAGCTACTTCCCCCGGATTCTTCGGCGCGAGTTCCGCCGCGAAGTGGGGCAGTTCCGCGTGCGGCAGCCCGGAGTGTCGATGATGCACGCCATGATACGGCTCATGAAGCAGAGTGAATGCGACGAGCCTGCCCAGTGGCCCCTTTGCCACAATACTTCGAGTCGAACTATTCACCGTGGCCCCGGTCAATCCGACGTGCTCGATGTATTTGCGCCAGCTCTGCATGTTTGCTGCCAGGTAAGCAGGGGCAAGGTACATCCACAAAAAGTATTTCCACGCACCCGTCCACGTCACCGCCCCCAAAATGCAAAGCCACACGCCAATGGTCAGGGCGAACTCTGCCCAAACTCGGCGCCGCAGTTTTTTGTTCCGGATCGGCGAACCAGACCGGAGAAACGTGCGTATGAACAAAAATGGAGTATAAAACAGGCCGAAACTAAGTTCGAGAATGGCGGACAGAATTCGAATCCAGCGGGGTGTTCCCGGAATGACAAAGGGCCAGAGTTCTTCGTCTCGTTGAGTGGCCAGGTGCGCGTCGTGCAGCTGATGCGCTGCACGGTAAAGGCTGAAGCTCATTAAGCTCATGACGCCGATGATAACGCCGTCGATCTCGTTCAAGCGCCGGTTTTTTCGAAGCAGCCCATGAGATGCCTCATGGAAGCCGATCAGCATCCCGTGCATAAGATGGCTGGCGGTTAACATCAGCGGCACTGCGAGCCAGATCGATCCCAGGTAGACGGCGGCGCCCAACGCCGCTTGATTGAGAAAAAAAACGGATGCCAGAACCGGGAAGGCCGCGCGGCTCACCCAGTGAGGTTGCTCCTGTTCGAGAATTTGGGTTGATGAGGTGGATTCATCGCATTTGGCTCATCACGGCGCCGATTCGATTTTCTGGTGAGCGAAAACGGCGGCCAATACGGCTGGGAACAGGTTAGCCAGGTTTTTGATTTCCGCCAGAGAGAACAGCGTCGAAGGGAAAAGCCAGACGATCTCCAGGCCCTCCGGCAGCGCCGTGATTTCGCATCCGAGATGCAGGCGAGCGGTACCAGTCGAGCGCATCCTGAGCTGCGCGGACAATCCGTGCAATGCTACGTCGGGAACGGGATAGTTTTGCAGCGCGAAGCGGACTTCAAAAACTGGATTATGACCAGGCGCCGGCTGGTCGCCAAGCGCGGGAACGAGTTCAGCAAATGGCATCGCGTTTGCGAAACAATCCACGGTTGTTTGATGCACCGCCTTGAGGTGGTCAGAGAACGGGCGATCGACATCGACCTGGCCGCGCAGAGGCACAATATCGGCGAAATAGCCCATCGTTTCGCGCACCGCGTGCGTGGTCCGATTCGCGACGGAGAACCGACGAGAATGTCCTCCTCGCCTGTCCAGCGAAGAAGTGTGACCTGAAATGCGGCCAGCAATGCGCTAAAGAGCGTTGCGCTAGCATTGCGAGCCAATTCCCGCGCTGCGTCAGCCAGGTCGGTTGAAAGATGAGAGACCCATCGCTCGGGCGCACCCGTCGGGCCTCTGTTCTCGGAAAGAAATTCCAGAGGCGCCTCCTTCCCGCGAGTCTGGACTTCCAGAAAACGGCGCGCCGCTCTAGTTCAGGAGCCTGCCAGAAAGCGCGCTCGGCTTGACCCCAAGCAGTGTAGGTGAGAGGCAAAGGCGGCAGGCTCTCGTGCGGACGGACGATCCCTTGCACATAAGCAGCGCACAGGTCTTGGACGAAAACACCCAGGGTCCAGCCGTCGGCAATGGCGTGATGAATTGCAAAGACCAGCCATGATCATTGGCGCTGCGCTTGAGGATTCGGTCCGGTAAAGCGGGCCTCGCACCAGGTCGAACGGCTCCCGAAAAACCTCGGTCGCCAGGGCTTCAACCGTCACTGGTGTGTCTACGCCACTGTAAAATCGGACCGGAAATCGACGTCACTGCTCTGACGAATCACTTGCACTGGCGGATCAATCCGGCAAGAAGGAGAGTCGCTAACACCTCCTGCCGTTACACGACTCGCCGAAGCGCCGTCCAGCATGCCTCGGCGTAATGACACCCCTTCTTTGAATGAGGCAGCAGAGTGATTCGCCGCGTCGGTGACGGCAACCAGCAACTGTCTCCCACAATCCCCGTTCGGGAAACGTCAAGGGTTGAACGAGCGCTTGCCGCTTGCGGCCACTGCTCAGAGCGGCGCGTTTTTCGGCGGGCATCTGAATCTTGGATTCACTAGCTGCGCCGCGCTCCGTACGTCGGAGCTCCCGGTGAGGTCGCGTCGTCATAGAGCGACCCGGCAGTCTCCTCGTCGGAAAGCGCTCCAAGTCCACCTCTTCGGCGAGGCCGGTTTTGGCGCTGTGATGGGTGCCGCATTTGTCACGGCTCGTCCTCCGGCCTTTTTCGCCCAGTTGCTCGGCGATCACCGAAACGATCTGACCGATTGTCCGAGCCCGGGTCAGGCTAGCCGGTGCCACCGCCACGCCCAAAGAGGCCTCCAGCGAGTTTCGATCTCGACGCCCATGAGCGAATCGAGCCCAAGATCGGCGAGGGGTTGGTCATAGCGCAGACTCTCCGGTTTCACGCGCAATGCCGAGCCGACAGCATCGCGCACCGCCTGCCCGATAATATCCTCGAGGTCTTCCGGGGCCGCCGTTTCGATCTTGAGACGATAGTCGTTCTTCGCGCTACCTGTCTCCTGTCCCTCCGACGGCTGCGAAGCCCGTTTGAACAAGGGCTTCTCCTTGCATGCCGCGGAAAAACTGTCGCCGCTTGGCCCATAAGGACACGGATCGCCATCACCTGCGTTGTGCCTGCCTTGAGGGATGATTCCATTAACTCCATCACTTCGCGTGGCGAGAGTCCCGCTCGTCCCTTGCTTCGCCAGGAATTCGGCCACGCGCTCGTTGCGAGCCACATAACCTTCACCTCCGAGAACGCCCCAGTTGATCGTGAGAGCGGGAAGACCGAGGCCGCGCCGGTGATGCGCCGGCGAGTTCCAGGAACGCGTTGGCGGCAGCATCATTTTTCCCTGCGCCGGATTGCCAAAGATGCTTGATACGGACGAGAACATTACGAAGCAGTCCAGGGCTGCGAGATCGCGCGTGGCTTGGTGGAGCAACCAGGCGCCGTAAGCTTTCGGGGCCAGCACCGGCTGGCGGATTCGCTCCCGGGTCAGCGACGCGAGTGGAGCGTCGTGGATCGCCAGTCGCCAGGTGGGTTTCGATCGCCACAGCGGGTAACCGCGGCTGACCGGATCTCCGCGATCAGCCGCGCCACGTCTGCTGGTGAGCTGATATCCGCCTGCACCACCCTCGCATCGACGCCGCGATTGCGCAGGCCTTCCAGGAACGGCTGCGCATCCGGCGCGCTCGCCCCACCGCGACCGGTAAGCACGAGGTGGCGAGCGCCGGATTCAACGAGCCATTCCGCCAGCACTTTCCCGAAGCCGCCGAAAGCTCCAGTGACCAGGTAGGAGACCCTCCGGACTGATGTTGAATGACGAAGCCAGTCGTTCTCCGCGGCGGGGTAGGAACACTTCGGGAAACGTTACGACGACTTT
>CAVSUL010000009.1:0-70690 GCA_963731325.1 uncultured Verrucomicrobiae bacterium
TAAACGATTGGCAGCGCGTACGGGACTCGAACCCGTGCACCGGCCTTGAGAGGGCCGTGTCCTAACCAACTAGACGAACGCGCCGAGTGGAAGGCGAATGTATCGCGGAAGAAGTTGAACACAAGCGTCAACGTACGCGCCTGAGCCGAGCACGCGCCGTGGGTGCGGCGCGTTAGGCGCGAGCCTTGGCGTGCGGCAGTCCGCTCGCGTTTCCATCCCAGATTTCTGCGGCGTCGATCGATTTCGCCGGGCTTCGCTTCCGGGTTTTTGGATCCAATACCGAACCAGATAGGAGTTCGTCACATTTTTTTGGCAACAGGTTCGATGAGCTTTCAGCTTTTCGCATCTTCCTCGAGCTGTGCCATTCTTGTCAGGACCTCACGGTAAGCCGCCAGCTTACCGAGCTCGGCGGGCGCTCGGTCGACGTCAGGATTGGGTGTATAGCCGGCCACCCCCTCGGCAGAGCCGCTCGCCAATATCTGTTCCTGAAGCCATCTTTTTAACTCCAACATTTGTTCCTCGGGTTTCATAGAGTGGACTATAGGCTGAAGGCGTAGGCCCGCTACGGACAGAACAAGATCCGCGAACAATACAGATGTCGACTCAGACTGAGCCCTGTTTGAGCTTTCTGAAGTTACGACTGCGCCAGAAACGGCCTCCTTCGACCAGTTGCCAGGTGAGGAGCCCGGGGAGCCCGATAATCAGCTCCCGCACTCGACGGATCAAAGCCGGCGCAAACGCGGTGTCTCCCGGAATACCGAGGAGTCCGCCGACCACCACGTAACCGCCTTCCCGTATCCCGAGAGCGCCTGGAATAAAGCACAACATGGTCGCCCGCCAATGTTGGCCAGAACAGGTTTGTTCGTCCGATCGCCACGAGAAGGAGGGTCAAACCCAAGAGCGTAAAAAAGGTCTGCATCAGCACGCTGACGGTGAATCAACGAGCACCGTGGCGGTAGCGACCGGGATCGTAACACCACAGAAAACCGCTAGCCTGGCCTGAACAAGGTCACATTGGATTTCGGTTTTCTCGATTGGGCCACTCATGTGATCCGGCGGCGGGACTTCGCGAAGGTATCGAAGGCAACAGCAAGTACGATAATGATGCCGATAATGATCTGCTGAATGTAGGAGGAGACGTTCATGAGCACGAGGCCATTGAGCAGAACTCCGATGAGGATCGTGCCAATCACCGTGCCGAAGATCGTGCCGACGCCGCCGAACAGGCTGGTGCCGCCAATGACCACCGAGGCGATGACAGTGAGCTCATAGCCGGTCCCGGCGACCGCTTCGGCCGAATTTAACCGTGCCGCCAACACGAAGGCGCCAAGTCCGGCGAAAAAGCCCATGATTACGTACACACTGGTGGTCACGACGCGCACATTCAGCCCCGAAAGCCGCGCTGCTTCGGGGTTGCCGCCGACGGCGTAGACCTGGCGGCCGTAACGTGTGTAGCGGAGCACAATATGGGCGAGAACCGCAAAGGCTAGGAAAATGACCACCGGCACCGGCACCTGGCCGAGGATGCGCCCCTGGCCCAACCAGACAAAATTCGGCTCGAAGCCGCTGATCGGGCCGCCGGCGGCGAAGAGAAGCGCGGCGCCGCGAAACGCAGACATACCGCCGAGCGTGACGACAAACGGCGGCACCTTCAGCCGGGTGATTGCAAAGCCCTGCAGGAATCCTCCGGCAAGCCCGATTCCAATCGCGGCGAGGGCAGCGAGATACCAGCCGTGGCTTGCCGCCTCCTGACCTGCGCCGACGTTGAAGCGATTGGAGAGGCCGCCTTTCGACACGGCCGCCGCGACCAGGCCGGCAAACGCGACCAGCGAGCCGACCGAGAGGTCGATGCCAGCGGTCAGGATGACGAAGGTCATGCCGACTGCGAGCAGGCCGTAGATCGAGACTTGGCGTAAGATGTTGAACAGGTTAAGCGCCGTGAGGAATCGCGGCTCGCCGATGGCAAAGGCGGCCATCAGCACGATCAGAAAGATGAGCGGCGCGAAGCGAGCCAGAGAGCCGATGATGTCCGTCTTGACAGGGGCCTGTATGTCTGAGTGCGTTTCGTGGGTCATCGTCTCCTTCAGTTTTAGACCGCGCCCAATGTCATCATCGACATCAAGATTTCCTCATTGGCATCCTGGCTCTTGATCTCGCCGGTGACGCGGCCTTCGCGCATGGTGACGATGCGATCGCTGATCGCAAGCACCTCAGGCAGTTCCGAAGAGATGGCGATCACCGCGATGCCCTCCCCGGCCATATCAAAGAGGAGGTCATGGACCTCGACCTTGGCCCCGACATCGATGCCGCGCGTCGGTTCATCGACGATGAGCACCTTCGGCCGCAGCGCCAACCAGCGAGCGAGTGCGACTTTCTGCTGGTTGCCGCCTGAAAGACTGGCGATCAATTGCTCCGGGCTTGCCATGCGGATGTTAAGCGCCTTGCGGTACTTCTCGACCATCGCGTGCTCGGCGGCTTCGTCGATGAATACACCCCAGCGTGTGATCCGCTCATGCGACGCCATGCTGAGATTGGTGCGCACCGCAAGCGCCAGGAACAGCGCCTGCTGTTTGCGGTCCTCCGGCACAAGGCCGATCCCGTAGCGGATGGCGTCGTGGGGCGAGCGGATATGAACCTCACGGGCGTCAATGATGATGCGACCGGAATCGAACGGATCGGCACCGAATACCGCCCGCGCCATCTCCGTGCGGCCGGCGCCGACCAGCCCGGCGATGCCAAGGATTTCGCCCCGGTGTACTTCGAAACCGACATCGGCAAGCACCGTCGCATTCTGGTCCTGTGTGTTACCTCGCCGGCTCAGGCTCTCGACCCTGAGCGCGACTTCGCCGGGAGCCGTCCTCTTGCGATGGGCAAAAAGGGCAGTCACTTGGCGCCCCACCATGAGCCGGATGATGTCATCGACGGAAGTGTCGGCGATGGAGCCGCTGCCGACCAGGTGACCGTCGCGGAGGACGGTGTAGCGGTCGCAGATCTGCATGACCTCTTCCAGGCGATGGGTGACAAAAATGATACTGAGGCCCTGCGCCTTGAGGCCGCTGATGATGCGAAAGAGCTTCTCGACCTCGGTCGACGACAGTGCCGATGTTGGCTCATCCATGACGATCAGCCGCGACCTCATCGACAGCGCACGGGCGATCTCCACCATCTGCTGCTCGGCGACGTTCAAGTTGCGAACGATGGACATCGGCCGCAACTCGAGGCCGAGCTGCCTGGTGATAGCGCGCGTCTCTTCCGCCATTTTTCGCCAGTCCACGAAAACGCCTGGACCGGGTTCGCGCCCGATGAACACGTTCTCGGCGATCGTCATGTTAGGCGCCAGCGTGAATTCCTGGTAGATAGTGACAATGCCGCGGCGCTGGGCGTCGTGTGGTGAGGTCATCGTCGCCCTCTGTCCGCCGAATTCGATAGTGCCGCTGTCTGGTTGCTCCGCGCCAGAAAGAATCTTTAGGAGCGTCGATTTACCGGCTCCGTTCTCGCCGAGCAGCGCGTGGACTTCGCCCGGTAGCACTTCTAGGTCGACATTATTGAGCGCCTGAACGCCAGGAAATCGCTTGTCGATCAAGGTCATCCGCAGCAGGGGTTCGGTCATTCAATTGCAGCGAGCAGCTGATCAAAAGGAGGTGCAGGCAGAACTCGTCCGGCTGCACCAGAATCACGACGAGCGTCTCCGCTCCGTGCCTGAAACCCGAGGCCTATTTCACCTCGTTCAGCCGCTCGGCCTGATTGAGGTTGTCCTTAGTGATAGCAATCGGAGTGAGCAATATCACTTGCTGGTCCGGCTTCTTGCCCTCGCGGAGAAACGCTACCAAAGTCTGTAGCGCACCGCGCACCTGGCCACCGGGCAACTGCTCGATAGTGGCCGTAAGATTGCCGGCCTTGATCTGCCCAAGCGCCTCGGGCAGAGCGTCGAAGCCGATCAGCTTCACTTTGCCGAGGAGGTTACGGGCCTTCAGGGCTTCCAGTGCGCCAAGCGCCATGTCGTCGTTTGCGGCGACGATCACATCCGGTGGTTTCGGCATGCCCGCGAGAGCGGACTCAGTCATGGCCAAGCCCTTCGAGCGATCGAAACCGGCCGTATCTTCGAAAACGATTTTGTATTTGTCCTTGGCCTGATCGAGGACATTATGCAGCCCCTTATTGCGGTCGATGGCCGGGCTCGCACCGGACTGGCCCTGGAGGTTCATGACATTGGCGCCGTTCGGAAAGAGCTTTTCGACAAGCTGGCCTTGGGCTTCGCCGCCCTTAACGTTGTCGGCGCCGACATGGGCGAGGATTCCGGGAACCTTGTCGACCCGGCGGTCGATCGTAACGACCGGAATCTTTGCATCGACCGCTTCCTGAATCGCGGCCGCCAGAGCATCGACGTCGTTCGGATCGACAACCATACCGTTGACCCCTTTGGTGATCGCCGCCTCAATGTCCGCAGTCTCCTTGGGCGAACTGCGCTGGCCGTCCGCTATGATAAGGTCGATGTCGCCGGTCTTGGCTGCTTCGTCTTGGATTTGGTTCGCCATGTGCGCGAAAAACGGAAATGCCAAATCGGGTATGGCCACCAAAATGGTCAGATGCTTTGCTGCTGCCTGCGCGGGACCCAGCGCGGAGAACGCCAAACCAAGAGTCGCCACGAGCCTGATTTTGCTTAAGTATTTCATAGATTTTTTTTATCGCTGATCCCCTGCTGGGGGATTGGGGGGATTGGGGGGGGAACGCGTCGACTAGAATGCACGCGACGCTCATCATCGGTCAAGAGCTAATGCCGCACGCTGTCGGCAGCCTCCCCAATGGAATCACGCCCTGGTTCATGGTTCCAGCCTGCCTTCTCGCGCAATTCGCCGGGCTTTCATCTGCTGGTCATGTGCTTGCCCCGAACGCAGGATCTATAGGAATCGGGGGACCATCTTTTTTCTCTCAACGATGCGCTCATCGGCCGCATAATATGCCTTCCCAAAAGCCCGATCGATTTTCAGACGGCAACGGGCCATAAAAAGGTTGTCTCTCCAGGAGATGATCCTGGCAAAGAGGTTGGACATCTCGCCTGGAAGACTCTGACTACGAGATGCGTAGTGGTCTCTCCCACTTACCGCGTATCACTGCACTGGGAGTTCATGTTCACCCGGTCGCGTTATCAAACGTCCGACTTGGGAGAACAGGGTCGCCTGCTCAAGCCCGCTCATCCTGGATTGGTTTTTTCACGCTACGACTGCGCCAGAAACGGCCTCCTTCGACCAGTTGCCAAGTGAGGAGTCCGGGCAGTCCGATAATCAGCTCCCGCACTCGACGGATCAAAGCCAGCGCGAACGCGGTGTCTCCCGGAATACCGAGGAGTCCGCCGACCACCACGTAACCGCCTTCCCGTATCCCGAGAGCGCCTGGAATAAAGCACAACATGGTCTGTACTCCCTGACCAACACTTTCGAGAATGAGGGCCTTATTGAAGCCAACGTGGAGTCCCAGCGCGTAACAGGCAATCCAGACTTCCACGGCACCCATCACAAATGAAATCAGGGTGACCAGACAGGACGTCGCCAGCGCGGGCGCGTTTCCGTAGATCTGGAGGAGCCTTCGATCTACCTCTCCTCCTTTACCGACGAAAGCCCGCCACTTGGAATCGCTGGACCAGCGCGTTACGATCGTCCCGAACAGGCGAAAGAGGCCAAGCCGTTGGAGCGCATAAAAACCGCCGACGGCGCCAATCGCCACCGGGGCGCCCGCCAATGTTGGCCAGAGCAGGTTTGTTCGTCCGATCGCCGCGAGAAGAAGCGTCAACCCCAAAAGTGTAAAGAAGGTCTGCATCAGCACGCTGACCGTGATATCAACGAGTACTGTGGCGGTGGCGACCGGGATCGTAACACCACAGAAAACCGCTAGCCTGGCCCGAACAAGATCACCGCCGACCTGAGCCGCCGGAACCAGGTTGCTAACCGACTCTCCCAGCCAACGGACCCCATACAGAACTGGCAGCCGCATCCGATCTTCCTTCGGAAAGAGGATCCACCATTCAAAGGTGTCCAGAAAAAGCGGCAACAAATGAAAAACGGCAATGACCGCCAACCACCAACCCGCGGTGCCCAGGGCGCGAAGAACATCCTGTGCACCCTCCCGGATCAATAGAATCGTGAAGAGCAGCGCTCCTGCAAAACCAAGCAGATAAACCGTCGCTTTTACTCCACCAAGTTTGCCACGTGCGGGCCGGCCAGCGTGATCCCGCTGATCATTCACGCGCTGCTCTTCAAAATGAAGCATATCCTCGATCTGAATACCGGCGGTCAAACAACCTGAAGTTTGTTCGCCCGGCAACCGCAATCGTTATCCGGGAGGGCGGTCAACCGGCGGGGCCTAGAGAAATCCCTCAGGAAATCGAGTTCGATCCTCGTACCGGCTCGCCTTCTCCGAAGGAAAGAATTTTAACTAGCGCTCCGGCGCAAGGAACTTCTGTAGCCGGGAATCCAGCGGGAAGTCGAATGGCCCCGCCACCCATTCTAGCGAGAAATCCGGATGCGCCGGATTGAGCAGGCAGTTCGCCTCCTGTGGAACGATCGCGCTGGGAACCAGAAGTCCCACCGATCTGTTCGATTGCAGCCATTTGGTGCCGGCGTCCCGGCTTGTGGCGGAGGGAGGGCGCAGGTTCCAATCTTTCGGAACAGGGGATAACGTTTCGATCAAATCATCTGGAACGTCTGCCGCGAACAGGGACAAGGATTTCGTAAGCAGCTGCCGTGAATGAACAAAGATTTCCAAGAGCGCCAGGGACGGCGTCGTCGCGGTATAAACGATCAAAACACCGGCGTTATTCCAGCGGCCGGCGTATCGGAGTCCTCCCTTACCGTTAAACGCCAGTTCCCGAGTCGCGTACTTTGGTTGAGCAAAGCGATATAGGATCACGATTGCGGCAGATCCTCAGACGACTCCAGCTCAGTAATATTGGCCCGACTCGATTGATCCGAGCAAATTGAACACTTCGCGGGTGCCCACCTCTGTGTCCAGCATGTCGAGCGGTTTGATGCCGCCGAATCCGTAGGCGGGCTGAGTCATCCAGTCGGCGGCTTCCTGTTCGCTGCCGAGGACTTCGCAGGCTTTCTCAAATACTTTCTCCAAGCGGACCAGGCGATCCGTTTCCAGCGGGGTGAGACGATCCTTTCGGCCCCGAATTGTCCGAGCCGACAGTCCCACGGCATGGACAAGTTGCTCCCGGCTAACCCGAAGTTTGTCCGCCAATTCCGCGACCGATCCTTTCGAGTATCCTTTGCGGATGAGTCCCACTGCTTGGGCAAAGTTGTCGCTTGGATGATTTGCCGGGCGTGCGGAAGCTTTTTTTTGTGCCCTTTCCTGGGCCTGAGTTTTCATTACCAATAGCATACACTGCCGGTTCAAAACGGCAAGTTCGCCGTTCGGCGGAATCGCGTTTTGGGTAGTTCCGATGAACCGGAATCGGTCGATCGAGATATAACCTTGATTCCTGAATCTGAACGCCCCACATTTGCAGGATCGTCATTGATCCCAGAGGAGGCGATATTCTATGAGCCTGACAGTAACGAAAGTTGATGTTTGGGCCGCCCAAATCGAAGACAAGCCCGGCGGCCTTGCCAAACTTCTAGGAGCACTTGCCGGCGCCGGTGCCAACCTGGAATGCGTGGTTGCCCGGCGCGACTCCGCGAAGCCTGGTCAAGGAGTTGCTTTTCTGACACCGGTCAAAGGTGCGAATGTCCGAAAGGCTGGGAAAGCAGAAGGCCTCGTATCTCCCGAAAAGTTAGCGACATTGAAAGTAGAGGGTAACGATGAGCCTGGGCTCGGGTCTCGGATCACGTCAGCCATTGCGGATTCCGGAGTAAACTTACGAGGCGTCTCCGGCACCGTTATCGGCCGGAAGTTTGTGGTCTACCTTGGCTTTGATGGAAAAGCGGATGCAGATAAGGCTGCTCGCGTTTTGAGAGGTTTGACTAGCAGAAAGACGTCGGGAAAAGCGAAGCGGAAAACGGCTTAACCGGCAAAACGGGTGTCAAGTGCTAGGCCACACCGAGGACTGCTCGTTCTTCGCTAAAGCACAAATAAACAGACTGTCTCGCAAACGCGATTTTGCGCTACCGGATGGCCAATTCGTCCGGGTGCGCCGTGGAGTGCGCGCGACTTGTCGCTTTAGGATTCGCGCTGAGCGCGACCTAGACCGAGGGCAAATCCACAAGGCGCGGAATTCGCCGGCGAAAAGATGCACACTGTTTGTAGCCGCGCTCCGTTCGGCCGCAAAGCGGCGACAAGTCGCACGCACTCCACGGGCAGTCGTGTCGTTGTGGTCGTTGGTGTTGCGGATGGGAGGGCGTCAATCCAATGCCGAGTAACCCAAAGAACGACGGCCCGCGATGAGCTTTCCCAGCTCAGCGCGATCCCGCCCAGTCAGCGCGCACCCCATCGTGCGTTACTTCAGCAGCCGCGAAAATTTAGAACCGTGGCCGGTCGCCCCATCATCGTTATAGACTGCACGGTATGTTGAGTTTTATAGCACGCCGGCTGGCCGGCCTTGTGTTAATCCTCTTCTTTGTTGTCACGATTACCTTCTTTTTAATCCGCTTAATGCCGGGTGGACCTTTCGATCGCGAAAGGAAACTTCCCGAGAACATCGAAAAACAGTTACTCGCGAGATACAAACTCGATGGACCGTTGTGGTCTCAGTATACCGATTATTTGCGAGATCTGTTGCACGGGGATCTCCGGCTTTCCACCAAGTATCGCGATCGAACGGTAAACGAGATTTTGGGACAGGCTTTGCCGGTCTCAGCGACTCTGGGAGCGATTGCTTTCGCGATCGCGACAGTCGGCGGCATTCTTGCCGGCTCGCTGGCGGGGGCCTGGCCGCATCACTGGGTTGACCGGCTGACCATGTTTTTCGCGCTTGTTTTTATCTCCCTGCCAACCTTTGTCATTGGCCCGCTACTGGTCTTCGTTTTCGCCATCAGCCTGCCTCTCTTGCCAGTTGGCGGCTGGGGTAGCCTGCAGAGCTTGATTCTGCCGTCCATCACCTTGGCGGCGCCGTACCTCGCCTACATCGCGCGTCTGACCCGAGCCAGCATGCTGGAAGTAATGAACCAGGATTTCATCCGGACCGCACGAGCCAAAGGTTTGTCTGAGTTCAAGGTCATCTTTAAACACGCGCTCCGGGTCGGTATTCTTCCGGTAGTATCTTTTCTGGGGCCGCTTGCGGCCAATCTCCTCACTGGTTCGATCATCGTCGAAAGTATTTTCAGTATCCCTGGAGCAGGCGGATTTTTTGTGAACTCGGTGTTGAACCGGGACGGATTCCTTCTGGCCGGCGTAGTGATCGTTTACTGCGCACTGCTGGTTCTCTTTAATTTGCTGGTCGACGTGCTCTACGGGTTCCTGGATCGCCGGATCGTGCTTTATGAGTAAATCGACTGCTTCGCTGATCCCAGGCCTGGAAGGCAGTTCTTCACGCAGAATTGGTTCGGCCGGCGCGAGGCTATTTCGAAATGCTCCAATGTTGATTTCGGCGGGCATTCTTTTTTTTATTGGATGCGCCGCGGTGCTTGGCCCGGCGCTGCTGCCGGGCTCGGCCAATGAGGTCTCTTCCCAGAGTTTCCTGCCACCGTCGGCCGGGCACTGGTTCGGGACCGATCTCAACGGACGCGATCTTTTCTACCGGGTATTGATTGGAGCGCGGATCTCGTTACTGGTGGGTGTTTTCGGCGCGGTGGTGAGCTTTAGTTTCGGCATCACCTACGGACTGGTGTCCGGATACTCCGGAGGGCGCACCGATACCTTGATGATGAGGTTGGTCGATGGTCTTTATGCGATCCCGCGCTTGATCTTTCTTTTAGTACTCATCAGCGCGCTCGACCCGATCTTGCGAACCGCGCTGGCTCAGCTCGGTTTTCCCAAGCTGATCGGATACTCCAAGGTGATTATCCTGATCCTGTGCCTCGGTCTGACCGAATGGCTCACGATGGCGCGAATCGTCCGGGGACAGGTGCTCAGCCTGAAGTCTCAGCAATTCGTTCTGGCCGCTCGCAGCCTCGGCCAGACCCATCTACGCATTATCTTCCTGCACTTGCTACCCAACCTGGTCGGGGTTGCGATTGTTTACCTCACGCTGACGGTACCGGCTGTTATCCTTGATGAATCCTTCTTGAGCTTTCTCGGAGTGGGTATTCAAGCACCTCTAGCCAGCTGGGGCCTGCTCCTCAGCGACGGCGCGCAAGTGATCAACCCGATCAAAGGCTACTGGTGGTTACTGGTTTTCCCGGCAGTGGCCATGTCCCTGACACTTCTCGCCCTGAATTTTCTCGGCGACGGTTTGCGTGACGCGTTTGACCCGCGACGACAGCGGTGAGAGGGGGCGAATGGCGAGTGAGAGGCGAGTGGCGAGTGGCGAGCGGCGAGTTGAGGTGTCTTCGATCTGGCGGACGGGTATAAGCTCAGGGTGGAGCCGTGGAAAAGAACGATCAGAAACCAAGGAGTAAATATGGACGGCGTTTCGACGAAGAATTTAAGCGTGACGCCGTTAGTATGTTGGAATCTCGGGTCCGAACAGCCGAGCAATTGGCCGGAGAACCGGGACTATCAGCCTGGAGCTTGAAACGCTGGGCAAAGCTTTATGCTCAGGATTCGGCGGCCTTGGTGCTGGAAAACGCGCGGTCGCGTCGGGAGCTGGAAACCGTCAGCCGACAGCCAGGAATCGCCGCATCCTACGAAGTGATCACCAAGATGAAAACCGAACAATCCTGCTACAGCGTCGCCGAAATGGGCCTGGCTCTGGGAGTCAGCCGCAGCGGCCTGTACGATCACATGGGCTCAAAGGTTTTCCGGAAGCCATTACGGCTGTTTTCCCGCAGACCCAGATTCAGACCTGCAGTGTGCATCTGATCCGTAACTCGCTGTCGTTCTGCAACTGGAAACAGCGTCAGCCGGTGGCCCGGGAGCACTCGTCACTCGCCACTCGCCACTCGCCACTCGCCGCTCTCAAAAGAACGCGTGACAAAATCCCGGCCAGACCGTTAGTTGGCCGCAATTCAGGCGCTCGATGAATTTACTTGAGGAATTGCAGGATTCAGTGGTTTGCGGCGACGGTGCCATGGGGACAGAGTTGATTGCCGCCGGTGCGCCAATTGACACCTGCCTGGAAAAGCTCAACCTGTCCAGCCCGGACCTGGTGCTGCGCGTTCATCATTCGTACACCGAGGCCGGCGCCCGCTTGCTGGAGACCAATACTTTTGGGGCGAACGCCGGACGCCTGAGCAAGTACGGACTGGAAGAGCAGGCGACGGAGCTGAATCGGGCCGCAGTCGGCCTGGCGCGAAAAGCAATCGGCGGTCGTTCAATTTATCTCGCCGGAAGCGTTGGTCCGCTTGGGCTGTCGAACGACGTCGTCGAAACTCAAAAGATCGATCGATCGGCGGTGTTCCGAGATCAGCTCCACACACTGTTGGACGCTGGTGTTGATGTTATTTTTTTCGAAACTTTTGTTGACCTGGAAGAGCTGGAGACCGGGCTGAAAGCCCTTCGGGATCTGGACTCGGATGTGCCTGCCATCTGCTCGATGGCCTGTTCGGAGGAAGGACGATTGCCATCCAGTCTGTCCATCGGCCAGGCCTTTCGCGAGCTGGTGAAAGAACGGGCAGACATCGTTGGAGTAAACTGTGTCACCGGTCCGCACGCCCTGATAAAGATCCTGAAACGGATTCCCGCCGAGTACATCGTCAGTGCTTTTCCCAACGCTGGCTATCCGCGCTATCAGGATGGTCGGTTCGTCTATAATGCGGCGCCCGAATACTTCGGAACCGTGGCCAAAGAGTTTGTCGAGCAGGGCGCTCGTCTGATCGGAGGCTGTTGCGGCGTGGGTCCAGCTCACATTGCCGCGATGGTCAGAGCGATTGACGGTCTCAAACCAGTTCGGGCAAAGCCGGTGATCGATTGGCGGGAAGAACCTGCTCCTGTCCTCGACCGGCCAATCCAGGAGACCAGCATTCTGGATCTCATGGCGCGAGGGCAAACGGTGGTGGTGACCGAATTGGATCCGCCAAAAACACTTGACCTCGAAAAATATCTGACCGGTGCCCAGCGCTTGATCGATGCCGGCAGCGACGCAATCACGCTGGCCGACAATTCGCTGGCGATTCTCCGGGTGAGTAATCTGGCGGTCGGCGCGATCCTGAAACAGAAGTACAATATCATGCCGTTGCTTCATGTGAGTTGCCGCGACCGAAACCTGATCGGCTTGCAAAGCGAACTCATGGGGATCGCGGCTCTCGGCATCCGGCACGTATTGCCGCTGACCGGTGATCCGGCAAAATTCGGCGATCACCCCGGTGCATCCTCAGTCTACGATGTGAACTCAATCCAACTGATTGAGATTATCGCGGGACTGAACCAAGGACATAATTTCACCGGCAAGGCAATCCGGTTCCGGCCCAACTTTGTGATCGGTTGTACTTTTAATCCGAATGCGAAAAACCTGGATGCGCAGATCGCACGCCTCCGCCGGAAAGTAGCGGCTGGCGCGCAGTACGCCATGACGCAGCCGGTTTTCGATCGGCACCTGGTTAAACAAATGTACGACAGCACGCGCGATCTCGGCATTCCGATCTTGACCGGTGTCTGGCCGTTATTAAACGGGCGTCAAACCGAGTTTCTCCACCACGAGGTGCCGGGGATTATTATTCCAGAATCCGTGCGGTCCAAAATGGCGGGAAGAGAAGGTACCGGGGCCAGGGAGTATGGGTTGGCGGTCGCCAAGGAGATCGTCGAAGCCGCTCTCGAATACTTTCCCGGCATTTACCTGATAACACCGTTCCTCGCCTATGACACCACCGTCGAACTTGCGCAGTTCGTCCGAAAATTATCGACCTAGGATTCCCTGGACGCTGCTCGCTCAAGTCGGTGGGCTGGTCCTTTTGATGATTGCTGCCTTTGTGCTTTCGTCACGCTATCCGGTGATTGACTGGTTAGCCGCCGGCCAGAAATCAATTGAGCGGCTTGGTTTCTGGAGCGGACTGGTCTATCCGTTCGCTTATGCTATTTGCAACGTCCTGCTCTTGCCTGGGGGCGTTCTAAGTGTAGGAGCTGGGTTCTTCTTTGGTCTGTGGTGGGGATTTGCCATTGTCCTTGCCGGCAACCTGTTAGGCGCCACGATCGCCTTTTTTCTCGCCCGCCAGATTGGCCGGAAACGTATCGAGAAACTCTTGGCCCGCAGTCTTCGCTGGCAAGTACTTGACCGCGCGCTGCAACGTCATGGCTGGAAAATCATTGTTCTGAGTCAGCTCAACCCTCTCGCACCTTCCAGTCTGCTGAATTACCTCTACGGACTAACCGGGATGAAGTTAAGAAAATGCCTGCCCTGGATTGCCGCGGGACAGATCCCCGGTTTGTTCCTCTACGTTTTCATCGGAACGCTCGGGCAATTCGGCGTTCAGATGGCGCACGGCACTCGTCATCTACCCTTTATCCACGACTATGTGGTTTGGGGCGGAGGCTTCGCTATTACGGTCATTACCACCTTACTCCTGGGACTCCTCTCGCGGAGGATCATGCGCGAAGTGGAGGCGGAGGTTGAGGCCAGCAATGGGCGATAGCGAACACGCGGCTTCACTCCGTGATCGGTGCAAGGGTATCCTTTGCACGAAGTGTCGTAAAGCGTGTGCGATCACCTTGGCCGTCGCTACGCTCGGTTACGGCGCGGTGGGCCTCGGTCGCCGCTTTAATTAAGACGGCGTGGAGCGTAGCGTCCGGCGCTTCGTGCCGGGGAAGTTTTTTTCTCCCCAATCAGCAATAACGCGGACGATGCCGGCCAGCGACCGGCCTTTGGCCGTCAAAGTGTAGGCCAGGCGGGGCGGATGCGCCTGGTAGAGCGCTGATTCAACCAAGCCTTCGCGCTCCAGGAGCTTGAGGCGGGCGGACAAGATATTTGTCGGTATGCCCTCCGAAGAAGAGAGAAAATCGCGGAATTTTGTCTTTCCGTGCAACAGATCGCGAATGACGAGCAGAGTCCACCGATCACCGAACAATTCGAGGGAACGGGCGATGGGACAATCAGAACGCGGTCTGCGCAGCTCTGCGGGAAGGATCACCCCAAAGGATAGCCCATTTAAATATACTTGCAAAACAAAAGTTACTGGATTAATAGTCGACAAGTTGCTACTGATACACTAGTCACTAGTATATATGAAGTCACTGCGACCTTGCATACATCCATGAGTAAACCAGCGCTTTCGCAGAAAAATTCGCTCAACGGTTCCACTCGGCCCGGAGACCAGCCAAACCCAATCCACGATCGCCTGAGCGCCGTTGCCGCTGCCTCCGTCGCCGAACGGCGCGGTGAAGTTCGCGCCACAGCTCCCGACCAAAAGAGTCTTGTCCAAGGCCGGCGGAGAAGCCGGATCCTTCGCCGGGCACTCCTTGGGTTGGTTGTTGTCGGTTTGGCTTGGGGCGCCAAATATTATTTCATCGATCGTTTTCATCAATCGACCGACGACGCATTTATCGACGCGCATGTCAGCCAGATTAGCGCGAAGGTCGCCGCTCATGTCGTTCGACTGAAAATCGACGACAACTCTGAGGTGCGGGCGGGGGACCTATTGCTAGAACTCGATCCGCGCGATTTTCAGACCGAGCATGACCAGGCTGCGGCAAGCTTGCGAGCTGCTCAGTCCCGGCGAATCCAGGCAGAGGCTCAAGTGAAAGTCACCGAGGCGCAATTCGAGCAAGCCAAAGCCCAGGCCGATAGCGCCCAAGCAACCGCGGTTGAAGCAATCGCTGATCTGGACCGGGACCGGAAGCTGCGCGCGCGGCAAGTCATCGATCAGCGGGATCTCGATCATTCCGTCGCGAATGCCGGGACTTCCGGTGCCGCGCTGGACGCTGCGCGAAAGTCCGTCTTGGCCGCGCAGGCGCAGATCAGTTTGAGCGAAGCGGAGCTCGAAGCGTCCGCCGCCCAGGTCGGCGAAGCCCAGGCGCAGCTCCAGGCGGCCGACCTGCGGCTTTCTTACACCCGGATCTATGCGCCAGTATCTGGAAAAGTCACCCGCAAAAACGTCGAAATTGGTGATTACGTTCAGCCTGGCCAAACGCTCTTCGCCATTGTGCCGCACGATGTTTGGGTCGTGGCAAACTTTAAAGAGACCCAGCTTGGCCAAATGGCAGTTGGTCAGCGGGTTGAGGTGCGAGTCGATGCGGCCCCCGGCCGGAAGCTTCGCGGCCATATCGAGAGTCTTCAGCTGGGCACCGGATCGCGCTTTAGCCTTCTTCCGCCCGAAAATGCTACCGGGAACTACGTGAAAGTCGTACAGCGGCTGCCGCTAAAGATCGTTTTCGATGAACCGGAGACGGTGCTTCGGCCGCTTGCACCGGGTATGTCGGTTGAACCGGATGTTCTTTTAGCCCCGGTCACTTCCCTGACTGCGGCAAAGCGCTCACGGTAACGAAAGCCTGGCCGCCTCCACTGCTACTAGTGAGGGAAGGATCGTCCGACCGCAAATCCTCGAAGAAAGTTGAGTATGTTGACAGCGCCTCCCGCCTTCCGGGCCGTCGAGCCGGTAATCAATCCGTGGTTGGTCGCGATTACCGTCACTCTCGCGACATTTATGGAACTGCTCGACACGAGCATCGCGAATGTCTCTTTGCCTCAGATTGCAGGCGGGCTAGGCACAAGCACGGACGAAGCCTCGTGGGTGCTCACCAGTTACCTGGTAGCTAACGCCGTGGTGTTGCCGATGAGCGCGTGGCTGGGTCGAGTCTTCGGCCGGAAAAATTACTACATGGCGTGCGTGGCGTGCTTCACCCTGAGTTCGTTCCTCTGCGGGATAGCGCCAAACCTGCCACTGCTAATCTTTTTCCGGGTACTCCAGGGGATTGCCGGCGGTGGATTGGCTCCGTCTGAACAAGCGATTTTGGTTGATACCTTTCCGGCGAACAAGCGCGCCGGTGCTTTTGGCCTGTACAGCATGGCGATCGTCACCGCGCCGGCAATCGGACCAACTTTGGGCGGATGGATCACCGACAATTTTTCCTGGCGGTGGGTGTTTTTAATCAATATTCCGGTTGGCCTGCTTTCCCTCGTATTGACGAGTCAGATAGTCAAAGATCCACCGCAATTCATCAAAGAAATGCGAACACTGCGCAGCAGGGGCGGAATCAAGATTGATTACGTTGGTATCGGACTGATTGCTCTGGGGTTCGGTTGCCTCGAAGTGGTGCTGGATAAAGGGCAGGAGGACGACTGGTTTAGCAGTCCATTCATCACAACCTTTGGAGTGCTGGCTTTGATCGGTTTGTTTTTCGGACTTCTCTGGGAGTTCTATGAGACCGACCCGGTAATCGACCTGTCCCTGCTTCGCGATCGGAACTTTGCCCTGGCCAACGTCTTCTATTTCGTCTTCGGATTTACGCTCTGGGGCAGCACCCTGCTGGTGCCGCAATGGTTGCAGTCTCTAGAAGGTTATACGGCCACCATCGCTGGTTTGGTTTTGACTCCGGGAGCGATGCTCATCGTGGTCTTAGCGCCAGTCGTCGTCCGCTTGAACGCGAAGATCGGCTCTAAGCCGCTCGTTCTGCTTGGATTCTCGATCATCGCTTTGGCGATGTGGCGCTACAGCCAACTGGATCTGACCGCGGACTACCGGTCATTTGTGCTTTGCCGGATGCTGCAGGGTCTTGGCATCGCCATGCTGTTCGTTCCGACCAGCCAAATTGCTTACTCAAACCTGCCTGCCGAAAAGAACAGTAAAGCGAGCAGTCTGACCAACCTTTTTCGTAACGAGGGTGGCAGCTTCGGAATCGCGTTTTCGACCACCCTGCTGGCGCGTCGCAGCCAATTTCATCAGAGCGTTCTGGGCGCTCACATCACGCCTTACGATTCGCCGGTGCAAACCTGGATTGCGCAGATGAGCACGGCTTTCGTTCACGCGGGTTTTACCAGTGCTGACGCGCTCGTCCACGCCGAGGCGAAACTCGCTTCCATCGTCGATCAACAAGCGCATCTGCTGGCCTATCTGGATTGTCATCTTTTGCTCGCTCTCGTCGCATTGGCCGGCTGTACGACAGCCATTTTTGTTCAGAATGGAAGGGTGGCCGGGCGGCCGTCGGGCTCGGCTGTGGCCTCGCCTCATGAGGATATTCTGAACTCGCATGCGCAGGCGGAAAACGCGGTTTTTCTACGGTTTGCGCGCGAGGCTCGGGCAGCGGCGCAAAATTTGAGCGTCATACGTGAAAAGGTTGATCCCTAGTTGTTCCGCTAGTGCGACGAACTCTGCGTCGTAAGCGGCGCAATTGATTTTCGCAGCTACTTCCAGGATCTGGCGTGAGGCGACCGCAAAAGATTTGCCGTTGAGGATCTGCTCCGCCTGCTCGGCTAAGATCAATCCGATTTCGAGAGATAGCTGCCCCGCCCGAATATAAGTGACTAGGACGTTCAGCAATTCAGATCGCCAAATCAGCGGAGCCACCCAGTCCGGGTCTTTCAGAAAGAGCCGCCGAACTTCTCAGTCAGACGGCTTCAGCTTTGCGAGAAGGGTGTGGTACCGAGGATCGTTCCGCAACGGGTCCCAGAGCGGATCCGTTTTAAGGCTGCCATACGACAAGTCGGGTAAAAAAGGGAGCTCTGCCAGTTTGAAAAGTTGATCGAACGCCCGATTGGCTTCGCCCGCCCAGGCGTAGACGAGAGCCAGGTTGGTCTCCAGATTGGGGCCGGTGACCAGATCTTCTTGCGTCGAGATGAGCGCGACCGCGCGTTCCGCCTCGGCACAACCTTTTTGCGCATCTCCGAGCAGGATGTCGACGAGAGCCAGCGCGCTGAGCATCCGAGGATTATCACCGGAGTCCGCCACGCTTTGTGCCAGGCGATCGCGCGTATTGTCAAAGTCGGACAGATGATCGCCCGAGCCACGCAATCGAGCGATCAAGATCGAGTAGCAGCCTGGCGGCACCGATGCCTGGGCGTAGCCAAAGCCTCCAAAAGAATCGTTTTCCCCCATTTCGTTGATTTGTGCTTCGGCCTGTGCCCAGTTGCGGTCGTAAAGAGCCAGCAGGATGCGTTCGGTAAAAAAATTCCGATACTCTTCGGTACCGGGCGTTACGGTCGACAGGACTGCTCGCAACTCGGTCGGATCTCCGGTCAGAAAAAACGTGAGATTTGCCCGCTCGTCTCGCTGCCCCAGGTCGTTCGGGGCCAGCTCGACCGCGCGATCGCACAAGCGTTGCGCCTGCTTGAAATGTCGCAAGCCGCGCTGGAGAAAGCTAAATTGCTGAATGAGTTCGAGCGAAGTGGGGTCGAGCCGGAGCGCTTGCTCGAACGCGCGGATCGAATCGGCAAAACGACCCTGTCTCCGCGCGATGTATGCTTCGAGAGTAAGAAGATCGACGTTATTGGGAAGGCTGCGTCTGGCTAACTCGAGTTCCGGCTGGAGACGCGCGTAATCTCGGTAACAGTAGTAGAGATGACCAGCGTATGCTAAACGAACCTCGGCCGATTCCGGCGCTCGACGTCTGGCCTCGTTGATCGCAGCGTCACCTTGGTTACGGCGAGCAAGGGAGGAATCATAAAACCGGTAGAGAGCGTCGTGCGCCTGGGTTAATGCACAGTAGGCTACCGCGAACTGCGGATCGAGCGCCACCGCTTCGTTGAGTTTGCTGACGGCGCCAAGAAGCTGTTTTTCGGCGCTATCGTCGTTTTCGGACGCAATCGCTTTGTTCAGCAAATCCTTGCCGCGCAGATACCAATCGTAGGCTTGCAGGTTTTGGGTCGGTTTTTCCTCAATCACCTTCTTCTGTTCTCCGGTCAGAGCGGACTCTAGCTTTTTCGCTACCGTCTGGGCGATCTCACTCTGGATGCTAAAGATGTCGGTCAGGCGCCGATCATAACTGTCAGCCCACAGCGTTCGGTCGCTGGCGGCGTCGATCAGCTCGGTGCTCACCCGAACGCGGTCTCTGTCCCGCTGTACCGTTCCTTCCAGCACATGGTCAACCTCCAGCGTGTTGGCGATCTGATGAAGGTCGCGCTGGCGGTCGGCTCGGTACTGCATGACCGATGTGCGGCTCGTGACCCGCAATTGGGCGATCCGAGCGAGATCATTCAAAATCTCCTCCTGCACACCGTCGGCGAAGTAGGTGTCATCGGGGTTTCCGCCAATGTTCTCGAACGGGAGAACGGCAATACTTTTGCCGGTTGGGGCTGCTCCGGCTGCTCGATGACGAAGGAGAATTCCGCGCGGACCGAGGAAGAAAAACAAGCCGAGGACGAATCCGGCCATGGCCAAACCTAAGGCCGCCCACCACTGAAGAGGGTGTTTGGCCCGTCTTCGAGCCGATCCCTGAGACGGGTCATCCGGCGGAGCCGCGCGCTCTGCCCCGGCTTTGCCCGAGCTCGTCAGATCTTCTGGGGACCGCAACTCGTCCGCGGTCAGTCGTCTTCCGGCAGCAACTGCTTCTCTCACCCTTGGCAGAGCCTTTCGCAGTTGACCCGGATCTTGAAACCGTTGACCGGGATCCTTAGCCAGCAGGATGCTTAGCAAGGTTACCACCGGCGGCGGAACACCCTTCAATTTTTCGAAAGGAGGCGCGACATGTTGGTGCTGATGCATCAACTCCGCCGGGGAACCCTGAAAAGGTGCTTTACCCGACAGCATCTCCCAGAGCGAAATTCCCAGCGAATAAAGATCGGAACGAATGTCTGCGCCCAGCCCGGCAAATTGCTCTGGACTGGCGTACCTTGGCGTTCCGGTAAAACTCCCCAGCACCGAAATCGCAGCGCCCTCCGCAGCTCCCTTTGCCAATCCCAGGTCGATGATCTTGACGCTCTCCGGCCAGCCTTCCTCGACGCTGACCATGATATTGCTGGGTTTGATATCCCGATGGACCAAGTGCTGTTTCTGGATGGCGGCCAAGCCAGCCGCTGTTTGCTCTGCGATCGCGAGCGCCGCGCCGACCTCCACCCGTCCAGAATGAGCGATGAGTTGCTCCAGCGTTTCTCCATCGACAAATTCCATGGCGTAAAAGTAATCGCCGCCGCTTTCGCCCAGGTGAAAAACCGAGGCGACATTGGGATGGCGAACACTGGCTGCTGCTCGCGCTTCCCGCACAAACCGGCGTCGCGCCGAATCGTCGCCGAGAAAACGGGCGCTAATGATCTTCAAGGCGACCGGGCACCGCAAATGGATATCCAGGGCTTTGTAGGTAACCCCCATGGCCCCGCGGCCAAGCTCCACCGGACTTCCGTCCATCTTCTCGAGGACCTGATAATGCTCAAACCGCAGCCCGGATGAGATGTCCGCGATGGACAATGTAGCCTTTTCCAGATCCAGTGCGTCCCGCGAGGTACAAACCGGACAGGAGTCGCTGGTGTTCAGCAACCGCGTCCCGCAGATTGGGCAGCTCCGTTGGTCGTTTGTGGCCACTAGCGTTTATCGGCCTTCGGCGGCAGTGAGCGCCTTGCGGCGAGCAAGAATCTCCTCGTCGATTGATTGCGAATCGGTCCCGGCAGGGCAACTTCCTCCCGCAGGAACTCATGATAGCGCTTGCGCCGCCGTGCAACAAACCCATAAACACGATAGCCGATGATCGATAACCGATGGCCATACGAGTAGTACGATGAGAGTGACGGGGTTAGTGCGATGATCGGCGTCTTCTAATTTCTCTATTGAGATTCGAAAAGCCAGATCGAACAACTGTCGTGAAAAAAAACTCGTGGAAGAGGACATTCGAGAACGCCTTGTGGAACAGCCGTTTTATCGTCCTGTTCGCAGTGATCACCAGCGTTCTGGCCGGACTGGATTTGTTCTTTATAATCGGCTTGGAGTCTTTCCGCGTTCTCCTGAGCCTGGCGCATGGAGCAGATCCTTCGCTGGATCTCGGTCAGAGAGAAGCGGTCCTACGTCAAAGTATCTTACGGATGATCTCGCTAATCGATGGATATCTGCTGGGCGCATTCATGTTCATCTTTGGCTTCGGCTTGTATGAGCTTTTCTTGGCAGATCTTCAGGAAGCCAAGTCGTCTCAAGCCTCCGGAAGGATTCTTCGCATCAAATCGCTGGAAGACCTCAAGACGCGTCTGGGAAGGGTTATCCTGATCATCCTGATCGTCGAGATTTTCAAAGATGCTTACGAGATCAAGGCTCAAAGCCCTCTCGATTTGCTCTATGTCGCGGCAACCATCGCCCTGATCGGCCTGGCACTCTTTCTGACGCATAGTTCAGCGCCGGTAAAAAGCCCCGAGCCGACTGCGCACGACGAAAGCCAGGACTCCGGCTGAACCAGGCCGGTCTTATGGCTCAGCGAAAGAATGGCGCGCCGAAGAATGCGCGAGGCTTTTGGCGGTGTCTACCAGGAAATTCCTTGGCGATGTTCCGCGCTGCTCCAGAGCGCTTTGGCAGCTCGAAACGGTTGCGTCGCCCGTCCGTCGTTCAAGTTCTGGGAGATCTGCTGCCAACGACGGGCCTCCTGCGTGCGATTGTCGCAGCCGGAAACAAGGACAATCAGCGCGAAGAGCAAGAGAGTGCGGATCATAGGGAACGCGCGAATATTTGTCTGATTCTGGAGAGAATGCAAGAGGGGTTGACGTGGAACGAAAGCAGCGCGAAACGCGACACGCGAAACCTGAAACGCGAAACGTTCCTGATCAGACCTCAATCCAGACGGACTTCAGGTATTGTTGCCCGGTAAAGTCCGGCGGCATGGGAAAGGTCTTGAATCCGGCCGCGGTGGGACACGCGCGTCGCAGAAGGCCCGAGAAAGCTTTTACGGAGAGCCGATGAGTGTTTGCGCAGCAAAGCAGCGCTCCGCCCTCCTCCAGACAATGTAGCGCTTGGCGGACCAGGCCGCCGTAGTCCTTTTCCACCCGGAAAACGTTTCCGCGTCGATCCCGGGAAAACGTCGGAGGATCAAGAATGATCAAGGAGAATCTCCGCCGCTGCTTCCGGAAACGCTGCAGCCACTGAACGACATCGCCTGCCAGAAATTCGTGAGCTTCGAGCGGAAGACCGTTTAAACCATAGTTTTGTTTTCCCCACGCCAAGTAGCGTTTGGAGAGATCGATATTCGTGGTTTTCGCCCCGCCCAATGCGGCGGCGGCGCCAAAAGCACAAGTGTACGCGAAGGTGTTCAGCACGGTCTTGCCGCTCGCGATCTTGCGGATTCTTCGGCGGTTCTCCCGTTGATCGAGGAAGAATCCTGGCGAATAGCCAGCATTGAAATCGATCAGCGCGCGCAGACCGAATTCCTCGATTGGAAAAGGCCGTCCGACCATTTGGCCCGCGACATGTTCAGGGGCGTTCTTTTGTCCAACCGATAGTTGTTTCCAATAGAGCGAATGAAAGCCAAGGCATGGATCAAGTTTTGGCCTGCGTGCATGGCTGCTGGTTTGAACCAGCCAGTTTCCGGCAAAATCGTCGATGATCAACCCTGGGATGCCGTCACCTTCGGCGTCAACCAGTCTGACCGCCCCTGGCCACACCTGGAAGAATTGATGCCGCCGGCGAACGGCGCTGATGATCTTTTCGGTCGAAAACATCAGGCTTTGCATGTCAACTTAGGTCGATGAGCGATCTCTATGAAAGTCTGGAAAACGCTGTGCAGGAAGGCCATCTGCTAAAGGCCGGCGCCGACAACATCGGCCGCTTGCTGGATCGTTCCGCAAATCCGCTTTATCGCGCTTCCATTGAGGAGTTGGTGTCAAGAAAACAGTGGACCGAGCTCAATGATCGGTTTTTTAAAACGTTAGCGTTCGGTACCGGTGGATTGCGAGGGAGAACCATCGGTCGAGTGGTGACCGACGCGGAGCAGGGGAACGGCGGCGTCTGTCCCGAATTCCCGTGCGTCGGCACGAATGCGATGAATTACTACAATGTCAGCCGGGCGACGCAAGGCCTCGTTCACTATCTGCAGAAGCATCTGCACGCGCGTTTGCCTGGGTCGAGACCGAGCATAGCGGTTGCTTATGATACTCGTTATTTCTCTCGCGCCTTCGCCGAACTAGTCGGCAAGGTGGCTACCGAGAACGGCTGCGATGTGTTTCTCTTTGCGGATCCGCGCTCGACACCGGAACTCTCCTTTGCCGTGCGGTTCATGAATGCCAGTGCCGGGGTCGTAGTGACCGCCAGCCACAATCCGCCGCATGACAACGGCTACAAGGTCTATTTTTCCGATGGAGCGCAGGTGGTTGAGCCGCATGCCGGAAGGATTATCCGGCAGGTCAACCAGGAAGCTGGAGAGGTTTATGAACCTCTGCAGACTTCGCTTCGCGGTAAGCTCGTGAGCGTCGATCGCGAGATTGATGATGCATACAAGGTGCGGCTGCGCACCCTGGTTTTGCGGCCGGAGTTAGTGTCCGGCCACTCCCGGCCAAAAGTGGTATTTACACCCATCCATGGCACCGGCGGAGTGATTACAGTACCGCTTCTCCAGGAGTTTGGGATCGACCTGTCAACCGTGCCGGAACAGGACAAGCCAGATGGAGGGTTTCCAACCGTCAAATCGCCAAACCCTGAAAACTCGGAGGCGCTTGCCCGGGCGATCGCGCTAGCGGAAAAAGATGATGCCGATCTGGTGATCGCGACGGATCCCGATTGCGACCGGATGGGAGTGGCCTGTCGCGATAAAGAAGGCCGGATAAGCCTTCTCACCGGCAACCAGATCGGGTCGCTCCTGAGCCATTATCGAGTAAAGGCGCTCAAGGAATTAGGAATCCTGGATAGATCCAACCTAGGCCGCGGGGTCATCATTAAAACCTTTGTCACCACCGACCTGCAAAAAGCGATTGCCGAGGCGGAAGGGTTACGTTGTGTCGAGACATTGACCGGATTCAAGTACATCGGTGAGAAACTGGGAAAATACGAGAATGCCCTGCCCGAGCAGGCTAGCCGCCAGTACCGATCTTTACCGGAAGAGGAAACGCGCGCTCTCCGATTGCAATTCTCCAGTTATTTTGTCTTTGGCGGCGAAGAGAGTTACGGGTACAGCGGCGCGGATTTCGTGCGCGATAAGGACGCGAACGCGGCTGCCTTGATGTTCGCCGAAGTAGCTGCGTATGCCAAATCTCAGGGAATCACCCTGGGTGAGCTTCTCGATCGCATCTACCTTGAACACGGGTATTACCTCGAGAAAAATAGTTCGCTCGTTTTTGAAGGCGCCGAAGGAGCTGATCAAATCAGGCGTTTGGCCGAGTCCTATAACACCCAACCTCCCGCGGAAATCGACGGTTCCAAAGTATCCGGCGTGAGAGACTTTGCGAAAAATGATATCCGCGATGTCGAGGGAGACCTCCTGCCGAAAGAAAAGATGACGATCTTTGAGTTGGCTGACGGGCGAAGGATTGCTGTTCGACCGTCCGGGACAGAACCGAAAATCAAGTTCTATCTTTTCGGCAAGGTCTCGAGTCGCGACGAGGAGTCGCTTGCTTCGACCAAAAAGCAGCTCGCGGCTTCGTTGGAACGGCTGTGGACCTGGCTGCAGGCCGATGCGGAGCGAAGAGTCGCATGAAAGGTTGCTGGCTGCGCCGGTAGGGCGCGAAGATAGAGACTGCCGGCGGAACCTCGCTCAACCACCCTAATTGGTACGAAGATTACAATTTACGGCGGGTTTTGGAGTGCGTGCGACTTGTCGCCGCTTCAGGATCCGCGCGGAGCGCGGCCTGGCCGAGGATCGATCATGCGAAGTGCTTCGTTGGCTGGTTGTTAGTCGCGCTCCGCTCGGTCTCAAAGCGGCGACAAGTCGCATCCGCACTCCAAGATGCTCCTGCGCGAACTGCCGCGCGATAGCGTCAGAGACACGTTCTTTTTGTATGTTCGCGATCTTCTGTTCGAAATCTTCGATTCGCTTGCGGTAATGCCGCGTCGTGTAAATGTCCGTTTCGATTCTGTTGCCTGGTTCGCGCGAAAATTCATTTTGAGAATCTCGATCCTTTGCCTTTTCCTCTTTGTCCAAAGTTTGGCGGCGCAGGAGAAAAATCCGCGAACGGTGCTGGAGCTGCCTCAGCTGTCGTCCGATGCGGTTATCTCGTTGGTGACCTACACGCCCGGTACGGAGCTTTATACGGCCTTTGGCCATAGCTGCATCAGAATTCGCGACGACATTCTCGGGTTCGACCGGCTCTACAACTTTGGAACGTTTGATTTTGATACTCCCAACTTCTATCTGAAATTCGCGCGTGGCGATCTGCTCTATGAACTTGCGGTTGGCCCGTCGAAGGATGAAATACTGGAGCGGGCGGATGACGGCATGGGTATCACGGAATTGGTCCTTCGTCTTTCGCCTGCCCAGAAACAGGATTTATTTCAGGATCTTGAGATCAACCTTCTCCCGGAAAATCGCGCCTATCTCTACGACTTCATTCTCGACAATTGTTCGACCCGAGTCCGCGACGTTTTTGAACGTGTCTTGGGCGAAAAACTCTCTGCTCCGCTGGTCCGGCCGATAACTTTCCGACAAATGTTGGATCCCTATCTCCAGCGCCTTCCCTGGACGCAATTTGGCCTCTATCTTCTGCTCGGCAGCCCGGTAGATCGCGAGGTCACCGGCCGGGAGGCCTGTTTCCTGCCCGCCGATCTGGAAAGAGCGGTGGAAGCGGCTCAGATCGGTCATGAACCGTTTACCTTCGGCAAGACAGTCTTGTTCAGAGCGGCAAAACTTCCAGAGCCGGCCAAGGTGCAAAGACCTGAATTCGTCTTTGCTCTGCTTGGGCTTGGGTGGCTGCTGATCTGGGCGCTGCTCCGAAGAGGACATTCGTCAAGACTGACTGGCGTCGTTTTGATAGCATTGGGCGCGGGCGGCGGATTGATTCTAGCCTTTCTGATGTTCAGCCGGCACTGGGTAACGCGCGATAATCTGAACCTGATCTGGCTATGGCCGACGCATCTTCTGGCCGGGCTGTGGTTGATTCTTTGGCCGAACGGCGGCACAACATTCCTGCGATGGTACTGCCTTCTTGCCTTGGTTCTGACTGCTCTTTTCCTGGCCGCGAGTTCCTTTCTGCCTCAGAGTTTCCCCCGGGCCATCTACCCCTTGGGCGCAATTGTGGTGTGGCGATGTTTTCTGGAGGTTCGGGCCCGGTGGCCTGATCGCCGAAGTTTATGATTGTAAATTTTTTGTTGGCATTGGCGAGCGGACTCTTGCTCGGCTTGGCTTTTCCGCCGGTTGGTCTCGGATGGCTGAGTGTCGTCGCGCTGATCCCATTTCTTTTCGGCCACGTTGTACGAAAACGTGGCCTGATGGTTGCTCTCGGCGGGGGCTTTCTGTTCGGTGCGAGCTTCGGTGGAGTAACGTTCGCTTGGCTTACCGGGGAAGGCCGGTGGTCGGATTGGTTTGGCAATGCGGGCAGCCTGGCCGGTCTGGGAATGACCTGGAGCTGGTTTCTGTGGCGATTTATTGAATTGCCGGCAGCCGGTCTGGCCAAGCTGGAAGTTAAGCCACGGCTTAAACCACTCCTGGCGGGAGGCGAAAACCAGCGGGTTGCCTGGGGTATCTCGTTGGGAAACTTGCGGGTCGCTACTGTCGTGGCAGCAAGCTGGACCTTTCTGGAATGGGTGCGGGGAGTGTTGATGCCAAGCTGGAATGGCCTTGGCCTTCCGTTAACGACAAACGTCGCGCTGCTGCAATGTGTTCAAACAAGCGGCGTTTTGGGCCTCACGTTCATCGCTGTATTCTGCAATGTTGTTATTTTGACCACGATCCGGCGACTGATCCTGGAGCCTGGCCGGATGAGCTGGGCTTCGCGCTTCGATTTTACGGCCACTCTCGCGATTGTCTTCCTGATCGCTTTTGCCGGATTTACCTCTTTGCGAGAAAAACCGCAGGGCGACCGGCACTCCATCGCCTGTGTGCGGGCGGAAGACGATTCCGTAGAAGGCCAACTTGCGGCCAGTGAGCCGGTGCTCGGTGCCGATCTGCTAGTCTGGCCGCGTACGTTTTTTGTCAGCGACGACTATAGCAGGCTGAAGCGAGGCGGAATCGGTGATAACATCGGTTTGGTCGCCGGAGTTGCCAGCGCCTCCGGACGGCCGATCGCGGGCTCCGTCGTCGTTCTTCCCGGGGCGATCAAGAACATCGTGATCCCCCGGCTGCGTTACCCCTTGTTCCGACCCTACTTCGCCCAGGCAAATCCCCGATCAGACTCATTCTTGTATCGGGAGGCAGTTTGGCTCCCACTCCTGAATTGGGAGGCGGGATCATTGTCCCTCCTTCGGGGGGCGGTGCAGAATCGTGCGCAGATTTTCCTGGTGATTTTTGATCCTGCCTTCCGCAGCTCGATCGGAGCAGCTCAGTATCAACAGAATCTTCGGGCCTGGTCGGTTGCGCTCGGGCGACCGCTGGTTTTTTGCTCCTCGTACCTTGGTTCGCAGCTCCTGAACGCCAGAGGGCTGGCAGTTGCTCAGTCGACGGGGGCCAACATGAATGCTGCCGTGAAAGGCGATCTGATTTTCCCTCCTTCCGTGAGCACAACTTTTTACTTCCGGACCGGAGACTGGTTGCCGATTGTTTGCGGTTTGCTTTGCATCATCTACGGCTTCATGGAGAGGCTTCGGCGTTCGTATGTCCCTGTTAGTCGTGTCGCTTCATGACGTCTCGCCGGTCACCTGGGGGGATAGCGAGCAGATTCTCCGGGAGTTGCTTGAGCTCGGCGTGCACCAGACATCGCTCCTTGTGATTCCCAACTTTCATCGAAAGGCTCCGATCACTGGCAATGAATGCTTCCGCAGCTGGCTAACCCGGCAAACGGAAGCGGGCCATGAACCGGTCCTGCACGGATACTATCATTTCCGCGCACCGACTCGAAATGAAGGCCTGCTGAATCGGGTTATCACCCGGGTCTATACGAATTGTGAGGGTGAATTTTTTGATCTCAGCCGCCCGGAGGCCACCCGCCGGCTTAAGCAAGGGAGAGCGGATCTCCAGTTTGTCGGCCGGACGATCTCCGGCTTTATCGCACCGGCCTGGTTGCTGGGACGAGAAGCCGAAGCGGCGGTTGAAGGTTGTGGGTTTCGCTATACGACAACGATCAATGCAGTCAAGATCTTTGGCTGCGGGCAAAGCTACGGAGCCCGTTCCCTTGTCTGGAGCAGCCGTTCGCGAAAAAGGCAGGTCGCCAGCCTGATCTGGAATCGCGGACTTTCCCGGGTCTTGCGATCGGGGGAGATCCTTCGAATCGGGATTCATCCCCCGGACTATCGTATTCCAATGATCTGGACCCAGATCCGCGCTCTGATTCAACAGGCCGCGCGAGAGCGAAGCGCGATAACCTATGAGCAATTCGTGAATCGCATCGAGGGCTAGAATGGCCCGCAGCTCCCTTCGTGGAGTGTGTGCGCACAAGACAACAATGCATACATCGTAGCGTGGGCGGGCCCCCCGTCCGTACCGGGTAGCGCCGGCATCCTGCCGGTTCAAAAGCTGACAAGCTGGAAGCTTATCCTACCTTGAAGTCCGACAGCCCCGGCCCTGTCCGTACCCTTGCGGGGTGCCTCTTGGTTGCGGCGCTGGCCTGTTCACCGCGATAACCGCCGCTCGATTGACTGCTGCCTGGATCGCTGCTCAGCTAAACCAGATGTCCGCGAAGGTCGATCTCCACGTCCATTCCAAATTCAGCGATCGCTCGGCTGAATGGCTTTTTCGCCGATTCGATTTTCCGGATAGCTACTCGGATCCGAAAAAGCTCTATCGCCGGCTACGGGAAAAAGGGATGACCTTTGTCACCTTTACTGATCACAACCGGATCGACGGCTGCCTCGAGATTGCCGAAATGCCAGGTAGTTTTATCAGTGAGGAAGTCACCGCGCAGTTTCCCGAGGATCGAGTCGGAGTGCATCTCCTCTTGTGGAATATCACGGAAATGCAGCATCGAGAGATCGCTGAGGTGCGGCGCGACATCTATCAACTGCAACACTATCTCGCCGATCAGCAAATTGCGCACGCCGTTGCTCATCCGCTGTATGACATGGACCGCCAGTTAACTTCCGATCACATCCAGAAACTGGTATTGTTGTTTCAACATTTTGAAGGCGTTAACGGCTTGCGGGATTCACTGCTGAGCGAGGTCGCTCGATTCATCTTTCGGTCGCTCACCCCGGAGCTGACCGAAAAGTTCAGTGAACGCCATGGCCTTCAGCCAACCCATGCCGAACCTTGGCGCAAGATTCTGATCGGTGGCTCAGACGATCATGCCGGAATCTTCCCCGCCTCAGCTTACACCGAGGCCCCCGCGTGCGATACGCCGGAGCAGTTCTTTGGTTCGGTCCGAAAAGGCGATTGTGTAATGCGCGGCCAAGGAGGCACTCCTCTGCTCATTTCGCACGGGCTGTACAACACCGCTTACCAGTTTGCCAAAGCCAAATTTTCAACTGCCGTTAATCCGAATATTGATTTTCTTGAGCTGATTTTTTCGCGGTTCATGGAGGGCAAAAACCCGACCCAATTTACTCTCGGCGAAAAGATGATGCTTTTCGCCAATGGCATTCTCTCGGGCAAAATCTTTGAACTGGTCAAGCCGGCCAATCTTTCGATCTGGCCTGAGTTGGCTGCCTATTTCGGAAATTCCGATGTACAAGCACAGCTCGCTCGCGAGACCGAGGGAGTAAAAGAACCCGAGCGGCGAGCGTTTCTCATCGTAAGCACGATGGCCAACCAGCTTGCTTTCCGGTTCTTTGATAAATTTGTCCAACAGATCCGGGTTGGTGGTGTAGTTGAGGCGGTCCAATCGTTGAGCGCGCTCGTACCGATGGCTTTCTTGCTTGGCCCTTATTTCTACGGCTTTCACAGCCAGGCTCCATCGCGCCGGCGACTGGCGGGAATCACCCTCGGTACCGTCACGTTCGTACCAGACGTTTTGCAAAATACCCGACGCGCCTGGTTTACCGATACGCTCGAGGATGTGAACGGTGTGGCGACAACGATTCGGAAAATGACCTCGGCCGGCCTTGCGTTAGGCGTCGACCTGATCGTCGTCACCTCGCTTCCGCGCATCAAAGTTCAGGACATTCCAATTAAGAACTTTCCGCCCATCGGAGAATTTGAACTGCCCGAATATGAGTTACAAAAGCTCAGTTTTCCGCCGGTACTCCATATGATGGAGTACATCCAGCGGGAGCGATTTAGCGAGCTGATTATCAGTACGCCAGGACCAGTCGGTCTAACGGCACTCCTGGCGGCGAAATTGCTGGATCTGAAAGCGACCGGAATCTATCACACTGACTTCCCTCAGTACGTCCGGATTCTCACGCAGGATAATTACATGGAAACCTTGGCGTGGAACTATATGCAATGGTTCTATTCGCAGTTGGATGTCGTTTATGTGAATTCCGAACATTATCGCCAATCGTGGATCCGGCGGGGAATTATCCCGGAACGGTTGAAAATTTTGCCGCGCGGTTTGGACTCCGCTTTGTTCTCGCCCGAACATGGCGATCAACATTTCTGGGAGCGCTATGGCAAAGAACCCGGTGAGGTTGGGCTTCTTTATGTTGGACGGGTCTCCAAGGAGAAGAATTTGGATGTAGCGATTGCCGCCACCAACAAAATGCGCGGTGAAGGCTTGCCGGTGCGTCTGCTTGTTGTTGGGGACGGTCCGTACTTGAAGGAGTTGAAGGAGATCGTGCCGGAAGCCTGCTGCACAGGGTATCTGCAAGGGCACGAACTCGCGAAGGCGTTTGCTTCCAGCGATATCTTTGTTTTTCCCAGCACGACGGACACATTTGGGAATGTTGTGATGGAGGCGCAAGCCTCCGGGCTTCCGGCGGTCGTCTCCGATCTGGGCGGTCCGCGCGAGTTAGTCGAGGAAGGCGTCGATGGTTTCATTACGCGCGGTCTGGATGTCGGGAGCTTCGCGTCGGCCGTGCGGCGCTTGGTCCTGGATCCCGCACTGCGACAAAAGATGGGGCAAGCCGGCCGTCAACGGGTCCAGGACCGCAACTGGACCCAAGCGTTTCGCGCTTTCTGGAACAATACCTAGCGTACGCCGGTGAAATCCGTGGTTTTCACCTCTTCAGCCACGGAAGCTACTCCTTAACCTCCTCTGTGATCACCGTGAATCCTTCGAGCAGATGTTTGCCGAACACCATTGTGATCGGCACATCACCGGCGTCGCGTCCCCGACCGATCACGATGCGCCCGATGCGGCGGCGATTGTGCCTGGCATCGAAGGTGTGCCAAGTTTTTCCCAAATAAACTTCGAACCAAGCGCTGAAATCCATCGGATCGGGTACAGGAGGCACGCCGATATCGCCAAGGTAGCCGGTGACGTACCGTGCCGGGATGTTCAGGCAGCGACACAAGGTGATGGCGAGATGCGTGAAATCCCGGCACACACCCACCCGCTCCCGGAACGCCTCAAGAGCGGTTCGATTGGCCCTCGCCTGTAGATAGTCAAACCGGAGATGTTGATGAACGAAATCGCAGATCATTTGGACTCGGGGCCATCCGGAAGCATTACCGAACTTCTGCCACGCGAACTCCATTAACTCGCTGTCGACCTCGCAGTAACGACTCGGCAACAGAAAATGCAAGGTCTCTACCGGCAGCTCGCGAATATCCTCCTGCGACGCGTCGGGGACTGACGGATCGAGCGCGCCACTATCCCGGATAAGGGCGCTATTCTGAAAGCGAACGACCCCGGCGGGCACGTTCACGCGGCCACAGCGATTGCCAAAGCTATCCAGGTACTCAACGATTCCCAGGCCGGGGTCAATCTGGAAAAGCTCCGGAGCAACGAGGTCTTTTTCCCGCGAAGGATGGACGTTCAGGACGTAGACGATTGCCGTCGGGAGGGGGATACGCAGGGCGATATCGAAGCCAATTTTAATCAACATTACCTTTTTCCATGTGTTGGACCCCTTCCCAGAGCAGCACAACCCTTGCCAGGATTTGTGCGCCCAGAAGCAAAGCTCGTTCGTCCAAATCAAACGTACTGGTGTGCAACGGCCGAACAGATTGGCCGGGCGACCGCACCCCGAGATTCATCATGCAACCGGGAACGAGCTGCAGATAATCCGCGAAATCCTCCGCTCCCAAGCTCGGGGGAATATCTTCGATGACCGCTTCTGACCCAAACAGCTCGCGCACAGCCCGGGCGCAAAGCTGCGTGATGCGGGAATCATTTTTCACCCCGGGAAGAAGGGGATCGAAGCGCACCGAGATTTCCGCCCCAAAGCTGGCGGCGACCCCGCGACAAAGCTGGGCGACAAAGTCACGCGCCTGTTCCACCGCTTCCCGGTGCAGCGACCGAATCGTTCCTCGAATCTCCGCCTTATCCGGGATGACATTGGATGCGTACCCTGCCTGGAGCTGACCAATCGTCAGCACAAGAGGTTGACGGGAATCGATGTGCCGGGGAACGGCCTGGTACAGGAGGGTAATCAGATGGGCGGCGACGGCAATCGGATCCACGGTCAGGTGAGGTCGCGCGCCGTGCCCGCCGCGGCCTTGGACATCGAGCTCAAAATCCAGGCAGCAAGCGGTCCGCGGTCCCGGGGTAACTCCGATTTGACCTAGGTCGAGATTTGGGTCGACGTGGAGCGCGACAACGCCTTGGACATTGTCCAGGGCTCCAGACTCGATCATTTCCCGCGCGCCTTGGCCGCTCTCTTCGGACGGCTGGAAAATACTTCGCCACCCGCTCGGTAGCGGACTCACCCGATGCAGGGCAATCGTGGCAGCCAGCAACATCGCGGTATGGGCATCATGTCCGCAGGCGTGCATCACCCCGGCATTGGCGGAGCGATAGGACGTCGCATTTTCTTCGGCAATTGGCAGTGCATCCATGTCCGCGCGCAGCGCAATGTTGGGTCCTGGCACATGTCGCGGGACGATCTCGGTCAAAATTCCCCGGCCGGTGGGGTTGATCCTGCAAGGAACCCGAGCCGCCGCCAGCCGCTCTGCGACGGCGGCCGTCGTCCTCAATTCGCTTCCGCTGAGCTCCGGGTGTTGATGAAGGTGACGGCGGAAAGCGATCAGCTGAGGCTCAAGCGAGCAAAGTTCGGCGTCGACTTGCTGGTCAAGTTCTGTACTCATAGGTGCTTCAGTCCAAGGCTGGAAAACCGCTTTCAGAAAGTTTTCTGTTGAAAAAGGCTGCTTCTCAATTAACTTCGGCGTTCTTTGTATGGCAAAGAAAGCTTGGATTGAGCGAGACAAACGAAAGCGGGAAACGGTGCGGAAGTACGCTGCGCTGCGAGCTGAGTTGAAAGCGAAGGGCGATTACGCCGCTCTAGCCCAGCTTCCGCGCGACGCCAGTCCGACCCGGGTGGTGAATCGCTGTCAGCAAAGCGGCCGGCGGCGTGGCTTTATCCGTCGGTTCCGTTTGTCGCGGCTCGCGTTTCGTGAACTTGCGTCCCAGGGAATGATTCCCGGGGTCACTAAATCGAGTTGGTAGCGCGAGTGTTTATCGCGAGGCCGCTCGTACGTCTCCGAGAAACCGGCGAGGGCTCGAATGAAGAGGTTGTCTCACCGGTCGGGAGCTAATCCCTACCGCGCCTCGTCCTTGATTGTCGCCCCAACCAATTACCCCTCCGATGCTCGGCCGCCCCGCGTGTTGATCGACCCGTGGATCGTGCGATTAGGTTGGTAGAGCTAGCTTTTGGATAACGCAATAACCAGTCTTTTTGGGGTGCCGATGGCCTACTGCCTGATGGAGATGGAGACCCAGTTTGCGTCTTCAGGCTCTATTCTGCTGAATTTCTTGATCATTTTCTTGCTGGTTTTCCTGAACGGATTCTTTGTCGCATCCGAATTTGCCCTGGTGAAGGTGCGATCCAGTCAGTTGGACGCGTTGGAGGAAGAAGGCAATCGCCGAGCCAATTTTGCTCGTCACCTCACTTCCCACTTGGACGCCTATCTTTCGGCGACTCAACTGGGTATTACCTTATCGAGTCTTGGTTTGGGCTGGATCGGCGAACCTTATGTGGCGCGGTTGCTGGTGCCGGTTCTTTTCCGGTGGGGGATCGTGTCCGAGACGGTCGTTCATGGGATCGCGTTCGGCGTCGGTTTCGGATTCATTACTTACCTGCACATTGTGCTCGGAGAAGTTACTCCGAAATCGATCGCCATTCGCCAGGCCGTGGCCACTAGTTTGGTGGTTAGTCCGCCACTTCACATTTTCTATGTCGTTTTCCGACCGGCCATCTGGTTTCTGCAGTCTTCGGCCAACTGGATCCTGAAATTTGTTCTCCGCATGGACCCGGTTGTTGAACAGGAGCTAGGCCATAGTGAAGAGGAACTCCGAGTAATCTTGACGGAGGGCGAGCAGTCGCCGGAAGTGACTGAACTGAGCAAGGAACTCCTCATCAATGCGCTCGATTTTCGCCGCCGCGTCGTTCGCGACATCATGACGCCCCGGGGTGACGTGATCTACCTCGATCTCCAGGACACGTTTGAGGCAAACCTCCAGGTGGCTTTGGAGTCGGGACACACGCGGTTTCCGCTTGTCCAGGGCCATCTCGATAATGCGATCGGACTAATCCATATCAAGGATCTCATGCGCGAGATCAAGAAGGAGAAGCCCGACCTTCTCGCGGTGAAGCGCGAACTCATGCCGGTACCGGAGTTCATGCCGTTGGAGAAGTTGCTCAAGGCCTTTTTAGCGAAGCGCGCGCATCTCGCTCTGGTGGTCGACGAATACGGAGGTGCGGTCGGCATCGTATCGCTTGACAACGTCTTGAGCGAATTGGTTGGGGAAATCCAGGATGAATTCGACCACGAACCGGTCAAGCAGTTCGTTCGCCTGAACGATCAGGAATTCGTTGTACAAGGCCAGGTCAATCTCTACGAGTTGCAGGAGTTGGCCGATCTCACACTTGCGGCTGCTGACGTCAGTACGATTGGCGGATATGTAGTGCAGCTGTTGGGCCATCTGCCGAGGCAAGGGGAACAGGCAAGGATCGCCGATTACCTCGTAACCATCACCCAGACGGATGGACGTCGGATACTCCAACTGCATTTTAAACGCGTGCAGCCCCAGCCCGATGAAGTGGCCAAAGGGACGTGAACCGGGAAAACAGGTGTCCGCCGGTGCCGTTGTGGGTCGCACCGCACTCCACAAGCTCCGGCCCAAACTGGGCGCTGGTTGCACAGAGACCGTGGCATTCCGGCGGGCTCCCAATCTTACAAGAGATTTTCGACAAATTTTTCTTTATCGAAGTAATCGAAGTCCTGGATTTTCTCGCCGGTCCCGACGAATCTGGGAGGCAGGTCAACCTCGTTCTGGATGGCAACCGCCACTCCGCCTTTCCCCGAACCATCCAGCTTGGTTACAACCACTCCGGTTACACCGATCGCGCTCTTGAACTGCTTGGCTTGCACCAATGCGTTGCTGCCGGTGTTAGCGTCGACCACCAGGAGAGTTTCGTGCGGCGCGGTCTCGTCGTGCTTTTGCAGGGTCCGGACAATCTTCCCAAGCTCTTGCATGAGATTGTGTTTGGTGTGGAGGCGACCGGCGGTATCGCAGATCAGGAATTCAATATTCCTCTTGTGCGCTGCCGAATAAGCGTCGTAGCAAAGAGCCGCCGGATCAGCGTTGTAATCGGAGGCGACGAGATCGACCTGGAGGCGTTCGGCCCAGATCTTGAGTTGTTCGATCGCCGCCGCTCGGAATGTATCGGCGGCTACCAGCATTACACTGTGACGATTTGACCGCAAGAGATGGGCCAACTTCGCAGTCGACGTGGTTTTGCCGGTGCCATTCACCCCGGCCATTAAAATCACCCGAGGACGGTCCGGCAGCGGGCGGAGGCGCGGACTATCGATCGGAAGGATCTGCTCGATAAAATACCGGGTGACCTCAATGATCTCTCTCGCGGTAATCCGATCGGGCCGACGCTGGAGATCCTCGATGATCTTCAATGTCATCGGTACCCCGATATCTGACCGGATCAGCAATTCCTCGAGTTCATCCCAATCGACCGGTTTGCCGCTGAACCGTTCAACAATGTTTTTGAAAAATCCGAAAGCCATGGCAACGACTCGCGCGGCTCAGGCCTGCGCGGTTCGCAGTGGTCTGCTTAGATCGAGTTTGACCCGATCAAGAACTCCGTTTACGAACTTGCCGGAATCCTCAGTTCCGAATTTTTTAGCGATATCGATAGCTTCGTTGATGGCAACGATCGGAGGGACGTCGGGGACGTAGAGCATCTCGTAAATGGCGATCCTTAACACATTTCGATCGACGACCGCGATGCGTCGCAGCTCATAATTCAGGGCATAGTTGGCGATTTTCTCGTCGATGACGGGTTGCCGCTCGATGACGCCACGGGCCAGATCGATCGCGAACGTTCGAATGCTGGGGCTGGCGGGCCGGATTTCCCAAAAACTGGCCAGATCGTTTTCCGCGAGCCGGCCCTTGATATTCAAATCCCAATGGAAAAGCAACTGGAGCGCGGCTTCTCTCCCTTCTCGTCGTTTACCCATAAGGTTTTTCCTCCTCGGAAATACGAGAAAGAGTCCGGAGCATACGAACGCTGGCCCTGGCTGCCTCAGTCCCGCGATTCAGGTTCGGAGAGAGGCAGCGCCGCTCCGCCTGGGCTTCGTCGCGGACTACGATGACTTCATGAAAAACCGGGATCTGATGGCGCAGGCTGATTTCCATAAGCGCTTCGCTCACCGTTCTCGCAATCAACGAGGCATGCAAAGTTTCACCGTCGAAAATCACTCCAAAAGCGAGTACACCATCCGGACGAAGCCGCTGCACGCCCATCTGAACGGCGAGAGGGATTTCGAAGGATCCGGGAACCCGGACGACGACCGTCGCAGCCGAAGGCACGATGGCGGCTAATTCCTGCTTGGCATGCTGGAGCAGGCCATCGACAAACAGCCGGTTGTACTCGCTTGCGACGATTAAAATCCGCCAATTTTCCGGTCCGCTTGCCGGTCGATCTGGAAGCGCCGTCGACATGAGTCCGGGACGATACTCCTCATCAGGGGTACCGCAAGGCAGCAGAATACCGCTGGCGGGCAGCGCGGACGGCCTCCTCAATATTTTAAGGTGACGCACGAGCCCGTGTGCCTTACCCGAGGACGAAGGTTCCGCTGCCACAGCCTCGATCGCTCGCCCGGCTTAGGCCGTGGTGAGCGATCCAGGCTAAACGGAGTGACCCATCTTTACTCGCTTGGTGTCCAGGTATCGCTCGTTGTGCGGATTGCGCGGAGCAACAATCGGGATTTGCTCGACGATGTTTAAACCGTACCCTTCCAGCCCAACCACTTTTTTGGGGTTATTGGTCAAAAGTCGCATGTGCCGGACCCCGAGATCAAAGAGGATCTGTGCGCCGAGTCCGTACTCTCGCAGGTCAGTGGGGTAACCAAGTTTTTCGTTCGCTTCGACCGTATCGAAGCCTTCCTCCTGGAGCTTGTAGGCCTGGATCTTGGCAGGGAGTCCGATGCCTCTCCCTTCCTGTCGCATGTAGACAAGCACGCCGGCGCCATTTTCCTCAATCATCTGCATCGCGGCATGCAGCTGATTACCGCAATCGCATCGGCGAGAGCCAAAAACGTCACCGGTCAAGCACTCACTATGCACCCGGACCAAGATAGGATCTTGTTCGCGAATCTGACCCTTTACCAAAGCGAGGTGATGCACTCCATCAACGATCGAACGGTAAAGATGCAGGTCAAATTCGCCGTAATCCGTGGGGAGCAAAATCGTTTGTTCCCGCTCGATCAGCTTTTCCCGGGCGCGCCGAAACGCGATCAAGCTCTCGATCGAGCAAATTTTCAGGCCATGTTTCTCTTTAAATTTCAGAAGATCAGGGAGACGTGCCATGGTTCCGTCGTCATTGACAATCTCGGCCAGGACGCCGGCCAACCGGAGGCCCGCCAGCCTTGCCAGATCGATCGTAGCCTCGGTGTGTCCGGCGCGACGCAAGACACCGCCATCGCGATAACGCAACGGAAAAACGTGGCCAGGCCGGACTAAGTCGGAGGCCTGCGTCTGAGGATCGGCTAACAAGCGAATCGTCCTTGAACGATCCGCCGCGGAAATGCCAGTCGTGACTCCTTGCCGGGCGTCAACCGAAACAGTATAGGCGGTCCTCATCGACTCGGTATTGCGCTCTGTCATCAGCGGAAGTTCCAAACGATCGAGATCAGTGCCGTCCATAGGTACGCAAAGCACGCCCGAGGTATAGCGAATCATGAAAGTAATCAGTTCAGGCGTCGCTTTTTCGGCCGCCACGATGAGGTCGCCTTCATTTTCCCGATGCGCGTCATCGGTGACGATGACGAGTCTCCCTACCCGGAATTCTGATAAAACATCTTCGATCGGATCAAAATGGACTTGCATAGTTCGCGATTCCCGGAACGTGAGATAATACACCTGCTCGCGGCGCTCGCGATTGCAAATCGCAGATCGCAAACAGGCCCGCTTCGTGGCGGGCTCTGGGGGTATTTGCAATCGCGAGCACAGCGAGCAGGTTGACCGCAAAGCCGAACCACATTAGCTAACGTCCCTGATGAAAGCTGATTCGATCTTCGTTGCTGGCCACCAGGGGCTTGCCGGCAGCGCGATCGTAGGAAGTCTGCGAAAGGGTGGTTACCGAAATATCGTCACCCGCACTCGGCGGGAGTGCGATCTGCGAGACGGTGCAGCGGTAACGCGACTGTTCGAGCAAGCCCGCCCAGACAGCGTCATTCTGGCAGCAGCCAAGGTGGGCGGGATCAAGGCTAATCGGGATCATCCAGTCGAGTTTCTACTGGAGAATTTGCAAATTCAAAATAACTTGATTGCAACGAGTTTCCGATTTGGGGTAAGCAAGCTTATCTTCCTGGGAAGTTCCTGTATTTATCCCAAGTTCGCACCGCAGCCTTTGGCCGAGGATGCCCTGTTGACCGGGCCGCTTGAGCCGTCGAACGAGCCGTACGCCATTGCCAAGATTGCCGGCATCAAGCTGTGCGAAGCGTACGCGCGCGAGTACGGCGCTAATTTTATTTCGGCAATGCCAACCAACCTCTATGGTCCAAACGACAACTATGATCCGAAAAGCTCTCACGTCCTGGCTGCGCTGATCGCCAAGATGCATACTGCCAAAGTGAATGCATCGCCCGCGGTAACCCTCTGGGGCACTGGACAGCCCCGGCGCGAGTTTCTGCATTCCGATGACTTGGCAGATGCTGTCCTGTTTTTGCTGGAGAACTATGATTCTCCTGAAATAATCAACATCGGTTGGGGCGAGGATATTTCGATAAGCGATCTGGCTGTACTGGTCGGCGAGATTATCGGATTTCGAGGTGAACTGCAATTCGACCCGACACAGCCGGATGGCACGCCGCGAAAGGTATTGGACACCTCCAAGCTGCGGTTACTAGGTTGGTCTCCGCACATTCCTCTGCCCGAGGGCATCCGTCTCACCTACGAGTCGTACCTGTCCTCGGATTGGGCAAAAACTCAAACTGGCGAAAGGGTTCTGTGATATGGAGTCAGCTGAAGCACGATCGCTGCGGATTGCCATTTCCAGCCATAGTGGGTGCGGCAACACCACGGCGACCCATAATGTCGGACAAGCTCTGGATTTAAGGGAGGTGAATTTCACCTTTCGCGATCTCGCGAAGGAGCTGGATGTGCCGTTTGAGGAGATCCAGCGGGAATCGGCGCGCACGAAGATTTTTGATTTTCTGACCGACTTGGAGCTGATCCGCGCTTCGCTGCAGTCGCGTGTTGTTGTCGGCTCGCGTTTAGCCGCCTGGCTGATGGAAGCTGATCTCCGCGTCTGGTTGCACGCGCCTCTCGAAACCCGCGCCAAACGAATCTATCAACGCGAGCGCGATCGACATGCGAGCTACGAGTCGGTGCTGTATCACACACTCCTGCGAGACGAGGAAAACCGACAACGCTATCTGCAGGTCTACGGGATCGATATTAATGACCGGAGCCACTTCGATATTATCATCAATACGGAATCGATTACCGCGGAGCAGGTATCGAGCTTGATTGTGGCGGCAGCTCAATGGGCCAGCCAGAATCAGTTGGACCGGCGAAATGTTCATCTTCAGCGGATTCACCGAATCATTGCCGATGAGCTGGGAGTGGAACCGGCAGTGCTGGGCGATCGCTCGCGGGACTTTGACGTGGTCGCCGTATACCGCAAGCTCGCACGAGTCGCAGATCGTAGCGCGGCCTAGCCGCTGCCATTTCGTCCTCGTGCTCGAACCGGTAGGGAATTCAGAGATTGTCTCGCAACATCGTTCGACGACCGAAGCGAAGGCGGGTCGCACGTACTCCAAGGTGCTCCTGCCCGAACTGCCGCGCGATAGAGTGACAGACACTTTGCGAGACAACCGCTTTATCCGATCCTTAGCGAGGACTCGTTTGAGCCGGCGTGATAACCGCTGCGGGTGTGGCCGATTGATCTACCCTGTTCTCCGCTTCAGCCTGGGGGGCGGGCGAAGAGCTCGGACGATTCTTGTCGACAGGCGGAAGCGTCGCAATAGCGGGCGAACTCGGGCGAGGGGAAGCGCCCTCCTTTTTCATCACGACCGGCGCGCTCTTCCTTACGGCGCGCTCCATCCGCAGGACTCCGAGAGCGGTCAGGAGCGCGAGGGCAATCACGACCAGGGACACTGCTCCAAGTCTGACTAATTTCCGCGCGCGTTGTTTTCGGCCAGGCGCACGCTTGAGTGCGGCGGTCGCCGCCTGAGGGTCACTTTGCGGCAGCGGTAGCGAGTTGCGGTCCGTCAGAGCCGACAGTTGGTCCTCCTGAGCGGTCTGCCGGAGAGAACGCCACCAATCGCCGAAATGAGCGTTGGCGAAACTGAACAACGGCTGGTGATCGGCGTCGTAGTCACAACGCACATAACCCTCACGTACTAGTCGACGAAGGATTCTGCGGGCGGAAGGCTCTTCTCCGTAGTCTACATTCGACTCAATGTGGGCGCGGCTGATCGGAAGTGAAATCAAGCAACCCGAGCGCATCCGGACCGCTCGATAAAGAGTGAGGCAAATTGCATCGAGGCGCTCTTGCTCGCCCAGTTCGAAGCCTAGATAGAGATCCTGGATTTCAAGCTCCAGACAGTCCGCCAAACCTCCAAGATCCTCGATATCTGATTGGTCGAGCGGACGGCGCGCCTGAGATCGGCGACAGAGCCTGGAAACAAAATGGGCTACCCGAGACAAACGTCCTTCTGTTAGCCTAAGGGGTTCCCCGAACTGGCTGTCAAAATCCACCCGGCGATCCAGGCGAACGCCTTGTGAGTTCAGGCAGCAATGGACCATGGCGATCAATTCTTCGGAGCTCGGGTATCCAATTTTCAAAACCTCCGAATGGGTCAGCAACTCGGTCAGGCCAGGGAACGGCGGCATCTTTCCGTCGCTGTCGAGGCGGATAGTGGTCAGAAGGAAGATGCGTTTCGTTCCGACCAACGCTAGTAAAGCAGCAAAAAAACCGGCACGGTCGGAGGGGCTGATTGCTTTGGCGTAAAGTTCCTCAAGTTGATCAAAAACCAAGGCAAGGCACGCCTTGAGAGACGCATCGGATAACCTCGGCTGCAGTTTTAATTCAGTCGCTTCTCGAAGGCCGGCTTCCGCCATTTGACTCTCTTGGGCATCAAGTTGTCGATCGAGGTCGTCAGGCGCCAAGTGATCGAGAATGCGTACCAATTCGCCGGCAACTTCCTTCGGATTCTCGGCCAGAGCTGTCCGGAGCTCGCGCCAATTTTTGAAGATCTGCGATTCGGAGCGCCCGAGCGCAGTATCCTTGAGAATCGCGGCAGCTAAGGCGGCCAAAGGACCCTCGCCAGGGGGCAAGCAGCCGGGCCGAAGGGTCGCATGGCGCCAGGGACCACAGCCGGGGATCATGTCCGTTTGGGTCAAAAGCGGCAGCACACCCGCGCACACGAACGAGCTCTTGCCTGATCCGGTTGGCCCGGAAACGACCAGGGACGGACTTCCTTTGGAGTAACCCTCGCGGAGCAAACGAAGGGCCGCGTCGAGTGAATCAACGCGTCCGGCGAACGCTGCCGCGTCTTCGTAGTCAAAAGGTCGGAGACCTGGCAGTCGTCGAGCGTTGGCAACCCGATTTCGCGTCTGTCGGAAAAGGCGTTTTTCGGCCAGCTGCCGTTGAAAGAATGCCAGCAATGCCTGCCGGATGAGGATTTCGAATTCCCCGGCCGAGGAAAAGGCGAGACAAGCTTCCGTAAAGGGGGCGCCGAAGATACCCTGCCAGCGGCTGAAGAAGCGCTCGGCGGAAGGGTCGGCCGCATGCTTGTTCGAAGGCCGGCGCCGAAAAACCTTGAGCTCGGAACCGCCCAGGAGAAGCCTGCTGGTGTCCAAGGCCCAGGCAATCTCGTACTCGACCGACGATTCAGGTCTGCTGCCATCAGGTAAGAGATAACGCCGGTCCGGAGGCGCCCCGAAACATTCCGCGACTAAAAGGACGGTCAGATCATATTGGCCGGGATTAGGCAAGAACGCAGGAGATAACCCGTCGGCGGCGGTCTTTTCCCAGAAACAAGCGTGCACTATCAAGGGAACGGAACGCGCCGCCTTTTCGTTCTCGCGTATTCGCTCCGTTGGTTCGAGGCGGCGCAAACGACAGGAGTAGGATGCGATCAACGGGACGCCGCAATCGGCCGCGATTGAGCGCAGCACTCGCTCCGTCATTGCTCGTTCTAATTGGGTGTCGGGGGCGGCCGAAACGTATACATCGATGGTGAGCATGTCTCCAATTCTTGCCCGAGTCTCGAGTCCCGATTCCGAGAGAAGCCAATCCTTGCGGAAACGCTTCGGTCACTACAAGCCGTTCTTTAACGATTTCAGAGCAAAGCTTCGGATTGGATAACTCGAACTCCTGCTTTGGCGAGCTCGTCCAATGCGTTCTGTGAATCCTGCGCCTGGAGGTTTACCCCGCGGCAGGCGTCTTCGATGACCGCGGTGCGAAAACCGAGACTCACGGCATCCAGCGCCGAGTATTTGACGCAATAATCAGTGGCCAGGCCGCCAATAAAAACCTGCTCGACTTGACGGGAGCGTAAATAGTTTTCCAGTTCGGTGGACCGGAAGCGCGCGTTATCAAAGAAGGTGCTGTAGCTATCGATCGATGGATCGGTGCCTTTTAGCACTATGTGCTGAATCTGGCGCTCATCCAGACCCGGGCCAAAATCTGCTCCGGGCGTGTTCTGCACGCAGTGGACCGGCCAGAGAATCTGGGACATCTCCGCTGAATGAATAATCTCACCCGCCTCATGCCCCGGATGATTCTTGGCGAAGCTGATGTGGTCGGGAGGATGCCAGTCCTTGGTGGCGACAACTAAGTCAAATCGGCGCATCAGCAGATTGATAATTGGAATCGTCTTGTCGCCGTCGGGGACGGCGAGCGCACCGCCGGGAAGAAAATCGTTTTGGAGATCAACTACCACTAAACAATCCGACGGCATTGGGTTCTTTCCGCAGGCGATAAGATGCCGCTAGGCAGCGCTGCTGTCTAGGAAGCGGTTTGAGCGGCCTGAGCGGTTTGAGCGGCTTGAGCGGCTTGAGCGGTTTGAGCGGTTTGAGCGGCCTGAGCGGTTTGAGCGGCTTGAGTGTGGAATACGCAATACGCAGTACGCCGACACGCAATACCGCGACGACAACAGGTTTCAAATCTCAGCGCTGATCAACTACCCGCCGCCATTCAAGCCGCTCACGCCGCTCACACCGCTCAAGCCGCTCAGTCCCCGGCCTCCCGACGTCGCTCTCCATCAACCAGTCGAACCTTCAGTTCATGCAGGCTCCGCTCCAAGCCAACGGGATAGACATGGGGATTGAGCAGACGCTTCACACCGGGCGAAAATCGCGCGAGATTTTCTGAGGCATGGTCGCGTATTCGGTCAATCGAAGGATTTTCGTACACTAATTCGCCGGCCTTGAAGACGGGAACCAACAAATCGCGGCCAATAGCCGCCGACGGGATTTTCCGCCGAAGTGTGACATCGGCCACGTCAACGATCGTGTTATCGTCGCCGATTGGTTCGTTTTCGTTGTAAATCATATCGGCGAAATATTCGCGATCGAGTTCGAATCGACGGACCTGCAAAAGGCCCGGGTTTGAGATCTTGACCGCTTGATCGGAGAGCTTGACCCGGTATTCCCAATGGCCAGGCGTTCTTTGAATGGCGCCAAGCTTGTAAACTCCGCCGAGCGCCGGTTGGTCGAACGCGGTGACCAGCTTGGTACCCACTCCCCAAAGATCGATCCGGGCTCCCTGCTCGCGCAAACTTCCGATGATATGTTCGTCCAGATCGTTACTTGCGAGAACTCTCGTAGAGCCAAACCCTGCCTGGTCCAGCATGTGCCGGGCTTCAATACTTAAGTACGCCAAGTCTCCCGAATCGAGGCGGATTCCGCTGAGTTCCTTACCCGTAGCCCGCAACCGGCGGCCCGCTTCGATGGCGTGTTGGACACCGCCCAAAGTGTCATAGGTATCGACAAGAAAGATCGTGTTACCAGGCATAACCTCGGCAAACGCGCAGAAAGCCTCCAGCTCCGTCGGAAACGCCATAACCCAGCTATGGGCATGCGTTCCGCGCACCGGGATGCCAAACACTTTTCCGGCAAGGACGTTTGAAGTCGCCGCGCAGCCACCAATGTAGGCGGCCCTGCTGGCGGCCAGTGCACCATCCGGACCGTGCGCCCGACGCAGCCCGAATTCCAAAACAGGCGCGCCTCGCGCGGCCAGACAGACCCGCGCCGATTTCGTCGCGATCAGTGTCTGGAAATTAATAATATTCAACAGCGCTGTCTCGAGCAGCTGCGCCTGCAGAAGGGTGCCGCTGATGCGAAGAATCGGCTCCTGGGGGAAAATGACGGTGCCTTCCGGGACAGCGGAAACGTCGCAGCCAAATTGCAAGCGATCCAGATAGTCGAGAAACGACTGGTCGAAAAGAGGCTGATCGTCCGAGCCGGTCAGCCCAGCTAAATACTCCAGATCATCCGCCGAGAAACGGAATCGTTGCAAGAAGTTGATCGCATCGCCGAGTCCGCAGGCGATCGTGTAGCCTCCATTAAAGGGTTGTTGCCGAAAAAAGAGATGGAACGCCGCACGTATCTCCAGCATTCCCTTTTTCCAATAGCCATAAGCCATGGCTAATTCGTAAAGGTCGATCAGAAGCGCCGGAGAAAACCGATCGGCCTGCGTCATAACGCAGAGTCCTTGGAAACTGGAGCCCGTCGCGAAACGGATCGGGCCGCGGTTACTGCGATGCCGAAGCTGGCTCGCTCGCCCATTTGATAAACTCGCTCGGACCGCCGGCCAGGTAGCCCACTTGGCGTTTCACTTCCTTGCCGGATGGATCGAGCAAGACGTAGGTAGGAAAACCCTCAATTCCATATTGCTTAGCCAATTCCTTGTTCTGCGCAGTCTCCGCGGGCGACAGCTCCTTGCTTCGCGGGAAGTCCAGTTTGACCAACACCAAATTTTTCGCCGCATACTCCGAGAATTGTTTCTGTGTGAAGACTTCCTTATCCATCTTCACACAAAAAGGGCACCAATCGGAGCCGGTGAAATCGAGCAGAAGCGACTTCTTCCGGCTGGCGGCGTCATTCTTGGCCTGGGTGAAATTGGTTTGCCAGGAGTTTTCATCACCGAAGGCGTTCTTCACGGCGAATGATCCGCCCAAGGCAGCAACGACGGTGACAACGGAAAGAAGAGAGCGGAGCGAGATTTTCATTTCTATTAGATCCATCAACGGAGGAAAAATTCCACCTCATCGGAATAAACGTGAAAAGGGTCTGGCATCGGCAGGTAGTCCTGACTTTCCAGGGCAATCGAATCCCAGTTAATAATATACTGCAAATTCTTCCGCTGAAAATGCGAGACTGCGCGTGAACGTCCAACGGCGCGGGTATTTGCCGGGGGGTGTAGCTTGGCATCGTTGCGCCGCACGGTTGCGTTGAATTCGCCGATCGCTTTCGCCGGTTTCAGGGCAAAGAACAGGCCTCGTTCGGGATTGATATTGTGGTACTCCAGATCAAGGCTCTGCAGCCAGGGGTCTTGCCAGCTGAGTTTTTGATCTTCCATGAAGGTGGTCAACAGATACTTCTTCGAAATCCAGTCTACTCCTCCGAGCAAGAGTTCGGGTTTCCGCCGAATGGCGTCCAAGGTAAAGCCCCAGCTTTCCAGGATCCAGTCGGTTTCATCATCTTGCCCGGATAAATGACGGGTAGCGCACTCCAGAAATTGGTACTGGATGTCAAGAGCATCCTGGTGGGAGCCGTCGTCCATTTCGACCAGCCAGTTTCCGTCCGGATCTCGCGAAATTTCCCGAGTGGCCAGCACCGCGTCCCGCAGCGCAATATTTCGCGGCAACAGGTCTTCTTCCAGTAGGGTCAAAATACAGACGGTGGTGCCGACCTTCAGCGCCGTCGCGAACGGACTCATGTTGGAATCTCCGATCAGGAGATGGAGCCGGCGGTACCGCCGGTAATCGGCCAGCGGTTCATCGCGGGCATTGATAATTGCGCGGTTAAACTGCACCCACTGATAGATATCATTGACGATATGATCGGCGCGCTGGCTCATCTGGAAGGGAACCTGCCCGTGCCGGTTAGGAACTTCAAAATCGAAAGCGAGAGGGTTGGCCTGCCCGACCCGGCCGGCGCCGGCGTAGATCTGTCGCGTTGCGAGAAAAGCAAGCAGTGAACCCAGAATTTCTGGCGTAAACTGGGCTTCCCGGCGCATCAGATAATTCTCGTGACAACCAAAAGTCGCACCGGTGTGGTGATCGATATTGTTTTTCAAGAAAGATATCTCATCGGCGACGCCGAGTTCACGGATCGCCTGGCACAAGAGAAGATCGCCGGCGATATCGTACGAAACAAGATCTCGCAATGCCAGGCACTCCGGTGATGAATACTCCAAGTGTCCCATGTCGAGGTAGAGACGCCCTCCGTTTAGAAGAAAACCTCCGTTCCCCGGCGGTTCTTCGTAGTCGCGGTAATGGAGATCAATTGCGCCAATATGACATTTGCGAAACAGGTGGTTTTTAACCTTTACCGGCCAGGCGTCCGCCTGACTTTGCAGCTGATCCTCGGAGATTAAACAGCCGTATTCAGTCTCTAGGCCGACCACTCGGTTCATGCTGGCCGCAGTGTCCGTCGAAAGTTGTCGACGGGCAAACGATAATCAAACCGACGAGCGAGGCTCGAGTGCGGAGAGATACGTTGCGAGACAGCCGCTTTATCCGAGCCTTAGCGAGGACTCGTCTGAGCCGACGTTGGAGTTGCCATATACACGGCCCGGCTCACACGGCCCGGTTCCTCCTTCGCTCTCCGGAGCTTTTCGCGGCCTGATGCCGTGGGGCCCATGCCCTTAAACAATTTGGCGGATCAACCGGGTTTCTGGTCCTTTTTCCCTTTCGCCGGCGGGTGTCCGCCACCTCCTTTTTGAGGAGCATGTTGAGGAGCACGTGCCGCCTGTGGACGTGGCGGGGCCGGATGAGGAGCAGAAGCGGGGTGATAGGCCGATGCGTGGGTAACCGTATGCTGAACAGCCGTCGTCCGGTGCACCGTTTGCTGCTGCGTGACTATCCGCGCCTGCTCCTGCTTTGCGCTGCTATGGTGCGTCGCTTCGGCGATCCGGTTCGAGGCTACGTTTTTTTTTACTTCTTGTTGTTTGCGAACCTGTTCGGCCTGAGCCTTCTCCGCCTGCAAACGCTGCGCGGTTTGTTGCTGAGTATGCGCCTTTTCGTTGGCCAGTTGCTCGGCATGCTGACGTCCAAGTTCGGCTTGTCGAGTTTGCTCTGCTTTGTTCTGTTCGAGCTTTTGCGCTTCTCCCGTGGCTCCATTTGAGACAGGCGGCTGGTTCGCCGTCTTTTTATTTTCGACAGCCGGTCCTGGTTGACCCGCCTTGGCGCCGGTCGTAACCGGTTTTTGCTCAGTCGCGGTGATGGATTTGGGTTGTTGCGGTCCCGGTCCAGCTCCCGGAACTCCTGGTTTTGCACCAGCGTTGGCCGGCACTGGCGGTACCCCTGGCTGACCGGGTTTGCCGGCTCGCTTGGTCAAGAACTGTGGCTTTAGGTTTGCCGTAGTCTTGGGCGGGGCGTTCTGCGGCGCCGGTGCAGCTTTCGCAAGTTTCTGCTGCAGCTCCGTTCGTTGGGCCGCCGGAACATTCTGCCAGCCTCGCTCGACTTGGGCGGCTCCTAGTTGGCGTTTCACGGTCGGGTGAATCGAGGCCACCTGCTTCAATTGAGCTGGAGGAGCGAGCACTTGAAGCTGATTCCCTTGCCGGAGCGAGTGAAAGGCAGCCTTCGGATCTGTTTGCGCCTGGTAGTTGATGTTGTAGCGCGGAATTGGCTGACCCAACCGCTGCTGCAGGGTGGCCACCTGGGGACCGTAATTATTGATTACGCTGTTGTTGTTATAGATGTTCGTAATGTTTCGCGACTGATTGAATACGGTCAGATTCTGGCTTGGCGGGATCCAGTAGCCGCGGTAACTCGGCCGCCCCCAGTCGCCAAATCGAATGAAGAGATAGGCCGCCGGACCGATGCCGTAGTAGGTATCGCACCAGGACGAAACAGCAAACGAAGTGGTTACGGTGCATTCCGGCGGCAATGGCGCCCAACCCACGTCGTCATCGCTCTGCCGCCAGGAAACCCAGGCTGGAGCCCACTCCCTTCCCGGCACCCAGACCCAGCCAACACCGCTCACGAGCACCCAACGACCATAATGGTAAGTTGCCCAACCGAAGTTCTCGTCGGTGTCCCAATACCAGCCGCGATCGGTCCACACCCAGCGACCATCGGAATAGGGTCGCCAATCCGATGTTTCAGCCGCGACGGTTGGCTGAAAGACGTAGCCGTAAGTATCGTCGTCATACCACACGCCGTCACTGGAGAGGCGGTCATAGAATACATCGTAATCGTCTCCAGTGTTCTCGTCGTCGCCTTCATAGTCGACAAAGGAATGGATGGCCGGGGGTGGTTGGACTTGGTTCGGAACCGGGTTCCCCACCACGCCGGAGATCAGAGCGCCGGAGAGAAATACTGCAGGAAGAATTGCGCGCGACATGGCTTAGTAGTTAGACTTTTGCTGACCGATACTTATTCAACCGCCGCCTTCGAGAAAAGATTCGGAAAGATTAGCCTGAATCGCCCGCACATCCTGAGAGAGGTGCAGGCGATTCAGGCTAATCTCTAAAAATCTATTTGCGCCTGGGCTTCGGACAAGGGTTGATATCGAGATGAGTTCTTCGGTTCGCGTCCGATTCGCTCCGTCGCCGACGGGTTTCCTGCACGTCGGCGGGGCGCGCACAGCTTTATTTAACTGGCTTTTTGCCCGCCATCATCAAGGCACGATGGTCCTGCGCATTGAGGACACCGACAAGACCAGGGAAAGAGAGGATGCAGTCCAAGTGATTTACGACGGCCTGCGCTGGCTTGGACTGGAATGGGACGAGGGAGGCGATAAAGGAGGGAAATTTGGTCCTTACTTCCAAAGCGAGCGGGGTGAAATCTATGAGCGTTATCTAGATCGGCTAGCGAAGTCTGGATCAGTTTATGAAGACGATGGCGCTATCCGATTCCGATCGCCCAGGCGGCCGGTTGTGGTGGACGACATGGTGTGCGGGCGCATTGAATTCGATCGTTCGCTCGATCCCGACATGACGATCCGCCGGCCGGACGGTTCCTGGATCTTTCATTTCGTCAACGTGATCGACGATATCGAGATGCGCATTTCACATGTCATCCGGGCCGAAGATCATCTTACCAATACCGCCAAGCACATTGAGCTTTACCGGGCGCTTGGCCAGCAGCCTCCTCAGTTCGCGCACGTGCCGCTGATCTTGAACCGCGACGGAACGAAAATGAGTAAACGAGATGCGGGATCAAGCGTCTCAACGTATATCGAGCAAGGCTATGCGCCGGAAGCAGTCCGCAACTATCTTTGTCTGCTCGGTTGGTCGCCGAAAGATAATCGCGAGAAAATTCCAATCGACGAGGTCATCGCGTTGTTTGATCTGACCAAAGTTAACCGGCGAAATGCATCCTTTGATCTCGATAAATGTTTCTGGTTGAACGGGCAGTACATTCTACACATGCCCCTCGATCGGTTTCGCGAACTTAGCCAGCCGTTTATCGAAACGGCGGGCATCCGTGTCGAAGACGAGGATTATCTTTGCCGGATTCTAGGGATCATCAAAGAAAAGATCCGGCTTTTTAGCGATGTGCCCGAATGGATTGCGTACTTCTTCGATGACCGATATCCATTCGACACGGCCAGCGTGGAAAAAACATTGCGGAAACCGGGAGCGCTCGACCGTCTTCGCCGCTTGCAGGAGCGGTTTGGCGGATTGCGGGACTGGACCCCGGAAAGTCTTGAAGACAGTCTGAAGGCGTTGGCCGCGGAGCTCGGTTGTAAAACGGGTGACTTGATCCATCCAGCGCGAGTAGCGATTAGCGGGCGCTCGGTCGGACCCAGTCTCTATCACATGCTTGAGGTGCTTGGGCGGGACCGAGTGCTCGCTCGCCTGGAACGCGCTCGCCGTGAATTTGCCGGCGAGGAAACATGAGTGGCGCGACGGCACCCGAGCGCCTGGCGGTGCTGGGCGATCCAGTCGAGCACTCGCTCTCCCCGCAGATGCACAACGCCGCGCTGCAAAGTCTGCATCTGCCTTATCGTTATGGCCGGCGCCGGGTCTTGCCGGCTGACTTGAGTCGAGAGTTTCCGAAACTGAGAGGTGACGAATACCTTGGCTGGAATCTGACTGTGCCGCACAAGGTCAGGGCGGTCAGCCTGGTCGATTGCCTGGATTCTGTTGCCGAGCGCCTTGGGGCGATCAACACCGTTGTTCATCAATCCGGCCGCCTGTTTGGCTTTAACACCGATGGCTCGGGTTTGCTGGCGGCGATCAACGAAGCGTTCGCTTGCGATTTGAGCGTCACCCGAGTGGCGATTTTGGGCGCGGGCGGTGGGGCTGGGCGAGCAATCGCTCGGTATTTGGCCTCGCTCGGAGTCCGTCATCTCTTACTGATCAATCGCACTGTTCAGAAGGCGAACGAACTGGGAGAGGAGCTGTCGGCGTCGGTGCCGGTCGAAGTATTTGCCTGGGATCGGCTGGACGTCGTGTTCGCCAACACGGATTTGGTGATCAATGCGACCACCTTGGGGCTAGCAGGTGAGGCGATTGATTGGCCGGGCGAGTGGCTGGGCAAGAATCATCGGGTGCTGGATATGGTCTATGGCCGGGGCGACACCCCGCTCGTATTGTGGGCCCGTCGCCATGGTACACCCGCGGTTGACGGACTCTTGATGCTCCTGCACCAAGGAGTCGCCGCGTTTGAGCTCTGGTTCGGGAAGCCCGCGCCTCGCGAAGTCATGCGGGAGGCGTTGTTCCGGGCAGCGGGAAGATAGAGGACCGGCGGGATGAAGGCTGGAAGGCTCGAAGATTGGAAGGATGGAATTCGGGCAGTGGCAGTAGTCCCGCTCTAGCCGTCTTCCAACTCCCAGAATCAAACAGCTCCAAGCTTCGGAGCTTCTCTGCCTCTGAACTCCGAAAGATTCTCTCGACTGCCGGCCTCTGGGGTCCGGCGGCCTCAGCGATTTCCAAACCCCCGTCCTTCCAGTCCTCCATCCTTGTGATCCGGACAGTTTTCGTTAAACTTGCCCGTCGCCTTTTATGACGTTGTTAGAGCCTCTGGTCGAGATAGCCGGTTCAAGTCGTTGCGTCGATCTTGAGGCGTGCCGTCGCGCCTTAAGTGAAGCCTTGGACGAGCAGCGATCCCTGGTGCGTTCGGTTCTCGATGCCAAACTGGTCGACGAAACGGAATTTCTCAAAGGTCTTAGCCGCTGGCTGGAAATTCCCTGGTGGACTGAGCCAATTGTCACGGTGGCTGGCCCGTTACGGGAGAAAGTTCCAGCGCGAATCGCTCTTCGTTACCATGTCGTGCCTCTCCAACATGAGGACAACGATATCTGGATCGCCGGCTACGATCCCTTCGACTTGCTCGGTCGGCAGGCGTTGGCTTCCTCGTTGAAGGAACGCATTTTCTTTGTGATGTCGACTCGGACCCAGATTATGCAGGCGCTCCGGCAAGGATATGGGATCGGGGCGGAAACCTTTGAAGCGATCCTTGAAGGAAGGACCGAGGAAGAGATCGCGCTCGATGTCAAACAGGAGACAAACGTACTTGACCTGGATGACTCCGAGGCTTCGGTTGTGAAGTTTGTCAACCAGATCCTGCGCGAAGCGCTCGAGCAAAGGGCGACCGACATCCATGTGGAGCCAATGCAGGATGATCTGCGGATCCGCTATCGGATCGACGGAATGCTGCACGAGGTGCCGGTGCCGCCGAACATCAAGGTGTTGCAGGCGTCGGTGATTTCCCGGCTCAAGATCATGGCGCACCTCGACATCGCGGAACGCCGGTTGCCGCAGGACGGTCGAATCCCGCTGGAGCTGGATGGTCAGCCCATCGATGTGCGCGTGGCCACGATCCCTTCGGTCGCCGGCGAGAGTATCAGCCTGCGATTGCTTGGCCGAGAGCAATTTACCTTTGAACGTCTGGGCTTGGATGGCGCGGCTCAGAGTCGTATTAAGCAGCTGCTCGCGTTACCTAATGGCATCGTTTTACTGACCGGTCCGACCGGTTGCGGAAAATCAACTACGCTGTACACCTTCCTCTCCAGCCTCAATACCAAGGACCGGCGGATTGTGACAATCGAGGACCCGGTCGAGTATTCGTTGCCCGGCGTTATCCAGATTGCCGTTAAACCAGACATCGACCTGACCTTTGCCAATGGGCTCCGCAGTATTCTCCGCGGTGATCCGAACGTCATCATGGTTGGTGAGATGCGGGACCGCGAAACGGCGGAGATCGCGATCCGCGGTGCGTTAACTGGGCACCTCGTTTTTAGCACTGTCCATACCAATGATGCGATCGGCGGTATTACGCGATTGATTGACATGGGAATCGAACCATTTCTGGTCGCCAACTCCGTCCGCTCCTTTATCGCGCAACGGTTGGTCCGAGTGCTTTGCCGTCATTGCAAGAGTCCGGCGAACCCGTCCCTCGAATACCTGCAGCAGGTTGGTTTTCCAGTTCAGGACGTGGAGAGGGCGATGGGTGCGGTCGGTTGTGAGTCGTGCCGGTTCACCGGGTATGATGGGCGCGCGGCGATTTACGAGATCTGCCTGCTTTCTCAGCGACTCCAGGACATGATCACCCAGGGCCGTCCCGCTTCCGCCATGCGCGCCGTCGCCATGGAAGAAGGAATGTTGCCATTGAGACAATATGGCTGGAAAAAAGTGCTGGAAGGCACAACGACGATTGAGGAAGTAGTTCGAGTGACGGCAGCAGATCTCGAGATGATCGACGAATAGTCATGGCACAGTTTGTTTATGAAGCCATGAGTCGGGAAGGCCGCCGGATTTCCGGTCAGCTCGATGCCCAGACCCGGTCAGAGGCTTTTCGCAAACTCGATCGGGAACGCCTCCAGCCAATCTCGCTAAGGCAAAAGGAAGTTGCGGTTCAGGAAATCGTGCGGCGTCCCGACACTGCGCCCAAGCCCGGAAACGTCGCGAAGATTCGATTGTCGCGCAGCCAAATTATTCTGTTCACCGAAGAGATGAGCGATTTGCTGGATGCCGGCTTGCAGATTGAACCGGCTCTGCGCGTGATGGAAGAGCGCAAGGAGTTGTCGGGCCTCAAGGCTGTGGCCACCGCTCTCCGGCAGCAGGTGCGCGAGGGCAGCAGCCTTTCCGCCGCGCTCCGCCACGTTTCACCGAGTTTTTCGGACTTGTACTGCAATCTGGTCGCGGCCGGCGAAATTAGCGGCTCGCTGCCGCAGTTGCTCCAACGGCAGGCCACTTTTTTGGTGACGATCGATGAGTTACAGAAGAAGGTCGTCTCAGCTCTGATTTACCCCGCGCTGATCTTTGTCCTGGGAATCGGTCTGATCTTTCTTTTCATGGCTTACCTCGTGCCTCAGCTCAGCGTGCTCTTTGAGAAAACCGGAAAAGAGCTGCCGCTTTTGACCCGCCTGCTAATCGGTACCAGTACGTTCATCTCGAATTACTGGTGGGCTATTCTGGGGGCGATTGTGGCCTTGGTCCTTGGATTTGGGCAGATCGTTCGAAGCAGTCGAGGCAAACTCTGGTGGCACCGGACCCAACTCCGGTTGCCGCTTGTTGGCGAGATCCTTCGCCGCCGGTTTTACACTCAATTCGCCCAGACCATGGCCAATCTCATCGAAAATGGTATACCCCTTCTGAGCGGGCTCCGTCTAATGAACAACGCAACCTCGAACCTCCACATTCGTCAGTCCATGAACAAAGTCGTCGATCTTGTCGGCGAAGGCGGTTCTTTATCTCGCGCCTTGCAACGGGTCGGTCAGTTTCCCCCCTTGATGATCGATATGATATCCGTGGGAGAACAAACAGGTGATCTTGCCAAAGCATTGGAGAGAGTGGGCCGGCGTTATGACAAAGAACTGAATCTCCGGATCCAGCGGCTTACCTCCTTGATCCAGCCGGTCGTCATTTTCGTGATGGCCGGTATGGTGGGAGTGATCGCCTACTCGATCATCAACGGAATTTTCGATGCGGTGTCCGGCTTGAATCCCCGGTAGCGCCCTTTGCATGGGATCGATTCGCCTTTTAAGCCTGGACTTCGACGGAACGCTGGTCAGCTCCTTCCTGGCTACCAGCGAAGAAATTGCGGCTCCGGACCTTGTTTCTTGTCTGAATCATCTTCGGCGGCACGGAACAATCTTCGCGCTCAACACCGGTCGAACTCTTCCTTTGGTCGATCAGGCGTTGGAGTTATTCCCAGTTCGCCCGGATTATGCGCTGACGGCCGAGCGCGAGCTTTTCCGCTGGGACGGCGGTCGCTGGGAAGATCTGGGAGACTGGAACGAACGTTGCCGCGAGGCGCACGATAATCTCTCGGTTCGATCCGCCAAACTTCGTTCGAAGATCGAGCGCTTTGTGGAGAAAAAGACCGGTGCGCGTCTTTATTACCAGGACGGGCGCTGCGAAGGAATTGTTGCTCGGGACGACGCCGAGATGGACGCAATCGAGCGATTCCTCGAGGGTGAGCAGCCGGCGGTGCCTGATTTCTCGTATCAGCGCAATTCTATTTATTTACGGTTCTGTCATCGGGCCTACGATAAGGGGTCGGTCCTGGGAGAGTTGCAGCGCGTCCTGGGCATCGATCCAGCCGAGACCTTCGCGGCGGGAGACAATTTCAACGACTTACCGATGCTTCGCCCAAGCTGCGCGGCTTGGCTGGCCTGCCCTGCCAACAGTATCGACGAGGTGAAATCGGCCGTTATCGGTCACGGCGGTTTTGTGGCCGAACGTGAAAGCGGGGCGGGGGTGGCTGAAGCCCTGCGCAGTTTTTTCCCGCGACTCAACGGGCTGTACAATTCCTGGCCGGTGTGATGAGTTCGCGAATCTTGATTGTTGAGGACGAAGCGGACGTTGCGGCTCTGCTGGCGCACCATCTTAAACAAGCCGGTTTTCTCGTTGACCTGGCGGCGGATGGCCGTGTGGCTATGACCCTCATTAAGGATCAACCGCCCGCGCTCATAATCCTTGACTTGATGTTGCCCGAGATGTCGGGCCTTGACCTATGCCGGCTGCTTAAGTCGGATCCGAAATATCGCGCAATCGCAATTGTGATGCTTTCGGCCAGGTCGGAAGAGATTGACCGTGTGCTTGGCTTTGAGCTCGGTGCCGAGGACTATGTGGTCAAACCGTTCAGCCCGCGGGAACTTGTTTTGCGTATTCGCGCAATCCTGCGGCGACGCTCGTCTTCTTCGGAGCAAGCCGATCGAATACAAGTAGGCGATCTGGTTCTCGATCGATCGCGTCATCAAGTCATGGCCGCGAACCGGTTGATCGAGTGCACCGCGACTGAGTTCAGGCTCCTGTCGATCCTGATGGAACGGCATGGACGGGTTCAGCAGCGTGATCGGTTGCTCAGCGACGTGTGGGGTTACGACTCCATGATCGATACCCGGACCGTGGATACGCACATGCGCCGGTTGCGAGACAAACTGGGCGAGCACGGTCGCTATATCGAAACGATCCGGGGCTTTGGCTACCGTTTGATGCTGCCAAAACCGGAATTAGAAACAGGGACTGACTAGCGGCGGTGTTCACGGAGCTGGCGTAGCCACAACCAAACCGATTCTGACGTTCCTTCGACAAGAGGCCAAGTCCGGCGACCCGGGGCACGGCGTGCCTCAGAAAAAAACACTCGCCTTTTTACCCTGAATCCCGCTAGTCTCACGCGCTCAAGAGAGAGAGACGTTTGAGGGGAGCTGGAAACCGGCAATTTGTTACCTTCTCGACGCGGGATTGCCACAAATCGCTGATGAAGTACGCCTGTCGTTGATACGCCCGGCGCCGCGAGAGAAAGTGAGAGAGGGCGGCGAGCGGCAACCGAAAAACGGGGGAATTCCAACTTAACCAAGGAAAAACTGAATGATTCGACGAACGATGCGTGCGTCCGCAGTCGCCGGTGCCTTAGCCTTAACTGCCGGCGGCGTTTTCGCGCAAGATAACCAGGCGCTAATCGACGCTTTGGTGAAGAAAGGCATCCTTTCGCAAAAGGAAGCTGAAAAAATCGAGGCGGAAGTCTCGAAAAATCCTGCCGTACAGCCAGAGCAGATCCAGAGTCCGATCAAACTGGCGCCTTGGATCAAAGAGCTGAAATTGAGCGGCGACTTGCGACTGCGTTGGCAGGGAGACCAGGCTCAACAACAGGAGCCAAATTCTCCGATACCTAGTGCCGGGCCTCTCGGGGCCAAGGGTCAGCCATCTGGAGTCAGTCAGCGCAGCCGCTGGCGATTCCGGCTTCGTCTGAATGCCGATTTCAAGCTTGACTACGGTTTCTTCGGTGGGGTCGGGTTGGCGACTAACAGCCAGAATGACTCAAACAACCAGACATACACCGCGGCTTACCGCAACTATAACATCTTCATCAACAAAGCCTTTCTCGGGTGGAACGGTGTCCCCGGAATCACTCTGCTGGCGGGTAAGTTCGAGAATCCGTTTTACACGACCGATCTCTTCTGGGATCCGAGTTTGAATCCGAACGGGCTCACTGAGCGACTCGATTTTCATAAGCTGTTCGGGTGGGCGGCCGCCGGTGAGCAATCGGCGGGCTACAGCAAAGAAGGGAAGGAAGCTCCGCCTGCGCCGGCTCCCAAGCCGCAATCGGCCTTCGAGCTTAGCCTGATCGCCGGCCAGTTCGTGCTTTACGATAACAACGAGTACAATTTCGATAGCGACCTGAATACCGACTCCTTCCAATTCTGGACACAGCTCCTGGCCCGGTACAGGACCCCGGTGGTCACTTTCAGCTTCGGTCCCTCGCTCTTTGTCGCGAACGCAGCCGCGGTTGGCCACGATACGGCAAACCCGGTCGACAGCACGGTCCACACTCGGCCGCTCTTCTTCTCTGGTCCTAACGCCGGAGTGGGCGAGGAGCGCGACCTGTTGATCGCGATGGCTCCCGGCGATATCGGAATCAAGATTGGAAACGTCCCGATCACGTTGTACTGGGATCTCGCCTACAACTTCCAGGGCGGCGCACGCTTTGACATTCTTGGAACGCCTGGTACCAGCACTGATGCGGACGGTGCGAATCCCACGTTCAAAACATTCGATTCCCACGGGCATGTCATTACCGAGACACTGGGGCCGGGGCTCTTCTCGCAGTTCAACACCTACACGCAGAGGCATGGCACTGTGACGATTACTCAGACGGGCATCAATCCGTTCACGCGGGTGTCAGCTTCGGACAACGACAAGCTCGCCTGGGTGGTTGGCTTGAAGATTGGGCAGAACAAGCAGGCGGGTGACTGGTCGATCTTCGGGGATTACCGGCAGGTCGGCATCGCGGCCGTTGATGCTATCACCGGACCGTCCGATCCGATGAACGGCCGCCTGAACTTGCAGGGGTTTGGATTTGGGATCCTCTACAACGTGACTGACTTCTTCCTGCTGGGGGTGGACGGCCGCATCGACTGGAACCTGAAAAATCTCTACGGCGGTCAAGCTACCCGCGGCTCCGGGATTGCTGACTATAATTCCTGGAATTTCGTCCGAGTCAACGCGATCCTCAAATTCTAGCCAGAAACCACTCATAACCAATGTAACCGCGAACCCGGCGGAGCAATTCGCCGGGTTCTTTCGCTTGTATTCCCAAGGGGCAAATTCCCGCAAGTACCGTCAGCATGGCTTTTGGACTAGCGCCGGACTTGCTGTCGCGGGAAAGTTGCACGGATGAAGCGCAATCGCCATGGAACCCCGCGGTATCGTCGAGCTCGCGTTTGCAATCTTGCCGTCTCTTGTGGAAGGTAGCCGGTGCTTGCTGATGGGAGAGCCACGGCTAATAAGTCCTATGTTTGCTGACGCCTAATCGATTTCGGTATCAACTAAGCATGCCATCCTCCTTTATGGACGTTACGAAGACTGCTACAACTCCGACAGCCCGGCCGATCGCCGGAACCAAAGTGGAACCGGGAGGGTCTGTCGCCGATCAGCCTCGGCAAATTGTCGATATCGACAAACTCGATTTCGCTTACGGCTCGTCCAAGGCCTTGCACGGGATCAGCTTCCAGATTCCGGAGCGCAAGGCGACCGCCTTCATCGGACCATCGGGTTGCGGCAAATCGACCTTGCTGCGTTGTCTCAACCGGATGAACGATCTCGTCGATCATGCTCGCGTGACCTCGGGTACGATCCATATCGACGGAGTCAATATATACGCTCCGGACGTCGATGTGATCGAGTTGCGCAAGCGGGTTGGGATGGTTTTCCAAAAATCCAATCCCTTTCCCAAGTCGATCTACGAAAATATTGCGTACGGCTTGCGAATTGCCGGTGTGCGCGAGAAACGGGTGATTGATGAAACCGTCGAGACCAGCCTCAGAGGAGCGGCTCTATGGGAAGAGGTGAAGGATCGGCTGAACGAAAGCGCGTTGGGATTATCGGGTGGTCAGCAGCAACGTCTTTGTATCGCGCGGGCGATGGCGGTCAAGCCCGAGATCGTTCTGATGGATGAGCCTTGCTCGGCCCTTGATCCGATCGCGACCGCAAAAGTGGAGGAACTGATAGCCCAACTGAAGGATCGGTTCACGATTGTTATCGTCACCCACAACATGCAACAAGCGACGCGATGTTCCGATTTAACGGCTTTCTTCTATCTCGGACGCTTGATCGAGTTTGATCGGACAGAAAAGATTTTCAGTAAGCCAAGCCAAAAACAGACCGAGGATTACATCTCCGGCCGTTTTGGCTAGGAGGGCGAAAGGCCTGGAAGCGGGTCATAACATCTTTTCGCCCTGTGCACGGGGCTTTGGGAGCTTCTTGGAGTGCGTGCGACTTGTCGCCGCTTTCGGATCGAGCGGAGCGCGGCGTTAAGGAGCGCGTGTCTTTCTCCAAGAAACTCGGCGCTTCGTGGTCGGTCCGCGGCCAGGTCGCGCTCCGCGCGGTCTCAAAGCGGCGACAAGTCGCACGCACTGCACAAAAAATTGCACGACCTTTCCGAGCGACAGCAAAAAGCATTGTTGCGAGAAAATTTCCAAATTCGTACTACCGGCACACGTTGCCAGGCCATCGCTGAATTCTCATCGCCACAATCGACTGCTGCTCGAGCCCTAAAACGCTACCCCGAAACTGAGGTGGAAAGCGCCAAAGTCTTCGTTTCTTTTCGGAGCTGGGTTGATCCCGTAGTCCATCCGAAGAGGACCGACCGGCAAATTGTAGCGAATGCCCGCCCCGATGCCCGTACTGAAATTATCGAGAGGCGAACTACCCAGACCTCCCGCGTCAATGAAAGCCGCCCCGAGGAGATCGCCCCAAATCGGGAAATTGTACTCGACGTTAAAAACCGATCGAGCCAGGCCGCCGACCGGGTTATTATTGTTATCCTTTGGGCCGAGATCACGCTCCGCGAAGCTCCGGACCGTGTCGGCACCTCCGTTGACGAAGCGCTCTTCAATCGGTATGCGGAGGGTTCCACCGGTCGTGGGAGCAATCACGTCGAAGCGAACGCCAAAAGCGAGCAGAGCTTTGCCCAGAGGTTGATAGTAGCTGAAACGTTCCGTCGCGCGGAGAAAGGTGCTGGCGCTCTCTGTTGGTTCTGAGCCGGAAGCGGTCAAAGCCAGAATCCAGCCGCGGGTGGGGTTCAACGGATTGTCACGACGATCGACTGTCTGCGTCACTCCAACTGTAAGCAACTGATAGCCGGTTGGCCCGACCAAGTCACGCGGGTCAATCGTGATGCTGTTCAGGTTCACGTTTTTGAATTCCACGAATCCGCCTGTCTCGAATCCGCCAGTCTCCAGACCGGTGGAACTGAGCTGTGTTCCGTATCTCCGGGTGAGACTTAGCCTGGCGTATTCGTTGATGTAAGAATACCCTTGGAGGGTTTTGTTCTCGATTCCAATCACCGCCCGAAATCGATTTTTTGTGTTAAAAAACCAGGGGTCTTCGTAAGAAATCTCGCCTTGAGGTCCCAGGCCTGTGTACTCGGCGGTCGCCGAGAAGATATGGCCTTCTCCGCCGACATTACGATCGATATAGTTTGCTCCGACGATGATGCCATCGAAAGTCCGATAACCACCGAACACGCCGAACTCCTTGGGCGGCGCTTCGTGCGGGACCAGAGTCAGCCTGATCGTATCATCCGGTTCCGGCGTTTCCTGAATGTCTAATCCGCTGAACAGGCCGGTCCGAATCAAAGAGTTATTTATTCCTCGCAGAGTTTGCGGGTTGTAAATCTGTCCGCGCAATTCCGAGACGCGATGAGGAAGAAAATCCGGTTTAAGCGCGGCATTCCGGCCTTGATTGACGACGATGTCTCCGAACCGAAAAACCGGGCCCGGAACCGACGCTACCCTGATAGGAACCTTGCCTCCGCCCGCCAGGTTTCTAAAATCGGGGGTGACGGTGACGGTGGCAATGTAGTGACCAGCGGTTTTGTAAGCGAAGGTAAGATCCCGTTGCAAGGTGGCGACGGCTGCTTCGGAATACGGGGCGGGGGGTTGGGTGAGGGCCCGAATTTTCTCGGAAAACGCGGTCGTCGGAATGCCTGGGTCATTGGTAAAGGTAATCGGACCAAAAAAGTATCGTGGCCCTTCATTGATCGTGACGATCGCATCAACCGCTCGGCGCGTGTTGTCCGGCCTGGTTTCCATCTTGACGATCTGCACCTGCGGAAATCCCTGCGAAATATAATAGCCCTGGACCAGCGACGTACCGGTCACCAGATCAGCTTCAACAAACGGCAGTTGTCTCTGGAACTGGGAAAATCGGGCCCGGGTGGTACCGATCATAAAGTCCTTCAGAGCGGCCGATGGAAACGTTTTATTGCCTTGGAAAAAAATGTTTCCCAGCTGGTAGAACGGACCTTCCCGAATGAGCAGCTCAAGAAATTGTCCACCGCCGTAGATACGATATTTTACATCAACTAGCGGATAGCCGCGTCTGCGATAGAAGAGTGCGAGGAAAAACGCTGTATCGTCGGCCAGTGGAACACTGAGTCCTTGCGCTTGAATCTGCGTGAGCGAATCAGCGATCGCGTTCCGCAAGTCCGTTTCGGAGAAGTGCTGATTGCCGACGAAGCGCACTCGCGAAGCTGTCCGTGGCGGAGGGCCAGGCTGCATCTGGACGGTCCCCGCGGCCTGGGTCGCCTGATCAGGGGATTGGCTGAAGACTTCGTCTGCACAGCCGACAACCCAGAGCAAGGCTATGGTCGATAGAACCCTCACCTGCGTCCGAACCCCGCGGAATTCCGGCTTTGCCATGAGATTAATCCGGCGGCGACCCGGGGCACTGTTCATCGGAACCGGATAAAGTAGCGCAATCGTCCGCTGACATCGCCTTGCTGTCCGACGTCACCGATGATCTGCCAGTTTTTCGTGAGCGCGAAACGCGCGCTTACGTCCTGTGTGCCAGCGCGTGCACCTGGAATGATATTGACCTGCAATCGCTCGAGAAAGGCTTGTTGGTTCGGGTTGGGGCGAACTCTGAAAACTTTGGTCAGAAGTTGCTGCGCCAAAAGGAAAGTGGCGCGTCCGGCCAAAAGACTGGGATTCTCCACGAACTCGGCGGTCGTTGCCCCAGTCGCCAGGAGACTAGCGATGTCACCCTGAGCCAGTGGTGGAGTGCTGTCGAACAAGATCTGAAAATTCGAGACGTTGCCGAAGATGCGAACCCGGACGTCGTAATCGCGCACTTGTGAGGTGCCCACAATGTTGAGCACGGGGTCAAGCGGATTCCCGCCGGGTACAAAGTTTACGTAACCATTCGTAATGTTCAGGTGGCTGAATGGGAGCGATGCGATCAGGCTGTCGACCCGGACAAACCCGGTTACTGACGGTGTCGCGCCCGTACCGGCGGCGTGCAGGTTAATCGTGACCTTGCCGCGAGCAAGATTGCTTTCAACCCGAAACTGTTGGTCGGTCCTGACATCGATGTTGAACTTCCAATTGCTGAGAGGGGCAGTCTTAATGCCGACTGAACTCGGGGGTGGCACCGCCGGCGGCGTCGGTGCAGGGCGGCCCGGCAGATTGAGCGGCAGAATATCGATATCCTGGAAAAACCGGCTGTTCGTTACGCCGACTACTCCGCTGACCTCCCCGGCGGAAAGTGGGCCGCGCACCGCCAAGTTGAGATTTGAGCGGACAATTACAGTATCGCTGCGAGTTATCAGGATCTCACGGCCAGTGACGAGAAGGTCGAAAAGCGGATCGGTTCCTTTGGTGAGATCAATTGAACCGCGCAACCCGAAGGGGCCACCTCCGGCGAGGCCGTTGAACTGGTCGAAAGTGATTCGATCCTGACGAAAATTGATATTAACGACAAAATTTGAGATGGGAGGTACCACATCGGTCCTGGCCTGAAAACGGCTGACATTTGATCGAACGCTACCCGTCACTACCGGCCTTTGCAGTGTGCCGCCGACATTAGCATCGACACCGGCCCGGCCTTCAATGATTCTTACCTGTGAGGATAGTTTCCTCAAAAAGGCCAAGTTAGTATCAGGCCATCGCATGGAAAGTTGTAACGGTGTATCTTCAGACATCTTGCCAGTCTCGATGATCTGTCTCACGTCGACAGGTATCGATCCTCGCAGTTGCGCGGGCTGGATATCCGGCTGGCGGAAGTCTCCGGTCAGATTCAGATTCTTGTTGGACAGCTGGGCGTCAATGCTCGCCTGCGCAGCAGCCAGCGTGGAAACCGCCGGCGAACGGATGTCGTTGATACCGAGGTGCACCTTCGCGGCCAAATCCTGCAGAGCTCCCGACGCCTGTATCAGAAGATCGATGTTACCGGTAACCTCCGGCTTACCCGGTTGGAAGGCCGATAGCGGAATGCGGTCTCCGCGCAGATCGATTTCGAGCGGCTTGTCCAGGGCAATCGGGATCTTTGCTCCCGGCCGAAAATTGAGGGGAACCTTCAGGTTGCCGCTCAATGCATTCTGGTTTTTGCGAATCGTTAAGTTAGGAATTTCCAGCTGTTCGGGCGTGACTCGCAAAGTGCTGTCGAGATCCGCATAGGGAGATCGAATGTTGATTTTTGAGAGCTGTGCTTCCAGGCCCTGGTAGTTGCCTTCGACATCCGCGTCTATTCCGGCAACGTTCGCCAGCCGCAACTGACTCGCTCGCAATTGCACTGTTCCGGTAGAGTTTCGCAATTCCCCCTTTCCGTGCCACTGCATGGATAATTTGCCGGCAGTCCCGGAAGTTTGCCCGAAGGAAGCGAGCAACTGGTTCAGGAAAGACAAATCTTCGAAATCTGCCGTTGCATCCGATTGATAGGTGTATGGCTCGGTGAGCTTCGCCGAACCGTGTATATCCAATCGATTTTTCGAGTCAAAGGCCACCCGCCCAGTCTCAATATTCAGCTCCTCTTTTTCGACCTTACCGGCGATGTCAAGATCCTCGATAGGCAGCCCGCGATAGAGGAGGTGATCGCCCACTACGGATAGCGTGCCGCTTGGAAGCTTACTCCGAGCATTTCCCTGGCCGATAAAGCTCGCACTGAGCCGCCCGGCTAAACCTGGATCAGGACCGATCGCTTTCAGCAGCCCGTTAAACGTCCGTAAATCCGAAAAATTGACCGATCCCTCGGCGTGATAGTTGTATGGGTCAACCGCGGAGAAGTCCCCGGTCAGATTGATCCTATTACTCGGATCGAATGTTATTTTGAAATTCCGCAGGAAAGCGATGTTGTTATCCGCGTCAGCGTTTATTGACAGATCCTGGATCAGGAGATCGCTTGCTTTGATCTGTTGGCCAGCAGCCTTGAATTGAGTACGGGGCAGGGGATTGCGGACATCGCCGGTCGCATCCAGAGTCGCCTGAAATTTACCGCTGAGGTCGCTCGGCTTACCCAGGTTGGCCAGCAGATTATGGAAGACATCGAGATTTTCAAGATTGATGGCAGCATGACCTTCATACGCGTACGGATCGGCGAGCGCAGCCGACGCCCGCGCCGTTACGGTGTTCTGGTCATCGAATGCCAGCCTGATAGCGGGTACCTGCAACGAGCCATTCGCCGTGGCCCCTTGCAGTTCCAGTGACTTTATGGGAACGCCACGATAGGAGACCGTTTGGCCTGTGACCTGGAACTGTGCTTCGGGAATTCTGCTTTGTGCATTGCCGCTCGCTTTCACATGCGCATCGAGGGCTCCTTTCAGCCCGGTCGGTTGCCTGAGTGCTACCAAGATCTCGTTGAGAACTCCGAGATCCGTGAAATGTATCACGCCGGTTCCCTCGTACGGGAACTGGCCGGCCAGCGAGGCCGTACCCGTTAGCTGGGCAAAATTAAGATCGTCAAAGGAGAGCTTGGCATTACGAATCACGGCTGCTCCGTTTTGCGCCGTAGCATCAACGATGAGCCGGGGAAGAACGAAGCCCGCCAGCCGCAATTGATTCCCCTGTAATTGCAGTTGCCCAGTGGAGCTCCTCAACGCGCCCTCTCCATGCCACTCCATGGTTAATTTCCCACCGGCACCGGAGCTTTGTCCGAACGAAGCTAGTAACGGGTTGAGAAAAGATAAATCTTCGAAATCTGCCATCGCGTTCGATCGGTAGGTGTACGGCTCGGTGAGCTTCGCCAAAATGTGTATATCCACTCGATTTTTCGGATCAAAGACAACACGTCCCGCCTCAATGTTCAGCTCCTCATTTTCGACCTTACCGGCGATGTCAAGATCCTCGATAGGTAGCCCGCGATAGAGGAAGTGATCGCCCACTACGGATAGCGTACCGCTTGGAAGCTTACTCCGAGCGTTTCCCTGGCCGATAAAGCTCGCACTGAGCCGCCCGGCTAAACCCGGATCAGGGCCGATCGCTTTCAGCAGCCCGTTAAATGTGCGCAGGTCGGCAAAATTGACAGAGCCATCCGCATGATAATTGAACGGGTCAACCGCGGAGAAGTCCCCGGTCAGATTGATCGTGTTACGCGGATCGAATGTTATTTTGAAATTCCGCAGGAACGCGATGTTGTTGTCCGTGTCTGCGTTGATGGCCAGATCCTGGATCAGGAGATCGCTTGCTTTGATCTGTTGGCCAGCCGCCTTGAATTGGGCGCGAGGGAGGGGATTCCGGATGTCACCCGCGGCATCCAGAGTCGCCTGAAATTTGCCGCTGAGGTTGCTCGGTTTGCCCAGGTTCGCCAGCAGATCATGGAAAACGCCCAGATTCTCAAAATCGATAGCAGCGTGACCTTCGTACGTATATGGATCGGCGAGCGCGGCCGACGCCCGCGCGGTAATCGTATTCTGGTCGTCGAACGCCAATCGCACAGTAGGCACCTGCAACAGGCCATTAGCCGTCATGCCTTGCACTTCCAGAGACTTTAATTCCACACCGCGATAGGAAAGCGTTTGACCGGCGGCCTGGAACTGTGATTCGGGAATTCGGTTTTGGGCCGTGCCGCTCGCTTTCAAGTGCGCGTCGAAGGTTCCTTGAAGCCCGGCCGGCTGCCCGAATGCTACCAGGATTTCGTTGAGAACTGCCAGGTCCGCGAAGTGGATCGTACCGCTTGCCTGGTAAGGAATTTGCCCGGACAGAGTGGCCGTACCGGTTAGACGGGCAAAATTAAAATCGTCGATGGCGAGTTTCGCGTCACGCACCTCGGCCATTCCATCATGCGCCGTTGCGTCAACGGCGAGCCGAGGAAGAACAAAGCCCCGATAGCGCAGCTGATTGCCGGAAGCTCTCAGGAAACCGTTGGGTCGGAGCTGGCTGACGGCAAAGTTTCCGTCCGCGGTCAGACTGCCTTCAACCATGTCGGTATCCGTAAAATCTCCGAGGGACTCAACATGCAATTGCACATTTCCGGTGATCTGTTTCGGATCGAAAGGGTTCTTCGGCGTCGGTAAGGGGCTGTGCGCATCCAGGGCGATCTTGCTTTGGCCGGACACGATCTGCGCAAGAACCTGGGCATTCTGGCCATCCAGGGCAGTAACGGTCGCATTCACGCCCGGCGCCTTGATCGGCGAAGCTTGTACATTGTGTACCTCGGCACCGGTAATCATCGCCAGCGAATTCCAAGGATTGTCGGCGAGCGGGAGCCTGGCTGCGCCGAAAGCAGTTACTCTGCTTTGGGACACTTGCACTACGGGCAATCCAAGATCCGCGCCGCTCAACTGTATCCGGGCTTGAGCCCGTCCCTGTCTCAGCCCGATTGTTCCTCCTCCCGCGAGTGAGCCTTGCGCCGCGGGGAGAAAGCGTTTCGGCTCAGGCAGCATAAGGATCAGGCCTAAATGGGCCGAAGTTTGTGCCAGAAAACTGTCGAAGGAGGGCGGCAAACGAAACGTGCCCGCGACGGAAAGCCGGTTATTTCCGGCGGACGCCTGCAAGTTACGAACCGTGCCGGCCCCGCGCAGAAGATCAGCCGACAAACCGACTGAATCGACCGTGTAGTCAAGGTAAGTTACCGGCGTCGCCGAGAATTGGGCTGTCCCGCTCCAGCTGTCGGGTCGCTCGAGGTCCCCGTTGATCGCGGCGTCAATATCTTTGACGTTCCCGGTGAGCGGAAGGCTTATTAACCTACCCAGTTTGGCAAGATCAAGGTTAGTGAGTCTCGCGCGGAGGAAGGAGCCGGTATCGCCTTGCCGGAAGCCAAGTTGGGCCTCAATCGGCGCGTCCAGGATGCTGGCGCCGAGAGCGAGGCCTACTTGGCCCTCGTTTAAACGGGAAAGGTCCAGTCCGAAATCGTCGACCACCGCCAACGGCGGCAGATGGAGCCCGCGCAAGGTGATGACGCCACGGCGTTCGGAAATCTCCGCTCGAATTTTCGTCCAATCTCCCACTGGTGGTATTGTCAGCCGCGCAGCCGACAGCGATCCAGATCGATCCTGGCCGAAATCCATGGCGAAAGCCTGAACCAGAATATCCTCGGTGTTTCCTCGCAGGCGAAAGTTAACATTCTCGATATCGACTTGCTTTGGTATGAAGGGAGGGAACCTGAGCGGTGCGGCCGGTTTCTTTGCCGGTGGTTGGGCCGGGGCGGTCGGGCGCAAAACCACGTCGACGTTCTTGAGATGAACCAGATCGACTACGTTCCGATAATCCTTCTTCAGGAAGTTCCATGGCCGGTAACGCGCTCCGATGGTTTCCGCGTCCAGCTTCTCGATGGCAAAGGTCTTGTTCTCGGGTTGCGCGGAAAGGTGGACGTCTTCGAGGAAGACATCGGTCAGCAGGGAACCATGGATTCGGAAACTGAGATTGAGTTTTTGACTCCTCGCATACTGCTGAGCGATCACCTGAACCAGCCCAAGGACAATCGGCTGATAGAAAATCAGCGCGAGCAGTAGGAGAACACCGAGCCCGCCGAAGATATACTTGAGGACCGGCTTTCGCTTCGGTTTATCAGCCATTCGTCTCCTGAAACATCAGATCCGCAGCCACTCACTTCTTTTTCCTTTCACCTTGGCCAAAGGTGATCGAATGGTCGAGAATTTTGGGGGAAAGCTCAGAAGTAAAAAGGAATTCCCGCTTCGGCAAACGCTTTCTTATTCTCACCAAAATATCTGTTGCCCAGGGCATCGAACCCGCCGCCCTCTTTAAAACTCTTGAGAAAGGCGTTGACTTGCTGCCGCAGCTGATCGCTTCCTTTTCGCAGACCGATCGCCCACTGCTCCTGTTGAAATGGCTGGAGGATCGCCCGGGTCGAGTCCTGGTATTTCTTCCAGTGCTGGAAGATAGAGACCTGGTCGTAAATCATGCTATCCGCTTTGTTCTGGGCGACCTCGGTTGCACAAGTCGCGTCATCGTTAAAGACCAGGATGCGCGCATTATGGAGGTGTTGGATAGCGTAGATGTGTCCGGTGGTTCCCTTCTTCACCGCGACTCGGACACCCGGTTTATCGACGTCGTTGATCGACCGGATCGGGCTGTTCTTGTTAACCAGCAGCGACAGACCCATCTTCAGATAAGGGTCGCTGAAATCGATCGATTTGGCTCGGTCTTCGGTCATCGTCATCGACGAAATGACGAGATCGACCTTCCCCGTCTTTAAAGACGGAATCAGCCCGTCAAAAGGTATATTCTCGAACTGGATTGGCCGGTGCAGATATTGGCCAAGTGCCTTGGCTAGCTCCACACTGATTCCCGCGGGCTGTCCGGAGGCGTCTAACATCTCGAACGGCGGAAAGCTCATCTCCATCCCAACGATTAAAGGCTTATCCTGCGCCCAGACCAAACCGCCCGTTAGGAAGATACAGGCTGCGATCCTCGTCGCCCAGTTCACAACGCGCATAGTGGCGTTGCGGCTGCCGCTTTTCAACCTGATTAAACGAGGAGGCGGCGGAGGCGTTGCGGGTCCACGCCGCGCGCTCGCTTCGCTTGCCCGCCGTGCCTGGCCGGAGATATGCTCTCTTCTCCGAGCGTGAACCGGCAGCGAATCCGCCGGCTGCCGCAGACAACCCGATTCTAATGCAAGACGACCTCCTGGAGCTGCGCGATCTCTCGATTCGCTTTGAATCGGCCGGACAGATCAATCCCGTCGTCCATGATCTCTCTCTACGGCTCGCGCGCGGAAAGAGCCTCGCGATTGTTGGGGAAAGCGGCAGTGGTAAAAGCGTAACCGCGTTGGCCCTGACTCGGCTGCTTCCCTCCAACGCGCGACTGGCGGGCGATATCCTTTTTGACGGTCGCTCCACGTTACGGGCTTCCGAGGGAGAACTCCGCCGGATCCGGGGTCGGCAAATTGCGTACGTTTTTCAGGAGCCGGCAACCAGCCTTAATCCTGTTTTCTCAGTCTACGAGCAATTGGCGGAAACCATTCGGGTGCATCGTCCCGACGTGTCCGATGTGAAGGGCGAAATCATTTACTGGCTTGACCAGGTCGGCATCGCGAACTCGGCCAAGCGAGCTCGCGATTATCCGTTTCAGCTCAGCGGCGGCATGCAACAGCGCGTGATGATTGCCATGGCACTCTGCGGACGCCCCAAAATACTGGTCGCGGACGAGCCGACGACTGCTCTGGATGTGACTATCCAGAAGCAAATCATGGATTTGTTCGGCGAGCTGAAACAAAAGTTTGCCATGTCCCTCCTGCTGATCACCCACAATTTCGGGATTATCCGAGGTATCGCGGATGAAGTCGCGGTGATGTTTCGGGGTCGCCTGGTTGAGACTGGCTCCGCGGAGAGTGTGCTGCGTGCGCCCGGTCATCCCTATACGAAGGCGCTGATCGAGTGCGTGCCGCGGCTTGGTGCGCATTCGCGGAGGCTGAAGACAATCGATTATTCCTCGATGCCAATAAGAGATTGACAAAAAAACTCGAAGCTGTGAAAAGGTGATACATCAAGCGTTCGCCTCGGGATCAGCTTGGGTAGAAGCTTCCCGAGTTGTTAGTCTCGGCGACCGCTCCCGATGATCATGAATAAGGTAGCGTTAGTTGAAGCCGTCCAAAAGCAACTTGGGAAAGAAACAAGCCGAGCTGAGGCAGAAAGAGCGGTCTCCGCAGTCATTCAAGCCATCAAGTCCGGAGTCAAAAAAGACAAAAATGTTCAGTTGGTCGGATTTGGAACGTTCAAAGTAGTTGAACGCAAAGCTCGTAAAGGAGTAAATCCGAAGACCCTACAACAAATCCGAATTCCGAAATCGAAGTCTGTGAAGTTTGTTGCTGGTAAAGATTTTAAATCGAGAATCTAAATTCATCCTGCTTTTCGTGGAATGGGTGGTGAGGCTGGTTAGCTAAACGGTATGGTGGCGTGTTCGGCGATCGCTTAGTCTGCGTTGGTCGCCCGGCGGCATTCCGGCGGACCCGCTGGCTTTTTTTCGCCTTCCGGCTTTGCTTCGTAGCGCGGACAGCCTTGGGTCTGTCGGACTTCAAGGTAGGATAAGCTTCCAGCTTGTCAGCTTTGTGAACCGGCAGGATGCCGGCGCTACCTGGTACGGACGGGGCCTTGTTCGTACTCATTCTGCGGCCCAACTCCCCGGTTAATCCTTTCCCCCCCGCGATCAGAAAACCCGTTTGGCCTTGCTAAACGGGTTTTCTTTTTTGTGGGCAAACAACGTTGCTCCGGTCAACCGACCGGCTAAGTTCCAGGATGCAAATCAAACCGTTCCTGCTTTTGGTAATCCTCGCCGGATTGGGACAAAGCGCGCTCGCCGATACTTTTACCATCGACCCTGTTCATTCCACGATCGGCTTCAAAGTTCGCCATTTTTTTTCTCGGGTAACTGGTCGCTTTTCGGACGTCAGTGGCACAATCAACTATGACGATCAGAAACCGGAGACTTCAACGGTCGAGGTCACGATTA